>NZ_JAUTAR010000001.1:862500-3262500 GCF_030818695.1 Chryseobacterium sp. SORGH_AS_0447 | reverse complement strand
GGAAGAGTGAAGACCCTTCACCCGAAAGTACACGGCGGATTACTGGCGGTGCGTTCCAACGAAGAACACATGAATACCGTTCAGGAACATGGCATTGGCCTGATCGACATGGTGATCGTAAATCTGTACCCTTTCTTTGAGAATGTAAACAAGGACATTTCTCTTCACGAAAAGGTAGAATTTATCGACATTGGTGGTCCTTCCATGCTTCGTTCTGCGGCTAAAAACTTTGATTCTGTAACGGTAATCACCGATGTGGAAGATTATGCAGCTGTACAGGCGGAAATGGAACAGAACGGCGATACCTACATCGAAACCCGTAAAAAACTGGCAGGAAAAGTGTTCAACCTTACCTCGGCTTATGACGCAGCGATCTCAAGAATGCTTCTTGATGAAGAATATCCTACTTATCTGAATGCTTCCTACAAAAAAGTTTCCGATCTGAGATACGGTGAAAACCCGCACCAGACGGCTGCTTACTACGTTTCTACTTTCGAGAACGGAGCGATGAAGGATTTCGAACAACTGGGCGGTAAAGAATTGTCTTTTAATAATTTAAGAGATATGGACCTTTGCTGGAAAGTGGTAACGGAATTCAAGGAAGAAATGGCTTGTTGTGCCGTTAAGCATTCTACCCCTTGTGGAGTGGCGATCGGAACTTCAGCCTTAGAAACCTATCAGAAAACTTTCGAGTGCGACCCGGTTTCCATTTTTGGCGGAATTGTTGCAATGAACTACAAAATCGATGCGGCAACAGCGGAAGAATTAAACAAAACGTTCCTTGAAATCGTAATGGCTCCTGAGTTTGACGAAGCTGCCTTAGAAGTTTTAAGAAAAAAGAAAAACCTGAGAATTATAAAGATCGTAAATCCGGTTTCCGATAAGCAGACCTGGGTAAAGATCGATGGCGGAATCCTGGTTCAGGACAACGACAGCATTTTCTCAGACGATATCAAAGTAGTGACTGAAACCCAGCCTACCGAAGAGCAGAAGAAAGCTTTATTGTTCTCCCAGAGAGTCGTTAAGTATGTAAAATCCAACGCGATCGTGGTTTCCAACGGGATCCAGGCTTTCGGGATCGGAGGCGGACAGGTAAACAGGATCTGGGCGACCCAACAGGCCATCGAAAGAGCGAAGGAGAAATTTTCCGGAACGCTTGTATTGGCTTCCGATGCATTCTTCCCATTCCGTGATGTCGTGGATTTCTGCGCTCAAGAAGGAATCACGGCCATCATTCAGCCGGGAGGAAGCGTAAAAGATCAGGACAGCATCGATGCAGCCAATGAGCACAACATTCCGATGATGTTCACCGGAATTAGACATTTTTTACACTAATTAAAATAGAATTAAAACGCATTCTGGATTGTAATTATACCATCCAAAATGATATATTTGTAAATTATAGACTAGCTAATTAAATAAAGTATGAGAATATTAATCATAGGTGAAGGGGGAAGAGAGTCTGCTTTGGCAGTAAAGCTTCAAAATGACCCGAGAATTACAAAAATGTTTTTTGCCAACGGGAATGCGACGACTGATGTGATAGGACAAAATGTAAACATACCGGATATTAAAGATCTCAGGGATTTTGCCATCAGGGAAAAAGTAGATCTTACCATCGTTGGTCCGGAAGCTCCTTTGGTAGCAGGGATCAGAGATGAGTTCAAAAAGCACGACCTTAAAGTTTTCGGCCCGAACCAAAAGGTGGCCAGTCTTGAAGGAAGTAAGGCATTTTCTAAGAAATTCATGCAGACCTATGGTATCAAAACCGCAACAGCAAAAGTATTTGATTCATACAGCGACGCCATTTCCTATGTTCAGGATCACGAATATCCTTTGGTGGTAAAAGCCAGCGGCCTTGCCGGAGGTAAAGGAGTTGTTATCTGTGATACCTGTGAAGAAGCGGAAGCTACTATTCACGATTTCATGATCAAAAGAATCTACGGAGATGCAGGCATCAGACTGGTTATCGAGGAATTCCTTGACGGTTTTGAAGCTTCCATCATTGCTTTCTCCAATGGAAGCAAAATATTCCCTTGTATCGCTGCCAAAGACTATAAAAAAGCAGGAAACGGCGATACCGGTCACAATACCGGAGGAATGGGATGTGTAGCGCCAAGCCCTGAATTTACCCAGGAACACTACGCGGATTTTGAAAAAAATATTCTGGAAACAACTGTTAACGGACTGAAAGCGGAAGGATTCAGCTTTAAGGGAATCATCTTCTTCGGATTGATGGTCACCAAAAAAGGAACTTACCTTCTTGAATACAACATGAGATTCGGAGATCCTGAAACGCAGGTATTGATGGCCCTTATGGAAAACAATCTGCTGGATGTAATCCAGGATTGTATGGAAGGAAAAGACATCGAGCTCAAATTCAAGGACGAAAAAGCCGTTTGTCTGGTGATGTGTTCAGGAGGCTATCCTAGAAATATCGAAACAGGTTTCGAAATCGTAGGCGAAGACCGGTTGAAGTACAGCACCCTGTTATATGCAGGAGCCATCCGAAAAGGAGACAAAGTGGTTTCCAACGGCGGAAGGGTACTGAACATTGTAGCCACCGGAGCCACCTATGAAGATGCCCGCAAGAAAGTATACGAGGACGCAGGTCACGTACATTTCGATTACGGCTTCTACAGAGAAGACATCGGAAAATTTTAAAATAAATGCCCTGATTTTTCGGGGCTTTTTTTTAAGGAGCCGGGAACCTGCTATCCGCTCATACTCCTCACGTTCCGGCCTTGCCGGCCCGCTGTGGGGTAACCGCTCCTATCAGGGCTAGGGCAGCAGTCTTTTGTAGAAACAGCTGTGTTTTAGAAAAGATTTATCAATACGATCGGGCTTTAGCCCGGTTAAACATCAATTATCAATCATCATTCATCAATAATAAAAATGAACAACGGTATTATCATATTGGATTTCGGATCACAGTACAACCAGCTTATCGGACGCAGAATCCGTGAGATGGGCGTTTACTCCGAGATCTTGCCATTCAATACACCATTAGAAACCCTATTGGAAAAACAGCCGAAAGGAATCATTCTTTCCGGAGGACCAAGCTCAGTTAACGCGGAAAATGCCCACCTGGTGCAGAAAGAACTGTACGAACAGGGAATTCCGGTGTTGGGAATCTGCTACGGAATGCAGCTTACCGCACACCTTTTGGGCGGGAAAGTTCACAAAGGCGTAAAAGGCGAATACGGAAAAGCCCACCTGGAAATCGTAAAAGAATCTTCTTTATTAAAAGGCGTAACCAACAACTCCGTGGTTTGGATGAGCCATTTTGATGAAGTGGGACAGCTGCCGGCAGGATTCGATTTAAATGCGAAATCAGGCGTAATTGCTTCCATTTCCAATGAAGAAAAGAAAATCTACTGCGTACAGTTCCACCCGGAAGTTTCCCATACGGAAGAAGGTGGTAAAATGCTGGAGAATTTCGTTTTCGGAATCTGTGATGCAGAGAAAAATTGGAAACTGACCAATTATATCGAAAAAACCGTAGAGGAAATCCGTGAAAGAGTAGGCGATCAGAAAGTAATCCTCGGCCTTTCCGGTGGAGTAGACTCTTCCGTAGCTGCGGTATTGATTCACAGGGCAATCGGAGATCAGCTGACGTGTATTTTCGTAGATACCGGGTTATTGAGAAAAGACGAAGGTAAAAAAGTAATGGATAATTACGGAGAACATTTCCACATGAACATCAAGCTGGTAGATGCTTCCGAAAGATTTTTATCCAAGCTGGCCGGCGTTGATGATCCTGAAGCCAAAAGAAAAATCATCGGAAACGAATTCATTCACGTATTCGATGAAGAATCCCATAAAATCGAAGGCGCAAAATTCCTGGCACAAGGGACTATTTATCCGGACGTCATCGAAAGCCAGTCGGTAAACGGACCGTCTGCCGTGATCAAGTCTCACCATAACGTAGGCGGGCTTCCGGAAGAGATGGAGTTTGAATTGCTGGAACCTTTGAGAGAGTTATTTAAGGACGAAGTAAGAAAAGTAGGGGAAGAATTAGGAATTCCTCATCATTTGGTGCACCGTCACCCTTTCCCGGGCCCGGGATTGGGAATCAGGATCCTGGGAGCTGTGGACGCTGAAAAAGTACGGATCTTACAGGAAGCCGATGATATTTTCATTGAAGAGCTTTACAAGAATGATCTCTATGAAAAAGTTTCCCAGGCTTTCGTAGTATTGCTTCCGGTAAAATCCGTTGGGGTAATGGGAGACGAAAGAACCTACGAATATACAGCAGTAGTCCGTTCTGCCAACACCATTGATTTCATGACGGCGACCTGGAGCAGGCTTCCGTATGAATTCCTGGATACTGTGTCCAGCAGAATCATCAACGAAGTAAGAGGAATCAACAGAGTGGCTTATGACATTTCCAGCAAACCACCTGCAACCATCGAGTGGGAATAATGGTAAAGAGATTGATTATACTCATAAAAAAATAAATTTCTTCGGAATAACTTTGTTATTCGAAATAATTTTTTTTCATCATTTGTGTTTTTTTGGCCTCCCGGAAGGGAGGTTTTTTTATTTCAGGCAATCTAACCTAACCTTGCGGGTTTCCAAAAACCCGTAAGGTTTAATTCAACACCATACATTTTCACTAAAGATCAAGATCTTACTTCTTAAATGCAAAATCTGATCGTCATTAATATGTTAAAGAACAGAGAAAAAGCGGCATTATTACTAATAAGCACTTTGATTATACGCCTGCTTAGTCAGATCAGTTTACTGATCCTTTCTTTGCCAACCTACCTTATGCATCAGAAAAAGCCAACTTTGCGTTAAAAATGTTAGCACGTTTAAAAAATCAAGTTACTCTTATGAGATTATACAATACCATTTGATATTTAAAGCATAATGGTGATGTTAAAAATAAAAACACCCGGCATCCAGCTTCCCCTCTTCCAGCCCATTAATCTGATTTCGATATACTTACTTTAATTAAATTTTAATCATGCAATCTAACTCGATAACCTATAATTTTATATTTTTGATATTAATTACCTCATGAAAATAATAGGAACGTGGACTACCGGGAATGACCTGCTGCTGATCGTTATTTCCGTTATTATCGGGCTTCTGATCGGTGCCGAAAGGGAATACCGCAACAAATCAGCCGGGTTGAGAACTTTCATCCTGATCAGTTTCGGCTCCTGTCTGTTTACCATCCTTTCCCTGAAAATAGGTATTTCAAACCCCGACCGGCTGGCGGCTAACATTGTTACAGGCATCGGGTTTCTGGGAGCGGGTGTTATCTTTAAGGACGACAATAAAATCGGTGGTATTACCACAGCAACCACCATCTGGGCGACTGCTTCTTTAGGCATGTGCATCGGTTCCGGACATATTTATCTGGCTCTTTTGGGGGTAGCCCTTGTACTGCTGGTCCTTACCCTGCTTTCTTATCTACAGGATTTCATTGATAACCGCCATAAGATCCGGGAATATTCGATCATCACGACCGATCAGAAAGATCTGGAATATTGTGAAACGCTTTTCAGCCGCTTCGGCCTGCAATTCTCCCTGGTGAGACAGCGGTTTGATGCCAACGGTTTTTCCACCACCTGGAAAATTACGGGAAACATCAACAGCCACCAGGCACTGCTCCGCCAGATGATGAACGACACCAGAATCCATGCTTACCAATTTTAATACCGCATACGATGAATACTAAACAAAAAGCCGCTCAATACAGCAATATATGGCTAGCTGAGCCTGAAGACCACGACTTTCCCGCCGCTTTGGATTATCTGGAACTTATCTTTGAGCCTGAAGCAGCAACAGCATTTGTAGAAAAACTGAAGCAGACAAAGACTATTCAAAAAAAATCAAAGGACATTTTCAGGGCCAGCAGTCTGCCGCTGCTTCCGAAAGACAACATCCATGTAAAAGAAAATCTTAAAAAAGTAAAGAACAACAAGAAGCTTTCTCCAATTCTTCTGGTCCGTGGGAATCATGAAAGACTTATCATCGCAGATGGTTATCATCGGTTGTGCTGCAGCTATTACCTTATGGAAGACCTGGAAGTCCCATGCCGTCTGGTTTGAGTTTATTATGTTAAAACAGAGCATCTTAAATAATAATTATGATTTTTTAAGCTTATAAAAAATGAATTTCTCTGTCAGATCAATGTATTAATTGCAGAAAGAACTAATTTTTCGTCAAAATCAAGTTGAAAAGACTAAAATTGTTTTAATGAAAACAGGAGAAGCAAAACATTTATGGCAATTAGTAAAATATAAATTACTTTAAATACAACATGTTTATAGAAAATAAGATAGTTTATGAGCATTGATAACATTGAATTAAAATACACAATATTTTTTGCATCAGAATTATTAATATGCGAATTAAACAATTCGTTTAAATTATGTGATACATTACCTGCTGTTTCAGAATAAAAAAATCTTAAGAAAAAAACAATAATTGCACATGTACTCAAAATCAATGCATATATTTTCATTCGCTTCAAAACGTTTTAATTTCCCTAATTTTCCCTAAATTTAAACAAAATTACATCAAATGCAAATAGAAACAAGAGCGCTCACCGTTGAGGATTACCCGGAGCTGGTGGAGACGATGAAGAGGGCATACCCGCAAATGTCTGAATACGTATGGTCCAGGAGAAGCATCGAAAAGCTGACGAAAATGTTTCCGCAGGGGCAGATCTGCATTACGGTAGACGGGAAACTGGCCGCCGTGGCACTATCCATTATCGTCGACTACGATGAATTCGGAGATGATCATACCTACAGCGATATTACGGGAAATTATACATTCAACACCCATATTTCTACGGGAAATACACTGTATGGGATTGAGGTTTTTGTGGATCCGGAATTCCGGGAACTTCGTTTGGGAAGGAGGCTGTATGATGCCCGCAAGGAACTTTGCGAACTGCTGAACCTTCGGTCGATTGTTTTAGGTGGCAGGATTCCGAATTACCATAAGCACAACGATCTTTCACCGAGAGAATACATCCGGAAAGTCCGCGACAAGGAAATTTATGATCCGGTCTTATCGTTCCAGCTTTCCAATAATTTCCTGCCGATCAGGGTATTGAAGGGTTATCTTCCCGAAGACGAATCTTCGGGTGAGAATGCGGTATTGCTGCAATGGAACAACATCTATTACAGCAAAAAACCAAACACCATGCAGGACAGCATCATCCGTTTGGGGCTGGTGCAGTGGCAGATGCGCCATTTCAAAGACATCGATGCTTTTTACGAGCAGGTAGAATTCTTCGTCAATGTGATGGGGGATTACAAAGCGGATTTCGTGCTCTTCCCGGAACTGTTCAATACACCTTTGCTGGCGCCGTTCAACAAGCTTTCGGAAAGGGACAGTATGATTGAGCTGGCCAAGCTGACGGCAGAGATCAGGATGAAAATCTCGGATCTGGCCATCAGTTATAACGTCAACATCATCTCCGGAAGCATGCCGGTTTTCGAAAACAATGATTTGTACAACGTCAGTTACCTCCTTCACCGCGACGGTCGGGTAGACGAGTACCGGAAGGTTCATATCACCCCGAACGAACGGAAGTATTACGGGATGAAGGGTGGAAATGAGATCAGGGTCTTTGATACCGACTGCGGAAAGATCGGGCTGGTGATCTGCTATGATGTAGAGTTTCCGGAACTGCCGAGGATTCTCGCCGACCAGGGAATGAAAATCCTGTTTGTGCCTTACCTTACCGATACCCAGAATGCGTACACACGGGTTCGCCACTGTGCGGCTGCGAGGGCGATCGAGAATGAATGTTATGTAGCCATTGCAGGCTGTGTGGGAAATCTTCCGGGCGTAAACAATATGGACATCCAGTTCGGGCAGGCTGCTGTTTTTACACCGTCTGATTTTGCTTTTCCGTCGAATGCGGTAAAAGGAGAAGCCACTCCCAACACTGAAATGACACTGATTGTCGATGTGGATTTAAATCTTCTGAAAGACCTTCATCATCACGGTTCGGTTCAGGTCATGAAAGACCGCCGGAAGGATTTATATGAAACGTATTTGAAATAAAAATAAAAGGCTGTCCAAAAAATTCAGGCAGCCTTTATTTTACTTATTTTGCAGCGATTACAATACCTGAGGGCAAACGACTGCAGGGCAGATTAATCGGGGACATCTTGGTCTTCCGTCATCAGGACAGCACTTGTTTGAACAGTTGTCAAACGGTCCGCCTCCTGAAATACCCTTCATCTGCGATCTTGATACTTTTTTTAAATTTTTCATTTTAATAATTTTATAGGTTAGTTTCACTGTTTGGTGAATGTAAAGTTAAAAAAAATCGCCATATAAACTCAGTTTGGGAAAATAATTACATTTTATTTAACATTTAATAGAAAAATTTAATTTTCAGTAGGAATAATTTTTGAGTTAAATTGCAGTTATATTTCAGGATATGTTTGATAAGCAGCAAAGAAAATTGAAAAGATCGGCCAAGCTCATTTCCGTATTAAGCAAATACGGGTTTAAAGACATGCTGGCCCGAATGAACGGCGGAAACAGAGAGGAAGTTCAGGCAAATGCAGAAGAAGTTGTTTCCAAAGGCACCGTCTACGAAAGAATCAGGTTGGTACTGGAAGAGCTGGGACCTACCTTCGTGAAGCTCGGGCAGACTTTCAGCAACAGGGAAGACCTGCTTCCGCCTGAACTCATCCAGGAGCTTCAAAAGCTTCAGGATAAGGTGGAAACGGTAGACATGAACGTAGAGGAAATCCTGGAAAACGAATTCAATATCACCGTTAAAGACCATTTTGCTGAGATCCGAAAAGTTCCGTTGGCAACGGCTTCCATTGCCCAGGTATACAAAGCCATCCTGACAGACGGGACGGAGGTGATTTTAAAAATTAAAAAGCCTGAGGTGCAGACGGTAATCGAAGATGATCTGCTCTTAATTAAAGATCTGGAAAAACTGGTGTCTTCCTATTCTGAAATCGGCGAAAAGCTGAACCTGAAGCAGGCGATTTCTACCTTTGAAAAGTCTCTATTGGAAGAGGTGTCGTTAATTAATGAAAAAGAAAACATTCTTCAGTTCAGAAGGAATTTCAAAAACAGCAAAGAAACCTACGTTCCGATTGTTTATGAGGAATATTCCAACAACAATGTCCTCTGCATGGAATTTATCGACGGTATCAAGGTGACGGATACTGCAACACTTTTACAATATGATATTGATCCGGTCTATGTTTCAGAAGCGGGTTTAAGGCTTTTCGTTTCACAGATTTTGGATTACGGTTTTTTCCACGCCGATCCTCACGCAGGAAATATTCTCGTGAAAAAAGACGGCAAGGTTGTCTTCATCGATTTTGGAGCTGTAGGAAAGATACCGCCGAACGATAAAGAAATCCTGGAAAACCTGATTGTCAGTTTTGTTGCTAAAAATCCGCATAAAATTGTCCGTTACCTCAAGAAAATGGCCGTCAGCTATCAGATTCCCGATGAAAAGAGATTTGAGGCCGATGTGGAGGATATTCTGAATTTTGTACACAGCACTTCACTGAAAGAAATTAATCCGCAGGCCATCATCAACAAGATGAAAGATGTGCTGAAAGACAACCGCCTGTACATGCCGGATTATTTTTATCTCTTATTTAAAGGGATCGGCCTGATTGAAGGGGTAGGAAGAACGATCAATCCGGAGCTGGACGTAGTAAAAAGCCTGCATCCTTACACGAAGAAAATCTTTGCCAGGAAAATCAGTCCGAAACATCTGATGAAGACGGGAATGGACCGGATGATGATGTTCACGGATAATGTCGATGAGATCCCGAGGGAGCTTCGTTCCGTCTTACAAAAGTTGGACGAAAATAAGTTCACGGTTTCCAGCGAAATCAAAAATATTGAAAAAACCAACCAGCTGATCAAATCAAGCATCGTCAATCTGATGCTAGCCATGGTTTTGGCAGCAAATATCATCGCTACAGCCATCGTCTTTGTGTCCGAAGCCGGTCCGAGAATCGGAGAACTGTCTTTAGTTGCGGTATTGGGATTTATTTTTTCCGTTTTTTTAATTGTTGTGATTCTGTTAAGGATTACGAGGAAATAGCTTGCGAATTGGTTTAATTCGATTACGCTTTGTTAAATGAATTATTATCATCAAATCCCATAATCCATATTCCGTAGGAATATTATCTGTATAGCTACAATAAAGGTTAAATAAGATGCACGCCGTAGATGTGCTGTCTCGTATATTGGCGATAAAAAAGATAGAACTCCGCTGGAGTTCAGATATTTTCCGAATACTTTCCTACACAGATATTGCTCCTATGGAGCAAATCCAATTTAACTGAAACTCTAAATGCCTGAAATGTGCTATTTGCTGATTTTTTTAGAACAGATTATTAATGATGATATCCTTAGCCTCAAAAAATAAAATCTGCGAAATCTGCGAAATCAGCGTGATTCAATTTAGATATACAATTTGACAGCCTCATTCAAGAGTATCACGATCACCCAATCTCAAAATCTATATTCCAATAATAAGGGCGAATAAGATGCACGCCATCGGTGTGCTGTCTCAATATTGGCAATAAAAAAAGATAGAACTCCGCTGGAGTTCAGATATTTTTCCGAATACTTTCCTACACAGATATTGCTCCTACGGAGCAAGTCCAATTTAACTGCAACTCTAAATACCGGAAATGTGCTATTTGCTGATTTTTTGAAACAGATTCATTAATGTTGATATTCTTAGCCTCACAAAATAAAATCTGCGCAATCACCAAAATCTGCGTGATTCAATTTAGATATACAATTTGACAGCCTCATTCAAGAGTATCACGATCACCAATCCCAAAATCCATATTCCGTAGGAATATTATCTGTGTAGCCAAAATAAAGGTTAAATGAGAGGCACGCCGGAGCTGTGCTATTTGGTAAAGCACAAACAAGCTCCTGCTACATCTTTTAAATTTAATGTATGCATTATCGAAAATCACAACTCTGGTCTAAATAAATCTACACAGTCAGTGCAGTTTAGATTTTTAAACTTTAAAAAATTAATTGCCTATCTTTGCAAAATGGAACAACTCACTTTTGCAGATTTTGACCTGCCGGTTAAAATTCTTGATGTTTTAGCAGACCTGAATTTATTTGAACCGACGCCGATTCAGGAAAAAAGTCTAAAGCCGATCCTTTCCGGACGTGATGTCATGGGCATTGCACAAACAGGAACGGGGAAGACGTTAGCTTATCTTTTACCTGTTTTAAAGACCTGGAAATACAACAAAACCGGAAATCCAACCGTTTTGGTGCTCGTGCCGACACGGGAATTGGTGGTGCAGGTAACGGAAATCGTAGAGAAACTGACCGAAAATATTACTGCAAGAGTGATCGGAATCTACGGTGGTAAAAACATCAATACCCAAAAACTGCTGTTTAATGACGGTTGCGATATCCTGATCGGAACACCGGGAAGGGTAATGGACCTTGCCATCGACAATGCCATTTCCCTGAAAGAAGTCCAAAAACTCATTATTGATGAATTCGACGAAATGCTGAACCTCGGTTTCAGGCCGCAGCTGACTCATATTTTCGAAATGATGAAGGAGAAAAGGCAGAATATCCTATTCTCGGCAACCATGACGGAAGCGGTAGATGAAATGCTCGACCAGTATTTCGCCAGCCCGGTGGAAATTTCCCTGGCCAGATCCGGAACGCCGCTTGAAAAAATCGAGCAGACCGCTTACAAGGTAGAGAATTTCAATACCAAGATTAATTTGCTGGAGCATTTGCTGAAGACGAATGTCGATATGTCTAAGGTCTTGATTTTTACCAACAATAAGAAAAATGCGGATCTTCTTTTCACGAAAATCGATGAGCTTTTCCCGGAACAGTTTGATGTTATCCACTCCAATAAATCCCAGAACTACAGGCTGAAAGCCATGAAGCGCTTTGAACAGGAGGAAATCAAAGGATTAATTACAACAGACGTTATGGCGAGAGGTCTGGATATTTCCGATATTACCCATGTTGTCAACTTTGAAACTCCCGATATTCCGGAGCAATACATCCACAGGATTGGTAGAACGGGTAGGGCGGATAAAGACGGAAAGGCAGTGACTTTCGTTACAAAAAAAGAAGAAACTTTAGCGCTGGATATCGAGTTGCTGATGGACAAAGAACTTCGATACATCGATTTCCCTGCAGAAGTGAAGATCAATCCTAAGAAGATCGCATCCGAAGAAGAGCAGGTGGTTATGAAAAATCCTGCGATGGTAAAAATCGGTGAAGGAGGAGGAGCATTCCACGAGAAAAAGGCGAAAAATACCAAAGAAAACTGGGGCGGACCTTCAAAAAGAAAAGCACCAAAAAAATTCGGGGCCAACAGGGCGCAGCAAAAAGCGATATCAAAATCCAAGAAAAAGAAATAAAAAAACACCCGGAAATTTCCGGGTGTTTTTTGTTATCTGGCCAATACAAGGATAATTTTGTCATCCACGCCATCGCCGTTCACGTCATCGTAATCACTAACGACATGAAGTTCTTTGCTGTTGAGAACCAATACTTCACTGGTATCGCCGTCAACAGTCAATTGCATATTTCCCGCATTAAAAGAATACGGAGATGTTTCGGTTCCAAAGTTTTCGCAGTTTCCATTTGAATTTTCATCATAAATCGTACTTGATAAGGTATTGTTCGATTTAAAGTTGAAGGTGCTTTTTTTGTAGCAGGTAGAATGGGGATCGTTGTAAAGGGTATTTCCATTTTTTCCGGAGATGGCTTTTTCGCTTACCGGTCTCCAGGTACCTACGATAGAATTTGGATCTTCATCATCATTATTATTACAGGAAGTAAAAATGAAACCGGCCGAAACGGCAAGAAATAATAGCTTTTTCATGGTTTATAATTTTAAAGATGCAAAGAAAAGAAAAAAAATTACTCCTGCAAATTCTTTTTCAGCAAAAGATTAAAAATAAAAGGCTGTCTCATTGCTTATGAAACAGCCTTTTATTGATCTATAGCTCATCATCGTCATTGAGGAAATCGAGTTCATCGTCACGTTGGATATAATCAGGGCTAATCCCTGGCGGATTGAACAGGCCCCAATCATCTACAATAAAATGTTTCGGGTTGAATCCTGCTACCCAATCTACAAACAAAACCCGGAATTCTTCTATAAGGTTTCTGATCAATTTGTAATATTTTGCATCGGTAAATCCTAACATTTCCAGATTGTTGCCGCTCACCATGATGTCCCTTGATGCTTTACGGATGATGGCTGCGTTTTCCATTTTGATATCATAAAGCTTTACCGCTTCCGCACCACAGATTTTTGCCAGGATTACCATACTGTCTTCGAGGATATACGATTTAATACTCTGAAGGTAATTATTGTCTTCCGGAAACAGGTCGGTAATGATGCTTACCGTCTTGTAAATTTCTTCGGCCTTTTTATAAATTGGCAATTCTTTGGCAGGTCTGTCCATTTTATTTCATATAAGGATTCATCACTGAAGTCCAGAGTTTATAGCCTTCAGGGGTCATATGGAGCATATCTTCTACAAAAAGATCTTTTCTTACGTTTCCGTCGCGGTCTTCCATCACCTTTGTAATATCGATGAATTCGGCGCGGGGTTCCTTTTTCATAAAAGCAGCAATTTTTTTATTTGCCTCCTTCATCTGCGGCCAGAGCTTTTCGCGGCTCGGAGAATACTTAATAGAAATATAATCTACTTCGACATTCGGGAATTTGGCTCTGATTTTTTTATAGAACGTCTTGAAACGGTCCACTACAACATCTGCTTTCAATTGGTCATTGTCTGCAAAATCGTTCTCACCGCAATAGATGATGATTTGTTTCGGCTGGTAAGGGTTCAGGAGATCGTTGGCATAATAATTAAGATCGGTTAACCTTGAGCCTCCGAAACCCCTGTTGATGATGGTTTTATCCGGAAAATAGTTGGCTACATCCGTCCACTTTGTAAAAGAAGAACTGCCGACTAACAAAATGGCATTTTTTGCCGGAGGATTTTTCTGGTCAAGCTCTTTGAAATGCTGGATGTCCTGCCAGAACATCGGTTTTTCCTGTGAAAATAAAAGGGCAAAGGTCAGTAGTAAAAATGCTGAAAACATCTTCTTCATTGTTTAATAATTTTTAGGGTCTATTAAATTCTCTTTTTCATTTAATTAAAAAACTCCCGAAATTCCGGGAGTTTCTTTTTATCTTTTGTAGGTAATGTATTCTGCGTCTAAGATCGTGTCTCCATTCTGATCGATGTTACCGGACATCTGCTTGATTCTCATTTCTGAGCTGGTTAGCACGACAATTCGGTAACTTACCGGACTGTTGTTCTTGTAGGTAACCACCAAATCTTTGGTTTCAGTATTGTAAGTGTAATTTCCTTCAAGTTTTGTAGCTACCTGGCAGTTGGTTCCTGTACCTCCGTAGGTCGTAAACGAAGTGTAATAATCTGTCCTGAATTCTAAATTATCTTTAATACTGCATCCTGTAGGAACTTCTGTATTAATTGCGGTCTTATCGTCTTTCCCGGATATTACTTCTTTTTTACTAATCTTCCAATCGCCTTTCATCATATCCATTTCATAAGCTTGGATATCATCATCTTCACAGGAAGTAAGCGCTAGCGCTGAAAAGGCAAATAAAAGTAACGTTTTTTTCATTTTTACAAATTTAGAATATGCTAAAATATAAATAAATTTGAAATATATATAATGAAATTACGGTTTTTTAAACGAATGTTTGCAGAAAAGGTAAATTAGATACTAGCAGGGTGAAGAATACTGTGAATTTTACGTATAAATCTACTTTCTAATCGGAAAGAATATGAATGGATTGGAAGCGGGAAGCCGGTTGCTGGAAATATTTGGTGTTCAATATCAAACTTCCTGCTACCATCATCCCACTTCCATCCTTTTTAATAGCTCATCTCCACGATTTTATATGCATCCTGAGGCGTGAGTTTTTTATATTCACCCAAGCCTAGCCAGCTTCTTTCAGTAAAAGCTTTTTCCACACGTTCTGCCGTGCCATTATAATCTTCGGTGTATTCTGAAAGTCTGGTCTGGATGTTCAGGCTGTGGAAGAATTCCTCCAGCTTTTTAATGCCGGCTTCCGCTTTTTCTTCTGTTGTGCCATCGGTAATTCCCCAGACTCTTTCCGCATACTGTGCCAGCTTTCCTTTTTTGGTCTCAAAATTATACCGGTAATGGGACGGGGCAATAACCGCCAAGGTTCTTGCATGGTCGATTCCGAAATAAGCGGTTAATTCATGGCCCATGGCATGCACGGCCCAGTCGGTAATTACGCCTTTCTGGATAAGTCCGTTCAGCGCCATCGTACAGCACCACATAAAGTTGGCGGCGGCATCATAATTAAAATCGCCAGCCAGGACTTTCGGCGCTGTTTCCTGTAAGCTGATCAGGATGCTTTCCGCAATTCTCTCCTGCAAATCGGCAGATGAAGGAGCCGTCATATACTGCTCCAAAACGTGGGTATAAGCGTCCGTCAATCCGTTGACAATCTGTCTCGGCGGGATCGACCGTACCACTTCAGGATCCAATACCGAAAACTGAGGGAAAAGTCCCGGACCGCCGGTAGACAGTTTTTCATTGGTTTCTCTTCTGGAGATTACATAACCCGAATTCATTTCAGAACCTGTTGCAGGTAATGTCAGAACCGTTCCGAAAGGCATGCCTTCACCTTCAAAAGTCCGTACGGGCTTAGTCAGGATTTCCCACGGCTCACCGTCGTAGTTTGCCGCTGCAGAAAGAAATTTTGTTCCGTCGATTACAGAACCTCCACCCACGGCCAGTAGGAAAGTGATGTTTTTTTCTTTGATGAAGTTTAAAGCGTCGATCAGCACTTCATACTCAGGATTTGCCGGCACACCGCCGAATTCATAAACCTGGTGGTTCTTTAAAGCTTCTTTTACCTGGTCATAAACACCGTTGTTTTTGATGCTTCCGCCGCCGTAGATCATTAAAATGTTGGCCTCTGCGGGAATCTCCTTGGAAATTTTAGCGATTTCCCCTTTTCCGAAAAGTATTTTGGTTGGATTTTTAAACTCGAAATTAAGCATTGTTCTTAAATTTATTTTGATTCAAATGTACGCAATACCCGATGAAAATTGAGTTAATAAAGGTTTAAAATTCTGATTGCGGTCTTTTATGAAAACTATTGAAGTGGTGCTGGAAAATGGGTACAGGATGCTGGAAGTTGATGCATAGAATTCAATACAGAAGAGGTTGATTAAAAATGAATAGAAATACAGTTTCAATCATTAAGAAATATGAAGGGTTTGAGGTTGATTAAGAAAATCAAAGACTCTATTTAGCAGCAGGCTTAACATTGACAGGAAAAACATCCGGCCTCCAGCTTCCTTCTTTCAAGCTATAATCTTCATCTTTGAATCTCAATGCTCTTCGCTTCCAGCTTCCCGGTTTTTCTGTCAATTTTTATCAGAAAAAATTCTTTTGTCTGCAAATCGTTTTTGAGCCGGATAAGATACAGCGAAATATGTTTGTCGTCAATCTTATAAGAACTTCCATTAGGATTTCCGGTATCTACAAGATATCCGTAGGTGTTGGCAATTAGTACAGCTTCCGGGAGATTGTCTACTGCACCGATAAAATCCCGAAGCTGCTGTTCGTTTGAAAAATATCGGGATCTGCCGTTTTCACACGCTAAGACATATGAAAAGCAATCTTCGCCCAGGCATTTCTGAAAAAAGCCTTTTTCGGGTGCGGGATCATTTAAGGTCATGTGATCAGGCGTTTGGCTTTCGTAGATGATCGCTTTGTCGGGATCAGGATTATTCCGGAGTACGGACCAGTAGCCATACTTTTTACCCGGAACAATAAAAGGGTAGAGGAGTTCAGTATTATCCAGGATTTCCGGAATCTTTTTGAAATCAGCAGGTATCTTTTTCTGACCAAAGACCAAACCTGATATCAACACTAAAGCCGGAAATACTTTTTTCATTCTATATGTTTTGTAAATGCTGCAGATAAAATTTACTGGAATATAATTTTATAATATCCATTTTCATCTTTCACATCAATTCCTACGCCAGTAAAGGTTAATTTATTTATCTGATACCCATCGCACCCACCTTTAAATTCGGATGACTGTATGGTGAACGTAAAGTTTTTGACATTGGAAGTAAAGGTGTAGTTCTTTGTACCGTTGTAAGCTCCTACATTTTCGAGAATGAGCAGATCTTCATCGGTTTTGGTAAGTTGTATGTTCTTTTGGTTTTCCTCCTTCACGGAATAGTTGGTCAGCGTCCCGTTCGTGATCAGGTTTTCATTATTGGCATTTACAAATTTAAAAGCGATCGGCTGCGGCGCATTGTAGCAATCTTCCCCGCAAGCGGTGAAAAGTAAGGTTATGATGAGAAAAAATAATAGTTTTTTCATGGGATTAATTTTCTGTGATCTGTAAAATTAATCATTAAATGTAAAAAATGAATCCGATTAGCGGAATTTTATTTTTATTTAGGTTTTAAAATTGTTTTTATTAATTTACAAGGGAGCTGGCATATTGATGTTCATTAAATACTACAATTTTACCATTCACAATCTTCCCTTTAATATAAACAGAATCTCCGTCTTTAAAAACATATTCCTTCAAAATAATATTACTATAACCTTGCTGGTACTGAAGATAGGAATTTATCCATGGATGTTTGTTTTTGAGATTTTCTGCTGTCTGATATGCATCATAAGAAAAATCGGTATGAATATGATTTTTCGAAGGATTTCTGCTTACGATTTTCTCTGTAAAATAAAGTTCCCCATTTCCGAGGGTATCCATAATAGCTTGCTTAAAATCAATACTATATAATTTTCCGTTTATAGAAAGTTTGGTTTCTTTCGGATAGCCGGCAATCATACTGAAATCAAAATTTTCCTGTACCTGCTTGTGCTTATAAGTTTCCATATAAGAATGCGAACTGTTATAGCGGTGATAAATTTCGTTTCCTACCCTTATAAGATAAAAAGCAGCATTATTTCCTGACAATGGAGCCTTTATCATTGTATCACTGTGAATCCGGCATTTTAAAATAGGGAAGGAGTTAACTGTTTTCCATTGTTCATTCCGTTTATCATTTGTTTCCATAATAGAATTAATTCCATTAAATGCGATAGAGAAAAAACCTAAAAAGGCAGCTATTCCTACAAAACAAAATATTCCGAAAATAATTAAAATGATTTTTGTTGAACTTTTATCCGGTAACTGATTGGCAACGCTGTTGTTATTTGTTTTAATATAAAATTTAAATTTAATCATGGGGACAGATTGAAGATAAAAAGTTTTCAAAACTAATCAATAATTAGAGACGAATGCTCTTATTTTTTAAAATTAATTAACTGAACCCGGTTTGAATTAAAACCAAAATCCCCTACATTTGTTATTATGATACACGACCAACGCGCAGAAAAATTCAGGCAGATCGTGGAAAATAAGTTCCAGATCTACAATTCATTGTTTATGAGCCTGCCTTATGATAAAATGACGAACATTGGGATGCTCCTTCCGTTTCTTTGTGAGGAAAGCAAAACCGGCTATGAAGCTGGTAAGACTCCCGAAGAAATCGTTGAAGAATTCTTTAAAAATCATACCGATCTGCAGACTGAAGAACAGAAGCTCGAGCTGCTTTTTAAAATCATCCAGTATATTGAAAGACAGGTGGTGTTGTTCGACAGCATTGAAGATGCCGCCTTTCCAAGCCTTCACTCTGAAAGTGATAACGGAACGGTAACCAATATGTACGAACGTTCTTATCAGGATCATAAACTGGAACAAATCCGCGAAAAGCTCAGGGATTTTGCCGTAAAAATTGTCTTTACCGCGCACCCGACACAGTTTTATCCGAATTCGGTACAGCGGATCCTTCATGACTTGAGGAATGCCATTACTACGGATTCTGTAACCAATATCGATATGTTGCTGCAGCAATTGGGAAAAACACCATTTGTAAATAAAGAAAAACCAACGCCGATCGACGAGGCATTAAGTATCATTTACTATTTGCGTTATGTTTACTATGATTCCATCGGTGAACTGTTTAATAAAATCAAAACAACTTTCGGAAATGATCATTTTCATCTGCATGAAGACCTGATCCAGCTGGGATTCTGGCCGGGCGGCGACCGAGACGGAAATCCTTTCGTGACGGCAGATGTTACCAAAAGGGTAGCGGAAGAACTGCGCACGGCCATCTTAAAAGCATATTACAACCATTTGAAATCGGTAAGAAGAAGACTGAGTTTCAGAGGTGTTTCTGAAGTTTTAGGGCAACTGAGCACCGAATTGTATACTGCCATTTTCAGAAATGAAAAAATTGATGCCGAAGATATCATCAAAAGACTGGACGAAGCCGAGAAAATACTCGTTGAACAGCACGATTCCCTATTCATCGACGTATTGGTGAATTTCAGGGACCGGGTAAAGATTTTCGGAACCCATTTTGCCACCCTGGATGTGCGTCAGGACAGCCGGATCCATCAAAAAGTCATTGATGAGGTATTCGCAAAAATATCCGGAAAAACGGAAGCGACGAATGAAGAAAAATTTAATGCTTTAATTGGAATAAACGAGAAAATAAATGCTAATGATTTCGAGGACATCGTAAAAGATACCTTGCTTACGGTTTTACAGGTTTCGGAAATCCAGCAGAAGAACGGATTGCGGGGAATGAACCGTTATATTATTTCCAATTCCGACGCTGTAAAAGATGTAATGAATGTGTATGCATTTTTTAAAATCTGCGGTTACCGGGAAGAAGAAATCCACATGGATATTGTTCCGCTTTTCGAAACAATGGAAGGATTGGCCAATGCTGAAAACGTGATGAAGGAGCTGTACCGGAATCCGGTGTACCAGAAACATCTGCAGAGAAGAGGAAACCAGCAGACGATTATGCTCGGCTTTTCAGACGGAACAAAAGACGGCGGTTACCTGAAAGCCAATTGGGAAATTTACAAGGCCAAAGAAGTTTTAACCCAGCTTTCTGAGCAAAACGGGATTAAAGTTGTGTTCTTCGACGGGAGAGGAGGCCCGCCGGCAAGAGGGGGCGGAAAAACCCACGACTTCTACGCTTCCCAGGGAAAAACCATCGCCAATAACAAGATTGAGCTTACGATTCAGGGGCAGACGATCACCAGTATTTTCGGAAATAAAGAACAGGCGAGATATAACTTTGAACAGCTTCTAACCGCAGGAGTCGAAAACGACGTTTTCAAAAGTTCGAAGAAGGAACTTTCGGAAAAAGAAAGAGCACTTATTGCAGAGCTGGCGGAGATCAGTTACCAGAAATATTCGGATCTGAAAGCACATCCGATGTTTGTGCCGTATCTTCAGGAAATGAGTACACTGGAATATTACGGAAAAACCAATATCGGCAGCCGTCCGTCGAAAAGAGGCGGCGGAAACGAACTGAAATTTGAGGATTTGCGGGCGATTCCATTCGTGGGATCATGGGCACAACTAAAGCAGAATGTTCCCGGCTTTTTCGGCTTCGGATTTGCCATGCAGCAGCTGAAAGAGCAGGGCCGGTTTGAAGAAGTTCGGGAATTGTACAAAGGTTCCGATTTCTTTAAAACATTGGTGCTCAACTCTATGATGAGTATGAATAAGACTTATTTCCCATTAACATATTATATTAAAAACAACCCAAAATTCGGTGCTTTCTGGAATATTCTTTTTGATGAATATACCTTATCGAAGAATATTATGCTGGAACTTACCGGATTCACCATGCTTCAACAGGAAGATCCGCTTTCCCGTAAGTCGGTAAAAATCCGTGAAAGAATCGTATTACCGCTGCTGAGTATTCAGCAGTACGCTTTGATGAAGATCCAGAAAGGAGAAGGCAATCTGGAAGCCTACGGAAAACTGGTGACGCGTTCGCTGTTTGGAAATATTAATGCGAGCAGGAATTCGGCTTAAGTCAATAATTAAGACTTAACCATAAAAGTTAATACAAAAAAACCTCTCAGTTCGAGAGGTTTTTTTCTTTATTCCTTAATGAATTTCTCATAAAAGGTTTTATCCTTCGTCTGGATTTTCAGGTAATATATCCCTTTCGCAAAATCCTCAACCTTTACAGACTGCCGGTTGCTGACTTTGGTGATCAGTCTTCCGAGGTTATCATAAATTTCCAATTCCAGGACATCACTTTCCGAGGCAACATTCAGAATATTCTTAACCGGGTTCGGGAAAATGGCAATATTGTTTTTCTTAACCAGCTCCGAAGTATTTAAAACATTGTTGTAAAGATTTCCGAAATTTAAAATTCCGAATCCCATCTGATCGGTATGGTTCGGATAAAGTGAAGCGGTCTGTCTCAGCCGGTTTCTCATGAGATCCCGGTTCATGGTTGGAAAAGCCTGAATGAGACAAGCTACTCCTCCCGCAGCAATCGGCGTGGCGATGGATGTGCCGTTTACCGATATGGTTGTATTGCTGGTATGGGAAACACTGGTGGCACCGGTACCTCTTGCCGCAGCATCCGGCTTGATGACACCCGCAGCATTGGGTCCATAGGAAGAAAAAGTCGACGAAGTTCCCGCCGAATCCACGGCTCCGATGGTGAACACTTTTGCATTGTCACCCGGCGTTACAATATAATGCCAAGGCTGTGTCCCGGAATTTCCGGCAGCAATTAATGTGAAAATTCCTTTATTCACCGCTATTTCTGCTGCCTGCGCAATGAAGGACGTGGTTCCGTTCATCTGGGCATACGTATAATTGTATTTAGGATCATCAAATGTAGAGTAGCCTAATGAAGTGGTAATCAGATCCACTCCTTTCCGGTCGGCTTCTTCTGCGGCTTCGATCCAGTAAAGCTCTTCTTCCGGGACTTCTACGGAGGCATTTTCGCTGCGGTACAAATAAAAATCGGCATCGGGAGCAGACCCAACAAAAGTATCCTGAATATATCCCCCGATAGCTCCTAAAACAGCTGATCCGTGCGAATTCAGCGAAGTATTGTAAATATCAGGAGTTTTGGTCACAAAATCATATCCGCCTTTGATGTGGCCGTTGGTCCATAATCTGGAATAGGCAGCACCGGTGTTCACATTCGGGAATCCGGCATCGATGACCGCAATGGTGATGCCTGTGCCTGTATAACCGGCCAGGTGAAGCGGGCGGAGGTTGATCTGATCGATCTGTCCGGAACCGGCACCGTAATTAAAGACCGTAAGATTTTTACCGGCAGGATCACCCGGATTTTCCCATTTGTTCTGGTGGATAATCTTTGTTCCTCCGGAAGAATTTTTGGCAAAGCTTTCCACCGACTGCACATAGCTTTGTGCCTGAAGAATAGTAATCTGCGCCGGTGTTGCATTTACCGCCACCCCGTTCAGCCATTTGGAATAATCGGTAACGGTAAAGCCTAAATTCTGAATATTATTGATGTATGACTGCTCAATCGGGGCATCCTGATCGTTGAGCGCAATTCCTAATGAAATACGCCGGTTAAGGGATTTCTGGGATAGTTCCGACAGGGGATTTGCATAGAATGCGGCCTTATTCGGCTTATCTGTAAAAAATACAAAAACGAGCGATGTCTGCGCAAAACTTACCGAATAACCTGCTAGAAGACAAAAGAGTAAAGTTTTTTTCATGTATTTATTTTGTATAAAGATAAAACAAAATCAATAAAATTTTTGAAGGGATGTTAAATTCCTTATTTTTACAGAAATATTTATTTATGAAAAAGATCCAAATGGTTGACTTGCAAAGTCAGTATTACAAGATAAAGAATGATGTGGATAATGCAGTATTAAATGTAATGGATTCGGCGGCTTTCATCAACGGCCCTGAAGTAAAGTCATTCCAGAACGAATTGGAGTCTTATTTGGATGTAAAACACGTTATTCCGTGCGGGAACGGTACCGATGCCCTTCAGATTGCCCTTATGGCGTTGGATTTAAAAGAAGGCGATGAGGTAATCACCGCAGATTTTACTTTTGCCGCAACGGTGGAAGTTATTCACCTGCTGAAACTTAAATCTGTTTTGGTAGATGTGGATTATAATACTTTCACTATTTCCACGGATGCGATTAAAAAAGCGATCACGCCGAAAACAAAGGCCATTATTCCGGTACATATCTTCGGGCAAAGTGCCAATATGGAGGAAATCTTAAAAATTGCTGAAGAACACAATTTATATGTTATCGAAGACAACGCCCAGGCCATCGGTTCGGAATTTACTTTCTCCGACGGAACGGTTAAAAAAGCGGGAACCATGTCTACCGTAGGAACCACTTCTTTCTTTCCGTCTAAAAATTTAGGCTGCTATGGAGACGGAGGAGCGATTTTTACGAATAACGATGAGCTGGCCCACCGTCTAAGAGGTATTGTTAACCACGGGATGTATGAAAGATATTATCATGATGAAGTAGGAGTTAATTCAAGATTAGACAGCGTTCAGGCGGCTATTTTACGGAAAAAGCTTCCACATTTGGACAATTATAACGAAGCCAGAGGAAGAGCTGCTGATTACTATGATGAAGCATTTGCCGGTCACGAACATATCTTAACACCGAAAAGAGCAGAATATTCTACCCACGTCTTCCATCAGTATACCCTTAGAATCCTGAATGGGAAACGTAATGAGTTACAAAAGTTTCTGACTGAAAAAGATATTCCTGCCATGATCTATTATCCTGTGGCCTTAAGAAAGCAAAAGGCTTATTATCAGGAAAGCAATGATGCGGATTTCGTAAACACAGACAAATTGCTGGATCAGGTAATTTCCCTTCCGATGCATACGGAATTAGACGAAGAGCAGCTGAAGTATATTGCGGATGCAGTGCTGGAGTTTATGAAGTAATGAAAAGAATTATATTTAATAGTAAAAAATTATATATTGCTAATCTTTTTGTTAGCAGTATTTTCTTTTTAATTACGGTTTTTAGCCTGTATTCCTTTATTATGCAGGCTGATAATAAGGGTATAGAAGTATTGTTATATACGTGCTATTTTATAACATATGCGGGTGCACTTACCATACTTTTATTAAAAACTAAAAAAGCGGTGATCACCCTTAATGTAATTTATTTTTTTGCAATTGTATTAAACGTTGTGGATTTTTGTATCCATTATTCAAAATATACTGATGTCAGCAGTCAGTATTTTTTGTTATTATCATTGCCATTATTACAGGATTATTTTTATTATTGATTTATCTAAACCATAGAAATAGATTCCGGTTGAATGCATCTGAGCTTGATGAAATCGGCACACTCTAATTTTGAATAGCACTTTGTCAAAGTTGAAAATCTTTGACAAAGTTTTTAAGAAAAAACACAAAAAACACAAACATGAAAATAAGAGAAAACCATTTGGAAGCTGGTCATTTTTATCATATTTTCAATAGGGGCGTAAATTCCCGATTGGTCTTTTTGAATGATGAGAACTGCCGCTTTTTTCTTCGGAAAGCAGGGCTGTACCTGATTCCCTACTTTGACATTTATGCCTACTGCCTGATGCCCAACCATTTTCATTTCCTGCTACAGGTAAAATCTGAAATGGACGGGATACTACCTTTTAAGAAAAGCGGTCTTCATTCGGAAGAATGTTTTTTCAGTAAACAGATGGCAAGGCTGATCAGCAGCTACACCCAGGCTTTTAATAAGGTATATCAGCGGAGCGGGCCGATTTTCGAATCGCCCTTCAAAAGAATTCGTATTGATTCTGAAGAGTATCTGAGAAATATAATTATTTACATCCATCAAAATCCTGAAAACTTTCAGAATTATAAATTTTCATCTTATCTTGCAGTGATTTCTGATACGAGGACAAATATTCGGCGTAACGAGCTGATTGAACTGTTTGGAGATCGTGAAAATTTTGTTGAATGTCACAAAAGAGAATTAAACGAAAACTTTGTCAAAGATTTTCAACTTTGACAAAGTCCTAAAAAATAAAAAATGGCAATACTAGTAACAGGGGGGCTCGGATACATTGGTTCTCACACGGTAGTGGAACTTTTAAATAACAATTACGAAGTGGTAATTGTGGATGACCTGTCCCATTCGGAAAAATTTATTTTAAAGAATATTGAAGAAATTACGGGCAGAAAACCAGTTTTTTATCCTTTCGACCTGAAAAGGAGAGAGCTTCTTACCCAGGTTTTTGATGCTCATAAGATCGACGGCTGTATCAATTTTGCGGCTTCCAAAGCGGTGGGAGAAAGCCAGCTGAAACCGGTGGATTACTATGAAAATAACCTGTTCACATTGATCAATATCCTTCAGGAATTTAAAGAAAGGGGAATTTCCAACTTTATTTTCAGTTCATCCTGCACGGTATATGGCCAGGCGGATCAGATGCCGATCGACGAAAACGCTCCGCTAAAAATGCCCGAGAGTGTATATGGTAAAACAAAACAGATGGGAGAGGAGATCCTGATCGATTTTGCCAAAGCTTATCACCGGAAGATTTCATTATTGAGGTATTTCAATCCTATAGGTGCACATCCCTCAGCAAAAATCGGTGAATTACCGATCGGGATTCCGAATAATTTAGTACCTTACGTAATGCAAACGGCCGCAGGGGTGCGGGAAAAACTCAGCATTTGGGGGAATGATTACCCTACGCTAGACGGAACGGCTGTACGCGACTATATTTATGTAGTAGACCTGGCAAAAGCACACGTAGCGGCTTTAAAAAAGCTGATGGAAGATGAATCCAATGTGGCCACGATTGATATCTTTAATCTTGGGACAGGAAGAGGAGCATCGGTCTTAGAAGTGGTGAAAGCTTTTGAGATAGCAAATGATGTCCAGGTGCCTTACCAGATCTGCGACAGAAGAGAAGGAGATATTACCATTGCTTATGCCAATGTCGACAAAGCACAAAAAGAACTGCAGTGGAAATCTGAAACCTCTTTGGAAGAAGCGTTGAAAACGGTATGGAATTGGCAGAAATATTTAGAAACAAGAAACACGTAAAATTTTAGTTATAAAAAATATTCATATGAAAACAGAAAGAATAGGTATTACATTCTCGTCTTTCGATCTGCTTCATGCAGGGCACATTAAGATGCTGGAAGAAGCCAAAACGGTTTGCGATTATCTAATCGTAGGATTACAGATCGATCCGTCACACGATCGTCCGACCAAGAATAAACCGACACAGACGATTGTTGAAAGATATATCCAGCTGAAAGCGGTGGACGCAGTGGACGAAATTATTCCTTATTATACGGAAGAAGATCTTTTGGACATCCTGAAGTCATTTGTAATCGACGTTAGAATTATCGGAGACGATTATCTGGACAGGGATTTTACAGGGAAAAAATACTGTGAGGAAAAAGGAATCGAAATCTTTTACAACAAAAGAGATCACCGGTTTTCTTCCAGCGACCTGAGAAAGAGAATCTACGAAGCGGAATTGGCAAAACTTTCCAAACTGGAAGCGGCAGAAGCCGACAAATAAAAAATCCCGAAAGTAATTTCGGGATTTTTTGTATTCTATTCTTTTTACATCGGACCTTGCTGGTCATCTCCGGCTGCGTTGGAGTTGATGTCTTTTTTACGTTTAGGCTGGTCAATTCTTTCACCCTGCTTGAATCGGTAAGTAAATGAAAGGGCAAATTGTCTTGGTTGCCATTGCATATAAGATTCTCTTGCGAACTCAGGCGTTTTGGAAAGACTTCTCATCGCTCTTGTATTAAAGATGTCCTGAATATTGAAACTTATTGTTCCGTTACCATCCAGTACGGTCTTAGAAGCCCCAAAACTGATCGCATACATATCTTTTCGATCCTGGCTCAGAGATTTCTGTGCACCACGGTAAAATCCTTGGAACTGGAAGTTAAACGTCTTATCAACTTTGAAGGTAGTAGTTAATCTTGCTCTGGAAGAAAATCCGGAACCTTCAAATGGCATTGGTTTCGAAACTTCAGGTCCGGTATAAGTTCCGGTGGTTTTATATCCGAATAAATCTACGTTTCCTAATAATTTCAGCCATTTTGTAGCATCCCAGTTAAAATTAAGATCCATTCCGTAGCGGTCGTCATTTCCTAAGTTAATAGGCTTGGTATGAAACGCCCCGTCATCACCGCTGTACACCAGCATTTTTACATCATCCGTCGTGTGTCTGAAGTAAAGAGTAGGATTTACTGTAAATTTATTTTTCGAAATACTGTATCCGAATTCGTAAGAATCTACGTAAGAAGGATTCAAATCGATGTTTCCGTCGAAAATGTTCTGGTTATCCGTGTAGCTTGGATTAGGAATCAGGAAGAAAGATCTGGGACGGTCGATTCTTCTTGAATAATTAACCAAAAACTGGTTGTCTTTTGCAATTTCGTAGCTTAAGAAAACACTTGGAAACAGGTTGTTGTAATTCTTGCTTTTATCAATAAGTTCAGTCTGCGGATTCAGATTCTCATACTTGATGTCTATTTGGGAATATTCGTTTCGCAAACCTAACTGATAGCCCAGATTTCCGATTTTGCTTTTAAACTGGACATATCCCGCATTGAAAACCTCTTTATAAAAAGCATTATAAGTAAATGTAGGCAGGAAGAAATAATCTGCAAAAGGAGAATACCTTTGAGAAACATCATTATCGTAAGTGTTTCTGTTGATATCCAAACGGTACCCGGCTTCAAGCCTTGAATTCTCACCAATCGGAAGTTCATAGTCAGCCTTACCGATCAATGTTTTGTTTAATGTAGTCTGGTTAATAAGATTTTCTAAGGTAAACGCATCATTTGCCGTCTGCAGAACATCTGTATCATTGTAAGATCGGTTCCTCTGTAAGCTTAAGGATAAGGATAAATTCTGTCCTTTATCATCAAACTTATGATCCAAACCGAAATCCCCTTGGAAAGCCAGGTTATTGTTCGAACCTGTGTTGTCACGTCTTGCAGAAGATGTGCTTCCGTCAGTATAACGATAGCCGTACCATACGTTTCCAATATTTTCACTGTCGAAAGTTCTTACTGTTCCGGATGCATTTACCGAAGTTTTATCAGAAAGGTCATAAACCAAACCTGTAGAAGCATTATAATTGTTGTTCTTGCTCTTTGTAATAGATTCCTGGTCTGCATTCGTTCTGTTATCAGCTGTTGGCGTAAAGTAAATTGCGTTGTTCCTGTTTGTGTTCTTAGATTCCCGGTATCCGCCGCCACCATTTAAAAACCAAGTAAGATTGCCTTTTCTCCAGCTTAAGTTGGTATTAAGGTTGGTTTGTGGCAGGTAGCCCAATGTTCCGGTAACACTTCCGTTAAACCCGGTCTTTTTACTTTTCTTTAAAATAATATTTAAAATACCCGCCGTTCCGCTGGCTTCAAATTTTGAAGAAGGGTTGGTAATCACTTCAATTTTTTCGATCTGGTCTGCCGGGATACTCTGCAAAGCATTGGCACCATCATCGATCCCCAAAAGGGCAGAAGGTTTTCCGTTGATGAGGAATTTTACATTCGAGCTTCCCCTCATGGAGACAGTTCCGTCGGTTTCTACGGAAACAGAAGGCACATTGGAAAGCACATCCTGAAGATTTCCTCCTTTGCTTACAATATCCTGGGATGGGTCGTACGTTCTTTTGTCCAGCTCCACTTTATAGGGCTTGGTAGACGGTGCCGTAATCACCACGCCCTGAATGTCAGCGGTTTTAAGATTGGTGGCACTTTTTTCAGGGTCTATCGAAAAGGCTCCGATATTTCCGGCTGCTGTAATCTGTTTATTAACAACATTTTTCTGATAATCGATGGCCTCGATGGTGATGTCATAGTTTCCGGGAGCCAGATCAAGCTTATATTGTCCTTTCTCGTCGGTAAGTGTCGCGTCACTGAATAATTTGTTGGCTTTGTTACTGAATGTAACCGAAGCATAAGGAACCGGCTGGTTGCTTTTGCTGACCACCGATCCTGAAATACCGACCTTCTCCTGTGCAAAAGCGAATGCTGCTGCCGAAAGTACAAAAGTAAGCCCTAAGGTTTTCTTTGTAAAAATGTTAATGATTTCCGTCTGATTCATAAGGGTATTTTTTGTGTAAAATCGTGAAAGATTTTCCTTTCTATTGAGAAATTATCAATGGTAGCAATTTCGCAATATCAAGTATAATTTATTATTTATAACGTATGTGTCGCTGAAAACAATGAAATGTTAATTATTAAATTGTTAAAAAAAAGTTAATATGATTTTATTTTATATTTTTAGAATTTAGCCAGTCCTGATAAGCCTTCGCGTTAATGGCGTGTTGTTCGGCACTTGCTGTGAATTTGTGGTAGCCGAATCTTGCCGGGTCTGCACACATAAAAATATAATTATTCTTTTCGGCATTTAATACGGCATCCACCGAATTTTTATCAACCACACAAATCGGTCCCGGAGGAATTCCTTTATTGGCATACGTATTATAAGGCGAAGGGGTGGATAAATGTTTATAAAAAACCCTTTTAATCTGCTCTTTAAAATTCGTCTGCTTATTAATGGCATAAATAACGGTCGGGTCGGACTGCAGTTTCATCCCTTTTCGGTAACGGTTAAGGTACAGCCCGGCAATGGTCCGCATTTCGTCTTTTTTCCCGCCTGATTCTTTATAAACAATAGATGCGAGTGCATAAATCTGGTCTCTCGTAAGTCCGGATTGCTGCTCCTGCGCTTTTCTTTCGCTATTCCAAAACTCTTTATACTGATCGTCGAATTTTTTAAAGAACTCCTGTGGGGTTACCGTCCAGAAAAAATTGTATGTGTCGATAAAAAAATATTTTTTCAGGTCTTCTGCATTTGCGTATCCTCTTTCAGTCGCAATTTTATTGAAGTCTTTCACAAAATCAAGAGAATCCCGTTCCGTCTTTTTAGTAACCCTGCCGATCATCTGATAGACATCCCCGAAATCTCCGATCCTGAAACTGTTCTCGCTCTGGTTACCGGCTTTAATCATATTGACCAACCGGGCATTTCCCAATCCTTTCTGGAAATGATACCGTCCGGCCTTAAAATTCTGAGCCAGGCCTTTCTCCTGTGCCACTGCCTCAAAAGATTCCTTATTGCTTACAAATCGGGATGCTGAATCCAGGATCTGCTTAAAGCTGGCGTTGTGCGGGATCAGAACGTATCCGTCTTTTTCAATATTGTTTCCGTAATATTTTTTATAAAATCTAAATCCAAAAAATCCGCCTGCTGCCAGAACGAGCAGGATGACAATGAGAATAGCTTTTTTCATGTAATGCTGATTAATAAAAGTTTTGTTTAATTAAGGTCGATCTTCCCTTTGAAAACCTGTTTTGCAGGACCTTCAAGCCATATATTATCAAAAGCGTTGCCGTTTTTTTTGGCATACACTTTCAGATTTCCGCCTAAAGTCTTAACTTTTACAGAGATTAGATCATTATTTTGAAGAAAAGTTAAAGCAGAAGCCGTAACACCGGTGCCGCAGCTGTAGGTTTCATCCTCAACGCCTCGTTCATAGGTTCTTACGAAAATTTCATCATCCGTTATTTTTTCTACAAAATTAACGTTGATTCCTTTTTCCTTATAATTTTCAGAATTGCGGATGCTGCTTCCCTCTGCAAAAACATTATAGGTAACCAGATCTTCCACATATTTTACATAATGGGGTGAGCCTGTATCGGCTACTTGATCCTCCCCATCGCTGGAGATTGTTTCCACATCACCCATTTTCAGTTTTACGATACCGTTGTGGATTTCGGCTTCATGTTCGCCGTCAATGGCGATGAACCGGCATTTGCCTTCAAAGACGTTGAGAAAGAAAGCAAAGGCTACCGAACATCGGGCTCCATTTCCGCAGAAACTTTTCGATCCGTCGGAGTTGTAATAATCCACTTCAAAATCATAGCCTTCGGCAGTATTGATTTTAATAAGCCCGTCTGCACCGATTCCGAAACGGCGGTTGCACAGTTTCTGAATATTTTCAATCGAAAGGCTATCCCATTCTCCGGAGCGGTTATCGATCATTACAAAATCGTTTCCCGTACCCTGATATTTGTAAAATTCCATAGTTTATAACGTGATAATATATTTAAATTTAAAAATCAGGAATTCAAGCTTAAAATTGATATTTACCGATTAACTCCCGATTATTTTTTACTATTGAATGTGATTCAAAATTAAGCAGGCAAAATTACTACAATAAAAGCAAAAACGAACAGTGTTAACTGTCCGTTTCATTATTTATAGCCGTTTTTATCTGAATCCGCCGCTGTTGCTGTTGCTGCTTCTCTGCGGTTGTGGAGAAGCCGGCTGAGGCTGTGGCGTGTTGTTTCTGAAACCTCCGCTGTTTGAGTTGTTATTATAATTGCTGTTCGAATTATTTCTGAAACCGCCATTATTGTTATTCTGCGGTCTTGGCGCAGTATTATTCTGTTGAGTTCTGAAGCCGTTATTCTGTCTTTGGCTGTTGTTCTGCCTTTGATTCTGTCTGAAGCTTCCGTTGTTGGTGCCGTCATTTACATTACCTCTGAAGCCGTTGTTCGGTCTTGCAGAAGTCGTTCCGTTCGCTCCAGATCTTCTTTCAACATATACCTTTCTTCTCGAATTGTTATAATTCTGATAATAATAAGGCATACCGTTATCATAATAATAATTGTAATTATTCCGGTAATAATACCCGTCATCGCCCCAATATCCGCCATTTCCATAATATCCCTGTGGCGCATAATAATACCCGTTATCATAATAAGGGTCTCCATAGGTGCTCGTATAAGGATCCGAATAGATCGAGCAGGAGGCTAAACTTGCAAGTGTAATGACACTGAATGCTATTTTTAATAAATTTTTCATGACTTTTAAAAACTTTTTTTCTTATAACTTTTTTTCCAAACGGCGTATCCCTGGATCGCCATTATAGTAAATACCAAATATTGAACCGAAGTGATTCCTAACTCCTTATAAATCATCATCGGAATACAGATGAAATCTCCGATGATCCAGAAAATCCAGTTTTCGATGCGCCTCTTCGCCATGAACCACATCCCGACCAGAAATAGGGAAGTCGTAAAGACGTCCAGCCAATTCCCCCAATCCAGATGATAAAGCCCTAAACTCGCTCCCTCCATCGAAAACTGATTGTCTATATAAGGTTTGTAATAATACACTCCTGTTACTAAGATTACACTTAAGGCAAAAAGTAAAATCCCGTAAAGCCATTCTTTTTTTGAAGCCCAGCTTACTTCGACGTGAATGTTGTCTTTAGAGCTCTTTCCCCAGAGGATCCAGCCATAAATACTCATGACGGTATAATACACATTGATCATGCAGTCTCCCAACAGTCCGAAGTTGAAAAGAATATACACATAGATTAAGGTCGAAATAATTCCGGTGGGATACACCCAGATATTTTTTTTAATGGAAAAGTAAACGCTCAGAATACCAAAAATGGTGGCAGAAGACTCCAGGAAGATCTGAAGTATAGTGTAGCTTTCGTAAGGTTTTACGAAAAGATCGTATAGATTCATGCAGTCAAAAATAAATAAAAAATCAGATAATAAGAAATGATTTAAAGAAGATGAAAATCAGAATTTTAAATTCTAAAATTTAAAATTAATGCTTAAAGTTTATTAATAAACGTTAATGTTTATAAATTTTTTATATTTTCGTAAATCTTTAATAAATAATAAAATATGTCTAAAATTTGGACCAAAAAACCGATGAGTGCTTTCGAGAATGATATGAAAAGCAGTCAGCTCAAAAGAGTACTCGGTAAATGGAGTCTTACAGCTATCGGAATCGGGGCTATTATCGGAGGGGGAATTTTTGTACTTACAGGTACCGGAGCGTATTACCATGCAGGACCTGCACTCGCTCTTTCCTTCGTAATTGCCGGAATCGCCTGTGTATTTGCAGCATTATGTTACTCAGAATTTGCATCCATCCTTCCAGTAGAAGGTTCGGCTTATGCTTATGCTTACGGAACCGTAGGGGAAATCTTTGCCTGGATCATTGGCTGGGGCCTTATCCTCGAATATGCGATGGGATCCATGACGGTAGCCGTTTCTTGGTCCGGATATTTTAATAAACTACTGAAAATGTTCGGTCTTCATCTTCCCGATTACCTTACTTCAGACCCGGCAAGTTATACCGGAGAAGGGTTTTCCATGAACCTACCGGCTTTCCTTATTGTACTTCTGGTGATTTCAATTCTAATTAAAGGAACCAAAGAAGCCGCAAAAGCAAACAATCTGATCGTAATTATGAAGGTTTCCGCTGTTCTTTTTGTGATTATTGCAGGGGTATTCTTCATTAATACAGAAAACTGGAATCCTTTTATTCCTGCAGCTAAAATGGTTCAGGAAGGTGAAAACATGAAAGAAGCTTACGGTATCCAGGGAATCATTTCCGGAGCAGCAGCTATTTTCTTCGCATATGTAGGTTTCGATGCGGTTTCTACCCAAGCCGGGGAAGCTATCAACCCGAAAAAAGACGTTCCGTTTGCGATCATCGTTTCCCTTCTCGTATGTACCGGTTTATATATTCTTGTTTCTCTTGTGCTTACGGGGATGATGCATTATTCGGATTTCGATCCTCAAGGGAAATATCCGGATGCGATCAAAGCACCGGTTGCCTATGCCTTTGAAATCGCAGGACAGGGTTGGGCAGGTTATATTATTACGATCGCTGCAACCGTAGGTCTGGTATCCGTATTAATGGTAATGATCATGGGACAGTCCAGAATCTTCTTAGGAATGTCCAAAGACGGTCTTATTCCTAAAATGTTCAGTGACGTACATCCTATCAGAAAAACACCGGCAAAAAGCTTAATGCTTTTAGGAATCGTTATTGCAACGGTAGCAGCCTTTACGCCGATCAGTAAACTGGCGGATATGACGAGTTTCGGTACTTTATTCGCGTTCACCATGGTGTGTGTAGCGGTTTGGATCTTAAGAAAGAAAGAGCCGAATATGCCGAGAACGTTTAAAGTTCCTGCCTTACCGGTAATTGCAACATTAGGAATCTGCATCAACGTTTACCTGATCTGGAACCTGAGCCACGAAGCCAAATACCTTTCCATGGCATGGCTGGTGTTGGGAGTAATTATTTATTTCACGTACAGTCTCAGAAACAGTAAACTTCACAAAGTAGGTTACGGCGAAACGTTCAAAGCAGAGCAGGAGCCTTTACAAAAGACCGATCTAGATTTATAATTAAAAAATAGATATAAATAAAATCCACAGAATTCTGTGGATTTTTTATTTTTGTGGATATGAAAAAAATCTTTCTCCTTATGTTTGCCTTTGTTGGAATGGCAGCATCCGCCCAGCAGATTGAAAGCTTGGAAACGATATTTAACGACAAGATCAGCATCCGGGCCATCGAACTGTATGATCAGAAGGTGTGGTACAGCGGGACAGATTCCAAATTCGGTTTTGTGGATTTAAAAAATACGGCGAACCAGAAGCAGATCGCATTATCTGAAAAGAAATTGCAATTCAGAACCCTAGCACAGGATAAAAAAGCTTTTTATGCGGTGAATATTGAAAGTCCTGCTGAATTTTTCAGGATTGATAAGAAAAGTCTGAAATCGGAAGTGGTATTCAGGGACACGGCAAAGACAGCTTTTTACGATGCCCTTCATTTTGTAAATAATAACGTTGCCTATACCTTCAGCGATCCTGGCCAGGACCATTGGCTGAAATTAATGATTTTAAACAACGGAACCTGGACAAAGGTCGCAAACGATGTGATACTAAATGAAGGGGAAGCTGCTTTCGCAGCCAGCAACACCAATATCGCTTCCACTTCAAAGAATGTATGGATCGCAACCGGTGGTAAGGCTTCCAGAATTTTAAAATTGAATTTAAAGAACAATACACTTCAGGTATTTAAAACACCGATTATCCAGGGAGAATCTTCTCAAGGAATCTATTCTATCGACTTCTTAAACGATACTTTTGGGGTTGCAGTAGGCGGAGATTACACCCGGCAGGAAGCCAATATCAATAATATCGCCACCACAAACGACGGCGGAAAGACCTGGCATATTCAGGCATCGGGAAAAAATGCAGGCTATACGACTTGTGTAAAAATAAAACCGGGTTCCAAAGGAAAAGAGATAATTTCTGTTGGAGATAAGCACATCAGCTATTCTTCGGACTTCGGAAAAACCTGGACGAAAATTTCCGATGAAAAGAATCTGTATGCCTGTGCATGGGTAGACCAGCATACCGTCGTTTTTGCCGGAAAGGACCGCATTGTAAAAATGAAAATTAAATAACCATTATAAAACAGATCAATCTGTAAAAAAGATTATGCTTAACATCATCAATCAACTTTTTGAAATAGAAAAAAAAGCGAGTGACCAGAACCTTTCCCTTTTTGAAAGAAATTTTGAAAGAATCCATTATGAGCTGGAAGAAATGGGCTATGTGATCAACAACCCAGTCGGAAAACCATACGATTCCAGAGATACTTCTCTTGAAGCAAACATCATTGGGAATTCTTCGAGACTCTTAGTTACGAAAGTACTGAAGCCTGCTATTTTTCAGAAGGATGGAAATGAACTGGTATTGCTGCAAAAAGGAATTGTAATAGCAGAATAGGCCATGAAAAATATAAATTTTGGAATCGATCTCGGGACTACCAATTCAGGGATCTGTAAATTTACCGACGGCAAAGTGGTCGTTTACAAAAATCCCGTAGGATTCAGCGACACGCTGCCTTCTATCGTTGCGTACCGGAAAGGCCGTATTTTTATCGGAGAAAAAGCAAGGGAACTGCTGAAATCCGGTAATCCTGATGTCTTTGCTTCCTTTAAACGAAAAATGGGAACCGAACACCGTTATCTGGTCTCAGCAACCAACGAAGAGAAAACGCCGGTCGATTTTTCATCCATGATTTTGAAGGAACTGATAAGTTTTATCCCCGACGAAAAACCGAAGTCGATGGTCATCACCATCCCTGCATCTTTCGATACGGTGCAGTCGAATGCCACAAAAAAGGCTGGGCTTTATGCAGGATTTGAGCAGGTGGTTCTGCTTCAGGAACCTATTGCTGCGTGCCTGGCCTATGCCAATTTTCAGAATATTGAGCATACGGCAGAAAAAAACTGGCTGGTGTATGACTTTGGAGGTGGCACATTTGATGCAGCGCTGGTAAAGATTAATGACAGGGAATTAAAGATCATCGATCACGAAGGCAATAACTTTTTGGGCGGAGTAGATCTTGACCATTTAATCATCGAAAAATTATTCGTTCCTAAAATTGAAGAAGTATTGAATGAAGATTTTCTGTTTAAAAAGTTAATGTCTAAACATGATCATGCCTACACAAAACTGTATTACGAACTTTTGTACAAGGCAGAGGAAATCAAGAAAGAGCTTTCTTTAAAAGAAACAGTCCTCTCAGAACTGGAACTGAATGACGGCGATCACTACATCGATTTTGAAATTTCCAGGAATGATTTTAATGAAGTGATTGCAACAAAAATAGAAGAAACCGGACTGCTGATCAGTAAACTGCTGGAAGGAAATCAAAAATCGGCAGAAGACATTGAACGGATTATTCTTGTCGGCGGAACTACATACATTCCTTACATCAGAGAATACCTCAGAGAAACCTTCGGGATTCCGGTAGATAATTCCATTGATCCTACAACTGCAGTTATGGTAGGTGCTGCGTATTTTGCAGGAACCAAAGAAAACATCGTTGAGAGAAAAGATAAAAAGCAGGACGCAGCTCTGCATCAGAATTCGGATAAGATTGAGGTAAAACTGGTTTATGAAGTCAATACCCAGGATGATGAAGAACTTTTGGTGGGAATAGTGGAAAACTTTGAAGGCTATTTCAGGATTATTCGAAAAGACGGTGGATTTGATACCGGCGTGATGGCTTTCAGAAATAAGTTTTCGGAATTTATTAAAGTCTTACCGAAACAGACAAATAATTTTACTCTGACGATTTTCGATTATAAGCAGAATCCGGTTTTTGAGAAAAGCAATATTTTCATTAATCATGGGATTTATAATATTTCGGGACAGCCGCTCCCGAATGATATCTGTCTGGAAGTGGATGATGCCTTCGGCGGAACTTTTCTGGAAAAAATTTTTAAAAAAAATGATATTCTGCCGTTAAGCAAAACCATTTACAAAACAACTTCCAAAAATTTCAACAGGGAAGCGGACGATAAATTAGTCATTAACATTCTGGAGGGAAAAGCCGGGACGTTACCGGCAAGCAATATGAATATCGGATATATCGAGATCAGCAGCAGGGATATGCCTGTTAACCTGCTGAAAGGCATGGATATCGAACTGAAATTCAGCATGAGCGAGTCAAGGGATTTGTCGGTGTCCGTATATATCAGCTCGGTTGATTACGAAAAGAAAGAAGTATTCAATCCTCATACGAAATACATCAACAAAGAAAAATTCGAGGAAGACATTAATAGAACCATTGATGAAATTGAATCGGAACTGAGTTTTGTAGAACATATTGATGATGCCAATGAAGAAGATTTGGGAATCCTGGTAAAGTTCAAAACCATTAAAGACGAACTGTTCAGGATCAAGTTTGATCTGATTGAAGTAGAGGAGGACGAATCAACCGAAAGAATTTTCCAGTTGGATGAGAGAAAAAGAAGGGCACTTCAGGAATACGACAGGCTGGTTCGTTTCCGGGATGTCATCTATGAAGCGGATGAGTATAAAGAAAATAAGAAAAACCTTGAAAATATCCTGGAAGAAGGTACCCAAAGACAGAAAGACCAGTTCCATAAAATTATAAAAGACGAAAAGATCTTCCTGGAATCCAACGAGAAAGCCGTCATCCGGAGAAAATCCCGTGAACTACAAAGGCTGTTTACCGAAATTTACTATAAACGCGACGAATCCTACGTGAATCTGTATTATCACTATAAATTCCGCGATGCGGATGAGTACAGTGACCCGAAAAAACTTCAGAAGCTCATTGAAACCGGAGACAGAGCGGTAGAAAACAACAATTACAAGGAAGTGAAGTTTGTGGTTTCCGGCCTTTATGATCTGTTAAAAGTAAAACCCAGAAGTCTGTTTGATGATGAGGATGGAAATCTGGGACTGAAGTAAGTAACGGAATAAACAGTTTTAATTTGTTGATATTCAAAAAAACTGCTGACGTCGGGTTTCAGCCCGATGTTATTGTTTTGAGCGTTTCTTCTTAATCTTATCCATTTCCTTCATAATTATGTACGGACCAATAATTGTAAATACGATAGCAAAAAGAGGGTAATCGTACCATGAACGAAGATAGCCGGCAAAGATCATGATAAAAACCGCGATGGTAATGGTGTAAAGCTGAAGCTGCATCAGCTTGTAACCTAATTTCTTGTTTTTTCCTAACCAGGATTGGTCTTTTGCTTCAGCCCTCTTTCCATATTTCTTGTTCATGGTACTGTTTGTAAACAGAAAAATAATCATTTCTAATACGAAAACAACTGCAAATAATCTATCGCTTATATCGTATAGAGCAGCAAAAATACCAAAAATGATAAGGTAATAGATTGCGGCTATCATCCATTCCGACCGTTTACTTCTGGGCTTCGTGTTTCTATGAGGCCAGTTGTAATTTCCGGTCTGCTGCATTTCCCGTCGTCTTTGCCTGAAACTTTCCTCCGTAAGTTCCCGGTGGAAAACCATTTCTTTACCGGCCCACTCGGCGCCGATCTTCGAATTGTTTTTCAATAGGTCCCTAAGTTCCTCTGTGTAGGCGTCAAAATGTTCGAGTGCCATCAAAACCCTTCCCAAAAATACTTTTAAGTACATCTCCGTGTTCTGATTATCGGAAATTACATTGTTAATGGCCATGATTTCTTCGTTAAAATAAGCTGCATCGATGTCCGACTGTAAAGCGTAGAAGTAAGGGTTGATGCCATGCCTGTACTGATCCGTCAGGTAATAATAGTAATCGTGCTGCGGAATAACGGATCTTATAAGATTGTTTTTCTGTGTCAGTTGGTCCATCAGGAAATCTTTCACTATAGGACTGATGACCGGAAAGTAATTTTTATAAAATATCCTCAGGTTTTTCCAGTTATGATGCCTGATGTTCACCTGGATAAAATATTTCACCGGCTCTTCAGAAAATGTTCTGAAGGCTGGGGTAATTTCCATAATATTAGGAAAAATCCTGTTGTGGCCGGAATCAATCTCGAAATATTCATTATTCAGTATTTTTAAAAGATTTTCATCCTCAAAAAGAACATTGAATCTGTTGCCATTCTCTTTGAAAAAAGTAAGAAAGCTTTCAATATCATTTACTGAAAATTCTGAATGGATTTTTTGATGGGCTTTTAAGATCTTCTCAGCTTTGATCAGGTCTGAAGAATTTTTTGCGTTAAAATCAGGAAGGATTTCTGTAACGATCTCCAGGAGCTGTAAGTGTTTCATTGATCTCTGTTCTTAAAAAGTTTTACTCCTATAAAAACAAGCGGCAGAAAAACTCCAGCAGGGAATTTTCCGCCGGAAAAAGAGGCAATTGCATATATGATTCCAAATCCTATCACCAGCAGTATAGGAAAACCTGTTGTGAGTGTAATGAGTAAAGTCCCTGCTAATTTTGCCAATGTTTCCGTAAGGTCTTTAGGATTGAAAAAGTTGAAATAATATTTAAAATTCCGGTACGCCAAATAAAGAATAATAGCATTGGCAATGGCGTAAAATATAATCGCATTACTACCTAACGTGATCACAAAGAAATAACTTAATAAATACAGTCCTAAAATAACGATGGACAGAAACAACACGAAACCCGAATTCTGAATGTTTGCAAAATAATTGGCAATTCCGTACGCGAGGTTATTGAAAAAACCGCTTTTCTGGTTCTTCCAGTCCTCAGCCACCGCCTGATTCTGACGGATGATGTTTCGGGTAACCTCGCTGGCTGCCGTAAAATGAAGAATGGCCATAAGGATCTCGCCCAGTACGACTTTATTGTCAACCGAGGTCTTCTGGTTTTCGGCAACGGCATTGTTGATGGTCAGGATGTCGTTATCAAATTCAAAGTTATCAACCAGCGACTGCAGGTAATAGAATTTTTTGTCGACGGCAAAAGGATAATTTTTCCGAAAGATCACCATGTCATCATTTCTCATAATACCGTCGATGATAAGATCATTCTTGTCATGAAGCAGTTCTTTATAAAAATCAAGGCTTTCGGTGCTAAAAAACCGCGAATAAAAGTGTTGAAAAAAGATCAGGTTCTGCCACTGATTGTTCCGGATGCTTACCGAAATAAATTCCTCAAGGTAAGGCGAAAAAATCTCCCTGAACTCTTCAATTTCATGTTCCGGAATATCTCTCAGGTCGGGTTTTCTGCTTAGGTTTTCAGGATACACATCATGGTAGATGCTTTTGATGACAGGAAGATTAAGAACATGCTTAAATTCCTGTGTCTGGTTTTTCAGATAGTCTAAAAATTCCTCGATTTCATTGATGCTGAATGTTTTGTTCAGTTTGCTCTCGGCCTTCAGCAGTTTTTCGGCCTTTATCAAATCCTGAGAATTCCGGGGATCAAAATTGTTGAGGTTATCGTTTACAAATTCTCGAAGACTGAAGTTGATCATGATCTTAATGTTTTTGCAAAATAAAAGAAAACCTGTTTAAATTCTTTATTTAAATGGTAAAAGTTCGTATAAATATATCAAGTCATTTATTCAGCTAATCTAAGGCTGTCAGAATTTTAATCGCGATAACACTACAGATCATTAAGAACAGTTAATTTACAGATTAGATTTCTAAATCTTACCTATAGAAGATATCGTTTTCTTAACCGATATTTTCACTTTATCTTTGCATACAGGATTTTAAAATGCCGAGAGTATTTAGACTCATTATAAATTTCGGAAAAACAGCCTAATATATTTCATGATTCAAAATTCATAGGATATATTTAATTTTGCATTGTGAAGCTTTGATAAAGTTCACGCTAATATTTTTAAAACAGAAAATGAATTCTTTAATAGATAAATATAATATTCCCGGTCCGCGTTACACCTCTTATCCTACCGTTCCTTATTGGGATGAAAATTCTTTCTCTCCGGAACTTTGGAAGCAGAGCGTGATCAGGACTTTCAAGGAGTCGAATGCAGATGAAGGGATCTCTATTTATATTCACCTGCCTTTCTGTGAGGCTTTATGTACGTTCTGTGCCTGTCACAAGCGGATCACGAAGCAGCACAGTGTGGAAATTCCGTATCTGGAAAGCGTGCTGAAAGAATGGCAGCTGTATCTTCGGATGTTTAATGAAAAACCGAAGCTGAAAGAATTGCACCTTGGCGGCGGAACGCCTACCTTCTTTTCTCCGCAGAATTTAAAAGCTCTTTTACAGGGGATTTTTGAAACGGTGGAGATTGCGGAAGATCAGGAATTTTCTTTTGAAGGACACCCGAATAACACCACCCGCGAACATCTTCAGACTCTATACGACTTAGGATTCAGAAGGGTAAGCTTCGGGGTTCAGGATTACGACCCTAAAGTACAGAAAGCCATCAACCGGATCCAGACTTTCGAAAAGGTAAAGGAAGTAACCGAATGGGCTAAAGAAATCGGGTATCGCGGAATCAGTCATGATTTGGTATTTGGACTGCCACACCAGACCTGGGAAGCGATGGAAAACACCATCCGCAAAACCATGGAACTGAAACCCGACCGTCTGGCTTTCTATTCTTATGCACACGTTCCCTGGATAAAAGGGGTAGGACAGAGAGGTTTTGATGAAAACGACCTTCCAAGCGGTGAAGAAAAACGCCGGCTGTATGAAGACGGCAAAAAGTTGCTGGAAGAGTTGGGCTATATCGAAGTCGGGATGGACCACTTCTCCCTGGAGCATGATGATTTGTACCAGTCTCTGATCCAAAAAAAGCTGCATAGAAACTTCATGGGATATACCTCAAGCAAAACGCAGCTGATGGTTGGCTTGGGAATGTCGGCAATCTCGGATTCATGGTATGCTTTTGCACAGAATGTAAAAACCGTAGAAGAATATCAGAAGATGGTGGAAGAAGGCGAAATCCCGGTGGTAAAAGGTCACATTTTAAGTGAGGAAGACCTTACCATGAGAAGGCATATTCTGAATCTGATGTGTCAGCTGGAAACCACTTTTGATGCGCAGAATTCTTTTCCTGAACTGCAGAACGCTTTTGAAATGCTTGAAGAAATGGAAAAGGACGAGTTGGTGGAAATCAACGGGCGTCATATCCAGATTACTGAAAAGGGAAGGGCTTTTACAAGAAACGTAGCGATGGTTTTCGATCTCAGGATGATGAGAAACAAGCCGGAAACCCGGATTTTCTCAATGACGATCTAGTGCATGAGCAGGAAGCTTCTTTTGGTTTGCACCTATCTGTATGCCTTAATTTTCAGTGTTGCAAAAACTGCAAGATTTCCTAACAAATGGGCGGAATCGCACTGGATGATGGATTACCGATTCGGGTTTATTAAAAGAGGGCTGGGCGGCGAAATTTTCGGCTGGTTTTTTGAGAAAGACGAATCTTCGATTTTTGCACTTTCCGTGGTGATTTTGTTTTTGCTGTATGCAGCTATTATTGGTATTGCCGTAAGAGAAACCATAAGAAGAGAAAAAAGCGTTTATACGCTGGCATTTTTTGTCATATTTCTGCTTTCACAATACATTGTATTTTCGGCCCATCTAATCGGTTATCTGGAACATCTTGTTTTTCTGCTGGCCCTACCGGTTATTTATTTAATCAGAAGAAAAAAACTGTTTTTAGCATCATTTATTGCTGTGTTCTGTGTCTTCATTCATGAAATTTCCTTATTCCTGCTGCTTCCGGTAAGTGTTTTTGCAGTGCTTGCCTTTGAGCGTCCGGCCGAACCGTTTCTGTTTAAAAATGTTTTTTCATCCGGCATCATGAAGAAACTGGCTTTATTCTCAGGATTGCCTGTTTTAGCGGTTATTTTTGTGTCTTTTTTTCATGAGCATAGCGGACAGGACTATGCTTTTACAGTGCTGCGTCATCTTAAAAGCATTTCGTTTATTCCGGAAAATGTAGCCCAATCGGTTACCTCTGCTTATACCCAAAGCTTTTCTCTTTCTTTTCAGGAACAGAAAGGACATTTTATTCAAAGGGTATTTATTTCAAAAGCGACAATATATTATGGGATTCCCATTCTCTTTTTATTGTGGATGATTTTTAAAGAATTTAAATTGAAGGAACATGTTGTGTTATTTATTGTATTGGCAGCTGTTTCATTCTTTCCTTTATTGTTACATTCCATTGCCTATGATACGTACAGGATCTGGACTTTTCCTTTTATGATTCTGTTTTTAGGTTTCTGGATTTTGAGTTCACGGAATATTAAAAATGCAGAGGTGAAAGATTTGTCAGCTGTTGAAACTGTCTTTTTTATCATTTCCTTTCTGCTGGTTACCTTGATTCCGAATGTACTGTTTGATGAAGAAACAGAGCGGTTTTCTTTGCCTATTAAACTCATTCTTATCATACCTGTATTTCTACTGTTGTATGCATTAAAAAAGCCCCAACCAAAAAGAGTTTGAATTGAGGCCTTAAAAACTATCTGAAAAAAAATTATTTGATAATTAATTTTTTACTGTACGATTTTAGATTTCCTGAATTGATATTGATGAAGTAAACGCCCGCCGGAATTCCTGAAATATTGATGCTGTTGTCACTTTCGATCTTTCCCTGCTCCAATACTCTTCTGCCTTCGAAGTTGATGATCTCAATATGGGCATTTTTATCCTTTAGTCCTTCAATGAAAACGGCTTTTGAAGCCGGATTAGGATAGACCTTTATTGAGGTTGAAAGATCACTTTCCTGAGTGCCTAATACTGAAGTCGTCAGCCTGAAGATTTTTCCGTTCAGGGCAGCTACAAAAAGTTCATTCTGATTATTTATTCCGAAAGTGGAAAAATTATTTCCGGTAGAAGCAGCGCTCCACGTAATGGAATCATCCGGATTGAGGCTTCCGATCTGGGTGGAACAGTAATCGGCGAAGAAATACCTACCCTGCAAAGCCGGATATTGGGTTCCGCGGTAAACATATCCTCCGGTAATAGAACATTTTCCGCCTGAATGATCGTAAGCCGCCACAGGAAATGTCATTGTCGATTGGGCAGCACAACCTGTCGTATTATAGGAATTATTGCCTTCATAGCATCTCCAGCCGTAATTGATTCCCGCCTGGGTTAAAGGCATCCGGTTGATTTCTTCAATCTGGCCCTGGCCGACATCTGCAATCATGACATTGCCGGAAGCGGTATCAAAATTAAATTTCCAGGCATTCCGTAACCCGTAGGCCCAGACTTCATCAGCTCCGTCGATTCCCACAAAAGGATTTCCCGCCGGAATATTATAAGCGCCGGTGGAATTGATGTCCAGCCTTAACAGTTTACCCAACAGGGAATTTTTGTTCTGGGCATTATTGTTCGGATCTCCGCCGCTTCCTCCGTCACCGGTCACTACCCAGAGATAGCCGTCGGGTGCAAAGTGGATACTTCCGCCATTGTGGTTATCGAAAGGCTTCGGTACGTTCAGGATGATCTTTTCCGTTGAAGGATCTGCCAGATCCGGATTAGTCGTGCTTCTGGTGTACCGGGCTACCGTAATGTTTCCGCTAGTGTCGTTGTAATAAACAAAAAAATACCCGTTCGTAGGGTATTGCGGGTGAAATGCCAGTCCGAGAAGGCCTCTTTCTCCTCCATAAGTGATTTTAGAGCTGATGTTTAAAAAATTAGTAGAATTTACTGTTCCATTGGCTTGTAAGATTTTAATGATTCCGTTTTGCTGTACTACAAACATGCGGCTGTCGTTCGCATGTACCATTTCTACGGGCGCGGTAAACCCGGTCGCAAATTCTTCCAGTGTAATGCTCTGGGCATTAAACATACAGGAAGAAAAAAGACTTGCATAAAAAAGTAGTTTTTTCATAATATTTTGATATTTAGTGCATTAAACTGAGTGAAAATTCCGTACCAATGGAGCTTTGAAAACTTCCTTTATATACCACAAAAAAAATATGGAATCTTAAATAAAAATAAGACTGCCGATATGTCTGAAAATAAACGATTTCTGTACTTAAAATTCATAAAATTCAAGAAAATGATTATATTTGCCGACTTAATTTAACGTAGTTATAACAAAATGCAAGGAAAAGGACTTATTACAATTGTTGCTATTGTACTAGGGTTAATTTGCTTAAACGAGCTATTACCAACATGGTACGCCGGCAAAATTGAAAGGCAGGCAACTGCTGTTGCAGGAGACAATCCGGAAAAGTATCAGAAAGAGATTGCAAAACTTTCGAAGGATACGCTGAATCTGGGATTCACTAAACTTTATTACACCAAAGCCCAAGAGAAGGAAATGAAGCTTGGTCTTGACCTTAAAGGCGGGATCAACGTTCTTTTGGAGATCAACCAGAGGGATCTTGTGAATGATTTAACGAATTATTCTACTAACCCGATTCTGATCGAGGCTTTAAACAAAACGGATGAAGTTCAGAAGAATTCCACAAAATCTTACATCGACAATTTCTTTGAGCAGTTCGATGCAATCAACAGAGCTAAAGGTACAAACCTAAAGTTGGCGGATCCGGAGCTTTTCGGAAATACTACGCTTACGGAAGTAAAGTACAACACGCCTGATGATCAGGTAAAAAACATCGTCAAAAGAAAAATCGATGCTTCTGTAGGAACAGCTTTCGAAGTAATCAGAACCAGAATCGATAAGCTTGGAGCGATCCAGCCGAACGTTCAGAGAGTTCCGGGTACTGCGAGAATTTCTGTGGAAATGCCGGGGATGAAGGACATCGATAAAGTGAAGAAGATGCTTCAGACCTCTGCAAAACTGCAGTTCTGGGAAGTACAGCAGGTTCCTGAAGTAGCACCTTATTTCCAGACATTAACTTCGGTTATCGCTGCAAAAGGAGATTCTATGGGAGTGGCTAAGAGCACGAACTTCATGAATCTTTTACACATCGACAAGTTAAGAACCAATGGGGTAGCCAATGTAAAATTATCTGACACAGCTGCTGTAAACAAAATCTTGAACAGCAAAGTGGCTCAGTCTTTACGTCCTGCCAACATAAAATATACCCAATTTATGTGGGGATACAAGCCTGAAGCTAATGATGCGGAAAGCCTTGTATTATATGCGATCAGAGGAAACATCAACCAGAAAGCTCCGGTAGACGGTGCTGTGGAAAGTGCAAACATCGGCTATGACGAATTAAGCAGAGTTGTAGTAGATATGCAGATGGATTCCAAAGGTGCTAAAGAATGGAAAACCCTTACCGAGAAAAACGTAGGGAAGCCGGTAGCGGTTACCTTAGATAACAGGGTATACACGGCACCGAACGTTGTAAATGCCATTCCAAACGGTAGAACACAGATCTCCGGAAACTTCTCTCAGGAAGAGGCGAAAGAATTGGTAGACGTTTTAGGAGCAGGAAAATTGCCGGCGGGTGCAAAAGTAGTTCAGGCTACGGTAGTAGGTCCGTCATTAGGGCAGGAAGCTATTGATTCCGGTTTAATGTCATTCATCATTGCATTTGCTATCATTATCGTTTACATTATTTTCTACTACGGTGGAGCGGGTGTATATGCGGTAATTGCAATGGTTATCAACTTATTCTACATTTTCGGAATTATGGATTCGGGTGACTTTACCCTAACCCTTCCGGGGATCGCAGGTATCGTTCTGACGATGGCAGTCGCGGTCGACACGAACGTAATTATTTACGAAAGAACAAAAGAAGAATTATTTGCAGGGAAAAGTATCCTGGAAGCGTACAAAGACGGTTTCAAACATGCTTTGAATGCGATTATCGACGGTCACACGACTACGTTCTTAACTGCAGTTGTATTGTTCTTCTTCGGAACAGGACCTATTAAAGGTTTTGCACTGACGTTAATGATCGGTATTGCGATGACGTTATTCACCTCCGTACTTCTTTCCAGAGCAATGATCTTCTCGAGATTAAATAAAGGAAAAGGACTTTCCGTATGGACTCCGGCAACGAAAAACCTGTTCAGAAATACCTGGATCGATTTCATTGGAAAGAGAAAGTATGCTTATATCTTCTCAGCTATTTTAACGGTAGTTTGTATCATTTCTATCGCTACACACGGCTTCAAATACGGTATCGACTTTACCGGAGGTAGAAACTATGTCGTGCGATTCGATAAAAATGTAAAAGCTGAAGATATTGAAGAAAAATTAGTAGCACTTTTCAAAACGAAAGATGGGAAAAACTCTTCTGTTGAGGCTAAAACTTTCGGAAACGAAAAGCAGTTAAAAATCTCTACGGATTATCTTATCGAAGACGAATCTCTGAAAGCTGACCAGATTATCGAACAGAAATTGTTTGAAGGTTTAAAATCAAACTTACCTGCCGGAACCACCCTGAAAGATTTCAAATCTGCAGACAAGGATCACGCCGGAATTGTTTCTTCCGAAAAAGTAGGACCTTCTGTTGCTGATGATATTCAGGTGCACGGAATCTACGCCGTTGTAGCTGCGTTGGCAATGATCTTCATATACATTTTGGTACGATTCAGAAAATGGCAGTTCTCTTTAGGTGCAGTAGCAGCCTTGTTCCACGATGCGGTAATTATTCTTGGAGCTTATTCATTGCTTCATAAATATATGCCGTTCAACATGGAGATCAACCAGGATTTTGTTGCTGCGATTCTTACGGTATTGGGATACTCTATCAACGATACGGTAATTATCTTCGACAGAATCAGGGAGTACCTGAGAGAGAAGAAATCTTTAACATTGGCAGGATTATTCGATGACTCTATTTCGAGCACATTGGGTAGAACATTCAACACCTCATTCACTACCATTTTGGTGATCCTGGCGATCTTCATCTTTGGTGGAGATAACCTGAGAGGATTTATGTTTGCGATGTTAATCGGTATCGGATTTGGTACTTATTCATCGATCTTCGTTGCATCGGCTATCGCTTACGACTTCCTGAAAACAGGTAAGGAAGACGAAGTTCACGGCAAGACGACAACGACTAAAGAAGTACTTGCTTCAAAATAATGTATACTACAATAAATAAGAAAAAAGCCTTTCAGTAATGAAAGGCTTTTTTTGGTTTAAAGTTTAGGGTTTAAAGTCTAAGGTTAAATTGCGGCAGTTGACCTTTGGGAATAAGGATGGCCTTTCCTGATGTCAATAGTGAATTTCCTTCGGGGTCAATGGTGAATTTGGCGTGTTATACAATTCACTTGCGAAGCAAAATTGACCATTGAGCATTCCTATTTTGTCAATGGTCAATTTCTCCGAGTCAATGGTCAATTGTAGTTGATGAAAAATTCACTTGCGCAGCAAAATTGACCATTGAGCATTCCTATTTTGTCAATGGTCAATTTCTCCGAGTCAATGGTCAATTGTAGTTGATGAAAAATTCACTTGCGCAGCAAAATTGACCATTGAGCGTTCCCATTTTGTCAATGGTCAATTTCTTCGAGTCAATGGTCAATTTCCAGTTGTAGAAAATTCACTTGCCCAGCAAATTGACAATTCACCATTCACCATCACTATTCACCCTTCACATTTCCAAATTATCCCTGATTTCGCTATTTTTGCAGCAATATGGAAAATTCGAAGAAAAAGGCGGCCATTGGCTTTATCTTTATTACCCTGCTGATTGATGTAATTGGCCTGGGAATTATTATCCCTGTGATTCCGAAGCTTATTGAGGAGCTCATCCACGGAAATGTAAGAGAAGCTGCAAAATACGGCGGCTGGCTGAGTTTTGCATATGCCTTTACCCAGTTCGTATTTTCTCCCGTGGTCGGAAACCTGAGTGATAAATTCGGAAGAAGGCCGATTATTCTGATATCCCTTTTCGGGTTTACCGTAGACTATATTTTCCTGGCTATTGCTCCTACGATCTGGCTGCTTTTTGTCGGAAGAGTTATTGCCGGGATTACCGGTGCGAGTTTTACGACGGCCAGTGCTTATATTGCCGATATTTCTACAGATGAAGACCGCGCAAAAAACTTCGGGCTTATTGGGGCTGCATTCGGCTTGGGCTTTATTATTGGTCCGCTGATTGGCGGCGCTTTGGGACATTTCGGGGCGAGAATGCCTTTTTATGCAGCGGCGATATTATGTCTTGTTAATTTCCTTTATGGTTATTTTATCCTTCCTGAAAGTCTGGATAAGGATAAAAGAAGGGAATTCGACTGGAAACGCGCCAATCCCATCGGATCGCTTAAATTTTTGTTCAGGCATCCCGAGCTTTCCGGGCTGGTAGCTGCTCTTTTTCTTGTATATGTCGCGGGCCACGCCGTGCAGAGCAACTGGAGCTTTTTTACCATCGGTCAGTTTAAATGGAGCGAATTTACCGTTGGAGTCTCTTTGGGAGTTGTCGGTATCCTTGTCGCGCTTGTACAGGGTGTTCTGATCAGATGGACAACCCCGAAACTTGGGGAATACAAAAGTATCTACATAGGTCTTGGCATGTATGCGATGGGGATGCTGCTGTTTTCTTTTGCCACAGAGGGCTGGATGATGTTTGCCATTCTTATTCCTTACTGTCTGGGCGGAATCTGCGGACCGTCCCTGCAATCTGTAATCACCAAAAATGTTGCTGCCAATGAGCAGGGAGAACTGCAGGGGGCATTAACCAGCCTGATGAGCGTTACCTCCACGATTGGCCCGCCGCTGATGGCCAGCCTGTATTATCAGTTCAGTAAAGACGATTCTTCCCTGAAATTTCCGGGAGCACCTTTTTTCCTGGCATTTATTTTAATGTCGGTCAGCGTAGTGATTACGTATTTTAATTTTAAAAGAAAAGGAATTAAAAATCAGGAGATTTAAACCTAAATATTTAAAAAAGGCAATTCGTTTTGGGAGTTGCTCTTTTTATTTAGAAATGTCATCTAGCGGAATATGTAGATAATCAAAACTTAATATTTCATTAAAAATTAATATTTAACATCCAGTTTCGTATAACTTTCGTAATTTTACCATATGGAATTAAGCATTGGAGAAATGGCACTGATTGCCGTGGCAATCGTTGTATTATTCGGACCGGACAAACTTCCTCAGATTGCACGCGACCTGGGCGCTGGCGTACGTAAAATGCGTGGTGCCGTGGAAGATATCAAAACAGAAATCATGAAAGAAACAGATAATCCTGTTTCCGAAATCAAGCGTGAAATTGAGAAAGTAAAGGATGCGGCAAAAGATTACAACCCGATGAATGATGTTCAGAAGGAAACCCTTACCGAGCCGCAGGCATCCAATGAACTTCCGAAACCCAAGCCTTCTGACGACGAAACCTATGAAGGACCTGTAAGCAGATAGGAGAGGATGGAGGAGCTTGTTCTGGAAGATAAAAAAGTCTTTCTGTTTCTCAATAATTTGGGAGACTCCCGTTTCGACCAGTTCTGGATGTTGATTTCCAGTACGTGGATTTGGGTTCCGCTGTATATTATTTTCTTTTATTTTTTATTTAAAAACTATAAGCTGCGGTCTTTGGTTTTTATCCTGATTTTCGTCGCCATCGGGGTTACGGTTTCCGACCAGCTGGCGGGTGTTTTCAAGCACGGTGTCGAAAGACTTCGTCCGTGTCATGATCCGAGTCTGGAGCATGTCATGAGAATCGTGAAATGCGGCGGACAGTTCGGCTTTTATTCTTCCCATGCTTCCAATACCTTTTTCCTGGCGACTTACCTTACTATTTTATTGGGGCGTAAGCTCAGATGGTTTCCTTATGTGCTGTTTGTATGGGCGGTGGTCGTTTCTTACAGCAGGATTTATTTGGGCGTGCATTTTCCGGGAGATATTCTGGTAGGCGCATTCGCGGGATCTGTTCTTGGAATCATCTTCGGTACGCTTGCGAAAAAAGTAATCATCAAGCAGTCAGTCGCTTTATAAAGACGATACGTATTTAAAATATCCGGGTTAAGGCTCGGGCCGGCTTGCCGGCCCGAGCCTTAACCGTTTCATCAGTCATTGTGATAAGGTTTACCCTGTAGGATCTGGTCGGCACGGTAGATCTGTTCTACGATAAACAGCCGGATCATCTGATGGGTAAACGTCATTTTAGACAGCGACATTTTCTCGTTGGCCCTGGAATACATTTCTTCTGAAAATCCGTAGGCCCCGCCAATCAGCAGATGGATTTTTTTTACCGAAGCATTCATCCAATGGTCTATTTTCTGGGCGAATTCCCTGCTGGTAAACTGCTTTCCTTTCTCATCCAGGATCAGCACAAGATCCGTCCTGTCGATGTGGTTTAAAAACAGTTTTCCCTCTTCTTTTTTCAGGAGATCCGGTGAAAGGTTTTTCGCATTTTTTACATCCGGGATTTCAGTAATTTCAAAATTCCAGTGTTTCGGAAGACGTTTCAGGTAATAATTGATCAAAGAAGTAATTTCCTTATCGTCTGTTTTTCCGATACAAAGTAAACTGATCTGCATGTTGTGGCTTAATTTTAAATGACAAAGATATTCATAAATTAAAGAAAGTCATCATTCCGTAATTTCCGCTGAAACGTTAATTTTAAAAAATTCATTACTTTTGTAGGAACACCGGTCTGATACAAATACAAATTCCTTCCTGTATTTTTCCGTATTTCTTATTGAGAAAACCTGCTGTTGCGGGCGTATTGATAATTTAATACCGGAATGTCGGACGGAACATATTATTAAAGAATGAGCGCAAAACTACCTAAATTTATCTTGAAAATTCAAGAGTTTTTCGACGGTATCCATATTCCTGTATTGGGAATTTCTCTCTGGCAAATGTTTCAGATCTATATCCGCGGAATTTTTAAAGATAAGATAGGCCGTAAAGCAGCAGCCATTTCATGGAGCTTTACCATCAGTTTGTTTCCGTTTATTCTCTTCCTCCTGTCGATTCTGCCATACATGCCGCATTACGACAAGCTTCAGTTTTATATTTTTGATGTTTTGCTGCACAATATTTTCCCGTCCAATATTGAAGGTGATGTGCGGGATTATATCGAAAACAGCATCGTTCCGAATATGAAAGGCATCAGTAACCTGACGATCGTTTTTGCCCTGATATTTGCCACCAACGGAACTTTTTCTCTGATCAACGGATTTAATGAAAATACGGATGAAAAAATGACCGATGTGAAAGAATTTATCCTTTCCTTTTTTATTACCATCGGCTTCATTTCTATTGTTTTTCTTTCTCTGTTCGGAGTCTACTATTCGGAGTTTGTACTGAAGCTCTTTACGCCGGTGAAGGATATTTCTTGGCTGGTCAAAAACCTTTCGAAAATCATCGGGTTTGTATCTTTCCCTATTTTTTATTTTATATTGCTCGCTCTGTTTTACTGGCTGGGCACGGTACGGATCGCCCGATTCAGGCAGGCAGTTCCGGGGGCTATTTTAACGACTGTTTTATTTGTAGTGACAACCTATATCTTTGCGCTTTATGTGAAGAATATCGCCCGTTACAACGTGTTGTACGGATCCATCGGAAGTATGATCCTGCTGATGATCTGGATTAATGTAAACGTTTACCTGCTGCTTTTCGGCAACGAGTTGAATATGGCCATCAGAAAAGTGAGGATCGAAAAGCTGCTGTCCGATCAGTTAAAAAGAGAAGGGAAAAGCAAGGAACTTGACAATAAGACCCTTAAAAACCGCCGTAAAAATCTAAAAGATAAAAATCAGGAATAAACTAATCTTCTTCCGGAATTTCGTTTTTCGAAGCTGTTTTTAAAATAATAAATCCTGAAACCGCTGCTATGAATGAGGCGATTAAAATGGCAAACTTAGCTTCGTCCTGAATTTCGGTTTGTCCTTTAAACGAAAGCAGTGCAATGAAAATTGACATGGTAAATCCGATTCCGGCGAGCAAGCCGACACCGATCATCTGTTTCCATGAGCTGTTCTGAGGCAGGGAACTTAATCTGAATTTAACCGCAATTAGCGAAAACAAATTAATTCCAACCAATTTTCCCAGTACCAACCCGCAGATAATCCCTGATCCGAGGGTGCTCGTAAGCCCGGAAACCATTTCTTTGGTAAAAGTAATATTGGTATTGGTTAGGGCGAAAACGGGCATGATGAGAAAGCTTACCGGGAAATGCAGCTGATGCTCAAGTTTTTCCAAAGGGGAAATTTCTGTTGTTGAAACATTTGTCGGAATGGAAAACGCCAGCAGAACGCCTGCAATGGTGGCATGGATTCCTGAATGATGCAGGAAGTACCATAAAAAGATTCCCGGAATAAGATAAAAGATAATCCTGGTAACTTTTAAGTAATTCAGTAAGAAAAGCAATGCGGTTACTCCCAAAGAAAGCAGTAAATAACTCCAATGGATTTGCTCGGTATAAAAGATGGCAATCACGAGAATGGCTCCCAGATCATCCACAATCGCCAATGCCGCCAGGAAAATCTTAATGGAATTCGGAATTTTCTTTCCCAGCATGGAAACGATAGCCAATGAAAAGGCGATATCCGTAGCCATTGGAATTCCCCAACCGTTTGCATATGCTGTTCCTGAATTGAATACCGTATAGATCACTGCCGGAACCAGCATTCCGCCAATGGCGGCAAAAATGGGAAGGGAAGCATTCTTAAATGAAGAAAGTTCGCCTTCGATCATTTCCCGTTTGATTTCCAGTCCTACCAGAAGGAAAAATATGGCCATTAGACCATCATTGATCCAGATGCTTACCGGATATTTCAGGTGAAAGATGTCGGTTCCAATTTCTTTGTTTAAAAAATTCTGAAAGTTTCCTGCAAAAGAAGAATTGGCAATGAGTAATGAGACGGCGACACAGACCATCAGGATGATTCCGGAGGACTGGCTGCTCCTGAAAAACTCTTTAAAATACTGTGTCAGATTCATTGATACTTATATTCTCCTCACCCTGGAAACTCCATTAATGTCTTTTAACTTCTTAAAGGTCTGCTCCAGCTGGCTTTTATTTTTTACCTCAAGAATAATTGTTCCTGTAAAAATTCCATCGTTGGATTCGATAGACATGCTTTTCATGTCCATTCCCATCGAGCCGCTGATAACGGTAGTGATATCGTTGATCATTCCCATCCGGTCGAGTCCTTCGATCTCTATTTTTACCCTGTTTTTGAAGCTTTCCGCATTCACCCATTTCGCAGGAATCACCCGGTAATCGTATTGGGCGCGGAGATTGATGGCATTCGGACAGTTGTCGCTGTGAACTTTAATTCCGTCTGAAATGGTGATAAATCCGAAAATTTTGTCACCCGGGATTACCGTACAGCATTTGGCATAGCTGTAATTCAGCTTTTCTTCATCTTTTCCGAAGACGATCATGTCCAGATTTTGCTCCTTCGGCTCTACGTAAACAGTATTTTTTGTCGGAGATTTTCTGAATCTTGAAAGCAAGTTGTTGAATACATTCTTGCTTTCGATATATTTTCTTAAACTGCTTGCATCCAGTTCATTCGACTGGAATTTTAAGAACAGTTCCTGAGATGTTTTAAGATTAAAGAATTTCTGAAGTTTATTGATTTCTTCATCGTTAAAATTAATTTTTGCATGACGGAGTTTTCTTTGAAGGATTTCTTTTCCGTCTTCTACCAGCTGGTTCTTTTGCGAGTTTAAATAACTCTTGATCTTTGACTTGGCTTTTGAAGTGACTACAAATTCCAGCCAGTCGGATTTCGGCTTCTGGTTTTGGGAGGACAAAATATCCACCTGATCGCCATTCTGAAGAACATAGGAGATCGGCACCAGCTTTCCGTTGATTTTTGCCCCTAAACATTTCATACCCAGATCGGAGTGAACGGAAAAGGCAAAATCCAAAGCGGTGGCATTCGTCGGTAAAATCTTAATTTCCCCTTTTGGCGTAAAGACAAAAACCTCTTTTGAGTATAAGTTGAGCTTAATGTTATCTAGAAGCTCAGAAGTCGTAAGGTTCTGCTGCTGCTCGAGGACTTCGCGGATTTCGGTTACCCAGTTTTCAAAATTCCGGTCCTCCGAGCTTTGCTTGTACCCTTCTTTGTATTTGTAGTGGGCGGCAACCCCTTTTTCGGCAATCTCATCCATTCTTTCCGAACGGATCTGAACCTCGATCCATTTTTTATCCGGCCCAAGTACGGTTAAATGTAAACTTTCATAACCGGTAGAACGGGGCTGGGTAATCCAGTCGCGCATCCTGGAAGGATTGCTATGGTAGACATCTGTTACGATCGAATAAATTTTCCAGGCCAGGAATTTCTCATTCTTGGCATCAGATTTATAAATGATCCGGATGGCGTAGTTGTCATACACTTCTTCAAAGGAAACTCCCTGTTTCAGCATTTTTCTGTAGATCGAAGAAATGGCTTTCGCCCGTCCTTTGATTTTAAAGTGCAAACCTTCCTCATGCAGCTTCTCGGAAACCTCTTTTTTAAATTCCTCAATGTACTTCTCACGGCTTTCCTTCGCAAGTTCCAATTTTTGCGTGATCTCGTTGTAGACATCCGGATTGTTGTATTTCAGGGAAAGGTCTTCCAGCTCGGATTTGATGTTGTACAACCCTAAACGGTGGGCCATCGGCGCATAAATGTACACGGTTTCAGAAGCGATCTTTTTCTGCTTGTCCGGCGCCATGCTTTCCAACGTCCGCATATTGTGAAGCCTGTCCGCAATCTTGATCAGGATAACCCGGAAATCCTCAGAAAGTGTCAGTAGCAATTTCCTGTAGTTTTCAGACTGCACCGAAATATTCTGGTGGTTCATGATGGAAATCTTGGTAAGCCCGTTTACAATATCGGCTATTTTCTCACCAAAAATTTTCTTCAGATCTTCATAGGTATAATCGGAGTCTTCAACAACATCGTGAAGGAGGGCACAGGCAATAGAAGTAGCCCCCAAACCGATTTCCGTCGCTACGATTTTGGCAACGGCGATGGGATGGTAGATGTAGGGTTCACCCGTTTTCCTGCGCTGGTCCTTGTGGGCATCCAGGGCAATATCGAATGCCTTACGGATGAGTTTGTTGTTTTCCTCATCCAATGTTCTGTATGTATTAGAGATCAGATCCTTATATCGGGCTAAGATCTCTTTATTTTCCTGTTCGAAGTCGTAACTCATTTGTGCAAAAGCCTATATTTAAACGAAAATACGAAAATTTCCGCACTTTTCAAAGCTAAAGATCTGTGGATTGTCCTGTAGGTTTTCTGTTATTGAATTTTAGCTTCCTTTATCGTAAAATTCAAATGTTTAGTCGGTTTTCAACTTTAATTTTTATCCGGAACATAACGGATTTATTTTATTTCTAACATCAATAATTTACTATAGAAGAGATCATGATTTTGCCCTTATCAATAAGTGTAAATAGATTTTTAAACTTTTAAGATGTTTCAAGTATTTTATTAAATTTATAACAAAATTAATACGAAGGACGGATTTTATCTGTCTACACTATGAATGACCATGTTAATCAATTTCCATGAAAAAACGCTATACTTTATTTCTGACATTTTTTTCCTAACCACATTTTCTCAGAAAACAATGCATCCAATTGAAGAATTAATAAACGAAAACGACTCAGGCTGGCCATTCGTTATGGAATGGGTTAAGGCCGCAAAAAATAAAGTTGAAATCTTGCCGGCAGATAAGCAAAAAGCAGTAGAAGCTTTATATAAAATCCAGGTTACAACCCGTTCCCCGATGGGTTCAATTGTGTACGAAACCGGCGGTATTTTAATTGACAATGGGTGGATTAGAATATTGGGTTCCGGAAATGCGAGATTAACCAGAAGTTTACCTGACTGGAATCTTGGGAAAACTTTTACAGATTTTGGGCAACCCTCATCGTATCTGTTGGTTGCCGATGATGCAATTGGCGGTTTCTTTGTATTAAATGGTGGCGGACTTGGAAAAGATGTGGGCAAGATCTATTATTTTGCACCCGATACTTTGGAATTTGAGCCCCTTGATCTTACGTACACGGAATTCTTAGATTTCTGCTTTAATCATCATCTCGAAGAATTTTACAAAGGTTACCGATGGAAAACCTGGAAAGAAGATGTTGCCAAATTAAATGGTGATCAGGTTTTTAATTTTGTTCCGTATTTATGGACGAAAGAAGGGAAGGATATTGAGAAAACAGCTAAAAAAGAGGTTCCGGCTGAAGAACAGTACAACTTAAATTTAGCATTTAGAAAGCAATTGGGAATAGATCAGCTGTGATAAAATAAAAAGCGGACTTGAAAAGCCCGCTTTCTTATTTATTGATGCTGTTCAATATGATCAGATACTTTCATTTTTAATTTCTTCTACAATTTCAGGATTGAGGAGGGTGGTAATATCCCCGAAATTACTGAAGTCGCCTTCCGCAATTTTTCGCAGAATACGGCGCATGATTTTTCCTGAACGGGTTTTCGGAAGCCCGGAAACAAACTGGATCTTATCAAGTTTGGCAATCGGGCCGATCTGGTCTGAAATCAGCTGATTGATTTCCTTTTTCAGGTTTTCACGCTGTCTGCTTTCCCCGGTTTCTTTCAGGACCACATAACCGTATAAAGCGTTTCCTTTGATGTCGTGAGGATAACCTACAATTGCAGATTCAGCTACAGCCGGATGTTGGTTGATGCTATCTTCTATCGGGGCAGTTCCCAGGTTATGTCCTGAAACGATAATTACATCGTCCACCCGTCCGGTGATTCTGTAATAGCCGACCTCATCCCGTAAAGCGCCGTCACCGGTGAAATATTTCCCTGGGAAAGCCGTAAAATACGTTTCTTTATACCGTTGATGATCGCCCCAGATGGTTCTGGCAATTCCCGGCCACGGAAAACGGATGCACAGATTTCCGGTAACCTGGTTGCCCATGATCTCATTTCGTTTGTCATCCATCAGGACGGGCTGTATTCCCGGCAGCGGCAGGGTAGCATAGGTCGGTTTTGTAGGCGTAACGAAAGGCAGCGGTGAAATCATAATTCCTCCGGTTTCCGTCTGCCACCAGGTATCAACGATCGGGCATTTTTTTCTTCCGACATGGTCGTTGAACCAATGCCATGCTTCATCATTGATAGGTTCTCCTACGGAGCCGATAACTTTCAGCGAACTCAGGTCATGCTTATCTACCCATTCCGCACTTTCTTTTGCTAATGAACGGATGGCGGTAGGGGCGGTATAAAACTGGGTAATTTTATGTTTTTCAATCACTTCCCAGAATCGGTCAGGCTCCGGATAGGTAGGAACACCTTCGAAGATCACCGTCGTCGCGCCGTTCAGCAACGGGCCGTACAAAATATAGGAATGGCCTGTGATCCAGCCAATGTCGGCCGTACACCAGTAGATGTCATTTTCTTTATAGTTGAATACATTTTTAAAAGTATAGGCCGTATAGACCATGTATCCGGCACAGGTGTGGAGCATTCCTTTCGGTTTTCCGGTCGAGCCTGAAGTATACAGAATGAAAAGCGGGTCTTCGGCATCCATGATCATGGTAACGAAATCGGGAGACGCATTTTCGTACAGGTCTGCCATCCAGAAGTCGCGCCCTTCTTTCATTTTAATTTCATTTTTCGTTCTTTTTACGACCAGTACTTTTTCTACGCTTGGCGTTTTCTCCAATGCTTCATCCACGATGCTTTTTAAATCCAGCACTTTGTTGCCCCGGTAACTTCCATCGGATGTGATGACCATTTTAGCCTCACAGTCGTTTACCCTTGATGCAACGGCTGATGCGGAAAATCCTGCAAAAATTACGGAATGCACCGCTCCCAATTTGGCGCAGGCCAGCATGGTAACGGCCAGTTCAGGAATCATCGGAAGGTAGATGCATACCCGGTCGCCTTTTTCGATGCCCAGTTCTTTCAGGACATTGGCTGTTTTGTTTACCCTTGTATACAGTTCATTGTAGGAAATATACTGTGCCTCTTCTTTCGGATCGTTCGGCTCCCAGATGATGGCGGTTTTGTCGCCCCGTACGGAAAGGTGCCGGTCCAGGCAGTTCTTGGTGATGTTGAGTTTCGCCCCTTTGAACCAGGTAATTTTAGCCTCGTTCATGTCGTATTTCACGACTTTGCTCCATCGCTGATACCATACAAAATTCTGATCGGCGACTTTGTCCCAGAACTTTTTAGGGTTTTTAATGGATTTTTTATATTCTTCAAAATAATGCGGTAAATCTTCTATCAGGTAGTTTCTCATATCCCTTTCGTTTTTATTTGAATTTTCGTTATTTAAATTTAAGTTTAATTTCTTGTTTGCGCTCTATATTCGTTGATTTTTTGCTGGATTTCCTCAATGATTTTTTCATCATCAATCGTCGATGGAATCTGGAATTCCTTACCGTCCAGTAAAGTTCTTATCAGTTTTCTTAAAATCTTTCCGGATCGCGTTTTCGGCAACCGTTTCACCGTCATTACATTTTTAAGGCACGCTACCGCACCGATTTTTTCGCGGACCATCTGTACGATCTCTTTTTCTACATTTTCATCGGAAGTATCCGTGCCGTTTTTCAGGACTACCGTCGCAAACGGAACCTGTCCTTTCAATTCGTCATCAATTCCAATCACAGCACATTCGGCCACATCTGGATGGGATGAGACGATTTCTTCCATTTCGGAAGTCGAGAGACGGTGTCCGGCTACATTGATGACGTCATCCACTCTTCCGGTAATGAAGATATATCCGTCTTCATCTCTGATAGCGCCGTCTCCTGAGAAATAATAACCGTCATACTGCGATAAATAGCTGCTCTGAAAACGTTCGTTATCATTCCAGATACCCAGCAGTGCGCCCGGCGGAAGCGGAAGCTTGATGATTAAGTAACCTTCCTGGTGGGCATCCAGTTCAAGTCCGTTTTCATCGAAAATTTTGATATCGTATCCCGGAATCGGTTTTCCGGCAGAAGCTCTTTTAATTTTGTAAGTATCGTCAGCGGTCAGCAAGCCGAGCATCGGCCATCCTGATTCCGTCTGCCACCAATGGTCGATGGCAGGAACACCGATGTGTTCTGCAAACCAGTCTAGGGTCGCCACATCGCATCTTTCACCGGCGAGAAACTGTTTTTTAAAATGGGTTAAATCATATTTCTTCACCAATTCACCGTTTGGATCTTCTTTTTTGATGGCACGGATGGCGGTAGGAGCGGTAAACATTACCGAAACTTTATATTCCGAAATGATTCTCCAGAATGTGCCTGCATCTGGTGTCATCACCGGTTTTCCTTCGAAAATAACTGTTGTATTGCTGTTGATCAGAGGTCCGTAGACGGAAAAGCTGTGGCCGACGGCCCACCCGAAATCGGAGGCCGCCCAATAGGTCTCTCCAGGTTTCACGCCGTAAATAAAATTCATGGAAAATTTCAATGCGGTGGCATAGCCTCCCGTATCACGGGTGATTCCTTTGGGTTTACCTGTGGTTCCGGAAGTATACAGTAAGTAGAGTGGATGAGTGGATTCTACGGGTACACAGTCTGCCGGCTCCGATTGCTGAACCAATGTTTCATAATCGATCAGCCCTTCAAACATTTCATGCTGATTGTCGGCTAATTTCCTGTTGTAAACAATAATATTTTCCACTTTGTCCTGGGCCAGCTCAATGGCTTTTTCTACCAGAGGGAGGTAGGGAATTCTTTTGGTGATTTCGATGCCTGCCGTTGCGGTAATCAGGGCTTTCGGCTTGCAGTCATCGATCCGTACCACGAGTTCATTCGGTGCAAAACCGCCGAAAACCACATTGTGAATGACGCCGATTCTGGCACACGCCAGCATCGCAAATAAGGTCTGCGGAATCATCGGCATGTAAATCACGGCCGTATCTCCTTTCTGCAAACCCAACGAAATCAGGCCCCCAGCCAGTTTCGAGATTTCCTCTTTCGCCTGACTGAATGTATATTTTATTTTCTGGCCGGTAACCGGCGAGTCGTACACAATGGCAGTCTGCTCTCCGAAACCGTCTTCGATGTGTTTGTCGATACACAAATAGCACATATTCAGCTTTCCGTCGGAAAACCATTGAGCATACCTGTTTTCGTCCTTAGAAAGAATTTGTGTTGGAAATTGAAACCAGCTTATTTCCCCGGCCTGTTCGTTCCAGAAACCTTCTTTGTCTTCTATGCTCCTTTTAAATAAATCTTCCATGTTCGTCATACGATTTTCAGTTAAATTTAATCCCGGCTATACCACCATCAACGATCTGCCATCATTCATTCCCTAGCATCTCCTCAATCTGCTGCATCAGCTTTTTGATCGAATAAGGTTTTGTTACATAGGCATCGGCTCCCATTTCCAGTCCCTTTTCAATGTCTTTCGGGTTGTTTTTTGCACTCAGGAAAATCACTTTGGTATTTTTCAGTTTTTCATCCTGTTTAATGCGATCCAGGGTGCTGTAGCCGTCCATATTCGGCATCATGATGTCCAGTAAGATGACATCGGGAACCATGGTCTTTAAAAATTCAAGAACCTCTGTTCCGTCTCTGGCAATATAGACATCGTAGCCGTTTTTCCTGAAGCTGTATTCCAGTGACATTAATATTTTGTGTTCGTCATCTGCAATAATGATCCTTTTCATGTTTTCTTTTCTTTATTAAATAAGAACCCGGAGGGCCTTTTCTATATTATTTTCTGTCGGGCAGGGTAACCGTAAAGGTAACACCTAACCCGCTGTTTTCTGCTTTTATGCTTCCGCCTTGTGCCTGTACGATTTTTTTCGAAATGGCCAGCCCAAGGCCGCTTCCTGTCGGTTTTAGAATATTCTGGTTTTTGGACTGGTAAAATTTATCGAAAATCAGTTCCAGATCTTCTTCCGGGATATGTTTTCCTGTATTGAAGATCTTAATGACCACCTCGTTTTCTTTTTCGGATAATTTGGTCTGGATCGTGCCATTCTCATCTGTAAATTTCAATGCATTCCCCAAAATATTCTGAAACAGCTGGATCATCCGTGCCTCATCATAGGCAAACAAAACCTTGTTGAGAAGATTGACTTCGCTTAAATGGATATTTTTCTGCTGAATCAGATGCAGGAGAGGATTCAATGCTTTTTTAAAGGTTTCAAGTATGTTGTTTTCTCTGATGTGCAGGGCAATTTCCCCATGTTCCAATTTGTCCAGATACAGGATGTCGTTGATGATTTCACTTAAACGGTCAGATTCGGTAATGATGTTATTCAGAAACTCCTTTTTGATTTCTGAAGGAATGTCATCGTCGTCTGCCAGAATTTCTCCGGCCGCGCGGATGGCGGTGATGGGCGTCCTCAGCTCATGTGCCACAGAATCCAGGAAGTCGTCTTTCTGCTGGTCTTTAATAATTAAATTTTTATTGGCATTTCTCAGGTCATCCGATAATTTTTTAAGCTCTTCCGACTGCTCGGTAAGCTTTTTATTGAGGATGATGTTTTCTTTGGATTCCTCTAAAATATTCAGTACTTCCTTCAGTGAGATTTTATCTTCTTTGGTAACACCTTCGATTAAAATTTTTGCCGAAGCGGTTCCTATTCTTCCTGCCAGCAGGTTTTCCGAAAATTTAATAAAGCGGGAATCAGCGGTCTCCGTTTCCGAGTCGATGTTGTATTTTAAATTGAAGATCCGAAGGGCCTGTTCAGTTTTCTTTTTTCCTAAAAACCGTTCCAGGATGTTTTTAATATCCGAAACATAAGCCGTTCCCCTCCAGATGAATGCATTCTCGTGATTTTGGATGTATTTGTCGATATCTACATAAAGCTCTGCAAAATTTCTTTCCCGGTAGTTCCCTTTGCTGCTTACGGAAATAATGCCGAACAGCCCTGCATTCACCAGAAGCGACCAAAAGAAAATCTCCGGGATCCTGCCCAGAAAAGGGATGGTAAAAAAGTCGAATGCATCATACAGTCCTCTGAGCACTTCTTTAAATTCCTGGTTGTACGAAAAATAATACTGAGGAATAATTAGGCCGAAATAGCAGATGATCAGTCCTGCCAGCAATCCGGTAACGGCGCCTTTGTAGCTTCCCCTCCGCCAGAAAATAGCGCCGAAGAATGCGGGAGCCAGCTGGGCGATCACTACAAAAGAGATCAAACCCACCGAATCCAGTGAAGTTTTCAGAATAAAATATTTATAGAAAGCGAAAGCCATAATGATCAGTGCAAAAATGCTGAACTTCCGGATGTTGGTAATATTGCGGGTGTTTTTTATTTCATTTTCTGCTTTAAATTTTCCCAGCAGTCCATATGGGATGATCAAGTTGTTGGACAGCATGATGGATAAAGTGATCGCGGAAATGATGATCATCGAAACGGAAGAACTCAGTCCGCCCAGGAAAACGCAGACCGTAATCCAGGTTTTGTCGAAATATTGCGGAATTAAAATAGAGTAGAACTCAGGATTCACGTTTTGTCCTTCAAAGATCAGCCTTCCGCCCCAGGCAATCGGAAAAATAAAGATGGTGAAAATCAACAGATAGAGCGGGAAAAACCAGATGGCCGTTTTGATGTGCTTTTCCTGTCGGTTTTCGATGATGGCTGTGTGAAACTGCCGTGGGAGAATGCAGATCGCAGTTCCTGAAATCATGCACAGCACCATCCAGTTCATGGCGCCTTCAATCCCGTTGAATGTGTTTTTCTCTTTAAAATCTGCAAACTTGCTTGCCTTTTGATAAATATCGGAAAACCCGTCAAAAGCGAAATAGATCACAAACAATCCTAAAATAATAATGAAGAACAGCTTCAGGAAACTTTCCAGCGCGATCGCTGAGATGATTCCCAACCGCTTTTCCGAAGCATCGACGTACCGTGTTCCGTAATAGGAGGAAAATAAAGCAATTAATATCACTACGAAAGTGGCATTGTCCGTTAAAATATTTTTCGAAATTTCCGTTTCGGTAACCAGGTGAAAGGTTTCGGAAATGGCTTTGATCTGAAGGCCGATGTAAGGCACAATAGCCAAAAGGCATACAATGGTAATAATGGCGCTGAGACTTCTGCTGTTCCCATACCGCAAAGAAATAAAATCGGCCACGCTGCTGATCTTGTTGACCCTGGAAATCCTTACAATCCGGGTATTGATGTAAATCCAAGCCGGGATAATCATAATGGGACCGACATAAATCGGAAGATAATTGAGTCCGCTGGTCGCTGCAACACCTATGCTTCCGTAATACGTCCAGGCCGTACAGTAGACTGCGAGAGAAAGTGCATAGATGTATGGATTGTTGATCCAGAGCTTGCTCGTCTTCTTCTCCGCCAGATAAGCGACTAAGAACAGAAGGGCCAGGTAAAACAAAACTACAGTGAATAATGCGAAACTACTCATCATATTTTTTTATGATTACAAAAGAAATAATGATGGAAACCATCCAGACCACGAAAATATACACCAGGATCATCGGATAGCCGAAAACTTCCTGGGAACTGTTGAACAGCATTGAAACAGGTATGCTGAAGGCAATTACCAGCCCGATGCTTAGAATGATCAGTTTTTGTTCGTGTCTTTTTTTCATGATTGATCATTGATAAATGATGATTGACATCTGATTTAATTCAAGTCATCATTTTTTTAACAAACTCTTTTTATTACAGATAATAACAAACGATAATTGATCATCTGACGGAAATTAATCCATCACTGATCAATTATCATTCATTGTTTATACATTAATTTTTCTCGTCGGCATATTCTCCTGTCAGGGCATAATAGCCGAAAATGGCCAGCCCGCCTGAGATAATCGGCATCAGCACGAAAAGGATAATAATCCCGAAAACAAGGTCTTCCTGTTTTCCTGAGCTTATTTTAGGAATTCCCAAAACGGTAATTCCGAAATATCCTACCACAAGCGCAATGGCGATCCAGAGTAAGCCTAATATTTTTTTTAATCCGTTCATTTTAGTAGTTTTAAAATTAATAAAAATTTGAATGCTTCAGCACTTAATCGTGAATATTGTTGTTCTTGTTTTTAAGATAGAATATACCGATCAAAAGACAGACAGAAGCTACGCCGATCGGGTACCAGAGACCTTCTAGATACCAGGTGGCATGTCCGGCTTCTTTTCCTGTTGTTACCAGGTAAGTGGCTACGGCAGGAAGCAATCCTCCGAAGACCCCGTTTCCGATGTGATAAGGCAGCGACATGGAGGTATAACGGATCCTCACCGGGAACATTTCCACTAAAAAGGCGGCAATCGGTCCGTACACCATTGTTACGAAAATCACCTGGATAAATACTAAAAAGATCAGCAGTATATTCGTGTCGGTATTGATCTTTACTGTTTGGGTAACGGTAGGTTTATCAGCTTTTCCGTCTTTCATTACCGGTCCTGTCGGCGACCAGTGAACGATGCTGTCTTTTTTCATGAAAGTACCGTCGGTATAGGTCAGTTCTTTATGGAACGTAATCAAACTGTCGGTCGTGATTTTGTCATGAACTTTCGCCGTTCTTTTTTCAACCAGGCCGCTTTCCGCAACGGTTTTTGATTTCAGGTCGATGCTGTTGAACATTTTGTCATAAATAGGTCGGTAAGCCAGAATAGCCACCAGCATTCCCGTCATCATGATGGCTTTTCTTCCCAGCTTATCGGAAAGCCATCCGAAAAATACGAAGAAAGGAGTTCCCATTAGGAGCGCAATAGCCATCAGCTTGTCGACTTGTGCTGATTCGATATTCATTACTTTCTGGAGGAAACTCATGGCGTAAAACTGCCCGGTATACCAGATAACCCCTTGTCCCATGGCGGCCCCGAATAAGGCCAGTAGCACGAATTTAAAATTGAACTTATTTCCGAAGCTTTCTTTCAACGGGTTTTTGGATGTTTTTCCTTCACTTTTGGCCTTCGCAAAAAGCGGCGATTCTTTCATATTCTTTCTGATGATGTACGAAACGCCTACCATCAGGATCGAGATCCAGAAAGGAACCCTCCATCCCCAGTTATCGAAATCTTCGGCCGATAATGTACTTTTGGTAATCAGGATGATGATTAATGAAATGAAAAGACCTGCCGTTGCTGTGGTTTGGATCCAGGAAGTCCAGTAACCCCGCCGGTGAGGTTGGGCGTATTCTGCCACATAGGTTGCGGCACCTCCGTATTCCCCTCCTAATGCCAGTCCCTGTAATAATCTTAAAATTAAAACCAGGACAGGCGCCATAAACCCGATGGTTTCATAACTTGGAATACACCCGATCAGGAATGTTGAGAATCCCATAATCAGCAAAGTGACCAGGAACGTATATTTTCTTCCGATAAGGTCTCCCAGTCTTCCGAAGAACAGCGCTCCGAAAGGCCTCACCACAAATCCTGCGGCAAAAGTCGCCAAGGTGGATAGAAAAGCGGCCGTAGGATTGTCTGCCGGGAAAAATTTTGTTGCTAAAACGACGGCCAAACTTCCGAAGATATAGAAATCGTACCATTCGATCAGGGTGCCGAGTGAGGATGCGGTAATAACGCTCCAGATCGTGCGGTTTTTCTGCTTCTCGGTCATGTTTTGGTAAGCATCGTGATGATTTTCGCTCATATTGCTTGGTTTAGTGTTAATTAAAATTTGATATTGAGTTTTCTGAAATTTATTTGAGACGGCCGTAGCCAATAGGTTCTACAGATAAATCTGGAACTGGATGATGAATTCTCCTTTGGAAGAAGGGCTTTCTGTCGGGCTTGTATACACTGGCCTTGTGGAGTACTGGGTCGTAATTTTAGCGTGATGGCCGTCCAGGAACCAGTTGGCTCCGATATCGAATTGGGAAGAAGATTTCTCCAATGCTTCAAAACTTTTATGCGTATATGCTGCGAAAGGCTGAATCCTGATTTTAGGTTTTTCTGCCTGGCTTGGTAATAATAATCCGGCCTGGGCATAGATCATGTTCCCTGTTCCAATGGTCGGCTGCATATTTCCCGGACCGGCAATCGCTTTCTGGCCGATAAAATTAGGATCGGAAGCCGCAATGTTCATGATTCCCAGATTTCTGAGGTAGTTCGGGCCGAACTGATAATTGTAATAGCCGGCATACGCAGAAACGGCCATTTTGTTTTTGGCATTTCCCAAAGGAATATCGGCAAAGGCATCAACAGCCACCAGGGTAATGTCGTGCTTTTCGATATTTGAATTGACGGAAGTCCGTGTTCCGTCTTTCTGATGATAGAATCCCGCACCGATGTTGAAGACTTTTTTTGTTCCAAGATAAGAACCCACTTTGAAAGGAAGCAGATTCGATTCTTCATCCAAAAACTGATATTCCACATACCCTGCTTTTGAGAAATTCGGGTTTCCGTTGTTGTCAACCGCTACCGCTTTTGAAGGATCGAGAACATTGGCAGGAGTAAGATCGGTTGCAAAAGGTTTGTTCAGGCTGAAGCGGTATTCCAGCTTTCCATATTTTCCTTTGGCAAACATCCCCAGCTGCCGGGCAAACTGATCGGAATTATCAATTAAAGGCCAGGTGAAAATCGGAGAGTCCACCGTAAGAAAATTCAGCGTGGAAGCCATGGTCATTCGCGAAAGTCCCATGTAATAATGCAGTCCGGCTCCCAACGAAAGGCTGAACTTTCCGGCTTCTCCGGGCAGGACTACAGCGTACTCATTCCATGCATCATGGAAAAACAGCTGGGTCTTTTTCCCGTTGCCGTTTCCTCCGGTACCTGTGGTTCCGGGTGCTCCGCCGTTGATGAAGGTCTGATTGTTAATTCCAAAATGAAGCATAATCATGTATCTTTTGGAAATCTGTGCGTAAGCCAGCGCACGAAGTCTGCGGTTTCCCAGGCTCCAGGAATTGTCAGTCGGCTCACCGCCTACCATGCTGCCCGGGTTCATTTCTGTATTTCTCAGCCAGAACTGATCCCATAAAATAAACCGAACGTATTTGTCGCCCTGTTGATTCAGGTTGAGTTTTAATCCGCTTCCATAATCCGGCGAACCCTGGGAATATAAAGAATTGCTGATTAAAGCTAATCCGAGAAAAGTGAGTAATTTCTTCATAAATTATCAATTTTTGGCGTTGTTTTTTATGAAAGCCAAATTGTAATTAATAATTCAGTTAAGAAAATTTAATATATATTAATGGTAAGGGTATATATAGGTAATGGGTAATGGGTAATGAGTAATGAATGACTATTTATCAACTGTTGTTTATATTGCTTATTACCTATTACTCATTGCTCATTTTTTAAATCTTTCCCATTTAATCAGCATGTATTTATCCGCAAACTGGGTGATGATAAGTCCTGAATTTTTAATGTTCTCTTCTTTTGACATGTATTCGATCAGCTCGTTTTGCTTCAGTATTTTGTAGACAGGATGAAACTCCGAATGGGGCGGTCTTGTGATGTTGTATTTCTTGATCCATGAACTGATGGTGACATGGGAAACCCCGATGATCCTTTCGATCTCCCGGAAGCTTAAACCCTCAAGATAAAGCTGTAAGGCTTTGGTTACATAGTAATAGTCAATCTGTTTTCCCAATTTTTTTACCGTAAAATAGTATTTGCAATCCTTGCACAGGAAACGCTGTTTTTCATTAACGATTCCGCTTTTTACGACCTTGATGCTGTTGCATTTAGGACATTTATTTTCCATAACTATATATTTTTAGCAAATATATAATAATTTAGCAATATATTAATTCTATGTAAAGATAAATTAACTTTTTAATAATATTTTAAGCTAAAAATTATCTTTAATATTTGGTTTTTAAAGTGATTATGTTTTAAATTTGCCAAAAAATTCAGATAAATACATGAATATAGAAGTTTCCTCATCCATTCACCTGATGTATGTGAATGAAATACAACAGGAAATGTATGATTCTGCACAGCGCAGAGGAACGGGAATAGCCAAGCGTTCCATAGAATACCTCAGTAAGAAAATTACTGAAGGCAATGCGGTAGTGGCCACGGATAACGGCAAGTGGGTAGGGTTCTGCTATATTGAAACCTGGTCTCACGGTCAGTTTGTAGCCAATTCGGGACTTATTGTTTCTCCGAATTTCAGGCATCTGGGAGTCGCTACCCTGATCAAGGATAAAGTATTCGCTTTATCCCGGAGTAAGTATCCGGAAGCCAAAATTTTCGGATTAACCACCGGATTGGCGGTGATGAAGATTAACAGCGACCTCGGTTATAAGCCTGTCATCTATTCCGAACTCACCCAGGATGAAGAATTCTGGAACGGCTGCAAAAGCTGCGTGAATTATGATATTCTGATGAAAAAAGAACGGAAAAACTGTCTGTGTACGGCGATGCTTTTCGTTCCTGAAAATGTAAAAAAAAACAGTGCTGAAAATAGTCAGCCGGATAATCGATACAATAATGAGCAAGAAAGTAGTTTTAGCGTTTAGCGGAGGTCTCGATACCTCGTACTGTGCTAAATACCTCAGTGAAATATTGGGGTATGAGGTGTATGCCGTAACGGTGAACACCGGAGGTTTTACGGAAGAAGAGGAAAAAGAACTGGAGAAAAGGGCGTTGAACCTTGGCGTAAAAGAGTACAGGTGCATAGACGCTCAGAAAGATTATTATCAGTCTTGTGTAAAATATCTGATTTTCGGGAATGTGCTGAAAAACAATACCTATCCTCTGTCTGTAAGCGCAGAACGCACCATCCAGGCACAGGAAATTGCTAAATATGCGATTGAAACCGGTGCGGATGCCATTGCGCACGGAAGTACTGGAGCAGGAAATGACCAGGTCCGCTTTGACCTGATTTTCCAGGTGATGTGCCCGGAAGTGGAAATCATTACGCCGATCCGTGATATGGCTTTGTCCCGTGAAGAAGAAATTGAATTCCTCAAAAGCCACGGCTATGATAAGGAATTCCAGAAAGCGCAGTATTCCGTAAATAAAGGATTGTGGGGAACTTCGGTGGGCGGAAAAGAAACCCTGACTTCAAGAAATTACCTTCCTGAAGAAGCGTTTCCATCACAAATTAAAGAAACCCGGCCTTCCGGATTGGAAATCGAGTTTACCCATGGGGAAGTTACCGCAGTAAACGGAGAACATTTTGAGCATCCGGTCTATGCGATTCAGAAGATTGAGCAGCTTGCATCTGCTTACGGAATCGGCCGTGATATCCACGTCGGGGATACTATTGTAGGCATTAAAGGCAGGGTAGGATTTGAAGCGGCAGCAGCCTCCGTGATCATCAAAGCGCATCATTTACTGGAAAAACATACGCTTTCGAAATACCAGCAGACGATCAAGTCACAGCTGTCCGATTGGTATGGGAACTGGCTTCACGAAGCGCTTTTCCTGGATCCGGTAATGAGAAATATCGAATCTTTCCTTACGGATTCCCAGAAAACAGTCAGCGGTAAAGTTTTCGTAACCCTTCATCCGTACCGTTTTATTTTAAACGGGATTGAATCCGTTCATGATCTGATGTCCGACAAATTCGGAAGTTATGGGGAAGCGAACAGGGCCTGGACGGGCGATGATGTAAAAGGCTACACAAAAATTCTGAGCAATTCATTGAATATATACCATCAGATCAATAAGGCGAATGGCTGATTGCTGCTGGCTATTGGCTTTAAGCTTTTACCTTTTAAGTATGTTTAATTTTTTAAAAATATCAATTCAACTCTATGAAGACGGTAGGAATTATAGGAGCGAACGGTTATACCGGAAGTGAGCTGATCCGCATTCTGGCTTTTCATCCGAACATTTCGCTGAGCTTTTTATACAGCCGTTCCAATCCGGGAATCAAGATTTCAGATCTGTACCCGGACCTGGAAACCGTTTGCGATATGGTGCTGACCGATCAGCCGCAGGATACCGATATTGTATTCCTGTGCCTTCCTCATAAAGAAAGCCGGAACTGGCTGGCTCAGAATCCGGTAAAGGAAGAAACATTGGTGATCGATCTGGGAAATGATTTCCGGTTGGACGGGAATTTCGGAGACCGAAATTTTATCTACGGATTGCCCGAAATTAATAAAAAACAGCTTTCAGGAGCTAAGAGTATTGCCAATCCGGGATGTTTTGCCACCGCCATTCAGCTGGCTTTGCTTCCTTTAGCAGATAAAGGGTTGCTTAATGATGTTTACACCACCGGAATTACAGGATCTACCGGAGCGGGGCAGTCTTTGCAGGCGACGACGCATTTTACCTGGAGGAACAATAATATTTCAGCTTATAAAACACTGACGCATCAGCATGTGGATGAAATTTTGCAACAGCTGGTTACGTTGAACTCAGATGAAGTCAGCTTGAATTTTGTTCCGTGGAGAGGGGATTTTGCAAGAGGAATTTTTACGAGCTCTACGATAAAAACAGAGGCGGCACTATCAGATATCGAGCAGTGGTTCAGGGAGTTTTATGCAGAGGAGCCTTTCGTAACGGTAAGTGAAAAAGGCATTGATTTAAAACAGGTTGTCAATACCAATCGCTGTGTGATTCAGATTGAAAGATGTGGGAATGTGACAGTCATTCACTCAACGATTGACAATCTATTGAAAGGTGCTTCCGGACAGGCGGTACAAAACATGAATATCGCGATGGGCTGGGAAGAAAACCTGGGACTGAACCTGAAGCCGGTAGCTTTTTAAGGTGAATGGTTAAAAAGTGAATGGTCAATAGGTCAATAGTGAATTTTTAGAATCTATCATTTATCAATCATAAATCATCAATTATGATTCAAGGGGTGAATGGTCAATAGGTCAATAGTGAATTAAAAAAAATGTATTGTTTATCACTTATCAATCATCACTTATCAATTATAACCCAAGAGGTGAATAGTCAATAAGTCAATGGTGAATTTTTAGAAGCAATCATTTATCAATCATCATTTATAATTTAAGACATGAATTTATTCAACGTATATCCATTATTTAACATCAATCCTGTCAAAGCGCAGGGATCATTTCTCTGGGACGACAAAGGAGAACAGTATCTTGATTTTTACGGCGGCCATGCGGTGATTTCCATCGGGCATAATCATCCGTATTATCAGGGCAGATTAAAAGAACAGTTAGACAAAATATCTTTCTATTCCAACTCCGTTCAGAATGAATTGCAGACTGAGCTGGCCGAAAAATTAGGAAAGCTTTCCGGGCTGGAAGAGTATAACCTTTTTCTGTGCAATTCGGGAGCGGAGGCCAATGAAAATGCATTAAAGCTGGCTTCTTTTCATAACGGGAAAAGCAAAGTGCTTTATTTTTCAGGTTCATTCCATGGAAGAACCTCGGCAGCAGTATCCGTTACGGATAATCCGAAGATCGTTGCTCCGGTAAACTATGATGAGCGGTTTATTAAATCGGAATGGAACAACATCGCGCAGCTGGAAGATATTTTCGAAAAAGAAGGAAATGCAATTTCATCGGTCATCATCGAAGGGATTCAGGGGGTAGGCGGAATTATGATTCCAACGGTTGAATTTTTAACCAAAATCAAGGAATTATGCGAAAAACATAATACCGTCCTGATTCTGGATGAAGTGCAGTCGGGCTATGGAAGAAGCGGATATTTCTTCGCCCATCAGGAGTTTGAGATAGAAGCCGATGTGATTACCACGGCGAAAGGAATGGGGAACGGTTTCCCGATCGGCGGTGTTCTGATCCACCCGAAATTTAAAGCCAGCAACGGCCTGCTGGGAACCACTTTCGGCGGGAATCATTTAGCCTGTGCAGCGGCGATCGCTGTACTGGATGTGATGCAAGAGGAAAATCTTATCGAAAATGCTCAGAAAATGGGAGCGTATATTGAAGATGCGATTAAGGATTTTCCGCATATCAAAACGATCCGGAGGAAAGGACTGATGATCGGTATTGAACTCGACAGGGACTGTGCGGAAGTGAGGAACAGTCTGTTGTATGACCATCATATTTTTACAGGAAATTCCAACGATAAGACGGTGCTGAGGATTCTCCCAGCGCTGAATATCAAAAAAGAGGAAACCGATCTGTTTGTTACAGCTTTAAAAACGGTTTTAGAAAATATAACGGTAAAAGAGCAGGAAGTTTTTATACATTAGGAAATTACGTGACAGAATTAAACCACAAAAGTCACAAAAGCTTTTTAACACATTAGGCACATCAGATTTTAAGTTTAAAGCTTTACGTATATTTTTAGATCACAGAAGAAGAAAATCAGAGATTTTCAATAGGTCTATTCTATTGTTGACTAAGGCTCTCGAAGCCACGCTGTCATCTGTGAAAATCCGCGCAATCTGTGGAAGAATGAAACAATAAAAGCCAGAAAAGCTTAACGGATCATAAATTAGAGATATAGATTTGAAAATACAGACCACATCAGTTTTAGAAAATCTTGATTTTTATCTGATATGTTCTAAAATATTATAAAAGTAATTTAAACTCTCTCATGTGACTGATGTGTTGAAATAAAGCGCAATCATCTGCGTAAAAAAAGCAATAACCGAAAGCTCCTAAAAATCAATTACAATGAAAAAATTCACCGCTGTAAGTGACGTTGAAAACTTACAGGAAATTATAAAAAAAGCTTTATTAATCAAAGAAGATCCGCTCTCGGAACCTGAGAAAGGAAAAGGGAAAACCATCGGGCTGGTCTTTTTGAATTCAAGTTTACGAACACGTCTCAGCAGCCAGATTGCCGCTCAGAATTTAGGGTTAAATGTGCTTACTCTAAATGCGGCCCAGGAAGCCTGGAACCTTGAATTTGCTGACGGTGCCGTGATGAACGGTGATACTGTAGAACACATCAAAGATGCAATCGAGGTGCTGAACCAGTATTGCGATATCATCGCCGTGCGTTGTTTTGCCGGCATGAAAAACAAGGAAGATGACGTGAATGAAAGTATTTTAAGTCAGTTTGAGCAGCACGCCAAAGTTCCGGTCATTTCATTGGAATCGGCGACGCGCCATCCTTTGCAGAGCCTTGCAGACTGTATCACGATTACTGAAAACTGGAAGAAAGAAGGTAAGCCGAAAGTTGTTCTGACCTGGGCGCCGCACATCAAGCCGATCGCACAGGCGGTAGGAAATTCTTTTGCCGAATGGATGCAGGAAATGGATGTTGATTTCGTGATCACCAATCCGGTAGGCTATGATCTGGACAAAAAATTTACGAAAAACGTACCGGTGATCCATGATCAGGAAGAAGCCCTGAAAGATGCAGACTTTGTTTACGTAAAAAACTGGTCTTCATTTGATGATTATGCGGCGATGCCCGAAGTAAAAGAAAACTGGATGCTGACCAGTGAAAAACTGGAAGCCACCCATGAGGCAAAGGTCATGCACTGCCTTCCGGTCCGCAGAAATGTGGAACTGAGTGATGAGGTGATGGATGGGGAACATTCCATTATTTACCAGCAGGCCAAAAACCGGATTTTCTCGGCACAGGCCGTGTTTTCTGAGATTCTGGATGAAATCAATACAAAATAGCTAAACCTCATAGGTTTCAAAAACCTATGAGGTTTAAATAAGGGTTGTAAAAAAGGATAAAAATGAAAGAAAAGTTATACATCGTAAAAATTGGCGGCGCACTGATCGACGACGAGGAATTGCTCGACGAGTTCCTGGAACAGTTCGCGGGGATCGGTGAGAAAAAGATCCTGGTTCATGGCGGAGGGAAGCTCGCTACAACTTTAGCGGATAAACTTGGAATCGAGCAGAAGATGGTGAACGGGCGCCGGATTACGGATAAAGAAACCCTGGATCTGGTGGCCATGGTCTATGCCGGCGGCATCAATAAAAATATCGTGGCCAGGCTTCAGCAGAAAAAATGCAAGGCCATCGGCTTTTCAGGGGCGGATGCAAATTTAATTAAGGCTAAGAAAAGGGAAGATGCGGAAATTGATTTTGGATTCGTAGGCGATATTACCGAGAAAGGGGTAAACAGAAAACTGATCTCAAAAATGATGAAGCTTGATCTGGTTCCTGTGTTTTCCGCGATCACCCACGATAAAAAAGGACACCTTTTCAATACCAATGCAGATACGATTGCTTCGGTGATCGCCCAGGCTTTATCAGTAAAATATGATGTGGAATTGGTCTATTGTTTTGATAAAGAAGGGGTTTTGGAAGATGTAAATAATCCTGAATCGTTAATTAAAAATATTTCGGAACAGGAATTTTCCCTTTTGAAAAACGCAGGGAAATTACATAAAGGAATTCTGCCCAAGCTTGAAAATGCGCTGGGAGCCATAAGAAATAATGTAAACAAGGTATTCTTAATAAAAGAAACCCAACTGAAAAACCATATCGAAAACCATCATGCAGGAACTGAAATCTGTTTATAGCAAAGAAGAATTGCTGAACAACGCCATAGAATTACTGAAAAATCTGATTGAAATCCCGTCCTTCAGTAAGGATGAGTTCAATACCTCCGTAGAAATTGAAAACTTTTTCAAAAAGCACGGGATTCCCAGCAAACGTTTTAAAAACAATATCTGGGCGGTGAACAGAAATTTCGATGTATTCAAGCCTTCAATTCTGCTGAATACCCATCACGATACGGTAAAACCGAATAAAGCCTATACCCTGGATCCGTTTTTACCCATTGAAAAAGACGGGAAATTATTCGGGTTGGGGAGCAATGACGCCGGGGCTTCCCTGGTTTCGATGGCGCAGGTTTTTTTATACTTTTATGACAGAGAAGATTTACAGTATAATCTGATCATCGCTCTCACTGCTGAAGAAGAAATATCCGGTTTTGACGGGATCGAAGCCTTATTCCCGCAACTTCCGAATATAGAACTCGCTATCGTAGGAGAACCGACGCAGATGAATCTGGCCATTGCAGAAAAAGGTCTACTGGTAATCGACGGGGAAATGAAAGGTACGCCTTCTCATGCCGCTCATCCGAATAATGATAATTCCATTGTAAAATGCATGGAGGACCTGCAGCATATTTTAAACTTTAAATTCCCCAAAGTTTCCGACTATCTGGGTGAAGTTAAGGTAACGCTTTCAGGCATTCATGCAGGCGTCCAGCACAACGTTGTTCCGGAATCGTGTAATTTCACGCTGGACGTAAGGGTGACGGACGAATATTCCAACACGGAAGTCTTCGAAATCATTCAGTCCCAGATGAAATCGGTTTTAACGGCGAGGTCATTCCGGTTAAATTCCTCAAAAATTGCCTTGGATCATCCGTTTGTAAAAGCAGGATTGGAAATAGGCAGGACCACTTATGGTTCACCGACCTCCTCCGACCAGGCAATTATTCCGTGTACTTCGGTAAAGCTAGGTCCCGGCGACAGCAGGCGCTCCCACACGGCAGATGAATTTATTTTCATCGAAGAAATCGCAGAGGGAATTGAAATTTATATCAAGATTCTGGAGGAAGTTTTGTAGGCTGGGAGAGGGATGATGGATGCCGGAAGTTTTGTAACCATAAAATTACTGACCTAGGAAACGAAGGCGTTAAGAAAATTTAAATTTAATGCGTTAAAAAATTCCCACTGTTTGAGCACGAGATAAATTTAACCCTGAAGAACCAATGCAGATTCGTGCGAGTTTGGGAATTTTAGGATTTAATTTAAATTTTTAGACGGAGCTTCCAGTCTTGAATTTTTGTTTCTTTTGTTTTAAGACAAAAGAAAATTAGCATCAATAGTAATATCCGGAATATAGAAAAATGGTATAATCGAAGTTTGAAAACCTTTAAACCTTATTTCCATCTTCCAACAAAATAGAAACTTATGAAAAAAATATGGCAGAAAGACAACAATGCCACTAATATATTAGTCAATACTTTTACGGTCGGCAAAGACCTCTATTTCGACGAGCGTCTGGCAAAATACGATGTTAAAGGTTCTATGGCACACTGCAAAATGCTGGCGGAAGTCGGCATTATCTCTGATGAAGAATCGGAACAAATGCTGTCTGTCTTAGCGGAAATTTTAGAAAGCATAGAAAACGGAAATTTTGAAATCGATAAAAATGCGGAGGACATTCATTCCCAGGTCGAATCGATTTTAATAGAAAAATTAGGTGATGTCGGAAAGAAAATTCACACGGCGCGATCGCGGAATGATCAGGTTTTACTGGATATCAAACTGTATCTTCTGGATGAAATCCGGGAAATCACGGCACTTACGGATGAGTTTTTCCAGCTGTTGATCCAACTGGCGGAACAACATAAAAAGGTGCTGCTTCCGGGCTATACTCATTTGCAGATCGCGATGCCTTCCTCCTTCGGATTATGGTTCGGCGCGTATGCGGAAGCGCTGCTGGATGATATGGAAATGCTGTTTTCCGTTAAAAATATCATTAATAAAAATCCGTTGGGTTCGGCAGCCGGTTACGGTTCCTCATTTCCGATCGACCGGGAAAGCACTACCTATAATCTGGGCTTCCAATCGATGAACTACAATTCGGTCTATGCCCAGATGACCCGTGGAAAATCGGAGAAGCTGCTCGCGATGGCGATGGCGACCCTGGCAGGAACCTTAGGGAAATTTTCATACGATGTCTGTTTGTACCTGAGCCAGAACTTCGATTTCATCAGCTTTCCGAAAGAATTTACAACAGGAAGCAGCATCATGCCACACAAGAAAAACCCGGACATCTTCGAGCTGGTCCGCGCGCGGTGCAACAGAATCCAGTCGTTGCCGAATGAGTTTATTTTGCTGACGAACAATCTTCCGTCCGGCTACCACCGCGATATGCAGTTGACGAAGGAAATCCTTTTCCCTGCGATTGATTCGTTGAAAGAGTGCCTGGAAATTTTAAATTATACCTTGCCCAATATTCAGGTAAAAGATGGCATTTTAGAGGATGAAAAGTATAAATACCTCTTTAGTGTAGAGAAAATCAATGAGGAAGTGAAAAACGGCAGTACATTCCGGGATGCTTATGTAAAAGTGGGGCACGAGATCGAAAACAATGCATTCGATTTTAAAATTGAAAACCTGGAGCATACCCACCAAGGAAGCATTGGGAATTTATGTCTGGATAAGATTGAATATCAATTTAATAAAGTGAAAAATAAACTGCTGGGATAATTTATAACAAAGATCTAAAATCGATTCTGATTTCTTTTAACGCAAAGTTTATTTAAAACTTTGCGTTTAATTAATCCAGATCAATCTTAAACTTCGTAGACTTCTTCACTTCATGAAGCACAATCGAGCTGTGGTATTGCCCAATATTCGGGATATTTGAAATCACGTTCACTGTAAAGGCGTTGTAAGAATTGATGTCTTTGGCAATAATTTTCAGCATATAATCGTATTCGCCGGAAAGGCTGATTATTTCCTGGACTTCATCGTGCTGCATGATATTTTTCTCGAAGGTTTCCAGAACCTTTTTCGACTGTTCCTTAAGCCTTACGTTGCAGTATACTACAATATTAAGTCCCAGTTTCTCACGGTTTAAAAGGCCGACGTATTTCTCAATGATTCCGTTCTTTTCCAGTTGCTTGATCCGTTCATAAGTTGGAGTGAAGGTAAGGCCTATTCTTTCTGAAATTTCTTTCACTGATAAAGTTGAGTCTTCCTGAATTATACTGAGAATCATCCTGTCTTTTAAATCCATATCGTCGCATTTGAGCCGTAAATATACGATTTTATAAAAAATGTTTTTAAGATTTTAAAGTGAGAAGCTCAAAAACCGTATTAATAAATGTTCAGATTATAATTGTCGCGGCATTTTCCAATGGCAGAATAATTGCAGTAAAATGTCTACCAAAATCCCATTCCTATGGACCAGAATATAAATATGGAAACCATTTCCTGTGCAGATTACGAAGCCCATCAGAAGTTCGAAAAAGAAGTTATTCACGGACTGAAAGATAATCCCAAACATCTGTTTTCCAAGTATTTTTACGATCAGAAAGGCGATGTTCTTTTCCAGCAGATCATGAACATGCCGGAATATTATCTTACCGGTTGCGAACTGGAAATTTTTACCGATAAAAAAGAAGAAATCGCTCAGGCAATCAAAGCATTTGATACACCGTTTGATTTGGTTGAACTGGGTGCGGGAGATGCTACAAAATCATCGCATCTTCTTGAATATCTTGTCGACTGGAAAGCTGATTTTACGTATATGCCGATCGACATTTCCGGAAACATCATTTCCGTTCTTCAGGAGCGTCTTTCAAAGGAAATTCCTACTCTTGATCTGATCGGTCTGAATGGTGAATATTTTGAAATGCTCGATAAAGCCAACAGCATTTCGTCTCGAAGAAAAGTTATCTTGTTCTTAGGCGGAAACATTGGGAATATGGAAGTGGAGGAAGCTTATCAGTTCTGCAGCGAATTACGCAAAAAACTAAATCCGGGAGATATTCTTCTGATCGGTTTTGATCTGAAAAAAGATCCGGACATTATTCTTTCCGCTTATAATGACAAGGCAGGAATCACCGCAGCTTTTAATCTTAATCTCTTGGAAAGAATCAACAGCGAGCTTGATGCCCGTTTCGATATCAGTAAGTTCAAACATTATCAGACGTATGACCCGCTTTCGGGAGCATGCAGAAGCTATCTTATCAGCCTGGAAGAGCAACATGTGAGAATTGGGAACCAATTTATTGATTTTAAAGAGAATGAAGCCATTTATATGGAAATCTCGCAGAAATATGCTCCTGAAGAAACTGATGGTATGGCTTTAAAAAACGGATTTCAGCCGGTTAAGTATATTGCAGATCCTAAAGGCTGGTTTATTGATGCGATCTGGAAAGTTGTATAATATAATAAGGTGAAAATTATGGTCGAACAAAATATTCTATCTAGGGAAAAAGTACTGCTGGAAAATTATACAAAAATCAGAAACCGGTCCGTTGAGATCTGTAAGCCGCTTGCTATTGAAGATTATGTCGTTCAGCCGGTGGTTGACGTCAGTCCGCCAAAATGGCATTTGGGGCATACCACCTGGTTTTTTGAAACCTTTATTTTGATTCCGAATTTTGAAGGATACGAAGTTTTCGATCCGCAGTATAATTTTGTATTCAATAGCTATTATGAAACCATAGGAGCAAGGGTGATCCGTACAGACCGGGGAAATTTAAGCCGTCCATCCGTATCGGATATTTATCAGTACCGGGAATATGTGGATGAACAAATGAATAATTTCCTGGCTAAACATCACCTGTCCGAAGATCTCAGCAAACTGTTTGAGTTGGGCTTAAATCATGAACAGCAGCATCAGGAACTGCTCCTGACCGACATAAAATTTATATTAGGCCATAATCCTTTATTTCCGGCTTATGATGAACATAACGATTTGGAAAAGATGGGAATCCGGAAATCAGGGATGATTTCTTTTCCGGAAGGGGTTTATGAAATAGGATTTGAAGGCGATAGCTTTTGTTTTGACAACGAACTGAACCGTCATAAAGTATATCTGAATGATTTTGAAATCTCTTCCAGCCTCGTAACCAATGCCGAATATCTTAAATTCATTGAGGATGGCGGCTATTCCGATTTTCGTTACTGGCATGCGGAAGGCTGGGACTGGGTAAAAGAAAACCAGGCAAAAGCTCCGTTATATTGGCATTTCGTTGATGGAAAATGGATGCAATACACCTTAAAAGGATTGATTGAAGTAGATGCTGAAGAAGCGGTTACCCACATTAATTTCTACGAAGCTTCAGCCTTTGCTTCCTGGAAAGGAATGCGTTTGCCCACAGAAGCCGAATGGGAAGTGGCGTCGGAACATTTCGACTGGGGAAAGTGCTGGGAATGGACCGGAAGTGCTTATCTGCCATATCCGGGATTCAAAAAAGTAGCCGGAGCCGTAGGAGAATATAACGGAAAATTTATGGTCAATCAAATGGTTTTGCGCGGTGCTTCTATCGCAACTCCGGAAGGACACAGCAGGAATACCTACCGTAATTTTTTTCATGCGCAGCTGCAATGGCAGTTTACGGGGATCAGGCTCGTTCGTTAGTAGATGGTAAAATACTTTCTATTCTAAAATAAAAAAAACAATTACATTCTGTTTTGTCATTTTGAAGAATTGTTGTATCTTTGCACCTAATGAATAACACAGTATTTATATCATTAGAATTACCGGGCGTAGACGCCCTTTACGATATTTATTTATTTTAAGCGAAGATATTTTCTTCGCTTTTTTTTTGTAAAAATTTTAGAATATTATGTTTACGATTACAGAACTGAGTACCGAGAGAATCAACCGAATAGTACAGGAAGCTTTGGCTTTTGCAGAAGGGAAGACTGCCAAGATAGAAGGCGAGGTTTTCTGTTCCAACCTTTTTTTTGAAGACAGCACCAGAACCAAAACAAGTTTTGATATTGCCGAAAGAAAATTAGGTCTGCAGGTGGTGCCGTTCGACGCCTCGAACAGTTCCGTAAACAAGGGGGAAAGTTTATACGATACGGTAAAAACAATCGAAAGCCTGGGCGTAAACCTGGTCGTGATTCGAGATAAGAAAGACCGTTATTTTGATGAACTGAAAAACATTAAAATTCCAGTGATCAACGGTGGAGACGGTACCGGAAACCACCCGTCCCAGTGTATGCTGGACCTGATGACGATCTACCAGGAATTCGGAAAATTTGAAGGCCTGAAAGTAGGAATCGTGGGCGATGTAAAACACAGCAGGGTGGCCAATTCCAACGCCGAAGCGTTGAGAAGATTAGGCGCAAAGGTGTATTTCTCCGGCCCGGAACAGTGGTTCGATGAAGGAGCGCTGATCAACGGAACTTACCTGAGCGTTGACGAACTGATTCACGAAGTGGACGTTTTGATGTTGTTGAGAATCCAGCACGAAAGACACGACGCCAAAATGAGCTTCTCGGCTTCGGAATACCACAGAAAATACGGATTGACGAAGGAAAGGGAGAAAGCCATGAAAAAAGATGCAATCATCATGCACCCGGCACCGATCAACCGCGGCGTGGAAATCGACACGGATCTTGTGGAATGCGAACGTTCAAGGGTTTTCAGGCAGATGCAGAATGGTGTTTTTGCGAGAATGGCGATTTTAAAAGAAGCTTTGGAAAAAGAAGGGTATACCTTCAAATAATTGTAAAACGTATAAAGTAAAAATGTACATCGTAAACAAAACTAATTTAAGTACCGTACATTTTACAATCTTACAACCGACATTGTACAAAATAAAATAATAAGAGATAAAAGTTTAAAATGAAGAAAAAATTAATACTGGAGTCCGGTGAAGTGTTTCATGGAAAAGGTTTCGGAGCAGCATTGGAAACGGCAGGAGAAGTGGTTTTCAATACCGGAATGACAGGGTATCAGGAACTTATTTCCGACCCTTCCTACTGCGGACAGATCGTCTGCATGACGTATCCGCTTATCGGTAATTATGGTATTAACCGTGATGATTATGAAAGCATCGAGCCGGCCATTAAAGGGCTGATCGTGAAAGAACTCTGCAATTTTCCGTCTAATTTCCGTACACAGATCACCTTGGATGAGCTGTTTAAAAAGAAAAATCTTTCGGGAATTTCCGGCATCGATACCAGAAGGCTTACCAGAGTGCTTCGTAACCACGGCGTTGTAAAAGGAAAAATTGTAAATGCCGATGCCGACGAAAGCACGGTGGTTGCAGAACTAAAATCAACCACGTTCCCGACCAACCAGGTGGAAACGGTATCTACCAAGACACCGTACGCTAATCCGGGAAGAGGCTTAAAAGTAGTATTGGTGGATTTCGGTTCCAAACTGGGAATCATCCGTGAACTCTCTCAGAGAAACTGCGATATTACTGTCGTTTCCCAGGATGTAACGGCAGAAGAGATCCTGCTGATGAATCCGGACGGCGTTATGTTATCCAACGGTCCCGGCGACCCGGAAGACAACCAGCAGGCCCTGGAAATGATCCGCGGAATCTTAGGGAAAGTGCCGATCTTCGGGATCTGCTTAGGACACCAGCTGATCGGTCTGGCTTGCGGCGCAAAAACATTTAAGCTGAAATTCGGACACCGTGGAGGAAATCACCCGGTGCTGGATGTAGAGAAAAACAAAGTGGCCATCACTTCCCAGAATCACGGATATGCCGTAGATCAGGAAAGTTTAAAAGACACGGACCTTATCGAGACGCATATCGCACTGAACGACAGAACCAATGAAGGGCTGAGACATAAGATTCACCCTTGTTTCTCCGTACAGTACCACCCGGAAGCAAGCCCTGGTCCGGAAGATGCAAATTATCTGTTTGATGATTTCATCGATATGATGAACGAATTTAAAAGTGTACCGGTTTAACAATCCGTAACATACACAGATTTCATCGGTAAATATTGATGGAATAATGTATAAACCGAACCATGAAATGGTTCAACAACAATAACCACGGCCAAAACCGTGCAAAACAACAATGAATACGGATAACTTCCGTGACGGAAAAAACAAAAAATTAAAATGGCAAAACGTACAGATATAAAAACAATTTTGGTAATCGGTTCAGGACCCATCATCATCGGTCAGGCAGCAGAATTCGATTATGCAGGAACACAGGCATGTCTTTCTCTGAAAGAAGAAGGTTATAAGGTAATCCTTATCAATTCCAACCCGGCAACGATCATGACGGATGTTGAAATTGCAGATAAGGTTTACATCGAGCCGATCTCTCTTCAGTTTGTAAGTCACATCATCAGAAAAGAACGCCCGGATGCGTTGCTACCGACACTGGGAGGGCAGACCGGACTGAACATGGCGGTTGAGCTTGAGAAATCAGGGATCCTTGAAGAATGTAAAGTGGAAGTATTGGGAACCAAGCTTTCAGCGATCAACAGAGCGGAAGACAGAGACCTGTTCCGTGAGCTGATGAGAGAACTGAATGAGCCGGTACCTGAGTCTGATATCGTAAATACCGTACAGGGTGCTTTGGCCTTTGCAGATAACATCGGCTATCCGGTAATCGTTCGTCCTGCCTTTACGATGGGAGGAACAGGAGGCGGAATTGCTTCCAACGAAACGGAACTGAAAGAAATTGCAGAATTGGGATTAAAACACAGCCCGGTAACGCAGTGTCTGATCGAAAAGTCCATCGCCGGTTTCAAAGAAATCGAATACGAGGTAATGCGTGATGCCAACGACAATGCGATCGTGGTGTGTAACATGGAGAATATCGACCCGGTTGGGGTACACACCGGAGATTCCATCGTCGTAGCTCCTTCACAAACCCTTTCCGACAGAGAATACCAATTGTTGAGAAATGCTTCCCTGAAAATCATCAGGGCGTTGGGAATCGAAGGAGGTTGTAACGTACAGCTGGCTTTAGACCCGCTCTCTTTCAATTACTATATCATCGAGGTAAACCCGAGGGTTTCCCGATCATCAGCTTTAGCTTCCAAAGCAACTGGATATCCGATTGCGAAGATCGCTGCGAAAATCGCGGTAGGTTTAACACTGGATGAAATCATGAACCCGGTAACGGGAAAAACATACGCGTGCTTCGAGCCGGCTCTGGATTATGTGGTAACCAAATTCCCGAGATTCCCGTTCGATAAATTCGAAACGGCAGACAGAAGATTATCCACCCAGATGAAAGCTACAGGTGAGGTAATGGCCATCGGAAGAAACTTCGAGGAGTCTTTACAGAAAGCCATCCGATCCCTGGAAACAGGAATTAAGCACCTGGGACTAAAAACAAAACAGGCCCAGGCGCTTACAGAAGAAGAAATCGAAAGAAGAATTAGGGTGTGTGACGATGAAAGACTGTTTATTATCGGGGATGCTTTGAGAAGAGGGTACGACTGGGAGCAGATTGTCGAATGGAGCAAAATCGATAAATTCTTCATCTGGAAACTGAAAAAGCTGGTTGATTTCGAAAAAACCATCGCTGAAAATAAATTTGATAAAGAAACATTAATTGAAGCCAAAAAATTAGGTTTTGCTGATGTCAATATTGCGGTTCTCTGGAACGTAACAGAGCGTGAAGTATTCAATTTCAGAAAAGAAAACGGGGTAATGCCGGTATACAAAATGGTGGATACCTGCGCTGCGGAATTCGAATCTGAAACCCCTTATTTCTACGGAACCTACGAAGAGGAAAACGAAAGTATAGTTTCCGATAAAGAAAAGATCATCGTTTTAGGTTCAGGACCAATCAGAATCGGACAGGGCGTTGAGTTTGATTACGCAACGGTTCACTCGGTGTGGGCGATCAAAGAAATGGGGTATGAAGCGATTATCATCAACAACAACCCGGAAACAGTTTCTACCGACTTCTCGATCTCAGATAAACTGTATTTCGAACCGCTGACGGAAGAAGATGTGATGAACATTATCGAGCTTGAACAGCCGAAAGGGGTAGTGGTACAGTTCGGAGGACAAACTGCGATCAACTTAGCCGATAAATTAGCTTCCCATGGCGTTCAGATTTTAGGAACTACGCTGGAAGACTTAGACCGTGCAGAAAACAGAGATAAATTTGAAAAAGCGCTGCAGGAAATGAAGATTCCTCAGCCGTTGGGAAAAACCTCTGTTTCAAAAGAAGAAGCCATCGAAATTGCCAACGAAATTGGTTACCCGGTATTGGTTCGTCCAAGCTACGTGTTGGGAGGACGTGCCATGGAAATCGTATATACGGAAAAAGAACTGGCACACTATATGGAAAATGCAGTGGAAGCCAGCCCTGAACACCCGGTATTGGTCGACAAATACATGGTCGGAAAAGAAGTTGAGGTAGATGCCATCTGCGACGGTGAGACCGTAGTAATTCCGGGAATTATGGAGCATATCGAAAGAGCAGGGGTTCACTCTGGAGACTCGATCGCGGTGTATCCGCCACAGAACATTTCACAAAGCGAAATCGATACATTGGTAGATTATACGAAAAGATTGGCCAAAGGACTGAATGTAGTGGGATTAATGAATATCCAGTACGTTCTTTTCGAAGGCAATGTATATGTGATCGAGGTGAACCCGCGTTCATCAAGAACGGTTCCTTTCCTGTCTAAAATTACCGATGTTCCGATGGCTAACCTGGCTACCAAAGCGATCTTAGGTCAGAAACTGAAAGATTTGGGCTATGAAAGCGGATTGGTTCCAAACAAAGAAGGCGTCTTTGTAAAAGTACCGGTATTCTCTTTCTCCAAACTGACGAAAGTGGACATCTCCTTAGGCCCTGAAATGAAATCCACCGGAGAGGTAATGGGTAAAGATACTACGCTGGAAAAAGCCCTTTACAAAGGACTGGTTGCCGCAGGAAGAAAAGTGCCGATGCACGGTTCTATCCTCTTTACCGTAGCCGATAAGCACAAGCAGGAAGCAGCGGATCTGGCAGCAAGATTCCATGAAGTGGGCTTCAGGATCTGGGCAACGGAAGGAACGGCGAAATTCTTTGAAGAGAAAGGGATTCCTTGCAAAATAGGCTACAAAATAGGAGAGGAAAGTGTAAATCTTATCGATCTGATCCAGAAAGGAAAAGTACAGTATGTGGTCAACACCATGACGAAAGGAAAACAGTCTGAAAGAGACGGATTCCAGATCAGAAGAATGTCTGTAGAGAACGGTGTTCCTTGTCTTACTTCCATGGATACGGTAGAAGCCATCCTGAAAGTAATTGAAAGCATGAGCTTTAAAATGGAGACGATGTAATCTCATTTTACCATAAATTAAAACCTGACAGATGTAATATCTGTCAGGTTTTTTTATACTTAAAACACTGTTATTGAACGGTTTTTTTTTATTTAAATCAAATATTATCTACTCAGAGCCGTATTTAAAATGACATGACAAATATCATTAACTATTCTTATTTAGAAAAAATAAAAATAATGATATTTGCGGAAATTCTAAAGTATGAAGAAAATTTTGATTCCCTGCGTATGGCTTTCCGGGTTGTGTTACGGACAAGAGAAAACCTCTGATTCTATAAAATCCGCAAATATTGACGAGGTGGAAATCATCGGGACAAAATCTGTAATTGCCGATAAAAGTGAAACGGTCGGTAGGCTTCCTCTTAAAAACCTGGAAAATTCTCAGGTATACACAGGTATTACCAGCCGGTTGATTACTCAGCAAAAAATTTACAATCTGGATGATGTGGTGAGAAATGCTCCGGGGATCAGCAAAGGAACCGAAGGCTGGGCCGGGAATACCATTTATGGCGGAACAGAATATACAAGCCGCGGTTTCCCGACTCAGGTTAAAGTGCTGAACGGACTGGCGAATAATATTGCCGCAGTAAGTGATATTCAGAATGTTTCCAAGATCGAAGTCATTAAGGGCCCGTCAGCCACCTTGTTCGGAAGTATCATTACGTCTTATGGCGGACTCATCAACCGCGTCACCAAAAAGCCTTATGAAGAACAAAGCCTTTCTGTGGATATGAGTGCCGGAGGTTTCAATTTTGGAAGGGTAGGTATTGATGCCAATCTGCCGGTGAACAAAGATAAAACCTTACTTTCCAGAACCAATATCGCCTACAACAACCAGGGTACGTTTACCGATAATGGCGGCTACACTCAAAATATTTTTGTGGCTCCTTCTTTTTCGTATCAGCTGAACGACAGAATTAAAATTGACCTGAATACTGAATTCAATGCCCAGAAAGTTTCGGGAATGGGATCCAATGTGATGTTTACACTTACGCCGGCAGTCCTGAAGCAATATGTGGGAGAACTCCTGAAGAACGGTGGTGTTTCTCCTGCTTACATCAGTGCGGTAGTTTCAAAAATGCCCACTACTATTCAGGAAGGCTTTGGGACCAATAATGTTGCGGATTTCAATTTAAACAGAAAAATTTCATACTACGATAAAAACCTGGTTTCCCGGGCTTCGATCTTAAACCTGAATGGAAATGTAGAATACAAAATTTCCAATCAATGGAAATCGATCACCTCTATTAAATTTACACAGGGCAGTGATGACGGGTATGAAACGAGGATGATTCTTCTTCCCAATGTGGTAAAAGGGGTTGTTGCAGGATTACTGTCGGGGAACCTGGCCGGGATTGATTATGGAACTCCGGGTGCTGATTACATGGCAAGAATGTCCAGAAAATTTGAAGATACCTTCGATTCCCACCAGATCCAGCAGAATATCAACGGGGATTTCAAAATTGGGGACATGAGAAACAGAATTGTGATCGGGCTCGATTATTACCATCAGAATATTAAGTCGTCATGGCGAAACTTCCAGAGCAACAAATACGGTTCGCTGTTCGGTTATGCTTTCCAGAATATTTTTGACACCGTAAATATTAAAGAGCCGAACGCCAATTATTACAACTTTGAAAAAAACAGGCTCGACGGGCTATATCAGACATCACAGGTGGGCACAACGGATTTCGGCGGAATTACCAATATCTACAGTACGTATATTAATGACGTTCTCAATATTACCGATCATCTTTTGGTAAATGCCGGATTAAGATTTGACCGTTTTAATGCAAAAGGAATTTTTGACGGTACTACAAATAAATACAAAGACGGTTACAACCAAAGTGCATTTTCACCGAGATTTGGGATCGTTTACCAGCCGGTATTGAATAAAATTGCCATATTCGGAAATTACCAGACCGGATTTTCCAATGTAGGCGGTACTGATGAAATCGGAAATGTTTTCAGGCCGGAACATTCCTATCAGTTTGAAACCGGAGTGAAATATGCATTTTTCAATGGGAACTTCACCGGCACTCTCAGCTATTACAATATAACCGTTGAGGATAAAGTACGGCAGAATCCCAATAATGTCTTATTCAATATTCAGGACGGATCTCAGAAAAGCTCAGGATTTGAAGCGGAGGTTTTAGGAAACGTTACAAAAAACCTGAATGTAATGCTGGGCTATGCTTACAATGACAGTGTTTACGAGAAAGCCGATTCTTCGGTGAATGGTCTGCGTCCTGTTTCCGCAGGAGCAAAAAACCAGGCTAATATCTGGGTTCATTATCACTTTGATACAAATAATTTCATTAAAAATTTCAGTGTCGGAGCAGGCGCCAATTATGTAGGGGAAACCTATGTGATGAATCAGTATCCGGACGGGGCCCTTATTTCACCGGCTTATACATTAGTGAATGCGAAAATTTCTTATGACAGACCTTCTTATTCTTTTGCGTTAAGGATCAATAATTTAACCAATGAGAATATCTGGACCGGTTATACCACGGTATACCCGCAGATGCCGAGGCAGGTCGTCGGAAGTGTGGCTTTGAAATTTTAGCGGATATCGATGTTGCCTGTTTAAACAGAGAATCATTCTGAGCAGAAAACGAAGCCGGAAAAGTATTCCGGTACACCAGGATCGAAGTGCTCCGGAAATAGGCTTAATTCATTTTAAAATAAGCTTCCGTAAAATATTTGCTGGGCCTGATATAAACGGTTTTCCGTTCCGCATCGAAAATCCAGTTGAACCTTTTCAGGACATCGGCTCCGAGATAGCTTGCTTTCTGGGTTTTAAGGTCGCCTGTAAAAAATCCTGCCGAAACATTTTTCAGTGTAAAGCCTCCGATGTTGAGCAGGGGCAGAATTCCGTTTTTGGTAACAATGCTTTTTCCGGCTGAGTTTCTTAGTGTTTTTTCACCAGTGATTTCAGCTTTTGGTCGAGGTCTTTTCCATCAGCAAAGGCGTTGCTGTAAATAATCCCGCCGGAATATCCGGATTGCAGAAGAAAATCACCGGTTATGGTTTTCCCGTCAATGACATTCTCTGCCTGAATAAAAAGCTGACCGTTTCTGTACACCAATGTAACCGTTTGATAACCTTTCAGGTCAGGCATGGTTTCATAAACTAAAAACCGGTGGTTATCATAGTCGATCTTAAAAATTCTTCCTTTAAAAATTCCTGTCCCAATCTTTCCGTCGGCCTCGTGACCGGTAAGCTCATTATCAAATAACCGGACATCCCGATAAGTGTTTTTTCCTGTGGTTATGGTATTGCCGTCACTTATTCCGTCTTTAAAAATGATATGGTTGGCACTTCTTTTACGTTCCGGAGAAACAGAAGCTTCTTCCATGGCAATCTGGAACATCAGGTCTAAGGAATCTTTATTGTTTACCTGGGTTTTAACAATCAGGTTATTGTATTTCGTCATTCTGAACGGAATAATTTCCTGTGCGTTTATGGTGGAGAAAGAAAATAGAAGGAGTAGAAGCGCGGTTATTTTGTTCATTTGATGATTTTATCGGATGTAAAAATAAAATTAGTTTTTATCCGAACCAAAGAATAACGGGAAAGAAATTTAAAATACTCTAAAGTAATTCGTCGCTCAGCAAAAACAAACCATTATGACCTGAGCCATATTAAGCAGACAAAAATAATTTTAAGTCAAGACAACGTTCCGGTTTAATTTAACAAAATTTATCAGGCCCGGAAAATCATTTCTGTATTCAATTTCGTATTTTTAAACAAAATTTAAAAAAGTGAAAAAGTTATTATTTGCCGTGTGCCTTTCGGCTTCGGTTTTCAGTTTTGCACAGGAGTATTCGGTACCGGCGGCGAGTCCGCGTCAGAAAGTGGAGCAGCAGTTTTCCATGTCTAAAATTACCATAGACTATGGAAGACCGGGAGTGAAAGGAAGAAAAATTTTCGGCGAACTGGTACCTTACGGGCAGATTTGGAGAGCAGGCGCCAACTCCTCGACGAAAATTACGTTCGGGCAGTCGGTAAATTTCGGCGGTAAAATCGTTCAGGCCGGAACCTATGGATTGTTCATCGTTCCAACTGAAAAAGAGTGGAAGGTCATTTTAAATAAAGATTTCCAGCAGTGGGGGGCTTTTACGTATGATCCTAAGCAGGATGTGGTAGACATTACCGTTCCGGTAAACAAGCTTGCCGACAAGCAGGAGTGGTTTGAGATCACGTTGAACCCGACCGACGAAAATTCGGCCAACCTGGTGTTGAAATGGGACTATGCGCAGGCTGAGGTTCCTTTAAAGCCTTCAAAACCGGATGCCGTGACGAAAATCGCAGAAAAGCTGAAAGAGATCAAAAAAATTGAATCCGACGCGGCAAAAACAAAAAGCTAAAAAATGAAGTTTTCTGTTCAGACCCTTTTAGAAAACGAAAAATATCAGTTAATCCCCTTACAGCAAGGGGATTTTGAGTCTTTATACGAAGTGGCTTCCGATCCTCGGGTCTGGGAACAGCATCCCAACAGAGACCGCTATCAGAGAAAAGTCTTCGAAAACTTTTTTAAAGGCGCTATCGAAAGCCGGGGCGCTTTTAAAATAGTTGACAGATTGACCGGAGAAATGCTGGGCAGCACCCGTTTTTACGATTATGATGAAGAAAACAACAGCATCTTTATCGGCTACACCTTTTATGGGACAAAATCGTGGGGAAAAAAGATCAATCCGCAGATCAAGAAACTGATGCTGGATTATATCTTTCAGTTTGTGGAAACCGTATATTTCCATGTCGGAAAAGACAACATCCGTTCGCGGACCGCAATGGAAAGATTGGGTGCCAAAAACCTCGGTGAACATGAAGTGGCTTATTTCGGAGAACCTTCCCGAATCAATATCTTATACCAGATCCAAAAATAAATAGTTTATGAAAAAATTTAAAATCCAACAGAATCCGTTTATTGTTCCAACCACCGACGGAAAACTGATCGAAGAACATTGGGGAAACTCCAGCGGAACCTCAGACGTTTCCATTGCCCATATGATCGCCCCGGCAGGATGGAGCGAACCGCACCAGACCCCTGAGTTTGATGAATTTACTTACATCATTTCAGGGAAAAAACAGTTTGAAATCGATGGTGAAACTGTCGTCCTGGAAAAAGGGCAGAGCATTATGATCGAAAAAGGGGCAAGAATCCGGTACAGCAATCCGTTTCCGGAAGAATGTGAGTACCTTTCCGTCTGTCTTCCCGCCTTTTCCATGGAATCGGTACACCGGGAAGTAGAAGGGGTTGATTAATGCAATGTAACCATTTAATAAGGTAAAAGTGCAACAATTACTTATTCCGGTAATTGTCGCACTGTTTTTTTATTTCAATATTTAAGGTAATATAATCATCTGATAATTTAACGGTTAACAGTGTAATATCTCAACATTGATACATTGCTGTACCGTTATATTGTTACATTATTAAAAGCACATTGTTTCATTGTTTCAAATTTCGTATGTTCGCGAAAATTTTTAAGATTAGAAAAACTTAAACTATGAAAAACAAATTTTCAGCAGCCTTTTTACTGGGCGTTACTTTGTCCATGACTTCATGCGCAACCATCCTTACCGGAACCAAGGACAAAATCACATTTAATTCCACTCCCGAAGGTGCTAAAGTAATCCATAAAGGGATCGAAAAATGCACGACACCTTGTACCGCTGAGATCCCAAGATCTTTAAGCAAGCAAATGGTGACTTTTGAAAAAGAGGGGTTTAACACTAAAGAAGTGAAGCTTACCAAAACGTTCAATCCTGTTACTTTGGTTAATATTCTTTTGGGCGGAGCTATCGGTGTAGGAATCGATGCTGCTACCGGTTCTCTTACCAAATATTCACCTAAAGATTATAAGGTAGAACTGGAAGCAAAATAGTAAAATCTACCAATCTGATAATTGAACAGTGTAGCAATGCAATAACATTTTACTTGTTACATTGCTACACTGTTATATAGTTGTATTATTTCAGAATTTCCTTCAGAAACATCAGCGTATGATTCCACGCTCTCTTTGCCATTACGGGATTGTAATCCGGTGACTTCGGATCGGTGAATGTATGTTTGGAATGCGCATAGGTAATGATCTGCCAGTCGGCATTTCCATCATTCAATTCCTTGATCAGGTTATTGTAATCTTCCGGTGTTACGCTCTGGTCGTCTGCCGGGTTTTCCACCAGAATTTTTGTTGAAATAGGTCTGTTGGGTCTCGACTGGTCTTTTCCAATGCTTCCGTGGATCGAAACAACGCCTACGACCGGCAGCTTTCCTCTCGCCGATTCAAGGGCACCTGTTCCCCCGAAGCAGTAACCGATCACGGCAATACGTTCCGGAATCGCTCCGTTTTTCTTCAGCTGTTCCAGGGCAAGTGTTATTCTCTTTTGGTAAGCTTCATAATTTTTTTTGTAATAACCGGAAGTCTTTGCTGCTGCTGTATTATCGGCAGGAATATTTCCTTCTCCGTAAATGTCGGCTACAAAAGCGATGTAACCCTGCTTTTCAAGATCGGCGGCGGCATTTTTCGCTTCATCGTCAATGCCTTTCCATGCAGGTAAAACAAGCACTCCCGGAAGCTTCTTTCCGGCGTTGGACGTTACGAGACCGTTCAGTTTCTGGGAACCGTCCTGATAAGCAACAGGTTTAAGATTTTGGCTGAATAAGGACGCGGAGGCAAACAAAGCCGCACTCAATAAGATAGATGTTGTCATAAATTTTGTTTTTTAGGAGCTTTTTCCCGCTTTCCGCTGCAATCTTTTTTTTCAAAAAAGGATTTTCACTGCAATCGGGGCTAGGACAGTGGTCATCAGTACAAAAATCGTGCTTCAATACAAATCACAGGAATATAAATTTCATGAGGTTAATCCGTCATTTTGAACCTCTTTTATCCAAACAAAAATTTCAAAATTAAACATACGCATCAAGCCCCAACTTGGCGACTAAAACCAGCACAGGGCAAAGCCTTATGACAACGCAGCAAGATTTACCCGAAATAAAAGCAGCGCAAAACCAAGCTCCAACGGCGTGGCTTAAATCAGAATCGGGTACAACCCAATGACAAGAAAGGTAAAATGATCACGGCCTGTAAAACAGGTATTCCCCATTTTCAAAAAACGCGTGAATATGCTGCAGCCCGTTCGTCAACACAATCTCCTTTGCGCCGATAATCGAATTGTACCGGGCGGTCTGTTCAAAGGTTTTCTCCGTCAGTTTAATCTGCGGCGCCTTGCATTCGATTAAAATTTTGGGCTGGGTTTTTTCGGTGATCAAAAGGTCGATTCTTTTCGTCAATCCGTTTAAAACGATCTTTTTTTCCGTAATCAGGGCAGAAACAGAGTAGGATTTTACCGTCAGATAATAATGGACCCAATGCTGCCGAACCCATTCCTCAGGCGTAAGCAAAAGATAGGTTTTACGAACAAGATCATAAATAAAAAACTTATCTTTGTCTTTCTTGAATTTAAAATCAAAAGTTTCCTGAAAATTCAGTTTTGGAAGTTCCATTTATAAGATGAAAGAATTAGATTTAATCCTCAAAAATATTAAAAATAAAGAAGTTTTACCCATTTATTTTTTCCACGGAGAAGAACCCTACTTTATCGATCTTGCATTAAAAGCCCTTGAACACGACTTTTTAACGGAAGATGAAAAAGCATTCAACCAAACCGTCGTCTACGGCAAAGATACCTCGTATCACGAAATCCTTTCATTGGCCAGGCAGTTCCCGATGATGGGGGACAAGCAGGTGATTATTGTAAAGGAAGCCCAGGATTTGAGGATGGCTGAAAGCGAAAGCAATGCTTTGGAAGCGTATGTTCAGAATCCGGTACCGTCTACTGTTTTGGTCTTTGCGCACAAGCATAAAAAACTCGACAGCCGGAAAAAGGTCACCAAATCTTTGGAAAAAACAGGAACTTTATTTTTGAGTGAATCCATCAAAGAAGCGCACCTTCCGAAGTGGATTGCCGATGAATGCATCAGGCTAAGCATAAAAACAGCCCCGAACATTTCCCACCTCTTGGCAGAATATTTAGGAAACGACCTTTCAAGGATCGCTAATGAACTGAATAAGCTTAAAATCATCCTGAAGCCCGGCGAAATATTAGACGGTAAGATCGTCGAAGACCACATCGGGATCAGCAAAGAATACAACGTTTTTGAATTGCAGAAAGCATTAGGAACAAAAAATGCCAACGCAGCTTTTAAAATCGCTCATTTCATGGGGAAAAACCCGAAGAACAATCCTTTCGTAATGATGCTGGCGAGCTTGTATAATTATTTTTCCAACGTGATAATTTACAACACCATGGCGGGTCAGTCTCCACAGGCTATCGCTTCCCAGATGGGCGTCAATCCTTATTTCATCAAAGACTATGCGGAATCGGCAAGATTGTATCCTTTGAAACATGCAACGAGGGTCATCTCCATTCTCAGGGAATTCGATATGAAAGGGAAAGGCTTGGGCGCCGTCAACATGAGTGAAGCGGAACTGATCAAAGAACTGGTGTATAAAATCATCAATGTCGATAAAATTAAGATGAAAGTGTGAAGAGTGAATGGTGAATGGTCAATCCGCTTCGCTGGTCAATTTAAAAAGGTGAAAATTCTCCGTTATTGACAAACTGCCAAAACCTTAACCGAAAATTCCCCTCCTCCGCAAGGGTGGCAAAAATTCAGAAAGAATTTTTGACGGAGTGGTTTTTTAGAAAGTGAATGGTGAATGGTCAATCCGCTTCGCTGGTGAATTTCAGCAGTATAGAAAATTCACAATTAACCATCCACAATTGACTATCCAATTTTTCATTGACATTTAACATATCAGATATTGACAAGTATCATTAAAATAACTTTAAATACATATTAAAAATTACGAACTTAGCGGACGTAAATTTTAAAATCCTTTTGAAAAGCAAATTATGGAGCAAAACATTTTAGATTGTGTGATCGTTGGATCCGGACCTTCCGGCTTTACAGCAGCTATTTATGCGGCAAGAGCAGATTTGAAGCCTGAATTGTATACAGGTTTGGAGCCGGGCGGACAATTAACCACCACCACGGAAGTAGACAACTTCCCGGGATATCCGACAGGAATTACAGGTCCTGAAATGATGATGGATTTGCAGAAACAAGCGGAACGCTTCGATACCAAGGTGCATTATGAAATGATCACCAAAGTTGAATTTTCCAAAGAGGTCGGCGGTATTCACAAATTGTATGCTGGAAATAAAGAGATCTTTGCGAGAACCGTGATTATTTCTACCGGAGCCACGGCCAAATATCTGGGTCTGGATGACGAGAAAAAATATAATGGGGGAGGTGTTTCGGCCTGTGCAACCTGCGACGGATTTTTCTACAGAGGAAAAGATGTTGTGGTGGTAGGCGCCGGAGATACTGCTGCCGAAGAAGCAACGTATCTTGCAAAATTGGTAAACAAAGTAACGATGCTGGTAAGAAAAGATGAATTCAGGGCATCCAAAGCAATGATCCACCGGGTAAACAATACCCCGAACATCGAAGTGAAGTTCCACCATGAGCTGATCGGGATCGAAGGAGAAAATAACCTGGTTGAAAGAGCAGTGGTCATTAACAATCAGACTCAGGAAACATCAACGATCGACGTACACGGTATTTTTATCGCCATCGGGCATAAGCCGAATACGGAAATTTTCGTTGGGCAGATCGATCTGGATGAAAACGGATACATTGCTACCGAAAAGGGGACTGCAAAAACAAACCTTCCGGGCGTTTTCGCAGCCGGAGACGTGCAGGATCATATCTACAGACAGGCGATTACGGCTGCTGGTAGCGGCTGTATGGCGGCTATGGATGCAGAAAAATATCTTGCTGAATTACGTTAATTCAGAATAGAATCAATATTGAAAAAGCGTGTTCCTTTACTAGGACACGCTTTTTTATTTAAAACCGAAAAATAAAAAGGCTGATTTTTAGCCGATTATTACGATTTGTTAAAATTTGTTTTAAAATTGTTTTGCCAAAATAGAAAAACGTTTTATATTTGCACCACTGAAAACGACGGTACAACCGGAGTTCAGGGAGAGTTGGCAGAGTGGTCGATTGCGGCAGTCTTGAAAACTGTTGACTGTAACAGGTCCGGGGGTTCGAATCCCTCACTCTCCGCCAAAAACAAAAAAGCCTGCGATTTTTAAATCGCAGGCTTTTTTTACTAAAATATCTGCTGAAATTTACAAAAACGTTTATCATGTAGGCTCTAAAACAGAAATTGGGGATTAGTAAAAAGCAGGGGAGAACATTCTTTAGACCCTAAAATTATTGTAATTTCCTATATTCTTACCTGCTTTATCGTTAATCATTTGACGGGATATCCATAAATTATTCGTAATTTAAAATTGATAACAAGAAAATTATGGCAACAATCCTGATCGAAGATATAATAAAGCAATTCAATGATCTGCATGATGGCGACGTATGGCTGGATGAAACTTTTACAAAGAAATTTGAACAGATTAATGAAACGGAGGCGTTCACCCGGCCGCTGCCTGATCTGCATAGTCCTGCGGAATTGATTTCACATCTTATTGTCTGGCGCAGGGCAGTTATGGGCCGGCTGAAGGGTGCAGCGGTTCGGCTGGAACTTGATGATCCTTCCAATTGGAAAACCAATGATGAATTGCGTCCCGCCGGATGGGAAGCGCTAAAAAAAGAACTGTACCAAAGCAAGCAGGAGCTTATCGACATCTTAAACGATAAAAATGATACCTATCTCAATACCATCTCAGCCGATTATGGGAAAGACTTCCGGTATTTCCTGCAGGGGCTTATCCATCACGATTTATACCATATGGGCCAGCTGGGCATCTCAATAAAGTATTTAAAAAAGTAATACATATTACAAAGAATGAAACAATCCATCATTCATATTTCACTTCTGGTTAAAGACTACGATGAAGCCCTTGATTTTTACATCCAAAAATTAGGATTTGATCTTGTGGAAGATACCCGTCTTTCAGAAACCAAACGCTGGGTACTGATTAAGCCTCCCGGTTCCTCCGGATGCTGTCTTCTGTTGGCTAAGGCTGCAAATGAGCAACAACTGTCAGCCGTGGGCAATCAAAGCGGGGGCAGAGTTTTTCTGTTCCTCGAAACGGATCACTTTGATCGATCATATCAATCCATGCTCGAGAACGGGATTTCATTTGTTCGTGAGCCAGTGGTTGAATCCTATGGAACCGTAGCCGTATTTAGTGATTTATACGGTAATTTATGGGATCTGATTGAGAGAAAAGCTGACGCTAGTTAAGAATTCAAAATAAACTTTCAATTCCTGATGAATTTATCAGATTTTTTAAGTGAATCTTTCTCCGATATTTTTGAGCCTAAAACGTTTAACATCACAATTTTAAGAATCGATTTACCTACGGGATTCTATTATCACTTTCTATTCCGGATCAGGAAATACAGTAGGACAGCTATGATAATCACAGTTGGCATCCAAAGTCTCACACTGCGTAGGTGTACACAAAGGATGTGATAAATCAGGATCATTCCCTGCAACAATTGTTTTCAGATTTTTTTTGGTGAGCTTTTTTGATAGTTTTGTCAGGTTTTTCATGAGAGGTTTGTATTAGTTTGTTTAATATATCCAGCTATTTCCGGTTATCTAAATATACGTAAATATCTCATAGCCTGATCTATCTATTTAGTATACCCTATTTTCCGGATTTTTGATCCGGATTTGGAGGCTATGCGCAAGGTAGATAATCATCAATTCACGAAACATGAAGGAACAAAAAATTTCTCTGATGTGATCATGGCAAATCGTAGCACTTGATTCCGAAAATTAAAAAACGATGCTTATCGGATATTGAAAAAGACCAGATAAAAATTCCTTACTTTCCGCGAAAACTTATTAAGCCTGCAATTTTAAAATTGCGGGCTTTGTTTTGGGTAATATCTAATAATTTTTCCCTCAACTTTTAAATCGTGTCTGTGAATCCACTGTCTGATTTGCAAATAGAATCATGATATTAAAAGTTTCTGTATTTTAATGTTTTAGTTAATCACCATTGATGTGATTTTTGTATTTGATAATCAGTTAGTTATTGATAAGGGTGTTTAAAATTTAATTTTTTCTGTAACATATTTCAACCGATTATACTTACTCTATAAATAACAATAAAAATATCATTATGAAAACCATTCTTGAAAACAACTATTCGTTTGCTCAACAACTGATCATTGCCACCGTATCTGTATTTTTTGGATATCACTTCTATCAGGAAATCGTAAGCCCTGAACAATCGCAGCTTACCTTAAGCATAATGCTGGTGGTGATCACTTACTTCCTCATCAACAAATACGGGGCAAGGCCGAAAAAAAAGAATATTTAACAAATATGATCTCATAAACCCGGAATACGTTTTCGGGTTTATTTCTGCAATAATCATACGGCTTAGATTAGGCTGTTTGCCTGCGTGGATCTTTGGACATGTATTGCGACCGTATCGGAAACAAATTTCATCAGACGCTTAAAATAAAATCCCTGGCTTTTTAGTTGAGGATTTTATTTTTATATTAAGTGGTGATTGTGGTATACAACATGCAATTAATATGACGCACATGATTTAATTAATAAACTTCGCATTATTCTTTTTATTAATAGTTGCTGATTCACAATATGCCTATAATTCGTATCAGGACTTTCTTATTTTTGGAGCATAAGATAACCCATATTGAAAATTATTAATGTTTAAGATTCAGGCAGGATGTTCTCGAAGAATTTTACTATATTTTTTTTCAGTTTCTCAAAGATAAGGGAGGTTCCAAACTCTTTATTGTCATACCCAATCGGAAATCCTTTCTCAACATACTGGTTATTTTTTACCAAGGTCAGATTTTGAAAACAGCGGTTAACGGTTCCTTTTTCATCAGTGTGAATATCCAGGTATTTTACAGCCGCATTTTTAGAAAAATCCAGCTTGCTGATCGCAATGGTTTTCACCTCTTTTCTAAGGTCGGATCTGAAGTACAGATTCATTTTCTTCGTATCAATAACGGTCTGCCATTCACCGGGGTGTATCGAATTTAAAATATTCCAGGCGTAATCAACCGGTTTTTTATCGTACTTATAGTTCTTCAGCATGTAATAGGCACGGTTATAACGGTCTTCCTAATTTTTATTTTGATCCGGATCAAACTTTTCATTTCCGCCAAGAAAATCAAACTTTTTAGCAGCTGCCAGATCCTTCGAGTATTGGTTATTGCATAGCAAAGGCATGGGCATTTCCTTATTTGTCAGTACGGTATATTTACCGTTCAGTAAGGCAATCGTAGCAAAGTTTCCTTTTGCATCAGTCAGGAAAAAATGACTTCCCGCTGCATTGGGCCACCAGTCTATATTTGGCCCGTCATTCAGATGATCCACCACTTCTTTAACCGATTGGTAATTATCCAGCTGATACTGGATCCATTGTGCCCAGAACAGATTGGGCTGTTTTGCATTATATACTTTAGTGGTTTCTTCCAGATATAATTCAACTAAAAAAAGACCTTTTTCATTGACCCCGTAGCAGGGAAAATCATATCCTAAAAGATTAAAGGTAACGGAACCGAATTTTGAGGTCCATTGTGTGTCAGGCCGTAGCTGATCAGTAGTCAGATTCTGCCAGCTGATATTCCTTTTTAAAATATCGCGTTTGTTGATGACAATCATTCCCGGCATTGTTTTCCAGTTTTCATTGAAACCTACGACATTATGCTCTTTTCCGGTCAGTAAAAAAGCGGAGCAGGCTTTGCTCTGGACGGAATAAGCGATTGAAAAAACTACAGCAAGGCGAAAAAAGAAAAATTTCATAAGAACAATTTATAGATTGATTATTATCAAATGCAGAGAGGGATTCATCTACAGGACATTCTGTTATGATGACCCTATTTGATTTTTTTCCAGAAAACAAAATTGGTATAGAGGAATGTAGTTCCCAAAACGAAGTCTGTGACGATGGCAATGCCTTTTGAGACTACATCTGTTTTTGGACCTGCATAGCAAAGCGTGAGAAGGGCGATGATATAAATAATGCCGGCGTTGATCCACAGTTTTGATGCCTTAGGTGCATATTTTTTATTTGGCATATCACGGTCAGAATAGAGTGCGGCTATTCTGTTCTTGTCCCAATACAATAAAATACAGCCGGCAAACATCATCAGGCTCGTAATGATCCAGGTTCCTTTGAAAGGCAGAGAAATGGTGATCACCCAGATATTGCTGGTGATCGCTAAAAATAAAAATGTACCTAACAGAGCAAACCGCTGGGTCATCAGAAGTATTGCTGTAATGATCTGCGCCAACCCCAAAAAATGGTAATATAAACTTGCTTGGTAAATGGCTTCAAAGAACTGGCCGACAGCTGCAGATTTTGGCAGCTGGGTAAATCTTTCGCCAATCAGTTTTGTAAATCCGGAAGGCACAAAGGCCAACGCAATGAGATATCTGATATGGATAATCATCCATTGAACTGATTTATATTGTTGGAGTTTATAGAACATACAGTTAAGGGTCTTTAGGTATTGAACATTGGTCTGAAAAGAAAAAGTCTTCTGATTCGGGTCTGTCTGGTGACCCCATTTTTACATCATATAAAAACTCTGAAGACCAATCGCTTGATGACGGAAGCAAATGTACAGCAATCGACAAGATAAAGTCAATGGTTATTTTCAACCAAAAAAAAGTAAATTTCAATAACATCTTTCCTTGTTATTTTCCTTTCATTTCAACTGATCCTGAGTGAAAGTGAAATATAGTGTGTTAAAATATTAAATTATTTGAATTTCGTACCTTTGGGCCATGAAGATTGCTGAGACATTAGAAGATTTTTATGCTGAACGTTTTAAGGTAGTTCCAACAAGTTTAAAAAGCGAAATTGGACATTTCAATGTGTTCAAATTTAATGACCTGGTGGGCTGCAGCATAAAACCGATCCCATACAGCCGCAGGGGCTATTACAAAATAAGCTTTATCCAGGGAAGGAATAAAGTGCATTTTTCAGATAAAACCATAGAAATTAAAAAGCAGGCTTTGCTGTTTGCAAATCCGCAGATTCCTTACAATTGGGAGCAAATTGACAACAACCAAAGCGGATTTTCCTGTGTTTTTACGGAGAGCTTTTTTCATCATTTCGGCAATCCGAAAAACTATTCGGTGTTTCAGGCGAATGGTCTGCCAATTATTGAACTGACCGACACACAGGCCGAATGGGCAACACAATTGTTCCGTGAAATGCTTACCGAATGGACATCCGATTACAAGCACAAATACGACAAAATGCGCGTGTCTGTTTTTTAACTTTTGTATAATACGGAAAAGTTAATACCTGCTGCGAATGTTCAGAAGAGTGCTACCAATGCTTCTCAAAAGATTACGACTCAATTTCTGGAATTGCTTGAACGTCAGTTTCCTGTTGAAGATGTCGGAACACTGAACTTGCGTTCTGCATCCGATTTTGCTGAGAAATTATCTGTTCATGTCAATCATTTGAACAAGGCGTTACAGGAAGTACTGAATAAATCTACCTCTGCTACCATACAAGAGCGCATTTTGGTTGAATCTAAAATATTGCTAAAATACACCAATAAAGATATATCCGAAATCGCATTTGCATTAGGTTTTAAAGAAGCGACTCATTTTCATAATTTTTTCAAAAAGCATACTAGAATAACACCAAGCCAATTCCGGGTGGATTGATTTTCGTATAGATGTGATTGATTTATATTACCGCCTGGCTTTGTGGCTGTCCTATTTTTGCTTCAGTAAAATTCTTTAGAACAATGACAAAAACAATTTTTATTACAGGCGCTTCGTCAGGAATTGGGAAAGCCACTGCAAAATTCTTCCAGGAAAAAGACTGGAATGTGATAGCAACAATGAGAAATCCTGAAAAAGAGACCGAACTAAATCAGCTGGAAAATGTGACCCTTTTACCCTTGGATGTTACCAATTTTGAACAGATTCAATCTGCAGTTAAAGAAGCTACGTCAAAAAATACGATTGACGTAGTATTGAATAATGCGGGTTATGGTACGGTAGGCGCTTTGGAGGGCACGACAGATCAGGAAATCCAGCAGGTGATTAATACGAATCTTTTAGGCGTTATCCGACTGACAAAAGAATTTATTCCGCATTTTCGGGAAAATAAAGGGGTTTTTATCACCGTTTCCTCTATTGGCGGATTGGTTGCGTATCCATTCTTTTCATTGTATCACGCAACCAAATGGGCGATCGAAGGGTGGACGGAAAGCTTGGCCTTTGAATTAAACCAGCTTGGCATCCAGGTTAAAACGGTGCAGCCTGGCCCTACCAAAACAGATTTTGTAGGACGCTCTTTGGTGGTACCGGAACATCCTGCGTATGATGAGTTTTTTGATAAATTCAAAAAAATGTTTTTCAGCGATGATGTGATCAACGGCCTTGAACCTCCGGAAACTGTTTCAGAAGTGATTTATGAAGCAGCAACTGACGGTAAAAATCAGTTGCGCTATATGGTCGGTGCTGCTGCAAATGGCGAATATAAAAGGCGTCTGGAATTGGGTGCGGAAATATTTCATCAAGAATACGACACCGTATTTTTGATAAATAAATTACCGTTATAACGAACGGGATGGCTGCTGTAAGTTTTGATGTATCGTAGCAAAATTGATAGAACAGAAGATTAAACGAGGTTGCCTCCAAAGTGAGGCAGCCTCATTTTTTTCTTTACAAAAAGCCAATAAAATTAGAAATTACAAGATTATCTGTTCATAGCTCCGGTTCCAAATATTTGTTAGTGGTTAATCCGCGGCTTGCATCTGCTGCTGAAAAGTAATCACGATAAATTCTGCAGGCCGTGCAACAGCAACTTTAATGGTTACGATCATAATTCCATGTAATACATCATCGCTTGTCATTGTATTTCCCAGGCCACAATCAACCGAGAAGGCGTCATTGGGAGAGGAACCCATCAATCCGCCCTGTTTCCAGACAGAGGTTAAGAAACTGTTGATCATAGATTTGACCGATTCCCAGGTATTGGAATTATTTGGTTTGAATATATAAGCCTGCGCCGCAAGTTTACAGGATTGTTCAATAAAAATAATGGTTCTTCGTACCGAGATATATCTCCAGTCCTGACTGTTTCCGTCCAATGTACGTGCGCCCCAAACCACAATACCGAAATTATTAAAATACCGGATAACATTGATTGATTTACCTGAAACAGGATCGATATTCAGAGGGCCTTGCTGGCTATCCGATAATAAAATAGGAAGTGATACAGCTTCCTGTATAACAATATTGGCAGGAGCTTTCCAAGGGCCGGTATTCTGATCAGTTGCTGTAATGATTCCTGCTACGGCACCGCTCGGCGGCAAGGTATTGGCGTATGCTAAGACTTTCTTCATCATAGCAGTGTATTCTGTGCTGGCAGCTCGAAGGGCCTGATCATATGATGATGTCGTAAGAAGATTACCTGAAGGCTGGAGCATATCAGCCAATATTTTTGCAGCACCTGCATTGTTTTCTGAAAGATTCAGGATTTTTTCCAATGGCTTGATATCGCCTCCGAACAGGTTTGTATAATCGATACTGTTGTCTGGCATGATTGCCGTACCGATGAAAGGGTAGTAGGCTGCACCGTAATTAAGTCCTGTAATACCAATATTATTTCTGAAGTTTTGTATAGATGTACTATATGAAACAGCATCAGGCTTCCTGCCGCCTTTCACATCGATCAGGGCAATAGCGGTTTGCATCTGGCTGCATTGCAGTAACGCAGTTTTCCAAAAAGAAGCGTTAGCTGAATCAGAAAGCAAGACAGCATCGGGGCAGACGTAGAGGGTAGGCTCCTGTTCATTCTGCAAAAGTGCGAGGCCCGCCAGCAGATCTTCAAGCTTTATATTAGGATTTATCAGTCCTGTCTCCTGATCAGCAGGTTTTCCGGAAGGTGTACCGTAAGTACCTACCGAAACGATGTAAGCTTCCTCGCCACCGTTATCATAAAACAGCCTGATGCTATTATAAAGATAATAGATGGTATTGGGATCAGGTAATACAAGATAGGATTGATCGCCAATCCTTAGGCTGTCAGCATCATTAACTGTAGCTTTTTGAGGAATAAGAAAAAATTCAGGACAGTATGGTTTACGAGGGTTGCCAGATTCAGTTGGATCAGGATAACCGTAGATCGATAAAAAATCTGAAAAGGAAGTGATTTTTACCGGAATATTGGTATATGATCTTCCTTTATAGGTTGCTTTTGGAGTATATCCTATAAAAGCAGGGACCGCAGTATTCACGGGGATCACTGAATCCGGAAAAGCATTTACTTCATTAATATATACTCCGGGAGTAGAGAAGTTTTGTGGCATATTTCAAGAGATTATTTATTAAATGGATGTCATAATGGGTTGATGAAATAGGATAGATAAAAATTTCCATGGATATCTCACTTCCGATTTCTTTCACTGTCCGTTTTCTTCCATTATTTTTGCTCAAAACAATCCACACGCTTAAGAATGGTTTAATCGATCAATAAGGTATTCATCATGATCCGAAATACATTCGTAAACGCAATTTCTTTTAATCCTCTGAATTCAGTTAGCAGTTATAATCGTCGCTGATAAGTCTTTCGAAGTTATTTAAATTGTATGACTTAGAATTATGAATTTAGATTGTTTATTTTGAGTTCAATTTCAAATGGTTATTAACCAAATTTAATAAAATAAACAACACGAAACTCGTATTTCAAATAAATTAAATACATATTTCCATACTGAAAAATAAACGCGATGATACTTAAATTCCTGCAACCAGTTCCTTCAGCTTCTGCATATTGGGATCTTTCTCTATAGGATTAATGTCGTTGAATGAATGCTGGGAAAGAGTTTCATTCAGAATTTTGACTTTCTGGAGCATTGGCACAACGTATTTCAGGAAATGGTTGAAGTGCTCTGAAATATCAGAATACCGGGTGGCCAGCTTATAGCCGGGCTTTCCGGAATGGCTTACGATAAAGAGGCCTTCGTACCGCAGATCGCGGATCAGGATCCTGATCCGTTCGCTTTTGATGGCGGGAAAAAAATTATTGAGATAAACCAGCAGTTCCGTAGTCGATACTAGTCGGTTGGGATTCAGTTCGGACTGGAACCGCAGATATTCCAGCAGCCGGGCTTTTTCCCGGGCTTTTTCTGCTTTGGCCGAATCGAAGAACTTTTCGATTAGCTGATAATTCATCTTCATGATCTGGCGGTCCAGTTCGGGTTTTTCCTCGATTTCACGGGTAAGATAACTCTCGAAAGGGAAGTAGGTAATAGAAGTCCTGGCATGCAGAAGGTTGAACAGTTCGATGTATTGCCTGTCGAAATGGCTGGTACAAAAAACTTTGCCCAGGCATCCGGAGATAAAGTCTGCCAATTGGATAAGCTTTTCATCTTTATCGTCAGCGATTTCAAAATTCCTATCCTGGTGGAACAGATCACGGTTGACGCTTTTGCGGACGACGTAATCCCGGAGCTCATCGGTAAAGGTTTCCCCGACGCGGTAGGCATGGATAGAGTAGCTTTCATAGCGGTGGTTGTACTTTTCCACAAACAGGGACTGGAAATATTTATGGAAAACCTTTTTAGTCTTCAGCCCATCACCGGAGAGTTTCGACTTGTCGATTACCATAACATCCACTACAAAATCCAGTTTTTCCATCAGCTCAAGTAAGATGTCCTTTCTCTTCCTGAAATTTTTATTTTTGATATTCCGTGATTCCAGGTTTTCGCCCAATTTATATTTCATGCAGATTTCCTGAAGGATCTTGCGGGCCTTTTCCGTATCGGGATCTTTGATAATTGCAGAAGTGTATATAAAATGAGAAAAGTCTCCTTTCTTAGAAAGATCAGGATGAGCATTTCCGAATTCGTCTATATAAATATTGGCTGGAATCATGATGTAATTTGGATTTACCATAAAGTTACGGAATAATGACGATTTCCGGCCATTCTATTTTATCAATACATTTTAATTCGAACTTGGTAGATTTTAAAGGCATTCATATAGACTAGAGATGATTTATAGGCTATACGTCAATGTCGTGTAATACAAACCCCCGATGCTGGGCCCTCCCAAAAATGAATAATAATGCCGGTTAAATAAGTTTGTCGCTCCAATCTTTATCCCCAGCTTTTCCTTAAAAAAATCATAGTTTACCTGGGCATCGACGGTTCCGTAGGCTTCAACCTCGCCATTGACTAAAAATGAACGCCAGTAAAAACCGCTCTGCCTTCGGTAGGTAACGTTGAATCCGAGACGGTTAACAATATTTGTTCCGCTGAAAGAAAGGTTAGTGATCCACTCGGGAGTATTAAAGCCGTCTTCAAAACCGTCATTATAATCGGTCCTGCTTAACTTGGCGTACGATACGTTTCCGGCTATCTGGTAATGCCGTCCCAGGAAATAACTGGCCCCGAGGCTTCCTCCAAAATTATAAACGACACTTCGGGAATTGGTATACATCCGGTAGCGGCTCTGCTGGTTCCTGTTGTTTAAAAAAGTGGGGATTTGTTCCTGCACAGTTGTATTGGGCACATTCATTTCAACCTGTGCGATAAAATCGTTATACCTGTTAAAGTAGAAATCGGCATCCAACTGCAGGCTTTTTTTCAGGAAAAAAGCTTTGTAACCTGCTTCAAAAGAAGTGAGGTGCTCCGGTTTCAGGTAAGTGTAATAGTTTTTTACCAATAGTCCTTTTTCTTTTTCTATGGCATCCGCTACGGTCATTCCATTATTGAAGTCTGCGGTAACAGCCGCCTGAAAACGGTCGATGGAACTGCGCAGATACGCATTCTCGAAAATCCCGTCGGACATTACTTTTAATCCGCCGATTCTTTTCACGCCGCCACTGTTGACATTGGAAAAGGCTTCAAAAATACTTGGAAACCGGGAACCGCTCTGGAAAGACATCCGTAGGCTTTGATTACTGAAAGGCACAATGACGGCCGTCAGACGGGGATTGTATTTTACCTCAAAATAATCGTTCTTATCGATCCTGAGGGTCGCTGAAACTTTTAAAATTCCATGAAACAAATCTTTACCGGCTTGCAGAAATCCGCCTGTTTTTCCATAGCTGAAAGTATCGGATGTTTTACCGGCTGCCGGATTCACAAAATAATTACCGTCCGGCTCAATAATATAAGACAGGTAATCTATTCCGGCAAGCAGATTCAGGCCGGTATTTTCTTTAAACTTACTTCCTAAAAGTTTTGAAAGGTCGGACTGTGCTTCGGCGTGAACCAGTTTATCCCTGACCCGCAGGGCTGCGCCCTGATCCCAATTGTTGATATTGGCAAGCTCCTTTAAAACATTTTTAAATTCTGGAGTGCCCGGCTGCAGTCTTCCCTGATCGGCCATGGCGCGTGCCTGATGGAGCGCCTGCAATACGTCCGGTCCCGAAGATAATGCATTGTTGAACGCCGTGGTGTAATCAGCGTACCACTGATCATCCGATTTAAACCGGCGGTCCAGATTTTCAGCCGCTGATCTGAGATTATAGGACTTGCCCGTATTTTCAGCCGTTATAAAAGTCCTGAAAAGGAAAAAATCATTTTTAACCTCCAGTGCATGCTGCTGCAACAGGTAATCTTTCAGTGCAAACCGGTTGGCCCGTTGATACACATTATCCAGATCGGCAAACCGGTAGGTATAGGTGATTGTTGTCTTAGGATCGAACTGATACGATAACCCGATATCCGCTTTCAGATTCTGAATGTTATAATCGGTGACTTCCTGCTCGCGGTATCCGGTTCTGGCAACCACATAACGTTTGCCGTTAAGGGTTAGCGTCCGGCGGTTGGACGATTCGTTACCGTATCCGTTCACGGGATCATAGGCCGGATTATTTATTCCGCCGGAAATACCCAATGCCAGATTTGCGTTGGGGTTAAGGTCGTCCATATTATCCGCTTTCCAGTCGGTTCCTTTGGTAAAAGTCCCGTTCAGCTTAAAAGCAAATCGGTTAGAGAGTTTTTTGGCAATGCGGAAGCTGTACTCGGTAAATAAGGTGGCCTTATCAGAAGATTCCCCAACATGATTGACCCCGGTTTTTTGCTGGAAAGAGATTCCGGTTGTCGTAAACGGATTCTTTGTTATAAAATTGGCCAGACCATTAACGGCATTCAGACCGTACAGCGCCGAAGAAGTACCGGGAATAATTTCGACGCGTTCGATATCCATATCGTTCGGACCTAAAGCATTGCCGATCGGAGCCCCGATATGAGGTGCCTGATTGTCAAAGCCATCCACCAGTTGGCTGAATCTTACATTGGTCGTATTGGCGAAGCCGCGGGTATTGATGATCTTAAACCCTAAGCTTGGCGTGAGCATCTGTACGCCCTTTACATTTTCCAGACCGTCGAAAAAAGAGAGGGCAGCGGTATTCTGAAGAAAGGCATGGCTAAGCGATTCTACCGTTACCGGACTGGTAAGAATATTTTCTGAAGTTCTGGAAGCAGAAACCACCACTTCCTCTACCGAATGAATCCTTAGGCTGTCGTTGCTTTTCGTTTTTCCGTTTTCGGACCTGCTTTGTGCATTCACCAGCATCGTTGCCGAAGCAGCGGAACAGCACAAAAAGAAATATAAAGGTTTACCCATGATTGAAACTGAGAATCAAATACCGAATATCATTGTAGTCATCCTCATATGATCTGTAGAACATCAGATAAGCTTTATAAAATCCGAAGGTATTTTTAAATTTAATATTAAACAAGATACGAAACAAAAACTCCGCTTAAAAATAAATTTTACAGTAAATATCTTTGATACAGAAAGAACAAAAAGGAAAAAAGCTTAGAATGAAGGTCTTACCGACCGGACATTTTCTGATTTGGTCTATAGGTGTAAAATAATGCCTAAATTACCGCCTAATTAAGCTTTAAAATTGAAACCCATGCAAAAAATCACCATACTGTCAGCTGCTTTTGCGCTGTGCTCTTCCCTGATCTTTTCACAAAATTTCAGAACATCGGTTACTGCCAAAGAAGGAAAAGAATTTCCGAAAGTAGATGCCGATGGGAAGGCAGAATTCAAAGTCTATTTCCCTGATGCAAAATCCGTAATCCTTGAAGGCGGAGACGGCATGCAGAATATAAAATCAACCACCACGAAAGATAAAGAAGGTTTCTGGACAGTATCCACCTCACCGCTGGAGATCGGGTTCCACTATTATTGGTTTAATGTAGACGGCAAACGGACCAATGATCCCAATACGGAGCTTTATTTCGGCTACGGTCAGCCCACCAGCGGGATCGAAATCAGTTCAGGTGAAGATTTCTTTATCGAAAAGAAGGTAAAACATGGGAAGATTATCGATGACAGCCTGTTTTCTGCAATTACCGGAGGCCGGCGAAATTTCAAGGTCTATCTGCCTCCAAATTACGGAACCCAAAAATTTCCGGTTTTATACCTGTATCATGGAACCGGTGAGGACATTACCGGCTGGGAAAAACAAGGTCATCTGAACGATATTCTCGACAATCTCTTTGCAGAGAAAAAGGCCAAAGAAATGATCGTGGTGATGGATTACGGCGTAGCCCTGAATCCGGAAGAGGAAAAGAGACCGGACGATTATCCGAGAACAGTAGTGTCTTCGAAAAATATAGACCGAATCATGGTTCAGGAACTGATTCCTTATATTGAAAAAAAGTATAAAACCAATGGCAACAGAGCGGTGGCCGGGCTTTCGAGAGGAAGTTACCAGGCGTTGCTTATCGGTACGCGACACCCTGATCTGTTTTCGGCCATCGGCGCTTTCAGTCCTGTTATCTACGAAGGAACATCGCTTCAGCCTTTTAAAGAGCTTCCGATCGGTAATCTGTTGAAAACGGATAAGAAACCTTTTTTATTTATCGGAATCGGGACCAAAGAAAGCGAGCGGTTCCAGGATTTCAATAAGATCCTGACGACTTATCTTGATCAGAATAAATATCCTTACGTCGAGTACCAGTCACCCGATACTTATCACGAATGGCTTACCTGGCGACGATGTTTATACCAGTTTTCCCAGAAGATTTTCCGATAGATGCTGAAAATCCCAATTATTAATAGCAAATTTCAACAATCCATTTTACTATTGAATTTTTTGCAGCAAAAAAGATTTGTAAAAGGCTAAATCAACCGGTTGAAAATGTTTGTTTTTTGTAATCTATTGTTTCTATTTCGTTAGAAGCACAGCCGGATATCAGGCTACTTTTGTATCATAACAATTTAAAGAATATGGAGACAAAAAAAGTATGGCTGGTAACAGGCGCTTCTAAAGGATTAGGACTTTCTTTGGTGAAAAAATTAATTGCAGACGGCCATCAGGTGGCAGCGACAAGCAGGAAGCCTAAAGATCTGACGGATGAGGTCGGAACTTTTGATGAGAAGCAGTTTTTACCGTTGGATGTTGACTTAACCAGTGAAATTTCCATCAGCGAAGCTGTGAGAAAAGCGGTTGCGCATTTCGGCAAAATTGATGTCCTGGTAAACAATGCAGGATATGGAATCGGTGGTGCAGTGGAAGAATTGAATCAGCAGGAAATCAAAAACAGTTTTGATATTAATGTATTTGCCGTCATCACAACCATGCAATCCGTAATGCCTTATTTCAGAGCGCAGAGATCCGGAAACATCATCAACATTTCTTCCATTGCGGGATTTGCGCCGGGAATTGGCTGGGCCATGTATGCAGCCACAAAATATGCGGTAATGGGACTTTCCGAAGTCATGGCGGAGGACGTAAAAGAACTGGGGATAAAAGTGACAGTAGTGGCGCCAGGTGCATTCCGAACGGAGTTCCTGGAAGAAAGCTCACTTGTCTTTGCCGAAAAGAAAATTGATGAATATCAATCCATAAGAGCTTCCCACGGAAAATATTCTGAAATGAACGGAACACAGCCCGGTGACCCTGAAAAGCTGGCTGAAATTTTAATCGGTTTGGCAGAACAACCGAATCCACCGGTCCGGCTGTATCTCGGAAGTGATGCCTACCATCGGGCTACGGAAAAAATAAAGGTGTTGTCAGAAGAATTGGAAAGCAATAAAAACATTTCTTTTTCTACTGATTTTAAGTAAAGAGGTAAGAAGAATAAAGGGTGTTGCCACAACAATAGGCAACACTCTTTTTTGTTTGATTTTTGTAAATTTATCAGATGGAAAAAATGCAGTCACTTGAAGAGTTTTATCAGTCAAAATTTAACAGTATTCCGGAAAATATCCGGAACGGAGTGGGGCATTTCAACGTTTTTACCGTAGACGAATATATAGGAAAAGATCATCAGCCGGTTGTGTACAGCCGGAAAGATTATTTTAAAATTACGCTGATTATCGGCAGAAACCGGATTCATTACGCCGATAAAGTTATTGATATTCAGAAGCAGGCCTTGTTTTTCACCAATCCTCAGATCCCTTACAAATTCGAATGGATTGACGATTATAAATCCGGGATTTTTTGTGTTTTTACGCCTGCCTTTTTTCATCATTTCGGAAATTTGAACGACTATGAAGTTTTTCAGCCCAACGTGATACCGGTTTTTGAGCTGAACGATCAACAGCTGGAAGATATAACCACTGTTTTCAGAAAAATGCAGGCTGAAATGGTTTCCGATTATGTGCACAAATATGATCTGCTCCGAAATCTGGTGTTTGATCTATTGCATTACACCCTGAAAATGCAGCCGGCTTCAAAATATGAAAAACAAAAAGCCAATGCCTCTCACCGGATTACCCATCTGTTTCTGGAACTTTTGGAACGCCAGTTTCCGATCGAAGAAGTGAGGCAGCGGATCAGGTTTCGCTCGCCTTCGGAATTTGCCGGACAGCTTTCCGTCCACGTTAACCATCTTAACCGGGCTGTAAAAGAGGTTACCGAAAAAACAACTTCTGAAATTATTGCCGAACGCCTGTTGCAGGAAGCAAAAATTTTACTGAAGCATACCGAATGGAACGTTTCGGAAATTGCTTATTCACTGGGTTTTAAAGAAGCTACACACTTTAACAATTTCTTTAGGAAAAAGGTGCAGCTTACACCGGTACAGTTCAGAGAAAAGGATTGATTTTGAAGTGAATTATATTTGAACTAAACTTTTTCCCTGAGCAATCTGAGACATGACTGCAATTGATTTGAGCAAAATGATCTGTTTAAACAACAATAAAGAAACAAATCTTATGTCAAAGAAAAGCAATATTTAGGGGAGAGACACTGATTTTTTAACGGGTTCTGTCTAAACCGAGATGATTCTGCAGGTCGATCCAGGCACCTCCGTTATAAACATGTTTGAACCCTTTTTCTTTTAAAATATGTTCTGCCTTTACGCTTCTCAGTCCATGCGAGCAGACGGTGATATAGGTTTTGGACGGATCAAGTTCGGTATACCGCTCCCTGATGGTACCCAGCGAGATATTTTCAGATCCGGGAATGTGGCCGGTCTTATATTCACTTTCCGTCCTCACATCAAGAATCACTGCTCCTTTTTTGATCAGCTGTTCCAGTCCGTCGTCCAGTGTCTGGTATTTGTAAATCCTGTAGGTGATATAAAGGGCAAGAACGATTCCGCAGCATACAATGAGACTTTTCATAACCGGCGTAAGATTTTGTGGTCAATATAAAAGGTTCCGAACGGAATTACACAGGCCAACAGGACTTTCCAGGTTATTTCTTTAAACTTCCACCCCTGTTCAACGCCGACACTTAAGGTAGTGAATAAAAACAGCAGGAACAACGAACCGTGTACCGGGCCCATCATTTTTACCAGTGAAGGATTATCGAATCCGTATTTCAGCGGAACAGCAATAAAGACAAGCACTAACAGGGAGATTCCTTCAAGGATGGCGATCATCCTTAATCTTCCGATTTTTGTTTTGAATAAATGGATCATATTATCTTAAATAAGGTCTGTTGGCGAGTGGAGAAAACGGCCAGGGAATAGCCAGGAATATAATAACAAGGGCAATGCTATAATAGATCAGCATGGTTCTGAATTTTTCTGTATCATCTTTTTTCCGTTTGGTCATGGAGGATCCGATCGTGATAAGGATTATAGCAGTAAGCATAAGCCCAATATGAATCACCCCGAAAAAGATAAGGTCAAAAGATTCTTTAGCCTGATCAAAATTTTTCCAGAAATAGGTTACCATCGGACTTTGTGAATACAGAGCAATCCCCAACACCAGCTGGATGTGGGCAATCGTTGCGGTCCAATGCCGTAGGGAATCGTCGGTTCCGGAAAATTTCTGACGAGCAAAATAGCCGTTATAAGCCCTGAATATCGAGAAGACAAGGCTTAGGAGAACCAGCCATCGGAAAATAGAATGAAGAAAGGTCAGTGTCTGATACATCATTAAACTTTTAACAATGTGACAAAGGTAAAATAAAAAACATACTAATTGGTATGTTTTTGAAAAAAAGTTAGCCCAAGCTGTTAAAATAAGACGTGAGTCCTTTTAGAAAAACCTTATATACCCCTTTGGAATTTTCCAGTTTTCCCAGATTCCTGACGCCCCAATAGCCTGACAATACAAATACGGCAACCTCTTCGGCATTGACTTCGGTTCTCACCAACCCTTTTTCCTTACTTTTTTCAATGGCCTGAATCATGGCTAGTTCCCAATCTTTGGAGAGTTCATTCAGTGTTTGGGTAAATTCCGCATTCCAGGGAGCCATTTCCTGCGTAAAGTTGGAAGCCGGACAGCCGTTTTCCACCGTCATAAAAGAATCTTCCATCAGAATTTTGTAAAGCAGGTCATAGATGCTTTCCAATGCATTTTCTGAATTTTCGAGAGGACTGATAAAATGATCAGTAAAAGTAGGTCTCAGCAGCTCATTAAGAATGGCAAGGCCCATTTCATCTTTTGTCTTGAAATGATAGTAAAAAGCCCCTTTGGTCACTTTCGTTTGGGCAATGATCTCATCCACACTTGTCGTCTGGTATCCTTTGCCATAAATCAGCTGAAAGGCGGTTTGAAGAATGTGGAGCCTGGTTTCCTGTGACTTTTTCATAAAGATAATATTGGGTCTTCCTGCAAAGTAAGAAATTATCAGAGAAATCTTAGTTTAAAATCGGTTTTATGAAAGGTAAATATTTGTCTTTGGGAAGAGGATTTATCTTTTTATTCATTAGTGATATTTCAGAGGTTTTAAAGGTATTAAATTTATTTATGAAAGTAATGACCTGTTTTGACTACTTTTGACCGGCTTTGACCGGTATTCTTATCCTTTTCTTCGGGACTTCTTCGGATCACCTTCGGGTCTGCTTCGGAAAAAACATCTTTTTTCCGAAGGATTACCGAAGAACACCCGAAGAATTGTGGAAGAAATTAAAAGTGATTAATCATATAAAACAAGTAATTATTGCTTTTATAAATATATTGACAATAATAAATTGCTATTTTTTTATATATTTGTATAGTAAGAGATTTAAAAATTTCCTGTGAGCTTAATTTTTCTATTTTAAAATAATGCGTCACGTTTTGTCGCATCGCGGTTATAGCTTTGCAGAAGAATGATCAGCAGGATATTAAATTTCTTTAATAAATCCTTTGCTGATCAGGTAAAAATTATATTTTTGCAGGAATTATAAAAAATTAATAATTAACTCGAAGGACATGAAAAAACTCTACATGAGCGCACTTGCTGTGTGTACGGTTCTGGGTGTTTCGGCCCAGGAAGTGGTCTGGCAGAAGGACATCCGATCCTCGACCCAGGATTTCTTAAGCCAGGTTACAATAACCATCGACGGACAATATCTGATTTCGGGAAGCAGTATCCAATCCAATAAAATTTCTTCAGACAGTAAGCAAAACAACGGCTACGATTTTCATCTGGTAAAATTAAATTCTCGGGGAGAAGAAGTCTGGGAAAAATATTTTTCCGGGAAAAACCATGATTTTTTATCCGCTACTGTTAATACCCAAGAAGGCGGATTTTTGCTTGCAGGAACTTCCTACAGCGGGAAAGGCCTGGATAAGAAAGACGAATCGAAAGGTGGATCGGACGTATGGTTAATTCGACTGAACGAATTCGGTGATGAATTGTGGCAGAAAACCATTGGCACTGCTTCGGATGAAGAAGCGAGAGCGGTGATCCAGACGACGGATTTCGGATTTTTTGTAGCCGGGAATATTCAGAATGCTGAAAAGGGGTACGGCTCTAAAGATGTGTTAGTTGTGAAGCTGGATAAAAACGGAAAGGAAATTTCCCAGCTTGTTTTAGGCGGAAAAGGATTGGACGAAGTGGAAAAAATGATCCCAACGTTGGATGGCGGAGCTTTATTAGGGATCTACTCCAGAAGCGGAGCGGTGGCTGGAAGTAGCAATGCTATGAACCATCAACCAAAAACCACCTCCAATTACGGTGAAGGCGACTACTGGATCGTTAAGCTTAGTAAAGACGGCAAAGTAGAATGGGAAAATAACTTCGGTGGAACAGGTGACGATCATTTAAGGACTTTGGCCATGACTTCCACCGGATATCTGATCGGAGGGGAATCCAGATCGGAAAGATCCGGGAATAAAACCGTAGGCATCGAAGAAGGAACAGACCTTTGGCTCATTTCCGTAAACGCAAAAGGTGAAGAAATCCGGCAGAAATCCTACAATTTTAAAAACCGTGATGTTCTGATGGGCATGAGTGTTCTGCATGCTTCCGATGATAAAAATACGAAAGGAATTTTATTGGGCGGCTATACCCAGGCAGAAGGAAGGATTGAAACGGATGATGAAAAGTTCTGGATGCTGTACCTGGATCAGAACGGCCATGAGCAGTGGAGAAAGCATATAAAAGGAGAATCCAGCAAAAGGGAGGAGCGGCTTTCGGATATTAAGCTGAACCGTGACGGTTCGATCATTTTGGCCGGAACCAGCGCCGAAGAGTTGGGTAAAGAGAACTGGAAGATCATAAAGCTTGGAGATAAACAGATTGACCAATTGATCGAGAAGCAGGATATTAAGATTTACCCGAACCCGGTAAGTGATTATGCGTATGTGGAGCTTGGGTTTGAGGGTCTGAGAGAAGGAGCGTTCGGAGCGGAGATTACGGTGTATGATATGGGCGGAAGACAGCTTCAGAGCATCAGAACAAAAAACAAAGTAACCAAACTCAACACGCAGCCGCTGATTCAGGGGGCTTACCTGGTATCGGTAAGAACGGATTCAGGGAAAACGGCGAGTACGAAACTGATTAAAAAGTAATTATTATGATGAATAAAGAAAATATAAGATTGCTAATTTATTTTCTACTTATAGGTATACAGTATAAAGGACAAATTAGTCCCAACCAAAGAGAATACAATAAAATAATACCGGTTTCTCCATCCACCTACAGTATGTTTAAAGCTGGAGAATTTCCTGTTGATTATAGAACAGGCAAGCTTAACGTTTCAATACCTTTATATACTATTTTAGCAAAATTCGGAGTTTCAATTCCTATTGCTTTAACTTATAATACAGGGGGAATTAAAGTTGATGAAACGTCTAGTATAGCAGGCTTGGGATGGAACTTATCAATACCTAATAATATCTCTGTAGAAACTCATGGAAAAGATGATTTGCAGAATATTTCAGCATCATGGTATCCCTCAAATGCCTATGATTATCAATATAACGGAATTGATATAGAATCCTTCCCTTTAGAGACAAGACTCAAATTATATGGATTAAAAGATAATACATTAGACACAGAACCAGATATATATCATTATAATTTGCCAACTGTTTCAGGGTCATTTGTTCGAGACAGTAATGGGAATTTTCACACCATTCCATATGAGAATATCAAAATTTCTTATTCTGACACAGATAAAGTGTTTACAATAACTGACGATAAAGGCATTGTTTATAGTTTGGGAGTTGGAAGCAATCTTTTCACAAGTTCTCAATCAGGATCTTCATCATTTACATCATCATTACTCCTATACAAAATAACACTTCCAAATGATGAAGAAATTACTTTTAAATACCAAAAAAAAATGTCTTATCAGAATATCAGTAATTCTTTTACTGATTTTTACTACCCAATTCCTTCAGGAGCTGGAGATCCCTGTATTATGGGGCAGGAAGATCAACATACAACAACATTGAATAAATATTCAGACAATCTTTTAACAGAGATAATCTACAATAATCAAACAGTAAAATTTAATTATAAAAATATTATAAATGGAATTTTAGGACGAAAAGATATTTATTCTGATAATCCTGAAAATACTTTTGCGTTGGATAATATACAAGTAATAAATAATAAGAGTAATACTATTATAAAAGACTTCGCACTTATTCATGACTACTTTCATTCAAATATAAATATTGTTGATGAATACAAAAAACATCGATTGAAATTGATCAGTATCAATGATAGATTGGAAAATAGCAAATATTCTTTTGAATATAATGACCTTTTAAATCCAGAATTAGGAAGCTTTGCCCAAGATTTGTGGGGATATTATAATGGTCAGGTGTATAATTCTACCATGATTCCTAATTTGCACTATTTTAATAATAATTATGTTGAGGGAAGTAACCGGAGTGTAGATCCTAATACTTCACAGGCATACATTTTAAAAAAAGTATTTTATCCTACAGGTGGTTTTTCTCTATTTTCTTATGAAAATAATACCGTTTGGGGAAAATTACTTATTCCCCAAAAAGTTGAAAGTGTTTACGGATTAATAAATAACGCATATAATAATACCCAAAGTGATCTCAATACTATTACAGTTTCAACGTCACCTACAGAATATTTTTATATTGATGTAAATCGATTGGAAGGGGAAGAGCTTTGGGCAGAGTTCCATAATAGCTGTTCAAACCAAGTTCCTAATCAAATACCAGAAAATAGTGAGAGTACAGGAGCTGCATATTTAGAAGAATTTATAAATAATCATTGGGAAATTATTGCTGTATTTAATGGTGCTGATAGAACAGGCAAACTTACTGAAGATATCTTTTTTACGAATCCTAATGTAAAGAAAAGAATAAGGACAGAGAGAAAAGGTAATTGCTTTATTAGTTTAAAAATATCCAAGATAAAATATATAAAAAACAATGATGAAAATAACATTGTAGGGGGACTAAGAATAAAGAGTATTGAAGATTTTGACGGCACTTCGAATTACCTAAAGCGAACATTTAGCTATCATAATCCAACTATAGCAGGTGAACATTCATCAGCCTATTTTGCTTCTCCTCTAAGTTTTCTTGAAATAGTGCCCAAGATAATACCTAATTCTGGTTCCGTTCCTGTTTTGTGCAATATGTATGCATTAAATGCTGATCAATCTATTAATTCAAGTCTTTTAGGAAAAGATGTTGTAAATTATGAATTTATAACAGAATATACAGCTGGTAAAGGAAAGAGAGTATATCAATTTGAAAAAGAAGAAAACCAATTGGATATCAGTATTATATCCGGAAATGGGTTTAATCCTTACCAATTTAGAAATAAAAATATTCTAAATGAAAAAATGTATAATGATAATTCGACCAATCCTGTTAGAGAGATCAACTATAAGTATACTCCTACATTCTCAAAAAATATACTTTCATCAAATTCATATAGCAATGTAAGCATGTTAATACCTTCTGCTAAAATTGGTATATATGAGCACAGTACCGCGTTTGGTTCTTTTTATTCTACAAGGGTTTTAAATTCTTTTCCTATACAATCAGGGAAGTTTTTACTTGAAGAAGTTGTAACAAAAGATTATCTGAATACAGGTACAATTGAAACAATAATAAATAAGACCTTTTCATTAGAAAACATCTTAAAACCTATTAATATTATTTCTGAAAAAGTTGTTTCTTCAAATAGTATTATCACAGAAACCAACTATTTCTACGCTCACGAAAAAGGCAATCAATTAATGATCAGTAAAAACATGATCGCCATTCCATTGGAAACCACGACGACCCAAACCGTTGGCGGCGTTACCAAAACCCTTGACAGGTCAGAAACCGTTTATCCAACTTCACTTCCGACCACACAGACCGGAAACCTGGTACTGCCATTGTCTGAGAAATCATATGATAAACTAAATAACGCAGCATCTACAGATGTAACCTATGATAAATATGATGATAAGGGAAATATCGTTCAGTATACGGAAAAAGACGGCACTCCGGTGACTGTTGTCTGGGGTTATAATCAAACGCAAGCAATAGCTATTATTGAAGGAATTACCTACGACCAGCTTACGGCTACTGTTTCAACCAACGCAATTGTCTCCGCGTCCAATGATGCTGCTGCTGATCCAAGCAAAGAGGGCTTGCTTCTAAATGCCCTGAATGATTTCAGAAAATTATCCGCTCTTTCAGGAAAGAAAATGACAACCTATACCTATGATCCGTTAATTGGAGTGACCAGCATTACGCCAGCTTCAGGAATCAGGGAGATATTTGGGTATGATGCTGCAGGAAGACTGAAGAACGGAAATGTGAGAGGGAAAAATGCTGCAGGAGCTGAACTTATTAAGACGGTTAAACAAAACAATTATCATTACAAACAATAATCACAGTATGAAAAAATATTTAATATTAAAAGGATTGTCCTTGTTAAGCTTATTGCTCGCAGGGATGTCTTTTGCACAATCCAATGAAAATTATGTGCAGTCTATAGACTGTCTGAATCAGGATTGTAGCAAAAAATCAGAATCCATTACCTATTTTGACGGGTTGGGAAGGCCCAAACAGATCATCAATGTCAAAGCCAGTCCGACCGGGAAAGATCTGGTTATGCCAGTAACGTATGACGGATTCGGAAGGCAGACAAAAAATATATTGCCCGTACCTGTAACTTCTCAGAACTCATCAATCCACACCGGAATTACCAACGAAACAGCAGCCAACGCCTATTATGGTGTTTCCAATGCTTTTACGGAAAAGGAAATTGAAAATTCCCCTTTAGACAGGGTTTTGCAGGAAGCAAATCCGGGAGAGGAATGGAAAATGAGTTCCGGGAAAACGAAAAAATATAAATACGAAGCCAATACCGGAAACGAAGTAAAGGCTTTTGTTACCAGTACTTCAACCAATACGGTAAGCGGTGTTTCCAATACGGTTTCTACAGTATCACTTTCTTCGGCTAATTCAGGGTTTTATCCTGCGGGAACCCTGTATAAAAATACAATAACCGACGAAGATGGAAACGCGGTCATCCAGTTTCAGAACGGAAGAGGACAGACGGTTTTAATCCGGAAGAACGACGGTTCGCAAAACATAGATACCTACTATGTTTATAATGAATATAACCAACAGGCTTTCATCATTACCCCTAAAGCGGTACAGCAGATCGAGCAGAACAACAATGTCATTACTGATGCTGTATTAAACGAACTCTGTTACCAGTACAGATATGACGGAAGGGATAGACTTGTAGAGAAAAGATTACCTGGAAAAGAATGGGAATTTTTAGCATATGATAAACAAGATAGGGTCGTCTTGGCTCAGGATGGAGTTTTAAGAACTATAAATAATAATTTTAATGCTAAAGGCTGGCTTTTCACCAAGTATGATGAATCCGGAAGAGTAGTTTATACCGGCTTTTTTGCCAATACCGCCACAAGACAGGCCATGCAAAATGCATTGAACAGCATGTCGGCAAATGCTTACAACAACGAAAAAAGAACATCGACTTCCTTTAATTTGCAGGGACTTGATGTGTATTATAGCAAACAGGCGTTTCCTACGGGAAGCATGACGCTGCTTTCGGTAAATTATTATGATACCTACCCTCCTGAAGCACCTGCGGTTCCGCAGACTGTTTTAGGACAGTATGTCCTGCCGCAGACTGTGGATGCCAATAATGACGCTTCTACCAACGGATTTCTGACCGCTTCTTACGTAAAAAATATTGAAGATAATAACTGGACGAAAACTTATAATTATTACGATTCTTTTGGAAGGGCGATTGCCTCCAAAAGAACAAACTATCTCGGAGGGTATACTAATACCGAGACAGAGGTGGATTTTTTAGGAGTTCCTTTAAGAATAAATATCTTTCACCTCAGAAAGCAGGGCGAAACCGGTGTGACAGTGATGGAAAGATTTGTTTACGATGATCAAAACAGGCTTATAAAGCATTTTCATCAGGTAGACAGCAATCCGGAGGAATTACTCGCAGAGAATACCTATAACGATCTGTCCCAGCTCGTCAATAAAAAAGTAGGCTCTACCTCTGGTTCTGCACCTTTACAGACTATCGATTATGATTACAATGTTAGGGGCTGGCTAACGGATATTAATAAAAACCAGATGGCTGCTGCTGATCTTGGCGGAAAACTATTTTCTTATAAGATAAAGTACGCTAATCGAGACGGTATCCAGAATCCGGATTCTTCACAGTTCCCGGGAAAGAACGTGATACCGAAGTACAATGGGAATATTGCGGAGATCGATTGGAGAGCAGTAGAGGCTATTGGAACAAATCCGTCAATTACCCCGAAAAGATACGGATATGCTTATGACAGGTTAGACAGATTAACGGCGGGATTTTACCAGAATCCCCAGAATCCTTATAGCAAGGAAAATACGGAGTCTTTGGCTTATGATCTGAACGGTAATATTTCTAATATTTATAGGACTTCCGTAATGGAAAACGGAAGCAGTACGGCTACGGTAATTGATAATCTTACCTATGACTACACCGGAAACAGGGCCACTAAAATTCAGGATCTAAGTGGAAATGCTACCGGATATGAAGGGACGGCAGGAAATACTATCGCGTATGATGTGAATGGGAACATGAAAAATATGATCGATAAAAGCATCACCAGCATCGGTTATAATTATATGAATCTACCCAACTCATTAACCATTAACCTGGGACAGCTTACCACAGATATTGTCACAAAATACCGGGCAGATGGCAGCAAAATAAGAAAAGAAACAGCAAAAACCTCGGTAGGAATTTCAGGGACAACCACAACCAAAGAAACAACGGATTATCTGGACGGGTTCCAGTATTTCAGTACAACAGGTGAAAACACAGGCGGTGGCGGAAGTTCAGAAATGATGATGGCTTCGAGAGCTTATGAACCGCAGGCTTTTACCCCAATTGATTTTAGAGATCCTGGTACGCCATTGATTATAAAAACTCCGGATTTACAGTTTTTCGCTACAGGAGAAGGCTTCTACGATTATGTAAAAAATCAATATATTTACCAATATAAAGATTTACAGGGAAATGTAAGGGTTTCCTATGGAAAAAGCAGCACAGGAGCTCTTGAGATTGTCGATAACAATGATTTCTACCCGTTCGGGATGAATCACCTGAAAACAGGTAGTGCATATTTTGGAGGCGGAAGTTATAAAAAATACAAGTTTTTAGGCCAGGAATTACAGGAAACGGGATTATATGATATGAATGCTCGTTTCTATATGGCGGATGTAGGTCGCTTTGGCACTCATGATCCATTAAGTAATGCAACTCTCGACGCTTACGGTTATGCCTATAACAATCCCGTAATGTTTTCCGATCCATCGGGATTGTTTGGTGATCCGGTACCTAAGCTATCACCTAATGCGATTGGGGGAGATAATAATCCAGCTCCAATTGAAGAGGTTGTCATTAACGCGCCGCTAAGAGCAATAGCATCAAATCCAGCAACCACTCTGCCAAATAATTGTAGTGTTTGCTATGGAAGTGTAGGATTCACTATTGGTAATTTGCCGCAACCAAGGAGAGAGGTCATATTACCAGCACATTACTATGATGGTGGGATAGCTTTTATGGGACCGACTGATGTTGCCGGAATGTTAGTACAAGATAAATTAGAAGACCATGTTGGAGAACGTGATGCACAATTTTTAATGACGTTAGCCTCAGTTGGATTATTTGTAACTGGAACGTTAAGAGAAACTCCGCCTGCAACACCGCCAAGTCCAAATTTGTGGAAAGTTGGAAAATACAAAGTAATGCAGGGTATAGAAGAGGGACTAGATGCGCATCATGTGGGTCAAAAAGCTATAATGAAGAGACTTATTGCAGATTATGACCCAAAAACAGCTCCTTCAATTCTGGTTCCAAAAGAAGGTCACACAATAGGAAAAGGAGTTGTATCTCGAAACACAAAAGGTCTTACAAGCGCTCGAGATGTTGTTGCAAGAGATATTTTTGAATTAAGGCGTGTTTATGGTAGTCAAGGTATTCCAAATGAAGCTTTACAAGAATTAATACAACTCAATAAAACAATGTACGAGGGTGCATTTATAAAAGCTAAAAAATAAAATTTAAGTATGAAAAATGAAGAAATAACCTGCAAATATTATGCAGATTCGGTTAAAGGCTTAAACACGAAAATAATAAATGATAAGGATTTATGGTATAAATATGTTATTGACTTACCTCAAAATCTACAAGTAACATATACAATAATTATTTTTCATGAACAGGTCTTCAATGGAGGTTTGCATCAATATTTTTTTAATTCATATGGACAATTTGCTTATTTAACCATTGAAAATTTAAAGCTAATAAAAGCTTCTAAAGCAGCGAAAATTTTAAAGAAAGCTTTAGAACTTGTCAATATCGAACAATATGACATTGATGAATTCAGAACAAGAATTTTCAATAGAAGATTAGATAAAATTACTGATTTCGATGATGAACTTTTTGATTCATTAGAGAAATTAGATGATGAGTATTATGATCTTGATGAAGATTTGGAACAATTGCTTGTTGATTATTTGAAAAATCATTTGAAAAATTAATTTTAATAAAGTTCATTAAAATTATGAATAATGTAATTATATGTTGAGCAACAGAACACTAATTGAAAAATACTATCTACAATCGACCAAGGATCTTAAAGATGACTGGTTTGATAGTGATATGCCATATTGGTATAGTCACATTGTAAATCTTCCTAAACATCTTCAAGCAACATATCTTACAGTGCTAGTGGAAAGCCAGGTATTTAATGGGGGATTTGACCAATATTTTGTAAACGGTTATGGGCAATTTGCAAAGGAAACGATAGACGCTTTAATTGAAATAGGAGCATTTAAAAAATCAAATTTATTAGAAAATGCTTTCAATCTAGTAAAAGATGATAATTTGAGCGATGAAGAATTTCGGAAACAACTATTAAATAAAAATCTTAAAAGACTTTTCAGAGAGGATATCTTAGATGAGCCCTTAAGAAAATTAGATGATATATATTATAATATTGAAGACGAAAATGTAGAAGATTTATTAGCAGACTATTTAAAAAAACTACCTTTTAAATGAAACCGGAAGAATTAGTAAAAATCCTTAATAAGGAAGTTATTGAAGAAAATTTAAGTTTATATAAAGACTTATTGGAAAACACTACGCAGGCCACAGATCCTATTTGGAAAGGTATACTGCCGATGTATATCAATTTTTCAAAAATTGAGAAAGAGACATTTTTAAATTTTTTAAAAATTGTTGAGATCAATACATTATCTCACGTATTAGGAATATTAGACGGCTCAACTTATGCAGAAGGTATCGATAATGAGTTTATTTTGACAACAGAAGATACCAAGGAGAAACTAAATGAAGACTTGCAAAGTTTATTTTTAGAATTAATAGAGGAAGAATAAAGATATATGAAAGTATGTTATAAACCCATTTAATAAAACAATTGCCAAATTAAATTTTGAGCAGATGTCACTTTAAACTCAAGGGGTAGAATTACATAATTAAATCTGCCCCTTTTTCTGTCACAGGATTCTTTTGGCAAGAGCAGTCAAAGCGATATAAATCAAATATTATTATGAAAAATGAAGAAATATCCAGCAAATATTATGCAAATTCGGTTAAAGGTTTAAATGATAAAATATTAAATGATAAGGATTTGTGGTATGATTATATTAATGATTTGCCTCAAAATTTACAGGTCACCTATACGATAATTATTTATCATGAACAGGTATTTAATGGTGGTTTACATCAATACTTTTTTAATTCATATGGACAATTTGCTTATTTAACCATTGAAAATTTAAAGCTTATAAAAGCATTTGAAGCATCAAAAATTTTAGAGAAAGCAGTAGAAATTGTCAACAGTGAACATTACGACATTGAAGAATTTAGAACAAGAATTTTCAGTAGAAAATTAGAAAAAATTACTGAATTTGATGATGAAATTTTTGATTCATTAGAGAAATTAGATGATGAGTATTATGATCTTGATGAAGATTTGGAACAATTGCTTGTTGATTATTTGCAAAATCATTTGAAAAATTAATTTTAATAAAGTTCATATATTATTAATATGAAATGGCAGTGTCAATCAGGGGCAGTATTTATGAGAATTATTGAAATGTATTATGAAACCTCTGAAATGGAGCATATTATGTTTATATCACCTTTCTTATGGGAGGATAAACTAGAACCGTTGAAACTTCCTAATAAAACTGTACATTGGCTTTTGGGAGTTCCAATTTCAGACAAAGAACTAGAATATAAAATGGAAAATGGTAAATCTGCCTTAGAGGATATTTTTCAGGAAAAAGATATAGATATATTTGATATTAATAGAATATCTGCTATTTAAAATACATTATTTGATATAGAATTACTCGCCCTTACAGCTTTTAACAGTAATTCATAAATTTTTTATAACTAAATTATAACACTCTGCTTCAAGTGGAGTGTTGTTTTTCAAGAAATATTAAAAATTTAGATTTAAAACATTAAATATCTATGAAAATAATCACTATTCTTTCAACTACTTTTATTCTTCTTAACTGCAAAAAAACAGAAACTAAGAAGGATATGCAATCTACAGATTTCAAAATTGGAAAATTTCAACTAATTAATAAGAATTCTAACAGAAAATATCTCTTGCAACGAACTGCGGACTTTCAAATTGAACAAACATTTGATCTTGACACCGGCAAAAAACTAAAAAAAGATAGGTACTATAAAATATTTTGGAAAGATGATAATCAATATACTTTGATTCTTGATACAACAAAAAGTCAATATAATGAAATTGACCTTTATGTGAATTCTGTAGGAGGATATAAGTGCACAATAAATGACATTGAAGATAACTGCTCGATAGTAGAAACCAGCGTTAAGGGAGAAGGTAGCGTCACCTCTGAAATATGCAAAATAAGGTAAAGAGTTTCAACGGTATTAGTATTTAGTTGACTTTTAAAATTAATCCTTCAAAATATTTTGCATAGCTGCTTTCTTGCAGAAGAAAAATTAGCAGCAACTTAGACCTTGGAGAAAACACAGAATCTTTAGAATATGATTTGAACGGAAATATGACCAGTCTTTTCAGAAATTCGGTCTTGAAAGCGGCAATACTACTCCGACGAAAATCAATGATCTTGAATACATCTACTCAGCCCAGAATAAAAGTAATTACAAAGAAAAATCCCCAGGCTCAACCTGAGGATTTTTCAAAAACAACCATAGAAAACAATTCCTATTCTACATTGCCTTTATATTTCTCTACGCCATCCACATAAAGAATGGATTTGTTTGCATCGTATTTATATTGGTCATTCTGATACAGATCGTTCTCTGTCTTATTCAGAATAATACTCTCTTGTTTTACATCATCCGGCAAAAAAAGTTCGATTTTACTCTTATCCTGGCTCCATAAAACAAAGGCACTGATCACGGCGGCATCTTTTTCACGAGCAATAGGATTCAGCCGGAACCCTTCGTTGAAAACCTGGATGCAATTCTGCTTCAGTTCGCTCCAGGTCTGTCCTGCAGAACCGATGCATCCATGATCATCTTTATCCGCACCTACTGCTTTCTTTTCGGCGGTAACGGTATTCTCAGTGGTTTTTGAAGGTTTATTGCAGGCTGACAGTCCAATAAGGCATACTGCTGTTAAAATTAGTTTTTTCATAGAAATTAAATTAATCTACTAATGGCCTACAAGACAAATGCCATATAGATGAGTTTATCTTCAAATAATGAATAATTCTATGGTTTTTATTGGTTGTATTTTGGAACAGCAAATTGGAGAGAAGCCTTTTTACTTATTGAAAATAAAAATAAACAGCAATAACAACCATTTGTGACGGGGATTTTACGGGATAATTATTTATAACTGTTATTAATTAGCAGCCTGTGCCCTAAGGGGTACAATTGTTGTTCCATCATCGCGTAGCTCTAATCACAAAAATTATTATCATATGAAAAACAAAGATTTTTCCGACGGAAAATTAAATCAGCTTCAGGACCATACCACCGATAATTCCGGTGCGGCGCTGACAACCAATCAGGGTTTAAAGATTAACAACAATCAGGATTCCCTGAAATCGGGCGAAAGAGGACCGAGTTTGCTGGAGGATTTTATTTTAAGAGAAAAAATTACCCATTTCGATCACGAAAGAATCCCGGAAAGGATTGTTCACGCACGCGGTTCGGGTGCACACGGAACTTTTAAGCTCAATAAAAGCTTAGCCAAATATACAAAAGCTAAATTCCTATCGGAAGAAGGGAAGGAAACTCCTGTTTTCGTGCGGTTCTCTACTGTAGCAGGAAGTGCGGGCAGTACCGATCTCGCAAGGGATGTAAGAGGGTTTGCCGTTAAATTTTATACGGAAGAAGGCAATTACGACCTGGTAGGAAACAATATTCCGGTATTTTTTATACAGGATGCCATCAAATTTCCGGATCTCATTCATGCTGTAAAACCGGAGCCGGATAACCAGATTCCGCAGGCAGCTTCTGCACACGATACGTTCTGGGATTTTATCTCCCTGATGCCGGAAAGCATGCATATGATCATGTGGGCGATGAGCGACCGGGCCATCCCGAGAAGCTTGAGAATGATGGAAGGCTTCGGGGTTCACACTTTTAAATTCGTTAATGAGGAAGGAAAGATGCACTTCGTGAAGTTCCATTTCAAGCCGAAATTGGGAGTCCATTCCGTAGCCTGGGATGAGGCGACAAAGATTTCGGGTAAAGATCCGGATTTCCACAGGAGGGACCTTTGGGAAGCGATTGAAAACGGCGCGTTCCCGGAATGGGATTTCGGCGTGCAGATCATTCCAGAAGAAGACGAGCATAAATTTGATTTCGATCTGCTGGATCCTACCAAACTGATTCCTGAAGAAGAAGTTCCGGTAGAATTGGTAGGAACGCTGACCCTTAACAGAAACCCGGATAATTTCTTTGCGGAAACCGAGCAGATTGCTTTCCACCCGGGACATTTGGTGCCGGGCATCGATTTCTCTAATGATCCGTTATTGCAGGGGAGATTGTTCTCTTATACCGATACCCAGTTATCCAGATTAGGTTCGCCAAATTTCCATGAAATTCCAATTAACCGATCCATCAATACCGTGCACAACAACCAGCGTGACGGTCACATGAGACAGCAGATCGTAAAAGGAAAAGTAAGTTATGAACCGAATTCTATGGGTGGCGGATGTCCTTTCCAGGCGATGATGAAAGATGGCGGTTTTGCGACACAGGAAGAAAGAGTCGACGGGAAAAAGATCCGGGCAAGAAGTAAAAGTTTTGTGGATCATTATTCTCAGGCTAAATTATTCTACAACAGCCAATCGGCACCGGAAAAGAAACATCTTCAGAATGCTTTGATCTTCGAATTGTCGAAAGTAACCATTCCTGCCATTCGTGAAAGGGTAGTGGGGCAGCTGGCATTTATCGATAAAGACCTGGCCGCTACGGTTGCAAAGAAAGTAGGTGTACAGGTTACCAAACTGGAACAGCCGAACGGAAGCATTCCTGCGGATGCAGATCCGAAAACGCTTCAAAGCGAGGAACGAGAACCGTCGACAAAAACTTCTGAAGCATTGAGCATGAAAAACACCGTTAAAGATTCCATTGAGAGCCGGATCATCGGTTTCATTATGGAAGACGGCGTACATGCAGCTGATGTAAATGCGTTACAGTCAAAACTAGAAGGAAAAGGAGCCATGGTTCAGATCATTGCGGGAAGTCTTTCGCCGGTGACTGCAGATGACGGTACAAGCTTTACGCCGAAGCATTCATTAACCAGCACCGCCAGTGTATGCTTTGATGCATTGTATATCGCCAGCGGCAAAAAATCGGTTGAGAATCTCCTGAATGAAGATAATAAGCCAGGAACAATCCTTTTTGTAAATGAAGCATATAAGCATTGCAAAGCGATCTATTTCGGAAAGGAAACCGAAGAGATCCTGAAAATGAGTAATGTGAGCAGCAAAAAACATGAAGATCCGGGTATTATCAGCTCAGATGATCAGAATGCCGATGATGCCTTCATAAAAGCAGTTGCCAATCACAGAGTCTGGGAATTGGAAGCGGAAAGAAACAATCCGGCTTAAGCAAAGCATATTGTATTTAATAATTTTCAATAAATAAAAAAGGCCGTATTTACGGTCTTTTTTCTATGAATAATGATGATGAAATAAGCTAATATTTTTTATTATGTATGCCTGTTTCCGGAGAATATTCAAAGCCGATTGATGTTGCAGAATCAAAAAAATGATTCTTTGGTGCTGGAAAATAGACAGGTATAAGGAATTGAAATTTAAGATCTTGAAAATATTTATGGCAGATATTTTAATTTTATTTTAATTATGTTTTACATTTTTTTAATGTACTTTTGCTGTAGACGATAAAATGCAACAGAAGGATCAAAGAAACGATGCTTTCATTTCAGAACCTGAATTTCATTTTATGGATTACTTACTCACTATTGATAAATAATTGCTATGTTTACCTCAGAAGACAATCTTTCGGATCTCATTAAAGCTGAAATCGAAGCGTTTTACAATATTAAACTGCCGGATTGTCCGAAACAGAACCAGCTTATCTATACCCTTTCCCGTTATTTCTTAGGATTGTATGAGAAAAGACTGTACGTCAACCGTTTATCCGGAGACGTCATCAATTACAAAGTATCTCATTACCTTTTTAAAATGAAGGTGGCTTAAGCCTCAATACTGAAAGTCCCATCGCTGATTCATAGAATGAATACTTCAAACACCTCGGACTGAAAGTAAAATATTTTGTCAATAGAAAAGACTGCCAATTTTAGATATTCGAAAATTAAGGAAGTCGGCAATAAGTGTTGGCTTTGAATTTGATTATTCCCAATAATTAGGTAATTCAATCGGACGTGAGGTATTCATTCGGATTTCTGATGCATCTGAAATGTACTCTTTATCAATGAATAATCAGCCAGGAGTATTGATCGGATTTGGATTTACCTTACCTTTACCTGGAATTATGCACATGTTGGTCATGCCCGTATTCGCATAGTCCGTATTTACATTCGATTATTTGATTATATATAACACATTATGTTCAGGGTCTTAACCAAACACATCCGAGAGAAGGTTGATTTGAGTGAGCAGGATATCGTTCTGCTGAAATCCTTTTTCGTACAGAAACGTCTCGGAAAGAAACAGTATTTGTTGCGGGAAGGGGAAATCTGCAATTACCTGACATTCGTAAGCTGCGGAATTTTAAAGTCCTTTATGAGCGATGAAAAAGGGCAGGATCGGATCAGTCTTTTTGCCTTTGAAGGCTGGTGGATTTCGGATTTCAATAGTTTTATCAATCGTGAAAAAGCACTGCTGAACATCGATGCCATTGAAGATTCTGAAGTGCTTCTCATCAGTTTTGATAATTACGAACGGTTAATGCTCCAGATTCCGGTAATGGACCGGTATTTTAGGATTTTATACCAAAACAGCCTGGTGACCAAAGACCACCGACTGATGATTTCCAATAAATCGACCGCCGAAGAGAAATATATATCACTGGTACAGACCAATCCTGAAATCGCCAAAAGAATACCGCATACATTAATTGCTTCGTATTTGGGGCTAAGTCCGGAAACGGTAAGCAGGATCAGAAAGAAACTGCTGTTTCAATAATTTTAGTTCTTTCTTCTTAAACTCTTGATCTCTGTCAAGTTTTTTAAGACCATTCTGTTCCTATTTTTGTTAGGCTTAAACAAGTGTAACAAAAATATTCTTATGAAAAATAGAGCATTGGTTGTTGGCGCAACCGGAATTACAGGAAGCAATCTTGCTGAAGAATTAATTTCCCAGAACTGGACCACTTATGGTCTCGCACGAAATCACCTATCGACTGTAGCGGGTTTACAGCCGGTTAAGGCAGATCTGCTGGACGAAGAAAGCTTGTCGGAAGCTCTTAAAGATATTACTCCCACCCACGTTTTTTTTACCACCTGGATGCGAAAAGAGAATGAGCAGGAAAATATTACCGTTAACAGGGTAATGGTTCAAAATCTGCTTAATGTTTTATCGCCGAAAAAATCGGTCCGTCATGTGGCATTGGTTACAGGGTTGAAACATTATCTGGGCCCGTTTGAAGCGTACGTAAATGCGGGAACTTTACCTGAAACGCCGGTGCGGGAAGAGCATCCCAGACTAGAATATCCCAATTTCTATTATGCCCAGGAAGATGCAGTGTACGAAGCGGCAGAAAGGGATCACTTTTCCTGGAGCATTCACCGGCCTCATACCGTGATAGGTTATGCTATCGGCAACCTGATGAATATGGGAATCACACTGGCTGTTTATGCGAGTATATGCAAAGAAACGGGGGCGAAATTTGTGTGGCCCGGTTCTGAAGCGCAATGGAACGGATTATCAGATGTTACCGACGCAAAAATCCTGGCAAAGCAGCTAATCTGGGCATCAACCATAGAAGAAGCAAAAAATCAGGCCTTTAATGTTACCAACGGGGATGTTTTCCGGTGGAAGTGGTTGTGGAAAAGAATAACAGACTATTTCGGCATCGAGGCAGACGGTTACAATGGTGCCATCAGGCCTCTCGAAAAAGAAATGGAAACCAAACAGGAAGCCTGGAGCGAAATCGCAGAGAAATATGATCTGAAAGAAAAAGACCTTAACCGCCTGAGTTCAGCCTGGCACACCGATCTGGACCTGGGAAGGCCGCTGGAGGTGATGACCGATATGTCTAAAAGCAGGAAACTCGGCTTTACCGCTTTTGAAAGCACAGAGGATTCTTTTATCCGTTTGTTTGAGAAGCTGAGAGCGGAAAAGATAATTCCTTAAAAAGTTCAGGCAATGCCTGCTTGTTTTACAATATTTTTACATGAAAAATGCAGGATAGAAATCCTGCATTTTTTTATGTTCTGGTAAATGGTTTTTACAATCCCAATGTAATCTTGAAAACAGGTTTCAGATTCACTTTCAGTTCATCCAGGCTGGATTTTGAGCCTTTTACTTCTAAAATCAATGAATTCTGTTTGGATTTAAAATACTCGATAAGTTCCGTATCTACAGTATTAAACACCACCTGATTCGGATTGGTGTTATTTTCAACCGTACCGATCAGCACTTCCGGTAAATTAGGAGCCTTGATATAAATTTTGGCACCGCTGATAACATCAAGCTTGTTTCCCAGCTGAGAACTGATATACTCGATGGAAAAACCGGTAAGCTTTGCGCTTTTCAGATTGTTGATAGACAGTTTTGAATTTTTTTCCTTAATCGCAGCATCTACATCCAGGTTCAGGGTAATCTCCGGATAGCGAAGGTATGAATTGGTAGATACCGTAGCAAAAGGAAGATTCTGTTCCACCGTTACGGGAACATCAAAGGGTATAGGAATTTCAAGGTCATCGATACAGCTTACCAGAGTAATACAGCTTACTAAAGATAACGAAAACATCAGGGTAAAGATTTTTTTGATCATACGAATTATTTTTCCCATCCTGAACCAAATGCATGCCAATCCCAAAGTAGTTATCCTATTGTATAAAAGACAAAGTTAAATTCAGGTTTTCTCTTTCAGGAAAACAGAGTTGTCCCGTCTTTTAGATAATCGGTATATCTTTTGGTTATACTTGGAATATAAAGCAGTTATCTCCTTTATTTCAGTTATTTGATATGACAATGAGTAAAGGAAAAGAAAATAATTCGTACACACCAAAACTTCACAAAAAAAATTAAAATGGAAAAAGCATCATTACAGACCATTGCAGAAAAAATGAAAGATTTAGACTTCTGCATGATGACCACACGCGACGAAAAACAGGTTCCGCATTCCAGGCCGATGAGCAACAACGGCAAAGTAGAATATGACGGAGACTCGTGGTTTTTCACATACGAGGACAGCAATAAAGTTCAACAGATTGAAAATGACAACAAGGTGAATCTCATTTACCAAACCGATGATATGTTGTTTATCGATTGCTACGGTAAGGCATCGATAGTCAAGGATAAGGAAACCCTTGAAGAAAAATGGGTGGATGGCCTGGAACAGTGGTTTCCGGAAGGCATCGATACCCCGGGAATCTGTTTAATAAAAGTCAGCGCAGAGCGGGTAACGTTTTGGCATAAGGACCAGGAGGGAGAATATACCGCAGCTTAAGATACCATTTATGTAAAATCTACATAGACAAGCTATAAAAAACACCGGAGACTATTTCTTCGGTGTTTTATTTTTTTATTGACTTAAGTTTAAATATTGCAGATTTGAAAACAAGCGATATTTAAATTGTTTTCTTAAGTGAATAAATAGTTTATCCTTTAAGCGGCAAAACAAATGAGAAAACCGAACCTTCATCCTGTGAGCTCTCAACCTCAATGCTGCCTTCGTGAAGCTCGATAATTTCTTTGCAGAGGTAAAGTCCGATCCCAAAGCCTGTTATAGAGGTGTTTTGATTATCCTGTACCCGGTAGTACCGTTCAAATATCCGCTGCTGATCATCTGCTGATATTCCTTTGCCCTGATCCTGAACCTTAATTTGTAAGCGGTTATCTTCCGTTTTTGCATATTCCACCGTAACCACCGTTCCCATCGGTGAATATTTTACCGCGTTTCCGATGAGGTTGTGGATGACCTGCGAAATTTTCTCGCGGTCCGCCGATACTTGCAAAGGCCCGGCTGCTTGGAAAATAAACTGATGGGTATGAATAACGGATAAAACCTCATCCTCAATTTCTGAGAATAGCAGCTGGAAATCGAAGGTTGTCTTTTCGATGTGCATCTGCCCGGAATCTAACCTGGAGACATTCAGGAAACCATTGATCATCGCAGCCATATTATCCACCTGCTTGAGGGATTTTTCCAGGGTACTCTGCTGCAGCTGATGTTCTGCTTTTACCGCCATCCGCTGCAACACCTGAAGATAAGCTTTTAGCGAAGTGATCGGGGTTTTCAGCTCGTGGCTTACGATTCCCATAAAATCGTCTTTCCGTTCTTCCTCTTTCTTTTGTTCGGTGATGTCTCTTAAAGTGCCGTTAAGGCTCAGAGCATTCCCCTGTGTATCGTAGAAAACCCGTCCGCGGGCCTGAAGCAACCGGACTCTATAGTCTGATTTATTTTGGATCCGGTATTCCACGAAATAATGGCCGTTGGAATTCTTGCTTAAAGTCTGAACGATGGCAGAAGCAACACGTTCCCGGTCTTCCGGAATAATCACCTCCAATGCGATGGACAGATCTAAATTTTCACTCGAAGAAAGACCAAACCAGTTCTTGAGAAGCGTATTGCCGGAAAACAGATTGGTTTCAGGCTGATAATAGAAAGTAGCGAGTTCCCCCGCATCGATGGCCATCGCCAGCATATGCTGGTCGTTTTCATTTTTGCGCCGTTCCAATACCTGCTGGGTAATTTCTTCAAGGATGATCAGGACCCCTGAAATTTCTCCGTGTTCTGAAAAGATAGGCTGGTAAATGGAGTTGACGATCGCTTCCCGCAATCCGTCTTTATGATGAAGTTTTACCAGAAATTCGTTGTTTATTTTCGGGACACCGCTTTCGTATACTTCACGGAGCCATCCGTTCACAGGCTGGCCGCGCAGTTCAGGTCGTACCTGTTCATGCGGATAACCCACGACTTCATCTTCCGTACGTCCCCAGATCTGTAGGATCGCCGGATTGGCAATCTCAATAAGATGCTCCGGTCCTTTCAGCATCGCGATTCCCACGGGGGCCTGTTCGATGATGGCACGGATATATTCTTTGCTATGGGCAAGCTGCTGAATGGAATTGCCGAGTTCTTCATTGCTGTAGGTCAGTTCCTCGAGGGTAGTGGCCATTTCTTCATTCAGGGCTTGTTCCCTTTCTTCTTTCACCCGAAGCTGTTCCAGGAATTCGCGGCGAGAGGTAACGTTCAGTGCCGTGTTCAGGATGCACCAGGTTTTTTGGTTTTCATCCAAAAGGGCACGATATTCGTAATCAAAATAATCCAGCGTTTCAACTCCGTTCTTAATCAGCTTAGCCGGCGCTTCCGATACCGCATAGGTTTTCCCCGAACGCCAGACCTGCTGCAAAAGTCCCAAAAAAGGCTGTCCTTCCAGTTCCGGAAGTGCCTCCATCAGTGGTTTCCCAATCACGGAAGCGTCCTTCCCCCAAAGTTCCAGCATTCCCTGGTTCGCAAAACGGATGATAATGTCTTCGCCGGAATAAAGGGCGGTGGGTGCGGGAGAGCAGGCGAGGGCCTGAATCAGTAAGTCGGAAGTAAAATTGTTTTCGAATGAACGGTCTGCAGTTATCATAAAATTCAACAATACTAAGCAGCAGCAATTTTGTTGCCATTGAGGGTTTATATGCGAAATTTTATTGGTACGGGTAAATTATATAGATTACGGATAAATTAATATTTGATTTTAAAAGAAGTAGCAAAAATGTTATTTAAGTTTTATCGGAAACTTTTCTATTATTTTTAAAAATTTTTCTAAATGTTCTTTTTGTAAAAGTTTACTATCTTCTAATTTAGAATAATCAAGTGTATTAACATCTTGAAATGACAAGTATTTATCAGCAGAATACTCTTCTCTTTTTAGCGTTGAAGTTAAAATTACTTGCTTATTTAGTTTAACAAATTCTTCAATCATTTTTTCTTCTTTTGCTGTGGAAAGTTCTCCCTCCCTAAATGAATCAATTATAATTGGATATTTATGTTCGAGAATATTATTTAATGCAACAATTTTGCAGAAATAAAATTCTTGCTCTTCGCTTCCCGAAAATGTTTCATTTGTCTTTGTAAAAAGTCCATTAATTAACATTGTTCCTTTCGGATCAATTAGTCTATATAATCTAATGATCTCGCTAATTATTTTTTCTAATAATTCTTCTTGTTGAAGTTTGTTATATTCGATACTATTGCTAATATTTTTTATATTATTTTCTATTTCATTCAATTCATTTCTTAAAACCGTAACAGAACTATCTATCTCTATAGAATCTCTAATTTCTGCTTCAAATAGAATGTAATTGCTAAATTCAGGATTAGGTGTTTTTAAAAGTTTATTTATTTCAATCTGTTCTTTTTCAATAATTCCATCTAATTCCATAATAACTTCTTCTTTCAGTTTTATATTCTCCCTAATTGATTCAATTATACTATTACGGATATATTGATTACTTACATCAAATTCGAAATCATCATTTGAAAAAATGACCTTAGAACTACCACAGTCAGAACATTTAACCTTTCCCGCTGTTAAGTTTCTATTTAGTGAGTTTAATTCAATAATAAGATAGTCTAACTTAATTTTTCTATTTTCTTCTCTATTTCTGTTTTTTCGTAATTCGGTTATAGAATTATGCAAATCTCGTAACCTCTTTTTGATGCGTTCAAAATCTTCATTATTAGCTAAACTACTTACATAGTTAGCTATTTTAGGATTTTTTTTTAAAATTTGAATTTTCTTTTTTTCAATTTTTATTTTTTCTTCTAACTCTCCTTTTCTTATTTTTAATTCTTCAACATCTGAATTATCATTAAAAAAAACATTCAATAGCCCTTGATAAGAAAATACCATATTTAAAAAATCAGTCTTATTATTAAAAGACTTTACAATTAGATTTGATGTATTTCTTCTATCTTGACCCAAAAAGAATAATTCATAAAATAAGCTTAAATCTGAGATTTTTAATTGTCCATCTTTTGGAATATTAGGTATTGGAATAATCTCTTTAGCTAAGAAATACTTAAATTCAGTTATACTATTAAATATGTAATTTTGATTGTTTCCAATAACTAGAATAGAATTATTATGTCTAAGGAATTCATAATCAATATTTTCAAATGATATTTTTGAATAAAAATAATAATTTCTAGGGTTAAATCCTACAGGCCAAATTGATTCATAGCCAATAGAATAAACGATACTTTGCATTAGTATTGTTTTACCTTTATTGTTATCATCACTAAAGATTATGTTTGTCTTATTCTGGAATCTTTCTTCAATAAAAGCTTCAGAATTATTTCCGATTGCAATTTTTTTTATAATCATTTGAAGCCTTCTATAATTAAAGCGATTATATATTTTATAGTCATTTCTTTGAGATAATTATATTTTGGAATATAAGAATTAAAATGTGCTTTATAAATATCCTCAGTACTATTTGTGAAATTTTTATCTAAATAATTTATAATTTTTTCACAAATTTTCCAAAATTCTTTATTACTTGTTTTATTGAATAAACATCTGGATAAGTTAGAATTACATTCCTGAATTAAATCTTCTCTATCATCACGTGATAAATCTTTAACATAATCAAAAAAATCTAAAGGTATACTTTTATATTTAAAAATTTCTACGCCAATTATTCGACAAATAAGAAACGTATCGATTTCGAGAATTTTTAAATGGCGATTGAAATTTATCACATCTAAAATATTAGAAATCATTTGATTTTCAATTAATGAATTTTTTTTGGAAGATTGAAGATCTCTTAATTCCTTAAAAACAGTTGAGTAAAAATTATCTGTCTTGAGAGATTTATTTTTAAATTTAGTTATAAGTTTTAGGTATTCTTGTTCAGTTCTATCGTCTTCTACTATTAGAACATTCTCTAAAAATGAATCAATTTCATTATCATAGTTAATAACTTTGCCTTTCACCCTCTCTATCTCTTTGCTTAGCCCATTTTTAATTCTTTGTTTTGTCTTTATTTCAAAATTATTAAAACTGTAAGCTCTTATCAATTTGTCTATTTTATACTCGTCTTTAAGTTGTCTGGTGAAAAATATAAATTCTTTAAAATTTAGTTTTGATATTGAATTGTCAAAAAGAGTGAAGAAATATTGTCCAATTTTTTTAGGATTAAGATTTCCTTCATTTTTAGATTGGATATCCCAAATATTTTTTCCATGCTTATCTATTCCACTTACATCATTGAAACAGTCAAAAGTGATATATTCAATATCATTTTTACTATCACTTTTTCCAATTAAATATAATAAGGATTTTGTCTCAAAGACTGATGCTTTTTCATTATTAATTTCAGTATTTTTAAAAGTATAAGTCATTGTTTAGTTTAGGGTTAATAGTTATTTGATATAACTGCCGTAAATTTATTTAATCTTCATGTAGCTTCAGAAACAACAAAAATAAAAACTACCACAAAATTCCCTATCCGTATTTTCACGGAATTTCTCATGAATTATAATTGTGTCCTCAAAAAATAAATCCCAACTCTCGTTAGGATTTATCATTGAACTTAAATTATTTTCCAAGGTACCTTCTCACTGCAGCCACAGAAGTCCCAACAGCTTTGACGGCCTCTCTTATTTTTTCCTTAGAAACACCAAGCTCTTTTGACCAATATTCTAATTCCCAGTCTTCATGCACATTAATTTTACTTGCATCCTGCGGTCTTCTTTTATTTAAATCGTCACTCATAATAAATAATTTTGTTGGTTAATAAAGTAAAGATAAGCAGCTTCCAGATCATCGCCTTACGGGTTTCCGTAAAACAAAAAAATCCCGACGCTCGTCAGGATTATTTTATTTATCAAGTTCAGAATAATATTCTTCAAAATCAAAAGCAATATCAAAAAGTTCTTTAGGATGAATTCTCAGACCGGTAGCAATTTCAAGTAAAGTACTCAGCTGACAATCAATTTTATTGTTGGCTACATCGCTGATTCTGGCTGAGGTGACATTGCATTTTTCGGCAATTTTTGAGTAAGGAATGTCACCTTTTGCTGTTTTAATTTTTTCAGCGATTAACCTTTTGATTTCTTTCGTCTTAAATTCATTCATAATTGCACGTTTCATGCAATTTGATATTTAATTAAAAAAATATCGTTACCGAATTCGGTAATAAATAAAAATTATCATTACATTTGTAATTGAAGTCGCAGTACAGCAATTTGATAATATGAAAATTTTGTGTACCTGATTATAAAGAAACCTAACAAAACAAAATGATGAAAAAGAAAAATTTAAATCTGGAAGCCCGGTTTTGGTCCGGCAGTAAAGTGCATTCGGGGATAAGACTTTTGGAAACCTTTTTCCAGTTCAACGATCCGGCGACCGCCCGGGGAATGCTTAATAAGATTATGATCTCCGCTGTAAAAAAGAAATCCGTACCGGCTCAGGATGCGGCGGAGGCCTTTCATTTCTACCTGGCGCTGAGATCTTTTGTTCGCGCATGTTTTCTCATCAGAAATAAAAGAAACAAATGGACGATGAGGAATCTCCTGAGAAAAGCGCATCCTTGATAATGGGAAGCCTATCAGCCGAAAAATACCGGGATTCGGTGCGGGTGCTCCGAAAGGCTTTTAAAGCTTACCGCAGGAAAGAATACGAAGAGTTTCTTTCATCGGCTGTTTATTTTTCTCTTTCAGATTCCCGATGCGAAGAGGAGAGAAGGATGATCGGGTCGTATATTCATCTTGTTAAAATACTGGATGCTGCTTATCTGATTGTAAAGAGAGCGGTAAAGGAGTGATATTTAATCAGACTCGTGTAAATACTCATAATATCTGCTGTAAAAATAAAAAGATAATTTTAAAAAGTCATTAAAAATATCTTTTCAGCTGAGCGGTATATTCTTCAGCTGACAAATGAAAATCTTCAGTTTCTATGGACAGTGTAACGGTGATCCGGTCTATGGTAATAAGATAATACAGATCTGAAGAAGGCCAGCGCCTGTAACGGGAAGGATTAGCCCTCACATTGGTGAACGCACGGCTGATAATGCTTTTATAATAATCTCTTTCCATACAGTGTTCTTTAAACCTTTTTAGCTCTGTTAAAAAACTGATCAGGCTCTGGGTGGTCACTTGGATTTCCATTGCTTTATCATAACGTCCGTATTGGGTTACATCACCTTCAGAAGTTACATTGAGCAGGTCCGTGCCCCAATTCAGATAGTCCAGCTGTCCGGATACGACAGTATGTAAGTTGTTGATAACCTGTGTGATCTCGTCGATACCCATCAATGAAAGCTCTGATGCCTCTTCCATTGTCGGGGTGCTTATCGTGGCATCAACACCTCTATTATTTATATGAGCCGTTACTGATATATAATAATGATATGACATATTCTTTATTTTTACTTTAACCTCTGTTTATTCATGAAATCCGGAGTCAGCCGGAACCACCGGTTCCGCATGGTGATAATATTCCATTTCCGGCCAGTTGAAATCGGGCAGGCCCGGAAGATCCTCCAGCCGGAAGTCCTGCTTGAATTCGTTTAAATAGGGGTTATGATTGGGATTATAGCTCATCATACAACTGAACTGGCCATTCGTTCCGTACCAGAAAACATATAATTTTTTATTGTGGTCGTTATAGAAATATTTATTAGTTTCGTCATAATCATGCCGGTTGGTTACGGCATCGATCGGACTGCTGTAAATTTCATTGCCCTTATGGTCAAATACCGAAATCCCCTTGGCCCACAGAATTCCGTCCGCATACTCAAAGTCATCGACCCGTATGTAGTTTCCCGCCCTGTGCCTTTCGCGGATTTCGATGGTCGGAAACAACTTGTAGTCTGCCAGGATCGCTTCAACCGGGTCATCAGGATCCCTGTAATATATTAAATGGATTCGTTCCCCTTTCCGGTATTCTTCTTTTTTTTTGGCCATGCCGTTTACGGAAAATACTTTGATGTACCTATCCAGGGTAGCCGCCTGAGCCGGAGAGATGGCTCTTTCAAACTCATCCTCGTAAGAAATTTCGGTTAACGTCATAAGCTTATTTTATTTACCTGATGAATGGTTGCTGTCTTTGACTGGTTTCATGGAAAAAGAATGGCAAAATACGGATTTACGAAGAGAATCGACTGTCTCGAATTGTATTTTTTTAACCGCATTAAACCCACTTTTGCAGTGGGTTTATTTTTTTAATAAGATTTTAACTTTTAAAATTATTTTAGAGATGCCGCAAGTTACGTGAATCATAAATTCTGTCTTTAGATTCGGGTTTGTTATTTTATATGTTAATAGTGTAATTGGTGATCCAGCTGTTGATAATCTTTCCTATATCTAGTTGTACGTTTAATTTTTTCAAGGTATTGTTAAAGATCCTTTTATCACTGTGAAAATAGCTGTATGTGAGCGATAGAAATCATCTGCAATAATTTATCTCCACTTTTCACCTCCATTATTATCTGGTGTAGATATTAAATAGAATAAATGTAAAAGTGGATCCTGCGATTGCAATCATTTACCCAAATTCCGTTTTTTATAATTTTAGGCGACCTCACCTACAAAAATGGTAAAAAAATTAATGTTTTTTTAATGCTTTTTAGGCTGTAAAAGTGTTTTTTTTACACTTGTTTATAATTTTTTTAAAAATATTTTTTAACAATTCTTATCATATTATTTTAACATAAATTTTAAGAAATTTTTAATGTATTTTTTTAACATAAATGCTTGTAAAATGATCTCTTACAATAAATGTAAGTGTTAATTATATGATAACCTTATCATTATTTATATACAATTGTTATCATAAAAAATCGATATGTAAATTGCTGATATTTAAGTGTTAGCAATAAAAATATTTTTTTTATTCGTCTGAATTTTTATATTTGTCATGTTACATAAATGTTAACACTTTAATGAGCCCTGAATTTATACATACTTATGTTTCTGTTGATTGTGTTGTTTTTGGATTTGACCATGAAAACAGACTGAATATTTTACTCGTAGAAAGACATCTTGATGCGGAAAAGCAGATTAAGCTTCCGGGAAGTCTTATTTTTAGTGATGAAGATGTAGACGACGCGGCAGAGAGAGTTCTTCACGAGCTTACAGGGATCAGGAAAATGGTATTGAAGCAATTTAAGTGCTTTGCAGACCCGATGAGGGCAAACAATGAAAAGGATATCAACTGGATGGGAGAGGAGTATAAGCATCACATCGACAGGATTATCACCGTGGCTTACCTTTCGCTCTGCAAAATCGATCATAAGATCAACAGTACCAAATACAGCACGGTAGACTGGTTTCCGATCGATCAGGTTCCTTCACTGCCTTTCGATCACAACAAGATCATCAGCGAATCGCTGATCGAGATCAGAAAGTGGATCGAGTCGGATTTCTCGATTATTTTCGAGCTTCTGCCGAAAAGATTTACGATCAGGCAACTGTACCAGCTATATAGCGCATTGAGCGAAAAATATATAGATATTAAAAATTTTCATAAAAAAATATCATCCTTCAACTATATTGTTCCCCTGGATGAGATCGAAAAGAACGTATCGCACCGTGCCGCCAGATATTATAAGTTTGATGCCAAGGTCTTTAAGAAAAACAATACTAAACTAATAAAATAATACCCTTCTTTATACTATGTACTTACTAGGCTATGACATTGGCAGTTCTTCTGTGAAAGTATGTCTCATCGAGGCATCCAGCGGAAAAGTGATTGCTTCAGAATTTTCCCCGAAAAAGGAAATGAAAATCACTGCAATCCACCCGGGCTGGGCAGAGCAGAATCCTGGGGACTGGTGGACCAATCTTAAGCTTGCCCATGAAGCCGTAATGCACGAATCCGGCGTACAGGCGGAGGATATTAAAGGAATCGGGATCACCTGGCAGATGCACGGGCTGATTCTCGTAGATAAAGACCAGAACCTGCTGAGACCTTCGATCATCTGGTGCGACAGCCGCGCTGTTCCATATGGTGAAAAGGCTTTCAAAACCATCGGTGAAGAAAAATGCTTATCGCACTTACTGAATTCACCGGGAAATTTTACCGCATCCAAATTAGCATGGGTAAAAGAACACGAACCTGAGATTTTTGAAAAAATAGATAAGATCATGCTTCCGGGAGACTATATTGCGATGAGACTCTCCGGGCAGATCGGTATCACGATAGAAGGATTATCCGAAGGGATTTTCTGGGATTTCAAAAACAACTGCATTTCGGAAGACGTTATCAATTATTACGGAATCCCGAAAAGCTTTTTTCCTGAAATCGTACCGACATTCGGTATTCAGGCCACCGTTTCTGCTGCTGCAGCTCAGGAATTAGGTCTGAAAGAAGGAACCCCAATTTCCTACAGAGCAGGAGACCAGCCGAATAACGCGTTATCACTGAATGTTTTCAATCCGGGAGAAATTGCTTCAACGGCAGGGACTTCAGGAGTAGTGTACGGGGTACTTGATGAATTGGACTACGATAAGCTTTCCAGAGTAAATACTTTTGCCCACGTAAATTATACACCGGAGCAGACAAGATTAGGCGTTTTGCTTTGCATCAACGGAACCGGGATTCTGAATTCATGGCTGAAGCATAATTTTGCCACTTCACTTTCTTCTTACGGAGATATGAACGATATGGCTTCGCTTTCGCCGATCGGTTCCAAAGGACTGAGCATCATCCCTTTCGGAAACGGAGCGGAAAGGGTGTTGGAGAACAAGGATACCAGCTGTTCGATCCACGGGATCAACTTTAATATTCATTCAAAGGGAGATATTCTGCGAGCCGCGCAGGAAGGAATTGTGTTTTCCTACGAATATGGGATGAACATCATGCGAAACATCGGGATGGATATTCAGGTGATCCGTGCAGGAAATGCCAATATGTTTTTAAGTTCGATTTTCCGCCAGTCGCTGGCCAGTGTCAGCAATGCGGTGATCGAATTGTACGATACCGACGGTGCAGTAGGAGCTGCCCGGGCTGCAGGAATGGGAATCGGGTTTTATGCAGATTCTAAAGAAGCATTTTCATCACTTGAAAAAATCGCTGTCATAGAACCGGAACACGAAAAACGCGAACAATATTTAGAAGCCTACACGAGATGGACAAATCATCTTAACGAAATCATCTAAAGAGCTACAACGGAAATTTCCATTGTACTTGCTGAGCCTTTACCATCAGTGAGCAGGGGATTTTCACGCAAAATTTTAAAATTAATTAAAAAATAAATAAGATCAATATGAACACTTTAACAGGTACAAAAGAGTATTTCACCGGGATTGAAAAGATTAAGTTTGAAGGGAAGGAAAGCAGAAATCCGATGGCGTTCCGTTACTATGATGCAGAGAAAATCGTGATGGGAAAACCCATGAAAGACTGGACGCGTTTTGCAATGGCTTGGTGGCATACCTTATGTGCCAACGGTAGCGATCCATTCGGTGGAGCAACCATTCACCATCCTTGGGATATCGGAAACGACGCTGTTACAAGAGCGATGCATAAACTGGATGCAGGTTTTGAATTTATGTCTAAAATGGGCTTCAATTTCTACTGTTTCCACGACATCGACTTGGTAGATCCTGCAGACAACTGGAAAGATTATGAAAAGAACCTTCAGGCGGTTGTAGAATATGCCAAGCAAAAGCAGGCAGAAACGGGAATTAAGCTTCTTTGGGGAACGGCAAACGTTTTCACCCACGAAAGATACATGAACGGAGCTTCTACCAACCCGAATTTTGATGTATTGGCATGTGCCGGAACTCAGGTGAAAAACTCTATTGATGCAACTATCGCACTTGGAGGAGAAAACTATGTATTCTGGGGTGGAAGAGAAGGATACATGAGTCTTTTGAACACGGATATGAAGCGTGAGAAAGATCATTTGGCACGTTTCTTAACAATGTCCAGAGATTATGCCCGTCAGCAAGGTTTCCAGGGAAATTTCTTGATCGAGCCTAAGCCGATGGAGCCTACCAAGCACCAATATGATTACGATTCTGAAACGGTGATCGGATTCTTAAGACATTACGGATTAGATAAAGATTTTAAATTAAATATCGAAGTAAACCACGCTACACTGGCAGGGCATACTTTCGAGCACGAACTTCAGGCAGCAGTAGATGCAGGAATGCTAGGAAGCATCGACGCGAACAGAGGAGATTACCAGAACGGATGGGATACCGATCAGTTCCCGGTAGATTATCTGGAAATGGTTCAGGCATGGTTGGTGTTGCTACCGGCAGGAGGTCTAGGAAAAGGAGGAGTAAACTTCGACGCTAAAATCAGAAGAAACTCTATCGATCCTGAAGATTTATTCATCTCTCATATTTCAGGAATGGATGTATTTGCCAAAGGACTTTTGGCTGCTGCCGACATTCTTGAAAATTCGGATTATAACAAATTAAGAACAGACCGCTATGCTTCTTTTGACAACGGGCACGGAAAGGCATTTGAAGAAGGATCTCTTACCTTAGAGGATCTTCAGAGAATCGCACATGAAATTGGGGAACCTCAGCCAAAAAGCGGAAAACAGGAATTGTTTGAAGCTATTGTGAACATGTATATCTAAAAATAAATGAAAAGGCTGCTAAACACTAAGGATTATTAAAAACTATAATTATTACCAGCCTTTTTATTTCAACCCTAATATTTAAAAATAATAATTATGAACCGATTTTATTTTTCAAAAACCAATAAGGCGGCCCTCTTTTTTGCCATGGCCTTATTACCTGCCGGCATGGCGTATGCTCAGGTAAAAAAAGATACGGTGCCCAAGGAGAAAAAGATAGAGGAAGTAGTTGTCATCGGATATGGTACCCAAAGAAAAAGAAGCTGTAACGGGATCCGTAGCTTCTGTAAAAGGGGATGCACTTCGTGAGGTACCTTCTGCCAACATAACGCAGGCATTGCAGGGAAGAGCGGCAGGGGTGGATATCTCTCAGAATTCTACTAAGCCTGGAGCTGCTTTACAGATTCGTATCCGTGGAACGCGATCATTAACAGGGGATAATAATCCGCTTATTGTTCTTGATGGTATTCCATTCGTCGGATCATTAGGAGATATCAGTTCAAGCGATATTAAAAGTATAGATATTCTTAAAGATGCTTCTGCAACCGCAATCTATGGTTCAAGAGGTGCAAACGGGGTAATATTAGTTACAACAAACAGAGGGTCAAAAGGGCAAAAAGCCAGATTTACATATAATACCTTCAATGGAGTTCAGACTTTATTCTCAAGATATCCAATGATGGACGGCCCTGCTTTTGCAAAACTTCGTAATTATGCTACACCAGCGCCATCAGCTGGCCAGACTTCTACAACACCTCTGTACCAGACTAATGGTGACGAGAGCTTAACTACAAATACTGATTGGCAAAGCCTATATTATAAGCCGGCAATGATTACCAGCCACGATATCGGGGTATCTGGTGGTACTGAGGGCGGTAACTACAGTGTAGGTTTATCTTATTTCAAGCAGGATGCGCTCATACCTTTACAAAATTATGAGAGATTTGCTTTAAGAATGGCTGTCGATCAACAATTAGGAAAGCGTTTTCGGGTAGGTTTCACAACCAATACCAACTATTCTAAATCTGAAGCTAATGGTCTGAATCCAGGTGCTATTTTAGGCTATTCTCCTCTTGCTAATCCTTATAATGCAGACGGAAGTCCTAAAAAAACAATGACTACAGGTGGAGGAGCAGATCAGATTTGGATTTTTTCAAGGCAAAATATTGAAGCATTAGGCCAGAAATATGTTGATGAAACCAAATCTTTTGCTTCATACAACAACATGTATGGTGAAGTAACGCTGCCAATTAACGGATTGAAATACAGACTAAATGTAGGTTTGGATTATCGGACATCAAATAGTGGAAATTATGCTGGCGTAGGCGTTTTCAGTTTTAATCCGGCAACATCATCGTCTGCAGGAAGAGGAAACAGCCAGACTTACCACTGGGCATTGGAAAATTTATTAACTTATGACCGAACTTTTGGTAAACATAAGATTAATGCAGTTGGTCTTTATTCAGCTGAAGGAAACAGATCTATAGGTACCTACATGAGTGCAAGAAATGTACCTGCCGATTTCTTTCAGTATTATAATTTAGGACAATCTCCTCAGGCTGACATAACAGTAGATCCTAACAATCAGAGTTACGCACAATGGGGATTGTTATCGGCAATGGGTAGGGTAATGTATACTTTTGACAATAAGTACATGTTGACTGCTACATTAAGAGCGGACGGATCTTCCAGATTGGCTCCGGGGAATAAGTGGCATACTTATCCTGCATTATCATTGGGTTGGAACATTACCAATGAATCTTTTATGCAAAATGTAAAAGCGATTAATTTACTTAAGTTGAGAGCAGGTTGGGGACAAACTTCAAATCAGGCAGTACCTGAATATTCTACCTTAGGAAGATTAACCGTAACGCCTTACAATTTCGGAAATACCAATACAACAGGTGTATATGTATCGCAGGCGCCAAATGCATCATTGGGCTGGGAATATTCTAAAACACAAAACTATGGGGTAGACTTTGGATTGTTTAATAATAGGCTTACAGGTAGCGTAGAATATTATAAAACCCATACTTTTGACCTTTTAACAAGAAAGAATTTACCAATATCTTCCGGTTTATCAAATGTTCTTGAAAATGTTGCTGAAACAGAAAATAAAGGGGTTGAATTTTCATTAAACGGTATCATTGTAAATAATCCTGAAGGATTCTCTTGGGAAGCTGGGGTTAACTTTTATACCAACAAAAACAGAATTTTATCACTTGCTTCAGGGGCAACTCGTGATTTGAATAACCTTTGGTTCGTTGGATACAACATCAATGCTTTATATGATTATAAATATATTGGTTTATGGCAGGCAGGTGATGCTTACCAAAGTATCTTAGAGCCAGGATCTGCAGCAGATGTAGTAGGTTCGATTAAAGTTTTATATACCGGAGGATATAATCCAGATGGAACTCCTATGAGAGCTATCGGTCCTGATGATATGCAGGTATTCAATACAGCGCCTAAATATCAAGGTGGTTTTAATATGAGATTTTCTTATAAAAATTTCGACCTGAGTACAGTAGGAGCTTTTCAGCACGGAGGAATTCTTGTAAGTACATTATATGGATCTGCAAGTTATCTTAACAGATTAACCGGTAGAGGGAATAACGTAGATGTAGATTACTGGACAGAAGATAATACTGATGCTTATTTCCCACGTCCTGGTAGACATTTAAGCGGAGATAATCCTAAATATTCTTCTACATTAGCCATGTTTGATGCTTCGTACGTGAAATTAAGAACCATCACTCTTGGATATAATTTCAACAAAAACCTGTTGGACGATCTGAAAATAAGTGCCCTGAGAATTTATTTTACCGTAACAAACCCGGTAGTGTTGTTCTCTCCGTATCACAAATTCTCAGGAATGGATCCAGAACCAAACTCTACGGGAGATCAGAATCAGGCTGTTAACGGCTATCAGCCGCGTCAGTTGGTTATTGGTACCAATAACCCATCTACAAGAAATTACTTAATGGGACTTAACTTAACTTTTTAATATTTTGCATCATGATACATTTGAACAAAAAGTTGGTATTAGGAGCAATCTTTTTATCATTAACATTTACAGGATGTAATGAAATCCTGGATGAACAGCCTAGATCAATCTACACTGTTGATTACTTCAGTTCTGCTGACGGAATTAACCAGAGTATACCTTCATTATACAGACATCTAAGATTATTATACGGAAACGGATACTTTATGAGTAACTGTCAGAACGGGACGGATGAATCTACCTTTGCACAGAGTGCTGACGGAAATTTCAGAGAACTTGATATGTCCGGTAATGGAAATGTAAATTCCAATACTTTTCCTACCAGTATGGTATGGAGTGCCGCTTTCCCGAATATCAATACGGCAAATGGAATTATTGAAAAAGGCCCTGGCTTTTCAGTTCCGGAATCCTTGATTTCTGAAGCCCGATTCTTTAGAGCATTTGATTATTTCATGCTGGTACAGACTTATGGAGGGGTACCATTGGATTTAGGCTCAGGAGAATTAAAATTCAACATTACTCCAGTAACAACTTCTGCAAGAAATACAGTACCTGAAGTATATACGAAGGCTGTTTTTCCTGATCTGAAGAAAGCGGTTGATAACTTACCTGCAAACCCGAGGATTACAGGAGGAGTTACTAAAAATGTAGCAAGATTATTTTTGGCGAAAGCATATCTTACTTACGGCTGGTGGCTTCAAAACCCGAATAATATTCCTACATACCCTGATGCTGCCAGAACGGATCCGGACGGACATAATGCTCAATGGTATTTTCAGCAGGCATATGATATAGCAATGGCAGGAATTACAAATCCGGGTCAATATGCACTTCAACCTACATTCTACGATGTAAACGAAGGCTCTAAAGATAGAAATACAGAATGTATGCTTTATGCAGACCATACTCAATCCAGCTCTTATTATAATGAAAGTGATCCTGTAGGATTCGGTTCAGGATGGGCTCCGGATAACTTCGCAGCTTGGATGCAGACGTGGAATTACACAGCTATTAAAAGTAGTACTTCTGCAACTACATTTACAGGGGTTAGTTCTGTACAGCGGGAGGCTGCTCAACCTTTAGGGCGTCCTTGGGTTCGTATGTGTCCTACAATTGGTGTTATTAAAAACACTTTTGCAGATAAAACCAATGACTCCAGATACGATGGAACTTTCGTTACTACTTACAGAGGAAACTGGAATAAGAACGGAACAGGTTTAACGACGGTACCTGTATTATATAATGCAAACAATCTTCCAGTACAGCCGGGAGGTGCTATTTTAAGCTTCTTACAGGACGATTCACAAACACCTACTTATCCGTCTGGATCTGGTAATAACGGTGTTGGAGCAGGAACTTTACCTGGAAGAGCAGATTGGATTGTTGCACCGAACGGAATCAGCAGAATTGTTTACCCTGGATTATGGAAAATCGGAACATATCGTACCGATGATCCAAATGGACTAGGATATCCTAATGCAGGTCTTACTCGTCCTTTCAACGTAGCTAAATTCTCTGAGTTCTATTTTATCGCAGCAGAAGCAGCAGTAAAAGGAGCATCTGGCTCCATGACAGCGAGAGATTTAATTAATGTAATCCGTGCAAGAGCAGGTAAATGGAAATTTAATAATGCTCAAAACACTACATATATTGCAGATAATAGTGCAGCTATGATTGCAGCTACACCGGCAGCTATCACGATTGATTATATCCTTGCAGAAAGATCCCGTGAATACTACGGAGAATTCTACAGATGGTATGATCTGGTACGTACACAGAAGTGGGGAGATTATGCAGCAACATATCAGATTGGAGGAGCTTCTTATGGAAACCATACTCCACAAACCGTTACAAGAAATATACAGGCATTCCATTATCTGAGACCAATTCCTCAGGGACAGTTAAATGCGATGGAGGTTTCTTCTGACATTAAAGCGAAATACCAGAATCCTGGATACTAATTAAATTTTATTCTACATTCATATTAGCAGCAAAATAGGTGTTGAAAAGCACCTATTTTGTTTACTATGAAGAAAAATTCAAAACTTATGGAAAAAACCTGGCGTTGGTTTGGCAAAAAAGATAAAATAACATTGGAGACGCTGCGTCAGATCGGTGTCGAAGGAATTGTTTCTGCACTTCACGATATCCCGAACGGGCAGGTCTGGAGTTTGGAGGCGGTGAATGATTATAAAAATTATATTGAAAGTTACGGTCTTCGCTGGTCTGTGGTAGAAAGCCTTCCGGTAAGCGAAGCCATCAAATACGGAGGTGAAGACCGCGACTTTTTGATAGAAAACTACATCACCAGTCTTGAAAATCTGGGCAAAGCAGGTGTAACAACCGTTTGTTACAACTTTATGCCGGTATTGGATTGGGCAAGAACAGATCTTTTTCACGCATGGGAAGACGGTTCGTCATCTTTGTATTTTGATAAAGCCAAATTTGCTTATTTTGAAATTTATATTTTAAAAAGAAAAGGAGCAGAAAACGACTATACGCAGGAAATTCTTCAGAAAGTAGAAGAACTGAAAAATACGTTGACCGAAGAGGACAACAATGATCTTATTGATTCCGTAATTGTAAAAACCCAGGGATTCGTCAACGGAAATATTAAAGAAGGCGACCTGAATCCGGTTGAAAAATTCAACAATTTACTGGCGCTGTATGACGGAATTGATAAAGACCAGCTTCGCCAAAACCTTAAATATTTTCTTGAAAAAATAATGCCGGTTTGCGAAAAATGGGGCATCCAGATGTGTGTACATCCCGACGATCCGCCTTTCGCTTTGTTAGGTTTACCAAGAATCGTAACCAATGAAGAAGACATCGACTGGTTCTTAAATACAGTAGATAATCCTCATAATGGACTGACGTTCTGTGCAGGATCACTAAGTGCCAATTTTCAGAATGATGTACCGAAGCTGGCTCAGAAATTTGCACACCGCACAAAATTTGTCCACCTCAGAAGCACCAATGTTTTCGAGAATGGAGATTTTATTGAAGCCCATCATTTAGGCGGAAGAGGAAAATTAATTGATGTCATCCGCGTATTCGAAAAAGAAAACCCGGATCTACCAATGCGGATCGATCACGGAAGGCTTCTGACGGAAGATGTAGATAAAGGGTATAATCCCGGCTACTCATTCCTGGGCAGAATGTTGGCTTTGGGACAGATCGAAGGCGTAATGGCCGCTGTACAAAACGAAATGGCGAGATAAAATCAGTACTTGCTTTTCATCAATTATCAATCTTCAATTATCAATCATAAAAATGAACGAAATATTTAGCATAAAAGATAAAGTAGCCGTTATTACAGGAGCTTCCGGCGTTTTGGGCGGAAGCCTGGCCAAGAGTTTCCTTAAAGCAGGAGCGAAAGTCGTAGCGTTAGGCAGAAACCAGGAAAAACTGGATGCCTGCGTTAAAGAATGGACGGATCTGGGCGGTGATGCCTATGCCGTTGAAGCCAATGTGATGGACCTCGAAAGTCTTGAAGCGGCTTCAAAAAAAATTACCGAAAAATACGGCAGAATCGATATTCTGTTAAATATTGCAGGCGGAAATATCCCTGCAGCAACCTTATCTCCCGATCAGTCTTTTTTTGATATGAACATGAAAGGCTGGAATGAGGTAACCGATCTTAACATCAACGGAACCGTTTACCCAAGCTTTGTTTTCGGAAAAGCAATGGCTGAGCAGGGAAGCGGAAGCATCGTTAATATTTCATCAATGGCAGCATATTCAGCGATCACAAGAGTAGCCGGATATTCGGCGGCAAAATCGGCGATCACCAACTTTACGCAGTGGCTGGCATCCGATGTAGCCTTAAAATTCGGTGATAAAATCCGTGTGAATGCAGTAGCACCGGGATTTTTCATCGGTGATCAGAACCGTGCCATTCTTCTGAACCCGGATGGTTCATTAACCGACAGAAGTAAAAAAGTAATCGCCAAAACCCCGATGCAGCGTTTTGGAGAAGTGGAAGAGCTAAACGGAGCTGTACAGTTCCTCTGCTCGGAAGCCGCAAGTTTTATTACCGGGGCTTTATTACCGGTAGACGGAGGTTTCAGTGCCTTCAGCGGCGTTTAACAAGTTTGTTAATTTTCTTCATATATAGTTAGAGAGACCTTGACTATCATACGTTGAGGTCTCATTTTAAAATTTTGTTTGATATCCACAGATGATGATGAAAAAATATCCTGTTTAAGCATAACAGACAAAATAAAAAATTAGTGAAACCAACCTATTGCATACTTACCTTCTGTCTATTCATAAGCGTATTTTCCCCTGCCCAGAAAGGAGGGAAAAACAAACTTTGGTATGACAAGCCTGCCAAGCAGTGGGTGGAAGCATTGCCTGTCGGAAACGGAAGGCTTGCGGCAATGGTTTACGGCGATCTTTCCAAAGAAAAGTTTCAGCTCAATGAGAGCACTTTCTGGTCCGGCGGTCCTTCCCGGAACGATAACCCGGACGGGCCGAAAGTCCTGGATTCTATCCGGTATTATTTATTCAACGGAAATTACAAACGGGCACAAATTCTTGCAGACCAGGGACTAACGGCGAAAAGCCTTCATGGTTCAGCCTATCAGAATATCGGCGATCTTACCCTTGATTTTAATGACTTTAAAGAGGTTAAAAATTATTATCGGGAATTAGATATCGAAAAAGCCGTTGCCACTACAATATTTACTTCAAACGGAATTACATTTAAAAGAGAAGTTTTCGCTTCCATTCCGGATCATGTTATTGTTATCAAACTGAGTTCAGACCGAAAAAAAGCACTCAATTTTACCGCTCACTTCAATGGTGAACTTAAAAAAAACGTAAAGGCCATTGATGCCAATACTTTACAGATGGATGGTTTATCATCTACATTGGATGGTGTTCAGGGTCAGGTGAAATTCAATGCACTGGCAAAATTCATCAACAAAGGCGGAAAAACGCAGGTTTTAGGAAACGGAATTTCAGTAACTGATGCAGATGAAGTATTGGTCCTCATTTCGATCGCCACCAATTTTACAGATTACAAAACCTTACAGGCAGACGAAGTTTCAAAAAGTAAAAAATACATCGAAGCCGCACAAAATAAATCTTTTACAAGCTTATTTAAAAATCACCTGGCGGCCTATCAGAAATATTTCAAAAGAGTAGATTTCAATGTAGGCACTTCGGAGGCAGCAAAAAATCCGACCGATATCAGGGTTAAAAACTTTGCAACCACCAACGATCCGGAGCTCATTTCATTATATTACCAATTCGGACGCTATCTCCTGATTTCCTCGTCACAGCCAGGCGGTCAGCCTGCCAATCTCCAAGGCATCTGGAACAATTCCAACAAACCGGCCTGGGACAGCAAATACACCATCAACATCAACACGGAAATGAATTACTGGCCGGCCGAAAAAACCGGTTTATCGGAAATGCATGAACCGCTGATCCGGATGGTAAAAGATCTGAGTGAATCCGGAAAAGAAACCGCAAAACTAATGTACAACAGCCGTGGCTGGGTCGCTCACCACAACACCGATATCTGGAGGATCACCGGGGTAGTAGACTTTGCCAATGCCGGCATGTGGCCGATGGGCGGAGCCTGGCTTTCCCAGCACCTGTGGGACAAATACCTGTACAGCGGGGATCTGAATTACCTCAGATCGGTCTATCCGGTTCTGAAATCTGCCGCTCAATTCTATGAAGATTTTCTGATAGAAGAACCTACGCACCATTGGTTGGTCGTGAGCCCATCGATGTCTCCTGAAAATATTCCGCAGGGACATCAGGGCAGTGCTTTAGCTGCAGGCAATACCATGGATAACCAGTTAATGTTTGATCTGTTCACCAAGACCAAAAAAGCAGCAGAAATTCTTAATCTTGACTCAGATAAAATTCCGGTTTGGAACACCATCATTTCAAAATTACCGCCGATGCAGATCGGAAGATACGGACAACTGCAGGAATGGATGGGCGATTGGGATAACCCGGCAGACAACCATAGGCATGTGTCGCATCTGTATGGTTTGTTTCCTTCCAACCAGATTAATCCCTTCACCGCACCGGAACTGACAGACGCAGCCAAAAACGTTCTCCTTCATCGAGGCGATGTTTCCACAGGCTGGTCGATGGGCTGGAAAGTCAATCTCTGGGCCAAATTGCTGGATGGAAACCATGCCAATAAATTGATCAAAGACCAACTGACCCTGGTAGAAAAGGACGGCTGGGGAAGCAAAGGCGGAACGTACCCAAATCTATTCGATGCCCATCCGCCGTTCCAGATCGACGGAAACTTCGGCTGTACCTCGGGAATCACCGAAATGCTGCTGCAGACGCAGAACGGTTTCATTGACATTCTTCCGGCACTTCCCGACGAATGGAAAAACGGCGATATCTCCGGACTGAAAACCTATGGCGGATTTGAAGTAAGCATTATTTGGGAAAATAATAAAGCCAAAGAAATTACCATCAAATCAAAACTGGGCGGTAACTGCCGGCTGAGAATACCTAATGAAATGCAGCTCACCGGAAATGCAAAACTCAAAAAAGCGGAAGGCAAAAATACGAATCTCTTTTTTGAGACACCTGACATTAAGGAACCAATGATTTCTAGCAAAGCTAAATTGAATTCGATTGAAATTAAAAACGGTTTGGTGTACGATTTCTCGACTGAAGCGGGAAAAACATATATTTTAAAAATGAAATAGATAATAATTTGACTATGTAGAACTCCTTTGTTAGGTTTGGGCAGCTTTATCCGTCTTCCGCTCCCAATCTTTTTTGCAGACGATTCAGACTAAAAAGAATTTTATTACAAGCAAAAAAGGATTTCCGCTCAAGCCGGGCTGCGAGTGATTCAACGGATAATTATGGTAGAAAGGTTTGAAACATGTTAGTCACAAGAAAAATTTACAAAAACTCCGCAGGAGTGACCTGATAATAGAAAAAAAGTTAATTGCAATACAAGCCTAGTAGGGGCGACCTGTTAATAACAAGAACCGAAAGGTTCAACAACAATAGCCACAGGTGAAACCTGTAGAATAAATAACAAATAAGTAAAACCACACGCGCAACCCGTGGGAATTAATAAAATAAAAATTAAGAAATTTACATATGAAAAAGAGACCCATGAATCCGAATTTTTTAAAGAACAAATTCACTCTGCTGACGGCAGCAGCGTTCTTAAGCGTGAGCAATATTTCTGCTCAGACCTTTTCCGATTTCAGCTACCGTGGAAACGATAAAATATACAATGACAATCCACTGAAACCGGACGAGTTCTATTCGCCGATCCTTCAGGGCTGTTACCCGGATCCGAGCATCACCAAAAAAGGGGATGATTATTACCTGGTGAATTCTTCATTTTCCATGTTTCCGGGAGTTCCGATCTTCACATCGAAAGATATGGTCAACTGGAAACAAATCGGCCACGTACTGGATCGCCCGTCTCAGTTAAAAGTAGAAAAAGGAGGGGTTTCCCAAGGAATTTATGCACCGGACATCAAGTATAATAAATACAACGACACGTTCTATATGATCACCACGCAGATTGCTGGCGGAGTAGGAAACATGGTCGTGAAAACCAAAGACCCGGCCAAAGGCTGGAGCGAAGTGCAGAAGCTGAATTTCGACGGCATCGATCCTGCGATCTTCTTTGACGATGACGGAAAAGCCTATATCGTTCACAACGATGCGCCGCCAAAGGGAACCGAGCAGTATCAGGGTCATCGTGTGATCAAAATGTGGGATTACGATCTTGAGAAAGACCAGGTGGTAACAGGATCAGACAGAATTATCGTGAACGCCGGGGTGGATATTACCCAGAAACCGATTTGGATTGAAGGGCCGCATTTATACAAATACAAAGGAAAATATTACCTGATGTGCGCGGAAGGCGGAACAGGCGGATGGCACAGCGAAGTGATCTTCATGGCTGACTCTCCGAAAGGACCTTTCGTTCCGGCGAAGAACAACCCGATTCTGACGCAGCGGTATTTCCCGAAAGACCGGAAGGAAAAAGTGGACTGGGCAGGCCACGCCGATTTGGTGGAAGGACCGAACGGACAATGGTATGGCGTATTCCTGGCTATCAGGCCGAACGTCAACAACCGGGTGAACAAAGGCCGTGAAACCTTCGTATTACCGGTAGACTGGAGCGGAACGTATCCGGTTTTCCAGAACGGGCTGGTCCCGATGAAGCCGAAATTGAAATTACCGGAAGGTGCTCAAAACCAGACCGGACAAAACGGATTTTTCCCGAACGGAAACTTTACGTACAACGATAAACTTACTGATAAAAACCTGGATTACCGTTGGATCGCCATGCGCGGTCCGCGTGAAAACTTCATCACATCCACGAAAAACGGAATAAAAGTAAATCCGATGGAAACGAATATTAAAGCACTGGCTCCGGTATCCGCTTTGTTCCACAGGCTGCAGCATGAAGATTTTGAAACTTCCGTAACCCTGGATTTCAAGCCGAAGTCCGAAAAGGAACTGGCTGGAATCACCTGCTACCAAAGCGAAAGGTTCAACTATGTGTTTGGGATTACGAAAAAAGACAAAGACTATTATATCGTTCTGGAAAGAACCGAAAAAGGAGCATCCAAATTGATTGCCAGCGAGAAAATTTCATGGTCCAAAAACATCAAATTACAAGTGGTGGGTGAGAATGACAACCTCAGTTTCAACTATACCGTGGACGGGAAAAGCTTTAAAAACCTGGGCGGACCGGTTTCCGGAGACATTTTATCAACCGATGTGGCAGGTGGTTTCACCGGAAGCTTAATCGGTTTGTACAGCACATCGTCTAACGATATTGTACCGAATTAATAGTGAATTTGTTATTGGACATCAATAGGAACGGGCTTTAGCCCGTTTTCAAAAAGAACAATGCATTCGGCTTTAGCCAAAACTTACCGAACTCCTAAACCACCAACCGTGAATATTAAAAAATCATTTTATATAGTTTCTTTTTTGGGATTTATCGGGCTGAATTCACTTTCAGCCCAGGTAAATCCTTCTCAGAAGGCAACCACGGCATTTACCAATCCCATCATCTGGGCCGATGCCCCGGATTTATCCATTACCCGGAACGGTGACGATTTTTACCTCATCAGTACTACGATGCACCTGATGCCGGGTGCCCCTGTGATGCATTCCAGAGACCTGGTGCATTGGGAAATGGCAAGCTATGTTTTCAACACGTTGAATGATAATTCAAAATACGACCTGCTGAACGGAACCGTCTACGGGCGCGGGCAGTGGGCCTCTTCCATCCGGTATCACAAAGGAAAATATTATGTTTTGTTTTCCCCGAACGACGAACCGTTTAAATCCTATTTTTATGTCACCGACAATCCTGAAAGAGGAAACTGGAAGCTGTTGACGAGAACAAGACATTTTCACGATGCGTCTTTGTTGTTTGACGATGACGACCGTGTGTATGTGTTTACTTCCAATAAAGTTTTCGAGCTGAGCCCGGATTTTAAAACCATCATCGGAAATCAGGACGGAACAGAAGTTTTTCAGAAAGATGCCTCCGAAACCGGATTGCTGGAAGGTAACCAGATCATCAAGAAAGACGGAAAGTACTACATGATGATGATTTCCTGGCCGAGAGGTGGAAAACGCCGGCAGGAAGTGTACAGGGCCGATAAAGTCAACGGACCTTACGAAAAGAAAGTTATTCTTGAAGATAACTTCCTGGGGTTTTCCTATGCCGGACAGGGTGCGTTGATTGACGATAAGAACGGAAATTGGTATTCCCTGATTTTTCAGGACAGAAACGGGGTAGGAAGGGTCCCTGTTTTACTTCCGGTGAAATGGGAGAACGGCTGGCCGGTGTTGGGCGATAATGGAAAAGTGCCATTAACGGGGCAGATTCCGCTTCCGCCTTTCAAACCGAACAACCATCTGGTGGAAAGCGACGAATTCTCAGATCAAAAAATGAAAATCCAGTGGCAGTGGAACCACAATCCCCTGAATTCAGCCTGGTCATTATCTGAAAGAAAAGGATTTTTAAGACTGAAAACGAGTAGAGTAGTAGACAATATTTACCTTGCTCCGAATACGCTTACCCAAAGAATGGAAGGCCCAAAATCCAGTGGCACCGTAGCCCTGGATGTAAAAGGAATGAAAGATGGTGATGTTGCCGGTTTCAGTGCATTTAACGGGGATTCGGGAATTTTGTCTGTTGTCATGGAAGGCGGGAAAAAATATGTGGTATTTTCAACCAACGAAGTGAGTCTGGACAATAAAACCAAAGCGGTAACGGATGTTAAAAAAGAAGAGAAAAAACGGATTCCTTTGAACGCTAACAAAGTTTACTTTAAAATCGATGCCGATTTCAACCTTGGAAAAGATCTGGCAGATTTTTATTACAGCACCGACCAGAAAAACTGGACTGAAATGGCAAAAGATTACAAAATGATTTTCGATTACCGGAGATTTTTCATGGGTTCCAAATTTGCGATCTTCAATTATGCCACTAAAGATCCGGGCGGTTTTGTGGATGTTGATTTTTTTAGGGTTAAAACAGATGTAAAATAAAAACTGAATAATCTGGAAAATTTTAGATATTAAAGTTACATTGGCAAAAAACACATAAGCCATGAAATGGCGAAATCAACAGCATAGGGTGCAGCCCTATGAAATCTACGAAAAAAAGATAGGATGAGTAACCAGACAGAATTTCAAAGCCCTGAAAGGGCGAAATCATCAGCATAGGGTGCAGCAGCCCTATGAAATCTACGAAAAACAGATAGGATGAGTAACCAGACAGAATTTCAAAGCCCTGAAAGGGCGAAATCATCAGCATAGGGTGCAGCAGCCCTATGAAATCTACGAAAAAACAGATAGGATGAGTAACCAGGCAGAATTTCAAAGCCCTGAAAGGGCGAAATCATCAGCATAGGGTGCAGCCCTATGAAATCTACGAAAAAATAGATAAGATTAATAACCAGACAGAATTTCAAAGCCCTGAAAGGGCGAAATCAACAGCATAGGGTGTTAGCCCTATGACAAAAAAGCACAACGGAAAAACCAAGCCCTGAAGGGGCGGCATCATTAAAAAGCCAAAGGAAAATTCAATAAATTAACAGTAAAAAAATAAACCCTTGCCGGTATTATTTTTTTATCTAAATTAATAAGTGTAAAAATTACAAATAAAAAACAATGAAGATTACATCTCTACTTATCATAAGCGCATCCTTAATCGTGGTGCCGTTAACAGCCCAGAATACACATAGACAGGCTCCTGCAGGATTTGATGTGGCCAATATCGGAATTCCTCATGGTAAAATCGACTCGATTCAATATCCCTCAAAGACCGTAGGCGTAACCCGAAAAGCGCTAATCTATACGCCGCCGGGCTTCAAAAAGGGGAATAAATATCCGGTCCTGTACCTGCTTCACGGGATAGGCGGGGACGAAAAAGAATGGTATAAAAACGGGACACCGCAGATTATTCTCGATAACCTGTATGCGCAGGGTAAACTGACGCCGATGATTATCGTGCTGCCAAACGGGAGAGCGATGAAAGACGACCGCGCAACCGGCAACATCATGGCCAAAGACAAAGTGGAAGCATTTGCTACTTTTGAAAAAGATTTACTGAACGATCTCATTCCGTATATAGAAAATAAATTTCCGGTTAAAAAAGACCGTGACAACAGAGCGATTGCCGGACTTTCGATGGGTGGCGGACAAACCCTGAACTTCGGGCTTGGAAACATCGACAAATTTGCCTGGGTAGGAGGGTTCTCATCTGCTCCGAATACAAAAGAACCGCAGAAGCTGCTTCCGGATCCCGCTAAAGCAAAGAATTTAAAACTGCTCTGGATTTCATGCGGTGATGCAGACGGACTGATGCCGTTCAGCAAAAGGACCCACGATTACCTGGCGCAGAATAAAATTCCGCATATTTTCTACATCGAACCGGGTGGCCACGATTTCAAAGTATGGAAAAACGATCTGTATATTTTCTCACAGCTGATTTTCAAGCCTGTTGACAAAAGCACCTTTTCCGATTTTACCGTATTGGGTCTTCCTGCAGAATCCAACATCAGGAATGCACAGTACCCGCAGATCATGCCCAACGGAAAGGCCATTTTCAGGGTAAAAGCGCCGGAAGCACAGAAAGTCCAGATCGATCTTGGAAAAAAATACGACTTGACCAAAGATTCAGACGGCGTCTGGAAAACAACGACCGATTCTTTAAGCGAAGGATTCCATTACTATTCAATGGTGATCGACAATGTATCGGTGGCAGACCCTTCCAGCAAAACCTTTTACGGAATGGGAAGATACGCCAGCGGAATCGAAGTGCCTTTTGCAGGCGATGGCTATTACGCGATGAAAGACGTCCCGCACGGAGACATCAGGATTCAGAATCTTTTCTCGAAAGTAACCAATTCCTGGAGGAGGGTGTTTATTTATACTCCGCCGGGCTATGATAAAAATACTGCTGAATCGTATCCGGTGCTGTATATCCTGCACGGCGGCGGCGAGGACGAAAGCGGATGGGCGATGCAGGGAAAAACCAACCTGATTATGGACAACCTGATTGCCGAAGGCAAAGCCAAACCGATGATCGTCGTGATGCCGGATGCCAACATCGGACCTGCGGGATTCGGAAGCTTCGGAGACCGTAATCTTCAGATGTTTGACAAGGAACTGAAAGAATCGGTAATCCCGTTTGCCGAAGCGAACTTCAGGATTAAAAAAGATGCGGCCAACAGGGCATTGGCCGGACTTTCAATGGGCGGAATCTACACGCTGCACACCGGTGTTCAGAATTACAATATGTTTTCCTCGCTGGGTGTTTTCAGTTCAGGATGGATCCTGCCTTCACTTCAGGAAGTAGCGGACAAAGAATATAAGTTTATGACCGATAACCAATCGCAGATCAATTCCAACATCAAAAACTTCTGGATTTCGATGGGTGGAAAAGAAGACATCGCTTACAAAAACTGCCAGGTGATGATGAAAAAACTGGATAATCTGGGCATTAAATATACCTATTCCGAATATCCGGGCGGTCACACCTGGCCGGTATGGAGGAACAATCTGTACAACTTTGCGCAGCTGCTTTTCAAATAAATCCGGAGACCAGCGTCCATTTTTAAGGGAGCAATTGGGAGCGAGAGTGTCGGTGATGAAGCAGATCGATGATGTGCACACTTCATTAGATCAGCCTGCCGAACATTTCTTTGCCTGCTTACATGATACACCAGGAAAACTTAACCTTGCGTTAAGAAAAATCCGGTAAGGTAAATAAACTTTAAGTCTGTAGCATTCAGTCTTATCCAAATCACAAAAAATGAATTTTAACACAGTAAAAACCAGAATATTTGTCCTTACGGTGGTCATGCTCTCCGGAAATATTGATGCGCAATCCTATAAAAAGACGAATTCCGGATTGAGTCTTTCTGCGGGAACTCTGGCTATTGAGGTAAAATGGTATGGCGGTAATACGGTTAGGGTAATGAAATATCCGGTTGGAAAATCATGGGTGAAAAACAGCCTGGCAGTCATCCGAAAGGAACAGCAGACCCGTTTTTCGGTTTCCGAAAACAATGATGCTATTTTATTAAAATCGGATCAGCTCCAGCTTTCCATTGATGTTAAGACCGGAAAAATAAGTTACCGGTCATCGTCAGGACAGGAACTTTTGAAAGAAACCGGAAGTAATTTCAAGCCATTCAACGATGCCGGGAATCAAACCTTTTCTGTTTCACAGTCTTTTCAGCTGGAGATAGAAGAGCCGATCTATGGCCTGGGAATTCTGCAGAACGGGAAAATGTCTCAGCGGAATACCGATGTTAAAATGATTCAGAACAACACCTGGGATTTTATTCCGTTCTTTCAGTCGGTGAAAGGATATGGCGTTTTCTGGGATAACGAATCGCCGACCCAATTTACCGATACGCCGCAGCAGACGTCTTTCTCTTCCGAGGTGGGCGAGGGCATTGATTATTATTTTATTTATGGGAAAAATGCCGACGGCGTAGTAGCAGGAATGCGGAACCTGACCGGGAATGTGCCGATGCTCCCGCTCTGGACGTACGGCTACTGGCAGAGCAAAGAACGCTACAAAAGTCAGGATGAACTGTTAGATGTAGTGAAAAAATACAGGGAATTAAAAGTTCCTCTTGACGGAATCATCCAGGATTGGCAGTATTGGGAAAATAATTACCAGTGGAATGCGATGGATTTCATCAGCCCTGATTTTCCCGATGCCAAAAAAATGATTCAGGATATTCATGATAGGAACGCACATCTTTCTGTTTCCATCTGGTCATCCTTTGGGCCGATGACGAATCCGTACCGGGAAATGGATCAGAAAGGAATGCTGTTCAACTTTAAAACGTGGCCGGAATCGGGACGTGATGTATGGCCGCCGGATATGAACTATCCTTCCGGGGTGCGTGTCTACGATGCATACAACCCCGAAGCCAGGAATATGTATTGGAAATATTTAAATAAGGGCCTTTTCAGCTTAGGAGTAGATTCCTGGTGGATGGATTCTACGGAACCCGACCACCTCAGCCAGAAACCGGAAGACCTCGATACCAAAACGTATTTAGGATCATTCAGAAAAGTGAGAAATGCCTATCCGTTAATGACGGTAGGCGGTGTTTATGATCATCAGCGCGAAACCACAGGCGATAAAAGGGTTTTTATTCTCACCAGATCAGCGTTTGCAGGACAGCAAAGATACGCAGCCAACACCTGGTCGGGTGATGTTAATTCTTCCTGGGAAATGTTGCGCAATCAGGTGCCGGCAGGGTTAAATTTCAGCCTGACGGGAAACCCGAATTTCAATTCCGATATCGGCGGTTTCTTTGCCGGTGTTTACCGAAGGAATGGCGGTGCGAAGAGCCCGGTGTTCCAGGAATTGTATGTTCGCTGGCTCCAGTACGGAACTTTCACTCCGATGATGCGTTCCCACGGAACCGATGTTCCCAGAGAAATTTATCAGTTTGGAAAAAAAGGTGATGTCGTGTACGATGCAATAGAAAAATTCATCAGGCTGCGCTACAGCATGCTGCCGTATATTTATTCCGTTTCCCATGACGTTTCCAAAAACAATTCGAGTTTTCTCCGTGCATTGTCAATGGATTTTTCATCAGACAAAAACACCTGGGATATCAATAATGAATATCTTTTCGGGAAGTCATTGCTGGTAGCACCTGTTCTCTATGCGCAGTACACCCCGGAAAAAATCATAACCACCGATGAAAACCAGGGTTGGAATAAAGATAACACTACAAAGAAAGAAAATCAGGATTCCGGGATGGATTTCACCCAAAACAAAACCGTGCAGGTCTATCTTCCGGCTGGAGCCGATTGGTTCGACTTCTGGACGAATCAGAAGCACAGCGGCGGTCAGAAGATTGAAAAATCCGTTACCCTCCAGAGCATTCCATTATACGTGAAAGCAGGAAGCATTATTCCGTTCGGTCCTGATGTACAATATGCAACGGAGAAAAAATGGGATCAGCTTACCGTAAATATCTATTCCGGAGCCGATGCCGATTTTGTTTTGTACGAAGACGAATTTGATAATTACAATTACGAAAAAGGAGCCTTTACTGAAATCCCTTTTCACTGGAACGAAAAATCAAAAACACTTACCGTTGAAGCCAGGAAAGGCAAATTTAACGGGATGATTGAAAAAAGAAATTTCAGTTTACTTCTTCCGGACGGTCAGCAGAAAACCGTGAGTTATTCCGGGAAAAAGATCAACATAAGTTTTAAATAATCTTAAAGTATGACAATGAAATTTTTAAGTTTAACCATAATGTTCGGATGCTTCCAGGCCGCATTTGCCCAGAATCCCATCATCCAGACCAAATTCACTGCCGACCCTGCGCCGATGGTTTACAAAGACACGGTTTTCCTTTATACCAGCCACGATGAAGACGATGCTTTCGGATTCAAAATGAAAAACTGGCTGCTGTACACATCTACGGATATGGTCAACTGGACCGATCACGGCGTTGTGGCTTCCCTGAAAGATTTTAAATGGACCGATCCCGAAAACGGAGCCTGGGCTCCCCAAGTCATTGAAAGAAACGGAAAATTCTATATGTATTGCCCGATGCCGGGACAACGCGGAATCGGCGTGTTGGTGGCGGACAGTCCGTACGGTCCTTTCAAAGATCCGATCGGAAAGCCGCTGGTTAAAAATTCCTCCGATGATATTGATCCGACGGTGCTGATCGATGATGACGGACAGGCCTATCTCTATTGGGGAAATCCCAACCTTTGGTACGTTAAGCTGAATGAAGATATGATTTCGGTAAAAGGCGATGTCGTGAAAGATCCGTCCATTGCGAAAGTAAAAGGGGCAGCTGATCCATTTCATTACCAGGAAGGGCCGTGGGCATGGAAAAGAAACGGGAAATATTATATGGCGTATGCCTCAACCTGTTGTCCCGAAGGAATCGGTTATGCGATGGGAAAATCGGCGACCGGACCTTGGGAATTCAAAGGAATGATCATGGACAGCGATAAACGTTCCAACGGAAACCATCCGGGAATCATCGATTACAAAGGCAAAACCTATGTTTTCGGATTCAATTACAACATCGGAAAACAGACCATGAGCAAACATTACGAACGCCGTTCGGTCTGCGTAAGTGAAATGAAATACAATGCCGACGGCACCATCCAAAAGCTGCCGTTCTGGAATCCTGAAGGCGTAAAAAGAATAGCAACCCTCAATCCGTACAACAGGGTAGAGGCCGAAACCATTGCCTTCAGCGAAGGCCTGAAAACAGAGCAGATGACCGAATGGGAAAGGAACAATCCCTATGATACCGGCAAGAAAATTACCGACCGGATCGTAATTTCATCCGTCAATAATGGCGATTACCTCAAAGTGCAGGGCGTGGATTTTTCCAAAGGAACCCAATCTGTGGAAGTCTCCGCAGCTGCTTTGTACGGCGGCAGTATAGAAATCCATACCGATGCTGTTGACGGACCGCTCTTAGGAACCGTCCGGGTAACCGGAAAAGCAGAAGGCGATTTTTTTAAAACAATCAAAACACCGGTTAAAAACATCAAGGGCGTCCACGATCTCTATTTTGTTTTTAAAGGAGAAAAAGACCTTTTCTATTTCGATTGGTGGAAATTTAATAAAAATTAATGTTGAATTCAGGAATATCAATAGAAATGGGCTTTAGCCCATTTAACACAGAGAATAACGCGTAGGGCTTTAGCCAAAACATATTGTTATGAGTTGTATTAATCATTGGTAAAAATTTTAAAAATGTTCAGATTTAAACTTTTTGTTCTCAGCTTTCTCATTGCCGGATGCTGTTTAAATGCACAAACAACCATCTGGTTAGACCAATTGGACCTGAGCGTTGCCACGCAGGGAAACGGGAAACCCGGAATCAATACGTCTGTGGACGGTAAAAAACTGACGATTGCCGGCAAAATGTTTGACCGGGGTTTCGGAACCCACGCCGAAAGTTCTTTGCTGATTAGATTAAACGGAAAAGTCACAAAATTTTCAGCATGGGTCGGGATCGATGATGAAATGAAAGGCCACGAGCCCGCAGTGGAATTTGAAATTTACGGCGACAACAAAAAACTCTGGTCAAGCGGCATTATGCATCTGGGCGACAAAGCCAAACCCGTTTCGGTATCGTTAAAAGGAATCAAACAGCTGGAACTGGTCGTTGCAGACGGCGGAAATGGCCCGTATTACGACCACGCCGACTGGGTGGATGCCCGGTTTGAAACCACCGGCGTTTCTACGTTGGAAACCTTCAACCCGATTGCCTCGAAACCCTATATTTTAACCCCTAAACCTTCGGCTGTACCGAAGATCAATTCCGCAGCGATCTACGGCGTCCGCCCTGGTTCACCCTTTTTGTTCAGGATTCCGGCAACAGGAGAACGTCCGATGGCTTTTGCAGCGAAAAACCTTCCTAAAGGTTTAACAATAGATTCTCAAACCGGAATCATTACCGGAAAAATAGATACGAAAGGAACCTACGAAGTCCTTTTATCAGCTAAAAATGCTAAAGGCTCAGTTTCAAAAAAATTAAGAATAGTAAGCGGTGACAAAATAGCTTTAACACCGACCATGGGCTGGAACAGCTGGAACTGTTTCGGGCACGAAGTATCTGCCGACAAAGTAAAAAGGGCAGCGGATGCGTTAGTGAGAACCGGGCTGGTTAACCACGGCTGGAATTACATCAATGTCGATGATTCCTGGCAATACAACCGCGACGGGAAAGACCCGTCTTTCAAAGGGCAGTTCCGGGATAAGGACGGTTATATTTTAACCAACTCCAAATTTCCGGATATGAAAAACCTGGGCGATTACATTCATGCCAACGGATTGAAAATGGGGATCTATTCCTCTCCGGGACCCTGGACCTGCGGCGGATGTGCCGGAAGCTACGGATACGAAAAACAGGATGCCGAAAGCTACGCCAGATGGGGCGTCGATTACCTGAAATACGACTGGTGCAGCTACGGCGGCGTGATCGACGGTCTGCCGGATAACGACCCAAGCAAAGTTCCTTCACTGGCATTCAACGGCGGCGGCGATCTGGATAAAGGGGTAAAACCATTTAAACTGATGGGCGACCTGCTCTACGGACAGCCGAGGGATATTGTCTACAACCTCTGCCAGTACGGGATGGGCGATGTCTGGAAATGGGGCGATGAAACCCATGCCCAGTCCTGGCGTACCACCAACGATATTACCGATACCTGGGCCAGCGTGAAAAGTATTGCGCTTGCGCAGGACAAAGCCGCTCCGTACGCAAAACCCGGCAACCGGAATGATCCGGATATGCTGGTCGTAGGAGTGGTCGGCTGGGGAAATCCGCACCAGAGCAAGCTGAAACCCGATGAGCAGTATCTCCACATCAGCCTTTGGAGCATTTTCTCCGCACCGTTGCTGATCGGCTGTGACCTTGAAAAGCTGGATGATTTTACTTTAAATCTTTTAACCAACGATGAGGTAATTGCCGTCAATCAGGACGCTTTGGGAAAACAGGGTGTGTGCCTGGACACCGTTGGCGAACTGAAAATCTATGTTAAAGACCTTGAAGACGGCGGAAAAGCGGTGGCTTTTGCCAATTTCGGAAGGGAAAAAGTGAAAATGTCTTACAAAGATTTTAAAAAATTGGGAATTTCAGGAAATCAGGTGGTGAGAGATATTTGGAGACAGAAAGATATTTCGAAAATCAATGTGGATAAGGAAAATCTGGCTTTAGATATTCCGGCGCACGGCGTTTCTTATTACAAATTCATTTCAAAATAATTCAGTTAAAATTCCAAATCAAAAAATGGATTGCATTAAAGCTCATATCGAAAAAAACATTTTCTCAAAAGCAATTCTGATGATGCTTTTGCTGGGTTTTTCCAGTTGGTTTTCAGCGAATAATTGGGTGGTAAAATCTCCGAATGATAAAATTATCGTCAATGTTTTCAATTCAAATAATACCGGAAATGGAAATTGGTTTTTGAATGTGAAGTTTAATAATAATGGAAAAATTACAGAAGCTATTTCAAAAATTGATTTGGGATTGATTCTTTGGGAAGGCAATTCTTTTGGTGAAATGAAATTATTAAAAACGTCGAAACCGCTTTTAATAAAGGAAAATTATTCGATGCCTCACGGGAAATCTTCTCAGAGGCACAATGAAGGAAATGAAGTGGTGTTTACTTTTGAAAATAAAGAAAAGAAAAAGCTAAATCTTATTCTTCGTGCTTACAATGACGGCATTGCTTTTAGGTATTCGCTTTCCGAAAAAGGAAATTATACCGTGCTGGAGGAATTGACTTCCTACACCGTTGGCAACGATACCGCACGCTGGACCGAAAAATGGAATCCCGCCAATGAGGGCCTGTATTCTGCGATGGCCGGCGATAAAACGCAGCAGGAAGAATGGGGGTATCCGGCTCTGTTCCAGGCCAAAGAGAAGAACTGCTGGTTTTTATTGCACGAATCGGCTGTTGATGGAAATTACTGTGGTTCTAAACTGAGCAACAGAGCTGATAAAAATACATATAAAATAACCTTTCTGGATCCGAAAGACGGCCGCGGAAAAGGAGAATCATTACCCAAAATTACCTTTCCCTGGAAATCGCCCTGGCGAGTGATCATTATCGGGAGTCTCAATGATATGGTCGCTTCCACATTGGTTGATGACGTGGCACCGCCTTCTGTCATCAAAAATACAGACTGGATAAAACCGGGAGCGGTTTCCTGGAACTACTGGTCGGATAACCACGGGACCAGAGACTTCAAAACGGTCTGCGAATTTGCCGATCTGGCTGTTGCCATGGACTGGCCGTACACTTTGTTGGACTGGGAATGGGATTCGATGGGCAACGGCGGAAATCTGGAAGATGCGTTACAATATATTCATTCTAGAGGCGTCAAACCGTTGATGTGGTACAATTCCGGCGGCGACCATACTTGGGTTGCGTCCACTCCGAAAGACCGGATGCTCAATCATGAAAATAGGATAGAAGAATTTTCCAAACTTAAAAAGCTGGGCGTTGCCGGGGTAAAAGTTGATTTTTTCGAAAGTGAAAAACAGGAAATGATTCAGTATTATCTGGATATTCTGGAAGATGCGGCGAAGTTTGAAATGATGGTCTATTTCCACGGATGCCTGGTTCCGAGAGGCTGGGCCAGAACCTACCCGAATCTCATGACCTACGAAGCCGTCCGTGGTGCCGAATGGTACAACAACGGACCTGAATTTACCGCCACCGCGCCGGTTCACAATACCATTTTGCCTTTTACCAGAAATGTAGTCGGCTCCATGGATTACACGCCGGTCACCTTTACCAATTCACAGTTTCCGCACCTTACTTCCTACGGCCATGAGCTGGCGTTAAGCGTTCTGTTTGAATCTGCACTGCAGCACTTTGCGGACCGGCCGGAAGGCTACTCCGACTTGCCGGATGCGCCGAAGCAATTTTTAAAAGAAGTTCCGACCGCCTGGGATGAAACGAAACTATTGCAGGGATTTCCCGGAAAAGAAGTCGTGATGGCCCGGAGAAAAAATACGGATTGGTACATCGGCGGAATCAACGGCGAAAATGTCGAGAAAAATGTCCTGATTACATTTGATTTTTTAGAAAAGAATAAAAAGTACAAGCTAAGGATAATAAAAGACGGAAAGCACGACAAGCAGCTGGTGACCGATGATCTGGTCATCGGAAGTGCAGATTCCGTTACCGTGAAAGAACTGAGGAGAGGCGGTTTTGCTGCCGTAATTTCACCCTTGTAAATGCAGCAAATTAATGTAAATAATTAAGAATAGGTCTGAATCAATAAAAAATCTGGTCTCACGCAGATTGCGGTGATTACGCAGATCTGATGATAATAAAAATCTGCTGAATCTGCTAAATCGGCGAACGAATTTTTAAATACCCTGAAAATGTAAAATATAATTGGCTTAAAAGTCAGAAAATTAAAATAATAGGTAATGAATAATATAAAAACAATACTAGCCCTGATAGCCTGCAGTCTGGGATCTGTGGTTTCTGCACAGAACCCGGTGATCCAGACGCATTTCACACCCGATCCTGCACCGATGATTTACAAAGGTAAAATGTATCTGTACACGGGAGACGACCAGCCGGGATTCGATTTTTATACGATGACCAAGTGGCATGTCTATTCATCGGATGATATGGTGAACTGGACCGACCATGGGTCTCCTATTTCGCTCGAATCGTTCACTTGGGCAAGAGACCGGGCGTGGGCGGCACAATGTGTAGAGCGCAATGGCAAATTCTACTGGTACATCTGCGCACAGACGGTAGATAACAATATGGCGATTGGGGTAGCCGTTTCAGACAGCCCGACCGGCCCATTCAAAGATGCGCTGGGGAAGCCATTGGTAACCACCGGAACCTGGGACAATATCGATCCGACGGCTTTTGTGGATGACGACGGGCAGGCCTATCTCTATTGGGGAAACAGCAAATTGTTTTACGTTAAACTGAACAAAGACATGACCACCTATAACGGACCCATCACGGAAGTTCCACAGTCGGTGGAAGCTTTCGGCGGACTCAGGCGGCCCGGAAAAAGCGATGAAGTTTTGCAGAAACAGGAAAAATTCGAAGATGTTTATGTGGAAGGTCCGTGGTTTTACAAACGGAACAAACAGTATTATATGATGTACGCAGGAATGACCAACAGAACCGAATGTCTGTCGTACGCAACCAGTGCTTCGCCCACCGGACCATGGAAATACCGTGGAAAAATCATGACCGATCAGCCGACTAACAGCTTTACCAACCACGGTGGAATCATCGATTACAAAGGAAAATCCTACCTGTTTTACCACAATGCTTTATTGCCGAACGGTGGAAGTTATGGGCGGGCAACAGCCATCGAAGAATTTAAATACAATGCCGATGGCAGCATCCCAAGAATCACCATCACCAAAGAAGGAGTAAATCCTGTAGGAACCTTAAATCCATATCAGAAAAACGAAGCCGAAACCATGGCCTGGTCGGAAAAATGCAGCACTTCCGAAAATAAGAAAACCGGGGTCTATGTTTCCGATATCCGGACCGGAGGCTACATCAAAGTCAGGGCGGTGGATTTCGGAACCAATGGGCCTGCCGAATTTTCAGCTTCGGTGGCCGCAGGAATCGACGGCGGAATCCTGGAAGTTCATCTGGATGATGTAAAGGGAATCAAGATCGCCCAGATCGAAATCCCGAGAACAGGCGGCTGGGAAGACTTCAAAACCTTAACCGCAAACTTATCAGAACAGGTTTCCGGTATCCATGATGTCTATTTTGTCTTCCAGGGAAAAAACATCACCGCCGGAAGAAAGCTGTTCAACTTCGATTCCTGGAGCTTTCAGAAAAAATAAATGAAACGTCTGAATTTGATCACCAAAAGTTTTAACACATAAGACACATGAGATTAGATTTTTATGCGTTGCGAGTATTTTAGATCATAGAAGAAGAAAATCAAAGATTTTCAGTAATGCAGCCAAAAGATGACTTGAACCATTAAAGAAAAATCTTAACCACAAAAGCTACAAAAGATAGTGACGCCAATTATTAAAGATGTATTTCATATGTTAAACAAGCTCACAAAGTTTTTAAAAATCAAAGATTTTTAATCTGATGTGTTCTAAAAATATATGCAATACTTAAGACTAAATCTTATGTGACTTATGTGTTGAACATTAAAAAATGAAATGTAAAATGTTAAATATCAACGGAGTAAAAATTCCCCTCCCTTGAAGGGGCGGCGAAAATTCAAAGAATTTTTGACGGGGTGGTTTACAAACCAGAATATTAACCACAAAGTGACAAAAGATATTCAGACTGTATGTTAAAGTTAAATATGATACTTCAAATAAGCTCACAAAGTTTTTTAAAAATCAAAGATTTTTTTAATCTTATGTGGTCTAAAATATACGTAATAATTAAAACTAAAAAATATAATGCGTCTCATATATTAAAAGCTTTTGTGACTTTTGTGGTTATAAATAGACATTCAGTATTCAATCAATAAACAATGAAATAGAAAATATGAAAAAGACTCTACAATCCATACTCTGCCTCTTCCTGATCGGATATTCAGCGGATGCATTTGCCCAGAATCCCATCATCCAGACCAACTATACTGCCGATCCGGCACCGATGGTCTATAACGGCAGGCTGTATGTTTATACGACCCACGATGAAGACGATTCCACGTGGTTTACGATGAATGACTGGAAAGTATATTCCACCGACGATATGGTGAACTGGACCGATCATGGAACCATTCTTTCCTATAACGATTTCGATTGGGCCAAGCGGGATGCCTGGGCGGCACAATGTGTGGAAAGAAACGGCAAATTCTTTATGTACGTGCCGATGTGGTCCAAAACCAATAACAAAGGCGCGATCGGCGTAGCAGTGGGCGACAGTCCGTTCGGGCCGTTTCATGACCCGCTGGGAAAACCGTTGGTACAGAGCGAATGGGGCGACATCGATCCGACCATTTTTGTGGACGATGACGGTCAGGCCCACATGTACTGGGGGAACCCGAAGCTGAAATATGTAAAACTCAATCAGGATATGATTTCCTATTCCGGCGATATTGTGGAGGTTCCGATGACCGCTGAATCCTTTGGGAAGAGGGACGGAAAAGAAAATCAGGAAAGACCGACCAAATACGAGGAAGGACCGTGGCTTTACAAAAGGAAAGACCTGTACTATCTCTTCTGGCCGGGCGGTCCGCTCCCTGAATTCATTGGTTATTCCACCAGCAAAAGCGCGCAGGGACCGTGGAAATACGGCGGAATCGTGATGCCCACCGAAGGGAAATCCTTTACCAACCATCCCGGAGTGATTGATTTCAAAGGTAAAACCTACTTTTTCTATCACAACGGCGCCTTGCCCGGCGGAAGCGGGTTTACAAGGTCGGTAAGCATAGAAGAACTTAATTTTAATAAAGACGGTTCTATTTCGCCTATCAAAATGACGAATGGAATTACCAAAGCCATTGCCTCCGTGAATCCGTACCGCTTCAACCAGGCTGAGACCATCGCCTGGTCGGAAAACGTAAAATCCTATCAGAACAAAGAAGCCGGTGTGTTTGTCAAGGCTAAAAAAAGCGGCGCTTACACCCGGGTAAAAAATGTAGATTTCGGCAAAAAAGGAGCAGCGGGTTTTACCGCAAGGGTAGGAACTACGCATAACAGCGATGTAACGATGGATGTCCGCCTGGACAGCCTTACCGGGCCGGTGATTGCTACGGTAAAAGTACCGCTCACCGGAGGTGACGACCGTTGGGAAACCGTGAAAACCCAATTGAAAGAAAAAATAACCGGGGTTCACGACCTGTATTTTATATTCAATGGGAAAGCAGCAAAGGATGTGATATTTTTCGATTACTGGACTTTTCTTGAAAATAACTGATTATGAATAAACTTTTTTTAAAACTATCATTTACGCTGGGTATTCTCCTGATGAACACCGTGAAGGCGCAGGTTGCCGAAGTCTCGAGCCCTGACGGAAAACTGAAACTGAGCGTCTATTCGGAGAACGGGAAGGCGCTGTACAACGTAACCTTCCAGGGAAAAGCCATGCTGGAAAAATCCCCGTTGGGCCTTGTAACCAACGAATCGGATTTTTCCCAAAACCTGAAATTTGCCGACAGCAAAACAGACCGGGTCTCAAAAACCTACACCAACGAAAAAATCAAAAAATCTCAGGTGGCTTACAACGCCAATACCCTGGCCATTCATTTTACCAATGCCGACCAATACCAGCTTGGTATAGATTTTCAGGTGAGCAACAACAACATCGCTTTCCGGTATGATCTCCAGCCGATGAAAGACCGTTTAAGCGCCGTGGTACAGTCGGAAATAACGGGATACCGTTTTCCTTCGCAAACCACGACGTTCCTTTCTCCGATGATGAAGCCGATGACCGGTTTCGCAAGAACCGCTCCAAGCTATGAAAGCGGCTATAAAGCAGATGCGGAACTGGGAACAAAAGCGGATTACGGTTACGTTTTCCCGGGACTGTTCCATATCGGGAACGACGGCTGGATTTTACTGTCTGAAACCGGTGTGAACAGCCTGTACTGTGCGTCCCATCTCGATACGACATCCGAAAAGAATCTCTACCAGGTGGCGTACCCGAATATGGCGGAAAACAACGGTTTCGGAAGTACCGGTGCTGCCATTTCACTGCCGGGAACAACACCGTGGAGAACCATTACTATCGGTGAGTCCTTGAAACCGGTTGTAGAAACCACCGTTCCTTTCGATGTTGTGGAGCCGATGTATGCGCCTTCGCAAAAATACGGTTTCGGAAAATCGACCTGGAGCTGGATCCTGTGGCAGGACAACAGCATGAATTACGACGACCAGAAGAAATTCATCGACCTGGCCGCGGCCATGAACTACCAGTTCATCCTGATGGATGCGCTTTGGGATAAAAATATCGGTAAAGAACGGATGAGGGAACTCGTTCAGTATGCACGATCTAGAAATGTAGGCGTTATGCTTTGGTATAATTCCAACGGAGCGGCGAATGATGCACCGATGGGTCCGAGGAATAAAATGAGCTCTGCTATCGAACGTAAAAAAGAAATGAAATGGCTGAAAGAAATCGGCATCAAAGGACTGAAAGTGGATTTCTTCGGTGGTGATAAACAGGAAACGATGCGCCTGTATGAAGACATTCTTTCCGATGCCAACGATTTTGGTATTACCATCATTTTCCACGGGGCCACTTTACCGAGAGGCTGGGAAGTCATGTACCCGAATTATGCCGGAAGTGAAGCCGTTCTGGCTTCCGAAATGCTGTATTTTTCAGAAGATGTTCGTAAGCAGGAAGCCTTTTTTGCGTCACTCCACCCATTCATCCGGAACACGGTCGGAAGTATGGAATTCGGCGGAACTTTCCTGAACAAGTATTTAACCAAATCCAATAAAGAAAAAAACAAACGTTACACGACAGACGGCTTCCAATTGGCTACGGCGGTATTATTCCAGAACCCGGTTCAGATATTTGCGGTAATGCCGAACAACCTGGAGGACGCTCCGAAATTCGAGCTTGATTTTATGAAGGAAATCCCGACCTTGTGGGACGAAACGGTTTTCATCGACGGCTATCCCGGGAAATATTCCGTTATTGCCAGAAGACATCAGGACCAATGGTATGTTGCCGGCGTAAATGCTGAAAACAACGCTCGGAAATTAACGCTGAAACTTCCGATGCTGGCCGGAAAGACGGTAAAACTCATCAATGATGACTCAAAAGGAATGACTTCAGAGAAATCCGTGACCATCAATAAAAACGGGGAATTAAAAATAGAAATCCAGTCCAAAGGCGGATTTGTTATTCATTAATCCTGATTTACAATTTAAAATAAATCTTAAAAATGAAAACCGGATATTTCAGACCGTTCCTGACTTTTAACATGTTCTTTCTGATTTTTTTCAGTCATCAGCTGGTGTTCGGGAAAATAAAACTCCCGGATATGGTCAGTGATAAAATGGTGCTGCAGCGTGATGTAGAGCTAAAAATCTGGGGCTGGGCGGATCAGGGCGAAAACATTACCATCAGGTTCCGCAATGAAACCTACAATACTTCGCCGGACAAGACCGGGAAATGGTCTGTACAGTTGAAACCGCAGAAAGCAGGTGGTCCGTTCGTGATGGAAATCAATGAAATTACGATTCGGGATATCCTGGTGGGCGATGTCTGGCTCGCTTCGGGACAATCCAATATGGAAACGCCTATTGCCCGGCTAACCGACCGTTTCCCGGAAATCAATGTTTCGGATTTCAATAAAATCAGGTACTTCAAAGTCCCTACTCAGAACAATGTGGAATCCGTTCAGGAGAACATTGCACCCGGTGGAAAATGGTTCACCGGAACGGCTTCGGAAGTGATGAACTGGACCGCTTTTGCTTATTTTTACGCGCTTGAAGCGTATGAACATACCAAAATTCCGCAGGGAATGCTGGTTTCCAGTTTGGGCGGTTCGGCCATTCAGAGTTGGGTCAGCCAGGAGCATCTGAAGGATTTTCCCAATGACCTGATTGACAAGCAGGCATTGTCCGCACTCAATTCCTCAAAACTCGACAAAGGAAGGAATCTTTGGAATCAGAAGGAATTTAACGATGCAGACTGGCAGAAAGCAAAAGTTCCCGGAAAATGGAAAGACAACGGCATCCAGGCGAAAGGTACCGTCTGGTTCAGGAAAAATTTTGAACTTCCGGCTTCTATGAACGGTAAGTTTGCCCGGCTGTACCTGGGTGTCATGGTCGACAGTGACTCGGTTTTCGTCAACGGAAAATTCGTAGGCGCCACCTCATACACATATCCGCCAAGGAAATATGATATTCCCGGCGGAATATTGAAACAGGGGAAAAATACCATTGCCATCCAGCTGACGTCCAACTTCGGGAACGGTGAATTCGTTGCCGATAAGCCTTATAAGATCGTAGGAGACGGTGTTGTGGTTGATCTAACAGGCGAGTGGAAATACAACATCGGCCGGGATATGAGTAAGGATGAAGACTATAAATCAAAGCTGAAAAACCTGCGGAATACGCCTTCCGGATTGTACAACGGGATGATTTACCCGGTCCGCGACTACAAAGTCAGGGGAGCCATCTGGTACCAGGGGGAAAGCAACGCCGGTCAGTCTGAAAACTATGCAGGTTTACTGAAAAATCTGATTGAAAACTGGCGGGAAGTATTTCAATGGGAGCAGATGCCGTTTTTACTCGTTCAGCTTCCCAACTTTATGGAAAAAACAAACGATCCCAACGCACCTAGCGGATGGGCGGGAATCCGTGAAGCTCAGTTTAAAACTTCACAAGCCGTTCCGTACACGGCAATGAGCGTGAATTATGATCTCGGGGAATGGAATGACATTCATCCGCTCAATAAAAAGGATATGGCAAAGCGCCTATTCCTGGCTGCCCGGAAACTGGTGTACGATGAGAAGCTGGTCAGCAGCGGTCCTGTTTTTAAGTCGATGAAGGTAGACAATTCAACGGTAATCCTCTCATTCGACAACGTAGGAAAAGGATTGAAAAGCAGAAATGGAGCGCTGAAACATTTTGCCATTGCCGGAAGCGATAAAAAGTTTGTCTGGGCCGAAGCCAAAATCAAAGGCAATACCGTTGTGGTCAGCAGCAAGGAAATCAAAAACCCGGTAGCGGTGCGGTATGCATGGAGCAACAATCCCGAAGAGGCGAATCTGGAAAATGCAGAAGGTCTGCTGGCATCACCCTTTAGAACCGATGACTGGTAAGTTTGATTACTTAATCTATTTAAACTAATTTCAAAAATTAACCACAAAAGTTACAAAGGACAATACCGCAATGATGAGAATATGGAAAGTTCTCAAAAGAATAAAAATCAAAGATTTTTATTCTCAGGTGGTCTAAAATATCCGTAATATTTTAACCTTCATCTCATGTGACTTATGTGCAAAAAAGCTTTTGTGACTTTGTGATTACATAAAAAGTTTAAACGATCTATTAAATAAATACGCAATAAATAACGATTATGAAGACGATATTCAACTATTTTTCTCTTTTGGTCACTTTGGTTTTGACGACCATGGTAAAAGCCGCCGACCCGTTTATTTCTTTTGTGAAGACGGAAAATTCGATGGTGTTAAAAGAAGGCAGTTCAGGACTGACGCTGTTTTCGGATAGCGATACGGATAAAGGGATTCTCCGTGCAGTGGCGAACCTTCAGTCCGATTTCCAGAAAGTCACCGGCATTCAGCCTCATCTCATTTCCCAGAATTCCGGGGTCAACGGGATGCTGATCATCATCGGCGAGGCTGGTAAGAGCAAGACCATCGATGCTTTAATTAAGCAAAAGAAGATTGACGGAAAATCCCTGATGGGAAAAAATGAGAAATTTATCATTCAAAACATAAGCAATCCGTTTCCCGGTGTTTCCGAAGCGATTGTGATTGCGGGAAGCGACAAACGGGGAACGATTTATGGCATCTATGAAATGTCGCAGCAGATCGGCGTTTCGCCCTGGTATTACTGGGCGGATGTTCCGGTTGCGAAAAAGGAAAATCTATACTTTAAAAAAGGGATCTATACCGACGGAGAGCCTGCCGTTGAATACCGCGGGATTTTCTTAAACGATGAAGAACCTTCATTAGGAAGCTGGGCCAGAGCCACTTTCGGCGGCATCAACTCCAAATTTTACGAGAAAGTTTTTGAACTGATCCTGCGGATGAAAGGCAACTACATCTGGCCGGCAATGTGGGGGAAAGCGTTTTATGACGATGATGCTTTGAGCGGACCATTGGCCAATGAAATGGGCATCGTGATGGGAACTTCCCACCATGAACCGATGGCCCTGGCGCAGACCGACTGGCACCGGTACATCAAGAGAAACAACCTGCCGAATGTCTGGGATTATTCCAAAAATGCTGAGGTCCTGCAAAAATTCTGGAAATCCGGATTGGAAAGAAGCAGGAATTGGGAAAAGCTGGTAACGGTAGGCATGCGGGGCGACGGTGATGAAGCGATGGGAGAGGGTACCAATATTTCATTACTTGAGAAAATCGTGAAAGACCAACGGAAGATCATTTCCGATGTCACCGGGAAAAAACCGGAAAGAACACCGCAGGTCTGGGCGTTGTACAAAGAAGTTCAGGATTATTACGACAAAGGAATGCGCGTTCCTGACGATGTGATTCTGCTGTTCTGCGACGATAACTGGGGCAACGTGAGAAAACTTCCGGACCTTTCCAAACCACTGCACAAAGGCGGTTACGGAATGTACTACCACTTCGATTATGTGGGCGGACCGAGAAACTCCAAATGGATCAACATCAGTCCGATCCAGCGCGTCTGGGAGCAGATGAACCTTTCTTACGAGCATAAAGTGGATAAGGTCTGGGTCGTGAATGTCGGTGACCTGAAACCGATGGAATTCCCGATCAGCTTTTTCCTGGACATGGCCTGGAACCCGAAACAGTTCAATGCCAATAACCTGTTCCAGTATACCGAAAAATGGTCGGCTCAGCAGTTCGGTGAAAAACACGCGAAAGAAATTGCGGAAATGATCAATACTTACGCAAAATACAACCGCCGGGTAACACCTGAAACCCTGAACTGGAAAACCTACAGCCTCGAGAATTACAACGAGTTTGAAACGGTTCTCAATGATTACCGCGCTTTGGCATTAAAAGCATTGCGTTTGAAACAGGACATTCCGGCGGAATATCAGGATGCCTATTACCAGCTGGTATTGTATCCGATTGACGCTTGCAGCAACCTGTACGAAATGTATTACGCCGTTGCCAAAAACAGGGAACTGGCTGCTAAAAAAAATCCCGAAGCCAATCAATATGCCAATCAGGTAAAACAGTGTTTTGAAAGAAATGCTGAGCTGGACAACTATTACAACAATGTGATGGCCGGCGGAAAATGGCAGCACATGATGGATCAGATGCGGATCGGTTACAAAACCTGGGCCGACGGAAAGGAAAATATCATGCCTGAAGTAACTTACATTTCCGAGGCGGATATTCCAAAAGAGAAGATTTTTCAGGAGAAGAACGGCTATGTTTCGATAGAAGCGGAAGATTTTGCCCGGATGCATAATTCGGATCGTATCCATTGGGAAGTCATTCCCGATTTCGGAAAAACCAAATCCGGCGTAACGACTTTTCCGCAAAATGCTTATCCGAAAGCTGACGAAAATGTGTATCTGGAATACGATATGAATTTCGAGTCCAAAGGTGAATTTGAAGTACAACTCTTGCTGGCTCCAACCTTGAATTTCAATCACAATAAAGGATTACGCTACGAAATCTCATTCGATGGGCAAGCTCCGCAGGTGGTGAATTTCAACGGCCATTATAAAGGAGAATTGGGAAGATGGCAGTCGGAACACATCATCCGATCGATCACCAAACACCAGATTGCACAGCCCGGAAAGCATACGCTGCGGTTCAGGGTGCTGGAACCGGGAATCGTACTGGAGAAAATCCTGATCGATACCGGCGGACTGAAACCAAGCTATCTCGGTGCCCCGGAAAGCGATTACACCGGAAAATAATGTTATAAAATGTAAAACCATCGGAATTTTTCCGGTGGTTTTTCTTTTGGTAATTTTAATATGCAATTTAATTCAACCGGAAAATTCGGTAACTTTAAAATATTTAACTACCAATGTGCTAAATGTATTATCAATAGCGTCGGGCTAAAGCCCAATGTCATTAAGTTAGTATTTTTTAGTGTTATGTTTTTGCTAAATTTGAGATTTAATCTTTCATTTTCTTATTATGCAAAAAAAATGTTTCAGATATTTTATTATCATTGGAGGAGGAAATCCACAGCGTGGCTATTTGTAATGAATACAGGATGAGTAGCAGAGATTTCACCCGCAAAAGGAAGTTAAGCTTTTCAAATACGCTTTTGTTTATGCTCAACTTCATTACCAAAAGCCTGTCCTGTGAGATTGTAAATTTCATTCACTATATAAGATCTTTGGGCCAGACACAGAATACTTTTACAAAAAGTGCATACGTACAGAACAGAAAAAAGATAAAGCCCGAGGTTTTTATTCATCTGAACAAGCGGCTTGTGGAAGAATTCTATACAGATAATTCTGCAGTACAGACCAAATTCAATGGTCTTCGTCTGTTGGCTATTGATGGTTCGAGAATTAATCTACCCCAAACCCCAGAGCTGGAAGAGATTTATGGTGTATCCAAAAACCAGACTTCTCATACCTGCGTACAGGCCAAAGCCTGCGTACTGTATGATACGATCAATAAAATCTGTTTAAAAGGAGTACTTTCTTCTATAGATACTGATGAGCGTTTACAGGCTCTTGAGCTGTTGGCTCATTGTTGCCATAATGATCTGCTGCTATATGACCGTGGTTTTGCTTCATTTGATTTCTTTTATCAGCATCACAAAAGAAATCTTAACTACCTTATGCGCGTAAAAGTAGGTTTGAATCAAACCATAAAAGATTTCGTCAAAAGCGGAATATCCTGTATGATAACAGACTTTAAGCCTTCTCCCAACGTAGATCTGTCAGGAAAAGATTATGGTAGAGACTATACTTTTAAGGTAAGATTGTTGCGTGTCGTACTGGATAATGGCACCATCGAAGTTCTTGCAACCTCTCTTTTAGATGAGGTTTGTTATCCTTCGGAGATTTTCAAAGCCCTATATTTTGAACGCTGGGGCATAGAAACCTATTTTGATGAAATCAAAAACAAGCTTCACCTGGAGGAATTTTCCGGTTACTCAAACAACAGCATCTTACAGGATTTTTATTCTACTTTGCTTGTAAGCAATATACAGACCCTTATTGTCAGAGAACTCGAACAGGAGCTTAATGAAGTTGATACGAAAAAGAAGTACCGATACAAAGTCAATACTTCCCTTTCTTACAGCTTGATGAAAAACAGAATTTTGAATCTGCTCTTTAGCAATGTAAAAAAAGAGGATATGGTGGCAGAGCTTAAAATTCTTTTTGCTTCTCATATGATCCCCGTCAGGCCCAAAAGATCCTTTAAAAGGAATATTTTAAAATACAGAGTCAGAGCGAAACCAAAGGTCACTAAAAACTATAAAAAAAATCTATAAGACCTTAACTTAATGACATTGGGCTTTAGCCCGATGTGAAGAATGTTGTTAAAATCCGGCTTTAGCCAAATTATGATAGGTTTTGGCTAAAGCCGATTATGATACATCGTAGGGTAAATGGGCTAAAGCCCATTTCTATTGATAATATCCTACACCAAACCTATTAAAAATAAATAAATGAAACAAAGCGCAGAAAACAAAATTCAAATCCTCAAAGATGCAATTCAGAAAGGAATCGACAGTGGAACCGCAAAAGATTTTGATGCTGAAAAACACCTTCAGTCTTTAAAAGACAAAGCGAAAAAGAGCAATTAATTTGGGCCAAAAACAAAACGGGTTAAAATAAATTATTCATCGTCCTTAAAAACATCCTGATTATGATACACTCAACAAAAAATCAACTGGAATATGCCTCACTGAAACCTGATGGCGTACTGAAAGACCTCGTGGAAAGCATCTGGATGATGAAATATCATGAGGAGGAAACGGATGGAAGCATGATTTTGCCGGACGGAAAAATAGATGTAGCATTCTTAGCCATGGAGGACGGAAGTTTTGAGATATTCATATCCGGCATCTTTACCGGTCCGGTGATCAAGCCGCCTTTTCCGAAATCGACCATGGGGGTAATAAGTTTTCACCCGATAGCCGCTGAATATATTTTTCAACGGTCCTTTGCAGATTTAAAAAACAACAGGCAGAAGCTTTCCGGCGATTACTGGGGATTCTGTACAGAAGATCTTTCGGATTTTAAACACTTTTACGAAAAAGCGTGCAACCGTATTGAATTGCAATTGACAAAAGAAGTGGATCCCCGCAAACGCAAACTGTTTGAATTGATTTATTCCTCGAAAGGAGCGACTACCGTAAAGGAATTATCCGAACAGGCAGGCTGGAGCAGCCGGCAGATCAACCGGTATTTCAATCATTGGCTGGGGGTTTCCTTAAAATCATACCTCAACATGATCCGTTTTTCAAATTCCCTGAAACAGCTGAAAAAAGGTGATTTTTACCCGGAACTGAATTACGGGGACCAGTCCCATTTTATCCGGGAAGTCAAAAAATTCACAGGCGTAAGGCCCACCATCTTAAACAAAAACGAAAACGACCGATTTATCCAATTGAGCATGATGCCTAAGGGCTAATTTTGTCTTGTTAATCAAACCAAAGAAATTATGAATTTAAATCATATCAATCTGGTCGTGAAAGAGGTAGATCAGGCCGTGCATCTGTTTACCCACTGTTTAGGGTTTCGCCTGATTGTCAACCGCAGCAGCAAAATGGCCGTACTGGAAAACGACCATAACTTCGCCCTGGTTATTTGGGGACAGGTCCTGAATAAGAAAGAAGAAGTGCCGGAATATCCGGAGAATTTCCATATCGGATTTTATCAGCCGGATGAAGAAGCGGTTTGGGAACTGTACAACAAACTCAAAGAGGAAGAAAGTCTGAAACTGGAAGCCGAACCCAGGAAAATCAGGAATACATTCGGGTTTTATTTTTACTTTGAACAATTGATGATTGAAATAAGCGTCGATCCGTTTCAGGAAAAGACCGCTTAGAATTAAGCTGTAACTACCAATTTCAGCAGATCTTAAATTTAACTAAAACGAGCTTCTATTAAAGTCATTTGATGGAAGTTTTTTTTGATGATTGCTTTTCATTAAATGAATAATAAAATCCCGGACAGATAATCCCGCTTAATGCTCATCCTGTACATCCATTCTTAATCCGACAAAGTATTTCAGGTCTTGCCTGATTTATGGAGACAGACCCTGTTTTTGGTTAATTTTTTTTCATTAAAATAAGACTTTTGGTGGTGAAAATGACCTGTAATGTGGTTTCAAAAGCAGAATGTATGAAATTTAAATCATTATACTTATGATATTTATAATTTTGATTTTCAGATATATACATTTTAATCTTAACAGGTTAAATATCAGGCTATAAAGGTTTTAAAAAATAAAGTGTAATTTATACATTTATTTCAAATAGAATGTTATATTTGTTTTAAACGGAATATGAAATTTTATTCATAACAGAATATCATTTCAGGCTTATTGAATTTTTTTGATGCAGGGCATGTTTTTCTTCACCTATGATTCATTACCATGGTGATTGTTCTGATAATGTAGGGGTCCATCCAATAAAGCTTTTCTGAAATACAATGACTTCACTGAAAATAATATACAAACACGAACCAGACAAACAGAATACTATGGATACATGACTCTTCTCTGCCTTCCGTATCTAAATACGGTTTAAACGCATCCTAATAAGATACGGAAGGAACATTTCCCACAACTTTATTGAACGATTTCAGCCTGGCTTTTGACAGCCAGGAAGTTTTCTTAGTGACAGCACTTAACGGTTTGTCATTTCGGATTAAAAATGAACTATTCTTCGGCAGCTTGCTGAAGCTTTAACCTAAAACAATAAGAATATGAAAAAACTTGCTCAGCGGATCGTCCTCACGGCAGTTTCCCTGCTTACAGGAATTAACGCGTTCGGACAGCTTACCACGGTAAGAATCAACAAAAACACTACTTACCAGAAAGTTACGGGCTTCGGCGGATTTGTCTGCAGCCCGCAGTTCGGGTACAACCACATGACGACTTCGGAAATCCAGACCCTTTGGGGCGCCAACAGCCAGGCCGGCTACAACATTATGAGACTCTACATCCCGGAAGACAGCAACAACTGGAGTTCGGTACTGGCAACAGCGCAGCTCGCCAAGTCGATGGGCTTAACGATTTTCGCCAGTCCGTGGACCATGCCGGCAGCCTGGAAAACCAATAACCATGTGAACGCGGTATATACCGACGCTAACGGCGTACAGCAGATCGGTTATCTTAAAACGGCCAATTATCAGGATTATGCCCTGTATCTCAACAGTTTTGTTACCTACCTGCAGAACAATGGCGTAAACCTGGATTATATTTCCATCCAGAACGAGCCTGACGAAATGGCGCAATACCAAGGATGCATCTGGACACCGGCGCAGATTGCCAATTTCGTACGGGACTACGGCCAGCTGATCAACTGTAAAGTGATTGCTCCTGAAAGCGTAGGTTTTACAGACAATTTCGCCAATGCCATGCTCAACCAGGCGACCATGGATAATTTTGAAGTCTATGGCGGGCACCAGTACGGCCTGATGCAGTCTGCTTACAAGCAGTTTCAGAACAACAACAAAGAAATCTGGCAGACCGAATACCTGATCAACTGGAATCCTTCCAACGCGACCCCGCGCGATTTCAGCTGGAACCTGGATGCTTTTAATTTCGCTTCCAGCATCAACAATGCCATGCTCGGAAACGTGAATGCCTGGATCCATTACGCTGCCAAACGGTATTATGCGCTAATGGGCGACGGAAGCAACGGAACCACCACCGGCGTAATGACAAAAAGAGGCTACATTCTTTCCCATTATGCCAAATATACCACCGGGAAAACAAGGATCGCGGCTACCTGGGGCGATAATACCGGCACCCTGCAGGGATCTTCCTATATTTCCCTGGATGGGAACCAGGTCGTGCTGATGGTCATTAATCCATCAGCCAATGCCTATAACCTGAAAGTGGATCTTCCGTTTTATTCCACTTCCGGAACCAAAGTGCTGACCGATGCGCAGAATAATATGGCCACCACGCCTATCACAATGGCTCAGACGTTCCGTCCGGGCGTTACCATCAATGCTTCCAGTGTGATGACTTTCGTTTTCAACAAAAGTGCCGACCGACCGGTTTCCCAGATGACCGGAAGCGATATCCGGTACAACAAGATCGAAACCATGACGACGACCAATTCGTCTTTCGGAACAGGGTACAACATCAGCAATACAACGGCTACCTTCTCCAACGCCAGCCCGCTGATCAGCAACAACATGACGGCAGCCAACGGCTATTTGCAGCTTAACGACCGCTACAACAAAATGGTGCTGCATGTAAACAGTTTCACTACGGCAGGGCAGAGTTATTCCGATAATACCACGCTGTATTACATCAACAGCCAGGGGCTTACAAAATCTTACAATTACGGAAAGATCACCTTCCCGGCAGGCGGCAATTTCGATATTACGCTGGATATTTCAAGACAGGTGTTGACCGACGGCTGTAAAGGCATTCTGGGAATCCGCAATTCCAATTACAGTTCCGTGCTGACGCTGAACTTAGGCGACGTCTATTTCAATGTAGGCAACGAAGTGGCTTCCAAATTTGCAGGCTCTTATTCCGATGGCGACAGCAACCTGATGGATGCCCTCGAAAACGGCTATTACACTTCGGTGGATTTCAGGAATACGACAGGAACAACCTCTGCCAATAACTGGCAGCCGATAAGTGCCAATTCCAACAGCATTTATTATGTACCGGCTTCGGTAACTTCTTCAAACAACAATGTGATCTCCGGAACCGCTGCCTCTAATCTCGTTCTTTCAGATCAGGGTAAAGATTTCCAGGTTCCGTTTACCTTTACGTCTGCGGCAGCGTCGTATTCCCGTACGTTTAACGGATTTGAAATGCTGCTTCTGCCTTTCACGGCTACAATTCCGTCCGGCGTGAGCGTTTATCAGCTGATGCCAAGTGCTACCGGAATCAGCTGTTCCGCGATTACCACCGGAATCATTCCGGCGAATACACCGGTATTGGTGAATGCTACCGGAGCCATTACTTTCCAGGGAACCGGAAATGTTTCCACGCCGAAAGCCATCACCGTCAACCAGATGAACGGGGTATACAACACCATTAAAGTTCCGGCCAACAGCTATGTTTTACAGACCGTCAACGGAACACCGCAATTCTCTAAAGTAGCAGCAGGAAGCGAACCGATGATCAATCCTTTCAGAGCGTATCTTACCGAGGAAAATACCTACACGGCATCAGTCCTTCCGTTAAGCTTTACGACACTGGCTACCGAAAATCTTCTTGCCGATAAGAACGAACCAAGCCTCTATCCAAGTCCGGCAAGGAATGAAATTTTCATCGACCTGAAAACTTCGGGCGCAGCTTCCGTATTCGAGGCCAAAGGCAGTCTGGTAATCAGAGAAACGACGTTACGTTCCGGTAAAAACCGTATCGATATCGGCCATCTTCCTGCAGGAATGTATCTGGTGGAAATTTCCCAATCCGGAAATAAATCCGTTCAGAAAAAGTTTATTAAACAGTAAATTTAAATCAGGATTATTTTTTATACTTCAAAGCCACCATAACCGGTGGCTTTGTTTATTGGTACTCAAACCTCACAGGTTTTTAAAACCTGTGAGGTTTTTTTAGCTTTATCAAACATTATAGTTCATTAATAAGGTTCAATGGAAGTCCGATTTACCAGGTGCTGATTTATTTTTTCTGATCAATCAGTTCCAGTGCTTTTAAAAGAAGAAGATCTTCCTTGTTGCGGGTGCTCTGGATCGTGGGACGTACTACGACATCCGGTTTTATACCAATACGCTGGGTTTCCCCTCCGTCCGGATAATAAATACCCAGTCCAGAAAAAATGATCTTATTGCCGTCAGTCAGTTTTATAGATGTTTTATTGCCGTCGGCTCCTGCGGTCTGGCTGCCTACAAAAATAACATTGGGGACTTTCTTGAAAACCATGGCCCACATTTCCTCCGCACTTACGGTATGTTCATTGATAAGGACGACCACCTGTCCCTTGTATGGATCAGGATTCTCTTTTCCTGCAAACTTATACTCTTTATTCACGATATTGTCTACAAAACAAAATCTACCCGGTTGAGTGAAATTGGGCTGGGTTTTTATTCCGTAAACAACAGGCTTGCTGAGTAAATAATCAAACACTTTAAGCAGGGAACCATTGTCATTGTAGCCGCGCAGGTCAAAAACCATCCCTTTGGTATTTTTGTATTGTTCCATCAGGGCAGGAATTTCTGCTCCCTTCAATGATGCAAATTCGAAATACACTTTATCATCGATGGGGAAGCTTGGGTTCAGGCGGCTTTCTTTCTCATTATAAGTTAAATAGTTATAGGTTTTTCCTTTGTACACCAGGTGAAGATCCGGGATTCCGTCTTTATCCCATTCATTGTTAAAAATGCGGTTCATCCGTTCCACGGTGGTCCGGAAGTTTTCCCCGTTCTTGTGAACTCCTTCCACTACGAAGGTTTCCTCATCCCCGCTGAAAAGGTAACTGTATGCCTCACGCAGTTCAACGGATGTATTGGAAAAGGCAAAATATTTCGACTTTTCCTTTATGCTTTTTAGAATAGATTTACCGTTAATTTTAGTAATCAGGTCGCCGGTTTCCAGACCAGCTTTCTTCATTTTGGCGTCATCCTTACTTCCTGTAATGAGCACGGCATTGTTAACCATCTGAAAAATGAAAGGCGAAGAAAGCTTTCCCACTACATTATACTGATAGGTCTTTTCAATTCCGACATGGGTATCCTGCAGCTCAGCAGCCAGCTGCATCACTGCCGATTCATAATCTTTCTCATTGTTGATCTTTTTAAATAAAGGAATGTATTTTTTCAGGATATCATCCCAGTTATGGTCAAGGAGATATTTATAAGGATAAAAGTATTCAACCACATTCCAGATCCTGAATAAATCCAGCATTTTAACGTCTTTTGAAAAAGTACCGTACACTTTTTCATTGGCACTGCTGAAATAGATGCCGCTTTTAGCTGTATTGGAATAAAAGCTGCCGACATTTTCGGGTGTATTAACCAGATGGAGGAGACGGTTTTTATTCTCAGGGCTCACTTTTCTTAATTTTTCGATCCATGAAGCATTAAAATTCCGGAGAGTAATGCTGTCACATTCGCTCTCCTGCTTAGGAATTTTATCAAACTTCTGTTCGTCCGCGGTATTCAGCCAGTTTTTTATGAGCCGATCGGTTCCTGCTTTTGAATCTTGGCGGAAACTTGTCAATAAAACGGCATCCCAATCTGTTTTTCCCTGGGAAACGGCAGGATGATAATATTTGATCAATCCCCAGACTTTTCCCATTTCATAAAGGTCACGGTCAGAAAAGGTACTCAGCTGGGCAGAAAGGGTAGAGGTGATTAAAGATAAGATCAGGATAATGGATTTCATAGTTGGATTTGGCTTTTGGTATTCATGAATATTGCTGACAATTTTCATGGGCTTAAATTAGCTGTATTTTATGAAACTGCGATCATTTATTTTTTTATTGTTTACAGGAGCGGTTGAAACATGACCTTTTAAGCAGATCAACATTTATAAAGATTAAATGATAAGTTCAGTTTAGGTCTCCATCAGCAGATAAAAATCAGGAATCGGGGCTGCTTTCTGTTATGTATCATAAAACATCAGACCTGATCATTCAGAAAAGCAGTATTCCGTAGGAATACCATCTGTGTAGCAGGGGGAAATTTTAATGGAAACAGCACTCTGTAGGAGTGCCATCTTATCAATAGTTGAAAACGATCGAACTTCTCCGGAGTTCGGTTGTTTTTTTTATTCATCCTACACACATACTGCTCCTATGGAGCAGACCTGGTAATCAGCAAGCCTATCTTTTGTAATTTTTACGGTTAAATTAAAACCACCGCTTCATCAGATCAGCTTGCCGATCTAGCTTTGCTTCCTTAATCGTATGCATAAAGAAAATAGATCTTCGCGTAAAAAAATCCTGTTACACCTTTTTCATCATCAATTTGCCACAGTAAGTATTTTTAAAAATCGGGAACATCCGCATTATTTTCAAAAATTAAGTGTTAATTACACATTTATTTAAAAGAGAATCCTATATTTGTGCTTCTCACAAAGATTACCAGAAACCATTGATGAATTTTAAATGATGAAAAGCATAAACAACATGTGACCATTGATATTCATATATGAAAAAGATAACTTTAGGCATCAGCCTCCTCATCAGCACGGCATCGGGACTATCTGCACAGACCGCCGATACAGAACCGTTCAGAAATACTAAATTACCCGTAGAACAGCGGATTGAAAACCTCCTCGGGCTGCTGACGGTAGATGAAAAAATAGGAATGATGATGGATAATTCCAAAGCCGTTCCCCGGCTGGGTATTCCCGCATACGGCTGGTGGAACGAGGCACTGCACGGTGTGGCAAGGGCGGGAACCGCTACGGTTTTTCCACAGGCCATCGGGTTGGCGGCAAGCTGGGATGTCCCGGAACACCTGAAAACTTTTGAAATGATTTCTGACGAAGCCAGAGCCAAATACAACCGGTCTTTTGACGAAGCAGGAAAAACCGGACGATATGAAGGACTCACGTTCTGGACACCCAACATCAACATCTTCCGTGATCCGAGATGGGGAAGAGGGCAGGAAACCTATGGAGAAGATCCGTTCCTGACGGCAAGCCTGGGCGTAGCAGCCGTAAAAGGATTGCAGGGAAATGATCCCGACTACTTCAAAACGCACGCCTGTGCCAAGCACTTCGCTGTACACAGCGGCCCGGAATGGAACCGGCACTCCTATAACGCTGAAATTTCTCATCGCGACCTTTATGAAACCTATCTGCCGGCTTTTAAGGCTTTGGTGATCGAAGGAAATGTAAGGGAAGTGATGTGTGCCTACAACGCATTCGACGGTCAGCCATGCTGTGCCAATGATTTTCTGGTAAGTGATATCCTGAGAGGAAAATGGAAATACGATGGCATGGTGGTGTCCGATTGTTGGGCACTCGCCGACTTCTACCAGAAAAAATACCACGGAACCCATCCGGATGAAAAATCCACGGCAGCCGATGCGCTGAAACATTCTACCGACCTTGAATGCGGAGATACCTACAACAACCTCAATAAATCCCTCGCCAGCGGCCTGATCACTGAAAAAGACATTGATGCATCTATGCGCAGGATCCTGAAAGGCTGGTTTGAACTCGGTATGCTCGATCCGAAATCAGCCGTACGCTGGAACAGCATCCCGTATACGGTCGTCGATTCCGAAGAGCATAAGCAACAGGCACTGAAAATGGCCCGGAAGTCGATCGTACTGATGAAAAATGAGAAAAATGTTTTGCCTTTAAACAAAAACATAAAGAAAATCGCAATTGTAGGACCTAATGCCGATGACGGAATCATGCAGCTGGGCAACTACAACGGAACCCCTTCTTCTACGGTTACCATCTTGGACGGTATTAAAGCCAAGCTTCCCGGTACGGAAATCATCTATGAAAAAGGATGTGAAATTGCAGATCCTTCCGCAAGAACCTCACTGGCCAGAAATTTCAAAAGTCAGAAAAACGGAGCGCCGGGCATGAAGGTAGAATTCTTCAACAATCCCGATTGGCAAGGAACTCCGGTGAATACCTCAGTAAACAATTCCGTTATTAATTACAGCAGCTTCGGCGGAACCCAGCTCGCTCCGGGCGTTAACCGTGAAAATACTTCTGCCAGGATTTCCGGTACCTTTACCAGCAGCTACACCGGCGAAGTGGTATTCTCCGCATTTACCTCCGATGTGTACACCTTACTGATCGATGGAAAGGAAATCGCTACCCGCAAAGGCCCGGACGCAAGACATCCGTCGGAATTCCCGGTGCAGATGCAGAAAGGAAAAGAATATCAGGTGGAACTCCGTCACAGCCAGAAAGGTAAATACGTGAGCATCGGTTTTGAAGTGTACCGTAAAGATCCGGTGAATTTTGCCGAGGTAAAAGAAAAAGTAAAAGACGCCGACGTGATCGTATTTGCCGGCGGACTTTCCCCAAGCCTTGAAGGAGAGGAAATGCTGGTGAATGCCGAAGGTTTCAAAGGAGGTGATAAAACCAATATCGAACTGCCGAAAGTTCAGCGTGAGCTTTTGGCTGAATTAAGAAAAACAGGAAAACCGGTTGTTTTTGTACTGTGTACCGGAAGTGCCCTCGGATTGGAGCAGGACGAAAAAAATTACGATGCCTTGGTAAACGCCTGGTACGGCGGACAATCCGGCGGAACAGCCGTAGCCGATGTATTGTTCGGAGATTACAACCCATCCGGAAAGCTTCCGGTTACCTTCTATAAAAATATTGCACAGCTGGATAATGCCCTGTCCAAAACCGGCAAGCATGAGGGGTTTGAAAATTACGACATGCAGGGACGAACCTACCGTTATATGAAAGAAAAACCGTTGTATCCGTTTGGTCACGGGCTGAGCTATTCATCCTTTTCTTACGGAAATGCGACCCTCAGCAAAAACAGCATCGGTACGAATGAAAATGTAACTCTTTCAGTTCCGGTAAGCAATACTTCCGGAAAAAACGGCGAAGAAGTCGTTGAGGTCTACATCAAGCGGAACAATGATCCGTTGGCTCCTGTAAAAACACTCAGGGCCTTCCAAAGGGTATCCGTTCCGTCCAAAAACTCTAAAACTGTCCAGCTCACCCTGTCGCCGGATTCTTTTATGTTCTATGACGAAAAAGCAGATGACCTGGTGTCCAAACCCGGCGATTATACCATCCTGTACGGCGGAACTTCTGCCGATTCAGGATTAAAAAGCCTTCCGCTCAAGGTAAAATAATAATTAAACTTACAAAACCTCACAAAACCTCATAGGTTTTTAAAACCTATGAGGTTTGATAAGCAGACTTCATGAAAACAAAAAATACAATTTGTGCCGCCGCACTTTTCCTGACGGCCACTTTCTTTTCCGCTCAGTCTCAAAAATCAAGCTTCAGCCTTGATCTGAACGGTGCGTCTACCGGAATTAAAATCCAGCCAACGATGTACGGGATTTTTTTTGAGGATATCAATTTTGCAGCAGACGGCGGATTGTACGCTGAACTCATCAAAAACCGCAGCTTCGAGTTCGACGAACCGTTGACGGGATGGAAGCAACCCAACACGAAAACACTTTCTCCAAACCTGGATTCCGGGTTTTTAACCATCATAACCGATAAGTCTAAACCTAATAGAAATTACGCAAGAATCACGGTGGGGAACGACAAAAACTATCTCCTGGAAAATGAAGGATTCAGAGGAATCGGGCTGCATCAGGGTGAAAAATATGACTTAAGTTTTAATTTGGAAAACGTTTCAGGAAACATTTCTGCCATCAACATCAGTCTTGTCGATGAAAAAGGAACGGTGGTTTCTTCAGTTTCCAACATCATAAAAAGCGGGGGCTGGCAAAAATACAATGCAGTTTTCAATCCTTCCAAAACGATTGAAAAAGCAAAGCTCCAAATCACATTTACCGGAAAAGGCATTGTGAATATGGATATGATCTCACTGTTTCCTCAGGATACCTGGAAAGGAAGAAAAGGCGGTTTACGAAAAGATCTGGTGCAGAAATTATATGATTTACATCCGGGATTTTTACGTTTTCCGGGGGGCTGTATCGTAGAAGGAAGGACATTGGCAGAACGGTACCAGTGGAAAAAAACAATTGGTAAAGTGGAAGACAGGGAAAACCTGATCAATAAATGGAACAACGGATTTGCGCATCGCCTTACCCCTGATTACTGGCAGTCTTTCGGTCTTGGCTTTTTTGAATATTTCCAGCTAGCAGAGGACCTGAATGCCGAACCGCTTCCAATCTTAAGCTGTGGAATGGCTTGCCAGTTTAATACCGCCGAACTCGTAAAAATGGAAGATCTGGATCCGTATGTTCAGGACGCTTTGGACCTGATTGAATTTGCCAACGGCGATTCCCATACGAAATGGGGAAAAATCCGTGCTGAAATGGGACATCCGCAACCTTTTAATATGAAATTCATCGGGGTTGGAAACGAACAATGGGGAGCAGATTATATCGAACGCTATAAAGTTTTTGAAAAGGCCATCCATTCCAAATATCCGGATATTAAGATCGTTTCCGGGAGCGGGCCTTCTCCCGACGGCGATTTCTTTGATTACGGATGGAAAGAGCTGAAAAAACTTAATGCCCAGATCGTCGACGAGCATTACTACAATTCCCCGGAATGGTTTATGAAAAATGCCGGGAGATATGATAAATACAACCGTTCCGGACCTAAAGTTTTTGCCGGGGAATATGCAGCGCAATCGGTTGGTGTTGTAAAGCCTGACAATAAGAACAGTTGGCTTACCGCACTTTCTGAAGCCGCTTTCATGACAGGGCTAGAAAGAAATGCCGATGTAGTGACGATGACATCTTATGCACCGCTTTTCGCCCACGCAGAAGGATGGCAGTGGACGCCGGACCTGATCTGGTTCAATAACTTAAAATCTTACGCAACGCCCAATTATTATGTCCAGAAACTTTTTTCCAACAACAAAGGAACGGAGGTCCTGAAAATTACCGGTAACGGAAAACCGGTAACGGGGCAGGATCAGCTGTATGCTACGGCCGTAAAAGATGCAAAGACCAAAGAAACCATTATCAAGATCGTGAATACGGATGCCGAAGGTAAATCTGTAACCATCAATCCGGAAAGCTTACAATTAGGGAACAGGCTGACAAAAATTACCCTGACAGCCCCGCAACTTTCTACCGAGAACAGCTTTGAAAATGAACCCATTCAGCCTAAAGAAGAAACCCTGAACCTGAAAAAGGGGAAATTAATGGTGGATATTCCTGCCCAATCATTGGTAATTTTAAAGATTAATTAAATTTAAATATTTAATAATCAGTAAATTATAAAAATTAAGTGTATTTATTACATTTAATTAAAAAGAATCTTATATTTGTTTGAATCTCTGAAATGAATAAATAATGATTTTATAACATTATAATTTCTGGCAGATCACGGTGGTCACGCAGGTTTAATCTCGAAAAATCTGCTGAATCTGCTGATCTGCGAGAGTGTATGAGTCATTAAGTGAAGTATAAAATTTAAACAGATCAAAAAAGAAATCAAGTATTCCCATTCATGAAAAAATATGTTATAGGATTAGATTACGGGACCGATTCCGTTCGGGCAGTACTCATCGATACCGAAAACGGAGCGGAGCTGGCTTCCTCGGTAAGCTATTACCAACGCTGGAAAGAAGGCCGTTTCTGCAGCCCTGAAAAAAACAGGTTCAGGCAGCATCCTTCAGACCATATCGAAGGACTGGAAAAAACCATCACCGAAGTGGTTAGACAAAGCGGTGTACAGCCGGAAGAAATCGTCAGCATCTGCATCGATACCACCGGATCCTCGCCTCTTCCTGTAAATCAGGAGGGAATAGCCCTTTCCCTGACACCCGGTTTTGAAGAAAACCCGAATGCCATGATGGTATTGTGGAAAGATCACACATCGATCCGTGAAGCTGAAGAAATCAATACCCTTGCCAGAACATGGGGCGGTGAGGATTATACGCGTTTTGAAGGCGGGATCTATTCCTCCGAATGGTTTTGGGCGAAAATCCTGCACATCAATCGCGTGGATGAAGAAGTGAAAAATGCAGCACACAGCTGGATGGAACATTGCGATTACATCACTTTCCTGTTGTCAGATCACCAGGATCTCGAAACATTTAAAAGAAGCCGCTGCGCAGCCGGGCATAAAGCCATGTGGCACGAAAGCTGGGGCGGACTGCCTTCCGAAGATTTTCTCAACAGGCTCGACCCGTCTTTAGGGCAGCTCAGAGACCGATTATACGATAAAACCTATACTTCTGATGAGGTTGCCGGCCATCTTAATGAAGAATGGGCGGCAAAATTAGGATTAACCACCGCAACAGTGATTGCTGTCGGAACTTTTGATGCCCACTCCGGTGCCATAGGTGCTAAAGTGGAAGAGAACACCCTGATCAGGATTATGGGAACCTCTACCTGCGACATCATGGTAGCCCCGAACGAAATCATCGCCGACAAAACCGTAAAAGGAATCTGCGGCCAGGTAGACGGATCCGTGATCCCGGGAATGGCCGGGCTGGAAGCAGGACAATCTGCTTTCGGAGACGTACTGGCCTGGTTCCGCGACATTCTGATGTGGCCGGTAAACAACATGCTGCAGCATTCCGAGATCATTTCACCGGAACAGAAAGCACAGCTTAAAGAAGAATTTGAAAATAACCTGATCAAAAATTTAACCCTGGAAGCAGAAAAAATTCCTGTTGGTGAAGCCATTCCGGTAGCCTTGGATTGGGTGAACGGAAGAAGGACTCCTGATGCCAATCAGGAACTGAAAGCGGCCATCAGCCACCTTTCCCTGGGAACCAAAGCACCGCATATTTTCAAAGCACTGGTAAATGCCATCTGCTTCGGAGCCAAGAAAATCGTAGACCGTTTCGAGGAAGAGGGAATTCCTATTCATAAAGTGATCGGAATCGGAGGTGTGGCCAGAAAATCTCCGTTCATTATGCAGACATTGGCCAATGTACTGGATATGCCGATCATTGTTGCAGCTTCAGACCAGGCACCGGCATTGGGTGCCGCCATATACGCCGCCGTGGCCGCAGGTGTTTATCCTGATGTTCAGGAAGCCAGCTGTCACATGGGTTCCGATTTTGAAGCGGAATACCATCCGCAGCCGGAACAGGTGCAGGAGTACGACCGGCTGATGGAGCAATACCAGCAGCTTGCCGACTTTACGGAAAGCGTAATTAAGAGCCCTGTTAAGGTTCTCAACCTTAACAGGGCTTAAACACCAAAAAACAAACAACATGAAAAAATATAAAGAACTTCAACGGGAATGCTACGAAGCCAATATGCAGCTCGATGCATTGAAGCTGGTGGTGTATACCTTTGGAAACGTAAGCGCTGTTGACCGCAACGAAGGCATTTTCGCCATCAAACCGAGCGGCGTTCCCTATGCCGATTTAAAGCCGAAAGATATGGTGATCCTGGATTACGATGCGAATGTCATAGAAGGAAAGCTGAGACCGTCTTCCGATACCAAGACCCATGCGTACCTGTATAAAAACTGGGAAAACATCGGCGGGATTTCCCATACGCATGCCATCTATTCCGTGGCATGGGCACAGGCGCAGATGGACATCCCGATTTTCGGGACCACCCATGCGGATCACCTGACTTCCGATATTCCATGTGCCCCTCCGATGGACGACAGCCTGATCGAAGGCAACTACGAATACAACACCGGCATCCAGATCCTCGACTGTTTCAGAGAGAAAAATCTCTCACCGCAGGAAGTGGAAATGGTCCTGATCGGGAATCATGGTCCGTTTACCTGGGGCAAAAATGCAGAAAAAGCGGTGTATAACAGCAAAGTCCTGGAAACCATTGCTGAAATGGCTTATCTTACAAGACAGATCAATCCGGACGCGCTTCGTTTAAAAGATTCGTTAATTAAAAAACATTACGAAAGGAAGCACGGGAAGGATGCTTATTACGGACAGTAACAGGCGGCTGGCTGTTGGCTTTTAGCTTCTGGCTGCTTTTAAAATATAAACCTCATAGGTTTTAAAAACCTATGAGGTTTCATGAGAAACGAATCCAAAAGGTTCAACATAAAATAATCTAAACCTAACGGGTTTCCAAAAACCCGTTAGGTTTTATAAGAAACAGCATTAAAAATCAATCATCAATTATCAATCATCATTTATAAACTATGTTAACACCTCTCAATACGAAAGAAATCTGGTTCATTACCGGAAGCCAGCATTTATACGGCCCTGAAACATTAGCACAGGTAGCCGAACATTCAGCGAAAATCGTGGAAGCGTTCAATGCTTCGTCACAGATTCCTGTAAAAGTGGTTTTAAAGCCTACTGTAAAAACAACGGAAGAAATTTTCGAAACCCTGGTAGCCGCCAATCATACTGCCGACTGTATCGGGGTGGTAACCTGGATGCATACCTTTTCACCGGCTAAAATGTGGATCCGTGGACTTACGGCTTTGCAGAAACCTTTGCTGCACCTTCATACCCAGTTCAACCAGGATATTCCATGGTCAACGATGGATATGGATTTTATGAACCTGAACCAGGCGGCGCATGGCGACCGTGAATTCGGATTTATGGTGAGCCGCCTCCGCAAAAACAGAAAAGTAGTAGTAGGACACTGGGCAGAGGAAAGGGTACAGAAGCAGATCGGCGACTGGAGCCGTGTGGCTGCCGGCTGGGACGACTGGCAGGGTGCTAAGTTCGCCCGTTTCGGAGATAATATGCGGTATGTGGCCGTAACCGACGGTGATAAAGTGGAAGCGGAAACCAAATTCGGATTCTCCGTTAATACCTGGGGAATCGGTGATCTGGTAAGCGTGATCAACGGAATCGGGGAGGGCGAAGTGAAAACTTTGATCGAAGAATATGAAGCTTCCTACAGAATGGCAGAATCCCTGCTTTCCGGCGGTGCCAATAGAAAATCATTAGAAACGGCTGCCAGAATTGAGCTTGGTCTTGAAAAATTCCTGAAAGACGGAAATTTCAAAGGATTTTCCGATACTTTCGAAGACCTTCACGGGATGGAACAGCTTCCGGGAATCGCCGTACAGCGACTGATGGAAAAAGGATACGGTTTTGCCGGCGAAGGCGACTGGAAAACGGCAGCCCTGGTGAGAGCGATGAAAACCATGGGACAGGGATTGGAAGGCGGAAACGCATTCATGGAAGATTATACTTATCATTTAAATCCTTCCAACCCATCTATTTTAGGTTCCCACATGCTTGAAGTAGATCCGGTACTGGCTGCTGATAAGCCGTCATGTGAAATCCACCCGCTGGGAATCGGAGGAAAGGCCGACCCTGTAAGACTGGTCTTCAATTCAAGAGGCAATACCGATTCGCTGGTTGCGGCACTGATGGATTTCGGAAACCATTTCAGATTGCTGATCAACAAAACAAAATCGCTGGACATTACCGAAGAGCTTCCGAAACTTCCGGTAGCAAGGGTGCTCTGGAAACCGCTTCCGGATCTTTATACGGCTGCTGAAGCATGGATCCTGGCCGGTGGTGCGCACCATACCTGCTACAGTGAAAACCTGACGGTGGATCAGCTGGAGGATTTCGCAGAAATGGCGGGAATCGAATCGCTGGTGATTGACGAAGACACGAAAATCCGTGATTTTAAGAACACCCTTCGATGGAATGAAATCTATTACCGTTAATTCTTCAACAAATATCATGTATTATGAAAAAAATAGGAGGCAGTTTATTCATTTTATTAGCAGTTTTATGTATTTTCGGCTGCAATAAAAAGGAAAACAACAATAAAACGAACTCACATACCATGGAAAATGTACAGGTTTCAGATTACGGAGTTACCGCAAAAGGAGATTCCATTAAAAAATATACGTTAAGCAACAGGAACGGGATGAAAGTGGAGGTCATCAATTATGGTGGGATCATCACTTCGCTTACCGCTCCCGATAAAGACGGGAAATACCAGGACGTGGTTTTAGGATTCACCAAACCTGAAGATTATTTCAACGGGAATCCGTATTATTTCGGCGCTTTGATCGGAAGATACGGAAACAGGATTGCCAATGCCAAATTGACCTTGGATGGCAAAACGTATGACATCGACAAAAACGACGGTCCAAACAGCCTTCACGGAGGAAAAGAAGGCTTCCATACCAAAATATGGACGGTAGAACAGGTGAAAGATGCCAAATTACCAACTTTAAAATTAACCTATGTAAGCGCTGACGGTGAAGAAGGATATCCGGGAAAGCTAACAACTACAGTTCTTTATACCCTTACCGAAGACAATGCCCTGGAAATTTCCTACGAAGCAGAAACCGATAAACCGACTGTCGTAAACCTTACGCAGCATTCGTATTTCAATCTTTCCGGAAATTATTCCAATCTGATTACGGATCATGAACTTCAGATCAACGGAGATAAATTCTTACCGGTAAACAAAACGCTTATTCCTTTGGGAGAAGAAAAAAGCGTAAAGGGAACCCCGTTTGATTTTACGGCTGCCAAAGCGATCGGCAAAGACATCAATGCAGAAGACGAGCAGCTGAAATTAGGTGGCGGATACGATCACAACTGGATCCTGAAAGGAACCGGAATGAGAACCATCGCTACGGTGTACCACCCTGCAAGCGGAAGGGTCATGGAAGTAATGACCGACCAGCCGGGCGTACAGTTTTACTCCGGAAATTTCCTGGACGGAAAATTCGATACCAAAACCGGTGGCAAATATGAAAAAAGAAGCGGATTCTGCCTGGAAACCCAGCACTATCCGGATTCTCCGAACCAGCCTGCTTTCCCTTCCACGGAGCTGAAGCCGGGACAAAATTACCAGACTAAAACCATTTATAAATTTTCTGTTAAAAAATAAGTATGGGAAAACTAGCAACCATTGATATCATCATCTTCTTAATATATTTTGTGGTGGTAGCATCCTACGGGCTCTGGATTTACAAAAAGAAAAAATCCGAGTCTACGGGCAGTAAAGATTATTTCCTTGCCGAAGGATCGCTCACTTGGTGGGCCATCGGCGCCAGCTTGATCGCTTCCAACATTTCGGCGGAGCAGTTCATCGGGATGAGCGGTGAAGGGTTTTTCGTGGGAGTGGCCGTTGCCGCCTACGAATGGATTGCCGCTGTTGCCCTGATCATCATCGCCGTATGGTTTATCCCGATCTACCTCAAAAATAAGATCTACACCATGCCGCAGTTTCTAGAAACCCGTTACAACAAATCGGTTTCCCTGATCATGGCCGTATTCTGGCTGTTTTTGTATGTGATTGTCAACCTGACTTCCATCCTGTATCTCGGTGCATTGGCCATCGATACTTTACTGGGCGGCGAACACCTTCACATCATTATGATCGTTCTTCTGCTGATGGCTTTGCTGATCGGTTTGGGAGGAATGAAAGTAATCGGGTACACCGACGTAATCCAGGTAGCGGTACTGATCATTGGAGGTTTTGCTACCGTATACATGGCGCTGCAGATCGTTGACCAGAGAATCAACGGTGCAGCAGTAGGAAATGCGTTCGCCGGATTTAATACTTTGATGAACGAAGCGCCGGGTCACTTCAAACTGATGCTTGATAAACCGACAACGACAACCACTACTTTAGGGATGCCTCAGAATATGGACGTTCAGAAATACGTGGTGTTACCGGGATTGGCGATGTATTTTGCCGGACAGTGGATCGTTAACCTGAACTATTGGGGCTGTAACCAGTACATCACCCAACGTGCGCTGGGAGCTGACCTGAAAACGGCAAGAACCGGGATCCTGTTTGCCGGATTCCTGAAACTGTTTATGCCGATCATCGTAATGCTTCCGGGGATTGCAGCTTACGTGCTGTACACCAAAGGACAGCTTCCGGGATTCAACGGAGTGAAGGATGGTGCCTATTCTGCCATTCTAACCTTCCTGCCTTCCGGATTGAAAGGTCTGGCGGTAGCAGCGTTAACCGCAGCCATCGTAGCTTCCCTGGCCGGAAAAGTAAACAGTATTTCAACGATCTTCACCCTGGATATCTATAAAAAATACCTGAAAACGGATGCTACCGAAATCCAGATGGTAAGAACGGGAAGATGGGTCATTATCATTGCGATGATGGTTGCGCTTGCCTTTACCTGGACCGACGTTCTGGGCATCGGTGGGGAAGGAGGATTTACGTTCATCCAGAAATACACCGGATTTATCAGCCCCGGGGTTTTTGCCATGTTCTTATTGGGAATGTTCTGGAAGAGAACTACCGGGACTGCAGCTTTGGTAGGGGTAATCTTAGGGTTCGTACTGGCGATCTTCTTCAACAGCTTTGCCATCGGCATCTTCGGAAAAGAAACCTGGCTGTATACGGCATTCACCTATGAAAAACTGGAAAACGGCGTGGTACACACCATCACCGAAATCCCGTTCCTCATCAACATGGGATGGTCATTCTTTATTACCATCGTGGTGATGGTTCTGATCAGCCTTGCAGGACCGAAAGTCAACCCGAAAGCTTTTGCCATCGACAGCAAAATGTTTAAGGTAGACTCAAGAACAATGGTTTTAATTGTCATTACTCTATTGCTGCTTACCGCTATTTATGTAAGATTCTGGTAATATTTAATGATAATATCAATAAAAAACAGGATGCCGATGGTATTCTGTTTTTTTATTTTTCTGCTGATATACCGGTTGTGGGGTTATTGCTGATGAATTGAAGTTGAATCATGCATATTATAACGGATTTATAACATAGATTGTTCTGGAAATCAGACATGCATAGAAAGAAAAAATTCCATTCCGGTATTTAAAAATTATTCCGTAGGAAAATTATCTGTGTAGCATATTACCAGAAGCATATATTGAGCACGCCATAGGTGTGCTATCTAAGAAACGCTTGCTAAGTAAACGGCATACTGTAAAAAGATAGAACTCCGCCGGAGTTCCGATGACTTCAACCAATAAAAATACTGCACAGATACTGTTTCTCCGGAGCAATTATTTTACTGTTTCAAGATGGTTCAAAAGTCTGCTAAATCCACTAATGCATATTTAAGATTAAAGTTTAAAATGTATTAAAAAATGTGAAATTATAGCGAATCAACATACTGGTAAAAAGATCAATATCACTACATTTGTATCAAAACCATTTCTGTGAATCCTTACCTCCTATTTATCGATACGGAAACCACGGCAGTTCCCAAACGGTGGGATCTCCCGTATTCCGACACCGGAAACTGGCCCTCAGCGGTTCAGGTTTCCTGGATCATCTGTTCGGAAGACGGAACGGAGATCAAAAAGGAAGACCAATACATTTTTGAAGAGGATCTGGTGATCAGCGAAGGATCCTTCAGGATTCATGGCATTACCGAAGAATTCCTGAGATCCCGTGGTAAAAGCAGGAGGGAAGTATTGACCCGTCTTACTGAAGACATCGTAAAATATCATCCTTTGATCGTAGGTCATTTCCTCGAATTCGACCTTCATACTTTGTCTGCAGATTACTTCAGGGCGGGGCTGCCGAATCCTTTCCAAAACAGCCGGTTGTACTGTACGATGCTGAAAAGCAGGCAGTACAGGTCCGGAGCTTCAGAAACGGGCATGCGTCTGCCGCAGCTCTATCGGCTCCTTTTAAATGATAAATCAGAACCTTCCCATAATGCGATCATCGATGCAGAAATGACGGCCCGTTGCTTTTTTGAAATCCGCCGGCAGAACCAGTTATCCCAAAATGATCTTGAAGAAAAACACGATCTGATCACAGAAAAATTACACTTTCCCGTTTTAAAATGATAATCAACCTATGGAACATCTGATCCCGCTTTTACAGAAAACACCGCCTTTCAGCCTTTTGCCGGAAAGCGTGCTGCAGGAAGTTTCCGAAAGCATGCAGAAGAAAACATTTCCTAAAGAAACACTGGCTTATCGCCAGGAAGTTACCGAAATGCAGGGCGTGGATGTCATTATGGAAGGAGAGTACGAAACGTTTTTCTTTGATGCCTCCCAAAATAAAAGGTGTATCGAAATTCACCATTCACCGTACTGTTTCGGGGGAATCTCCGTGGTGCTGAACAGGGTCCGGGCTTTAAAATCTGTAATGGCGAAAAAAGGAACCGTCGTGTACACGCTTCCTAAAAAAGAATTTACCGAGCTCTGTAATGCTTATGAAGATTTTTTTCATTATTTCACTGCCGATTTCGGGAAGAAAATGCTGGATGAAGAGTTCGCGCATTTTGTAAAAACACCGGCATCTTTTGAGGAAAGTTATTTTGCGGCAGACCAGTTGTATTCAAGGAAAATAGAAAGCATTGCTTTTAAAGATATCGTTTCGTGTACCGGAAGCACCCCGATTTTTGAAGCCGCGCGGATCATGGCGAAAAACAAGGTAAGCTGTTTATTCATCCGGAATGAGCAGGATCAAAATATCGTAGGTTACGTAACGGATATTACCCTGCGTGACAACGTTATTGCCCAATGCATAGATCCGCAGAAAGTGGTACAAGAAGTAATGGATAACCCCATTGTTTCCATTTCCAGCGATGCCTATCTTTATGAGGCGGTGCTGATGATGTTTAAAACCAAAACCCGGTATTTGTTGGTAGAAAAAGAGGGTGAAATGGCAGGATTTCTCAGCAGGAACCGGCTGTTGAGCGAGCAGGCACAGTCGCCGCTGGTTTTCATACAGTCGGTAAAGCAGGCCGGTACAACAGCGGAACTCCGTAAAAAGTGGCTGCAGGTACCGGATATGATCAACCAGCTGCTGGGCCGCGGCGTTCACGGGGAAATTGCCAGCCAGATCATTACTACCATTGCCGATACCATCACCATAAAAGTAATTGAAAATGTGATCCGCCAGATCGGGAAACCGCCGGCGAAATTTGTTTTCATGGTCACCGGAAGTGAAGGACGGAAAGAGCAGACCTTAAGCACCGATCAGGATAACGGCATCACCTATGAAGACAAAGCCAATGAACAGCGCGAAATGGTGCGTGAATACTTTCTTGATTTTGCCAAAAGGGTTTCCGACGATCTCAATACCATCGGTTTTGTTTACTGCAAAGGCGAATTTATGGCCAGCAATCCGAAATGGACGCATTCGTTGTCCCACTGGAAACGGAACTATGAAGAATGGATCAATGAAACCGTTCCTGAAAATGCCATGAAGTTTTCTACCCTTTTCGACTGCCGTTATATCTATGGAGAAGAAGCGATCATCAACGAACTGAAAGATTTTATTCAGGACCAGCTTCGCGTTCCGAATGAGCGTTTCTTTACCTTTATCGCAAAAAACGCCCTTCAATATGAAGCCCCTTTAACCTTTTTTAAAAGGATTAAAACCCAGACGATCGGTAAAGCGGAAGTCTTCGACATCAAGACGGCGATGAGTCCGATTGTCGACCTGCTCAGGGTATATGCGTTGAAAAACGGTATCAATAATGAAAATACCGGAGAACGGATGAAAAAGCTCCAGGCAGCCGGCGTCTTCAGCAAAGAACAGTACCAGGAACTTCACCATTCGTATTATTACCTGATGGCCTTACGCCTGAAAAACCAGGTTCACCAGATCAATATCGAAAAGAAAATGCCGGACAATTATATCGAGATCAGCCGTCTCACTAAAATTGAACGGGTGACACTGACTGAAATTTTTAAAACCATCAGCAACTTCCAGCAGGGCATCCGGATGAAATTTACCGGAAGCCTGTCTTAATTTACGTTATTTGACGGTTAACCTTTTTCTGTTGGTTGTTACTATAAAAATAGAAATAGAAATACAGCATAAAGTCCTGAAAGGACGACTTATATCAGCATCAGGTGCAGCCCGATGACAGCAATAGTCGTAATCAAACAAGCCCTGAAGGGGGCGACATAAATCAGCATCGGGTGCAGCCCGATGACAACAAGAATCGTAATCAAATCAGCCCTGAAAAGGCGGCATCACGCTCCCGCATGGATTGAACACCGTTTTATTTTGCAGAATATTACGATCTATCTTCATTAAAATACTGCAATATTAAATTTCATCTCCTGTAACAATTCAGCAGTCTTTATTCACTAATTATCAAAAATAAACCAATGAAATTGTTACAACTTCTTCCCGTATTGCTGTTTTTGCAGCCGGCCTTTGCGAATGCCCAACAGAATGTTCAGACCCCCGAGAAAAATCAGGTAGACCGTTCATTAATCAAAAATGAAACGTATTCAATGGTTTGGTATGCACTGAAGGATACGGCAAAAGTGGAAATCGGTAAGGTGGATACCCAGATCCTGAAATCGGGCAACCGCATCACGGTAAATTCAACGGTTAAAATGAAAGATTTGCCGGACTGGAAAGACGAAACCATAGCCGGACTCCCGGACTTTGCTCCGGTAAAACACACCTCTTTCAATGTTCAGCGGGATATGCTGCTGGATTTTGAGAAACCCGATACCGTGACCGGATATTATCTGGATAAAACCAAAAACAGCAGGACGGAGATCAGTGAAACCACTGCCGGAAAATTCTTCGACAGCAATTTATACACCCAGCTCATCCGTTGGCTTCCGCTGAAAGAAGGCTATACCACGGAAATGGCCATCTTCGATTACAACCCGTCTTTGGGAAAAGGCATCATGAAAGCTTATGTAACCGGAACAAAAAAAGGGACTTACAAAAACAAACCGGTATGGATGGTTTCGGTAACGGATGACATCTCCCAGAAAAAAGCTGCAAGCACCTATTACATCGACAGCAAAACCCGCGAACTCCTGAAACAGGAAGTGAATATGGGACCGAGAAAAATGCTGATGGAGAGATTATAAATAACGTGAATCCAAAGAGGAGCCGGATTAACAGGTTGGAAGCTGGATGCCGGAAGTTTATCCTGTCAATATTATTTTTAAAAGTATCATTTCAAAAATCAACGCAAAATAAATAAAATACAGTCGAATTTGCATTATAAATAAAAAACCTTTCAGTGTTGAAGCGCTGAAAGGTTTTTTATTGGAAGCCTTTAAAGTCCAATCCAAATGAAGTTTGAAAGGCATAAAATCTATTTAATAATGAAACAGATTAAGCAATTTAAAAAATCAAAGATTTGCTCACTGTTTTTTATATTAATTAAAGGAATTTGCAAACCTCTTCCAGTTTTTTAAAAACTTTTGCGGACTTTTTAGTATCCCGGCATTCAACTTATTATGAATTCTTAAGATCTTTTGTGACTTTTGCGGTTAAAAAAATCTACATTTTAAACATAAATCCCTGGGAAATCTTCTTATTGTATTTTTTTTCATCGAAACGGTAGAGGAAAGATCCTTTTTTAGATGACGTCATATCTTTTTCATCTGTTTTCACCAAGATGTCCATTCCGTTGATCTTGCTGGTAAAATTCCGTTTGTCGAAGGTTTCACTGAAAATGGCTTCGTACAGATTCTGAAGATCCTTCATGGTAAATTTTTCCGGCAGCAGCTCGAATCCGATGGGCCGTGTCGATGCCCGCCTTCTCAGTCTCAGGACGGCATCTTTCACCATTTCATTATGGTCGAAAATAAGCTTCGGGGCACTTTGGAGATCGAACCATTGGAAACTGTAATTTTCATTGATCTGAAGGTTTTTTTCGATATGGATCAGGGCGTAGTAGGAAATTGAAATAATCCTGGCCGTAGGTTCCCGGTGGATTTCAGTATAAGAGTTGAGCTGTTCCAGATAAATATTTTCAAGGCCGGTAAGGTTTTGGAGCACCCTTTTGGCTGCTTCATCAGCCGTTTCCTCATTGCCGACAAAACCTCCCATCAGGGACCATTCACCCAGCTGAGGCTCGAAATTCCTTTTCACCAGGAGGATTTTAAGATGCTCCCCGTCAAATCCGAAGATAATGCAGTCTACCGCAACCAAATGTCTGGGATACTGTGAATAATCCTGTTCCATTGTATTATTTTATACAAAGATAAAGCTTTTCCAGCGGGTAGGCCGGAAACAAATGTGTTTTTTACACTTTTGCGAAAAATCATTTCTTATTGAGTAAATTATTGCTTCCGGCAACAATTTTTGGGAGTTACAACCGTGGCTGAAATCTGAAAAAACGATGCAAAACACATTAAATCTATATGAATGCAATGTTAAAATTGTGTTAAAATTTGATAATCTTTAAATTCGGAATTAGAGAATTGATTTTTCGGGCTTAATCTTAAAAATACGATAAGTAATTCGGAAGATAATTAACAATTCCATACAATTTCTTTATATCTGTTTTAAATAGTGCTGGTTTCAGGTTATTAATCTGATTTTCCTGATCGTATATAATCTTATTTTTTATGATAAGGTAGGGCCGTTTCACGGTTTTTGAATGCCCGTAGGGATATAATTTGTTCATGGGTTGTTTCCCGGTTTTCACAAATTGTTTTGTATATTGATTCTTTCCGTTATTTTAGAAATGTTGAAATAACATTTATTAATGAACAGAAAAACTGTCTTTATTATTGCTGGGTTTTGCTACAGTTACCTTTGCTCAGGTGAAGAAAAGCATCCGGTATTTCCCGCTGAATACCGTGCAGTTGTCAGAAAGTGTCTTCAGCAAAGCGATGCAGGCCGACAAAAGCTATGTGATGGCCATGGAACCGGACCGGCTCTTGGCTCCTTATCTGAAAGAGGTTGGCCTTCCTGCTAAAGCTGCTAATTATCCCAATTGGGAAAATACCGGGCTGGACGGACATGTCGGCGGGCATTATCTTTCAGCACTGTCCTTGCTTTACGCTTCTACAAAAGATGCAAAAGTAAAACAACGGCTGGACTATATGCTGGACGAGCTGGAACGTTGCCAGAAAGCTTCCGGGAACGGCTATATGTCAGGAATTCCGAACGGTAAAAAAATCTGGAACGAAATTGCAGATGGAAACATCCGTGCTTCCGGTTTCGGACTGAATGACCGTTGGGTTCCTTTGTATAATATCCATAAAACCTATTCCGGACTGCGGGATGCCTATTGGTATGCGGGAAGTGAAAAGGCAAAAGATATGCTTATTCGGTTAACGGATTGGATGGCCAATGAAGTATCAAAACTTTCTGATGAACAGATCCAGGAAATGCTCCGCAGCGAGCACGGCGGGCTCAATGAAGTTTTTGCCGATGTTTATGATATAACCAAAAATAAAAAATACCTTCAGCTGGCACACCGGTTTTCCCATCAGGCGATCCTGAACCCATTGCTGAACGGTGAAGATAAACTTACGGGAATCCATGCCAATACACAGATCCCGAAAGTGATCGGCTACAAAAGAATTGCCGATCTTGAAGATAATACCTCATGGAATGCCGCTGCCGATTTTTTCTGGCATAACGTAACCGAAAAAAGGTCTTCGGCTATCGGAGGGAACAGCGTGAGCGAGCATTTCAATCCGGTAAACGATTTCAGCAGCATGATCAAAAGTATTGAAGGCCCTGAGACCTGCAATACCTATAATATGCTGAAGCTTACGAAACAGCTTTTCGCCACTTTGCCCAAATCCTATTATATGGATTATTACGAGCGGGCATTGTACAATCATATCCTTTCCACAGAGAATCATGAAAAAGGCGGTTTTGTCTATTTCACGCCGATGCGTCCCGGTCATTACCGGGTATATTCGCAGCCGCAGACCAGCTTCTGGTGCTGTGTAGGATCGGGAATGGAAAACCACGCCAAATACGGCGAAATGATTTATGCACATTCTGATCAGGACCTGTATGTGAATTTATTTATTCCGTCTACCTTACAATGGGCAGAAAAAAAAGTAATGTTGCGTCAGATCAATAATTTTCCTGAAAATCCGGAAACAAAACTGGTTTTTGATCTTACCGGGAATTCGGTACTGAATCTTAAACTCCGGTCTCCGGAATGGGCAACGCCTTCGGAAGTGAAAATCCTGATTAACGGCAAGCTGCAAAGCGTACAGCCTGATGCAGACGGCTATTATACTCTGACGAAAAAATGGAAAAAAGGAGATACGGTGGAAATGAAACTGCCGATGCACCTTACGGCAGAACAGCTGCCGGATCAGTCGGATTATTATGCCTTTAAATATGGTCCTGTTGTTCTTGCTGCTCCTTATGGAAAGGAAAACCAGCAGGGGCTTCTGGCGGATGACAGCCGCGGCGGGCATATCGCGCATGGTCCGCAGATTCCTTTAAATGAAATTCCTGTCATTGAAGGAAATGCCTCGGAAGTCCTGAACCATGTACAGCCGGTAAGCGGCAAAAACCTTTCGTTCAGCATCAACGGGTTATATCCTTCTGAAAAATACACCAAAGGGCTTCAGCTGGTTCCGTTTTATACCATTCAGGAAGAACGGTATATCCTGTACTGGCCGCAGGCAGACCGGGACAAGATACAAGCCGTACAGAAACAAAGAGCGCTGGAAGAAGCAGAAACCCGTAAGCTCGACCAGATTACCATCGATAAGATCCAGCTGGGAGAACAGCAGCCGGAATCCGATCATTTCTTTGAAAGTAAAGATTCCAACACGGGATATATGGAAGACCGGCATTTCCGTGATGCCAAAGGCTGGTTCAGCTACCGTATGAAAAATCCCGGTAAAAACGCAACTTTCCTGTATGTACTGTACTTCGATAATAATGCCGGGCGTATGCTGAATGCTGAAATCAACGGTAAGAAAGTCTTCGCTAAAAAACTCGAAGGCAAAGCCGGAAATTCGCCTCAGTATCTGCTTCTGCCGGTACCGGATTCGGAAAAAAGCAAAGAAAGCCTCACCGTAAAATTCTTTGCGGAGGACCAGGCCATGACCTCGAGGATTATTGAAGTCCGGCTTCTCACCCAAAACTATGAAAAATCCATCAAGTAATTTAAATAACAGATCATTCCATGAATATATATAAGTCCAAAACGGCCTCTTTTCTGCTTGTCAGCATTTTCAGTATTTCCATGATGGAAGCCAAAGTAAAGCTTCCTGCCCTGGTTTCGGACGGGATGATCCTGCAGAGAAATATGCCGCTTAAAATCTGGGGGTCGGCCGATGCAGGAGAAAAGGTGAATGTAAAATTTTTAAATAAAACCTACACCACCAGCGCCGATAAAAGCGGGAACTGGAACATCATGCTTCCCGAACTGAAAGCCGGCGGACCTTATGTAATGACCATCAACGAAATTACCCTGAAAGACATCCTGATCGGTGATGTGTGGGTAGCTTCCGGACAATCCAACATGGAGCTTCCGATGCGGAGGCTGACACCATTGTACAGTAACGAAATTAAAAATGCCAACAATAAAAACATCCGGTTCTTCACGGTACCGCAAAAATACAATTTCAAAACTCCACAAACGGAGCTGGACGGTGGGAAATGGCAATCCACCGATCCGCAGACCATTCTTGATTTTTCAGGGGTAGCGTATTTTTTTGCCAAAGAAATCAATGCCGAAGATAAAGTTCCGGTGGGAATCATTCATACCAGCCTCGGAGGATCTCCGGTTCAGGCCTGGATGGATACGAATTCCCTGAAAAAATATCCTGAATATCTTGATGAAGCTAAAAAATGGCAGAACGATGACCTGATTAAATCCACGGAATCGGGTGAGCAGGCAGCCAGCAGAGCCTGGTATACCGAACTTGACCAGAACGATCCCGGATTGGCACAGCATTGGGAAAAAGCGGATGTCGATGACTCCGGATGGAAAACCCTAAAAGTTCCGGGATCATGGGAAGATCAGGAAGGATCTTTTGACGGAACGGTTTGGCTGAGAAAAGAAATCAATGTACCGGCCGGATCATCCGGTAAACCGGCATTTTTAAATTTAGGAAGAATAAGGGATGCTGATGTTACTTACATCAATGGCGTTAAGGTCGGAAATGTAACCTATGAATATCCGCCACGCTGGTACGACATTCCGGCAGGTGTACTGAAGGATGGAAAGAACATCATTACGGTCCGCATCACCAACGGAAGCGGAAGAGGGCAGTTCATTGCGGACAAACCATACTACCTGGAAGTCGGAGGTCAGAAAATAGATCTTACCGGAAATTGGAAATATAAAGTCGGCGCAAAAATGTCGAGAGTGGCTCCCGGACAAACCTTTATCCGCTGGAAACCTACTGGATTGTACAATTCAATGATCAATCCGCTCACCAATTATAAAGTAAAAGGATTCCTCTGGTACCAAGGCGAAAGCAATACCGGAAAACCGAAAGAATACGGCGACCTGCTGACGACCATGATCAATGACTGGCGCAATAAATGGAATGAGCAAAACGCGCCATTCCTGATTGTGCAGCTGGCCAACTTCATGGAGACCAAAAGCCAGCCGATCGAAAGCAACTGGGCAGAACTGAGGGATCAGCAGCGCTTAGTTTCCCAGACCATTCCGAATACCGGACTGGCCGTAACCATCGACGTAGGAGAGTGGAATGACATCCACCCGCTGAATAAAAAAGCAGTCGGAGACCGGTTGGCTTTCCAGGCTTTGAAAATAGCCGATAAAAAGAAGATCGTGGCAGACGGACCGGTCTATCAGTCGATGAAGACGGAAGGAAATAAAATCATACTTTCTTTCAAAACCGGGACAGATGATCTTGCAAGAGTAGCCGAATTGAAAGGCTTTGCCATCAAAAATTCAGACGGAAGCTGGGCCTGGGCGAAGGCAAAAACGGAAGGTAAGAAAGTTATCGTCTGGAATGAAGCGGTTAAAAATCCGGTAGCCGTACGCTACGACTGGGCCGACAATCCGGACGGCAATCTCAAAAACACAGCCGGGCTTCCTGCTTCACCTTTTACAACAGAAAAAAATTAATTTAATCCTCATATCTAAAAATGAATAATCATCCACAGAAAATATCAGTATCCGAAAAAATAGGCTACAGCTTAGGTGACCTTGCGGCCAACCTCGTTTTTCAGACCCTGGTTACGTACCTCGCTTATTTTTATACCGATATTTACGGACTCAAGCCGGAAGATGCTTCCATTATTACTCTTATTGTCGGTCTTATCGCAGGTTTCGGATTCAATCCGGTGATCGGTGCTCTGGCAGACCGTACCAAAACCAAATGGGGGAAATTCCGTCCGTGGATCTTATTTACAGCCGTTCCGTTGGGAATTGCGGCGTTTCTGGCCTTCAGCACACCCGGCTTTTCCTATAAAGGAAAAATGATCTACGCAGCCATTACGTATTCCATACTTTTATTACTGTATGCGGCCAATAATCTGCCGTATGCCGCACTAAGCGGAGTAATTACGGGTGATATGGGAGAGCGGAACAGCATTTCTTCCTACCGTTTTGTAGCGGTAATGTTTGCCCAGTTCTTTGTTCAGGTATTCATGCTTCCCATCATTTTGTCCGTAGGACATGGCGACAAAGCAGCCGGTATTGAAACGGTAATGACGTGGTTAGCTGTTATCGGCTCGGTGATGCTGCTGATTACTTTTTTTACGACGAAAGAAAGGATTATTCCGACTTCCGAACAGAAATCAAGTTTGAAAGAAGATCTGAAAGACCTTTCCAAAAATAAGCCGTGGATAATTATGCTTACCGTAACCGCTCTTATTTTTATCACCCTGGCGATGAAGGGAGGTTCATACGTCTATTACTTCAACAATTATGTAGACGAGCCGGCTTTAGCTTCATTCATTTCACCGATTACAAACTTTTTTAATTCCATCGGGATGAATTTCTTCGGGGAAGATCCGAGATCAGCAGGTTTCGGACTGTTCAATGCCGGAGGGATCATCATGATGATTGTGGGGATTACCTTCTCTAAAAGATTTGCCGATAAATACGGTAAAAGAGATGCATTTATTGCTTCCCTTTTTATTTCTACCTTATTCATTGTTGCTTTTATATTCTATCCGCCGAAATCGGTAGGATTAATGTTCCTTTCCCAGATCCTCCACGGCTTTTTCTATGGGATCAGCACGCCGCTGCTTTGGGCGATGATTGCCGATGTAGCCGACTATTCCGAGTGGAAAAACAACCGACGCGCTACAGCGATTATTTTCTCAGCCATGATGGTCGGATTAAAAGTGGGATTAAGTATCGGAAGCTCATTGGTTTCTTCCATTATCGGACATTACGGTTACATTTCATCCGAAGGAACGGAAAATGTCATCCAGCCGGAAACGGTGGCCAGCGGTGCAAAAATGCTGGTGAGTATTTTCCCGGCCATTCCGTTTTTTGCAGCCTGCGGACTCCTGATGTTCTATGAGATCAACAAAAAAATGGAAGTGCAGATCGAGCAGGATCTTAAAGAAAGAAGAAAAAAGAAGATTAAATTTCAACAAATAAGGCTCAATCAGATAAACAAAAAGATTATCAGATAAGCCTCTTAGAAAATGGAGAGCTCCATAGGAGTACCTGTTAATAGACGGATAAATTATAAAAAATTGATTATGAAGAAAGCAGCCGCATTATTAGGAATTTTAGCCCTTACGGTTTCGTGTAAAACAGCACAGACCGCATCTTCCGGCGACTCCCTGAAAAATGCATTCAAAAATAAATTCTATATCGGAACCGCAATGAGCCTTCCGCAGATTGATGGGACCGATGTAAAATCGGATGACATCATCAGAAAGCAGTTCAGTTCCATCGTTGCGGAGAACTGTATGAAATCCATGTTCATCCAGCCTCAGGAAGGGAAGTTTTTCTTTGGTGATGCCGATAAGTTTGTAGCTTTCGGAGAGAAAAACAAGATGTTCATTATCGGTCATACCCTAGTTTGGCATTCGCAGCTGCCAAAATGGTTTTTTGTAGGCAAGGACGGGAAAGACGTTTCACCGGAAGTTCTTAAACAAAGGATGAAAACTCACATTTCCACGTTGGTCGGCAGGTATAAAGGCCGGGTAAAAGGCTGGGATGTCGTAAACGAAGCCATTATGGAAGACGGAACTTACAGAAAGTCTAAGTTTTACGAAATCCTTGGTGAAGAATTTATTCCGCTTGCTTTCCAATACGCACAGGAAGCAGATCCTAATGCCGAACTGTATTACAACGATTACAACGAATGGTTTCCGGAAAAAGTAAAGACCGTTACCAGAATCGTTAAGGATTTAAGATCAAGAGGAATCCGGATCGATGGAGTAGGAATGCAAACCCACGTAGGACTGGACAATCCGAAACTGGAAGAATACGAGAAAGCCTTAACGGATTATGCCGCGGCCGGCGTAAAAGTAAATGTTACCGAAATGGAAATCAGTGCGCTTCCTTCGCCGTGGGGAACTTCGGCCAACGTTTCCGACAAAGTGGAGTACGAAGCGAAAATGAATCCTTACACCAAAGGGCTTCCTGAAAATGTTCAGAAAGAATGGGAAACCCGTTATCTGGATTTCTTCAGATTGTTCCTGAAGCATAAAAATGAAATCCGGAGGGTTACTTTATGGGGCGTTACCGACAATCAGTCTTGGAAAAACGATTTTCCGGTAAAAGGCAGAACCGATTATCCGCTTCTTTTCGACCGTAATTACCAGGCAAAACCGGTAGTAGAGAAAATTATTGAATTAACAAAGTAAAATTAATAAACCGCAAAAGACACAAAAGAAATGCTTGAAAATAGAGCGGTTCAATAGAACAAAAAAGCGATATGATAATTCTTTTCTGAACTTTTGAATAGCTTGAAGCAGAATGAAATTTTTTGTGACTTTTGTGGTTGAAAACAAAATCAATTATCTAAAAGTCTAAACTATAAAAAATGAACAAAGCAAAATACCTTTTCCCGAAAGACTATATGGCTGATCCTTCTGTACACGTTTTTGAAGGCAAACTGTATATCTATCCGTCCCACGACCGTGAAAGCGGCATTGAAGAAAATGACAACGGCGACCATTTCGATATGAATGATTACCACGTTTTTTCCCTTGATAACGTGGAAAACGGTGACATTACAGACCACGGCGTAGTGCTTTCGGTAGAGGATATTCCATGGTCGGGAAGACAGTTGTGGGATTGCGATGTAGCCCATAAAGACGGTAAATATTATATGTATTTTCCGCTAAAGGACAAAAACGACATTTTCAGAATTGGAGTCGCGGTGAGTGATAAACCATACGGGCCGTTTGTTCCGGAAAAACATCCGATGATGGGCAGTTACAGCATCGATCCCTGCCTTTTTGAAGACAACGGAAAGCATTATATGTACTTCGGAGGAATCTGGGGCGGGCAATTGCAGCGGTACCGCAACAACAAAGCTTTGGAATCTGCGGTGATCCCGAATAACGACGAGCCTGCCATTCCATCAAAAGTAGTGATGTTGAGTGACAATATGTTGGAATTTGGCGAAGAGCCAAAAGACGTTCTTATTCTTGATGAAAACGAAAATCCGCTGCTTCATGGCGACAAGCACCACTTTTTCGAAGCTTCGTGGATGCATAAGTACAATGATAAATATTATTTCTCTTATTCCACGGGAGATACGCACCTGATCTGCTATGCAACCGGTGATAATCCTTATGGTCCGTTTACCTTCCAGGGAGAGATCCTGACACCAGTGGTAGGATGGACCACGCACCACAGCATTGTGGAATTTGAAGGGAAGTGGTATCTGTTCTTCCATGATTCCGTTCCAAGCGGGGGAAGAACGTGGCTGAGAAGCATGAAGGTCGTTGAAATCGAATATGATAACGATGGCAAGATTAAAACCATTGAAGGGCTGGAAGAAAATCAGTAATCTTGGATCAACCATGTCAGGGTTCTAAACCCTGACATGGTTCCAACAGCCATAGGTGAAACCTATGGGAAAAAATACAACAGGCAAACCCTGTTCAATTCAAATCAAAATTAAAGTAAATCCCGATGCATAATTTCAGAATGTACCTGGTCTTATTATTCATGATTCCGTTAACGGTTTTTGCAGAAGACGGCAGTCAGCTCTGGCTACGGTTTCCGGCGAAGAACGGTATTTCATCAGATAAAATCATTTCCAGAGGAAACAGCCCGACGCTGAACATTGCCCGCAAAGAACTGAGCAGCCACTGGCAGGGACAGACCGTGGAACTCCGCACAGAAAAATCATTGAAAAACCTGAAAGACGGATACACTATCAAATCCGTTCAGAACAAAATTGTAATTTCTGCGGGGAAAGAAACCGGATTGCTGTATGGTGTGTATCATATTCTGAGGCTTCAGCAGACCCATGCTTCAACGACAAACCTCAACATCACCGAAAAACCTTCGTTTGATGTACGGGTTCTCAACCATTGGGACAATCTGGACGGCAGCATTGAACGCGGGTATGCAGGCCATTCGCTTTGGAAATGGGAAGACCTGCCCAATACCGTTTCGCCGAGATATGAAGCGTATGCAAGAGCCAATGCTTCCATCGGTATCAACGCCACCGTACTGAACAACGTAAATGCTTCGCCGAATATGCTTCGGGAGGACTATCTTAAAAAAGTAAAAATCCTGGCAGACATTTTCAGACCTTACGGGATTAAAGTTTACCTTTCCGTGAACTTTTCCTCTCCTAAAGTGTTGGGAAAAACGGAAAATTCAGATCCGTTGAATAAAGACGTACAGAAATGGTGGAAAGACAAGGCGGCTGAAATTTACAAATTGATTCCGGACTTCGGAGGGTTTCTGGTGAAAGCCAATTCAGAAGGGCAGCCGGGGCCGCAGGATTACGGAAGAACTCACGCTGACGGTGCCAATATGATGGCCGATGTGCTGAAGCCTTACGGTGGAATCGTGATGTGGCGGGCGTTTGTGTACAGTCCGAGCAAAGAAGACCGGGCCAAGCAGGCCTATCTGGAATTTGTTCCGCTGGACGGAAAATTCAGGGATAATGTAATCATCCAGATCAAAAACGGGCCGATCGATTTTCAGCCGAGAGAAGCTTTCAATCCCCTTTTCGGAGCATTGAGAAAAACCCCGGAAATGGTGGAATTCCAGATTACCCAGGAATATCTGGGACAGGCCAATCACCTGGTATTTCTGTCGCCATTGTTCAAGGAAACCCTTGAAAGCGACACCTATGCGGACGGCAAAGGATCTACCATTGCAAAGATTACGGACGGGACTTTAAGACCGGGCAAAATAACAGCGATATCCGGAGTAGCCAACATCGGGGAAGATACGGACTGGACCGGCCATCAGTTTGCCCAATCCAACTGGTACGCCTTCGGAAGACTGGCCTGGAACCATGAACTGACCTCCGAACAGATCGCCGATGAATGGATTAAAATGACCTTTACCGACAAGCCGGAATTTTTAAATCCGGTGAAACAGATCATGCTCACTTCCCGCGAAACCGTGGTGGATTATATGATGCCGTTAGGCTTACATCATATTTTCGCCGGAAACCACCATTATGGCCCGGAACCCTGGGGTGACTATAAAGGCGGAAGACCGGACTGGTCGCCGGTGTATTACCATCAGGCAGATGCAAAAGGAATCGGCTTCGACAGAACCAGAACCGGAAGCAATGCCGTTTCCCAGTATTTTCCGCCATTGAACGAAATCTACGGAAACATCGAAACCTGCCCGGATGATCTTCTTCTTTGGTTCCATCATGTGCCTTGGGATTATAAAATGAAAGACGGCAAAACCCTTTGGGACGAGCTGTGCTACAAATACGATTCAGGAGTTCATCAGGTGAGAGAATACCAGAAAACTTGGGATCGGATGCAGCCTTACATCGATGAACAGCGGTTTTCAGAAGTTCAGTCAAAATTGAAAATCCATGCAAAAGATGCCGTGTGGTGGAAGGATGCCTGCCTGCTCTATTTCCAGACGTTCTCAAAACAGCCGATTCCTTACGATATCGAGCGCCCGGTAAACGAACTGGAGGATCTGAAGAAAATCAAGCTGAATATGGGACATCACAATTAATTTGATTTCATATACCATTTAAACCACAAAAGTCATGAATAGCTTTTGTGGTTTAAATACCAAAAGCTAAACTGGATTTTTGAAATAATTTTTTACACAAATTGTAACCGGATAATATGAATGATCTTTTTAAAGACAGAAATTTGTCTGCTTATTAAATTAAGTGTAAATTTAACACTTATATAAAACTAACTTTATTTTAAATGAAATTTTTTATCGACACAGCCAATCTGGCGATGATAGAAGAGGCGAACGCTTTGGGAATTTTAGACGGCGTTACGACCAATCCTTCGCTGATGGCAAAAGAAGGCGTTTCCGGAAAGCATAACATTCTGAATCACTATCTTGAAATTTGTGAAATCGTAGACGGTGATGTAAGTGCGGAAGTATTAGGAATCACTTACGAAGAAATGATCGCCGAAGGAGAGGAGCTGGCCGCGCTTCACCCGCAGATTGTAGTGAAGGTTCCCATAACAAAAGACGGCATCAAAGCCATCAAGTATTTTTCAGAAAAAGGGATCCGGACCAACTGTACTCTGATTTTCTCTTCAGGACAGGCACTTCTGGCAGCCAAAGCAGGAGCAACTTATGTTTCTCCGTTTCTGGGGAGGCTGGATGATGTTTCTACCGACGGTCTTCATCTGATCCAGGAGATCCGTACTATTTTCGATAATTTCGGATTTGAAACTGAAATTCTTGCTGCTTCCGTACGCCACAGCATGCACATCATCAACTGTGCTAAAATCGGTGCTGATGTGGTAACCTGCCCGCTGCCTCCGATTTTGTCGCTGCTTAAACATCCTTTAACAGACAATGGCCTGGAGCAGTTCATCAAAGATTCACAAAAAATGCAGTAACGGTATGCACGATATTTCAAAATTAAAAAGCATCGCTTCGCAGGTTCGGAGAGATATTGTAAGAATGGTTCATGCCTGCCAGTCGGGACATCCCGGTGGTTCATTAGGCTGTACCGATTTTTTGGTCGCTTTGTATTTCGATGCAATGGACAGAAAAGATGGTTTCGATATGACGGGAAAAGGCGAAGATGTATTTTATCTTTCCAACGGCCACATTTCCCCGGTTTTTTACAGCGTTCTGGCACACGCGGGTTATTTCGACAAATCCGAACTGGCAACCTTCAGAAAACTGAATTCCAGGCTTCAGGGCCATCCTACAACACACGAACATCTTCCCGGAGTCCGCATTGCATCGGGTTCTCTCGGGCAGGGGATGTCGGTGGCTATTGGTCACGCAGCAGGAAAAAAACTGAACAAAGACCAGCATCTTGTTTTCAGCCTACACGGTGACGGCGAATTGCAGGAAGGACAAAACTGGGAAGCCATCATGTATGCTTCTCACAACAAAGTGGATAATCTGATTGCAACCATCGATTATAACGGGCAGCAGATTGACGGACCGACTTCTAAAGTACTTTCTTTAAGCAATCTTAAAGCTAAGTTTGAAGCCTTTGACTGGAAAGTGCTGGAAGTGGAAAACGGAAACGATATGGAAGAAATTCTAAAAGTTCTGGATGAAGCCAAATCATTAGCCGGAAAAGGACAGCCGATCTGTATTCTATTAAAAACAGGAATGGGCTACGGAGTAGATTATATGATGGGCAGCCACGCATGGCACGGAAAAGCACCGAATGACGAGCAGCTGGCAAAAGCACTGGATCAGCTGGAAGAAACTTTGGGCGATTATTAATTCGTTGTCGGTTGATCGTTTTTCGTTGATAGAAAACAATTAATGTATACCTCTCTTCAACTTCTGACGACCATCAACTGACAACCATCAACAGATTTACACATGAAAGAATATATCTACACAGAAAAAAAAGATACCCGAAGCGGTTTCGGAGCCGGTCTTGCGGAACTGGCAGACAAAAATCCTGAAGTCGTAGCTCTTTGCGCCGACCTTATCGGCTCCCTGAAAATGGAAAAGTTCATCGAGAAAGCACCCGAACGTTTTTTCCAGATCGGAATTGCTGAAGCCAATATGATCGGCATTGCAGCCGGGCTGGCCATAGAAGGAAAGATTCCTTTTACCGGAACATTTGCCAACTTCTCTACAGGAAGAGTTTACGACCAGATCCGTCAGTCGGTGGCTTATTCCGGGAAGAATGTAAAAATCTGCGCTTCCCACGCCGGGCTTACCCTTGGAGAAGACGGTGCGACCCACCAGATCCTGGAAGACATCGGGCTGATGAAGATGCTGCCGGGAATGACGGTGATCAACACCTGCGATTATAACCAGACCAAAGCAGCCACCATTGCCATTGCAGATTACGAAGGCCCGGTTTACCTGCGTTTCGGACGTCCCGTAATTCCTGTTTTCACCGATGAAAATCAAAAATTTGAGATCGGGAAAGCCTGGATGGTAAACGAAGGAAAAGATGTAACGATTGTTGCCACAGGACATTTGGTCTGGGAAGCCATAAAAGCCGGAGAAATGCTGGAAGAGCAGGGGATTGATGCGGAAATCATCAACATCCATACGATCAAGCCGCTGGATACGGAAGCGATTCTTAATTCCGTTAAAAAAACAGGCTGCGTAGTAACAGCCGAAGAGCACAACCGGTTAGGCGGATTGGGCGACAGCGTAGCCCAGCTTCTCATCACGGAACATCTGGCGCCGCAGGAATATGTTGCGGTAAACGACAGCTTTGGGGAAAGCGGAACACCCGACCAGCTGATGGAAAAATATGGACTGACCGCAAATGATATTGTGGAAGCTGCTAAAAAAGTAATCAGCAGAAAGTAGTCACTTATTTTCTATTAATTTTCCAAAATCATTTTGGGAACATATTGAACTACGATTAAATACAATTCGAATATCAACAGGAACGGGCTTTAGCCCGTTTTTTAGAATTATTAATGAAAATTGGCTTTAGCCAAAACGTAAAAAATCATAAATTGCAGCTGCTATGCAGGAACAATTAATTAACGATACTTCGGAGGCATTCCGATCGGTATTTCAGTCGGAACCGGAACGCATCTTTCTTGCTCCGGGAAGAATCAACATTATTGGTGAGCATGTGGATTACAGCGATGGTTTTGTATTGCCGGCCGCTATCGACAAGCATATTTGTTTTGCCGTAAAAAAAACGGACGATTCCGAAACCTGCACTTTTTTCGCAAAAGATTTTAACGAGTCTTTCAGCTTTAATGTAAACGAAAAACAGTCTCCTGTTTCACAGACCTGGGTCAATTATTTATTGGGCGTTTTCAATGCCATCCAGGAATCGGGCAAGGAAATAGGAGGCTTGCAGATTGCTTTCAGCAGCACCATTCCGATGGGTTCGGGGCTTTCTTCTTCAGCAGCTTTGGAATGCGGGTTTGCCTACATTCTGAATGAGCTTTTTAATTTACATTTAACCAAAAAAGATCTGGCTTTGATCGGTCAGAAATCAGAACATACCTTTGTCGGGGTAAAGTGCGGGATCATGGACCAGTTTTCTTCTGTTTTCGGAAAAGAACATCAGGTGATCATGCTGGATTGCAATTCTCTGGAGCACCAGTATTTTGAAGCCAATCTGGATGGCTACAGCCTGGTTCTTTTCGACAGCTGCGTAAAACATACCCATCTCACTTCCGGCTATAATGACCGACGGAAAGATGTTGAGCATGGAAAAAATATATTGTGGAAAAAATTTCCCGAGGTACAAAAATTCAGGGATTTCACCTTAGAAATGTTGGATGAGGTAAAAGCGGAAATGGGAGAGACTTCCTATAAAAGATGTAAATACCTCCTTAAGGAAATCAAGCGGGTGGAAGAGGCCGCTAAGGCTTTATCGGCCGGCAATGCAGAGTATCTGGGTAAACTTCTTGTTGAAACGCATGCCGGACTTTCAACTGAATTTGAAGTGAGCTGTGAGGAGTTGGATTTTATGGTAGAGGAAACGTTGAAGCAGAACGGAGTATTGGGAGCGAGAATGATGGGCGGCGGTTTCGGCGGGTGCAGTATCAATCTTATTAGAAATGAAAATGTAGCGGAAGTCATTGAAAATATAACGGCTGAATACAAGGCTGCATTTGGCATTGAAATGAAAGTATACCGGGTAAAAATATCGGACGGAATAAATGAATACAAAAGAAATGAATTCGTCATTTAATCAGAAACAGCATCCGCATAGAAGATACAATCCGCTTTTGGACGAGTGGATTCTCGTGTCTCCGCAAAGAGCCAACCGGCCCTGGCAGGGACAGACTGAAAAGAGAACGGAAGAAGAACTTCCGGCTCATGATGAGTACTGCTATCTCTGTTCGGGAAACCTTCGCGTCAACGGCGAAAGAAACCCTGAATACAGAGGCGTTTATGTTTTTGCTAACGATTTTGGCTCTCTGATGAAAGATGAGGTTGAAACTTCTATTGAATCGTCCGGTTTCTTTACGCTAAAGCCGGAGCGGGGAATCAACCGGGTGATCTGCTTTTCGGAAAATCATAGCCTGACGTTACCGGAAATGGAAACAGACGACATTAAAAATGTTGTGGATGTATGGCAAAAACAATATGAGGAGCTGGGAAACTTGGAATATATCAATCATGTCCAGATTTTTGAGAACAAAGGGCAGATCATGGGCTGCAGCAACCCGCATCCGCACGGGCAGATCTGGGCGCAGTCTTCCATTCCTTCCATCGTATCAAAAACACAGGAAAACCTGAAAAAATATTTTGATACAAACGGAACCTCACTCTTGGAAGATTACATTAAGAAAGAACTCGAGATCAACGAGAGAATTATTCTGGAAAACGAAGATTTCGTGGCCATTGTTCCTTTCTGGGCGGTCTGGCCGTACGAAACCATGATTGTCAGCAAACGGAAAATAGAAAATCTTCTTCAATTTTCTGAAGCTGAAAAACGATCTTTAGCCTCCATGATTAAAGATCTAACGACCAAATACGATAATCTTTTTGAAATTTCTTTTCCTTATTCAGCCGGGATTCACCAGTCGCCAACGGACGGGCAGCTGCATCCGGAATGGCATTTTCACATGCATTTTTATCCGCCCCTGTTGAGGAATGCTGAGGTTAAAAAGTTTATGGTCGGCTACGAAATGCTGGCCGAACCGCAGCGGGACATCACACCCGAACAGAGCGCGGAAATCCTGAAAGGTCTTTCTTTAGTGCATTATAAGAACAAATAAAATAAAAACAGGGCTGCTTATAATAAAATAAGCAGCCCTATTTTGTCAGACATTTAAACAAGTTTTATTCAGCCTTAAATTTTTCCAATGCTTCCTTCGAAACAGGGGTAAAGAAATTGACCAGATTGCCTTCAGGATCACGGAAGAGGAGTGATTTGTTTCCCCACGGCATTACGGTGGGCTCCTGAACAAGATCCAGGGTGAGATCTTTTTTTAGCCGTTCGAATTCTGCATCGACGTCATCCACTAAAAATTCCACGATCGCGGTACGGTTTTCTGCAGGTCTTGCCGTAGTTTCACCGCCGAAAAACTGGAGGGTACGGGTACTGCCGATAGCCAGAGTGGCAACAGGTGTTTTTATTTCTGAAAAATCCGGAGTATAGCGTATTGCCTGTATACCGGTTATCTTTTCGTAGAAGTCGGTGAGAATTTCGGTGTCGGTAGTAATAATACGCAAGGATGCTAGTTTCATTTTTTCTTATTTTAATAATACAGCAAAAATAGCCCGGCTTTGTGACAAGGGCGTGTCAGTAGAGTAAGCCGGGTTGTCATTATTTTTTTGCTAGTAATTCCTGCACGAGATGCAAGAGATTTAATAAATTAAAAAATGACTTAAAATCTATGATCGGGTTAAATGTGGTATGATATTTTTATAGTTATATTTGATTAACTTTTTAATAAATTATGAACGCCCCCAATCAGATCCAGGCCGAAGAGCTCCTGTCGGTATTATTTCATTCTCCGAGTGCTACCGCAGTTTATGCATATAAAGATGATGATATTACGATCCTAAGCGCTAATCAGGCGATGCTGAAATTCTGGGGAAAAGATAAAGGCGTAATAGGAGAAAAATTTAAAATTGCACTTCCTGAGTTGCACGACCAGCCTTTTTACGATATTTTAATTAATGTATGGAATTCCGGGGAAACCTTTATGGCAAAAGATTATCCTGCGGTATTGCTTACCAACGGATATCCGGAAAAATTCTATTTCGACTTTGAATATAAAGCGATTTTAGGCCCGGACGGCAAAACAGCATACATCCTGAATACCGCATCCGAAGTCACGGAAAGACAGAAAGCGATGCAGATGGTAGATGAAAAGTCAAAATCGGAACAAAAACTGATTGATGATCTTTCTGCACTTAATGAAGAATATCTTGCAACCAATGAAGATCTGGTTTCCAAACACGAGGAACTTTTTAATGCAAACAGTGAACTTCTTAAAATAAAAAAAGAGTTGCTGACGGCAAACCACGCACTAGAAGAAAATGAAAAACGATTTAAGAATCTGGTTGAAAAATCTCCTGTTGCCATGGCTTCTCTGCGCGGAGAAAATTTTCAAGTAGAAATTGTAAACGATAAGGTGCTGGATATCTGGAATAAAGACCGGTCCGTAGTGGGTCTGCCTTTGGCTGAGGCACTTCCGGAACTGGAAGATCAACCTTTTATTGATATCCTCAAAGAAGTGTACACCAGTGGAAAACCTTACTTCGGTAAAGAACTGAAGGCAATGCTTGAAAAGAACGGTGAACTCATCGAGTGTTATCTCAATTTTGTTTACCAGCCTATTTTTGATGAAAATAATGCAGCCGTTTCAATTCTTGTGGTAGCTACTGATGTTACGGAGCAGGTACAGGCAAGGGAATCAGTCGTTGAAATTAAAAACCGTCTTGAAATTGCGCTGGATGCAAGCCGCCTGGGCTCTACGGAAATCAATCTTTCTACCGGAATGATGGACAGTACCAATCAGTTTAAATACAATTACGGCTATCATGCGGAAGACAAATTTACCTATCTGGATCTCTATCAGTCGATTTTACCGGAGCATAGAAGACGGATCAAAGACTTGGTAAAAGAATCCATCAAAACCAATCAGATTTACAAGGCAGAATATCCGGTACAATGGAAAGATGGTTCTATCCACTGGATTCAGGCACATGGACTGCCAAGATTTAATGATGAAGGGATCGCTGACCGAATGGTGGGAATGAACGCCGACATTACCGATAAAAAGCTGGCCGAACAGCGGAAGGACGATTTCTTAAGTGTAGCCAGCCACGAGCTGAAAACGCCGCTTACTGCTGTAAGAGCATCCATACAACTGCTGAACCGGATCAAAGAAAAACCATATTCCCCAATGCATATACGGCTGATCGAGCAGTCTGATAAAGGCATCGAGAAAATGTGTATGCTGATCGACGATCTGCTGAATATGAGCCGGCTGGGGCAGGATCAGCTGATGCTGGAATATCAGACGTTCAACCTGCATGAAATGCTCAGCAAAAGCTGCCACCATGTAAGACTGGAAGGTAAGCATAAACTCATCCTCAGAGGTGACGAATTGCTGGAAATCCATGCCGACGAGCACCGGATCGAGCAGGTGGTCATTAACCTCGTAAACAATGCGGTAAAATATGCAAAAGGATCGAGAGAAATCCAGATTTTCACGGAAGCCGAACCGGAATACGTAAAAATATCCGTCCGCGATTTCGGGCAAGGGATTTCAGAAGCCGTCATTCCTCATCTTTTTGACCGGTATTACAGAGCGGAACATGCAGGAAAATCGTATTCTGGACTTGGGTTAGGATTGTACATCTGCTCGGAAATCATAAAAAAGCATTCCGGAAAAATAGGAGTTGATAGCAAAATAGGAGAAGGAAGCACCTTCTGGTTTACGCTTCCCAGGAAAAAGCCTGGCAAAGCTTCCCTCGCTGCAGAATAAAATTTTCTGAGAACTTATATCCCTCATAACATGGCGGTTCGGTAAACTTTCATTATTTTTAGTAAACCAAATCGTCCATATGAAAAACCGTATCCTGGGAACCGTCTTGTTCCCAATATTCTGCGCATGTATCAATGCACAATCCCTTAAATCACCTGACGGAAAATTGATGATGAATTTTCAACTGAAGCAGGGAGTTCCTTATTATAATCTTACCTGCAACGGAATCCCAGTGATTGAGGATTCTAGGCTGGGATTACGGTTATTTAAAAACAATACTGTAAAATTTGCTTCGGAAATCAATAAGAAAGAAGAGGGAAGTAATGATCTGAATAACGGATTTTCAAAAACGGATGAAAAGCGGGATGCCAAAAATGAGACCTGGCAGCCGGTGCTGGGTGAAAAGAAAAATTATATCAACCATTATAATGAACTAGCCGTTACCCTTAATCAGGCCTCTACAGACCGGAATATTGTTGTCCGGTTCAGACTGTTTGATGACGGGCTCGGTTTCAGATACGAATTTCCCCAACAGAAAAACCTGAATTATTTTATTATTAAAGAAGAAGATACCGAATTCGATCTTCCTACCGATATGAAAGCCTGGTGGATCGTTGCCGATTACGACTCCCAGGAATATCCTTCCCAAACGACGAAAATTTCAGAAATCCCGGCGAGATGGAGCCAGGGCGTAGATAAGCATTCTTCCCAGACCTTAGTCAAGGACGCCGTACAGTCCCCGCTAATGCTTAAGAAAGAAGGCCGCGATCCTTTATATATGAATATTGCCGAAGCTGCCGTATTAAATTATCCGGCATCAAATCTCGAAGTTGATGTCAAAAATTTTAAATTGAAAACCCATCTTACTCCGGATAAAAACGGAGCCAAAGGTTATATTCAGACTTCATCCGTCACCCCCTGGAGAACCATCATCGTTTCGCCGAAAGCAGAAGTCGTATTGGATTCAAAGATGCTTTTTAACCTGAATGAACCCACCAAATATAAAGACACTTCCTACATCCATCCTACCAAATACATGGGCGTCTGGTGGGAAATGATCATCGGGAAATCCCAGTGGGCCTACGGGCAGCCCAAAACCAATGTTCATATCAGCGATACCGATTTTTCAAAGCTAACCCCAAACGGAAAGCATGGTGCTAATAATACGAAGGTAAAAGAATACATTGATTTCGCATCGGAAAACGGCTTTAACGGTTTATTGGTAGAAGGATGGAACATCGGCTGGGAAGACTGGATCGGGCATTCAAAAGAATTTGTTTTCGATTTTATTACGCCGTATCCGGATTTTGATATTGAAATGCTGAATCAGTACGCCCATTCCAAAGGAATTAAACTGATCATGCATCACGAAACTTCCGGATCTGCCACCAACTATGAACGATGGGCCGACAAAGCCTTCCGGCTGATGAACCAGTATGGTTATGATGCTGTAAAAACGGGCTATGTAGGCGATATTATCCCAAGAAGCGAACATCATTTTTCGCAGTGGATGATCAATCATTTTTACCGGATTGCCGAAAAGGCAAATGAATATAAAATCATGGTTAATTCCCACGAATCCGTACGGCCGGGAGGCGAAAGCAGAACGTATCCGAATTGGGTATCTGCAGAATCGGCGCGTGGCACGGAGCATGAGGCATTTCTTGGAAACAACCCCGATCACCAGACCATTCTTCCGTTTACGCGGTGGATGGGAGGATCAATGGATTATACACCGGGTATCTTCCAGACAAAACTGGATTATTATTTCCCGGGTGATAAACGTTTCGTACAAACCACCCTGGCCAAGCAGTTGGCGCTGTATGTGGTAATGTACATGCCGGTCCAGATGGCTGCGGATTTGCCGGAAAATTATAAGAAGCATATGGATGCCTTCCAGTTTATTAAAGATGTGGCTGCCGACTGGGACGATACTAAAATTTTATCAGCAGAACCAGGAGACTACATCATTACGGCCAGAAAAGCAAAGGGGACAGAAAACTGGTTTGTCGGCGGAATTACCGACGAAAATAAAAGGTCTTACCGGCTCGATTTTTCGTTTCTTGAGAAAGGAAGAAAATATGAGGCTACCGTTTATGAAGACGGGAAAAAGGCCGACTATATCGATAATCCTCAAAGCTATACCATTTACAAAAAGATTATCACAAGCAAATCTAAAATTGATTTTAATATGGCGAGGAGCGGCGGTTTTGCAGTGTCCGTAAAACCCCTAAAATAAAGAGAATATCAATAAAAATCTCCGTTTACATCAGTTGTGTAAACGGAGATTTTTATTAAATTAAATAACGATCAGTGATGTCTAACCCCTTTCTGATGGTAATTGACATTTTGATTTCCTGCCTGATAGTTTTTCGTTAATTTCTCATTATTCGCTTCGTACTGGCTGGAAGAAGTGCCTTTGCCTTCCGATTCCGGAGTATTGAAATGAACTTCCTTTCCGTTTTTAAACAGCTTGTTATCGAATGTACGGTAAAGTTGATTTTCACCATAAGTATTTCCGTCAGGAGCCGTAAATGTTTTTACCTTCCCGTTTTTCTTTTTCAATCCGAAATAGATCAGCGATCCACCGGCGATTAAGCCTAATGCTACTTTTATTTTATTATTCATAACAACAATTTTCCGTTACCAAAACAAATAATCTGCCAACAGAAACCTTCTTTCATCGGTGTGGTATGCTTTTAAAATAAAAATTTTCTGATTTAAATCTAATTCAGATAAATCTCATTAAAATGGGAGGCCCTTAAAATATGTTAGTTAAAAATTCAGACTTAATCAATTCAAATTCAATCTTAACATTATTAATTCAATAGGAATAAATTTAATCATATTTAATATAGATTAGCTTAGTCTGAATCAAAACCAAATCAACCTATGAAAATATTATAAGTTTGTTATTATAAAAACAATATAAAAATATCTGAATATCAGAGAGAAGTCTGATTATTCAATTGCACATATTGAAATTTGCATACCACATTTTTAACATCCGGCAGATTTTTTTCGTCTATGGTCTCATACTTGTAGAAATATTACCGTTATTATTGCCGCAGGGCAGAAATTTATTCTAAGATCAATCACACCAAAATATTATATAATGGAAAAGCAAATCACAAGAAGAAATGCCATTGGAAAAATTGCAACCACTATTGCAGTGGCTGCCGTAGCACCGGGAACCTTTGCCCAGTCTCAGAACAAAAAAACAAATCCTGCAATGGGGCCGGATCTGACAGATCCTACTACAAAATACCCCCGACCGCCTTTTAAAAGACAGTTTCAGCCATTCCCCGGATTGGCAAGCAAAATGGATCCCGTTCCGGATCATGGTGAAAAAACATACGTAGGATCCGGAAGGCTGATGGGAAGAAAAGCGCTGATTACAGGGGGAGATTCCGGGATCGGACGTGCGGCTGCCATCGCTTATGCGAGAGAAGGGGCTGATGTAGCGATCAACTATCTGCCGGAAGAAGAACCGGATGCAAAAGAAGTAGTGGCACTCATCCGCCAGGCTGGGCGTAAAGCGGTAGCCATCCCCGGAGACATCCGTACGGAAGACTTTTGCAAAAAACTGGTTGCCCAGGCAGTTCAGGAACTTGGAGGCCTTGATATCCTGGTAAACAATGCAGGGCACCAGAAAACCCACGAATCGATTCTTGATATCAGCACGGAAGAGTTTGAGAGAACGATGAAAACCAATATTTACGCACCGTTCTGGATTACAAAAGCAGCCTTACCTCATCTGAAGCCGGGTTCATCCATTATCGGTCTGTCTTCCGTACAGGCTTATGATCCATCAGAAAATCTTTACGATTACGCGCAGACCAAAGCGGCAACGACAAGTTATGTAAAATCACTGGCCAAACAGCTGGGACCGAAAGGAATCAGGGTAAACGGCGTTGCGCCGGGACCGGTTTGGACGGCACTTGAAGTAAGCGGCGGACAGACCCAGGAAAATATTGAAAAATTCGGTGAAGAAACGCCACTGGGAAGACCGGGGCAGCCTGCCGAGCTGGCTTCCATATTCGTACAGCTTGCTGATAACAATGCCAGCTTTACCACAGGACATATTTACGGAGCAGCAGGAGGAAGCGGCCAGCCGTAAAAACAAATCATACTTATACAAATTAAGCTGCTTTTCATGCAGCTTTTTTTATGCATGAACAAACAGGATTTTTGAAATGAGCTGTTTTACAAAGTATAATTGAGCTGTTTTACAAAATTGTTGTCAGCGAAGCGGTTTACCTTTGCTCTTATAAAACAATCAAAATGAAACAAGTAAATAAAATCTACATCAATGGCAAATTTGTAAATCCGCATGGAACGGAAATTCTTGAAATCATCAATCCTTCCGACAACAAAAAGATCGGAGAAGCAATACTTGCAGACGAGACAGATGTACGGAATGCGGTTGTCACCGCAAAGGAAGCTTTTAAAACATTTTCACAGACTACCGTAGAAGAGCGGGTACTGTATCTTGAAAAACTGAAAGAAGCCGTAGAAAAAAAACAGGATGAGCTTACGGAAATAATGATTGAGGAATACGGGGGAACACGCCAGTTTTCCACCATAAGCAGCCGCTACACCGGAAGCTGGTTCGACAGTATGGCCGAAGTTCTTAAAAATTTTAAATTCGGGAAAATGATAAATTCTTCCCTGGTGAAATTACAGCCGGTCGGCGTTGTAGGGATGATCACTCCCTGGAATGCAAGCAGCAGTTCGATTGCCAGCAAGGTAGCCACTGCCATTGCTGCGGGCTGTACCAGCGTAATCAAGGCCAGTGAAATGAGCAGCCTGCAGACAATGGTACTGATGGAAGCTTTTCATGAAGCAGGGCTTCCGGAAGGAGCCGTAAATTTTGTGACGGGCCTTGGAAATGTCGTTGGAACCGAACTGATCCGGAATCCTGATGTTGCTAAGATTTCCTTTACAGGTTCTACTGCCGTCGGAAAAATGATTGCCGGAAATGCGGCGTGTACCATGAAGCGCGTAACCCTGGAACTTGGAGGCAAATCTCCTAATATCATCCTTGACGATGCAGACCTGGACCAGGTAATTCCGATGGCGGTGTACGGAGCTTATATGAACAGCGGACAGGCGTGTATTGCACCAACAAGGCTGCTGGTTCCGGAACATAAACTCGATCAGGTAAACAGGATTGCAAAGATGACCGCCGAACAGATGGTTGTGGGATTGCCTCAGGACGAAAAAACCCAGATAGGGCCTATGGTAAGTGTACGGCAGTATGAAAGGGTTCAGTCTTTTATTGAAGCGGGCCTTGAAGAAGGGGCTTTGTTACTTGCCGGCGGGCCGGGTAAACCGCAGGGGCTGGAAGCCGGAAATTTTGTAAAGCCGACGATCTTTACCGGTGTTAAAAATGACATGAAGATTGCCCGGGAAGAAATCTTCGGTCCCGTCCTGTCGATCATCTCTTATAAAAATGAAGAAGAGGCCATTGCCATAGCCAATGATACTCCGTATGGTCTCGCAGCGTATATCAGTTCGTCGGATCCCGAACGGGCAATGGATATTGCCTCAAAGATTGATGCCGGAAGAATCTGCATCAACGGTTTCAGCCATGATCCGATGGTTCCTTTCGGAGGGTTCAAACAGTCGGGAATAGGAAGGGAATACGGCGAGTTCGGCTTGCAGCATTATCTTGAAGCGAAAGCCATTCTGAAATAATAATTTGTACATTTGAAACCACGGCTATAGGAAGCGGTATTTTTTTAATAATCATCATGACCGAAAAGCAGGATATTGTATACTCATGTTATCATGAGATGAGCAGGAAAGGGGAAAATTTTGTTCCTCAGCACACGCTTTCCTATCAGATTGCAGGAAGTTTCACCCTGCTGGAAGGAAAGCAGAAGTATGAAGCACAGGAAGGGGATTTCCATCTGATCAGGAAAAACCAGTTGGTAAAGTTTATAAAGTACCCGCCGGAAATAGGTACTTTTGAAAGCATGAATATTTATTTGAGTGAAGACAACCTCAGAAACTTTGCTCAGGAATATGGCTGTTCTGCACAACATCCTGCAGTTGTAAAACCAATGCACCGGATTGAGCAGAATGACCTGCTTAAAAATTATATTATTTCTCTTCAGACCCTTATCAAAACCGGCATACAGAACAACTCCCTCATCGATCTTAAAATAAAGGAACTGCTGATGATTTTGCTGCAGTCGTCACAGCCTGAACTTCAGCAGGTTCTTTTTGATTTTTCCCAACCGCACAAAATAGATCTTGAGCGATTTATGAATCAGAATTACCGTTATAATGTTAATCTGGAACGCTTTGCTTACCTTACCGGAAGAAGCCTGGCAACTTTTAAGCGTGATTTTGAGAAGATATTCCATACTTCACCGCATCGTTGGCTCCTTCAGAAACGGCTGGATGAGGCACATTTTCTTATCCGGGAAAATAAACAGGCCCCTTCCGGCATTTACACCGATCTCGGTTTTGAAGACCTTTCCCATTTTTCCTACGCTTTCAAAAAACGTTTCGGCTACAGCCCCACAAAAATTCAGAGTGATTAAAATATACTGAATAAGAATATTTTAGATAACTGTGGAAATTGAAAATTAAAATAATCTCCACCCATTTTTATCCTGTTAATTCTCTTATTAATCCTATTTTTATATAATAAATACCAAACACATGAACATCCACTTAAATTCAAAAAATGCCCTGGTAGGAGCGGCTACACAGGGAATAGGAGCGGGGGTCGCCACAGAGCTTGCCAAATGCGGAGCCAATGTTACCGTCATGGCGCGTAATGAAGAAAAACTAAAGGATTTCGTACGCTCGCTCCCCATCGTGAGCGACGAACAGCAACACGAATATCTTGTTGCTGACTTTTCAGATTTTGAAAGCTTCCGGAATATAATAACGGAATATTTTCAGAATCACGACATTGATATTCTCGTGAATAACACGAACGGCCCAAAGCCCGGCCTTGCATCAGAAAAAAATACACAGGATTACCAGTCGGCCTTTGATCTGCTTTTTAAAACTGTTTGTGAAACCACCAACCTTGCGCTTCCTTACATGATCAAAAAGGGGAGAGGCCGCATCATCAATGTATCTTCATTATCAGTGAAAGAACCGATCCCGAATCTGGCGCTTTCCAATTCCATCCGTTCTGCGGTAATTGCCTGGTCGAAAACATTGTCTATCGAAGTGGCAAAACATAATATCACCATCAACAATATTCTTACCGGGTCATTTGATACGAAAAGAATCAAAGATCTTATTGAGCATGAAGCCCAAGAGACCGGTGCTTCAGTTGAGGAGATCAGAAAGAAGAAAGAAGAGAAGATCCCGATGAAACGGTTGGGGAAACCTGAAGAATATGGCCACCTCGCCGCTTTTCTGGCTTCCGATTATGCTGCATATCTTACCGGGACCAGCATTCCGCTGGATGGAGGATTGAATAATACCTATTAAAAAAGACTGTCTCTTGAGACAGTCTTTCTTTTTTTTATTCATCAAAAAGCAGTCTTCCGTCAAATGGTTCGCTCCACTTGATGAGGATGCTGTCGTTGTGACGGTGGAGATCAGCCTGTACGATTTCGTATTCTCCGTCAGCGGTCTGTCTTTCAATAATAAGATCCGCACCGATTCCTACACTTCCTTTCGGGACTTCAAGAATATATATTCCCGTTTCATCCTTTCTGAAATCTTCTTTTCTAAAAATTTTATGGGCCATGATTTATTTTTTAATGTTAATCATCATATAGAATAAACCGTGCCAAAGAAAATTTTATTATTTTTTCTTAAAAAGTCTTAAAAATGTTTAAAATTTAAACTGCCGAAATAATAATGGCATAATATTTTAATGTAGTTAAGTAACTCATGTTTAATTTGAGTTTTCATGGTTATTAGTTTTTATCCTCAGATTCTTTCTGAGGATTTTTTATTTGTAAAAAGTCTGTGTAAAGCGAAGCACTTGGAAATAATAAATACGGTTAGATTTTCCAGGGATCCTTTCGGTTAAACCTGTTTAAGATTCGGAGATCAATAGCTTGATAAGCATTCTAATATTAAATATTCTACCTGCATAAAAAAAGAAACAGCTCATAAAGCTGTTCCTCAATTTATACGAAAGTAGTGATTAACTATATAGCGTATGCACCTCTGTTCTGGTAAACATTAATGCCTTCAATTTTGTTGTTCACGGTGTTGTAAATTACCTCAACAGAAAAATGCGAAACTTCGTAAAGAATGTATTTTGTTGTATTGATCATTCTTTCATTCATGACACGTCCTTCGTTCATTACAAAACTGCATTGCTCCTGGTTCGGCATATTTTTAAAATCGTAATATGAAATGTTCATAGCTGCTGTTTTTTAATCGTTTCAAAATCATATACACAATTTCTTTGCCAAATTTTGTTAAATTTTATATTATTTTTTAATTATGCTGAAAATTAATATATAAATTCTCAGGACACCGATGATAATTCACGAATCAGTCTGAAAGTGAGATTGATTCTGGGCCTCATCAGGCGGGTGGATTTCGCGATACGGTGTTCCCAATGTACCTGAAGATCTCCTTTCATGATGAGCAGCGAACCGTGTTTTAAAGCAAGGCTGTGTTTCTGCTGATGGTTTTCGACATTGCGGAAATCAAAATTCCGGACCTGTCCGAGACTTACGGAAGCAATTACCGGACGTTCTCCTAGTTCGCTGTCCTTATCCCGATGCCACGCTACCGAATCATTGCCATCCCGGTAAAGGTTTAACAGTACAGAATTGAATTTATACCCGGAAAACTTTTCAATTTTAAGTTTCAGGTTCAGCAGTTCCGGCGACCATTGATTCACCCCGAATTCGTTGCCTCCCAAATGGTAATTCTTGCTTTCATCACCGTACCAGGCGGTTAAACGCGGCGTTACCACGGTCTTGCTGTACATTTTCTGGGTATGCTGCTTCCACGGCGTTTCATGCAGCAGCTTTTCTTCAAGCCTGGAAGCCGCGTCTTCCGACAGAAAATTTCCTGTATACTCCAGCAATTCTTCCGGAAACCGGTAATATTCATCTGCATCAAATAAACTTAACTGACTCACTATTTGCCTGAATTATTTTTCTTTAAGATCTTTATTAATTTGTTTTTCGGCATTTTTTGCCCTTTCTTCCTGCGCTCTTTTTTCCCTGCGCTGCTGCCGTCTGGTCTTTTTCTCGGCACGCCGCTCCTGGCGGATCACTTTATTGGTTTTTTTATTGTACAGCGCATCAATAATTCCCTGGCCGGTTTTGCTGAAAATTTTTACTTTCGGTTTTTCATGCGTTCCCGTTACCACCACCGGAAAGCCGATAATACCGCCCGGCAGGATACCCACCCGGATCCTCAGATCGAGCAGACCGTTGAAGCTCGTGGTACCGCTTACTGTGGGCCTCAAGATAGAAACTTTAAACGTAAATTTATCTACGTGGATCAAATTATTTTTGATATGGGTTTCAATATTTACCCCTTTCATGTCCGGATCATTAAAAGCTTTAGCCCCAATATTATCGCCGACTGCCGAAAGCATTTTTAAATTTTTAACCTCTACATCCCGGAGATTAACGATTCCTCCGCCTTCCAGGGAAGGGTAGATCGGCTTCATGTTCTTATCCATATCGCCTTTCAGCTTGTAATCCAGGGAAACGATTCCTTTTACATTCTTAGCGGCCGTGGCCATTTCCCGGACCATATCAATCTCTTTATACGCTCTTTGAACATCAAAATCCAGTACTTTCAGAGCTACGTCATAATTTGCCGTCAGCGGAGACTCATCCTGGTAACGGGCGTCAATGCTCATCCGGCTTCCCACCACATCAAACGACGTATTTTTAAGATATACCTGTCCTTTTTCAACGGAGGCTGTTCCTTTTACATGGTTCAGATCCAATCCTTTAAACTCAACTTTTCTTACATTAACCCCCAAAGCTACATCCAAATTCTTTGGAATGATAACCACGCCGCTGCTTTTCGGATTTTCTACCTTGGCATATTCCACTTCAATGGATTTATCGGTATTATCTCCGTTTTTTAATGCCATGAATTCATCGATCAGGATGTAATTCGAGTTCAGTCCGAATTTTCCGTGAAGAGTCCCTTTTCTTTCGATAAAATAATTAATGGTATTCAGAAGATAACCGTTTAAGGCAAAATCTGATTTTCCATACGTCGCAAAAAACTTCTGGAACCACATTTTTTCATTTTCAAACCGGAAGTTTCCTTCTTTTATATAAAATGATTTGGGAAGAAACTCCGTGGTGGCTTTGATATTTTTTAAAATTAAATTTCCCTTATTGTCCAGCTTGCTGTACTGGCCTGTCGTTGCATAGCTCTGCCGTCCGTTCAGGGAAAGGTCGGCCATGATCAGTCCGCTTACATCAAACCCTTTTTTAGCAAACACCTTGTATATTCTTCCTACATTCAGAACACCTTTTGCACGGACTTTATACAGTACATCTTCAAAATTCTGCAGGTCTGCATTTACAAAAACCGGATTGCCTTCGAAATCAAACTTAAAAGGATCCAGCTTCACGCCCAAACTCTTAAAAGTGCCGTCGGTATTTACAATATTTGCAGCAATAGTAATATTCTGGATCGGATTCGGATAATATTTCGTTTTCAGCCAGCCGTTTTTCAGGTTAAGGTAGCCGTTGGTTTTAGGAAACAGCTTTTTATCCAGACTAAAAATTCCGCTTGCTTTGATATTCGTATTCAGAAGACCTCTCGCATCAATATCTTTCAGTCCTAAAGCCTGATCGAGCGTCTGCAGGTCTACAGCACCTTTTACATCTGCATTGATCTGCATTTCATTCAGCCCTTTGGTTTTTACAACTGCTCTGAAACTATTATTCGGTCCGAGGTCAAAACTTAGGTTTTTAAGATCAAGTCCCAATTGTTCCGTATTCAGATCCGGGAGATCTACATTCAGATCCATATTAAAATTGTTCATCGGAACCGGGGCCTTACCGTTAGAAACAAAGCCGTCTTTGATGAAAAGCCTTGCCTGCAGCCGGGGTTTCAGGTTTTTAGGTTCGCTGAATCTTCCTTTAAGGCTGAAAAACAGATCGCTGTTTCCTTCGATCCTGGTATCTTTTGCCCAGTCCAGATATTGCGGCGGCAATACGGAAATCATATCCCGAATGGTTGTTTTTTCTGAAGCCGCATTGATGTTCAGGTTATATCCGTCTTTCAGAATACTTAAAAAGCCACTGAATTTCAGAGGAAGATCATTGATTCTCAATTCATTTTTTCTTAAAACGAAAGTCAGGGCATTGGTGTTGATTCTCGTAATTAAATCGGCATGCAAAGACTTTTGTTTAGCATAATAGATGCGGTTCAGACTGAAATCCAGCTTATTGATATCCAGATCGGTCTCAAGGTCAAAAATATCTTCACTTAGGCCGCCTTTTCCGGTATAGTTCAGCCCTTTGGCATCAACAAGCACCCTGGCCGAATGGTCCGGTAAACGATATTCCAGTTTTTTAATTTGATCAGGTCCAGCTTTATGGAAGCTCCGCTACTGGCCGTATCTTTCGGCTTATTGGAGGGTTTGGAAACATATACATTATAGTTGGCCTCACCTTTACTGTTTACAAAAACGTTTCCGTATGCATCCGTTACATAGATTTCGTCGATTTTTACCTGTCGGTCAAAGATCAGGTTTTTTAGGTTGATACCCACCGAAACTTCCCTTGCAGCAAGCAGCGTATCATTTTCAAAAGGTTTTGAGCCTTTCAGTAAAAAATCATCCACCGTAACCGTGAGAGAAGGGAAGTGCCTGAAAAAAGTGAGATGCGTTTTCCGGTAATCGAGCTTTCCTGCAAGATGTTTATTGGCAAATATTTTTACCTGTGCGGAAATGGTTCCCGGAAATAGGATCGGAATAATAAACATCAGAAAAAGAAGCGATGCGATCGAAATTCCTGCCCATTTCAGAACTTTCAGTAGTATTTTTTTTAGCCGTTCCATGATCATGTAATTTGGGGAATAAGTACACTACACCCATCTAAAATCAAGCCATCACAGCAGTAATGCAACCGTACAGATACCACAGATGCGGTTTTTTAGAAGAAAAACAGACCGGTGGCACAGTTTATTCATTTGCCAGTTTACTATAAAATAAACCGATGAACTATAAAGAAGCTTTGAAACACAAAAAGGAATCCGAACAGAATGCAGATGAATCCGTAGCCAAACTTTTCCACATTGTAATCACGCCGTCCAACACCGACGAAAGCGCAAAATTTATTGAAGATTTCCTGAAATCTCCCGAAAGTTTTGATGATGAAAGCTGCAAGAAATACAGTTCGGACGATGATTACGAAGTGGTAAGCTTTAAAAAGGAAACGGAGGAGCGTTAAATATTAAGCAGAATTGTGATAGTAGGCTGGAAGAGGGAGGCTGGATGCGGGAAGTTTTTTCGGTTAAGAAATCACCGCTAACATTCTGAATCAATGTAAATAAAATAGTATGGTATCTGATTCAGGTTAGATAACTGCTGTTTGGATTTCAGGAGTTTCTTCCGGTTGTACAATTATATCCTACTCGGGTGCGGTCGAAAGGTTATGCTGATGGGCTGGAAGAGGGAGGCTGGATGCTGGAAGTTTTTTCCGTTAAGAAATCACCGCTAACATTCTGAATCATTGTAAATAAAATAGTATGATATCTGATTCAGGTTAGATTACTGCTGTTTGGATTTCAGGAGTTTCTTCCGGTTGTAAAATTATATCCTACTCGGGTGCGGCTGAAAGGTTATGCTGATGGGCTGGAAGAGGGAGGCTGGATGCTGGAAGTTTTTTCCGTTAAGAAATCACCGCTAACATTCTGAATCAATGTAAATAAAATAGTATGGTATCTGATTCTGGTTAGATTACTGCTGTTTGGATTTCAGGAGTTTCTTCCGGTTGTACAATTATATCCTACTTGGGTGCGGCTGAAAGGTTATGCTGATGGGCTGGAAGAGGGAGACTGGATGCTGGAAGTTTTTTCGGTTAAGAAATCACCGCTAACATTCTGAATCAATGTAAATAAAGTAGTATGGTATCTGATTCAGGTTAGATTACTGCTGTTTGATTTCAGGAGTTTTTCCAGCTGTAGAATTAGTTCAGACTGAGCGGAGTTGATTTTTAATATGGCCTCTTCAGATTCAAACCATTCCCAGCGGTCTACTTCCGGGATTTCGATGGTTTTGCCGGATCTTGGCGGCCAGTTGATTGAAATGGTATTGCTTTGAAGGCCGGTCATTTCAAGATCGCTTTCCAGGGCCCAGGCATAGACGCTCTTTCCGGCTTTTTGCCTGACGGGTTGCAATTCGATAAAATCGCCACTGATCTTCTTACCTGTTTCTTCGTAAAATTCGGTAACCGCACGCTCCATAAGACTTTCGCCCTCTGATGCTTCGCCTTTCGGAATCGACCATGCACCCAAATCCTTATTTTTCCAAAATGGGCCGCCCGGATGAACCAGGAAGTAGAAAAATTTTTCGTTTTTCCTTTTAAACAGTAAAATTCCGGCACTTGTTTTCATATTACCAGCTGTTGAGTCCGTTTTCCAATGCCTGTAGATAATTTTCCTCATCGAAAGAATACAGATCCGGTGCTTTGTGGGCACCGCCTTTTCTTCTCTCATCCAGTTTGGTGAGAATACCGAGATTTTTCATCTTCCGGTAAAAATTTCCCCGGTTAAGCTCTTTTCCCAGAATGATTTCATACAGTTTCTGCAATTCGGAAAGCGTAAACTTTTCCGGTAAAAGATTATAGCCGATGGGTTTATGCGAGATGGTTTCCCTTAAAGTAAGCAATGCTTTTTCAATGATTTCACGGTGGTCCATGGCAAGTTCTATTTCAGGGAGCTTGCTGAGGTAAATCCATTCGCAGGTCTCACTGAACTCGTCGGGAATCAGGCTTACCTTATCCGGATTGAACAGGGCATAATATCCTACGGATACAAATCGCTGCTTATGGAAAAGTGTTTCATCAAAATCCTCGAAATACAGCTCGCTTCTGTTTTTTTTCCCGAAAACCCCAAACTCCTGAAGGTAAACGCCTGCTACCCCTACACGGTCTTTCAGAATTCTAACCACCGCTTCATCAAGGTCTTCATCTTTTCGCACATAGCCACCCGGAAGAAGCCACTGCTTACGGTAGTTCATTTTCAACAGCAAAACTTTAAGTTCATTCTGATCGAAACCGAAAATCACGGAATCTGCCGACAGATGAGGAAGAAAAATATCTTTTGCCTCATTCGATTTATTAATAATATGTTGCTTGGAATCCATCTAAAAGCTAAAAATCTTGGATATACAAATGTACAGATAAAAATTCGGCACCGGGGCAAAAAATGGCAATTGAGGTACTTTTTGGGGAAAATTTAGGCGGTTATTTGTTATTGTTTCTATATGAATCAATGAATTTTTGTTTTATAAAATAAAAATAAATAATTGAAAATGAATAGATTGTATTTAATATTACATTTAATTAACATTTCTTTTGGTAAATCGGCGGAAAGAATGTAGTATTGTAATGTTTCATATAGAAGCATTGAAATAAAGCACACAGTAAATAAAATTACTTCTGAAAATATTCCTTTCCCGGAGTATAAATCCGGTTAGAAAATGACCATTTTCTAACCTTAAAAGTATCATGTAAAATACCTTTTATGATACTTGAATAAATTAAATGTTGGCGGTTAAACCGGTGGTAGTAGATGCTCCGGTAATGTACATAAAGAACCATCCGGTTATTTTTCGGATGCAGAAATTGTTGTGCCTTTAGCTAAAGCAGCAAAAAGTGATTAAATAAACGAATCTATATAAAATATAAAGAAGAATTATTCTAACTGTACGATGAGAAAATTAACTTTAAAAATTTCAGCATTGGGAATGATGTTTTCCTTTGCTGTGGCTTTCGGTCAGGAAAAGACCGATACGCTGGCTGTTAAAAATGCAGTGAATGCTGTAGTTAAACAGGAAGAGGGTGTTAAAACCGTGACAACATCTTCAAAAGAGGATAACAACAGAAACGTAATGCTGAACGCGGCCAACAATACAAGTCCGCGGGATGTGAATATCGGTTTGCCTTCAACCGTAGGCGGAATCACCATTCTGGAAAACGACCTTCCGGCCGTTTATTTCTTCTGGCCCGAGCTTCCGAATAAAACATGGAGACAAAGTGTCGGTCTGGAGAAAACAGGATTATTGAAAATGGATCAGCTGGCCAATACCATGGGCGACCTCGGTTTTGCCGTGAATTCCTATTCACAAACAGGGACCAAAGATTTTAAGCTGAAAGGTAAATTGACGACGAGTACTTTCGGCTGGCTGCAGTGCGATGTCAATGCTTCGGGACCGGTTTCTAAAAACGGATGGACTTACACGGTAGGTGCTTTTGCCAATTTTGATCCGAGTACCTACAAATTAGGCTTTGCAAGAAATGCCGATGAAACCAAGATATTCCGCGCTGGCGTAACCAAGTATTTTAATAATGACAAGGGTAAAATTTCGGTTTTATACAAATACGCGGATTCGTACAGCATCACCAATTATGCCGTTTTCCAGTACGGGCCTGAAGGAAAAGTGACAGAGCTTGACAATTTCAAAATCGGACGGGATTCTTACGTCGTGAGAGACGGCCAGATGAAAATCAAAGATATCCTTACAGGAGAATATTCCTGGAGATCGATGAGCGGAAATGATAACAGGACCACCTCGCACAACATTGATGTTTTTGGTAACTATCTGTTAAACAATGGCTGGAATTTTAAGTTTTCGACAAGAGCTCATTTTGCTAAGGCAAAAATGTCCAATATGATTCCTTTGAGCATCTTCAACGCTGATTCTGCAGCAGGATATACGTTGGCTTCCAACGGTCAGGCTTATTCCGGACCTGTAGGAACAATTCTTGGTATGTATACGCCGGAAACTCCGATTACCAACATTGCAGGACGTTTTTCTCTAAACAAACAGTTGGGAGATCATAACGTAACATTCGGCGTGTTGGAACAGTTTTACCACGTAGACCAATTCACATCCAACCGTGCTTTCTTCTTCCAGAGTGTGGAACCGCAGCCGCAGCGATTAATTGGGCCGAATACGGATGCCGACGGTTTCTATAACTACAATGCAGGCGGAGAATATCATAGCGGAACAGAAAACAAGCTTTCGGTTTACGGTACCGATGAATGGAAAGTAACGGACAACTTTAATTTGAGCTACGGTCTGCATTTAAGAAACCACGTCCTTGACGGCGAATATTCGTTGACGCCGAGAACTGTCGGTTTCAGCTTTACCAATGCCAATCAGTTTGATCAGATCAATAAAAGCTTCTTCCAGATTGCCGGAAGTCTGAATGCGACGTACAACATCACGAAGAATTTCGGGGTTTTAGCGAACTTCCTGTATACCGAAGAAAACAGAAGGCTTGAAAGTTATTCTCAGGCTTTTGAACCAAACACCAATAAAATCAAAAGTCCGCTTGGCGCATTCGGAGTTTTCTGGAACACCAACTGGATCCAGCTTATTTCACAGGCGACCTATCTGAAAAAAAATAATAACCTAAACAGATACAACCTTGTAAATCCTGCTAACAGCTCCCAGGCACAGGTTGCAACCGTTTATTACGATATTCAGACGTTAGGTTGGACAACCGATTTCGTGGTAAAACCTTTCAAAGGATTCAATTTACATTATCTGGTGACATTCCAAAATCCGGTTTATAAGAAATTTAATTTCAATGCGTTCGGAAAAGATTACGATTACAGTGACAACAACGTGTTAGGTGTTGCTAAAGTGTTGATGGAAATCGATCCAAGCTATACCGTTGATAAATGGAGATTCTGGGCAAGTTTCAGATACTTTTCCAAGCAGTACGCGAACCTAACAAACGCGCTTTATTTTGCTCCGAGATGGGAAACTTTCGGTGGCGTGAGTTATACGGTTAATAAAAATATCAACATTGGTGCAACGGTCATCAACTTCCTTAACCAGCGAGGAGCCAGTGGAACCATCAACGGTGCAGAGCTCATTACCGATGCAAGCCCGTACTACGGCAAACTGTTGACCGGAACATACATTATGCCATTAACAGGTCAGTTTTCCGTAAGCTTTAATTTTTAAAAAGTAAAAAATGAAAAAATCAGTATATAATATTGCCACCTTATTCTTAGGAATCACCGCATTTTCCCAGAATTTCACAACGGTGACCAATGCAAAAGGACCAACGTTAGGATATTCTCCTGAATCCGGAGTACAAATTCTGACGGTAGGCGGGAAAAAATTTAAGGATTTAAACCGAAACGGTAAGCTCGATAGATATGAAGACTGGAGGCTTCCGGTGGATGAACGGGCAAAAGATCTTGCATCAAAAATGTCGGTAGAACAGATTGCCGGGCTCATGCTGTATAGCGGGCACCAGTCGGTTCCTGCAGCTGCAGAGGGTATCAGAGCAGGAAAATACAACGGGATGCTGTATAAGGAAAGTGGTGCCAAAGCGTATGACTTAACGGATCAGCAGAAGAAGTTTTTAAAGGAAGACCATCTTCGCCACGTTTTGGTAACTACGGTAGAATCTCCTGAAGTTGCCGCCCGATGGAGCAACAATATCCAGGCTTACATCGAAGGTCTCGGATTGGGAATTCCTGCCAACAACAGTACGGATCCAAGGCATTCTGCAACGGTAACCGCAGAGTTCAACGAAGGCGCAGGAGGGCAGATTTCCCTCTGGCCGGACGGGCTGGCTATGGGCGCTACCTTCGATCCGGAACTGGTGAAAAAGTTCGGGCATATCGCCGCTCAGGAATACAGAGCTTTAGGAATTTCAACAGCACTGTCGCCGCAGATCGACTTGGGTACTGAACCCCGTTGGTACAGGATCGCTTATGTTTTCAGCGAAAGTCCTGATCTTACGGCAGATATGGCAAGAGGTTATATCGATGGTTTCCAAACCACATCCGGCAGCAAAAACGGCTGGGGAAACAAAAGTGTAAATGCGATGGTCAAGCACTGGCCGGGCGGAGGACCTGAAGAAGGCGGCCGCGACGGCCACTGGGCAATGGGTAAATTTGCAGTCTATCCGGGCAATAATTTCCAGAATCATGTAAAGCCTTTCACGGAAGGCGCTTTCAAATTAAGCGGAGGAACCAAAGAAGCATCGGCTGTGATGCCTTATTATACGATCAGTTTTAACCAGGATACGAAAAACGGTGAAAACGTAGGAAACGGATACAGCAAATACCTGATCACTGATCTGCTCCGCGGAAAATATAAATACGACGGGGTGGTTTGTACCGACTGGCTGATAACCGCAGACGAACCGAAAACACCGGGAGGCTTTGCCGGAAAACCTTGGGGGGCTGAAAAATTATCCATTGCAGAACGCCACTACAAAGTCCTGGAAGCGGGGGTTGACCAATTCGGAGGAAATAATGATAAAGGTCCGGTGCTGGAAGCGTACAAAATGGGTGTGAAAGAGCACGGAGAACAATATATGCGAAACCGTTTCGAACAGTCTGCAGTCCGTTTGCTGAGAAATTTTTTCAGAACGGGGCTGTTTGAAAATCCGTATGTAAATGTAGAAGAAACGGTGAAGACTGTGGGTAATCCGGAGTTTATGAAAGCCGGTTACGAAGCCCAGGTAAAATCGATTGTAATGCTGAAGAACAAAGGTAGAGTGCTGCCTGTAAAAGAAAGGAAAACAGTGTACATCCCCAAAAGATATTCTCCGGCAACATTCAACTGGTGGGGTGTTTACACGGCTCCTTCACTGGAATATCCTGTAGATATCGAAAAAATCAAGAAACATTATAACGTAACGGAAGATCCTTCCAAAGCAGATTTCGCATTGGTTTTTGTGAAAAGTCCGCACAGCGAAGAAGGCGGTTACAGCGATATTGATGCGGCAGAAGGCGGAAACGGTTATCTTCCGATTTCCCTTCAGTACAAAACCTACACGGCCACCGAAGCCAGGGAAAAAAGTATTGCAGCAGGAGACCCTGTAGTAGCGCCGAACGTGCATGACCGCTCATTTAAAAATAAAACGTCTACAGCTGCCAACTTTACAGACCTTTTAACGATTGAAAATACCTACAAAGCCATGAACGGAAAACCTGTGGTTGTTTCTGTTACCGCTTCAAAACCGATGATTTTCAATGAATTTGAAAAACATGCCGATGCGATTCTCATGAACTTCAATGTTTCCAATCAGGCCGTAGTAGACATTGTTACCGGGAAGTATGAACCTTCCGGGCTGCTTCCGCTTCAGATGCCGGCTGATATGGCCACCGTGGAAAAACAGAAAGAAGATGTACCTTACGACGTGGAAGTGCATAAAGATTCCGAAGGTCATTCGTATGATTTCGGATACGGAATGAACTGGTCCGGTGTCATTAAAGATGCCAGAACAGAAAAGTACAAAAAGTAGCCTTCTGCAGATTATGCATTTAGGAGGAGCTTGACTAAACTCATTTAAATTTAATTATGAAAGTCACAAAAGTTAATTATATCGTGAGCATCAATCCCGGCATCTTTTGTGACTTTTAACAATGAACCAATCGGTTGGTTATAATTAGAGTTAAATAATTTAAGATTAAAAAAAATCAGAACGTAAAACAAAATATTTAAAAATGAAAAAATTCATCATAGCAGGATTATTTTTTGCCGGTCTGGCAGTGCATGCCCAGAAGACCATTCCATTGTACCAGGGAAAAGCACCCGGAACAGAAAACTGGACACAGAAAGAAGCGCAGCAATTCAGCCAGCCTTTTAAAACCGAAGTTGTTTATAATGTTACGCAACCGTCCATGCTTCTTTTTGAGGCTGATAAATCCAAAGCCAACGGAACCGTGATCGTGATTGCTCCCGGCGGCGGATTCCAGAGTTTATCCATCAACCGCGAAGGAATCGAGATGGCCAAAAAGCTGGCTGAAAACGGAATTACGGCTGTGGTTTTAAAATACAGGCTGTTGGAAACCAAATCCAACGACCCGGCAAAGGAAATGATGGACAACATTAAGAACAGGGTTGATTTCGATACCCGGACAGCGCCCATCAAAGAAATGGCAGGAAATGATATCAGAACGGCGATTTCCTACATCAGAACTCATGCCGGAGAGCTGAAGATCAATCCTGAAAAACTGGGTGTGATCGGTTTTTCGGCCGGAGCCAGTGTTATTCTGGAAAGTGTTTTTCACAGCAAGGACGCTTCCACGATCCCCAATTTTGCAGCATCCATTTACGGAGGTCCAAGCCGTGAAATCCTGGATACGGCCATTCCAACATCCCCGCTTCCCCTGTTTATCTGTGCGGCAAGCGATGACCAGCTGAAGCTGGCGCCGAAATCGGTTTTGCTGTACAGCAAGTGGCAGGAAGCCGGACAGCCCGCAGAGCTTCATATTTATGAAAAAGGAGGCCACGGTTTCGGAATGGGTAAACAGAATCTTCCTGTAGACCAATGGTCTGATGTATATCTGGACTGGCTAAAGTTTCATAAATTTTTATAGGAGAACAACATGAAGAAGAATAGATTAACCTTATTGCAGTTTTCCCGGAAAGCAAAGTACTCGGGGCTGTTTCTTGCTTTGGTGGCGGCATCGCCTTTTGTAAAAGCACAGAATAATCCGACGGTTACTGTTGACGGAAAAATATTTAAGGACCTGAATAAAAACGGTAAGCTGGATGTTTGGGAAGATACCAGGCTTGCGGTAGATAAACGAATCGATGCGATCATCCGGCAGATGACTAATGCTGAAAAAGCGGAGCTTCTGATCGGAACCGGGATGCCGGGAATTGAAGTGCTCACCGGTCCGGTAGGAGATTCAAAACAAGGGCTGGTTCCTGGTGCAGCCGGCGGAACCGCTTCTCTGGAAAGATTCGGAATTCCTGCTACGGTCGTGGCGGACGGACCTGCCGGACTGAGGATTGCCCCAACCCGTACGAATGATTCCCAGACCTATTATGCTACCGCATTTCCCGTAGGAACGGCACTGGCTTCCACATGGAACACGGCACTGCTGAAAGAAGTAGGAAAGGCGATGGGGAATGAAGTAAAGGAGTATGGCGTCGACGTCCTTCTTGCCCCTGCCTTAAACATCCAGAGAAACCCGCTTAACGGGAGGAATTTTGAGTATTATTCCGAAGATCCGCTGATCTCGGGAAAAACGGCTGCTGCCATAGTGAACGGAATCCAGTCTCAGGGAGTCGGAACGTCCATCAAGCATTTTGCAGCCAATAACGAGGAAACCAATCGTCTTACCATCAACGCCCACGTCTCCGAAAGGGCGATGCGGGAGCTGTATCTCAGAAATTTCGAAATTGCTGTTAAGGAATCCCAGCCATGGACAGTGATGTCTTCTTACAATAAGGTGAACGGTGTTTATACTTCCGATTCCAAAGATCTGCTGACCGAGGTATTAAGAAATGAATGGGGCTTCAAAGGAATCGTGATGACCGACTGGTTCGGCGGTTTCCCGGGATTTGAATCCATCAGGACAGGAGGAATTTCTGATGTTGTAAAACAGATGAATGCCGGCAACGATCTACTAATGCCCGGAATTCCTGCCCAGAAAAAGGTTTTGCTGGAAGCGCTGAATTCAGGAAAGGTATCGCGGGAAACGGCTGATCTCAATGTAAAAAGAATCCTTGAATATATTTTTAAAACGCCCACATTTGCCCAGTATCAGTACAGCAACAAACCGCTTCTCAGCCGTAATGCGGAGATAACGAGAAATGCCGCCGCCGAAGGAATGGTATTGTTGAAAAACGAGAAAAATGCTTTGCCTTTTGCTGAAAAACAAAAGAAAGTTTCTTTATTCGGGGTAACGTCTTATGCCTGGATCACGGGCGGAACAGGAAGCGGCAGTGTCAACAACAAGCATACTGTTTCCCTGTTGGAAGGCCTTACCTCCGCAGGCTATCAGCTCGATCAAGAACTGGTAGGTCTCTATAAGCCTTACGCGGAAAAAGAAGCGGCTGCCGAAAAAGAGAAACGGAAGAAAAGAGGGATCCTGGCGCTGCCTGAAAGGCTTCCCGAAATGAAAATGGATGATGCATTTATTGCTGAAAAAGCCGAAACTTCAGCCATTGCCTTTGTCACGTTAGGAAGGAATTCAGGAGAAGGCGGTGACCGTGTGGTGGAAAACGACTTCAATTTAGCCACCGAAGAAATCGAAATGCTGGATAAAATTTCCAAGGCTTTCCATGCCAAAGGAAAAAAGGTGGTGGTTATCCTCAACATCGGCGGTGTTATTGAAACGGCTTCCTGGAAAGATAAAGTAGATGCCATTCTGCTGGCCTGGCAGCCGGGGCAGGAGGGCGGACATTCCGTGGCGGATGTGATCTCCGGAAAAGTAAATCCTTCTGGAAAACTGACGATGACATTCCCGGTAAATTATTCGGATCATGCTTCGTCCAAAAATTTTCCTGGAGTTCCGGCAGATAATCCGAAAGACGTTACCTATCAGGAAGGCGTTTATGTAGGATACCGTTATTTCAGTACTTTTAAGGTGAAGCCTTCTTTTGAATTCGGTTATGGCAAGTCGTATACGGATTTCACATATTCAAATATCAAAACAAATTCAAATACTTTTAGCAATGCATTGGAAGTGAAGGTAGATGTTAAAAACACAGGAAACGTTTCGGGCAAAGAAGTCGTGGAGCTCTACCTTTCCGCACCGGGAAAAACGTTGGATAAACCCGTATCCGAACTGAAAGCGTATGCTAAAACCAAAGAACTGAAGCCGGGAGAGACTGAAACCGTTACCATGACCTTATCCCCGAAAGATCTGGCTTCATTTGAAACGGCAAAGTCGGCCTGGGTAGTGGAAGCTGGAAATTATAAAATCCTGGTCGGTGCTTCTTCGCTGGACATCAGGCAAACTGCAGGATTCTCCGTACCTAAAGAGCTAACCGCAGAAAGAGTACGGCCCATACTTCCGGCAGATGAGAAATTTGAAGATCTGAAACCTTAAATTCATGCCCTACAGGATAGATGTTTTGCAAATTGATGATAAAGTCTGCTAATCTGTAAAACCTGCGGGGCTTGTTTTTAATGAAGACATTTTAGTTTGTAGAGATGCTTGTTTTGAGACGGTCGGTTTTGAAAGTTTTATTTACTTAAAAAATATGATAAGCCTGACGAAATTTAATATCTCAAATTGAGTTTTTATCGGTAAAACAGACTATCTTTAACGCCTTTAAAAAAATAACTGTTATGATCAATGAAGTGAAGACCAAAGGCCGGAGCTATACCGTTCCGCTGATTACCATTACGCTTTTATTTTTTATGTGGGGATTCATCACGTGTATGAATGACATCCTCATTCCTTACCTCAAACAGCTGTTCAGCCTGACGTTCTTTGAATCGATGCTGGTACAGTTCTGTTTTTTCGGAGCTTATTTTATCGGCTCCCTGATTTATTTTTTAATCTCGACCACCAGCGGCGATCCGATCGATAAAGTGGGATACAAGAAAGGAATTCTTTTCGGGATTTTTCTGGCGGCACTGGGCTGCGTGCTCTTTTATCCGGCGGCAAGCCTGGTTTCCTATCCTTTGTTTTTAGGAGCGCTGTTTATTTTGGGGCTTGGATTTACGGTACTGCAGATCACGGCGAATGCTTATGTTTCCCTTTTGGGACCTGAAGATTCTGCCTCAAGCCGTCTGAATATGACGCAGGCTTTTAATGCTTTCGGAACGACGATTGCGCCTGTTTTGGGCGGTCACCTGATTTTTGAGCTTTTTTCTGCACCGGACGGATCTTTTTCAGCCGCTGCCACCAAGATTCCTTACCTGATCTTTGCGGGCATCTTATTGCTGGTTGCTCTGATTATTTCAAGGGTTAAGCTTCCGGACTTTAAAGTAGCGGGAGAAGAAGTGGTAAAGGGTTTCGGCGCTTTGCAGCATAATCACCTGAAATTCGGGGTGCTGGCCATGTTCTGCTATGTAGGCGGGGAAGTGGCGGTAGGAAGCTTTATCATCAGTTTCCTGGAGCAGCCTCAGGTCATGAATCTTTCTGAAGTGGTAAGCAAAAATTATCTTTCCCTGTATTGGGGCGGCGCGATGATCGGCCGTTTCCTGGGAGCCATTTCACTTAACCATTCCATCAGCCAGGGGAAGAAAGCACTGTATATGCTGGGCGCTGCGGCTGCGGTTTTTTTGGTGATCTTCAGCATTGTGGATCTTACCTTTTCGCAGATCAGCTTTTTCCTTGTATTCATTGCTTTAAATTTTATCGCCTTCTTCATCGGGAAATCGGCTCCGGCAAGAACCCTTTCTATTTTTGCCGCGGTGAATGTATTGCTGTTGATTTCTGCCATGCTGAATCATGGGGCGTTAGCGATGTATAGTATTTTAGGAATCGGGATTTTCAACTCGATCATGTTTTCTAATATTTATACATTAGCCATTTCAGGACTGGGGAAATATACCAGTCAGGGTTCATCACTGGTGGTTATGGCCATTCTGGGCGGTGCGATCGTTCCGATTTTCCAGGGTTTCCTGGCCGATCATTTCGGGGTGCAGCATTCCTTTATTATTCCGGTGTTCTGCTATGTGGTTATCTTGATTTTCGGTGCTTACTGTACCAAATATCTGGGCCACGTAAAGCAGGAGGCCGATGCCAAATCCGGACACTAAGTCTTTAATTTTTATAATTATCAAAGCTGTTTCCTACTGGAAGCAGCTTTTTTATTTATCGTAGTTATGCCATCATCCGTGAAAATTTGATTAGTCCGCAGAAATTTTTTTTTACCACAAAAGTCACAAAAGATGGTTGTAATGTATAATAAAGCTGAATTGTGTATGATAAGAAAGCACTCAAAAGTTTTTAAGAACCTCGGAGAGGTTCGCGAATTCCTTTAGTTAATATAAAAAAAATGAGGTAAATCTTTGATTTTTATACTATTAAGCAGCAATAATTCTGGTGCTGAGTGGAGTTTTAGATTACTCTATCATCTATGAAAATCTGTACATGCGTGGGAGGTTTTTCTTCGTCCATATAAATCTGGGCGAAGCTCATACTTATTGCTAATACTATGTTTAGATTCCTCCGGAATGACAAACAGGGTGTTTGAGTTTATACATAAATATAATAGCTATAGAATCCATATGCAGGAAGAATTATGCGCTATTATCTATGAAAACCTTTGCAATCTGTGGGAGATTCTTCCTTCCTTCGTACAAATCGAAGTTAAACTTTAATGCTTATCGCTAATACTATGATTGGATTCCTCCGGAATGACAAACAGGGTGTTTGAGTTTATACATAAATATAATAGCTATAGAATCCATATACAGGAAGAATTATGCGCTATTATCTATGAAAACCTTTGCCATCTGTGGGAGATTCTTCCTTCCTTCCTTCCTTCCTTCGTACAAATCGAAGTTAAACTTTAATGCTTATCGCTAATACTATGATTGGATTCCTCCGGAATGACAAATAGGGTGTTTGACTTTGTACATAAATGTAAACGCAATAGAATATGTATACAACACAAATTATGCGCTATCATCTGTGAAAATCTGAGCAGATCTGTGGGAGATTCTTTCTTTTTTCCGTACTAATATGAGTTAAACTTTAATGCTTATCGCTAATACTATGATTGGATTCCTCCGGAATGACAAACAGGGTGTTTAAGCGTGTAAATAAATGTAAATGCTATAGAATCTATGTACGGCGCAAAATATATGCTATTATCTTTGAATATCTGTGTAATCTACAAGAGAAAATATAATCGTGAAAGTCTCTTATTGGCATAAAAATAGGTGGCTTTTAGGTAATTAATCAAAAAGACCCATCACAAAATGAAATCAAAAGATCAATTAGAGCAAAGCCTCAGGGGAAAAACGGTGGTTATCACCGGAGGAAGCAGCGGCGTAGGAAGAGCGGCGGCCGAAGCGTTTGCCCTCGAAGGCTGTAATATTGTAGTCGCAGCCCGGGGAAAAGAAGCTCTGGAAGAAACGGTAGCTTTATGCCGCGACCTTGAAGTCTCCGCAATGGCTGTTCCGACGGACGTTTCTGTTGCAAGTGAAGTACAGAACCTCGCCAATAAGGCTTTGCAGTTTAACGGGAGAATCGATATCTGGATCAACAATGCGGGCGTTATGGCCAGCGGTAAATTTGAGGACATCCCGATGGATCTGAACGAACAGGTGATCAAAACCAATCTTTTCGGCTATATGCACGGAGCTTACAGTGTGCTGCCGGTTTTCAAAAAACAGAACGAAGGAATTTTAATCAATAATATATCCATCGGCGGATTTATGCCGGCGCCGTACAGTGCGGTATACTCTGCAACGAAATTCGGGATCCGCGGGATGATGGAATGCCTTCATGGGGAAATTTCAGATTTCCCGGAAGTGTATATCTGCAATATCTATCCTCAGATTCAGCGTTCTACGGGAAATATGCATTCGGCAAAATATTCCGGACTGGATTTTAAAATTCCGCCTTTTGCGGCTGACCCGAGAGATACTGCTGCAAAAATGGTGGAACTGGCAAAGAACCCGAGAAAAGAAATGTTCCCGGATGTGATGTCAAGACTACTTACCGGAATGTATAAATTCTTTCCGAAACCGGTAATCAATACCGCTTCTGCGGGAATGAGGCTGATGATGAAGCTGAAAAATGCGCCTTCGGATTCCGGAAACGTCATGCAGCCTTCGCCGCAGCCTCACCGGATCTACGGGGAAACCATTCTTCCGGTTCCGTCCAGGAAAACAAAAATTGCCTTACTTACCGGACTTGGATTGGGATTAACCTATATGTTTTTAAAAGGCAGATCCTCAGGAAAAAGTCAGATAAGCTAAAGAGAATTTTTTACTAGAAAATTGTAGGAGTTCTAAATTCTGAAAGATAGAATATAACCCGGGACCATTATTTAACGGATCCCGGGTTTTGTTTTTAAAATTTATATACGATCGCATTGATATTCATGCCGGCACCTACTGATGCAAAAAGGACAATATCCCCTTCTTTAATCTCGTGATTTTCGAGCTCTTCTTTTAGGATCATTGTCAGCAGGGAAGGAATGGTGGCTACACTGCTGTTGCCAAGCTTGCTGATGACCATCGGCATAATATCAGCTGGAGCTGTTTTGCCGTAAAGCTGGTAAAACCGGTTGACGATGGCTTCATCCATCTTTTCATTCGCCTGGTGGATGATGATTTTATTTAACTGATCGATCGAATATCCGCTTTTATCCAGACATTCTTTCATGGCTTCCGGGACATTAACCAAAGCAAATTCGTAGATCTTCCTTCCGTCCATTTTTATGTACCGGGTATCCGGGCAGCTTTCGTTGTTATACGACTTCCCGAAATACAAATAATCCTTTTCTTTAAAAGTATGCGAAGCGGAAAGATGGGATAAAATTCCCGATCCGTCCTCACTGCTTTCCAAAATTACCGCTCCGGCTCCGTCTGCATAAATCATGCTGTCCCTGTCGTGAATATCGACCACCCTTGAAAGGGTTTCTGCACCGATCACGAGGCATTTTTTGGCAATCCCGGATTTAATAAATGCATTGGCCTGGATCATTCCTTCGATCCATCCCGGGCATCCGAAAAGTACATCGTAGGCTACACAGAAGTTATTTTTTATTTTCAGGAAATGCTTTACTCTCGCAGCAAGACTGGGAACGGCATCAGACTGTACCGTACCGAAACGTACGTCACCGAAATTATGGGCAAAGATAATGTAATCAAGAGTTTCAGGATCTATCCCAGCGTCTTCGATGGCGGCAGCCGCCGCAATGAGTCCCAGATCCGAAGTTACCTGGTCACTGCCTGCATATCTTCTTTCTTCGATGCCTGTAATTTTCTGAAGTTTGCTGGTGATGGAAGCGTTATCGTCTTTTAAAAGGGCACCTTGTTCGTCCAGAAAAATATGGTTGTTGAAAAAAAGATTGGTAATGGTTTCATTGGGTATGTAATTACCTGTGCCGGTGATTTTACTTGTCATGTATACTTTAATTTCAGTCAGTTTAAGTGAATTTTAACGTAAATGTACTGATTATAAATTTTAAATTGTATTTTTTATTAGAATTTAAGTAAAATTAATAAAGATTTGCATAATAAAATATTTTAAAATAATTGTTTTCTAAAAAATGGTGTTATTTTTTGAGAAGTTTTAAATTATTAATTACATATGATTAAATAGATTGATCCTTAAATTCATTTAATCTAAAATAATTTATACAGTAGTAAAAGCTTTTATGAAAAAGATAAATTGTAATTATCTCTATCCGATTCAAATGGATTTTAAGGTGTTCTAAAAACTCAACAAATAATAACCGCTCTGATAGATGATTTTAAACATATTTCGTGAAATCATTTATTATTTGATGCATAATTGCTTTGAAACCGGTATTTTTGCGTCAGTGAATCAGTTGATGGGAATTTAGAGGTATGTACTTATTTAATTCATATAATAATGAACAACAAACCTTTACACAATTTCCATATTCCCGTAATGGGATTGGCTTATACGATAGACAGTCCTATCCGTGTAGCGCAGTACGGTATTTCATCCGTAGTTTCTATTATCGATGATGAGATTATAGAAAAAATGAAAAATTTTTACAGTAAAAAATTCAACCTGAATTACCCTCGTATTTCAACGAAGACCGATGATTACCGGGCCCGGAGAATTACGGAGTATCTGAACATGATGGATGATATTGTAAATGAAAAGTTTGAAGCTTTCAAAGAAGAGGTTTCCAGGAACAGAACAGCTTTGCAGAGCTTTATGGAGATGCTTCCCAGTACTTCTGAACTAAAAGAGGGCCTACAGCAATTCCTGAACTGTAAAGAACGCATCTCTTCATCCCTTAAACATTTCATCGATCACCATTTTCAGAGAGGAAGTATTGATGTGAACATCATGACGAAAGTGGATAAGGAAAACTTCCGTCACCATAAGCCGCTCCCTGTTATTTATAACGATGCCCATGCCTCTTTACGCGGTTTTGCCAACAGTAAATTGTCGTCGTCCGTAGTGCTTTCCGCAGGAATGAATCCGCGTTTATACAGTTACCTGGAGGAATTCGATGATTTTTATCCTGATGAACAAGGCAATTTAAAGAAGAAAATCATCCTGAAAGTGAGCGATTTCCGTTCAGCAATGATCCAGGGAAATTTCCTGGCCAAAAAAGGGCTCTGGGTCTCGGAATACAGGGTAGAATCCGGACTGAACTGTGGCGGACATGCTTTTGCCACGGAAGGCCTGCTACTGGGACCCATCATGGAAGAATTTAAGCAGAGAAAATCGGAGCTTATCGAATCTGCCCATTCTTTGATGGTGAGATCTTTGGAAGAAAAAGGGAAAAATCCCGTTGTACAGCCTCTTAAAATGAGCATTACCGTACAGGGCGGAGTAGGGACTGCCCAAGAACATATCTTTCTCCTGAAACATTACAATGTTGAAAGTGTCGGCTGGGGATCGCCGTTCCTGCTGGTTCCGGAAGCTACTTCCGTAGATGAGGAAACGAGAAAACTGTTGGCAGTATCCAGAGAAAAGGATTTTTACCTGAGCAATCTTTCGCCGTTGGGCGTGCCTTTTAATACGGTAAGAGGAACTTCGAATGAACGCCTCCGACAGGAAAAACAAAAAGACAACCGCTTCGGAAGCTCATGTCCAAAAAAATTGCTGGCTTTAAGCAAGGAATATTCATCAGAAGGGATTTGTACGGCTTCAAAGAAATACCAGGACCTCAAATTTGCGGAACTGGAACAGGAGAAAGATCAAATTTCTTCAACGCTTTATCAGAAGAAAAAAGACGATATTATTGAAAAAGCCTGCCTCTGTGTCGGGCTGGTGAATGCCGCCTATCTGGAAAATAATCTGGAAACAAAAGGGGAGAAGCAGGGCGTGGTCATCTGCCCTGGACCGAATCTTGCCTATTTCGATAAAGAAATTTCCCTTTCGAGAATGGTGAAGCATATTTACGGAAATGACAATGTTCTTGGCACCGCCGACCGTCCGAATATGTTCATCAACGAACTAAAAATGTACATTGATCATCTTCGAAAAGAAATCACCGGCTTTTCAGGAGCCCTGACCAATGCGCAGGTTAAAAAATGGAAGACGTTCAGAGAAAACCTCTTTAAAGGGATTGAGTATTATGAAGAGCTGTTCCCGAAAACTGAATTTTCTGAGTTTTTAGCCAATGGGAATCAACAGTTAAAAGAAAACATGCAGGCATTATCCGAAATTGAAATTCCTGAAATTTAAAGGTATGAGATTGCTTTGTTATAATTAAATAGTGTGGAAAGCAATATTATCATAAAAGGCCGTTCCCAGGTTTGAGGCGGCCTTTTATTTTCCAAATCAAATAAAATTAAAACAGTTTTTTGAACAGCGAAACCCAGGAATTATTGACCCGTGTTCCCTTTGAGCTGAAATTTACACTGGCGCCCCGTCTGCCGATGGTCGTATTTACTCCTTTTTGGCTGATGTTCAGATGAACACCCGGCATCAGTTTTACCCTTTTTCTGTAACTAAATCCCATATTGTAATATCGTTTTCTGTTAATTGTTTTTAGTTTTTTAAAGGTAGGAATATTTTAAGAGGCGTTTTTACGGGTTTCCGTAGGGCAATGAAGTTTTTGATGACTGCACAAAAACAAAGTAAACAATCTAAATTTCAGAAGTAGATTAAACTTAAGGTCGATATATTATGAATAAAAAAATGACCAAAGATAGATCCGGAAAGTTCCTGCAAATAATATTCAATTAGGATATTTGTTCAAATCCCCTAATTGTCTGATAAATCTTAATTATTATATATTTGTTTTTTCCTCTAGTTCCTTTTTCCTTTGTTTTATAAAATCTGTAGGACGGATACCATTGATCTCATGAAAGAGATCGGAGAAACTTTTACGGGAAGAAATACCGCATTTTTGAGTTAATCCTTCTATAGTATAATCCAGATATTTAGGATTGTGATATAATTCCTGAGTAATATATTTTATCCGTAATTTATTGATATATCTATTAAAATTTCTGCCTTTTGATTCATTGATCACTTGCGAAAGGTAACTTGTATTTGTGTTAAAGCTCTTAGCCAGTTCTTGTTGGGTAAGTCCTTTTTTTATGAAACCTTTTCTTTTTTCAAAATCGTTAAGCTTTTCTAGAATATCATTAATTACAGCGTTGGGAACTCCGGTTTTATTTTCTTTAACGGAACAGGATAGTACGGATGTTTTTTCAGGTGACCGATTTTGGTGAATAATTCTTTTTTCCAGTTCAGTATATTTGTGCTGAATTTCCTTCTCTTTCTTTTTTCTATGTAATAGAACAGTAATTAAAATAATAATAAGTGCGGAAGAAATCATTAAAACAATGAAACCGATAGAGTTTTTGCTCTCCAATTCCTTTTGTCTTCCCAGTAAAGATTTTGTATCATATTCTTTATGGATTTTATCAGAGAGGTGCCGAAAATCTTTATTTATGATGCTATCTGCCTTTAGTAATTGCTTGGTATAGTATAATTCTTTTTCCGGGATATTTACTTTATGATAATAATTAATAAGGCTTTCGTAATTACCTCTTACTTCAGGGATAATAAATTTTTCTTTTTGAAAAACAGAATCTACTTTGATGAAAAAATCAACTGCCAGATTATCCTTATGCATTTTTTCATAAGATTTGCCAATGTAATAATAGCTGAGGGAAGTTCCTGTGAAATCATCAATCTTTCTCAGTTCCGGCAGTGCAAGGTCAAGGTTTTGAATAGCTTTTTGATACTTCTGTCTTTCAAAACAGGAAATACCAAGGCATTTGATAAAATATGCTTTCTCTAGATCAAACCCATCAGATGATTGTAACAATGATAAGCCATGTCGAATTAATGAATCACTTTTTGAATAGTTTTTCAGATGCCTGTAGCAGATAATCTGTTGATGCAGACTGTTCAGATATCCTTTTCTGTTATTAAAAATAAGATTAGGATGAATTCTGGATTTTGTAAGCGGTTCAAAATACGCTGAGCATTTTTTAAACAGTTTTAAAGCTTCGTTGTAGTATCCCAGATAGCTTTTAACTACACCCAGATGATAGATAATCCGATATCTTAAAAATTCATCATCAATATTTTCAGAATGTTCATAAGCTTTAAGGTATTCATTTAATGCAGGTTGATATTGTTTATAAAAAAAGTAATAAATAACACCTTTTTCAAGATAAGCTTTACTGATAAGCTTTTGATCTTTTGATTTCAGTATATAGCTTACACAGCGGTCTGCATATTTTAGTTTTTGAAATTTATTCCTGGAAAAATAGATCGCATCCTGATAGCCTTGGAGTATTTCAATATAATCATTTTCTTTTTTGGCTTTTTTCAGATAAACATTTACATAAGGTAATGCCTGTTTGTCATTCTCAGGTAAATCTTCATAATACTTACGAATATCCCCAAAAGTAGAATTATCAGTAATTTTTAAATTCTGCCCGTGTATATAAATTACCGCAGAAAATAAAAATAGAAAAGTAATATGGTGTGTAAGGAGTTTCAAAGTATAGTTTTATCTATCAAAATTAATTAAAATAATCTGAAAATTCAAAGTCTGCCTTAAATGCTTTTGTTTAATTTTAATCATTTGTTAATCAGTGCATTATTTTTGTGATAATTTATAAATCAAATGGTATGATTTATAAATAGAATCAAAGTTTCTTAAATATTTGGAAATTTTAATTTCTAATTTCGTTTCATTAAGCTTATATAAATTTCCGGTACCGGATAAACCATTTAATCATCAAATTGTAAAATATGAAAAAGATGTTTATCCTCTCTGTAATCCTATTGGTATTGATTTCTTGTAGAAACGATGCAAATGATCTGGCAGAAAATATTTTTGACAAAAAAGTCGAATCCGTTGAAAAGACAACTGGTGGGAAAGACAGTACTGAAATGCTAAAAGACAGCACAGGATATCACCTGGAAGGTGGGATAAGACCTCCGATTAAGGATGGTGGACACTGGAAACCATAAGAACGATTTATCATCCGGATATTTTGTAGTGCGCAATGCAAAAGAAACGGATTATAAATAAAGTGAAAACTTCTAAACCATGTAAGTAAAGAAAAAGTTCCCGACTTTACTTATTCAAACCAACTTGGGAACAGCAATTATTATTATGAAAAAAATAATTTTTTCAACAGCAGCTATAGCCGCTACTTTTGTAGTTTTTTCTTTTGCTCCCGCTAAGAAGAACAACAGTGCTATTAACAAAGCAGAGGTTGCTTCTGTATTAAAGGTAGCAGCAGGAGCATGTGACGCTAAGTTTGAAACAAATCAGACGTTTAGCAAATGTGATACCCGATGGACAGAATCGCCAACGACACCTGTAAAAACTCAAAGTACTGCTCTTTCAAGTTTATAATCCGGTAGAAAAGAAAGAATGTCCTTTTGAAAAGAAGGACATTTCTATTCACTATTTCTGATTGAGAGGTCATATTTCAACTTCATGCTTATCAGGGTTTTTAATACTCAGTTGTTTATGATCAACTTTGTCTAGGTGCCTTCAGCAGGAAATACTATTGTATTTTCAAATTGCTCAAAACCTATGTTGAAAATAGATTTGGTATGAGCTTGAATATGACCTCTATTTTTATTTAAATATTTATGAATTGCGACATCAGAAATTTATAATTACAGACCAATCAATACTTCCAAAGATATAATAGATTTTAAGAACCATAAAAGTTAAATAGCATGGAAAAATCAAAACAGTTTTTAATAACGGTGTTTTTCATCGTACATCTGGTTTTAATTTTTTTCCAGGGAATAAATACTACAGTAGATAATTTCTGGAGTTTTCATTATAAATCAAAACCTGATTTTCCAAGACTTTTCATACAAAATGAAAATAATGAATGGTATTATATTTTAACAGGCATCAACACCGGATACGGTTTTTACGGTATAAAAACATCCTCAAAGAAATATTTTAAAATTAGTTATTATGACGAGAAAAATAATGTTATATCAACCGATAGATATTTTGGATTAAACAGTGTAAACGGAATTCAACGGTTAGGAGGATATTCTTCTTATATGGCAAACTACATATCCGATACAAAAAAATTAATACAGGAAGACAGTTTATCCGATTTAGTTAAATTCAGAAGAGAATATATTACAAAATCAATGAAATGGTTAGGAAAGAAAAAGGCATATTCAATTCCAAATTGCAGTTCATACAGGGTGGAACTTCTTACCGTAGTTCCTGATTATTATAAAGATATCAACAAAAAAATAAAATTATATGCACTACAGAGCAATTTATACCATGCCAAATAGAATATCTGATTATTTCAAACGGGAATATTCAGAAGCTTCTTTTTTACTGTTTTTCAGGATTATGATAGGCTTGGTAGCGATCATTGAAATATTATCTTTAAAAGGAGATTTATTTTTATTGTTTTCTTCAGCTGATACGTTGATGCCACAAGAGCTCATGTATATGGAAACAGGTGTTTTCAGATATTTGTATCCGATGAGTTTATTTCTCAAAGACAACGGATTATTGGATTTTTTCTACCAATTTGTTTTATCTGCCTATCTCGGTTCTTTATTATTTCTGGTCATTGGATTTTTAACCCGTTTTTCGGCACTTTTCGCGCTGATTTTACAACTGCTTATTTTTAAGAGTTTTTCCCAATTTAATTACGGATATGATCAGTTTGTGACCATGTCGTTATTTTATTGTTTTATATTTCCCGTTGGAAAATATTATTCCTGTGATCGTCTGATTTTTAAGAAGAAAAATATTGAAATATATTTTAATTATCAGACTGTACTACAGATACATTTGTCTATTGCCTATTTCTTCTCGGGCTTGGCAAAGGCCCTGGATTCCGGCTGGTGGGACGGTAAATCGGTCTGGAATGCTCTCGTATCAATCGACAGCAATTATTATCCTATACCCATCATTTATATTGTCGGCGGTATTTTAACAGTTCTGCTCGAATTGTCTTATCCAATTTTAGTCCGTCTCAAAAAAACAAGAAAAATTACTTTGGCGGCTATGATATCCATGCACTTATTTATTGGCTTTACTATGGGATTATATGCATTTTCGATAATAATGATTGTCTGGAATATAGCAGCTTTTGGTGAATTAAGCTTGGTAAAAGAGAAAAGGAATCATGAAATACTTGTCTGAATCCATTGGTAGTGATTTCTTACCCTTTTTATCTTTATGTAACTATCTGCAAGCTCATTATTTTGAAGCCGTTATAATTTCAAACTTGCCAAAATATAAGCGGAATATTTTAATTTTGCCGATAGAAGACAGTTATAAACCCACCAATATTAAAAAATGTAACATGAAAATATTTATTTTTACCCTGATTTTTGGATTAGTCAATGCCCAGACGCATCGCTTTATTTATGAATTTAAATTTAAGCAAAATCCAAAGCAAGCCGAATTTAAAAAAGAAAACATGACGCTGGATATAAATCCAGACAATGTAAAATTTTATAATTACCACTACGTTACCATAGATTCAACCAATATTACAAAAGGGCAGAATAGTCAGCTTTGGGATACTTCTACTCCGGTTTTACTTCGGTCTAAAAATTCAAACATCTACAGCAATTATCTTCTCATCAACGATGTATTTGTTTTCGATACTGAAGATGAAATTAATTGGAAGCTCGAAAACGATACTAAAAAATTTGAAAATTATACTTTGCAAAAAGCAACAGCAAATTTTGGCGGAAGAAACTGGACTGCCTGGTTTGCAAAGGATATTAATATTTCTGAAGGTCCCTATAAATTTCGGGGATTACCGGGGATGATTTTTCAATTGTATGATGATAAAAATAACTTTGATTTTACTTTAGTAAAAAGTTTTAAATTAAAAAACACCTATAAAACTCCGTTCATCGAAAGTTTTTACGGACAAAAACCGATAAAAACAACCCGTGAAAACATCAATAAGATGTTAATGGACAAATATAAAGATCCGTATCACGAAACTCGTGAAGAGTTCAAAAAAAATCCGAATACAACGTTTAGCATTAATGGTGTTGATATAAAAAGCATCAATCAGTTTAAAGAATTGACTGAATCACGGCAACGATATATCAGAGAAAATAATAATCCTATCGAAATAGATAAAGCGGTCCACTATCCTGAAAGATAAAATACGGATCTATTTTATCATCTGTAAAATAGTAATGGCTACAGCTTAATATAATTACCCTGGTGTTTTCTTTAAGTGGCCTGAATAAATCAATGCTGTACCGGAAAAAAGAACCTGCATAATCGTCCCGCCCCAAATTTTATATTTGACTTTAGAAGGCACAGATAATCCCACAAGCTTTGAAACCCGGTGGGGTTTATAATGTTATCTACCGGAATCTGCTCAACTTTACAGCTTCCGGATTTTGATTGGGATTAATTTTTCTCATTCGAAAAAGATAGCCTACAGAAAAAGCATGGGTAAAAACAACTTGTTTATTCTGTTTTCTTTTTGTTGAGATACGAAGAAATATGCCCTAATGAAAGTTTAGCCAGATCAATATTCCAGAAAGGAGTATTTTGATTGATAACCACTTTTGTCCGGTCTTTAAGATCAAACTTTTCCACAAAGCAATAATAGAGGTATTTGTTAAGTCTTATCTGAACCCGTTTGCATTTATGACTTAAATTTACGTAAAGATCACCCCTTCTATTAAAGGAGCTGTCCAGAAAAAGAGAAATAATGTTTTCTCTGAAAAAGGTTTTATTTTTATTCTCAGTCCAGGTATCCAGCCGTTTGATCCTCCCTTTACTGGATATGGCAAAATATCCTTCAAGATTGGGAATCGGTTTCCATATTTCGCCGGGTAGATCCTCCAGCGATAAATTCAGGCAGGCAGGAGGGTTGTCTTGATCAACAGGGGGTTCGCCGATCTTTTTCCACAGGTTTATATTGAATATTTCTTTGGCTTGAATTTTAGTATCCGGTATAAAATCTTTTCTAGTGGTTATATAATCTTTTGGAAACCATCTGAATGATCCTGCAGTAGTCCTCTTTTTATTGATAACCGCAATGATATGGGTATGGTGAACTCCCAAAGTCTTACTTGCCTCGTAAATATCCGTATAACTGGCAATAAAACTGCCGTTAACAGTATATTGGCTCACGGCCTGCCGGTAATTTCCCCTTTTCCCTCTGCCGGCATCAAATACTTTATTACTAAGTGCTATAGCTGTTATCTTTTCTAGATTACTGAAATGTATATTGAAACGATTTTCATCTTTAAAGGATATGCGCAATGAAAGATCGTCCATATCAAATTTTTTCAACAAAATGATAATAGACCAGCCTGGCAGGTGATTTTCCATATACTTTTCCGTCTAGGCTGATATTGCATCTTACATTATAAAAATGGGACTTTAAATGCTTGTTGAAATACCTGAAGAATTGCGGCTTGATAATCCGATCCAATATCTTTTGTTCTCCAACGAAGGGAAGTGGAACCATGCGCTCCAGACTTTTCACCCGTCCATAATTGGAAATGGCATAGTTTTCAAACCCGTCGATAAATTTCCATTCTTCATCCGGGAGATTTTCCAAAGATTGGTTGGCAAGAACTTCTTTTAGGTACTGATCTTCTATATCCGTTGGCAGTTTCATAAATTGAATATTTTTTTCGTACAACTCCCCGGCATTAAATATAATAAAAACTAAAATATTAAACGATAACCCTGTTAAAACTTAAAATGTAAATTTTATTGGTAGATAAAATGTTTTAACAATTAATAAATATTATATTTACGGAGTACATAGATTTAAATTTAGTAACAATTAGATACCTTCTGTAAATTGAATATCACAAAATCAAATAAAGTTTTAATATTTCATTTTGCTTTATACATAGTATCGGGAGGGCTTATATGGACTATTAATCTTTTGGGGCAGCTCCGTTTCTCCGGATATAATTTTTTATCATTTTTTAATCGTTCGGTAATCTTAATCGGTCTTGTGACAATATCGTATTATTTAAATAATAAGTTTAGTAAAAAGACTAGCCTGGAAAATGATATTCTGAAATTTAAATTAAAATACCTAAAACACTATTTGAATGGATGTGTTCTTGGTTTCTTGTTGATAGCAGTCATGTGGGGAATTTTGTATCTGATTTACCCCTTTGAGATAGTAAGAAATCACAATCCAAAAGTTATTCTTGGTATTGACATTATTTCTTACAGTTTGGGCAATACTCTTGAAGAGTTACTATTTAGAGGCTTTTTGTTTCTTTCGGCTGTAAGGCTCTTTGGAAAAACAGGTGCAATTTTTCTAATTTCATTATTATTTGGACTTTTCCATTTACCTGGGCTCGGACTGACGATGCAAGGACTTAGTATGGTTATTACAACTTTTACAATGTCATTGCTTTTTATTGCCGTTATTTATTACACAGAATCAATATGGACAGCTGTCGTACTTCATATAACGATAAACATTCTGTTGCATACTGTAGGTTTTGATGGAGCGGGAAACGGGTTGTTTAACATCGAATTCGCTGCATCAGATATAAATGGACTTTTCTTCACATTAGTATGTGAAACTGTTGTAATTGCCTCTGCGATCGTACTGTTTATCAGAGGTAAGAAGGCCATCGATATTAAAGAAGTGCAGATTTAATCACAGTTTCGATTACAGGGCTTTTGGAAATTCAATATACAAATTATTAAAACCTCTTTAACAAAAATCAGCAGTGGCTAGACTATATAGACAATCTCACAAAACAATAAAAATCCAAAACAAAATGAAAAACAGTTTTTATACTTTGCTATTATTATTTTTATTCACAAGCTTTCATGCTCAGGAATATTCAAAATTAATAAGTGAAGCCGATAAATTATATGAAACAAAAGATTATAAAATGTCTGCTGATTTGTATAATAAAGCTTTTAAAATTCAAAACAACAATCCAAGTGACTTATATAATGCTGCGTGCGCGTCATCTTTAGCAGGAGATGCAAAAAAAGCTTTTAAATGGCTGAATTTATCTATAGATAACGGTTGGACAAACCTAAAGCACTTAAGTTCTGATACCGATTTGGAAAATTTGCATTCAAAAAAAGAATGGGGTAAAACAATTGGAAAGTTAGAAAAAAAGTTGCAGTTAGTGGAAGCAAATTATGACAAACCATTGCAGGTTGAATTATTGGCAATTTATGACGAAGACCAGAAATATCGAATTCAAATGAATGAAACTCAAAAAAAATTCGGTCCGGAATCTAAAGAAATGCAGGATCTTTGGAAAATTACCAGTCAGAAAGATTCAATTAACTTATTAAAAATAAAAAAAATATTAGATGAAAAAGGTTGGGTAGGTAAAGACAAAGTAGGTGCACAAGCCAATAGCGCGTTATTTCTTGTTATTCAACATGCAGATCTGGAAACGCAGAAAAAATATCTGCCTATGATGAAAGAAGCTGTAATAAAAGGAAATGCCAGTCCGGGTTCTTTAGCTTTGTTAATCGACAGAATAGAAATTCGGGAAGGTAGAAAACAAATATACGGAAGTCAGATAGGAAGCAATCCTTATAATAAAATATTATATGTGTTACCTTTAATTGATCCTGACAATGTAGATAAAAGAAGAGCAGAAGTTGGCTTAGGTCCAATTGCTGAATATATTAAAAATTGGAATTTAGTTTGGGATGTTGAAAAGTATAAAAGTGAATTACCCGAATTGGAAAAATTAAATAAGAAGTAATAAGATCTGTTAACAGCAATCAGCAAACCTTTGTAGGACAATCTAAATTTCATAAACCGATGATAACCCATTTACGACTTATAAATTTTTTTGTAAAAACCTAAAGAAAAATTATACGCAAACGGTAATTTATATGACGACTGTTTTATAATAGAAATAACAGCAATTTATAAGCCCTCAACACTTAATGTTGGGGGTTTTTCCATTAACTGATACATGTAGTTATTTTACTACATGAACTTCCATTTTCCACTACAAAGAAACTTTTATCGCTGCCGTAGATTTGTAATGTTCAAAAGAGGACAATTAATCAAGAATAAAAAATAAATACTACTATAATGAAAAAACAAATTTTAATCGTCGCCTTAACTATCGGAGCCTTCATCTTAGGAACCAACAATGCCCAGGCTCAAAATACAACCGCAACAACAACGGTAAATATTACCCTGAACGATGTCATCTCTATTGATGCGGGAAGTACGGCCATCGGTAATACGGTTGACTTCAACTATGCTACGGCAGCAGATTATAACTCGGATCAGACCGTTACCAAAGCCAACTCTTTAAAAGTGACTTCAACAAAGAACTTTAATGTAAAAGTAAAAGCAGGAGGTGCCAATTTCATGAACGGAACTAACGTAATCCCTGTAAATGTTTTGACCATCAAGCCTTCTACCGCTGCTGGAACGATGGGTGGAACAAAAAGCGCTGTTGTTTTATCGGCGACGGATCAGACTTTAGTATCAAATGCTCCGCTTGGAAGTTCATTGACCCTTAATCTGGACTACACGATTCCAGCCGCAAAATCATCATCTTCCGATATTTTAGGGAAACCGGCCGGAACGTATACGCAAACAGTAACCTATACTGCAACAGCTTTATAAATAAAAATTTTTCATATTAATATTTTGTGATTTGGTGTTTCGAAGGCTTCCTACGGGAAGCCTTTGATTTTGTATAAGAAAAATTGGTGTACTTAACCACTGGTACAAATTATTATGTTCGCATATCTACTTACATAATAGATCGATTTGCAGAACAAAAATTTATATTAAATTATGTGTAAGTCCGTTTTTTTAATGCTAATAGGGAAAGTCCCAAAACCCGATGGTAACCAATTTACCAACCTATAATTATTTTTTATAAAAACCTAAATAAAATTATACGCAAACGGTAATTTACATATGCCTTCAATACTTAAATGTTGAGGGCTTTTTTATTTAAACTAAGTGATCATCATGTAGTTATTTTACTACATGAACTTCCATTTTCCACTACAAAAAAACTTTTACCGCTGCCGTAGATTTGTATTGTTCAAAAGAGGACAATTAATCAATAATAAAAAATAAATACTACTATAATGAAAAAACAAATTTTAATCGCAGCCTTAACTTTCGGAGCATTCGTTTTAGGAACTAATACTATTCAGGCTCAGAATACGACAGCCACCACAACGGTAAACATTACCCTGAACGATGTCATCTCTATTGATGCGGGAAGTACAGCCATCGGCAATACAGTTGATTTCAACTATGCTACGGCAGCAGACTACAACTCGGATCAGACCGTTACCAAAGCCAACTCTTTAAAAGTAACTTCAACAAAGAACTTTAATGTAAAAGTAAAAGCAGGAGGTGCCAACTTCATGAACGGCACCAACGTGATCCCTGTAAATGTTTTAACAATAAAACCTTCTACCGCTGCAGGAACCATGGGTGGAACGAAAAGCGCTGTCGTTTTATCGGCAACGGATCAGACTTTAGTTTCAAATGCTCCTCTTGGAAGTTCATTGACCCTTAATCTGGACTACACGATTCCAGCTGCAAAATCATCGTCTTCAGATATCTTAGGGAAACCGGCAGGAACGTATACGCAAACAGTAACATATACAGCAACAGCTTTATAAATAAAAATTTTTCATATTAATATTTAGTGATTTGGTTTTTCGAAGGCTTCCTACGGGAAGCCTTTGATTTTATTTCAGATAAAATAAATTATGTGCAGTAAGTGTGTTTTTAAATGCTAATACGAAAGTATCAAAAAAACAACGATGACCAATTTACCAACCTACAAATATTTTTTGTGAACACGTAAAGGGAAATTATAGGCAAACGGTAATTTATATGATGCCCTCAATACTTAAATGTTGAGGGCTTTTTTATTTAAACTAAGTGATCATCATGTAGTTATGGGTGAGCTGTTGCAGGATGGATTCATAACAAAATGTTCATACGAAACGAAAATTCCTAAAGTTGAATATCAGTTAACACCTCTGGGAAAGAGTCTGTTGCCATTGATTATGAGCTTAGAGGAGTGGGGCGAAAACAACAGGACCGTTTTAGAGGCAGCGCTTACCGGAAAGTCAGGATAAAATCTTCTCAACATAGGTATTGTATAAACAGTAACTTATACCGCGACCGCTTTGTAACAAAAGCAGACTGCAATTTATATAAGCCCTCAACACCTAAAAGTGTTGAGGGCTTTTCTGTTAACTAATAGGTGTAGTTATTTTACTACACCAACTTCTATTTTCCACTACAAAGAAACTTTTATCGCTGCTGTAGATTTGTATTGTTCAAAAGAGAACAAGTAATCAAGAATAAAAAAATAAATATTACTATAATGAAAAAACAAATCGCCATCGCAGCCTTAACTATCGGAGCTTTAATCTTAGGAAGTAACAATGTTCAGGCTCAGAATACGACAGCCACCACAACGGTGAATATCACCCTGAACGATGTGATCTCCATCGATGCTGGAAGTACAGCCATCGGTAATACGGTTGACTTTAACTATGCCACTGCAGCAGACTACAACTCGGATCAAACCGTAACCAAAGCCAACTCTTTGAAAGTGACTTCAACAAAGAACTTTAATGTAAAAGTGAAAGCAGGAGGTGCTAATTTCATGAACGGAACCAACTTAATCCCTGTCAATGTTTTAACAATAAAACCTTCTACTGCTGCAGGAACCATGGGCGGAACAAAAAGCGCAGTCGTTTTATCGGCGACGGATCAGACGTTGGTATCAAATGCTCCGCTTGGAAGTTCATTAACCCTGAATCTGGATTATACCATTCCAGCCGCAAAATCATCATCTTCTGATATTTTAGGAAAACCTGCCGGAACGTATACCCAAACAGTTACCTACACTGCAACAGCTTTATAATAGAAATAGTATTTACATCATAAAAATAATTTTTGCCGCTTTGGCTCTTGCAGCATTTATTTATTGAATGCTCAGCACACAGTAACGCTGAATGTTAGATTACTCATGAACTAAAAGTTTCATTCGGTAGAAAATTTCATTAGCCATTTGGCTGCTGATTATGTAGCTGAAATGTTCAAATAGATCAGAAATAAATAAACAAAGTATAACTCATTAATATAATCATTATGGATCATTGCAAACACCATTTTTTGCATCTTATAAAGTGTGAAATTGAGGAATTCTACAAGGTTACGATTCCGGACTGTAAGGAGCAAAAGAAAGCCATTTATGTCCTGTCTAAGTATTTATTTGGATTGTATCAAAAGAAATTACAGGTTAATTTTCTTAACGGACAAGCTATTGATTATAAAATATCTCATTGCATTTTTAGTAGAGAATTGTTTTGCGAATAAGCCGGCATTTTAAATTAAGTATGAGAACTCTGTGAGAAATTTATTTAAATAATATTCCCCCTTATGATTAAAAATCTAATGATTACGAAAAGCTCAGGCTGGATAATAAATTCAGTGAGCATTGTTTTTCGAAGGTCTCGAAAGAAAGAAAGCAGCTTCTATGCTTTAGCGTCATTTTTGCTGGTATTTGCAGCAAATAATTCAATCTTTTCCCAAAGCTCAGGTAAGCTTTATCTGTCCTCTGCCGGAACAGGTTTTGTGTATGATATTACCGGTTCAACGCCTTCGACGGTTGCAACTGCTTTGCCTGCGGGTATAACAAGCCCTGCCTATTACGGAAGCAACAACGGTGCTTCAGTAAGCAATCTGGCTGTTGGGTATGATGATACACAGGCCAACCGTCCGCTGGTTTTCTTAAACTCTAATACTGCGGCCAACAGCCCGCTACTAAAGAATGGTACTGCGACCGGACTGACGTTGCCCGTCGGAATCGGAGGAATTGGCACCAACAATGTGATCGGGCAGTATTTCGGGCAGTCATTCGGATTTAACGGTAAAAACCTGTATAGGCTTTATCCTACCGTTTCATCAACTCCAATGACGATTACCGGTGATACCGTATGGAATGCTTCATCTTCCACGATCTTTGCCAGTGATACGTTCTACGACTACCAGAATAATGTGTATACTATTTTGCAAAATCTTTCGGGAACTACCTATACCAGATATTTATACCGTATCGCAATTACCAGTGCCACCACAGCAACAGCTACTCAGATCGCAACTATTTCCGGACCAGTAGGTGTCCGAAATGCAGATGCGAATACCAGTACGGCCAACGATGTAGGAAACGTACGGGGAACGGCTTATCTGAATGGATATGTCTTTTTAAGTTCCGGAAACGGCAATGATGATATCGTGATTTACAGGATCAATATTAATACAGGGGTATCAGAATATCTTACCCAGTATAATGTTGCAAATTTAAGTTCATCCAACATCGATCTGGCATCGGTGGATTATTTTCAGCCTTTTGTTTTTAGCTGCGGAGCTATGGCATTGCAGGGCAACACTCCTTATGTGGCAGGAACTTCTTCCCAGAGAACATTGCGCATTCCAATTTCCAATATCTATACTCCGGGTACTTATACTATAAATGTTAACGGTACAGATTTTACCAATCCAGCCTATGCGGCAAACATTACTTCCAGTACCACATTTATTGACGTACCCCTTACGTATAACGGAACGGGGCAGGGAGGATACCGGACGTTAACCGTAGATCTAAACGGAAGTACGACGACTTGTACCTATAAAGCTTTTATCGATGCGGATTCCGATGGAGACGGTTTGCTGGACAGTGCTGATCTTGATGACGACAATGATGGAATCCTTGATAGTGCAGAAGGCTGCGCAGCTACTGTAACGATGGCGTCAGTATCATCGGCTACCGCTACCAGCTTATCGAATACGAATTCGGCTGTCGTTCCCCTTACTCCGCCTGGAGGAGCTACTTTGCCCGGGGGTGGAGTTACTGTGACGAAAACTTCAGGAACAGGAAATGGCTGGGGAATCTATACGCCACCGGTGGCCTCTACTACGATTACGGTAAACGACGCACAGACTTCTTCTTTCTCCACTACTTACCTAGATATTGTAGGTACGGTTCCGAGAACCTTAAATATTAATTTTGGCGTATCCGCTAATTCATTAAGTTCAAATAATAATAGGTATCAGTATATTATTGGTATTGCCGGATTAGGAGGGGAAAATACTTCCGTTACCAATACGTTTTCTGTTCCTCTGACAGTCGCGGCTAATGCAAATGTCTTCAATACAGGATTATATTCATTGTTGGACGGTGTTGTCTCTACTACGCCGGGCGTAAGCGGAACGACCTTTACAACCAATACGCCTTTCAGTACGCCACAGGGATATACCTTTTTCCTTGTACCTGTTGATGTAGCTTCATTAACCATGACCCTGACCGGGAACAATGATCCTCATGGAATTATTTTCGGAGTTTACAATGCCAACTGTACAGCAGATGCAGACAGCGACGGAATTGTAAACCGTCTGGATCTGGACTCAGATAATGACGGATGTCTTGATGCAATGGAAGGTGATGAGAACGTTGCTTACAGCATGCTTGTTAATGCGCATCCAAGACTAAGCGTAGGAACGGGTTCTTCGGCAGCTAATCAGAATTTATGTAATGGCGCGAATTGCGTAAATGCGAATGGTATTCCAGCTCAGGTAAATGCCGGAGGTCTTGCAGATACGTTAGGAACCCAAGGGCAGGGAATCGGTGATTCTCAAAATGCTTCCGTATCAGGATGCTACTGTTACAAGCCGGTTGTTACTACCGGAGGACCGGTTCTAAGCACGTCACAGGGTATTACCTCACTCGGAAGAGCAGGTATAAATAATTCGAATTGGCCGATGGTACGAAATGGGGCCTGGACAGCGCTGGAATCCAAAACCAAGGGATTTGTAATCAATCGACTTACCACTGCACAAATCTCAGCAATTCCTGCAGCGAACCTGGTTGAAGGGATGATGGTCTACAATACGACCTTAGACTGCCTACAAGTTAATACGACAGGAACTCCAGCCGGATGGTCATGTCTTAATACACAAAGTTGCCCTACGAACTAATACACAATTTAATGTTTAATAAAATGAAAAATATATTCATCATAGCATTCACTATTTTTTTTGGAATGATTTCCGCACAGGTTGCTATTGGTAAAACAACGCTTTCATCGCCGTCGGTCTCCTTAGAATTCGGAACAGCAAACAGGGGGATCATCTTACCTTGGGTAACTTCTGCGGCTTCAGTAACTGGAGCGGTAAACGGAACGATGATCTACGATCTCACGGATAAAAAAGTAAAAATCAAATTTGCTTCTTTATGGAAAGATCTTTCTGTAGATGCCGCCGGAACTACAATTGATCCGTTAACCAGCATCGATGGTACTTTAATTCAGAATACGGTTATCGAAAATACAAATGCTAAAATGGCTATCGGACCGCTTACTTCAACGCCTGGAATTTTAGTCTTGGAAGCTTCGGATAAGGCAATGGTATTACCCAAAGTAGCAAGCCCGCATCTTAACATCATTAATCCTTCGCCGGGAATGATGGTGTATGACACAGTTAATAAACAGCTGGCTGTCTTCAACGGGAAAGTCTGGACATTTTGGAAATAAGTTAATAACAGGTTAATCTTAATTTTTCCTTATTTAATAGGATTTATTAGGCTGAAACAGATCTATAATTTTTATCTTATGTTTACAATTAGCAATATTTTACAGAAGTTTTTTAAATATCCTGATAATCATCTTCAAAATGTATGGGTACGTAACAAAAAAGTACCTGTAACAAATGTTCTTAATGACCGTACAATTTATGGAAAAACAAAGATTGAAGTCATGAACTTATTTGGAGAGGAAAAGCTGTGCGACACTTATACTAATAAATGGACACTGCCCATAAAGATGTCTCAGGATAGAAAATGTTTTTTGGTTTTTTATTTTGAAAATGAGCAGCTTGCAGTCATACGATATAAATATAAAGTAAGACAATAATATCGTTTTAAAATATCCAGTTAAATGGAAAGTGAAAATAAAATTTTCATGTTAACTGATTTTATTTTAACGATAAAATGCATGACTTCTGAATATTTCAATAAATAAATTTTACTTTTTATAAAGTAATATCAATAGTGGAATAGGATTTAATAGGCTGGAGATTTATTCTTCAGCCTATTTTTCCTATACGTCTTTAAGCTTTAACGATTTGTATAAATTTAAAAAACGTTCAAAATTAATTTTTAAATTCGCATCAAAATAGCTTTAAGAAATAAATGCGTAAAGCTAAAACCTGGCAGGAATGCCGGAAAATACCAAACCTAAATAGTAAAATTGAAAAGAATGGTTACTCTAAGCGAATTTGAAGCAAACTTCAAAAATTTTGAAATCCCGGAAGAATTAAAAGAACTTGTGAATTTCCAGAACTCAATCGGAGATGATGAAAATTTTTCAGATCAGTTTTATATCGGGAGAGATTATTCGGATAAAAGTGGAATCACGGGTTATTCGGATGATGATGAATTTACAAATTCAATTATAGAATTTGCAATGGCAGACGGGAGTGGTTCAACTTATGCATTTTGGGTAAGAGACAAAAATGAAAATATACATGAAGCCCCGATTTTAGCATTTGGAAGTGAAGGAGGAATTCATATTGTGGCAAAAAATGTAAAAGAGTTGCTGAAAATTTTGACCTTTGATGTTGAACCCGCTATTGGCTGGGACAAAATCTATTTTTATAAAGATGAAGATGATTATGAGCCTACCGAAAAAACAGAAGAGTATAAAAAGTGGGTTTTTGAAAAACATGGTATTGAAACCACAGAAAATCCGGACGAGATCGTAAAAAGTGCTCAGGAAATCTATGAAGACGAATTTCAAAATTGGTTGAAAAAGTATTATAACGACTAACATCACCATCAGCTGCCAACAAGGGTTTGCTGAGGTTTTCAATTCATCTTAAAAAACAATAATTTAGAAATATTAAGCTTATGAATAATCAGCCTGAAATGTGGAAAAATGATTTGACCTGAATATTAGAGGTGGAATATCCCATTGTTCAGGCGCCTATGTTTGGGGTCACCACTCCTGAAATGGTGGCATCTGCAGCAGAATCCGGCGCATTAGGCTCTTTATCGCTTGGTGATCTGCCTGCCGAAAAATGTGTGGAGCTTATTCGTGCCACGAAAACATTAACCGATAAACCATTTGCCGTAAATATTTTCTTGAATCCTTTACCGGAACAAACTGAAGAGCTGAAATTAAAGTATAGCCAGGCCAAAGAATTTCTTAAAACGTTCTCTGCTAAAAATCAGCTAGATGTCGACTATCCTAACTATGAAGATATTAAACTCACTGATTATCATGACCAGATTCAGGCAATACTCGCTGAAAATTGCAAAATTGTCAGTTTTACTTTTGGTATTCCGGATGCGGGAAGTATTGACCTTTTTAAGAAAAATGGAACGGTAATGATCGGAACGGCGACTTCCGTTGAGGAAGCCATTATTCTGGAGAAGGCCGGAATTGACATTGTCTGTGTACAGGGTTACGAAGCAGGCGGTCATCGGGGAAGTTTCATGGATGGCAAAATCCCGGAGATCGGCGGCATTTCACTTCTGTCTCAAATACATGACCACGCGAATGTCCCATTAATTTATGCCGGAGGAATATACGATGCCAAAACTCTTTTAGCAGCAAAGCTATTAGGGGCACAAGGATTTCAGATCGGAAGTCTCTTACTGGGTTCAGCAGAGAGTGCTTTGCAGGAATTTGAAAAAGACAGATTGAAAAATGCCTTCGAAAAAGATATCGTGCTGACGAAAAGCTTTTCAGGACGCTATGGGAGAGGCCTGAAAAACATTTTTACGGATACATTGGACGATAGCGGCTATATATTGCCGTATCCTTACCAGAATAAAATTACCGCACCACTTCGCATGGTGGCAAAACTCCAGCAAAATCCCGAATTTCTAAGTATTTGGGTAGGGCAGTCCAAAACATCTTATAGTGGAGCCTCAACAGGAGATATTATTATGAATTTGATTGAAGAAACAGAGAACTACAGGTTAAACAATGAGGGTTGAAAGTCTTGAAGAAGCGAATCTAAAGAAACAAATATTCTCACAAAATGATAAATTAGCATAAAATTTATAAAAACTCTTAATCAAGAAACCAAAGAATTCAAATATCAATAGGAAAGAACATTCTTAGTAGAAGTTAAAGCTTTATTATTCAGCTTTTAAACAACAATCTAATTGACGAATTTCAAATTGGTATTCATCCTTTGATCTGTCATCAATAGGCAAGTACTGTTCTTGTTTGACCAATCAACGGCATATTGTTTTTAAACTCTTTCAGACAGGTTTGCTAAGGTAAGGCAACCATATCTATATAAGATCTTTACTTTTTCGGAACGATACGTCAGTTTTATGGTCTTTAAAAGATTTCTAAAGATGACAAAGCAGGAAATAACAGCATATTTATGGGTTATATATCCTTAAAATCTCCACCAGTTCGGGCACGGATTTTATTTTCAGCTTCTCAAACAGCCTGTTTTTGTACGTGCTGATCGTCGATGAATGGAGGTTGAGCTGATTGGAAATCTCTTTAAGCGGAAGACCTTCTGCCAGCTTATTGGCAATTTGCAGTTCGCGGTCCGACAATGCTTCAAAAGGAGAACTTTTTGCCGCACCATGTAATGATTCTAAAAAAATCGCTTCTTTCACATTATCGCTCACATACCGGCCTTTGCTAAGCATTGCCGTTAAAGCAGCCTCAATGGCTTCTGTGGAACTTTGCTTGCTGAGATAGCCTCCGGCACCCATTTTTAGGTAACGCATCCCATACAGCTCTTCATCCTGCGAAGAAAATAACAGGATTTTTAATTCAGGCTGGCGAATCTTTAGGTAATCTATTGCTTCCTGAACAGTACCGTTTGGCATATTAACGTCCATAATGGCCAGATCCAGTTGTTCGTTCAGAACGAGTTTGTACAGGGATTTATAATCCTCTACTTCTAAAATTACGGCGTCGGGCATGAGTCGTTTAATCGTCTGTATCAGGCCCATTCGGACAATACCATGGTCATCTGCTACCACAATACGGACATTTGATTTTAAATTCTTCATTCACTAAAATTAGGTAAAAAAAGGGAAACAGTCGTCCCATTATTTTCAGACGAAATGATGTCGATATCTCCACCCATCAGGGAGATAAAATGTTTTACAATTTTTAGGCTTAATCCAACGCCTTTCTCACCCGCAGTTCCCAGGAATACAGGATTATCATAAGTATAGATAGTCAATAAATACTTTTCATTCATTCCCGTTCCGGAATCAGTAATGGAAAGTACGACCTGACCACCTTTGGTAACGCTCTCCAGATAAATGTCCTGTCCTGGCAGTGAGTATTTTACCGCATTATTAAAAATTTTGTCCAAAGCATATTCGAGCAACACGCGATCATTTGTAAGGGATGCATCCTGACCTCCTTTAAAATGAAATGTAATATTTTTTTCTTTTAATTTAGCAGCGTATTTTTCTTCTAAATGGTGAAAAAGATCCTTCACCATGATTTTAACAGGTTTGATTTTAAATTCCCCGTATTGAGTTTTCAGCCATGCCGTGCTGTCCTGAACGGTTTGCAGATTCTTCCGGGCATCGCTTTTTACCTGCGGCAGCATCTTAAAAAAATCTTCCTCACTTATGGTTTTTTCTTCCAGCGCTTCTATAAGCCAAAGAAAATTTCCGAACAGTTCTTTTGAGTCGTGAGATAATATGGAGATCAGTCCGTTCTTGAAATTGATTTCGTTTTCAAGCCTTTCGACTTTTAATTGGAGTTCGTTGATAAAATCATTCATAAATTCAATATCAAAAGTTAAAAATATGCTATATTTTTTAAAAATTATAGTTTATTATTTACTTTTTTTAATCTATATACCAAACCATTTTTGAATCATATCAATAAGGGTTTGTTTCAATAAAGGTTTCGTCAAAAAGTCTGACATCCCAGCCTGCATACACTTTTCCTTTTCACCGGGAAGACTTCCCGCCGTTAGTGCAATAATAGGGATTTCAATGTCTTTTTCCAAGGCTCTTATCTTTTGGGTTGCTTCAATGCCATTGAGATAAGGCATCTGAATATCCATAAAAATGAGATCGGGACGCTCTTTCTGGTATTGTTCAACTGCTTCATTACCGTCTTTTGCCTCTATGATCAAGGTTTGAGGAATAATATCCTTCAAATGCGTTTTGGTAAGAAGTAGATTAACAGCATTATCTTCAGCAATTAAAATTTTTATTTCGCGCTTACTTACTTCGCGTGCAACATTTTTTATCGGCTCCGGTTTTCTCTTTTCAGAACTCTTCAAGGTAGACAAAACCTGGTACATCTGATTCATACGAATCGGCTTTACCAGCCTGTTTTCTATTTCCAGTTCGTCACACGCATTCTGCAAATCATTGTTGTCGGACGAGCTGTATAAAACAATATACGGCGCTATACGAGTGGTGTCAGCAATAATGTTTTTCATTTTTCTAATGGTTTCAATACCATCCATAATGGGCATATGATAATCCATAATAATCACATCGAATTCCGACTTGTCCATGATCAAAAGCAAAGCCTTCAATCCGCTTTCACATTCTACGACTTCAATATTTTTTCGTTCCAGCATTCTTTTCAGGATTCTCCGATTATTTTCATTATCGTCAACGATCAGCACTTTCTTAATACCAGTCAAGCTTAAATCATATTCGTCTTCCTCCGTATCAAACTCAATATCAAAGAAAAAATGGCTGCCCTTTCCCTGATCGCTTTCCACCTGTAAAACACTGCCGGCAAGCGCGAGTATTTGGTTTGAAATGGTAAGTCCGAGACCTGTACCTCCATATTTTTTATTAACACTGCCATCTTCCTGTGAAAACGCATTGAAAATTTCCGCCTGTTTTTCGCTGTTAATTCCGATACCTGTATCGCGAATACCAAACCGCATTCTTTTTTTTCCTTCTCCCAGATCAGTTAAAACTTTAGCATATAAAACAATCTCGCCTTCTTCGGTAAATTTTAAAGCGTTGTTCAGAAGATTGACGAAAACCTGCTTTAAGCGCATCTGGTCAGTCCATATATACCGGGGTATGGTATCGTCAATATCGATAAGCATTTCCAGGTGCTTTTTAGTATTACTATACGAGACTATATTGAAGGCTTCTGAAACCAGCTCTTCAACCTCTACTTTGTCAAGTTTCAGACTGAGTTTTTGCTTTTCCAATTTTGAGAAGTCCAGAATATCGTTGATGATGCCGTACAAAGCAGCTCCGGATTGATTGATAATTTCTAAATACTGTTTCTGGGTCTGGTCAAGGCTGGTATCTAAAAGGAGCTCCGTAAAACCGATGATGCCATTGAGCGGGGTTCTGATTTCATGGCTTATATTCGCCATAAACTCCGATTTTAAAGCGTAGGCTGTTTCTGCCAGCTCTTTTTTTGTACCCAGGTACCATTTTGATACTTGGTTTACGATCTTATTGACGGACGCTTCTTCTACTGTATCTAAACTTTTCTTTTCCCTGTCAAATAAATTTAAATGAACGGTAAGATGATCCTCAATACCCGGGATCAGATAACTTTGATGAAATTTAAATTCCGGATTCTCAAACTCATGAACCGAGGTCGGATCATTCAAAAGAAACTGAGGATTCTGAGGATATATCTGACTGGAAGATGCATCACTGGAAGCCAGAAGATATTCTTGCCCTTTCCAGGTAATACTCATCGTACAAAGCGCTGTGTTGGCCATCTTAGCAGCCGCGAACACAAAGAAATCTAAAAGATCGGCATATTTTTTTTGGAATGCATTTAATTGATCGGTAGGGTGTTGATCCGGCGATTGATTATTGCTGATAAAGAAGTCCATACAAGAGCGTTTTTTTAGAAAGTATTGTTAAATTGCCGTAAAGCTATAATAAACGTTGATAGAGTAGGTGGTATTTTCCTTTCCTACCAAACTTTGGGCACCTGCAGCCGGTATTGTGTATCTTACATTCAATCCGCGGTCCAGAACGGGTGTCCCGTTAAGGAGTATTTTTTGAGGCGTTTTGGATAAGGGAACATTTACAGAACTTCCATCCACGCCGATTTGCAGTATGTTGGAATTGATGTCGGTCTGCAGTCCGCCTTTCTTAAAATAATTTTCGTCCGATTTTACATAAACTTCAAAACTTTCATTATTGGATAAAATAATCTGGTTCGGGATCACTTGTGACTGACCATTGTTGTACTGAGCAGCTGTATTAAAATTGAAATTTACATTTCGCCCGGAACTGGGGATGGTGATCTCCGACAGAGGAAGTACCTTTAACTGAACAGATGAATTTTGCAGGCTGTTGATGGCGTTATCTGTACTTTTGGCATTGAAGTTCAATTCAAATGTATAAGTTCCGGCTTCAAAAAACAGGTTTTTAAAATCTTCCGCAGACACATAAAGCTCCGGGCTGAAGGTGCTTCTGTTCCCCGCCACAACACTGAAATTAGCAGCGGAAAAATTCTGAAAATCGGCAGATAAGGGTTTGGTCGTAAGGGTAGATCCGTTACTGCCCAATTTGATGCTGGATATATTTCGGGTTCCCGGAACACCTTTTGAAGAAGTGAACTGAATAGTTGTGGAAGCAGCTTTCGCCCACAAATTAAAATCAACCGTATTTGCGATTTCCGCATTTTCCGAATTCAGGACCCGCGTGCCGGTGATCCGATAGTCGTTCAGAGAAGATATTTCGATGTATTTTGTTAATGATGACGTGTTCCATCTGATGGATGAAGGAATCACTAAAATTGTTTTAAAATTACGCGGCGTAAAATCATTGTAATTTTGAGTGATGTCCATGGAGTAGTTCCCGGCCCGGTACGCATTGGAAGCAAACTGAGCCGCTGGTATTTTAAAGGTAAAATTGATATTTCCCCGGTTGAATCCTCCTGCGAAAAAAATAGAACCGGAAGGTTCAAACCATTTAACCGCGCTTGTACTGAACGACTGAAAACCCGGTAATGAACCCGAAGAGCCGGTAGCTGGCATTTGCCCGCCCATACTTTCCAGCTGCCAAAGAAGGGTAGAGCTGGGTAAAGTAAATGAGGAAGAGGGCTGGGTAAAATTCAGTCCAGATACAGAGGTAAAGGTAGGAGCTACAGGCGCCAGTCCAAAGAAGGTATAATCCCAGCTTGTTCTGTTGGCGTTTACCATTACCCTTGTTGGTACTGAGGTAAATTCACTTCTGTTAAAAATATTATTTTCAGGAATCGACAGGTACACATCCTGAGCTTTCATGGCTGTAGACCCGCAGAATACAATAGAAATTCCTGTTAAAAAAGCCCTCATCGTTTTCATACTTTTAAATTTAAAACTTTTTCACCTTAATCACGGTGTCTTTCTTCTTATATTCAAAAACCACGGTTCCTGAATACCCTTCTTTTGTCACGTTAATAGTTTGGGTAGGTTTTGTATAGCTGTATTTATCATTTTCAATATAGAGATCGTATTTTCCATCTTTCAGGAAAAACTCGAACTCATTTTTCTGGTTAACCACAGCGGTATAAATCATCCCATCTTCACTTTTTGCATACACTACAATTCCGGTTACATCCGTTTCCACAGTGTCGTACGCTTGTTTGATTTCCGTTAATTTCCCACTTACCCTGATGTTTTTTACCAAGCCCACTTTGCGGTTGATATTGTTATTGACCATAATTACAGGATCCATCATCAATTGGGCTCCGGCACTTTCATTCACCTTCAGGGTGTAAACACCTTCAGGTACATTCTGAAATACCACTTTTCCGTTCTTATCCGTCAATGCAACAAAATTGTCCAGTTTCACTATCTCATTGGCAAGTACCGGTTCGCCGGTCTCCAGAAGTCCATTGAAATTTTTATCTTCAAATAGCTGGAACGTTACTTTATGATTTCCAATCGCCGTAGCGGTGGTAAAATATTTTTTAATTCCTACTCTAAACTGGTAATAACTTCCAGTATTTGCATAAGCAGCCATCGATTTATAACCGGAAAAATTGAAATAACCGGTGGTGGACCAGGAAGGGGAAATTTTATATTCCAGATTACCGCTCACATTGCTGTTTAAGTTTTTGTAAAGCTCCGAATAAGAAGTTCCTGCTGAAAAAGATCCGGTCAGATTATTATTCAGCATCTGGAAATTATACGACGCGTAGACATTGTAGTTGGCGAAATTACGGTCTGCATTGTAATACGAAGTTAAATCAAAGACATTTGTCGCGTTCCATTGGGCTGTTCCGTTCAGGGAGAATGATTTATATCTGTAAGAAAATGTTGCTTTCAAACTGTTAAACCAGTCCGGATTACTGTTCTCTTTTGAATAAGAATATTCCGCCGTCAGGTTCAGTCCGTGAGCACCCAATGTGGTGCTGATGTTGGCCTCCAGCCGGTAAGAAAAAAGTTCATGCGAAGTATAAAAATTGGCTGTTTGCTGCTTTTCAACCCTTGGAGCCAGTAGAAAGTTCCACTTCTTTAAAGAAAACTGGTAACCGGATCCAAAAGCTTCCGTGCTGTTGAAATAATAACGCAGATTAGAGGTATTTCCAGGCTGGATCGGCGCACTCTGAAAGCTCAGGAACTCAGGGTCTACCTGCGAATTCTGATATTGGATGAAAGCACGCTGAGAATCAGAAAATTGGCGGCCGATCCGCTGAGTGGAGAGAAAAGATCCCCTTTTGATCCCTGCATAACTTTTGGTAGCAAAGGAATTAACCGATTGGATATCCCATTTTCCTATTTTTCCCTCGTAATTGGCTCCCATTAAAGCGCCTTCGTTTTCATCTCTGTTCGAAAGGCCTTTTTCATGGCTCAGGCCTACCTCCGTGCGGATGCTGTGTTTATCATTGATTAAATAAGAGGTTGTCGCATTTGCCACCTGCGTATCTACGTTAAAGCGCGGATCATGGTCGAATAGATAAGACACCTTCCCGGTGAAAGATTTACCATTCCCAAAACCATATTTTGCACCCGCTATGGTAGATCCCTTTGTTTGTTGGAAATAGGTTCCGTACAGGTTATAATTATTTTCCAGCGCAAGAATTTCGATCTGATTGTTTTTACCGAATTGGGTAGAAACTTTTCCTCCTCGCCCGAAAACAGGGTAATCGTAATCGATACTGTTAATATTTCCTACCCGTAATGCCGTATTTTTTCGCTGTACTTCCAGCCAGGTGTCATACAGGTTATAACGGCCGTCTTCAACATAGTAATCTGCACCGAGGTTGAAACGCGATTTCAAATTGTCGGTTACCCGAAACGAAGTGTTTCCCCTCAGTTGAAGAAAATTGAAACCTGAACTGTTTTCATTATAGCTGAATTCTGCAAAATTACTTCCGTTCACCGCTTCATTTCCACGGGCGATTTGTCTGTTGTGTGATAAAACAACCAAATAAAGTGTATTGCTTCCCACAATTTTATTATCAAGCAAATCTGTAGCAATTGCATTAATATTAAATTCCGGATAAAGCGTATTCTGTTTTCTGACCGCAATTTTGATCTCCACGGTTTGCTTTTCCAAACCTTCCAGAGATACGGTTTGTTGTCTGGGCATCATTTCCAACCCATCAGGAATAGATTGCAAATCTATCTTTACGGTTCGTTTACTATAACCCTGGTTTTCTACAGTGAGCAGGATTGAGGATTCGGGTACAGCAGGATTAATGAAATTTTCGAATGTAGCCGTATAAATTGCGATGTTTTTGTTCTCGCCTTTGTTAACGAAAAACGAGGCGCTTTCATTTTTGGTAACCGTTGGGGTGGTGTAGGAAACCTGGAATTGAATCTCATTGGATCTCAGTTTCATAAAATCCACGTTGGCAATCAGTTTCACCGGAAGATTTTTAGACTGTCCCGCACCCAAGGTAAAGTTATTTTTAGGATAGAAAAGCAGTCCCGGATACATTTCCTTAGGTAAGATATTCTGAACGGTGATCTCTTCAGAACTTTTATTCTCAATAACCAGAAAATTGGTAAAAGTAGAACCTTTTTCAACAGCTACGCTGTCATTTTCAAAATGGATTTGAATATCCTTCTTTTCCTGAGCAAAGGCCAGCGAAAAGTGCAGAAGAACAAATACGAAAGATAAGATGGTTCTTCTTAGGACTGATAACGATATTCCATTCTGTGGTTTCAAGACTTAATTTTTTAGAATTTAAAGTTTTTTTCGCCTACGCGTAAATCATTGGATTCTGCCATTTTGATAATAGCCACGCCAAGGAAGTTCCCTGAAATGTTCTGTGGCAAAGAAAATTGCACGGTCTGATTGGTATCTGGAAGCATGGAGATAGAAATAGCAGGTAATTTTATTTCCTTACCGCTGTCTGTATCGGTGAGTTCAAACTCAACCGTAGCATCATTGATCGTGTTTCCGTCATTATGGATGCTTACTGCGACTTTTCTGTTCGCTGTATTTTCACTATTCACCTCCGCAATATTGGTAATATCCAAACTTTTTACATGGTTTCCCGGAGGAGTGTAAAAAATATGAAGCCCCACTTCGAATAAGGTGATAATACCAATACCGTTCTGAATACGTGCCTGATCTGCCTGCTGAGGCAGTTGGGTGAAAAACAACATGCTGTTTGTAACGGCAGACTTCGATGCATTAGCAGGAATCTGCATGGTTACGACGATTTCCTTTGTACTTTTCGCAGGAACGGTTACCGTGTTTTCCAAAGTGGAGATCCAGGAAGCGTTGGATGTTTTTGAACTGCCTGCCTCAAGATAAACCTTATTTCCGTCTTCTTCTCTGGTCCAGTCTTTATAGTTGACATTAAAAACATAATTCTTGTCCGAGGTATTTTGAAGCGTAACGGTCTGTGTTACTTTTTCTCCCGGATTACCGGTAAAAAACAACCGTGTAGGCGACATCGAGATACTTTGTGCCAGAATGGAAGAAGTTCCTGTGAGGATAAAGAGAATGAAAAGGTAAATAAACTTGCGCATGGTGTAAATTTTTAATAAATATTCGCAAAACTACTGAAAAGTGTAATTAAAATCACCTTTAAGGTTTAAAAAATATTATAAAGCGGTCGCGGTATAGGTTACTGTTTGTGTATACGTTCCTGCCGGTTTTCCTAAAATATCGGAAGATGATGATTTTGCCGCTGGAATCGTATAATCCAAGTTCAGGGTTAATGAGCTTCCAAGTGGAGCATTTGATACTAAAGTCTGATCTGTCGCCGATAAAACGACAGCACTTTTTGTTCCACCCATGGTTCCTGCAGCGGTAGAAGGCTTGATGGTCAAAACATTGACAGGAATTACGTTGGTTCCGTTCATGAAATTAGCACCTCCTGCTTTCACTTTTACATTAAAGTTCTTTGTTGAAGTCACTTTCAAAGAGTTGGCTTTGGTAACGGTCTGATCCGAGTTGTAGTCTGCTGCCGTAGCATAGTTGAAGTCAACCGTATTACCGATGGCCGTACTTCCCGCATCGATGGAGATCACATCATTTAGGGTGATGTTTACTGTTGTGGTGGCTGTGGTATTTTGAGCCTGGGCATTGTTGGTTCCTAAGATGAAAGCTCCGAAAGTTAAGGCTGCGATGGCGATTTGTTTTGTCATGATCTTATTTTTTAATTTTTTAGACTTAATTAATTGTTCTCTTTTGAACAATACAAATCTACGGCGGCGGTGAAAGTTTCTCTGTAGTTGAAAATGGAAGTTCGTGTAGTAAAATAACTACAGGATGATCATTCGATATAAATAAAAAAAGCCCTCAACATTAAATGCAGAGGGCTTTTTAAATTGATGTTAACTTATATGCAATGGCAGTTTTTGAAGGATTTGTAAAACAAAAACTTTTCCAATTCTATAAAGCACTACTTAAATAGTATAAAGAAATTTTTAGGAATGCATGCTTCTTTATACTTTCATTATCTTAAAATAAATAATTTTAGATTTAATTTAAATAATCCTTTTATGTTTAAATATTATTCCTTTGTTTTTAATCTTATACTTGTTACAATTTCATCTTCAAAGTATAGGGATAATGATATAAGGGGATTCCCCAATTTATCTGATTCTACAGGATAAGACCATGCCCTGGAAGTATAAATATGGGGCTCATATCCAAAAAGTTCAAGTATTTCTTTTTTGCTTTTTCCAATAGGAATTTTAAATTTGAAAATATCATTCACAAGAGTTTTTCTTTGTTCCGGACGGGTTTTCCAAAGGATGCTATCAAATTGATGATTACCAATTTCAAGTAAAAACAATAGCTTTTGTATTAGATTCGCCATATTATCTTGTAATTATTTAATTATTACCTGAATTTTATCTATATATTAAAATAGGTTGTTTACATTGATTTATAAGATATCAGAGTTGTATCACTTCTAAATTCATTAGAAATTAATTTTTTAACGGTATAAATACTATTTTATTATAAAGCAGTCGCAGTATAGGTTACTGTTTGTGTATACGTTCCTGCCGGTTTCCCTAAAATATCGGAAGATGATGATTTTGCCGCTGGAATCGTGTAGTCCAGATTAAGGGTCAATGAACTTCCAAGCGGAGCATTTGATACTAAAGTCTGATCTGTCGCCGATAAAACGACAGCACTTTTTGTTCCACCCATGGTTCCTGCAGCGGTAGAAGGCTTGATGGTCAAAACATTGACAGGAATTACGTTGGTTCCGTTCATGAAATTAGCACCTCCTGCTTTCACTTTTACATTAAAGTTCTTTGTTGAAGTCACTTTCAAAGAGTTGGCTTTGGTAACGGTCTGATCCGAGTTGTAGTCTGCTGCCGTAGCATAGTTGAAGTCAACCGTATTACCAATGGCTGTACTTCCAGCGTCGATGGAGATGACATCGTTCAGGGTAATATTTACCGTTGTGGTAGCGGTTGTATTTTGAGCCTGAACATTATTAGTTCCTAAGATGAAAGCTCCGAAAGTTAAGGCTGCGATGGCGATTTGTTTTGTCATGATCTTATTTTTTAATTTTTTAGACTTAATTATTTATTCTCTTTTGAATATTACAAATCTATGTCGGCGGTAAAAGTTTCTTTGTAGTGGAAAATGGAAGTTCGTGTAGTAAAATAACTACAGGATGATTTATATGGTTTAAATAAAGAAAGCCCTCAACACGTAAATGTTGAGGGCTCATATATATAATTGATGTGTTTTTTATAAAGCAGTTGCCGTATACGTTACTGTTTGCGTATACGTTCCGGCCGGTTTCCCTAAGATATCGGAAGATGATGATTTTGCCGCCGGAATAGTATAGTCCAGATTCAGGGTTAATGAACTTCCAAGCGGTGCGTTCGCTACCAAAGTCTGATCCGTAGCCGATAAAACGACGGCGCTTTTCGTTCCGCCCATGGTTCCGGCAGCGGTAGAAGGCTTGATGGTCAAAACATTGACAGGGATTACGTTGGTTCCGTTCATGAAATTAGCACCTCCTGCTTTCACTTTTACATTAAAGTTCTTTGTTGAAGTCACTTTCAAAGAGTTGGCTTTGGTAACCGTCTGATCCGAGTTGTAGTCTGCTGCAGTGGCATAGTTGAAGTCAACCGTATTGCCGATGGCCGTACTTCCCGCATCGATTGAAATGACATCATTCAGGGTGATGTTTACCGTTGTGGTAGCTGTCGTATTCTGAGCCTGGGCATTATTAGTTCCTAAAACGAATGCTCCGAAAGTTAAGGCTGCGATTAAAATTGATTTTTTCATTATAGTAGTATTTATTTTTTATTCTTGATTAATTGTCCTCTTTTGAACAATACAAATCTACGGCAGCGGTAAAAATTTCTTTGTAGTGGAAAATGGAAGTTGATGTAGTAAAATAACTACAGGATGATCATTTGGTTTAAATAAAAAAGCCCTCAACATTTAAGTGTTGAGGGCACATATAGATTGCTATTATTTTATTATAAAGCGGTCGCGGTGTAAGTTACTGTTTGAGTATAAGTTCCTTCAGGTTTTCCCAGAAGTACTTTTGAAGCTTTTTCTGCCGAAATAGAATAGGCGATATTTAAAGATTGTTTTGCTCCTGAGCTTGCGTTACTTACCAGGGCCTGATTGGTTGTAGATAAGCTGACTTCATTTAACGTTCCCGTTAAACTTCCGCCCGGTATCGCTTTTACCTGCAATATATCTACTGGAATTACATTTGAGCCGCTTACGAAATTAGCACCCTCAGATTTTACCTTTACATCGAAATTTTTGGAAGAAATGATGACCAAACTATTCGGCACCGTCACATTTTTTGAAGAATTATAATCTGTTGTATTCACATAATTAAAATCTATGGCACCTCCTGAAACAGCGCTTGCTGCATCCATTGAAATAACATCTGCTAAAATAATGTTGATATTCGTGCTGGCCTGCCCGGAATTCTGCGCCAGAATCAGGTGTGTTCCCAACATGATTGCTCCCAGAAACGAGGCCGCCATAAAGATTTGTTTTGTCATGATTTGGTAGATTTAGAGGTGTTAAAATTCTGTCATTCAAATTAAGTTACATACAAATATAATTAAAAATGCGTCCGGATGTATGCCTTGATTTTTATTTTTGCATAAATAAAATAGTTTTTTTCTGAAAATATCAATTGAACCTGGCTTTGAAGTGTTATTCCTCAAAAATATATGGTATGCATAGCGCCTAATCATAAAATAAGTCATATAAATCGTAACCTATTTTGACTTTTTTTAATACCTGCGGCTAAACAAAAAACGCTGTAAACATCAATTTTTACAGCGTTTTAGCTTATTTTGGTTTCGAACCTGGCGGAGAGTGAGGGATTCGAACCCCCGGACCTGTTACAGTCAACAGTTTTCAAGACTGCCGCAATCGACCACTCTGCCAACTCTCCTTACTTGCTACGATTTCTCGTTTTCAGTGGTGCAAATATAGGATTATTTTTAATATCGTCAAAAAATATTCCTGAAAAACCTTTAGAACACGGCTATTATCCTATGTTTCAAGAGATAAAATTTAATTAAGAATTTCTTGAAAAGGTCTTTTCGTGAACTGATCTGTTAAAGAGCTTCGAGATTGCATGGGGCCGGGGCTAATTTAAAACAAAAATTATTTGTAATCTTAAATCTTTAAGTGTTTACAATGAACTCTATTTGAAAATATTGCCATTTATTCCGGCTGAATAATGACAAACCGGACCAGCGGAAATTCTTTTTTTACATTTCTACGGATGCGCTGAACGGCCTCTGTGATTTCTTCCGTATCAAGATGGTCTTTAAAATCGATAATCAATACCAGAACGATCTCTTCCGGTGATTGATAGGTGGATAAGATATTTTTTGTCTTCACCACTGCAGCATCCTGTTCTGCCAGTTTGGTAATCTTCTCTCTCGTTTCAGGAGCTATTCCTTCACCCATCAAAAGGCTTCTGCTTTCCCTGGCCAAAATTAGCGAAACGAAAATCAGGATCAGTCCTACAATAATCGAAGCTACTCCGTCCAGTTCCGAAATTCCAAAAGAATGGCTTACTCCCATCAGGATCATTACAACGATCAGACCAGCTACTGCTGCGCCGTCTTCGAAAACAACCAAAAAGCTGGATGGATCTTTGCTTTTAATAATCGCATCCCACAATCCTTTACCATTTCGCGTCTTATTAAATTCCTTTACGGATATAATTAAGGAAGTTCCTTCGAAGATCAGTGATAGGATCAGTACGATATAGTTCCAAAACGGATCTTTCATGACTTCCGGTTCGATGATGTGCAGAATTCCCTGGTAAATGGATAAGGCACCGCCGAGACCGAATATCAGGATGGAAACAACGAAAGACCAGAAGTACAGTTCTTTGCCATAACCGAACGGATGCGATTCGTCAGGAGCTTTCTTACTCTTTTTGATTCCATACAGCAGCAGGAGCTGGTTGGTGGTATCAACGGTAGAGTGGATCCCTTCGGAGATCATCGAAGAGCTGTTGGTAAAGCTTCCCGCAATAAACTTGGTAGCCGCAATCAGCAGGTTGGCGGCGAGTGCACTGTAAATTGATTTTCGATTATTGGCCATTGTTGGTGATAAAAGATGAAATAATCAGAATGTCTTTCTGAATGCAAACGATAATCCAACATTGTTTTTTATTAATTGAATTTCTTTAGAGCGTATAGGATACAACAGTTTCAATAATCTCTTAGGAAGTTGTATTTAAAAGATGATACACTTATTTCATAGACTTTTCTTTGAAAAAGAACTCCTGATCCGGTCCCGGTGTTCCAAACCCCATTCGGCAATTTTATCTGAAAGATCTCTCAAAGACATTCCATACTCTGAGACGCTGTAGGTGACGGATGGCGGCTTGATGTCGCCCACTTGACGGTTAATGAGACCGTTCATTTCCAGATCTTTCAATTCGCGGCTCAGGACTTTTCCCGACAGACGTTCAATATCATTTAATATTTCCGAATAGCGCATCGGCTTATAGCAAAGTCTGGCTAAAATAGATAATTTCCATTTACCGGCCAATAGCTCCATCGTATCGTCAATAGCCCGCAGTTTTTTAAGGCAGTCATCAAACGGTGGAATTGATGGGTCTGTATTTTCTGATGTCATAAGGTTACCATTTTGTCACAATAGTGATCCGTTTGTCACCATTACTTTAGGTCACAAAGTTACTTATTGTCATCGGATAAACCTACCTTTGAAAAAAATTAGTGTTATGAGTTTATTAAAAGATTTGGCATGGCGATATGCTACCAAAAAAAATGAATGGTGAAAAGATCCCGCAGGAAAAATTGGATTACATCCTGGAAGCCGCCCGTCTGGCCCCTTCGTCATCAGGGCTTCAACCGTATAAAATAATTGTTATTTCAGATAAAGCATTATTAGAGCACGTACGGCTGGTTGCTTACGATCAGAGCCAAATCACCGACTGCTCGCACCTGCTGGTGTTTGCTGCCTGGGATGGCTATTCCGATGAGAGGATCTCCAATGTATTTAATTACATGATGGATGAAAGAGGACTGCCGCATGAAACCATGGATTCATACAAGCAGGTGATCCTTGATCTTTACGAGCGTTCCGGCCGGGAGTGGCAGGCCCATCATGCGTCCAAGCAAAGTTATATATCTTTTGCCATGGCCATCGCCGCGGCGGCAGAGCAGAAAGTAGATGCAACACCTATTGAAGGGTTTCTTCCCGAAAAACTTGATGAATTACTCAATTTAAAGGGCTCCGGGTATAAAAGTACGGTCATTTTACCATTAGGGTATAGGGCAAGTGAGCAGGATTGGCTCGTCAATATGAAAAAAGTACGCACACCACAAGAACTATTCGTGACAGAGATGACCATAGCGGATTCGTCTGATACAATAGATTTGCCGGCATCGATGAATCTTGATGACTTTGCACAAAAATAAAAATAAAAAGAAGCTGATAGACAGTTATATATGGCGAGCTGTCTGTACCATAATGAAATTTACAATTTCAACTTTAAAAGGTATACTAAAATGAGACAAAACTATAACAAGAAATTTATCGCTTTTATTTGGATTAATTGGAATAGGTTTTAAGCACCCTATATTTAAACCACAACCTGTACAAGCTGAAGTTCTGTAAATATTGATGTTTACAGCGCTTTTGTTTTATATCATTTATCATATTGAATATTGTTATAATATGATAAATAGATTCCCAATTTTCTTAAATATCAAAATTATATGATTGTATAAATTTTTGATTTTAAAAGCTTTATGTTGAAAGGTACTCCAATGGTACCTCTATTTTCAAAATAAAATCATTAAATATCGTTTCTTTCTCAAGCCTGTTATAGAATACCGTCAATTTTAAACGATGCAGGAAAGAATGGTTAAATACTTTCAATATTCGTAGATGCTCCTGTATTATCGTTTTTAGCCATGCTTCTGTAACATAGCCTTTATACATTACTTCAAAATAAATTAAATAACCATCCAATGAGTAAAGTTTTTTTTCACCTGTATGAACGGGTTTCCTATTGGAAAATTGAAGAATCCGGATTGCCTTTAAAAGATCGGGATTCATTAATATTAACCAACCAATATCTCTTCCTGCTTGCCGTTATTTTTTTAACACATAGTTTTTTTAGCTTTTTGTTGATGGACTATGGTGCAAATACATATATTCTTCTGGGAATTTCGGCCTTATTTTTTACATCTTTTGCTTTTTTCAAATCATTAAGAAACAATAGATATGTGATCTCATCAATATTCTTATTGTTGTGCTGCATTACCACCTATTATTCTTCTTTATGTGGAATCGAAAGTGGTGTATTTCTTTTTTATTTTCCCATGTTATCTGCTGTGTTCATCTTTTTTTCTGTGAAGGAAAACAAGTTAATTATTTCGTTAATTCTGTTATTTATTCTTTCTAGTCTTTATATATCTGCAGGAGTACACTTGCCATTTATAAAGAACGGTGAAAGATATTTACCATTCAGACATACTTTATTGCTTCTAAACATAAGCTGTATGCTGGTAATCCTGACGCTAAACTCATATTTTTTTCATATTAAAAGAGAAGAGTATTATTTTACTTTAAATAAAAATCGTTATAAGAAGGAACAAATTGAAAATTTAAAAAATGAACTGGTCCGCGTAAAGGAACTGATTAGTGGTGATGACATTACCGAGGAAACCCTCAAGTATCTTATGGAATCAGCGCAGATAAATGATGCACTTTTCGTTGAGAAATTCAATAGGTTTTTCCCGGATTTTTTTCATAAGATAAATAGTATTTCTTTAACTCCATTAACTCTATCTGATTTAAAATACTGTGGCATGCTTAAACTGGGCTTTACCACAAAGCAGATTGCCGTTTATACCAACTCATCCATAAAATCGGTGGAAAGTAAAAAATACCGGTTGAGAAAAAAATTGGCAACATCAAATGAAGAAAGCGCAAAATGTCTGTTTTCAGTTGTTTAAATAATAAACAACCTCCTCGTTTTCACTCGCAAGAGTAATCGAGAGGTTAGTAAGGCACTACTTCATTAATCATAAGAATACTTTTGCATCAATCTCTACCGACATAAAGAGATGCTGGAAATTGATACATCAGAACGATCTTGAATATTACGGAAACACGCATCCCTCATTTGACATTTTTAAAATTGAGAGAAGGTTTTTTTTATGCTTTTTCAGGAAGCCCTGGATCCGTAAAAGCAGAAAAAATATACTTACTGTGAAAGCTACAGTTGTTTCCCAAAATAATGATACCGTACCTGGATTTTCTTTGAACATTAATTTTGTAGGCGGTAGTGTTACCATGAGGCAGCGGAAAAACATCAAATCAAAATTAGAAGTCAACAGAGATGATTTCTCATTTGATTTAAAAGACAGAATTCGAATCCAAAGAAATAACATTTCAAAACTATATTTTTTTATATTGAATTTCAACATCATACGGCCTCCTCCGTACTTTTATCTTCATAAATGGGGCAGTGAATTAATTAAACGCAGACAGAAATCAACACAACTAAAAATAAAAAAATTAAAAGATGAAAAATGTATATAATTTGTTCGTAACGATGTTTCTTATGAACATCACTATATCCGGACAGGTTGGCATCAATACAGATAAGCCCAATGCATATGCTGGGCTTCATATCTCTGAAAGAAAAGATCCGGCAAGCGCAAATCCCGACCGATATAACGGGATTATTATTCAGCGTTATACCGAAGCACAGCGGGATACGCAGCTTACTCCGAATATGAATGCCGGACAAAACAGTCTGATGATATTTAATACCACTGAAAACTGCTACAACTATTGGAACAGTGAAGATAATGAATGGAAAAGCCTTTGCGGACAACTTGGAAAAGGTACTTTTTCTTATGATTGTAATGCGGATGTGACCGTTCATGGTATTTACATCAAAGCAAAAGAGCTCACTACATCCCATTATCTTAGTGTCAAAGTAACGGTTACAAAACCAGGATCTTATGAGATTGCAGGGACAACCTACAATGGATACAACTTTTACAAGACGGGGACTTTTCTGACGACCGGCAGTTTTACAGTGCATGTTCCCGGAACTGGGATCCCGGCAAATACTAACACTGCAGGTGGTGGCGATACTGTAGCTATTACAAACAATGGAGTTTCTCAGCCATGTTCTCCACCTGTACAGATCCCGGTACTTCCGGACTCGGGAACATATACTATGAGCTGCGGTTCGGCTATTGTGAATGGAGTTTATAAAGTAGGTACCGCACTTACTTCAAGCAATACCATTACTTTACCGGTAAATGTGACAGCGTTGGGAAGCTATACCGTTACGACCAACACGGTGGATGGAATTTCGTTTAGTACTTCAGGTACTTTTACAGCAACAGGTAACCAGAACATCACGCTAAACGGGACAGGAACACCCACCTCTACAGCTATAAAAAAGTTAACGATAACATCAGATAGCCAGGGTGGTGTTTCCACATCGTGTAATGTAAATGTAATTGTGGTTATTCCTAAAAAAAGATTACTGACTATAGGCACGGATGCCAATGGATATGGCTATAATTTCTCCGGTACAGCAGCCTCAAATAAACTTATCACAACGGCAGCTAATTATGGAATGCTTGCTAATAGCGTCGTTAAATATGAAGGCTGGGACCAGATCATAAACGGAACAAATGCACCATCAGCAGCTCAGCTTACAAGTTGGACAACAGGTAGCAATCCCGTAGACATTATTGTAATAGGGTATTCCTGGGGAGCAAATGCTGCTGAAGCCCAGGTAATCGCCAACTACCTGGCAAAAGGAGGTGTTGTTTTAGCATTTATTGAAAGCGGTACGGGAGCACAAAATATTTTAAGAGCTGTTTTCGACGCTTCGGTTTCCACCGGAAATGTAAATGGAGCCGGAGCGTTGTATAAGTTACCACTGACAAATGATCCTGTTTTGAATGGTCCTTTCGGTGATATCAGAGGTTTACAGTGGGGAGAAGATGCTTCTGCTACAGAATATGCTACAGGGTTACCGTCGAGCGAAATATCAGTTTATTCGGGCGATACCAACATATCAACAGCTACTCCTGCGGGAACCATAGGTCGTGTTACGGCATTTAGACATAATACGCTCAATTTTATTTGGGTAGGAGATGGTGGTTTCAACTCCAATAATGGCGGTACTTCGGATACTATTTGTCCATTCTTTTTAAACGCAAATAACTTTCCGGTATTCAAGCCCAATTATGGTAATGGAGCCGCTGCTTATGAGATGAATGTATATAATTCAATATTCACAGCCAATGCTTTTGCCTGGGCGCTTGAAAAAGCTGAGCACAGTGGTATTAATAAACATTAATTAAAAATAGCTTTTAAATGAACTTTAAAGAAATTCATATCGGAGAACTAATTAAGAAGGCTGTTAAAGATCGCGGGATAGAAACATCCCGCATCTGTACCTTCTTGAATTGCAATGTAAGGGATATACCAAAAATGTATAAGGCACAAACTTTAAATACGGATACGCTTCTGCGGTGGAGTAAGTTGTTAGAATATGATTTTTTCAGGATTTACACGCAGCATTTGATATTGTTTTCGCCACAGGCAAGTGAAAGACATAACCCGGCCACAGCGAATAAAAAATCTACTTTATTGCAATTCCGTAAGAATATATACACCAAAGAGATTATAGAATTTATTCTGGAACAAATAAAATCAGGTGAAATGACCAAAAAAAAATTGATGGAGCGGTACAGAATTCCTAAAACAACGCTTTACAAATGGATTAGCAAGTACAACGTTTCAGAATAAATAGCGTTGTACACATGCTTGGATATTGAGAAAGAATAATTTACGTTGAGCTTTTAACGGTACAGAAAATTTAATATGTAGATATTTTAAATAATATTTTGAAATGATTCTCTGGATTGGGTAGAAGCAAGAAATAGATAAAATAAAATCTTTGTAATAACTTATTACTAATAATGAAACCTAATTATAAACTTATATATTCCGATATCATTGATAAAAAATTTCCTGACCGTAAAAAAGAGTTTCAATCAATACTGTCAAAGAACGATCTGTCTTTTCTGGAGATTATCAATCTAAATAGGAAAATATTTCAGAATGAAGCTGAAAATAAAAGGGATAATCAAAGACATAAATCCTACAATAAATCTGATATTTTGCAGATTTTAGAATACCAGAAAAAACACAAAATGAATAATAGCCAGGTGGCAAATTATTTCAGACTTAGTAGAAATACAGTCTCGAAATGGAAAAAAATCTTCGTGGTTTAGTTTTAAGGAGGCTTTTTGCCTCCTTATTTATTAAATTAAATAACATTTTGAAAATCGAAAGGTTAAAAAATTTGAAAATTAAGCATTTAGCTTGATGTAACAACATAATTAATGCTTAATACGCTTTCAAATAAAATATTATAATAAATCAACCGCGAAGTATAATTCTATTAATGCGTTTTAAGCTCTTGATTCATTCTTAGTTTTTTCCGAAGGGTCGGCACCGGTTACTATTTCGTCGGCATCATCTTCGCTTACGGTTTGCGGATTAAATTTAGCATGTTTCGATGGTTTAAGCGTATGGCCCATTTTCTTGGCATATACCTTTGTAAATTCTGCCCCGAAAAAAATAATCTGGCAGGTATAATTGATCCACAACAGGAGTAAAATTACCGTTCCGGCTGTACCGAAAGAAGAACTCGGATCGAATTTTTCAAAGTAGAAAGTAAGAATGTATTTTCCCAGCGTAAAAAGTAAGGCAGTTACAGTAGCGCCTACCCAGACAGATTTCCACTGCATCTCCACATCCGGAAGGATTTTAAACATAGCAGCAAAAAGAAATAGGGTAACGAGAAAACCGACGATAATATTGATGATGTTCACGAGTATAAGCGTTTCCAAACTGAAACGGCGTACCACCCAGTCGCTGGCCAGGCCGATGAAGGAACTTAGCAGCAGTGTAACCAGCATCAGGAAGGCAATCACCACAATCATCCCCAAAGAGTTTGCGCGGTCCAACAGGTATTTTTCCCAAGCTTTTTTAGGAGCTGCAACAACATCCCAAAGCTTATTGAGAGATTTCTGAAACTGGAAGAAGAGGGAGGTGGCACCAAAGACCAGCGTCGCAATCCCCACGATTTTCATGACGACATTCTTTTTATCTACCATACCGCCGATCACCATTTCTTCAAGGCTTTTGCCGACATTTTTTCCCATCATGCTGCCGATAATTTTCGTGATTTCGCCACGTACTGCCTCTTCACCAAAGAAGATTCCTGTAAGCCAGATCACGATAATCAGCAGACCGGGGATTGAAAAAATAGCATTATAGGCGATACTAGCAGCTTCGGTACCCAGATCACGGGCGCTCCAGTCTTTATATGTATCTTTTAATATTCCCCAAAAGTTTTTCATTGAATTCATGCTTATTGTAATTGGTATTAAACAAAATCTTGGTCGGAAAGAGCTTCCGGACAGTTTTCAAGGCTTCAAAATTCATACCTAGATAAAATAAGACCGTAAACCTGCGATGTGAAATCATTTTTAAAGTAATCACTAATTTTACAATTCAAAATTTTAGCAAATTATAGGTACAAAACGATCTAAAGGTTTAATTAAATAATACTAAATAATTTGAATTAAAAAAACTGATGTTAAAAATGAATGATAAAGAAATTTTAGACGTGGTATTCATGTGGTATGTAAAACTTATGGATCAGTTTAGCTGATCTGTAATATTACGGTTAAATGAACTATTGACTGATTCATAATTTATAAAAGACACTCGGTAATGATCAGCCATTCACTGGATAAAAATTATGTGGTATCTTAATTAATTTCATCATCTTCTTACACCCTGAAGGGTAGAGTAGCAGATCAATTGGTGATATTTTAAAAATCACATAATTATGAATTAAATAATATTTGAAACCTCTTTTGCATTTATAATGAATGATTTACCAATTTTTAAAAAATTTTAAACAACAGAAAGTTCAATCTTGTGCAAATTATTTTGCTACGGATTGAGGTATACCTTGTATTTTTTACATATTTTTGGGGAAAAATTTGACAAAATTCTTATAATGAAAAGAAATTTACTTCTGGCAGCTTTACTGTCTGCTTCGTTCGCTTACGCCCAAGTAGGGATAAATACAGTTACCCCGAGAGCCACATTGGATGTCGCCCCAAAAAACACAGATGGCACTACTGCTGAAGGAGTAATCGCTCCGAGGCTTACCGGAAACCAGCTTTCGGCTGCGGATTCCAAATATACGGCAGCCCATACGGGGGTGATTGTATATGCTACTTCAGCACCGTCAACATCTACAACCAAAACAGCAAACGTTACTGCTCCAGGTTATTACTATTTTGACGGAAGCATATGGCGTGGAATGGGTGCACAGAGTACCACGACCACGTTGAGCATCAGTTCTGCTATCGACCCTAACATTTTAGGCTATGTGCCGAGCAACACTGCTACGGCAAACGGTAATGCTCCTACGACACTTACCGTTAATGGAGTTACAGCGACACGCACCGGGATCACCAGCTACAACGGGCACAGTTATGCAGCTTATTCTGCATCTGCAACAGGGATCACCTGGTATGATGCGTACAATGCCTGCAAAAACATGGGCGGTTACCTGGCGACTTTTACAACCGATGAAGAATGGAAAAAAGTGGAAACCGATCTTCTGAGTGCAGCTGCATTTGATACCCAGCAGGCATGGATCGGTTTTGCCAAGTTTTCGTGGTTTGCAGGAGTGGCATTGACTCCGGACCCTGAAGAAAAATGGATTACCGGGGAACAGCCGTTACATGATTACAGTGCGGGCGGTACAAGCGCCGTAAGAAAATCCAATTGGTTCAACGCCGGGGAGCCCAACAATTCCGGCGGGACAGAAGGATTTGTTATTACCCTGCCGAAAAACAGCGGTACAAAAACATACGGCGGCTATACGTCTACCCACACATGGAATGATGTGGTAGCCAATACAGGATCGACCACCGGATTTATCGTAGAATTTCAACAATAAACACGGCTGAAGTTACAATGAAAAAATCTTTTTTATTAGCGGCATTTCTAGGCTGTAGCATTTCTGCTCTTGCACAAATGGGTATATCGACCAATGCGACCATCACTACACTTCAGGTAGATCCTATTAAAACCGACGGTACTACTTCTGAAGGTATAGGAATGCCACGTCTCACCGGCGATCAGATTAAAAATTCAGGATCAAAATATGGTGCAGCACAAACCGGTGCTATTGTTTATGCGACGTCTATTCCTACTGCTGCGGATACGAAAACAGCTAACATTACCTCTGCAGGATGTTATTATTTTGACGGCAGCATCTGGAGAAGTATGGGTGCTGTGACCAATACTACCGTTATCAGTTATTCTACCTCAGTGGATTCCAACATTCTGGGATATGTTCCCAGTAAGACGGCTACTGCATCTTCGGCTCCCGCCAGTCTTACCATCGGAAGTGGTACATATACAAAACAGGGTGCTGCAACGTTTACGGTAAATGGACATACCTATGCCGCTTATTCAGGAAGCGCAATAATCAGCTGGTTTGATGCCTATACTGCCGCAAAAAATATGGGAGGCTACCTGGCTACGTTCACTACCGATAATGAATGGATGTATGTGGAACAAAATCTTCTGACCAACAATACGGTTTTCGATACCCAAAGGACATGGATCGGCTTTGTGAAATTTTCCTGGGATGCCGGAGCAGCCCTTACGCCTGATCCGGAAGAGAAATGGATCACAGGGGAACAGCCTCTTCACGATTACAGCGCCGGCGGTTTATCAGCTGTCCGAAAAATAAACTGGTTTTATACAAATGAACCTAATAACTCGAATTCCGGTGAAGGATTTGTACACGCCTACGGAAAAAACGATAATGTTGTTTTAACAAAAAACGGCTATACCTCTACCCATCCTTGGAATGACTTGCCCGCTAGTAACGTTAGCGTCAACGGTTTTATCGTAGAATTTCAACAGTAAAAAGAACTTTAACAAGAAGGCGACCTCCGAAAGTAGGTCGCCTTTTTATTATTTCTAATCAGATCTGAGATTTATACGAGTATCAATGTACAATTGTTTATTTTCCCAATAATATGTCAGGATTTACGTTATAAATTTCCCCAAACGAATAATCCTTGTTACGGATAATTAATATCAATCGTAAGAAGCACGAAACTCCAGCGGCGAAAGTCCCGTCCGAAGCCTGAACATCTTACTGAAAGACTGCGGATGCTCAAATCCCAATTCATAGGCGATTTCAGCAACTGTGAGATCGGTGCCGGTCAGTTTTTCCTTTGCTTTTTCAATAATCTTGCTGCGGATGTATTGCTGGGCGTTCTGGCCGATCAGATCTCGCAGCATATCACTTAAATAACCGGGAGAGATGTTGAGCTGATCCGAAAGATATTGAACGGTGGGAAGTCCCAGCCGAAGGTTTTCCTGACGCCGAATATAGTCGTCGAGGATGGCCTCTGTTTTCTGGAGAATGTCATTGCTGGCATTCTTTCTGGTAATAAACTGCCGCTTATAAAACCTGTTTACATAGCTTAGCATCAGCTCGATCTGGGCAATGACCACTTCCTGGCTGAATTCATCCACACGGCTGTTGAGTTCCTGTTCCATGATTTTATAAACGGAAAGGATCATTTCCCTTTCAACCTCCGAAAGATGCAGCGCCTCATTGGAGGCATAAGAAAAGTAGCCGTACTGTTTTATTTTCCGGGCAATAGGATGACCAAGCAGGAAAGCGGGATGAATCAGCAGAATATAGCAATAGGTTTCGCTGTTATACTCAGTGCTTCCCACCAGCTGGTTCGGCGCCAGAAACAGCATGCTTCCTTCATCATAATCGTAATAATTCCGGCCGTACTTCAGCCTGCCTTTATTCCTGGTGATAAAAGTGATCTTGTAAAAGTCCAGTACATCGTAGATCGGTGCCATCGCCGTATTAAACGGATTATCCTGATTAAAATGCACAAGGCTGATCAACGGATGCTGCGGAGCGGGCAGTCCGAACGCCTGATGACTTTCCGATATCGATATAAAGCGGACCAGCTTATCCTCTTTGGCTTTCATTTTTTAAATGTATAAAAATTTAACGGTCGGCTTAAGATAAAGGCACTTTTAAATTTACCTTAACACGAAGTCTTCTCTGATTATTTTTGAAATCCCGCGACATTCTCTGTGACACTGAAGTTTTCAGACAAAGTTTTTATTTCTTTATGCAAAATATAAGGAAGCAAGGCAAAGATCGGCAGGCTGATCTGATGAAGCACAAGGATTTTTGTAATGCTTCATCAGCTGCTTTGCTGTCTTACTTTGATTCCTTAAAAGTATATGGAACCACTATTAGACTTGGCGTCAGTAATAGCCCTTGTTAGTCACTTTCAGTCTATTTTCGAAATCCCAGTCAAAACTTGAGAAGATGAATGATTACCAGGGAAGAATGTTGTTTTCACCGCTGAAATTGGCCGGGCCGGTAAAACTTCCGGTCGGAAGATCCTCTGCCAATGCCACCCGGATCGGTTCCTTTGAACCCTCTTCCACGGAATCCGTTCCCTGGAAGTTGTTGAGTGCCGTTGCCGTAAAGCCCGGACTTACCATATGAACTGTGATGCCGGTGTCTGCCAGATCGATCGCCAGCGACAGGAAGATCCCGTTGAGCGCAGTTTTTGAAGCGCCATATGCCGCATCGAAATTGGAACGGTACGGGTAATCCGGATTGGCATTGATCGTCAGTGATCCCAAGGCACTGGAAACCGTTACGATCCTCGCTTTTGAAGCTTTTTGCAATAAGGGCAGGCAGGCCTGGGTCAGGGCAAGAGTCCCGAAAACATTGGTCTCCCAAACTGTTTTCAGCTCTTCAATCGGTACAATACTGGCGCGTTGTGAGCCTAATACTTCTTCCATCGTACGGCCCGGAACACCGGCATGGGAAACGGCTGCGTTGTTAACCAGAAGGGTCAGATATCCGGTTTCATCCTCAATGGTTTTAACTGCTGTTCTGATCGATTCCTTGTCGGTAATATCCAATTGGACCGCGATAGCCGATGCACCCAGCTGTTCAACCGCTGCCTGGCCTTTTTGCAGGTCGCGTGAACCTGCATAGACGGTATAGCCACTTTCTACAAGGGCTTTAGCAATCTGAAAGCCTACTCCGGTATTTGCACCCGATACCAGGGCGACTTTATTTTCATTTGTCTGCATAATCTTAAGTGATTTAATTGATACAGCAAAGATGCACATTTAAAGGCGCATCAATATAACCCAATCGAGACTATTTGAAGCCGAATTGAGGATGATGTATTTTTTTGTCAGTTTTTTAATGGTTTTATTTTTAAGAAATGCTCAGTTCATAAAATAGAGCAGGAGTTAAGCAGAGTCCGATTAAATAAATTGCACAGGAACAAAATGTAAGATAAAGACGTGTTACTTACGATCAGTTTTTTGCATTTCCTTAATGATATGTTCCCGATGCTGTTTTCCCCAGGCAGCCATGGCATCGATTACCGGCTTCACCGAATAGCCGTATTCCGTAAGCTCATATTCTACTGCCTTGGCATCATCCTCACCCAACGTCCGTCTTACGATCCCGTTCTGCACCAGTTCCTGTAACTCTTTAGTCAGCATCTTTGAACCAATTCCGTCCAGTGTGTTCCGGAGTTCGGTAAAGCGTTTTTTACTGAAGGAGAGACTGCCGATAATCACCACTTTCCATTTTCCGGACAGCACATATTGGGTATCGCTGATTGCCCGCAAGTGCGGGATACAGTCTGCCGGCTGGTGATGGGACCTGTCTTTTTTCATATCGGACTGATGAATTAGAATAACAAAGATAAAGGTTTCCTGGAGGGAACCGATCTCCGGAACCGTGTTTTTAATAAATACCTTTGTTGAAGAAAAAGAAATAAATAATGCAACAATCGATTCACAGCACCTACGAACCTATTACCGGCAAAACTTCACCGGTGATAACGCTAAGTCCAATTACCCTTTCTTCTGTCGGCAGACCGCTGCCGTTACAAGTTAAAATATCCGCACCGGTAATGGGCAATGATTTGCCGGTCATTATATTTTCCCACGGTTTCGGAAATTCTATGGACGGATATGCTCCTCTGGTGCATTATTGGGCTTCGCACGGTTTTGTGATCATTCAGGCCACTTACCTCGACTCAAAAAGGCTAGGCAACTTTGATGAACTTCCTTACAAAGATGAGATCTGGCGGCTCAGGATCCATGACGTTAAAGAGATTCTGGATCAGCTGCAATATATTGAAAATACTTTTGAAAGCCTTAAAGGCCGTATGGCAAAGGACCGGATTGCGGCAGTGGGGCATTCTTTCGGCGGGCATACGACAAGCATGCTGCTGGGCGCCCGGACGCTTATAACGGATGGTTTTGAGACCGACTTTTATGATGCTAGAATCAAGGTTGGCATATTGTTATCTGCAGGAGGAAGAGGAGGCGATGCCCTCAGTGCTTTTGCAAAAGAACATCTGCCTTATCTGAACCAGGATTATAGCAGCATGCGAACGCCGGCCTTAGTGGTGGCGGGAGACAAAGACTATTCTCCGCTCACAACGATGGGTCCGGAATGGTTTACGGATGCCTATTTTTTGAGTCCTGGAGCGCAGGCGCTGGCAACCATTTACAACGGTGAACATACGCTCGGCGGTATTTCCGGAGATTTTGTCACGGAAACGACCGATGAGGATCCTGAAAAAGTTGAAGCGGTACAGCTGGTGACCTTAGCTTATCTTAAAAGTTTCTTTTATCCGGACGATCCGGCGTGGGATTCGGTGTCTGCTTTATTCAGTAGAGGCAGTTCCGGTGTGGCGGTGGTCGAAAACAAGTAGAACATTTCGATGTACAGAGAAAAAGTTCCCTGTCTTTTAAGATCCTGTTGTATATTGAATTCAATTAAAAATTGGATCGTTAAGCTAAATTTTTACTGGGTATAAGGTATTTTGTTGATTAAATTGCGAAAGCTCTTATCTTAAAAGAAATTTTACTGTTACCGTCAAATTAATCTTTGATATTCAGATTCATTACATTTGATGGATCAATATTTTTAATGAAATGAGATGAAGCCAATAAAAGTAAAACGAATCGTTGCCAATATACAGACACCGGACATGGTTGCTGCGGCAGTGTTCTACGGTGAAATCCTAAACCTTCAGGTACTGATGGATCACGGCTGGATCGCCACCTACGGCACTGAAGAAACGATGAACGTCCAGGTAAGTTTTGCTGTGGAAGGCGGGTCCGGGACGGCTGTTCCTGATCTTTCCATAGAAGTAAACGATGTTGATGCGGTGTATAACCGGATGAAAGAGGCTGGTTTTTCTATTGAATATGGACCGGCTGACGAACCCTGGGAGGTCCGACGATTTTATGTCCGTGATCCTTTTGGAAAACTGATCAATATTTTGCAGCATCGCACGGGAACAGAATAATTAAAGCCGCACTGAATAGTAAGAGGTATTCATTGCTGATGTTTTAAACGGTTCTCTTTTCTGATGAGTAAACGGTAAATGGTCAGGCATCCGGGAATCATCGGAAGAATTGCAGTCCACATCCCGGGAAAATAATACTGTTGGGTGGTCCGGAAATAAAAGTTGGGCATCTCCGGAATCCGGGTTCCATCGATGGATGCAGTTACCGGATGCGGATCGTGAGGGAGAAGATCGGGAGCAATCAGCGGAAAGATGAAATGCGTAAATTCGGCAACGCCGGGACCGATAAAGATGAACCAGGCTACAAAGCCGGCAATTGGAATCTTATAATAGAGTCCGAGCGAAGTGAGGGTGTAAATCACCGGACCGATAAGCGCAAATACCATCAGAAAGCTTTTTTCACTCCACGGAATCCCGAAAAGCCTGCTCATAGCCGGAGCAAATCCCATCAGGTATTCCTCAACAATATGAATCTGTAGGCCCGCGACCGTAAGGATAAAAAGCGGAAGAATGATTCTAGGATGTACCGGATTTCTTAAATATGTGAAAGACCAACAGAACAGCCCGACCAAAGCCGAGCCTCCGACAATAACAACAGGGGCAAGTCCTATGGATAAATACCCCATGACCGGAGCAACAATCGTAAAAAGACAGGCTGCAAGAAAGCTTAATTTCTGAGATAATGACAATGGATTTTTCATAACGGATAGATTTGATCCGAAGGTACATCGGTTGCATCAGCCGGCATTTATCAAATGATAAAAACTATTTCATTGCCCTGATTCTGCTTAGAGACACTTGGGTAATGCCCAGGTAAGAAGCCAGATCGGCCAGGCTGATCCGTTGCAGTAATGATCCGTATTCTTTCAAAAACCTATTATACGCAATCTGGGCCTTTTCTTCCAGCGTACCGCCGATCCGGTTCATCATATTCACCGCAGCCAGGGCGAGCAGTTTCCGGTAAAAGGTTTCTACGGAATGGTATTTTCCGCAAAGCATTTCCAGTTCATCATGATTGAGGCAGGTAATCACCGTGTCTTCCAGGGCCTGCACGGAGTAGGAGGAAGGCTGCTGAAGCACAAAACTGTCGAGAACGGTAAATAGATGGCCTTCAGGAAAAAAGCGCATGATAAATTCACGGGTATCCGTATAAAAGAAGGTTTTTACTAAACCACGGTCTATAAAATAAATCCGGTTACAGACTGTGCCGGTTTCCAGGATCAGCTCACCTTTCCGGTATTGCTTTGCATAAAGTTTTGATGCCAGCATCTCTCTGGCTTCACTTTCAAGAGGCGAAAGAGAAGAAACAAAACCTATAAAATCCGTTGCACCGGAAAACTGGTTGCTGATCATGACAACAAGTTAGGAAAACCGGAGCATAGATGCACACCATTCTGTGTTTTTCTTTATTTATCTGAAATGTAATAATGAAATATAGCCTGAACTATGAATTAATTATAATTACTGCGGAATAATTTTACTTTAAAAAAATATATTTCAATGAATTAATTTCATAAAGCTGTACTAATAAATTGATTTTTAAAGCTAAAATATCTTCATTACTTAATGATAAAATTTAGACGGACTTCCAGTAGATCTTCAGTTAAATTTACAATAAGTCAATTGAAATTCTCTGAAATTCTTTAGCGAAAATTAATGATTTAAAACCTGGAAGCTGTTATGGCTCCATGAAAATTACATTGGCATTTTTATTGAATCTCTGACAGTGGTCGTAGGGACTGCATCTTTTTACGGCTTTTCTTTTTTAATACAAAACACACCAATCAATCACAAAATAAATCTTATGGAATCCTCAGATCATCCTGTAAAACCCCATCTTTCCCGGAAAGAATTTTTAAACCTCACCGGCAGGTCTTTGGCCGGAGCAGCAGGCACTTTGGCTTTAGGAGCCGTTGTCTCTGCTAACGTTTATGGCCAGGACCGCAAACAGGCTGTTTCTCCGCCGGCAAAAATTCCTGCTGATGTGGAAGAGCCGATCGTCTTGGAGCAATGGAAATCGGATGCAGACCAACAGTCGGCACCGACGCCGACTCCATTGCCACCCGACAGAAGAATAGGATATGCAGTTGTGGGTCTTGGTCATCTTGCGCTTGAAGAAATACTACCGGCGTTGGCCGGCTGTAAAAAATCGAAACTGTCTGCATTGGTAAGCGGCAGTCCCGAAAAACTGAAGAAAGTCGCTGCCCAGTATGGAATAGCTCCTGAAAACTGTTACAGCTATCAGACTTATGACCAGATCAAAAATAACAAAGAGGTCGATGTCATCTACATTGTCTTACCGAATGGGCTTCATAAAGAATATGTCATTCGTGGAGCAAAGGCCGGCAAACATATCCTGTGCGAGAAACCTTTGGCCAATACTTCGGAAGAGTGCAGGGAAATGATTTCCGAGTGCAGCAAGGCAGGAGTAAAACTGATGGTTGCTTACCGGATCCATTACCAGCCGCATAACCGCAAGGTGAGGGAAATATTGCAGAAAAAAGAATTCGGTATAGCCAAATTTGTGGAAGCCCATAACTCGCAGAGTACGGCCAATGTGAACCATTGGCGGCACAAGAAATCATTGGCCGGTGGAGGGGCGCTGCCGGACATCGGGCTGTATTGCCTAAATACGACACGGTTTATCCTTGGCGAAGAACCGGTTGAGGTTTTTGCATATCAATACAGCACACCCGGAAATCCCTTATTTAAAGAAATTGAAGAACTGGTAAGCTGGCAGATGCGTTTTCCGAGTGGCATTATCGCCAACTGTGCTACCGATTACGACGTACATGAAAGCAGACGGTACAGGGTAAACTGCAAAACCGGCTGGATGAACATTGACCAGGCGTATGCCTATAAAGGACAGAAGCTTACCACCTCAAGAGCCGACGGGATGATGAAGCGTGCTGAAGAAATCAGCCTTGCGGAAAACAACCAGTTTGCAGCAGAAATGGATCATTTTTCAGACTGTATCATAAACAATAAAAAGCCGTTTACCCCTGGAGAAGAAGGTCTCCAGGACCATATCATCATGGAAGCGATTTATCAGTCGGCGAAGGAAGGAAAGCCCGTTAAAATCAACGGTATTGCTGCCGTTAACAACTGGAAAGGGCCGGAGCCGGAAGTTTAATGAGGTAAAAAATAAACATGATAATGGCTGTAAGAGCCATTCAGAAAGGGCACCGATTTATATTAACCGGTGCCCTTATTATTGGGTATTTATCAAAATAGAAAAGTCCATATTTATTTTCTACAATCCGCTGAAAAAACGGGTCATGTCCGACAAAGCATTTTCACTGTGCATTTTTTCTCCGTTTTTTAACGATTCTTTAGCCGCATCGGAAGCTCTTTTCCGCATTATGTTTTCGTAAGTTGAAATGGCATCTGGCATCGAAAGATAACGGTCACTTGTCAGATTCTCGCTCAGTTCCAGGGCATCGAGCATGGCCATGTTGACTCCCTCTCCTGCAAAAGGCGGCATAACGTGCGCTGCATCACCGATAATGGTGGCATTGGAAAGTGCTTCCCAATCCTGATCCAACGGCATACAGTAAATCGGCCTCGGGATAAACGGAAGAGAAGTATTTTCAAATAACGAATACCAGGTGTCGCTCCATCCTTTATATTCGTTTTTAAACCATTCCAATACCTGCCGGTTGTCAGAAAAATCAATTTGGCTTTCGGTGATCCAGTGCTCTCCGGTCTTAAAGCTTGCATAAAATCCGATTTCTCCATTCGCTTTCTGTCCCATCAGGATGGCTTTTTCGTCATTAAAGGCCATTAATTTACCGCCACGCAGCAAATCGGTAATTTCCGGAACGCGCTTGTCCGCTTCATAAATATTGCCTTCAAGCATTGTAACACCTGAGTAAAATGCATTAATCCCGGTAATGGAAGGCCTGATTTTCGAACGGGCTCCATCAGCACCGATAACAAGATCGGCATATACTTCCGGACGATCTTTAAAATGCAGCAGCCAGCCTTCGCCCTGTGGTTCCATAGACAGGAAATGGCTGTCCCAGACTACTGTTCCGGGATGAAGGGAATCCAGTAAAATCGTTCGTAAGGTACCGCGGTCTATTTCGGGGCGGAAGTATTCATGCCCGAAATCTTCATTTTTATCGGTCTCATGATCAGTAAAAACCACCTGTGCCAGCCGGTCTGTGATCGTTGTGCGGTCAGCTCCCGGCATGTAGCTGTTTTTAAATACATCCAGCAGTCCGGCTTTCCGTATGGCAGCCAGCCCCGAATTTTCGTGAAGATCGAGTGGGGAACCCTGTACTCTTGCTTCCCTGCTAAAATCCCTTTCATAGACTGTAACGTCAACTCCTTTCATCTGTAAAAGCCTGGCCAGCGTAAGCCCGCCCGGACCGCCGCCTATGATCGCCACCTGTTTATTTTCTAGTATCATCTTTTAAATTTAGACGACAAAATTACTTTTCGCCATAAACTAAAAATTGTAAAAATCGGCCGTTTTCGTTTTTATGCAGCTCTTTTGGGGAAACACCCGAAAATTTTGTGATTTCTTTAATAAAGTGGGACTGGTCAGTAAAATTTAGTTGCGGATAGAGGTTGCCGTTCTTAATGTCAGACAGAGAAGCCTGGAACCGGAGGATCTTGCAATAGCTTTTCAGCGGAAGCCCAAACTGCTGATTGAAATAGCGGTTGATCTGGCGCTGGCTCCATGAAATTTTTTCAGAGATTTCAGCAATGGAAATTTCTCCGTTTGAAGCGAAAATCAGTTCGAATAATCGGCGTTTCCGTACATCCACGTTCTCAGGCAGTAGCGATTTTATTTTTTCAGTCATTTTCTGGCAGAATCCTTCAAAATCATTCAGGTCCTCAGCCTGGAATCCCCAGAAATCATCAGGCATCAGCATGCCGCTGTTGATCAGTCCCGCCATTGGAAATCCGAAAATATATTCGGTGGCCAGCGGGTTGAAGCTTACCGAACAGAAATCAGAAAATTCCTGGTCCGGATATTTGGGCTGTGTTTCCAGCCCCAGCAAGGCAACCTGGATGCGGTTATCTTTCGTTTTAGAAAAAATAAGGTCTATGCGTCCATTGGGAATCACCACTGCTTCATGCGTATGAGAAAAATGGTGCATCGAAGAAAAGCAACAGACAAAATCCCTGAGCGAATCGTCAGGCTGAATGAGCTTAAAATCTAATGTTGGCTGCATGATCTCAATAAATTTTCCGGTCTGTCCAGTAATGAATGACGGTTGATCAGGCTAAATTACTGAATTTTTATTTGAAGTATAGGTTGAATGAAGACTTGATTAGAGGTTATGAGATAAGCGAAAGAATACGACTTGTTTAATTATATAAATCCTGTTCTATAGCTTGTAATAAGCATATATTTTTTAATTCAACATAAGATGAATTTTTATATCTTAGTATATTGATAATTAAATAACGGTTGAAACACTCATATTTCGGATAAACTTTTTGCAAAGATTTGCAGGAATACTAATAAGCCATGGAGAGAAATACAAATCCGCTCAATGAAGAGCAGTCAGACTTTATTATTGATGTTTCTGATACGGCAGAAATACCGATAATCTACGATGCAGTAGAAGGTAGCAACGCCGAACCGCTTCTACAAAGTCCCGGGAACAGGTATCGAAAAAAGCTTGGATTGAATACGGCCCAGACGGAGCTGGTCGATAAACTGTGGTTCAGCAATAATGTATTTAATGAAATCGATTATTGCAGGGTCCAGATAATCAAACAATTTCTCAGAAGTACCGATTACCTGCAAAAAAACTGTATTCCTGTTAATAAAACCTATCCGACCGTTTTCGATGAAGTTTCGGAAATCATCATCGTGCTGGAATACAATTACCGGAAAGACAGCCTCAATTATCAGTATACCATTGATTCCATTAAATCCGAGATCTTCAACCATATCCTGAAACTCTGTGAAAACAGTGTACGGGAATGCTATGGCATTAAGAGAAAAATCAACACCGATTTCAAATATGCCCATCCCGAAATCATCAATAGGTTCAACAAGAAAATTGTTGCGCCGATCGAGATGTTTCTGGATCAGAACAGGCATTTGATCCTGGATGCCGATTACAGGACGAATCTTATTTTAAACGAAACCAATACCGGCCGGTGGAAAGATAAATTCGAAATCATTACGTCAGATTACACCAACGCCGTTTCATTTGAGAGAGAGATTGCAAGGTTGGCTGAAGTCAATATAAAGAATCCTTCTTTGGATACCATCTACCTGGAAGCATCGAAATTCATCAGTGCCTACGACAGAAATGCTTCCCTAAGGCTATACCTGCATTACCTGGATAAAGATCTGGAAACAAAAAGGTTCGACCGGAAGCATCTTACCAAAAGTATTCAGAAGAACCTGTTTTCCAATTCGGAACAGTTTGCACGGTTTGAAGAAATCGTCAATGAATTTGTTCTCAACAGGGATTTTCCAGAGGCAGTCAAGAAACTGGACAGCATTTATCTTCCCAAGCGGAAAAGGATCGTGATAGACCGGAATGTCATCGACCGTGTGCAGCAGCTGGATTCACAGACTTCAAAGATCCTTGGGGAACTGCTGGCTGATGAGGAAGAACAGCCTCAAGCACAGTCAGCCGGACTGAATACCGCAAATAATACCGACCTCGAATTTAAAGTCGTTGATACGGAAGACCCGGATCAAACCGCTAAATACCTTCCGGACCTCAACCTGAATGATACGCAGATGGATCTTCTCGATTATTTCGAAAAAAACAGCCTGACAGTCTTACAATCCGACCTGGAAGCGTACATGCGCTCGCAGCAGCTATTTATGAACGCAGCCATAGAGTCGGTCAACGACCAGCTTTTTGATACACTGGACGACATCCTTATTGAAGAGGAGGATGATTATTTAACCATAAACCCTGAATATTATAAAAAACTATTAAACAATGATCAATAACATTAAACCGAAAGAAGCAACCTCCATCATCAATTCCCTTACAGGCGGAGTAGTTCCGAAAATAGGGGTACAGCATATCGCGGTGGGCCGCTCTGAAGAAGTGCATGCCGCCATCAACGCTCTGGAAGAAGTGAAAAACGGCCTTAGCATTGCCAAATTCTGGATCGGCGATTTCGGAAGCGGAAAGTCGTTCATGCTCCATTTGCTCAACACCGTGGCGATGAAACAGAAATTCGTCGTAGCCAACGCAGATTTTACACCGGATAACCGCTTGTATGCCAATGACGGCAAAAGTGTCATCCTCTATTCAGCCATTATGGATAATATCGCGATACAGACCAAGCCTGAAGGCGGTGCCCTGCCGGTATTGCTGGAAAAATGGATCGAGCAGGTGATCGGCAAAACGGCTGACGAAAACCATATTTCCCTAATCGATATCCGCAAAGAACAATACAGGGACCTGATCCGCAATTCGATCATGAAGACCGTTAATGAAATCACGGAAACGGGCGGCTTCGATTTCGGTTTTGTCATCGTGAAATACTACGAAGGCTACATCAATAATGACGAACTCCTGAGAAGAAACGCATTGAAATGGCTGAAGGGCGAATACACGACAAAGACTGAAGCAAGGCAGGACCTGGGAATCCGCGAAATTATTAATGACGGCAACTATTACGATATGCTTAAAAACTTCTGTAAGCTTTTTGTAAATATGGGCTACAGTGGCTTTATGATTAATCTTGATGAGGCAATTAACCTGTATAAGATATCAACTTCCGCAGCGCGTGAAAAAAACTACGAAAAGATTCTGTCGATCTACAATGATTGTTTTCAGGGGAAAGTTTCAAATCTGTTCATCAATTTTGCCGGTACCAGGGAGTTTCTTGAAAATGAAAGGCGGGGGCTGTTCAGCTACCAGGCCCTGAAATCAAGGCTGGAAAGCAATAAATTCGAAAGCCAGGGGATCAGGGATTATGCGCAGCCGGTAATTAAACTGCATCCGCTGGACCACAATGAAATTTTTGTCCTGCTGAAAAAGCTGAAATTAATTTTTGATTTTAATTATAAAACCGAGCTCAGCATTACCGATGATGAGATTTCAGCATTTATGGAAGAGATGTTCAATAAGCCCGGTGCTGCGGAGTTTCTTACGCCACGGGAAGTAATCAGGGATTTTCTTAATATCCTGAACATCATCCGCCAGAATCCTGAAGTCGATAAAGCACGTCTTTTCGGTGAAATAGAAATTTCGGACGAGAGGCCCAACGATCTTGCCATACTGGACAGCATTGAAGAATTATGAGCGCATTCGGTTTACTGTCAGAGCCCATCCGGAAATACATCCGGGACCAGCGGTGGGAAAGCCTGAGAAAAATCCAGGAAGCCGCCATCCCAAGTATTCTGGGTACGGATCTCAACTATGTTATCATCTCACGAACTGCTTCAGGTAAAACGGAAGCCGCCTTTCTTCCCATTCTTTCAAAAGTTAATTTCCGGGAAGAAGGCGTTAAGGTCCTGTATATTTCTCCGCTGATTGCGCTGATCAATGACCAGTTTCTGCGGGTGGAAAAGCTTTGTGAGCACCTGGATGTAAAAGTAACGAAATGGCATGGCGAAGCATCAAAAGCCCAAAAAGACCACCTGGTAAAAAATCCCCAGGGCGTAGTCCTGATTACGCCGGAATCTCTGGAAGCCATGTTCGTCAATAAGCCTTATCATGTCCGCCACCTTTTTGCTTCTCTGGATTATGTGGTGATCGACGAAATTCATTCGTTTCTCGGTTCAGATCGCGGGGTACAGCTTAAATCACTGTTAAGCCGCCTTCAGGAAGTCAACCGCAGCCGGTTCAGCATCGTGGGACTTTCGGCTACCGTAAGTGATGCCAACTTATATGCTGAACTAAAGGAGTTTTTGGGAAACGCAGGAAATACAAAGATTATCCGTGATAATACCCCAAAACCGATCAATGCCATTTTCAGGTATTTTCATGATGATAAGGAAGAGCTGCCGCTCAATCTGCTGAAAGATCTTTATATCCGGACCAGGGATTCCAAAGTACTGGTATTTCCCAATGCAAGAGGTAGGGTAGAAGAGGTTGCGGTAAAGCTCAAAAAGATTTCGGAAAGAGTGGGCGGCCATCAGAACTACTTTTCCCATCATTCGTCCGTAGATAAAGAAGTGAGAGAATATGTGGAGTTTTTTGCGAAGAATGCCAGCCTGCAGAATTTCTGTATTTCGTGCACCTCAACCCTCGAACTGGGAATTGATATAGGAAATGTGGATGAGGTGGTACAGATTGACGCCACCAACAGCATTGCTTCCCTGATCCAGCGGGTAGGAAGAAGCGGCAGGAGGGAAGGAAAAGCCAGCAATCTGTACCTGTATTCAACCGACCGGTGGAGCCTTCTGCAGTCGCTTGCCTGCTGGCTGCTCTATTCGGAGCAATACATCGAGCCTATTGAGGTAATCGGAAAGCCTTACGATGTGCTGCTTCATCAAATTCTGTCGATGGTGAAAGGAAGTTCAGGATTATATCTTCAGGAGCTTCTCGGTAAAATAGCAGGAAATCCTACGTTTAGCCATATAAGCGAAGAAGAGACCAAACAGATCATCGATCATCTTCAGGAAATTGATTTTCTTGAAAAACTGGGTCATGAATATATTCTCGGGGTGGAAGGAGAAAAAGTGGTGAACAGTAAAGATTTTTACAGCGTGTTTCATACGCCTGTTTTCCTTAAAGTTTCCAGCCAGGGAGTGAAAATAGGAGAGCTTCCTTTAAGTCCGCAGATCAGAGAAGATGAGAATATTTATCTTTCTGCAAAAATCTGGAAGATCAAATATGTCGATTTTGAAACCCGGAAGATTGAAGTGGTTCCGGCCAAAGACGGAAAAAAGCCCTTGTTTCTTGGTGATGCCGCAGATACCGCCCACCGCATACGTGAAAAAATGATTGAAATTCTGTATTCCCATGCAGAATACGATTTTCTGGATGAAGAAGGAAGGCTGATCCTTAAAGAAATGCGTAAGGAATTTTCAGTATTTGCCGTTAAAGACCGGGCGTCCGAAAGGCCTTTGCTTTCAGGTAATGGGAATTTGGAATTTTACTCTTTTGCCGGGAGCAAAATTAACAAAACGATCTGCTTCCTGCTCGATTATGCCGAAGTGAATTATAGGCATCACGATAATTCCTCAGTATTTATCTGTGGACATACTGAAACGCAACCATTTGAAAAGCTGATAGCCCTTCATCTTACGGAGGACCAGATCAATGAGAAATTACACGAGGATCTGAAAAGAAATCCTGCTTTGATCAACCTGTCGAAGTGGGGAAGCTACCTGTCTCTGAAATTTCAGGTCGAAATCCTAAAGACCAAATCCTACGATTTTGAAGGATGTTTTAAGTTCCTGGAAAAAATGCAATTTGTTCAGAATATCAATGAAGCAGCTGAAATATAGCTGCTTCATTTTTGTTTTAATATCGAAAAGGTTTAGGGAAAAATTTGGCATTCTCGTAGGAATAGGTAATGCTCACGATTTTCCATTTTCCTTCGGCTTTAATGAGCTGCCAGTATTCGGTTCCCCAATTTTGTAAGATGTTTTCTTCCAGGAATACATATTTAAAGGTGACACTGCCGGTAACGTCATCATTCGTAATCGTAATGTTCCGGAATTTTTCTTCTTTTCTTCCTTTTTCCATAACGTATCTGAAAAAGTTTTTATATGTATCGCTGAAATAATTTTTGGTATTTCCCGGGTCTGCTTCCAGGCGTTTTTGTGGCGATCTGTTTTTAATAATACCGATCATTACCACCGGACCTTCGTGAAACAGCCCGTAAAAAGCCGCTGAATCCTTTTTAACAATACTTTCCTTAAATTGTTGGATCACATTTTCAATTTCCGCTTTTTCTTTTGTAAAATATTGAGCCGTCGCCAGATGCGACAATAGAATGGTGATCAATAAACTAATTGTTTTCATATAAAGACAGGATTTAAATTATGTTCTAAAATGAACTGAAGATTTTTAATTAAATTTAAAATGCCAAATATTGTAGCAATGATCTTTAAGAACATGAGTTGCCTCGTCATTACAAAACGGATGAATTTTTACCTTTTAAATTTCTTCCGGGCAATTTTATACTGTTGATTGTCTAAAATTTTATTTTTAAAAAGCGCCGAAGGTTTTTCAATCACATATCGGTAAAAAAGGCCGCCGCCTAAACAGGCCAGAAAGCAGATGATAAACATGGAACTGCCTGACGCCGGGAATATACTTTGATCTGTAAAAAGTTGTACAAGATGAATGATTCCTTTGTGGGAAAGGTAAATCGAGTAAGAGAGAACGGCTAAATATGAAGTTAAAAAATAACTTTTCCTGCCTAAAAAAGATGAACCGGAAATGGCTCCCATCAGTACGAGCCCATAGCTGATGGCGATCAGGGTAAACCCGAAAACCGAAGCGTCTTCAGAATACTGATCCCGGCAGAAAAATAAAGAAAGTGCAACCGAAAGCAGTCCGATGATCAGGAGCATATTTCCCTTTGCATGAATAAAAGACCTTAACCTCGGGAAATACTGGTGCAAACAACCGATCAGTACCCCTACCGCAAGCCCGTCGAACCGGGTATATGTCGGATAATAAATTTTCATATACCAAACCTTCCAGAAATCCGGGCTGCTGCTGTTCGGAACGGCGTATTCATGCCAGGCGTAATAGCGTAAAGCAAGTGAGGCAATAATCAGAAAAACAGCTCCGGGAATCACAAAACGGATCGATCGGAATTTCCCCAGAAAAAGGAGGAGAAAGGGAAGGATCAGGTAAAACTGTTCTTCAATGCATAAAGACCAGGCATGGGAAAAAGTTCCTTTATCAATAACATTAAGCCCGAAATTCTGCGTGAAGGAAACAAATTTCCAAAAAGCAGGAAGCGCTTCCCGTTCCCTGAATACTGGAAGGCAGAAATATAAAGCCAGTGTAAAAATATACGGCGGGATAATCCGGAAAAACCGTTTGGTAAAAAAGATATTCAGCCTGATCGTCCCATGTTTCCCGGTTTCCTGGAAAAGCTGACTGGAAATTAGAAATCCGCTGATGACGAAAAAGAGATCGACTCCCGTCCAGCCGATCCAGCCTACCGTATCGATCCAGGCAGGATGAGGAAACATCCTGTAATGATAAATGAATACCAATACAATGGCAAGTGCCCGGAGATGATCGAGCCCATTAAATTTGATGGTGTTTTGCATATTTTGTTTTTGCAAAGTTCCGTCAGTGATAGATCATATTTTTTCATCTGCCGCAGACAGCAGTATTTTGATGTTGAAAATCCATTTTCTGCTTTCGTGGACGGAAATATGCCGTCTACATGAATAGAGGTTGCTTTCAACCCCTTTTCCGGCGGAAACCGGTTTTAATCCGTAATTTTGAAGATGATGAATACAGCCCTGAAACTAAAGCTCAGAAAAGAAACCGGATACCAGATCCTCTTCTGGATCGCTTTACTGATGTTCGGGATTGCCAGAAATTATGGCGAGCACGATTATCCCGATTTCAGCGAAGTATTCTATTATGATTTCTGCCACTGGATTTTCCAGATCATCGGGGCCCATTTTATCTATTTTGTGCTCGTCAGGAAATACTTTGATTCCGGAAGGTATTTTCTATTTACGGTCTGCTGTTTAGTCAGCCTGTATATTCTCGGGATCGTAAACCGGATATTTATTATCTATCTGGCAGAGCCCTTTTTCGCAGATTATCCCAGGGAAAGCCTCGCTGAGATTTTTACCGACGTCAAGTATCTGCTGTTCTATTATCTTCTTCCGATTGTATCCGGAACCTTCATTTTCACCGCCATCATGTTTATTCTGCGGTATAAGAATGAGAAGCACAGCCGGCTCCGGCTTCAGAAAGAAAAAGCTGAACTCGAACTAAAAGTCCTGAAATCCCAGCTTAATCCGCATTTTTTATTCAATACATTAAACAATATTTACTCCCTGGCTCTTTCCGATTCAAAAGCGACGGCTCCATCCATCGGCCGCCTGTCCGACATCCTGGATTATGTATTGGGAAAAGGACAATACAAAATAGTGACTGTTGCCGAAGAAATGCAGATCGTCAAAGATTATATTGAGCTTGAAAAACTCCGGTATGACGACCGTCTGAAGGTAACCGTATCGGAAAATATACAATTTCCGGCCTCCGTTCCGCCGTTGGTCTATCTTTCCCTGGTAGAGAATGCTTTTAAGCACGGCGCAGAAAAAACCGGCGGAAAGGTAGAGATTCTTATTTCCCTGGTTACCGATACCGGTTCTGCCGTATTTCTTGTTGAAAACACTTTTTTAGGCAACAGCGCGGAAAATGAAAGGAAAGGAATAGGATTGCAGAACGTCAAGCAACAGCTTGAATTATATTACGCCGACCGTTATTTGCTGGAGGTTGACAAGGACAAAGACCGGTTTTTGGTAAAAATTAAAACCCCTTTGCTTTATGATTAAATGTATTATTATCGACGATGAACCGTTAGCCATCACGCTGCTGGAAAATCATATCTCTAAAATTGAAGAGCTGGAAGTGGTAGCAACCGGTAAAAATGCAATGGAGGCATACCGGATTTTACAGAATCCGCAGGTCGATCTGATGTTTCTTGATATTCAGATGCCGGATCTGAACGGGATTGAATTTCTAAAATCTCTCGATAAAAAACCGGCTACGATCTTCACAACAGCTTACCGCGATTATGCGATCGACGGTTTTGAGCTGGAAGCCGTAGATTATCTGCTGAAACCGATTACCTTCGAACGGTTTTTCAGATCCATACAGCGTATGATGAAAAAAGAGCCTGCCATTCAGCAGCCTGATTTTATGATTTTTAAATCGGAAGGATTCAGTCATAAAATTTTTTTGAAAGACATTCTGTACTTCGAAAGTTTTGGGAATGACCTTAAAGTTTATCTCCGGGATCGGTGCCTTACTGTTTCCAAAATGACGGTTTCCGGCGTGGCATCCGACCTTGTTGACAAAGGTTTTGTCAGAATTCATCGGTCGTTTCTGGTTAATTCATCACATGTTACTTCACTCAACAGCCAGGAAATTCTGGTCGGGAATATTTCTGTTCCTGTAGGCCGGAGTTATAAAGAAGATTTTGAAGCTTTTGCAAGGACGTTTTTAGGGAAATAATTGTATTTCAGACCAATTGTATATATTCAGAAATATACTTATCAAAGCAATGCCCCGTCCGAAGACAGGGCATTGGTGCAGTCGTTAATGACAGGGCAAACCATCCGTATTACCTCATCATACTGATGTTGCCGTTTTTATCGGTTTTAATTACCCAAAAATCGAATCCGCCCTGTTTATTTGTTCCTGCCTGATTCCCTGTATTGAATGAACCTTCTGCCGAAAATCCACCCAGGATAAAACTGTTTGCCGTTTCGGAAATAGTATATAGAAAATCATCATCAGCGCCACCGTATCTTTTCTGCCACTGGATGCTTCCGGAACTGTCGGTTTTCAGTACCCAATAATCATTTCCGCCGTAGCCTGTACTTCCTGCCTGATCTCCCGTATTGGCAGAATTTGCGTCTGCAAAACCTCCGACGATGAAACCATTATCCGATGTCTGTTTTATGGCATAACAAAAGTCTTCGCCGGAACCGCCGTATAATTTCTGCCACTGGATATCTCCGGTGCTGCCGGTCTTTATGATCCAGAAATTCGTACCGTCAGCTCCAGGCGTAACCTGAACTCCACTCAGATCTCCTCCTGATGCCGGCATCAATCCTGGCATCGAGTAACCGGCGATGGCATATCCTCCTTCATTAGTCTGAATAACATCATACATATAATCATTCCATTCTGCTCCGTAAGCCTTTTGCCACTCAACGGTTCCCGCAGCATCGGTTTTGATAACCCAATAGTCAAAATATCCCTTCCATGATAGACCCGACTGGGTGCCATTACTGGCAATATCGGAGTTTCCTCCGATGATGTATCCTCCGTCCTGCGTTTGCTTTACGGAATAAAGGTAGTCTTCGTTGGAACCTCCGTATCTTTTCTGCCACTGGATATTCCCGTTGCCATCGGTTTTCAGCACCCAGTAATCATAACTTCCGTAATTGGTGTTTCCGGTCTGATCTGCTGTGTTTGCCGATGCTTCAACAGAATATCCTCCGATAAAATAACCGCCGTCGGCAGTCTGTACGATACAGTTGGCGCTATTCACAATATCGTCACCCGCTCCGCCATATCTTTTCTGCCACTGGATATTTCCGGCAGCATCGGTTTTAATGATCCAGTAATCGGTTGCTCCTTTTCCCGAAATACCGGCCTGATCTCCTGATAATGCCGAGCCGGCCTCGGATCTTCCCAATAGGATATAGCCGCTGTCAGCAGTTTGAAACACTTTGTACAGCTGATCGTTTCCCGATCCTCCATAACGTTTCTGCCACTGAATATTTCCTGTATTGTCCGTTTTTACGATCCAGTAATCCATTCCGCCTTTGCCTGTGCTTCCGATCTGGTCTCCCGATCCGGCCGATGCCGAAGCAGAGTAGCCTCCCATGATAAATCCTCCGTCTGATGTATTTGAAATGGAATACAGGTAATCCTGATCCGTTCCTCCGTATCTTGCTGTTACCGGATAAAAGGATAGGTGTGGTGTTCCTACCATCTGAGCCTTTATTCCTGTGGTTACTACCGATAACGTCAGGATAAAATATCTTAAAATATACTTTTTCATATGAAATGGAGCCTTTTAAAATCCTGAAATCATATGAACATATACCGTAGTCCCGATCACCATAAAGGTGTACAGGGTTTCCTTATTGGCGATCGTTGCCGTGTTGTGCACGTATTTTACCGTAAAGCCTGAGGCCGTAAAGGAGGAGGTTCCGCTTGTCGTTCCCCGAACACTCAGGGTATAGGTTCCGCCGTCTTTAACGTTGTTTAGGGTAAAGGCTGTAGCGCTTGCCGTTGTATAGGCAAGATTACTTTTTGAGAAATCAATGGTGGCAGAAGCTCCGGCGTTGTAAGCTAATTTGTTGGTAGAGGCACCATCGACTTCCAGTCTGGAGGCCGGGGAAGAGGTTCCTATGCCTACATTTACCGCTACACTTCCTGTACCTCCCAGTACCAGGCTGTTGCTGCTGCTTACTTTCGCTCCGTAACCGATCGCGGTGGCGTTGGTAAGGTTGTTGGAATCTGCGTCTGCACCGGTTCCTATAAAAGTATTGTTACCGCCCGTGGTAATGGTATTCCCAGCCAAGGTTCCCAAAGCAACATTATTGCTTCCTGAAGTATTGCTTTTTCCCGCCTGATATCCCATAAATACATTGTATCCTCCGCTCGTATTGGTATTTCCCGCCCATGTTCCTACAAAAGCATTGGCATCACCGGTGCTGTTGCTTCCGGAATTATAACCCATGAAAACATTGGAGTTCCCTCCGATATTGGAAGTCCCTGAGTACGGTCCGACAAACACATTGGAGCTTCCCACGGTATTGGCGGCACCCGCCTCGTTACCCAAAAAAACGTTCAGATTACCCGTTGTATCGGATTTCCCGGCATTTACTCCAAGGGTAAGATTATCAGAGGACGCGGTCCCGATATAGCCTGCCAAATTGTTGTTGGTTTTAATAACAAACGAATGGGCATCAGTGGTTCCGATGAATTTTGTCCCCAAAGCATTGAGAGCCGTCGCGTCAGTTGCATTGTTTCCAGAGATTCCCCAGGCGGGTATACTCTGCCAGATGGCAAGTCCGGAAGCGTCTGAAGTAAGCACTTTCCCGATGCCTTGTGTGCCGTCGGTAATTTTTAGGGCGCTGCCGCTTGCGGTGTTCAGTTCCAGTCTCGCAGTAGGAGATAGGGTTCCTATTCCCAACCTTCCATCTGCGGTAGCTACAATATCATTGGCCTGCTGGCTGGCATTCGGGGTTCCGGAAATCGGGTTATCTTTCGCTCCGTCGATGTGTAAAATTCCCAAGGGATTGGTGGTGTTGATCCCTACCTGAGAAAAAGCGATAATGGGCAAAGCCATTATCGCCATGGTGTAAAATTTTTTCATTTATATAAATAACAGTTTTGTATAAGAGGGGAGAAGTAAGTCATCTTACTTATGAAGAAATCCGAATTGTCCTTCGAATATTTTTCCGATCAGCGGAATTGGTTTTTTTTCTTCATTGGCCGCATGGACGATACCTATGATCCAGATGATCAGCAGTACGATGCCTATGATATTGATAAAGTAAAGCGACGGAACAATGGAAGTAATCACGGAAAGAAGGATATTAAGTACGATAGAGACGATAAAAAAACCCAGTCCCTGCTCTAAATGATAAGTTACAACATCATTTTTGTGCGTATGGTCCTTACTTTTAAAATAAGCGATAAGCCAGCCGATGATGGTAATATAGGATAGAATTGCCAATGTTTTGTTGCTCATAATCAGTTAATTTTATACAAAAGTAGGGGTGTGCAGGCATGGGCGTGATAAGGACTTGACTTTTAGAACAGACGGATTTGTATTTGTACAGTTGGGGTTGGTATTCGGGAATATTCATTCCGGTTCATTTTTCAGCAGTCTGAAAAAACATTCTCTGTTGGCCCGTGATACAGGAATTGTGCTATTGTCCTGTAGCGTAATCATTCCGTCTTTCGAATAGCTGGTAATAAAATCTACATTAATGAGATGAGACTGGTGCACCCTCATAAAACCCGGAGGCGCCAGGATCTCTTCATAATACTTGAGCGGCTTGGAGACAATAATTTTTTTTTCATTCTCAAGAAAAAATGTCGTGTAGGAGCCGGATGTTTCACAGCGCACAATACTTTTCAGCTTCACCACATGCATGGCTTCCTGGGTCGGAAGTACAATTCTTTCGGGAATATTTCCGGATTCTGCAGAAATGGGTGGCAACGAATCTAAATCTACATATTTCCGTCTGTTGTTTTCAATGCGTTCAATAGTGTTTTTCAGCTCTTCCGGATCGATAGGTTTCAGCAGATAGTCTATGGCATTAAATTTAAAGGCGCGGACCGCATATTCTTCATAAGCTGTGGTAAAAATAAGATGGAAATCTTTGAATTTTATTTTACTTAGGACTTCAAACCCGGTCCCGTTTTTCAGTTTGATATCCAAAAATACGAGGTCAGGTTTCAGCCTGTCGATCAGGGTAACGGCATCCGGCAGTCCTTCCGCGTAACCAATTATCTGGATTTTGCCGGGTACTGCCATGTCCAGCAGCAGGGAAAGAGCTTCTCTCAAATGGTATTCGTCTTCAATAATAACAGCTTTATACATATTTTATAATAAAGGAATGTGAATAGTTACGGTACAGCCGTTTTCTGAACTGGCAGTATAAAAATAGGAAATTGCAGGATCTTTTCTTTTTCCTGAATACAGGGAAAGCCGTTCCTGGGTAATCCGTGTTGCCAGCGGCAGGTGGCTGCTGATTTTCTGATTCTTTTTGGAGGCTTCCAAACCTATCCCATTGTCTTTCACCACGCAGATCAGGATGTTTTCAGATTGCTTTTTAAACGTCAGGGCCAGTTTTCCTTTTCGCTTTTCCAATGGCTTCAGGCCGTGTTCTATGGCATTTTCAACAAGCGGCTGTATGAGCAGCGGAGGGATCTGTTCCTGCATGCCGACCTCTTCTCCAAAAACAAATTCGTAATCGAAAGCATTTTGGAGCCGAAGCTGCTGCAGCTCGATATAAGTTTTCAGGGTTTCGGTTTCTTCCTCCAAAGTAACGGATTCCTGGCGCGAATGATCAAGGATATCCCTTGTAAGTTTTGCAAATTTACTTAAATACATAACGGCTTTCGCTTTATCTCCCTGCAAAATAACGCTTTGGATATTTCCAAGGGCATTGAATATAAAGTGCGGGTCCATCTGAGACCTTAGAAACCTCCTTTCCATTGAAAGCTTTTCCAAAAGGTGTTCCAGGGTATCTTTTTCCAGAAGATCGAGCTTAAGCTGATTGTTGATCTGCTGTTGTTGAAGGTTTTCTGCCTGTTTGCGGTAGTATCTTTTTCGGTAATAAAATGAAATATAAATAAAAATAATGATCAGGAAAAGAATGGCGGAAATCACATAGCCCAACTGTTTATTCTTTTTTTGCAGCCTTGCTTCATTTTCCAATTGCCGTATTCTCAGCATTTTCTTTTCGGACTCAAATTTAATTTCTGCGTTCTGCAGGTTGGACTGCAGGTTTTCATCGTAGTTCAGTTGGTTGTATTTACTGAAAATCTGATCATATCTGTAATAAGAATGATAATCTTTTTGAGCAGCGGCTATTTCTTTCAGAGATTGATGAAAATTTGCATACATCTCATTATCCGTATAGGGAAGACTGTGCTGGTAAGCAATCCCTTCGTTGAACATACGTTTTGCTTTTTCATATTCGCCATTCAGCATAAAATATTGCCCACGCATTCCTAGACTGTTTCCATAAATACTTTTTATGTAATATTTTTTACTGATACTCTCAGCTGTTTCGAGTTCTTTTAGAAACAGTTTTTCGTTCATCTGTCTTACCCTTTGCACATAGAGAGCAGCCAAATTGATATGAGATATCGCAATATTGGTTTTACTTGAAATTTTCGTATAGTTTGATGAGGCAAAGGTGGTCGTCTGTTCCTGAAACTTCACCGCATTTTTCCAAAGTTTATCATTTTTTCTTTGTTTTTCGGTCATTTGGATAAGATAAGAACCATAGGCAAGGCGGGCATAGAGAATACTTTCCAAATCCCGCGACTTTTTTGCGTAGTACAAAGCCTCACGGGCATATTTTTTTATTTTCGCATCCGAGCCTGGTGAAAAAAGGTAAGAAATATCGGAACTAATCTGAGCACACTGTGAATATAAACGAAGTTTTTTGAATAAAGCGTACCCTTTCAGTCTATAATTCAGCGCTTCTGCTTTTTCATCAAAATAAGCCTTAAAGGTACCCATCGCCATATATCCGTAAGCTTTTGCATATTCATCATCAGTCGTAGTGGAAATATCATACGCCTGTTCTGCACATAAACTGAATTTTTTAATATCACGCAGTTTGCGGTAGGTGAAGGACGATAAAGTAAGACAGATCACTTGATCTCGTTTGGATCCCGTAGCTCTTGCCAGGGAAAGGGCATCTGCCAGAAGCTTTTTGCTTTTCACCGTATCCGTAAACCGATAAAAATAGCCCAGGTTCGCCATCTTTTCCGATCGGGAAAAGGAAGCCTGCGCTTTTACGGATAGCATGGGGCAGGTCAACAAAATAATTGTAGATATCGAAAAAAAAAATTTTAGAAAATGAATGTTTTTCATAATCATCCGGGTATAGATGCAAATGTAGTAAAATGAGGTATCTTTCGCATATTTTGTTTTTCTTAATTAATAGCATTCCAAATAAGCAATCATACCATATTCAAAATAATAGCAACTCAATAAAAAGCATTTTTTGCAGAATACCAATTATGACCACGTCAAAATAAATTATAGTACTAATATTGATGTCAAAAGTTTCTACCAAATTACCTATTATGAGTTTTCACGGATCTATCAAAAGCATTCGCCAGATTGTATTCTTTTCATTCTTACTGTTTTCTGTATGCTGCTATGCACAGACCGAAACGAAACCGGAGAATAAAATTGAATTGTCTGTAAAAACCACGAAAGGAATTTCCCGTTATCAGCCACGTTCTGTTTCATTGGCATTCAGTAATCCGTCAAAAGGGATGTCGGCAGGTTTTCCGCCTTCGGATGATCCTTCCGCAGCCAAAAAATATTTCATAGCCATCGATTTTGATACCATGGATACGGCTCTTTTACAGCTGATTACCAATTACGCCAACGAGATTTCCGGCGAACTGAAAGTTACGGGAAAAGATAACCGCATTATTCAGAAGATTATATTTTCAGGAGCCTCCCTCGACAATTTCTCTTCTCAAAGTTCTGCCGAAGAGGCCCATGTATTTATCTATTTCTGGTGCAAGGAAATTACAGTAAATGAAGTACAACTTAAATAAAAATGAAAATGGAAAAAGGAACTGAAAATTTCAGAAGAGAAGGAAACCGTTATATACTGAAGAGGCAGTATGGATTTACCATGGTAATTGTTATCGGTCTGGCCGTCATGGCCTGGATAGGCTATAATTCCGACAACAAAGCCATGATGTGGATCTTTGGAATCCTTGCCGCACTCTGCCTGCTGTCTGTCTTTACCGAAAGAATGGTGGTAGACCTCGATGCAGAGGTATTGCTGATCAAAAGAGGGCTAAGACCTGAAAGCCGCATCCCGTTTTCAGAAATTACCGATTATCAGATGAGCAGGCTGATCTATATCTTTGTTCCGGTAAATACATCACTGAACGTTCGGTACTATTCTTCGGGAAAGGAAAAATTTGCGATTATAGCTCAGGGATTTTCTAAATCTGCCATGCAGCGTATTCTTAATGATCTTGAGGAAATCACATCGCCTTATGCAACAAACAGGCAGGTATAATATTACCGATAACGGAAAAGCTTTCAGCTTTCAGCCCAATCAATACAGTGTAGGGCTGTCGGTTGCAGTATTTATTGTCATTCTGATCTTAGCGGTTTTATTTATTATATTTTTTGCTCAGGTAAACCAGGGATGGCGTGTGTTGTTTTTTGTTTTTGTCCCGTATCTCATTGTTCACAGCTTGTATGACATCCTGATACGGTCGAAAATCCGTTATGTATTTAACCGGGAATCAAGAGAACTTTATCGGATAATGCCTTTGTTCCCGGCTAAAAGACTGATGTCTTTTGATGAGGTAGTGATTTTTATAAGCAGTACCAACCGTTACTGGCATTATTCAGTCGGTGCGAAGAAGAACCATCTCATTAAGAGTTACCGGATCAGCGAAGATTTTACAGATGGTTCGGAAAAGTCGGCAAAACAGATTGATTACGAAAAAGAAATTTTGCATAGGCTGTACGAGCTTTTAAATAAGTAATTAATAGGAAAAAGCTGATAAGATTTAAAAATTAAAGGATGCCCAAATATTGATTGAAAATGCAATATCCGGCAAGTAAAAGTAAAAAATGAACTGTCGGATAAGACCGTCACATTTTCTATTTAAAAATACGAAGCTGCAAAATACCAGTTGCTCTGTATGGTCTTTGGGTTTCATGATTATCTTGTTCTCCTATATATCATTTTAAAAATTACCATTATGAAAGAGATTCTTCATCAGAAAGCATGGGAGGCACTCAACGCCGGCAATTATGCCTTAGCAGCAAAGAATTGGGTGTATGGATATGCGCTTCCGGACAGCCGGACCGAGCTGAAAAAGATGTTCCGCCAAATCACCGCCATTAATGAGGAAGCACCACACCCGGATCTTTATGCCATACTCGGATTAATTGCCCTTGATTATAACGAAATTTTCGAACCGAACCGCGAGAATGCCCTGGCGAAATGCTTGGATTGGAGCATAGCCGGTGCCGAGATTGATCCGAAACATTACCATTGCAACCGGAATGCAGGCTCTGCACTCTACTGGCTGAATGACTGGAAAGGCGCATTAGGGTATTATGAGATCAGTAACCAAATACGTAATTCGCCGGTACTGCAGATCCGTATTTTCAATATCCGTCACATAAACCTGGATCATCAGGACTTTTCGGAGTTTAAAATTTCAACAGAAACGGATTCAGGAATGGAAGCCTATAATGCAGGTGTGGAAATCAACAGGATTTTAGATCAATTTCCGCAAATGGCGGACATGGAAAAACAGCACCTAATCCAACTGAAAACACAACTATATGAACGTTCCTATCTATTATATAAAAATGCAATTGAAGGGAATGGAGATGAGCTAAACCATGATCCGCATACGTTTGCCATGTGCTGCAACAATCTTGCCCGGGAATTGTCGATCCGGGGAGATTATGGCGGCGCCATTGCCATAGCCACCGAAGGAATAATGCAGAGCAGATTCATGTTTATCCTGCTCAATCGAATGGACAGCTATTCCCACGCCCAAATGCCGGAAAAAGCCATTGCTGATGCGCAAGTGCTTCTGGAAGAGTATTCTCATCAAATGGACTTCATCACCTTAATCAGCGTGATCGACTGTCTTGCTTTTTCTTATTCGGATCTTAAGCGATATGAAGAGGCTTTGTACTGGGCAGATGAAGGCTTGAAACATTATTATGAGATAGACCCTGCCGATACGATCCTTCAACATGAAGACGTTACCCGTTGTGTCACTAACTTTTTCATCTTTAAGGCAAAAGCTTCTGTTGCGCTGGGTCTGGAAACGGATACGACCAATGACGCTGTGGAAGCGGATTATTTGTTGGAAAGCATGCCGGACAACCCGAGCCTGATGATCAGTAGGGCCGATGCGTTCATGAAAGAAGGCAACTGGCAAAAAGCCCTGGATTGCTATAATCAGGCAATTCATTTCGGAGTTGAGCAGAACAAGCATCGGTCTGTGCAGGTGGCTTTTTACAACCAGGGATATATTCTGGAAGTACATCTTAAAAATAGCACTGCCGCACTCGAAAGCTTTGAGCAGAGCATGCACTACGGCAACCGGGATTTCTGGTGCTTTTATTGGGCGGTCCATACGGCTTACCATTTGCTGGAAAATGAAAAAACCGTGAATTACGGAACCTGGGCACTCTCTGTGATGCCCGGACAGGGAGGCGTCACCGATGATATTACAGCGGAAATCTATGAACATATCGGCAGCGCGCAGCTTGACCTTGGAAATTACGATGAAGCCGTAAAATACTTGGAGCAGTCGTTACAGCTGAATGACTTACCGCATACCCGCACCAACCTGAATAAGGCGCGGAGCCATATCAATAAAAAAGGAGGTTTTTTCAGGAATTTTTTTGGTAAATAGGCGAAAATATCTGAATCCCTCAGGGTAATCCCACTTCGAATCTACATCACTTCGGATGAAAATAAAAATCCTGCAGAATACTACTTCTACAGGATTTTAAGTTGCTTAATAACTTTGAATGTTAACTTGTCACAGGACAGGCGATAATACAGATCACCCACGGGCATCTTTTGATGTTTGGAGGAGGGCAGCAGGCCTCGGAACAGCCTGAAGCTCCGCCATGGATTTCTTTCAGCTGGCTTCTTGAAATTTTTTTATAATTTTTCATAGTAAAGAAATTTGGATTAAATATAGATTTTAAGGCTGGTTTCCACCGCCACACCCATCGTAAGGTCTGCATTGCCATTTACCGTTGATTAAACACAGCTGTCCGCCGGGACAGTTAATGCCGCCTGTAATGGCCTTCATTGCTTGTCTGTTAACTTTTTTTAAATTTTTCATAAACATAAGATTTGGTTGTTTTCTAAATTAATCAATTTCTGTCAATTGGAATACACAATTCCGGGAAATATTTTCCGGAAACCCGTCCTGTTGTATAGCTATAAATAAAAGAATAGCAGACAGATAGGGCTGTTTGTGTACTTTAAGTTAACCGAGAATATCGGATGGGTTGCCTTCGGGTTCGGCCGTATTGAATTTATTTCCGGTGGATTATGGAAATTAAAGACTGGAATTGGATTGGTAAGTCAGGATTTTAAACAGATTGCTTCTTAGATAATAACAATCAATTTTGTTTGATGGTGAGCCTGAAAAGTCATGCCGACAAAGACAAGCTTCCGGTATTCCTCTTCCAGCCTGTGAGTCCGATTTCTGCTTCGGGTTTACATTCATTTAATTTGAACGTCCGCAAAATTTAATTTTAAAAAGTCACCTTTTGATGAGGAAGTTACGTTAAATTTTGTCAATATATCGGGCCCGGAGCATTCCGAAAAAAAATTATATTGTATTTTTGTGCCTCCGATATGCAGAAGATCCTAAAGACTTTTTTTGTTTTTTCTTTGCTGATGGTGTTTGTTTACAACGTCAGCGGGATCAGGGTGTGTTTTGATCATGCCGGGCACGCCAAAAGTTTTGCTGCAAAACTAAAGCATTCCAAAACCGAAAAAGGGCCTGCCGTTTCACAGGATGATGAATGCCAATGTGCCCTTCACCTGCAGATGCACCACGTGCTGCTTCCTGATCTCTTTGCGCTGGAACTGCCGGACAGCCGCTCTGTTTCCGGTGAAATCCCGCATCCGAAGGCGATTGCCTATTATTGCCTCCTCGATTATTTCAGCTCCAGGGCGCCGCCGTATTCTTCTCCGGCCGTATAATATTTTCATTATCCGCCGCGATACAGTGCAGATTTTCAGGTCTGCAGGGCAACATCTGCGGATTTCCCTATCATCAGCGATAGGGAAGTTCTTTCAATAACATCTGGCGGAATAACGTCAGGATCATGCTAATTTTTAATGAACATCAATACGAATGACGACCGGAAAATCCGGTCAGGTATTCCAGCCAGGAAAAAAGGTTTTTCTGTGGCCGTTTTCTGTTTTTCATCCGTCTTTCTTAGTGCACAGCAGAAAACTTCCGACTCGGTTTCGGCAACCATCCGGACTGTTGAGGTCGTGGGGCGGAAAGCCAAAGATTACATCTCGGATTATTCTTTTGCGGCAACCAAGATTGCCATGAAGAACAGAGATATTCCTTTAACGGTTAATACCGTTACCAAAGAACTGATGAACGACCGGCAGGCCTTTCAGCTGGGAGAGGTAATGAAAAATGTAAGCGGGGTTTCCCCTTCCAGCTATTATAACCAGTACAACATCCGGGGGATCAGCCAGAATGAAGAAGGGCAGATCATCAACGGGATGCGGACCCGGCAGAACTATTTCCTTCAGCCAATGACCTCGAATATCGAGCGGGTGGAAGTATTCAAAGGGCCTGCCAGCATCACCATGTCCAGTGTGGATCCCGGCGGAACCATCAATATGGTCACGAAAAAGCCGCTGCCGAATCCCCGGCACGAGATCAGGCTTTCCGCAGGAAGCTTTGGTACCTACCGCGCGACCGCCGATCTTACCGGCCCGCTGAACAAAAATAAAACTTTGCTGTACCGTTTCAACGGTGCTTACCAGGAAGCAGGTTCTTTCAGGGACCATGTGAAAAACAACGGCATCCTGGTTTCCCCATCATTCACTTTCATTCCCAATGAAAAAACTTCCGTAAACGTTGAACTGATCTACAGCGACCTCCACGGAAACCTGGACCGCGGACAGCCGATTTTCGGAGCTGTAGCCGGAAAAACAGACCTCAACAGCACGCCGAGGAGCCTCAATCTTGGAGCAACGGACGATTTCTTCAAGACCAGGGAGCTCATCATCATGGGTTCGTTTGCCCATCACTTTACGAGGCAGATCAGTTTCAATGCTTCGTATATGAAACAGTTCTGGCAGGAAAACCTTGAGGAGCATCGCACCACCAATGCTTTTGTTCCTGACATCAACAACAATCCCGTATCCAGTCTGGCCATGATGCAGTTTGTCCGGCGGAAGCAGAAGTGGGAAGTGGATAATGTGAATGCTTATATTAATTTCAGCTATAAAACCGGAAGTCTTCTCCATCAGACCCTGGCCGGCTATGACAGCCAGATCTGGGAAAAGCGCGATGGCGGCCGGCAGGATGCAGCCCGGGGATTTCTGCTGAAGGACGGAACGGTTGCCGCTTCCTTCAACCCTGCAAAAGCTTCCCTTTATCAAACTATTGAATATCAGGGGATGGTACTGCCGAAGCCCAATGTTTCCCCTTTTGACCTCAGCCCGGGCGCGCAGAACCATCAGGGAAACTATCCTTATGTTTTGAATGTCATCAATCCTTTGCCACCGGCACTTACGACAACCCATGCGGCCTATATCCAGCATCTTGCCACCTGGAATAAGTTTAAGGTACTGGCCGGACTTCGTCAGGAATGGTTCCGCGATATCACCAACTTTAAAAAGGATAACAGGACATCATTCGATAATTCCAGAATGCTGTACCGAATCGGGATTACCTACAGCCTCACGGATGACATCAATGTATACGGAACCTATCTTACAGGCTATCAGCCACAATCCAACACCGTATCGCTGATGCCGAATACAGCCAGTTTTACAGGCTCCGTCTCTGCGGCGAGATTCAGGCCTTTAACTTCAGACCTGAAAGAGTTCGGGATGAAAAGCCGACTGTTTAAAAAGTTCTCCCTGAGTCTGGCAGTGTACGAAATCAATCAGAGGAATATTTTGATCAATGCCAACAATCCCGCGGAACCCGACGAACTGGTACAGCGTGGAGCCGACCGCAGCCGGGGCTTTGAAACCGAATTTACCGGCTATCTTCTGCCGAACTGGCATATTTACGGAGGATACAGCTACATCGATGCAAAAATCGTAAATGATGCAGATCCTGCGCTGATCGGGCAGAGAAAAGAAAATACCTCGAAAAATTCGGTAAACCTCTGGAGCCGTTACAACTTTTCTAAGATTTCCTTTCTGAAAGATTTCGGAATAGGGGTGGGGATGCTGTACCAAAGCTCAAAAGTCCCATGGTTCACCCGGAGTTTTGAGCTTCCGGCGTATGCTACTCTGGATGCCGCATTGTATTATTCCCTTTTTAAATCGAAACTTCAACTGGCTTTGAATATTAATAACATAACCAATAAGGCCTACTGGATCGGTGCGCAGAATTACCTGCGCCTGTTTCCGGGAGCGCCGAGAAACTTTTTATTCACCGCTGCCTATAAATTTTAATTATGAAAAAGTCAACATTACAGCTGATCATCAGGAAAACACGGCAGGACCTGATGAAAGGAAAACAAAACCTGCTGATCTGCATGACCGTCCTTTTATTCTGCCTGCTGAGCATCGGGGCCGGATTTACAAAATATACCGAAACCAATGCACAGGTAAAGGAATACCGGAAACAGGTGCGCGAACAGTGGGAACACCGGCCTGCCAAACATCCGCACCGGATGGCCCATTACGGCTATCTTGTCTTCAGGATGGCCCATCCGCTAAGTATTTTTGATAACGGAATGGACGATTACCTGGGTAATGTAATCTTTCTTGAAGCCCACAAGCAAAATTCAGCCAACCTGTCGGAAGCGGGAAGCTCCGGTATTCTGGTCCGTTTCGGAACTTTCAGCAGTGCTTTCATCCTGCAATGTATCGTTCCGCTGATTATTTTATTTTCCGGTTTCGGGCTGATAGCCCAGGAGCGGGAAAATGCCACGCTGAAAATCCTGATCACCCAGGGCGCGTCGGGTACCACAATTGTTCGTGGGAAAATCCTTGGTCTCTGGCAGTTCTCACTGTTATTCCTGCTGCCGGTTTTACCGGTCGTGCTGGTGACGGCGATGATGTCCGGAATATCCGGATGGGACGATCTTACCGTCCGGTTGCTGGTGATTCTGTTGGGATATATGATCTACTACTTCTTTATCAGTACATTAACTGTCCTGGTTTCAGCAGTCAGCAGGAGTTCTTCGCTGGCATTGGTCTGTCTGATCGGGAGCTGGCTCCTTCTGGTGATTTTTTTCCCGAAGGGAATTCAGTTTGCTGCACAGAACCTGTATCCGGTGCCTTCCAGGATTGCTTTTGAAACCGTCCTGGAGAAGGATATCCTGAAAGCAGGGGACAGCCATAATCCCGACGACCCGCATTTCAATAAAATAAAGGATTCCCTTCTGGTGCGCTACAATGTGAAATCCACCAATGAACTTCCGTTCAATTACAGCGGTTTCGTGATGAAGGAAGGAGAAAGAATCAGTTCGCAGATCTACATCAGGCATCAGAAAGAGCTGGAAGAAACCTTTGCCAGCCAGCAGCGGTTTTCGGAACTGAGTGCTTTCATCGATCCGTTGATGGCCGTTAAAAATGTTTCCATGACGGCCTCAGGAACCGATTATTTCTCTTATACCCGGTTTCAGAAGCAGGCTGAGGAATACCGTTACCGCCTGGCGCAGAAAATGAACGACCTGCAGATTGAAAAGATCAGCAACATCAAGCCGGAAAAGGGTGGGCCGGCGGCCATTGTGGATGCCGGAAACTGGAAAAAGTTTCCCTGATTTCAGTTACCGGTATGTCTCTTTCCGGGAAAGCTTTGCCGGGCAGTGGATTCCGGCGGCAGCACTTGTATTCTGGCTGGCTCTCTGCCTGATCATGATCGAAATAGCAGGACGAAACTTAAAATTAATTTAAATGAAAAATTACCTATTTAAACAGTTTTACTGCAATAAAGCCTATACTTCCGCCCTGGTTTTCCTGTTGCTGGCCGGCATCATGGCCATCTACACCGGGAAGAAATTCCTCGACAGGAATCAGGATATTATCGCTAAAAGTGAGCAGTTCCAGAAAGAAAGCATCAGGAAAAATGTGAATTACCACAATGAAGATCTGGGCCTGATTTTATATTATATCAAATTCAATCTCATAAACGAAACACCCAAGCTCGCTGCCCTAAATATCGGAATGCGGGACGTTAATCCTTCGGTTCAGGGCGTAACAATACGAAATCTTGAGGAGCAGCGTTACAATGCGGATTTCTATAATCCGGCGAGTGCAGCGGCGGGGAATTTTGATTTCAGTTTTGTCCTGGTTTTTCTTTTCCCTCTGATTATTGTGGCCTTCTGCTACAATATTATTTCCGAAGAAGAGGAGAGCGGCCGCTGGAAACTGCTTTCGGTGCAGAGCCGGGACCTGGGAAAGCTTTTGGATATGAAATTGCTCATCCGTTTTCTGACGGTCAGTGCAGTGTATTTCCTGCTGATTTTTATTGCTTCCATCTGGATTTCTATTCCTTTGAGTATAAATTTCATGGCTTTCATCATGGCCGGATGGCTTTATATTGTCTTCTGGTTTGTGCTTTGCCGGTGGATCGTCTCATTCAGAAAATCATCTGCCCAGAATGCCTTGATTCTTCTGATCGTCTGGGTAGGAATCAATTTTATTGTTCCGATGAGCAGCAATATCCTGATCCAGAAATTTTATCCTGTTCAGGAATCCTTAAAGGCAGTGATGCAGCAGCGCGAAGGTTATCACAACAAATGGGATGAACCAAAGCAGCCGACCATGCAGAAGTTTTATAAAGCTTACCCTCAATTCGCGAAGTTTACAGTAAAGGAAGACGACAGTTTCTCGTGGACCTGGTATTATGCCATGCAGCACATGGGCGATCTGGAAGCATCCTTTTCTTCGCAGCATTACAATGAAAAAATGGCAAAACGGAATCAGGCTGCGGAAATATTAGGGTATTTCCTTCCGAATATCCATACGCAGCTGGAGGGAAGCCGGCTTGCGGAAACAGGGATGGATAACCATCTGGACTTCGGGATCGGCTTAAAGAAATTTCATGAAGAAAAACGGCTGTTCTTCTATCCGCTCATCTTTTCCGGCCAACATCCGGATGTGGTCGACTGGAACCGGCAAACGGTAAAATCATTTCGTGAAGATGTTCCTCTGGACCCGGCTGCCCTGTTTTTGCCTTATGTCCTGATTATTGCCATTCTTCTTATTCTTTCACAAATTAAATTCAGAAAATTATGCTAAAGACCATCAACCTTCATAAAAAATACAACGATTTTACCGCACTTCAATCCCTTAACCTGGAAGTCGGGAAAGGTGAAATATTCGCTTTGCTGGGACAAAACGGAGCCGGGAAAAGTACGACGATCAATATTCTGCTGGGACTCATCAAAGCGACGTCCGGCGATGCTTTCATCAATTATATATCCGTAAAAGACCATCCGCAGGACATTAAAAAACACCTGGCCTACATTCCGGAAACGGTATTGCTGTACCCGAACCTTACCGGAATTGAAAACCTGGACTTTTTTTCACAAATTGCCGGTTTTTCCTACACCCGGGATGAGTTGTCTGCATTTCTGAAACGTACCGGCCTTCAGGAAACGGCCCATCATAAAGCACTGGGCGGATATTCCAAAGGGATGCGCCAGAAAGTGGGCATTGCCATTGCCTTGGCGAAAAATGCAAAAGTCCTTTTACTCGACGAGCCGACCAGCGGATTGGACCCTATTGCCACAGCGGAATTTACAGAAATCGTACGGCAGCTCGGACAAGAAGGGCGTACCGTTTTTATGGCCACCCATGATATTTTCAATGCCGTGAGCGTTGCCACCAATATAGGGATTATGAAGCAGGGGGAATTGGTGCAGCATCTGCCTTCCCGGGACTTTTCCGCGTCGGAGCTCCAGGAATTGTATCTGAAGACGATTTAAAGTTGACAAGCAAAAACTTCCCGATACATTTTTGAAAATCTATTCGAAGTGACGTTAATTAGTATAGCAAAATCCTGATTTCGTATCAGGATTTTTTTGATTTGAATGGCTGGAATAATTTAACTTTGACTTGAAGAGAAATCACGTAAAGCAGGTTGGAGGCTGGAGGCTGAAAGGTAGAATTTTTTGCTCATGGTTTAAATTAAATGTTATCGGACTCAGCATAAATTTACCTGAATTGTAACTTTACATCGCAAATAAAACCGCGAACCTGCTAAATTTGCGTGAGTAAAAAATGGCTCTGCCGCTTAAAATTTAAATAAGCCTTAGAGGAATTTCACCTTTTTACTGACGAATTTGTTGTTCTTGATATAAAACCGCAGTGGCAGCAGTGCATGTTCTTTGGCATAATCAACTCCAATTCGGGGAACGGCGGCAATTTCGTCCGGAGCATACCGGTTACCGATGTCTTCGATCCAGATTTCGTCCCCGGATAATTCTTTTCTGTTGAAGGAACTGTCGATTCCCAGTGCTTTTGAAAGCGAACCCGGGCCTGAAGAAACGGCGGTTTTCTGTACAGACATTTTCCGTCTTTGTTCTATCATCTCACTTCCTGAAAAAGGTTCTACGGCTCTTATTAAGACACATTTGGGATCATCACTGCCCGAAACCACGATATTCAGCAGATAATGAATTCCGTAGCAGAGATAGACATAGGCAGAACCTCCGGGTCCGTACATAATTTCCGTCCTGGCAGTACGGCGGTTTCCGTAGGCATGTGAAGCTTTGTCATCAATCCCGAAATAGGCTTCTGTCTCGGTAATGATTCCCGCAGTAAGCTCTCCGTTTTTGTTAGTGTACAGAATCTTACCCAACAGGTCTTTAGCCATAAATTCAACATCAGGGTTTTGATAGTATGCAGGCGTAAGTTTTCTCTTCATTCTCTATTATTAAATCAGATCTTTTATTTTACAATTAGGTTTACATCAACATCTGCGATAGTATAAATATCATTCTTCTCGTCAGTTGATAAAAACAAGTTAATAAAATTTTGCAACTCTTCAGGCAGACCAGTTTTGCTTTCGGTTAAATTAGTAGAATGCATTCAATATAAATAAAAGCATATTTTATTTAGTTGTTCAGAATAATTCTTTATCCGTAACCAATTTATTTAAATATGATAACAACAATAGTAAGCTACTGAAAAATTGGGTTCCTTTTTTATGAGGCTAATCACCTAAAGATTAAATTCGGCTCTGAAAAAGCATTCCGGAAATGGGTGTTTTTCCGCTTTTAAAATATGATAAGGCTGTTAAATGAGAATAATGTATTATTCTGTAAATGAGCGCAAAACGCAAAAGGTGAATAATTTTTAATCCATTTTATTTTTTTACTAAACAGCATTTGCGTAATTTTATACTCCGTATAATAGAATTCATATTAATAACGATAAAATGGAAAGATATATTTACGGGATGATCGGGCTCGGTGTGATGGGAAGGAACCTTCTTTACAACATTGCAGAGAAAGGTTTTTCGATCGCAGGATTTGATCTGGATGCTGAAAAAGTGCGCGAACTGCATGAAGGAGCCACTCCGGAAATGCACATTAAAGGAATCGGTTCTTTAGAAGATTTCGCAGCCGCACTGGAAACCCCTAGAAAAATTATTTTAATGGTTCCCGCAGGAAAGCCTGTAGATGCCGTGCTGGAAAATATCACGCCGTTTCTGAGCGAAGGTGATATCGTAATCGATGCAGGAAACTCATATTTCAGAGATACCGAAAGACGAATCGCCGACTTGGCATCCAAAAATCTTCATTTTATGGGAATGGGCGTATCAGGAGGCGAAAAAGGAGCGCGAAAAGGCCCAAGCATTATGCCGGGCGGCGATCTGGAAGCCTTTACGCTAATCCAGCCGATGCTGGAATCGATTGCTGCTAAAGTAGACGGTGAAGCATGTACGGCCTACATGGGTAAAAGCTCTGCCGGAAATTATGTAAAAATGGTTCATAACGGAATCGAATATGCCATCATGCAGCTGATCAGTGAGGCATATGACCTCCTTAGAAAAGGAGCCGGACTGAATAACGACCAGCTTTACGAAGTGTTCAGAGAGTGGAACAACGGCGAAATGAATTCTTTCCTGATCGAAATCACAAGAGATATTTTCCAACAGAAAGATGATTTGGCAGAGGGCTATTTAGTAGATCATATCCTGGATAAAGCAGGAGCGAAAGGAACCGGAAAATGGACTTCCGAGCAGGCGATGGAGATTGGCGTTTCAATCCCGACCATCGATATTGCCGTTACTTCAAGAATTTTATCGGCTTACAAAGACGAAAGGATCAAAGCTTCCGAACTCTACACGGAAAAGGAAATTTCTGTTCCGGAAAATAATGAACTGTTCATCAAAGAAGTCGGCGATGCCTTATATCTGGCTACCCTGATCAGCTATGCGCAAGGGCTTGCTTTATTGGTAAAAGCTTCTGAAGAATACCATTTCGATATCCCTTTAAAAGATGTTGTGAAAATCTGGAGAGGCGGCTGTATTATCCGTTCCGTACTGCTGGAAAAATTCTATTCGGCTTATACCAAGAATGACGGTCTGTCTAACATCCTGCTGGATGAAGAAATTTCCCAAATTGTAAAATCAAAGATCAAAGCTTTACGAAATACAGCATCTTATGCAGTTTCTAATGGGATCTCAAGCTTGGGGATCCAGACTGCTTTAGGCTATTTTGATGCCTATACTACAGCATCTCTTCCGGTAAACCTGATCCAGGCACAACGTGATTATTTCGGAGCGCATACGTATCAGAGAATCGACCGGGAAGGTATTTTCCATACTTCATGGGGAAGTGTAAACAATTAATATTCAGGTAAAAAAATGAACGATAATAAAATCTTGCAGCCAACCACCATTATTATTTTCGGTGCTACAGGAGACCTTGCAAAAAGAAAACTTTTTCCTGCGTTTTATAATTTATACATCGACGGAAGAATGCCCAAAGGCTTCAATATCGTAGCCTTAGGAAGATCTGAAAATACCGATGAAAATTTTAAAAGCTACATCAAGGAAAACCTGGAAATCTTTTCAAGAAAAAAAGTAACTTCAGAAGACTGGGCGGGCTTCCAGGCACACATTTCCTATTTCCAGCACCAGCTGGATCAGGAAAGTTCTTACGAGAACCTTCAGAAAAAGCTTAACAGCCTAGATGAAATATACGGAATGAGAGGAAACCGCCTTTTTTACCTGTCGATCGGTCCGAATTTCGTGGCCACGATTTCCAACCATATCAAAAACTCATCCCTGGCTTCGGATCCTAAAAAGGACAGGATCATCATCGAAAAGCCTTTTGGCCACGACAAGCAGTCGGCAATCGAGCTGAACAGCCTTCTGGCAGAGACTTTTGAAGAAGAGCAGATCTATCGTATCGACCATTACCTGGGAAAAGAAACGGTACAGAATATTTTAGCGTTCCGGTTCGGAAATTCTATTTTCGAACCTTTATGGGATTACAAACACATCGAATCGATACAGATTACTGTTGCCGAAGAAGTAGGTGTGGAAACCAGAGGCAGCTTTTACGAGCAGACGGGTGCTTTAAGGGATATGATCCAGAATCACCTTCTTCAGATCCTCTGTATGGTGGCGATGGAGCCGCCGGTTTCACTGGAAGCGGGGGAGATCAGGGACCGCAAGGTAGATGTTCTGAAATCCATCCGCAGGATTACTCCGGATAAAGTAGACCATTATGCGGTAAGAGGCCAGTACGGAAAAGGTACCGTGAACGGTGTGGATGTGAAAGGATACCGGCAGGAAGACGGCATTGCGCCAAATTCCAATACGGAAACTTTCGCAGCCGTAAAATTCTACCTGGATAACGAAAGATGGCAGGGCGTTCCTTTCTACGTACGCACCGGGAAAAAGATGAAGGAAAAACATTCCTATATTACCATCCAGTTTAAGCCGCTTCCGCATTCTACGTTCTCAGACAGCGAGCAGCTGCTTTCTGCCAACCGTCTGATCATCAATATTCAGCCGTTGATGGATATCAGGCTGCAGTTTATGACCAAAAAACCGGGACTTTCCCTGGTGTTGAAGCCGGTGGAAATGATCTTTGATAATTTTGCCTGCCAGGAAGATACCCCGGAAGCTTATGAAACGCTATTGCTGGATGCGCTGATGGGCGACCTGACGCTGTTTATGCGTTCCGATCAGGTGGAAGAAGCCTGGGATGTGGTAAAAACCATACAGGAAGCCTGGGAAAATAATAAAGATGTATTTTTTCCGAATTATGAGGCCGGAACCTGGGGCCCGAAAGACAGCTTTACCTTAGTTGAAAGACAGGGTCATACCTGGGTGTAAATAATGATTTAAACAAAAAAGAAATGGAGATTACCGTATTTGATGATTTAGATACCTTATATAAAAAAGCGGCGGACACTTTTGTTGAGCTTGCTGAAAAGTCAATTGCTTCCAAAGACCGTTTTGCTGTGGCATTAAGCGGAGGATCTTCCCCGAAAGCGATTTTCAGCCTGTTGGCTACAGAAGAATATTCGCAGAAAGTAGAGTGGAACAAAGTCTATTTTTTCTGGGTGGATGAACGTTGGGTTCCTTTGGAGGATGAAAAAAGCAACGCCCGGATGACTTTCGAAACACTTTTGCACCGGGTTCCTGTAAATGGAGACCAGATTTTTCCCATGTATAAAGACGGGATTGAGCCGGAAGATTATGCCAAAGAATATGAAAACCAGATCAGGACGGTTCTTGGCGAAGAAGGAATCTTTGATTTCATCCTGTTGGGAATGGGGGACGACGGTCACACAGCGTCTTTATTCCCGGGTGAGAAGGTGCTGGAAGAAAAAGATAAATGGGTGGATGCCTATTACCTGAAGCCTCAGGAAATGTTCAGGATTACCCTGACGGCGCCAATTATCAACAAGGCCGAACATATCCTGGTAGTCGCATTCGGAGAATCGAAAAAGCACGCACTGAATGAAGTGTTGAACGGAGAATACAATCCCCAACTTTATCCGTTGCAGCTTATCCGTCCGAAAGAAGGCTTCATGTTCTTTACCGATGAAAAGGCAAAAGGATAAATAACATCTGAAACAGAAAATAAATGATAAAGCATCGTCGACTGACGGTGCTTTTTTTGGGTTTAGCTAAAAATACTTTCTGAAGTAATGAACTCAATGTGAGGAGTAAAGTATTTTTGGTTTTAAAAAAGAAGCTTAGTAAATAATAAAATATTAGCTCCGGAAGACTTGTTGGTATTTGGATTTAAACTAATCAGCAAAAATAAGGTAACTTGGAATATCTAAAGCCAAACTTTAAACCCTGAATCTTAAACTTTGAATTTTGAATCCCGAATCTTGAATTCTGAATGTAAACAAAAAAAATGAGGCACCTCTTTTTCCGTGATTACAAAAAAGAAATGCCTCAAAAAAATAACTGTACGTAAAACTTTATCCGGTATTACCCGGAAGGTCTATATAAAAATAGTATATATATGAAAATATATTCTTTATCTAAGAGGAACGATTTTATTGAATACATTCCCGTTTTCCTCAACACGGATAATGTAGTTGGATGCAGTTTTCGGATCTAGATCAAACGTAAGGTTTACTTCGCCGTCTTCTGCTTTTTTATTAGCGTTGTAAAACATATTGTTGGCAAAATCGTATACTGAAATATTTACAGGATTTTTTACATCCGCCATGTGAAGCTTCACCATATTTCCGGTAATGGTATATTCCGGTTTGTTTACCGAGCTTACCGGTGTTTTATCAACTTCCATTACATTCTGGCTGTTGATGCTTATTCTGTACTTTTCTACTTTCGTTTCCGATTCGGCTACCAGGTAGTAGGTTCCGGCTGCCAGGTCCTGAAGATTGTAAGACTTCGTAACAGGGTTTGCTGCATCAAGCTTCTCAGAAAACAATTCACCATCAACATCATTATATACAAAGAGAGAAACATTTTTTGCATTGGCAACTTCGAAGTTTACCGTTTTTGCGGTTACATTTCCTACCGAAATAGAAAAGTCTTTATCTTTACTCATCAAACTTGCGGAGATTAATAAACAACCTGCAAGGAAACCTGATTTTAATAATGTTGTCATAATGATAAGTTTTTGTTTCTGTTAATTGATATGGCAAATCTACATCGCTTATTGTTCATATTCTACAATACAATTTTCAAATTTATGTGCTATTTTAACATGGGGTTAATGTTAATCAAATATTAATTGTTAATTTTGCATAGGTAATAGTTAATATATGAAACATTCTAATCCGGCATTTGAAGCAGTGAAGCCTAATATAGGCAGCAGCTTCACAAGTTTAAAATTTCAAAGAAATGAGAATTTAAAATCTCATGTCTGGCATTATCACCCTGAAATTGAGCTTATTTTCGTATGCAAAGGTTCAGGGAAAAGACAGATCGGGAGTAATATTTCCTACTTTTCCGATGGTGATCTCGTGCTGATCGGCAGCAATCTTCCGCATTGCGGGATGACCAATGAAAATACAAACAACGATTACGAGATGGTTCTTCAGTTCAAACCGGACTTTTTGGGTGAACCCTTGTGGGAAACTCCGGAAATGCAGAAGATCTCAAGCCTTTTGGAAAAGTCCAAGGCTGGCATCGTATTCGGAGAGAAAGTAAAAAAAGAAATCGGCGAAAAAATTGTGGAAATGCATGATGCCGTATCATTCAGAAGACTGATGTGTGTATTGGAGATCCTCGAAGAGCTAGCCACTACGCAGGACTACAGAATCCTGAATGCCGGAAAATATTATCTTCAGACTCAGGTGGAGGATAATGAAAGGATTAACATTATCTTTAATTATGTAAAAGACCATTTTCGGGAACAGATCACTTTAGAGGAAGTTGCAGATCTGGCCAATATGAAAGTGCCTTCTTTCTGCCGGTATTTTAAAAAAATCACCAATAAAACTTTTACCCACTTTGTCAATGAATACCGCATTACCCATTCGCTGAAACTTTTGGCTGAACAGCCTTTAAGCATTACCGAAGTCTGTTTTGAGTCGGGCTTTAATAATTTCAGCTATTTCAATAAGACCTTTAAGGAATACGTTAAAAAAAGCCCGTCACAGTATCGGAAAGAATTTAATTATTTCATGGAATAAGAAAGGCTGGAATCAATTATGAAGTTTTAAAAAAATTCCAAATTTTGATAAAAAATATTACTTCACATATTATGTACTTAACAATTCATAATGTAATTGTTAAAATTCAATATCAATCCTAGAAAAAATAATTGAGAATGGCCGTTTAATTGCATAGAAGTAATGCAAAGTAGGGGATGTAGCAATAATTTAAAAAAAATTAATATACCGTTTTCAGAACGGATAGTATTAATAGATTTTTGATTTCCAATGATTTAAAGAACAGGTTGTTTATCTGATATATCTATAGATAAACATCTTGATTAATTTTACGAAATTATGATTTTTTTTGCTCCCGTGTATAGCATAATTTTGTACTATAAATGTTTCACTGCTTTTAATATAATTAGAAAAAATAATAGGTAATCAATGTTTCCTGATTAAATATTTGATGCTTATAGAATATTTATGTGAAAATTTTACGGTCGTTGCAGTATGTATATCATAACAGATGAATTAGAAAATATAGGATTCAGTTTGAATCGTATGGATCACTTTATTAAAAGAAACAATTTCAGTAGACAATTCAGTACCTTGGAGTACTACTGCATTTACATATTTATGGAGGACATGGACATTGAGGTAGAAAATATGCCTTACTCCGTCACATCAGGCCAGATTGCTTTTTTAGGACCTCAGAAACATATTGTTTTCAGCAAGACCGGCGGATCGAATATCTTGTGTATTTCTTTTTCTGCAAGCTTTTACGAAAGATCTTCAAAAGACAGCCTTTTTCTTCATTCACAGCTGTTTTTTAATTACCATACCGATTTTTTCGTTGCTCCGTTTTCAAATATTGAGCAGATGCGCGTTATTTTCATGGAACGTCTGGAGGCTTTTCGTATTAAAGATGAAAACCTGTACGTATCTGCAGCCCATAACGCTGTCGAAAGACTGATTCTTGATGCTTTTCTCTATATTCCCAATGAAGAAATTAAAAAAGACATTAAATTCGATTATCTTCATTATGTAAACCGGTTCAAGATTCTTCTTCAAAGGGATTACAAAAAAGAGAAGAAAGTGGCTCATTACGCAAGCGAGCTTAACATTACTTCCAGAAAACTTACTGAGATGACCGAGTATGTTTTGGGAAAAACAGCAAAAAGCATTATTATCGAAAAAGTGATCAGCGAATTCAAAAAAACACTTGCTTTTACCAGCTATACCATTTCGGAAATTTCCTATGACCTGGGTTTCAGCGATGAAGGAAACTTCAGCAATTTTGTTAAAAAACATACCGGAAAAAATCCTTCAGAGATGAAATAGTTTAGAAAAAATATTGTACATTTACCTAAGTAACTGATCGGTGAAAAAATTAATTGCTATGGGGGGCAAATTTTTTTTATTAGGTATTTTGTTTTTTGCTTTTTTAGAGCTTTCAGGACAAATCGATGGTGTTTATCTCAGGATGCGGCTGCATCCCGTACAGATTCTTTCTGTCGGGGGTAGTAGTGAAGCGGGCCGTGCGTCTGCGGAAACAACGGACCGGAAGTATATTACGGTATCCAGCACAACAGGTTTTGAGGTGAGTTTATATCATAAGGTCGATGCATCCGGTAATAGAAATATTATTAACAGCAATAAAGGAGCAGTACATAAAGATTTTGCAATTGATTATAATATAAAAAATCTCAGCAGGGAAATCCTTACAGACACATCCCTAAAATCTGCCGATTTAGTTTTAACTCTAATTTCTCAGTAAATTTTTATGGTAAAAAACGGACTAATAATTATGCTTTAAATATAAAAAAAAGCGTTTTTGATTAGTTAAAAGAGTATATAAGATTAATTTATTGTTAATATAAAATTAATATAATTGTGAAATTTGTAATTTTTATTAATTATGTAATTCTACTTTTTGCTTTTTTTTCTCAAATGCAATAAAATTTTCATTATTTTTTTCAAAACCATATTTGCAAGTTTTGCGCATTTTTTTACAAATGGGCTTTCTCATGATGTATTTACCTTTGCAACAGAAATTAATCAACTAATAATAAACATCATTCCCCATCATGAAAAAATTCATCTTTACTGCATTATCCCTAGTTGGGTTTGCTACAGTAAGCGCACAGACTGTTACTTTAAACGTAAGATTAAAGCCGATCCAGACCCTTATCGTGAACACAGCACAGAAAACCGTTAATCTGGATTACACAACAAGAGATGATTATGCAAACGGAGTTACTTCTTCTAATATAGACCACTTAACCATATACAGCACCGGAGGATTCCAGGTAAAAGTAAAAACTGCAAATGCTGCTTTACAGAATGGTAATAAAACCATCCAGGTAAATACCGTACAGGTTAAAGCCAATGCAGGAACAGATCCGGTAAACGGAGCGCAGTATGCTGCCATTGCACCGCTTTCAGCAACAGAAACAACATTGGTAACATCTTCAGTAGGGGGTGTAGATAAAAAAATCAGTATCGATTACAAAGGAGCAGGAGCTAATGCTTATCTTGATAATTATGTAGCAGGTCAGGATCCATCAGTATATACCACTGAACTTACCTATACTATTATTTCCCAATAATTTGAAGAAAAACTTACTGAAATATTAAAATATATAAGGTGTTACAACATATATTGTAGCACTTTTTATGTATTTTAGTATCAAATCTTAGTAATGAAAAGACTCTGTTTTATCGCTCTTTACTCACTTGTATGTTTTTTTTGCCATCTATCCGCTCAAACCGGAGTATCCGTTTCTCCGCCGAGGCTTTATTTTGAGTCCGGTCTTGCAAACAGCAGTACCCAGAAAGTTACGGTAACCAATGTAAGCTCCAAGAATTCTCTGGATCTTGCCGTAAGTCTCGGTGACTGGGAGTATAACGAAAGAGGAGAGAACATTATGGCTGCAGCCAATACCTTACCTTCATCTTGTGCCGGCTGGATTTCCGTAAAAAAGGAAGATAACTATTTTACCCTTGCACCGGGGCAGAAAAAAGACATCGATGTTACTCTTACCGTTCCCGGAACATTATCAGACAAGCTTTTCACCCATACGGCAGTTCTGTATGTAAGCCAGATGAATCCTGTGGATGATGTGGACAGCAAAGGAGCCAACATTAAAGTAAGCATCCGTTCGGGCATAAAGATATTTCATAAACTTCCGGCAGCGAAAAACAAAAAACTGGAAATACAGAATTTATCCTATGATAAATCGAAGGAAACTCTTGATCTTACCTTTGATAATCTCGGAGATGTATGGGCAGACGGCAAGATATCTACAGATCTTGTCAATACCCAAAACGGTAAAAAAACAACGCTGGAAACAATTGTTTTTTATACCATGCCTGGAAACAAAAGAGAAATGAGCATTCCGCTTCCTACCGGTCTGGAAAAAGGAAAATATACCGCTTCAGTGATTATAGATTACGGTGACCGGGATAATCTCGAATTAGGAGAATTAAACTTCACGTATGAGTAACAACAAAAAGTTTTCGGTAATCGTATTGCTGCTGTGCTGTATGCACAGCATGGCCCAGGTCTCCTACAGTTCCTGGATCAACGGCTATATGTCGGTGAGCTCTTATGGAGGCAATACCATTCCGGACGCCTATACGGCAAGTTTTTCGGGCAACGGCTATCTGAATGTTCCGTACTGGAGATTGTCCGTAAGGTTGAAGCAGCCGGTAACTTCCACAGATGGTAATTATACACTGCCTGCCAACAAGATTTCCTTCAGCCCGGTATCTTCTTCCGGAAATTCATACCCGAACGGTGTACCGACGATCTCACAAATCGGCATGCCACTCAATGTGATTATGCAGGAAGGACAGGAAATATTCCTGGTGCCACAGTCTAATGCGGCCTTGTACAATTTTCCGTTTTTGTTTTTCGGATATTACTACAACCTTCAGCTCAAATATAGTTTAACCCTTGCTGGTGGAGCCTACCTTGGCAACTATCCGGCATGGTCAACTTTTGTAGCACCCATGCAGTTTACGGCTTATGACAGGTACAATAATGTGATTGGGAGAGCAGATCATGTGTACCAGTTCCAGATCGGTACTCTATCAGGAACTCCACCCGACAGCCCGGAAATGTCGCTGAAATTTTCGGCAAATGCCATGAACGGACTGCTGGAGTTTAAAAGCAGAAACGACTACACCAACGGGGTAAGTGTTTCTTACTCAAGTGCTCTTACCGTACGCAGCAACACCAATTACCAGATCAAAATCAGGTCTCTGCAGAACAACTTTAGTTCGGCTGCCGGAAATACACTTCCTTTGGATGCGGTACGATTTGCGCTGGCTCCTGTAAATGGGAATAATGCAACGGTATATCCCATTTCTTTGGCTTCCTGGCAGCAGCTTGTTGCCAAAGGATCCTATACGCAGGGATCCAATGTATATTACGACATGAACTATTCAACCAATGCCAACGATCAACGGTTCATCAACGCAAAATCAGCAGATTATTCCACAACCTTACAATTTGAGATAACCCCACAGTAAAATACCTAATGTTTCACGTCCATCTCAGAAAAATAACATTTGTTTTTTTGATACTGCTTACTTTTATTACGGTTTCCGCACAGCATATCCCGGCTATCGATATGGAAATCAAAAGTGAATCCGGTACCGAAGGGCAGCATATTATGGATTTTACAGTGGTTCTGAAAAATACAGAGCAAAGACCATTTAAAGGAAAAATCAATATCCACACGCCGGAAGGTACGAGGGTAGCGGTTCCTAACGGAATTATAGCTGAGCTTGATGCAGGGGAAACGGTGTTTTTACCGGTAAAAATAATTGTCAGTAACAATGCGGTTGCAGGAGAAAAAGCAGTTGCATTTAGCCTTACCGACCTTCAGAACAATATAGTTTCGGAGAAGTCTGCTGCTTTTAAAGTCGCGGAAAATATTTCATTAAGAATCATTGCAGAAAATCCTGTACAGTATATCAATAATATAAGGGATTCGGTAGAAGTAAGGGCCCGGGTTTCCAATTTGGGTAATACCAAGCAGAATGTGACGGTAGTATTTAAAATACCCGAAATCACTCAGGAAAATATTTTTGTCGAAAAAAAAGGAAGTGTTTCCGTACAGAAGGATTCGGTATTTATTTTCAGGTTTATGCCATCAGGACCTCTGGCAAAAACCTCTCAATTCAGTGTAAGTATTGCCGGGTTTAAAGATCCTGAAAAGGAAATATTCGGTAATGCTTCGGTATCGGTTCAGAATGTTGCTTCTTCCCAACGGTATCAGGATCCTCAGAATGCGGTTATTTCGGATTATAAAAAGAACAGCATCACGGCATCTTACAGAAGAGTAGGTGAGAACCTCAATATGTACCAGCTCAGAGGGGCCGGAAGTTTCAACCTGCCGTCCGGGTACGTCTTTATCAGAGGGAATATTTATACCCTGAATGGCCAGAGTGAGCCGGTAATAACGAACACTTATGTTACTTACCGCAATACCAATAATGAATACACAGTCGGGAACATCAGTAAAATGATGGAGCTGTCGATGTTTGGAAGGGGAGCGGAGTATGCCTGGAATTCTTCTGCCAGGGATAAAAAGCTGGAAGTTGGTTTTGTAGATCAGACCTTCAGTTTGGTAGAGCGGCATCCTTTTTTAGAGTATGGATATGGTTTCTATGCAAAAGGAAGCATGATCAAAGACGAGACTAAAAGTTTTTCAGCAACCTATGTTTTCAGAAACGATCCGTATGAAAAAGCCCGTCACAACTTAGTAGGAACCGATATGCAGTATGTTTTCAGCAAAGACTGGAACATGAATGCGAAAGTTTATTCGGGACTAAGTGTATATGACGAAATTAATATTACGAAACCTTCATTGGCCCTCGAATCCCAGTATTCGGGAAATATCCGCAAAATTAATCTGAACGGAAATTATTTCTACAGTACTGATTATTACCCTGGAAACAGAAGAGGAATGCTTCAGGTACAGCAGAACATTTCTGCCAATCTCAATAAAAATTACAGTATTTACGGAAATCTTTTGATCTCCAATTTTTCTCCTAAATTCTATTTTTTTAATAATAATCTGATATCCGATACCTTCAGGCTGGATACCGGGATCAGCCTGCCGAAAATAGGAAATGTTGGCAGTACGCTTGGGATTCAGTTTCAGAATGAAAAATCCAATGCATATAACAACTTCTTTAATACAGCGCTCAATCAAGAGAAAAAAACATTGACGGCTCAGCGGATTACGGATTATATGACATGGTCCAGCCCCAATGCAAAGCACTCTTCCGTATTGGGATTAGAAGCCGGACGGGTAGAGTATCCGGACCGTGATAATGCCGGATTCCAGATGAAAGTATTGGGTAATTACAATTACAAATGGTTTAATTTTAATCTTACTTACCAGTATGGAAGCTATTTTCTTTCAGAATATGCTTTTTCCAAAGTATTTGATGAAAACAGCACGTATAAAAAACTGTCCTTTTCAGCATTTGTAAATGAAGATTTTTTTAATCAGCGATTTACGGTAGCTTCCGGTGCCACCTATACCGATGATATTTTTTACGGAAAATCACCTTCGGGTTTTGTCAATCTGAAATATTCCGGCAAGCTGTACAGCGTTTATCTAAATACCTCTTGGTTTTATTATTCTTCCCGAAGCAATAACAATAGTCTTCTTACGGTAGAAGCGGGCATTACCCTGAATCTGAAAACCAATAATCCGGATCCGGGCAAAAAAGGAAACGTCACAGCCTTTGTTTATTATGACCATAATACCAATGGGGTGTACGATGAAGGCGATCAGGCGGCAGAAGGATATCTGGTGATGCTGAATACCGTATCATTCCGCACAGACAGCAAAGGATACCTGAATTATAAAGCCCTTCCTTTCGGAAAATATGCCTTGAAACAGATCATTCAGAAAGGCTGGTATTACGATGAAGCGGAAATAGATCTGAACAGATATAATTACGTATTGCAGATTCCTTTGCATCAGAATGGTACGGTTAAAGGCGGTATCCGTTATGAATATAATGAGAAAACCGCTATGGAATTTGATCCAAAATCAGCAGGTATCGTATTTAATATTTATAAAAACGACCAGCTTCTGCAGCGTATGGTAACGGATGACAACGGTGAATTTGTCTTCTTCTTGGAATCCGGAAAATACAGAATTGAATTGAATGAGAACTCATTGCCTGCCAATACCTATGTGGACCAGACCGATACTGAAGCTGATGTGGAAGCGGGAAAAATACTCACATTACAGCCATTTGTGATTAAAGTAAAAGAGAAAAAGATCCGGGTAAAGAAATTCGGAACCGAATAAAACAGCAATAACAATTTATTAAATCTGCGAATTGAGTACTTATTTTAAATATAGTATAAAAAATAAGAGAGCCTTGTGAGGCTCTCTTGTTATGATCTTTTATTGAAAAGATTATGATTTTACTTCTTCTAAATTTTCAAATTTAGCATAAGAAGATTTTAAATGATGCAGATGGTCTGAAATTGTTCTTGAACATTCCGGAGTTAAATCTCCGCTGTCCAAGGCATCCTGATACGCGTCAATTGCTGCTTTTTCTCCGAAAACCACATTTTCCAGTGTAGATTCTTCCTTGTCTGCTGAAAAAGCATTTTTTACATCAATCCATGCTCTGTGCAACGCTCCTGCAGTACTTGTCGTATTATCTGCATCTCCTCCGTGCTCATTAATCATTCTGATCAGATCGGATTTCATCTGCTGCGATTGTGAAACCATTTGGTCGTAGTCTGCTTTCAATCCGGAATGGTTTTCCCATACTTTGTCTTCTACTTTTGAAAATCCTTCAATTCTGTCGTTCGTGATGTTCAGTAAATCGTTTAATGTTGATACTGTTTTTTCGTTGTTCATATTAAAATTTTTAATTGGTGTGCTAGATATTTTGCAATAAGCATGCCTATTTTAGGCCGATTCTAAATTTTTTTAATAATTTTTTTTGGCATAAAAAATGCTGATAGGTTTATTTGTAAACTATATATATTGCGTTTAGTTTATTTATACATTAAATTCATCATGAATTACAAAGTTACTAAAGAGGTCATTGATCTACTGGAACAGTTTGGCGAAGAGAATACTAATAACTATTATCCTGACACCGTTCAAGGTTTTAAAGCATGGATCTGCGATAAGGAATCCAACGAATATGCAAAAAACAATGAGCCTTACTGGGAAGGTAAAGAAAGTGGGCGGACGCCTGAAAGTGCCATCAGTACCTTACTCGTTCATCTTAACCGATATGCCAGAACTTATTCTAAATCAGCTATCGCGGACTCAGATTTTGCTACCCAGGAAGATTTTATTTACCTCATTAACCTTAGGGCATTTGGAAGAATGACCAAAATGGAGCTTATTAAAAAGAATATCCACGATAAACCGGTAGGTATGCTCATCATTACAAGGCTCCTGAAGCATGGATGGATCGAACAGACCGAATCCGATGCAGACCGAAGAAATAGGCTGATTAGTATTACCCAGGAGGGAATAAATGCTTTGGAGCAGCATATGGGTAAAATCAGAATTGCAACTGAGATCGTAGCCGGAAATCTGAGTCATAATGAAAAAATGGAACTGATCAGAATTCTGAATAAGCTGGACCGTTTTCATTATCCGATTTTCTCCAGAAATATAGACAGTAAAGACCTCATCAAAACCGTATACGAAGAATATTCATTTAAAAACTAATCATGAAAAAGAAAATTGCAATAATAGGATCAGGGTTTTCAGGATTGTCTGCAGCAGCTTATGCTTCTAAAGAAGGACACGAAGTACACCTGTTTGAAAAGAACAGTGATATCGGAGGCAGGGCAAGACATTTTAAAACCGATAACGGCTATACCTTTGATATGGGGCCGAGCTGGTACTGGATGCCCGATATTATTGAATCTTTCTTTGAGGACTTCGGTAAAAAATCTTCTGATTTTTACCAGCTTGTTCCGCTTGATCCGCAATTTGAAATGGTTTTTTCAGACGGGACAATGAATATTCCACAAAATTATGAAGAGATGAAAGCGCTTTTCGAAAACACGGAAGCGGGAGCTGGCAAAAAATTAGACGAATTTATGGAAGATGCCCGCTACAAATACGAAGTGGGAATGCAGGATTTCGTAAATAAGCCCTGCCACTCCTGGTTTGAATTCCTTTCACCGAAAATTGCAAAAAGTGCCCTGAAGCTGGATCTGCTGACCAACTTTCAGCGCTTTGTAAGAAAATATTTTAAGGACCCTAAGTTGATTGTATTAATGGAGTTCCCTGTAATCTTTTTAGGCGCCGCACCCAAGGACATTCCTGCGTTATACAGTTTAATGAATTACGGAGGATACAAATTAGGGACCTGGTATCCGATGGGCGGCTTCTCTAAAATTATTGACGCAATGAAAAACATTGCCGAAACGCAGGGAACCCATTTTTATGTAAATTCCAATGTAGAGAAGATTAATGTACAGGATAAGAAAGTTTCTTCCTTAACCGTTAACGATAAAACCATCGATTTTGATGCCATCATTGCTTCTTCAGACTATCATCATACAGAATCCCGTCTTCTTCCTCAGGAGCTGAGGAATTACGATGATGACTATTGGGAAAATAGAATATTCGCACCGTCATGCCTTATATTTTATTTAGGATTTAAAGAAAAAATTCCTAATCTGAAGCACCATACCTTGTTTTTTGAAAATGATCTTGGCCTTCATACCGAAGAGATCTATAAAGATAAAAAATGGCCTACCAAACCACTGTTCTATGCCTGCTGTCCTTCAAAAACAGATTCGTCAGTGGCGCCTGAAAACTGCGAAAATGTTTTCCTGCTCATGCCGGTTGCACCGGGAATTGAAGATTCGGAAGAAATCCGGGAAAGGTATTTTATGGAAATGATCCTTCGGCTTGAAAAACATACCGGGGCATCCGATCTTTTACTGAAAATTGATTATAAAAAAAGCTATTGTGTAAAGGATTTTAAAGAAGATTACAACGCCTATCAGGGAAATGCATATGGTCTGGCTAACACCTTATCCCAGACCGCGGTATTGAAACCCTCTCTGAAGAATAAAAAAGTAAAAAACCTATTTTATACAGGCCAGCTTACCGTTCCGGGGCCGGGAGTTCCGCCTTCCATCATTTCAGGAAAAATTGCTGCCACCGAAGCCACCAAAAATTGATACGTATGAAAAAATTATTTGACGAACTTTCTTATAAAGTCAGTAAACAAACTACCCAGCAGTACAGCACCAGTTTTTCCTTAGGAATTCTCGCCCTATCCTCATCGATCAGAAATCCGATCTATGCCATTTACGGCTATGTACGTCTTGCCGATGAAATCGTAGACAGCTTCCACGATTTCAATAAAGAAAGACTGTTGCTGAAATTTAAGGAAGAAACATTTCAGGCTCTCGAAGACCGTATTTCACTGAACCCGATTTTACAGTCGTTCCAGGAAACGGTACACCGGTATAACATCGACCGCAAGCTGATCATCCAGTTTCTGAAAAGTATGGAGATGGATCTTCAGAAAATCGATTACAATTCAGACCTTTACAAAGAATATATCCTCGGATCCGCAGAGGTAGTGGGACTGATGTGTTTACAGATTTTTGTAAACGGCGACAAAAAGCAGTATGAGGCATTGAAGCCTTCTGCCATGATTTTGGGTTCTGCCTTTCAGAAAGTGAACTTCCTGAGAGATATGAAAGATGATTATTATACATTGGGAAGAAGCTATTTTCCAAATCTGGATATGACATCATTTGACAATAATGTAAAGCTTTCCATCGAAAAAGAAATAGAGGAGGAGTTCAGACAGGCTTTAGTCGGCATAAAGAAACTTCCGGCTTCTTCAAGGTTCGGAGTCTATCTTGCCTACAAATATTATATTTCTTTATTTAAGAAGATCAAGAGAAAATCGGCAGAAAAAATCCTGAGTGAAAGAATAAGAATATCAAACAGTGCGAAGATTTCTCTGATGATGAGCTGCTACGTACAGTACAAAACCTCTTTATTATAGCATCAATACTACTTAAATTATTTATATGAATTTTCTTATCGTGGCAGCTACTTTCTTCATTATGGAAGGGATTACCTGGCTTACTCATAAATACATCATGCACGGATTTCTCTGGGCGCTTCACAAAGATCATCACGATCACAGCAATGACGGACCCATGGAAAAAAATGATTATTTTTTTGTGATTTTTGCGCTTCCAACCATTATGCTGATGTACTACGGCACCATACAGGGCTTCAATTATTGGTTCTACATTGCTGTTGGAATTGCCCTGTACGGAATGGCGTATTTCTTCGTACACGATATTTTCATCCACCAGCGTCTGAAAGTACTTCGTGATACCGAAAATCCATATTTGCTGGCGATTAGAAGAGCCCATAAACAGCATCACAAGCATATCGGAAAGGAAGAAGGCGAATGCTTTGGTTTTCTTTGGGTTCCCGTGAAGTATTTTAAGATGTATTTTAATAAAAAAAAATAAAGGATGCTGCAATATACTTACCTTCTTATCAATTTCTTTACCGTAATTATTTGCTTTATCTTCTCCTTTCATCCAAAAATCAAATTCAACAGGCATTTCGGAGCCTTTTTTTCGGCATCATTAATCGTGGCAGTGGTTTTTATTATCTGGGATGCATGGTTTACCAAAATAGGGGTATGGTGGTTTAATGACCGCTACCTGATCGGAATCCGGTTACTTAAACTACCGGTTGAAGAAATCCTTTTCTTTTTCTGTATTCCCTTTTCTTGTATGTTTACATATTTCTGTCTGGATAAGTTTTTTAAGCTTGACTGGAAACCTTTGCGGGAGAAAGCTTTTGTACTGATATGTATTTTGCTGGCTTTGATGATCGGAATTTATTTCATCGATAAAATTTACACCAGCCTTACTTTCATCACGACGGCATTCAGCCTGGCTGTTCTGCATTTTGCTCTCAAAGTACGGTGGATCGGCAAAGCTTCATTCATATATCTTCTTTTGATGCCCGGCTTTTTGATGGTTAATGGTATTTTAACCGGAACCGGGCTGGAATCTCCGATCGTAAATTACAATCCGAAAGATTTTATAGGAATCAGGATTCTAACTATTCCTATTGAAGATACCGTCTATGGCTACGAACTTATTTTATGGAATATCTTCTTTTTTCAGAAATTCAGAAAGAAAGAAGTGGCTGAAAACCAACAGGTAATAAATTAAGTGTAAATCTTTCATTTAAATATAAAAAAATATTATTTTTTTTCATAAAATATAAAAAGTGGCCTGTTTTATGTAAACACATTTATAGCTGAAAAGCATACTGATACAGACACACCAATCACTTAAATATTATATTATGAAAAATTCAAACGAATGGGATAATGCGGTATCCCTGAACAAAGAGATCGAGCGTCAGAAAGCACTTAAAGCTCTTGAGAAAGCAAAAATGATCAAAAGAAAAGTGGTATTCCTTCCAATGGGAGCTACCGGAAATATCAAATACAATAATTTTGTATAATCATCGATAGAAGAAGCTGTTTCAGTTACGGAAGAGCTTCTTTTATTTTTAAAGGGTCAACTTTTATTTTTAAAATTAATTTACAGATTATGATCCTGCGCATAAACCGGTGACCCATTTTATCGTTAAGTTTATTCGCATAACACCAAAAAATTTATCAACCATTTATTAATATTATGAAAAAGACAATTTTAGCCCTATTAGCCGTTGGAACTATGGTGGCTTGTAAGAAAAACGAAACAACAACAGCAAACGAATCAGCCGACAGCACCGCTATGTCTGCACCTGCAGATACGGGAATGGCAACATCCACAACCGATTCGGCTTCAACCATGAACCAAAACACTGCGGCATCTACTTCTTTAAGCGATCAGGACAAAAAATTTGCTGATGCGGCAGCCAAAGGAGGTATGATGGAAGTCATGATGGGTGACCTGGCCAAAACCAATGCCCAGAATGCTACTGTAAAATCATTAGGATCAATGATGGTAAAAGATCATGGAAAAGCCAATAATGAACTGAAAGCATGGGCTGCTACGGCCAAATATACGCTTCCTACAACCCTTGATGCGGATCAGCAGAAACAGTACGATGAACTGAAAGCTAAAAAAGGAGCGGAATTCGACCGTGCCTATACCGATCTTATGGTAACTGATCATAAAAAGGATATTGCAGAATTTAAGAAAGAGGCTTCGGGAGGTACGGAAACTTCACTGAAATCTTTTGCAAGCAACACACTGCCTACCTTAGAGCATCACTTAATGGAATCTGAAAAAGCGCAGGCTGCAGTGAAATAGTACGTATCTAATACATCTGCAAAAGCTTATTTAAAAATTAAAAGTTATCCTGAAATCAGGATAACTTTATTTTTTATCAATGAATTTTTTTATCAATTCTGTCGAAGATTATACCTCTTTCAATTCAATCCAGACAGGAGCATGATCACTGCTTTTTTCCCAGCCGCGAACGTGTTTGTCAACACCTCCGGACTGCAGCCTTGGTTTCAGGTACGGATTCAGCAGAATATGATCCAGCCGAATACCTGCATCACGTGAATACGCTTTATAGAGATAATCCCAGAATGTGTAGATTTTTTCTTCCGGAAATAGGGTGCGGATGGAATCGGTCCAGCCTTTTTTTAAAAGATCGGCAAAGGCTTTACGTACTTCAGGCCGGAATAAGGCATCGTCTTCCCATTTTTCCGGTTTGTGAACATCAAAAGGAGTGGGGATAATATTAAAATCTCCGATTAGTATTGCCGGAAGATCCATTTTAATGAGGTCATTGGTACGTTTTTTAAAACGCTTGAGCCAGTCTAATTTATATTCGAATTTCGGGCCCGGAAACGGATTTCCATTCGGGAGATAAAGGCAGCATATTACTATCTGGCCGATGATGGCTTCTATATAACGGCTCTGGACATCATCTTCATCACCTGGCAGTTCTCTTTGTACTTCGGTAATTTCCAGGTTTTTTTTAGCGAGAATGGCCACCCCGTTCCAGCTTTTCTGCCCTTTCCATATGGCATGATAGCCAGCCTCATGAATAGATGTTTCAGGAAATTTTTCCTGCGGTGCCTTGAGTTCCTGCAGGCATACAATATCAGGGTCGGCTTCCTGTAACCATTTAAGGAGCACAGGAAGCCGACCGTTTACGCCGTTCACGTTGTATGTTGCAATTTTCATGACATGTTATATTCAGCGAAATTTTGTGCCTGAATTTCTGTGGTGGCTTGCAGCAGCAATCCCATGAAAATTATTATAGGTGTAATACAAATCTTTGAAGTAAATTTCATTTTCCATTTCATTCTTTTCCATATACGGAAGATACTTTTCAGTTTGTAATGCTTCATAAGCATATTTTACTTGAGCAGAAACTTCTTTCTTCTTGCAGTTGCAGTACCTATGATCATCCTTTGCATGCTCTTCAAGGTCGGTAACAACAATTTGTGTATTTTCAAGCTTTTTCGACTTTTCAAAGGTTTTACAGTCAAGAGTGAACCATGGTTCGCCATGATAGAAAAAATGATCAATAATATCCGGGTGATTTGCGTTTTTCTGTTCCAATGGTGCAGCTGAAAAATAGCCTTTGCATTCTGTGCAGACAGCGACTTGTATTTTTATCGACATAGTGTTATGATTTTAATGGTGTATCTCTGCTATATCACAAGTTGTGCCAGACCGGGTAGAATTTTAAATGAAATTAAATTTTTAATGAATAAAATTCTCAGAACTGTGGTAGGGAAATAAGACAAAAATAAACGGATGGTTGTAATTATTGCAATAAAAAATCCCCGACTTGCGACGGGGATTAAAAAACTAATAACCATGAAAACTCAAATTAAACATGAGAAATTCGCTGCAAATATATAAACAAAAAAGCAAACCCCCGCAAAAAACGGGGGCTAAATTTGAAAAATATATTTAAGTGAAAAAGTGTTACCAATCTGTATTCAAACACCGTGCCGTGAATAATTTTATAAAAAGAAAATTTTAATTTAAAATAGTATAATTGGTTAAATTTTTACATTTAAACACTCAATTGCCCGAATAAAGATAACTCCACTTTTTTTGATCACTTTTTTTAATAAAAATTTTAGAGAATTTAACATAATGGTATATCTATTGCTGCAAGATACAGAATGACTTTTTTTAGAATATTATCAGTACTTTTGAAACTGATCTAAAAAATAATTAATTATTGATTTACGTTTCTATGATCTTAATTGTTGATGATAACCAAAGTAATCTTTATTCATTAAAAAAATTGCTTGAATCTAAAGATTTTCAGGTAGATACAGCGGATTCGGGCGAACAGGCCCTTGGCAAGGCTCTTAAAAACGATTATGCCCTCATCATTTTAGATGTACAGATGCCAGACATGGATGGTTTTGAAGTTGCCGAAACGTTAGCCGGGTACAGCAAAACAAAAGAAGTGCCGATTATATTTCTTTCTGCAGTAAATACGGAAAAAAAATTCATTACCAAAGGATACGCTTCCGGAGGAAAGGACTATGTAACGAAACCCGTGGATCCGGAAATTCTCCTTCTTAAGGTAAAAACCTTTTATAACCTCCAGGAACAGAATCTTGCGATGAAAAAGACGCAGCAGAGCCTGGAATTAGAAGTAAAGGGCAGGCGGGAATCCCAAGTGACCATGAAGTCTCAGATCGATCATTTTCACCTAATGCTGGAGTCTCTTCCCCAGATTGCATTTACTCTTAATGAAAAAGGAATCGTAGATTTTGTGAATGTAAAATGGTATCAGTATTCGGATTCCGATAAAGAATTTCCTGAAACGCATCCGGACGATTTCAATATAAAAGAAGAGCTTGAAAGATGCAGGAAAAAAGGCAAGGCTCTTGAAATGGAGGTAAGGATTAAAAACCGGGAGACGGGAAATTACCGTTATCATCTATTGCGCATCACACCGGTGCATGAAGAGAACAGCATTAAAAACTGGGTAGGAACCTTTACCGATATTGATGACCAGAAAAAAGTAGAAAAGGAAAAAGATGAGTTCCTGAGTATTGCCAGCCATGAGCTTAAAACACCTTTAACGAGCATCAAGGCGTATGTTCAGTTGCTGGAAAGAAAGCTGAAGCTTAATAAAGAAAGTACGGAAGCCGGATTTGTTACCAAAGTCCAGGACCAGATTGAAAAACTCAACACCCTGATTACCGATCTGCTGGATGTTTCCAAAATTGAAAACGGAAAACTGAAAATTACCCGTAAACCGGCGAACCTGGCAAGCGTAATAAATAACGCCATCGATACTATTCTGCAGACCCATGATGAAAATAGGGTAAAAATAAAACGTGACGGGATTCTTCCGGAGATTCTGATTCCCATCGACGAAATCCGTATTGAGCAGGTTTTAATTAACTTCCTTACCAACGCCATAAAATATTCTCCCAACAACAATCAGGTCATTGTAACCACTTTCCTTGATGAAGAAGAGCAGGAAATAAAAGTAAATGTTACCGATTTCGGAATCGGCATCCCGGATTATAAGCAGGAAGCCGTTTTTCATAAATTTTACCGGGTTGAAGAATCTTCCCTCCAGTTTCAGGGGATGGGTATCGGGCTTTTCATCTGTTCCGAAATCATCAAGCAGCACCACGGTAATATCGGAGTTTCCAGCAAAGTTGACGAAGGCTCAACATTCTATTTTACTTTACCATTAAACTAATTTTCATGCCGAAAAAAATTATACGAAATCTTCAGTTTGGAGTCGGGCTTTCCCTTGTTATCCTTATAGCAAGTTCAATCGCTTCTTATTTCAGTATTCAGAACCAGATGAACCACCGCGAAAGCGTTGGGAAAAGCAAAAGGGCAGTAACCGCCGTAAAGGATGTGATGCTGTCGCTTCTGGATGCGGAAACCGGAAACCGCGGATACCAGCTTACCGGAAAGGAAAGCTTTCTTGAACCCTTCAACCGCAGCGTTGCCGAATATTCCAAGACCTTTGAGTATGCAAAAACGCTGGAGATAACCGATCCTCATCAGAAAAAGCTGCTGGATGAGCTGGAGAAAAATGCAAACGATAATATTGCTACCCAGAAACTTTATGTGGAGAACCGCAGAAAAGGAATGATGATGACGCAGCAGCAGATCCTCGACAGCAAGATCAATATGGACAGAAGCCGACAGATTGTGAAAGAATTTTCGCAGTATGAAGAAAACCAGCTTGCTATAAAAAACAAGGATCTTAACCGTTCTTCAAATACGACGGTGATGTTCATTATATTTTCTGCTATTGCAGCCATCATCGTAACGACCTTCTTCTATTTTAAATTAAGATCCGATCTGATCCGCAGGGAAAAACTGGAAAAAATGCTCAGGGCAAAAGATCTTGAAATTTCCAGAAGGGTGAGTGCCATCCAGAAGATTGCCAACCGGGTAGCCAACGGGGATTATAGCCAGAAAGTAGTGGATACTGCCGAAGACGATTTAGGAGAGTTGGTGGAATCACTGAATCACATGACGGAATCGCTGAAGTTCTCCTTTGATACCATCAATAAAAGCGACTGGCGTCAGAAAGGACTTGCGATTTTAAACGAATCTCTTGTAGGAAACAAAACTGTAAAAGAGGTTGCTACCGCTTCACTGCATCAGCTGGTTGAATATGGAAAATGCATCAACGGTTCCATCTATCTCTATGATGAAGGATTGCTGAGGCTGACGACTGCGTTCGGGCTTGAAAATAACATGAAGAAAGTTTTCGAACCGGGCGAAGGAATGGTTGGCCAGACTTTTATCAGCGAAAAAACACAGGTTTACAACAACCTGCATGAAGATGATTTCGTGGTAACTTTCGCGAGCAGCACCATTCAGATCTACGGTATTATGCTGATCCCGATTTTTGCCGACGGAGGAATTATCGGAATTTTGGAACTGGGATCAACTTCAAATTACGAGCAGGACCGGATTGATTATTTCGTAGAATGCAGCCGGAATATCGGAATTGCTTTAAGTGCAGCCAGAGGCCGTGAGAAAGAACAACAATTGCTGGAAGAAACGCAGGCCCAATCGGAAGAGCTGCAGGTGCAGCATTCTGAACTGGAAAATTTAAATACCGAACTGGAAGCCCAGACCCAGAAACTACAGGCTTCGGAAGAAGAGCTGAAAGTGCAACAGGAAGAATTGATGCAGGCCAATGCTGAACTGGAAGAGCGTTCGAGATTATTGGAAGAAAAAAACCACCTGATTGCCGAACGCAACAACGAAATCCAGAAAAAGGTGGAAGAGCTTGCCTTGAGCACCAAATACAAATCGGAATTCCTGGCGAATATGTCTCACGAGCTGCGTACGCCGCTGAATTCCATTCTGCTTCTTTCCAGACTGATGGCTGAAAATCCTGACGAAAACCTGAATGAAGATCAGATCGAATCGGCAAAGGTAATCCAAAGCTCAGGAAGCAGCTTGCTGACCTTAATTGATGAAATCCTGGATCTGGCCAAGATCGAATCCGGAAAGATGACCCTGGAATATCAGGACGTTGTTATCGAAGATGTCGTAAGAGACCTTAAGAACCTTTTCAATCCGGTTTTCCAGGAGAAAAAGCTTCTGTTTAATATTGATATTGAAGCAGATGTTCAAAAAAATATCCAGACCGACTGTTTGAGGGTGGATCAGGTATTGAGAAATTTATTGTCGAATGCTTTGAAATTTACCACCAAAGGAAGTATCAGCCTGAATATTAAAAACGATCCTAAAAAGAAAGACTTTATAATTTTCTCGGTAAAAGATACAGGAATAGGTATTGCGGAAGACAAGCAGAAGATTATTTTCGAAGCCTTCCAGCAGGCAGACGGTTCTACCAAGAGAAAGTTCGGGGGAACAGGTCTGGGGTTATCTATCAGCCGTGAAATTGCCAGGTTGCTGGGCGGAGAATTGGTTCTTCAAAGCAAAGTGGACGAAGGAAGCGAGTTCAGCTTAATTATTCCGGTAAAAGAAACTGCTGAAATCAAGCCGGCCGAAAATGATCAGAACCTGGTAAAAACGATCCGTGAAGAGGTTGAAGAAATTCAGCATATCCTGGATGAAGGAGAAGATGACGTAAAAGAAGAAATTAATACGCTCAAAATCCCGGATAATGTAGACGATGACCGTAACCAGATAGAAAAGGACGATAAAGTAATCCTGATCATTGAAGATGATACGAATTTTGCCAAAGCATTGCTGAAATACGCCCATTTGCAGAGTTATAAGGCCGTAATTGAAGTAAGGGGAGACCGCGGTCTTGCCGCTGCTTTGCAATACCGTCCGCATGCGATTTTATTGGATGTTCAGCTGCCGGTAAAAGACGGATGGCAGGTAATGGATGATCTAAAATCAAATGCAGATACCAAGCATATCCCTGTTCACATGATGTCTGCACTGCATGTAAAGAAAGAAAGTCTGATGAAAGGGGCTATCGATTTTATCAGCAAGCCGGTCGCATTGGATCAGATGACAGAGGTATTCAAAAAAATTGAAGAAGCCCTTAAAAAAGGACCGCAGAAAGTTTTAATTGTTGAAGAAAATGCTAAGCACGCCAGTGCATTATCTTATTTTTTGAGCAATTTTAATATTTCGCTTTCGGTGGAGAACAATGTGGAAGACAGTGTAAAAGCCCTGACTTCCGATCGTATAGACTGTGTCATTTTAGACATCGGGGCATCAAAAGGAAATGAATACGAGATTGTAGAATCTATTAAAAGCTACGACGGACTGGAGAACCTTCCGATCATTATTTTTACAGAAAGGAATTTATCCAAATCTGAAGAATTGAAGATTAAGCAGTATGCAGATTCTATTGTGGTAAAAACAGCTCATTCCTACCAGAGAATCCTGGATGAGGTAGGGCTGTTCCTACATCTGGTGGAAGAAAAAAACAGTTCCATCGAAACGGTAAGAAATAAAGCGCTGGGCTCCTTAACAGAGGTTCTTAGCGGAAAAAAAATCCTGATTACCGATGATGATGTACGGAATATTTTCTCCCTTACCAAAGCATTGGAAAAATACAAAGTGGAAGCGGTAGTAGCCATGGACGGAAAGCATGCCCTTCAGCAAATTAAAGAAAATCCGGACGTCGATGTAATCCTAATGGATATGATGATGCCGGAAATGGACGGATACGAGACCATTAGGGAAATTAGGAAAATGCCGAAATTCACGAGGTTGCCGATTATTGCCATTACGGCAAAATCTATGATCGGCGAGCGTGAAAAATGTATAATCGCAGGAGCATCAGATTATATCTCGAAGCCGGTGGATATCGATCAGCTTCTTTCCCTGCTCCGTGTTTGGTTATATGAAAGTTAAACAGCAAGAAATCTGATGAATAAGAAAATCTTAATTGTGGACGATGATCCACGCAATATATTTGCTTTGAAACTAACGTTAAAAGCACGGGGTTATCAGACGGAAAGCTGTACAATGGCTCAGGAAGCCATATCGGTCTTACAGAATGACAACCAGTTTCAGGCGATACTGATGGATATGATGATGCCGGAAATGGACGGTTATCAGGCTATAAAAATTATAAAAGATATTCCGTCTTTAAGGAATATTCCCATCATTGCGGTGACGGCTCAGGCTATGCCGCAGGACCGGCAGAAATGCCTGGATGCAGGAGCGCAGGATTATGTGACCAAGCCGATTGATGTGGACAAGTTGATAACATCCATTGAAAAATTAACCTAAATGCTGGAGCCGAGTATTATAAAAGATGAAGAATTGGAATATCTGATCAAGGATGTCTATGATATGTACGGTTACGATTTTTCAGAATACAGCCGCGCTTCGTTTAAGCGACGGGTGAACAGGATATGCCTTATCGACAGGTTTACCAGCTTTGCAGAATTAAGGTATACCATTCTTAACGATCCTGAATACCTGAAACGTTTCATTGAAGAAATTACGGTAAACGTTACGGAAATGTTCCGGGATCCCCAGTTTTTTAAAACTTTGCGGGAGAAAATATTACCGCAGCTGGGTACGTATCCGCTGATCAGGATCTGGGTGGCCGGATGTTCCACAGGAGAAGAAGCTTATTCCATGGCCATTCTGCTGAAGGAAGCCAATCTGTACCAGAAGTCGCTGATCTACGGGACGGATCTTAATCCGTCTGTACTGGAGACTGCCCGGGCAGGTATTTTCCCACTGCACCAGATGAAGCTGTATTCCGAAAACTACATTCAATCCGGTGGTAAAAAAGATTTTTCAGATTATTATACAGCCAATTACGACAGTGTAAAGTTTGATAAAAGCCTGCAGGAGAAGCTGATCCTTTCTACCCATAACTTAGTTTCAGACAGTTCCTTCAATAGTTTTCAGCTGATTATCTGCCGAAACGTTCTGATCTATTTTGACCGCGGTTTGCAGGAAAGGGTGTTCCGGTTATTCGACAATAGTTTGGAAAATTTAGGTTTTTTGGCCTTAGGAGCAAAAGAAACCATAAGATTTTCTAAATTAGATAAAAATTTTCATCAGGTTGATGATCAGAAAATCTGGAAAAAGGTAGATCATCATTAAAGCTTTTACACCATGTACACAAACAGCACGAATACCGAACTTATCGTAATAGGAGGATCTGCAGGAAGCCTGCAGGTGATTCTTGAAATGATAAAGAAACTGGATGACAAACTCCGCTTTCCGATTCTGCTTGTCGTGCATAGAAAAGCCAATGCGACAAATATACTGCAGACGCTGCTTCAGCAGTTCTCGCCGGTAGAAGTAATTGAAATTGAAGATAAGGCAGAGGTAAAGCAGAATAAAATATACATTGCACCGGCAGATTACCATCTGCTGTTTGAAGATAAAAAAACAATGTCGCTGGACAGTTCCGAAAAAATGAACTATTCCCGCCCGTCTATTGATGTTACCTTCAAATCAGCGGCTGAGATTTACGGCGAAAATATGATCGGTGTACTGTTGTCGGGTGCCAATGCGGATGGTGTAGAAGGATTGTCCTATATTAAAAAAAATAAGGGCAGGGTCTGGATACAGGATCCGGAGACAGCAGAAGTGGATTATATGCCGAAACATGCAGTGGAAGAAATAGATTATGATTTAATCATTAATTCAGGTAACTTAGCAGATTATATCAATCAGCTGTAAAGAATAAAAGTTAAAGTCCCTAACTACGTTAAAAATTATAAAATTAGTATGAGTAAAAAGAAAATCCTGATTTTTGACGATGATAAAACGATTCTGGAAGTGATTACGATCATTTTTGAGGAAAACGGCTATCACGTAGAAATTTCAGAAACCTCGCATGATATCCTGGAGAAAGTTGCCCAGTATCAGCCGGATGTTATTCTGATGGATAACTGGATTCCGAAAATAGGTGGAGTAGAGGCAACCCGGCTTCTGAAAAACCATGACGAATTTAAAACCATTCCGGTTATCTATGTAACAGCGAACAACGATATTGTAGCTTTGGCCAAACAGGCACAGGCAGATGATTATGTAGCAAAACCTTTCAATCTGGAAGACCTTGAAGATAAAGTAGCGCAATACCTGCAATAAATCTAAAGATATTTCAAAATAAAAGTCCTTGCAGATGATGCAAGGACTTTTATTTTATCTGTTTTTTCATTTTATACGATTCATACAATTCTTCTTAACGAATTCCAGTCGATCTGCGGATAATTTCTGAGCTTCATCTTCATCGACTGTATGCTGCAGTTCCCGGTGTTAATCTCTGTAATCAGCGAAGTAAGAAACATCTTGATTTCAGGGTCTGATAAAATCTTATCTGAGAAAGTTGTTGCAATAATCGGTTTTCTCGAAACCAGGTTTTCTGTAAAAGTATATTCACCGGTGAGATCAATCTGAATATTAAATTGCTGCTTAATGATAAGATGTATATAGTTTTTTATTAGTTCTTTATTTTCTGATAAATTTTCCATCTCTTAGAGTGTTTCTTATTAATATAATAATATTCATGCCACAATTCTCTTTTTTACTAAAATAATTACAATTTGGAATTGTTTTTTAATAAAATTTTTGCAAACCTCCTGTTGGAGACAATTTGGGGATGTGAACTTTTTTAAAATAATTAGAATTAATCTAATAAGAACATCTGATGGAATTTACGTATTCATTGTACCGATTTTATATAGCCAATCGATTATACTTTGCAAAAATTGCTTGAAAATCATTTACGGCAAAAAATTTGATGCATAAGAACTGAAATTATTACCAAATCACCAAAATTGATTATATGAAAATAACAACTTACCAAATGCTGATTGCAGCATCGATGCTGTTTGCAGGCTGCTCGGAAACGATTGATGAAAACGTGAACAATGGGCCCGTACTTCCGCCTGTAGAAACCAACGCTGCCAATACTAATTACCAGCCTGCATTTCCGGGACAGACCCGGGCCAACGGTGTAAAAACCTCAACGGAATATATTGGAGAAGTAGTTACGTCATCACTATCCGCACCTTGGGGAATTACAAGTCTGCCGGACGGAAGATTGCTGGTTACCGAAAAAGCAGGAACCATGAGAATTGTAAGCAATACCGGAGCCGTAAGCGGTGCGATCACCGGGCTTCCTGCGGTTAATTCAGGAGGGCAGGGCGGACTGCTTGGAGTTTGTGTAGATCCGCAGTTCTCGTCCAACAGAATGGTATATTGGGTGTTCTCTGAAAATGTTTCCGGGGGCAATGTTACTTCGGTTGCAAAGGGAAGGCTTTCAAATTCCGAAACAACCATTGAGAATCCGGTGGTTATCTACCGGGCCAATCCTTCGGCAAATGTAGGAAACCTGCATTATGGAGGAAGGATTCTGTTTGACAGTACCGGAAACCTGTTTGTAAGTTCGGGAGAACGTTCCGATCTTTCGACCAGGCCATTGGCACAGTCTGTTACGGCCGCTTTAGGAAAGATTTTACGAATTACCACCAGCGGACAGCCTGCGCCGGGAAATCCTACCTTTACGCAATCCGGGGCCTTGCCTGAATTGTACAGTATGGGGCATCGAAATCCACAGGGAATTGCCATTCATCCGGTAACCGGGGAATTGTGGCAAAGTGAGCATGGCCCGAGAGGCGGTGATGAGATCAACAGGGTACAGGCAGGTAAAAATTACGGCTGGCCAACCATCACCTACGGAATTGAGTACAGCGGCGCTACCATCGGAAACGGAATCCAGCAGCAGGCAGGTATGGAACAGCCGGTATATTACTGGGATCCTGTGATTTCGCCAAGCGGTATTACTTTTTATAAAGGCAACACCATTCCTGAATGGCAGAATAACCTTTTTGTAGCGTCACTCAGCGGGATGCACATTGCAAGACTGGTTATTGACAATAATAAGGTAGTAGGAGAAGAAAGGCTTCTTGCAAGTGAAAACCAGCGTTTCAGAGATATTACCCAAGGTCTGGACAATAACCTGTATACGGTAACGGACGGCGGAAAATTATACCGCATCCGTAAGAAATAATCAGCTACATGATATGTAAAGGCTGGAAGCCGGAAAACGGATCCTGAAGTTTGTAAAGAAATATTTTTATTAACTTCCTGAATTCATTATCCGGCTTCCAGCCCTTTTAGTTAAACTTAAATTTGGTCCTGAATTCCAAAGGAGCCATATTGGTTTTCTTTTTAAATAAAGTGCTGAAGGACTGTGCGTGTTCAAATCCCAGGGCATAAGCAATTTCGCTCACCGACATCTGGGTCGACGTAAGTCTTTCCTTAGCTTTACCGATCAGCTTTTCATGGATATGCTGTTGGGTATTTTGCCCGGTATGGATCCGAAGAAGATCACTCAGATAATTCGGTGAAAGATTCATAGCTTCTGCCACCTGTTGTACTGTTAAAATTCCTTTTTCCAAACTGTCCTGATGGAAGTAATCATTAAGGTATTGCTCGAATTTCGCCAGCAGCTGATGGTTCCCGCTTTTTCTTGTGATAAACTGTCTTTCGTAAAACCGGTTAGAGTAATTTAACAGCAAATCGATCTGAGACAGAATAATTTCCTGGGTATAGTGATCAATATGACGACACTCTTTATCAATTTTACAGAGAATTTCAACCAGATCGTTTTCTTCATCTTCCGACAGATGCAGGGCTTCATTGACCGCGTAAGAAAAAAATCCGTATCCAGAAATGGTTTGGGCCAAAGGATGTTTCAGAAGAAAATCTTCATGAAAAACCAGAAGGTAGCCTTTTCCGTGGCAATCCATCTCATGAACGTCCAGATACTGAACCTGGTTTGGCGCCGTAAAGCTCAGCACCCCTTTATCGTAATCATAATGCTGCTGTCCGTATCTGATCTTTCCGGTAGCCTCTCTTTTTAAGGCAATGCAGTAAAAGCGGTTGACGAAACCTTTCCAGATCTCATTTTCAGCAAAGACAGCATCTGATAAATTGATGACGCTGACAAGAGGATGCTTCGGTTCGGGCAGAGACATCAGGCGGTGGAAGGCGGAAAGCGACTGAATGGTATGCATAATTCGTATATTAAAATTAATAATCCAGAAGACCCATGCTGAATTCGTCATACGGAGCTCCGGTATCGGTTCCTAAAGGTACGATACTTTCCAGTTTCTCAATATCATCAGCATTTAATTCTATAGAAACCGATGCGATATTCTGCTCAACATATTTCCTGCGCTTCGTTCCCGGAATCGGAACGATACCTTTGCTCATGATCCAAGCCAGGGCAAGTTGGGAAGACGTGATGTTTTTCTCTTCTGCCATTTTGCCGATGGCTTCCACCAGTTCGATATTCTTTTGGAAGTAGTCACCCTGAAACCGGGGAATTCCTCTGCGGAAATCATTTTCAGGAAGATCATCGACGGTTTTTATTTGTCCCGACAGAAACCCTCTTCCCAGCGGAGAATAAGCCACAAAACCGATGCACAGGTCCCGAAGTGTTTTCAGTACTCCTTTTTCCTCTACCGTTCTTTCAAAAAGGGAATATTCGCTTTGTACTGCCGTAATTGGATGAATCTGATGGGCTCTCTGTACTGTTTCGGAAGAAACTTCGGATAATCCGATGTACTTTACTTTTCCTTCCTGTACCAATTCACTCATCGCACCTACCGTTTCTTCAATCGGGGTATTTTTGTCTAAACGGTGCATATAATACAAATCGATGTAATCGGTGTTTAAATTTTTCAGAGATCTTTCAACGGCCTTTTTTACGTATTCCTTTTTGCCGTTGATAGCCCAGGTAATTTTATGCTGGTCATCGATTTCCCAGCCGAATTTAGTAGCAATAATATACTGGTCACGCTGTTTGCCGATGGCTTTTGCAATCAGCTGCTCATTCTTCAGCGGGCCGTACAGGTCGGCGGTATCGAGGAAGTTTCCACCCAGCTCAAACGAACGGTGAATGGTGGCGATTGCTTCCTGCTCGTCTGATTTTCCGTAGGTATCGGCCTCTTCAAAGCCGGTCATTCCCATACATCCCAAACCGATGGCCGGAACGGTCAGTCCCTGATTTCCTAATGCAATGTGTTTTAAATTCATATTCTGATTTTTATTACAACAAAATTCCGCAGAAATAATGAAGCGGATGTATGCAAAACAATGAAGGTTGTATGCAAATTACAGATGGGTAAAAATAAACGGACTGTGAAAAGAATTCAAAGTCCGTTTGGTAATAAATATTCTGGAATTATTTTAAAGTATGAGCCACATTTCAAAAGAATAAAAGGTTATTTTCCGCCGCCGCCGTTTTTCTCTACATCGGTTTTGGTATTTTCTTTCACTTTCTGGTTTCCGAAACGTTTGACGAATGAGATCGAAGCACCGTACCAATCCCATTTGGAAGAATTTCTGAAAGTTCCGCCCTGCACATAGGTGGTCGCGTCGTAATTTGGACGCTGGAAAATATTCATCAGCTGAAGGCTGACCTCCATCTGTGTTTTCGGGAAAATTTTCGTTGCCGAAATATTATGGAAAATATTGGGTTTGTTGGTAACGGAATTTCCGTTGTTCTGATTGGAAACTTCTACCCATGCACTGATGTTGATGTTCTTATTAAACAGATTAGTATAGGTAAGATTGGTAGAAGCGCTCAGGTAACTGATGTAATTATTGGCATTACTTAAACTGTTTTTCTGATTAAAATCGCTGTTGTCGATATAGTACCAGCCCAAACCGAGATTCACGGTAAATTTATTCTTGAAAAAAGTCTGGTTGGTATTGGCAAAAACGTAATACTTATGCACTTTCCCGGCAAAGTTTGATTCCTGGGAAATGGTTTTGTTTCCTTCCGTAACATAGTCGGTCCAGTAATCCTGATCGGTGAACATATACCTTGCGGAAATAAAATATTTCTTCAGAATCCCCAGTTTCATATAAACCCGGTCGCTGGGGTTAGGTTCAAGGCTGATATTCCCGCGGCTGTAGAACCCGTCACTGTTCGGGATCATGAAAGGGTTGAATTCCGCATACCACGGACGCCAGATGTTTTTGCTGTAGGTTAAGCTCAGGTCATATTTATCAGAGAAGGAATATTTCAGCAAAATATTCGGCAGGAGTTTACCGTATGAGTCTTTGCGTGAGGTACCTGCTATGTCCTGCCGGATTTTGTAGTCGATATGTTCGTAACGGAGACCGATCCGGGTTTCCAGTTTTTTGAAAAAGGTTTTGCTGTAATTGGCGTATAATGAGTTGATATTGTCTTCGTAATGAAAAACATCATGGCTGCTGAGTCCGGAGAGCATATTTCCATAAAGGCTGTTCGGAATCACATTGTTGTTGAAATCCATTTTTCCTCCGACTTCAAAATTGCCGCCGGATTTTCCTAGAGGCTGCGTGTAATCAACTTTAACGTAATAATTCCGGTTTTCGGTATCGGTAAGAACCCCGATTTGCTGGTTCTGAATGACAGTTGGTGATGCCGCATCAATTATGTTTTTAACAAAGTAGTCATTGGTAGACTCACCGTAATAATTGCTGCCCAGATTAATATCCAGGATTTTATTCTTTTCCTTGTCATACCATTTGTAGAAAAGATTGGTCCCTAAATTCCGGTTCAGCCCATCGGAATTCCGGCTTTGGGTGTAAGAATTGGCGAAAATGCCATCCACATTCTTCAGCCCGTCAGCATCGGCAGTGGAAAGCGAGTTGCTTTGGTAATATTCCAGGATGACCCCAACCGTATTTTTGCTGTTGAGTTCAAACTCCGAAGTTGATGAAAGGGAAGGGTTTCTGGATTCCCCAATGGTTTTTGCATTCCGGAATGTCGTGGAATTATCTGCGTATATCGTCTGAATACTGGAATTACGCTGCACATTGATATTATTGCCATAGCTTCCGATCAGGGTCTGGGTAAAATTTTTCTTATGGTAATTAACGTTTAAATTGGCATACTGCGAGTTTTTGGTGTTTTGCCGGTTGTTTAGGGTAACACTTCCTTTAAAGCCCTCGTCATCCCGTTTTTTCAGCACGATATTGATAACGGACCCTGTTGCTTCGTATCTTGAAGAAGGGCTGGTAATCACTTCGATCTTCATCAGGTTATCGGCCGGGATGGTCTTTAAGTATTCCTTTAATTCTTTTCCTGTAAAAACAGATTTCCTGTCGTTGATATAGACCGTAACAGTTTCACCTTCCGCTTTGATGGCATCATTGTTATCAATGCTTACCAACGGTGTCATTCGCAGGACGTCCCAGGTGGTATTTCCGGCAAGCACGGAACTGTTGGCAACATTGAAGACGGTTCTGTCGACTTTGGATTCTATAGTAGGCTTTCTTACCGTGACGGTAACGCCCTCGATGGCTTTTTCTTTCGATTTAAGAGTATCCTTCTCTGTTTGTGCAAAGGTGAGAATGCCAGCTAAAAAAGCAATGGGCATCAAAATATTTTTCATGTAAACTAGGTTTCTACCCATAAGACATTCCAAAGAAGAGGTTTGTTACATCAGTTAGAATGAATTGTATAAAAAGATAATACTTTTGCCCGGAAATAAGGAGAGCTATTCCTGATCTTCTGAATAGCTCATTTGATTTTTACTGGATTACCTTGGTCTTGGTTCTTACCGTATGCGCAGAGAAATATCCGAGTGCTCCGTTGCTGATGTTGCTTGGTGGATTTGCCGGAGTAACGCCCGATCCTGCACCGCCATCCAGAATCTGGAGCAGCGCCGAGTAATAGGTAAATATATTCTGATCGATGCACTGCATTTCAACGTAGATGGTATCGCCTGACTTTACCCTGATACCGTCTTTATCATTGGGCATCAGCAGAGGTCTTTGGTTGGGTAAACCGTTATTGACGTTATCGGAAAATTCTGCGAAAAGCTTTTGGGAGCTGTTATTTACCGAAAATACAAAAAGATAACGGTTGCCCAGCGCAGGAGGATCTGTAAAGACCGGCAGCAGGGTATAGGTGGTTTCTCCGGCGATCGGGAAAGAATCCTGATCGAGTCCGTCGAAAGAGACCGCCTGAGGCATGGTGCTCTGTGCAGTATATTGTTGTCCTTCCGCCGTCACTTTCAGCGTGTAGGTTCTGCCAGGCTGCCCGGTGAAATGGGCGGTTTTATAATAGCCGTCTCCAAGATAGGTCAGCGTTTCGGTTTGCCCCGTATTGTCGCTTACCACGACCTGGGCGTTCTCAACAGCGGTATAAGGCACTGCGGTCGTATACGCTACCGATTTGGAGATTTTCACAAGATAGGGTCCGGTATCATCCGTAATATTTCCTTCGATAACGATTTTTCCGCTTTGGTCTTCGAGATCGAGATCAATATTTTTTTCGCAGGAAGTAAGAAAAAGCAGGGATACTATACTTAAAAACAGATTTTTCATCGATTAAAATTTAAAGTTGTAGGTGATGTTCGGAACCCAGCGGAACAGCGAGGTCTGTACGGCGCGGTACGTTCCCGGATTGTCCGGATTATCCTTGAAAGCAATGGAGTAGGCATTTTCACGCCCGTAAATGTTATAGACCCCGAAAGACCAGGAGCCTTTAAAACGTTTATTGCCGCCGGGTTCATAAGTGGCATTCAGGTCCATTCTGTGATAGGCGGGCATCCGGTCGGCGTTCCTGCTGCTGAACTGTAGGATCGACTGGCCGTTAAGCTCGTATTTCCCCGTGGGAAAAGTTACTGCATTGCCTGTACTGTAGACAAACAATCCTGAGAAAGACCATTTGGGATTTAGCTGGTAAGTTGCCACCACAGCCAGGTCGTGGGTCTTATCTATCCGTGCATTGTACCATCGATTATCGTTGATCCCATCTATTTTTCTTTCGGTTTTCGACAGCGTATAGGAAATCCAGCCGGTGAGCTTTCCGCTTTTCTTCTTGGCAATCAGTTCCAGACCGTAGGCTCTGCCTTTTCCGAACAGCAGCTCGCTTTCCACATCAGCCGCGGTATCAAACGTGATCTGTGCTCCGTTCTTATAGTCGATCTGGTTCTGCATCGATTTGTAATAGACTTCCGCATTCAGCTCATAATTGTTATTGTAGAAATTCCGGCTGTACCCGACGCTTACCTGATCTGCTATTTCCGGCTTTACGGTATAGCTGGTTCCGATCCACTGATCCGTAGGGTTTCCGCTTCCGCTGTTGCTTAGAAGATGCAGGTTCTGCGTATTCCGGGAATAGCCTCCCTTGATGCTGCTGACTTCATTCAACCGGTAATTGGCCGTAATTCTGGGTTCGGCATTAATATATGTTTTTCCGAATTTTCCTTTAGCCAGAAATTTTGCACCCATAAAGATTCCGTTTTCATAGAGGTTATAGGTATCTCCTCCCAAAACACTGAACATCGAAAGCCTCAGTCCGTAATTGATCGTCAGCTTTTCAGTGGCTTTAAAATCATCATTGATATAAACGGCATTTTCCCAGGAGTATCTTGGATTTCTCGGATAGCTGCTTACACTGGTTCCTGAAGCGCTGCTTGGGGTAAGGGTATGGTAAATAGACTGAAGCCCGAATTTTACCGAATGCCTGTTGCCGGCAAACCAGGTAAAATCCTGCTTCAGGTTCCAGTCTTCGATTTGGGAAGAAAGCCCGAACGTATTGTTATTGCTGCTTACGCTGAAATTGTAGTTGTAATTGCTGTAAATAAGAGATGTATTGGAAAACAGCTTGCTGCTGATAATGCTGTTCCAGCGCAGGGTAGCGGTTGTGTTTCCCCAATCCGAAGCGAAAGTGTTTCCCAATCCCAGCACATCGCGCCCGAAGTATCCGGATAAATAAAGGCGGTTGTTCTCATTCACTTGGTAATTGGCTTTTAAATTCAGATCGTAGAAGTACAGTTTATTGTCTTTGAAATCATCAGTTGCTTTCAGGAAAAGATCGGCGTAGGTCCTTCTTCCCGATATGATAAAGGAGGACTTTTCTTTTTGAATCGGTCCCTCAACACTTAACCTGCTGCTGATAATTCCGATGCCTCCGTTGACGTTATAGGCTTTGTTGTTTCCGTCTTTCATTTTTACATCCAGTACCGAAGAAAGCCTTCCGCCGTACTGGGCCGGACTGTTTCCTTTGATGATGCTGGCATCTTTCAGTGCATCGCTGTTGAAGGTGCTGAAAAATCCGAGCAGGTGTGAAGCATTGTATACGGTGGCTTCATCCAGCAGGATAAGGTTCTGGTCCGTAGCGCCGCCACGCACGCTGAATCCGCTGTTGCCTTCGCCGTTGCTTTTGATTCCCGGTAAAAGCTGGATGGTTTTCATTACGTCCCGTTCCCCGAAAAGAACGGGCAGCTTTTCAATATTTTTAATGCTGATCGTTTCTGTTCCCATCTGGGCAGAACTCAGGTTTTTGTCTTTTTTAATACCTGAAATAACCACTTCGTCGATCTCTGCCGTCCGGTCTTGTTCTTCTCCGGAATCCAAGAGCAGGTCCTGTTTCGTATTGTCATCCACGGTAATGCTTTGCCGGAAGTCTTTAAAGCCGGGATTTGAAATCATAAGATGATAGGTTCCTTTCGGCAGCGATAACGAATAAAAGCCGTAATCGTTTGATATAACGGAAATGCCCGGATCTTCAGCTACTTTTACCGTAACACCGATGAGCAATTCACCGTTTTTTTTATCTTTTACCGTACCGCTCACCGAGTAATTCTGCTGGGCAAAAACCATCGTGCTGAAACAGACGGCTGCTGCAGAAGTAGCGGCTTTCAGGGATAATATCTGCATGTAAATTTGTTTATTATTTAAATGAGGCTTAAATATAAGTTTATTACTTCTCAATTATATAAACATGGGGTGAATTTTTATGGTACTTTTTTGAAATGACTGTATTTGGTAAATTATTCACGGTGTTGATAGCCGCTTGATTTTACCGCAGGATCAGACAGGGGGGATTTCCCTGAAATTTTTCAGCATATAAGGCAGCTAAAGGCGTTTCACTCTGTATACAGTTTAATTTTATCAATTCTTTATTCGTCTTTGTGGTTGCAGATGCAGGTATATTACAAATTGATTTCCTGTAGAAACAGTTTTTCGGATCGTTATTTTTAAATGAATACAATTTAAAAAATGTTATATTTTTGCGGAAACTCCTGACGGCTATGAAGAATGTCTTAAGTTGGATTCTGGTTTTGTTTCTTGTTGTTTCACTACTGCATAACTGTTTAAGCAATACCGTACAAAAAGAGATCAACCGGAAAAAAGCTTTTCTGGACCACCTGAGAACACTATATTCTTCGGGGGATGTCTCGCAATGGCCGAAACCCATTCTTGATCCGGAATCAAGGCCTACATTTTCAGAGATCGGTCATCTTCCTGAAATTTCGTTTCCTGAAAATAATCCGTATTCGGCGGAAAAAGAACTGTTGGGAAGAACGCTCTTCTTTGATCCTAGGCTTTCCAGATCCAATCAAATTGCCTGTGCCTCATGCCATGACCCTGAACTGGGCTGGTGCGACAACAGGACATTTTCTTTCGGTCACGACCGGCAGCTCGGATCCCGCAACGCCATGAGCATTCTGAATGTAGCGTATGCCCGGTCTCTATTCTGGGACGGCCGTGCCAAAACACTGGAAGAGCAGTCGCAGATGCCGATCCAGGATGAAAAGGAAATGGGAGAGCATATTGATATTGCTGCCGGGAAAATTTCTAGAATAAAAGGATATGAAGTGTTATTTGAAAAGGCTTTCGGCGATAAAACCGTTTCAAAAGACAGGATTTCAAAAGCCCTTGCCGCTTTTGAAAGGACGGTAAAAAGTACGCCGAGTAAATTTGATCTTTTCATTGACGGCAAGTCGGATATTTATACAAATGACGAGCTGATGGGCCTCCATCTTTTCCGGACCAAAGCACAGTGTATGAACTGCCACAATTCGGGATATTTTTCCAATCATCAGTTTGAAAATATAGGAACGTCTTTAATGGGCGAAAAAGGAGAGGATCTGGGAAGGTATCTTGCGACAAAAAATCCGGAAGATGCAGGGAAATTCAGGGTGCCGGGCCTGCGCGAAGTATCCCGGACAGGGCCGTGGTTTCATAACGGATCGATGAAAACGCTGGCGGAAGTCATCCGTTTTTACAGCAGGGGAAATCCTGAGCACTTTCAGAAAAGATCAACAGTTCATGACGGTATTATCTTACAGTCAGAAAAATCGGGAATGGTAAGGATGCTGGAATTGTCGGATGAAGAAATTTACCAGCTGGAAGCCTTTTTAAAAACCCTGTCTTCAGAGCCTGAGAATAGTAGGGTTCCTGAACTGCCAAAATAAAAAATAAGGCAAGCAGAATTCATTGACCAAATATTCGTTATCATTCATGCCCTAAAAAACAAAAAGCAGCTATATTTACATATGCTGCTTTCCCTAAGATTAATTTAAGTATAACTTAATGATGTACTTTAACTGAAATTCTTATTGGGTTTATAATTAAATTTTAAAAAGGAGACCACTCCCCAATTAGAGTGATCTCGATATAAAATATTCCCTTCTATTTTATTACTAAAACAGATACCATATTCTGGTATTTTGTTTTGAGTAAAATTACATATAAAGAATATATGATTGATAATATTTTATAAATTCAGCAAATTAAACTTTTAAAAATGCATTATGTAGAATAATATTCTTTATATTTGCCAAATTGATCACCTATAAAAGAATAATATTCTATGGAACAACTGGATAGTAAGGATATGCAGCTGTTGAGACTGCTTCAAAATGATGCAAAATTAACGGTTAAAGAGCTGGCAAAGGAAGTTAATCTTTCGGCATCACCCGTTTTTGAAAGAGTAAAAAGGCTTGAACAGGAAGGGTATATTCAAAAGTACGCTGCTATCCTGGATGCAGAAAAGCTGAATCTTGGTTTTACAGTATATTGCCAGTTAAAATTAAAGAGCAATGACAGCTACCTGGCGATGGAATTTGAGCGTGAGATTCTGGAAATCGAAGAAGTGGCAGAATGTTACAGCATTTCCGGAGATTTCGATTTCCTTCTTAAAGTACATGTCCGTGATATGAAGCAGTACCAAAATTTTGTTTTCAATATTTTAGGAGCCGTTCCTTCAATCGGCAGCAGCCACAGCACTTTTGTGATGGCACAGGTGAAGAATACGCATGGATTAATGATTTAAATGGAGCATAGGTCTGCATTATGATAAAAGATCAGGATATGGAATTACTAAAAAAGTTTTTAATGGTAGAGGTTAAAAGTTAAGCTTATCAGGAATTATTATTATCTGTTGTAATTGAATTCAGTCATTATAAACGTGTAAAACAAAAAACCTGAGCATTTCAATTGAAATACCCAGGCTTTCCTAATATGCTACTTATCAATGATGATTCAATTGTCTATTTTTTTATCAGCTTTTGTACTGAAATTTTGCCGTCTTCATAAGTCGCTTTTACTAAATAAACACCTTTCGGGGCATCGGAAATATCAATCTGGTGCTCAGAAATTTTTGCAGCTATTATCTGTCCGACAGTATTGCTCACTTCTACAGATTTAATTTTTCTTGCGGCTTTTATAGATACTAATCCGTCTGTCGGATTCGGATATATACCGAAAGTATCGGAAGTTTTAACGTCATGTACGGCAAGGTTGTTCAACGACATTCTTTTTACCCTTGTGCCGTTTTCGGAATAAGCCACCACCACATAATTATTTACGGGATCAATAGCGATATCGTTATAATTAGAAGCTGCTGTTGAAATAAAAGGATCTCCGAATCTTTCCCAGTTTCCTGATGAGGTATTAAAGCGATATACGCTGTTTCTTCCATGGTTGCTGTTCGAGCTGTCCCAAATCGCTGCAACTACGTACGGGGCACCTGCTGGAGTTACTGCAATGGCGGTGTTGTTTACCACACTGTCCGAAAAGTTAGCGGCACCGATCTGTACCCACGTATTTCCTGAAAGTTTCTTTACATTCAATTTTCTTCCTTCCGCAGTGCTCGATACATATACAACATAGGGAATATTATTACCGTCCAGCGCAATATCAGAAAAAGAACTGTCTGAGCTGTAGGCATTGCCTACCGGACCTCCTCCTACAAGTGTCCAAGCATCTGATGAAGTTGCATTGGCATTTATTTTATAGATGTTGAACACACCTGAAGTGATCTGCGAAGCATAAACCATATTATCCGAACCCACTGCTATTTTAGGGAAAGTAGCGCCTCCGGGAAATCCTGAGTTTCCTACCTGCTCCCATGCTCCGCTGCTGCTGTTATATCTTCTTACTGTTCCGGACCCATCAGCACTATATGCAAAAAGTACGTTTGAAGGTGAAGTTGTAATCGAGTGGAAGTTGATGCTGTTGGTCGTGGCCATCGGAAGCGAGCCCCATGATCCTCCACTGAATTTTCTAATCTCCATTCCCGTATTCGGATAGCTGGCCTGATTGCTGTAATAGATATTTCCCTGAGGATCGGCTGTAAGCGAATTGTAGGTCGCAACACCGGTTGTAATTCCTGCGGAGCCTCCCACGTAAGACCATGTAGTCCCGTTGAATTTCTGTACGGATCCTTTCGTTACAGTCGTGTCATAATATGAGATATAATAATTTCCAGAAGCATCTACAACCAGATTATTATAGCTGCTGTTGCCTGCTGAAACCAAGGCAGACGAACCTGCGTTGCTCCACTGTTGGGCAGAAGTAAGAATGGCAAGACCGACTCCGCAAAAAGTAAGAGCCTTTTTAAAGGTAAAAAAAGAGATGTTTCCCATAATAAAGAATGTTTTAAGAAATGTGAAAAATTTTATGGATTTTCAGATCTTAATAAATTGCGGTTTGGTGGAATTGTTCTGGTAAAGAACTGTGAACAAATTTATAGATTGATTTGGGAAAACATGCTTTTTACGTAGAAATTATCAAGAAAATAGGTACTAATTTGATACTTTTTTATTGTTCTATGATGAAATAGTGTGAATAATTCAATTTACATTTAATTTTTATTTTGAATTTTAAAGGAATTTAAAGCATCATTGAATTTAATATAATTAACAATGAATATTTAAAAATTAATATTTATTTAATAATAAAATTATCATAGTCATAATTGAGAAATATGGAAATGTAAAGGTTTTGTATAAATCAGATACTATCGATCCAGTGATAAATATCGATTTGCTGAGGAATATCCAGCTTTTTACGGAGCCTGTATTTTTTATTTTGTACGGTTCTGGTTTCTATAAAAGTATATTTTGCGATTTCCTTTGTTGATAACTTCAGTTTTAAAAGGGCACAAAACTCAATTTCAGACTGTTGAAGATCCGGATGTATTTTCAGTAACTTTTCAGAAAATTCAGGAAACGCATTTTCAAATGCAAACATAAATCCCGGATCGTTATTTTCGAGAAGGGCCATAAGGTTTTTGTACGTTTCATGCAGATAGGCATTTTGTTTAGGTTTGGAATCTACGTTTGCAGTTTCTATATTCTTTTTGCCGTTATTCCTTAATCTGAAAAAAAGAAAAACAAAAATTAATGAAACCGATACCAACAAAATTCCCAGAAGCAAAAGTCTTTTATTGAAAGAATGTTTCTGTTCTTCCTGATCTTTGCTCATTACTTCCTGCAAAGAATTGTATTTACTCTGAAGCATTTGCAGGTCATTCTGCTTTATTTTATTTTCATAGAATTCTGCACTGTCTTTTTGGTTTTTTGTGAGGTAAATTTCCTTTAAAGATTTATAGATGCTGTTAAGGTTCAATTCAATACCGGTCCGTTTTCCGATTTTTAGAGCCTTATGGAAATTTTTCACCGCGTTTTCATAATCTTTCAAATGCTCATGATACTGGCCGATCACGGTATAATTATCGATCATGGATTTATCGTACGAAACGTTCTTCGGCTTGATCCCAACCGATTTCATGGCAAAATAATACGCGGAATCGAGATTGTACTCTACGTAAACTTTTGAGATATTGGAATAATTGAGGTATTGAAAGTCAGCAAATTCTCCGGGGTCTTTCAGTTCATTACCACTTTTTATTTCCTCTCTGAGTTTCTGTGCTGCCTTCCGGGGTTCGTTTTTATCCATATATACATTGGCAAAGCTGCTTAAGACATTTGCTTTTGCATAGAAAATCATCTTGCTTTTTGAATCGTCTTGTTTTAAGGTATTGTAAGCATTCGTCAGGTGCACAAGAGCTTTATCATAAAATTTATTTACAGAATAGGTCTCTGCCAGGTAAACATCGGCCATGGCTTCATAATATTTGTTGCCGTAAGTACCGGCTGCTTTTTGCAGTTGTTCGGAGGCGATAATAAGGCTGTCGATCTGGCTTTTATAGTAAAAATACCTGCATTTCTTCTCCAGGAGCTTCATTTCGGAAAGTGAGTCTTTAAGTTTCCTGGATTCTTTAATGAGTCTGTCCAGATCACGATAGGCTTTATTGATATCGGTATCGAACAGCTTCGAATTTTCGGTGACTTTATTCTTGAGGCCGGAAATATTTTTCTGCGACTGAGCATGGATTTTTACACAGGAAAAAAGGACAAATAAGAATAGCAAAAAGGATTTATTCACGATATATTGATGCTCAGGTTTATTGTTTTTTAGTTGAATGCTTAGGTAAATTTAGGAATTTTATTATTAAACATCCAATTGTTTGTTAGGTTTATAATGATTTTATTTAATTAAATAAAATACAAGAATAAAGATTTTATAATTGTATTAAATGAGGCATTAAGCAATAAAGGCAGGCCGTTTGCATTGTTGATATACGATTAAATATTTATATAATATATTTGTCGCTAAATTCAATTACTGAAGAATATTTTTATGGATGATATAAGGATGATCGTAACGGATATGGACGGTACTTTTCTGAACTCACTGCATGAAGTTAGCCCGGAATTCCCGAAAATTTACGAAGAACTTAAAAAGAGAAATATCCTGTTTGTGCCTGCAAGTGGAAGGCAGATGCTGGGAATTACCAAATATTTTGGTGATACGGAAAGTGAAATGGCTTTTATCGCAGAAAATGGGGGATATGTAATTTATAAAAATGAAGAACTGTTTGCTGATAAGCTGGATCCGAAATACATTGCTGAAATCATCACAAAGATTCGCGCGATTCCGGGAGCAACAGCCGTTCTTTCAGGAAAGAAGAAAGCCTATTTTGATACTGATAATCAGGATTTTATCGATTATATTTCACAATTTTATGCAGACAGCGAAAGGAGGGAGGATCTTACCGAGGAAGTGCATGACAGTATTTTTAAAATTGCGGTCTACCATTCCGGAGGGTCGGAACTGAGTGTATATCCTGAACTAAAGGAATTTGAAAAGTATGACCTGGATATCGTAGTTTCCGGACAATATTGGCTTGACATCATGAACAAGAACATTAACAAAGGCGCCGCACTGGAAAAGTTGCAGAAAGCCTTGAACATTACCCCACAGCAAACCATGGCCTTCGGAGATTATATGAATGACATCCAGATGTTGGAAAATTCTAAATATTCTTATGCTATGAAAAACGCGCATCCTTCCGTGAAAAAAGCAGCTAGCTTTGAAGCGTGTTCCAATGATAATTTTGGTGTCCTGAAAATCATCAAAGATTATCTGAATATCAACTAATAAAATAAAGAGTTATATTTTCCAGCCTTCAGTTTTTAAGCGTGAAGGCTTTTTAATGCCTTTTGATCAGCTTATTTTAAATAGAGTAACGTAGGTAGATCTTATTCGGGTTTATACTTAGTAACTTTTGGATTTTTAAATTTGCAATTAATAAAAAAATCATCTCTAAAACAAAGAAACCACAACTCTTAAAGTTGTGGTTTCTCTTTGAAAAATATATTATTATTAAGATTCGGTGCCGACTAATCCGTAAGCTACGGGTTCTTTTCCGAACAGACATGAAAAAATATTCTGAAACTCATGAATGTACTTGCATCTGATCGAATTTCCGTAGATTTTTAATCCTTCTACGATCTTTTTTGAATTTAGGTCGATGTCGTACTTAATGAAAGTTTCCGGTCTTTCGTATCTGATTCGCTGCTCGGAGCTGTACGTTCTTGAAAAACCGAATTTTTCAAGCCATTCTTCAGTAATCTGGATCGGTTTGATCGATTTTGCCGGAACAGAAAAACTGTGAATGTCGTTCTCAATTTTAACAAAATAATCTTTTCCCTCATTATCCTGGAATATCTCAGTAATGTTATAAATCTGATTTTTATATTCCACTAAATTTTTGATTTTTAGATCTGCAACGTTCATACTATTTTGTGTGTGTTAAGTTATTTTTGTAAAGCGATATATCGTAAATTAATATTTGCAAATACCATGCCTTATGTTTAGGATAATATTTCGTACGAATGTTAAATCTTACATGAACAGCAGTTACAACGCCCTTAAACACTACAAAACAGCTATTAAATAAATAAAAAAAGTTATTTTATAAAAGTTAAATCTGTGGTACGTTTGTGGTATGTCAAATATTTCTGTAAAACCTATTTAATCAATTTTAGGTGATTTATTAAAAGTGGTAAGAGCTAAACAGATTACAAGTACAACAGAAAGCATTCCAATAAAAAAATTCCAGGAAGTTGCATGAAGAAGGTATCCGGTTCCACTGCCCAGAAAACTCGAACCGCAATAATAAAAAAGCCAGTAAATGGAAGTCGCGGAAGACTTTCCTTCTTTTGCGTGAAGCGCTGTCATTTGACTGGCCATGGTATGCGCAGCAAAAAAGGATAGGGTCAATAATCCAAGCCCAAAAATCACCGCATAGATATTTTGAGAGATCAGGAAAAGAAGTCCTGCCAGCATCAAGCCTACTGAGCTTTTGAGAATATCTGCTCTTTTGAACCTGTCAGACAATCTGCTGGTAATCATTGTGCCGAAGACCCCGAAAATGTACATTAAAAAAATAAAAGCAATAAAAAAATGACTTAAAGAAAATGGTGCTGCCTCCAGTCTGAAAGTTAGATAATTGTAAATGCTTACAAAAAATCCCATCAGAAGAAATGCAGTACAGTAAAGGCGGAGCATATATGGATTGGTGAGAAGTCGCTTCATCTGTTTCATTTTCAGATGATAATCTGTTTTTTGAGGACGGAAGAATTTAGATTCAGGAAACAATTTCCAAAACACAAGGCCAAGAAGCAAGCTTTCGATTCCGATAATCAGGACAGCATTCCGCCAGCCTAATTCTCCTGCTAAAATGGTCGCTGAAATTCTGCCGCTCATCCCGCCGATTGTATTTCCGCTGAGATAGGTGCTGATGGCTAGTGCTACTGCCGAAAGCTGCACTTCTTCTGTAAGGTAGGCTAAAGCTACGGCCGAAACTCCTGAAAGAATAAAACCTTTTGCTGCTCCGATAGCAATCATCAGGCTCAGGCTTGGAATCCATGCCGAAACAACGGTTAGCATTCCGGAAACGATTAGGGAAAAAACCATAAGCTTTTTCCTGGGGAAACTGTCTGCCCGGAAAGCGAAGAAGAATAACCCGGCCGCCATCCCGGTTGTTGTTGAGGACACCAGCAGCGAACTGTCTCCGACACTGGTCTTAAAATAACCGGCTACCATCGGAAGCAGCGGCTGAAACAGATATAGTTGGGCAAATACCGAAAGTCCCGACAAGAAAATACAAAACCTGATTATTTTAAATCTGCTGCTGTGTTTCTCTGCTTTTTCTTCTGTAATCATCGTATATAGGCGTACTTCCTGTAAAGTTCCTGAAAATTTTTAAAAACAGCTCTTTTCGGTAAATTATATTTATCTGCTTTTTGCAAACTTATTTCAGACAGTTAGAGCAGTATATTCATCTTAGATAAGTAATCCGGATCATTTGTACCGGGTCTGCATCGTAATCATCTACAGGAATTATCTTTCCCGCGAGCAATAAAATCAACTTTAAATATGCAGACCGGGCCGGAATATATTTTCTGTTTCGTATATTTAAGCTGCAAACCGTTTACGAAATGATAGAAAACTTTCCATTCTACTTATCACTTATCATCGCTATTGTCCTGCTGATCATGATTGCCAACAAAATTAGGGTGGCATATCCTGTGCTGCTGGTCGTTGCTGGACTGCTGATCAGTTTTATTCCCGATATTCCCATGATCAGAATCGATCCGGAACTTATCTTTATTATTTTTCTTCCGCCTCTCTTATACGAAGCGGCCTGGACGATCTCATGGAAGGAACTCTGGAAGTGGAGGAGGATCATCGGTAGCTTCGCATTTGTAGTAGTGCTTCTTACGGCGACTATTGTGGCTTTTGTAGCCAATCATTTTATTCCGGGGTTTTCGCTTGCACTCGGCTTTCTGTTGGGAGGAATTGTCTCTCCACCGGATGCGGTAAGTGCCGGAGCTATTTTGAAATTTGTAAAAGTCCCGAAAAGAATGTCTTCAATTTTAGAAGGGGAAAGTCTTCTGAACGACGCCTCTTCACTGATTATTTTCCGGTTTGCGATGATTGCCGTAGCTACAGGACAATTCGTATGGCACGAAGCAGTATTGAGCTTCTCCTGGATGCTTATCGGAGGAATTGGTATCGGAGTCCTGATCGGCTGGCTTTTTATGAAAGGACAGAAAATTCTTCCCACCGATGCCAATATGGATACGGTTCTTACCATTGTGGCGCCTTATCTTATGTATATTGCAGCGGAAGAAGTGCATAGTTCCGGAGTACTTGCGGTCGTGAGCGGAGGTTTACTGCTGTCTAACCACAGGCACAGCTTTTTAAGCACGTCCTCAAGACTGCGCGGAATAAGCGTCTGGGAAAGCCTAGCGTTTATATTGAACGGACTGGTATTTATCCTGATCGGCCTTGATCTTCCGGAAATTACTTCTGGCCTGGAAGGCGTAAGTGTGTACGCAGCCATCGGCTATGGATTATTAATTACCCTTGTTTTGGTAGTCGTCCGTATTCTGGCGGCATACGGTGCTGTTTTTATTACCCTGATTGCCCGGAATTTCATAAAAGTAGCAGATTCGACACATCCAGGGTACAAAGTTCCTGCGATCCTGGGCTGGACCGGAATGCGTGGGGTGGTTTCGCTTGCCGCGGCTTTATCGATTCCGGTAAAGCTGTCGCAAAACGGCCCGGAATTCCCACAGCGTAACCTGATCCTTTTCATCACCTTCATCGTTATTCTCACAACACTGCTTGTTCAGGGGCTTACTTTACCGATCATCATCCGAAAAGTAGATATGCCGGTGTACAACGATCACCTTCCCGATGATGAAGCGGAAGAAATGATCCGCCGGGAAATGGCAAAGCTTACCCTGGACCACCTGGATAAAAACTACCGTGAACTGCTGGAAAAAAGCTCTTTTCTACAGCAGATTAATGATAAATGGAAAGGAAAGTTAGAAGAAGAACCGGATATCAGAGTTTCTTCGGAAATTAAGGAAGCTTATCTGGATGTTCTGAACAGGCAAAGAGCGTGGCTCATCGAACAGAATCACGACCGGAATCAGCATTTTGATGAAGACCTGATCAGAAAACATCTGATGAAGATAGACCTTGAAGAAGAACGGATTTTACTGGTTCACTAAAAGCGCCAGTACTTTTTCCAGGTATTCGTTTTCTTTCACCACTTTGTTATACGACTGCCGGGCGTACACTGGAGACAACTCATAATTTTCCGGTTTGGAATTGAGGCCTTCATTTTCAATATAATTCAGGTGGCGCGTGTATTCCCTGATCAGTTTATTGATCATTTTCCTTTTTATTCTGCATAAGGTATTGTTTTTTATTTTTTGCAGAGAATTAAGAATAAAAGATTTGTCCCCGTGGAAATTTACTACATTTTTCACAAACGAAAGGTTGTGGCTATCCTGTAAAACAGAATGTTCATCTTCAAAAATCATGATCGTAAAGGTTTTTAATGGATTTGGAATAAAGTCAAAACACTGGTGCTGAAATTCAGAATCCATTGACGGGAATCGGGGAGGACCTTTTCAGGAACCTGATCAGGCTGTCCTTTGAAGAAATAAAGTGCGTTGACATATTATATATTTTAAGTAATGGTGTTCTTTAAAAAGTAAAATTTCTAATTCAAATATCTCACCAGAAAATCTAATTTTTATTAAATGTATTGAAAATTTGTAATAAAACAACAGTATAGTGTAATATTTTGCCGGAAAATTAAAATTTTATTGATGATTTTGTGGTATCCGGGCTTTATCTTTTAATAAATAATATTTGAATAGACATTTGTAAAGCGATAGATATTAAAAAAACCTCCTGAAAAAGGAGGTCTGAAAAATGACTGTATATTGAAAGTTGTATTCAATCTATTTGTGGTTCTGAAGCCATTGCAGACGGCGTTCATCCGGCAGATGCTTTACTTTGAAATTCTCAAAAACCGCATTGAAGCCGTTGCCGTCGGGACAGGCTGCCATTAAGCCGACCATCACCGGGCTGTTGTCCTGAAGATGTGCATTCCGCATCAGGATGTAATTTTTATCATCGAAAGAATAAAATACTTCAACGGCATCAAGCCTTCTTACCGCTTTGATCCAGACTTCAGACGGCACCTTATCCAGGGCAATAACGCTCCAGTCACTGGTGGTATGAGTAACAACCGTGCTGAGATTGTATTTCCCGTCTACGAATTCTATTCCGGCCTTGATATAGTTTTCTTTATCGATTCTCAGCATCAGGCCCATCTGATCAAACCGGGCTTTATAATTTCCTTTAATTTTAACTTTAGCCTCAAATTCTCCACCGTATGTGGTATACAGAAAAGGAGCATCATCTACCGTAAAGCCGTAATGCGAAATTCTCCAGTAATCGCTCTGCGGGGTTACGAACATAGATAAACTGTTGTTTTTAATTTCCCATTTCTCAGGCTCATTGAACCAGGACATTTTTTCCAGCGTCTGGGCTAGGCTTTTATTGATCATACATAAGGTGCAAAAACTTAAAAATATTTTCTTCATTCTTCTCGCAATCGTTATTCGTACAAATTATTTACTTTAGCAAAGGTAAAACGAATGGAAGTCTTCATCAATACTTATAAATAACCATTTTATGGAAATCGTCGAAACGCTGAACAAAACGCTACTGAGCAGAAACCGGGAAAAGAGCAATAACTGCACACTCGACCTTGAAAGGTTTAAGAATATGGCGCTGTCTTATTCGGAGGTGGAAAATTCAATTGCTGTGCTCAGTGATATGCACGCCAATCAGAGCTATATTTACTATTCCGAAACGGCTGAAGTGCTGGGAATACACTATGCCAAAAATCCAAAAGTGATTGACTCAATCTGGGAAGAGGATATTCTTCACAAAATACATCCGGACGATAAGCTTAAAAAATATGTTCATGAACTGCGGTTTTTCAAAATGCTCGAAAAAATAGACATTAAAGACCGGTCTAAATTTAGCGTGTTGTCAAAATTGAGGAAAAAAGATAAGGATGACCGGTATATTCTCGTACAGCACCGGATGTTTTATTTTTATTCCCCGGATAGCATGAAGCTGCGTTTTGCTCTCTGTCTTTATAATATAGCTGTTGACCAATCTCCTTATCCTTCGTCAGAGTTTTTAATCATCAATTCGGCAAAAGGGGAAGTGGTGACGGAAGATAAACTAACTTATAAAAATGTGCTTTCTGCAAGAGAAATGGAAATCCTGAAATACATCGGTGAGGGCCTTACAAGCAAGGAAATCGCACAAATTCTTTCAATAAGCATCAATACGGTAAGCCGGCACCGGCAGAATATTCTGGAGAAGTTAAATGTAAAAAATTCCGTAAAAGCCTTTAGTGATAGCTTTGGGAAGTGAATTATTGTCTCAATATTATGAATTAATTGTTTAATAATTAATGTCTTATCGGGATTTATGAAATTAAATTTTTATTGTTAATTTTTCCTTTTGGTTATGGATGTATGTGGTATTTATGATTTTTTATTAAAAATATTCTATGCATATTAAATTTTATTAAGCAAATCCTTTAGTTGTCTTTGGAAATAGTTTTATATTTGTTAAACTAACAGCTAACAAAATATAATAACGATGAATATTGATTTTTCAAAAGCAACTTTCAGGGATTTTGAAAACATTCCTGAATATGATATAGCCCAAAGAGCGGAAATTTTTTATGATTTTCTTGGTTATATGGAGTCTAATGGGCATATGAATTATAGATTGAAAAATAATTCTGGTTGCAGTCCTATAATGAATGTTGATATAAATTCCACGCAAAAAGATTATGTAAGTTTTGTGTCAAATGACTACTTAGGATTTACTCAGCATCCTAAAGTTAAACAAGCTGCAATCGAAGGAATACAAAAATATGGATCGGGTGCAGGAGCTTCACCTCTTATCGGTGGCCATTTTGTATACCATGACAATTTAGAAATAAAAATTTCTTCTTTTTTTGGAAGAAAACAAGAAGAAGCAGTAGTTTTTACAACTGGATATACAGCAAACAGTGCTACACTTCAGATTCTATTGCAAAAAGAGGATCTTGCGATTATTGATATGGCGGTGCATGCAAGTGTTTATGAAGGATGTGTATTTACTAATACAAAAACTTTTCCTCACAATAGTTTGGAGTCTTTAGAACATATTTTAAAAACATCAGAAAACCGATTTCGTACAAAACTCGTAATTATTGACGGTGTATATTCTCAAGACGGGGATGTTTCTCATTTAAAAGAAATATACGCATTAGTTAAAAAGTATAATGCTTATTTAATGGTAGATGATGCTCACGGAGTTGGAATCCTCGGAAATACTGGAAGAGGAGCGCTTGAAGAAGCGGAAATGCTTGATAAGGTTGATATTATTACAGGGACTTTCAGTAAAACTTTTGCTAATGTCGGTGGTTATGTAATTACAGATAAAAAGATTGCTGCATTTATAAGGTTCCAATCTCGTCAACAAATATTTTCGGCTACAGCACCGCCTTCAACAATGGGCATTATTAAAGCTATTGATCTTATCGATGAAGAGCCGGAATGGAGAGAAAAGCTTTGGTGGAATATTAATTATCTTAAAAAGGGACTTAATAATATAGGACTAGATACAGGAATTACTCGGTCTGCTATTGTGCCTGTAAAAATAGGCGACCCCAATATAACAGGTGATTTAGGAAAATTATTAATAGAAAGAGGAATTTATACTAACCCTATTTTATATCCTGCCGTCGCAAGAAAAGATGCAAGAATAAGAATGGCAGTGATGGCTACTCATGAGAAGGAACATCTAGATAAAACACTTAATGCATTTGAAGATATCAATAAATTTTTGCAAATTGCGAAAAAAAAATAAATATGCCTAGAAAAATTGTGCAAGGTCCAATTCGCGACAAGGAAAAAACTAAACAAAAATTGCTTGCAGCAGTAGGCCGAATTTTAAGAACAAAAGGTTACTCTGGTCTTAAAGTTAGCAAAATTGCCGCTGTTGCCGGGTATGATAAAAAGTTAATATATGAATATTTCGGAAGTACCGATAAACTTATTGATGAATATTTAAAGTCTCAAGATTATTGGAGTAATGTTGAAAATAGCAATATTGAGATAGATCTTTCAGACGGAGGTAATGAGCTTGCTAAGATCACTTTGCTTAATCAATTTGAAAGTATGAAGAGAAATAAAGAATTCCAGAAAATTATTCTTTGGGAACTTTCAGAAAACAGGGCTATTCTAAAAAAACTTGCTGATGAGCGGGAAGAAATTGGAGAGGTAATGTTTAAAAATATTACAGATCCTTTTTTTGGTAAGGAAAAAGATAAGAGATTCAGAGCAATTATGGCATTGCTTATTTCAGGTGTGTATTATCTTAATATTCATACTGTAACTAATGGAAGTAATTTTTGTGGCCTTGATATGAAAAGTGATGAAGGAAGGAAAGAAATTGAGAAGGCTATTAGTTATTTACTGGATGCTACTTATAAAGACAAATAATGATGAGAGAAAATTTTCCAATTGGACCGAACTAAGTTTATATTAATTTAAAAGCTTTTCATTTTTGAATTAGAACTATATTTCTTATTTTTGGCCAATGGAAAATTTTATCGTATCTGCAAGGAAATATCGCCCACAGGAGTTTGACACCGTTGTTGGGCAATCTCATATTACGGATACTTTAGAACACGCAATCGGAGAAAACCAGCTTGCTCAGGCCCTGCTTTTCTGCGGACCTAGAGGAGTAGGAAAAACCACCTGTGCCCGTATTCTTGCCAGGAAAATCAATGAAAAAGACGGTTCAGTTTCGGAAGACGGGTTTGCTTATAATATCTATGAGCTGGATGCCGCATCCAACAACTCTGTAGACGATATCAGGGAACTGATCGATCAGGTACGGTATGCACCACAGACCGGAAAATACAAGGTTTATATCATCGATGAGGTTCATATGCTGTCTTCTGCAGCATTTAATGCTTTCCTTAAAACCCTTGAGGAACCGCCGGCACATGCTATTTTCATTTTAGCAACGACCGAGAAGCATAAAATTATTCCCACTATTTTATCAAGATGCCAGATTTACGATTTCAAAAGAATCGTAATTGAAGACATTCAGGGACATTTGAGAAACATCGCTCAGAAGGAAGCCATTCAATATGAAGATGATGCCTTATATCTGATTGCCCAGAAAGCAGATGGTGCTTTGAGAGATGCCCTTTCTATTTTCGACCGGCTTTCCACTTTTTCCCAGAAAAACATTACGTTGGCCAAAGCTGCTGAAGTTTTAAATATTCTTGATTATGATCAGTATTTAAAAATTGTAGATTTAGCTAAAGAAAATAAAATTCCGGAGGTTCTTTTTGCTTTTAATGAAATTGTAAAAAAAGGTTTCGATCCCCATATTTTCATTGCCGGGCTGGGAAATCATTTCCGGGATCTGATGATGGCACAGAACGCTTCTACGATAGAGCTTATAGAAGTCGGAGAGCAGACCAAAACAAAATTTGTAGAGCAGGCTCAGAAGTGGAACCCCCAACAGCTCATTGATGCGATTGAAATCTGTAACCATGCAGATATTAATTATAAAAATTCTAAAAACCCGAGGCTTACCGTAGAAATTGCTTTGATGCAATTGGCTTCTTTAACGGCTGATTCAGGCGTTGCTAAAAAAAAAAGTTCTTAATACGGCCTCCGTTTCCTAAAGATAACGTGGAAGTAAAAACTCCCGAAATTCAGGAAGTAAGAGAAGCAAAAACGGAAACGGCACCTGCAAAACCTGCTAATGTTGACAAACCTCAGGAAACCGAAATCAAGAAGACGACCAAACCTCTTACCAAACAGGTAGTTTCTTCCGGATTCAGCATCAGTGCTTTTCTAAATAAAGAAGAAACCGTTGTAGAAGAAGATACGGTTGTTGAAAAAACGGAAAACCTTCCCCAGAATCATTTTACCGAGACCGATCTCCAGGCAGAATGGAGCCTTTTGCTGAAACAGCTTCAGCGGAAAGACACTTTTGTATTCAATGCCATTAAAACCTTTAAGCTGCTGAAGTCCGGTGAAAATCAGATTACGGTATTATTCCCTTCAGATTCTGCAAAAGTGGAATTCGATAAGGTGAGCCGGGAATTTTTTAATCACTTTAAAACCAAGGTCCACAACTTTTCAATTGAAATAATTTACAAAAGAGATACTGAAAATCTTAAGATCGAAGTAATGACCAAAAGAAAAATTTTTGAAAAGTTTGCCGAGAAAAACCCGCTCCTGAAAGATCTTGATGACCTGATGAGATTTGATCTTACTTAAATCAACAGTTGATTTTTCACAGGTTGCATGAAAAAATATCTGATCAAAAATCAATATTTAAATAAATTTTATATATTTGTCAGGTATTTGATCGCGAAAATTATTTTTCAGACGAATACGAATAATAAACAAAAGCCCGGAACAGACGATTTCCAATGGAAAAATTATCCAATCCATACCAGTCTTTTTTCGCACCCGCTAATTATTTTTTTAGCGGTGATTTTGGTTTTTTGTTTACCTATTTTAGAAATTTCAGAAACTATTATCGATTTTATTATTGGTATTGCTAACTGAATTTCTTTCCAAAAAATAAACAGGATATTGATTTCTTCAATTCCTTTTTCCTTTAATAAAAATTTTTTTAACGGCAGTTTTTTGAAAAGAATTATAAAGTAATTTTATGATGCTTTTCTGCTATGTACTCAATATAAAACAAAAAAATAAGTAAGAATAATGGATTTAAAAGAATTAAAAAGCAACTGGACCGATGCGTTTTCGCAACCCATCATGATCGCAGGACCCTGCAGTGCAGAAAGTGAAGCCCAGATGCTGGAAACCGCAAAAAGAATACGGGAAACCAATGCCAATGTTCCGATTTTCCGAGCAGGAATCTGGAAACCACGGACAAAACCAAACGGATTTGAAGGAGTAGGCGTAATCGGACTCAACTGGCTGAAAAAAGTGAAAGAAGAATATGGCTTCAAGACCGCAACGGAAGTGGCCAATGCACACCATGTTTTTGCCGCGCTGGAAGCGGATGTGGATATTCTCTGGATCGGAGCCCGTTCTACGGTTAATCCGTTCACCGTACAGGAAATTGCGATGGCTTTAAGAGGAACTGACAAACCCGTTTTGGTGAAAAATCCGGTAAATCCGGATCTTGCTTTGTGGATCGGTGCGCTGGAGCGTCTGGTTGGCCAGGATATTAAAAACTTAGGGGTGATCCACAGAGGCTTTTCGACCTATCAAAAAACAAAATACAGAAATAATCCGAACTGGCAGATCGCTTTGGATTTCAAGAGCCAGTTTCCAAATATTCCGATGCTGATCGATCCTTCGCACATCTGTGGAAACAGGACCGGCCTTGCAGATATTACCCAGGAAGCTCTAAACGTCGGGTACCAGGGAGCCATTATCGAAACCCACTGTAATCCGGATGAAGCGTGGAGTGATGCTTCCCAGCAGATTACACCGGAAGTCCTGGCCGAACTGATCGGGAATTTAAAAATGAGAAATTCCGGGTTTGAAGGTTTCGAAGGGGATATGGGAAGACACCGGACCTTGATTTCAGATATTGATTTCCAATTGATTGAACTCCTATCTCAAAGAATGAGGATTTCGGAAAAAATCGGAAAACTTAAAAAGGAGAATGATATTGCGATCTTCCAGCCGGACCGTTGGAAAGTAATTACCGAATATGCTAATCAGAAAGCGGTGGAAACAGGCATGTCGCAGGAATTCATTGAAAAGGTATTCAAAGCCATTCATGAAGAATCCATTGAGGTGCAGAACAGTATTATGATCAACAGGTAAAAAGGTTTGAGGGTAGGAGAGTTCGGGAATATCAGATTAAATACTTTAAAAGTATACACAAAATGAATATTCTCCAACTCTCAGACACTCTTACTCCCAAACCTGAACCGAATTCCTTATATTTGCATCATCTTAGAATATGAAAGGAAAAATCATTAAATCTACAGGAAGCTGGTATCAGGTTTTGGAAATGGAAACCGGAAAAATTTTCGAGGCGAGAATCCGCGGGAAATTTAAACTGATTAAAACCCGGCTTACCAATCCGCTTGCTGTAGGGGATTTTGTGGAATTTCAGCTGGAGCAAGACGATATTGCATGGATCACGAAGATAGAACCGCGCACGAATTACCTCATCAGAAAATCCGTTAACCTTTCAAAAGAAGCGCACATTATTGCTTCTAATATTGATCTCGCGTGCTTCATCTTTACTCTGAAGCATCCCGAGACCTCTCTTGGCTTTCTAGACCGGTTTCTGGCGTGCTGCGAAGCCTACAATATTTCTCCCCTGATTCTTTTCAATAAAATGGATGTTCTGGATGAAGAGGAAATAGAAATCGTAAAGGATATGGAGTTTCTCTATAATGAAATCGGATACGGTTCTCTGGAAATTTCTTCTTATTCAGGATTGCATCTCGATCAGCTGAAAGCACTTCTCCAGGATAAAACCTCTGTGTTTTTCGGACATTCCGGCTGCGGAAAATCTACTTTGGTCAATGCATTACAGCCCGGACTTAACTTAAAAACTTCAGAAATTTCCGACACGCATTTAAAAGGAAAACATACCACTACTTTTGCACAGATGCACTTTTGGGATTTTGGCGGCAACGTTATCGATACCCCCGGGGTACGTGAGTTTGCTATGATCGATATCGAGAAAGAAGAAGTGCAGCATTATTTCCCGGAAATATTTAAGAAAAGGGAAGAATGCAAATACCACAATTGCCTTCATATCAATGAGCCGAAATGCGCGGTTATCGAAGGGCTGGAAACGGGAGAAATACAGCATTCCCGATATGCTACTTACATCAAACTAATGGAAGAAGCGGAAGAGGCTTCTCAGAAATAATCTATACTTTATTATTGAAAGTTCTGTCACTGATGGAACATCTTTTTTACAGAATTAGATATCCAGGCAAGATATCACTCTATATTTTCTGATAATATCGATATTATCCTACTTTCTGTCTCTTTCATATCATTATTTATTAAGTTCACCATTTTCCGTTTTCTATCTTCTTTAAATGTGAAATAATATAGCTGAATTTGTTAAACTGCTGTTTAATTATTTCGAAATCTTAAGGTTAGGTGGTAAATTTGGGGATTTTGCGCAATAAAAAACCCAGCCGAAGCTGGGTAAAAACTAATAACCATGAAAACTCAAATTAAACATGAGAATCGTAATAGTAGTAACAATTTCTGTGCCAAAGATTCGTTCGTAATTTCTTAACAAATGTTATATTTATGTTAAAAAATTTTTAAAATTAAAAAGACAGGATTTTTTTGTATTTTTGCGCCATTAAAAAAATATACATTTATGTCTAACATTACATTCACTATGATTAAGCCTGATGCAGTTGCGGACGGACATATCGGTGCTATATTAGGTAAAATCGCAGAAGGAGGTTTTAAAATTAAAGCATTAAAGCTTACCCAGCTTACGGTAGCTGATGCAAAAAAATTCTATGAAGTACACGCTGAAAGACCATTCTACGGAGAATTGGTTGATTTCATGAGTTCAGGACCAATCGTAGCGGCAGTTCTTGAAAAAGAAAATGCAGTTGAAGATTTCAGAACATTGATCGGTTCTACCAACCCTGCGGAAGCTGCAGAAGGTACCATCAGAAAAATGTTTGCAAGAAGCATCGGAGAAAATGCCGTTCACGGTTCAGATTCTGATGAGAACGCGCTTATCGAAGCACAATTCCATTTTTCAGGAAGAGAAATTTTCTAAGAAGATTTACTTACGCATAAAAAAATCCGGAGAATTATTCTCCGGATTTTTTGTTTTTATATGATGGATTAATTTTATATGTATACAAATATTCCCTGTATTACAGTTGTTTATCCCCGCTTGTTGAATAAGAGCTTTAAGTTAAAGATTTTATTTAAATGTGGTACTACGTAGAAATACGTAAATTCATTTTCAGTATTTATACGGATATGTTTCTGCGGATTAATTCTCATCTTTACATCAGCATTAGAACAAAAGGAAAATTTAAGCATTAAAGTTTTCTAAAACTAATAACCATTATAGGCTCAAATTTTCACAAAGAAGAAGGCAGTTCTCTCCGAACTGCCTTTTTGTATAGAATTATTTCCAGAATAATTTTAAATCTTCATCAATTCAATAGTACGTTCCGGACTTTCTGCTGAAAACACGGCATTACCAGCTACCAATACATCAGCTCCGGCTTCAAATAGCTTGGCTGCATTGTCGATATTCACGCCGCCGTCCACTTCAATCAGGGCTGTAGAATTATTGGTCAGGATCAGATCTTTGGTTTCCGCAATCTTTTTGTACGTATTTTCAATGAATTTCTGACCGCCGAATCCCGGATTAACGCTCATTAAAAGAACGAGATCTACATCTGCAATAATATCTTCCAGCATAAGAACCGGAGTGGAAGGGTTCAAAACCACTCCTGCCTTTGCTCCGAGGTTCTGAATATGGTGAATCGTACGATGAAGATGGGTACAGGCTTCGTAATGTACCGAAACCAGATCTGCGCCCTGGTTGATAAATTCTTCAACATATTTTTCAGGTTCAACAATCATCAGGTGGACATCTACAAATTTCTTAGCGTGCTGCTGAACGGTTTTCATCATCGGAAAGCCGAATGAAATATTCGGAACAAATCTTCCGTCCATTACATCCACGTGGATCCAGTCGGCCTGGGAATGGTTCAGCATCTCAATATCACGCTGCAGGTTCCCAAAATCTGCCGCCAAAAGAGAAGGAGCAATAAGCTTCGTTTTCATTTTTATTTTTATCGTTTATTTTAAATTAAATATAAAAGATCGATATTCCACACATCCATACCATCCATCATTTTATCAATCATCAATCATTAATTATCAATTATATTCTTAGTGGTATTTCAGCTTCATTTCCGGTTTGATCTCCAGAACCGTTTCATAAATAAGTTGGATCACATTGCGTACATCTTCCTTGGCAACCATTTCCACCGTGGTGTGCATATACCGCAAAGGTAAAGAAATCAGCGCACTCGGTACACCGCCATTTGAATGGGCGAAAGCATCCGTATCGGTTCCTGTAGCCCGGCTGGCTGCTGCCCGCTGGAACGGAATGTTCTTCGATTTTGCGGTCTGGATAATCAGTTCACGGATGGTGTGGTGCACACTTGGAGCGAAGAAAACCACCGGTCCTGCTCCGCATTTCTGGTCGCCTTCTTTTTTCTTCTCGATCATCGGGGTAGTGGTGTCATGTGTAACATCGGTAACAATTGCAATGTTCGGTTTTATGGTATCGGCGATCATATCCGCACCATACAATCCGACTTCTTCTTGTACGGAATTGGTGATGTAAAGACCGAACGGGATTGTTTTTTTATTTTCCTTTAAAAGCCTTGCCACTTCTGCAATCATAAATCCTCCGATTCGGTTATCCAATGCCCGGCAGACAAAGTAACGGTCGTTCATCTCAAAAAATTCATCAGGATAGGTAATCATGCAGCCTACATAAATTCCCATATCTTCCACCTCCTGTTTAGAGGTAGCCCCGCAGTCGATGAAGATATTTTCAATTTTCGGGGTCGGCTCATTCTGGTTGGTTCTCGTATGGATTGCCGGCCATCCGAAAACGCCTTTTACAATTCCTTTTTCACCATGAATATGAACGACTTTGGAAGGGGCGATCGTCTGGTCTGAACCTCCGTTCCGGATCACGTAGATCAGGCCGTCATCCGTAATATAATTTACATACCATGAAATCTCATCTGCATGTGCTTCGATAACCACTTTGAATTCCGCTTTAGGATTAATGATTCCGTAGCAGGTACCGTAGTGGTCCACTTCCACTTTATCAACGTAAGGGCGGATATAATCCATCCAGATTTTCTGCCCTTCATGTTCGTATCCAGTTGGTGATGAAGTGTTTAAATATTTCTCTAAAAATTTCAAAGATTTCTTTTCAAATTTCATAAAAAGGAATGATTTTTGCGTTCAATTTTTGTTCTAATAAGTGTAAAAATAATGAAATTTAGTAAGATTATTTGTCTTTTCCTTTTCTTTTTTGGGGTAAGCATTTTCGGTCAGAAAGATTCTGTCATTGCAAAACCGTTAAGCCAGTATCCTCAGGAATTGTTGAAAACAGACGAATTCGGAAATAAATATTTTTATGATGAGCGGCAAAAGGCAAAGATTTATGAAATCAACGGGGAGACAGTAGTGGTAATGGATGAGTTGGTTTTGCTCAACAAACCGAGATTCAATAACCAGCTGGACAGAAACTACTATTACTTCCTCAATAAAAAGCTTTACCGGGTATATCCGCTGTTTTTAACCGCTTTGCAGCAATACCGCGATATCCAGGGTGAAATGAACAATTTGGATGATAAATCCAAAAGAAAATACATCCGAGACCGACAAAATATCCTGGCAGACCAATATGAAAAGCAACTGAGGGATCTGACGACAACCGAAGGACAGGTATTTGCCAAATTAATGAACAGGGCAACCGGGAAGAATGTTTACGAAATCATTAAAGAATTAAGAGGAGGGTGGAGTGCATTCTGGTGGAATGTGAAAGGTAAAATGGCTGATATCGATTTAAAAGACCAATATGATCCGCATCGCAACCGTACCGATGAATATTTGGAATCACTGCTTCAGTCTAACTGGAATTCCGGCTACCTTCAGCCTTATCCGGGGGCCAATACCTTTAGAGTATCAAGATAGATAATAAAAATATAAAAATTCCTGTAAGTACTTACAGGAATTTTTCTTTTAACTTATCGAAAACAATTTGATCTACCGGTAGCGGGAACGGATTGTCTGGTCTGTCAATATCCACCCATTCCGTTCTTTCGATACACGGATCGAGGATTAGGAAATCCTGTTCATTGATGATATTAACGATATAATAAATGGTCAGCAGCTGTTCGTTTTCCCTGAAGCGCGATACCAGAAAACCTTCCTGCGTATAAAAATGTTCTACGATTTCTATTTTTACATTCAGCTCTTCATCGAATTCACGATGCAGGCATTCTATTAATCCTTCGCCAAATTCCAGTCCGCCGCCCGGAAACTTCATCAAAGGTTCACCGGCATATTCTTCAAACAAAGTCAATACTTTTTTATCCTTCACCGCACAGGCATATACCCTGATGTTGATCTTGTCTATCATATCTAATAATTTGTAGGGCTAATGTAGGAATTTTAGATGAAACGGGCGAAATGGGGATGGGAGGAAGTTGAAGGTTCTGCTGTGACGATAGTAAAGGCATCATGATATTGATCAAAAATTTTATATTGAGCGGGAAAGTCTATTTTTGATGATTGCTATCGAAAACTGGCTTTAACTGAAGTCTCTAATAACTTTCGGTTAAAGCCAATCTAATATTAAATCTGTATTAAATGGGCTAAAGCCCATTTCTATTGATGGTATTTTTATCTATTAATTTGCTACTCACAGAGATTTTAAATGAATAAACGAGGATTATTAATATAGTATTTGCTTTGAAAGTAAACTATGTACTTTAGGATATGCCTGATGATCTTCTTTTATTTACCAGTAAACATTTGAATATATAAATCTCAGATGATAAGCAGACAGCCGTATACTTCCGGCTTCCATCATCCAGCCTCCATTCTATAACTTTACCGCATTAATCATCTCCCTCTTACCCGGAGGGCCCTGTTTTTTCTCCACCTGAAAATTCAGCTCCTGGAGGATCCTTCGGACGCTGCCTTTGGAAGAATAGGTTGTTAACAAACCGTTAACCGCCATTTTGTCAGAAACCATTTCAAAGAGAGGTTTTTCCCAAAGATCCGGCTGAACCCTTGCCCCAAAGCAATCGTAGTACACGAGGTTTATTTTGGGTAAGTCTATGTTTTTCAGCTCGAAAAAGTCGCATTCGATCTTTTTTAGATTGAAACCATTAATGATTTCGGTTGACTTTTCCCAGTCTGCAAGATGAATTTTCTGATAAATATTTTTAAATTCCGGGTTATCAAAAAGCTCAAAATACGCCAAATCGTCAATTTCTGATGTATTTATAGGATACTTTTCAAGAGTAAAATAGTTGATGATATGACTTTTGTCAGTTTTTAAATATTCATTAATTGTTACCAAAACATTCAAACCTGTTCCAAAACCGAGTTCTAAAATATTAATTTCGTAATCATTTATTAAATTTAATCCATTTTTAATAAACACGTGTTCGGCTTCCTGTAATGCACCATGGTGTGAATGATAGTTTTCATTTAATTCGTTGATATATAGTGTCTTGCTGCCGTCGTTGGTAGTCTTAATTTCTCGTTTCAAGCTATTTTTTTACAAATTTACTCTAAAATTTTTATATTTAGAAAATTATATTAAATTTGTAGAACCTCATAAAAAATTTTAGAAATGATAATTCAAAAAACTGAAAACTCCCGAATTTCTACATTCGACCCTAACAACTTTTCATTCGGAAACACATTCATCGATCATATGATCATCTGTGAGTACGAAGACGGGAAGTGGGGTGATGTAAAATTGGTTCCTTATGGTCCTTTACAATTTACTCCTGCGATGATGGGGGTAAACTACGGACAGGCTTGTTTTGAAGGTATGAAAGCCTATAAAGACAAAGACGGACAGGTTTTCCTTTTCAGGCCTGAAAAGAATTTTGAACGTATCAACAAATCGGCGAAACGTCTTGCGATGCCTGAAGTAACGGAAGAAATGTTCCTGGACGGGCTGAAAGCATTGGTAGATGCAGACAGAGACTGGATCCCTTACGGAGAAGGAATGTCGTTATATATCAGACCGCTGATCTTTGCAACGGAAGAAGCATTGAAAGCAAGGGTATCCAATAAATATATGTTTGCCATCGTAGCAACACCTGCTAAAATGTATTATACAGAACCTGTTTCCGTAAAAATCTCGGATCATTATTCCAGAGCGGCAAGCGGTGGAGTAGGTTCGGCTAAAGCAGCAGGAAACTACGCGGCTTCTTTTTACCCGACCCAGCTGGCGATCGAAGAAGGATATGAGCAGATTATCTGGACGGATGATGCTACCCACGAATATTTTGAAGAGAGCGGAACCATGAATGTTTTTGTAAGAATCAATGACACGATTTACACTCCGCCAACCTCTGAAAAAATCCTTGATGGGGTTACGAGAGACAGCTTTATCCAGCTTGCTAATAAGAGAGGCATCGAAGTGAAGGTAGAGCCGATTAAAGTAAAAGACGTTATTGAAGCTCAGAAAAACGGAACCCTTAAAGAAGTTTGGGGCGTTGGAACCGCAGTGGTAACTACCGTTTTCCAGGCTTTAGGATACAATGGTGAGAAACTGGAATTACCGAGATTATCGGACGAAGAAAGTTTCGCAGTTCTCCTTAAAAATGATCTGGTTGACCTTCAGACCAATCTGGCAGAAGATCCTTTCGGATGGAGAGTGAAAGTAGACCACGTATTGGAAACAGTATAATCTGAAATAAGAATAAGCTTAAAGCCGGAATTTTTTCCGGCTTTTTGTTTTTCAGTAGTGACAGTGAAAATCGCTAAACTTTAGGGACAAGTTTTGTTAATGATTCCCGAAATGTGTATTTTCGCAAAAGTTTATGAAAAAAATACTCTTCATATCGGTATTGGGTTTACTGAGCTGCAGCAAAAATGCGCAGACCCATCCTCCTGTAGGCGGTGTCCTCAGCAAGAATGATCTGGAGGTTTCCAGAAACAGGATGAAAAACCTGAACGCACTGGAAAGGTCGCAGATCCAGGATTGGATCGGCAGCCAGCAGGTAAAGTTCTATCCGACCCAGCTTAATTACTGGACGGATGCCCAGGGATTCGATCAAAGGCAGAGAAGGCAGGACAATACCCTGATTTCCTATTCTTATAACCTTTATGATTTCGACCAGACCAAAATCTACGATCAGCCGATTGAAAGGAGAGATGCCAAATTCGGACATTTTGATGAACTGAAGGCAGTAGAGGATGCGCTGCGTTTTATCCATGACGGTGAGGAAGTGACCCTCTTGGTTCCTTCGGCCCTGGCGTACGGAACGTATGGCGATGAGAAAAAAATCGATAATGATATTCCTTTAATCATAAAATTAAAAGCATTATAATCCATGAAATTGTTTAACAAAAATATAATTCTGGCAGCGGCGAGTGTTTCGCTGATGAGTTGTACACCAATTTATAAAAAAATGAACGTAGACAAAGAAACTTACGAAAGTCTTAATGACGGACTTTACGCAAATCTTCAGACCACAAAAGGTAATATGATTGTAAAGTTTGAAGACAAAAAAGCCCCTGTAACGGTAGCTAACTTTATCGGACTTGCAGAAGGGAAAATCGACAACAAAGCAAAAGCAAAAGGAGTTCCTTATTATGACGGAACTATTTTCCACCGCGTAATCAAGGATTTCATGATCCAGGGGGGAGATCCTCAGGGAACGGGAATGGGAGATCCGGGATATAAATTCGAAGATGAGAAAAACGACCTGAAGCATACCGGAAAAGGAATCCTTTCTATGGCGAATTCCGGACCGAATACCAACGGTTCGCAGTTCTTCATCACTGAAGTGGCGACACCTTGGTTAGATGGAAGACACACGATTTTCGGAAAAGTGGTAAAAGGAGAAGATGTAATCGATACGATCGCAAATGTTGAAAAAGGACCTCAGGACAAACCTAAGACGGATATTGTTTTGGAAAAAGTTTCTATTTTCAGTAAAGGCGATGAGTACAAAAACTACGATCCTGCAAAAACTTTTACTGAAGGGAAAGCAAAAATCGCTGAGAACAATAAAGCTGCTGCTGCAAAAGAAGAAGCTGAAAAAAAGAGAAAGGAGGAAGAATTTAAAGCTAACCAGGAAAAAATGGTAGAAAACCTGAAAGCTGGAATGCAGAAAACCGAATCCGGACTTTATTATAAAATCACCAAAACAACGGATGGAAAAGCGCCGAAAGCAGGTGATAACGTTTCCGTACACTACGCAGGAAAGCTGGTTGACGGAACCGAGTTCGACTCTTCATTCAAAAGAAATGAGCCTATTGAAATTCCAATCGGAATGGGAAGAGTAATCAAAGGATGGGATGAAGGAATTCTTTTGTTGAAAGAAGGAGAAACCGCAACCTTATTGATTCCGCCGGCAATGGGCTACGGAGAAAGAGGAGCAGGAGGCGTGATCCCGCCAAACGCATGGCTGGTTTTCGATGTTGAGCTGGTAAAAGTAAAATAATCGATCCGAATACAATACTGAAAGCTGTCCGAAAGGACGGCTTTTTTTTGTTCTATTAATTCGCCTGATCTTTTCTGAAAAACTCTTATCCCATAGAAAAGTGACGTAACGATCTGCGCGTTCCCGCGACGTATTGAGCCATATGAAATTTGAAATTGTTAAAATGAAAACCAAAACATTTATTCTCCTGTTTACCATGTTGTCCCTTGTAGCTTTTGCCCAAAGCAAAGCCAATCCTGATGATGCCGCTATCAAAAAATCGCTTACCGGTTTTATCAACAGCATTAAAGAAAAGAAAATAGAACAGGGCGTGAATTACATTTACCCAAAGTTTTTCACGGTTATTCCCAAAGAACAGATGACCCAGATCCTAACGATGACTTAAAACAACCCTTTCATGAAGATTGATATGAGCAATCTGAAGTTCGGCGCTGTTGAAAAGCCGGAGAAGATCGGCAATGAATATTTTGCTGTGGTGCCTTACTTTTTTACCCTGAAGTGCAATGTCAGTTCAATGAACGATGATATGAAAAAGAAAATCGGGGCAGCTGTTATTCAGAAATATGGTAAGAATAATGTCCAATACCTTGCTGCAGAAGGAGCTTATCTTATCAACGCCCGCATGAGAGCCTGCGCCATTTCCCCGGACCGTAAAACCTGGAAGTTTGTTATTCTCGAAAAAGAGTACAAATCCCAGCTGGTAAAAGTATTGCCGAAAAAGATTTTGGATAAAATTTAGAAGCTGTCTTTTTTGATATTGAAGCCGCCCGAAAGGGTGGCTTTTTTGTTGATTTTCAGTGAAAATACGGATAGCCGTAATGAGCTATAATTGTAGATTTATATATTTAAAAAAAATAGAATGGCAAAAAACATTACAAAGTATAACGTATTTCTTGGCTCACCAAGTGATTTAGAAGAGGAAAGATTCGGAATTGAGAATGTCATTAATGAATTGAACCGTACTTACGGGAATAGAAATAATTTGATTATTGAATTAATCAAATGGGAAACTCACAGTGCACCAGGAGTTTCTGAAACATATACTCAAGACTTAATAAACAAGGATGTTGGAAACGAATATGATATTTTCATTGGACTTTTATGGCAAAAATTCGGAACAAAAACAAATGTGGCAAATTCTGGGACAGAAGAAGAATTTTTGAATGCAATTAAGAGATTTGAAAATAAAGAAAATATTCAAATCTTATTTTATTTTAAAAATAAATCTCCACTTAGCTTGAGTGAAATTAACGTAGAAGAATTATCTAAAATAAACAAGTTTAAAGAAATATTAAATGATAATAATGTATTATATGGCTCATTTAATGATTTAGATGAATTAAAAACAAAATTAAGGATGCACCTTCCACAAAGAATAGATGATTTAAAATCTAAAGAAAATATTGTTTCAATTCAGGATCAACAATTAAATATTAATAATTTGAAAAATAATGATGAGGTATTAGAAGAAGATTTAGGCTTATTCGATTATTTAATTGAGTTTGAAAATTTACTTTCAAATGGGACTAAAGCATTGTTAAATATTAGTGACAGTACAAAAATCATCGGTCATGATTTTAGTAAGAAAACAGAAGAGATAGAGAGAATTAATAAATATCCAAATCCAAATAAATTTATAATTATTGAGCTGTTTAAAAGAATTGCCAGATCAATGGATGACTATTCTGATCGACTAAAACTTGAAAATGATATATTTTATAATAATTTTAGAAGTGCTATTGATTTTGGCTTAAAATATATAAATAGCATGGATTATATGGATAATGAAATGTATAGAGAAAACTTATTATCAACTTTAGAATCTACAGAAGCATTATATAATACAATGCCTGGCGCGATAGATGGTATTGTTGGATTTCATGAAGTTATTAAAACTTTTCCCCCATTACAAGGAAATTTAAATAAATCTAAAAGAATATTAAATAAACAATTAGAAGAATTTATTTTTAGTTTAAAAGGAACTAGAAATTTAACAGGCGAATTTATTAATGAGATAAAGTATAAATTAAATAGATTAGAATAAAATTTCTTTAAGATTTATGCAGCGGAAAATTCATTTTTCATGTAAAAATAATTAAAAAGAAAAATATCATATACTCTATACCAGTAATCGCATTAAAAAGCAAATAAAATATCATAGTAAAAAATTGCAACTTTTAGAGTCGATAATATTCTCTAAAATAAAAAAGCTGAAGGTTGAATTAATCTTATTTAACCTTCAGTTTTTAAATAAAAATACTTACAGCCGCTACTTTAATTAATCGGATTCGCATTAAAGTAATTTTCAAAAAAAAAGCTTTGGTATTGCCAGTAGTTGTTGGGTCTGTTTTCCAGCAACAAATAAATTCTCAGCGTATTGCTGGTAACATTGATTACGGAGCTTCCTGAAATAAAGCTAAGCTTGTCGTCGTCGTCTCCTCCCGGATATACAATAATGTTTCCGGCATAGCAGGTGGCATTGCCTGCGGGACCTAAGTGGGTAAATCCGTTTTGCTCCACAGCGGTTTGGGAAGTCGACAAATAAGCATGAAGCCAGAATTTTGTATTTTTATAGCTAATATTACATCTGATCGTCAGTCCTCCGTTCACCACCCACTTTCCTTTCTTCAGGTCAATGTATACGCCGGTATATTTTACGCCGTTACCATTCGAATAGACATTTGATGAAGGATTGGGAAAAACGCCCAATACCGTGGTTTCCATGGAGGCATTTTGCTGCCACGTCCCAACGCCGTTCGCATCACTTACCAATATTTTATTAAGTCCCTGAGTACCGTCGACAATTTTGATGGCTCCGGGTGTAGTTCCGGTATTGATCTCGAGTTTTGCTGAAGGAGTGGGAGTGCCGATCCCTACATTTCCGGAATTCCGGTTGGTAATGTTGTTGCCATTTTGCTGCCATTTGGATTGGTCTACCAGCTTTACCGTTCCTTTGTTATCGATCACCCTAACGGTTTGTGCCGGAATAGCTGCAGCAAATAAAATAGCGAAAATAGAAAGTAATAATTTTTTCATACAGTGAAAAATAAAACGGGCACTTATAGCTCAAGTGCCCTTTATTCATTTTGTTTTATTTAATCCACTGTATTTCTATTACATCTCCTGTGTGCAATGACCAGTCGGAAGGGGTGCTTGAGCTTGGCTTCAGTTTGATAGAAGTGGCTGTAGGAACTTCGTAATCGGTGCTGGCAATCAGCTTGGCTCCGTTTCTGTAAACGGAAATATTTTTGATATTGGTAGGCAGCGGTCCTGTTACCGTATAAGTTGTTGCATTGGAAGCGTCCGACGGTACGGAAACCGTCTCTTCTCCGGATTGTACCTGCAAGAGGTCTGCAGCCATCATTTTCTTCACTTCACCGGTTGCTTCGTCACGCACAAGGACCGTCCAGCCTGTACCGGATCCACCGTGCACACTCGCATCCGTAGCATTGGTAGATGCGGAACCGGTAGCAAATTTAAGCTTGTCGAGAGCGAACTTTTTACCGTTTACATCGATATAAGTATCGTCCAGCAGAGTTCCTCCCAGCTGCCACGTCGTCGTCGTCGTGTTTCCTGCCGTAGTGGAAGTGATCGCAGTAATACCGTTGTTGGCCTGCAGATATTTAATGGTTCCTTTGTTGTCGATCAGCCTTACAGCTCCCGTTGCTTTGTTTACATTGGTAGAAGTGGCCGTAGATTGGGCACTCACAAATCCAGTGCCGATAGCGAAAGCCGCTATGGCTGCTGATTTCTTCAATAGATTAAGGTTTTTCATGTTTTTAGCAAATTTTGTTTTTGTTTATAAGAATTTGAAAATTTTAATTTCATCGTTGGCAAAGCACTTGGCTTCGGTCTCTAAAATAATGGTGCTGCTACCTGAAACCGTAAAATCGATATTTACACCGTTTCGATAGACTTTGGTACGATCGGCAGTCACACTCCAGGGCGTAGTGAAATTCAGCTGGCCTTCCGTCGCTATAATTTTAGTCGTTAAAAAGCCTGATCCGGACATCTGCGAAATCCAGTTGGTTCCGTTATAGGTAAATATCATTCCGGTAGTTGTATTCACATAAACATCACCGGCATGATGCAAGGAACTGGCGGCAGGATCGTTGGTTCCGTGGGAAAGTGCATCCCGTTTATCACCAAGCTTCATCCACGAAGTGCCGTTCCAGTAATAGAATCCCGGTGAGATGGAAGCATTGGTCGTCGTATTGTAGACCAATAAACTCATTGCCGGATTCGGAACGGTTAAAATATCGGACGGACCTGTAAGAGGAATACGAGGAATGAGCAATCCTTTATTGTTATTTTTGGCAACCAGATCGAGTACTGCCGAAGAATCCGGAGAGGTCGTGTTAATCCCTACCTGGCCGTATGTGGCATTTTGAACAAAAAGAAAGCAGAATAATACAAAAAAATAAATTGTTTTCATTGTTGCAAACTTTTCTTCTAACAAAGGTATAAAAACTCCTTAAAAATGCAATAAAATCTTGTTCTTAAGTCGTAAAAATGGTAAATTAATTTACTTAATATATTGCTTTGAAAAAAGAATTACTGGTGTAAAATATTGTATACAAATTAATTACATTATTGAAAAATTATTTATGAAAATATCATGCGATCAGGAATTATTTTTTTGTTCAATCTCATTGTCTGCATAGGCGTTTTAAAAAATCGAAGAATTAAGCTTTAAAAAGTATATACAAAAATCTTACCGCGATTTATCAGGAGGAATTTTTTCTTTTCCCGTATAAAGCCTTACTTTCGTATAAAATATATCAATGAAAAAAGTTCTGTACTCGCTTTTCGTATTTTCAATGATTCATGTTTCTTCACAGACTAAGAAATTTTTTTTAAAAGGAGAGGTACAGCTTCAGCATCCTGTCGAAAAGATCAACCTTAGATTCGAGAACAATCTACCTTTTGTACAGGTAAACATTAGTGGCAAATTTTATAATTTTCTTTTCGATTCCGGGGCACCGACTGTAATTTCTACAGCAATATATAACGAGCTGAAACTGAAGAAGAAATATAAACGATCTGTAGGAGATTCCAATAACAATAAACAACAGCAGGTTTTTACGGAACTTCCCGAGATGACCGTGGATCAGGTAGTTTTCAAAAATATCGGAGCTATTGTCCTAGACCTTAATTCCGCAGAACTTGGTTGTCTCAAAGTAGACGGGATCATCGGGGCCAACCAGATGGCTAAACTGTTCTGGAGAATTAATTATGGTGAAAATTCACTGGAAACAACCCGCGAACTTTCCTATTTCAATCTTAAAGATTACCCGATTATTCTCCCTTTTGATCCGAAGCCTCAGAAAACACCTGTGGTGACAACCCCGGTTTTCGGTAAAAATATAGAGGTTACTTTCGATACCGGATTTTCGGGCAGGTTTGAAATTATGGAAAAAAACTTTGACCCTTCAAAAGTTACCCATAAAATAGAGACGTTCGGAACCCGTTCAACTGGAGCATTTGGGGCTGCAAAGCCGGTGGCGGGAACAATTTTCAGGATTGATTCTCTTGCACTGGGCAATAAGATTTTCCATAATGAAATGATATCTACCGGTACTTCGGACCTGATGGGAAATGAATTCCTGAGAGATTTTTCCTTTATTCTTGACTGGAAGAACAACAAAATTTATCTGAAGTCCGTACGGAATACTCCTCCGAAACTCGAATCATTTGGTTTCACCTACCGTTTTGTAGATCAGAAGCCGGTTGTCGCTTTTATTTTTCAGCATGATAATTTTCCTTTAAAGATCGGAGATTCCATTATCAGCATCAACAATGTAAGGCTGGACCATCTCGATGGTGAAACAGCCTGCCACTATTTCATCAATCGGGTGGAGAGAGACCAGCAGACCATTGCGGTAAAAGTAAAGAGGGACGGGAAAGTAATGGAGTTTACACTGGACAGGAAAGCGTATTTGAATTAAATTATTCAAATACTGTAATACAGCCTTCAATAAAAAAATTCCGAACAAATAGAGCATTTCCAAGATTCTTTCAGGTTTTATCTACACTGCAAGGCAAATTTACTTTATTAGAGTGCTAAAATTTCTATGTAAATATAAATTCAGACATTCACAATCAAGAGGTTACTAATATTTTCTTTGACAATTGTCTATGAAATAAATATGATTTAATAATTACATTTATTTTAATAATATGGTTTTAAAGTATATAATAATTACATTTCCAGCGGTTAAAATAAATTTTCATTAAATTATATTTAATTATGAATGAAAAATATTTAAATATAATTATATTTGCACCCATAAATTAGGAACCCTTATAAACAATAATTATGAAAAACAGATTCATTTTTGGAATCACTCTTTCTATGATGTTTTTTGCAGGAAATGCAAATGCCCAGCAGGGACGTGTCGGAATTAACACTTCTACTCCCAAAACAACACTTGATATTGCCGCTAAACTTGGCAGTACTGATGCAGACGGACTTCAGGCTCCTCGTCTTACCAGAGCAGAACTTACGGCGAAAGGAAACAGCGTTTACGGGACAGATCAGGCCGGAACGATTATCTATGTCAGTGATATCACAGGTGGGGATGTAGCTTCACAGCGTGTAAATATTACGGCTGCCGGGTATTACTTCTTCGACGGGAATCTTTGGCAAAAAGTAGGCGCAGGTAGCGATCTGTATAAAGATAACGGAACACTTACCTCCAACCGTACGGTTTCCCAAGGCACCAATACCATGGCTTTTACCTCTTCAGCAACCAGCGGAACGAGTCATTTTACTGTAGACAACAGTACTTTTAACGTTGATGCGGTTAATGATAGGGTAGGTATCGGAACCAACAGCCCAGCTACCAAACTGGATGTAAACAATGGAAATAATGCAGGAGCGGTAAAAATTGTAGACGGAACCCAGGGAGAAGGAAAAGTTCTGACCAGTGATGCGAACGGCGTAGGAACATGGAGAACCATGGCATTTTCAAGTAATGTAGAAGGGACCTGGCTGATTAATAATTCCCAGGCTGCTACCAACAATTCGATTCCTACCAACCGTTATAGTTCGGTAGCCAGGCTTTCGCTTCCTTCAGCCGGTACCTATCTGGTATTTCTGAACGCGGATTTCGGTTTTGACAATACCGTATCGATTCCTGCACAAGTGGAATACTTAATTACCCGAGGCGAGATCAATAACGAACCCAACCTTGCCAATGCTGTAGGAGCAGTACCAGGTACCTGGAACACTTTATACAATTCTGTAACTTCAGGAATGGGAGGATTTACGATCAACAATACTTTCTTTATTGTAACAACCGGTCCGCAGGATATTTTTGTTACCATTAAACCGATTCCGGGGCAGCCTGCCAACAACGGAACAATTGCTACAAAACTTCAGCGATGGGGTGGTACGGCAGAACACCCGCCATATCAGTCTATTCCTGGCGGATTGGCCATCGACCGTTTCGTAGCGTATAAATTCTAAAAAATTTGCAGACGGGATTATTTAAATGCTTTTTATAACAATTACTGTTAAAAGTTATTTGTCCTAACCCGTTATACAATCTTATGGATAAAAAAAAGTTTATTGAACCTGGTTCAATAAACTTTTTAATTTTAAAATCACCTTCAGCAATCGGTAAAATCCGAGTTCTGAAAAGCGATATATTTACTTTATAATAATTTCCGGTATGGTTTAAATTTCCATTATCCAGCCTTACCAATTTCGGTCAATCATATAAATTATCTGCGTCAAAGTACTCGCTCCAAGCAGCAATTCTCTCCGGTTCACTTTTTCAAAAGTATCTTCTTCCGTATGATGGATATCGAAATAACGCTGCGAATCGGGAACTAATTCTGCCGTCGGAACGCCCATATCATGAAGCGGATAAAGATCCGTCCCGGAATAGGTGTTTTTAAAATCATAAATTCCATACGGTAAGAACAGGCTTGCCCAACTTTGGATCTGCTTTCTCTTATTATGATCCATTTCCAGGGAAATCCCTCTTGGCGTAAAACCACCGGCATCCGTTTCTATAGCAAAAAGATGTTTTTCGCTGTTTTCTTTGGCTATTTTTCCATACTGAATGCCGCCTTTTACGCCATTCTCTTCATTGGCAAAACAAACTACTCGGATGGTATGGTTGTTCTGAAATCCTAATTTTTTAAAAGTACGTAATACCTCGATGCTCTGGACAATTCCGGCTCCGTCGTCATGAGCACCTTCTCCCACATCCCAGGAATCGAGGTGACCACCGACTACGATGATGCTTTTGTCTTTTTTACCGGTAATTTCTCCGATAACAGAGTGGGACAGCCTTTCGCCTTTCATGCCACAATTGGAATTTAGTTTGGCAGTTACTTTCTGTGATTGTAAAAGTTCAGCCAATTCGTCGGCTGTTGAGCTCCCGATTGCCACGGCAGGAATTTTTTGATCGCCACTGTAACGCATGGCTCCGGTATGCGGAACATTATCAAAAGCCGAGGAAAGCGAACGGATGATGGCAAATTTTCCTCCTTTTTTGGCCGTTAAAGAAGCGGCCGTCGTTCTGTATTTTGCCGCATCGCTGTAACCTCTGAAGGTTTCAACATACGACTGGCTGAAATGATAGTTGAAGAAGACAATCTTATCCTTTACCTGTTCCGGTGGAAGCTTGTCGTATTCTTCCATCGATCGCACCATGATGATCTCTCCCGAAACATCTTTTCCGTCCGTTCCTTCAGAATTACCCAAAGAAAGCATCTTAAGGCTCGTCCATTTTCCTGATGAGGTTTTGATCTGTAAAGATTCTTTTCCTCTTTCCCAGACCGGCACCATCACTTCCTGAAGCCATACTTTGTCGGCGCCGGCATCACGGAGCTTTTGCGCTGCCCATTGAACGGCCTTTTCGTAAGCTTCCGAACCGCTGAGCCGATGGCCGATATTTTTGGTTAAATCCTTTAATTCCGTATAGGCTTTTCCATTATTCAGTATTTCCGTGGAAATTTTGGCAAATTGTACAGAGTCTTCTTTGGTCTGGCCATAAGTCATTAAGCCTGCTAGTAAAAGAGCAGTGCCTATTATCTTCTTCATAATTCTTTTGTTTAATATTTAATTTCCACATCAAGCTGTCTGCCTTCTGTCTGTGCTTTTTTGTCCATTAAAGTTCCAACCGCAATCCCGATGCTCATCCCAATGGGAAGCCCGATTCCGATGAATCCCATATTCCCAAGCGAAAGCCCAATGTCATTAAGTTAGTATTTTTTAGTGTTATGTTTTTGCTAAATTTGAGATTTAATCTTTCATTTTCTTATTATGCAAAAAAAATGTTTCAGATATTTTATTATCATTGGAGGAGGAAATCCACAGCGTGGCTATTTGTAATGAATACAGGATGAGTAGCAGAGATTTCACCCGCAAAAGGAAGTTGAGCTTTTCAAATACGCTTTTGTTTATGCTCAACTTCATTACCAAAAGCCTGTCCTGTGAGATTGTAAATTTCATTCACTATATAAGATCTTTGGGCCAGACACAGAATACTTTTACAAAAAGTGCATACGTACAGAACAGAAAAAAGATAAAGCCCGAGGTTTTTATTCATCTGAACAAGCGGCTTGTGGAAGAATTCTATACAGATAATTCTGCAGTACAGACCAAATTCAATGGTCTTCGTCTGTTGGCTATTGATGGTTCGAGAATTAATCTACCTCAAACCCGAGAGCTGGAAGAGATTTATGGTGTATCCAAAAACCAGACTTCTCATACCTGCGTACAGGCCAAAGCCTGCGTACTGTATGATACAATCAATAAAATCTGTTTAAAAGGGGTACTTTCTTCTATAGATACTGATGAACGTTTACAGGCTCTTGAGCTGTTGGCTCATTGTTGCCATAATGATCTGCTGCTATATGACCGTGGTTTTGCTTCATTTGATTTCTTTTATCAGCATCACAAAAGAAATTTTAACTACCTTATGCGCGTAAAAGTAGGTTTGAACCAAACCATAAAAGATTTCGTCAAAAGCGGAATATCCAGTATGATAACAGACTTTAAGCCTTCTCCCAACGTAGATCTGTCAGGAAAAGATTATGGTAGAGACTATACTTTTAAGGTAAGATTGTTGCGTGTCGTACTGGATAATGGCACCATCGAAGTTCTTGCAACCTCTCTTTTAGATGAGGCTTGTTATCCTTCGGAGATTTTCAAAGCCCTATATTTTGAACGCTGGGGCATAGAAACCTATTTTGATGAAATCAAAAACAAGCTTCACCTGGAGGAATTTTCCGGTTACTCAAACAACAGCATCTTACAGGATTTCTATTCTACTTTGCTTGTAAGCAATATACAGACCCTTATTGTCAGAGAACTCGAACAGGAGCTTAATGAAGTTGATACGAAAAAGAAGTACCGGTACAAAGTCAATACTTCCCTTTCTTACAGCTTGATGAAAAACAGAATTTTGAATTTGCTCTTTAGCAATGTAAAAAAAGAGGATATAGTGGCAGAGCTTAAAATTCTTTTTGCTTCTCATATGATCCCCGTCAGACCCAAAAGATCCTTTAAAAGGAATATTTTAAAATACAGAGTCAGAGCGAAACCAAAGGTCACTAAAAACTATAAAAAAAATCTATAAGACCTTAACTTAATGACATTGGGCTAAAGCCCGAAGATCATACCCAGCGGAAATTCCGAATGCGGCCAACCCTACAGCCAGCCATCTGTTCCGGTAATGGTTTTTCGGGACCAGCTTTTCATCCTTTTCAAGAAGCCCAAGGATAAACGTTTGCTTTACTTTTAATAAATTCTGTAAGGATTTGTCCCTTAGGGAAGTAGAGTTGATGGCTTCAATTTCCTGATTAATGATTTCGGTGGTCTTGATGGATATTTTTTTCTCCTCAAGACTGTCCAGCAAAGCCTGCCACTGCTGGTAAAGCCTATTGGTTTTATGTTCCGTTAAAAGTTCAGGTTTTAGGTGTAGTTTGAGGATTTCCATTACATTTTTTTATTAAAGCAATCTGCCTTTATTTTCAGACGCAAGGTTTTTATCTTTCCGTTTTATAAGTGTCCTTACCAGTTTTTATCAATCATAAAAATCATCTGTGTCATGGCTACCGCACCCAAAAGGAGCTCCCTCTTATTCACTTTATCGAAAGTATCCTGTTCGGAATGATGGTAATCGAAGTACCTTTGGGTATCAACCACTAATTCAGCTAACGGAATATCGAGCTTTTTCAAAGGCGAAATATCCTGGATCGCATCGGTCTGGTCGAAGTCGTATACGCCGTATGGAAGGAAATAATTTTTCCATTCGAAGATCAGCTTTCTTCTCTGGGGAGGCATATCCAGGGAAAATCCTCTTGGCGAGTATCCTCCGGCATCGGTTCCCAAAGCAAAAACGTGTTTTTCATCTTTCTTTTTTACGTAAGCGGCATACATTTCCCGGCCCTGTCCGCCGTTCTCACTGTTGGCATAAAATACCACCCGGATGGTATGGTTGTTTTCAATCCCTAATGCTTTGAAGGTTTTTAATACTTCCATACACTGCGCGACTCCCGTACCGTCATCGATTGCGCCTTCCCCGAAATCCCAGGAATCCAGCTGTGCCCCAAGAACGATGACCTTTGAATCTTTCTTACCCTGAATTTCAGCAATGATATTCGGGTTGGTGGTATCGCCTTTGGATTGGGCGGTCATATTCAGTTTGGCGGTAACCTTTTGGTTTTTGAGTAATTTTTCAAGTTCGTCCGCGGATTTTGCGCCGATGGATAATGCCGGAATCCTTATTTTATCGTCCGGTTCATAATATACCATTTTAGCATGCGGCGTATCGTCGGAAGCTGTGGTTAACGATCTTATAATTAAAGCTTTTGCTCCTGTCTTTGCAATCACGGACGCAGAAATCAGCTTGGATTTGGCAGTCAGCAGGTAAGAATCGCTGGTATTAATGATTTTGGGATCCATCGGAAGATTGACAAAAGCAATTTTGCCCTTCAGCTGACCTACCGACATTGCATTCAGTTCAGAGGTTGAACCGATTAACACGATTTCTCCGGTAAGATCTTTTCCTTCGGTTCCTTCAGAGTTTCCGAAAGAAAGCATCCGTATATTTTTCCAGTCGCCGTTTCCGGCTTTAATTTGGAGGGACTCTTTTCCTCTTACCCAAACCGGTGCTTTGGCTTCCATCCTCCAGATCATATCGATACCGATCTCTTTCAGCCTTTTTTCTGCCCATTCCACGGCTTTCATATAGCCGGGAGTTCCGCTGAAACGTGGCCCGATCCCTTTGGTAAGCTGTCCCAGGTTTTCGTATGCCGTTCCGTTGGTCATGATTTCATCGGAGATCTTTTTAAACTCTTCGTGATAGTTTAGTTTTACGGTCAACGATGTTTTTTTCGCAGGTCTTTTAAAGGGCTTTTTCTGAGAAAATAAAAATCCACCCAAAAAGAGTGGAATGATAATGAATGCTTTTTTCATTTATATTTACCTTTCTTTTTCCGTTGCTAAAAGTAAGGAAAAAATGGTTATCGTTACTGCTTCATATCGTACATTAACAAAGCGGTAACCAATTTAGGTTCTATAAAGGTACATTTAGGAGGCATACTCAATTTAAGGTCGGAAATCTTGATCATATCATTGAAGCTCACCGGAAAAATTCCGAATCCTGCTTTTCCTTCGCCACTGTCTACTCTCTCTTTCAGCTCGTTGATGCCTTCAATGTTAGATGTTCCTTTTACATAGGAAATCTTCTCCGAGCTGTCCGGATCTTCAATTTTCAAAATATCCTTAAAGATGTATTTATCCAAAAGATGATGATCCAGGTTATCCAGAGACATTTCCTGGGAACGCAGGTCGTGCTTTACGTGCAGGGAATAAAATTTTCCATCCATGTACATGGAAATGTGGAATTTCTGGGAAGGATAATATGCCGTTTCTCCTTTTTCATGGATCAGGAAATATTTTTCCAGCTCCTGTAAGAATTCTTCGTTCGACAAACCGTTGATATCCGATACGATCCTGTTGTAATCGTGGATCTTAATCGACTGGTTAGAAACGATAAAGCTGTAAACGAAATTATAAAGTTCCGTACCGTTATGCCTTTTGTTCTTGTCTTTCTGATGTTTTGCATTTAACGCCGTAGAACCGATCCTGTGGTGTCCGTCGGCAATGTAGAATGCATCGATCTGGTCTATCACTTCTTTAAACTGCTGCAGTTTCAGCCGGTTGTCGATTCTCCAGATCTTGTGCCGGATGCCTTTGGTATCTACATGGTTGAAGATCGGAACGTTTTTCTCCTCATGATTCATCAGCAATTCGATTTTGGAATTAGCCGGATATGTCAGCAATACAGGTTCTGCCTGAAGGTTTACCTTTTCCAGGTAATGTGCCAGCTTTTCCTTTTTTTGCGGGATGGTACTTTCGTGCCTCTTGATCTTGCCATTCCAGAAATCCTCAATGCTGGCTAAACCCAGCAGCCCTCTGAAAACCTGTTTGTTGGGATAAATCTGCTCATAAAGATAATACGAAGAATTGTCCTGAACGAGTCTTTTCTCTTCCATCAGTTCTTCAAAAGTCGATCGGATTTTTCTCAAATTTCGGTCGATGTCTTTGGATTTGCTTACCACATACGGTTTGATCATATGAATGTAAGTATCTTCTACCTGAGCTTTTTCCGCTATCTCTTCCTGGGTGAAATTATCCAAAGGATGGGTAGGGAAGGTGCTCTCATAGTCTTTATGAGGTCTTATTCCACGAAAAGGTTTAAAAATAGGCATATTTTATTTTATAGTTTCTTTAATCTTAATAATCTGTTCTGCAAGCTCGATTCCGATTTTTTCCTGGGCATCCACGGTATTTCCGCCGACGTGCGGGGAAAGGGAGAGGGCAGGATTCATCAGCAGGAGGACTTCCGGGCTCGGTTCTTTTTCAAAAACGTCCAGCGCGGCACCCGCTACTTTATTGGATTCAATAAAATCGATCAGAGCAACTTCATTCATCACACCGCCCCTTGCCGTATTGACAATATAGACGCCGTCCTTCATTTTTTCGAACTGTGGCGTGTCTATAATGTATTCGTTTGTTTTAGGCGTATTGATACTGATGAAATCGGCATCTTTCAGGAAAGCATCCATATCGTTTGTGGAAGTAATCTCAAAGTCCAGTGAACGGCCGTCAAAGAATTCCAGGGCAATGGTTTTGGTCTGTGGCTTTCTCGTCAGCACTTTCACTTTCATTCCCAGAGAGATCCCTATTTTCAGGACTTCCCGGCCAATACTTCCGAAACCGATTACTCCCAGTGTTTTTCCTGAAAGTTCATAGGCATTGGCAAAAGACTTTTTCATGGCATTGAAGTGCGTTTCCCCTTCCAGAGGCATCAGCCTGTTGGATTCGTGGAGAAACCTGGCCAGTGAAAAGAAATGGCCGAATACCAGCTCAGCTACGGATTTCGAAGAAGCGGTCGGGGTGTTGATCACATATTTCCCTTTTTCGATGGCGTATTCAACGTCGATGTTGTCCATTCCGATACCGCCACGGCCGATGATTTTCAGATCCGGGCACGCGTCGATAAGATCCTGCCTTACTTTTGTGGCACTTCTTACCAGAAGAACGTCTACGTTGTTTTCGTTGATGAAATTGATGACGTGGTCCTGGGCAACCCTGTTATCCAGTACTTCGATCCCTGCATCTTTCAATGCCTGTTCACCTGCTTTTGAAATTCCGTCGTTAGCTAAAACTCTCATGTGTATTGATATCCTTTAATTATTTAAATCGGATTATTAAATAATTTAACAGTTGCGCAAATTAAGAAAAATTAAAATAACACTGAATATTATTTAAGTAATTGACTTTCAAAAGTTTTTGTTACTTTATGGATTTCATAACATCTACCAAAATCTGCACGCTCTCTATCGGCATCGCATTGTATAGACTCGCTCTGTATCCTCCAAGGCTTCTGTGCCCGTTCAGACCGCTGATTCCGGCAGCTTTCCACGCTGCATCAAATGCTTCTTTTTTGCTCTCGTCGGTAATCTTAAAGGAAACATTCATCAGGGAACGGTCTTCTTTTACGCAGAACGTCTCAAACAGCGGGTTGCTGTCGATCTCGTCATATAAAAGCTTTGCTTTCGCTTCGTTTCTGGCTTCCGCTGCTGCGATTCCGCCGTTGTTTTCCAGGTACTGTAACGTAAGCAATGAAGCGTATACCGGGAAAACCGGAGGCGTATTGTACATGGATTCTTTGGCAATATGCTGGGAATAGTCCAGGATGGAGAACATATTTTCTCTTCCCGTTTTTCCTAATATTTCTTTTTTGATCACCACCAGAGTTACTCCGGCAGGTCCCATATTTTTCTGTGCTCCGGCGTAGATCAGGTCAAATTTGGAGAAATCCAGCTGTCTTGAGAAAATATCGGAACTCATATCACAAACCATCAGGGTGTCCACTTCCGGAAAAGATTTCATCTGGGTTCCGTAGATTGTATTGTTTGAAGTACAGTGGAAATAATCATATTCTGCACCTACAGTATAGTCTTTAGGAATGAAGGAATAGTTTTCTTCTTTTGAAGAGCCTACAACATCTACCGTTCCTACTTTTTTTGCTTCTTTAATCGCTCCTGCAGCCCATGTTCCCGTATCCAGGTATGCTGCTTTTCCGCCAACTTTCATCAGGTTGTAAGGCACCATGGCAAACTGCAGGCTGGCCCCTCCGCCCAGATATAAAACTTCATAATCATCACCCAGATTCATCAGTCTTTTGACAATAGCGCGTGCTTCATCCATCACCGCTACGAAATCTTTGCTTCGGTGCGAAATTTCAAGAAGGGAAAGACCCATTCCGTTAAAATCGAGAATGGCCTCTGCCGATTTTTCAAAAACTTCCTGAGGTAAGATGCATGGTCCTGCGCTAAAGTTGTGCTTTTTACTCATATTATTTACTTTTTTGGATTTTCTGTAAAATTTCTCTTACAGTTTCATTTATAGTTTCTTATTAAAAATTTCAGATTTTTGGATATAAAAAACCGCCTCATGATGGATGAGACGGCAGTTTTTATTCTCCGTGTAAGAATGCTTTTTTATTAAGCAGCGCTTCTTCAGATTCTACGTGGTCTTCATCCGGCACACAGCAGTCTACCGGGCAGACGGCGGCACATTGCGGCTCTTCGTGGAAGCCTTTGCACTCCGTACATTTTATCGGTTACAATGAAATACACGTCATCGCTTACAGGCTCCTGGGGTGCATCTGCATCCACGGTAAGGCCAGAAGGTAATGTGACGGTACCTTTCAATTCGGTACCTTCCGAAGCTTTCCAATCTACTGCTCCTTCATAAATTGCATTGTTCGGGCATTCCGGTTCACAGGCTCCGCAGTTAATGCATTCATCAGTTATTTTAATAGCCATCGCTAATTTTTTTTAAATTTGCACAAAATTACAAAATATTCCCCAATTTTACAGTAATTATGAATACCGAAAATCAAGTTTTAGGACTTACAAGACTTAGCCAATATCTACAAGACTTTTTAGCAAAAGATCAGCCAAATTACAATGAAGACGATGCAGGATTTGAATCTTTATTAAAAAGAACCGAAATAGAAAATCCCTGGTTTACTTCTGAAAATCAAAGATTTGCTTTGCAGCAATGGGCTGGTCTGCTGACGGAAGAAAATATAAAAAGCTGGCTTAAAGAGTATCAGATTTCCAAAATATCGAAAAGGGTAGGGCTTATCCTGGCAGGGAATATTCCCATGGTTGGTTTCCACGATGTGATTTCCGTGGTGCTGAGCAACCATATTCCGGTGATCAAGCTTTCTTCAAAAGATAAGTATATGATTCCGTTTTTATTAAAGAAATGGAATGAATTTTCGGAAGAAAACGTTTCTTTTGAATTTGTTGAAAGACTGGAGAATTTTGATGCGGTGATCGCTACCGGAAGCAATAACACGGCAAGATACCTTGAGTATTATTTTAAAAACCATCTGCATATTATCCGGAAAAACAGGACCTCAATCGCTGTTTTAAAGGGTGACGAAACGGAAGAAGAGCTTAAGCTTTTGGCAGAAGACATTTTCCGCTATTTCGGATTGGGTTGCAGGAATGTTACAAGGCTTTTTATCCCGCAGGATTTTGTGATCGACCGGTTATTTGAAAGTTTTTTAAATTTTCAGGATATCATCCATCATAACAAATACGCCAATAATTACGATTACAACAGAGCGATCTATCTGCTGAACCAGGAAAAGTTCTGGGACAATAATTTTGTGATGCTTAAAGAAGATGAAAAATTATTCAGTCCGCTTTCTGTCATCAATTTCAGCCGGTATTCTTCTCTGGATGAGGTAGAAAGCTTTATTGCTGAAAATGAAGGGGATATCCAATGTATCGTAGCGAAAGAAGAGCTCGGTCTGGAGTCGGTGAAGCCTGGAGAAGCTCAAAATCCGGGACTCGATACCTATGCAGACAATGTGGACACAATGAAATTTTTATCGGTAATATAATTCTTCGTATCTTGCAGTTACCAATCCAGATACGTATGAAAAAATGGTTTCCGGTTCTTACCGTATTGGCATTTCAGCTGGGATTTTCCCAGGCAAGCCAGATCAAAGTGGTCGAAAGCAAAAAGATCGAGCTTACCTCCGAATTAAGTAAAGATCAGGTTTCTTTTTACAACCAGTCCTTTACGAAGTTCGTAGCGGCATTGAAAGCTTCCGACAAGCAGGCAATCAATAATTTAATATCCGATAAAGTAAAACACATCGTTTCGGATAATGTAATTCAGAAGTTATCCGGTGGGATCAGCTTTGAAAGGAAAACCGACGTTTATAAATCGGGATTCCAGAAACTGCTGGATAATGAAACTTATCCGGCAATCCAGTACAAATATGCTGATGATGCGTCTGATCCGCCAAGAGATATTATTACCGTTATTTTTGAAAACGACGGAAAGATTTTAGGCGTGAAGCCTGATTACAGCAAATAAAGATCGACGACAGACAATAAGTACCGGAGTAAATCTGTTTATGATTTATCTGAAATAAAGCCTTATGAAAAAAATAATATTCATTCTTTCCGTTTTATCAGCCCCTTTCTTTTTCTCCCAGAAAAAAGCAGCTCCTAAAACTGAACCCAAAAAGGAGATCATAAGTAGCGATACTAAAGCGTCCCTGCAGTTAAGCAAAGAGGAACTCGCCCTATACAACGGAAATTTCCTGAAATTTATCAGTGCGCTGCAAGCTTCCGATCGTAAAGGGATGGAAGCACTGCTTTCTGAAAGAGCGAAAAAAATGGTGACGGATGTGGTTTTTCAAAAGCTTGCCACCGACATTGATACTGGCAAAACGTTTGAAATCATTAAAAGCGGAAATAAGCCGTTTATCGATGGCAGCAGCTATCCGATGATCCAGTATAAATACGCAGATGATAAATCAGCTGAACCCACCAAAATCATTACGGCCGTATTTGAAAAGGATGGGAAGATTATGGGTATTAAACCGTATAAGCCGGTGAAATAATTTAAATTCAACTAACTAAAAAATAAAACTATGATCACAGATGTTTTAGTGGCGCAGGCCAATGAAGTGGATAAAGCAGCATTTTACAGAAAAACGTATATTCACGTTGCTTTGTCGATCCTCGCTTTTATCGGGGTAGAAAGTGTATTATTGAAAATGGTTCCTGATCAGGTAATCTTTGCTATGTTTGCCCAGCGGTATATCTGGCTGCTGATCATCGGAGTATTCTGGCTGGCTTCGGTTTTGGCTACAAAATGGTCGCTGTCTCAAAGTCAGTCGACGCAGTATTTCGGGCTTGGATTTTATATTGTACTGGAAGCGATTATTTTCCTTCCGTTAATTAAGATTGCAACGCTTTACGCCGGTCCGTCGGTTATCTTCCAGGCGGCTATGCTTACGGTGGCCATGTTTGCCGGAATTTCCCTGGTCGCTTTCACTTCCAAAAGGGATTTTTCTTTCCTTCGCAATATCATTATTATCGGAGGATTTATCTCATTGGGATTAATTGTAGCCGGAATGCTTTTCGGATTTAACCTGGGGCTGTGGTTCTCGGTAGGAATGGTGATTTTGGCTTCTGCTACAATCCTGTATCAGACAAGCATCCTTAAGAATGCGTACAGCACCAATCAGTATGTAGGAGCTTCCTTACAGCTGTTTGCTTCGATCATGCTGCTGTTCTGGTATATCCTGAGCATTCTCATGAGCAGAAGAAGCTAATTGAAATAAGAGAAATTTTATAAACCCAAAAAATCCTGATGTCTTGGCATCGGGATTTTATTTTTGTTTGTTTTAAACACAAATGGCGCTAATTTTAGCATAAATGACACAATTATATTTGTGCTTATTTGTGAAGAATATCTGTGAGATTTGTGTTTAAAACTATCTGTCGATTGAGCCTAAAACCTTCTGGGCAAATGAGTTTAAAGCATCCTTTTCACTCATCCCGTTCTGTACATTGGCATGAACTTCCAATGCGCCGCAGATGTTGGTAATCAGCTCTCCGGCAACATTCAGATCCTCTTCAGTTGTTCCTCTGAACTCCGTGAAGCTTTCCAGTACTTCCAGTGTTTTCTCCAGATTTTCAGGAGTCTGGTTCTGATAAAACTGTCTGATGATCGGTAATTTCATACTTACAATTCGTTAAATAGGTTGATTAAACTTTCTGCCTGATTAGACTGTACCTGGTTTACCAGTTCGCCATTTTTGAAAATAGCAAACGTTGGAAGATTATCTACTTTAGCCAGTTTTCTGCTTTCCGGAAGCTTTTCCGCATCTACATATAAGAAAGGAATGCTATCGTTTTCAGAAGCTAATTTTTTGAATTTCGGCTTCATGATTCTACAGTTCCCGCACCATGTCGCACCATACTGTACGACTACTTTTTCATTTTCGCTTACAATATTCTGAAGCGTATCTTCTGTTAATTCGGTATACATAAATAAAATTTTAGAATAAAATGTAACAATGTACCAATCCAGCAATGCAACAGTTTATCATCGGTTATTTCCTGCTACATTATTGCTACACTGCTGGATTTGCTACACTGTTATATTAATTTTGATTAATTTTTAGCTAAATACTCAGCTGTAGAAGTTCGGTCTGCTTTCATCGCATCTTTTCCTTCTTCCCAGTTTGCAGGGCAAACTTCACCATGCTTCTGAACGTGAGTGTAAGCATCAATAAGTCTTAAATATTCTTTTACGTTTCTACCAAGCGGCATATCGTTTACAGACTCATGGAAAATTTTTCCGGTTTCGTCGATAAGATAAGTTGCTCTGTACGTTACGTTTGAACCGGTGAACACTTCTTCACCTTCTTCGTTGTATTCGAAATCCTGGTCTACGATTCCAAGGATGTTTGCCAGTTGTCTGTGGGTATCAGCCAAAAGAGGGTAAGTTACCCCTTCGATACCACCATTGTCTTTGGAAACATTCAGCCATGCGAAGTGTACTTCGTTGGTATCGCAAGAAGCACCGATTACTTTTGTGTTTCTTTTTTCAAATTCAGGCAAAGCTTCCTGGAAAGCGTGAAGCTCAGTAGGGCATACGAAAGTGAAATCTTTCGGGTACCAGAACAAAATAACTTTCTGCTGATTCGCTGTAGCTTCTTCAAAGATGTTGATTCTAAGGTCATCCCCCATTTCAGACATAGCGTCTACAGTTACATTTGGGAATTTTTTTCCTACTAAAGACATAATTTCTTGGTTTTTATATTTAAATTTTCTGGCGCAAAGATAGACATACTTCATCTATCAAACAAAAGCAGTCTGATAAATATAATCTATAATCGTTTTTGATAAGATGAGAAGGAAAAAAGCCGTTAAATACGGTACTTTTAAGTATAATTTTAAATGAAAATTGTTTTAATAAGAAATTTATTTATTTGAATTATTTTAGAGAAATGAAACTCAGTCTTGAAGAATTATTTACCATCCAAATAAAATAATAATTTTTTACAAGAATATACTTTTGACAAATAGGAATAGAGACAGATAGAATGTAAGAACAATCAAAGACACTTAGTTAAAATTGTTTATAAATAAGAAAGCCCTGAATTTCAGGGCTTTCTTTATTTTAATAACCGAATACTTCAGTCAGATTCAGCTTTTTCACTTCGCCGAATTTTTTCATATCGGCTTCGTTTACTTTATCCTGTGAAGCAACGAGACAGTAGGTGTAGTTCTTACCTTTCATCTCCTTGTCATGGAAACTGTTGATATCGGCAAAAGAAAGTTTCGGAGCCTGTTCGTAAACCATTTTACGGATATCGGTATTGTTTCCGAGCTTCTGTGCCCTCAGATATGTAAAGATAATTCTGTCCTGGGTAATCCGTTCGGCTGCAATCGATTTTTCCAGGCCGCTTTTAGCCGTTTCGAAAAGCTGGTCCGATTTAGGAAGTGTGGTTAAGAGCTCATTCATCGCCGTAGTAGACTCATTGAATTTGTCCGCCTGTGTTCCAACATATGCCATAATCATATCCTTATCTTCTTTCTTGCCAGGAAGCGAGAAATAAGAATAAGTGGAATAAGCCAAAGCTTTGGATTCCCTGATGGTCTGGAATACAACTGAACCCATACCGCCACCGAAATAGTTGTTGAAGAGATTAACAGTCGGCGTAATGCTTACGTTATACGGATCGCTGTTTCTCACCCAGAAAATTTCTGCCTGAACCATATCGTAATGAGCAAACAGTACTTTGTTTTTATCCGTAGCTATCTGCGTAAACGTTTTGGATTTCGGCATTTCCTTCAGAGAATTCGGCACCTGATGAATCGAAGTAAGGGAAGAGGCTACTTCACTGGCTGATTTTGGCCCGTAATGAAGGATCTTATGTTTAAAATTAAATAAATCATGAAGTAAATTTACCAGATCTTCCGCTTTCAAAGCATCTAGTTCTGCATCGCTCAATACGTTGTTGAAAGGATTCTGAGGGCCGTACTGTGCGTAGCTTCTCAAACCGCTCATAATGGCACTTTTGTTCTGCTTGGCGTTGGCTCTCGATTTTTTAAGTCTCACCTTATAAGAATCTAGGGCTTTTTGATCTGCGACGCAGTTTTTAATGAGATCTTCAAATAAGGCTGCGGTTTTATCAAAATTTTCATTCAGTCCTTCCAGCGTTACATAAGTTTCTTCGTTGCCTGCGCTTACATTGAAGCTTGAAGCCAGCTTGTAAAACTCTTTGCTGATGTCTTCTGAAGATTTGTTTTTCGTTCCTAGATACTGAAGGTATTCTGCAGCAATAGGAAGGATTTTATTGTTCCATTTTCCGGCATCGAAATAATAATACAGCCTGAAAAGATCGTTGTCCGTATTTTTTACAGACAGAACATCTACCGATTTTACCTTGCTTTTAGCAATATCTTTGTCGAAATTCAGCCATACAGGAGCAATAGGAGATTCCGGCATTTCATCGATTTTTTTCAGGAATGAAGACCGGTCTTCCCGGTTTACGGAAACCGGGGTAATTGTCGGCTTATCTACTTTTACGATATTTTTGTCTTCGCCTTTTCTTTTGTAAACTGCCACATAATTGTTGTCTTTAAGATACCTGGAAGCGAAATCCATGATGTCTTTTTTCGTCAGCTTGGAAATCTCCTCGATGTATTCCAGCTGAGTTCTGTGATCCACTTCCGACGTAAATTCATCCATCAGCGATTCCGCCCTAGACGTATATTTTTCGTATTTCTGGATCATGTTTTTCTTCTCGTTATTCACGATCGACTGCATCAGGTCCTGGGAAAATTCGCCTTTTCTCAGCTTATCGATTTCCTGAAGCAAAAGGCTTTTCACCTCATCCAACGATTGTCCTTCCGTAGGATTTCCCTGTAGCAGCAAAGCCGAATAATCTTTCAGAACATACGGGTAAGCGTAGGCGCTCAATAACTTCTGCTTTTTAACAAGATCAAGATCGATAAGACCGGCCTGTCCGTTCGTCAGCATGCTACCGATGAAATTCAACATTCGTGCATCTTTTGTCGTCGCGCCGGGAAAACGGAATCCGATCATGATGTTTTCAGGATTCGGACCCCATACTTCTCTGGTGACAGGCGCAGTAATCTCACTTTCCTGGCCCGGCGTGTATACGGGAACCGGCTTGTTTTTCATATAAGAAAAAGCCTTATCGATCTTCGCAATCATTTCATCCGGATTAAAATCTCCGGACATGATGATTCCCATATTGTTTGGAACGTAATAATTATTATAGTATTCGCGGATCGCCTTCAGGGAAGGATTCTTTAAATGCTCGATGGTTCCGATGGTGGTCTGCTTCCCGTAATTGTTGTTCGGGAACATCGCTGCAAACATAGCTTCATATACTTTTCTTCCGTCATTGTCCAGCCCTCTGTTTTTCTCTTCATACACCGCTTCCAGCTCCGTATGGAAAAGTCTCAGGATCGGCTGTCTGAATCTCTCTGCCTGTACGGCAAGAAATTTATCGGTTACATTAGCCGGGATATCTTCCGTATAAACGGTCTGCTCATAAGACGTGAAGGCATTGGTACCGTCGGCGCCCATTCCTGCCATCATCTTATCGTATTCGTTGGCAATGGCATATTTGGCCGCTTCACCGGAAACTTTATCGATTTCCTTGTAGATTTCTTTTCGTTTGGCTTCGTCCTTTGTCGAGTTATATTTTTCGTAAAGAGCATCAATTTGATCCAGCAATGGCTTTTCTTTCGCCCAGTCTTTAGAACCGAAAGAATCTGTACCTTTAAAAAGCATATGCTCAAGATAATGCGCCAATCCGGTGTGATCCGAAGGATCGGTTTTACTTCCTGCTTTCGTTGCAATAAAAGTCTGGATTCTCGGATCTTTCTTGGTCGGGCTTAAAATAACGGTTAGCCCGTTTTTTAAAGTGTAATATCTCGCTGCAGTCGGGTCGTTGGTTACATATTTATACGTGTAGCCATTTGATTGTGCTTCCTTCCACTGGAAGTCCTGTCCGTAAGCATACCCGCAATAACTGGCGGCGGCGATGCTGGTGGCAATGGTTAGTTTTTTTAAGATGTTCATCGTTGAATATTTGAATATGGAGTTTTTTGATAAAAATTATCCTGAATATTTTAGTTGAACTGATCCAGAAGCGTTTTAATTCTTCGCATCGCTTCACGCAATTCCTCTTCTGAAGCAGCATACGAAAACCGGATACATTCAGGGCTTCCGAATGAAACACCACCTACACAGCCAACATGGGCATTTTCCAGAAGGAACATGGCAAAATCATCAGAATCCTTAATTTCGGTACCGTTCAGCGTTTTTCCGATATAGTGGGAAACATCCGGGAAGAAATAGAAGGCTGCTTTAGGTAGCAATACTTTAAATCCTGGAATTTCTTTAATTAAATCATAAACCAGATCCCTGCGTATTTTAAAGGCATCGATCATGTATTTATATTCCGAAGGATCAGCCTGTAAAGCCGTAATCGAAGCTCTTTGAGCGACGGTATTGGCCCCGCTGGTCATCTGTCCCTGAACTTTTTCGCAGGCTTTGGCCAGCCATTCCGGACATGCGGAATACCCGATTCTCCAGCCCGTCATTGCAAAGGCTTTAGACATTCCGTTGATAATAGCAGTCTGCTCATATACTTCAGGAAACTGTGCAATCGAAGTAGTCTTCGTTTCGTAATTGATGAACTCGTAAATTTCGTCTGAAATAACGGTAACATGAGGATATTTCGCAATAACTTGAGCTAAAGATTTCAGCTCATCATAGGTATAATATCCGCCTGAAGGATTACAAGGAGAACTGAAAAGAACCGCTTTAGTCCTATCGGTAATGGCTTCTTCCAGCTGCTCGGCAGTAATTTTGAAATCCGTAACGTATGAAGTCGGAAGCATTACGGAAACACCGCCCATCATTTTTACCATTTCATCATAGCTTACCCAGTAAGGATTCGGAAGAATAACTTCGTCTCCGTCATTGAGAAGGGCAGCCAGGACATTGATGATGGCCTGTTTAGCACCGTTGGAAACACAGATCTGTGAAGGTTTATATTCTAAATTATTGTCTCTTTTCAGTTTGTGGGCGATGGCCTCACGAAGTTCCAGAAATCCGGGAACAGGAGAGTAGTGGCTGTAGTTTTGGTTAATGGCATCGAAGGCGGCCTGCTTAATATTGTCCGGAACATCAAAATCGGGTTCGCCCAAAGTAAGGCTGATAACATCTATTCCGTTGGCTTTCATTTCTCTGGCCTTGTTGGACATCACGAAAGTCTGCGAGTAACCAAGTCTGTTTACTCTTTCTGAAAGTTTCTCCATGTATTTATTTCAAATTTTAACAAATATATAAAAAACTATTTTTCGGAAATAAAATAAAACCACTTTCAGGAGGATGCATTCAAGTTTATCACTATATTTGTAGTTATTAGATCTAATTTTAATAAAAAATAAAAATGTATAAGCTCCTGTTTCTGCTTTTGATGTCTATGGTTTCGGCGCAAAGCTACCGTTTTGTTTACGAATATAAAATGAAGCCCGATTTGGCTAAGAAAGATTCCGTTATTACCGATTATATGAATCTTGATACCGACGGAAAGAAATCTTACTTTTATAATTCTGCAAAGCATGAGCGGGATTCCGTTTATGCGGTGACCGGAAATCTCAAAGACCTTATGGAAGCTAAATCCTATGACCAGAATTTAAGTTATATTGTAGAAAAGGATTATGCCAAGAAAAAGATCAATTTCTATGATAATTTTAAGGCTGTTAATATCCTGATCCCTGAAAACGAAAGTCCGAAGTGGAAGATCGAAAAAGAATTTGCAAAGATCAATAGCATGAATTGCCAGAAAGCTACGGCAAACTATAAAGGAAGAACCTGGGAAGCCTGGTTCAGCAAGGATTACCCTGTAAGTGACGGACCGTACAAATTCAATGGACTTCCCGGATTGGTTATCAGGCTAAATGATTCCGGAGATGATCATGTATTTAATTTGATCCAGATTAAAAAGATCAGTGCATTGCCTTCGGTCCTTCCGAAATCAACTAAGCAGATCAGTCTTGCAGAGTATAAAAAAGCAATGGCCAATTACGCATTTACCAACGAAGATATTGAAGGGGTTGACGTTAATAAACAGGATGGTAAAGTAGGCATCCGGCTGAAAGACGGCTATGTTGCTAAAATGGGTATGGACGACATGAAGAAAGCAGCTAAGCTCGACGAAGAGATTACCAGACGCTTGAGAAAAACAAACAATTCCATCGAAAGATAAATCTCTAAATATATACGGAATTAAAATCTGATTACAGGGATGGAAGAGGGATGTTTGAAGTTTTTTGAGATGAATCCTTATGAATTCTTTTGCTTTATTAACTTAATAGAATCTTACTTTACTTAAAAAAGTATATTAGATCTAAAAATCTTAAAGATTGTCTCCGGGCAATCTTTTATTTTTTGATATTTGAATAAAGCTGATAAAAAACTTATTTTTGCCTTTTATAATAATTCACATGTCTACAACGTTACTACTAAAATACTTTCCGGATCTTACAGAAACAAAGCTCGATCAGTTCAGCAAATTGGAAAACCTCTACAATGAATGGAACGAGAAAATCAATGTGATTTCACGAAAAGATATGGAATCGCTCTATGAGAAGCATATTTTACACTCTTTGGGTATCGCTAAAGTGATGGCGTTTGCTCCCGGAACAAAAGTATTGGATATCGGTACCGGAGGCGGGTTTCCCGGGATTCCCCTGGCGATCCTCTTTCCTGAAGCTGAATTTACGCTGATCGATTCCATCGGAAAAAAGATTACGGTAGTTAATGCCGTTGCAGAAGGAGTCGGACTGAAGAATGTAACGGCTGTTCATGGAAGAGCAGAGAAGTTAAAGGAAAAATTTCATTTTGTGGTAAGCCGTGCCGTAACGCAGATGCCGGAATTCCTGAGATGGCTGAAAGGTAAATTTGAGAAGGAACAATTCAACCCCAAGCATAACGGGATCCTGTATTTGAAAGGAGGAGACCTGGCAGAAGAGCTTGCCGGACTGAAATGTGAAATCTTCAACCTTAAGAATTATTTCGATGAAGAATTTTATGATACCAAAAAAGTAGTGTATCTGTCTAAAGGGAATTTTAATTCTTAGAAAGCATAAATTCATTATAAGCCACAAAAGAAAAAAATTAAAGATTTTAAAAACTTTTATGTTCTTTTATCATCTAATTAAATAAATGTCTAAATGCTTTGTGACTTTTGTGGTGGAAGAGAACAGTGAGTAAATGTTTATTTCACATTAATGAGGAATAATTTTTGCTTAAATTTTTAATAATAATCAAAATTTTTAGCTATGAAAAAGTCTTTCCATATTGGTTTTTCTGCAATAGTTTTAGGATTATTTCTGACTTCCTGCAACAACGATGACGATTACGAGACCATCCAATCCGTAGACCGGATCAAAATCGACAGTGTAAAGATCGTTAATGATACCATGGATGTCTTTTCGGTCCAGAGCATTAAAACATATTCTACCTATCCCTCTCACTGTGAAGGGTTTTACGGGTATGATTATATTCACAGTGATAATTTAACAAGAAATGTGACCGCTTATAAATACATTACCGACGGACCTTGTACACAAAGTACCTATACCGCTGCTAACAAGATTAATTTCAGCCCGCAGCAGATAGGGACCTACACCTTCAAATTCTGGAACGGTAACAACAGCTGGATCACCAAAACTATAGTAGTTGAGTAAATTTAAATGAAAGGAATTTTTGTAGCTTGTTTCCTGATTTCCAATATGATATTTGCACAGAAAATATACTGGGAAGAGGGAAGAAAACTAAACTGGAGCAATTTTAAAAGCCGGGTGAATAACCAGAGAGGCGCAAACGTAGTGGCTTATACCAACTGCGGCTGGTCTTATTCGTACGTCAAATCATCCAACCCAAAAGCGCCGGTAAAAATACAGATCGAGACGATTTTTAATGAAGATAAATCCTGGAAAGACGATAAAAGGATTAACGATTATGTCCTGCTTCACGAACAGAAGCATTTTGATGTTGCGGAGGTTTTCGCACGCAAGCTCAGGAAGGAAGTTTCTGAAAGAATAAAAACCGGTGCCGATTTCGATAAATATTTCAAATCGATTTACAGCCGCATCTTAAAAGAATATCAGGATTTCCAGCGCGCCTACGACGGCGAAACAAAGAATGGAATGGTAGAAGAAAAACAATCGGAATATAATCGTATTATTGCTGAAGAATTAGAAAATTACAAAAGCTTTAAAACGTCTTGAAATTCCTCAACAAAGTTATCCATGAACTCTTAGAACAAAACTCAGATTTATCTGAGTTTAATATTGTGCTTCCCGGAAAGCGGCCGGTCGTTTTTATCAGGCGGATCCTGGAAGACCGCAATTATTCAGGGTTTCTCCCGACTTTTTTTACGATCGAGGAACTGATCGATAAAATTGCAGACCAACAGTCGATTGACGGCATTGCGCTCTGGCTTTTCGCTTTTGATGTCTACAAAAGCCTCAACCTGATTCCGAATGACGATTTTGCCGAATTCCTGAAATGGTTTCCGACGTTGCAGAAAGACTGGGACGATATGCTGAAGTTTTCCGACAGCGATTCAGCAGTCCTTCAATATATGTTTGACGAAGAACGGATCAAAGAATGGGCGCAGGATCTGGGAGACGACGACGAAGCTCCGAGGAAGAAATTCCTGAACTTCTGGAAAAACATGAATGTTTTTCTTCCGGTTTTGAAGAAAAAACTTCAGGAGAAAGAATGGGCCACTTCCGGAATGATTAACGAGATCGCCAAAATTAAGATCAATGATTTTGCTAAACATACGAAACAGCAATTTGTCTTCTGTGGATTCAATGCCTTTACGCCGGCCGAAGAAAAGCTTGTGAGAAGCCTTTTGCAGTGGGATAAAGCCCAGTGCTTTTTCCAGGCAGACCGTTATTACTTTGATGACGAACGGCAGGAAGCCGGAAAGTTTCTGAGGAACCATAAGATCTGGAAGGAATTTGACGATCACCGTGCCTTCCAGTGGATTGAAGATGATTTTAATCAGCCTAAAAATATAAAAGTCTACGAAGTTTCCGGGAATATTACCCAGACCAAAATTTTACCGGAAATTTTTGAAGGCATTGAAGATAAAACCTACTCCAATACCGCTGTAGTCCTGCTGGATGAAAACCTGCTTCCGGCAAGCCTGGACGTTATGCACGGCGTCCGGAACCTGAATATTACGATGGGATTTCCCCTGAAAAACCTTTCGTTTTCAAATGCCGTTAAACAGCTTTTCTATTTACAGAAGCAATTGGAAAAAAACAGGTCATCGTACTACTACCGCGATATTTTCCCGATTTTGGAAGAGCTTCCCAAATCTGCGGATGATGAGTTGGTTATCAATAATTTCAAGGCAAAAATAGAAGAGCGGAATATTGTCTATATTTCAAAAAAACTGCTGCAGGAGCTGCTGGGAAATCTTTCCTACTATAATTTACTGGTTAAAACAGAATCCACCAGTGTATACCTGGATGCACTGATTGCCTTTTGCCGGCAGATCAAATGGCTGGAGATCGATGATATTCAGTATGAAAATGTATCACACTTCGAAAATGCTTTCAGGATCATCAAAAACCAGCTGTCGCCGTATCAGTTTGAAATTAAAATGGAAACGCTGGAGATCCTGATCAATCAGCATATCAACTCCGAAAGCATCGATTTCCAGGGGGAGCCGTTGCGTGGATTGCAGATTATGGGATTGCTGGAAACCCGTTTGCTGAACTTCGAGAATGTGATTATGCTTTCCGTGAACGAAGGAAAACTACCGCTTGGAAACTCACAGAATACCTATATTCCTTTTGATATCCGAAGGGTTTTCAACCTTCACACTTTTCTGGAAAACGACAGTATTTATGCCTATCATTTCTACCGCCTCATCCAGGATTCGAAAAATGTTCACCTGCTGTTCAATGCTTTGAGCTCCGGGGTAAATACGGGAGAGAAAAGCCGGTTTATCACCCAGATCGAAATGGAAAGTTCGCACAATATCGAGCATGTTATTATTGAGAATTCTTCCGAGCCAATCGTTACCCAGCCCATCGAATTTTCAAAGACCGAAATTGTTTTGCAGCGGCTTGAAAAATGGAAGGAAAAAGTTTCCGCATCGCATCTTACCAGTTACCTTTATAATCCGATCGATTTTTATCTTTCCAAGATCCTGAATACTTCGGAAAGTGATGAGATCGAGGAAGAGCTGTCGGTAAAGAATTATGGAAATTTGGTGCATTACACGCTTCAAGAAGTTTATGAGATGTTGAAAGGTAAATCGTTAAAAGAAAAGGATTTAAAAGAATCAGTTAAAGCAATAGATCACTATATTGAAAAGGCTATTGAAAAGCTGAAGCATCAGCCGGAATTCTATGAAAAGGGGATGAACTTTATTCATAAAGCCATTGCCAAAAAAGTGATTGAAAATATTCTTACTTATGATCTGGAGCTGGTAAAAAACGGAAATACCCTTGAGATTTTAGACATTGAAAAACGTTTTGAAAACGTGGATTTTCATCTGGGAGAGCACGGTAAAATTTCCTTTTTCGGTTTTATCGACCGGATTGACCGGCTGAACGGGACTTTAAGGATCATCGATTATAAAACGGCAAAAATTAAGAACCTCGTTGTAAAAATTGATGAGGCCAACGTTGATGAATATTTCCACAACAGCGACCGTAAACAGGCGTTACAGCTCTGTATTTACCAGTATGTTGTACAGAACCTTCCGGAGTTCTGGGGAATGCCTATTGAAACAGGGATCTGGAGCTTTGCGGAAGCCAAAAAAGGAGTGGTGTCTTTGCAGTTTGAAAAAGGGGATATTGAAGACGCTATGAAATCCGTTAAAAGTCTGATCGAGGAAATCCTAAATCCTAACATTAACTTTATAGAAGAAATCAAAGCTTACAACAGCAATTAAGTAAATCAAACCTCAAGTAAATTAAACCTCATAGGTTTTTGAAACCTATGAGGTTTTACATAAAAAAGAGCCTGATTTTCAGGCTCTTTTTTATAGAATAAACTTTTAATTAGAAAGCATTAATTCCGGTAATATCCAGGCCTGTGATCAGCAGGTGAACGTCATGGGTTCCTTCATAAGTGATAACCGATTCCAGGTTGGCGGCGTGCCTCATCATCGGGAATTCTCCCATAATGCCCATTCCTCCAAGGATCTGGCGGGATTCTCTAGCAATATCGATCGCCATTTTTACATTGTTTCTTTTGGCCATTGAAATCTGCGCCGGCGTTGCTTTGTGTTCGTTTTTAAGGTTACCCAACTGTAAACAAAGCAATTGCGCTTTGGTAATTTCCGTTAAGAACTCAGCCAGCTTTTTCTGTTGAAGCTGGTAAGATCCGATCGGCTTTCCAAACTGTTTTCTTTCTTTGGAATACTGAACTGCGGTGCAGTAGCAATCGATCGCCGCTCCGATCACGCCCCAGGAAATTCCGTATCTGGCCGAGTTTAAACAGGATAAAGGTCCTTTTAAGCCCGTTACACCCGGAAGCAGGTTTTCTTTAGGAACTTTCACATTATTGAAAACCAATTCTCCAGTTTTGGAAGCCCTTAAACTCCATTTGTTATGGGTTTCTGGAGTAGTAAAACCTTCCATGCCTCTTTCCACGATAAGCCCCTGAACTTTACCTTCCTCATTTTTAGCCCAGACTACGGCAATATCGCAAAGCGGGGAATTCGTGATCCACATTTTGGCGCCGTTCAGGAGATAATGGTCACCCATATCTTTAAAATTCGTTTCCATTGAACTCGGATCGGATCCATGATTGGGCTCCGTCAGTCCGAACGAACCGATCATTTCACCGGCAGCCAGTTGCGGTAAATATTTTTTCTTCTGTTCTTCAGAACCGAATTCGTTAATTGGAAACATTACCAGCGAGCTCTGCACCGACGCTGCGGAACGTACAGCAGAATCTCCTCTTTCCAGCTCCTGCATGATCAGCCCGTAAGAGATCTGGTCGAGCCCGGAACCACCGTACTCTACAGGGATGTAAGGTCCCAAAGCACCGATCTGTCCGAGTTCTTTCATCAAATTGGGAATGTCGGTATGGTTTTGGGCGGCCTGATCAATCTGCGGCATTACAAAACCTTCCACCCAGTCTCTTACGGACTGCCGGATAAGCTTATGTTCTTCGGTAAGTAAAGCATCGATACCGTAATAATCGGGGATGCTGGTAAGGGAATAATATGACATTATATTTTAATTTTCCTAAAAATAAGACTTTTCGCTATTTCAGGGAAATTTTTTTTAAACGTCTTTTACCGGTTGATTGTTAGAGGATTAAACCGGATTTTGAAACAGAAGTCATTTAAAATCATTCTTCCGCATCATTGGAAATAGGGTACTGGTTGGTGGGATTGTAAATTCTGTTTTTAAACTTATACAGATACGGCGCTTTATTTGCTGAACCGTCATACAGTTTTTCCAATCTCTCCAGAATATTCAGGCTCAGTATCTTACGTTGGAAGTTGTTTCTTCTGAACTTTTCATTCAATATCGTCTCGTAAAGCAACTGAAGATCTTTCATCGTAAACTTTTCGGGGAGCAGGTTGCTGGCTGCCACTTCGGTATTGATGTTCATCCTCAGGTATTCCAGACCCGTTTCGATAATTCGGTCGTGGTCGAATGCCATTTTAGGAAGCTTATCTACCTCAAACCATTCACAGCTCTCGTTGAAGGCATCGGGAAACGTATTGGCCATGGAAAAGTCGATGAGGCTGCAGTAACCCACTGTAATGAATCGCTGGAAAATCCAGTGGTCTTTCGGAACTTCAACCCCTTTATTTCTGAGGAGGATCTGGTGGACATTATTTTCGGTCCGGTCGATCCTTCCGAAAGTATGGAACTGTTTCAGGAAAATATCTTTAAGATGCGTTCTTTCGTATAAAACACGGGCAGCAGCTTCACGGAGGTCTTCGTCATTGAAGACAAAACCGCCCGGTAGCGACCACAGATCGAGATCGTGATACTTCAGCAGCAAAACTTTCAGGATGTTGTTATGAAAACCAAATATGGTGCAGTCTACAGACACGTGTGCTACAAAGTCCTTTGTATCAATGAGTTCCTGAAGGGTTTCCTTGTTTTTTTCGTTATTGATTTTCATGGGAGTAAAAATAAATCTTTTTTCTAAATTTTTTGATCTGCAAATCTAAAATAAATTAAGCTAATAATAAAGAGTACAGACACTGCAAATAAAATATAGACTGAATAAAAATTAAGAAGCTGATTTCCGAAAAGCAAAGCCATCACAATAGAACTTACCGAGCTGCCCAGTGAAGAAAAAATAACAATCAGCGAAGTAAAAAGATTCGCTTTAGCCTTGTCAATACTGGCAATCATCTTTGAATTAACTACCGGATAGAGTGGTGACAGGAACAGCCCGATTATTGGGAAAAGAAACAATAAAGTTCTGGAATCATCTGCATCGGCAAACTGAATTCCGATAATTACAATAAGCACCAGAACAATAAGCGACAGGCACAGAATATAATATTTCGATAAGGAAAACCTTTGGATCACATTGGCCGTAATCGTTCTTCCGATATAGGAAAACAAAGCCAGGAATGATGAAGCCTGAAGGGCAAAAAAAGAATTGACTTTAAGATGATTTTTATAAAACGAAGGCAGCCAGGAGTTGAAGCTCTGTTCTATAAATACAATAAAGAAGATGACGGCCAGAAATGTGATAAGCAGAGGATTGATTAAGCTGGAAACTTCTCTGAATACATTTTTCTGTTCTGTTTTTGCAGGCTCTGAAATCTTAAGCCTGGAAAATAAAAATATCGCGATTCCCGACAAAACGGAAATTGATAAAAACCCAAATTTCCAAAATTCCGAAAACCGACTGGAGATCAGCCAGCCGAACCCGATATTGACGACAAAAATGCCGATCATGAATGATGCTTCTACACTATTCATAGTTTTTGCAAGCGATTTTTCATCCGAAATATTATTCCTAATCATCCCGAAAACACAAATTTTCCCCAGAGCAAAACAGGTCCCGATGATGGCAAACCATACTTTATAAAACCAAAATACCTCTACAAACGGTAAAATAAGTGAACAAATGCCAACAATTGTTAAAGCTAGGATCAGTGATTTTTTAGTTCCGGTCTTACTTATAAAATTTACTGCAAAAAGTGAAATAAAAGCAATCGGAATATCTTTAAATGACTCCAGAAAACCCAGTTTATCATAGGTGATTTTTGCTTCCGAAAGTTGAAGGATTACAATGCCCATGCAGTTTAGCACCATGGAGAAAATTAGAAATGTAAGTTTGAGCGGAAGAGAAAATTTGGAGAGCTTGGTCGTCATTTTGGGAGAAATTTTTACAGGATTTTTGGAGATATTTAGGGTTTATCGGATAAAATTTATGCCTTGAAACCCCCAAAAATACTGGAAATATTAAAATACTTATTAATAAAATGTTAATTATTTAAAAAAAAATATATTTTTATTGTCTCAATTTGAGAATTAAAAAACTAACTGTATATGAATGTAAGAATATCTAGGAGTTTAGGGATGGTTGCAGTGCTCTATTTTACTGCAAATTTCAGTGCCCAGAACACAAAGAACGACACGCTTCCAAAAGAGCAGAAAATCGAGGAAGTCGTAATGATCGGTTACGGTACCCAGAAGAAGAGTAACGTAACGGGAGCAATTTCCAGTATCAAGGCCAGTGACATTGAAGCTATTCCTGCAGGTAAGCCGGAACAGGTGCTTCAGGGTAGGGCCGCAGGGGTAAATGTTGTCTCCAACTCGGGCCAACCAGGGGCATCAGCCAGTGTTCGTGTGCGAGGTATTACGAGTTACAATTCAAACAATGATCCTCTATGGGTCGTGGATGGTATTGTGGTAGATGGTATTGGCTGGTTAAATCAATCAGACATTGAAAGTATTGAAGTATTAAAAGATGGAGCATCATCTGCAATCTATGGAGTATCAGCAGCAAGAGGGGTTATTTTGGTTACAACAAAAAAAGGAAAAAGAGGAAGACTTAACCTGTCTTACAATGGCTTTTACGGAGTTAGCAATGCATCGAGAAAACTTGATCTTTTAAATGCTACTCAGTACGCCACGGTAATCAATGAAGGACTTACTAATGACGGCAGCCCTGCAAGATTTCAAAACCCTGCTTCTTTTGGTACGGGTACAGACTGGCAAGACATCATTTTTAGTTCTGCGGAAAGACAAAATCACGAAGTAAGCGTTCAGGGTGGAAATGAAAAATCTACATTCTATGGATCTTTCGGCTATTATGATCAGTCAGGAATTGTAATGAGAGACATTTCTTATTACAAGAGACTTACTGCCAGAATAAATTCGACGCATAAAGTAACTGAATGGTTGACATTGGGTCAAACTTTTGCCTATACCAATCAGAAAAATCAAGGTATTAATGCCAATGGCGAATTTGGAGGGCCATTAAGTTCTGCAGTAAATTTAGATCCAATTACACAGGCTGTTATTACTGACATGTCAACAGTAAATTCTGCCTTATACTCAAATCCCAATATTGTAAGAGATCCAAACGGTAACCCTTATGGAATTTCTCCATATGTGAATCAAGAAATGTCAAATCCTCTTGCGTTTAAATATACACAGCTTGGAAACCGTAATTGGTCCGATGATTTTATCGGAAACGTTTTTGCGGAAGTTAGATTTTTAAATGATTTCACATTCAAATCATCCTTAAACGGTAAAAAAGCCTATTGGGGAAGTCAGAATTTTACACCATTATTTTATTTAAATCCGAACTATAGCAATTTGGTCAATAACAGTTTAAACAGAACGACCCAGACCAAATTTGAATGGAGTATGGAGAATACATTAAATTGGCAGAAAAAATTCGGGGATCACAATTTTAATGCATTGGTTGGAACAGGGTATTATGATTACAATATCGGGTATGGCCAGTCTGTAACCTATACCAATTTACCGATCAGCAGCTATGAAGCCGCTTCGTTCAATTTTTACACTCCTACAGAAAACCGCACAGTAGATGCATGGGATAATGTTGAATGGAATAAAGCATCTTATTTCGGACGATTAATTTATGATTATAAGAATAAATATTTATTCACAGGAACATTAAGATACGATGGTTCTTCAGTTTTTGGACCGGAATATCATTGGGGAGTATTTCCTGCATTCTCATTAGGTTGGAATGTTGAGAAGGAAAACTTTTGGCCACAAAATAATGTTATTAATACATTAAAGCTTAGAGGAGGCTACGGAACTTTAGGTAACGATGGTATTGGGACATTCAATTTTGCCAGCTTTTATGTAGCAGGAGCGAATTATACCAATGGAAACGGTACAGTAATGCCAGGATACTATCCAAGTGGTCTTGCGAATCCATACCTTAAATGGGAAACAACAACGCAAACCAACATAGCAGCAGATATGAAACTGTTCAAAGACTTTACTTTAACAGTTGATGTATACAATAAAAAAACAAAAGATATCCTTCGTTCAATACAGATTCCGGGATATATAGGTGTCACAGGAAATGCAATAGCTAATGCGGGTGATATGGAAAACCGAGGAGTTGAAGTAGAACTGGGTTACAAAAAAACATGGAATGATCTTTCGGTTTCATTTAATGGTAATGTGGCTTACAATAAAAACAAAGTTCTTTCTCTTATTAACGGCCAGGAATATGAAGATAGAGCCAGTTTCCAATCTATGGGACCGATCCAAAGAATTGTTCCCGGAGAATCGTATAATAGCTTCTATGGCTTTAGAACATTAGGTGTATTTCAGAATCAGGCACAGATCGATTCTTATGTAAATGCTAACGGACAGTTGTATCAATCTAATGCTAAACCTGGTGACTTTATATGGGCAGATGCTAATGGAGATGGAGTGATTTCAGATCTGGACAAAGTAAATTTAGGAAACTCTATCCCGAAGTTTAATTTTGGTGCTACTGTAAACATAAATTACAAAAACTGGGACTTAATGGTTTTCGGCCAAGGCGCTGCAGGACACAAGATCTTTCAGGGCTTGAGAAGATTGGATATCCTGGATGCCAATTATCAAACCAAGATTCTTGATAGATGGACCGGAGAAGGTTCCACTAATGAAAATCCAAGACTGACAAGAAATGACCCGAATAAAAATTATTCCAGACTTTCAGACTGGTATCTGCAAAAAGGAGACTATTTCAGAATTAAGCTTGTAACCTTAGGATATACGTTACCTCAAAACATTGCTCAAAATATTGGTGCCAGCAAAGTTCGGTTCTTTGTTACGGGAGAAAACTTATTTACCTTTACGAAATATACAGGTTACGATCCTGAAATTGCAGCAGGGGATTCTTATGGTATAGACAGGGCTTTTTATCCACAGGCCAAAACATTTATGTTCGGTGCCAATATAACTTTCTAATTAAATTACAATGAAAAATAAATTTTTAAAAATAAGTTTTGCAGCTGTTTTTCTTTTAAGTATGCCTGCAATCACCATATCTTGTAACGACGACACGCTGGAAGAAAAAGAAAACAAAGGAGCCTTTGCCAATTTTTTCAGAAATGAGCAGGAATGTTTTTTTGCTTTAGTAGGAACCTATGACCCGTTAAGAAAATATGCTGGAGGTTTTGAAAATATGGTAACATTCTTTAACGCCGCATCAGATGATTTCTATGCTGGCGGAGGAAGCGCAACAGATGGTGCTGGAATCCAGGGGGTTTCAAATTGGCAGATCAACCAGACCACAATGCCGGCAACTTACTGGAGAGATTATTACCAAGGAGTTGCTAGAGCAAACGAATTAATTGGCAGGGTGCCTAATGCTGATATGAGTGATGCCTTAAAAAGCCGTTTTATTGCCGAAGCTAAAACATTAAGAGCACTTTACTATTTTGATCTTTTAAGAATGTTCAAAAACATTCCTCTTATTTTAAATACATTTACCGTCACAGACGATTTTTATCATATCCCGCAAGCTACTCCTGCAGAAGTATATACTCAGATTGAAAAAGATTTGAATGAGGCAATTCCGAATTTACCGATGACAGTAAGCGGAGAACAGAGAGGCAGGTTGACACAAGGTGCTGCAAGAGCAATGCTAGGGAAAGTTTATCTTTACCAGAATAAAATGTCTGATGCGGCAGCTCAGCTGGCTCAGGTAAATGGTACTCCAGGAACAACGAGCCAATATGGATATAAGCTGGTATCAGATTATAACAGTTTATGGATTACAGATAATAAGTTTACTACAGAATCAGTATTTGAAGTAACCCATACCAATAAAGCAAATTCCGACTGGAGCTTTTGGGGACAAGGGAGAGATGAAGGTAATTCTATATGTATTATGACTTCTCCTAGATCTTATACAAAAAAAGCAAACGATGCTCCGGATATCGTAGGAGGATGGGCTTTTAATACTATTACACCGGACTTATTTAATTTTATTCAAAATGATCCTCGTGTAGATGCAACGGTATTAAATATGGCGAGCCTAAAACAACAGAATAAAGCAGATTATTCTCCTGCTTTTATGGATACAGGATATTTTCTTAATAAATACATGCCGACAAGAGATGAGGTAACTACTTTACCGGGAGCATCAGAGTTAAATTACAGACAAAATTACATCCTGATAAGATTAGCAGATACCTATCTTATGGAGGCTGAGGCATTAAATGGAAGTGGCGCAAGAGCTCAGGCCTTATTGGATGCCGTGAGAGCAAGAGTGGGTCTGGCATCAGTACCCGTGACTATGCAGGCGGTAAAAGATGAGAGAAGAAGGGAGTTAGCAGGTGAAGGTCATCGGTTTTTTGATTTGGTAAGATGGGGAGAAGCAGCAACAAAATTGGCGTCAAAAGGATTTGTAGCAGGAAAGAATGAAATTATGCCAATTCCTTATACCGAACTTACAGGTACGATTCTTAAACAAAATCCAGGCTATTAACAATACAAAATTTAAAAATGATAAAGAAATATATTACAACATCATTGTTGCTAAGTGCAGGAATATTTTTTATGACTGGTTGTTCACCGGAAACGGTTGATGAAGGTTATGGAATTACTCAGCTTGCAGTAGATGCCGGGTTTACAGTAACAAAAATTTCAGAAAACAAATATCATCTAAAAAGAAACTACAACAATTATCTAAATTCTCAATGGAATGTAGACGGAGGTGGATTTGCTACAGGAAAAGATGAAATCGATGTATTTTTTCCGGATACTGGAACGTACACTGTTCAACACAATGCAGTAGGCATTGGCGGACAGATAGGCGGTACCGCAAGCCATACTTTTGTCGTAACGACTCCTGATCCGATCGCGGGAAATATTCTGCAGGGAGGAAAATTCGAGACGGCTGATGATATTGCAAAATGGTCTATCCACGCTATCAGCCCAACTAAAGCCCAATGGGTATTTTCAAACAAAGCCGCTACCATAGTAGCCAGTGAAAGCAATCAGCAGGCTATTTATACCCAAATAAATGTAGAAGCAGGAAAAAAATATACCATTGACCTTACGGCTTCTTCAGCAAGTGCACTGGAAGATACCTGGTTTGAAGTTTATGTGTTAAACAGTTTGCCAGCTGCGGGACAAGACGTTAGTGGAACTGTTTACAGGAATATCAATACGTGGGATGGTTGTGGGAAAGCTGCATTCGGAGGGAAAATCTCAGCAATTGGCTGTGGAAGCAAGAATGCCGGAGTCTATACTGCAACTGCTACAGGTAGTGTATATTTAGTGATTAAATGCGGAGGAAAAACAGTAAACGGATTAACCATTGATAATGTTGAGGTTCGTAGAACTCAGTAATTTTCCAACAAACAATTGATATGAAATCACAACATTCATATAGTTTCGTACTTAGAAGTGCTGCACTCTGCGGTGTAGCGCTTCTTTCTTTTTTAAACTGCAGCAGTACGTCTTCGGATCTGGCCAATAACGGCGACAATTCGGGGAATGGTACCGGTGGGAATACAACCGGGGACCCTGTACAGATGTGGCTGACAAAAGGAGACCAGTCGGTGAAACTACAACAGCAGAATAATGCGTATTTTTCCGGAACTTCGGGTTCGGGAACAACGATTGAGATCGATCCGGCACAGGTTTTTCAAACCGTCGACGGCTTCGGCTATACCCTTACGGGAGGAAGTGTTCAGGTAATTAACCAGCTGAGTGCAGCCAAGAAACAGGAATTGCTGAACGATCTTTTCAGCAGCTCAGGCATTGGGATCAATTATTTAAGGATCAGTATAGGTGCTTCGGATCTGAACAGCGAAGTCTTTTCCTATGATGACATGCCTTCCGGGCAGACCGACCCTACGTTGGCCCAATTCAGCCTTACAAAAGATCAGGCGGTGATCCAGATGCTGAAAGACATCCTTTTGATCAACCCGAATATTAAGATCCTTGCCACCCCATGGTCACCTCCGGTTTGGATGAAAGACAATGGAAATACGATGGGCGGAAGCTTAAAACCTGAATATTATGGGACCTATGCCCAATATTTTGTGAAGTACATCCAGGCCATGCAGGCTCAGGGAATTAAGATTGATGCCATTACCCCTCAGAATGAACCTTTACATCCCGGGAATAACCCGAGTATGTATATGTCGGCGGGTGATCAGACGACTTTTATTAAAGCGAATTTAGGTCCGGCTTTTCAGGCGGCAAATATTAATACAAAGATCATTGCTTATGATCACAACTGCGACAATCCGGCCTATCCTCTGGCGGTATTAAATGATACGGGGGCTAATCCATATGTTGACGGGTCTGCCTTCCATTTGTATGCAGGAGATATTTCGGCTTTGGGGACGGTTCACAATTTATTTCCGAATAAAAATGTTTATTTTACGGAACAGTGGACAAGTTCTACCGGAAGTTTCTCCGGGGATTTGGATTGGCACGTAAAAAACATTATTATTGGGTCTATGAGAAACTGGAGCAAAACCGCATTGGAATGGAATGTAGCCAACGACGCTTCATTCGGCCCTCATACACCGGGCGGCTGTACACAGTGTAAAGGAGCCATTACCATCAATGGAAGCAGCAGCTATGACAAAAATGTAGCATATTATATTATTGCCCATGCGTCAAAATTTGTTCCGGTAAATTCTCAGAGGATTGCTTCGACGCAGGTGGATAACCTTTCAACGGTGGCCTTCAAAACTCCGGCAGGGAAAACGGTTCTTATTGTTCAGAACAGCAATTCTGCCGATAAAGCATTTAATATTAAATACGATCAGAAAACAGCTTCCGTAACGATTCCTGGCATTTCGACAGTGACTTATGTTTTTTAATATGAAATTATGAAAAGAGTTTGTTTCTTACTCGCATTTACAGCATTAGGGTTCCAGGCATTCGGACAGAAAACCATCGATCAGAAAGTTTCTGAGATTCTCTCGAAGATGACACTGGAAGAAAAAGTAGGCCAGCTTGTTCAGTACAGTGGTTTTGAATATGCTACCGGCCCTCAGAACTCCAATTCTGCAAATGTTTTGAATGAAATAAAGCAAGGCAAAGTAGGTTCGATGCTTAATGTTGCAGGAGCAGCGGAAACAAGAAAATTTCAGGAATTAGCCTTACGGTCAAGACTGAAAATTCCCTTGCTGTTCGGTCAGGATGTGATTCATGGCTACAGGACGACCTTTCCTGTGAATTTAGGACAGGCAGCCAGCTGGGATTTAAAATTAATTGAAAAATCAGAAAGGATCGCCGCCACTGAAGCTTCGGCTTATGGCATCCACTGGACCTTTGCACCGATGGTCGATATCGCAAGAGATCCGAGATGGGGCAGGGTAATGGAAGGTTCCGGAGAAGACACTTATCTGGGAACGCAGATTGGCCTGGCAAGGATCAGGGGATTTCAGGGAAGAGGTCTGGGAAGCGTTGATGCCATCATGGCGTGCGCAAAGCATTTTGCAGCGTATGGTGCAGCCGTTGGCGGTAGAGATTACAATTCCGTAGACATGAGTTTAAGACAATTAAACGAAACCTATCTTCCGCCTTTCAAGGCAGCTGCCCAGGCAGGTGTGGCCACTTTTATGAATTCTTTCAATGATATCAACGGAATTCCGGCGACGGCCAACCGGTATATCTTACGGGATTTATTAAAAGGGAAATGGAACTATCAGGGTTTTGTGGTTTCCGATTGGGGAAGCATTGGCGAAATGGTTCCTCACGGTTATGCCAAAGACAATAAAGAGGCTGCCGAAAAAGCCATCATTGCCGGAAGCGATATGGATATGGAAAGCCGGGCTTATATGGCTGAACTTCCAAAACTGGTTCAGGAAGGAAAAGTAGATCCGAAACTGATTGATGATGCCGCCAGAAGAATTTTAATTAAAAAATTCGAAATGGGACTGTTTGATGATCCATACCGGTTCAGCAGCGAGAAAAGACAGCAGGAACAGACCAATAATCAGGAAAACAGAAAATTCGGAAGGGAGTTTGGCTCAAAAAGTATTGTTTTAATTAAAAATCAAAAGAATATACTGCCACTTTCACGATCAGTGAAAACCGTAGCCCTTATCGGACCTTTTGGAAAAGAAACTTCTGCCAATCACGGATTTTGGTCGGTTGCCTTTAAAGATGACAGCCAAAGAATTGTAACCCAGTTCGACGGAATCAAAAATCAGCTGGATAAAAATTCCACCTTATTATATGCAAAAGGCTGCAATGTTGACGACCAGGACAGATCAATGTTTGCCGAAGCGCTGGAAACGGCAAAAAAAGCGGATGTTGTGATTATGACTTTGGGTGAAGGCCATGCGATGAGCGGCGAAGCCAAAAGCAGAAGCAACATTCATTTTTCAGGTGTTCAGGAAGAGCTTTTAAAAGAAATTGCCAAAACGGGCAAACCGATTGTACTGATGATCAATGCAGGAAGGCCCTTAGTTTTCGACTGGGCAGCAGATAATGTTCCGGCAATTCTTTACACATGGTGGCTGGGAACGGAAGCCGGAAATTCCATTGCGGATGTTCTTTTCGGAACGGTAAATCCGGGCGGAAAACTGCCGATGACATTTCCAAGAACCGAAGGCCAGATTCCGGTATATTATAACCACTACAACACCGGGAGACCGGCGAAGAACAATACCGACAGAAACTATGTTTCAGCGTACATCGATCTGGATAACGATCCGAAGTTCCCTTTTGGGTATGGATTGAGCTATACTCAGTTTAAATATTCGGATATGAATATAAGTGCGACAGATCTTAAAGGAAATCAGACTTTAAAAATCAGCGTAAATGTTTCCAATACCGGGAATTACGATGGGGAAGAGGTCGTGCAGCTGTACATCAGAGATTTGTTCGGAAAAGTGGTCAGGCCGGTAAAAGAACTGAAAGGATTTGAAAAAATTCTTATTAAAAAAGGCGAAACCAAAACCGTCACTTTTACAATAACACCGGAAAACCTCAAATTCTACGATGATCAGTTGAATTATGACTGGGAAGGCGGTGAATTTGATATAATGGTCGGAACCGATTCTCAGAACGTTCAGACAAAAAGGATCAATTGGTCGAAATAAATAAAATTTACTTCAAAAAGCGGGATAAAACCCGCTTTTGGCGGTAAAAAGCCTCAATTTTGCGCTTTGAATTTTAAACCTTGAATTTACTTATGAAACTTCAACCTGTTGCTCATTTGATTATCGGCGGAATACTTCTTTTTTCTGTCGCCGGCTGTGCTTCGAACAATCCTGTTTCAGGTAAAAAGCTGATCTGGAGCGATGAATTTAATGAAAGAGGATTACCTGATGCCACCAAATGGAATTATGATACCGGTGGCAGCGGTTTTGGAAATGAAGAAGCCCAGTTCTATACCAAAGACCGTCTGGAGAATGCCCGGGTCGAAAATGGAAAGCTGATTATTGAAGCCCGGAAAGAAACGCGGGAAAACAGGAAATATACCTCCGCCCGATTGTTAACCAAAGGAAAATTTTCTTTTCAGTACGGAACGGTTGAGGTGAGGGCTAAACTTCCGAAAGGACGCGGGACCTGGCCTGCCATTTGGATGATGAGCGAAGACATGAAAAAATGGCCGGACGACGGCGAGCTGGACATCATGGAGCATGTGGGCTATCACCAGGGCTACATTCATGCTTCGGTACACACCAAGAAATACAACCATATCATGCAGACGCAGAAAACCGATACCTTGTTTTTAAAGGATGTAAGTGAAAAATTTCATGTGTATAAAGCAGACTGGTCACCGGAAAAAATTGATGTCTATATCGATAACCAAAAGTTTTTTACGTACGAAAATAAAGAGAAATCTTATGGAGCCTGGCCTTTCGATAAGCCTTATTACCTCATCTTAAATCTGGCCATTGGCGGAATGTGGGGCGGAAAAGAAGGCATTGACGACAGCATTTTCCCGCAAAAATTTGAAATCGATTATGTAAGGGTTTATCAGAATAAATAACAACACGAAAGAACAGATCATCCACCGGGATGGTTAATAATAAAAAATTAGAAATGATATAATGAAGAGATTAGTTATAAGCTGCTTTGTCGTTGGAATGACGCTCAACGTTCAGGCACAGGATTATTGGAAAAAAAATACAGGAAAAACGGCAAAAGTAATTGTGACCAATTCCAAAGCCAATGAAAAAATGGCAGATAAAGGAATGGTAAAATTCGAGAGAATGGATCAGCCGAAAGAAACGGATGCATGCATCTTCGTAGACCCGGATTTCAAATACCAGAAACTCATCGGTATCGGCGGGGCTATTACCGATGCTTCTGCAGAAACTTTCTATAAGCTTCCGAAAAATAAGCAGAAAGAAATCATCGAAGCCTATTACGGAAAGAACGGACTGGGTTATACGGTGATCCGGACCAATATGAACTCGTGTGATTTTTCGAGTGATTCTTATACCTACGTTCAGGAAAACGATAAATCGCTAAAATCTTTTAACGTGGCCCACGACGAGAAGTACAAGATCCCGATGATCAAAGAAGCGCAGAAGTCCATCGGGAAAGATTTTACGTTTTATTTTTCACCGTGGAGCCCACCGGCATGGATGAAGTCCAACAAAAGTATGCTGAAAGGCGGAAGGCTGGAAAATGATTTTTACCAGACCTGGGCCGATTATTATATCAAATTTATTAAAGAATACGAAAAAAGAGGCATCAATGTCTGGGGATTAACCGTTCAGAATGAGCCGATGGCCACACAAACCTGGGAATCCTGCATTTATACAGCTCAGGAAGAAGGGGATTTCCTGAAAAATAATTTAGGCCCAACACTTTGGAAAAACGGATTTAAAGATAAAAAAGTAATGATCTGGGATCACAACCGTGACCTGATCTACCAAAGAGCCACTACGACTTTATGCGATCCCGAAACATCAAAATATGCCGCAGGAATCGGCTATCACTGGTACGAAACCTGGAACAACAAAACCCAGCTTTTTGATAACCTGTCGGAAACCCAGCGTGCTTTCCCGGATAAATTCCTGGCTTTTACCGAAGGCTGTAAAGAACAGTTCGATCTGTCTAAAATTTACGACGTCAAACTGGGTGAGCTGTACGGAAGAAATATGCTGAACGACTTTAATAAAGGAACGGCTTTATGGACGGATTGGAACGTTCTTCTTGACGAAACCGGTGGCCCGAATCACGTTGGGAATTTCTGTTTTGCTCCTATCATAGCCGATACGAAAACCGGGGAAGTTCATTATACCTATGAATATTACTATGTCGGCCATGTTTCCAAATACATCAAGCCAAATGCCGTAAGAATCGGAAGCTCATCGAACAGGGTGGCTTTAACCTCCACAACATTCATGAATCAGAACGGCCAGTTGGTAACCGTGATTATGAACGATTCGGATAACGATATCGATACCAACCTCTGGATCGAAGGAATGGCTGCAAAACTGAATGCGCCGGCCCATTCTATACAGACAGTAATTTTATAAAAGCTACTTCATATTAACATTATTTTTTAAGAATCGGCAGAAACAATGTTTCTGCCGATTTTTTTATGGTTGAATTGACTGGAAGGAAAGCTGGAAATTGTTAATAGATAAAATGAAGTAGGAAATAAACCTTCGAAGAAGTGTACTGTCTCTTTGCAATTCCATTACAATTTACCGTACAACAAATTTTAAGGTCTTCAGAAGTATTTTATATTTACAAAATACAAAGCCGGAACAATTTGTCCCGGCTTAATTTATAAGTAATGGATTTACTGTTTATGACACTCTCCCATAAAGTGTGTAAGTTAAAAAGTCAGGGCTTAGATTTTATAATCTGAGCCTTTCTTCAAAAATAAGCATAAATTGGTTTAGAACAATCCCCCAATTCTGGATTGGCATCGACCATTTTTTTGTGGCTTCTTTTAAAGCAAGGTAAACAGATTTCAAGACTGCATCATCCGTAGGGAAAGACATTTTGTTTTTGGTGTATTTTCGGATTTTACCGTTTAGATTCTCGATTAAATTGGTTGTATAAATGATTTTACGAATCTCTAAAGGAAATTCAAAAAATACGGTCAGTTCATCCCAATTATCCTTCCAGGATTTGATGGCATAGGAATATTTGGATTCCCATTTTTCTGCAAAATCATTTAAAGCGGCTTCAGCGGCTTGTTTTGTTGGAGCGGTGTAAATATGCTTCATATCGGCAGAGAATTCTTTTCTGTCCTTCCAAACCACATATTTGCAGGCATTTCTGATCTGATGAACCACACAGATCTGGGTTTGAGATTCAGGAAAAACGGAACGGATGGTCTGGGTAAATCCGTTTAAGTTATCGGTAGCAGTAATCAGAATATCTTCCACGCCACGGGCTTTGAGTTCTGTGAGAACCCCCATCCAGAAGCTCGAACTTTCATTCTTACCGAGCCACATTCCCAGCACTTCTTTTTTCCCTTCACGATTCAATCCTACTGCCAAATAGATGGTCTTGTTGATCACTTTAGAGTTCTCACGAACCTTGAATACGATTCCGTCCATCCAGACAATCAAATACAAATCTTCTAAGGGGCGGTTTTGCCAGCTCACCACTTCAGAGGCAACGGCATTGGTAATTCTGGAAATGGCAGAGGAAGATATTTCAAAATCGTACAGTTCTTTGACCTGTTCTTCGATATCGCTCACACTCATGCCTTTGGCGTAGAATGAGATAATGATATTCTCCAAACCTTCGATGATGTTGTGCCTTTTTGGTACCAAAGCAGGCTCGAAACTTCCAGCTCTGTCTCTGGGAACTTTGATTTCACTCTCTCCAAAAGATGATTTTATTTTCTTGGTTCCATGTCCGTTGCGATAGTTCCCTTCTTTGGTTTTTTCATGTTTTTCATTATCCAGATGAGCATCAAGCTCTGCTTCCAGCATGTGTTCAACGGCACGTTTGTGCATCTGTTTGAAGAAAGAGGTTAAATCTTCTCCATTTTTAAAGGACTTGTAGAAATCCTTATTGTTTAATAATTCTTCTTTGTCGATCATAACTATATAGGTTAAAAATAATAAAAAGTTATTTCCGAAAATTATTTTTGAGCTTTAGAGGGCTCAAAAATTTTTCAGAATAACTTTTTAACTTACACAGTTAGTGAGACACTACCCTGTTTATTCAGCATCATATTTACGAATCACTTTCTCTGTAACTCCTGAGCTGCTGAAACCTCCGTCGTGGAAAAGATTCTGCATGGTTACTTTTTTCGTAAGGTCTGAAAATAAAGTAACACAGTAGTCCGCACACTCAAGAGCCGTTGCATTCCCCAGCGGAGACATATCTTCAGCGTAGCCAAGGAAATTTCCAAAACCTTTCACTCCGCTTCCTGCTGTTGTAGGCGTAGGAGACTGGGAAACCGTATTTACACGTACTTTTCTTTCACCCCAATAGCCCCCGAAAGTTCTGGCGATGCTTTCCAGATAAGCTTTGTTATCGGACATATCATTATAATCAGGGAATGTTCTCTGCGCTGCAATATATGATAAAGCCAGGATGCTTCCCCATTCGTTCATACAGTCTTTCTCGTAAGCTACCCTCATTACTTTGTGGAAAGAAACCGCTGAGATATCCCAGCCTTTTTCCAACCAGTCGTAATTCATTTCCGTATAGTGTTTCCCTTTTCTCACGTTCACAGACATTCCGATGGAGTGAAGGATAAAATCAATTTTACCGAATTTGGCAACTGCGGCATCAAAAAGCTTTTCCAGATCTTCAAGAGAAGTTGCATCTGCCCCGATTACTTCAGAACCTGTTTTTTCTGCTAAGCCGTTAAGTTCTCCCATTCTCAGAGCGATAGGAGCGTTGGACAAGATAAATTCAGCACCTTCTTCATGACATCTTTCTGCAACTTTCCATGCGATCGATTGTTCATTAAGGGCTCCAAAAATAATTCCCTTTTTGCCTTTAAGTAAACCGTATGACATAATTTTTTAATGTTTATTAAGTTACAAATGTAGCAATAATTTGTGTTTAGAGCATAATAAAAAACGGAGCCTTCTATAAAAGACTCCGTTTTTCTTGAAAATATTTATATGACTGAAATTTTTAGTTGGTTTTCTTGTTCCATTCTGCTTTTACATCTTCTGCTGCATCTTTGGTTTTTTCCCAGGCATCATTGGCTTTGTCTTTGATGTTATCCCAAGTATCGGAAGCATTGTTTTTTACCCTGTCCAACCAGTCTTCATGGGTTGCTTCCTCGTCATTTGATCTTTTTTCGTTGATATAATCTTTTGCTCTGTCAGAAAGTTCTTCAACTTTCCATTTTGCATTGTCTGCAGCATTTTTTAGAGAATTTTCGGTGTTGTCTACTGCATTTTCTGCTTTGTTGTATTCTGAATTGTTCATAATGTTGATATTTTGTTTGTGTTGTACTGTATCAAACAATAACTATTCCTAAAATTTCGTGGTATTGTTAAAATTTTCATAAAGTTCAAATCTGCATTTTTATTACATCTATAACAATACAACAATCAGTTGTTATAAAGTGGATAAATGCATTAAATAATTCTAATTAAAAGTTTAATCAGATAATGATTTATGGATATAAATTTTATTGATATAAATAATTATGATTAAATATTAATTACATATGGTACTTAAAATAAGAATTTGCAAAAACAGCAAATAATAAATTATTGTAATTTTAAATTTAATTATATTTAAATAAAAAGATATTTTATTGCAAATAATTTAATTTGTTAATGTCTGAAAATCGTCGTTTTATTGTCTTAAAATGAGGTTTTGTTATAGAATTAATTCTATATAAATCACGTATAAAATACTGTAAAACAGTATTTTTTAAATCCATTTGTGTGTTTATTTTATATTGGTATTGAATTTGCAACAAAATTAGTTTTTTATTGAAAAATTGTTATATTTGCAGTCGAAAACTATAACCATAAAAATACGATTATGTATACACCATCTAGATCACAGATCGCCGTGACGATCTCATTGTTTTTTAACTTTAATTTTCTATTTTCTCAGGTAGGTATAGGAACTACTGCTCCTGATCCTTCTTCAATCTTGGATATTAGATCCGCAAACAAAGGAATTCTTCTGCCAAGTGTTTCGGTAACTTCGCTTACTGATAATGTAACAGTTGCTTCGCCGGCAGACGGTTTAATTATCTGGAATAACGGGCTGGGTGGCCTTACAGATACCGGACTGTATTACTGGAGCAATCAGAAATGGAATAAAATTTCTATTGCAGGCGCCGCAAATACCATTAGTTCAGGAAATTCCGGAGCTTCGTGGAATAATTCTGCAACCAATGGCGGGAACAATGCCGGAGCAGGTACCAATCTATCATTAGGGACAAATACTTATGATGATCTTATTTTCAAGGTAAACTCAGTAAAATCGGGGAGATTGGGAACTGATAATTCGATAAGTCTCGGGTTGGGAGCCAATGCGGGGCAGAACGGTATTGCCATCGGGATTTCCGGTTCTGCCTATCAGGGTGTTTCCATAGGAAATGAAGCGTCAGTAACAGCCAACGACGGTCTTGCAGTTGGAAACAAGGCTACGGCTGGAGCGTATAAGTCTAATGCCATTGGGTACAATGCGAAAACCAATAAAAACGAATCGACTGCTATTGGTAACAACTCTCTGGCTGATGGATTTCAGTCTACCGCTATCGGCTACAATGCAAAGACGACAGCCAATGAATCATCTGCCTTGGGAAACAATTCTGAAGCAGCAGGATTTCAGTCTGTCGCGCTGGGATACAGTTCAAAAACGAATTCCAACAGTGAAACTGCAGTAGGATATTATGCAGCGACGAACGGACAGAACTCAACAGCTTTAGGATCCGGAGCATCTGCCACCGGCCAGAATTCTACCGCAATAGGATTTAACGCTTCAACCTCACAGTACAATGCGATTGTTTTAGGTGACAGCAATGCCAATGTGGGGATCGGAACCTCTACACCGAACACCACAGCTAAACTGGATGTAGGAGGACAATATAAATTAGGAAATAAGGGAACGGTTCATAAAAATCAGATCAGCTTCGAAGTATGGCCGGCAGTTTCCATTAACAATCTACCGGCAGGCAAATCTACCACACTGAGTATGTATATTCCATCAGCCATTGTTCCGGCATCAACAAAAGCGACTATTACCGTAACACCGGCAGCAGATTTTCCGGGAAATACCACATTCTCGATTTCAAATGCACGAATGACCTCAACATCTATTGTAACCCTTAATCTTACTAATATTTCTTCAAATCCAGAAAGTTTGTACTCGGCGCATTTTTATGTTACAATTACTGAATTTTAAATGATTTTGCAGCATATTTAGATTTTATTATATATTTGCGCGAATTTTTTGCTAAAAATAAAATCTATGAAAACTAAATTTATTCTTGTCCTGTTTTGCTTCACTTTTGTGAAATTTTTCTCTCAGCCTTATTTTGGAAAGCACAATACTAAAGATTTACCGAAAGTTGACTTTACGCTAACCGATGGTTCTACCGTAACGGGCTTTCTCGTGGGTTACACTTATCCGAACGGTACCTATCCGAGTTTTTTTAATAAGGATGATATCTACAATTTTATTTACAAAAAGACAAAAACTTCGGACGATGAAAAGTTTGGTGCAAATGAAGTAAAATCTGTAAAAATATATGATGATCAGGATGATGTGCAAAGCTTAATAGAAAGGCTTGACATGAAATATATAGATAAGAATGGAGAAGTAAATGACAAAAAGAAAAGGTCTTTTGAACCCTTGCTTTATGACGGAAAAATAAAGATATACGGTTCTAATTTAAAAGTTTGTACTGCAACAACTTGTAATTATGTGTATTCTAAACTGTACATAAGGAATGCAAAAGATGATTTTGCCGTTATGCCGGTTGACTATGACAAACTGGGACTTTTTGCAGGTTCGCTATATGATAAGATGGCAGAAGCATTTAAATATGCAGGCAGAGATTGCCCTGAATTCCAAAAATACATGACTTCCCTTGAAGTAAAATTTGAAGACAAAGCTTTTAAAAAAGAATTGAATGCAAAATTTAAGGAGATCAGAAAAAAGGCTTATGACGAGGGCAAAAGCCGGAAGCTGGGATATAACGGAACTCAGGATTTATTAGGGGCTTATATGCTTGAGGCTTATCTGGAATTCTATGGCGGAATCATCAGGGAATATGAAAAAAATTGTGCCTATTAAAGAAAAGGCCGTCCAAAATTTTTTGGACGACCTTTTTTATTTCTTAAGTCTTTTGAAAGCAGCTGTTAAAACCGCGCTTACGATTATAAATAGGATTTATTTAATAATCCGCTCCAACACCCATTCAATCAAATTCTTTTCAGAAGCATGATGGTCGGCAGAAAATTCCCCGCGTCTTCTGTTGGCAATTACATTGTTTACTGTAATTGCTTTGTGTCCGAGCATTTTGGATAAGGCATAAATAGCCGAAGTTTCCATTTCAAAATTGGTCACCCCTAAATCATTTAGCGTTTCCAAAAACTGGTCGTCAACTGCTTTTAAACGGAGTTGTCTGCCCTGTGGTGCATAAAAACCCGGGAAAGTTGCCGTGTTTCCATGATATTTGGCATCTGCATACAGTGCTCCCAATTCTTCTGACCATTCGGAAAAATACAGCATTGGTTTAATCTTAGCATACGGGAAGCGGTCTGAAAAATTTTTTGAGAATTCGTTTTCAAATGCATAGTCCTGGTAAAAATGCATCAGGCCGTCCAGTCCTACAACATTTTGGGTAACCAGCATATGGTCTACCTGAACGTCAGGATTCACACTTCCGCACGTTCCCATCCGGAATAGCTGCAGCGCCGTATGTTCTGTCTTAAATTCTTTATTTTGAAGATCGATATTTACCAAGGCATCCAGCTCATTCATGACGATATCGATATTCTCCGTACCGATTCCCGTTGACATTACGGTGATTCTTTCACCGCGCAAAGTTCCGGTATGCGTATAAAATTCCCTTTTATTTTTTCTGATTTCTACCGTATCGAAATATTTCGAAACCTTGGCTACCCGGTCAGGATCTCCTACAAGAATGATCTTCCCGGCAATATCTTCCGGTAAAAGGTTCAGGTGATAAACACTTCCGTCTTCGTTCAGCACCAGTTCTGAAGCTGCAAGTTTATTGAGCATAATCTTTTTATAGTTTAAAATGAAAATTGTGATGTACTAAAATCTCTCCCAAAGATCCTGCCTCATTATTCAAAAAAAAGCCTGTACAGAATAGGCCGTTTTTAGTAATGAATGTGATTTCGGGGTTTAAAATTAGTAAAAAATACAATAAGGTATATCCGTTAAAGAAGATTTAAACCTAAACGCGCTTTAATACAAGCATAAACCTAGGTTAGCACCTTACAACAGTACCAATTTATGTATCTGTAAGCCTACTCAGAATTTTAAGTTAAGAAGAAACTGATTTGATGCTAAATAATAGCAGATATACCGCAGAAGATAACGGCAAAATATTAATTATGCAAATACGGAGATAGAAAGACAACGATTAAAAATTAAATTCGTTGCCTAAAAGCCAATTTATTTTAAGCTATGGGCTACAAGCGTAATACATTTAAAATTATCCGCCGACCCTCTTTGTTTTAAATCCCATTTCTTTAAGGATTTCCATAATCTTATCACGGTTATCGCCCTGAATGATAATGGTACCGTCCTTTTCGGAGCCGCCGATCCCTAATGTGGTTTTTATTTTCTTCGAGATTTTTTTTAGTTCTTCTTCGTTTCCTTCCCAGCCTTCAACAATGGTTACAGGCTTTCCGTTTCTTCCTTTCTTTTCAAACTTGCACACCAAAGGTTCTTTCTGCTTGAATTGTTCTTTGGGCATTTCAAAATCCTGCTCTTCGTGATCAGGAAAAAGGTTTTTCAATTGGTCTCTTAAATCCATACGGCAAAATTAATAATTATTTGGAGGAAAGAAAAGGGTAAATTTTTAATTCAGGTGCTTACTTCTAATTCTTGTAAATATTTTAATGAATTGATAACAATAAAATGATTATATTTAGTAATCTATACCAAAAAAATATTAAACTATGGATCTATTTGTATTAGTACCAATTTTTGGGGTGATTGCATTAGTGTATACTTACCTCCAGAGCAATTGGGTCAATAAGCAGGATGCCGGAAATGAAAAAATGAAACTTATCAGCGGACATATCGCTGACGGTGCAATGGCTTTTCTAAAAGCTGAGTACAGGATTTTAACTTATTTTGTCGTGATTGTCGCCATTCTTCTGGCGGTAATGGGCATGAGCAATGCCAATTCCCACTGGACCATCGGGATTGCCTTTATCTTCGGTGCCGTGTTTTCTGCATCGGCTGGTTTTATCGGGATGAAGATCGCAACCAAAGCCAATGTGCGGACCGCCCAGGCAGCAAAAACTTCACTTTCAAAAGCGCTGAAAGTTTCTTTTACGGGAGGTTCCGTTATGGGAATGGGCGTTGCGGGATTAGCCGTTTTAGGATTGGGAGCGCTGTTTTTAATTATTAAACAGATTTTCGCACCCAATTCTCCGGTAGATTCCCATGAAATGGAAAGAACCATTGAAATTTTGACAGGATTTTCTTTGGGAGCTGAATCCATCGCGCTTTTCGCAAGAGTAGGCGGGGGAATTTATACAAAAGCTGCCGATGTCGGTGCCGATTTGGTAGGAAAAGTAGAAGCCGGAATCCCGGAGGACGATCCGAGAAACCCGGCGACGATTGCGGATAATGTAGGTGATAACGTGGGCGACGTTGCCGGGATGGGAGCGGATTTGTTCGGCTCTTATGTGGCCACGGTGCTCGCGACCATGGTTTTGGGAAGAGAAACAATTTCTGAAGATTCTTTCGGCGGTTTTGCACCCATCCTTTTACCGATGCTTATTGCCGGGACAGGGATTATTTTCTCGATCGTCGGGACTTTGTTTGTAAGGATTAATGATAACGAAGATTCTTCTACTTCCAGTGTACAGAACGCTCTGAATCTCGGGAACTGGGGCAGCATCGTTATTACTGCCATCGCTTCTTACTTCCTGGTAACCTATATTCTGCCGGATAAAATGGTATTGAGAGGACACGAATTTTCCAAAATGGGCGTCTTCGGAGCCATCATGGTAGGGCTTGTAGTCGGAACTTTAATGAGTATTATTACAGAATATTATACCGCGATGGGAAAAAGGCCGGTTTCCAGCATTGTCAGACAATCCTCGACCGGACATGCGACCAACATCATCGGCGGGCTTTCCGTAGGAATGGAATCTACTTTACTGCCGATCATTGTATTGGCCGGCGGAATTTACGGTTCCTATCTCTGCGCCGGATTGTATGGCGTTGCGATTGCCGCGGCAGGAATGATGGCAACAACCGCCATGCAGCTTGCTATTGATGCCTTCGGACCGATTGCTGATAACGCAGGCGGAATTGCCGAAATGTGCGAATTGCCGAAAGAAGTCCGTGAAAAAACAGATATTCTGGATGCGGTAGGAAATACAACAGCTGCCACAGGTAAAGGATTTGCCATTGCTTCCGCTGCATTGACGGCTTTGGCTTTATTTGCTGCCTTCGTAGGAATTGCAGGTATCGACGGCATCGATATTTACCGGGCTGATGTTCTGGCCGGACTGTTTGTCGGCGGAATGATTCCTTTTATTTTCTCTTCTTTAGCCATTACAGCAGTCGGACAGGCAGCAATGGCGATGGTGGAAGAAGTTAGAAGACAGTTCCGGGAAATTCCGGGGATTCTCGAAGGAAAGGCACAGCCGGAATATGAAAAGTGCGTGGCTATTTCTACCGATGCATCCATCAGAAAAATGATGCTGCCGGGAGCCATTGCAATTATTTCCCCGTTGCTGATCGGATTTATCTTCGGACCCGAAGTATTAGGCGGATTTTTAGCAGGAGCCACGGTAAGCGGAGTACTGATGGGAATGTTCCAGAATAACGCCGGCGGAGCCTGGGACAATGCAAAAAAATCTTTTGAAAAAGGAGTAAGTATCAACGGGCAGATGTATTACAAAGGATCTGACCCTCATAAAGCTTCCGTAACAGGAGATACCGTTGGAGATCCTTTCAAAGATACTTCAGGCCCTTCCATGAATATCCTTATCAAATTGATGTCAATTGTATCGTTGGTTATTGCACCTACTTTAGCGGTTATGCACAAAGATAAAATTGAAGCCAACAGAAAAGCAAAACTGGAAGCATTAATGGGAACCACCGGTACAACCATTGTTAATCCTGCTGCCAATACTACGGCCGGAGCAATTGTAGCACCTGAAGTGAAAGGATATCTTAATGAAAACGGAGATTTTGTATATGATACGGGAGCTATAAAAGAAATAGAGCTTAAAGATGGTAAAAGAATAAAAATAGGTGAGAGCAGCCAGATTTATCAGCTGTATAATGCCGTTAAAAATAAAGATCAGGGCGTTCTGGATCCCAACAAATGGTATACTATTGAAAATCTTTATTTTGAAACCGGATCGAGCGATTTAAGACCGGGTTCCGATGCACAGCTGCTGAATCTCGTAGAACTTTTAAACGCCTATCCGACAATGAAAATAAAACTGGGAGGCTATACCGATAACAGCGGAAACGAAGAAAGCAACCAGAAGCTGTCCAACCTCAGGGCACAGACGGCAAAGCTTAAATTACTGGAGCTTGGTGTAGGCGGTGACAGGGTAGAAGCGGAGGGCTATGGATCCCAGCATCCGGTATGTGAAGCCAACGATACCGAAGAGTGTATGGCGAAAAACAGGAGGATTGATGTAAGAGTATTATCGCTATAATCTAAATTAAAAATATAATTAAAAGCACTGTCTTAGGCAGTGCTTTTTTTATTAATAATTTCAGTAGAAAATTTTATTACAAAGGAAATTAGTATTAAATCTTAGTGAACAAGTAAAAGTCAACTGATATTTTACTAAGCTGCCTTTTATAATTTTATTTCAACTCTCAGCAAGCAGCGATCAGTTAAAATGAAATACGGAGATGAGCAGTATATGTTGCTGTCATTTGCTGAATGAAATGCCTTTGCGACTGAAAAATCTGTCATAAGAATATAACCATTCTTTGCGTCGACAGCGTTAAAAATTTTTCCTAGATTACTCCTTTTGCGAATTAAATAAAATCAAAGCACCTTTCTCAAATGCTCTAGCGCATTAATAATCAGCTCGTCATTTTTTGCAAAGCTGAAGCGGATGTAATCGGAATCCTGTTTTGAATTGTAAAATGCAGACAGCGGCAGGCAGGAAACCTTCTTTTCTACGGTCAGCCACTTTGAAAATTCCACGTCAGTCATCGTTTTGGAGACCGATCTGAAATTTGCGATCTGAAAAACAGCTCCTTCAGCTTTCTTCTCAACAATCAGTGGTGTCTGATTGATTAATTCGTAGAAAAGATCACGTTTTCCCTGCATAAAAAGCTGATTGGCGGAAGGGTCAAAAACTTCAAGATATTTGGCGATGGCATGTTGGCAAGGCGCACTGGCACCGTAAGAAATATACTGCTGATGGCACCGGAATTTTGCCGTCAGGTCTTCCGAAGCAAGAAGATAGCCAACCTTCCAGCCTGTAGAATGAAACATTTTCCCGAAAGAAAAAATGCCGAATGTTCTTTTTCTCAGTTCCGGATGAAGAAATGCACTGTAATGTTCCAGTCCGTCAAAACAGTAAGTATCATAGATCTCTTCGGAAATAAGATAAATTTCCCGGTCTTTAATTAAGGAATATAGCTGTTGCCAATCGTCCGGTGACCAGATTTTTCCGGTAGGATTTTGAGGGGAGTTAACGATGACCGCTTTTGTTTTTTCGGAAATACAGTTCTGAAGCTTTTCCCAATTTACCGAGAAGTCGTTTTCAAGATCGTAATAGACCGGAACACCGCCATTCATGAAAACCGAAGGTCCGTAGGTATAATAGGACGGCTGGATGATCACCACTTCATCTCCCTGATTCAAAATACATTTGAGGGAAGTGTATAGAGCAAAGGTGGCACAAGGAACGATCGTTACTTCATTTTCGATCAGGCGGATGCTGTGCTTCCTATTGATATTAAAGGTGATGACGTTTTGAACCAGCAGCGGATTTCCCGCAAGCGGTTCATAATTATGATTGTTAAGATCTGCCGCTTCTTTCAGGTATTCCCGCATACGGTTGTCGATGTCGAAATCCGGTAATCCCAGGGACAGGTCGAAACTGTTGTTCTTAACAGCCAGCTCAGACATTTCGGTAAAAAAAGAGTAATGATTGAATCCGTAAATATTCTCCATACTTTTTGCATTTAATCCAAATATATGAAAAATACCATTCCGCCGGAGATTAAATAAATTTTGTTATTTTTAGGCAAATTATTCATCAATGAGAAAATTAATCATTCCATTATTTTCAATCGCTCTGCTGGTAAGCTGCGGTGCTTCAAAAACCGTTTCCGGCTCTGGAACTTCACCGTCTTCTTCTGTCGTAAAAGCAGATAAGGCCTTTCTCTCTGCTTATAAAGAAATTAAGGCAGAAGATCTGAAGAAAAACTTATATGTAATTGCTTCGGATGAGATGGAAGGAAGAGATACGGGAAGCCCGGGACAGAAAAAAGCGGGAGAATATATGGTGAACTATTATAAAAGCCTGGGAATTTCTTATCCCAAGGCTCTGGGATCTTATTACCAGAAAGTCCCGGCAGCTTTTATGAAACAAAGGGGAGGCGGAAACCTTCCCGATTCTGAAAATATCCTGGCTTTCATCGAAGGTTCTGAAAAACCGGAAGAAATTGTGGTTATTTCCGGACACTATGATCATGTCGGAACAAGAAACGGGGTGGTTTACAATGGTGCGGACGACGACGGAAGCGGAACGGTGGCTGTAATGGAAATTGCAAAAGCTTTCCAGGCTGCTAAAAAAGCAGGAAACGGTCCGAAGAGATCCATTCTTTTCCTGCATGTGACAGGCGAAGAGCATGGACTGTTCGGTTCTGAATTTTATACGGATAACCCGATATTTCCGCTTGCCAATACGGTTGTCGATTTAAATATCGATATGATCGGGCGTGACGATCCGGAAAACAGAGGGAAGCAGTACGTGTATGTTATCGGTTCCGAAATGCTGAGCTCCCAGCTGAAAGTCATCAACGAGGCAGCAAATAAAATGACAAATAATCTGGAGCTGAACTATAAATACGACGACCCGAACGATACGGAAAGACTGTATTACCGCTCAGACCACTATAATTTTGCGAAGAACAACGTGCCGGTAGCATTTTTCTTCGACGGAATTCATGAAGATTATCACAAGCCGACCGATGACGTAGAGAAAATCGACTATAATCTGTTGGCGAAAAGAACCCAGCTGGTTTTTGCGACCGCCTGGCAACTGGCAAACCGGCCGGAGAGAATCGTGGTTGACAAAAAATAATTAGTACAGTATAAAACATAAGGCAAATTTGCTGATGGCAGTTTGCCTTTCTTTTAAATATTCAATTTACTTACTCACAAAATGTAATAGGCGTAAAATACATTATGAAACAAAATGTAAAATCAATCCGGCCTTTCATTGGTTCGGAAAATTTTGAAGTCAGCAGAAGCTTTTACCGGGATCTCGGTTTTGAAGAAGTGGTGATCGATCCGAAAATGTCATTGTTCAGATGGGATGATATTGGATTCTATCTTCAGGATGGTTATGTAAAAGACTGGATCGACAATACCATGGTTTTTATCGAAGTCGAGAATACGGATGCATTCTTTGAGGAACTTTCATCATTGAACCTTACGGAAAAATACCAATCGGCAAAAGTAAGCCCGGTACAAACCCTGCCTTGGGGAAAAGAATGTTTTGTGCATGATCCGAGCGGCGTCTTGTGGCATTTTGGTGAGTTTTTTTAGATTAATTTAATTCCATAAAACAATCAGCTATTCTTTTCAGATGATCTACGCTTTTGATACTTATTATTACGACGATTATGCCAATACCGTCTGTCTTGCTTTCCAGGACTGGGATTCTGCGCAGGAAACGGAAATTTTCAGTGAAAAAACTGCCATAACTTCGGATTATGAAAGTGGTGCTTTTTATAAAAGAGAACTGCCCTGTATAGTCAGCCTTTTAAATAAAATCAATCTCCAGCCGTGTGATGTGATTATCGTCGACGGTTATGTAACGCTTGATGAAAACGGTAAACATGGGCTGGGTGGTTATCTTTATGAAGCTTTAGATCAGAAATTTCCTGTGGTCGGCATTGCCAAAAACGGATTCAACAGCAATGATCCGGAAAGAAGAATGGTTTTTCGGGGTGAAAGCAAAACGCCACTTTTTCTGACGGCAAAAGGTATTGATGTTGATGCAGTACAAACCGAAATTGAAGGAATGCATGGCAGTTTCAGAATACCTACACTGCTGAAAAAACTGGATCAGCTAACGAGAAGCTAAAATCCGGGCTTGAAAATTTCTTCAATAGGTGATAAATATCATCTCTATATTATTTTTATTGATTCTAAATAAACATAAATTTGTTTCAATAAAAAAACACAACAATCATATCCATATCAATTTTTGTTTTTTCGGACCGGCAGCTTTATTGCCGGTTTTTTATTTTTGATAGAGGGATTTTCTGTATTCAATGCCCCATTTTGCAATTTCATCGATAATGGGCTCAATGGTCTTGCCGTATTCCGTGACTTCATATTCTACCGTTACAGGCTTTGTATCCAGTACCGTACGTTTGATCAGGTGATTGATTTCCATATCCTGAAGTTCTTTGGAAAGCATTTTGGCTGCAATACCATCGATTTCTCTCATTAGATCCATAAAACGCATTTTTCCGCCCTGCATCAAAGTTCCGAGAATATGGAATTTCCATTTCCCCGATAAGATTTCCATTGAATCCTTAATGGCGTTCATCCTGTTCTTGCATACTGAAGAAGTATTAAAGCTGGCTTCTTTTTTCATTGCTGATTTATTTAATGGAGTAAAGATAATAAATTTCGGTTAGTTGGTTTCATAGAGGAAACCGGTTTCCAAAAGGAAAGCCGTTACCGTCATGTAGTGATTAAACATTAGTTTTGTGATATAGTAAGAAGGACATCAAATCTTAACATAGTAAATGCTGAATTGCAAAATATTAACATTCTTGTTCCTTACAGCCGCACTCAGCAGCTGTAATGGACAGAGTGATAAAAGTAAGAAAATGGAAAGTAAATCAACAAATCCGCTATTATGCGATCCTGCTACAGGAATTTGTGAAGTTCCCGGAGAAAAAATGGAGATTGGGAACATCAATGTAAAGGCTAATGAAAAACCTGTAAAAGTTATCTATTTCACAGATCCGATCTGTTCTTCATGCTGGGGAATCGAGCCGCAGCTGAGAAAGCTGAAGCTTGAATACGGAAACCATGTAGATATAGAATACAGAATGGGCGGGCTTCTTCCGGATTGGAGCTACAACAGCGGAGGGATCAGTAAACCTTCTGATGTGGCGCATCATTGGGATGAGGTAAGTTTATACTACGATATGCCGATTGACGGAGACGTGTGGCTTCAGGATCCTTTGGATTCTTCCTATCCGCCGTCGATTGCCTTTAAAGCTGCACAACTGCAGGACAAAACCAAGGCGGTCGAATTCATGAGGGAACTTCGTGAAATGGTGTTTCTAAAGAAAAAGAACATTGCAAAGTGGGAGCATATCGCAGCAGCAGCGAAAAAGACGGGACTTGATACCGATCAGCTGAAAAAAGACTTTGACGGAAAAGGAAAAGAACTTTTCCAGGAAGATCTGAAACTGGCAAGAGAAATGGGAGTAAGAGGTTTCCCGACGATGTTTTTTACCAATGATGCAGGAAGTAAAGAGATTGTATACGGATCTAAGCCGTATGCCTTTTATGAAACAGCCATTTTAAAAGTAAATTCGGATACCCAAAAATCTGAGTATTCTAAAAACTGGGAAAGCCTATTTGCTAAGTACAGTTCACTAACGGCAAAAGAGTATTCCGAACTATCCGGGACACCAAGAAGGGAGAGCGAGCAGCTGCTTAATGATCTTTCTGCTAAGGGTAGCCTTGAAAAGCTTACCACCAAGAACGGTTCAATCTGGACCCTGAAATCGAATTAATTTCATTAATATTTAGCAAATTTTTTTCCGGAAGTTCGTAAGAATTTCCGGTTTTTTTGGGACTTAAACTTAGTATAACGGGTAAAAAAAACTTTCTAATCTTATTGATGGTCTTTCATAGAAGTGCAATAGAGCATTTATCAGAGTAAAATAAATCAAAAAATAATAGTTGATGATGTAAATGTTAAACATTAAATTTTAACATTCCGTTCATTGTTTGGCATAGAATTTATTCCTACATTTACTAAGAAATACAACTGAAGTGGAACCAAATTTTGCTTTTTTCAACTTTGAAATCGCAATTAAATTTATAAAAATTTAAGCACAGCATCGTCGGCTGTGCTTTTTTATTGTTGTCTAATTAAAAAAATGAGATGTTTTTATCTACTGAATCCGCTCCTAAAGAGCGGATTCTTTTATTTTAACCATAAAAAATACTATCTTTGAAAAACCAGCAGGTCCCATAGTTCAACGGATAGAATAGAAGTTTCCTAAACTTTAGATCCAAGTTCGATTCTTGGTGGGACTACTAGACAGAAAGGTTCTTATTTATAAAGAGTTACACTTTTTTTAAGAACAGTCAGAAGAAAAAAGAGAGCCATACAGCTCTCTTTTTTGGTTTAATTTTCAAGTTTTTCCTTGATGTACTTTGCCGTATGGGATTTTTTGTCCTTGGCCAGTTGTTCCGGTGTTCCGGTAAAGACCACTTCACCGCCGTGTTTTCCGGCTTCCGGTCCGATATCGATAATGTAATCTGCCGATTTGATAATATCCGGCTGATGCTCGATCACGATTACAGAATGTCCCAGATCGATCAAAGCCTGCAGGGACTTCAGCAATTTCTGAATATCGTGGAAATGAAGCCCGGTAGACGGCTCATCAAAAATAAACAGCGTCTTGTCCGTTGTTACGCCTTTCACCAGGAAGGAGGCGAGCTTTACACGCTGTGCTTCACCACCGGACAGGGTAGATGAACTCTGCCCAAGCTGTAAATATCCTAAACCGACATCCTGTAGAGGTCTCAGCTTGGTAACGATCTTATCTTCTTTATTATCACTGAAAAATTCCAGCGCTTCATCCACGGTCATGTGAAGAATATCCGAAATGTTTTTTTCGTCATATTTTACCTCCAGGATTTCGTTTTTAAAACGGGTTCCTTTACACACTTCGCATTCCAGCTCAATATCTGCCATAAACTGCATGGAAACGTTAATTACGCCTTCGCCTTTACATTCATCACATCTTCCGCCGTCTACGTTGAAAGAGAAATGTTTCGGTTTATAGCCCATCATCTTTGCCATTTTCTGCTTGGCGAACAGATCCCTGATGTCATCATACGCTTTCAGGTACGTTACCGGATTCGAGCGCGATGATTTCCCGATCGGATTCTGGTCGATCAGCTCAATATTTTTAATCAGCTTGGCCGGAAAGTCGACAGAATCGTAATCGCCTTTTTTACCGCCCATGCCCAACTGAATCTGGATGTCATTGGTCAGGATTTCTTTCATCAAAGTAGACTTTCCGCTTCCTGAAATTCCGGAAATCACCGCCAGGCTTTCCAGAGGAATATCTACATCCACGTTTTTTAAGTTATTCTGACGAGCCCCCTTTATTTTAATCCACTCTTTCGGTTTTCTGCGTTTTTTCGGAACTTCGATCTCCAGCCTTCCGGTAAGGTATTTTGAGGTTAAGGTGTCTGCATTTTTCAGTTCTTTGTAATCACCGGCAAATACAAGCTCTCCGCCCAAATACCCGGCTTCCGGCCCGATATCGATGATATAATCTGCGGCTTTCATTACATCTTCATCATGTTCCACCACAATCACAGTATTACCAAGATCACGAAGGTTATGCAATACTTCAATTAAATTTTCGGTATCTCTGGAATGAAGGCCGATCGATGGCTCATCCAGGATATAAATAGATCCCACCAGGGAACTTCCTAAGCTTGTCGCCAGGTTGATCCGCTGACTTTCACCACCCGAAAGGGTATTGGAAGTCCTGTTCAATGTTAAATAGCCTAACCCGACTTTTAATAAAAATTCCAGACGTGTTGTAATTTCGTACAACAGCCTTTTAGCTATTTCCTGATCATGCTCGGATAATTTTAATTCCTGGATCAATGGAAAAAGCTCATCCAGCGGCAGCTCAATCATCGACTGGATATTATATCCGTCGATTTTTACCCAGCTGGTTTCTTCACGCAGCCTCAGGCCTTCACAGGTGGGGCAGAGCGTTTTTCCGCGGTAACGCGAAAGCATCACCCGATACTGGATCTTGTATAAGTTTTCCTCCAGCATCCTGAAGAAATTATCGATGGAAGGGAAAGTGCTTTTCCCGTCTCCCTTCCAGAGGTATTTTTTCTGTTCTTTGGTTAATTGATGGTACGGCTTATGAATCGGGAAGTCCTTTGCTTTTTTAATGAAATCCTTTTTCCATTCGCTCATGCTTTCCCCTCTCCAGGATGCCACCGCATCTTCGAAAATCGATAAGGTTTTGTTCGGGATCACCAGGTCTTCATCAATTCCGATTACCTTTCCGTATCCTTCGCAGGTCGGGCAGGCCCCGTATGGATTGTTAAAGCTGAAAAAGTGAACGTTCGGCTCCAGAAATTCGATGCCGTCAAGTTCAAATTTGTTGGAAAATTCTTTGGTTTTTCCAGTATCCATATTCTTTAACGAACAATACCCCCGGCCTTCGTAAAAAGCCATCTGGATGGAATCTGCCAGACGCTGAAGGAAACTCTCGTCTTCTTCATACGCAAAACGGTCGATTACCAGATTGATTTCCATTCCTTTTTCGGGGGTGAAGCCGAAACTTTCCAGGTCTTCGATTCCGGCCACATTACCGTTGATCTCAAGCCTTGTAAAACCTGCAAGCTTGAGTACATTGAGGTTCTCTCCGAAATTGGCAGCGTCATAATCATAAGGAGCTGTCAGTAGAAATGAGGTTTCTTTTTTGGAAGACTTGATAAAATCCACCACATCCGAAACGGAATCTTTTTTTACTTCCTCTCCCGAAACCGGGGAAAATGTTTTCCCGATCCTGGCGAAAAGAAGTTTCATGTAGTCGTAAATCTCCGTAGAAGTTCCTACTGTAGACCGCGGGTTGGACGAAATTACTTTCTGCTGAATGGCGATCGAAGGGGCTAGCCCTTTGATATCATCCACTTTCGGTTTTTCCAGCTTTCCTAAAAACTGCCGGGCGTACGAGCTTAAACTTTCTACGTATCTTCTCTGTCCTTCCGCATAAATCGTGTCAAAGGCCAGTGAAGATTTTCCGCTTCCGGAAACTCCAGTAATGACGATCAGCTTGTTTTTGGGGATGAGAACATCAATGTGTTTCAGATTATTAAGATGTGCATTCTTAACGAAAATCTGTTTTTTAATATCTATATCTGTATTAGTAGCCATAGTAAAATTAAGACTAACAAAATTACGAATTTTTGACGGAAGTTCAGGTATATGTTTTGGCAAGTATTTACAAATCTACACTAGATAAAAACGTATTTTGAAATGAGATCCGCCTCCGATTTTTCTACGTGCTGTTTTTAATTCAATCGATACTTTAGAAACCCCCCAAAGTACGGCTGTATGGTAATTATTTACATTTCTACACTATTTGAAATAATACTTTTTATCAATAAGTTTTGAAATAAATATAGCTACGTTATCGCTAAATCACGATTTTTAGAAAAATATAGAAACTTTAACTAAAATTTAATAATATGATGGAAAACTATACGTTCAAATAATTGCTAATATTGCAATACCATGATTAACACAAATTTCAAGTCTGTACTGGAATTAATCCACACTTTCTCTTCTGAGCAAGTATGTATCGACTACTTAGAGCAAATGAGATGGGGCGGTGCTGTTGAGAGCCCGTTCGATCCGGAATCGAAAATATATAAATGCAGTAACAACCGTTACAGGTGCAAGAATACCGGTAAATATTTCAATGTGAAAACCGGTACTATGTTTGAAAATACCAAGATCAGCCTTCAGAAATGGTTTCTGGCCATCTGGCTGCTCACCTGCGGCAAAAAGGGGATAAGTTCCGTCCAGCTTGCAAAAGATATCGGCGTTACCCAGAAGACCGCATGGTTTTTATCCCACCGCATCCGTGAATGTTTCGGAATTGAAAACAATAATGAGCTTGAAGGTGATATCGAATGTGACGAAACTTTTATCGGCGGTAAAAATAAAAACAGACACGCAGCAAAAAAAGTAAAATATTCCGGAGGACGTAATTTCCCGGATAAAGTGCCGGTAATGGGTATGTTGCAGCGCGGTGGTAAAATGAACGCCTATGTTATCGAAAATACCGGTAAAAGTAATATTCAGCCTCTAATCCATAGGTACGTGTCGTCAAAAAACACACGGGTAATCAGCGATGAATGGGGCGGGTACAAAGGACTGGATAAATCCTATTACCATGTTGTGGTTGACCATTCTAAAAAAGAGTACGTCAATGCCAAAGACAAGACGATACATACCAATAGCATTGAGGGCTGCTGGAAAATACTTAAAAATTCTATTTACGGCATCTACAATTCTGTTTCCAGAAAACATCTTCAAAAATATGTGAACGAATTTCTGTACAGGTTCAATCTGAGAAGTACTCCGGATCATAGCAGGTTCATTTATGTGCTTAAGAAAAGTAAGGTGAGAACAAAATACAAAAGTCTCATTCTATAAAGCTAACCCGTATAGCCGGCAATTTCGGGAAGTAACATCATACATCAGAGAATGTTATCCTTTTTTGTGGTATCTAATGCCTGATGGATAATATAAGAATATGATTCTGTATTCATAGATTTGTTACTGGAAATTGTCTTATTTTATGACCGGTTATTTTTATGAATTTAAAAATCTGAAAAAGAAATAATTATTTCTTTCGGTTTAGCATAAATATGACTACTTTAACAGTTGAAAATGTTACCTGATATATTAAAAGATAAAAAGATAAAAAGTATTCTTGTAAGAAAAGAAGAATACTTTGATGTAGCCGATATCAAGAAAAATCATCCGGATTTAAAAATTGATACCAGCAAGGTTATTGTTGTGGGAAAAGAAGAATTTATAAAAGCGGAATATGTAAATTTTTTAACCGATTTCGATCAATCGATAAAGTATATTTTTAAACCTAAAAAATAAATTCTGCCAGATCAGTTCTACTTATTTGATCCGTATGCCATTTACAGTTTTATATAAAATTGTACAATACATCGGCAATTCAGAGATCGTTAAGCTGTTCAGAGATCTGGTATACATGTAATTAAAAAAGAGAATAATGATATTTCAAGGATGCGTTTTTTGCGCATCCTTTTTTATGACAACTATCATTTGTCTTTCTTCGGGAACTCCACTACTTTTGGGATCGCAAAACTAACTGAGAATAAACCCGAAATTATGATTAAAAAAGCAGGGAGCATCTTCTTCCTCGGAACTTTGTTTTTCGTGCAGGCGCAAGAAAAGCAAACTGATATTGAAACTATTGAAGTTCAGGGAAAGCTTTTTTCCACTCCTTACAAAAGTGCCAACCAGAATATTACCATCATTACCAGAGAGGACATTGTAAATTCCCCTGCAAAAAGCATTGATGAAATCCTTCAGCAGGTTCCGGGGATGGACATCAGGAGGAGAGGAGCGAACGGGGTGCAAAGTGATATAGGTTTCCGTGGAAGTTCTTTCGAACAGGTACTGCTGCTGTTGAATGGAATCAGAATGAACGATTCGCAGACCGGGCACAATTCCATGAACCTACCGGTAGATCTTGATGATGTGGAAAGAATTGAGGTAGTTAAAGGTCCTGCTGCACGACGTTTCGGACAAAATGCCTATGCCGGGGTCATCAACGTGATTACAAAAACAAATCCAGGAAAAAGAGTGAAGATAAGCGCCGAAGCCGGAGATTTTGGAAATTACGGACTTGGATTAAACGCTCAGCTTGGAAATGAAAAGTTCTCCAACTCCTTACAGGCGAATTCTGCAAGTTCGCAGGGATATATCTACAATACGGATTATGAGATCCGGAATGTCTTTTACCAAAGTAAACTGAATATCAAGGATGGGGATCTCAGACTGCAGGCAGGTTTTTCGGAGAAAAAATTTGGAGCCAACGGGTTTTACGCGTCCACAATCGGCAACGGAACAGTATGAAGAGACGCAGGCTTCTGTAGTAAGCATTGCCCACCAGCAAAAGTTTGGGAATCTGAAACTAAATTCAAATGTTTACTGGAGAAGAGGACAGGATATGTACCTTTTCAACAGAGCAAAACCGGAAATATATCGGAATATGCACATCGGCAACAATGCAGGCGGAGAAGTGAACTCCACTTATGAATGGGGATTAGGTACAACCGGGCTTGGAGTGGAGCTGCGAAAAGAATTCTTGGTAAGCAATAATTTAGGAAACAGGAACCGCTTTGTTTCGCAGGTATTCTTTGAGCATCATTTTTCTCTATTGGATAAAAAACTGAACATCAGCCCGGGAATTTCATGGGCCAATTATTCCAAAGAAGGAAACTTTTTCTACCCGGGGCTTGACGTAGGATATAGCTTTAACCAAAACAATAAAATCTACGGTAATATTGCAAAAGTACACCGTGTTCCTACTTTTACAGACCTGTACTACACAAGTAAAACAGAACGTGGAAATCAGGAACTGCAACCTGAAAATGCGGTTTATTCGGAAATTGGATACCAGTATCAGACAAGAAATATCTTGGTGAAGGCGAGCGGATTCCTGAGAGATACCCACAATGCCATCGACTGGACAAAAATCAGTGAGAGTGATGCCTTCTGGTCTGCCCAGAATATCGGCGATACCACCATCAAAGGAATCGAGGCCGAAGTAAATCACCGCCTGAACGACTGGCTGAAATATACGATCGGATATACTTATCTGGATAATAAAATAAATCAGCCGTCTACTTTTTTAGCAAGATATGCCCTGGATAATTTAAGGCATCAGTTTATTGCTAAATTAGAAACCATTTTCCTGAAAAACTTTACCAATGAAGTAGTTTATCGTTACAACGAAAGACTTAACAACGGAAGCTATAATCTGATTGATGAAAAATTAAGTTTCGTTAAAAAAGATTTTTCAGTGTATGTGTTGATCAATAATCTTACAAATACTTCATATACAGAAACTTTTGGGGTCCAAATGCCGCAAAGATGGTTTCATTTAGGGTTTTCATATAATATCAATATTAAGTAAATGTTAATTAATAATGAATTAAAGTTAATATTACGAAATTGTTAATTCATTTACATTTGCAAAAATTTTTTTAGATGAAATTATTTATAAGTTTAAGCCTGCTGTTTAGCATTACCTTTTTCAAAGCACAGGAACATATTTCCAGTTTTAATGCACTCACCATCACTTATAAATTTCATCCAAAATTTTTCCTTTATTTAGAAGGCCAGTCCAGAGGAATTGAAGAATATACGTATCCCGACTATTACGAGATAAAAGGAGGGTTGGGATATAATCTTACGAAAAACCACAAGCCTTTTATCGGGCTGGGAAGATATGCAACCTATAAAGAACATGCCATAAACCGGGAAGAGTTCAGGGTTTGGCTTCAGGATGTGATTGATTTTAAAAAAGGGATTGTAAAATTTGAAAACCGTTTCCGTGCAGAAAAGTCGTGGTTTTATGAACCGCAGACGGACAAAAGTTCAGAGAGAATGCGTTACCGGTACCGTCTGAATATTTCCGTTCCGCTAAATGCGAAAAAGATCGGCCCTAAAACCCTATTTGCTAATGTGTACGACGAAATTTTTATTGTTTCACCTAATAAACCTTCATTCGCACGAAACAGAATTTACGGCGGTTTAGGCTATCAGATCGATGAGCATTTCGGGGTTTTGGGGGGGTACCTTTTGCAGCGGGAGTTTGAAGCGAAAGGAAACAAAAACTTTCATTTTGTATACCTTGCTTTAAATATCAATATCGACGATACCAATCCTCCGGCAAGGACGTATCATTTCCCGGGTGCGGATTAATTAAGATGCTTTTTCCAACCTTTTCTGATATTCAAGGAGTTCTTCTTTACAATCGGTATAGATTCTGTTGATGATCACCTGATATTCGTTTACTATATGAAAAACAGAATCTACTTCCTTTTGAATATACCTATCATTGTTAAAATAGATATATTCTGAATTAATAAACTTTTGAAGAAGTTGTTTATCTTCAATTCTTAAAAAGTTTTTATAGGATGATTCTTCTATAAAATGTTTGATAATATCTTTGAAAGGTTTTTCATTTTTAAGTAAGAGAGCTCTGTACCTGCGAATTTCTTCCATTGGTAAGGTCACCATCATAAACTGGAGATGGGGAATAAAATTATTGAGGGAATTATGAAAAATATCAAATTCCTTGTCAAGTGAAGCTAACATTCTGTATTTACCTGCCAAGATTCCTTTTTCATGATGATCTGCCAGACTGTAAAAATAGCTGAAAATCCGGATATCATTTTCAATTAGTTGCTTTTTCAGATTTTCAGATTCGTCTTTAATTCTGGGAATTAAAAGTCTGGCATCTTTAGATTTATATAATCTGCCGTTGTAGCTAAAAGTTTTAATTGTTTTAGGATGTGCAATGAGGTGATTCAATAAAGACAAATCGCTATCCCTGCCAGCTTTTTCGTATACCAAATTTACATTTTCATCATTGAAGAAATCGTGTTTTTCCGAATTTTCAATATTATTCATAATTTCATCCATATCGTCAAGAACAGGATTATGATTTTCATAATACCCGTTAAATTCTGAATTGGTCGATCGGTAAGGATACTTTTCATTGTACAGCTGTAGGAATTTATTATTGTCCTCAAGGGTTTCACCAACATTTTTAATCTCAAATAAGGTTAGGTATTTGCTTGTTAAAGCCCTGCATATTTCCTTATATCCGCGGATTATATTTTTTGCCGGATCGCTGTTCTCCGGATTATTCTTTGTTTTGTTTTTTAAGATCATTTCAACTCTTTTATCCATTTCAGGATGAAATGACCATTGATCTTCAATTTTTATTTTCGCCGTGTTATATCGGTTTATGTCTTCAAGATCAATCTTCGGAAGGTCGTGTTCGAAAAAGTAGTTATTCCTCTCACTGAAAACTTTTAGAAGAAGGGTTTGGTTTTCAAATAAATCTTCAGGTAAAAATTTATTGTTGCTTTCTGCAAAGAATACAAATGAACTGTTAAAGGCTTCATTACTTAACTGCATTCTTAATAATGCTGAAACCTGCTCTTTGGGATTCGTGACATAAGTGGCCACTGCATCAGCGTGAAATTCCATTTCCCGTCTTAAAGAAGCATTGTTTTTAAACAGAAAATCTGAAAAAATCTTTAAAATATATTGAAAAGCGCTGATAAATCCCACTGAAATAATTCCAGACATCTGAAATGCCCAATGCCCGGAACCATGTTTGATAGAATTTTCAAAATCCTTATTGTTGTATACCGTATCAAAAATTATTTTTTCAGCCTGATTAACATATCCTCCGATTTTCATGCTTCGCTGTGAGAAGTGCCCGAATTCATGGGCCAAAACGGTTTTGAGTTCACCCACGGTTACCGTATTTACCAATCCAATTCCGATGGTAAGATTTTTTTTAACGGGTAAAAACATACTCCAGAAAGGAGAACTGTAACTTACACTCGCGTTAACTTCCGGTGATAAAAAAACTTTTCCGGGCCTACTTATTTTGGTTTCCCTGATAATTTCGTCAATGAGCGTAAAAAGTTCAGGCTGATTCTTTCTGTCGATCTCTATTAAATGTCTCGTGCTGTAAGTATTCTTTATGAAAATAAATTTAATCAGGAAATAAAATACAACGAGTCCAATACTTATCAGTCCCAAAGCAATAACAGCCGTAAAATAATTTGCATGCAGCATTATAAGCTTTATCGCACCGTATCCCAGCAGGAAAATCATAAGCAAGGATACGAAGATTAATATGAGATAGACTATAAAAAATAGGGTTATCGATATTATTGCAGAAATCAGCTTAGCACGGTAAGCTGAAGAAATAGGAGGGAGGTTATTAGTCATTTGAATATTGTGTTTTTAATACTTATCAACCAAGTAGTGATAGGCTTTCAGATATTTGTTGAATCTTTTAATATCTTTTGGTGTCAGTTCGCGGTTTACCCTTCTGAGATCCATGTTATCACGCAGGTCGTTGAGCTTAACGGCAACGGCAAGCGGTGATCTTTCGGTTCTTTTTACAAAATCGTCATATTCTTCATCAGGGTCGAATTTTGTCAGGCAGCTGATGGCAAAAATGATGTATTCGGGAAAGCCTTCGGCCCGGAGATAATCCAGGCTGAATTCCTGGGGATGATCTTCTACGACATCATGAAGCACGCCGACGATTTTTTCGTCCAGGGTCTTTCCGTATTCCATTACACGCATGACATGGGCAATATATGGAGCGTGATATTTATCGGTCTGTCCTTTGTGTGCTTTGTCCGCTATTTTTATCGCTCGGTTGAGCAGTTCTTCTTTTGTCATTATCTATACAGTAGACTGCAAAAATAAAAAATGCTTCAAGATTTCGGGACATTTTTGTGCATTTATTTTACGGGTTTTGAATTTTTCAGAACGATTTAGATGGGCTCACTTATTTTCATTACCAATTCGTGGGATCTCTTATTTGTTTTAAATTTCTTTGAAATAGTCTTATTTGCTTTTGGGTCTAAACAAGCTGTCTGCTTTTTCTTTTTTAGAGCCTTCCGGCGTCATGGAATTCAGCATTTTGTAATCTGTCTGATCGTTCTTTGTATCTTTCAAGGAGGAATATTCGGTGCCGCTTGCAGGTTTGGCTACGGGCATTCTGTCCAAACTTCTCTGTTGGTCCATTGGGCGGACTGTATCTTTAAAAAGATTATTCTTTTTGTGGAGGGTATCAATTTGGGGAGTTAATGATTTCAGCTCTTTTTTTGCCTGGGCAGAAAGCGATACCGAAATCAGCAGTATCGGAAACAGTAGTTTTTTCATTGCTTATATTTTTGAATTAATATTTTTTTATTTAAGACAATCCGGACCAGGATAGCATTACATCTCCAAAGATAATTTATTAGTTTAAAATAAAAAAACGCCTCAAATTATTGAGACGCTTTGAAATCAAATGTATATATAAAAGACTAATACGTACCTTTATCGATATAGTGGGCAGCAATTTTTTCCGTTAGTGCTACTACGTTCGGATGATTCGTGTATTTGGTAAATCTTCTGAGCCCTGAAAGCATCATTCTCTGTTCATCACCCTCTGCGAAGGATACGATTCCTTCTTTTGCTGCAGTAATGATCTTTTCAACCGCTTTATAAAGGTTCAGCTGAGCCATGGCTGCTTCCACAGATTCCGGAGCGAAATGTTTTTCTGCCCGTAAAACTGAAGATTCTGCCATATAAATCTGGTTAAGGATTTCAGAAGCATTCAACAACAGGTGCTGCTGTTTTTCGATATCCATCATGTATTTCTGAAGTGCAGCTCCAGACACCATTAAGAAGACTTTTTTCAGATTGGCAATAATGGCCTTTTCTTCACTCATGAAAGCAGAGTAGTCCGGAACTTCAAAAGAAGGAATTCCCATAAGCTCTTTGCCGATGGCCATTGCCGGAGAAAGCAGATCCAATTCACCTTTCATGGCACGTTTGATCAGCATTCCTACCGCAAGAAGTCGGTTGATTTCATTAGTTCCTTCATAAATTCTTGAAATCCTTGAATCTCTCCATGCTGCTTCCATCGGGGTATCCTCAGAGAATCCCATTCCTCCGTATACCTGGATTCCTTCGTCAGCGGTATGCTGAGCCAGGTCAGAAACAAAAACTTTTAAAATAGAGCATTCCACTGCGAATTCTTCTACACCTTTCAGCTCAGCGGCCTGGTGATCCATTCCGCCTGCTACCAATTCATCAATTTTATCCTGAATGTTTTTGGCTGCTCTGTATGATCCGGCTTCACTTACATAAACGCCGGTTGCCATTTCAGCAATTTTTTTTCTGATGGCCCCGAAAGTAGAAATGGAAACTCCAAACTGTTTTCTTTCGTTTGAATATTGAATAGAATGGTTTAAAATTCTTCTCTGTGCATCAAGGCAGGCTGCCGCTAATTTGATACGGCCGACATTCAGTGCATTTAAAGCGATTTTAAAACCGTTATTTCTTTCTCCTAAAAGATTTTCAACAGGAATTTTCATATCATTAAAGAATACCTGTCTTGTAGAAGATGCACGGATTCCCAATTTATGTTCTTCCTCACCGAAAGTCAGGCTTTCAGGATTTTCCAGTTCGGAACGGTTGATGACAAAACCGGTGATGTTTTTGTCATCGTCGATTTTAGCAAATAAAGTAAAAGTATCGGCAAATCCTGCATTGGAAATCCACATTTTCTGTCCGTTGATGATGTAATATTTTCCATCCTCAGACAACTTGGCTCTGGTTTTCCCTGAATTGGCATCAGAACCTGCATCAGGCTCCGTTAAGCAATAAGCCCCGAATTTGGTTCCTGCTGCAAGGTCCGGAAGATATTTTTGTTTTTGTTCTTCCGTTCCGTAAAGTACGATCGGCAGGGTACCAATTCCGGTATGTGCTCCGTAAGCCGTGGCCAAAGAACCGGTAACTCCGGAAAGGTAATCGCAGGCCAGCATGGTTGTTACGAATCCCATTCCCAAACCTCCGTATTCTTCAGGAACTGCAATTCCCAACATTCCCATTTCTCCAAGCTTACGCATCACTTCCTCGGTGAGTGTATAATCCTTTTTCTCAAAACGTTCTTTTTGCGGAACCACTTCCCGGTCTATAAATTCCTTCGCAGAATCGCGAAGCATTTTCTGTTCTTCATTCAGTTCTTCAAGACTGAAAATTTCATTTGCAGGAATTTCCTTGATCAGGAATTCGCCACCTTTTACTATATTTCCCATTTAATACTGTTTTAATTTTTATCAGATTTTCAGATCATTTATTTAGAAAGAACAAACTTTTAATCCACAATAAAAGTTATGCTTTTGATCCTCCACCTGTTGATTTATTTTTAAGTCTCGTTATAATAGTTCAAAAACACTGGCCGCACCTTGTCCTGTTCCCACGCACATGGTAACCAAACCGTATTTGTTTCCGCGTTTTCTCATTTCATCCAGCAGCTGAACCGTCAGTTTGGTTCCCGTACATCCCAGAGGGTGGCCTAAGGCAATAGCTCCTCCGTTAACATTTAAAATGTCAGGATTAAAATCCAGTTCCTTCTTGATGGCTACGGACTGAGAGGCGAACGCTTCGTTCATTTCAATCAGCTCAATATCTTTAAGCTCGAGTCCTGCCTGTTTTAAGGCTTTTGGAATTGCATAAAGCGGTCCCATTCCCATAATTCTCGGCTCCAGACCCGCTGCTGCATAAGAAACCAATCGGGCCTCCGGCTGTAAACCTAATTCTTTTACCATCTCTTCACTCATAACCACCACGAAAGCTGCTCCGTCACTCATCTGCGATGAATTCCCTGCGGTTACGCTGCCTCCGTTGGCAAAAACAGGCTTTAATTTCGCCAGTCCTTCCAGTGAAGTATCTGCTCTTGGGCCTTCGTCTATTGCAAAGTCGAATTTTTTCGTCTGTATTTTCTGGTTTTCATCCAGAAATGTATATTCAACCGGGATCGGAACAATCTGGCTTGCAAAACGGCCTTCCTGATTCGCTTTTAAAGCTTTTCTATGAGAGTCAAAAGCAAACGCGTCCTGTTCTTCTCTCGTAATATTGTATTGCTTGGCCACTTCCTCAGCCGTATAACCCATTCCCCAGTAATAATCGGGATTTGTTTTGGCAATATCCGTTTCCGGTACCGGCTTATAACCGCCCATCGGAATATAAGACATGGATTCTGTACCACCGGCGATAATGCAGTCGGCCATACCCGCCTGGATTTTTGCAGAAGCAATAGCAATCGCCTCGCTTCCGGATGCGCAGTACCGGTTTACCGTTACGCCAGGAACTTTGTCAGTGTTTAACCCCATCAGGGAAATAAGACGCGCTACATTTAATCCCTGTTCGGCTTCCGGCATCGCATTTCCTACGATCAGATCGTCAACCCTGTTTTTATCCAATTGCGGAAGTTCGGCCATTAGTTTTTCAATAACTGTGGCTGCCATTACATCGGGTCTTGTAAATCGTAAACTTCCCTTTGGTGCTTTTCCAACGGCCGTTCTGAACCCTTTTACTATATATGCTGTTTTTGACATTTTTTTATTTTATTAAATTTAATATGCTTATGATGGGATTTACTGTTGATGCAAATTTTGAAGAAATACCTAAAAATTTTATCAGTTTATCAGTATTACTTTTTTTGATTATTTCTTTTTCTTCTTCAGAAAGCTTACCTAATTCATTAATTAGCTTTTCAACATAACTAATTCCGCTTGTGGTTAATCCTAAATAATTATAAGAGCTGAAAATACCTTCACTCAATAAAAATTCAACATTTTTTCTAAAATAAATTACATCAAAGTCATCTCCAAGTAATTCCTTGATTGACTTTTCAATTCTTTTAGAATCAGTTTCTTGATAATCATTTATATATCCATTACTCAAAAAATAACTTTTTAAAAGAATTAAGTTTCTATATAAATTATTTTTGTCTTTAAGTTCAACCCAAACGTTTCCCATAGCTTTTAGTTTCTCAACGGTTTTCCATTCTGTAACATGTACTGGATTCTTTCCAACGTTTTTCTTTCGCCACAAAGCTGTAAGAACGTTTCTCTTTCGAGATTCAATAAATACTGCTCAGTGACTACAGTCTCTTCGGAAAGATTTCCGCCGACCATGACATTGGCCAGTTTATCGGCGATTTTCTTGTCGTGTTCGGAAATATAGTTTCCGGTAAGCATCTGGTCGGTTCCTACGTAGAACATTCCCAGTGCATCTTTACCCAATACTTTTACCTTCTGTTCGATCGGCTGGGTATAGCCGTGTTCAGCAAGGCTTTTCGCCAGCATTTTAGCGGTCATGATCTGACTTCTTTTATCTACGGATACAATGTCTTTTCCATGTTCAAGAATTCCCATATCGTAAGCCTCGTAAGCAGAAGTGGCCACTTTACCCATGGCAATATTCATGAATGCTTCACGGAGGCGATTGTTTTTTACATCATCTTTATGGAATTCCCTGGAAGTCCTTAAAGTAAGTTCTTTGGTACCGCCACCGCCTGGAATAACACCGACTCCGGTTTCAACCAATCCAATGTAAGTTTCTGCAGCAGCGACAACGCGGTCGGCGTGCATCGTCATTTCACAGCCTCCGCCCAAAGTCATTCCGTGAGGAGCAACAACAACAGGAATAGAAGAGTAGCGTACCCTCATCATGGATTTCTGGAAATAAGCAATAGCCATATTCAGATCATCCCAGTCCTGTTCGATGGCCATCATTAAGATCATCGCCAAATTGGCTCCCACAGAGAAGTTGGTTCCCTGATTTCCAATCACCAGACCGTCGTATTCTTTTTCGGCCAGATCAATGGCTCTGTTCAATCCATCAAGTACCTCACCACCCAAAGAATTCATTTTAGAACGGATTTCAAAGTTGATGATTCCGTCACCAAGGTCTTCAATGGCCGCCCCGGAGTTGCTCCAAAGGGTTTTGTTTTTACGGATATTATCTAAAATGATAAAAGAATCCTGGCCGGGAATCTTATTGTATCCTCCTGAGTTTTTATCCACATAAATGCTCTGTCCGTCTTCATTTACTTTGTAGAAAGTTTCTACATTTTTTACCCAGTCGGAAACTTCGTAGCCCGCATCTTTAGCCAATTCAATACCTTTCTGAACGCCAACGGCATCCCAGATTTCGAAGGGACCGTTTTCCCATCCGAAACCGGCTTTCATGGCATCATCGATCTTGTAAACCTCATCCGAGATCTCAGGAACTTTATGGGAAACGTAAGCGAACAGGGCACCCAATGATTTTCTGTAAAGCTCTCCGGCTTTATCTTTTCCACCGATTAATACTTTGAAGCGGTCAATCGGTTTATCGATATTTTTGGTCAGCTCCAGAGTTGGGAAAGAAGATTTTCCCTGAAGTTCATATTCCAGGGTATCAAGATTTAACCCGTGGATTTCAGATTTTCCGTCAGCACTTTTTACTTTTTTGTAAAAGCCCTGCTGTGTTTTGGAACCGAGCCATTTGTTATCTACCATTTTTTGGATATAACCGGGAAGAGCAAACACGTCGTTAAAATTGTTTGCCTCAGCACCGCTCTGGCGAACGCCGTTGGCTACCATTACCAAGGTATCAAGACCAACAACATCGGCTGTTCTAAATGTAGCCGATTTCGGACGGCCGATCACAGGACCGGTTAATTTATCAACTTCAGAAACGGTTAATCCGAGTTTCTGTACATTGTGCAACAGATCCATCATCGAAAATACCCCGATTCTGTTGGCAATGAACGCAGGGGTATCTTTTGCCAGGACGGTTGTTTTGCCAAGGAATTTGGCTCCGTAATTCATATAAAAGTCGATAACTTCCGGAAGGGTATTGTTTGTCGGGATAATTTCCAGCAGTGGAAGGTAACGTACCGGATTAAAAAAGTGTGTCCCTGCAAAATATTGCTTGAAGTCTTCACTTCTTCCTTCCGTTAAAAAATGGATGGGAATTCCGGAAGTATTGGAGGAAATCAAAGTTCCCGGTTTTCTGAACTGTTCTATTTTTTCGTAAACGGATTTTTTGATGTCGAGTTTTTCAACTACTACCTCAATAATCCAGTCTGTATTTTTTATCTTAGGTAAATCATCGTCAAAGTTTCCTACCGTTATCCGTTCTGCAAATTTCGGAGAATAGAGCAGGGCTGGGCTTGCTTTCTTCAGTTTTTCAAAGTTTTCGGAAGCGATTCTGTTTCTTACCGCTTTATCATCTTTGGTCAAACCTTTTTTCTGTTCCGCTTCAGTCAGTTCGAAAGGAACGATGTCCAACAGCGAAACCTGTACGCCAATATTGGCAAAGTGCGCTGCAATACCGCTTCCCATAATTCCTGAACCAAGAACGGTCACGTGTTTGATTCTTCTTTTCATTAATATTTATTTTTAGTTATTATCTGTAAAAATGTAATGGCTTCATCAGTTCCGGTTATTTTTTCATTTAATCATTAAACACGGAACGGACCTTTATTTTCTATTGTTGATATCCGATGCGATTTTCATGATTTCACTCATGACTTCTTTAAAGGTTTCCAGCTTTTCAGGTGAAATTTTTTCCATCACCTTTTTATTGAAGTTGACAACCACTTCTTTAGACATATTTCTGGAATTCAAACCTTTATCTGTAAGCTTTATAATAACCTCCCGTTTATCGGTGGTCGTTTTTTCCTTGTAGATATAGCCATTGTCTTCGAGAAGCTTGATGATCCGGGTAAGCGAAGTCGGTTCGATCGCCATCTTTGGACCCAGGTTTGTACTTCTTGTACCTTCTTTCGGATCTATTTTTAAAAGAGTAAGGGCCTGAACTGCCGTAGAATCGTGCTCCTGAGCCAGTTCGGTATACATCTTCGAAACGGCCAGCCAGGTCTGCTTTAAAATTAAATCTACGTTCTCTATTTTTTCTTTATTGTTATCCATCATTTTCTGCTGAAAGGTTCTAAACCAAATTTAGTAAATATTATGCATGCATAGTATTTATTTGCGTTAAAATTTGTTAACACAATGGAAATGAGAATGTTAATTTATATGACTAGCATAATATTATGCATGCATAATATATGACTTATTTAATTAAAAGTACGTACTAATGAATGGTTTTCACGAATTTAACAATTTCTTCAAAAGATTCGCATAGGTGTATAGATGAATGATGAGTAATTAACCAAATAGGATCTCTAAGTTCGAATTGAAGTGCTGAAAGGTCTTTCTGAAAGTTTTTCTGGAGCAGGGAATACAGCATTTCCTTATGCGTATCCGGTGCTGTAATTTTAGGAGGGACGAACTCTTCGTTAATTTCAAACAGGGTAGGATTCAGCAATTCGGTATGCTGAAGCAGAATATCTTCCACAATTCCTGAATACAAGGCTCCTTGTTTTACATACCAGATCTTATCGGCAAATTCTTTTGCCAGCCGCCAGTCGTGGGAAGAGAAGAGGATCAGCTTATTTTGCTCCTTAGCCAGCTTTCTAAGTGTTTTGAGGATGATGATCTTATTTTTTTCGTCGAGATGGGTCGTGGGTTCATCCAAAATGATGATAGGAGCATTCTGCGTAATGGCTCGCCCAATAAATGCTTTCTGGAGATTTCCATCTGAAAGATTTTTGAGCAGGGTGTGTTTATACTGTGATAGATCCAGTTCTTCAATAATGTGGGAAACTTCTTCCCGGTCTTCTTTTTTCAGTTCGAAATAGAAGGGATAGTAAATGTATTTTCCCAGTGAAATAAGGTCTTCAACCGTATAATTATGTGGAACAAGCGATGTTGAAAAAACGACGGCGATCTGTTCTGCAATTTCTTTTACGGAAAAATGTTTAATGTTTTTGTCTTTAATGAAAATATCTCCTTTCAGTAAATTGATCTGATGTAAAATGGATTTAATTAAAGTGGTTTTCCCAACGCCGTTATTCCCGATCAGCAGGCCTACTTCTCCCAGGTTCAAATGGGTGTCCACATTTGAAAGTAAGGTTTTGTTGTAGCCGATGTCTGCCTGTTGTATTTTTAGATGCATACTTAAATAGAAATGATCGTAATAAAGATTAAAAGAGGAACTATACTAAAAATAAAATACAGAAATTTGTACTTTTTGACTTTCCATAAACTATATGCTCCTGAAATTAAGGATACCCAAAACGCTGAAGGTATTGCTACCATAAACCACCAATTATGGCCATACGAATAAATCCAATGTTTCTCCTGACTCATTCTAAACATTTTTGAATACTCCAAGAGTACAAAACTTAATACAATCAAAAAGATGTTTGCGATGATCAGTTGTACTTGTGTTATCGTTATTTTCATTAGTATTATCTAACAATATATTTTGAATTCAATTTATTCCGTCAAATTATTTCCATCAGATTAGTTTGGATTCTTACAGAATGACAAGCTAATGTATATATTATTATTTAAAGTAAATATTCTAGACATCTGATATAGATATTTAAACCTTATTCTGTTTCAAAAGCATCACCAGAATTACCGGGATTCCGAAAACAGAGCTGATAACATTTAGAGGAATCTGTGTTTTCTCTGCAATAACTGAGAATAAGAGCATAACCAGCATTCCTAAGAACATATTTAGGATCCATTGCTGCCACAGCTTTGAAGGGTTGTAAATCAGCCGGCAGAAATGCGGGACGATAATCCCAATAAACAAGATCGGGCCTAAAAAAGCGGTAACGGAAGCCGAAAGCAGGGCAGAGGCAATAATAATGGAGATCTTTAAGCGGTTCAGGTTTACCCCTAGGCTTTGAGCATAGGAGATGCCTAAAGAATTACCTATTAGAGGTTTTATCGTATTGAAACAAATCCATAATCCGCCTGCTATTAAAATGGCCAGGACATAGATCTGATTCCTTGAAACCATGTTATTGGCTCCGAAAGACCATAAAATGTAGTTTTTCAGGCTTTGATTTTCTGCATAAAACTGAAGCAGCGAAACAATAGCTCCCGCGAATGCCGAAACCAAAAATCCAAAAATAACCAGATACGATTTGTCCTGGAATCGCTTCGACATGAAAAGCAGAATGAGCATCAGCAGTAAGCTTCCGGCAATGGCCGATAAGCTCAAGAAACTGTTTTGTAGGAATTCCGGAAGAAGAATATCGTGGGAAAAGAAAATATAAAATGCCACTGATAAACTCGCCACCGAAGTAATCCCGAGAATATCCGGCCCGGCCAGAGGATTCTGAAAGTATTCCTGCATCAGAAACCCGGATGTCGGAATGGAAATTCCTGCCAGCAGCATCACCAGAACGCGGTTGATTCGGATCTCTGCAATCTGGCTGTTGGCAGATTCACCCAGGAAGTCATTAACGTTTAAACTTAAAAATCCTGTGTTCAGATTAATGACTGCCATTACAATTATTGCAATCCATAAACATAAACACAGGATTTTGAATTTATCAGACATTTTTGAAATAATTCTCAGATTATTTTAAGAACGCATTAATTTTTTCATTCAGCATTTCTTCGGACATGGAACCTTCAATTTCATCAGTTTTACTTCCTTTTCTGAAATAGGTAAAAGGAATTCCATTGCCTTTCCATGTTTCAAAATTGGAAAAAAAGGTATTGTCAAATTTAGATTCATCCACTAGGACGATATGGTTTTCAAGTCCGTTTTCTTTGGCAAATGCCGGAACTTTATCTTTCCAGGCAGTTTTATCAAGAATATCGACAAAGGTAAATTTCACCGGCTTGCCATTCAGTTCCTGCATTTTTTTCTTAAAATGCGGAATTTCCATCATGCATGGGCCACACCAGGTTGCAAAAAAATTGGTGACGTATAGGGTATCATCCTTTTTGGATAAATGCTGCACAAGTTCCTGTTGGGAAATTTCTTTCAATTCAACTTTCGGAGCTTCGGCTTCTTTAGAAACTGCCGTAGAATCTGCTGATCCCAAATTTTCTTCAGTTTTTTGGCTCTCCTTTTTACAGCTTGCCAAAGCAAAAAGAACAAGCGTAGCTAAAATTATCTTTTTCATAATTATTTTTTATTTATTTTTGAGTTGAAGTTATGGAACAACACATCTATAAAGGGAAACTGACGCAGTTTCATCGGCTAAAAATAGCGAAAAAGGAAGAACTTACCAAAAATACTTTTTCCCTGGAATTTGAAATTTCGGAGCATTTGAAACGGAATTTTGAGTTTGAAGCAGGGCAGTTTGTAAGCATAAAATTTAAGGCTCCGGATAAGGAAGTGATTCATGATTACTCAATGACTTCTGCACCTTATGAGCAAAAAATAGCATTGGGAATTAAAATTAATTCTCCGGAAGGAGCTGCCGCACACCTGTCTGAAAATTATCAGGTAGGCGATGAGCTTTGGGTAAGCGAACCGGCCGGAAGATTTACACTGGTCTCCAAGCCTAGCGAATTCAGAACCATTGTAGGTTTTGCGGCAGGAATTGGCATTACCCCGATTTTAAGCCATTTTAAAAATATCCTGTATAATGAACCCCGGACAAGATTATTCCTTTTTTTCGGGAACAAGAGTTCGGAAGAACTGATTTTCAGAGACGAGCTGGACCATCTTGCCAAAGAGTACAATGACCGGCTTCAGATCTTTTATTTTTATTCAAAGGAAAGGACATCCAACAGCTTCTTTCACGGCAGGCTGGATGATAAAAAATTAAGTCTCATCATCAACCAGATCCTTCACCTGGATGATACCGATGAAGAATCTACGATCTGGGATGCGGTGGATGAAGTGCTGATCTGCGGAAAAGGGGAGATGATCAAAACACTGGCGAATGCCTGCTACCATCACGGAATTCCGAAGAAAAACATTCACTTTGAACTGTTTGAAGAATTTAATGATGATATTTATCCCGTAGAAAAAGAGTTTCCTCTGATTGAAAATGTAAAAGTGGAATTCAATTTGCTAGGTAGGATCTATGATACCACACTGCCGGACAATAAAGAAAAAATTCTTCAGCAGCTGTTAATCCAAAAATTTCCTGTACCTTATTCCTGCAAATCCGGGATTTGCGGAAGCTGCGAATGTATTCTGGAAGAAGGCGAAGTAGAATTGCTGGAAAACGAATACCTGACTGAAAAAGAAGAGGGAAAAGGACATATTTTAGCTTGTATGTCTATTGCAAAAAGCAGGAAAATAAAGCTTAACTTTGATCTTAGTTGAGAATAATAAAAAACATATTTAATCTAATATTCATATCAATAGAAATAGGAATTCTGTTGATATGTCTTGCCAATGCCTGGGTTTTCGCCCTAACAGATGGTAGGACTTATACTAAAATCTCCAAAATCCCTCCCCGTGAAGTCGCCCTTGTTCTGGGAACTTCCCCAAAAATGAGATCAGGAGTGTCCAATCCGTATTTTACAAAAAGAATGGATGCGGCGGCTTTACTGTATCATCACGGGAAAATTCGGAAAATTCTGGTAAGCGGAGAAAAGAGCAAAGGTTACGACGAGCCTGCGGCTATGAAAACTTATCTGATTTATCAGGAAGGCGTTCCGGAAGACATTATTATTGAAGATCCAAAAGGTTTTAATACTCATAAAAGTATTCTTCGCTGCAAAGATGTATACCATAAAGACAATGTGATTATTGTTTCCCAGGGGTTTCATAACCTCCGGGCGCTTCTTTTTGCCAGAAACAACAATATGAATGCTTTAGGATTTGATGCGCAGGATGTTACAAAACCTGAAAGCTATTACAGAAACCAGTTCAGAGAGATTCTTGCGAGAACAGTGGCGGTTGTGTATTTTGCTTTGGGAATTTCACCGGATTAGGCAATCAATTTCGATTTATTCATTTTAGGAGATTGAATTATAATTAAACTAAATTCTGAAGTTCATAAAAAAAGATCAGCTAATTGAAAAAAATGGTTCTTCTTCACTCAAAAAGGGAATTTCAATATCTGTCCATTTTGAAAAATCATTTATACCAGATTTATTTACCAAGACTTTTATTCAATACTCATCTAAAATATAGGTGGCAATTTTGCGGCTTCTTTCGTTCGTCTTTTGCCCTTCACATCTATTTGATATGAGATGAAAGTTTGACGCAAACTACCATAGTGTACTTACGCAATCTTTCCAGATTTATTTCCGTTCGTTTATGAAATAATTTTTTAGAAAGGATATCCGAAGGCAATATTCAGTGTAGGTTTAAATGGCTGGAAATATTTAAGACGCCATCTCTCACCGTCCGGACGGTTGGGTTCATACATTTTATAAGCTAAATCAAGTCTAACTTTAATATATGCAATATTAAGTCTTAGTCCGACACCGCTTCCGACTCCTACCTGTCTCAAAAATTTATTAAACTTAAACTCGTCACCATAGCCATTGTTGTAGTTTTTAAGGCTCCAGATGTTACCAATGTCTGTAAACAATGCGCCTTCATACGTGTCATTAAAGGGAACTCTGAATTCAATATTGGTTGTTAACTTTAAATTATCCGTCATATATGTACGTACCCGTTCGTCGACCTGCGAATCTGCGGGACCAAGACCTCCAAACGGTATCCATGCCCGGATATCATTAGGTCCACCATTAAAATAAGAACGGATAACCGGCATATTGGACGAGTTTCCGTAAGGAATCCCGATTCCAACGAACTGGCGGAGGGCTAACGTATTATCACCGAATTTAAAGTACTTCCTGATATCAAAATCAAATTTTACGAACTGCGCGTAAGGAATATTGAAAATCGTTCGTTCCGGGCTGGTGGTAATTCCGCCTTCATTTCTTTTCTGATTAAAAATGCTGAAGATATTTCCGGCAAGCTCTACTTTTCCACTGAAATAAAAAGCGTTTGGATAATCTTTTTTCCCGATTTCGTTATACGTAAAATTGTAAATCAATGAGGAAATTAAAACATCCTGGGTCTGCCGGTCCTTATTTACCAAAGTTCCGATGAAAGCGATATAACGATCTAAACCCGGCTTATCAAGTCCCTGAAGATATGTTGTGTCATTGATGATCTGCTGGGAAACCTGATCGATGCTTAGTTGTCCGGAATTAAATTTCTGGGCAATATCGGGATTAGATACAAAATAATCATTGAAAAACTCTTCACGGATGGCATTATCACTGGTAAAGTAGCTGTAATAAGCATCTTTATTTTTTGTTAAACTGAGTTGTGTATTGAAAAGGGTCAGCCTATGGGTTACTTTTTCATTTACGGTAGCCAAATAGTTTAGCCCGGTATTGAAATTCAGTCTTCCCAAACCGATATTATTCTGATCGGAAACTCCTAAAACAATAGACGACGTTGGGCTGTACCGTTTTGGGATCAGTTTATAATAGTTAAATGGCAGCAACAGGCGCGGGAAGCTTAGGGAAGCCTGTGCTGATATTTCATAAGCCAGAATTCTTCGATCGATATCCTTCGGATCTACAATACGTCCAAATGTCCCGGAAACGCTTGTCGAAAGGTTTTCCGCACCACCGAATACATTTCTCGTAATAAGATCCACAGAAGGGGAGACCCCAAAGTTAAGCACCTCGGAATAATTTAAGTCCAATCCGACTTTAAGATCATATTTAGGTAATGGTTTCAGGATATAAGTTACATCTACAATACTGTCGTTCGGACTGGTGCCGCCGCCCTGTCTTAAAGAATCTCTCGCTTTCAAAATGCTGAAATTATTCATTGCCAGAATATTTCTCTTCGTAAGATCGAGTTTATTCTGATCATAGACCTGCTTGTTTCCTACAATAATTGCTCTCCAGATTGCACGGGAATCGTATTTATTATCTGTTTTATAAAAACGGATTCCCCGTAAACTGTCTTTCCTTGTATTTTTAGGAAAATCTTTTATATCGTCTACGATGGCAACATCTATATTGCCAATAGTGGATTTTTTGTACGGACTGTCTAAAGAATCCTTATGAACTTCCATCACTAACGGAACCTGCTTGGTGCTTTTTAAAGAATCTGCTACAAAGCCGACCTCATCACCCAAAGCATTAAAGCGGTAGTAACCATATTCCCTCATCAGGTCATTGATACGGTTGACTTCTTTTTCCAATACAGTCTGATCCAGGATCTGTCCTTTTCTTATAAGGCTTTCTCTTAAATGCTGCTGATAAATGCTTTTAACATCTTTGTCCGTAATGTTATAGTAATAATCTTTAATGTACGTAGGATCATTATGGGTAATAAAATACGTAACGGCCGCTTTTTTAGCCGCAGAATCCAGATCCTGTTTGTATTTCACCTCACCATCCCAATATCCTCTGTACGTCAATCTTTTCTGAATCGATATTGCACTTTTTTCAGTTCTTGTCTGATCGAGGATAACCGGAGCAGAGCCCCAATTGTGGTACAGCCTATCGATAAAGAGGCTTTTTCCGATATCGCTGTTCATATTGTATTTAATGAAAAGAGAATCCCTCAATTTCTGGTTTCTCATTTCATTAGGATACGTCATGTATTCGTTAAGAAGCGTATCATATTTGGGATTGGCGGCATTGTACAGCCATAAACTCAATGGCATGAAAAGAAACTGCCTTTTATTGGGCTTTTGCTGTACATAGCCTTTCAGTTCACTGTCGAAAGGTTCTTTTTTATCTTCAAACTCAAAATTGTTTTTTACCAGCAGGTATTCGCCATCCGGAACTTTTTTGGTAGTGCTGCAGGCATACAAGAGACCAACAAATGTTGCAAATGAGATAATTTTATAATACTTTTGAGGAGAATTCTTATAATGCTTACAGCTCATACAATAAAAGTTTTACAGTCTTTGGATAAAAAGAAGTTCAGACAAAAATACAATTTGTTTTTGGTTGAAGGTAATAAAATCATTTGTGAACTTTTTAATTCTAAATTTAAAATTAAAGAAATTTTTTCTACCGATCCGCAAAAACTGGACCGTCCGGACCTGCCCATCACTCATATCTCTGAAAATGAGCTAAAAAAAATAAGCATGCTGCAGCATCCGAAAGACTCGGTGGCGGTATGTTATCTGGATGCACAGGAAAAATCTGAAGATAAAAATATTCAGCTGGTGCTCGATGGGATCCAGGATCCGGGAAATCTCGGCACGATCATCCGTCTGGCAGATTGGTTTGGCATTGAACAGATTATTTGCAGTGAAGATACGGTGGATGTTTATAATCCAAAAGTGATCATGGCAACCATGGGTTCTTTTACAAGAGTAAATGTAGTGTATACCGATCTGGTGAAATATTTATACGAAACAGGGAATGTAAATATCGGAACCGATATGGAAGGAGAAAATATTTATACGTTCGAAAAACCGGAAAAGCTGAATTTAATTCTGGGAAATGAAGGAAATGGTATGCGCCCGGAAACCGAACAGCTAATTCAGAAAAGTGTAATGATTCCCAGATTTGGAAAATCACAGTCGACGGAAAGCCTGAATGTTTCTATGGCGGCAGGGATTATTCTAGGCCAGCTTTTCAGAGTGGGAGAGTAAGTAGGAGTGTAGTAAAGTTTCAGGGTTTTAAAGTAAGGGTAACAAGCGATTAAACTTATAATACTTACACTCTAAAACCCTAAAAATTATATAAGTTGTTCCATGCTGGATACACTTTTGTTTTTCTGATAGGTTTCCAGTTTCTTTCTTACAAACCGTAAAGCGATTGGTGCCAGATAAATCATAGCCGCCCCGATAAGTTTCTTCTTCCAATTGGAGCTTTTGAAATTTTTACGGGCATAATTGCCAACGATGGTCGTTACTGCCAGGTTGATCATAATGTCTACAGCATCACCTTTAAAGGCGGAGCTTGCAATTCCCATTGCGGTATTTTTACTGATGACTGCATCCTTTATCTCACTGGTAATCTGTTTGGCGATCACATCTTTACGGAGTACAACTTTTTCTTCACCGTTCTCATCTACTTTTTCCTGCAGATACTGGTCGGTTAAACCATTGGTGAATGCACTAAGGCTCTCCTTTGTATTCTTGAAAGTAAGGAGATCTTCCATGCCTTCAATTTCCTGCTTCAGCAGTTTCTTCTTTCTTCTAAGCTCTTCAAGGTTTTCATACTTTCTGCCCATAGTCTAATGATTTAAAAATTTAATAACCTGATCTGCCACAGAATTTACGATTTTCTTTTTAAATACCATCACTAAAATCATGATTAAAAGATAAAATCCCGCCACGATCAGGAATCCGTACGACTGATTGCCCAAAGCTTCTCCGATAAGAAAAGCGATCCCGAAGTTGAACAGGATAATGAAAAAACCAAAAGCAACAAGCATGATCACAAAATAAGTAATAACTCCTGCCGAGAGGGAAGACTTTTCAGTAGCTTCTATCTTGAGCAGATCAATCCTTTTCGACGCATATTCTTTAATAGTTTCTATCATTGTTTTTTTTATTTGAAGTTATAAAAAAAGGAACTTTCATATATAAAGTTCCTTCTCATAATTTACCTAAAAAAATAAATCATTTATTGTTTTAGATCATTCAGTTCCGATTCTACATTTTTTACTACATCTGCAGTCTTGGAAACGATCTGATCTTTGTATTTATCATATCCGTCTTTTACTGTATGAGCTACATTATTCGCTGTTTCTTTAAAAGTAGACGAAATATTACCATACTGGTCTTTTACTTTTTCAGACACTTCGTCATATTTGTTTTTAGCCTGATCCTTAATGTCGTTAGCCTTTGTTTTAATCTTTTTTCTTGTTTCTTTTCCTTCTTCAGGAGCATATAGCATTCCTAAGATAACACCTGCTGCAGCACCTGCAAGAAGTCCTGCCAAAACACCTGCTGTATTGTTCTTTTTAGACATTTTCGTTTTTTTTAATAGTTAATAATATTAGCTTTTTACTTGGGTTGAAATGTACAATTAACATACCAAAGGGAAAAAGCGGGTATTAAAAATTGTTAAATCTTTTCGATGTGGGACAGGATTTCTTCGATTGTTTCTTTCTTATTCAGATCCGTATTGTCGATGACGATCGCATCTTCAGCCTGCTTCAATGGAGCGATTTCGCGCTCACTGTCTATTCTGTCGCGTTCAACAAGGTTTTTCTTTACCTGCTGCTCATCGGTTTCGATTCCTAAAGTAATAAGTTCCTGGTATCTTCTTCTGGTACGTTCGTCGATGCTTGCCGTCAGGAAAAATTTATAGTCTGCATTTGGCAGGACTACGGTCCCGATGTCACGGCCATCCATGATGATGCCGCCTTTTTCTGCCAGGGAACGCTGGGATTGCAGAAGAAAATCCCGCACTTCTTTCTGTTTGGCCACAAAACTTACGTTATCCGAAACTTCATTAGTACGGATGGCTTTGGAAATATCGATGTGGTTAAGGAAAAGAATTAGTTCGCCGTCAGCATTTTTAAATTCAAGTTCGATTTCGTGAAAGGATGAAAACAGGCTGTTCAGATCGATTGATCCGTCGTCACCGGTACAGTTCTGAAGGGCAAACCAGGTTACTCCCCGGTACAGCGCGCCGGTATCAAGATGGATGATCCCCAGCTTTTCGGCAATGATTTTAGAGATGGAACTTTTTCCGGTAGACGAGTACCCGTCGATCGCAATTACAGGTTTTTTCATAACGCAAATTTCCAGATTTTTTCTTAAAAATCAAGAAACCTTAAGAGAATTTCTTAAGGTTTCTTTTTATTTTGTTGTTGTAATTCCATATGATTTAATATCCCGCATGACTTGTAAGATCTATGGAAATACCTATCTGGTTGACATTCGATGCATTATGGTATCTTACGTGAGCATAATCGATTCTGAACCTGGAAAGCTTAACGCCGAAACCCGCAGAAATTCCGGAGAAGTTTCTCTGGTCTGCTACAGCCAATTCGTTTCCTCTCTTTACATTGTATCCTAACCTGATATTAAAGCTTTTCTCAGGAAACAGTTCGGCCCCCAGGGAGAAATGGTCTGCAATTTTTCTTCCCGCGTTTACTTCCTGCCCGTTCACATTATACTGTGAAGAAATATCAAACTGTTGTATATCGTGCGCAGTAATGGTAATTGCCAACGGAATGGCCTTTAGTATTCTCGTATATCCTATATCTACCCTGAACGGAAGATTTTCCCTGGTTCCGTTGAATGATTTGAACTGGTATCCGAAATTTCTGAAAACAACAGACGCCGTTTCCTTATTTTTCTTATTGTGATAAGTAACCCCGGCATTTCCCGAAATTGCGGAAGAGGTGTAATTATCGATTTTTGAAGTGATAAAGTTCAGTCCTCCGCCGATCGTCCAGTCTTCTTCAAACTGATAGGCATATCCTGCTCCCACGGCTACATCCGAAGCCGTAAAAGTTCCGTTTTCGAAACCGCTGTCATCTGTTCTCGGAATATCCCCGTAGCTCATATACCTCGCATTGATGGTCGCCATATGGCCGTTATCAAAATCTCTGGCATAGGCAATCGTTCCGTATTTGGAATCGGCAAGATAAGCCGTCGCGTTCACGGAAAGCTGGTTATCCGAATCTTTATTCAGCAAAGAAGGATTTGCAATAGCAAAGGAAACATCATGATCTCTTACGGAAATGGCATCACCACCCAGTGCAGCCTGCCTTGCAGATACTGGAAGGTTTAAGAACGGAAAAACATTTGTTCCCGTTTGTGCATAAGAAACAATTCCTGATAGAAATAATGAAAGAATGACAATTTTCTTCAATTCAGTTTATTAGTAATGCAAAAATAATCCTTTTTCGTACTTTTCAAAATATTTCTCACATTATTTATGCGTAAATATGTATTTTTTGCAAAAGCAGCTATTTATTTAAATTGAACAGGTTTTCAAAAGTAATATGATGAACGGATGATTTAGCCCCGATTGCAGCGGCATCCTTTTTTGTACAGGCAAAAGCATTGGCAAAAAAGATACAGCGGAAAGCGGGAAAAAGCTCCTGGTAAAAATGCTGAAATTTCCACAAAAAGTCCTACGAAACGGCTTGAAGCGGCAGATTTAAAAATTTAATGCAGAATTGAAAACCAACCTTATTAATGATTATATTTGCAAAGTCAAATTTTCAGACAATCAACCTAACGGAAAAAAGTTATTTATACAAAAAATGAAATATAAAAGAATCCTTCTAAAACTGAGTGGCGAAGCCTTAATGGGGAACAGACAGTACGGTATCGACAACGAAAGGCTACAGGAATACGCAGAAGAAATAAAAAGAGTAGTAGACAAAGGCTGCGAAGTTGCCATTGTAATTGGAGGAGGAAATATTTTCCGTGGAGTAGCCGGTGCTGCAAAAGGAATGGACAGGGTACAGGGTGATTACATGGGAATGCTGGCTACCGTGATCAACGGAATGGCTTTGCAGGGCGCTCTGGAGGATGCAGGAATCAAAACTAGACTTCAGTCTGCGATTGAAATGGATAAAGTAGCCGAGCCTTTTATTAAAAGAAGAGCGGTAAGACATCTTGAAAAGGGAAGAGTCGTGATCTTCGGAGCAGGAACCGGGAACCCGTATTTTACAACCGATACGGCAGCTACATTAAGAGCCATTGAAATTGATGCGGATGTTATTTTAAAAGGAACAAGGGTAGACGGGATCTACGACAGCGATCCTGAAAAAAATGCTGACGCCGTAAAATATAATTCATTATCTTTCGACGAAGTTTATGCCAAGAATCTGAAGGTAATGGATATGACCGCATTCACGTTGAGCCACGAGAACAAACTGCCGATCATCGTTTTTGATATGAACAAAGACGGCAATCTGGAAAAAATTGTGGATGGTGAGAATGTTGGTACTTTAGTTGATCTGTAGACAGTAATTTGGGGTAAGGGTGTTTTCATTTGCTCATTACCTATTACTCACTACTAATCAACTATAAAAATGTGTAACTTATCAAATTTTTATTATATAATGGAAGAAATAGATCTTATAGTAGAGTCTGTACAACAGGACATGGAAGCAGCTATTAAACACCTGGATCATGCATTCCAGAGAATCAGAGCGGGGCGTGCGTCCACAACGATGGTTCAGGATGTGATGGTGGAATATTACGGAGCCTTAACTCCTATTAATCAGGTAGCCAATGTTTCTATTCCGGATGCGATGACGATTTCTATTCAACCTTGGGATTCAAAAGCGATCAACGATATTGAAAAGGCGATCATCAATTCAAATTTAGGTTTTGCACCTTCCAATAACGGGATTAATATTATCCTTAACGTTCCGCCACTAACGGAGGAAAGAAGAAGAGACCTGGCAAAACAGGCTAAAAGTGAAACCGAAGATACGAAAGTAGTCGTAAGAAATGCCAGACAGAATGGTCTGAAAGAACTTAAAAAACTTGACGGTGTTTCAGAAGACATCATCAAAGGAGTGGAAGCGGATATTCAGGCGCTTACTGATAAGTATGTAAAAGCTTGTGATGAACATCTTAAAGTGAAAGAAGCTGAAATTATGAAAGTATAATATTCAGTATGAAAAATATAAAAAGCGGCTTCAACAAATGAATCCGCTTTTGTTTTTAAAAACACTGCAGTTCTCCTTTTTCGTCTTTCTTTTTAAGAAGAACCTGAAATGTTTTCATTAGTTCCGTATCATTGCAGTTCTTGCTTTCTCCGTCAGAAACATTCTCCGGTCCGGAATGATTTTTATTTCTTATGGTATATTTTTTATCTCTGCACGATTCCAGTCTATTATTGATGTAATAGAATCTTTTTTCTTCCACATCATCCTTTGTTTCCGGTTTTTCAGGCGTTCCGCCATCATCAAAGCTCCACGACGTTTCTTCATTATAAATAAAAAACGGCTGATGGTCTTTAATAAAATATTCTGTAGATGAAGAGAAATGACTGTTTTCCGAATATAAGTTTTTTACCATCCTTAGCTTTTTATCGAGATAATAAAAAACAACGCTGCCTTCCCGTCCAGTAGGAGTACAATTATATGTAAAAGACGATGAATCGAGCTTTTTCGAGATTAAAAGGGTATTCAGATATGCATATTCCTTCTTAATATCCTCTATGGTTTCAATGGATTTATCTGTTTTTGGATTCTTAGTATTCCTGATGGTCGTGCGGTCTTCTGCCATAGCATCCCGACTGATTTCCGAGTGTTCTTTTTTACACGAAATAAGAAGCACAAGACCGAGTATAGTCATTAAAGTTTTCATATGATAAATTTAGATGATTCAATAGTACAAAAAAACGTAAGCAAACAAAAAAGCAGCTTCAATCTGAAACTGCTTTTCTGTATTTTAAATTGATTATTTACAATTTTCATTATAATCAACGATTACTTCATCCACGATGGCCTTATTATCAGCCATTGCATTGCCGATCTCATTTCGGATGAATTTTCCAAGACCCGATCTCTGTTTGGTATCGGTTTTCAAAGAGGCATATTCGCCTTTCGTAACTTTACCTCGCACAACAGGGCAGTCGGCTACGATAATCTTTGCTTTAGCTGCGGTAAGTTCTTCCGGTTTTCCTCCTTTCTTGGAATAAACGTATGATGGGTTTTCCCTCATTCTCTTATTTTCCGCTTCGGCAACGGCCACCTGGCTACCCGCTGAGAAAGTCGTCGGAAATCCGTAAACTTTATATACTTTAATCTTACCATCAGTAACCAGCTCCGCAAACTGATTATTTTTAGTTAAATTGTTTAAAGCTTTCAGATTACCGCTTAATCCTCCGTTCTGCGTATTGTAAGCTTCCTTCACATTGGTATATTTAATGTTTTCAAAGACTCTCTCCGAGTCGTTGTCTACAGCCATATATCCTTTCAGATCATCAACGTCATAGGTTTTGAATTTCTGTTTCTTTTTGGAGGTATCGATATCCGTTGAGGCGATAAATTTTACTTTTTTCTGATTCGTCCACGGGCTCATGTCGTTTCCGGCCAGCCTTACGATGCCTTCAATCTTTTTTCCACCTTTGTCGATGATGTAACCGGGCTTTTCGGCGGTTCTCATTTCATATTCGGTATTGTCTTCCTGTGCATACACATTGTATGAAGCCAGGCTCAATAACCCCATGAATAATATTTTTTTCATAGAATAACTTTAATTTTGGTAAAGATAATTTTTTATTGTTAAAATTAAATTTATAATTAAGTAATATTTTAATAATTCCCTTTAAATTGAAATATTTTGTAAACATTTAATAAATACTATTATTTATTTGTTTTAATAATTAAATATGTATTAATTTTTCATATATTTAATTATTTATTTAGTAAAGTTAAAGTTTTATAATTTTTATGATAATATAATATATAAGTTTACATTTGATCTAATTAATTAAATAAAAGTATTAATTATTATGAAAAATTTTAAAAAACTTTCAAGAGAACAATTAAAAAACGTTGCTGGAGGCCGGGCATGTTCTGTGGCAATTCAACAGGCTGATGGATCATGGGAAACACGTACTGGAACTTGCAGAGCTCCTCAATTTTTTGGAAGCGGACCATACTATTGTGAGACGGGGCAAGGTAATGTTCATATAACCTCTAATGGAGGAGTTTCTCATTGTAATGACTATTAAATGAAGCAGGTGTCCTGATAAGGACACCTGCTTCATTTAATTGCACATTAAAATTATTGATAGCGTTTATGTTCTTCTTTCTTCACGAAAAGCTTCACTATTGGTTTGAAAGCAGCTTTGTATTTTTCCGCATCAAACAGTTGCGAGTCGGTTAAGGCTTTATAAGTCATCCAAACTCCGAATGGGAACAGGACAATATTCGGAACCCACGCTGCAAAATAAGGATTGATTTTTCCGGACCACGCCATATTTTCAAATCCTACATTGATGATGTAGAATATAATAAAAATAACAATGGCAATAATAACAGGAAGTCCCATTCCCCCTTTTCGGATGATAGAACCTAAACTAGACCCAATCAAAAAGAAGATGATGCAGGTAAAAGAGTAGGTAACAATTCGCTGTTGGTAGATAACCACTTTGTTATAATATTTTATTCCCGGCTCAAGCTCATTATTCTTTGCCTCCAGGGTGCTTTTCAGGCTTTCCAGTCGGTCGTAGGCATTTTTTATAATTTCAAGCTTTTTCGCACTCTTTACCGTATCCAATTTAATCATCTGCTTCGGCTTCGCTTTGGCCCGGTTCTGTTTAGAATCCATATAGCTAATTACCGAATTGGTCTGGTTCAGAACGTCATTATTAACGTTTGTAAAAAAGCGGTCGTTATCGGTTTTTGCTTTGTCCACGGTTTTATTGAGTTCTGCAAAGGTCTGAAAACGGTAGTCATCTGTGATTTTTTCTTCTTCAATCGCTTTATTTATTAAGTCACTTACATCAAAATGCAAGGTTAAAGAATCAAATTTGATAGCTTGATCTGGTTGCCTTAAACGAATGTTTTCACCTCTTCCCGCAAAATTATCCTCGTACACGTATCCTTTATAAAGAATAAGTTTCAAATAATTGCTATTAGTAGCCTGTACAAATTTTCCTTTTTCTGCAATAATTGTTCTTTGATTATCATAAGAACTTGCTTTTTTATGAACAAATACCCCTTCAATATTTTCATCATTCTTCCCCGTGATCTTGTCAAATTTGACCATGTTTTCTGGGATCTGATCGATAAACTGTCCTGGTGTAAAATTCAGGGCGGGTTTTGTCTGAGCGATATTGAAAAGCATATTTTTCGCTTTTCGCTGAAAATCGGGAATGATATTGTTTGAGAAAAAGTAGAGGATAATGGACATGACGACCGTTACTCCCAACAGGGGCATCATCACCCGGGTAAGAGATATTCCCGCCGCTTTCATGGCGGCAAGTTCGTACCGTTCCCCAAATTCACCGAAAGACATAATACTGGCCAACAGGATCGTCAGCGGCAGTACCATACTGATAACGCTTACTCCCAAGTAGAAAAGCAACTTCATAATCTGCCAGTAGCTTAATCCTTTACCCATAAACTGCCCGAGCTGGATCCAGATAATGTTTACGATGAAGATAAAAAACAATACGCTGAATATAAAGAAAAACGGTCCGAAGAAGGTCTTAATGATATAGCGGTCTAGTATTTTTAACATGCGCCAAAATTAATCAAAAAGCCGCAAAGTTTCCTTTGCAGCTCTTATATTTTATGAAATTTTTATAATACGGTAGATTAAAGTTCCGTAACCAGATAATTTTTGTATTTGTTCTTGTCGAACACGAACATTCCCGGATCTAAGGTCTGGTTTTCTTTATACTGGGTAATAGCGATCACCGCCAGATCTTTGTTGTTCCCATGCTGCTCTAGCTTGATCATCTGTTTCTTTGCAGCATCTACAAAAAGATAAACCGATTGTATTCCATTGGATTTTACAGGAGTTAATTTGATGAAATCCGCATTTGTGCCGTTTACGTTTTTCTTACCCTCGTAGGTTACATTATAATCATTTCTGTATGACGTCAGATAGTTGATAGGGGAGAACATAGAACTGCTGCCATTTGGTTTGGCAACGGTAACTTCCATATCTTCCGTATTGATGTTATAGATTTTATTTCCGTCGAAGATCTGTTCTGTTTCCATGATCTTTAGTTTGTATTTATTGCCTGCTGCGTAATAAATTCCCGGTTCTGTTTTATCTACCTTTCCATTGGTACCGCTGCCGAATGAGAATTTGAAATACGTATTCTTCTTTGACTTATAGTTGGCTGTAATATCGTCGAGTATTTTCTTTGCCTTCGCATCAATCTTCTGGGCATTTGTAAATCCCATTGCTCCAATTACCAGACTGCTGATGACAACTTTTGAAATAATGTTTTTCATGTTATTTAAATCTTACTTACATTTTAGACTTTCATTTACGGTAAAAGTTAAACCTTAGGTTTTTCTTTTAACTGCGCAGATCTTCCAAAAACTGTTCCAAAGAATGCAGGTCGCTGATGAGAACCTCTCTCGCTTTAGCTCCGTTGAAGCCCCCCACAATGCCGCTTGCTTCCAGCTGATCCATGATTCTTCCGGCTCTGTTGTACCCCAGTTTCAATTGTCGCTGAAGCATGGAAGTAGAACCCTGCTGCGTGGAAACGATAATTCTTGCCGCCTCTTCAAACAAGGCATCTTTTTCATTAGGATCAAAGGCACCCACTGTACTTGTGGAATCTTCAGAAACATATTCCGGAAGGATGAATGCCGAAGCATAACCTTTCTGCTCACCGATAAATTCTGCAAGTCTTTCCACTTCAGGCGTATCGACAAAAGCACACTGGAGCCTTAAAATTTCATTTCCGTTAAAATAAAGCATATCTCCTTTACCGATCAGCTGATCCGCACCCGGAGAATCCAGGATCGTTCTTGAATCTACGCTGGAGATCACCCTGAAAGCTGCTCTTGCCGGGAAGTTCGCTTTGATCATCCCTGTGATAACGTTTACAGACGGCCTCTGGGTAGCAACAATCAGGTGAATTCCTACCGCTCGGGCAAGCTGAGCCAATCGGGCAATCGGTAATTCAACTTCTTTTCCAGCAGTCATGATAAGGTCTGCAAATTCGTCTACCACCAAAACAATGTAAGGAAGATAGCGGTGCCCGTTTTCAGGATTCAGCTTACGTTCGGTGAATTTCTTATTGTATTCCTTTAAATTTTTACAGAAAGCATTTTTAAGAAGGTCGTATCTCGTATCCATTTCAATACAAAGAGAATTCAGGGTGTTGATCACTTTGTTGGTGTCGGTGATGATCGCTTCTTCTGCATCAGGCAATTTAGCCAGATAATGTCTCTCGATTTTCGAATATAAAGAAAGCTCTACTTTTTTAGGATCCACCATCACGAATTTCAGTTCGCTCGGGTGTTTTTTGTAAAGCAGGGAAGTTAAAATCGCATTAATACCTACTGATTTACCCTGTCCTGTAGCACCTGCCATCAGTAAGTGAGGCATTTTCGATAAATCGGCCATGAAAATTTCATTGGAAATCGTCTTTCCGAAAACAACCGGAAGGTCCATGTCGGTATTCTGGAATTTCTGTGAAGCAATAACCGAACGCATAGATACCATCGTAGGATTTTTCCTCGGTACTTCAATCCCGATCGTTCCTTTTCCAGGCATCGGTGCGATAATACGGATTCCTAACGCTGAAAGGTTAAGTGCAATATCATCCTGAAGCTTTTTAATGGCTGCCACTCTGATCCCTGCCTCCGGAACAATTTCGTATAAGGTTACCGTAGGGCCGATCGTCGCTTTGATCTCAGAAATACCGACGTTAAAATTTTTCAGCAGCCCTACGATTTTATTTTTATTCTCTTCTAATTCTTCTTTATTAATAGAAATCTCTTCATTGCCGTAATCTTTCAGAAGATCAACCGGCGGCATCTGGAATTTCGCCAGATCCAGCTTATGGTCATACAAACCATGTTTGTCGACCAATTCCTGGGATTTGATGTCTGCATCATCCAGAATATCGATAACCGGTGCTACTTCGACATTGAACTTAATATCTTGTTTTGGCGCAACAGTAGTTGCTGGAGGGGTTACAGGCTTTGAAAAGCTCATATCAAAAGCCTGCTCAGGAGTTGAAGTTGGAACCTTTGGTTTTGTGTCCAGGGGCAGATTGAAGGATTGTGAAAAATCCGTTTTATTTTCTTCCTCAAAAGAGGTGTTGTTTGGCGTGATGATCGGATCCAGATCGGCAGAAACCGGCACTTCCGGAAATCCTTTCGGAATACTTACCGGTTCCGGCACTTTCGTTTTGGCTGCGGGTTTTTCTACAACTTCGGTCACTTTAATCTTTTCAGGAGTTTCTTCCTTATGTGCCTCGAGTTCTTCGATCAGTTCTTCATCCGCTTCAAAATTTTCATCGGAGCTCGGCATCATCGATTTCACTTTTCCGATGGTGCTTTCGTTAATGTCATTCAGCTTTGATTTAATGGAGCTTGGACGAAGGTTGAATTCCAGAATAAAATACAGCGCAATACTGGATACCAGCACCAGCCAGAGACCTACCGATCCAATAATTGCATTCAGGGAATCCATGATCTGGTAACCATAAACCCCGCTCAGAACCCCTTGTCCTTTAGTGATCGCTCCGAACAAGATCGGCAGCCAGCAGATAAAAAACAGGGAATGGCCAACCGTTTTCCAAGGCTTAAACATTTTCTTCTTCAGGATGACCATCCCGAAAACCAAAAATAAAAAGGCTATGATGAATGAGGCAACCCCGATGCTTTCAAAAATAAAAATATTCCCGAGCCAGTCGCCTAGTTTTCCAAAAAGGTTAGACGATTTGATACTCTTGTCCAGCATGGTTCCCGCCTGGCTTTGGTCTGCCTTCCAGTTCATCAGGTACGAGACGAATGAAAAAGTGAGCACGATGGAAAAAAGGATAAACGTAAGCCCGAAAAATACCCGTGGCTTTGATAAAAATTTGCCCTTATCAGGCGATTCCGTCGATTTGTTTTGTGTGTTTTTATTCATAATGTCAATTGGCAAATTTAATATTTTTCAACATTAAATAATATGCTTTTTTGCGAAAAGAAATTTAATTTTTCCTGGTGTGAAAAAGAGATTTTTGTCCGGTTTTGCTTTTCTGATCATTAAAAATATTTAAAATAAAATGAATAAAGACAAAATAGCGGATTAAATTTTTCCCCAAATAAAAAAGAACAATTTTTTCAGTTTATTTTCTGTTGGTTTTTCTTCAATAAAATCTGAATTATTAAGAATGATTCAAAATAACGATTCGGGTCTCCAAAGTGATAAAAAACAGCTTTTTTTCACGGCTTTATAGTTTATCATGCTTATTTTTGCATGTCAAGTATATACATATGAAGAAGATCCAGGATATTTTGATCTCAACCAGAACAATGGCTGTGTTGTTATTGGGGTATGCATTCGCGATGGCCTATGCAACGTTTTTAGAAAACGATTACGGAACCCCCACAGCAAAAGCATTAATCTACGAAGCATGGTGGTTTGAATTAATCATGCTCCTTCTTATTCTCAACTTTATCGGCAATATCGGAAGATACCGCTTGTGGAAAAGAGAAAAATGGCCGGTATTGGTCTTCCACCTGGCATTTGTATTAATTTTTATCGGCGGTGCTATTACCCGGTACATCAGTTTTGAAGGGATGATGCACATCAGGGAAGGGGAAACTTCCAATGAAATCGTTACCGATAAAAACTTCCTTAAAATACAGATCGAAGAAAAAGGAGACGTTCTGAATTACCAGGATATTCCTTATTTGATGTCCCCGCTGCACAAAGATCTCGAAGCGACTTACGATTTCCACGGAAAGCAGGTAAAAGTGGTTGCCAAAGAATATGTACAGCGAAAAAAGGATAGCCTCGTGGCAGATCCGAATGGGGCGGAATATCTTCATCTCGTATCTACCGGGCAGACGGGCAGGCAGAATATTTTCATCAAGCCGGGTGAAACAAAATCCATCAACGGTACTTTGGTAACCTTTAACAGAGCCATCGATGGTGCTGTGGAATTTAGAAATGATAACGGGAAACTGTTCATCAAAACTCCGGTAGATGCTAACTACATGACCATGGCTACCCAGGCGACAGGGACGACTAAAAAAGATGAGTTCCAGCCGTTGGCCTTGAGAAGTTTATATTCAATCAATGAATTAAAATTAGTAGTTCCCGAAGGTTTACGAAAAGGGAAATTAATATCCATTGAAGGAGACCGTAAGAAAGATCAGAACGTTCCCGATATGCTGACAGTAGAGCTTCAGGGACCTAAAACAAAACAGGTGGTAGACCTTTCCGTAGAAAAAGGAAACCCGAATGCTTACAAGCAGGTAACCATGGATGGACTCAACATCATGGTCGGTTTTGGGCCTAAGGTTTACAACACTCCTTTCTCGTTGAAACTGGAGGATTTTGTGATGGAAACGTATCCGGGAAGTTCCTCCCCAAGTGCTTATGAAAGCCACATTAAAATTATTGATGAAGGCAAGCAGACGCCTTTTAAAATTTATATGAACCACGTACTGAACCATAAAGGCTACCGTTTTTTCCAGTCGAGTTTCGATCCGGACAGAATGGGGACTGTACTTTCCGTAAACCACGATTTTTGGGGAACACTGATTTCCTACATTGGTTATACATTCTTATTTGGCGGAATGTTCTTCATGTTCTTCTGGAAAGGGACCCATTTCTGGAAGCTGAATAAAATCCTCAAAGACGTAAACAAAAAGAAGGCGGCAACTGTACTTTTATTGCTGTTAAGCTTCGGACTGAACGCCCAGAAGATTGAAACCCACGGAACAACCGACGGAAGCCGGGAACATATCCATGTAGAGGGAGAGAATCATAACCATACTCCGGAATCGGCACAGGCCCAACCTTCGCAGCAGAATTCCCTGGCCGTACCGATGGCCAAAATGAGAACCATTTCTGCCGACGAAATCATTGCAAGAAATAAAATCAGTGCGGAGCACGCCGATAAATTCGGCTATCTTTTGGTTCAGAATTTTGAAGGACGTATCGTTCCGATCAATACCGAAGCACTGGATGTTTTAAGAAAACTGTACAAAAAAGATGAATTTAAAGGAACAGACGGAAAATCATTAACGGCCAACCAATGGTTCCTTTCCGTAAATACGGATACACCGAGCTGGACGATGGTTCCGATGATTAAAGTAGGAACAAAAGGCGGTGACGAATTAAAAAATAAAACAAAGGCGGATGATGAAGGATACACTTCTCTGATGAACCTTTTCCCGGCAGATGCTAATGGAAATTTAAGATACATCCTTGAGAATGATTACAACACGGCATTCCGTAAAAAACCTGCTGAGCAGACCAATTATGACAAGGAAGTAATTGCCGTAAATGAAAGGGTACAGATCTTTAATGAGTTTTTCAGCGGCCAGTTTATGAGAATTGTTCCGGTAAAGAATGATGCGAACCACACCTGGCATTCATGGCTCGATCAGAAGATGGAGCCGGATATGGAATCCCAGAAAGTAATGGGGCCTTATTTTGCCGAAGTATTACAGGCGCAGCAGACCGGAAACTGGAGCAAAGCCGATGCAGAGCTGGCAAAGCTTTCCGACTACCAGCAGAAATGGGGTAAAGCGGTAGTGCCTGCAAAATCGAAAGTTGATCTTGAAGTTTTCATGAACAAAGTGAACATCAACTTCAAGCTTTTAATCTTCTACACGTTAATCGGTGGATTATTACTGATTTTAGGTTTTGTGGAATTATTCAAACCGAATAAAATTTTAAATAAAACCATCAAAGCAATTATTATTTTAGGAATTGTGGGCTATGCCTTCCATTTCCTGGGCTTGGTTGCCAGATGGTACATTTCAGGTCACGCTCCTTGGAGTAACGGGTATGAAGCCATTATCTTCATTTCATGGGTGGGGATTACGGCCGGTCTTTTACTGTACAGAAATTCCAACGCATTAATTCCGGCCGCCGGATTTATGGTAGCGGTTATTATGATGGGATTTGCCCACGGAGGTTCAGCACTTGACCCGCAGATTACACCGCTGGTTCCTGTACTGAAATCCTACTGGCTAATTGTTCACGTAGCAATTATCACTTCAAGTTATGGCTTTTTTGCCTTATCCATGATTATCGCCGTTATCAGCTTAATATTCTACATTATTTCGCAAAAAGAAACCTATAGAATCCATCATGATACGACACTGAAGGAACTGGCGATTGTTTCGGAAATGTCTCTCACCATTGGCTTATTTGCTTTAACTGTAGGAAACTTCTTAGGTGGGATCTGGGCAAATGAATCCTGGGGAAGATACTGGAGCTGGGACCCTAAGGAAACCTGGGCTTTCATTTCCATCATGGTGTACGCTTTTGTACTGCATATGAGATTGGTTCCGGGATTAAGAAGCAGATGGGCATTCCATGTAGCAACGATGTTTGCTTTCTGTTCGATGGTTATGACCTATTTCGGGGTAAACTATTACCTCAGCGGTCTTCACTCTTATGCGGCAGGAGATCCGGTTCCGGTTCCGGCTTGGGTATACATCGGACTTGGAACGATGCTGGCACTGGCCATCGCCTCTTACATAAAGTTTAGAATTTTAACTAAAAAATAAGATCTGATATGATCAACAAAATCCCGAAACTTACTTTCGGGATTTTTTTATATAAATGGTTAGTGGATTTAGAGAGTCAAGTCGAGAAACTATATACTTTTTAATAGGTTTACCATGATTTGATAATAAGTCATTAATAAGATTAATATTTGACTAAAATTTAAAATTCATATTCGGTATTCAAAAATTAGGTATATCTTTATGATATTAAAATAATATCAAATTAAAATTCACTGTTATGGAAAAAATCTTAAAACCGATGTCCGGATACCTTACTTTGGTGATCTGTCTGGGACTTTTTATTGCATCAATTTATTTCTTCGCCATTGGCGTAGACAACAGCATTACTTTTATGGTAATTGCTTTTTTAGCATTTATCCTGTTCTGTTTTTTTCTGAAAGGATTAATGATTATCCAGCCGAACCATTCGCGGGTCTTAAACTTCTTTGGAAAATATGTGGGTACGGTAAAAGAAAACGGACTGTTTTTCATCAATCCCCTGTATTCATCGCAGCGCATCAGCCTTCGTTCCGAAAACCTTCAGGGGCAGACCTTAAAGGTAAATGACAAAATGGGGAACCCGATCGAAATTGCAGCCGTTATTGTCTGGAAAGTGGGAGATACCTACAAAGCAGCTTATGAAGTCGAACGCTATATGGATTATGTAAGAATGCAGAGCGAAGCAGCAGTACGACACCTGGCGGTAAGTTTTCCTTATGATAACCTGGAAGATGAGCATGCAGATATTACCCTGAGAGACGGGGGTGACCAGGTAAATAAAATCCTGGAAGGGGAATTGTCAGAAAGACTGGCACCGGCGGGAATCGTTATCCAGGAGGCCAGAATCACCCATTTGGCCTACGCTTCGGAAATTGCCGGCGCAATGCTCCAGAGACAGCAGGCGACAGCCATTGTGGCCGCCAGAACCAAAATCGTAGAAGGTGCCGTCGGAATGGTGGATTTAGCTTTAAAGAAACTTTCGGAAGATAATATCGTAGAACTGGACGATGAAAGGAAAGCAGCGATGGTAAGCAATTTGATGGTTGTATTATGTGGCGAAAAAGCAGCCACTCCGATCCTGAACGCCGGAACCCTTTATAATTAATCATTAAAATTCGCGGTAGAATTTCAATAAGCTTTTTGTTCAGCAGAAGTCTGATCTGCGTTAGAGTTAAAAGACAATTAAATTAGCGTCCGATCGGAATTTTATAGTCAATAGTAAACAATCATTTGCTTATTTAAGCAAAAAAAGAATTAAGGAAAATGAAATCAGAAAAAGCTCAGTCTTCTCCCGGAAGCAAAGGCAAAAAATCCTTTGTCCTGCGGATCGATGAGTCTACGTATAAGCTGCTGGAAAAATGGGCAAATGATGAATTCCGGAGTGTGAACGGGCAGATTGAGTATTTGCTGCATCAAAGCCTGACGGAGTCCGGAAGGAAAAAGAAAGAGTAACTGTATAACAAACAATAACCCGGAATTAGCGGGAATAAATAAAAAAAGCTGAGAGATTTTCTCAGCTTTTCTGGTTCTTATTTCAATCGATTAATCGAATATTCCCGTAAAGTAACCTGCAATAATGCTCCACGCATTTTTCCCAAGGAAATAGATCAGCGTAGAGGTAATAATGCCTTTCACCGTAAAAAATATAATGCCGCCGATCCCGAATTTTTTTACCAGGCTTTTCCACCTTGGCGTTTTCTTTTCCTCATCAGCAGGGTTGTTTTTAATCCTGTCTTTTTCCATTTCTGAAATTCAAATGATTGCCTTACAAAGATAAGCATGTTTATAATTAGTCCAAATAAAAAACACGTTAAAAAAATTAAAATTTTGCGGTTCGCATAATATTTTTATCTTTAGAGGAAACGAAAAGTAAAATTTTTATGTCTAAAAAAGTAAAGGATTTTGGGATTGAAAAAACGCTCAAAAATCTGGGAATTAAAGATGAGAATAAGGGGACTTCAACAGGCGGAAAATACTTTGCATCAGGGAAAATTATAGAAAGTTATTCCCCGGTGGACGGAAATCTGATCGCAAAAGTAAAAACTTCCGGCGCATCGGATTACGATAAGGTAATCGAAACCGCCGAGAAGGCTTTCAAAGAATTCAGGCTGATTCCGGCTCCTAAAAGAGGGGAAATCGTACGCCAGCTCGGCCAGAAATTAAGACAGTACAAAGACGATCTGGGAAAGCTGGTTTCCTATGAGATGGGAAAATCTTTACAGGAAGGACTGGGTGAAGTTCAGGAAATGATCGACATCTGCGACTTTGCCGTTGGGGTTTCCAGACAGCTTCACGGGTATACCATGCACTCGGAAAGACCTGGACACCGGATGTACGAGCAGTATCACCCGCTGGGAATTGTGGGAATTATTACCGCTTTTAATTTTCCGGTAGCCGTTTGGTCGTGGAATACGGCTTTAGCATGGATCTGCGGAAACGTAACGATCTGGAAGCCGTCGGAAAAAACGCCGCTTTGCGCGATTGCCTGCCAGAACATCATGAATGAGGTTTTAAGAGAGAATAATCTTTCCGAAGGAATTTCAAGCGTGTTGGTAGCGGATCATGAAATTGGCCAGAAGCTGGTGGATGACAAAAGGGTTTCTTTGGTTTCCTTCACAGGATCTACCAGAGTAGGAAGAATGGTTTCTACCAATGTTGCCCAAAGATTCGGAAAATCCATCCTTGAGCTGGGCGGAAACAATGCCATCATTATTTCAAAAGATGCGGATATCGACATGTCGATTATCGGCGCTGTTTTCGGAGCGGTGGGAACAGCCGGGCAGCGATGTACGTCCACAAGAAGGCTGATTATCCATGAAAGCGTATATGACGAAGTAAAAAACAGACTGGTAAAAGCTTACGGACAGCTGAAGATCGGAAACCCTCTTGATGAAACCAACCACGTAGGGCCATTGATCGATAAAGATGCAGTAAACGCTTATCAGGATGCGATCAAAAAAGGGAAAAAAGAAGGTGCGAAGTTCATTGTAGAAGGTGAAGTGCTGAAAGGAAAGGGATTTGAATCCGGCTGTTATGTAAAGCCGTGTATTGCTGAAGTGAAAAATTCCTACGAAATCGTTCAGCACGAAACGTTTGCCCCGATTTTATATCTGATCAGATACAGTACATTGGAAGAAGCCATTGCAATCCAGAATGACGTTCCTCAGGGATTATCGTCGGCCATCATGACGCAGAACCTCAGAGAAGCAGAACTATTCCTTTCACACGCAGGTTCCGACTGCGGAATTGCCAATGTAAATATCGGGACTTCCGGCGCGGAAATCGGTGGTGCCTTCGGTGGCGAAAAAGAGACCGGCGGCGGCAGGGAATCGGGATCGGATGTCTGGAAATATTACATGAGAAGACAGACCAATACGATTAACTACACCGCAAACCTTCCTTTGGCGCAAGGGATCAAGTTTGACCTTTAAAAAACTAATATTGAGCATCGGGATGTAATAAACCCTAAGATTAACGTTATAAGTAAAATCCTGATCTCTAATTATTAAATTCTAATCACCCTAAGATTTTATTTAATATGCAACCAACTATTGATATACAAACAAATAAAGTAAAGGAAACCGTAGGCAGACACGTTCTGGCTGACGGGTTCGATTTCGTAATGGATATTGAAAAATCCCATGGTTCATGGCTTTACGATAAACTTACCGACTGCGAGTACCTGGATATGTTTTCAATGTTTGCTTCAGCATCCATCGGGTACAATCATCCTTACCTCCTTGAAAAGTCGGCTTGGCTCGGAAAAATGGCGGTGAATAAGCCAACGCTTGCCGACGTGTACTCTGAAGAATATGCTCATTTTCTTGAAGTTTTTGAAAGAGTTGCCATTCCCGAAGAACTACAATATGCTTTCTTTATTGAAGGCGGAGCAATAGCCGTTGAAAATGCAATGAAAGCCTGCTTTGACTGGAAAACACGGAAGAACTTCGAGAAAGGGCTTGATCTTGAAGCGGGGATCTGCATCCATTTTCGGCAGGCATTCCACGGAAGGAGCGGTTATACTTTAAGCCTTACCAATACGGCTGACCCAAGAAAATACCAGTATTTCCCGATGTTCAACTGGCCGAGGATCCTGAATCCTAAACTGACGTTCCCAATCACCGAAGAGAATCTGGAAGAAACCATAAAAAATGAAAGGCTGGCTTTGTTAAATATCGAAGAGGCCATCTTAATGAATCCTGATAAAGTAGCCTGTATCATCATTGAGCCGATTCAGGCAGAAGGTGGCGATAACCACTTCCGGGATGAATTTTTGATGGGTTTGAGAAAAATCTGCGACCAGCATGAAATTCTTCTGATCTTTGATGAAGTGCAGACCGGTATCGGAATCACAGGTAAAATGTGGGCTTTCGAACATTTTACCGCGAAGCCTGATATTATCTCCTTCGGTAAAAAAGCGCAGGTCTGCGGAATTTTAGCCAACAAAGAAAAGTTTGATGAAATTCCGAACAATGTATTCCGGGAAAGTTCCAGGATCAATTCCACTTTCGGAGGAAATTTTATCGATATGCTCCGTTTCCAATTGGTGCTTGAAGTCATTGAAAAGGAAAACCTGGTGGAGAATGCAAGAGTAGTTGGCGATTATCTTCTGGAAAGCCTTCAGAATTTACAGCAGAAATATCCTGAGAAATTATCCAACGCCAGAGGGAGAGGGCTGATGTGTGCCATCGATCTTCCGACCCATGATCAGAGAAATCATCTAAGGGACGAACTATGGAATGACGGAATGATCATCCTGGCCTGCGGCGACCAATCGCTCCGTTTCAGGCCGCATCTGAACGTAACCAAAGAAGAAATTCAGCTTGCTCTGGATAAAATTGAAAAGAATATAAACAAAATTTAAAAGCTGAAATTTGTAATTTTCAAAAAAACGTTATATATTTAGATACTCAAACGAGACAGAACTATGGAAAGAAGTACAAGAGTATCAGTTTTTGAAAGTGACAAACCTGCAGAAATCCAACTGATAAAGTCTAAACTGGACGATGCACAAATCAGAAATTCAGTAGAAAACAACTACCTTACTTTTACAACTACGCCCACGGCTACATCGCTGAAAGTAATGGTGAAACTGGAAGATGAGAAAAAAGCCTTCGAGGTAATAGACGCTTATCTTCAGCAGAATCAAAATCAATAAAACAATTTCATAATTTTAAATTTTACTACTTCGAACCGAAAATTAATTTTAATTAGTTTTCGGTTTTTTACTTTGAACAATGATCCGATATTGAAGATTAAGTTTAAAAAAATCAATTCTATATTTAAATAAAATCCACCGCAATGAATGCAGAGATTAAACTGAGAAAGGCAGAAATTAATGACAGAGACACGATCTGGAACATCCTACAACAGGCTATCGAAAGAAGAAGAAAAGACGGAAGCACCCAGTGGCAGCAGGGATATCCCAACCTTAATACGGTAGAAAGCGATATTGCAAAGGGTTTTGGATACGTCATGACCGTAGATAATGAGATTGCTGTTTATACCGCTTTAATCTTAAATGACGAACCCGCTTACAGTACCATTGACGGTGCATGGCTGAGCAACGGAGAATTTGTTGTTGTACATCGGGTAGCCGTAGATGAAAAATTTGCAGGAAAGGGCCTGGTGAAAATACTTTTCGATCATATTGAGGAATTTACCCGTTCACACGGCATCCAGAGTGTAAAAGTAGATACGAATTTCGATAATACTGCGATGCTCAGGATATTGGAAAGCAAAGGCTATACGTACTGTGGAGAGGTTTTCCTGGCCGGAGGGATGCGCAAAGCTTTTGAAAAGATTATTATTTAATGTAAAAGTTAAATCCTGCATCATTGAATTTTTAAAACGCTATGGATTTATAAACTCTATCAAGTTTGTTCGTTTAGTTCTGAACTAATTTTTACTTTTGTCTCAAATTTATATACCATGCATAAGAGTATAGAAATTGATGAAAGAATTTTCCAGGATGCCGTGAAGTTTTACGGTTCCATTTTCAACCTACCGCCTTTAGCTTCAAAGATTTATGCCTATCTTCTTTTCGATTATGATAAGGTGGGCATTACTTTTGATGAATTTGTGGATGTATTTTCTGCAAGCAAAAGTTCGGTTTCTACCAGTATTTCTTTATTGCTGAATTTGGAACTCATTGTGGATCACAACAAAATGGATGAGCGGAAACGGTATTTTTTCATCAATGACGGTTATAAGAAGATAAGATTTGAAAAAATAGTTCAAAAAATGAAAGACGAATTAAAACTACTGGATGACTTAGACAATTTTAAGAAAAATCATGATGATTACAATGAGAAGATCGAAGCTTATAAAGCGTTACTCAATAAAAATATAAAAAATATTCAGGAATCACTTAATAAACTATAAAATGAATAATAAGCTAGTTATACTTTCTGTTGCAGCACTCTCTTTAGTGGCCTGTAAAAAAGAAGCTCCCAAGCAGGACGGCCCAAAGCCGTATCCCGTGGTAAATGTGGAGTCTAAAAATGTAGTCGGCTATCAGACGTTTCCTGCAACCATCCAGGGAAGGGTAAACAACGATGTACGGGCTAAAATACAGGGATACATCACCCAGGTTCTTGTAGACGAAGGGCAGTACGTAACCAAAGGGCAGCCGCTTTTCCGTCTGGAAACCAATATCCTTAACGAAACCGCAGCTGCTTCCAAAGCAGGGATCGGTGCAGCAGAATCCAATATTGCAGCGGCCCAGGCAGCGGTAGCAGCAGCAAATGTTGAAGTCAATAAACTGAAACCGTTGGTTCAGAAAAATATTATCAGCAATGTACAGTTGCAGACCGCACAGGCTAACTTGGCTCAGGCTCAGGCTCAGCTGAAGCAGGCCCAGGCCGCGAAAAGTCAGGCAGTTGCCAATTATAAAGGAGTTGAGGCCAATATTGAATATTCCGTGATCCGTGCGCCGATTTCCGGGGTAATTGGAAAGCTTCCTTTAAAAGTGGGAAGCCTTGTAGGGCCAAGTGACCAGACGCCGCTGACGACGATTTCCGATACTTCCGAGATCTATGCTTATTTTTCAATGAATGAAAAGGAATATTTCAATTTCCTTGAAAAGTCTCCGGGCGCATCGATGCCTGAAAAAATTAAAAATCTTCCAATGGTGGAACTGGAGCTGGCAAACGGCAGCCTTTATCCTGAAAAAGGAAGAATTGAAGCGATTACGGGACAGATTGATCCTACAACGGGAACCATCCAGTTCAGGGTTGAATTTACCAATGCCCAGAAACTGCTGAGCAACGGGAACAGCGGTACCATCCGTTTCCCTCAGCCTTATGATAATGTCTTGGTAGTGCCTGAAAGTGCTACATACGAGCAGCAGGGGATCGTCTATGTTTATAAAGTAGACAAAGGCGATACCGCCAGAAATGTGGTGATTGATGTTATCGACAGGATAGACAACTTGGCTTTGATAAAATCAGGAGTTAAAAAAGGCGAGCTGGTAGTGGCTTCCGGCACGGGAACGTTAAAATCAGGAACTGCCATTAAGCCTAAAAAAGTAAAAATGGACAGTCTTGTACAATCTGTAAAACCGAAATTCTAATATGATTAAAAATTTTATAAACAGACCGGTTTTATCAACTGTAATCTCGATACTGATCGTCATCTTGGGAGTGCTGGGACTTTATGCACTTCCGGTAACGCAGTATCCGGATATTGCTCCGCCCACAGTAAGTGTAAGAGCGAATTATACAGGTGCCAATGCCGAAACGGTCATGAAAAGTGTGGTCGTGCCTTTGGAGGAGCAGATCAATGGAGTGGAAGGGATGGACTATATTACCTCAACAGCAGGGAATGACGGTTCAGCACAGATCCAGGTATTTTTTAAACAGGGAATCGATCCGGATATTGCGGCGGTAAACGTGCAGAACCGGGTTTCGAGAGCCAGTCCGCTATTGCCTAGCGAAGTTACCCGTTCCGGGGTGGTTACGCAGAAACAGCAGACCAGTGCCCTGATGTATCTTTCGTTTTATTCCGAAAATAAAAACATCGACGACGTTTATCTTCAGAATTTCCTGAACATCAATGTGATCCCGGATTTACAGAGGATCAACGGGGTGGGGGAAGCCAACGTTTTCGGAGGTAAAAACTACTCGATGAGGGTATGGCTGGACCCGGCAAAGCTAGCAGCTTACGGTATTACGCCTACTGATGTTACGACAGCCATCAATGAACAGAGTAGAGAAGCAGCTGCCGGATCTTTAGGACAGAACAGCGGAAGCTCATTCGAATATATCATTAAATACGTAGGTAAGTTCAACGAGAAAGAGCAGTACGATAATATCATCATTAAGGCCATGCCAGACGGGCAAAACCTGATGCTGAAAGATGTGGCGAAAGTAGAACTTGGCGGTCTTTCCTACAGCGGTGTCGGTGAAAACGGAGATAACCCGTCCATCAGTATGGGGATCTTCCAGACTCCGGGATCCAATGCCCAGGAAATTATCGAGAACATCAAAGCACAGTTGAAAGCTAAAGAAAGCACATACCCGGCAGGAATTAAATATACCTTTAACTTCGATACCAATGAGTTCCTGGATGCATCAATTGAGAAAGTAATCCATACCTTGATTGAAGCATTTATCCTTGTATTTATTGTCGTTTATATATTCTTACAGGATTTCAGATCTACGTTGATCCCTGCGATTGCCGTTCCGGTTTCTATTGTAGGGGCATTCTTCTTCCTGAATTTATTCGGATATTCCTTAAACCTTTTAACCTTATTCGCTTTGGTACTGGCAATCGGTATTGTGGTGGATGATGCGATCGTTGTCGTCGAAGCCGTTCACGCCAAAATGGAACATGGCATTCCCGACGCAAAAAAAGCAACGATTGAAGCAATGGATGAGATTACGGGAGCAATTATCTCCATTACTCTTGTAATGGCTTCGGTATTTATTCCGGTTACTTTTATTACCGGTCCTACCGGGGTTTTCTATCAGCAGTTCGGGGTAACGCTTATCGTAGCGATCTTTATTTCTGCAGTGAATGCCTTAACGCTGAGCCCGGTTTTATGTTCATTATTCCTAAAGCCGCATGATGAGCACCACAAAGAATACAAACAGCTGAATTTCATTCAGAAGTTCTTCTATAAATTTAATATCGCCTTCAAAACGACAACAGAGCGTTACGGAAGAGGCTTTATTTTCCTTTTAAGACATAAATGGGTAACCTTAATTATTTTCGCGGTGACCGGCGGTATTTTATACTGGGCAAGTGCCACCATGAAAAAGGGGTTTGTTCCAACGGAAGACAGGGGGATTATCTTTACCGATGTTCAGCTTCCGCCGGGAGCTTCTATGGAAAGAACGTATAATGTTCTTAAAACCCTGCAGAAAGAAGCCCTTAAAATTCCGGGAATCCAGAATGTAACGATTTCTACCGGACGTGGTTTACTTTCCGGAAACGGAAGCAACAACGGTCTGGCGTTTATCAAGCTGAAACCTTTCGACGAAAGAAAAGGAGATTTGAGTTCAGACAATATTACCAAACAGCTTTTCGGGATTTCCGCGAAGGCACCCGATGCAAAAGTTGTTTTCTTCCAGCCGCCGAGTGTACCCGGATTTGGTAACAGTGCCGGTTTCGAAATGGTGTTGCTGGATAAGTCAGGAGGTGATTTTGCGGAACTGGATGCAAAAACCAACGAATTTATCGGAAACCTGATGAAAAGACCAGAGATCGAGTTTGCCCAGACTTCCTTTAATACGAAATACCCGCAGTACCAGATGGAAATTAACGTTCCTCTTGCGAAGCAGCTGGGCGTTTCCGTAAACAGTATTCTGGAAACAATGCAGGGATATATCGGTGGTATCTATAGTGCCGACTTTACAAAATATGGAAAGCAGTTCCGGGTAATGATCCAGGCACTGCCGGAAAACAGAAAAGATGCGAGTGACCTGAACCAGCTGTATGTAAAAACAAGCTCAGGAACCATGTCTCCGATTTCACAGTTTGTTACTCTAACAAAGACGTACGGACCGCAGTCGGTTGGGCGTTATAACCTGTTCAGCTCGGTTAAAATTACCGGAGCCAACTCGGCAGGATATAGTACGGGGGATGCTATCGGAGCTGTTCAGCAGGTAGCAAGCCAGACGCTTGATCAGAATTACGGGGTAGAATTTACGGGACTTTCAAGAGAGGAATTATCTTCAGGTTCTCAGACGATTCTGATTTTTGCCTTGAGTTTAATCTTTGTTTATTTTATTCTTGCAGCCCAGTATGAAAGTTATATCCTTCCATTAACCGTTGTTATTTCTCTTCCTCTTGGGGTAATGGGAGCTTACTTCGGCCAGAAGATCATGGGACTGGAAAACAACATTTACTTCCAGATCGCCCTTATTATGTTGGTAGGGTTACTGGCGAAAAATGCGATCCTGATTGTTGAATTCGCTGTTCAGAGAAGGCATCACGGGGAATCCATTGTTATGTCTGCCATTAATGCGGCAAAAGCAAGGCTAAGACCGATTCTGATGACCTCATTTGCATTTATCTTCGGTTTATTGCCGTTGGTTCTCGCAAGCGGGATCGGAGCAGTGGGTAACAGATCGATTGCTACCGGAGCAGCAATCGGATTACTGATCGGAACCATTCTGGGACTTTTTGTTATTCCTGTATTGTATGTTATTTTCGAATATTTGCAGGAGAAAGTGAAGCCGATTAAAGAAAAAGAGATCAATTTAGCAGAATAAATTAAGTCAGCTCAGGATTTATAAACGTGTAAAACGTACCTATGGGCCTGAGCTTTAAACCTTATATTCAAATAATGAAAAGTATTTTAAACATCATAAAAGGAATTACATTTTCGGTGGCCGTTCTTGCAGCTGTATCATCCTGTATGGCGAGAAAAGAATATCACAGGCCGGATCGTGTAGTGGACGAAAAGCTATACCGTACCGATATGCTTCCAACAGACAGTACGAACATCGCGAATGTTTCCTGGAAAGAGATTTTTACAGATCCGATACTTCAGGGGCACATCAACAAAGCCCTGGAAAACAATCTGGACATCAGAATTGCATTGCAGAGTATTTATTCAGCAGAGTCATATCTGAAACAGAGCAAAGCAGCTTATCAGCCTACCATATCGGTGGGGCCCAACTATACCTTCCAGACCCAGTCGATCAATACCCAGTTTGGGCAGATTATCGGGGAAAGACGTTACATCAACCAGTTTGATATTACAGGAAGTATTGCATGGGAAGCTGACATCTGGGGAAAGTTGAAGGCTCAGGAAAAAGCACAGCTTGCTACTTATCTGGGGACTGTAGAAGCACATAAGGCTGTAAAAAGCGATCTTGTTGCTTCCGTGGCATCTTCTTATTATCAGCTGCTAACGTACGATGCTCAGAAGAAAATTATTACGGAAACCATAAAATTACGCGAACAGAACCTGGAAACCACCCGGGCCTTGAAAACCGCAGGAACTTTAACAGAGGTGGCTGTTCAGCAAAGTGAAGCGTTGGTGTATAATGCCCAGTCTTTACTGATTGACGTTGATACACAGATCCAGCTGTTGGAAAATACCATGAGCCTGCTCATGGGCGAACCTTCCGGTACCATTGCACGTTCTACATTGGAAAGTCAGAACCTTCCGATTGACCTGAAATTGGGATATCCGGCACAGCTATTGGCCAACAGGCCCGATGTAAGAAGAGCGGAATATAATCTGATGAATGCTTTTGAGCTGACTAATTCAGCGAAAGCACAGTTTTATCCGACTTTACGCCTTACGGGCAGCGGAGGAGTTCAGTCTGTAGACATCGATCATCTTTTCAGTGTGAATTCCCTGTTTGCAACTGTGGTGGCCGGTCTGGCTCAGCCTATTCTGAACAGGAGATCGATCCGGACCAATTATGAGATAAGTCTTGCCAACCAGGAAACGGCTTATCTAAATTTCAGAAAAGCCATCCTGAATGCCGGAAAAGAAGTGTCCGATGCGATCCGCGTTTATTCGGTTCAGGACTCTTACATCGATCTTAAGCAGAAAGAGCTGGATTCATACAAGAAATCCGTGAACTATTCACAGGAATTGGTTAATTACGGGATGGCCAATTACCTGGAAGTATTAAATGCAAGCGTAAACGCATTGAATGCAGAATTAAATATCGCCAATGCAGAATACAACAAAATGAGGGCTGGCGTTGAGCTTTATCAGGCTCTCGGAGGCGGCTGGAGATAATTTAAGTACCCATAAAACAGAGGCACATGCAGATTTCCTGCATGTGTCTTTTTATTTAGCATAAAAAAAATTATAAAAATCAAAAAATAAATCGGTGATTATCAGCTATTATTAAATTAAATGCAATAAAAAGTTTGTATATGTGAATTAAATACTTACTTTTGTACCGCTCAGAAACAGAGACCAATAAAAATGGGGGATTAGCTCATCTGGCTAGAGCGTTAGACTGGCAGTCTAAAGGTGACGGGTTCGATCCCCGTATCCTCCACAATATTTTGTCAAAGGATAAAAACGACATAAAAACTATGAAGAAAATATTTTTACTTTTTTTGACAGCTTTTTTATTCATCGGTTGCAGCAAAGATGACGATACGATCTACGATTTTATCGGAACCTGGGCCGGAACTTATGAAGGAACCGAGAAGGGAGACTGGAACATCGTCGTAGCTACTGACGGAAAAGTGACAGGAACCATGCATTCCGACCAGACTACGGAAAACTACTATATCTCAGGATATCTTAGCGAGTCAGGTGAATTGAATGCCACCATCGGTTCTCCTGAAGACGGAAGTTTTAAAGGAACGCTGACAAGAGAAGATAAAAAAGCCAACGGAACATGGACCAACGCGGTACCTGCAACGGTAAGATCCGGAACATGGAAAGGGGCTAAAACATCTAAGTAAAAAGATTTTCACAGTACACACAGGCTGTCCGTATTTCGGACAGCTTTTTTTTATGGTTTATTTCCAAAAAGCCTCCTGAAATCTGATCCCACAAAAACATAATTTGTTTATATTTGTACGCAGTGTAAATTAAAGGAAGTATGATGTACAGAATCTTTTGCAGAAATCAGGCTACCCGCAGTCTATTGGTTTTATCCGCAGTATCTTTAGTTGTGGTCTCGTGCGGAAGTTCAAAAAATGTTTCATCGAAGAAAAATACCTCCTCTAAAAGTATTGCCAAAGCCGAAAATCTCCGTAAGCTGGATTCCAGATTCAACGGGAAAATTCCAAAATCCATTAATGAACTTCTGAAAGATGCTGAAAAATACCTTGGCGCTCCTTATAAATTTGGAGGAAACACGTCATCCGGATTCGACTGTTCGGGATTTGCCCTGAAGGTTTTTGAGGAAAATAACTATAAGCTTCCGAGAAGATCTGCAGACCAGGCCGAAACGGGAAGTCAGATCGACATCAGGGAAGTAAAGCCGGGTGATCTTCTGTTCTTTGCAACAGCAGGCGGAACAAAAGTGTCCCATGTAGGAATCGTTCATGATATCGGAAACGACGGCGAAGTGCGGTTCATCCATGCTTCTACCACCAAGGGCGTCATCATTTCGTCTTTAAATGAAACCTATTGGAATAAAGCCTATCTGCATGCCCAGCGTGTTTTGTAAATGTGATAAAGTACATTACCCAAAATAAGTACTGTTGTTTTTCTCATACGATTCTGCTCTAAACCTTCTTCTGAGTCTTAATCTTTACCTAAACTTTTGTATCTTTGGCGGCGTATAATTTTTAATTTAATTAAATAAAACATGTCGTTACAACAAACTATTGAAAATATCTGGGACAACAGAGAATTACTACAGAATGAAGACAGCCAGAAAGCCATCAGAGAAGTGATTTCCCTGGTTGATAAAGGAGAACTGCGTACTGCTGAGCCAACGGAAAACGGATGGCAGGTAAACGAGTGGGTAAAGAAAGCTGTCGTAATGTATTTCCCGATCCAGAAAATGGAAACCATTGAAGTGGGCCCGTTTGAATTTCATGACAAAATGCCTTTGAAGAGAAACTATGCTGAAAAAGGAGTAAGGGTTGTACCGCATGCTGTAGCCAGAGAAGGAGCTTACATCGCTCCGGGGGTGATCATGATGCCGTCTTACGTTAATATCGGTGCCTACGTAGATTCAGGAACGATGGTGGATACATGGGCAACCGTAGGAAGCTGTGCGCAGATCGGTAAAAACGTTCACTTAAGCGGTGGTGTAGGAATCGGTGGCGTTTTGGAACCGCTTCAGGCTGCTCCGGTAATTATCGAAGACGATTGTTTCGTAGGTTCAAGATGTATCGTTGTTGAAGGCGTTCACGTTGAAAAAGAAGCGGTATTGGGAGCCAACGTTGTACTTACGGCATCTACCAAAATCATCGATGTTACGGGCGACACTCCGATAGAAATCAAAGGAAGGGTACCGGCAAGATCGGTGGTTATTCCGGGAAGCTATACGAAAACATTCCCTGCAGGAGAATATCAGGTTCCATGTGCGTTGATTATTGGTAAAAGAAAGGAATCCACAGACAAAAAAACGTCTTTGAATGATGCGTTGAGAGAGAATAATGTTGCTGTTTAAGATGATTATTTTAAACTAAAACCTCACGTCTTGAAAGAAAAATTTCTTAAAATACTTGTAAACCCTAAATATATATTTGGGGTTTATCTTATTATAGCTGTTGTAACAGCCGTTTCCAAATATCTGAGAGGGAATTCCATCAACAATTACCTCATCTTTAAGAATGTATTTTTTAATACTCTCAACGAAAGAAATCTTTATCTGCAGTATCCCGATCTGTATCAGGATTCCAACCATTACGGGATATTTTTCAGCATTCTGATTGCGCCTTTCGCATTGATGCCGGACTGGATGGGAATCTGCCTGTGGAATGTTGCCAATACGGCCATTTTTCTCTACGCCATCTACAAGCTGCCTTTTTCAGATCCTAAAAAAGCGCTGTTTGCTTTGTTCTGTTTGCAGGAATACATTACTTCATCGCTGTATTTTCAGTTTAACATTGCGCTGGTGGCTCTTCTTATGCTGGGTGCCGTTTATATTTATGAAAACAGGGAAAAGAGTGCCGCCGCAGCCATGATGGTTGGTTTTTTTGTGAAAATTTACGGTATCGTTGGACTGACGCAGTTTTTCTTTATCAGAAACAAATTGAAATATATTTTGTCAGCCATTGTTATTGCAGTGTTGTTCTTTGTGGTTCCGATGATTTATTCGAGCCCCGGATTTGTGGTACAGAGTTATGCAGACTGGTTCCAGGCATTGGCCGAAAAGAACGGGCAGAATCAGGGATTAACTTCCTATCAGGATATTTCCTTAATGGGATTTGTAAGACGAATTCTTGGCGATGCTTCGATTTCCAATCTTACATTTCTGGCTTTTGGGCTACCGCTTTTCGCGCTCCCTTATATCAGGATCAAACAGTATAAAAATTATGCATTCCAGCTGATGATTCTTGCTTCCACCTTGCTGTTTCTGGTACTTTTCAGCTCAAGTTCGGAATCGCCGACGTATATTATTGCTGTCGTAGGGGTAATGGTCTGGTTTTTCCTTCAAAAACAGCGGACCCCTGTTACCATCGGGCTATTGGTTTTCGTGATTATTCTGACGTGTTTCTCAACTTCGGATTTGTTTCCGAAATTCGTAAGAGAAAATTACATCATCAAATATTCCCTGAAAGCCGTACCTTGTATTGTTGTTTGGTTTAGGGTAATTTATGAGCTGCTAACCAAAGATTTTGAAAAAGATTACCGTCTAAACTGATTACATGAAAAAGATTTCTATCGTAATTCCTGCCCATAATGAAGAAGGCAATGTGGCGCTAGTCCATCAGAAAATTAAAGAAGTTTTTGATGGATTAAGCCATTATGATTTTGAAGTTATTTTTGTAAATGACGGCAGCAGAGACAATACCCAACAGAAACTCGAAGAACTTTCTGCAATACATCCGGAAGTGAAATTTATAGAATTCTCCAGGAATTTCGGCCATCAGCCTGCCGTAAAAGCAGGAATTGATAATGCCCACGGCAATGCGGTGATTTCGATGGACGGCGATCTTCAGCATCCACCGGAAATGATCCCGGACATGATCCGCAAGTGGGAAGAAGGCTATGATATCGTTTTTACCATAAGAACGTATCCGAAGCAGATTTCTTATTTTAAAAGAAAAACGTCCGACTTTTTTTATAAACTCTTATCCAGTCTCTCTGATGTCAATTTAACCAAAGGCGGTGGATCGGATTTCAGACTGATGGATGCCGGGGCAGTAGAAGTAATGAGGGGGCTGAATGAAGACGATCTTTTCCTGCGTGGCCTTACCAGCTGGATGGGCTTTAAACAGACCGGAATTGAGTTTACCGCCAACGAAAGGCTTTCCGGAGAAAGCAGCTACAATCTCAAAAAAATGATTACTTTCGCCTTCACTGGGATTACGGCATTTAGTGTAAAACCGCTTTATATTGCGGCTTATCTGGGCTTTTTGTTCTCTCTTTTTTCGGTGATCATTTATGCCGGTTATGTAATTTATTCATTTTTAACCCATACGGAAATTTCAGGCTGGGCTTCGCTGATTATGACCATCGTCTTCTTCGGAGGATTACAGCTGATTATTTTAGGAATCATCGGGATTTATTTAGGCAAAATATTCAAGCAGGTTAAAGAAAGACCCAATTACATCATCAAAAACAAAAACTTTTAAATGGTTTTATTAAGTTTTGACATCGAGGAATTTGATATGCCGTTAGAATATAAGGGCCGGATTCCTTTCGAAAAACAAATTTCAATTTCGCAAACAGGGCTTGAACGGATTTTAAATATACTTAAAAAGCATCAGGTAAGAGCTACCTTTTTTTCTACCGTAGTTTTTGCGGAAAACAGCAGACCTCTGATTGAAAGATTGTTGAATGAAGGCCATGAACTGGCTTCTCATACCTGGTTCCATTCCGATTTTGAAGAAAAGCATCTGAAGGAATCCAAAAACAGGCTTGAAGGACTGTTCTCTACAAAAGTAACCGGATTACGGATGCCCAGGATGATGCCCGTTAGCAAAAATGCCGTTGAAGATGCAGGATATTCCTACAATTCTTCTATCAATCCCACGTTTCTCCCCGGAAGGTATAACAACCTGAAAGTTTCGAGAACCTATTTTAAAGAAGGAAAAGTAACTCAGATTCCCGCTTCGGTTTCACCGAATTTCAGGATTCCGCTGTTTTGGCTGAGCTTTCATAATTTCCCGTTGTCCTTCTATAAAAAATTAGCTTCGGATACGCTGAAAAAAGACCGTTATCTCAACGTTTACTTTCATCCGTGGGAATTTGCGGAGATCAAGGATGAAGACTTCAAACTACCCGGTTTTACGGTGAAAAATTCAGGACAGGATATGGTGGAAAGATTTGAGGAATTTATTTCCTGGCTAAAAAATAAAAAATATAATTTCGGAACTTTCCAGGAATTTCAAAAACAGATCGAATCATGAAGATAGCATATGATGCCAAACGCTTTTTCCACAATACGTCCGGACTAGGAAACTATTCCCGCGACCTGGTGCGAATGTTATCCCAGTATTTCCCGGAAAATGAATACCTTCTTTTAAATAAAAACAAATCTGAACGGGGCTCTGAAATTGTACAGCGTTCCAATGTCCGTTTTGTAGAAACTTCTAAAGGGAGGATGTCGCGACAGTTTAAAATGGGTAAGGATGCACAGCAGTTAGATGCCGATATTTTTCATGGATTATCCGGTGAACTGCCCTTGAAATGGGATGGGAAGCCAATAAAAAAAGCAGTTACGATTCACGATCTGATCTTCTTACGGTACCCTCAGTATTATTCGTTTTTCGACCGTCAGATCCATCTTTGGAAATTCCGGAAAGCAGCTGCCTCTGCAGATAAGATTATTGCGATTTCGGAACAGACCAAACGCGATATCATTCAGTTTTTAAAGGTTCCCGAAACCAAGATAGAAGTGATTTACCAAGGCTGTCACCAGGCTTTCAAAGAGCAGCAGTCTGAGGAATTTATCATGAATACCCGAAATAAATTTAGTCTTCCGAAAAAGTTTATACTGAATGTAGGAACCATCGAGGAGCGTAAAAATCTGCTGAATGTGGTTAAGGCATTAAAAGGTTCGGATATTCCATTGGTGGTGATAGGAAAAAAAACAAGCTATTTCAAAAAGGTAGAACGGTTTGTTCAGCAGAATAACATCAGAGTTCATTTTCTGGAAGGTGTTTCCATGGATGAACTGGCTGCCATCTATAAGCTGGCGCAGATCTTTATCTATCCAAGCTTTTTTGAAGGTTTCGGAATTCCTGTCATTGAAGCTTTGTTTTCAGGAACCGTAGTCATTACCAGCAATACCAGCTGCCTTCCTGAAGCGGGCGGGCCCGATTCTGTATATGTTGATCCGAAAAATGTTTCTGATATCCGGGCAAAAATCCTTTTCCTCTGGGAGAATGAAGCGGAATGTAAACGGCGTGCTGACAAAGGCTTCAGCTTTGTTCAGAGATTTAGCGATGAGACAATCGCAGGGCAGCTTATGCGGTTTTACAGAAGCCTTATCCATTAAGATCTATAAAAATATTATAAAACAAAAACGTCCGGAAATAAGTTCCGGACGTTTTTAATTGATATTTGAAGATCATATCTATTCCACTTCGAAAGGAACGGCATACATCTGAACATACGGACCGTAGCTTCCCGGATCAAACCTGAAACGGATGCTTCTAGTTGCCGTGCTGGACCAGTTTCCACCGGACATATACACCCAAAGGTACAGTGTTGTAGGCTGTGTAATATTCACGGCGATATTTCCTGATCCGTAATAATCAGGATTTGCGGAAGCCGCATTATATAACCTCGGAATAATAATGGACTTGATCGGAGTGAGGTAATCCGGTGCGGTATTGGCCGATGAAGACGTCGAAAGAAAAACAGAGGCAAAACCGTCATTGGCATTCGAAGAAGCGGCATTAGAGCCTGTCGGGGCACACCACATGGTAAAATTCACTTGGTACTTTCCGGGGGACAACGTGACATAAGCACCTGAATAAGCAATCCGCTGATCTCCGGAAATCAGAGGATCATCAATCGTAGCGACCGTCTGTTCGGTGGTCGGGATGGTAGCTAATTTTGCAAAGCTTGTTCCGGGAGCAGCCCATCTTGCATTTCCACTGGAATCGGAAGTCAGTACTTTTCCCAGCCCTTCGGAAGTATCGGTAATTTTAAGGGCATTTCCTGATCCCGCATTGATTTGAAGTTTTGCAGATGGGGCAATAGTTCCGACACCGATATTTCCGTTGGCATCAATGGTGACATCGTTAAGCTGTTGAGAAGCCGAAGGAGCGCCTGTCGTGGGATTATCCTTTGCACCGTCTACATGAAAAGTCGTTTGAGGATTTGTTGTATTAATGCCAACCTGAGCGTTCGAAATAAACGGAACGAGGCACATTACCGTTAGTAGTTGTTTTACCATTTTCAGTATTTAAATTAATTATTTCCGATTGATACAGACAGATATTGATCTACTTAGACCGTATATTTTAGAAAAAGCAAATATATCAAAAGCTGCTGATAAACGGCGATAAAATAAGGATTTACATCAGTTGATTGAGTTGATTATTTTACCGGTAAATAAAAAAAACGTACAAATATTTGCACCGGTCAGAAATAATCCTTTACCTTTGCAGTACAAATTTCAACAATGAAACCGAATTTTTTAACCGTACATCATTATCATCATCATCTCTGCTAAGACGGAACTGATTGATATGTTACAATGTTAAAAATCAAAATAAAGAAAACCGTCTGAGTAAACAGGCGGTTTTTTTGTTTCCCAATTCTTCCCGGGCAATTGGTTTCAATAAATTCATTTTGGTTTACTCAGGCACAGCAAAAGTGAAAATAATGAGTAAATTAAAAATAGCCATACAAAAAAGCGGAAGGCTTTATGAAGAATCGCTTCAGCTGCTTAAAGACTGCGGCATTTTCATCAACAATGGAAAAGATCAGCTAAAGGTTTCCGTAGATAATTTCCCGATGGAGATCATGTACCTCCGCAATTCTGATATTCCCCAATACCTGGAAGATGGCGTAGTGGATGTCGCCATTGTCGGAGAAAACCTTTTGGCCGAAAAGCAGAAAAACATAGAGATTGTCCAGCCTTTGGGATTTTCAAAATGCAGGGTTTCCCTAGCCATTCCGAAAGAAATTGAAACCGATGACATCAGCTATTTTCAGGGCAAAAAAATTGCAACCTCCTATCCGAATACGTTAAAAAAATTCCTTCAGGAAAATAATATTTCAGCAGACATCCACATCATTTCCGGCTCGGTAGAAATCGCCCCGAACATAGGACTTGCAGACGGGATCTGTGACATTGTGAGTTCCGGAAGCACCTTATTTAAAAACGGGTTAAGGGAAACCGTTATGCTCCTGAAATCTGAAGCGGTCTTGGCAAAAACAGCGGCACTGGATGAAGAAAAAACCAAAATTCTGGAAAAATTCCTGTTCAGGATAAAAGCGGTTTTAAAAGCAAAAAACTCGAAATACATCCTGATGAATGTTCCGAATGATAAAATCGGGCTGATCTCCAAAACTCTTCCCGTACTGAAAAGCCCGACCGTGATTCCGTTGGCGGAGGAAGGGTGGAGCAGCATACATTCCGTGATCGATGAAGAAAGGTTTTGGGAAGTGATCGATGAATTGAAGGAAAAAGGAGCCCAGGATATTCTGATAATTCCAATTGATAAAATGGTGATCTAGCATGAGAATAAATAAATATCCGCAGAAAGAAACCTGGACAGAACTGGTAAAAAGGCCGGTATTAAAAAAAGATAAACTTACCGAAACCGTTGCTCAAATATTTGATAAGGTGGCAGAGAGCGGCGATCGTGCTTTAATCGAATTCAGCAAAAAGTTTGATAATGCTGAAGTCCTGAATATAAAAGTTTCACAACAGGAAATCGATGAGGCAGGAGAACTCATAAGCAAAGAATTACAACAGGCAATTCAGCAGGCCAAAGAAAATATTGAGAAATTCCACCGCTCGCAGATTCCGCAGACCGAAAAAATCGAAACCACAAAAGGGGTGATCTGCTGGCGCGAGAACCGCGCTGTCGAAAAAGTAGGCATTTATATTCCCGGGGGAACAGCTCCTTTATTTTCTACCGTACTGATGCTTGCTGTTCCTGCAAAACTTGCCGGCTGTAAAGAAATTATCCTCTGTACCCCTCCGGACAAAAACGGGAACATCAATCCTGCCATTTTGTATACGGCAAATCTTTGCGGAGTAACCGAGATATTCAAAACCGGCGGTGCACAGGCGATCGCAGCCATGACCCTGGGTACGGAAAGTATTCCCGCTGTTTACAAAATTTTTGGTCCGGGAAACCAGTATGTGATGGCAGCGAAAGAATTTGCCCAGAATTACAAAGTGGCTATCGACATGCCTGCCGGACCCAGCGAAGTATTAGTGATTGCAGATCAACAGGCGGTTCCGGCGTTCTGTGCCGCGGATTTGCTTTCCCAGGCGGAGCACGGAAGCGACAGCCAGGTTATTTTCCTGACAACCGATGAGAATATCCTGGATGAAACAGTGAAAGAAACGGAAAAGCAGTTGGCCGTACTTCCCAGAAATGAATTGGCGGGAGAAGCTTTAAAAAACAGTCATTTTATCCTGCTGAAAACAGTGGAAGAAGCACTGGAATTCAGCAACCTGTATGCTCCGGAACATTTGATTTTAGCCTTGGAAAACGCTGAACAATATATTTCCGGAATAGAGAATGCAGGCTCCGTTTTCTTAGGCAATTATTCCTGCGAAAGCGCCGGAGATTATGCCAGCGGAACCAACCATACGCTTCCGACCAATGGTTTTGCAAAGAATTACAGCGGCGTGTCCTTAGACAGTTTTGTAAAGAAAATTACATTCCAGAATCTGTCCCGAGAAGGATTGAAGAATTTAGGTAAAACAATAGAAATCATGGCAGAAGCGGAAGGGTTATCCGCTCACAAAAATGCCGTAACCATCCGGTTAAAAGAACAGAATGAAAGCATTTAATATTGAAAATTTAGTACGCAAGAATATCCTTGAGCTTCAGCCTTATGTAAGTTTCAGGGATGTGAGTAAGTTTGAAAACCCGGTTTTCCTGGATGCGAATGAAAGCCCTTTCGGCGAGTTGAACCGTTATCCGGATTCAACCCAGAAAAAGCTGAAGGAGAAATTATCGGTTCTGAAAAATATTTCTTCCGATCAGATTGCTGTAGGAAACGGAAGTGATGAGCTGATCGACCTCATCATTAAAGTATTCTGTGAGCCTAAAAAAGATTCCATCCTGATGATGAATCCTTCATTTGCGATGTATGGATTTTACGCTTCAGTAAATGACAATCAGGTCTTGCAGCTGAAACTGAACGAGAATTTTGAAATCAGTAAAGATGACTTTCTCAACATATCGGAAGAGCAGAATCCTAAAGTTTTTTTCCTCTGTTCACCCAATAATCCTACCGGAAATTTGGTGGAAGACATCGAGTTTTATATTCAAAACTTTAAAGGAATAGTTGTAGTTGATGAAGCCTACATCGAATTTTCAGGAAAACAATCAAGTATAAGCCTGCTGGAAAAGTATTCAGATCTTATCGTTCTCCAGACTTTTTCAAAAGCCTGGGGAATGGCCGGGGCAAGGGTAGGAGCTGCTTATTCTTCAAAAGAAATTATTGCACTGATCAATACCGTTAAAGCCCCTTATAACGTCAATTCATTAAGTTTAAATAAAATCATTGAATTGATTGACCAAAAGGATATTATAGAAGAAAATATAAAAAATACTTTAAAAGAAATATCATGGCTGAGTAATGAGTTGCAGCGTGTGAAATGTGTACAAAAGGTATATCCGAGCGATGCGAATTTCTTCCTTACTGAATTTAAGGATGTAGAAAAAATATATGAACTGTTGCTGGCCAATGAAATCCTGACCAGCAAAAGAAGTCCGAAAATTCCCGGATGCCTACGGATTAATGTCGGAAACCGCGAAGAGAATATCCAATTAATTGAACTGTTAAAAAGCATAGAATGAAAAAAGTGTTATTTATAGACCGTGACGGGACTTTAATTATAGAACCACCGGTGGATTATCAGGTGGATTCCCTGGAAAAGCTCGAATTTTATCCGGGTGTTTTTCAGAATCTTTCCAGAATCGCCAATGAGCTGGATTTTGAACTGGTAATGGTGACCAATCAGGACGGTTTGGGAACAGAAAGCTTTCCTTTTGAGGATTTTGTAAAGCCCCAGGAAAAGATGCTCAAGACATTTGAAAATGAAGGCATTGTTTTCAGTGATATTTTAATCGATAAAAGTTTTGAACATGAAAATCTGCCGACCCGCAAGCCCGGAACCGGAATGATGGGGAAATATATTTACGGAAATTATGATCTCAACAATTCATTTGTCATCGGGGACCGTCTTACAGACATCCAATTGGCAAAAAACCTCGGAGCACAGGCTGTTTCTATCAGCAGTTCAGCTCATGAGGAGGCGGTTTTAACAACCACCAGCTGGCAGGATATTTACCAATACCTGAAACAAATTCCCAGAAAAGCGAAAGTGCAGAGAAAGACCAATGAAACCCAAATCGAAATCGAACTTAATCTCGACGGAAGCGGAAAATCCGAAATCTCCACCGGACTGCACTTTTTTGATCATATGCTGGAACAGATTTCAAAGCACGGAAATCTTGATCTGAAAATTGCCGTACAGGGTGATCTGCAGGTAGATGAGCACCACACGATCGAAGATACCGGAATTGTTTTGGGAGAAGCATTTTTACGGGCATTGGGAAAGAAAAAAGGAATTGAACGTTATGGGTTCCTGCTTCCGATGGATGACTGTCTGGCACAGGTTGCCCTGGATTTCGGAGGACGCCCGTGGCTGGTTTGGGAAGCTGATTTTAAAAGGGAAAAGATCGGTGATGTACCGACTGAAATGTTCTATCACTTTTTCAAATCGTTTACCGATTCTGCCAAATGCAACCTTAATATCAAAGTTGAAGGCGACAACGAACACCATAAAATTGAATCGGTCTTTAAAGCATTTGCCAAAGCCATTAAGATGGCGGTTAACCGCTCCGACCGGAATTTTAATGTACCATCAACCAAAGGAAGTTTATAATGATAGTGATCATCAAATACAACGGAGGAAATGTAAGCTCCGTACAGAATGCCTTGAACAGGCTGGAAGCAGTATCGGTAGTTACGGATGATTTCGATACCATCAGAAATGCGGATAAGGTAATCTTTCCCGGAGTCGGGGAAGCATCATCCACTATGAAAAACCTTAAAGAAAAAGGGCTTGATCTGCTGATACCGTCCTTGAGACAACCTGTTTTGGGAATATGCCTCGGGATGCAGCTGATGTGCGGCAGTAATGAAGAAGGAAATACAGAAGGAATGGGAATTTTCGATATCCGTGTAAAAAAGTTTCCACCAAAAGATATTGTTCCGCATACGGGATGGAATACGGTTTCGGAAGTAAAATCCAATCTGTTTTCAGGAAGTGAAGAAAATAATGACGTGTATTTTGTACACAGTTATTATTGTGAGCTGTCGGAGTTTACAACATCTGTTTGCGATTATATTCTGCCTTTCAGTGCCTCTTTGCAGAAAGATAATTTTTATGCCATGCAGTTTCACCCGGAAAAATCAGGAACCGTTGGAAGCAGACTATTGGAAAACTTTTTAAAACTTTAAAAATGAAAATTATTCCTGCTATTGATATCATCGACGGAAAATGTGTCCGTCTCTCCAAAGGGGATTATGCAACCCAAAAAATATACAACGAAAATCCGGTGGAAGTAGCCAAAGAATTCGAAAGCTATGGCATTCAACATCTTCACCTGGTGGATTTGGACGGTGCCCGATCAAAGCATATTGTCAATCACAAAGTTCTTGAAAAGATTGCCAGTGAAACGTCTCTTACAATTGATTTTGGCGGAGGCCTGAAAACCCTTCAAGACATCGAAACGGCCTTTGATTCCGGGGCAGCACAAATTACGATCGGGAGCATAGCCGTTCAGGATCCCGCGTTTTGCATTGATCTGATTCAGAAATACGGTCCCGAAAAAATCATCCTCGGAGCCGACTGTGAGCACCGGAAGATCAAAACTTCCGGCTGGATGGAGGAAAGTACGCTTTATGTTATCGATTTTATTCTTCAATACCGTGAAAAGGGAATTAAAAACGTCATTTGTACAGATATTGCAAAAGACGGGATGCTTCAGGGAGCTTCCGATGAATTGTATACTGAAATCGTAAATAAAACAAAAGTTAATTTAATTGCAAGTGGCGGAATCTCGTGTATTGACGATGTAAAAAAGATGAAAGAGATCGGCTGCTCCGGGACGATCATCGGAAAAGCGATTTACGAAGGAAAGATTTCTTTGGAAGAATTACAGGAGTTTATTTAACTGCAAAAATTATTGTAACACATAAGTCACATGAGATTTAAGTTGTTTATGTTGCGCAGATTTCAGATCACATTAGAAGAAAATCTAAGATTTTCATAGGCTGTGCCATTTTCGTTGGCTGATGCTTTTACTTTAACCGCAAAAGTCACAAAAGTTATTATAACACATGAGTCACATGAGATTTAAGTTGTTTATGTTGCACAGATTTTAGATCACATTAGAAGAAAATCTAAGATTTTTATTAACATTAAATTTAACAGCAATGGCTGAGGTAATCGAAACCACATGATCATCCTTGAAGATCGATGACATCTGCTGGAGGTTATGACAGTCCGGATTTACAAAATAAAACCATAAACCCTGAACCTTGAACCTTCAACCTTGAACCAAAAACTTTAAACTATTTACAATGCTAAAAAAAAGAATCATTCCCTGTCTGGATATCAAAAATGGAACTACCGTTAAAGGAATCAATTTTGAAGGATTACGGGATGCCGGTGATCCTGTGGAGCTGGCTAAAAGATATGAAAATGAAGGTGCGGATGAACTGGTTTTCCTTGATATTACGGCCACAATTGAAGAACGGAAGACTTTTGCCGAGCTGGTCAAAAGGATTTCCCGGGAACTGAGCATTCCTTTTACGGTGGGCGGCGGTATTTCGTCGGTTGAGGATGTCCGAGAGTTGCTGAATGCCGGAGCCGATAAAATCAGCATTAATTCATCAGCGGTTAAAAACCCGATGCTGATTTCTGAACTCGCCGAAACCTTCGGAAGCCAGTGTGTAGTCGTTGCCATTGATACAAAATGGGTAAATGGTGCAGATTATGTGCACATCAAAGGCGGAAGAGAAATAACGGATCTGAAAACGCTCGAGTGGGCCAAAAAAGCTGAAGCACTGGGAGCCGGTGAAATCTTACTGACCTCAATGGACGGCGACGGTACCAAAAACGGATTTGATATCAGGATAACCAAACTGATGGCCGAAAATGTGCACATCCCGGTGATTGCTTCGGGAGGAGCCGGTACAACAGAAGATTTTGAAGAAGTTTTTACCCAAACAAAAGCAACCGCAGCTTTAGCGGCAAGCATTTTCCATTTCGGGGAAATCAGGATCCAGGATCTGAAAAATAATTTAAAAACTAAAAAAATTGCAGTACGATGAATATTGATTTTGATAAGAGCCCGGACGGTCTGGTACCGGTTATTATCCAGGACGACAGGACGTTGCAAGTCTTGATGCTGGGCTATATGAACGAAGAAGCTTTTATAAAGACGAGACAGGAAGGAACAGTCACTTTTTTCAGCCGTTCGAAAAACAGGCTGTGGACAAAAGGAGAGGAATCCGGAAACTTTTTAACCGTAAAGAGCATAGAAATCGATTGTGATCAGGATACGATTCTAATTAAAGCCGTTCCTGAAAATGTAGTCTGCCACACGGGAAGCTTCAGCTGTTTTGGTAATAAGCATTCCAAAGGATTTTTATATGAGCTGGAAGAAAAGATCAGCCGGAGAATCGATGAAAAAACAGAAGGTTCTTACACGTATTCACTATTTCAGCGGGGCATCAACAAAATGGCCCAGAAAGTAGGAGAGGAAGCGGTAGAGCTCGTCATTGAAGCCAAAGATAACAACGATGATCTGTTTAAAAATGAGGCGGCGGATCTGCTGTATCATTTTCTAATTTTACTGAAGGCTAAAAACAGGCAGTTAAGCGATATTGAAAAAATATTGCTTCAAAGAATAAAATAAAAAACAGAGGGGAACAGAAAGATGGTTTGTATCAAAATAATTTTTCTAAACTACTTATAAATTTTATTGAATTAATTAAAACTTCCCCTCTGTATAGGCTTAATAAGTAATGAATTTTGCTGAGACAAAGTAAAGCCAAAGCAATAATTCCTACAATTTTAGAAGGTACTATCGTGGTACTGTATAGAATTAATTCTGATAAAAATCCCTTAGCCATACATTCAGGTCCTGCTTTGGAGGAATTTGTAGTCTTTTGCGCAGATTATGCTTGTTGTTTTTAACGGTTTGAACCGCCTTAAAGGTATAGACTGCAATATCTTTCGTTGTAAAGCCCAGAAATGCGTAAGCACATAAAACAAGTTCCGACGTTCTGATATCGGGATTCACAGAAAGTATTTTTCCGCTGAAATCAGGGTATAGCTTTTGGAACATCGGCCAGAATTCCTGGAGGTTGTTTTTTGCAGCTTCTATTACGTCAATCAGCGCATCTTCGACTTTTAAAGATAAGGCAGTTGCTTTCTGTTCAGTCTCCAAAAGAGTGGTTTCTCTGTGCCTGATGAGAAGATCTTTTTTTTGCTGTATTTTTTTGTTACGCCACCATAAAAATATAATGGCTGAGATAGCAGAAACAAGAATCAATATAATGATTACGTCTTGTGTCTGCGTACGTGCCTTTTCCGCGGAAACCTTCTCATGGGTAATTTCGTTTGCTGTGGTCAGTACTTCATCATCAATATGCTGAAGATGTTGTTCATTAGCTATACGATAACGGTCGTAATAGTATTTGTACTTTTTTTCATCTCCAAAATACTGGTAAATAGTATAAATTTTTTTTAATAGTCCAGGGCCGTTTTTAGCAAAGGCATTTTTGTCATAAGCATCGATATCGTCTAAAGCTTTTAAATAATAAATAAGAGCTTTTCTATTATCCTTCTTTTGAGAGTATAGATTTCCAATAGAAGCATAGAATGTATTTTTTGCGATAAAGCCTTCGATCTTACTGTAGTGATAAGCTTTAAACAAATAATATTGCGCCGAATCCGGCATTTTTCTTTCCAGGAAAACTTCACCTCTAAAATTATAAAAGTAAGCTTTAAACTTAAAAGTTTCCTTAATGGCATTGTATTGACTGTCGGGAATATGCTTCAAAATCGTCTGCGCTTCATAGGCAAGTTTATCCGATTCTTTTTGATGATCAGTTATAAGGCTCAGACCATATAAAGTTTTGGCTTTAATCACAAGGCCTTCTGTTGATGTGTTGGCATTCAACAGATCCAAAATTTTCATGCTTTCTTCATGCATCAGCTTATTCATTTTCAAACGGCTATAAATACCGATTTTAAGATGCAGTAGCGCAGCTTTTAGAATTGGATCCTGCTCTGCTGATTCTTCTCTTAGTCCTTTGTTTATATAATAGGTACTTTTTCTGAATTCCTTTAAAAAAATTAATGATTTGGCAATGTAATAGTAAGACCATGCTTTTTTGGAAGAATTTTCATCTTTTTCAGCGATTTTGGAGGCTTTAGTGGCATCTGCAAGGCTTTGCCTATAATTTCTGTTTATAAAATGATCTGCCAATTGCAGCAAACTATCAGTTTTTTTCTCATTGAAATTTTGAGAATAAATACCTATGGGCAGCAGAAAGACGAAAATAAAAAATGTTTTAAATACCTTATGTAAGATAATGCGTTTGGATTCATTGTGTTTCATAAATATAAAACATTGTATTAATGTGATATACGATTATGCGAAGATAAAGATAAATAAGATAACTTGGGATTTAAATAAAAGCCGCCCGAAAGATTTCCGGACGGCATCACCAAATCACTATATAAAATACCCTTTTTTATATCTGAAGTTAATCTTTAATATATTAGGTGAAATTTTACAGCTTAAATTTAAATGCCTGTTTCGCATTTGCATAATGGAGAATGTAAACTCCTTTCTGCAGGTTTTTAACTGAAATCTCATTGGACGCTTCTTTTCCTGACTGTATGATCCTTCCGGACATATCATAGATGGTATATGATCCGAAACCATCAGCGGCACGGTTTGAAATCATTCTCAGATAACCGTTTACCGAATCGTGGAAAACAATTTTCTCCTTGGTACGTTCTGCGGCAGTTCCTAAGGATGCCGTGTTGGATTTCAGCCCTGTTATGAGTACCGAAAAAGGTTTCACCGTTGCAGGTGAGGAAGTATGTTTGTAAATTGATACAGTTATGCCTGCATTATCGATACCGGATCCGTTGATCTGCTGATAATTGTCTACCGGATTATCCCATATTCCCGTTCCTTCTACGGCAATAGCCTGAGGATTGGTAACGCTTAAAGGTTTAAACGTAAATTTTTCAACCGCAGCCGATCCCGTAGCCTGAATTTTTAATGAACCGCCAAATCGGTATACTAATCGTGAAGTCGTGTTATCGATACCATCGGCAGAAGTCTGTTCAGGGCCTTCATCATCTGTCCAACATATAGATACCCTTACGGGTTGCTGGCCGCTGACGCCGGTTATAGTTAATGCATCTGAACTGTTATTGGCAGGGTTTGCCATATATTCAACCAATTTAGCGGTTCCTCCCGTCTGCATCTGCTGAATGGTCTGCGCAGCTTTTTCTGCATTTAAGATCCCCCATCCGAATTTCGCGTCGGGACCTGCATTTCCTGCATCATCAGCTGTATGCAGCATGAGTGCTTTCAATGAAGACGCTTTCATATAACTGCCGAATAGCGAATGATAATACTGTTGCAGAAGAAGCCCTACAGCGGCCGCAGCAGGCGATGCATAAGAAGTTCCGGAGGATTCAGGAACATTTCCCGTATAGCTGTTGTTGGAAACGGGAGAAACAGAAGTATCTACATTCGCTGTATTAACAGTAGAACCCAGAGTTACAATATCAGGTTTTACCCTTCCGTCATCTGTCGGTCCCCAGTTGCTGTAATCATTCATTGAATTATCCGATTCTATAGAACCAACCGTCATTACATTTTTAGAGGCCGAAGAACCGGTAATCATATCATATCCGCCATCTGCAAGATTTCCACTCTCAGGATCTGTTTGCTCGTTACCTACTGCTATAAAGGGTAAATAGTAAGGGGTTTGCTTCGTTAATACATCCCAATCTTTTGATGTGCTATCATAGGCCCCAAATACCCACACTGGAACATCGGTTGTATTAATATATCCATAAGAATGGTTGGAGATCAGATAACCTTGTGCCGCAAAATCGGCCATTTCAGATACGTCATTATCCCAGTCATAATTTTTGGTTGTCGCATCAAAAGCTATTCCTTTCGCTCCGGCAGCCAGGGTACTGTAATTTCCGGAAGAAAGATCTCTGCCTGCCAAAATTCCCGTTACCGCATTCATATGGGAGTCTCCCGCGCTGCTTGTTAAGGTTTGCCCGCTTTGCATCTGCACCTTACCCGTCAGAAGTTCATGATTGGGGTTGATCTGTCCCCCGTCCCAGACTCCGGCAACCATATTGGTGCCGGTGATATTGACGCCCAAACTTCCGCCCTGATAGAGCTGATTGGACTTCGTATGCTGGATCTGCTGAAGATCTTTTGTGGTGATATAAATAGCATTTCCGTCAGCATCAATGTGGTGCAGAAAATAGAGCTTTCCATTTTTTTGGAATTGCTTTTTCTTTCCGGGGTTTAGCAGCAGATAATTCTTAATCTTCAACTGCTGTTCAGCATAGGTCTTTTCGTTACTCTGTTTCAGTTGCAAAAGCTTTTGCCCATCATACGTCTTTCTTATCTGAGATCTTTCCTCATAAGCCTGTGCACCAGCAGCAAGGCTTATACATAGAAAAATGGACACTAATTTTATTTTCATAAGGATATTTTTTTGATTGTGTTAGATTTTTTTAGAAGGAATATCCTAAGCCTACACCCACAGTCGGTAAAACTCCACCTGTAACTTTACCACTTGTAGGCATTTTATTTTCGTGTTTATAATTAAATGTTACATACGACGCACCTGCATTCACATCGATGGTAAAACCGCTGTTGAATACCCATTGATAACCGGCCAGTGCTCCAATATTAAATGCGGTGTATGCATTGCTACCCTTTATATTACTGGATTTATAGCTTGCACGGCCTCCGCCGAAACCTGCTGTCCCGGAAAAATATAATCCTTTCAGCGCCTCTTTCGTATAGTAACGGTATAAAACACTTCCACCAGTGTAATAATACTTATAATTGTCTAGTTTAAATTCTCCATATCCTCCACTAATGCCCACACTGGAATGCTCAGTTATTGCTCTTTCGTAAGTCACCAGATCATCTCCTCCTCCGAGAAACAGAGATGCAGGATTAACTTTAATTGAGTTTTTCTGCTGAGCGGATGCTGCAATTGAAAGAATGCCAAAAGTCACAACAAATAGTTTTTTCATTTCTTTAAATTTTAAGTTTATATTTTTTGATGAATAATAAGCCGTAATATCCGGCCGGAAATACGTTTGCAAATAAAACGGTAATTGTGAAATATATTGAAAAAACAGAAGTACTAATGAAGTACTTTTGGATGTAAACGATTGTTTTTCAGAGTATTGTTTTCGGAATATTATTAAAATAAAGATTGCTTTTAAATACGATAAATTTTGAATTAAAAATAAATATTCATTTTACGAGGGATTCCGCTAACCTAATTTGTGGTGATTAAGCAACAAATTTAAATGACGATGGATACCTTTGTGAGTTAGTATATGATTATATAAATAGACTAAAAGTGACAAATCCAAATAATAAGGTAATATATGCGATAGATCCAAACAAAAAAACCTGCATCTGCAGGTTTTTATAAATGATGAAATGATTTCTTATTAATGATGATCTGCACCCGCAAAATGCTGCAGGGCACCTAATGTTGCTTTTCCGATGTTGTAGACATACATCACATCTGTATTGGCAAAGGTATCATCTTTGGTGTGGGGAAGGTCGCTTCTTAGATATTCAAAAAATCCCGTAATGACTTCGCCTTTTTTCTCGAAAGAAATATAATCGCTGTCTTCTGCCGGATCGATTTCTGTTTTCAGCGGTGAATATAAAGCCGTGCATTTCATCAGCTCGCGGGTGACTTGAGCTGAAGCCGTATTATTTTTTGAGTTTCCGCCCTGATCTTCATCACAGAATACTGTATCGTTAAACATGCCCTTTTTGCCGCCAACTTCGTCAATATTAAAAACCATTTTAATATCAAGATTGCGTTGTTTTCTGGTATAGGCCACTTCATTTACATAATGCCTGCTGCCGTAAAGTCCCTGTTCTTCCCCTGAAAAATGGATGAATTTAATTGAATAATCGGTCGGGATGTCTTTTAAAATTCTTGCTGCTTCCAGGATAATCGATGTCCCGCTTCCGTTATCGTTAACGCCCGGGCCATTGATGCTGTCAAAATGCCCGCAAATAATCACGTATCGATCCGGATACACCGTTCCTTTTTTGGTTATGATCAGATTACTGGATTTCTCTTTGCCAATGGAAAACGGATCTGCCATGAGCTGATCTTCCGTATAACCATAAGAAAGATATTGTTGCCGGATCCACTGCAAAGCATTATCGTTTTCTACCGACCCTGTTGTTTTAATGCCGAGTTTTTCAAAGGCTTTAAGGTTCGCTATAATATTGTCTTTAGACACCTGGTCTACACGGTCCTGGTATTTACGGACAAATTTCTGCGCTTTGGAAGGGGTGATACAAAGGGCAAGAAGAGCTGTGATTATTAGTTTTTTCATGGGATCAGATAACAGGAATTTAACTACTTTGAAATAATAACTTTTCGTACCGCTGTTTTTCCGTCAGACTTCACAGTAATAAGGTAAGCACCGCTTGATAATCCGGAAACATTTACCTTGGTTTCATTTTCTCTGTTCAGGATCAGGCGACCATTCATATCTGAAATTTCAAGCCTGAAATTTTTTACATCTTTCGGAAGTTCGATATTTAGATAATCTTTGGCAGGATTGGGATACACTTTTACCGATTCCAAATGATTCTTCTGTACTTCTTCCGTTGCCAGCTGGGTAGTAGAAGCAGTTGCAAAATGCTGTAAAGCACCGACTGCCGCCTTTCCGACATTGTAGACATAGGTTGGATCTACATTGGCAAAAGTATCGTTTACAGTGTGTTCATTGTAGCTTCGCACATTTTCATAAAAGCCGGTGATAATATCCCCGTTTTGTTCGAAAGGCACGTAATCGGAAGAGTAGGCGTTCGACATGACGGTCTGCAGCGGGGAGTAAAGCGTTGTACAATTGGCCAGTTGCTGGGTAAAGGCCTGGGAGGCTGCATTATTGGAGGTCATACCTGCCTGGTCGCTCTCACATTTGATCGCCGTATTGCTGTTTCCTATTTTCCCACCTACCTGATCAATATTGAAAACCAGTCTTATATTCAGTTGTCGTACGTTATTCTGGAAAACTACATTATCAGCATAATGCGCGCTTCCCTGAAGTCCCTGTTCCTCTCCGGAAAAATGGATGAATTTAACAGAATATTCTGTAGGGATATCTTTCAGGATTCTTGCGGCTTCCAGAAGAATAGCGGTACCACTTCCGTTGTCACTTACTCCCGGGCCTGTGATGGTATCATAATGCCCGCAGATAATAACATAAATATTGGGATAGACTGTTCCGGTCTTGGTAACGATCAGGTTTTTCGAGCTTACATTGCTCCCGAAAGTAAACGGGTCTTCCGTAATCTGGCTGGCTGTGTAACCCATCGCCTGGTATTTCGCCTTGAGCCAGTTCAGCGTATTGGTATTGGCGGCAGAGCCGGTTGTTTTTACTCCAAGATTCTGAAAATCCTGCAAAATATTGGTAACATTGGTCTGTGATACCTGGTCGGCCCTGTTTTTATAAGCCTGGATAAAACTTTGTGCCTGCAGGCTATATGATGATAAAGAAAGTAGCAGTAGAGTCGTTATTTTTTTCACGGGTGAAGAAAATTTTACATTTTTAATAATGAACAAATGTAAATAATAAAAAAATCCTGAGCAAAAAACCCAGGATTTATATTGATAACAAAAATTTTACATTATTTTACTTGATCTACAACTGCTTTGAAAGCTTCAGGGTGATTCATTGCTAAATCTGCTAAAACTTTTCTGTTAAGCTCAACGTTGTTCTTTTTAAGAGCTCCCATAAACTGAGAGTAAGACATTCCGTGCTCTCTGGCTCCTGCGTTGATACGCGTAATCCAAAGGGCTCTGAAGTTTCTTTTCTTCTCTTTTCTACCACGGTAAGCATATTGCATTGCTTTTTCTACCGCGTTTTTAGCTACTGTCCAAACGTTCTTTCTTCTACCGAAAAAACCTTTAGCTTGCTTAAAAATTTTCTTTCTGCGAGCTCTTGAAGCTACCGCATTTACTGATCTTGGCATAATTTAATTGTTTTTTTGAAATGTGCGGTAATGGTTACATTACTCTTAGGGGCTCCATTTCAGGGTTAAAATGTTGAATTTGTTTGAATTCTTATAAACCGAATATAGATTTATAAAAACTACTTAATGGCTAATTGACGAAGTACGCTTTTCTCGTCCACAGAAGCAACATAAGAAGTTTGCGTAAGATTTCTCTTCTGCTTAGTTTCTTTCTTAGTTAAGATGTGGCTTTTGAAAGCATTCTTTCTTTTGATCTTACCGGAACCGGTAAGAGCAAAACGTTTCTTAGCACCTGATTTCGTTTTTAATTTTGGCATTGTCTTGCTTTTTATTGTTTTGTTATCAATATCTGTTTTTGGTTTCCGGCGAATCCCGGAAATAATAGGCTGCAAAATTAAGAAAAAAAACTGATATCTTAAAGGGTTTTTGCAGATTTCAATAAGGAATTTAGATGTATTTATCTTAAGGAGTCATTTCTTACTTACGTGATACGCTTTGACTGGTTTTGGCGGCTTCGCTTTCAAATACATAAAGAACTCAAATACGCTACTCAATCGAGGATAAAAAGAGTCTAGAGTTCAATTCCAGGATCAGGCATAAATAAAACTACAACCAAAAAATTTCGATTGTAGTTTTATTTATTCTATGCTGAAAAAATTTAAGCTTCAATAAATTCCAGAAGATCTTTATTAATTGTTTGATGCTCGGTAGTAGGCATTCCGTGCGGAAAACCTGGATAAGTAATCAGTTTACCGTTTTTCAACAATTTTGCTGATTTTATTGCAGAATTTTCGATAGGAACAATCTGATCGTCTTCGCCGTGCAGCAACAGTACCGGAATATCTACAGCTTTCAGATCTTCGGTAAAGTCTGTTTCAGAAAAAGCTTTAATTCCGTCATAATGGGCTACAATTCCTCCCATCATACCTTGTCTCCACCAATTTCTCTGTACGCCTTCCTTTACCACTGCACCTTCTCTATTATAGCCATAAAAAGGAACCGTTAAATCAATATAAAACTGGTTTCTGTTATTTAAGGTCTGATCTCTGATGTTATCAAAAACTTCCATTGGAATACCGTCAGGATTGTTTTCGCTTTTTACCATAACCGGAGGAACAGCGCTTATCAGTACAGCCTTTTTTGCTCTTCCGTTAGCATATTTGTTTACATAGCGGATTACTTCGCCGCCGCCGGTAGAATGTCCGATATGCACAACATCCTTCAGATCCAGAAACTCTACCAGTTCTGCCGCATCAGAAGCATATTGTTCAATTGTATGATTATAAATATTCTGGCTTGAACGCCCGTGACCTCTTCTGTCATGAGTAATGACTCTATATCCTCTTTGCAAAAAGAAAATAACCTGTGCATCCCAGTCATCAGAAGATAGGGGCCATCCATGATGAAACATCAGTACAGGACCTTCTCCCTGATCTTTATAGAAAATTTCTGTTCCGTCTTTTAATTTTAATGTACTCATTGCTTTGTTGTTTAATTGTTATTAAATTTTAATTTTTAAATGAGTTTTTATTGTCTCATTTTCTGAAGCAAATCTAATACGAAATTAAACGGATAATCTTGATGTATGGTAAAAACTAAAAATTATTCAGTAATTGCTATAAATTTATAAAAGAACTTTAATATAATTCATTAAAATTAAATGGTTGAAAAAACAAAAGCCTCAAAAAAATTTGAGGCTGTATATTGTAATTTCGGATCTAAAGATCCGGCTATCGATTATTTAGCTGGTTTTTTAGGACTCATCATCATAATCATTCTTTTTCCTTCAAGCTTAGGAAGCTGGTCTACTTTTCCAACGTGCTCCAGTTCCTGGGCAAGTTTTAAAAGTAAGATTTCTCCCTGGTCTTTAAAGATAATCGAACGTCCTTTAAAAAATACGTAGGTCTTTAATTTTGAACCTTCTTCAAGGAATTTTTCAGCATGCTTTCTCTTGAATTCGTAATCGTGCTCGTCGGTCTGAGGCCCGAAACGGATCTCTTTTACAACCACTTTTACCTGCTTGGCTTTCAATTCCTTTTGTTTCTTCTTTTGCTCGTATAAGAACTTTTTATAGTCCAATATTCTAGCAATAAACGGTTCAGCCTTATCGGAAATTACTACCAGATCCAGTTCCTGTTCCTGGGCAATCTGTTTTGCTTTATCAGTAGGATAGACTCCCGGCTCTACGTTATCGCCCACCAAACGAAGCTCTCTCACACGAATTTTATCGTTGATCAAGTGTAAGTCCTCCTGTACCGGACGTCTTTGTGGGCCCCTGTTGTTAAATCTTTGTGCTATTGTATTATAATTTTATTGGTTAATTCTAATTTAAATATTATTCAGAATAAGCGATCATGTAATCATTGATTCTGAATTTAAGAAACTTTGATTTTTATATCGCAGATTCTTTTTTGAAGTAGGAAACGAAATCATCAAGATTCATTACTCCAAGATCTCCTTCACCCCGTCTACGTACAGAAATTGTGCCATCTTTCTCCTCGTTTTCCCCTACTACAAGCATGAATGGAATTTTATTCAATTCCGCATCACGGATCTTTTTACCGGTCTTTTCGTTTCTGTCGTCAATCTGGCCGCTAATATCGTGATTTTCTAAAAATTCTGAAACTTTTTTAGCATAATCTACATACTTTTCGCTGATCGGAAGAATGATAAACTGATCCGGGCTCAGCCATAGCGGGAAATCTCCTGCCGTATTCTCCAAAAGGATCGCGATGAATCGTTCCATTGAACCGAAAGGTGCTCTGTGGATCATTACCGGTCGGTGTTTCTCGTTATCGCTTCCGATATAATGAAGATCGAATCTTTCCGGTAAGTTATAATCTACCTGGATCGTTCCAAGCTGCCATTTTCTTCCTAATGCATCTTTCACCATAAAATCCAGCTTCGGACCGTAGAATGCTGCTTCACCATATTCTACTACCGTTCTCAGGCCTTTGTTCTTCGCTGCAGTGATGATGGCATTTTCAGCCTTCTCCCAGTTCTCATCGGAACCGATATATTTTTCTCTGTTTTCAGGATCTCTTAAAGAAACCTGAGTTACAAAATCTTCAAAACCTAATGATCTGAAAACATACAGTACAAGATCAATTACTTTTTCAAATTCTCCCAACAACTGATCCGGAGTACAGAAAAGGTGGGCATCATCCTGGGTAAACCCACGAACTCTTGTTAATCCGTGAAGTTCTCCGGACTGCTCATAACGGTATACCGTTCCGAATTCTGCATATCGCTTAGGTAAATCCCTGTAGCTCCATTGTGAAGTCTTGTAAATTTCGCAGTGGTGCGGACAGTTCATTGGCTTCAGCAGGAATTCTTCACCTTCGTTTGGTGTTTTGATCGGCTGGAAGCTGTCGGCTCCGTACTTGTCCCAGTGTCCTGAAGTTACATACAGTTCTTTAGCCCCGATATGCGGCGACATAACGAATTCGTAACCTCCTTTTTTCTGAGCGGCAGAAAGGAAATTTTCTAATTTTCTTCTTAAAGCGGTTCCTTTCGGCAACCATAATGGTAATCCGGCACCTACTTTTTCAGAGAACGCAAAAATACCAAGTTCTTTACCTAATTTTCTGTGGTCTCTTCTTTTGGCCTCTTCCAGTCTTTCAAGATACTCTGTAAGATCTTTCTGCTTTGGAAAAGAAACACCGTACACTCTTGTCAGCTGAGGATTTTTTTCATTTCCTCTCCAGTATGCTCCGGCTGCATTTAAGATTTTTATCGCCTTTACAATACTTGTGTTCGGGATATGTCCTCCACGGCAAAGATCCGTGAAGTTATCATGGGTTACGAAAGTAATTTCACCATCGTTCAGGTTGGAGATCAGTTCTACTTTGTATGGATTGTCTGCATATACCTTCAGTGCCTCTTCTTTGGAAACCGGATATAGTGAAAACGTAGAACCTTTTTTAGCATTTTCCAATACCTTTTTCTCAATTTTCTCAAAATCCTTTTCCGATAAGCTTTCGCCGCCGAAATCCACATCATAGTAGAAACCACTTTCGATCGCCGGGCCGATGGTCAACTTAGCATCAGGATAAAACTCAAGGATAGCCTGCGCCAAAAGGTGGGCAGAAGAATGCCAGAACGCTTTCTTTCCAAGATCGTCGTTCCAGGTCAGCAACTGTACCGTAGAATCCGTGGTGATAGGCGTGGTCGTCTCTACTTGTTTGTCATTAACAACTGCGGAAATGGTATTTCTAGCCAATCCCTCGCTTATAGATTTTGCCACATCTAGCGGAGTAACTCCCGCCTCGAATTCTTTGACGCTACTGTCTGGAAGTGTAATTTTTATCATTGTTTACTAAGAAATTTTAAGATGCAAAAATACGAAATTTTTAGTTAGTATGCTATTTTCAGAGGGAATTGTAAAAGATAAGACTGAATTTCGCTGCTGCCTTTTCCTGGCAAAAGAAAGAATTTTGAGAATATATTTACTGTTTTGAAATAATGCGCTTTTTTAAATGGCTTATTTTGAGTGGTTTAAATATAAAATGTCCGAATTGTAAAACGTATCGGATCATTAAAATATTGGTATCTCAAATAAGTGAAAACAAAAAGAGGGCTATAAGTTCCAGACATAAAATAAGATCCGAAACCAATATGCACAGAGGCAATCCCTGAAATAATGACGTAAATAGGATGGTAAAGCCCGATGACAAAATGCAAAGTCCTCATGAAAACTTAATTCCGCCGCTTATACTTTACTTTTTCTTTAATGATTTCAATTACATCCACATTTCTCAATTTGGACTTTACCCATCCGTGAATATCAATATACAGCAAGGATCTCCGGTAATATTCATTTTCCGAAAAATGCTCCAGCTTTTTATCAAATTCTTTGAATGCTGTCAGTTGCCGGTCGGGGGTTATATTATTTAAATTCCTGAAAAAATCAATACTTTCGGCATGAAACGAATCGGGTTTTTTTCATTTTTTTGACAAATTTCAGAGCGGCTTTAATCAGCTCATCATAATCTTCGTCATTTCCGGACTCATACTTGGCCATAAAAATTAAAATCCTCGTATGAAAGAGCAGGTCTTCCTGAACGTTTCCTTTGGATTCAATGATCTTTAACGAGTACTGTATCGATTCTTCAAATTTTTTGCTTCCGAAAAGCATCGCAGCCATTTTCAGGTATAAAATCATAAAATGATGTTCATCGATCTTGTCCCGGAGCTTTTCCATTTTCAGCTCGATCTCGGGAATCAGTTTGGACCCGGAAAAAAATTCACCCTTTACAAAGTGAATATTCATTAATGTGTTGTAATGAGTCAGGAAGATAAGCGATTGCAGATTTTCATTTTGAGCAAAGCTTGAAGACCGGACCGTCTCATTAAATTCCCGGAAACTGTTTTCCAGAATATCAATATTTCCGTACAGGAAAAGAATTTTTAGGAGATAAGTATTGCCTTTAATATACCAGACCGGATGGCTGACGATCATCTCCGGATTTTTATGAAAAAGATCCACCCATTGAAAAGCATACTTTAGCGTGTATTTGTATTCCTGAAGCAGCTGGTTCTTCCAGACATGTGCTTTAAAATACCAGAGCTTTTCCGTGAAATTCAGCTTTTTAAAATTAATTCGCTGGATCTGGTTGTTAAAGATCTCCATAATTTCGGCCCGGTCTTCATCGTTTTTTACGTAGCCGTGGGTTAGCATTTCACTGTATAATTTCAGGGAAAGATTAGATAGCTCAGTAGCATAATGATTTTGCCTGCTGATTTCTGTGGACTGTCTGATCAGTTCATCCGCGCGTCCATCAAAACTCCTGGTAATAAATTGCGATTCAATTACTTTTTCCAGATCGATAATTTCAGAAGCGATGGTTTTTTCATCCAGTTCAAGTGCTGACTGCTTGGTTTTTTCGAGAATCTTTAATGCCTGCTTATATAATCCTTTTTGGTAGAGGATATTTGCAAAATCCAATTGTTCGCGAAGCTGGATCCTGTAATTCTGATGGCTTGGATTCAGCCGTAGACTCACCAGGATCTGCTTGTAAAGGTGCGCTTTAAGATTAGACAATTGCTGCTTGGTCGATATCTTTTTATGGAGGATAATATTTTCATCATACTCATTCATCTTATCCATTTCGGAAAACAGGAGCAGAAACTTGGCATCCACATTAATCCCGAGACGGTTTACATACAGCCTGAATTGTCGTTTTTCTGAGGTTGTCAGGGATTTAATCAGTATAAATAAGAAATCTTTATGCAATTCTGCCATTGTAAATTTTAGGATTTTAAAAATATGATTATCAGTTGATTAATATTGAACTGTATGATTTTGAATATTGTAGTTTTTGTAAGGACAGCAAGTGATTAAACATTTCATCTTTTTAGTTTTGATTCAAAATTAAGTAAAAAACTTCATTATGAATTCCGAAAAAATTGAAATTTTTGATACCACGTTACGGGATGGGGAACAGGTCCCTGGCTGTAAACTGAATACGGAACAGAAATTAATGATTGCCGAAAAGCTGGATGAACTGGGGGTAGATGTTATCGAGGCCGGTTTTCCCGTTTCAAGTCCGGGAGATTTTCATTCCGTTTCGGAAATTTCAAAGCTGGTAAAAAATGCAAAGGTCTGCGGATTAACGAGAGCCAATCAGAAGGATATCGATACCGCCGCCGAAGCCTTACGTTTTGCCAAAAGACCGAGAATCCATACAGGAATCGGAACTTCGGATTCCCATATTAAGTTTAAATTCAATTCCAACCGGGAAGATATCATCGAAAGAGCGGTTCAGGCAGTAAAATATGCCAAAACCTATGTGGAAGACGTAGAATTTTATGCAGAAGATGCGGGCAGAACCGATAACGATTACCTGGCAAAAGTATGTGAAGCGGTTATTAAAGCCGGTGCCACGGTACTGAATATTCCCGACACCACCGGATATTGTCTTCCTGAGGAATACGGTAAAAAAATAAAATATTTAAAAGAAAATGTAACCGGTATCGATAAGGCGATCCTTTCCTGCCATTGCCACAACGATCTTGGAATGGCCACGGCCAATTCTATTTCCGGCGTTATCAACGGAGCAAGGCAAATAGAATGTACCATCAACGGACTTGGCGAACGTGCCGGAAACACCGCTCTGGAAGAAGTCGTAATGATTCTTAAACAGCATCCGAACCTTAATTTATATACGTATGTACAATCTAAAATGCTGAACCCGATAAGCCTTTTGGTTTCCGAGTTGATGGGAATGCCTGTACAGCCGAATAAAGCCATCGTAGGAGCCAATGCTTTTGCACACAGCTCAGGGATTCATCAGGACGGGGTCATCAAAAACCGGGAAACGTATGAAATCATCGATCCTTCGGAGGTAGGAGTGAATGCTTCAACGATTGTTTTAACGGCAAGAAGCGGACGTTCTGCATTGGCATACCGGTACAAGCATATCGGTTTCGAAGTTACTAAAAATGAACTCGACTTCTTGTACCAGGAATTCCTTAAGGTGGCCGACCGTAAGAAAGAAGTAGACAATGATGATCTCAGTGCAATCATCGAAAGAGTGACAAGGAAAATAGGATAGAAGCTTGATTTTAACGGAATCAATTAAAAATGGATAATAAGAAAACACTTTTTGATAAAGTCTGGGATGCGCACGTCGTAGAAACGATTCCCGACGGACCTCAGATTATTTATATCGACAAACACCTGATCCACGAAGTGACAAGCCCACAGGCATTCGCAGAACTGGAATCCAGAAACCTTGAAATTTTCAGGCCCCGACAGATTGTGGCCACTGCCGACCATAATGTACCGACGTGGGATCAGGATAAGCCGATCCGTGACGAATCTTCACGAAACCAGGTGGAGCAGCTGACGGCAAACTGTAAGAAAAATAATATTGAACTGTATGGTTTAGGCCATCCGTATCAGGGGATTGTACACATTATCGCTCCTGAACTGGGCATTACCCAGCCGGGAATGAGCATTGTCTGCGGAGACAGCCATACATCTACCCATGGCGCTTTCGGTTCCATTGCTTTTGGAATAGGGACAAGCCAGGTAGCGCAGGTTTTTGCGAGCCAGTGTCTGCTGTTGAATAAGCCAAAATCCATGAGGATCACCGTAAACGGGAAACTGAATGAAAATGTTCAGCCCAAAGATGTGATTTTATACATTATCTCAAAAGTCGGGACCGATGGCGGAACCGGATATTTCTGCGAATATGCCGGGAATGTTTTTGAGGAAATGTCAATGGAAGGAAGAATGACCGTCTGCAATATGAGCATCGAGATGGGTGCCCGCGGAGGTATGATCGCTCCCGATGAAACCACCTTTAGCTATGTAAAAGGAAAAACCTTTGCACCGCAGGCTGAAGAATGGGAAGAAAAACTGGAATACTGGAAAACTTTGAAAACCGACGATGAAGCGGTCTTTGATGCAGAGTTTTCTTTTGATGCCGCGGATATTTATCCGATGGTAACCTATGGAACGAATCCGGGAATGGGAATTTCCATCAGCCAGAATATTCCGGTACCGCAGAATGACTCTGAGGAAAAGGCATTGAAATATATGGGATTAATAGCGGGGCAGGCCCTTTCTGATATTACCGTAAACTATGTTTTTATAGGAAGCTGTACCAATGCGAGAATTGAAGATTTCCGTACCGCGGCAAACTATATTAAAGGAAAAAGAAAGTCGGAAAATGTTCAGGCCTTGATTGTTCCCGGTTCTCAACAGGTGGTAAAACAGATTTTTGAAGAAGGTCTGGATCTCATCTTCAACGAAGCCGGATTTCAGATCAGACAGCCCGGATGTTCGGCGTGTCTTGCTATGAATGATGATAAAATTCCGGAAGGCGAATATTGTGTATCCACGTCCAACAGGAATTTCGAAGGCCGTCAGGGGCAGGGTGCAAGAACCATTCTGGCCAGCCCGTTAACTGCTGCAAAAGTTGCCGTTGAAGGAAAAATTTCGGTTTTTGAAAACTGATGATAAAAGTGAATGGTGAATTTCGCTTTGCGAGTCAATTTTGCTGCGCAAGTGAATGTAAACAGTTAAAGATTCACTATTGACTTACGAAGTAAAATTGACCATTGACAAAAAGACAAATGGCGAATTTGCTTTCATATGAATTTCATACGAGTTAAAAATTGACAAGCGAAGGGGATTAACCCGCAGGAATTGACAATTGACATTTTAAAGCTAAAACAAAATGCAGAAATTAACAAAAATAACATCCCGTGCAATTCCTTTGCCGGTGGAAAATATAGACACGGACCAGATTATCCCGGCCCGTTTTTTAAAAAGTATTGATAAAAAAGGCTTCGGAGAAAACCTTTTCAGGGATTGGAGGTATAACGTTCATACCGGCGAACCGAATTCGGATTTTGTACTGAACAACCCACAGTATACCGGGGGAATTCTGGTAGCCGGAAACAATTTCGGTTGTGGAAGCAGCCGTGAGCATGCTGCCTGGGCCCTTACGGATTACGGTTTCAGAATTGTTGTTTCCAGTTTCTTTGCGGATATTTTTAAAGGGAATGCCCTGAATAATGGCTTATTACCGGTAAAAGTTTCCGAACAGTTTTTAAAGGAGATCATGAACGGCATTACAGAAAATCCCGAAAAAGAAATTACCGTGGATGTCGAAAAACAGATCATCAGTTTCGGTGACCATTCAGAAAGCTTTGAAATCGATTCGTACAAGAAAATATGCCTGATGAACGGATATGATGATATCGACTTTTTAATCAGCAGAAAACAGGCGATAAAAGAATTTGAACTAAAAACACAAAAAGTATATGAAAAATAATTTCAACATTGCCGTTCTTCCCGGTGACGGAATCGGACCGGAAGTCGTAGGGGAAAGCATTAAAATTTTAAATGCGATTGGCGAGGCTTTTCATTATCAGTTTGATTTTTCATACGGACTGATGGGAGCGGAAGCCATTTACAAAACAGGAAATCCGCTGCCGGATGAAACCCTGGAACTTTGCAGGAAGTCTGATGCGGTACTTTTCGGAGCCATTGGAGATCCTTCTTTTGATAATAATCCGGATGCAAAAGTACGCCCGGAGCAGGGGCTGCTGAAACTTCGAAAGGAACTCGGCCTTTTTGCCAATATTCGTCCGCTGAAAACCTATGCTTCGCTAGTAGAGAAAAGTCCGCTGAAGAAAGAGATCATTGATGGTACGGATATTCAGATTTTCAGGGAGCTGGTGAGCGGAATTTATTTCGGTGAAAAATTTACGGATGAAGAAGCAGGCTATGCTTATGACAACTGCAAGTACCACCGTGACGAAATCGCGCCTATTGTTCATATGGCTTTTCAGGAAGCACAGAAACGCAGGAAGAAATTGACCCTGATTGATAAAGCCAACGTTCTGGACACCTCAAGATTATGGAGAAAAGTATGCAAGGAAATTGCGGCAGAATATCCGGATGTGGAACTCGATTTTATGTTTGTAGACAATGCGGCCATGCAGCTGATCCTGAACCCGAAGCATTTTGATGTTATCGTTACGGAAAATATGTTTGGGGATATCATTTCGGATGAAGCAAGTATAATCGGCGGTTCCATCGGGTTGCTGCCATCCGCTTCCATAGGAAACGGGAATGCCCTGTTTGAGCCGATTCACGGGTCTTATCCGCAGGCGAAAGGAAAAGGAATTGCCAATCCGATTGCGTCCATTTTAAGTACCGCCATGATGCTAGATTACTTAAAACTAGATCAGGCAGCGGAGAAACTAAGACAATCCGTTGAATATGCTATTGAAAACAAATATGTAACGGTGGACCTGAACAGCCAACAGCCGTATTCTACCAGTGAAGTGGGAAGCTTTATTGCAGATTATATTACCTATTCCGAGAAATCGTATTATAATTTTGAAAATGTAAAGCTCGGAAAATCAACTATTGTATAATTTAACATAGCAAAATCCGCTTCGTAGAAATTAGTCCATAAAAAATTCACTTGCGGAGCGGATTGCTATTTACATATTAAAACACAAGACCGCAAAAATGTAATTTTATTATTACTCATTTGGTAAGGTTGCATAAGTTTTTAAGTCTCTGTGTTTTATTTTAATATTTATCATCTAAATAATAATTACAGATGCCTTTTTTTGATTTTGTAATTACATTTTAAACAGATCGATCGTTTGATTTTTATTTGTATATTTTTTTTCTGAAAAAAGGTTCTGCCTCATTTGAGACAGAACCTTTTTATTTGAAATTTATTCTTCCGTATTATCGGTTTTTCCTGAACTGTTGTTTTTTGAAGATTTCTGGACATCTTCTTTATCTACATCCGAGGGATTTGTTTTTTCCGAAGAGGCAGGTATATTCTGGAAATCCTCATTCTGTTTTTTCGTTTCTGCCTTGTTGGCATGCTCTTTACCTTTTTTATCGTCTTCTATATTCATAACTTAAAATTTTATAGTCCTAAAACGCCCAGCTTACCGGTCTGGTCTTCGATACTATAATTCAAAGCTTTTGCCAAAACGAAGATATTATTGAGATTTTCCATTAATTGTTTACGGCCTTCGGTTCTGAGCCTGTTCTGATCAATCGATCGGATGGCGGTATCTTTGGCCTTCTGCGTAACATTTTTAATATCTTTCTCGGAAATCCTGTTGAAAAAAGAATCATCTACCGACTGGATCTCCACGCTTGGCGTAATCCTGATATCGGCATCCGGTAGTTCGGTGATTTTCAGTTTCCTGTTTACCGAATCCACTTCGATTTTCATTTTATTCAAATCATACGAAACTTGCGCATTGGTTTTTGTAAAGGTAATAATGCTGTTGCTGGAAACTTCTTTGCCTAAAAATTCGTAGCCCATCTTCGTCTTCTGGATCGCTGAAGTGTTTTGCTCCATGACCACCATCTTATTCATTTTCGAAATCTGATTGGTCAGAAGATAGTAATCTGATTTTTCTGTTTTTTTACTTGGATTAAGACAAGATTTAAAACTGAAAAACAGAATAACCATCACGATTATTCCGGCAAGAAACGGAACTAAAATTTTAATATTTCTCAAAGCCTGTTTTATTTGCTGAAAATTTCTTTGATCACGGAACTGTCATCTTTCTTCAGGATTTCTACAAGATCCCGCTCGATATATCCTGTCGTTGGCATTTCAATAATCCTTCCGATCTCTTTACCATACTTCTGTACGATAATGGTCGGAACTTTCTGAACATTGAAAAGACTCTCTTCGCCATTCGGAGATTCCTTTTTACGGTTAACGGCAATAATTTTCAATTTGCCCTCCGGATAATTTACTTCCTCTAATATTTTCATCAGTCTTGGAAAGTCGCGGTGCGAATCTTCACACCAGGTTCCCAGGAAAACAACAATATTGTAAGAATTGATCTTCCGTTTTTTTAGCTCGTTAACGGCTTTCTGATCCATAGCGTATTCTTCATGTTCCTTCTTATACCAATCGGAATATGGCGCTTCAGAAAATTTGCTTTTCAGCTGCATTCCCAACAGCATCTTGCCGTCATTCGTCGTTTCTACCTCGCGGCCTACCACCACTTTTTGAGCAGCAAGCTGCTGGCCTGCAAGAAACAGGGCCGAAACGGCAAAAATATTTATAATAATTTTTTTCATGCTATTTATTACTTCTCAATAATCGTTTTTAAATCGGCTGGAGAATAATATTTGTTCTTTAGGACCTTATGATCCGCCTGTCGGTAAACATTGAATTTCTCACCCGATTTTTCATAAAAAGAATCTACTTCCTTTGCTTTATAGAACTCAACGGTTTCCTGCGCCTGTTCTTCATTATCGCAGGCTTTGGACATGTTGGACCGCTGAACTTCGTTGAACAGTTCAACAAATTTGCTGCCAAGCCCGAATTCCAGTACCGCACCGCTCAGTACATATTGCAGGTCACACAAAGCATCTGCGATTTCAACGATATTGTTGTCCGCAATAGCCTGTTTCAATTCGTTCAGCTCCTCCTGTAAAAGTTCAACCCTTAAACTGCATCTTTCCGGCGAAGGAATCTGAGGGGTTTCCAAAATAGGGGCTTTGAAAGTGGTGTGGAACTCTGCTACCTGGTTCAGACTGTCAATTTTATCCATGAATATTTTTTAATTTACGCAAATATAAAAATTAGCTTTCAGAAATCAGAATCGGGATTAAGGTTTTTCTGTCGTATACTTTTAAATTGAAATAATCTTTTTGAAATCACAAAGACTTTAAAAAAGGTAAACCAAGCTCTTACTAAATAAGGACTCCGTTTATTGAAATTGATAAAAATCAATAGTAATCGTTTTATATCGTGCAACTCATCGATCATCAATTATTACTTATAAAAAAGGCCATTCGTTTCCGGATAGCCTTTCACAAGATTAAATTGAGTATGAAATTAGTTTTTAATGAATCTCCTGGAGGTTTCCCCGATCTGTATCATGTAGGCACCTTTGATCAGGCCGCTTACATTCACGGAACCTCTTTCAAGTTTTCCTGAATTGATTAGTTTTCCACCCATATCGAAGATTCTGTAATCTTCGTTTGTCGAATTTGAAATGTGTAAAATATCCTTTGCCGGGTTCGGATAAAGTTTTATTTCTGTTATCAGATCTTTTGCACCTGGTAAGTCTCCTCTGCCTGATGAAACGATATTCACCGTGTAATCTTCAACCTGTCCGTAGGTGTAAGAACCGCAGGATGATGAAGGAATAGCATTATACTGCATCATGACCCGCATTCTGGTGCTTCCTACGCTGGCAGTAGAAGGAATCGTTACCGATCCTGTTACTGGTGAAGTGGTGGATGCCGATCTGGACCAAACAAGTTCACCACTGTCGGTAAAGTCGCCATCTCCATTATAATCGATGTATACTGCATAGGCTTCATTGTATTTGGTGGAAGTCCATACAGGTGTTACGGAAATGGTATAGGAAGATCCTTTTGTAACATTGGTTGAAACGGAAGTGAAGTTTTCATATCCTGATGTTCCTGTGGAGGTATTGTTGATCGTTCCGAACTTCACATTACCGATTCTTTCGTCAGCGGTATTTGTTGCGGAAGCAGAACAGTAGCTCACTGTACTTCCCGCAGCAGTGGTTACGGAAACCGTGTTGCTGGAAGACGAAGGATTTCCTGCTGCGTCTTTAGCCTTTACGCTGAAGCTGTAAGTGGTAGATGGCGTTAATCCGGTTACGGTATACGAAGTGGAAGAGGTAGAGCCGATCATTGAGCTTCCCTGGTAAACCTCATATCCCGTTACGCCTACATTGTCGGTAGCTCCCGACCATGAGAGATTGGTGCTGGTAGAAGTCGTTCCCGAAGCAGACAGGGTAGGAGCACTTGGAGCAACGGTATCTATTGTTCCGGAACCTGCATTTACTGTGATATTCGCATTGTTTACATCAAAGAAAATATGGTTGGAGCCTTTTACCATAATCCGTCCGGTGGAAGTGGAAGAGTTTGGAATAGTTACCGCCTGCGAACCGTCATTCGGTGTTCCTGCGAGCAGGGTAGTCCATGTATTTCCGCTGTCGGTAGACCAAAGGATATCTACATTGGATGCATTTACCCCATTGGCCGTTGTTCCGGCAACATTCCAGGTTACGGTCTGGCTGGTGCCTCCGGTATACGTTGTTGCTGAATTTTGGGAGCTTACGCTGAAAGGCCCGGCCGTTCCGTTAACCGTGATTACGGCATCGTCGGAATTATTGCCCGATCCGCCGGCTCTGTTGTCGCGAACGGTAAACCTGAAGTTATAAGTTCTTGCTACGCTGGATAGAGCTTCCACGGTAATTTCCGAACCTGCAGTCGTAGTTGCTCCGGCTAAGACAGAAGCCATTCTCGGGAAATATCTCACCGGCGTTGTCTGCGGGGTAAATGATCTGAAAGTCGGTCCTGAAGCTTTTGTGGCACTTGCCGCAGAGCTTGCTCCTGTTTGAGAAGAGGAAGCGTTGTCCATCTGTTCCCAAATATAGGTCAAAGAATCACCATTGGCATCCGTTCCTGTTCCTGTAAGCACAAATGGGGTTCCTTTCGGGATGGTATAATCCAGACCGGCATTGGCTGTAGGGATCGAATTTCCTGTACTCGTACTTACCGGGCAGGTTTTGGCTTTGATATTATTGGTAATCTGCTGAATGCTGATGGCATGGAAGAACGAATCTGAATGGGGCTGTATATCCTGGGAGGTAATTCCCGCATATCCCATAATGGTTGATCCCGATCCGGGCTCCATATTGGCTCCCGTTCCTTCGTTACTCATTGAGAAGGTGTGGTTTCCTCCGAACTGGTGCCCCATTTCATGCGCGACATAGTCGATATCGAAGTTATCCCCGGAAGGAATACCGTCTGCCGGCGAAGTATATCCGCTTCCTTTTGAGCCGTTGGTGCATACACATCCGATACATCCGGCATTTCCTCCGCCTCCGGAAGCTCCGAAGAGGTGGCCGATATCATAGTTTGCTTCTCCAATTACTGAGGTTAGGGTAGACTGCAATTGAGAATTCCAGTTGCTCATCTGTGAAGAAGGGGAATACGGGTCTGTAGAAGCATTGGTATAAATTACCGAATCATTGTTGGAAATCAGTACCATTCTTGCAGAAAAGTCTTTTTCGAAAACTCCGTTTACCCGCGTCATGGTATTGTTCATGGCAGCCAGGGCATTGGCTTTTGTCCCGCCGAAGTACGAGGTGTATTCTCCCGTACAGGATAAGGCCAGCCTGAAAGTCCTGAGCTTTGCATCATCGGCATTAGGCCTTGCCGCAAGATTGGTTGTTCCGGCAACGCCTTTCTGGGCCACATCGATTACTGTACATTCAAATGCACTTAAATTGTCTTTTTTATCCGACTTTCTGTATACTACATAGGTGGAAAGGTCTTTTGAATAAGGCTCAATAAATACAGCGGATTTGTCGCCGTAGATTTCCATTGAAGACAATCCTAAAGGGGAAACGCTGAAATAAACGGTTGTATTGGAATCTCCCAATCCTTCGCCTACATACGATTTGATGTCCGGATATTTTGCAGCTAACTGAGGATCAAAATTGGAGTTCTCCCTTACTTTAAAGTTTTCCATTTTCCCTTCCGAATTCGGAAACGAAATAATGATTTCCGATTTTTCTCCCGGTGAAAGCTTTTTCGGTGCTCTGGCAAGTACTTTTTTTAATCCGTCAATATCCAGGCTGTAGATTTTAGGATTTGTAATGGCTGACTTATTTTCGAAAATTTCTGATGTATTTTTTCCTGAAGTTTCAGACCAGAGACGGTCGGTCTGAGCGAATGAAATACCGGATGCCAGCATTCCAATCAACAATAGTTGTTTTCTCATATATATTCTTTATTTTGATTGTGGAATATCAAAGCTAATAAAAAATAAGATACGGAAAATAAAATTTTTTAAGAAAATTTTTGATAATCTATCTAAACAATTATGCGATACATTAATTATCATTAAATCATGACTTATCTGAAAAAAGAAATAGCACACGCATTTCGCGTGTGCTATTGAAGTATGGATAATATAATTCTACTTTTCTTTAGTTACTTTGTAATATCCCTTCCGATAACCAGTCTCTGGATTTCAGAAGTTCCTTCACCGATGGTGCAAAGTTTGGAATCCCTGTAGTATTTTTCAGCAGGAAAATCTTTAGTGTAGCCATACCCCCCGAAAATCTGAACAGCATTGTTGGCAATTCTTACGCAGGCTTCGGAAGCATATAATTTTGCCATAGCTCCTTCTCTGGTCATTTTCTGCTTGGCGTTTTTCAGGGTTGCGGCTCTCTGGATCAGCAACTCGGCAGCATCGATCTCCGTCGCCATATCCGCCAGCATAAAGTTGATGGCCTGGAATTCAGAAATGGATTTTCCGAATTGATGTCTTTCCTTGGCATATTTCAAAGCTGCTTTGTAAGCACCTCTTGCAGTTCCTAAACTCAATGCCGCAATGGAGATTCTTCCACCGTCAAGAATTTTCATGGCCTGTTTGAAACCTTCGCCAACTTCTCCCAAACGGTAGGAATCCGGTACACGTACGTTATCGAAAATAAGTTCTGCCGTTTCGGAAGCCCTCATTCCCAGTTTGTTTTCTTTTTTACCTGAACTGAATCCCGGCATTCCTTTTTCCAGCACAAACGCTGTTGAATTATTTTTAGCGCCTTTTTCACCTGTTCTTGTCATTACAACAGCAATATCTCCTGAAATGGCATGCGTGATAAAGTTTTTGGCACCGTTGATGATCCATTCGTCGCCATCTCTTACGGCTGTTGTAGACATTCCTCCGGAATCCGAACCTGTATTGTGCTCTGTAAGTCCCCAGGCTCCGATTACTTTTCCTGAAGCCAATTGAGGAAGCCATTTATGTCTCTGTTCTTCGTTTCCGAATTCATAGATATGATTGGTGCAAAGTGAATTGTGTGCCGCCACAGAAAGTCCGATTGAAGGATCTACCTGAGAGATCTCATCCAGGATCGTTACATATTCATGATACCCGAGACCGGAACCGCCATACTGTTCAGGGATTACGATTCCCATGAAACCCATTTCTCCCAGCTCATGAAACAAATCCTTAGGGAACGTCTGACTCTCGTCCCACTCCATAATATTGGGCCTGATATTCTTTTCAGCAAACTCCCTTGCCGTTTCCGCTATCATTTTGATATTGTCAATAGTCTCTGTATTCATATAGATAATAGTTATTTCCCAAAGATAAATAAATTGCGGTAACACCCAAAAAAATTATTGTACCCATAGGATTTTATTCGCAAAAAACTAATTTCCAATTTTTTATATTCTTACAATTAATAATTTTTTAATAAAATTTTCTAAAATTTAAGAGAATTAATTTACTATTTTAGCCTCCCCAATTTTTGTGTGCATGAAAAAAATTCTCCTTCCTGTCATTTTAATTTCGTCCTGTCTTGCAGCGCAGGCTCCGGCAGGTTACTATAACGGAACGGCCGGTCTTACAGGATACGCTCTGAAATCAAAGCTCCACAATATTATTTCAACAAAGAATATTAACTGGAATTACGGTGACCTGCAGAATTTTTATAACCAGACTGATCTGGATAAATATTATGATCACACCGCTACAAATACAACGTATTTACTGGATATTTATTCTGAAATCCCTTCGGGTCCGGATGCATACGAATACACATCTGCGCAGATGATCGGCAGTGCTTCAGGAGAAGGGCTTGGCTGGAACCGCGAGCACATGATGCCGCAAAGTACGTTTTACAGCAATTACCCGATGTATTCCGATCTTTTTTATGTAGTGCCTACCGATGCTTACATCAATCAGCGGAGAAGCAATTATCCTTATGGAATTGTTGGCTCTACGATTTATTATACGTTTACCAATTCTTCCAGGATTGGGAACTGTGCAATCCCGGGAGTGTCTTACACCGGCAGGGTGTACGAACCAATCAATGAATTCAAAGGGGATGTAGCCAGAAGCCTCCTGTATTTTGCAGTGCGGTACGAAGGAAAATTAGGAACCTTTAATTTTAATAATAATACGAACCCGGTGTCCGACACCAATCCGCTGGACGGAACGGAAGAACGGTCGTACGATCCGGCTTACATCAACATGCTGCTTCAGTGGCACCAGCAGGATCCGGTTTCTCAAAAGGAAATCGACAGGAATAATTCGGTGTACGCTATACAGAACAACAGAAATCCTTTTATCGACAATCCTTCCTGGGTAAATGCAATCTGGAGCCAGGTGCCTGATGCTGTTGCACCACAGGCTCCCGTGAATCTGTCAGCCACCCAGAACAGCGCTTATTTCACCTCACTGAGCTGGACTGCAAGTACGAGTACCGATGTGATCGGCTATAAAATTTACCAGAACGGAACATTGATCGGATCGACAAAAAATACAACATTTGTCGCTGATCACTTAACACCTTCCACAGCGTATACTTTTACGGTTAAAGCTTATGATAACGGTTATCTTCTTTCGCCGGACAGCAATACGGTTTCTAGCACGACATTAGCTTCCGATACGTATGCTAAAGATATCATGGTTACAAAATATCTGGAAGGAACATCAAATAACAAAGGGCTGGAAATTACCAATAAAACCGGCCATCCTGTAAATCTGAGCGATTACCGGTTATCCATTCAGCTGCCGAGCGGAAGCAATTACTATTATCCGGATCCTTATGAGCTGGAAGGAATGATACAGAATAACGAAAGCGTAGTGGTCCTGAATCCGGCGGCAAATTTTTCGTGTTATACTACCGGCCAGGCAACCTTCGTAACGGCAGCTCCGCAAATGACGTACACCGGAAGCCAGTACCTGGAATTAAGATACAAATCTTCAACAGTTGATGCCATCGGAGTTCCCAGTACCAATAACTCTTCTACATTAGGGAATGTTTCCTTATACAGAAAAGCCGCTGTGAATCAGCCTGTGGCCACCTTCAACATCAACGAGTGGGATTCTTATCCGAGCAATTACTGCCAGAACCTGGGAACATTGGCTGCTCTAGAAACCATTAATACTAGGGAAAATGAGTTTAAGATTTATCCGAATCCTGCATTTGATAACATCTTCGTAAACGGTAAAACGGAGAATATAAAATCCGCACAGATTGTAGATTATTCCGGAAAGCTGATCTATTCGGAGGAGAATCCTTTTAGAAATAAGAAAAATATTCCTGTTCAGACATTACCTGCAGGTTCATATTTATTGAAACTGGATGGAAAAACATATCCGTTTATCAAAAAATAATCTTAGATACAATTTTTACAGCTCATAATCAGCTGTTTATCACTCAATCGATATAAGCAGATGTACCGATATTCAATATCTATAAGTACATCTGCTTATATTTTTTATTTATAAGTAATTATGCTTATATTTGCAAAATGATAGCGGTCATTACCGGAGATATTATAAATTCACAACACGCGGAAACAGAGGTTTGGATTACCAGACTTAAAAATCTTCTCGACAATTGGGGGAGCGCTCCCGAAACATGGGAAATCTACAGGGGAGATGAGTTTCAGTTTAAATGTAATATCGATGACGTGTTCTGGCGGTTCTTAGCTATAAAATCATTAATCAGAAGTCAGGAAAATTTAGATGTGCGCATGGCCATCGGTATCGGCGAAGAAAATTTTTCGTCCGGAAAAATTACCGAGTCCAACGGAACGGCGTACGTGCATTCCGGAAGATTGCTGAACGATCTGAAGAATGACGGGCACACCGTTTCCATCAAAACTTCCAACGGTTCTGTAGACCGTGATCTGAATATTCTGCTGAAATGGTCTTCCAAAGATTTCGACAGCTGGACGGTAGCTACGGCCGAGATTATCCATGAAATGATCATGAATAAAGACATCACGCAGGAAGATCTTGCGAAAAAATTTGCGATCTCACAATCGTCGGTAAGCCAGCGGCTGAAACGGGCAAATTATGAACTGATTGTGGAAACCAACCAGTATTTCAGAAAAAAAATCTCCGAACTCTAAGCATGATTTTTATTCAACTCATATTCGCACATTTATTGGGAGATTTTATTCTTCAGCCGGATTCATGGGTTGCAGAGAAAGAGAGCAGAAAGCTGAAAAGCGGCTATTTGTATATTCACGCGCTGATTCATACTGTTTTAAGCTTTATTTTCTTATGGAATACAGAGCTTTGGTGGATCGCATTAACTGTTGGGGTTTCACATCTGATCATTGATGCTGCCAAACTGAGTTTTCAGACGGTTAAAAATAAAAGAAACTGGTTTTTCATCGATCAGGCACTGCATGTCCTGGTGATTGCCGGAATTTCTTTTTATCTGAACGAATTTAATTTTGAATTTTTAAAAAATAAAGAACTCCTGAAAATAGTCGCAGGTGCTGTGTTTCTAACGATGCCGGCTTCGGTTTTCATCAGGATCTTATTATCATCCTGGACGCCTGTTCCGGAAACGGCAGGTAATATACAGACCGAATCTTTATCGAGTGCCGGAAAATATATAGGGATTCTTGAGCGTTTATTGGTTTTCACATTTATTATAGTAAACCATTGGGAAGGGGTAGGTTTCATGGTGGCGGCAAAATCTGTATTCAGGTTCAGCGACCTGGCACAGGCAAAACAAAGGAAATTAACAGAATACGTGCTGATCGGGACTTTACTGAGTTTCGGAATGGCGGTTCTAACGGGAATTTTAATTAAGTAATATAAATCTAACTAAAAAGTAATTTCAGAAAATGGAAAAGAAAGAAATGTTGTACGAAGGTAAGGCAAAACAGGTATTTGCTACCGATAATCCTAACGAAGTAGTGGTACGTTTCAAAGACGACGCTACCGCATTTAATGCTCAGAAGAGAGGATCTGTAGATCTTAAAGGAGAAATGAACAATGCCATCACCTCTCTTATTTTTGAATATTTAAATGAAAAAGGGATTAAGACTCATTTCATTAAACAACTGGACGAAAGAGAGCAATTGGTAAAAAAAGTATCGATCATTCCTTTGGAAATGGTGGTAAGAAACTATTCCGCAGGAAGCATGGCTCAGAGATTAGGCGTAGAAGAAGGAATTAAATCTCCGGTTACAATCTTCGATATCTGCTACAAAAAAGATGAGTTGGGAGATCCGTTGATCAACGATCACCACGCTGTATTCTTAGGAGCGGCTACTTATGAGGAGCTTGACGAAATGTATGAATTAACTTCAGACATCAACGAAATCCTGATCGACCTTTTCGATAAGATGAACATCATCCTTGTAGATTTCAAAATCGAACTTGGAAAAACGGCAGACGGCGAGATCATCCTTGCAGACGAAATCTCTCCGGATACGTGCAGACTTTGGGACAAAGACACCATGAAGAAACTGGATAAAGACAGATTCAGAAGAGATCTTGGTGAAGTTACCGAAGCTTATGTGGAAATCCACAACCGATTGAAAGCTGTTCTTGGCAAGTAAATAAAGTACAGATTAACGGATGCAGGATTTAACATAATATTACATTCTGCATCTAATATATATCTGTCAACATAAAATCTAGATTAGAAAAAATAGAATGAAAAGTTTAGACATTCATAAAAGTGAATATTTAAAACAATTTGAAACCCAGACCTACGGACGAAATCTTTTCAGAACGCAGGAAGAGGAGAGACTGGATGCCCCGAACGAAGAGTGCGGGATCTTCGGAATGTATTCTGATGATGATCTGGATACGTTTTCCCTTTCGCAGTTCGGGCTTTTTGCTTTACAGCACAGAGGCCAGGAAGCGTGCGGTATTTCTGTTTTAAAGAACGGAAAAATCACCAACATGAAAGATGAAGGGCTGGTTTTGGATGTTTATAAAGAGATCCCGGATCCGGAAACTTTTATGGGAAATTCTGCGATCGGACACACACGTTATACGACAGCAGGAGACAAAAAGAAATATAATTTTCAGCCGTTCTTCGCCAAAAACGAATACGACCAGATTATCCTTTCCATCGCGCATAACGGTAATCTTACCAATGCCAAAGAGCTGAAAGCAGAACTGGAAGCAGAAGGAGTTGTTTTCAGAGCCACTTCGGATTCTGAGGTAATTTTGAGACTGATCCAGAAAAATCTTGATCTTGGCCTTCGTGGAGCGATTAAAGCTACAATGGACAAAATTGAAGGAGCTTATTCCGTCGTGGGAATGACGAGAAATAAATTCTTCGCTTTCAGGGATTTCAACGGAATCCGTCCTTTGGTTCTCGGAGCCATCAATGAAAATTCTTACGTTGTTGCTTCTGAATCCGTAGCTTTGGATGCGGTGGGTGCACAATATGTACGTGATATTTTACCGGGCGAAATCATTTATACCAATGAAAATGAGCCGGGTAAACTTAATTCGTATATGGTGGACGAAGAAAAAGGAAAGCAGAGAATCTGTTCTTTTGAGTACATCTATTTCGCTAGACCCGATTCTTCTCTGGAAAACATCAACGTTTACGAGATCAGGGAAAAATCAGGGGAAAAGATCTGGCATCAGGCTCCGGTAGAAGCAGATGTGGTAATCGGTGTTCCTGATTCAGGAGTTCCGGCTGCTATCGGATTTGCGAAAGCATCAGGCATTCCTTTCCGTCCTGTTTTGATCAAGAACCGGTACATCGGAAGAAGCTTTATTGTTCCTACCCAGGAAATGAGAGAAAGGGTAGTAAACCTGAAACTGAATCCGATTATTTCAGAAATTAAAGATAAAAGAGTAGTCATTATCGATGATTCCATCGTAAGGGGAACAACTTCCAAAAGGCTGGTGAAGATTCTGAAAGATGCGGGTGTAAAAGAAATCCACTTCAGAAGTGTATCTCCTCCGATCATTGCGCCTTGTTATCTTGGAATTGATACACCTTCCAAAGATGATCTTATTTCTGCAAATATGTCTACTGAGCAGCTGAGAGATTACCTGGGAGTAGATTCTCTTGAATTCCTGAGCGTAGAAAACCTGAAGGAAATTTTAGGTTCTGCCAACCACTGCTTCGGATGCTTTACCGAACAATATCCTGTAGAAAAAGGAGAAGAGATTGAATTATTTAATTAAAATTTTTAGTTTAAATAAAACAAAAACCGGGTTTCATTGAAATCCGGTTTTTTTATATAATCAAAATCAGATTAGAATTTATAAACAACTCCTACCTGAAAAACGTTGGTTCTTACAGCATCACTTTGATTGTTTTCTATAATATTGGTAAGTCCGGCAACATACCGTGCCGTAAAGCCGAATCCCTGTTCGAAATAATATCCGGCACCTAATCCGAGACCAAAGTCAAATCCTTTGTATAATCTTGTTGCATCCACAGATCCGGTGTCATCTTTGATCTTTTTGCTGATCGCAAAGCTGAATTGGGGACCGGCTTCAAGATACAATGTAGGAAGAATGTTATACTGAATCATTACAGGAACTGAAATATTATCAAGATTTAGCCTTATACTAGAATTGTCCTTGTTTTTTGCACCCATTCCGCTATATAATACTTCCGGCTGTAAACTGAAAGCACTTGCTACGGGAATATTGGCAAATACACCTCCGTAGATTCCTGCCTTAGCTCTTGCATCATCAGAACTGATGGTAGCCATGTTTAGTCCTGCTTTAATTCCGAATCTAACAGGCAGGGTAGAGGAAGCATCATGTTCCTGAGCGAAAGATAATATACCTGCCGCTAAGGCAAATCCCAAAAAAAGTTTTTTCATAGTTATTATTTTAAAGTTTATTATAAAGTCCTGCAATTTAAGAAAAATAGTAAGCATCGTAAAAAATCAAAAAGTCAGGCTCCATCATGAAACCTGACCTTTCTATTGAAATTAAAATTTGTTTAGAATTTATAATTAAGTCCTAATTGGAATACCCTGTTGGTATTAACGTTTTTCTGTGCATCGGTAGCCGCATCAGAATTATCATAGATATGCGTTAAGCTGTTTACGTATCTCGCATTGATTCCCAGGTTTTTTGTAAAGTAATAACCCAGACCTACACCGAAACCAAGATTGAACTTTTTGATATCATCTTTATCGATACTTTCCGAAGCGGAAACGGTTTGAGTGGTGGTTGTACCCGAAGTGGTTGTGGAAATGGTCTGTTCGCCTTTATTTTTTCCGTCGACAAAATAGCTTACTTCCGGACCGGCTTCCACATAGAAATTATCTGCCGGCTTCATCTGAAGCATTACAGGAACAGAGATGTAATTCAGCGTGGTGCTGTAGTCTCTTTTGGTTCTTACGGTTGTTGTTCCGCTGGTCACTTCATTATCCGTTACAACACTTTTTGCACCCATCTGGTTGTACAAAACTTCAGGCTGTAAGGCAAATTTTTCAGATAACGGTACGTTTACGAAAACACCTGCATTAAATCCGATTTTCTGGTTTTTGGCTGTAAGCTGCTGTTCGCTGAACTGTGCCGCCGTTGCAGCACCCTTAATACCGAATCTTACAGGTTCTTTCACCTTCATTGGAGGAATTGGAGCTGGCGCCGGTTTAACTTCCTGTGCAAATACCATAGACGCAGCAGCTACTGCCATTCCTAAAAATAACTTCTTCATAATTTTACATTTAAATTTTACTATTGTTGATTGCCTGATAATTCAAACAGGCATGAATTATTTTACAAAATGCTTGCCATTAAAGCCCACAGTGAAAATATATTGGAATAGAATTGAGATAATCCGCTATTACTTATATGCTAAGCATGGGATTTAATTAAGAAAGAGAGAATAAAAAATAAAGCTCAGCTTCAAACGCTGAAGCTGAGCTTTTATTGAAATCAAAATTGTTTTCTAAATTTTCAGCTTCTTAGAATTTGAAAGCTAAACCAACTTGGAATACGTTGTTACGTGTAGCATCAGATCCATTTGGTCTGTCTTTAGCAATGTCACTTAGACCAGCTACATATCTTGCAGTGATTCCGATATTATCTGTGAAATAATAACCAGCACCAATACCTAAACCAAAGTTGAAAGTATTTAAATCATCTTTGTAATTTCCTGTCTCAGTTAAAGTATCATTATTTGTCTCATTCTTAACCTTGTTTTTAGCACTTACTAAGAAACCAAATTCTGGTCCTGCCTCAACATAAAAATTAGGTACGAAATTATATTGGAACATTACTGGAACAGCAATATAATCTAAATGTCTTGATCTTGAGTATCTATTTCCTAGTACAACTTGATCATATTTATCTCCATATTGAGTATATAAAACTTCAGGTTGAATATTAAAAGATGTTGCTACAGGAATAGTTGCAAATACACCTGCATTAAAACCAATTTTTGAACCTTGATCCTCTAGTGAAGCATCTTTAGATAAAGAAGATACGTTCATACCACCTTTAATACCGAATTGTACGGGGCTAGCTGATGAAGACATTCCTGTCGTATTCTGTGCAAATGCCATTGAACCTGCTGCAAGTGCCATTCCTAAGATTAACTTTTTCATAACTTTAATTTTTTTAATTTTTACTATTTTTCTAATTCTAAATTTTACTACTACCAACTCTGTATTTTGAATTGACGGAAGGGATCTTTCAAATTGCTTGCCAAAAAGAAAAAGTATGATTAAAGTCATTAAATTGAAAAGTAGACACATACCTTAGTTTAATATGTAATACCCTGAAATACAAATAAATATACTTTAATTTAACCGAACTGTTTAGAAATGATCTAAATTGAAAATTTTACTGAAAAAGTATGAAAAATAGGATTTTAAGCTCTTAAAATTTTCTAAACATCCATAAGTTTTCTGTAAAATTCCAATGCTTTTACGATGTTTTTTTCACTGCACTGATGATCAAATACACAGGTCCCAATTCCTGAGATCAGGGAGAAATTAATATTACGGTCCGTATTTTTTTTGTCGTTCCATAGAAGGGCAAAAATATCTTCATCCTTAAAATCGCTGATATCAAGGTAAGGGTAGTACTTCTGTATATTTTCGATAACGATCCTGCAATCTTCCTCCGAAATCAGTTCTTCCAGATGAGCCAGATATGTTTCGGCAATCATTCCCATGGCTACCGCTTCACCGTGTAGTACAGGATTTCCCTGTTGCAGGCACAGGCTTTCAACAGCATGGCCAATGGTATGGCCAAAATTCAGCGTCTTCCGGATGTTTTTCTCCTGGAAATCTTTATTGACTACTTCCTGCTTAATATTCATGGATGTTTCAATATGAGGAACAACGCTTTCAGCATCCGGTTTGGTGATCTGCGTGAGGTTTTCCCAATGTATCCGGTCGGCAATCAGCCCATGCTTCAGCATTTCGGCAAACCCGCTTCTGAGTTCTTTAAAAGGCAGGGTCTCCAGGAATTTAGAATAAACGAAAATCTTTTCCGGAAAAGTGAAGGTACCCACCATATTCTTATAATGCATCAGGTCGATCCCTGTTTTTCCGCCAATCGACGCATCGCACATGGAAAGAAGGGTAGTGGGTATATTGATAAACTGAATCCCTCTTTTATAAGTAGATGCCACAAAACCTCCCATATCCGTAATAACACCGCCGCCAAGATTAATCACCAAAGCTTTCCGGTCCGCCTGCATTTCCGTCAAGATTTCCCACAGCTGGTTAGCCGTCTGTATATTCTTCATCTCCTCACCGGCCTCGATCTCCAAGATTTCAAAGCCAAGATCCGTTTCCATATTTCCCAGGAGGACCGGGAGACAGTATTCATGAGTATTTTCATCAACCAGGATAAAAATCTTACTGAACGATTTTTCATGAAGGAGGTCGTTCAGCTGGGAAAAATTATCGTTTAATAATGTTATCATTTTCAGTTTTTCTGTAGGGTTAATTGTGAAACTATATAGCAAAGTTATGATTCTTAATTTTTAACTCGTTGCTAAATGTACTATCTTTGCAAAAATATTTTAGAATGAGCAGAGACAATAATTCAGGAAAACCCAAAAGACCAAGAACTTCAACAAGAAATAATTCTGATGATTCTCGCGCTTCCAGATCCGGAAATTCCGGTTCTAAACCTTTTAAAAAATCCTTCCCTAAAGCAGGAGAGAGAAATTCTGATCATAAGGGTTCCAATACAAGATTCGAAAAGAAACCTTTTGAAAGAAGTTCGGAAAGTTCCGATTCCGGAAGAAAAGATACCAGCTATCAGGCCCGGATGGATAAGAAATATTCCAAAACCGAAAGAGAGCCTTATATTACCACCGAAGGGGAAGGTAAAAAAACATTCGGAAAACCGGCTCCCAAAAGAGGGGGAAAAAGTTTCGATACCCGTGACAAGTATGAAAGAGGCAGCCTGAAATACGGAAAAAGGCCTTCTCCTGACGGCGACGACAGACAGGATAAAGCAAAATCTTTTGTACAGAAAAGAAGACTGAACAAAATTGATAAAGACGTTCATAAAGATACAGTACGTCTGAATAAATATATTGCCAACTCAGGAATCTGCAGCAGGAGAGAAGCTGATGAGCTGATCACCCAAGGCCTTGTAGAAGTAAACGGGAAAGTGGTAACCGAAATGGGATATCAGGTTCAGAAAACGGATAAAGTGGTTTTCGACGGACAGAACATCACGCCTGAAAAACCGGTATACGTTCTATTGAATAAACCGAAAGGCTATATTTCTACTACCAAAGACGATAAGGCAAGAAAAACGGTAATGGATTTAGTGGCTAACGCTTCACCCTATCGATTGTTTCCGGTGGGAAGGCTAGACCGTTCTACAACCGGTGTTATTCTTTTAACGAATGATGGACACATGACGAAGAAGCTTACGCATCCGTCTTTCGATGCAAAGAAAATCTATCATGTAACCTTGGATAAAAAATTAACGCACGAAGACATGAAGCTGATTGCAGAGGGAATCCGTCTGGATGAAGGAGTAGCGGTGGTCGATCAGATTTCATTTATCGAAGGCAAGCCGAAGAACGAAGTGGGCATCGAGATCCATATCGGCTGGAACCGGGTAATCAGAAGAATCTTCCAGCGTTTAGGTTATGAAGTAGAAGCGCTGGACAGGGTAATGTTTGCAGGATTAACGAAGAAGAACATCAAAAGAGGACACTGGAGAATCCTTACGGAACTTGAAGTGAACAATTTAAAAATGTTATAAAACAAAAGAGACTTTTTCAAGTCTCTTTTTTAATTTTTTATGGCGAAGATAAATACCGTCCAGAAAATGGTAAACACAATACTGATCCATAAGATTCGGGTGCCGTATTTCCGGTCGCTTTCTTTAAAGTAGTATATTCTCTCTCCGTTGGGAAGCTGTTTCCTAAGAGTAAGAATCGCAATTGCAATTCCGTAGCTCGCCAATAACAGCAATCCCCAGGCTAAGGAAAGAATACATCCGGTAACGGCAAGGATGTATCCTACGATAATATAATTTCCTACTTCTTCCGGATTTTCATACTCATTTTTCAGAGAATCAAGGCGGGCCTGATGGAGCCTTTGCAATTCCTGTTCGGAAACGTTTTGACCTCTTTCCTGTAGGATCTTTTTGGCAGCTTCATAGTCAAACTCATTCCATTCATCTCTTTTAAAAAGAATTTCTTTGAGCTCGGCATCAGAGTAATCGTATAAATAATAATCTTCGGGTATTTCAAATCCTGCAGCGTAATAGTCTGAAACAGCCTGATTCGCCATTTCGAAATCCATATCCGAGATCAGAATCTGATATTGCAGTTTACCGGGATTATTTACAAAGCTGGGATCAAAATCTTTTTCATTATCAATAATCCTGTAAACAATAGAATGTTGATCCAATATCGAGGTGATCTCCTCAATAATGCTTTTGTTGCTGCTGGTCCTGAAAAACTTTCCATTACCCTAAAACCGTAACGCCTTTCTGGATCATCTCGTAGATGGCATCTCTTCCGTTGTCAGGCTTTACATTGACGGCGCGTGTTCCGTTGAAGTGTAAGCAGGTAACATAACCGCTGTTTACAGCATCAATGCAGGTAAATTTTACACAATAATCCATCGCAAGACCAACAATTTCTAGCAATTGAATATCGTGGAATTTCAGAAAATCATCAAGACCGGTTTTCATAAAATGATTATTGTCCTGAAAACCGCTGTAGCTGTCGATTTCTACATTTTTACCTTTCTGTACGATATGGGTTACCTTGTCCCGGTTCAGGTCTTTATGGAATTCGGCACCGAAAGTACCCTGGATACAATGATCCGGCCACATAAACTGCGGCACGCCGTTCAGGATAATGCTTTCACCTACTTTTCTGCCATTATTGCTGGCAAAGCTTTTATGATTTGCAGGATGCCAGTCCTGCGTCAGTACTATCTGGTCGTAATCGTTTTCTTCCATCAGGGCATTGATGTAAGGGATCACCTCATTGGCTTCAGGAACCGCTAAGGCTCCGCCCTCACAAAAATCATTCTGCACATCTACGATGATTAACGCTTTTTTCATATTTAATTCTTGAATTTTCGATAAATTTACGAAAACTAAGCCTCAAAAAATTATCCAAATATCGATTATCGGACAAATCGGCATCATAATAAAATCCTGAACCGTTTATCTGTTCTTTATCCAGCAGCAATAGCTTATCTTTGTACAAAATAATTATTTTATGTCATTTGAATCGTTGGGACTTTCACACAATATTATCCATTCTGTAAAAAAATTGGGTTATCTCAAACCTTTTCCGATTCAGGAGCAGGCGGTACCGGTGATTTTACAGGGCAAAGACCTGATGGGAATTGCACAGACCGGTTCCGGTAAAACAGCATGTTTCGTAATGCCGGTTTTGGAGAAACTGCAGAATGCCGAGGTTAAAAAAGACCGGAATGTTCAGGTTTTAATCTTGGTTCCCACGAGAGAATTGGCTATCCAGATTGATGAGGTATTTAGGGCTTTTACAGATAATTTAAAGCGTGAAATCCGTACCATGGCGGTTTATGGCGGTGTATCCATCAATCCGCAGATGAAAGGGCTGTTCGGAGTGGAAGTTCTCATCGCAACGCCTGGCCGTTTGCTCGATCTTATTGACCATAATGCATTAAGTATTTCCGGAATAAAGCATCTGATCGTAGATGAAGCGGATAAAATGTTTCAGTTGGGTTTCGAAGAAGAGCTGAATAAACTTTTTGCCCTCATGCCGGTAGCTAAGCAGACCACTTTATTTTCCGCAACATTAAATGATAAGGTGGCCGAAATTAAAGAGCGCCTCGCTATTAATCCGACCCTTATCGAAATTAAAAAAGAAGACGTTGAAATCGACAATATTGAACAGCTGGCTTACCATGTTTCCCCGGAAAGCAAAGGTCCTTTTTTACGATATTTAATTAAAGAAAAGAAAGTGGAAAAGGCTCTGGTCTTTGTTTCTTCCACGAGATCTGCCGATAACCTGGTAGAAAAGCTTAAGAAAAATAAAATCAAGGCGGTTGCCATCCACAGCCAGAAATCGCAGGGGGCACGAAGAAATAATTTGGAAGAATTTAAAGTAAACGGTGCACAGATTCTGGTAGCCACAGACCTTATCGGCCGCGGAATCCACATCGAATCTCTGCCCTGCGTGATCAATTACGAACTGCCCCGTTCGCCCTTGGATTATGTCCACCGTATCGGAAGAACGGGCCGTGCGAATGAAAAAGGAACTGCCATCAGCATTTTGACGGATGACGAACTGCAGCACTTCCGGGTGATTCAGAAAAAGATGGGCCGGAAAGTGCCTTTGCAGCGAACCGAAGGATTGGATCTGCACGGATATTAGGATTTGTGACTGGCTGGAAGAAGGAGTTTGAGGCGGGAAGTTAATCTATGTATATACTATAGAGCTGATACTTGGTCTTTAAAATATTTACAATCTGATTAAAGCTAAAAAAATTAAAATCCTTCAGCGATTAATGAGCTGCAGAAATTCTGAAATTTTCGGTATTTTTACGAAAAACTAGTAGATGGCATGGTCTATCCAGAGACAGCCGACCGGATTTATGAAAGAATTTACTATCGTCCGCGGATTATTCGACACCAGAAAAAGGTCATTGATTATTAATGAAGATTTTATCAGGTTTGAAAATAAAGATCTTAAAAATGATCTCTATTCAGTTATTGATAAAAAAGATATCACCGGGATACGCTACGGTATACATTTTATTGAAGGTTACCGTTTTACCATCGGTAGAGAATACCAGATTTTTATCCGCCATGTTTCCGGCAGAGAACTTAAAATTTTCTTTAAACTTTTTTACAGAAGAAAACTCAGCCAAAAGCATCAGCTGTATGCAGACATCATCGATTCGTTATGGGATTATTTTTTAATTGACATTCTGAATAATTATGAAAAAAAATTGCTAAATAACAAATTATTCAGCATTGCAGGCATTGAAATTGCTGGCGATAGAATTAAATTTAATAAAAGTGAAATCCTGTTTGAAGATCTGGATTTGAAGCAGTATTACCATTATTTTATGGTATTTTCGAAAAGGAATCCACACAATAATAAAATGCTGTATTATCTGAAGGACCAGGATGCCGTGATCTTACTCAATTTACTAAACAACATCATTAAAAAATGAGTGACTTGGAACAGAAAAAATTCCCGATAGGCCGATTCGAAGAACCCGAAAGCATCTGCGACATCAGGCTGGATGAATACATTAAAATCATTAAAGATTTTCCAGGTAAGCTGAAAAACCTGATCGAGCATTTTACCGACGACCAGCTGGATACCCAGTATCGGGAAGGAGGCTGGACGGTACGGCAGCTTGTCAATCATCTGGCAGACAGCCACATCAACAGCTTTATGCGTCTAAAGCTGGCGCTTACGGAAGAAAACCCGACGATAAGACCATATGATGAAACCAAATGGGCCGAATTACAGGACAGCCTCAGCATGCCCGTAAAGCCGGCGATGAGAATGCTGAAAGGAACCCACCAGCGTTGGACGGTCCTGCTGAAGAGCATGACCAACAGGCACTTTGAAAGAACTTTTCATCATCCGGAACATCACAAAAATTACAATCTGCGAAGCTATCTTGCGCTGTACGCATGGCACTGCAACCACCATTTTGCCCACATCGAAAACCTGAAGAAAGAAAAAGGTTGGTAAAGAAAAACCTGCATCATCCAACCGACTTTGAGGAAATTACCAGGCGAATTTCCCGTCTCAATAAAAATTCCCCAGGAAAATGGGGAAAAATGGACGTATGCCAGATGATGAGGCACTGCAGCTGTGTCCTGAAAATCCCGCAGCAGAAAATCATGCTCCCGCGGATTAACCTCTTATTCCGGATCATCGGAATTACCACAAAAAAGGAAATGCAGCTTTTCAACAACGGAATTCCGCGAAATATGCCGACATTTCAAAAACTTATTATTAATTTTGAATGTGATTTCGATGAAGAACAGCAGAATCTATTGAAAACGCTTGATGATTACCTGGTTCATTTCAAAAACGGCAGCCTGCCGGATCATCATGTACTTTTCGGAAAAATGGAGGAAAAAGACTGGGGTTTTTTGGAGTACAAACATCTCGATCATCATTTAAAACAGTTTAACGTATGAGTTTTTTTGATAAAATATTCGGAGGAAAGGAAAATGCACCGGAGCAGAAATCTTTCTGGAACAAAATAGAATCTGAAGAAGATCTGCAAAAGGCGATTGAACGCTCTTTCGATCATAAGATCGCTATATTCAAGCATTCCACCAGCTGCTTTATCAGCAAAACCGTGTTGAGGAATTTTGAAAAAGAAGCGGAAAACCTAACTGGCAAGGCAGACTTGTATTATCTTGATCTGCTGGCACACCGTCCGCTCTCCAATAAGATTGCGGAAGATCTCGGAGTAATCCACCAAAGCCCGCAGCTGATCGTTATTGAAAACGGAAAAGCCGTAAACAATGCTTCCCACCAAAGTATTTCTGTAGACCAACTTTCATAATGAAGAATATAAATAATTATTTAGCAAAAGTACTGAATGTTCCTTTGGAGCGAGTAAACATGTGCAGCCTGTACTATGAAGCAAAAAAGGTGCAGAAAAACCAGTTTCTGTTGCAATACGGTGAAATCTGCAGATATATTTATTTTGTGGAAAAGGGACTTCTGAAAATGTATTCGATCGATAAAAACGGAAAGGAGCACATTATCCAGTTTGCACCTGAAAGCTGGCTGATTTCCGACCGGAGCAGCCTTTACTTTAATGAAAAATCGGTTTACTATATCGAAGCTGTAGAAGATTCTGAAATTCTAATGCTGCCTCCCGATTTCATCAATAAATTGATTGAAGGATTCCCAATCAGTCTTGAGCAGAGTGATATTCTTCTGCAAAAACATATCAAAAGCCTTCAGGACAGGATCAATTCTTTATTGGCTGAAACCGCAGAGGAACGATACATGAAATTCATTAAAATGTATCCGGATCTCCTGCTGAGGGTTCCGCAATGGATGATTGCTTCCTATCTGGGCATCACACCCGAGAGTTTGAGCCGCGTGAGAAAAGAACTCGCAAGAAAAAATTTCGTTCCGGACAGTAAATAACCGGAACGATCTCATTTTATAATATAAATTTAACTGGAGATAACAATTCAGGCACTTAATTCTGATTACAATTCTTATTTTGATTTAAATATTAATAAGTCAGACGATTTATATCAAAATTTAAATATTTTCAGTATGTTAATCTCCTTGGCTTTTTCTAAATAATTTTATTTTCCTTTTGTTATAACATAATACAGTATAACAGGGCATTTCAGGTGATAAAATTAACAGATTTAAAAAACCATTTCTCACTTTTTACATTTATTAAAAAATTAAATATCTGCTGAAAAAATTCTCGATTTTAGAAACATAAAGTTTTATAATTAAGCATTTTACGATGTATGATCATAATCATAAGAAGGTAAGGAATTATTGCCTATCTTTGAAGATCACACCACTTAAAATATAAAATTATGAAATTGGCAACATTATTTGCAGTTTTGGGATTGCTAATCCTGAGCTGTGAAAAAAAAGAGACTTCTCCTCCTTCCGATACTTCGGATCCAATGGAAGTCACCGATCAGACGTCAGCAGCACCCATGTCATCAGATACAATTCCTGCAGCAGACAGTACATCCCGATCAGGCAGTACCGGATCCGACACTACCAAAACAGCGCAATAAATTTACGGTTAAATTTAGACCCGTCCTAGAAAAGATGGGGTTAATAGATTCATGGTTTGGAATTGTTTTCACGAAAAGAAAACAATATCCTTATGATGATATAATTGCAAAATTAATACGATTAAAATTCCGTTAAATTTATCTTAAAGCCTATATTAAATGCTAGATGTTCGATAACGGTAAGATTCACATTATCCGACGTATGTAGCAGTGTTTACTATTCGCATTCATCATTTACTTACTATCCAATTTTACTTTTACTAAGGATGCTTGAAATTACTAACACTAAAACAGCTAAATATGATTATCAAGGAAGAACTCTTGCATTCTGTAGGAGCAACCATAAAACAGTACAAGCCTGCTGAAATTATTTTCAGCGAAGGAGATCCGCCTAATTATTACTATCAGATCATCACAGGTGAGGTAAAACTCAATAACTATAATGATGAAGGAAAAGAAATCATACAGACCCTTCTTGAGGACGGGCAGTGCATAGGAGAATCTTTACTTTTCATGGATAAGCTTTATCCGATCAATGCGATTGCATTAACGAACTGTAGAGTTCTCAAGCTGCCGAAAAGCAACTTTTTCGAACTGCTGAAAATGTATCCCGATATTAGCTTCGACATGAACAGGCTGCTTTCTCAAAGGCTTTATTTTAAACTCATCATGGCTCAGAACTTATGCACCCAAAGCCCAATGGCCAAGCTTAAAGTGCTGATGGATTATCTGAAAAGTTCCCAAAAGGAGCAGGCCCCCTATTCATTTATGATTCCTCTTACGCGGCAGCAGATGGCCAGTCTTACAGGCCTGTGTGTAGAAACGGCGATAAGAACCATAAAAACAATGGAAAGAAACAAAATTTTACAAATTAAAGACCGCAAAATTTTGTATTAATTTCTTAAAAGCATGGTCTTTTTTTTGCACGAATCTGAAAAAATATATTATGAAAACGATAAGCTGCATGAATATCGATCCCGGTATTTTGTACTCTTTCGGCGGAGAGGACAAACACTACAAGACGGGCGATATCATTTACAAAGAAGGTGATCATGCACTTTATTATTATCAGATTACAAAAGGAAAGGTAAAGCAGAATAATTTTGATGAGGAAGGAAAGGAGTTTATCCAGAATATTCTGGGCGAAAACCAGAGCTTTGGAGATCCGATGCTTTTCCTGGAAAAATTTTATGTCATGAACGCCATCGCTTTAACCGCCGTTGAATTAATAAGACTGCCGAAGAAAAACTTTCTGGAGCTTCTGGAAAAGAACCCGAAAATTTCTATGGAAATGAATGCCTGCCTTTCGCAAAGGCTTTATTTCAAATCGCTGATGCTGCAGAGTTTCTCTTCTCCAAATCCGATGGTAAGGCTCAAAGGTCTGCTGAATTATCTGAAAAGCTACCATGATAAAGAGTGCGAACAGTGCTTCCAGGTAGAACTTACGCGGCAGCAGATTGCCAACCTTACGGGCATGCGGGTAGAAACGGTCATCAGGGCCCTGAAAAAAATGGAAAAGGCAGGAACCATCAGGATCGAAAACCGGAAAATACTGTATTAATTATGAGAAACATGACTCCGGTCATAAAATGGTGAATTATTCCATTGTAAATTTGAGTAGATAATTCATCCATATTACTTTAAAGCCTCGTTTTGAGGGGCTGATATTTATAATCTTTTAACCGAAAATCAAAACCTATTGCTGTCTAATACTAGTCACGGCCGGCAATACCTATCACTTAATATTAACATAAAAAAAACAGTTATGAACACCAGAAATTCAGGAAATCGTAGTTCAAGAGGAAATTCGAATTCTTCAAATAACCTTGAAGAAATTTACCAGCTAGGTTACGACCACGGGTACAACGATGCACAGAATGAGGACGAATATAATGATGACTTCTCAGATTATGAAGATTATTTTGAGGACGAGTATGATGATGGGGATTATGACGATTATGAAGATGATGACTACGACGACGAAGACTATGATGATGAAGATTATGACGATGAGGATGACGAAGATGACAACAGAGGCCGTGGACGAGGCAGAGGAAATAACGGAAACCAGCAGCGGGATAACCAGGGTAGATTTACTTCTGGCGGCGGCAGAGGCGGTTCACAGGGAGGATCCGGAAGAGGTTCCAACTCAGGAAGGTCAGGCTCAGGTTCCGGCAATAGAGGCAGGTCTTCTTCAGGAAACGGAAGTTCAAGAAGAGGCTTTGCATCAATGAGTAAAGAAGAGCGTACAAGAATCGCCCGAATGGGTGGCGAAGCTTCCCATGGAGGCAGAAGAGGTTCTTCGGGTTCAGGCTCAAATTCAGGAAGATCCGGCGGAAGAGGCAATTCCGGCTCAGGATCTGGTAACAATGGCGGTTCAGGTCGAAACTCCAATTCCGGTTCCGGTAACGGAAATTCAAGAAGAGGTTTCGCTTCCATGAGCAAGGCAGAACGTACGAGAATAGCACGTATGGGCGGCCAGGCTTCGCACGGAGGCGGAAGATCTTCAGGTTCGGGAAGATCCGGATTTGGAGGCAGACGTAATAATTCATAATTCTTTTTTCACGATTACCTCTTTATCAATAGGTAAAGAGGTAATCTTTTAAACCAAACACCACAATCACATTATGGCAACCAAAACATCAGAAAATAAAGATAACAACAATACGGGAACTACCGGTAACGCTTCCGCATCGGCAGCAAAAAATACAACGGCCGTAGATAACGCAAATGTAAACGCAAATGAAATGAAAAGCTCTCCGCTTCATAAATTCTTCGTATCCGCACTGAAAGACGTCTATTTTGCTGAAAACGCGATCATCGACGCACTGGAAAAAATGCAGGAGGCGGCTACCACCGAAGAGCTGAAAGACGCTTTTGAGGACCACCAGCTGCAGACTAAAAAACACGTCAGCCGTCTTGAAAAAGTCTTCAGGCTGATCGATGAAACTCCTGAACAGAAAGAATGCAAAGCGATTAAAGGCATCATCGAGGAAGGAGAAGAAATCATCAAGTCTACCGAAGAAGGATCCATGACGCGTGACGCAGCACTTATTATTGCTGCCCAGAAAGTCGAGCATTACGAAATTGCTACCTACGGCGGCCTGGCTCAGCTGGCCATCACCATGGGACACGATAAAGCAGCGGATCTTCTCGAAAAAACATTACAGGAAGAAGAAGACACGGATTACAATCTTACCGAAATTGCCGAAACCTACATCAATTTTGATGCGGAGCAGGAGGATTAAATTACAGAAAGCCATACAGAGTTTTCTGTATGGCTTTTTTCAAAACCTGACCAACAAATCTGAAACAATAAGACTATAGCATAGAACACTACTTTTTACCATCATTAACAATACTGGAAATTTAACACCAACACAAAATATCAGAATTATGAACGACGACAAACCCAACAATGAAAAGCTGGACCAACTGGAATCGCATGCCACCTCTAACGAGAACACAAAACTTACCACCAACCAGGGGCTTAAAATCAGCAATAACCAGGACTCCCTGAAGGCGGGAGACCGTGGGCCGACGCTGATTGAAGATTTCTTTTTCAGGGAAAAAATGACGCATTTCGATCATGAAAGAATCCCGGAAAGAGTAGTTCATGCCCGCGGATCGGGTGCCCATGGGGTTTTTAAATTAAACAAAAGCTTAGAAAAATATACCAAAGCCAAATTTCTGACGGAAGTAGGAAAAGAAACGCCGGTCTTCGTGCGCTTTTCTACCGTAGCAGGAAACAGAGGAAGTACGGATCTTGCGAGAGATGTAAGGGGATTTGCCGTAAAGTTTTATACAGATGAAGGAAATTATGACTTAGTAGCTAACAATATTCCGGTATTCTTTATCCAGGATGCCATCAAATTCCCGGATCTTGTTCATGCCGTAAAGCCGGAGCCGCACAACGAAATTCCTCAGGCGCAGTCGGCACACGATACCTTCTGGGATTTTATTTCTCTAATGCCGGAGAGTATGCACATGATTATGTGGCTAATGAGCGACCGGGCTATCCCGAGAAGCTACAGCAGGATGGAAGGCTTCGGGGTACATTCCTTTAAATTCGTTAATGATGAAGGAAGAATGCACTTTGTGAAATTCCACTTCAAACCAAAATTAGGCGTTCACTCCGTTGCATGGGACGAAGCCCAGCGAATCTCCGGCGTAGACCCGGATTTTCACAAAAGAGACCTGTGGGAGTCTATCGAAAACGGAATGTTCCCGGAATGGGATTTCGGCGTACAGCTGATTCCTGAAGAAGATGAAGATAAATTCGATTTCGACCTGCTCGATCCTACCAAAATCGTCCCTGAAGAAGAGGTGTCGGTAGAATTGGTCGGTACCCTTACTTTAAACAAAAATCCTGAGAATTTCTTCGCAGAAACCGAGCAGATCGCTTTTCACCCGGGACACGTCGTTCCCGGAATCGATTTCAGCAACGATCCGCTGCTTCAGGGAAGACTCTTTTCCTATACCGATACCCAGCTGATAAGACTGGGCGGACCGAATTTCCATGAGATCCCGATCAACAGATCCATTAAAACGGTTCACAACAACCAGCGAGACGGATACATGAGACAGCAGATTCCCAAAGGCAGGGTAAGCTATGAGCCGAATTCCATCGGAGGAGGCTGCCCGTTTCAGTCGATGATGTCGGAAGGAGGATACGTTTCTCACCAGGAAAGAGTTTCCGGACCGAAAATCAGACAGCGGAGCGAAAGTTTCGTGGACCATTATTCGCAGGCTAAACTGTTCTACAACAGCCAGGCAGCCTATGAACAGATGCACCTCCAGAATGCCCTGATCTTCGAACTTTCTAAAGTAACGATTCCTGCCATCAGGGAAAGAGTCGTAGGCCAGCTGAATTTTATCGATAAAACCCTGGCACAAAACGTTGCCAGCAAAGTAGGTGTTCAGGTAACGGAACTTGAATTTCCGAACCAGAGTATTCCGGCAGATGGCAGCCAGCAGGATCTTCAGAGTGAAGAAAGAGAAGCCCACACCAAAATTTCCGAAGCGCTGAGCATGGAAAATACGGTAAAAGATACCATCAAAGGCAGAAAGATCGGCTTTATTATGGCAAACGGCGTCGATGCGTTAAGTGCGCATGACCTTAAAACGGCACTGGAAAGCAAAGATGCTGTTGTGGAAATCATTGGTCCGAGTATGGCCCCGGTGACCACCAACGACGGATCTCAGCTGATACCCAAGCATTCCCTTACAAGTATTGCCAGCGTGGCTTTCGATGCGCTCTATATTGCCGCAGGAGAAGATTCTGTAAAAGAGCTGATTACTGCCGAAAACAAACCTCATGTTCTGAATTTTATTAATGAAGCTTACAAACACTGTAAAGCCATTTATTTCGGGGAAGGATCGGAACCATTGTATATGAACAGCAATGTGAGCCTTAAAAGACACGTAGATCCTGCTATTGTTTCCTGGGAAGATGAAACGCCGGAAAACAAATTCATCGATGCCATTGCACAGCACAGGGTATGGTATCTTGAAATGGAAAGAAATATCCAGGACTAAATCAGTAAAACAAATCACCTTCACACCACTAAAATAGTAAAATATGAAAGCAGCAGTAATTCATTCACCGGGAGTGATCACATGCGATACCGTAGATGATCCGATCATCAAAGATTCGCATGATGTCATCTTAAAAATTACCACAACGGCGATCTGCGGAAGCGATCTGCACATGTATTCAGGCGGAATCCCGCAGGCCAGGCCGATGGTCATGGGCCATGAGTTTATGGGAATTGTGGAAGAAGTAGGACAGAGGATTACCAATCTGAAAGTAGGCGACAGGGTAGTTGTCCCTTTCCCGATTTCGTGCGGCAGCTGCTTTTTCTGCCAGCACGACCTTCCTACAGCCTGCGAACACAGCAATCCCGAACATTACGGCCCCGAAGGCGGGATTTTAACCGAAAAAGGAGGCGCGTTGTTCGGATATACCGATCTTTACGGAGGCTATGACGGCGGCCAGGCCCAGTATGTAAGGGTTCCGTACGCGCATGTCGGGCCCAGAAAAGTTCCCGACAACCTTACGGATGAGCAGGTTTTATTCCTGACCGATATTTTCCCGACGGGTTATACCGGCGTGCTGTGGGGTGAGGTGAAAGGCGGGGAAACCGTTGCCATTTTCGGAGCGGGTCCGGTAGGATCCATGGCAGCAAAAAGCGCCATCCTGAAAAATGCAAAAAAAGTAATCGTAGTAGATACCCAACAGTACAGATTAGACCAGATCAAAGCACTTACAGGCTGCGATACCGTTTTATGGGAAGATGCAGAGAGTGCAGTTGAACAGATCAGGGATATGACAGACGGCCGCGGAGCCGATGTTTGCATCGATGCCGTAGGTTTTGAACCGGACAGGAATCTGATTGACCGTGCGAAAGCCGTCATTAATTTCGAAAAAGGTTCGATCAAAGTTCTGGAAGCCTGTATGAGTGCGGTAAGAAGGGGCGGGATCGTTCCGATTTTGGGAGTTTACCCGGTAAATTACGATAATTTCAAACTTGGACAGATTTTTGATAAAGGAATAACTATAAAAGCCGGGCAGTGCAACGTCCATCCCATTATCGATGAGCTGATGGATCATGTGCAGAGCGGCAGGGTTACTTTAGATGATATTATAACCCATCGTCTTTCTTTGGAAGACGTTTCTAAAGGCTATGAAATTTTCGATAAAAAAATCGATAACTGCGTCAAAGTGGTTCTTGATCCTTGGAAGCCTTCAACCCTCTAGAGATTAATACACACAAACACTTAAAATATTAATATTATGGAATTTCAAAAAAACCTACTGGAATACATCAGCCAGTCGCTAATGACCACCAATGAAACAATCTCAGTGGTAGAAAGTGTTACATCCGGCTGTTTACAATTAGCTTTTTCACAGATGCCCAATGCCTCTCTTTTTTACAAAGGAGGAATGACTACTTACACAATGGCAGAAAAAGTAAGATTATTGAATGTAGACAGGGACGAAGCTGAAGAATGCGACTGCGTTTCTGAAAACATTGCTGAAACCATGGCATTGAATGCCGCCAAACTTTTCGAATCCGACTGGTCTATTGCCACCACAGGTTATTGTACCCCCATCAGAAATTCCTCTTATAAAATTTTTGCGTATTTCTCTTTTTCATATAAGGGAGAGATTGTACTGACGAAAAAACTGGAGCTCCATCCGAAGACCCAGGCTCTTAATGCTCAGCTGTATTACACAGAATTTATTCTTGGCTGTTTTAAAAGCGAGATCAACCAGCTTCTAATCTTAAAATAAAAAGAAATGAACCGGAAAAATCAATATGCTCTTGTTACAGGGGCTACCAGCGGAATTGGCTATGAACTGGCAAAACTTTTTGCCAAAGACGGCTACGACCTGGTGATGGTTTCCAGAAACCATGATGAGCTGCAGGCCAAAGCCAACGAATTTAAGAATTATGGAATCAATGTAATTACCATGGCTAAAAACCTGTTTACGCAGGATGATGCCTATTCTCTTTACTCTGAACTGAAATTACACGGCATCAGTCCGGAAATTCTGGTAAATGATGCAGGACAGGGAATCTATGGAAAATTTCAGGATACCGATATTCATCGCGAGGTGGATATCATCAACCTGAATATTGTTTCCGTTATTATTTTAACTAAACTTTTCTTAAAAGACCGTTTACCCAAAGGATCGGGAAGGATTTTAAATCTTGCTTCCATTGCAAGCAAAGCGCCAGGCCCATGGCATTCGGTATATCACGGGACAAAAGCATTTATCCTGTCGTGGTCCGAAGCCATCCGTGAAGAGCTGAAAGACTCGGGGATTACGGTAACTGCACTTTTACCGGGACCTACCGATACGGATTTCTTCAACAAAGCCGAGATGAACGAAAGTAAAATTCTTGAAGATAAAGACAACCTGATGTCACCGGAAGAAGTGGCACAGGATGGCTACAAAGCTCTTATGAACGGCGATGATAAAGTAATATCCGGACTTAAAAATAAGCTTTCGGTTGCCATGACCAATATGACGACCGACAGCATGGCGGCACACCAGATGGGAGAAATGCAGAAACCGTCAGATGAAAAGTAATCTTAATCTTATATGGGAAATTTGAAATTAGAAAATAAAAAAGTATTAATAACAGGAGCCGACAGTGGAATAGGAAAGGCCGTAGCCGTTCTTTTTGCAAAAGAAGGAGCTGATATTGCCATTATCTACCATTCAAGCAAAGAAGATGCGGAGAAAGTAAAATCTGAAATCGAAGGTCTTGGCAGAAAAGCAATTATTATTCAGGGAGATGTCAGTGATTACGGATTCTGTAAAGCAGCGGCCGAAAAAACAGGCTCAGAATTCGGAGGCATCGATATTCTGGTAAACAATGCAGGCGTACAGTTTCCTGCTGAAAGTATTGAAGACCTGAAAGAAGAAAATATAAGGAAAACTTTTGACACCAATATTCTCGGGATGATCTGGCTTACAAAAGTTGTTTTCCCTTATCTGAAAGAAGGAAGCGCCATCATCAATACCACTTCTGCAGCGGCTTATCAGGGACATCCTGAATTGCTTGACTATTCTGCTACAAAAGGAGCGATCGTTTCTTTTACACGTTCCCTGGCACTGCAGGCAAAGCCGAAAGGCATCCGTGTCAATGCGGTGGCTCCGGGACCGGTAGCAACGCCTCTTACGGAAAAGACATTCGGTGAGGAAAAAGAAGATCAGAGCAAACCGCCTTTCGAACGGAATGCCTCGCCTGAAGAAGTGGCTTCAAGCTTTTTATTCCTGGCAAGTGCAGATTCCTCACAGATTACGGGGCAGGTTCTTCATCCGAACGGCGGATTAATCGTCAGCGGATAAATCTAAAACTAATAATCATCAGACTCAGTATCCCGTATAACCATTAAACAGACGATTATGAAAACTAAAGCCATTATGATCTTGGGTTTGTTTTCTCTTTGGGCTGTTCTCTCATGTCGTTGTGATGTTGATGAAGATGAACCGGAAAAAAGAGAGAAAACATCCGAAGCACAACCCCTCAGGCCTCAGCACTATCCAGAAAACGATACCCTTCTGCTGAGTAAATAAGCCTGGAAATTTCATTATTCATTAATTATTAAAAAGTAAATGCTATGTACAGAGACGGAGCAAGAAAAAGTATATGGCAGGAAGAAATAAAAAGATTTTCTTCTGAAGCCGGCTTCAGCCAACGGTTTGATGCCGCCATCGTAGGAGGAGGAATCACAGGTATTTCTACTGCCCTGAAACTCCAGCAGTCCGGCAAGAAATGTATTCTTCTGGAAGCTGCCAACATCGGTTTCGGAACAACCGGAGGAACTACTGCCCATTTAAACGATTTTTTCGATACGACCTTCACCGAAGCCATTAATGATTTCGGTATGGAAAATGCCCAATTGTTCGACCCAGGTAGGACAGGAGGCTATCGGAATGATCGAGACAAACATCGAAAATTATAACATCAACTGCGATTTCGAGAGAAAAACCGCTTACCTTTTTGCGTTGGACGAAAAACAGGAAAAGCAGCTGGAGGATATTGTAGACGGTGCATCGAAAGTAGGCCACGAAATGACGTACGTCGATGAAATCCCATTCCCGATTCCTTTTAAAAAAGCAGTATCTATTCCGGACCAGGCACAGTTTCATCCAATAAGATATATCAAATCCTTAGCGGAAGCTTTTATTAACGCAGGCGGAATAATCCTTGAAGAATGCCTGTGCGAAAATTATGAAGAGCAGGAAGACGAGGTAATTTTAAAAACTTCAAAAGGAGAAATTAAAGCAGAGCATGTGGTGTATGCTACCCACATTCCACCGGGATTAAGCATTCTTCACACTACGAATGCCCCTTACCGAAGTTACGCTATGGCCTTCAGCCTGAAAGATGAAAATTATCCGAAAGACCTGGGTTATGACCTTATCGATCCTTATCATTATTACCGGGTTCAGCAGATTAACGGGGAAACGTTGCTGATAGCCGGTGGAGAAGATCATAAGACCGGCCATGAAGAAGATACCGGCGAATGTTTCTCAAGGCTGGAAAATTATGTACGGGAATATTTTGATGTAGAAACGGCTTATTACAGCTGGTCCAGCCAGTACTATGAGCCAACTGACGGGTTCCCGTATATTGGAAAGCTTCCCGGCAGCAAAGGAAAAGTCTATACCGCGACAGGATTCAGAGGAAACGGAATGATCTTCGGAACAATTTCCTCACAGATTCTTTCAGATCTTATTTTAACCGGCAGCAGCAAATACGAAAAGATTTTCAGTCCTTCACGAATTAAGCCGATTGCAGGATTTACCAGTTTCGTAGAAGAGAATGCCGTGGTGGCGTATGATTTTATTAAAGATAAACTTTTCAGGGAGAAAATTACATCGCTGAATGAAATCGCTGACGGTGAAGCCAAAGTGGTAAAGTATGAAGGCGATTCTTATGCTTTATACAAAGAAGTTACCGGTAAAGTACATCTGGTAAAAAGTACCTGTCCGCATGCAAAATGTGAAGTCCGCTGGAACAGTGCAGAACTGAGCTGGGACTGTCCGTGCCATGGTTCGAGGTTTAATGTTAACGGAAAAATACTGACCGGCCCTACGGTTACCGCTTTGCAGAGAATAGATCCCGATGATTCAGAATCTTAAAAATGTTATTCTATAAATGACTAAACATAGCTTTTTGTACCGAAACAGCCTGAGCATCGTTTTAATTATATTGATGCTCATATTTCTTGTGGGTCAGTTTTTTACAGGATGGAAAACCGAAAATAAAGAACTGGCGGAAAACGGCAGTGCCATGCTTAGCCTTGAACAGTATATCCACAGCGGACACTTTATCCAAGCTACTTTTGAAAATTGGGAAAGCGAATTCCTTCAGATGATGATTTATGTAGTTCTGACGGTTTCCCTGAGGCAAAAAGGTTCCAGCGAATCCAAATCGCTGGATGAAAAAGAGGATGTAGATAAAGAACCCGAACCGCATCCGGATGCACCGTGGGCCGTAAGGAAAGGTGGAATTTGGCTAAAACTTTACAAACATTCTCTTTCTTTAATGTTTGGTATCTTATTTGCCATAAGTTTTTCGCTGCATTTTTATGGAAGCCTGAAAGATTATAATGAAGAACAGATTTCCAAAAAACAGCCGGTGACAACCGCTTCGGAATATATTACGGAATCCAGATTCTGGTTTGAATCCTTTCAGAACTGGCAAAGTGAATTTCTTGCCGTCGCATCGTTGGTTATCCTTTCGATATGGCTACGTGAAAAAGGCTCCCCGGAATCCAAACCCGTAGATATGCCGCACAGTGAAACACCTTAGTTCCCTCGTTATAAAAACACTAAGAAAAAAACCATACAGCTTGTATGGTTTCTTTGTTTTATAAAAGCTTGAAAAAAAAAGCAGCCATTTAAAATTCAACTTAATTAAATAAAAATAAGGCCGCAAAAAATTTCGCGGCCTTACACTATTTAATAGTTAATGTATTTGCTTGGTAGTGACTGATTTCTAAATTTTAGCATTTCCTTCAACCCCATCGGAATTATCCGTTGTTTTTCCGGTAACTGCTGCGGCTACAAAGTTAAGGATGCTTACCAATTTCCCTGCTTTGGTATCCCAGTAGTAAGAATCTTTCGGCTCTACACGGATAATCGATACATTCGGATCGTCTTTTCCATCTTCGAACCATGCTTTGGCCATTGGCGACCATTTGTCTTCGATTGTAGATTTGTCTTTGTAGATGGTAGCATCACCAAAAACAGAAAGATATTGGTAATCGCCATTGTTCATGAAGAACAACTGCACTCTCTTATCGTCTTTTATTTCAAAGTTTTTATTGCTTGTATCTCCGCTGATGAACCATAAATTTCCTTCATCATCCGTTTCCTGTAAAGTCATCGGACGGGAATTGATAGGAAGGGTTTCCAATTCTGTACAGAACATACAGATTTTTGCACTTTCCGAAAGTTCTTTAATTTTTTTAATCGCTTCTGTGTTCGTAAGATTTTCTGTTGACATGATAAATATATTTTAAGTGATTGGTTTTAATTAAACCTAAATTTAATTACAGTTACTATTCAAAAATCCGACCACAATTGAAATAATACAGCTGAAAAGTTTAATAATATAGCGTGAATGATCAATTATATTGCACGGGTTAGTAGCAGACCTGAGATCAATTCGTTTGCATCTTAATCAGACACAAAATTCAGTCAAAAATATTTTTAATTATTCCCAGATGAAAACAATGGGTATAACGGATTCACTATTTGTCATTTGCAGGATCTCCGTTGATCTTACTGCTGAATTTCTCATAAAACCAGAATAGCCCGAAAAGATAAACGCAATGCAGCAGCTGCGCTTCAATCGCCGTCCAGTTTTCGATGGAACAGCTTCCGGCAATCAGAATACTCATTAAACCCAGTGCTGAATACAAGGTATATCTGGTTTTGAAATTAATCAGCAGAAAAAGACCGATGACCGCTTCCGCAACAGGCAGAAAATAGCTGAACGGAACAATCAACGCCTCCGGGATGGCCGACTTTTCCATCGTCTTCACCATCCAGTCGCTGAATGCAGGCAGCTTCGGCAGGCGTACCAGGCCGTGTCCCATTAGAGAAACCGCAATCGGAAGCCTAAGAAAAAAGAAAGCCGTTTTGAAATCTTTCATGTTCATCTTTTTAATTATTTTTTATTAAAACTAGTAAGAGATTATTAAGGAGTTTAGAAAAGTTAAATTGAGCTTCGCTTTAAGCACATTGCTCAATAAATCTTTGATTTTAACCTTAATCAAATCTTAACTTCTTAATCATCCTTAATAGTTAAAATTTTTCTTTATTATAAAACTAAAACATTAAGACTGTAGTAAGGAGTTTAGAAAAATTAAGTTGAGCTTTGCTTTAAGCATATCGCTCAAAAATCTTTGATTTAATCTTAATCAAACCTTAACTTCTTAATAAAGTCTTAATGGTTAAAAGTGTATCAACTTGATTCTTTTTACTTTTTCCCTGGCTCTTTCAGGTACTGAATAATTCCGATCACATCATCCTTACCGTATCCCGCATCCTGAGCTCCCTGATAGGTCCGGATCAATGTTTCCGATAAAGGAAATTCGGCTCCTGCATTTTTAGCAAGCAGAATATCTTTCAGCATCAGGTCCAGCGCAAAAGCAGGATCGTAATTTTCATTGATCAGAAGAGGGGTTTTCACCTTGGTAGCGCCGCTTCCGCTTGCGCTTTCATTGATGATGTCCAGCATCTCTTTACGGTCGATGCCCAGCTTATCCGAGAAGAGAATGGTTTCTGCCAGTCCCTGGTAAAGGCAGGAAATAAAATAGTTCACCGAAAGTTTTGCGGCAATACCTTTTCCGTTGCCGCCGAGATGCCGGATTTCTTTTCCTAATTTTTCAAGATAGGGAAGTGCCCGGTGAAGATCGCTGTCTTTACCGCCGGCCATAATGATCAGGGTTCCTTCTGCTGCAGGTTTCGTGCTGCCGGCGACCGGCGCATCGATAAAGGATGCTTCTTTTATAATGACGGCACCCGAAATTTCACTGCTGGCTTCCGGGGAAACCGTGCTCATATCGACAAACAGTTTTCCTGAAATATCACGGCTCAGAATTTCTTCAAAAACTTCCCGTAAGGCTTCATCGTTGGTAAGCATGGTAAAGATCACATCGCTGTTCGTTATCACATCCGATACGGAAGTGCAGACAATGGAATTTTCCCGGAAATCTTCCGCTTTCTCCGGTGTCCGGTTATACACCGAAAGCTGGAATCCTGCTTTTTCCAGATTTTTTGCCATTGGATGTCCCATATTTCCAAGGCCGATGAAGCCCAATCTTTCCTTATTCATTTTTTTCTCAGTTTTAATGTGTTATAGATTATATTACAGACTTTTCAGTTTCTTCATGAATTCACCGATGGCCGGTCTGAGTTCTTCAAAAAGAGCATGTTGTTTATTTTTAAGCATCACTTCCGTAAAAAGCTTTAAGCCTAATGCAAACTCATTTGCTGTTTCTTCGTCACTGAAAATCTTTTTGGAGCGCACCGCCTCGAAAATCTGAAAGAGATCATCATGGTTTTCAAAATCAAAAGACAGTGTTTTTGTTCCTTTTGAACCGTCTTTTAATGAAACTTCTTTGAGCTCCAGGTTGTATTTATTGCTTTTCTTTTCCATGATTAATGATATTATTTACATAAAAATAAATGGTAAACAGTGATTAGCTCAAATTAATGATAACCACCAACCGTTTACCATTAGATATTGCTTCTAAAATTGATTTACCAGATCATTAATGGTATTTATTTCCTCAGCACTTAGATTGATGTCGGCTGATTTAGCATTCTGAACCGCTTGTTCTGCATTTCTCGCTCCCGCCAGTGCAACGGTAATTCCCGGTCTTTCGATCGTCCATCGGAGAACAAGCTGTCCTAAACTTACATTGTGCTGATCTGCAATAGGTTTTATTTTATCCAACAGTGCATTGGTTTTCTCGATGAAGTCCGGTTGGAAATGCTTGTGGCTTGCTCGGTGGTCACCTTCCTGGAACTTATATCCCGGCTTAATTTTTCCTGTTAATAAACCTCTTTCAAGCGGACTGTATGCTAAGATCGATTTGTTGTTCTCGATGCAGTAAGGAACGGTTTCCTCTTCGATGCCGCGGTTTACCATACTGAATGGAATCTGGTTCGAAACCAATTCCAGCGTTTTTTCCGCTTCCGCCATCTGCTGTGCATTGTAATTGCATACACCCGCAAAACGGACTTTTCCCTGTTCCACAAGTCTTGACACCGCTTCAAAAGTCTCTTCAATCGGCGTAGTGGAATCCGGCCAGTGAATTTGGTACAGATCGATATAATCCGTACCCAGTCTTTGAAGACTTTGTTCACATTCATAAATAATACTGTCTCTGCCTGCAAATTTGTAAACATCGATGTCTTTTCCGTCATTGTTTTTGCTGTGCATCGCAAAATCTCCTTTTGCAAGATCCCAGCGCATCCCGAATTTGGTAAGGATCTGAACTTTATCACGAGAAATTCCTTTAATGGCTTCTCCTACGATTTCTTCACTGGTTCCCTGCCCATAGATCGGAGCGGTATCTATAGAGGTTACGCCCACATCATAAGACGCCTTGATGGCTTCAATAGCCTCATTCCTGTCGGTGCTTCCCCACATCCATCCTCCGGCAGCCCACGCGCCGAAGGTAATCGCTGAAACCTCAAGCTCGCTGTTTCCTAATTTTCTGTATAGCATAATTTTCTGATTTTAATAATAGGTTATATCGGATATTTTAAATGGCTTATTACAAACTTTCTGTTAGATAAAAACCACTCTTTTCACATCAAAAAAGCCACCAAATTGCATTTTATGAATTAAAATTTTCCTGAATAAAGCAATTCAATTATAAGATCTTCCAAATTTCATCCGCTGTAATTTTTTTTAACCGCAAAACTTTCTGAAATTTGCATAAAGCAAAACAATGAAGGTAATTGATATTGAGAGCTGGAACAGAAAAGAACATTTTGAGTTTTTCTCTAACATGGCAAGCCCGTATTTTGGGTTTACTACCGAAGTAGACTGTACCAAAGCATATGATGAGGCTAAAGAACTAGGACGTTCTTTTTTTGCAGTTTACCTTCACAAATCCATGATGGCCATTCAAACGGTAGATGAACTCAAGCTGAGAATTGTTGACGGCCAGGTTATATTATATGATGAAGTGCACGTGGGAAGTACAATCGGAAGACAGGACGGAACTTTCGGATTCTCATTTTTCCATTATTCAAAGAATTTTGAAATTTTTAACGAAAGATTACAGGATCAGATCAGAACGGTTCATCATTCTACTGGCTTGGGCATCCGGAATGAAGTCTTGCCTGTAAATCACATCAGGCACACTACAATTCCGTGGAATTCTTTCAGTGCGTTGCTGCATCCAACCAATTTCGATCCGAAAGAATCCATTCCCAAAATTACCTTCGGGAAATTCAGCATCAAGGACGGAAGAAAGTTTTTGCCGGTTTCTGTAGAAGCCCACCATGGTCTGGCAGACGGCCTCCATCTGGCAAAATATATTGAAGAATTCCAGCGCCACCTCAATTTCTGATGCTTATTAATGGGTATGAACCGATCGTAAATTTATTTCTAAATACAGCACAGTTCTAATATATCCTTTCTTTAGCAACGGTAAATCCTGAATCGAGACTTTTACTAAAAGAAAAAAGATAAGCACTAATACCATTTTAATACCATGAATTCGTATTGAAATATCCTATAGATAAATGATTCTGAATAGTATATTACGAATTGTTAATATTTTTTGATTATGATTGATTATAATCATAAAAAAAACACGGTTAAATCTTCTAGATTTGTAAATAAGTAAAAGGCCTGATATTAAAGAAGAATAGAAGATTAAAAAAGGAAGCGTGGTATGTATGTGGTATTTCAATTGCATCTACTTTTAATCATTTTTTCTTTCTTTGTCTTTGCCTAAAAGTTAAATTACAGATTTTGTAAGAATATTTTTAATCTTGAATAAAAAAAACAAGTAAAAAAATACCAATCTGTATACTTTAAGATAATAAAATACTAGACCTAAAATAAAACTCCGTACCGGTAACCGGGAAAGAGAGGAACGAGAGCGATTAATACTGAGGCTTATGATAAAAAGTGAGCAGCAGCAATAGAAGAGATGAGAAAAAATATGAAAAACGAAAAGACTGAATTTAATTTAGAAGATATTAACCAAAAGATTTTTGTGCAGGAAGAAATTTTAACACTAGCAAAAGAGAACTCACCACGTCTGCTGAATAAATTCAGACTGGTAGATCCGGATTTTTTTAATAAATTATCAGCTATTCAGCCTAACCTTAAGAATTCTGAATTGATATTCTGTATTTACCTTAAGCTTAATTTAACTACCAAAGAGATTGCGACGTATACGTTCGTGACCCCGAAGGCAATCCAGAACCGGAAGAACCGGCTCCGAAAAAAGCTGAGTATTGCTTCAGATTTAGATATTTATAAATGGTTTAATGAACTTTAAACCATTTTTTTATTTAATAGGCTATAATGGATTTATAGAGGTCGTGGTACAGCAAAATTTTCCAGTTGTTTTCTGCCGCGGCTTTTACCCAGCCAATTCTTAATTCCATTGCTTTCCGGCCGTCGAAATCGCTTTTATAGGCAAGATGGTACTTTAAATAAGATTCCTGCGGAAGATTATCCGCTCCGTAGAAAACCGTTTCATTACCTTCCCGGATCCAGAATACCTGCATAAAAGGGGTGTGGCCGCCGACGACTTCAAAAGAAATTTCTTCTGAAATATTTCCTTTGTCCTCATCCATCCAGACAATATTTTCAAGCTGTATCAGTTTTTCCAGCGTGTCAAAATCAAAGGAATGACTGTCTTTATTTTCCAGGGCAAATGCCAGTTCCCTTCTCTGGATGTAGATTTTCGCATTCGGAAAAGTTGGCTCGAAGCTATTTGCAGTACGGGTAATGGTGGTTTCAATATGGTCTTTATGAAGATGGGAAAGCAGTATTTTCGTAACCTGGTCCCGATGCATGTTTTCTTTTTCAAGAATTTCAGAGATCACCGTATTTCCTTTTTCATTTTTCCAGCCGATCCCGGCATCCAGCAGGATAACATCCTTTTCAGTAACAATCAGAAACGGAGTAACCGACATTTTTATTCCTTTCAGCGCATCCTTGTTTTCTTCTGTTAAAAGCGTAAAATCTTTGGCTGCATCGGTAGAAAAATTTCCTTCTTTCAGTGGTATGATCTTCATGGTGCAAAGTTCATTATTATTTACAAACTGTAAAAATTTTTCCGTCAATTCCTGTCATCAGCAAAACCGATAAAATCAGGCCTGAATTACATCATAAATAAGTATTTTTGTAATACGGTTTTTAGATAATCCTTTAAATAAAACGTATGCAGTTGAATTCTACAGGCGGTATTTCACGTACCGTCATCTGGTTGATGTCCGTTATTTCCGGGCTTGTCGTAGCAAACAATTACTACAATCAGCCTTTGCTCGGTCTTATTTCCGAAGAGCTGAACGTTCCTGAAAGTGCGGTAAGTAAGATTTCCGTGCTCACCCAGCTCGGGTATGCCGCGGGACTATTGCTGATTGTTCCTTTGGGAGACAAGCTCTACCGTAAAAAACTGATTTTAACGGATCTTCTGCTGGTGTTCGCAGCATTGCTTTGGATGACTTTCGGTACTGAACTGTGGATGCTGTATGTCGCCAGTCTGCTAATTGGCATTACTTCCGTGATTCCGCAGCTGTTTATTCCTATTGCGGCCGAATTATCTTCGGATAAAGAAAAGTCATCCAACATCGGAACAGTGATGTCAGGCCTGCTGCTGGGGATTCTGCTGTCGAGGTTTATCGGTGGAATCGTCGGTGAATTCTGGGGGTGGCGGGCAATGTTCGGAATTGCCGCGGCACTGATGATTATCGTATGGTTTGCCGTCTATAAAATGCTTCCCGAGCTGCAGCCCAATTTCAAAGGAAGCTACGGAGAACTCATGAAATCCGTTTTTCATCTGGCCAGGACACAACCGGTTTTGCGGCTGGCTTCTTTCCGTGGTGCCATGGCTTTCGGGTCGATGTGTGCCTTGTTTACAACGCTTGTCTTTCACATGGAAAATCCACCGTTCAATGTCGGCTCATCGGTGGTCGGGAGTTTTGGACTGGCAGGAGCCGTAGGTGCCTTGGCTGCGGCAAAGGTGGGGAAGCTTCAGCAGTATTTTAGTCTTAACAGGATTATTTTCTATGCATTACTGATAGTTTTGGGAAGCTGGCTGTTTACTTATTTTGCGGGGGAAACGTATTGGGGACTTATTGTCGGAGTTATTTTGGTGGACCTGGGCGTGCAGTCCAGCCACATTATGAATCAGACCAATTATTTCATGATAAAATCCAATGCTGTTAACAGGTTGAACACCGTGTATATGGTTTCCTATTTTATCGGCGGTTCTCTGGGAACATGGACGGCCTCAATCGCGTGGCAACATGCGCAGTGGACCGGAGTGTGCACAGTCGGAGCAGCTATGGCAGTTTTGGCATTGATCGCACATTTGCTGTTTGCCAGAAGAGTGCAGTTGAATCCGTAATACGTACCTTAGCATTAAAATATATTCAAACTAAATAATTTCAATTAAATAAATCATCATGAAAGTAGAAATCTGGTCGGATGTGATGTGTCCGTTTTGCTATATCGGGAAAAACAATTTTGAAAAGGCTCTGGCGCAGCTACCTTTTAAAGATGAGGTAGAAGTGGAGTGGAAGAGCTTCCAGCTTGATCCTTCTTTGAACCCGGAAGAAACCAAAACCACTTTGGAATATTTCAGGGAAAAGAAAGGATTTCCGGAAGCACAGGCACAGCAGATGATCGGCCAGGTAAAACAAATGGGTAACGGTTCCGGAATCGATTTCCATTTTGAAAAAGCACTTATTACCAACACTTTTTCAGCACATAAGATCCTTCATCTGGCTAAAAAATATAAAAAATCCAATGAAATGGAGGAGGCACTTTTCATTGCGCATTTCATCGACGGAAAAAATGTCGGGGATGATGAAACTTTAATTTCATTAGCTGAATCTTTGGGGATTGACAGAGAAGAAGCCCGAGAGGTCTTGAATTCAGACACTTTTAATGCGGAAATCAGCCAGGACATCCAGGAAGCCAGGAATAATGGGGTTTCAGGAGTTCCCTTCTTTATCCTGAACGGTAAATATGCAGTTTCAGGAGCACAGCCTGCAGAACTTTTTGTAAACGCTCTTCAACAGACCTACGACGAAACGGTTATTCCTTTTAAAGACAGCCCGGAAAATGGCGCTTCCTGTGATACAACTGGTTGTGAAATTTAATAAAATCAGATTAAGATCAACAAAGCTTTGTAAACAGCACGCAAAAGTTTTTTAACCATTAAGGATGATTAAGAGGTTAAGATTTGATTAAGATTAAATCAAAGATTTTATTAAGCGATATGATTAAAGTGAAGCTCAACTTAATTGTTCTAAACTCCTTAATAAAGTCTTAATGGTTTAGTTTTACAATACAGAGAAATTTTAACCATTAAGGATGATTAAGAGGTTAAGATTTCATTAAGATTAAATCAAAGATTTATTAAGCGATATGCTTAAAGCAATGCTCAACTTAATTGTTCTACACTCTTTAATAAAGTCTTAATGGTTTAGTTTTACAATAGAGAAAAGTTTTAGCCATTAAGGATGATTAAGAAGGTAAGATTTCATTAAGATTAAATCAAAGATTTATTAAGCGATATGCTTAAAGCGAAGCTCAACTTAATTGTTCTAAACTCCTTAATAAAGTCTTAATGGTTTAAAAAAGCTTTATCCGGTGACTAAGGTAATCTAATCTACGCAATCCCCTGTGAAAATCTGCGATTACCATTAGCTTAAAGTCCGGTGAGCGATTAATAAAAAATAAAATTAAAAAGAAATAAAATAAATGATCAGAATAAACGAAGGATATGAATTTCCTATTGAAGATACCCTTTTTGTTTTCGCGCTGGACTCGGAAGCGGGAGAAGTTTTCAATGATAAAAACAAACTGATTACCGGCATCGGAAAAGTAAATGCCGCCATGGAACTGACAAAAGAAATTTACCGTAAAAGACCAAAACTCATTGTGAATCTGGGCTCTGCGGGAAGCCAGAGCTTTCACAAAGGAGACGTCATCTGCTGTACAAAATTCATCCAGCGGGATATGGATGTGAGAGGGCTCGGATTCAGCCTGTACGAAACCCCACTTTCCGGAGTACCGCCGGTTCTTGAATATGGCTTAAAAAGAAACGATCTTCCCGAAGGAATCTGCGGGAGCGGCGACAGTTTTGAGATGAACCATTCGGAAACGGTCTACAATATCGTTGACATGGAAGCCTATCCGTTGGCATTGATCGCCATGAAAGAAAAGATTCCGTTTCTGTGTTTAAAATATATCTCCGACGATGCCGGCAGTGAGGCAGCCGACGACTGGGCCGTTCAGGTACACCTTGCATCTGAAGCTTTCAACAGACTTTTATTTTTATAATTTTCATATGACATCCATTCATATCAGAGAAGCATCTGCTGATGATCTCAAAACCATACAGGCGTTGGGAAAGCAGACTTTTTACGAAACTTTTGCACCGCACAATTCGGAAGAACAGATTCAGCAATACCTTAAGGAAAGCTTTGCAGAGGATAAGCTGACGAAAGAACTGAACAATCCGCATTCTCAATTTTTTATTGCCTGGGAAGGTGAAAATCCGGTAGGTTATTTAAAGCTGAATTCAGGAAAGGCACAGACGGAATTACAGGATGATGCTTCACTGGAAATCGAAAGGATTTATGTTAAAAGTTCCTATCAAGGCAAGAAAGTCGGCCAGCTTCTGTACACAAAAGCGTGGGAAACAGCCGTTGAACAGAAGAAAAAATATCTGTGGCTGGGCGTTTGGGAACAAAACCTGCGGGCCGTCGCATTTTACAAGAAGAACGGCTTCGAAGAATTTGATAAACATATTTTCAGGATGGGCAGTGAGGAGCAGACCGACCTGATGATGCGGAAAATACTGGATCAGTCTCAAATCTCATAAATTTCGGCATCCGTGAAAACATAGAATCTTCCTTTTTTAGGGAGATTTTTTGTATCCAGCCCGGTGAACTCACTGAAAGCGGGCAGCAACAGCTGATTGTCGGTTACTACAAAACAAGGCAGCTTAATTTTTTTTACGGAAGAATGAATAACAAATCCCGGATGAATATGGCCCGTCACCTGAAATTTTTCCTGTTTTTTTTCAAAATCGTGAATGAAAATAAATTCTTCGTTTTCAAAAGATTTGGATTTAAAGTTCAGGCATAATTTGGATTCTAGCTTTTTCGAAATGCGGTCGTGATTGCCTTCTACCAAATAGAACTGAAGATCCGGATACTGGTTTCGCCATCCGCAGAATTCATCTACATCCGAATTGTCCCCCGCATGCAACAGGTCGCCAACTACAATAAATTTCTCAGGTTGAAAATATTCGATCAGGATAGACAGCCGTTCCAGGTCGTTTTTCATCAAATGGCTCGTTAGTGCAATGCCATTTTTCCGGAAATGGGCCGCTTTGCCGATGTGAAGATCGGAGAGGACCAAAGCTTTTTCCTTTTTCCAGAATAAAGCTCTTTGGTTGGTTAAAGTAAATTGTTCGTTCTGAAGGATTATATTTTTTGTTACGATTTTCATTTTTAAATTATTCGAATGTAGAGGTCAATTGTCGATGGTCAATTCGCCTCGTTTGTCAATTTCTAATTCAGTATTCATTTGCAGAGCAAACTCAATATTTAATGTGAATTGTGAATGGTCAATTCCTGTGGTCAATGGCTATTTTAAACAACTTTTAAATATTCACTTGCGAAGCAAAATTGACCAGCGAAGCAGAATTCACTATTCACTATTTTACTTTCGTGGCTTGTTGAATCAGCTTCTGGATCCTCGAATCCAGATCTTCGCTGGAAAGTGTCTGCCGTAAGCTGTCTACTTTGATCGGGAAACTTAGCGGGGTAAATGTATTGGCAAATTTCAGGATTATTTTTGACTTTTCAATACGTTTGAAAGCTTCAACAAGCCGCTGTTCCTGAAGCTGGGCGTTGAACACTTCGGTATAAGCCTGCCGTACTAAAAAATGATTCGGATCGTAATCTTCCAACACTTTGAAGATCAGTCCGGCCGAGCTCTGAAGCGACTTGTTGGAACGCTGCTGGCCCGGGAAATTCTGAACCACCATGCCGGAAATTACCGCAATATCCCTAAATTTTCGTCTTGCCATTTCTGCGGCATTGATGCTGGAAATAACATCATTCATCAGGTTATCTCTTGTTAAAATCCGGCCCAGATTTTCTTCATTCAAAGGAATTTCCTTATCACTGAATAGTTCAAAGCCGTAATCGTTCATTGCCATTGAAAATGAGATCGGAGCGAGCTTGGAAATTCTGTAGGCAACCAGGGCAGCCATCACTTCATGCACCAGCCGTCCTTCAAAAGGATACATAAATAAATGATAACCTTCCCGGTTTTTGATAAGTTCTACCAGGAATTCATCTTCTTTCGGAATGTGGGAACGTTCTTCCTGATTCGACAACAGTGGGTGAAGGAATTTCAGTTCCTTTTCAGAAGCTTTCGGATTCAGGGCACCGGATAACTTTTCCCTCAGAAACTGCCCGAGATTCGTACTCAACGGAAGCCTTCCGCCCAGATAACTCGGGGCAAAAGCTTTTCCTTTGGAAGCACGTACAAAGACAGTCATATCTTTGATCATGGCTACTTCAAGCACACGGCCGGCCAGGATAAACTTATCTTCTTTTTTTAATCTCGAAATAAAATATTCTTCCACCATGCCGATATAACCGCCGGAAATGAATTTTACCTTCAGCATAGCATCGCTGACGATCACGCCCATATTCATCCTATGGAGCATGGCAATTCTCCGGGAAGTCACTTTATACAGACCTTGATCATCAACGACAATCTTGTGAAACTCTTCATAACTTTTCAGGGCCTTTCCACCGATGGTCAGGAAGTCCAGCATGCCTTTCCATTCTTCTTCGGTCATTTCTCGGAAAGCATACGTCTCTTTAATTTTAGGATAAAGTTCATTGGGAAGAAAACCGTCTCCAACGGCCAGCGTCATTAAAAACTGGACCAGAACATCAAAACAGAGCACCTGCGGATCCCGTGGTTCGATGACGTTATTTTTTACCGCTTCCTTGAGAGCCGAAACTTCGATCAGCTCTAGTGAATGGGTCGGTACACAGTAGATTTTTGACGTTTCAAAAGGGGAGTGACCGCTTCGTCCTGCCCGTTGCAGGAATCTGGCTACCCCTTTTGCAGAACCGATCTGGATCACGGTATCTACCGGCTTAAAATCGATTCCCAGATCCAGTGATGAAGTGGAAACCACGGCTTTTAATTTTCCGCAGCTTAGGTTTTCTTCGATCCATATTCTGAGATGGGCATCAATGGAACTGTGGTGAATCGCGATCTGCCCGGCAAAATCCGGATAAGCATTCAGCAACAGCTGATACCACATTTCACTCTGGCTTCTGGTATTGGTAAAAACAATGGTGGAGTTGGAATTCAGGATGATCGGAACCACTTTATCGGCCAGTTTATGCCCCAAATGTCCCGCCCAGGGCAAAATTTCGACTTCATCCGGAAAAACGGAAAGAATGTCGATCTTCTTTTTCTCTTTGGCGGTGATTTTTGTTTTTTTAATATCATACGGAATGAGAACTTCCATTGCTTCTTCAAGATTGCCGATGGTAGCCGTGATTCCCCAGATTTTCATTTTAGGCACGTAGGTCCTGAGCCGCGAAATGCCAAGCTCAATCATTACCCCACGCTTGGAACCAAGCAGCTCGTGCCATTCGTCAATCACAATGGTCTGCAAATTGGTAAAAAACCGCTGATGATTTTTTTGACCCAACAGCAAATGTAAACTTTCCGGTGTTGCCACCAGAATTTCCGGCATGTTCTTAACCTGCTGCTGGCGGATTTTCGGATCCGTATCACCGTTCCGTACACCTACTGCCCAGTCGAGGCCGATCTCATCAATCGCTTCCTGCATGGCCTTTGCAATATCTTTGGAAAGCGAACGGAGCGGCGTGATCCAGATCATTTTCAGTCCTTTTTTATATTTTTCAGGATGGTTCAGGAAATCGGAAATCAGGGCTAAAAAAACGGAATAGGTTTTTCCGAATCCCGTAGGCGCAACAACCATTCCGCTGTATCCGTTCCCGAATTTCCACCACGTTTCCGTCTGAAATTTAAAGGGAGCAATGCCTTTATCGCCCATCCAGTTCTGGATGATTTGGTAACCGCCGGTATTTTCGAATGCTGTCAAATTGTAAATCTGTTTATTTTAACGCAATGAGCGTAAAGATCCATCCTTATGGACCTACGTTGAAATCTATAGTATCAATTTTTTAACCAAATCATTTTAACCATTAAGGATTATTAAGATTTTAAGGTTGATTAAGAGAAATCAAAGATTTTAATTTAGTGGTGCTTAAAGCGAAGCTCAACTTAATACTTCTAAACTCCTTCATAAAATCTTAATGGTTTGGAAAAGTTTTATCTTAAATCTACTGTATAAGTTTTTTAATTTCCTCCAAATCATCAATTTCCTCCACTGTTTTATCTTTCCTCCATCTTAAGATTCTGGGAAAACGCAGAGCGACACCACTTTTATGGCGGTTGCTGAAACCGATGCCCTCAAAGGCGATTTCAAAAACCAGTTCGGGCTTAACGGTTCGTACAGGACCGAATTTTTCGATGGCATTTTTATTGACAAATTTGCTGACTTCCATAATTTCCTTATCTGTTAAACCGGAATAGGCCTTGGCTATGGTAACCAGCTTATCTTCATTTTTCACGGCAAAAGTATAATCGGTGTAGTAGGCGCTTCTTCGTCCGCTGCCTTTTTGTGCATAAATGAGAACGGCGTCGATCGTCAGCGGATTAATTTTCCATTTCCACCAGTCGCCTTTTTTTCTGCCGGAATGGTAGAGCGAATTTTTCTGTTTCAGCATTAATCCTTCACTGTTGATCTCCCTGGAAGCTTCCCGGATCTTATCCAGTTCATTCCAGTCATTAAATTCAATGACTTCGGAGATTTTGATATGTTCGGGAGTTTCGTTTAACAGCAGTTCTTCCAGCATTGCCCTTCTTGCGGAGATGGGTTTTTCCCTTAAATCATTGCCTTCCAGTTCCAGGAGGTCATATGCAAAAACCTGTATCGGGATTTCAGATAACATTTTCTTTGTTAATGTTTTCCGGTTTAAGCGTTTCTGTAATTCATTAAAATTTAAAACTTTATCGTCTTTTACCGCCAGGATTTCCCCGTCGATCACAAAATTTCCATTCATTTTTTCAACGGCTTCCTTTACTTCGGGGAACTGCTCGGTCACCAGTTCTTCCCCTCTGGACCAGATGAATACTTCATCATTTCTTTTAATGATCTGTCCGCGGATTCCGTCCCATTTATATTCAATCAGCCATTCCTTCGGAGTTCCGAGATCTTCAAGATCTTTTTCCAGCGGATAGGCCAAGCAGAATGGGTAAGGTTTTGAATTGTCCGGGTTCACATTCTCCGCAGCAATCAGCTCCTGGAAGGAGACTTCATTCGGAAGCCATTTTCCCATTAAGCTGTGCATCAAAGCACTCGATTCCTGTTCTGAAAATTTCGTAAGTGCATTAATCAGCGTTTTATCGGAGACACCGATCCGGAAGCTTCCCCCCAAAAGTTTATTGAAAATCAGCCGTTCGGTATAATCCAATCCGTTCCATGAAGTGAGAATGAAATCTTTTTTCTCAGCGTCTGTTTTATCTTTAAGATTCACGATATCATCCATCCATTCGGACAGGGAACGTTCTATTTTTTCGGTTGGCGGAGGAAGGATCAATGATATGGTTTCACCCAAATCTCCTACGGAAGAATAACTTTCCTGGAACAGCCAGAAAGGCAGCTGCGTAATATCCAGTGCCCATTCTTTCATGTAATTGCTGTTGACGTTCCGTTTTGGCCTTTTGCCCGTAAACAGGGCGATAAACCATACTTTATCATCGTCGGGCGCACGCTCCAGGTAATCGATGATGGCATCGATCTTAGCATTGGTTTTATTCGTGCTTTCCAGTGCATTGATCAGCTCGGCAAAATTCTTCATGGCTCCGGATTTTTAATGGTTTCTTTTTCCACTTCCTCTTCATCATCATCGCCGTAAAGGGTTTCTACCACATCAGATTGTATTCCGATTTCATTTAAATATTTGGAGAAAACCTCAGTCTGCCCGTGGGTAACGTGTACAAGCTCCGCTTCAGTGGCTTTAATGGCTTGAAGCAATCCTTTCCAGTCGGCGTGATCGCTCATGGCAAATCCGGCGTCGGCACTTCTCCAGCGTCTTGCCCCACGCACCTGCATCCATCCGGAACAGATGGCAGTAGCAGCATTGGGAATTTTTTTTATCACATTAGAATCCAGCAAAGCCGGCGGAACAATAACGATTTCGTCCTGCACATGCTTTACGCTTTCCCTGAAATCTGGAATTTCGTATTCGGGAAGCTTGATGCCTACGGTTTCAAAAGCTTCATTCAGTTTTCCAATCGAGTAGTGGACATGGATTTTTCCCAGGCCTTCTACCGCTTTCATGATTCTCTGTGCTTTTCCCAGAGAATAACCGATGAATATGGAAGTCTTCTGATTTTCTTTATTGCGCAGCACCCAGCTCTGAAGCTTTTTATTAAGATCCTCAGTTTCCAGCCAATTGTAGATCGGCAGTCCGAAAGTACTCTCCGTTACAAATTCATTGCATCGTACCAGTTCAAAAGGTGTGCTCAGGCCGTCATCCTGAACTTTATAGTCTCCGGAAACAACACTGACGTAGCCTTTGTATTCCAGGCGGATCTGCGCCGAGCCGATGATATGTCCGGCGGGATGAAACGAAACCTTTACACCATTCATATTGATGACCTCGCCATATTCTACGCTCTGGCATTCGATATCCTCGCTGATCCTTTTGTATAAAATAGGTTTGGTGTAATGATGACACAGGTACTTTTTCATTCCCCAGCGTGCATGGTCGGCATGGCCGTGGGTAATTACTGCCAGATCAACCGGCCGCCACGGATCGATGTAAAATTTCCCCTGCGGACAGTAAATGCCTTTATTTGTGAATTTGATAAGCTTCAATGGTGTGCGTGATTTGAATTTTAGTATTCAAAAATCTAACCAATCTTATATGATCTTTTTTACAGATTCTGAAAAAATTCCAACCGATCTTTCCATTTCCTCTGTATTGAGATTTCCAAAACCGAGACGCATCGCGGTAAGATCTTTATTCTGGTACAATAGAGTTTTCGGGATAAACACATTATTCTTTGCACAGCTCCGGGCCAACTGCATCAGATTCACCGGAACCTGCCATTCCAGCCATAACGCAAGACCACCGGAAGGTTTTTCAAAATGTATAAGGCCAGCTAAATTTTCCTGAAGCAGAGAGGCTAAATAATCCCGTCTTTCCTGATATACTTTCAACGATTTCTTTAAGTATCGGCTAATCTCCCCTTCAGCAATCATTTCACCCAGCACATGCTCCATGAGAATGTCGCCCTGCCGGTCTATGATTCCGAGGTATTTCCTCATTTCTGCCATCAGGTTTTCAGGTGCTACAATAAAACCGGTACGGAATCCCGGAGCGAGGGATTTCCCAAAAGAACCGATGTACACGACCATTCCGTTGGTATCGGCGCTGGCAAGCGGCAAAATAGGGCTTTTATCGTAATGGAAATCATAATCGTAATCATCTTCCAGGATAATAAAACCGAACTCTTCAGCCAGCTGCAAAAGTTCAAGCCGCCGTTGGGCACTCAGGGTAACAGTAGTGGGATAGTGGTGATGTGGTGTAAGGTATAGCATCCTGATTTTCTGCTGCCGGCAGATATTCCGTACTTCCTCTACATTAATGCCCTCCTGATCGATTGGTACAGACCTGATGTTTACACCGGCTTTCTGGAAAATCATATTAACGGAGAAGTAGCTTAGCGCTCCTACAATCACGGTATCTCCTTTAGACAAAAGAATTTCGGAAACAATATAGATACTCATTTCCGTGCTTCTGGTGATCAGCAGGTTGCTTTTGGATATTGGGAGACCCCTAGACCGATTTAAATATTTTGAAAGGTGCTGCTTGAAAAATTCGCTTCCATCCTGATTGTACTGGCCGATCTTATGGGCTTTTCTCTTTAAGATGGAACTGTAGATCCGGGAATGCTGATCGATCTGGGTCAGCCGGATATCGGGAATGCCATCGTTAAAAATAAACTCGCAATGGGACTGTTCAAACGGATTATCTAAAATATTAGAGATTTTAAAGGAAAAACCGGTTTGCTTAGGATAGTTTTCGAGATGTTTTTTCTCAAACATTTTAATTTCCGAAGGCTGTTCTTCATTTTTTCCGATAACAAAAGTTCCTTTATTGGGAAAACTTTCGACCCATCCCTGGGCAAACAGTTCATCGTAAACGGAAACTGCCGTATTTCGGTGTACTTCCAGGATCTTACTCATAGCCCGAGTTCCGGGCAGCTTGGTGCCAAAAGGCAAATATCCACGTTGAATCGCATTAATTAACTGATTTGAAATCTGCATATAGACAGAAACCTCCGAATTTCTGTCGATTTTAATAAAACTCTGATAAGGAATTTCAACCGGACTATCCATAATCTTAAAACTGGCACCATACAACCATCCGGCAATATACTACTTTTGGACCAAAACAAAAAAGAATGGAACTCTACAATCTCCTGGAAAAAGTTGTACAGCATGATACGACTCACGCGAAATGGCTTAATACACTTTCTTTCATGGAAAATGCCGGTGCCCGGAAAATTTCTGCCTGCGAACATCCTTCGGAGGTAAGTCTCATACAGCTCAAGCACGCCGCTGAAGAGCACCGCCACGCTTATTATCTGAAAAAACAGATTTTAAAAATACACCCAGAAATCTGCAAAACCTACCAAAGCAATGAATTGCTGGCAGCCACTGCAACAAGACAATATCTGCATGCGCTGGATATAAAAGCCTGCCGCTATCTTCAGCAGCATTTCAGGCTATCGGGAGAACCGCTGAAATATGCGGCCTATCTTTTCGTCACCTACGCTATTGAAGTCCGGGCGGATGAATTGTATCCGGTCTATCAGGATATTCTGACGAAATATTCATCCAAAGTCATGGTGAAATCAATTATCCTTGAAGAGGAAGGTCATCTCGAAGAAATGATCCATCAGCTCGATACTTTTTCGGAAGACTGGAAACTGCATGCTGAGGTTATTCTGGACATAGAACGGCTGCTCCACAACCGATGGATCGCCAAAATCTCAGAACAGATCATGCAGCCGGAAGATGTTCAGTGATTCTTATTTTCAGGAAGCCTTACAGAAAAGGCAGCAGGAGGGAACATTGAGAATACTGAAATCTAAACAGCCGGGAATCGATTTTTACTCCAACGACTATCTGGGATTGGCTGGAAACAAAGATTTTCAAAATATACTTCTGAAAAACATTACCGAAAATCCGGAATTGCTTACAGGAAGCACCGGTTCGCGGCTGATCAGCGGAAACAGCAGGATCGTTGAAGATACAGAACGTTTTATTGCCAACGAACACCAATATGAGGCATCGCTGCTTTTTTCGTCAGGCTATAATGCCAACCTTGCTTTATTTTCTACATTGCTGACCCGCCATGATACTATCATTGTGGACGAACAGATTCACCGTTCGGTGCATGATGCCTGTAAACTGTCGAATGCCAAAAAACTGAAATTCAGACATAATGACGGTCATGACCTGGAGGAGATTTTAAAAAGGCAGACCGGAACCTGCTACATCGCCATCGAAAGCCTCTATTCGATGGACGGAAATATCGCACAGCTAAAGGAAATCGCTGAAATTGCAGAAAAGTACAATGCAGGACTGATTGTCGATGAAGCCCATGCTTTCGGCGTATTCGGTTACGGTCTGATCGATCAGCATTGCTTGCAAAGTAAAGTGCTGGCAACCGTTATCACCTATGGAAAAGCATTGGGAAGCCACGGCGCAGCAATCCTGATCAGCCATTTGATAAGATCGTACTTAGTGAACTTTGCTTCCCCTTTTATTTACAGCACTTCTGCACAAGATTTTTTATGGATGAGTATTCGGGAAGGCTATCATTTTATGAAAGCCAATAAAGATCTTTCCCATAAGCTTCAGGATACGATCCGGATTTTCCGTAACCAAAAGCTTGAAAGTCCTTCTTCAGCCAACAGTCCCATCCAGGCCATCATAATTCCCGATAATTATCAATTGAGGGCATTAAACAGTGCTTTACATGAGAATGGCTTTCTCACGTATGCGGTCTTCAGTCCTTCCGTGAGAGCGGGAGCTGAAAGATTACGGATCTGCCTGCATAGCTTTAACGGAGAAGATGAAATCATTAACCTCACAAGAATTATTAAAGAATTTAAGTAAAGCTAAAAAAACAATTGCTTTTTAGAATTGTGATTCAGCAAAATGAATATTTATGAATTAAAAATATGAAAGAAAAATTATCCGGACCAATACATAAAGCTCTTTTTATCACCGGAATCGGTACAGAGATCGGAAAAACGGTCTGTTCGGCTGTATTGACAAAATATTTCAATGCAGATTACTGGAAGCCTGTACAATCGGGAGATCTTGATTTTTCAGATTCAATGAAAATAAAAACCTGGGTCGGTGAAGATGTTTTTTGTAATCCCGAAGCGTACCGTTTTAAGCTGGCAGCCTCCCCGCATCAGTCGGCAAAAGAAGAAGGAATTATGATTGATTTAAACAAAATACATCTTCCTGAAACCCGGAATCATCTCATCGTGGAAGGGGCCGGAGGACTGATGGTTCCACTGAACGATTATGAATACATGATTGATCTGATCGAAAAGCTGGATATCCCGGTTGCTCTCGTCATCAGGAATTATCTCGGCTGCATTAACCATACCCTGCTGTCGATGATGGCTTTGGTACAGAAAGGAATTAAAATCCGATATATCATTCTCAACGGAAATTTTCCACCGGATACGGAGAGTGTGATCTGTAAAAATATTCCGCCGGATACAGAAATTATCAAAATTCCGGATATGGAAAACATAACAAAAGAAAATATAGAACGTATTGTAAAAACCATTAAAAATGACCAATAAAACTGCATTGAGAAACGACTGGGCCAAAGAAGAGATCGAGGAAATCTACCATCTTCCGCTTCTTGAACTGATTTATAAAGCTTCTACCATTCACCGGGAATGGCACAATCCTGAGGAAATCCAGATGTCGACCCTGCTTTCCATCAAAACCGGGGGCTGCCCTGAAGATTGTTCGTACTGTGGACAGGCGGCGCGTTACCACACCAACATTAAAGTCCAGGCTTTGCTTCCCACCGAACAGGTGATCGAACACGCCAAAAAAGCAAAAGAAGGCGGATCTTCCCGTTTCTGCATGGCCGCCGCCTGGAGAGAAGTGAGAAACAACCGGGATTTTGACCGGGTGATCGATATGGTAAAAGGCGTAAACGAACTCGGAATGGAAGTCTGCTGTACCTTGGGAATGCTTACGGAAGAACAGGCTGTCCGCCTTCAGGAAGCAGGATTGTATGCTTATAACCATAATCTAGACACTTCGGAGCAATATTACGAAGAAATCATTTCGACCCGTACTTTTGATAACAGGATCAACACCATCAACAATGTCCGGAAGGCCGGAATTACGGTTTGCTCAGGTGGTATTATCGGTCTGGGAGAAACGCACCGAGACAGAATATCCATGCTTCTGACCCTTGCCACAATGCCGAAACATCCGGAATCCGTTCCGATCAATGCACTGGCAAGAGTAGCCGGAACACCGCTTCAGGACAATGAAAAAACAAATACCTGGGAAATGGTGAGAATGATCGCCACTGCGAGGATCATTATGCCATCCTCCATGGTTCGGCTAAGCGCAGGAAGAATCGAAATGACGGAATTTGAACAGGGCTGGTGCTTTATGGCCGGCGCCAATTCTATTTTTACGGGAGAACGGGAAACACTTCTGGTAACGCCGAATCCGGGTGTTTCTGAAGACCTTCAGCTTTTTCATACGCTGGGGTTAAAGCCGATGAGTCGTCAATCTTAGAGAGGTTTTCGGTGATTCGTGATGCGGTAATTTCGTTAGTTGTTCGGCATCGGGCATTGTTAATAGTTAATAGTTAATTGTGGATGGTCAATTTTTGAACTCATGTTCTACACTTTATGTTACGGTGATTTTGTTACTGTTTGACATCTGGTATCGTCAGTGGACAATGATCAATGTTAAAGGATGAATTCAAATTGAAATTTATTTTGATTATGCTTTAAAAAAGCGAAAACTTTAATTTCTGCTTCTATTTAAATTTATCATGTATCAATTTGCATTGAAGATTAATTCTCAACTTATGACTTAAAATTCACCATTGACAATTGACCATTCACTCATTCATTCTAAACAATTAAATTGATAGACTAATGTTGAAGCAAACCCACAAATCCATTATTCACCATTGACAATTGACCATTCACCCCTTCATTCACATCAATCAAATCAATAAACTAACATTGAAACAAACCCACAAATCCATCACTAGCCAACACATGAATCTATCCGAACGCGACCGTGCCGTTAACTGGCATCCTTATACGCAGATGAAAACTGCCGAACCAGATATTCCTATCGTCAGAGGACAGGGAATCTACCTTTTTGATGAGACTGGGAAAAGGTATATGGATGTGGTTTCTTCGTGGTGGATAACCCTTCACGGGCATGCCAATCCATACATCGCAAAAAGGGTATCTGAACAGCTGTATACCCTGGAACAGGTGATCTTCGCTGGCTTTACCCACGAACCGGCAATACGGCTTTCTGAAAATCTACTGAAGCTGCTGCCGAAAAATCAGGAGAAGGTTTTTTATTCCGACAACGGATCGACCGCGGTGGAAGTTGCCCTGAAAATGTGCATCCAGTTTGCCTACAATACAGGAAAAAAGAAGACCAAGATCCTGGCTTTCAAAAATGCTTATCATGGGGATACTTTCGGAGCCATGTCGGTAAGCGGAAGAAGTGCCTGGACCCAACCTTTCGGCGAAATGCTTTTTGAAGTTGTTTTCATTGATCCGCCGACTTCGGAGAATTTGAATGAGCTCAAATCGATTATTGAGAAACATGCAGAGGAACTGGCTTGTTTCATTTACGAACCTTTGGTACAGGGCGCTGCGGGAATGCTGATGCACAGGCCGGAAGATTTATCAGAGCTGATGAGGTTTTGCAGGCAGCATGATATTTTAATGATCCAAGATGAGGTGTTTACCGGTTTTGGAAGAACGGGGAAACTGTTTGCTGCCGATTATCTTGCAGAGCAGCCTGACATCATGTGCTTTTCGAAAGGGCTGACCGGCGGAACGATGCCGATGGGAATTACTACTGCTTCAGGTCGGATCTTTGAAGCTTTCTTGTCGGACGACCGTTATAAAACCCTGTTCCACGGGCATTCTTTTACCGCGAATCCTTTAGCCTGTACGGCGGCATTGGCAAGCATGGAACTATTGCTGAAAGAAGAAACGGTGAATGCTGTAGAGACCATTTGTGAAAAACATCATATCTTCTCAAAGCATCTGATGCACCATCCGAAGGTTGAACAGGTAAGACAAACCGGAACAATCCTGGCGTGGGAAATTAAAAACAACAGCCATACCTCGTATTTTAATGAGATCGGGAAAGTGGCTTACCGGGAATTTTTAACAAGAGGAATCATTATGCGTCCATTGGGAAATGTATTGTATCTTGTGCCGCCATTCTGCATTACACCGGAAGAGCTGGACGTCGTGTACCGAAATATTACGGAAGTTCTCGACGAGCTGGAAGTTCGGGATCAATAATAATCTTATTTTTGCAGAGAAATACAGCACGATTATGCAACTTTATACGGAAAGATTATTTCTACGGGATCTAAACTTCAATGATGCACAAAATATTTTTGCTTACCGTTCAGATGCGGAAGCCAACAAATTCCAGAGCTGGATTCCTGAAAGTCGGGAGGATGTGGAAAGTTTTATCCAAAGGAATAAAATAGAATTCAATCAGCCGGAAAGCTGGTACCAGGTACTGATTACGGACAGGGAAACTGAAGCTGTGATCGGAGATATCGGAATTCATTTTTTTGGAGCTGAAAACCTTCAGGTTGAGCTGGGTATTACTTTAAATAAAGATTTTCAGGGTAAAGGCTACGCTGCCGAAGCCTTGCAGGGAGTGATCGATTTCCTATTTAATGATCTTGGTAAACACCGGATTATGGCTTCCGTTGATCCGGATAATTCAGATTCCATCAGATTAATGGAGCGTATCGGCTTCCGTAAAGAAGGACATTTCATAAAAAGCCTGTTCTGGAAAAACAGATGGGTTGATGACGTAATTTATGCTATCCTTCGCGAAGAATGGATGAAAAAATAATACAGAGACGATTTTAAGAGGGAAGGAGGGCGCTGGATGCCGAAAGTTTTTTCTTTCAACATCACTTAACAGTCCCTGATTTTAATCAAATTTTTATTTTAAAGAAACTCCGTATAAATTTCTTCCCCTTTTTTTGCAGAGTGAAAATAAGTTAACGACAACAAAGTTTACGTCAAACAATCAATAAATAGCATTAAGCAATTCTTATGCTTGGCGTATTTTTTGAAGTTCGGAACTTAAACAATCCCTATGCTGTCCGAATTTCTCTTAGAATTTGACTGGAAAGAATTATTGTTGGGCCAGGAAGAATGGCCCTTTATTCTTGAAATCGTCATCCGTACCGTAATCATGTTCATTACAATTGTAGTCGGACTCCGTGTTTTAGGGAAAAGGGGAGTGAAACAATTGTCCATCTTCGAGTTGGTAGTAATTATCGGTCTGGGGTCAGCTGCAGGAGATCCGATGTTTTACAAAGAAGTAGGAGTTGTTTCATCAATTATTGTTTTTGCCGTAATCATCTGCTTATATACCGTTATCACATATTTAATTGCAAAAAACAAAAAATTTGAAGAGTTAATCGAAGGCAAATGCATCTGTCTGATCGATGACGGCGAATTTTCAATTGAAAACTTTAAAAAAGAAAATCTGGGAAGCGACGAATTTTTTGCCGAACTCAGATTAAACGGCGTGTCTCATTTAGGACAGGTTGAAAAAGCTATTGAAGAAAGCTCCGGAGAGATCAGCGTGTTCTTTTTTGAAGACGAAAAAGTGAAATACGGGCTTCCGACAATGCCGGGATCTTTGGAAAATCCTCTGAAAACTATTCCCAAAAAAGGATACTATTCCTGTACATTTTGCGGCTATACTGAAGAGAAGCAACCGGGAAATGCAGGCTCATGCAAAAAGTGCGGTAAAATAAACTGGGTTTCGGCGAGTAACCGACTGAGAGTCACGTAAATAAAAAGGCTCCTACGAATAGGAGCCTAAAAAAACACAAATGATGAAAAAAAATTATTTCGATATACAAATATAGTAAAAATATTATTATTTATCGTCTGCTAAGATAGTTATTGATAAAATTAATATAGAATTCCTACTATCCTGCATTCAGTCTTTGAGATGTTGTAAAAAATCCCAAAGCCAATAATGCGAAAACACCCACAGCCAGGACTTTTGCCCCTTCTTTTACTGTTGTAGAAGGCTTGATTTTTTTAGATCTGTTTTTAAAAAATTCAGACCAATATTTATTTGTTTTCATACCCTGTTTACATCAAATTCTAAACCATACCACAACCGATCAGAATGAAATATCTACCCAAACAATCTAATTAAATCAATGATTTGGGAATAAAACTGATTCGGGTCATAAAAAGAACGTTCAGCAAGCGGTATCTTTGAACAGTTAACATTACCATATTTCAAATTTTAAATGTACTGAACCCTTTCCTTACGGTTAGGGTTTTGTTCTTGATGAATACATAAACCACTTTAATAAATCTTTATCAGGATTTCATAATATTATATTTTCTGTTAAAAGGCTAGGAGGTTTCATTTATTTAATAGTAAGAAATACCTGTTCATTCTTACAATAAAAAAATCCCTCTCTGAGACAGAAAGGGATAACAGCTAAAATTAAGGATCGCTTAAACGATGAACAAAGATGCAATCGCCTGAGCGTCGCTACCACTTAAAATTTCGTCGTATGCTGCAGAACCGGCTGCTGCTCCGAACAAAGTACTGGTGTTGAAACCGGCCTGGGTTACATTATCTTCCCCAGCATATACCGGATTGGTTGCCGCAGGCATATTGCCTCCGTTGGCTAGTTCGATCCAACCTTTATTCGCTCTCATTCTCCTTACCTGTGAAGCATGTCTTGCTTCTACGGAGTGGATCTGCAAAGCAGCCTGCAATACGGTTTTATTAGACATTACGTTTCCTGCCTGCCCTTTATAAGCTCTTACACCGGTATCTTCAAATGCCTGAGCAAGAATTAAGAATTGGCTATAATTAGTAAAAGGAGTAAAATTTCCTTGTGCCGTAAAGTCGAAGGTCGGTTTGGCTCCAGGTGTTGTTCCTAAAGAAGTCAGTGTATTTTTTAGAAATGCTACGTGAGCCGTCTCGTGCTTTGAAATTTGTTGGAAAACCGTTCTGTCAGAACTTGGGATTAATCCTGCAACGTTCAATCCTATTCTGTAATATTCATCTTCCAGATATTCCAGTACCAATGCCAATTGTAAAGCATCCGTCAATGCACTTTTAAAATATGCTGCATTTTTCTGGGTATCTACGGTTTCCGCTTTTGCCGGTGTACTCATTAAAGTACCAAGTCCAAGCGGAAGTGCAGCCACAGCCGCTTTTTTTCCGAATGATGAAATATTCGTAAGGGTTTCTAATCTTGATGTTTCTGTAGTGAAAAATTTATCGTCAGAAAGCTTATCTAATAGTTTAAGAATGTTCATAATGTAATTTTTTGAAGTGAATAATTAACCGATTCCCTGCTCTTTCCAAGTGAAAGGCGTTTTGATAAATCCTCCTGCTACCGATACGATATCCTTCGGCTCTTTAGCAAGATCCAGTCCGTTTGAATCAATCACATCGTCTCCTGAAAATGCTGCCGTTCCCGGGTTGATCAGGTTTCTGATTGCAGAAGCGTGTCTGGCTTCTACAGAAACAATTTTCCCGGCAATTACAAGATAATCAGGGTTGGTGATGTACTTTCCGGCACCGTTGTAAGCTGCGACACCTGTATCTTCAAGCGCTTTTGCTGTTGCCAGTACGGAATTTCTGTCGTTAAAGTTTACATTCGGATACTGGAACTCAAGAGTCGGCAATACATTAGATGTTGCACCGCTGATCGCTGCCTTAAAGAAGTCTCTGTGGACTACTTCGTGATGATAAAGATCGGTAAAGATCTCTTTTTCAGCATTTGAAATTCCTGAATAGAAATTGTTAACCACTTTTGTATAGAAATCAGCTTCCAACTGTTCCAATGCGTAGGCATAATTCAGGATCCCTACGTCTCCTTTTCCAAGATCGAAAACATTTACGTCTACGAATTCGAAATCCTTATCTTCACAACCGATAAAGGTAAGACCTGCCATTGCCAGACCTACACCGCTCAGCTTCAAAAAATTTCTTCTGCCTGTATCCAGGGTAGCTCCCTGGTTAGACACATTAATAGTTTTTTTCATAATATTATTTATTTAAGCGTTCGTATTAATCCTTAAAAGAGAGAAAGAAAACAGCATAAAAAAATTTATGCTGTTTATAAAACTAAGAAACCATTACGGCATCAACACCGTGTCTATTACATGAATAACACCATTTGACTGATTTACATCAGCAATCGTTACTTTTGCGTCATTTCCTTTGGAATCTCTTACATAGAGATTTTTGCCTTTTGTCCAGAACGTAAGTTCTTCACCTTCTACCGTCTTCATCATGGCTTTACCGTTACCGGCTTTTACTTCTGCCCAGATCTGCTTAGCACTGTATCTTCCCGGAAGAACATGATACGTTAAGATTTTTGTAAGCGTCGCTTTGTTTTCTGGTTTTACCAGATTGCTTACGGTACCTTTCGGAAGTTTTGCGAAAGCTGCATCCGTTGGAGCAAATACCGTGAAAGGTCCTGAACCTTGCAATGTCTCTACCAATCCTGCTGCTTTTACCGCCGCTACCAATGTTTTATGATCTTTGGAATTTACTGCATTTTCAATAATGTTCTTAGAAGGATACATCGGAGCACCGCCCACCATTACCGTTTTTTCTTTCATCTGCTGCGCTGTAGCCGTTCCGCTGAAAGCGAAAGAAAGGATTACCATTCCTAAAGCTGTGATTTTTGATTTTGTGTTCATTTTTCGATTTTTAAGTTCAATGTTGTATTTGAATGTGTTCTGACTTCATTTACGAGGGCGGTTTTATTTCAGATTTAAAAAAGATTAAAAAAAATCAAATTAAATCATAACTTACTGATTTACAGATATATATTTTTCACGTAAAGTAGAAAATTTTTATTCTGTATTAATCTTTCTTTAAAAATTATCGGTTATATGTAAATTTTTTTTAAGGATTTTAGAATTTTTTAAAATATTGAACAATATGGCTTTAAAATTGTTTATTATTTACTTTATTTTACTACATTTGGAAACAAAAATATCCACTATTAAAACAAACTATTCGGAAGAGCAGCTTATCGTTTTACTAAAAGATAAAAACGAAACCGGTTTTCATCATTTGTATGACAACTACTCCGGTGCGTTGTATGGAGTTATTCTCCGAATCGTTCAGTCTAAAGAATACACTGAAGAAATTATTCAGGATGTTTTCGTTAAAATCTGGAATTCCATCAATCAATATGATGCTGCCAAAGGCAGGTTCTATACCTGGATGATCAACATCGCAAGGAACACAGCGATCGATTATTTAAAATCCAAAAGTTTTCAGAACGAATTGAAAAACCAATCACTCCCGGATTTCGTATATGATTCTGCAGAGCTTTCAACAACCAATGATTCATCTGATTTTATCGGATTCAACAAGGTGTTGGAAAATCTGGAAACTGACAAGCAGGAACTTATCAATCTCGCGTATTATCAGGGATACACTCAGCATGAGATATCCGAAAAACTCAAAATACCGCTGGGAACGGTAAAAACCAAGATGCGGAATGCGCTGATGAAATTAAAAGATTTGCTAAAAGATTATCAATAAATTGAATACGAAAGAGTACATATCATCCGGAATTATAGAATCTTATATTCTAGGTCTTGCTTCTGCAGAAGAAGCCGGGATTTTGGAGTGTGTCATGAAGAACAATGCTGAAGTAAAAGCGGCTTTTGACGAAGCACAAAAAACTTTGGAAGATCTGGCTACAGCACAGGCTGTGACGCCTCCAACGGACTTGAAATCAAAGATCTGGAATAAGATACAGCAGGAGCAGACTGCTGAAGAGAAACAAACTGTGTTTGCTGCGGATATTCCTGCAGCGAGACCACAGGAGGAAATTAAAATTCAGGGAAACAACAACTGGAAGACCTTTGCTATTGCTGCTTCGGTACTTTTCCTGATCAGTATTGCCGGAAATCTTTTCTGGATGAACGAGCAGGCGCAGACGAAGAAAGAAATTGCAGGGATACAGGCTGAAAAGAGAACCCAGGATTTTGCAATGGAGAAAATGAACAGGAAAATGGAAATGGTTTCCAATCCTGATATGAAAATGGTCATGCTGAAAGGCGTTGAAAAACATACGGATTCAAAAGCTATGGTCTTCTGGGATACCAAGACCAAAGCCGTCTACCTAGATGCAGAAAAACTGCCGAAGGCTCCGGAAGGAATGCAGTACCAGCTTTGGGCGATCGAAGACGGAAAACCAGTAAATGCAGGAATGTATACCGAAGAGAAAGACAGCAAAATTGCCCTTGCCAACATTCCGAAGGCCCAGGCATTTGCCATTACTTTGGAAAAACAGGGAGGCAGCCCGGTTCCAACAATGGAAAACATGTATGTAATGGGAGAAATTTAATCTGAATCAAACATTTATAAAAAAAATACCGGTTTTAAAACCGGTATTTTTTTTATGTATTTCAGTTAGCTAAGCTAAAATTTCTATTGGGGTTTAATTTATTTTCAGTCATTCATCCTGGTAAAAATTGATTTCGTTAAGTCAGGATTTTAAACAAAACTTTACAAGGAGAACCATCTGATTGTATAACATTAGAGAACTTCCCACACTCCGCTTCCTGCTCCCAGCCTGCCAATCAATCTATTGTTACATCTTAACGTTCATTAGCAGAATTACTGCAGAAGATACCAGATTCCTACACCGGCACCGGCATACACAGCAATCGTAATAATATCGGCAATAGGCTGTGAAAATCGTTTTTCGGCAATTCTGTCGGCGTTGATCTGATTCTTATGGAATTTTAACGTCCTCTTAGGATTATGAACCGGATGCGCTACTAAGCTGTCGCTTTCCCAACGGTCTACGATGATTTTATAGCTTTTGCCGTCTACATCTATTTTAAAATTTTTATTAGGAGCCAGTTTCTGCTGAACATTTACCGGAACAGGCGGTTGTTGGTTTACATTTTGGGATTCAGCCCCTGCTCTTTTCATTTTTGCAGAAGCCGCCGCAGGATCTGTACCGTTTTGTGGAGATGTATTATTGTCTGCCACAGCAGGAGCCGGTTGCTTTTTAACCTGGTACGTGTAGCAGCTTACAAGGGAACATGATAAAAGAATCAGATACAAGTTTTTTCGCATAAGCCAAATTTAAGAATTAAATACAATATGCAGTATCTTCTTTGAACATTACATTGTAAAAATGGTTTAAAAATTAAAAAGCTGAGTGGATTATACAGTTGATTATTGCTAAAACGTAAAGATATAGAAGGTTTTTTGCGCACTGTATTAAATTTTGATCTCTGATGAAGTTGAAGAGCAGCCCATAATTAATTTATCCTTGAGCAATCAGCACATATTCAAAAATAAATTCAGTATCTTTAGGAATACCATTAATCATTTAATCACAAAATAATCTTATGGAAAAGAGAACCATTAAAAATACCGACTTATCGATAGCCCCGATTAATTTCGGCGGAAATGTTTTCGGATGGACCCTGGATGAAAAGCAGTCTTTTGAAATTCTTGATAAATTCTTTGCAGGAGGGTTTAATTTTATTGACACTGCTGATACGTATTCCTGGTGGGTAAACGGCAAAGGCGGCCAGTCCGAAGAGATCATCGGGAAATGGATGAAAAACCGGGGCAACCGCAACGACCTGGTTATTGCCACCAAAGTTGGCTCCGAAACAAAAGAGCACGGTTTTGATATCAGCAGAAAACATATTTTAAAATCTGTGGACGAATCGCTCCAAAGGCTTCAGACCGACCACATCGATCTTTATTATACGCATTTTGATGACAAGCAGACTCCGGTTGAAGAAACATTGTCAGCCTATGATGAAGTTATAAAAGCCGGAAAAGTACGTTACATCGCTGCTTCAAACATATCCCCGGAAAGGCTGAAAGAATCTTTTAAAACTGCCGAAGAGCATAACCTTCCGAAATATGTTGCTCTGCAGCCGCATTTCAATTTAATGGAAAGAGAAGGTTTTGAAAAAAATTATGCACCTTTGGCTGAAGAATACGGGTTAAGTGTATTTCCGTATTGGTCCCTTGCCGCGGGATTCCTGACCGGTAAATACCGCGATGAATCCGATCTGTCTAAAAGCCAGCGCGGAGAAGGTGTGAGGAAATACCTGAATCCAAAAGGCCTTGAAGTACTGAAAGTACTGGATGAAATCAGCAGCAAACACAATTCGAAACCGGCAGCCGTTGCGCTGGCCTGGCTTCTTGCCAATCCGTTCGTTACCGCCCCCATCGTAAGTGCCACCAGTGAATCCCAGCTTGAAACTTTATTCGCAGCGCCTGAGCTTAGTTTGGATCGTGAAGATATCGAACGGCTTGATAAAGCATCCGATTTCAATTAACAGAATCGATGCCGGAAGCTTTTATTTGAATCTTAGGTAATTCACATGTCAAATAACCTTTTGTTACTTTAAACAAAAAATCCGTCCGGAAAATTTTCCGGACGGATTTTATTTTAGGTTATTTAACTCATTCTGAACTTTTATTCTGAATACTCTTTCAGCAGCTGTCGGTAGCTCATCAGGATGGTCGATTTGGAAATAAATCCGATGAATATGTTGTTCTGATTCACTACCGGCAGATTCCATACCCCGGTATCATCAAATGCTTGAAGGATTTCCAGCGGCTGGTTTTCCGGATGGATCACGGCAGGCGGTGCTTTCATTATTTGGCTGATATCAGCGGAAACTTCCGTATTGCTGAAAAGGTAAGGCCGGATATCGTCCAGCGTTAAAATTCCACGCAGGACTTTATCATCATTTACAACCGCAAAAATATTTTTATTTCCGTTTTTTACCAGTTCAAACAATTCCGCGATGGGAGCTTTTTCGTTGATTGCCTGGGAATAGCGGTCGATAAAATCTTCTGTTTTCAGCGAAAACAATAAATTTTTGTCGTGCTTGTTGGTAAATATTTTCCCCTGATCTGCCAGCGACTTCAACTCAGGCGAAATAGGGGAGAACCACTTGGCAATCAGGTAAGAAATAATCGAAGCGATCATCAGCGGAATAAAAAGGTCATATCCGAAACTGGATTCCGCAATTAGGAAAATCGCAGTTAAAGGAGCATACATTACCCCGCTCATTGCTCCGGCCATCCCGACCAGGACTAGATTCGTCACCGGAACATCCGTAAAGCCGATCTGCTGGCAGACAATCGCAAATAAATAGCCCACCGTTCCTCCGGCAAAAAGTGAAGGGGCAAAATTTCCGCCGTTCCCGCCGCTGAAAATGGTAAAAGAAGTGGCAAATGCCTTTAACAACAAAACGAGGATCAGGAAAATAATGATGGTGAAATTTTTAATTTCAAAATACCTGAAAAAACTGTTTTGGATAATGTAATGGGTATTTCCGTTGGTAAAAGCTTTCACCGTGTCGTAGCCTTCTCCAAATAAAGGCGGGAAAAGGACACACAGCAGCGACAACACCGCACCGCCGAACATGGCTTTCCTCAGCCTGGACATATTCAGTCCTTTAATAAAATGCTCGACCTTTTGCGAAACGAGAACGAAGTATCTGGCATAAAGTCCCGTCACGATTCCTAAAATAAGATAGTACGGAACGTTTTTATAATTAAAAGCTTCGCGGGTATAAAACCGGAAAAGCACATCTTCCTGAAGAAGAATCCGGGACAGTAAACTTCCGCAGACTGCAGCTACAACCAAAGGGATAAAATCAGTAAATACAACTCCCGTTAGAAGGATCTCGAATGCAAACATGATTCCGGCGATTGGTGCATTGAAAGCAGATGCAATCCCCGCTGTTGCTCCTGCCGCAAGCAGTAAGGTACGTTCCTTATAGCTCAGGCGGTAAGTCTGTGCAAAATTGGAACCGATTGCAGCTCCCGTGACGGCAATCGGGCTTTCCAGTCCGGCAGAACCTCCCAATCCAACGGTAACAGCACTCTGTACGATCTGCGAATACATTTTTACTGAGGAAACAATGCTGGAATTCTGGGCAATCTCATACAAAATAGCCCCTATTCCTTTCCGGTCCTGGCCTTTAAATATCGTCAGGACAATCATCGTTGTCAGGACAATTCCCAGGAAAGGAAAAACGACGTAAAACAGGATCTGATACTCGAAATGAACTTCCGTCGTAATAAAATGATGAATATTGTGAACCAAAGTTTTCAGCACCACACCGGCCAGACCTGCCGAGCATCCGACCAATATCCCGGACAATACCAGGAACTGATTTCGGCTGAGCCGGTTATTCAGCCAATGCAGGATAATTTCGAAGCTGCGTGCTTTTTCGAGTCCATACTTCTGAAAGTCTCTTTTAAACTTCAGGAAGCTAAGAAACTTTTTTTTATTATGAATATTCACTTTCGGGAAATTTTAATCCGCAACCGAATTGTTACGGCCCGTAAATTTATGAAATATATCAGGAACTTTAAAATTGTTCATATTGTCCCGTTTCTTTCTTAGGACGTAAAATAAGGCGGATAGACGGATTGTTGGTAATGAATAATCTCAGCCAGTTGAATGCCAGACGCGCTTTGCTCCTGAAGGTAACCAACGGAATGATATGGATAAACAGCCACGTAAGCCACGCAATAAATCCTTTATAAGAAAACTTCGGCAGATCCACGACCGCATTGAATTTCGAAATGATGGCCATGCTTCCTTTATTGTTATATGTAAAAGGAGTCTGCTCTTTTCCTTCCTCCATTCTTTTAAGGTTCTTTCCTAAATTCAGCGCATGCTGAATGGCCACCTGAGCCAGCTGCGGATGTCCTTTAGGAAAATTTTTATCGGTCAGCTGTAAAGAAATGTCTCCCAATGCGTAAACATTATTCATGCCTTCCACTTTATTATAAGCATCCACAAGTATTCTTCTTCCTTTTCCAATGCTTTCCGCAGGCAATCCGGGAACTTCACGCCCGATGACTCCGGAGGTCCAGATCAGGGTTTCCGTATCAATCGTGCGTCCGTCGGACAAAATTACTTTCTGGTCTATATAATCTTTTACGGCTACATTTAATATAATCTTCACACCAAGCTTCGTCAGTTTTTCATGGGCTGCTTCCTGAGCCATCTTGCTCATCGGCGAGAGTAAAGTAGGAAGTGCGTCGATTAAATAGATATTGGAAAGGCTGAGCTTAATTTCAGGATATTCTTTCTCAGCGATATAGCTTCCCATTTCTGCAATCATCCCGGCAAGTTCCACCCCGGTCGGTCCGCCTCCGGCTATAACGATGTTCTGTAATTTCTGTGCTTCTCTGATGTTTTTATTTCGGGCAGCTTCCTCAAGGGTCAGCAGCATGTAATTCCGCAAATACAGTGCTTCATCAATGGTTTTCATCGATAGAGAGCATTTCTTTACGTTTTCCATCCCGAAATAATTGGTTTCAGTACCTAGGGCCAAAACAAGATAGTCATATTGAAGAACACCGCTGTCTGTTTTGATGGAATTGTGCTCATGGTCTACATTCATAAGGCTTCCCATATGAAAATTAACATTCCTGTATTTTGAAATCATTTTCCGGAACGGATAACTGATGTTTGATGCTTCGATAAATGAAGTGGCTACCTGATAAATTAGAGGCGGGAAAAAGTGATAGTTGTTTTTGTCAACCAGTGTTATTCTGAACCTTTTATCATTCACAAGAGATTTGATAAGGTTGATTCCTGCAAAACCTCCGCCGACAATGACGATGTGCTTTTTCATATTTTAAATGATATTGTAGTGGTGTGAATTAAGCTTCAAGAATAACGCCAAAGGACGGTATTGTGGTATTTATTATCACGGATCCTTCAGCCTTTCCGAATTCCCTGCACGATGTTTGTATCCTATACTGAAACCAAATCTTAAACACTAGTATATGAAACCAGACATTTTAACGGAAAAACACCAGCTGGGTCTAGGCGGAGTAGCCATCGGTACAGCCTTTGAAGCCCTTACCGACGGGCAATCTTATGAAGTTTTACAAAAGGCATGGGACCTGGGAATCCGCTATTACGATACATCACCGTGGTACGGTCTCACAAAAAGCGAAAGAAGATTCGGAAACTTCCTGCACGGGCAGAACCGTGATGAATTTGTTTTGTCCACAAAAGTAGGACGCCTTTTCGTGGAAGTTGCTGAAGATGAAGTGCCGCCAACCATGTGGCAGGATCCTTTACCATTCGATTTTGAACACAATTATACGGCAGATGCTATTAAAAGATCGATTGAAGAAAGCTTGGAAAGATTAAGATTGGACCATATCGATATTGTATATGTTCATGATCTTTCCGAAGACCAGGTGGGTGATCGTTACGATTATTTTTTAAAACAGGCGAGAGCAGGTGCTTTTAAAGTATTATCTGAACTTCGAGAACAGGGCGTAATCAAAGCCTGGGGAATGGGCGTTAATAAAATAGAGCCGATCCTGGACTGCCTGGATTCTGCCGATCCGGACATCTGTCTTTCAGCAACGCAATATTCAATCCTTGAACATGAGGACGCGATTGACCGATTGCTTCCTGCTGTAAAAAAAGCCGGTGTGAAGCTCGTTTCCGGAGCAGGATACAATTCCGGATTTATCAACGGCAGGCCAAGGTATAACTATAAAGATGTGATCCCGAAAGGCATGACAGAAAAACGTGAAAAGATTGAGGAAATTGCCAAAAGATACGGGACAACCATTACCCATGCAGCGCTTCAGTTCGTTCTTGCAGCTGATGAATTTGTATCAATCATCCCGGGAGCCAGCAAGCCGGAACAGGTGGAAGACAATGTAAAAGCCTGGAAAGAAAATATCTCTTCCGATTTCTGGAAAGAATTGAAATCCGAAGGATTAATTTACGAAAAAGCACAGGTTCCTAACTAATCATCAGAAGATATTATTTATGCCTCCCAATCGGGGAGGTTTTTTGTTTTAAGGATTTAAATTTACGGTTAAAAAAAACTTAAATTAAACTTAAAAAGCCAACAGCCGATCAATAGTAGGTTTTTGACAATAATTAAATTCAAAAACAATTTAATTTATATATGCAAGCAATGATTTTTAATTTTTTTTTAAGGATCTGTTAAATATTTTGTGATACAATGTTATCCGTATGTTAACGGCCTGAAAATTTACTTCTGAATAATTTTGCCATACAATTTTGAAGTATAAAAAAATGAAAAAAATAATCTGTGCTATTGCATTGTTATCTTTCAGCCTAGCTTTCTCGCAGGAAACCAGCTCTAAAATTTTCGGAAGACTAAAAGGAACCTCTTCCGAAATGACCATCAAAGTAACCCACATCCCAACCAACAGCAGTTTTGAAACCAAAACCAACAAGAACGGCCAGTTCAGTTTAGACAACCTGCAGCCGGGTGGGCCTTATACCATTGAGGTGACAGACGGCGCAAATGTAGTGTATTCCAACAGCAATGTGCAGCTTTCCCTCGGAAACAACGACCTTCCGGTAGTAGAGCTTGGCAACAGGGAAAAAGTAATTGATGAAGTGAAACTGACTTCCAAAAGAACGACTGCCGCAAAATTCGGCGTAGGAATCAGCCAGGCACAGATTTCAGGATTGCCCAATATCAACCGCGGTATTCAGGATGTCACGAAGCTTGTTCCTCAAAGTGCCAATAACTCTTTCAACGGGACGAATTTCCGTTACAACAACGTGACTATTGACGGTTCTATTAACAATGACGCGATCGGGTTCAGCCCTTCACTGGGAGGACAGACCGGAACTTCAGGAATGCCCGGAAGCAGCACCCGTTCCAATTCCATTAGTCTGGATGCCATCCAGGATGTGCAGGTCTATATCGCTCCTTATGATGTAAAATTGGGGAATTTTCTGGGAGGAAGTATCAATGCCGTTACCCGGAGCGGAAGCAATAACACGGAAGGTTCTATGTATTTCTACGGCAGAAATGCCTGGATTACCGGAAAGAACCGGGTGGGCGACAATTCAAAGATGCCAAACTCATTCGGAGATTATATTTACGGCGGAAGGGTAGGATTGCCTGTTATTAAGGACAAGCTTTTCTTATTCACGAATATGGAATATACGAAAAGAACGGATCCAGTTTTTTATAACGCCGGAGACCAGGGTTCGCTTGTCAGCGGTTCCGTAGCCCAGCAGATTTCAGATTTTGTACGGAATAAATATGGGTTCAATACCGGAACTTTCGATCAGTACACCAATTTCTCCGAAAGTTCGAAACTGTTCAATAAACTGGACTGGAAAATTAACGATAAGCATACTTTATCCATTAAAAACAATACGGTATTTTCCCATGCTTCCAATTTAGAGAGAGACGGTGCGAACTTCCGTTTCTCAAGCATGGATTTCGTGCAGAAAAATACGTCTTCCTCTACAACCCTGGAATTGAAAAGCCGTTTTAACGACCGGTTGAACAACAATTTGGTGCTGGGCTACTCATCCATCCACGATTACAGGGATCCGACTTCCCAGAATGCGATGTTCCCGCAGGTAGAAATTGCCTATAACGGAGGAACCATCCTGCTCGGAAACGACCGGGAAGCAACGGTTTTCAACATGAGACAGAAAACGTTTGAAATTACAGATAACCTGACGTATAAAGCGGGACATCATACATTTTTACTGGGAACACATAATGAGCTGTACAACATTGATTATGGTTTTGTAAATGCCCTGAATGGAAGGATTTCCTATAAAAGTTTAAATGATTTTTACAATTCAAATCCTGCCAGGATCAGAGGAACCTATTCTTTAGCCGGAGAAAACAGACAGGATTTATTTGATAACCCTTACGCGCATTATAAAGTAAATCTGCTGTCCGCTTATCTTCAGGATGAAATCAACTGGGGAAGGCTGAGACTGACGCCGGGTGTGAGAATTGATTATACCGATCTTCCGAATAAGCCGGTACTGAGCCCGAAAGTAACCAGTTCGCCTGCCGATCCGTATTACGGAAACACCTATACGTACACACCTCTAAGCCAGCTAACCAACGACTATCTTAACAAACCTACCATTTCCCCGCGATTAGGATTTAATTTAGACCTTACGCAGGACCGGTCGCTGATCATGAGAGGAGGATCCGGTATTTTCGTAGGAAGAATTCCTTTCGCATGGCTCGGTTATGCTTATTATAACGACGGTGTAGGATTCGGAAGTTATGATTACAATGCTCCGACTGCCGCTCAGCTTGCTGCTAACGGAGATCCGCTGGTAAGCGGGAACTTCCCGAAATGGCAGAACTCCTCCAAAGTACAGGTGGATTTAATTGATAACAATTTTAAAATGCCACGGGTATGGAGAAGCTCACTGGCTTTCGATTATACTTTATCCGGATATAAATTTACCCTGGAAGGAATCTACACGAAAGTGCTGTACGACCTGAAATTCCAGCAGGTAAACAAGACCGACAATGTAACGTATTTCAGCTATGATACGAACCATGAAATGCCCGTTTATACAACCAATATCAACAGCAATTTCTCCAATGCCTATATGCTTTCCAATACGAAAGAAGGATACCGTTACAATGTAACCGCTCAGCTTTCCAAGGCATATAATTTCGGTTTAAATTTCTTTGTTGCATATACCTACGGGGATGCAAAAGATATTACGAATGGAATCCGGAACTCCATGGAAAGCAACTGGCAGATGAACCAGTCTCTTACGCCTAATGACCCTAAACTTTCAACTTCCAACTTCGCTATCAAGAACAGGATCGTCGCCAACTTAGGATACTCCGTACCGCTTTCCCAATCGAACAGGCTTTCTGCCAATGTGTACTTTAATGCACAGTCCGGAAACCCTTTCTCATGGGGATTTGTAAACAGTACGATTGCCAACAGCGGACAGGCGGCAGGTCTTGCCTATATCTTTAAGGATGCAACAGAAGCGGCAAAATACATAGCTCCGATCAAAGATGCATCAGGAAATATTGTAGTGACAGCACAGCAGCAGGTAGCAGATTATGAAAAATTCATCAGCGGGAATGACTACCTGAACAGCAGAAGAGGAAAATTCACGGAGAGAAACGGCGATTTCACCCCTTGGAATATCCAGGCTGATTTCAGGATTATGGATGAAATAAGACTCAGCGAAAAATCCAAAAGCAGCTTACAGATCTCATTCAGCATTATCAACCTCACGAACTTACTGAATAAAGACTGGGGGAAAGTGTATTTTGTACCGAATACCTTTAACTCGACAGCGAGTGTCGGTTTAACGAAGGTAGGAAACGTGGCCACAGGACAGCCTTCTGCGGGAGATCCGGTCTACAACTTCAAGACGCCGGGACTTCCATATACGATCGATCAGTTTGCTTCCAGATTCCAGGGGCAACTGGGAATCCGTTATAATTTCTGATTTTTCTTTTCAGATCAATACAGACTTACTAATTCTTTCAATAGAAGTCCGGAGTTTTTCTTCGGGCTTCTTTTGATTTCTATGAACCTGTTAAAAGGCAGGAAGAGGGAGGCTGGATACTGGAAGTTTTTCCCAATCCGCCGATAAAATGGGAGTTTCTTCGACAGGCACAGTATGACCACGCGCCTTTGTTTTCATCTCAAACTTCATTTAAGGCGAATAAAAAATCAAACATCCCGGCATTTACAACTAGGTATGTAGTTATATTTATTATATTTGCTGACTTTTAGAACAAAAATTTAAAAAAAATAATAAGATGAAAAAGTTAATCACAACATTTTCTTTAGCCGCAGGACTTTTCCTGACCTCTAATTTGGTAAACGCACAGCAGAAAATAGGACATGTCAACTCCGACGATGTTTTCAATAACCTTCCGGAAGCTAAAACTGCAGAAGCCTCTTTGGATACTTTCACAAAAACCAAGCAGGGTGATATTGAAAAAATGATCACCAGTTACCAGACCAAGCTTAAAGCTGCGCAGGATAAAGAAAAAACCATCAGCGAAGCCAATAAGGAAGCGGTAATTAAAGAATTAACCGCTGCACAGACCGAACTTCAGACATTAGGTAAAGATATCGAAACCGCAAGAACTAAAGCAGCACAGGATATCAGCAAAAAACAGACTGAACTGTTCACACCAATCCAGCAGAAAGTAGCTTCTACCATCTCTTCAGTGGCCAAAGAAAAAGGACTGGCTTATGTATTTGATGTGGCAAGTTCCCAGGGAAGCAACATCGCTTATATGGATGGAGGAGAAGACATCACTCCCGCAGTGAAGGCGAAACTGGGCGTAACAGGCGGTAAAAAATAGCAGAATAAATCTTCCAGAGATTTCACGGATGGTTGTTTTTACAGCTGGAAGCTGGATGAAGGAAGCTGGAGGTTTAATAAGTGTATATTGATGGCAGGGGCCTTCAGGAACCGTTTTACTTATTTAGATCACGAAGTATATGACAGAATAACAGAAATTATAACAGCTGAAAAATTTCACTACTTCGTTTGTCATCCCCGCAGGGGATCTCAACATAGTATGAGAGATAGACCGTAAAGATTTAGGATGAATTCCTATAACACGGAAGTCTTCTGTAGATTTGATGGATTTTTATAAATTTTTGGGTGGCTTTAAGTGTCGTAACCAAATAGCAGTGAAGCATTACGCAATGAAAATCTTAGATTTTTCTTCTTCTGTGATCTAAAATATGTACAACGAGAGTAACTAAATATAATGTATCTCATGTATAAAAAGCTCATGTAACTTTTGCATCATAACAATAAAAAAGCTGGAAACTCCATTTCCAGCTTTGTATTTTCAGTTTCTACATTAATCTAATCGAGGGGCCTTCTGCCGGAGATAAGATTGTAAAGAACCACAATGATGGCGATAACCAGCAAGATGTGAACTAAATATCCTGTATCCATTCCAGGTACGACACCCAACATTCCTAAAAGCCACACTACTATACAGATAACTGCGACTAACCATAATATACTTCTCATAATTTAAAATTTTAAGTGATTTGATTTATGCTATACATATACTGTGCCTTTTTTTAAAAATTAATTTAAAACAAATACCACAAAACAAGTTTTCACTCAAATTTTATTCAAAATTATGCGGATTCTATAATAAGCCAAAGCGAAGCAGCGCATGCTCAATACCGTGTTCATCCACTTCCTCGGTTACAAAATCGGCAATTTCCTTTACCTGATCATTGGCATTCCCCATGGCAACACCTATTTTCACAAACTTAAGCATCGAAATATCATTTCCGCCGTCCCCGAAAGCCATCGTATCATCCGTATCGATCCCGAAATACCGGCAAAAATTTTCTATGCCCAGCTGCTTGGTAATTCCTCCCGCATTTACATCGGCGAAAAGAGGGGTCCACCGTGAAGATATACTGTTCGGCATCACCTCACGCATAAATTTTTCCTCGGCTTCAGGCCGTAGAAAGATATTGGCCTGAAGCACATTCTCCGTATCGATATTCTCATGGTCATGAACTGGTGGTACGGGAAGATTTACATGGGCATACATTCCCACGACCTCAGGTGTGGCATCATTGATCTCCACCTTGTTTTCATACATTAAGGAGTAGCTCAGCGGCGATTCGGCAGCATAGCGGACAAGGCTTTTAATATCAGCCGGGTCAATTGTATATCTGGAAATCAGCTCATGGGAAGTCGTAACGCAGTAAGCGCCGTTAAAGGTGATAAAACCGTCAAATTCTAGGTGGCTGATGTGGTGCAGGGAATTGATGGACCGTCCGGTGGCTACAATAACTTTAATTCCTTTTTCGCGGAGTTTCTGTAAGGCATTCTGAGTAGATTCGGGTATTTTTCCGGTTTTGAAGCTGATCAGTGTTCCGTCGATGTCAAAAAATACTGCTTTTATATCGTGAGGGTTGTTACCGTCTGGCATATTCATGAAGTGTTATGATTTTGGGTTAATAAAAATACAACATTCTTTTATTTAATTCAGGACAGATGGATCAACCGGGATTATATTTTTGTTAAATTAAATAATATGAAGAAGTTATTGACTATAATATTTTAAAACTCTATTTTATATACCATTGATCTTAACGCAAAGGTATGGTTCTTGCAGAATTCCGGATATCACAAAATATGTATTATGAATAATCAGGAAGAAATATCTGTTTTAAACGATCTGCTTCACATTACGAATGACAGAATCGAAGGTTTCGGAAAAGTAGAAGGCAAAGTCTGGGAAAATTATCCGGATGTAAAGCCTGAGTATGCAAAAATGAATTCTCTGACAAAAGTAATGAAGAATGAGCTGATCGATCTTATTACCGAAAAAGGTGGGGAGGCTGAAGATTCCCCGTCCGTAGCCGGTGCTTTGCATAGGACATGGATCGACATTAAAAATTCCTTTACTCTCGGAAACAGGGAAGAATCCACAATCGGAAATGTAGTTTTTGGCGAAAAAGCAGCCATTGATGCCTACCAGAATGCGATCGACAGCGGAAAGCTCAGTGAAAGAAGTTTGCCGATCGTCTCCGAACACCTGAAAAATATCAAAGATTCTTATCACCAGTTCAAAGGAATCAGCGAATACAAGGACAAAGATTAAGTGCGCTCACGTATATCTTTTGAAACAGCTTTTCATTTTGTAATGAAAAGCTGTTTTTATTTTTGAATACCGGATTAATTCAATATTCCGTTCATCTCGGTTAAAATTACCGGTTTTCCGTCGGTAATCAGGATCGTATGCTCATGCTGAGCCATATATCCGCCTTTGTTCCCGACCATGGTCCAGCCGTCTTTTTCTTCAACGGCAATACCGGAAGTAGTGGAAATAAAAGTCTCGATTGCTACAACTGAGTTCTTTCTGAATCTTCTTGTATCAAACCGGTTCCTGTAATTCATCAGTTCATCCGGTTGTTCGTGGAGGCTCCGTCCGATCCCGTGTCCTCCGAGGTTCCTGATCACTTTATAGCCGCGTTTTTTCGCCTCCGTTTCCATCAGTCCGCCGATATCGGCAATTTTCACCCCGCCTTTAATGCTGTTGATGGCCTTTCTAAGGATATCTTTAGAGGCTTCCACCAATTTACCGTGATCGTGAATATCTTCTCCGATCACAAAAGAACCGCCGTTATCTGCCCAAAAGCCATTAAGCTCCGCAGAAACATCGATATTAATAAGATCTCCTTCTTTCAACACCTTTGCATCACTAGGGATTCCATGACAGAATTCATTATCAACGCTGATGCAGGTCCAGCCGGGAAATCCGTAGGTAAGGTAAGGGGCAGACTTGGCTCCAAAATCAGAAAGAATCTTTGCTCCGTATTCATCAAGGTCTTTGGTTGTCATACCGGGCCGGGCATATTTTATCATTTCCCGCAACGTAAAGGCAACGGCTTCACCTGCTTTCCGCATTCCGGCTAATTCCTGTTCATTTGTAATGGACATACTTCTGTTTTTAAATGGATTATTTAAACAAAGTTAATGAATTGGTTTTTGGATTTTCCTGTATTCACTAAATTGTGGTACTTATTAGTGGATTTAATGAGCGTCTAAATGATGGGCTGGGAGAGGGAAGCAGGATGCCGGAAGTTTATTCAATCACTATGCTTCAAAGAGATTTTGAAAAAAATTGTATCGAAAAGTCGCTTGACCAGCAATTAAGAACTCATATATCTTTCAATTTTTTCTGAAAGTTAAATAAAATAGGGAAGGAGCTAACATATACGGACTGTAAATCAATTATTTAGACTATATTTCTTTAATTTTACCTCAAGAAAAAAGCCACAAATCCGATAAAGGATCTGTAGCTGTATATGTTTAAATAAAGTTTTACCATTAAAAATCTTCCGGAAAAATACCGGTCGCATACTGCCAGACTTCAACAATTTCATTCAGGGGAATATCATACGGTTCGTAGAACGTGTTGTCCGAAGCTACCGTAAGTGAAGTTTTGTTTTTAGCTCTTAAGCGTTTATAGGTAATTCCGTCATTTAAAGTAATAAAGACATACGTATTGCCGGATTTCAGATCATTGACGCCTTCCATATATTTTCCGATAATGAAAGAACCATCTTTAAAGGGCGGCATTGAATCGCCATCGGCCGGAAAAGCCCTGAATTTTCCATTTTTAAGAAACGGCAGCGAAATCGTCTGCAGGCTTTCAATATAATCGGGATCGCTGTAACCCCGGAGATAACCCATGGTGGCTTTTTGAGGAACGATCTCGATGCTTTCGTTGCCTTGCTGATCTACAACAACCGGCAGAACGATCCGGTTATCCGGAAGTTTCAGCATATCTTTCAGAGAATGCTTCGTTAAGTCTACGGAAAGCAGAAGATCAATGCTTACGTTAAATATTCTGGAAATTCTGATCAGCACATCCACAGGAGGCTTGGATTTTCCATTTTCATAAGAACTGTACCTGGAAGAGGTGATTTGTATCTGCTGAGACAATTCGCGCTGGGTTTTCCCGAGGGTACCGCGCAAAAGCCGGATATTTTCTGAAAAAATTGACATTTAAAAAGATTAGAGTAACAAAAGTACGAATGTTTTAAGAAGAAGCCAACTTTAAACAGCGAAAAAGACGGCTGAGACATAATTGGGCGTACCCATTAAACTGCTGAAAACCTTCAAATCCCAATTCCGAAAAAACATCCAATTTAACATAATATAAATTATAGGACTTTTTGTAAAAACGTTCAAAAGAGTGATATTGACCAAAAAATCCCTCATTTTCATACATTTTTAACCACTTGATTTAAAGGCATTTTAGGGCTTTAAAATCAATCAAGAACCTTAGCTATCTGACTGATATTAAGCGGCTTTAAAAGCCCTGAAATCAAAACTTCTCCTCCCATTCAAAATTAAGCTATATTTTTATATTTAAAAACTTTTAGAATTTAAAACCAGACAAAAACGATATGAGCAAAAACAATATAACCCAGGAACAAACGAATGAACTTTTAAAAGTTCTGAAAACGAGATTCGACAAAAACATGAATCGTCACAAAGATTTGCAATGGGATAAAATTTTGAAAAAACTGGAAGAAAATCCAGATAAGCTTCGGTCTCTTTATGAAATGGAAAAAACCGAAGGCGAACCTGACGTTATAGATTATGATGAAAATACAGATGAATATCTCTTTTTTGACTGTTCGCCCGAAAGTCCTAAACGCCGAAGTCTCTGCTACGATTTCCAGGCCTGGGAATCCAGAAAAGCCAATAAACCGTAAAATAATGTTATGGATACAGCTGCAGAAATGGGTATCGAACTTCTGTCTGAAGAACAATACAGAAAGCTGCAGGAAGTGGGAAAATTCGACCAGAAAACGTCAAGCTGGTTAAAAACGCCTCAGAATATCCGTGATTTGGGCGGAGCTCTCTTTGGCGACCGCCGTTACAATACGGTCTTCGTCTACCACAACGGAGCCGATTCTTATTATACAGCACGGGGTTTTCGCGGCTGTTTAAAAGTTTAGAACGAGAATGACAAACTAGCAAACTACTCTTTTTAAATAATTTTTTTTCATGTAAAATACAATTGTTATTTTAGCATAAGTGAAATTGAATTAATAAAATAAAAAGGATATGAAAAAATTAATTGTGTTAAGTGTCCTGTCTGCGATTCTGCTGAACTGCAATAAGAAAGCGGAAGCGCCGGTTGCCGAGACGGTCTCTTCCGACACGACTGCTGCTACGGAAAAAGTTAAGGATACCTTAGGCCCGAAATCCTATTGTTACATGGGTGTTACCGGGAAAGATACCGTTTTTGTAAGCATCGACGATAACCTCGGAACCATTACCGGAAAAATGGCCACCAAAAACAGTGAAAAAGACAGCAACAAAGGAGATCTTACCGGCTTCAAATCCGGAGATACGCTGAAGCTGACCTATACTTTTGCTTCCGAAGGAAAAGCAGGAAATAAAAACGACCTTTATTTCATTAAGACCAAAGACGGCCTGGCCGAAGGAATCGGCGAAAGAGACGAGGAAACCGGAACCAAATATACCGACGAGAAGAAAATAAAGTATGCCGGCGGAAGAACCTTAAAGACAGCAGACTGCAACTTGGTCGCTAACGCTCTAAAATAATAGAAATATTCATCAACAATTGTGAGATCTGATAAAGCAAAATGCAACCGTCTTGGTTGCATTTTGTTTTATAATTCTTTTCTTATTATTTCTATAAAATCATTCACCGGCTCATCGCCTGTATTCCATGAGGTAATAAGGCGGATGGCAGAAGAATCTTCATCGATCTTTTTCCAGACGTAAAATTCAAATTTCTCCGATAATTTTTCGATCAGTGCATGGCTAAGGATTGGAAAAATCTGATTGGTATAGGTATCGGATAAGAACTGCACTCCCCTTTCCTTCATGGCATTTTTCATCTTCATCGCCTGCTGATTCGCGTGCTTAGCAAGATCAAAATAAAGGTCATTTTTCATCAGTTCAAGAAACTGAATTCCCAACAGCCTTCCCTTTGCGAGCAGCGCGCCTTTCTGTTTGATATTAAATGCAAAATCCTGTTGCAGCTCAGGGTTATTGATAACAATGGCCTCCCCGATCAGTGCGCCGTTCTTGGTTCCTCCCAAGTAGAAAATATCGGTAAGTTTCGCCACCTTTTCCAGCGTAAGATCACTAATTTCCGATGTCAATCCGTGCCCCAGCCTTGCGCCATCCATAAAAAGATAAAGATGATTTTCCCTACAGAAAGCTGAAAGGTCTTCCAACTCTTTTAAAGTATACACCGTTCCCAGCTCCGTGGAATTGGAGATATAAACCAGCTTGGGCATTACCTGGTGCGGAACGTTCCTGTGGCCTTCTAATACTGGAATAATGTCTTCCGGAGTCAGTTTTCCGTCTTCCTTTTCAATGCTCAGAATCTTGTGCCCTGTTGCTTCGATAGCTCCGGTTTCGTTATTTAGAACATGCCCCGTTGATGCAGAAACCGCACATTGGTAGGGTCTTAAAACAGAAGAAATAACGATAAGGTTGGCCTGTGTGCCGCCTGAAACAAAATAGATATCGGCATCAGGATTTTTCATCCTTTCGTTAATAAGTTCTTTGGCCTTCCGGGAATATTCATCTTCTCCGTAACCCGCCTGCTGATTGAGATTGTTTTCTAAAAGTGCCTGTAAAATATCAGGATGACAACCTTCCGAATAGTCGTTTTTGAATGAGAATTTCATAAGGTAAAATTAAAAAAAGTTCATCGAATGCACCTTATTTATTGGTAATATTTTGTTAGATTTGTCATGATTAGCATCTAACATTTTGAAGACAACATTAACAGAAGAGAATTACCTGAAGGCCTTATTTCATGTAGTTGACCATGAAGGAAAGGTAACGATTAACGAGCTGAGCAAATTTTTAAACGTAAAAATGCCGAGCGTTAACAACATGATGAAGAAATTTGCCGAGAAAAACTGGGTGGTCTACGAAACCTATAAGCCGCTGAAAGTAACGGAAAAAGGCCGACGGGAAGCAGCCCTGGTCGTAAGAAAGCACCGCCTGACGGAAATGTTTCTTGTTAAAAAAATGAATTTCGGTTGGGAGAATGTTCATGAGATCGCCGAGCAGCTGGAGCATGTACACTCTGCCGTTTTCTTTGATAAAATGGATGAGATTCTGGATTATCCTAAATTTGATCCCCACGGCGAACCCATTCCGGATAAAGACGGCAACATTATTTCCCAGGACCTTCAGAAACTGAGCAACTGTGAAGTGGGCGAAACCGTTGTTTTCACATCCGTTACCCTTTCCGACGATGCCTTCCTGAATTATTTAACGGAACGGAATTTATTGCTGAATAAAAAAATCAACATCCTGAAGATTGAAAGTTTCGACAGATCATTTACCGTTGAAGTCGACGGGAAACAGGAAGTTCTGAGCCGCAAAGCCACGGATAAAATTCTGGTGAAGAAGTAAGATTACGTATTGAGGGTACTTAAAGCCATATGCTTATCTGTGAATTCTACAACAGATTTTCTCTGTATACTGCTAATACTATATTGAGATCCCTACGGGATGACAAACATTGTGCTTAAATGCAAAGCTTCAGCATTAGAGAAAGGAATGGCAATCCGGTAGTTGGAGATTCTCGAAACTACCAGATCTTTAAGCTTTCTATTCTTAGTCAATTACTTTAAACTGTTTTTCAATATTTCTGAAACCGTTTCTATCTCCTCCATGGTATTGAAATAATGGGGTGAGAGTCGTACGATTCCATGAATATTTTTGGTGGAAAAATCAATGAGTGCAGAATTTTTATAAGTGACTGAAAAGTAAACGTTGTTTTCTTTCAACACCTGCTGGATCTTTTCAAGATCGCCGTCAGGACCGGAAAAAGTAACGATGCTGCTCAGGCGGTTTCCCCAATCCCATACGCTGAATCCGCTGCTTTTAAGATTTTCCCGTAGTCTGTCGGATAAGCCTTTGTTATATTGCTCCACCCTCTCCATTCCTACGCTGTTGGCATATTGCACCGCATGCTTTAATCCGTAAAGTGAAGCGTAGGAAATTTCCCAGTGCTCAAACCGTTTTGCGGTTTTGAACAATTCATAATCGTCATACGCTGTCCAGTCCGCTCCTCTCATGTCCAGTAAAAGCGGTGCATATTCCTGTTCCAGAACCCGGTCTGAAACATACAGGAATCCGGTTCCTCTCGGCCCGCGCAGAAATTTCCTTCCTGTTGCCGTAAGAAAATCACAGTTTATTTTTTCGACATCCACTGCCAACTGTCCGACAGACTGGCAGGCATCTACGAGATACAGAATATCATGCTTCCGACAGATTTTTCCTACCGCTTCTACATTCTGGATCAGTCCCGAATTGGTAGGAATATGCGTAACAGCAATAAGTTTCGGATGATGTTCACGGATCAGCTTTTCAAGGTCTTCCAGATCCAGTTCATGATCGGGCAGATTCTTCATTCTGATCACTTTCACGCCCAACTTTTTATGCAGGGAAATAAAAGTAATCTGGTTGGAGATATAATCGTCAGCCGTTGTGATGATGACATCGCCTTCTTTAAAAATAATACTGGACAAAGCTTTGGTATAGGCTTCGGTAGCACTCGTAGCAAAAGCAATATTACGCGATTGGGCATTTATCAGTTTTGCCGTTTCATCATAGAAGCCTTCCAACGCGTTTGCATTTACGTTTGCAACATGATATCCGCCTGAAAGTTCTTCCTGTTTCAGATAATCGGTCATTACATCGGTTACCACATTCGGCATTAAAGAAGATCCGGCATTGTTAAGAAATATTTTGCCGTCTGCCAGGCCGCGGATATCCTGTCTTATTTTATTGATGTCCATTTTAAATTTATTGAAATATAATGTTACGGATTTTTATTTATTCAAGAAAATCCTTTCTCACCTTTGCACTTCCAACAAAAAATCCCGGCATAATAGCTCCGGGATTTATATTTAATAGTTTTTCTGAATTAGTCCAAAACGCTCCATCCTCTTTTCGGATTATTGTTATTGGAAACTTCCTGTTCGTTAACGATAATATTTTCTTTTCGCTGACCGATGTAATCCAGTTCGCTCAGCTTGGCAAAGATCGTCTCCAGGCTTTTCAGCATCTGCTGGATGTAGATAAAAGGTTCGCCGCAGTTATGATGGTCATAATTGGTTTCGGCAACGATCGACAGCTGATTCAGCAGCGTGTGAGGAGCGATTTCACTCCATTCCAGACTATAATTCAGCATTTCCTCCAGTTCGGCAGGCACCAAGACCTGGGTTGCATTATACAGGCGAAGTGCCAGCTTAGAAAACAGCTCAATCAAAAATACCGGCGGCTGATAAGGTGTGATGTTCCTGAACTGGAAATACATATCCCCAAAAGTATTGATCATGGTATTGCACAAAAACTTTACGTTCTGTGCCAATGCCGTATTCTGGTTTTTATGGGAAGCTTTCTGAATAATCTTAAAAGCATATTGCTGCAGATTTCCAACAGATTTTGCGAAAATATTGTAATAATCCAGTAAAGCCGGATGGCTCTGGATGGAAGTACACGGCGGAATAAAATTGGAGTCCACCTGCGCGATATTCCCTTTCAGGTCTACCTTTCCGATGATCAGATAATTTCCTCCCGAATAGCTGCTGTTCAGGGATGTTACCGGGAGCAGTTCCAGGTGGTGATTGGACTGTGTGTTGGGATGCCGCGGCGGAATTTCCTCCGGGTCGATATCCCCGAACGGTACTTTATCAAACGGATTAACGGAAATAAGGATGTAGTATTCTCCGTCCGCCTGTTCTTCGTTCATGGATTTGGCCAGAGATTTTACACTGACTCTCCTATCCAGCAGTTCTATCCTGTAACCGGCCATCGTGACGGCACTGCAGCGTTTGATAACCAGCTGTACATCGTTGGTTGCCGTATTGTGAACGTCGAAGATCGTGCGGTCTGTAAATTCATTTGAAATCGGCAGAAGCCCGTAATTATATGTAGTGATCCCCAATGAATTGGAATCTCTGATGGTATCAATTAAAAAATTATCCTGATCATTAAGATGTCTCTGGGAAACTTTCATCCCGTCAACCCAATTGATGGCAAAATGCTTAATAGGCTGTATCATATTCAATATTTTTTAAATTGTGCGTGATTGTGGTTTTCTCAGTCCTTCTTCTTCGTGCTGGATTACTCTTTTGCAGATCACCACATCGTTTTCTGAAATGCGGTTGTCGGTAATGTCCTGATCAAAATCGATATATTTCCTGAAGCTGAAAAAAGATTTTTTAGTGTAAAAGATCCAGTAATACGGCTCCTTTATCTCATCGGTAAGATGGATTACGGAATTCGGATTTTTGTGATTGTAGTCGTCAACGACCCGGTAGAACCAGTCGCCGAAGGTGATGCCGGTCGGAAGGGTTTTGGCTTTAATCCTGAACCGGTTGGCTTCTTCCAGGTTTTTGCTCAATTCTACATTCAGGACCATCAGGCGGTCGAAATCGGCACCTTCAAAATCCGGAAGCCGCTGCTCGGGCGAGTATCTCCACGTCTTATAAATATCAACGGGAATACTAATAAGCTGTACATAGCAGTAATGAAATACCAGCGGTACAAGGAAGATAAAAATACTCGTAGCCGCCATTAAGGGATATCCGGTTCCTTTGCTGATCCAGTTGAAGATCAGGTAAAAAAGATAGCCTCCGAATCCGATACACGTTAGGGAAAGTATCGATTCAAATAAAATACTTTTTGTGGTTGAAGTGAAATGCCTTTTGAAATACCGGTCTGATAAATTCACGTGTATAATCCCTAAAATAAGGTAAACAATCTGTGCGATAAGATACCAGTATGGATTAAACATATTTCCCGCAAACCCGAAGATTCCGGGAATAGCAAGGCATAAACTGCACAGCAGAACATAAATGATAATGGTTTTAATCTTTATGGCAGGCTTATTTCTTCTGATAGCAGCTAAAATTACCATCATGATCACTGCAAATAAAGGCATCAAAATATACCTTAAAAAGATTCCTTTTACTGACGAAACTTCCATCTGTCTTTTCGAATTAATATTTTTTCTTGGTGAATGTAAATATAGTTAAAATTTTCACAGGAATGTAGAGTATCCGAGCCTGTTTGCATTTCTTTCGTCATCTTCCAGCGCAAAAGAATATTCCTGTTTCTCGGTGATGAAATTTTCCTCTATATCGACGCTTACCGGCAGGAAGTAGTCATACATGGCCTGCAACACTTTCCGGAACGGGCTTCCGTCGATATATTTCTTCATTTCCTTGTAGGGTATCGGCCCGATATTCACGACCCAATTTCTCTGCCCGTCCATGTGTCTTCCGCTTGGAATGTAAGTGACTCCCAGTCTGGAATTCCCCAGCAGCATGGAGTCGTCCTGCTCTTCTATTCCATCGATGACATTCGGGGCAAACGTAACCTTTACTGGAACCTGCAAAAATGCGGTCATACAACGTTCAAACCAGGTTCTATCGCCCCGGATCTGATGGAAAAACGGCAAAATATAAATAAAAATGTATGCGTTTTTCTTATCGAGCATATCGATCAGCGGCCACAATTCTCTTATGGTATTCAGCAGGGCATCGGTATCACTGGAAATGTCAAAATCGAATTCTTTCAGCAAAGCACTGATCTCGGTAAAAAATATTTCCAGCTCAAAAGGCTTGAAGAATTTGCGGGCATCCTCCTCTACTTTTTTCTGTCTGCGGATCTCACGGACCACCGTATCCACATTTTTTCGGGAGGCGCCTAATGAAGGCGGATGGAAAAGCCCTTCCGGAAGGTAATCGTAAATTCCTTCCCGGTAGGTTTCGATAGTGAAAACTTCTTCGTCAAAACCCAGATAATCGCTTGAAATACTTTTGATGTCTTTTAAATACGCCCGGTCGTTGATCCCGATGCGGTTGATAAAAATATTGCTTACCGCCCTGTGGTATTTTAAAAGATTTACGGCGACTGCTTCCGCTTTGAAATCGGTCTGCAGTTTATTGTAATGCATGTCTACAATATTATTCTCATACATGGTCTTTGCTGTGATTTTGGCTTGTAAAAATAGTATATCTCAAATTATTGAAAAAATATTTCCCAATGAATTTTCTACTAAAAATACTAAATAATTATGAGCAAAAGAAGGAAAAGATAAATAAGGTTAAGACTGAGGCTAAGTTTTTAGGTGAGGAGCTTAAGGAGTTTGCCACCTTTTACCTTTACCTTTACCTTTACCAAGACTTAAATTAATATTTGATTAAATTTTCCCACCCCTTCTCCGAACCTTGAACTCAGCCTTAAAATTAACCGTATCTTTGCCCCCTGAAAATGTTATTTTACAATGAAAAGTATGTATTCTAAAATTCTGGTTCTGGCATTGATGGTATCTTCCCTGTATTCTTATGCGTGGGGGCTTACGGGACACCGAATTATTGCAGAAATTGCAGAAAATCACCTGTCCGGAAAGGCAAGAAGGGAAATTAAAAAATTGATGGGAAGAGAGCGCCTGGCTTATTGGGCTAACTGGCCGGATTTTATTAAATCCGATACTACCGGTGCCTGGAAACAGGCTTCTGCATGGCATTATGTAAACATTGACCCACAGACGGATTTCAAAGTATTTGAAGAAAAACTGGAAGCACAGGCGGGCCCAAGTTTATACACTCAGGTAAAAACTCTATCCAGACAGCTGAAAGATTCGAAAACTCCGGAAAAAGACAGAAAGATTGCCCTGATCTTCCTTATCCATATTATGGGAGACCTGGCTCAGCCGTTGCACGTAGGAAGAGCGGAAGATTTGGGAGGTAACAAGATCAATGTAACGTATTTCGGAGAAAAGACAAACCTGCATTCGGTATGGGACGGAAAGCTGGTGGACTCTCAGAAATACAGCTATACGGAATATTCCAAACTGCTGGATATTAAAACCGATGCTGAAGTACAACAGATTCAGAAAGGAACGCTGGAAGACTGGCTATACGATTCTCATAAAATGGCCAACAAAATCTATGCGCAGACACCGAATGACTCCAAGCTGGCTTACGATTACCAGTACAAATTCAACGATACGATGGAAAGACAGCTTCTTTACGGCGGTCTGAGACTGGCGAAATGGCTGAATGATCTTTTTTAAGGTGAATGGTGAATTTGCCATTTGATTTTTAAATACACAGCGGGGCTTCGGTTCCGCTTTTTTGATGGTCAATGGTGAATAGTGAATAGTGAAATGTCAATTTTTCATTCGTTAAGTTTATATGAGGCGGGGCTTCGGTTCTGCTTTTTTCTTTGAATGAGTGAATTGTGAATGGTCAATTGTGAATTTGCTATGTGTAAAGCAATATAAAAATATAACTTCAGATAAACATACAACCATTTCTAATCAAGGATCTTAAATTCCCCTCCAGAGGAGGGGTGGCGAAAATTCTGAAAGAATTTTCACGGGGTGGTTTTTAAGAGTGAATTTTGCGATGCAAATGAATGGTCAATAGTTAGTAGTCAATTATCAACTCAGAATAGGAAAAAATTGACAAGCGTAGCGGATTGACCATTGACACGAAGGAATTGACTGTTACGCTTTGGTGATTCTGCAAGCCGAAAAGTTGTCTTTGCATGATGTGTAAAATCATCGGCTACCGCCCTAGCCCCGATTGCAGTGGAAATCCTTTTTTGGAAAAAAAGATTGCAACGGAAAGCGGGAAAAAGCTCCTTGAAAAAATAGGAAAGACAAGTATCCAAAAGATAAAACCGGCTTTCCGGAACGGTAAAACGCATAATTTACAACTAATTTTTCAAAACAAGTTTAATTCAATGAAAAATTTCTGTCCCTGCTGTAACCTTTTTGACGTTTCATACGTATAATATAATAGAAACTCTTTTTTGAGGATAAAATAGATGAGACAATTAAAAATCACTAAGCAGGTAACCAACAGGGAAACTGCTTCATTAGACAAGTATTTGCAGGAAATTGGTAAAGTGGAACTGATCACTGCGGACGAAGAGGTAGATTTGGCACAGCGAATCCGTGCGGGCGACAGAGCAGCACTGGAAAAATTAATTAAGGCCAACCTCCGTTTCGTAGTATCCGTATCCAAGCAGTACCAAAATCAGGGTCTTTCTTTACCGGATTTGATTAACGAAGGTAACTTAGGACTTATGAAGGCGGCAAAAAGGTATGATGAAACTAGAGGTTTCAAATTCATCTCTTACGCGGTTTGGTGGATTCGTCAGTCGATCTTACAGGCTTTGGCAGAACAGTCGAGAATTGTAAGACTACCGCTGAACAAAATCGGTTCCATCAATAAGATCAACAAGGCTTACGCTCACCTTGAGCAGGAAAACGAAAGACCACCTTCTCCGGAAGAGTTGGCTGAAGTTCTGGACATGAGCGAAGAAGACATCAAGGAATCGATGAAAAACTCCGGAAGACACCTGTCGATGGATGCACCTTTAGTAGAAGGTGAAGATTCCAATCTTTATGACGTATTGCGTTCAGGAGAATCTCCGAGCCCGGATAAAGACCTGATGCTGGAATCGCTTCAGATCGAGATCGAAAGAGCATTGAATACACTGACTCCAAGAGAAGCAGATTTGGTAAGACTGTATTTCGGACTAAACGGGAAACATCCAATGACCCTGGAAGAAATCGGTGAAACTTTCGACCTTACCAGAGAACGTGTTCGTCAGATCAAAGAAAAAGCGATCAAGAGATTGAAGCACAACACCAGAAGTAAGATTCTGAAATCTTATTTAGGGAAGTAATTTTTAACGATACATAGATACGCGGAGCTTGATTTTCAGGCTCCGTTTTTTATTTTTATGGGTGATGGTAATTTATTGCAACACATCAGGCACAAAGAGATTTTTATTGGCTTGTGTATATTTTAGAACATATAAGATAAAAATCAAAGATATTTAACAACAGTTTATTTCGAATTCTTTTTTCAGAAACATAAATTTAATACATAATTAATGAGGACGAAATCCGGTTAACGTAAGAATCCGATAGCTTCGCATCCAATTCAAAACAGTGTAAATTATTAATTATGATTCAGAAAAAATTTTTTGGATGGATGCTCTTGTTGTATGCGCTGACCAGCGTTGGGTGCCAGAACAATGGCATCACTTCAATAGAAGAAGAGCAATCTTTAAAAGCCAATATTGGCAGAGCATCTGCGGATGCAAGTGTAAGTGTTAATGCTTATGTGGATACCAGCACCTACATCAATTCCGGTTTCAGTTTCTTAAATCCGTCACAGATCAATAAAAACCGCCAGGCCGTAGGCGGAAGCGCTTATACCGAAGTCTATGGATTCAATATCCCTGAAGAAAACCGGGTACGGGGTATCCGCTGGAATACCGACGATGAAACAACCGCACTCTGGAGACCGCAGGGAATCGCAGGATTTACCAAAGACGGCGTCCGTTATCTTCTGGTAAGCTGGTACGCCAAAGATGAAGCCGCATTCAAAGGGTCGCGCATTACCCTGATCGACATCAGCCCAAGTTCAAGCACTTATCTTACTTACCGTCATATCCTTCTGGTGCAGCCCGATATTCCGACAGCTCCGACAGACTATTCACAATATTCTTCGTATGCCCCGCTGAATGTACATGCCGGTGGAATGGCTTATTTTAAAGGTAAACTTTATATCAGCAGTACGAATCTGGGAGTCCGTGTATTCGATCTGAATAAAATCATTGAAGTAACCACCGGCGATACAACCAATAACAAATGCGGTAAAGATTCCAACGGGAATTTGTTCGCTTTCAATTACCGGTATATTCTACCTCAGACGGGATATCAGAAAATCAACAATGCTAATCCATTCTCGACAATTCAGGTAAATGATGAAGGCACCCAGTTTTGGACCGGACAATATTACTCCGGCAGTGCGGATGCTTCCATTGTTCCCAAAGTCTTTGGATTTCCTGTTGATGCCAACGGAACCCTCCAGAATACCGGAATTGTATCCGTTACACCGAAAAACAGCCTTTTCACCGATAATCATGCCCATGGAATACAGGGTGTATTCAGAAAAGGAAACCGAACCTGGCTTTCGTGCACCGGATCTCCGAGCAATTCTTACGGATCCAATGCAAGACTGGCCCGCTACACCGATGGTGCCGATGATACGGTACGCTTTCGATGGCCTTACGGAGTGGAATCCCTTTACTATGAATCTCAATACAATTACCTGTGGAGCCTGACGGAATTTGAGCCCAACGCAGGCGCACAAAACGGAAGCCAAGTGAACCGATGTATATTTGCGGTTGATTTTTCCAAATATGAATAGAAAACTTTGAAGGTGAATTAATGTGAACTTGAGATTATGGCTGGAAGAAGAATGTTGGATGCTGGAAGTTTTTCAATCTTACGTTATATTAAAATTATATCAAAAAAGAGAGGGTCTGCTTTTGGACTTTCTCTTTTTATTTTGTTTATGATTAGCCATCAGTTAAGCACCTGGAAAAAATCAGACGGATTATGCATATGCTTTATCAGATCAGCTTGCTGATCCTTTCTTTGCTTCCTTTCATTACAAGTAACGGACAATCACTTTGTATTAAAAAAGGAAAATACAAACTTCATGGATATAGATTTTAAACATTTAAAATTTTAAACTATCTTCATCCCATAATTAAAAAAATGAATAACCATTCAGTGGAAAACAAAATAGCAATACATAAAAATATTCTTGTTGTATTAAACAACCGTCAGGAGAATAATCAAGAACTTCAGTATCTAATCGATAATTTCTGCGGAACTATAGTTGATAATTTAAATGCGAATTTTAAGGATAAAAAAATATACATCTGCGGGGATTTAAATAACCTTGTTGGAAACAGCCATTTCCTTCATATCATCAAAGAATTTTCGGTAAATTACGAAAACATTCATGAAGGGAAATCAGAGCTGGTGGGTATCGGAGAGGTTCCTATTATCGTCAGCAATGCAGGCGTTTATTTCCGAAAGCTTTTTCATGAAGCCAATGTTTTCGAAAAGGTAAAATCCGAACATCATTTTCAGGAGCTTACCGAATCCAACAAAGAAGCAAAAGCATTGAGAAAAGGCATCTATCTGAGTAAGGTGATGAAAGAATCCACTGAAGAAGGAGAAGAGGCACTATGCTTCAATCTTCTGCGATGTTCCAGTAATCTCACAGGTCCAACCGATAATTTTAGAGAAACAGACCGTAAAATTATCGCTTTACTTAATCAATGTGCCAAGGAAACTTTTGAATACAAAACCGATCTGAACCATGCTTTGGTGCAGATCTACGAAAATAAAAAGAAAACTACGGATACTGAAAAGGAAGTAAAAGCTAAGATTAAAGCCCATTCGGACAAGACGAAGGACATGCCGAAAGAAGGACTAATCGCGTTCTGTACTTTTTATGATGGTTCCAATTCCGAACATTTGAAGCCATCGGAAACGGATCGATTTGACATCTGCTATAAACAGACCAGCGCACTGACAAGACTTCATTTCAGGCTCAAGAAGGCTGTTGAAGACCAATCCCTGCAAAAAGAATTTACGGTTACTTTATACCCTGATTCTGCGTTTATAATTCCACTTTCTACGAATAGGCTTTATACCCATGAAATTCGTCCATCCATTTTGGGAGTCGATCAGATTCCGATAAGAATGGGATATGTTGTTCGCTGTTCGAATCTTGAAGCCGTCTACAAAGATAATCAGACATACATCAATGATAAAGGTCAGTATGTAAAACTAGAAGATATGACTCCGGAAATGCAGGCTGAACTTCGGAATTCCTATTATGAAGAAAACATGACGGAAAATATGGTGGAATACAAAAAAACATATTTCAGCATGAATCTGGGCGATTATGAAAAACCTTTACTGTAATGAATTTTCACGGGTTTTATAAAATAACATTGTCTACGGAACAGAATTTATGTGAAGGTCTAATGAACTCCGCTGATTTTGAAGCGACGGGAAAAGGCAGACTTGGTAATCATCTTGTAAAACAAGACAGTGTAAATATAGCGATAGTAAGAACCACAACACGATACAATATTCCTGCAAATGTATTTTCTGATATACACTATTCTATTATTAAAAAAATAAATGAAGTAATTTCATTAGAAAAAATAGACTTGCTTGAACAGCATTTTAATAATGCTCTAATTGAAGTATATGATTCTTCCTATTCCAAAATGGGATTTCACTCCGACCAGGCACTTGACCTGGAAGATCGCTCTTTTATTGCCTTGTTTTCCTGTTATGAAAACCCAACCATTCTGCAGGAAAATCAGCTGCGAAAACTGGTCATCAAAAACAAAATGACCGAAGAGGAATCTGAAATTGTATTGGATCACCATTCTGTCGTTTTATTTTCGGTGGAAACCAATAAGAAATTTCAGCATAAAATTATCCTGAATTCAAAGCAGAATTTTAAAAATGATATTGATAACAGATGGCTTGGAATTACCTTCAGAACTTCAAAGACTTTTATAACCTTTAAAGATACTCAACCTTATTTTTCAAAAGGGGAACGATTAACCTTAGCTGACGAAGAAGAAGAAAAAGAATTTTTTCAGCTGCGCGGCCAGGAAAACCGATCGTTGGACTTTACTTATCCTAAATTGTTTTACACGGTAAATCCTGCAGATCTTCTGATTCCCGAAAACAAAATTAAACCATAAATACATATCATGAAAAGAATATTACTCATTGCCACTCTATCTCTACTAATTTTTTCCTGCAACGAGAACAGATCTGAAAACAAACCATTAGTTGAAAATGCTGTTGACAACTCGGAATCTTCGGTTTCAGGTTCCATCACGAAAGGAACGAGGTTTTCGTCAAGAGAATACAACATGGTCTACCAGATTTACGAGGAATTGCTAACAAATGATAAAGGTCTTCAATCACTTGACAACAGAATCAATGAAATTGATGATAGAACCGATAAAATCACTTCCAAATACGATCAGGTTATTAACAAATCCGAAACATACTACAATGATGCGGAGGCTTTGGCTAAATCCGTAAGTGATTCAATTTCGAGAAAAGCAATTGTAAAAGAGATTGAAGCAAGTGCCAAAAAATATAATCTGAAAATCATAAAAATAAAAGAACTGACTGAAGCAATTGATAAAAACAAAGAAAAAATTCACGACAGCTATACCCTATTTAAAATCAGAAAAACATTGCCTGAAATCGAAAAATACCAGAATGCCCATCCTTTAAAAACAGACAGCCTCGAACATTTCATTCGAAAACAGAATCAATTGCTGAACGAGCTGAAAAATGCAAAATAATAATGAACCCTATTTCCATCATCGGAGCCGGAATCGGGGGCCTAACCCTCGCGAATATCCTGAAAAGCCAAAATCTGGATTTTACCATGTACGAATCCGCCCCGGAAATAAAACCGGTAGGCTCCGGGATTATGATGGCCATCAACGCTATGCAGATTTTTGATCAGCTGGGATTGAAAGAAAAGATTGAAAAAGCAGGGAATAAAATTCACGGGGTTTCCGTTACCGATCAGCACCTGAAAAATATTTCAACCACCCATGTTCTTGCCCTGGAAAAGAAATACAATTCCTGCAATGTCGCTATCCATCGGGCGGATCTGCAAAGGATTCTCGCTGAAAACATCGGTTTTGAAAAAATTAACCTTCAACATTCATTGGTTAACATAAGGAAAGAGAAAAATTATCTGCTCCGTTTTGAAAACAGCAATGAAATCGAAAGCCGGATTGTTTTCGGAGCCGACGGCATTCATTCAAAGATCAGGACCCAGATCCTGCAGGCCGGAAGGATCCGGGAAACCGGGCAGATCTGCTGGCGCGGTTTGGTGGAATTTGATCTTCCTGAAAAATATAACCGGGAAGCCATTGAAGCCTGGGGAAAAGGAAGACGATTCGGTTTCGTGAAAATGACCGGAAAAAAAATATATTGGTATGCCGTTGTCAATAAAGGATTGCATAAGCGTGACCAAAGCATTGCGGAACATTTTCACGGTTTTCATCCGATGATAATTGATATCATCCAGGCTACCCTTCCGGAAAATACAATCCTCAATGATCTGATCGACCTCGCTCCTATCCCGAAATGGTATTCTGAGAACATATGTCTGATCGGTGATGCCGCCCATGCCACGACTCCGAATCTTGGCCAGGGTGCCTGCCAGTCGATTGAAGATGCTTATGTAATCGGGAAATTATTGCAACGTACGGATCATTTCAATCAGGCTTTTGAAGATTTTCAGAAAATCAGGAGAAACAAAGTAGATTATGTGGTCGATACCAGCTGGAAGCTCGGACAATTCTCCCAATGGGAAAAAGCAACGGCCTTACGAAACTTCCTGATGAGAATGGTTCCGGAAAGTTTCAACCGGAAGTTGGTGGAACGTGTAGTGGAACTGGAAATGTAGTATTTAATAGGCTGGAAGAAGGAAGCTGGAGGCTGGAAGTTTTTTCTGCCGATAGTAAAGCCAAAGAGATAAGAAGTAAAAGGGATTAATTCCAACTTAAGATTTTCATCATTTTATTCAACCAATTATTTATGAAAATAAATAAGAATACTGGAATATTCGTTTAAAAAATCCGAAATTTGCAGGTATGAGTATTCAGGAAAATTACAACAATATTAAAAGTCAGCTTCCTGCCGGGGTACAGTTGGTGGCTGTTTCAAAGACCCATCCGGTATCGGCCATTCAGGAAGTTTATGATCTGGGGCAAAAAGTTTTCGGTGAAAATAAAGTCCAGGAAATCACCGAGAAGTATCCTCTCCTTCCGAAAGACATCCGGTGGCACCTCATCGGGCACCTTCAGACCAATAAAGTAAAATACATCGCCGGATTTATCGATACGATCCAGAGTGCAGACTCTGAAAAGCTGATCCGCGAAATCAATAAGGAAGCCGCAAAAAACAACCGCACCATCAACGTTCTGCTTCAGGTAAAAATTGCGGAGGAAGAAAGTAAATTCGGACTGGAGATTAGCGAAGCCAAAGAATTGTTTGAACAATATCTGAGCGGTGAATTCCAGCATATCAAAATCACCGGACTGATGGGAATGGCTACTTTTACAGACGACCAGGAACAGGTCAGGAAGGAATTTCTAACGCTGAAAAATCTTTTTGATGAATTAAATCAATTGACAAAGCTCGAAACTCTTTCCATGGGCATGAGCGATGACTTCCCGGTGGCTATCGAATGCGGGGCCAATTCCATCCGCGTCGGCTCTGCGATTTTCGGCAGACGAGATTATTCTCAATAGTGGATTAGGTACGGTTTTTGCTAATAATTCAATCAAAAAAATCTAAATTTGCAACTATGCAAAAAATCCTTATTGTAGAAGACGAAAAAGCAATCTCAGGAGTACTCCAAAGTATCCTATCTGACGAACTTACCGAATATGAATTTGTAATCGCCGAAGACGGACTTGAAGGCTATAAGCAGATCGAAAAAGAAGATTTCGCGCTGATTATTTCCGACATCAAAATGCCTAAGCTTTCCGGAACCGAACTTTTGAAACAAAGTTTAGCCTTAAAACCGGAATCCACTTTCATCATGATTTCAGGACATGCGGATATTGATTCTGCCGTTTCCTGTCTGAGAGAAGGGGCTTACGACTTCATATCCAAACCGATTGACATCAACCGATTGATTACCAGTGTAAAAAATGCTTTAGCTAAAGAAACGCTGAAGAAGGAAAATAAAAACCTTCAGACCGAAAACAAAACGCTGAAGAAAAAGGTAAACAAAAAGTACCAGATGATCGGTGAGTCGGCAGGTTTAAAGAAGATCCAAGAGATGATCGAGAAGGTTGCGGTGTCTGATGCAAGGGTTCTGATCACCGGACCGAACGGTGCCGGAAAAGAGCTGGTAGCACATGCTATTCACAACCAGAGTGACCGGGCAAGAGGTCCGATGGTGGAAGTAAACTGTGCCGCTATTCCTTCAGAACTTATCGAATCCGAACTGTTCGGACACGTAAAGGGATCTTTTACAGGTGCTATCAAGGATAAACAGGGAAAATTTGAGCAGGCCAACGGCGGTACGATTTTCCTGGATGAGATCGGAGACATGAGCTTAATTGCCCAGGCAAAAGTATTGAGAGCGCTTCAGGAAAGCAAAGTTTCTCCTGTGGGAAGTGACAAGGAAATAAAAGTTGATGTAAGGGTTCTTGCAGCAACTAACAAAAATATGCAGAAGGAGATAGAAGCTGGAAGATTCAGAGAAGATCTTTACCACAGACTGTCTGTAATCGAGATCTACGTTCCGTCTTTGGATGAAAGAAAAGAAGATATCAAATTATTGGTTGAACATTTCTCCGGATTGATCGCTGATGAACACGGTACTGCAATGAAAAAGTTCGACGACAAAGCAATTGAGGCTTTAAAAGCATTATCATGGACCGGAAATATCAGGGAGTTGAGAAACGTTGTGGAGAGATTGATTATTTTAGGAGGAAACACGGTTTCTGCCGATGATGTTGCAAGTTTTGTAAGGAAATAATGTAATTATTACTTTAAATAAATTATCAAAATTGCAGTATTGTTACTGCAATTTTTTTTTGAATAAACTATACTATGAATTAAACGACTATGAATTTTTTAAATAAGAACTATACGAAAGAATGCCTTACCCTCGCACTCCCCGTCATGCTGACGCAGGTGGGCCAGGTTTCGGTAAATCTCTTCGACAATATTATTGTCGGAAATCTTTTGGGAGCCGATGCACTGGCTTCCGTTTCACTCGGAAATGCTGTCTTTTTCTCTATGTTTGTCTTGGCGCTGGGATTTTCCTTTGCTATTCCTCCGTTAGTCTCTCAGGCACATTCTCAGCACGAGCACCAGACCATTAATTCGGTTTTCAGTCATGGTTTTGTGATCAATATGACCGTCGGTATTTTACTGATGGGAATTTTACTTTTAGGAATGCCCCTACTCTACCAGTCCGGACAGCCGAAAAATATTATTCCGGATACGGTAGATTTCCTGACGATTATGGCGATCAGCATTGTTCCGTTTATGGCTTTTCAGACGCTGAGGGAAGTTTCCGAAGGATTATCTTATACCATCGGTGTTACAAAAGCTACGATCATTGCGAATGTGATCAATATTGTGCTAAACTATGTGTTTATTAAAGGACTTTTCGGATTTCCACCGATGGGTGTAAAGGGTTCTGCGTTAGCCAGTCTCATTGCCCGGGTTTTTATGGTGGTCTTCCTGTATTTTGTTTTACTGAACGAAAAGAAAACAAAACAATACATCAAAGATTTTTCTTTAAAAATTCAGGTGTTCAGCAAAGAGATGTTTGAAAAAATGATTCGCTTAGGATTTCCTACTGCTTTGCAGATGTTCTTTGAGGTAACCGCTTTTGCCGGAGCTGCCTTTATCTGCGGACTGATCTCGGCCCACGATATTGCCTCCCATCAGATCGCTCTGAGCATGGCTTCTTTTACTTTTAATTTATGCATCGGCTTTAGTGTCGCTTCTACCGTCATGATCGGAAGAAAAGTAGGCGAAGGGAATTTTGTGGAATTACGGAAAGTCGGTATCAACAATCTTAAAATTGCCTTTATCTTTATGTGCATCTGTGGGGTTATTTTTATTTTGGGCCGGAATATCCTGCCAACTTTCTTTACCAAAAAAGAGGAAATTGAAGTGATCGAACTCGCTGCCAAATTAATGATCATTGCCGCTTTGTTCCAATTATCGGACGGTATTCAGGTTACGGCTCTGGGAATGCTGCGGGGATTGCAGGATGTAAAGATCCCGTCCATCTACACCTTTATCGCGTATTGGATCATTACCATTCCATTGGGTTATTTACTTTGTTTCACCCTGAAAATGGGTGCTTTTGGAATGTGGATTGCCTTAGGACTTGGACTGACGGTTTCTGCGGTGATGCTGGTCAAACGTTTTCTGAATCTGTCTGCAAAGAAAATTAAGCAAAACTTATAATAAAAAAGCGGTCCTTTGGGTCGCTTTTATGTTTAAATTTGTCTATTAATATTGTACTGGATGGATCTAACAAATCGTGAATTAAGAAGCTTGGTATTATCTTTTGATCCTTCTTTTTCTAGATTAGAAAACATTGTTGAAGGTTTAAATAATGGTATTGAACATTTATATGGTTCTGAATTATGCATTGATTGGTATGGTACAATGGATGAGAAGCATGAGTGTGAAACAATTTACAGATTAGCTGTTTTGGCTTTTGAAACTTATATTATATCAAGCGCTACAGATTTGTGTAATGAGGATGAAAGCCCTGAGCAATTTTATGATCTTTTGCAAGATGTTATATTAATTCTTGCTCTTTCGGACTATGTTACTTCAAAAACAGACCGATACAAACAGGTTTTCGAAAAATATGATTTAGATGTTACAAATTATCCTATTTACAATGGAATTAAAATTTTGAATAAAAACAGAGATTTAATTCAGATTAGTAAAATTTTAAAGTCATGGAGAAATCAGATTGTTTATATTCAATATAAAGTTGATTAAATCTTTGAAATTAGTGAAAACTAGTCTTTCAATTATACATCGATAATAAATTACCCTACCCTTTTCCCCAAAATAACCAAAGTCCTCTCCACCCCATCCAGCACAGCGACATCCGGAAAGACACCCCAGTCTTCAAAACCGAAATGGCGGAATAATTTCAGGCTGGGTTCATTATGCAGAAAGATAAATCCCAATAAAGTTTTCACATCAAACTTAGGCGCGTTATCAATACAATGTTGAAGGACTTTTTTTCCGTAGCCTTTTCCGCGGGAGTTTTCTGCCATATAAATGCTCAACTCTACCGTTCCGTTATAGGCCGGCCTTCCGTAAAATGAAGAAAAGCTGACCCATCCCAATACGTTGTCCTGCTGATCCTCAACCAGCCAAAGCGGCCTTCGTTCAGGGGTATGCTCGTGAAACCACCGGATCCTGCTTTCCACGGTAATATCTTCCGTATCGGCGGTAACCATTCTTGAGGGAATGGTGGAATTATAAATCTCTACGATCTTCGGTAAATCTTCCGGTGTTGCATTCCTGAATTTCAGTTCTTCCATTGATGTCAGCATATTTCTGCAAAGATACGCGAAGATTTTTCTGCTGCCTATACCCTATTCTTCGGAATTGTTTTCCTGCAGTTCTTTCAGTGCCCGGTTCAGGCTCCTTACCGTAATACCAAGATAAGCGGCCATATCTTCTTTGGAAATTTCCATTTCCCTGGACTTCACTTCCAGAAGCTGGGACAGCGTATGTTCTGTAGTATGAAGCTGCTGATAGGAAGCCCGGCTTGAGGTATTGACGATCCTTTCGGCGAAAACATCAAGCAGTAAATTATTCAGCGACAGATCATTTTTAATAAGCGACTGAGAAGTAAGGGATAGACATGGAATAAACGGTAACTTCCGTAATGGCCTCGATGCTGCAAAGGCACGGCACATTTTTAATAACTTCAATTTCACCGATGATCTCGCCTTTTCCGAGAAATTCAACAATATATTCCTTATCATTTTCTTCCACGAAGTAGCATTTGGTAATACCGGTTTTAATTAACATGATCTTTGTGGAAATCTCATTCTGGGTCAGTATCTTATCTCCTTTTTCAAATGATTTCAATACAATATTGCCTTTATGATCCTGCCGGGTATAAAGCTGCTCCAAATAATCGAAAAATGTCTGATTGGTACGTAACATATCTCGGTTGGGACAAATGTCCTTTTCTGGTTTATTATTTATACTGAATTTTACCGGGGAAAAATACAAAAACTTAAGTAAATACAATATGAATAATTCGATAACAACAATAGCATTCGACGCCGACGATACCCTTTGGGTCAACGAACCTTATTTTCAGGAAGCAGAAAATAAATTCTGCGCATTGCTGGAAGACTATCTTCCGCAACATTCCGTTTCCCAGGAACTGTTTAAAACGGAAATGCAGAATCTGCATCTGTACGGATATGGGATCAAAGGATTTATGCTGTGTATGGTGGAAACCGTTTGCCGGATTTCAAATTCAGCCGCTTCCTTAGAGCTTATCAGTAATGCTATTAAAATCGGTCATGAACTGCTGTTGAAACCGGTCGAACTTCTGGACGGAGTACCTGAAACACTGGAACGTCTTAAAGGAAAATACCGGCTGGTGGTAACAACAAAGGGTGATCTGCTGGACCAGGAAAGAAAGCTCAGAAAATCAGGATTACAGGATTATTTTCATCATATTGAAATCATGAGTGATAAAAAGGAAAGTGATTACCAAAAATTATTAAAGCATCTGGACTGTAAGCCGGAGCACTTTTTAATGCTTGGAAACTCCATTAAATCGGATATTTTACCGGTATTGGAAATCGGCGGCTTTGCCGGGCATATTCCGTACCATGTCACCTGGACACACGAACAGCATGACGTTCAACTGGAGCATGACCGTTTTTTGGAATTTAAAAATATTAAAGAGGTTTTAAATTATGTTTAATCTGGTGATGAGACATTTTAGGTTTTATTCCTGCTCTGTTTCATGTAATTAAACATTCCCGCACAATCCAATAAACGCTCCGATTGTCATTCCCGCAGGGACCCTAACTATAGTTCTAAAAGCACATGGAAAGATTTGTGTATGGATTCCTATGGAAATCGAAGATTCGACGTAGTCAATGACAAACTTGATGTTTAGTTTTACACTAAATTTCTTTAACAAGCAAAAACCCGCTCAAAAGAACGGGTTTTAAAATTTATTTTTTTAGACATTTCTCAAGGAACTGGTCCTGTTCCCAAAGTACATGCAGGATATTTTCTTTGGCGGCATATCCGTGGGCTTCCTTAGGCAGCAGAACCATCTTTACCGGAGCTCCCAGGTTTTTCAGCGCCTGGAAATACCGCTCGGTCTGTAAGGTGAAAGTTCCGGGGTTGTTATCGGCATCACCGTGAATCAGCAGCAAAGGCGTTTTCATCTTGTCGGCATTCATAAAGGGGGACATCGTATTGTAAATTTCCGGAACATCCCAGTAGTTTCTCTGTTCGCTCTGGAAACCGAATGGCGTCAGAGTCCGGTTATAAGCCCCGCTTCTGGCAATTCCACAGGCAAACAGCTTAGAATGCGTCAACAGGTTGGCCGTCATAAATGCGCCGTAAGAATGGCCGCCTACAGCCACTTTTTTCCGGTCGATATAACCTAACTGATCCACTGCGTTAATTGCGGCTTCTGCGTTGGCAACCAACTGCGGAATAAAGGTATCGTTCGGTTCTGTTTTTCCTTCCCCGATGATCGGGAATGCGGCATCATCCAGAACGGCATACCCTTTTGCCGTCCAGTAAACAAAAGAACCGTAAGAAGGGAATGTAAAATCATTCGGGTTCTGGTTGTTCTGTCCGGCCGTGTTCTTGTCTTTATATTCGGTCGGATATGCCCAGATCAGCAACGGAAGCTTTTCGGTTTTTGCCTTACGGTCATAGTTGGCCGGAAGATAAAGCGTTCCCGTTAAAGTTACCCCGTCATTTCTCTTGTACGTAATTACTTCCTTGTAAACATCTTTGATGCTTTCGAACGGATTGGCAAAACTGGTCACCGCCTCTGCTTTATTGGATTTTATGTTCTTTTTAAAATAATTCGGGTACTGGCTGGACGACTGTTGAATCGTAAGCACCTCTCCTTTTGATGGATTCAGAATATCAATGATTTCTTCCTTGGCATTTTTAAGATTGGACGTATAAAGCCTCTTTTTCTTCAGCGTTTTCATATCCACCTCATCCAGGAAAGGATGCTGTCCGTCTTTGGTGAATCCTGCTCCGATGAGGTAAGATTTCCCGCCCTTCATATCAACGACGGTCCTGCCGTACTGGTTTTTGGTCGTGTTGAAATACCCCGGATCACTGTAGATATCTTGAAAGTTTCGGTCTTCGATTACTTTCGATTCACCGCTGTTCAGGTCTACCAGATAAGATTTTGTATTTCTCGTATCGTACCATCCTTCCGAAACGATGGCGTAGTGGTCATTCGTCCAGCTTACATTTTCATACCGCTGCTTTGTTTTGAAAAAGGATTTCGGTGGACTGTTGAAAGGAGCTTCCCAGGTAAAAACCTCATCCCTGTATTCCGCCTGCTTTGACTGATCTCCGCCGTCCAGTGCTTCGGTATAGACCAAAGTTGCCGGCATATCGCTTCTCCAGCCCATATCCCTTTTTCCGGTACGTACGGAAGAAAAGCCTTTCGGCATAATTTCATTCAGCGGAATTTCATTCACAACTTTTACTGCATTCCCATTCATATCATAGACGGTTGTCGTCATCGGGAACCTGCTGAGCGGAACAATATACGAGAACGGTTTTTTAATCGTAGTGGCCATCAGGTAGCTTCCGTCCGGCGAAAAGCTCAGCCCGGAATACAGATCCTGATCCTTTACTTTTTTTACACTGCCGTTAAGATCTACGTTATAGATCTCGGAAGCCGTCAGTATTTCAAAGTTCTTTTCATCCTGTGGATTTTTCAGGAGGTCCTGATAGGTCCGGTTCTGCGACACTTTTCCGTCGGCGGTCGATACAATCGGGCCAGTTGGAAGGTCTTTGCTGGCATCAATTAAAGTTCCTCTGTTTTGGGGAAGGGTTTTAATCAGCAGATGCTGGGAGTCTTTGTACCATACGTAAGGACTTCCAAGGTTTGCATTTAAATTATCGGATGTAATCTTCCTGGCAGTAGCTGTCTCAAGATCGACAATCCACAATTCGACACCTTTATTGGTAGTATTGGTGAATGCCAGTTTCTTTTCATCCGGTGAAAATGAGGTATAGGTAATTTTAGGGTTGGCTGGTAAATTCTTAACCTGAACTTCTGTTCTATCATTCAGCTTTCTTACTTTCAGATTATTCGAATACGTCGACGTGCTTGAGATATTGGTTACCGGATTTATTCTCAGCCCTCCCAGCTTCATCTCCTGCTGGCTCAGATCTTCCAGTGTTTTGTAGGTCGGACGGTACGTGAAAACGATCCAGTCTTTTTTGCTGTTCATCAAGACCCCCGGAGGCCGTTCATAATCCGCCAGCTTCAGAATCTCCGCAGAGGGTTTCTGATAAGTGATACTTTCCTGTGCATCGTAAAAGTTGAGAAACGCAAGAAGGCATATGGTTAACTTTATTTTCATAACAAATTCGATTTGTACGAATTTAATGAATTTTATTACGATAGCAAAAGGCAATGGGTTTGGGCTTTAATCAGCGTTAAGAGGATTAGATGTTAAACGCTATCGATGCAAAAGAAAGTTTTATTTAAAATAACATAGATTCTTCGTTCGCAAAGGCATTTCATTCAGCAAATGATAACAATTTACATTTTCCTTTTTATACTATTTTAAATTAGCAAAAAGAACAGATAAAAAAGTTTTAGGCAACAAAAAGAGCGGTAAAATTTACCACTCTTTTGTTATAACTTATATTTTAAATTGATTTACCAGTCGTTGGCTCTTTTCCTTTTTTCTATCATGTAATCTACGGAAACTTTCCCGACGCCGAACACCATCAGCAGAAGATAAACGGAAAGATATACCAAGCTCAGTTCCTGCTTTGCAAAAGGATCCGCTCCATGCACTACGAATCCGGCAATGATCATGCTGAACATCAGAAACCCGATGGCTATTCTGGAGAAAAGTCCTAAAATCAGAAAGATGGAACATACAAATTCAGCAAATACCGTCAGTCCCAAAGACAACCGCGGACCCATTCCCAGAAAATCGAAGAAATCACGATTTCCGTCGATGAGCATTTGCAGTTTGGGAAATCCGTGGGAAAGCATGGCAAAACCGATAAATATCCGCACCACCAATAAAGAAATATCTTTTACAACCGAATCAGAATTTGTTGCGCTCGTATAGTTCATTACAAAAGGATTTAGATTAAAGATAATAAAAATCTTTTAATAGAACGGGTTTTCAGTCGTTTTTAGTCTATCGGTATCCGAAATTTTTCAGGTCCCGGTCATTTTTTCTCCAGTCTTTTTTCACCTTTACGAAAAGGTTGAGGTGAATTTTTTTGTTGAAGAACTTTTCCAGGTCCATTCTAGATTCTGTCCCTACTTTTTTAATGGCTTCCCCTTTATGGCCGATGATGATCCCTTTTTGGGTATCTCTTTCTACGTAGATAATAGAATCAATGAAAATTATCCCTTCTTTCTCTTTGAACTGCTCGGTAACAACTTCTACCGAATAAGGAATTTCCTTTTCGTAATTCAATAAAATTTTCTCACGGATGGCTTCGTTTACGAAAAATCTTTCGGGCTTGTCCGTATACTGGTCTTTATCGTAATACGGAGGGTTTTCCGGTAATAGCGATTTTATTTTTGGAAGGATAATATCGGTATTAAAGGCATTCAGCGCCGAAATAGGAAGAATCTCCGCTTTCGGAATCCTTTCATGCCAGGTTTCCACCAGCTTTTCAAGTCCTTCCTGGTTGGTCTGGTCTACTTTATTCAACAACAATAAAACAGGTACCGGAATTTTATTCAGTTTATCGATTAAAAATTCGGAAGGTTCAGCTTTATCGGTAACATCTACGATAAATAGAAAAACGTCTGCATCCTGTAAAGAATCTTTTACAAAATCCATCATCTTTTCCTGTAATCCGTACTTAGGATCCAGCACTCCCGGGGTATCGGAAAACACGATCTGCAGGTCTTCTTCGTTATAAATTCCAAAAATCCTGTGGCGTGTGGTCTGAGCCTTTTGGGTAACAATAGCCAGCTTCTCCCCCATCAGTTGGTTCAACAAGGTAGATTTTCCGGCATTTGGCTTTCCGACGATATTTACAAATCCTGCTTTATGCATAAAATAATATTAAGAAATGCAAAGTTAATAAAACTAAACCGGTCTTTCGGCTTCTCCGGAAGATTTAAAGTAAAAAGCCTTTCCTAAAATTGGGAAAGGCTTTTAATATCTGTACTTACATACCACAACGGTTCTTCATAAACTGAAGGCTCCCTGCGGCGAGCTCGTCGGCAGGATGCGGAGATTTCTGCCATAAGGAAACCATCTGCTGCATTCCCGGTATGGAAGATGAAAAGTTTTCAAGAACAAGATTGCCTTCAAAATCAATTTCCTTCAAAGCGGCGAACAGCTCGTCCCAGTTTACGGTCCCTTCTCCCAGCATTCCGCGGTGGGATTCCGTCATGTGAATATGCTTCAGTTTTTTTCCGGCAAGAATAACCGGATCATAAAAATTATTTTCCTCGATATTCATGTGGAAGGTATCCAGGTGAAGAAACAGGTTGTCTTTTCCTGTTTTTCCAATTAAATCCAAAACATTCCCTGCGGTATTGCAGACATACGTTTCATATCGGTTGATCGGTTCAATTCCGATGTTTACGCCTTTTTCTTTAGCATAATCTGCCACACGGCTCCAGACTTCGGCAATAATTTCCGATTCATTTTCCGTTAAAGGATTTCCCGAAAAAACACCAATGCCGCCGTGAAGAACACCACCCAGAAAGTCGGTTTCCAGCTCGGATGTTTTATCAATGGCCTGTTTTATTAACCTTTCGGCAGCTTCCGGGTGAAACGCAATATGCGCTTCTCTTGGAAGATTTAATGAGCAGACTACATCAAGCTGATGGTCTTTGAGCTGTTTCTTCACTTCTTTTGCATTAAATTCCATCGATGGCGGAAGCAGAATCTCGATAAGATCGAAACCTGCCCCGGCGGTTTTTTCAATGGCATATTTTCCGGCTTCAGGATTCCATATCGGAGTGATCCATGAAAGAAGCGATGCCCCGAATTTTATCTTCATATGTACTATTTATTTTTTATTTTTAAAATACCCACCATTCTGTTCTTACCCCTAAATAGGTTCCGAATCTTTTCGCTCCCGACTGATGGAGAAACGGTGAATACAGAGTGTTCATCGCCTGATCGTTATATCTTGATACCTCAGCAATAAACCGGATGTGCGGTCTCGCCCAGACGCTTCTTTCGGCGGTCGGAACGATGGTCGGAGCCAGTACGAGTTTTACCATTGATGCCGGATCCTGGCTGCCGTCTTTTCTTTGGGCATAATGGAGTTCCGAAACGATGTGGAACCAGTTGTTGAAGTAATACGTAGCCCGCACCCCGGTATTGAATTCGGATTTTTTATTAAAAATATCTCTTTTGTAATAATCGATGGCCTTGTCGCTGTCTGCACCTCCCTTGCTTCGGGTGTAAACGGCATAACCGTTCAGGGACCACCGGCTGGAAAGATTGAGTAGAATATGTTCAACGGCAGTAAAAGAATAGGCACTTCTGTAGGTTCCTTTTTCATTGGGAGCACCGTAGGTTCTCCAGGTCTGGGTATTTCCGCTGTCTCCGCCATTGGCAATTCCTGATCCGTAACGGAAAGAAATCTGGTTGAAAGAACCGGGCAGCCTTGTTTTAAGGGTCGAACTTAATTTTGCACCCAGCACCCAGCCGTGATCCGCCGGATATTGCTCCACCGAATTTTTTCCGGATTTGTCTACGGTATGGAATTCACCAAGTAATTTTACCTTGTGGTCGTTGTTCTTAAAAGGAATCGTCTGTTCCAGCACAAAAACTTCACGCTGCCGGTAGATCAGATTTTTCCCTCCGCTGATGACATTGGTGTAAGAGTACGGTGTCGAATTGCTGGCTGCCGTATCGATAGCCGCAGGGAAGAACATCGAAAACCGGGTGTTTTTATGCCGTACTCCCCAACCCGTTGAAGAATGGTCGTCAAAATAAAAATAATCCGCGATATGCACATCATCGAAACGCAGCCACCGGGATCCGGCCCAGACATCCCAGTCGCTTCCCATAATATTCCTCGCTTCTACAAATGCTTCCGGCAAAGCGACGATCATTCCCTGGTTCGATTTGGTATCTACATTACCCAGAAAAGTTCCTCCGGAATAAAAACTCAGCCTGGCCTGCATATCGATCTTTGTTTTCTTTGCACTGTCGCCCACCACCGGCGTGAAATGAAAAGCCGGCAGAAAATCCACATAGTCGCCCTGGTCCATTCTTCCTCCCAGAGATCCCTGATTATTCAGATTCAATTGCCTACCTGTTCTGCCGTCTGCATTCGGGGAATAGCCGGCCCCGATTCTTCCCGTGGTCCCGAATGAAAACTTCTGGTTGGTAATAACGATCTGGGCAAAAGTTGCCTTACTGAAAATCATCAGCAACAGCAGGCAACTTTTTACATAGGTATTTTTCATCATTGATGCTTACTTTAATGTTTTCGGTTTATAAAGTTTTACAGCAAATACAATGATTATTGCATAACAGATAATCGGTAAAAGATAAGCGTGCGCAACATCCGTTTCAGCTATTTTCCCCATAATCGGTGTAAAGAATGCACCACCAAACATCGCCATTACCAGGAAAGATGAAGCCTGGTGAACCTTTCCGCCTAATTTTTTTAAGCCTAAACTAAAAATGGTAGGATACATCACGCTCAGGAATAAGTTGAGCAGAATTAAACTGATAAAGGAAACCCATCCGAAACTTTGAGAAATAATTAGGCAAAGGACAATGTTACAGGCTGTAAAAATCGCCAGCACTTTATTCGGAGCAATATATCTCATTAAGAAGGTTCCTATGAATCTTCCGACCATCATCATGGCCATACTCAGTGAAAAGTAGTACGAAGCCTGTGTTTCCTGAAGGTGCATTTTTTCTACGCCGTAATTGATGAAAAACGCCCATGTACCACCCTGTGCCGCAATATTGAAAAACTGTGCGATAACGGCAAATACAAAATGTCTCTGCTTCCAGAGCGGTGCGTCTGCATTTACGATATCATGATGGTGATCTTCCCCGGTAGCATGTTCGAGGATTTCGGTTTCTTCTGCATGAGGATCCTTCAGGTCCGGAACTTTAATAAAGGCGAAAATAACCACCAAAACCAGCACCACGATTCCGATCCAGGTATACAGCGTTTTTACAGAATCCAGGGACTGATCTCCTCCGGTTCCGCTAAAGATGAAAAATCCGCCGAGCAAAGGGCCTACAATGGCGCCCAATCCGTTGAAGGACTGTGCAAAGTTAACCCGTTGGTCGCTTGTTCTTTCATCGCCTAACGAAGCCACGAAAGGGTGTGCTACGGTTTCCAGGGTTGCCATTCCCAAAGCGAGGATGAAAAGCGCTACCCGGAAAAAATCGAAAGAAGCCATATTGGCTGCCGGAACAAAGAGAAAACATCCTCCTGCAAATAAGGTAAGGCCCAGAATAACGCCCATTTTGTAACCGAACTTTTTCATGAAAAGCCCGGCAGGAATTCCCATGAGCGCATAGGCTCCGAAAATAGACAGCTGTACCAGCCCGGATTTGGATTTGGAAATATGAAGGACATTCTGGAAATGCTTGTTCAGAACGTCACCCATCGTAAGGGCAATAGCCCAGAAAAAAAACAATGAAGTTACAAAAGCCAGTACGACAAGGTACTTCTTTTCGGTAAATTTTGCCGATTTCATAAGTATGTTTTTACAGATTAAAAGTAAATGATGAAATAGAATATAAGTAGCGCAGGTCCGGTATAACTTTAGAAGAATAGCTTCTGTTTTCTGAAAATGTATAAAGAGAAATTTTATTTATACCGGACTTACGCTGTTTTAAATAGTATGAACGATCCTGAACTGATCGAATTCAGCATAATCGTAATCGGGACATGCCCCTGCTTTAGAAGTAATAAAAGCACCCAGCGAAATAGCCTGATTCATAATTTCCTCCGCACTGGCCCCTTTGATTCTTTTTGAAATAAATCCTGATAGAAAAGCATCTCCGCTTCCTACCGTATCTGCAATCGTAATCGGCACCGCCTCAAATCCGTAGTTATGGTTTCCGAAAAAATATCTAGCGCCTTTGCTGCCTTTCGTCAGAACGATTTCCTTGATATTAAAATGATTCCGGATAAATGCAGCGCTTTCGTCTTCGCTTCTGTACTCTTCCCCGAAATAGGCCATAATTTCACGCATTTCCGCTTTGTTCATCTTTACGATGTCTGCTTTATGTAGCAGCGTTTTAATGAGTTCAACGTCAATAAAAGGCGGTCTGAAATTAACGTCAAAGATTTTAAGTTTTGCATACTCAAGCAACTGAAGAAGCGTTTCTCTTGTCTTTTCGTTTCTTGCAGAAAGGCTTCCGAAGACAAATGCCTCCGCGTTGGAAACAAGTTCTTTATGTTCTGGCAGAAACTCGATATAATCCCATGCCACATGGTTGATGATTTCGTAAGACGCTTCATTATGCTGATCGATTTTTGCCAGCACCGTACTGGTCGGTTTCTCATCGTCAATCTGGATGTATTCTGTGGTGATGCCCCAGCTTTTAATTTTATCTTCCAGTTTGTGCCCCAACTCATCATTCCCGATCCTGCTCAGCATTTTTACATCGGTACCCATTTTGTGGATATTGTAAGCTGCATTGAAAGGTGCTCCTCCTGCTCTGGAACCTTCAGGAAAAATATCCCAAAGCACTTCTCCAAAGCATACGACATACGACTCTTTATTATTTATCATAAGGTTAAACGTTTAATTAAATATTTAAAAATTTTTTATTTTACAGAATTGCGTTCCATATATTTTGCTTGGAGCGTTATTCTTTCTCCGTCAGGAGTATAATTATTGATCTGTGCGTCCAGAAGCTTTACGGATTCTTTAGCCATATCGATGAGCGGCTGCTGAATAAAGCTGATATCGGTCGGGAAAAGATGATAGGCTTCAGTTTCATCAAACGCAATTACGGACACATTTTCCGGCACCCGGATCTGGTGGTCGTTCAGGTATCTGAGTCCGGCAATTCCCAGCTTGTTGCTGGAAAAATAAATTGCGGTTCTTTTTTTAAGATCCAGATTTTCGTTGAGCCTATCGGTTATTTCTTCCGTGATATTTTGGATACCGATCAGGACACTTTTCAGTGGAATACCCGATTTTTTAATCCTTTCCTCAAATCCCTCCTGCCTGTCGAGCAGGTGCGGAAGTTCGGTATCGTAGCCCACATAAATAATTTCATCAAAATTCTTTTCAGTAAGCTGGTCACAGACATGGGCTGAAATTTCTGCATTATTGATCATCACACCGGGAAGGCTTACATTTTTCAGATAACGGTCGATGGTAACAATCGGATATTCTTCGGCGATCAGTTTCAGAATGGCTTCATCGGAATCCACCACCGGCGCAACGATCATTCCGTCGACCTGCTGTTCGGAAAAAAGTTCCGTCAGTTTTTTAAACTTTTCGGGATTTTCATCGCAGCTTCCGATCAGGAGTGTATAGCCGAGCTTCATCGCCTCATCTTCAATATTACGGGCGATGTTGGAATAAAAATCATTGGAAATATCGGCAACGATAAGACCGATGAGCTTACTTTTGCTCATCTTTAAGCTTTTGGCGATCTTGTTGGGGGTGTAATTGATGGATCGGGCGACTTCAAGAATTTTCTCTTTCGTAGCATCGCTGATCCGGCTTCCTTCTTTTCTGTTCAGGACATAGGATACCGTTGCCACGGAAACACCGGCAATTCTGGCTATGTCTTTAATGGAAGCTCTTTTCATACAGTTATTTTCACAGCAAAAATATTTCATAAAAAACATATAAAACAATAGCCCTATTTTTTGGAACGGATAGGAAATTTATTGTACTTTCGCGCTTTTTTTAATTTAGTTCAAATTAAGCGGTAAAGCACTAATTATCATCACATTAAAAATACATGATATTCAAATTTAAATTTATTGTTAATTTAATATGAACAGCCCGCTTATCATTAGTTCTAATTTTGGTTAAACGTTTATCCTTAAATATTTTAATAATTTTTTAAAATAATTTTAAAATTGACGAATATTATCTTCAAAGAAAGCGGGAAAACTAATATTTTTGAGATATGACCAAATCAAAAATGAGCATTGATGAAATTCTGGACCGCATCTACCCTCTTCCCGAGTCGTCGAAAATCAGCCTAAAAGAATCTATTAAGGAAGTATCTTATCCTAAGAATTTCTGTCTGATGGAAGCCGGTAAATTTGTTCCGTATGTCTATTTTGTAAAAACAGGAATTGTCCGTGCTTATGCCTCTGCAGAGGAGAAAGACATTACTTTCTGGTTCGGAAGTGAAGGCGAACCGGTGGTCTCGATGAAAAGCTATGTGGAAAACAATCCGGGTTATGAGAATATAGAATTGCTGGAGCCGTGCGAAATGTATAAGCTGAAAACCGAAAATCTGAAAAAATTATATCACGAAGATATTCATATCGCCAACTGGGGCCGGAAATTTGCCGAACGCGAACTGGTAAAAACCGAGGAACTGATTATTTCCAGACAGTTCAAAACTGCTCTGGAACGGTATAAAGACCTGATGCGTGACAAGCCTGATCTTTTAAAACGTGTTCAGCTGGGACACATCGCTTCTTATTTGGGAATTACGCAGGTGAGCCTGAGCAGGATCCGGGCGGAGATGAAATGAGTTGGAGGGTTGGAGTGTTTTAGAATTTCAATGTTTTAAGGGTTTTATGCTGATTTTTTTCTTTTTTAACAATTGTAAAATTTTAATTCTTATTAAATCCTGACCTTTGCAGGAGAAAAGTCAGAACAAATGAATTGGATGATCCTGGTTGTTGCCGGTCTGTTTGAGGTTGCTTTTGCCTCATGTCTCGGAAAAGTAAAAGAAACAAGTGGAACTGCCATGTACCTGTGGTTTGCCGGGTTTCTGATCTCTCTTACGGTAAGCATGCTGCTGCTGATCAAAGCTACCCAAACGCTTCCAATCGGAACCGCATATGCCGTCTGGACGGGAATCGGTGCCGTGGGAACTGCACTGATGGGAATTTTCTTTTTTAAAGATCCGGTAACGTTCTGGAGAATATTTTTTATTGTTACCTTAATCGGTTCGGTGATCGGACTAAAAGCAGTATCGCCTCACTAAATAAAAAACATATACACCTATTAATTTAATCTTGTTAAATGCTTTATAGCGAAGCCGTTTTCACCTGCTGAAAACGGTTTTTTGATTGTTTTTTCCTTATATTTGTGAAAAATTATAATCATGAAAAAAACTTTCTTTCTTTTATTTGCGGGTGGATTTTTATTTGCTCAAAATTCTGAATTATTTACCAACAACTGGTATATTTCCAAAATTGTAACTGCAGGACAAACGGTAACAACGCCAGCAATGAGTATTACTCTTTCACAATCGGAATTTACAACCTATCCGTCTCCGGGAAGCGGTTATGCATTTAATTCCAGATATTTTAACAGCTGCCAGATCGCAACCACCTTTACCGGGGTAAATACATTTACTAAAATGAGTTCCGCATGCACATTAGCTATGTACGGAGGTAATAACGCTTCAGCTGTGAACAGCTTTGATCAGCAACATACAGACTTTTATATATATCCTGCCCTAGGAAGTACTTTTGAATATGAAATCGTAGCAAACAGTTCAGGCAAAACTTTAATTATCACCAATCCTTCCAATGGAAATAAAGTGTTTTACAACAACAGCAATATATTTTTGGGAACAAAAGAAACTGAAGGTAAAAACGATTTCGTAACTTTCGTCAATCCCGTAAAAGAACGTCTAATAGTAGAAAATATTGAAAATAATCTTTCGATACAGATTTTCAATATGCTAGGTCAAAAAATATATGAAGGAAAGACTGCTGATAACAAAGTCCAGGTTGATACGCAAAATTTTGCAGCAGGACAATATATGCTGATCATTCACAACAAAAAACCCTACAAGTTCATCAAGGAATAATTACAAATGTCTATACAAACAAAAACCGTCTCCGAAAAGGAGACGGTTTTTAATTTTTCTTATAGATCACAGGCAGAATTTCATTTTTTCTCAGCCCGTATTTTTTAATTTCTTCTTCGGAAAAAGTTTGTGAATAAAAGTTGATATCAGTTTCAAATCCCGCTTTTTTCAGACGTTCGAAATAGTCCATTCCGTACCAGCGGACATGGTCGTACTGCCCGAAATGTTTCTGGCGCTCTTTGGGATCTTTAATCGTGAAATCTTCATAGGTTTTCTCCAGTGCATTTTTCATCGGAACCTGTACGATTCCCCAGCCTCCCGGTCTAAGAATCCTGTACAATTCACTCATTGCTTTCGCGTCATCTTCAATATGTTCCAGCACATGGTTGCAGAATACAATATCAAAACTTTCGTCGGCAAAAGGCAGGTTCAGAATATCTGCTTTTACATCGACAATTGGAGAATAGAGATCTGCGGAAATGTAGTCCAGATTTCGCATCCTTTTGAACTTTCTTAAAAATTCCTGTTCGGGAGCGATGTGTAGAACTTTATAATTTTTAATGAAAAAATCAGTTTCGTTCTGAAGGTACAGCCACATCTGGCGGTGTCTTTCCAGGCTCAATGTTCCCGGAGACAAAGCATTTTCCCGCTGGCTTCCGTATCCGTACGGGAGGAATTTTCGATATGATTTCCCATCAATAGGATCAATAAACTTATCGCCTTTAAAAAACTGATAAATAAGCGGCCGCGCCCAGATACTCATTTTGATCAGCACCGGACGGGGAATTTTATTCAGTAAAAGTTTAGTGATTTTTTTCATTTAAAAATCCAGTTGGAACGCTTTTTCTTCATCGCTCGCAATTCCCAATGCATCATAAATATATTGGAATGTTGAAAGCAGTACCGGTTTTCCGTTGATTACCGCCACATCATGCTCAAAATGGGCTGAAGGCTGATTATCCAAGGTAGTTACTGTCCATCCGTCATTATGGAATTTCACTTTTTCGGTGCCTAGGTTGATCATCGGTTCAATAGCGATTGTCAAACCATCTTTGATGACTTTTCCGCTTCCCTGTCTTCCGTAGTTCGGAACCTGAGGGTCTTCATGCATCTGCCTTCCTACTCCGTGGCCTACAAGCTCTCTTACGACCCCATAGCCTTCTTTTTCGCAGTGCGCCTGGATCGCATGTGAAATATCACCAATCCTTTTTCCTCTTACACATTGTTCAATTCCTTTGTATAAAGATTCTTTGGCAACTTTCAGCAGCTTTTTGGTCTCCGGCTTTACTTCACCGATTTCGAAAGTATAGGCGTGGTCTCCGACAAAACCGTTCAAAACAGCGCCACAGTCTACAGAAAGCACATCACCTTCCTTTATTTCTTCTTTGCTTGGAAAACCGTGTACTACCTGCTCGTTTGGAGAGATACAAAGCGAATACGGAAAACCTCCGTATCCTAAAAATGCAGGCTCAGCACCATGATCTTTAATAAAATCGTGGGCTAATTTATCTAAATACAGAGTAGTAATTCCCGGCTTGATTTCTTTAGCCAGCATTCCCAGCGTTCTGGAAACCAGTTGGGCACTCTGCTTCATAAGACGCAATTCGTCTATTGTCTTTAACTGAATCATAAATAACGTAACAATTTATACATCTACCAATGTAACGATAACGAATTAAAAAATTAATACATTGTTACACTGATACATTATGAGATTATTTTTACCAGAATAATCCTTTTTTCTTTTCTTTTTTTAGCTTGGAATACGCAAGGACTTCTTTTCCTTCTACCCTGAATTCGATTCTTTCCTGGATAATGTTGTAGATTTCTCCCCATCCCGGAAAACCGCCCAGGTTACGGTCGTCGATAAACCAGTCTGCATCCAGCTTTCTGGATTGGGTAGCGGAATCAAAAACTTCTCCTTCAAAGCTTGAATTAACGGCATAAAATTCAATCCCGTTTTTTTTGCAGAATTCTACGGCTTCATCAAGGGTTTTGCCGTGTCTGTAAGTCCATAAAATCAGTCTGTATCCTTCGGCCTGAAGTCTTCTCAGGGTTTCAAAAGCGAAAATCTTTGGTTTGCCGATGGACGGATAAGCATCGTCAACAATGGTTCCGTCGAAGTCTACAGCAATCTTTTTGTTATTCATCATATTGAATATTTTTGAAACGCAAAGATACAAAAATAAAAGAGTGCTGAATACCCAGCACTCTCAACTTTATTATTTAATTATCATTTTAAAATTAGCTCTTCACCCAGTTGAACTGGAACTGCAGATCAGGTGTTGAAATACGGTCTGTAATTTTCTGAAGTCTTGCCGGAAGTTTCATCAGGTATTCCTGTGCTTTTTCCGCTTTTTCATTCAGTCCTTTTACATGTTCGATTTTCCATTCATCCAATAGCTCTTTCATAATGTTGATGTAATCCTGTCCGGTGTAGACCATGCATCGCTGTGCGGCGTCAGAAAAATGACCCCAAAGCTCTCCAGCTTTCTGTCCGGACTGTCTCATCATGTGTGCCGGCATAACGATTTTTTTACGCATCATGTCTTCGAATGCAAGAATCATTTCGGATGGATCGATTTCTAGAATTTTGGCAACAAAATGTTTATATGCTTTTGCGTGTCTCGCTTCATCGGCAGCAATCACCCCGCACATTTTCGCCAGCTTTCCGTTTCCGCACTGCTTAGCCAATGTACCTACCCTTCTGTGGGAAATGTTGGTCGCAGTTTCTTGGAAGCTGGTGTAAACGAAGTTTCGGTAAGGGTCCATGCTGGTACCCAGATCAAAACCGTCGTTGATCAGATATTGGGTAGTTACTTCAACTTCCCGCATATTTACTCTTCCGCACAGATAGAGGTACTTGCTTAAAAGGTCTCCGTGTCTGTTTTCCTCAGCGGTCCAGGCTCTCACCCAGTTGGCCCAGCCGATTTCTTTCTGTTCCTGATCTACACCGTCTACTCCCATCAGCCATGATTCGTAAGAAGGCAAAGCTTCCTCCGTAATACAGTCGCCGATAAGTGTTACGAAAAGATCGTACGGCATTTCTCTTGCGAACGTCTGGATTTCTTCTAAATCGTATTTGAAGTTCTCGCTGGAAGGATCAGGAAGATAATCGGAAGGCTGCCAGATTTTTTCAATCGGCGTTAAAAATTTATCCAGAAAAGAACCGACTTCCTTTTCCAAGATTCCCATTACTTCTTTTCTTACGAGCTGTTGATACATTTTTAGAATTTAGATTAAACCACAAAGTTAAAGCTTTCTATATTATTTAAGACATAATATTATGTTAATTCTTCTGATATTCGTCATAAAAAATGCCGCTATGAATATCATAACGGCACTTATTGCTTTATATTATTATATTTTAGCTTACCAGGATATCTCCGTTCATTACTTCCGGTATTTCTACCCCCATTACTTTTAGAATTGTAGGCGCTACATCTCCTAATTTTCCTGGTTTAAGATTCCAGGTGTTGTCTTTATCCATCACAATGAAAGGTACCAGGTTGGTAGAGTGCTGTGTATTCGGCGATCCATCCGCATTGATCATCACGTCGGAGTTTCCGTGGTCTGCCAGGATAAAAACGGCATATCCATGTTCGTAAGCTGTAGTTGCTACTTTTTCAATACATTTATCTACGGTTTCCGCTGCTTTTACTGCTGCTTCGAAAACCCCTGTGTGGCCCACCATATCGGTATTGGCAAAATTCAGACATACAAAATCCGCCGTTTCATGTTCCAGTTCCGGTACAATGGCATTGGTAATGTCATAAGCTGACATTTCAGGCTTCAGATCGTAGGTTGGAACATCTTTCGGGCTCGGGCAAAGCAGTCTTTTTTCTCCGTTAAAAGGCTCTTCTCTTCCCCCGGAAAAGAAAAAGGTTACGTGAGGATATTTTTCCGTTTCTGCAATTCTGATCTGCGTCTTATGGTTTCTTTCCAGGATTTCTCCCATCGTTTCATGCAAAACTTCTTCATCAAAAACCACATGGACATTCTGGAACGTTTTATCGTAATTAGTTAAGGTGACATAGTACAACGGCAGTTTTCTCATAAAATATTCCGGGTTGTCGTGCTGGGTAAGCACCTCGGTAATTTCACGGCCACGGTCTGTACGGAAATTGAAGCAAATCACCACATCATGATCATTGATTTTAGCCACCGGTACAACATTTCCTATGGCAGTGGAATCGATCATGATAATCGGTTTCATGAATTCATCGGTAATATTCTCATCATACGACTTTTGAATTTCCAAAAGGGCATTTGTTGTCTGCGCTCCTACACCTTCTACCATCGCGTCGTAGGCAATTTTTACACGCTCCCATCTTTTGTCACGATCCATCGCATAATATCTTCCGACTACCGTCGCCAGTTTTCCGACGGTTTTTTCCATATGGTCCTGAAGATCTTCGATAAATCCTTTTCCCGAGTGCGGATCACAATCGCGCCCATCCGTAAAAGCATGTACAAAAACATTTTCGTGTAGCCCGGATTCATGGGCAGCCGTTAAGAGGCCTTTTAAATGGTTGATATGTGAATGTACTCCTCCATCGGAAACCAAGCCGATGAAATGTACTTTTTTATTTTCTTTTTTAGCATAATCAAAAGCATCCTGAATGGTCTTCTGCTGTCCTAAGGAACCGTTTTCTACTGCCATATTCAGCTTTACGAGGTTCTGGTACACTACTCTTCCCGCTCCCAGGTTCATATGCCCTACTTCGGAATTCCCCATCTGTCCGGCAGGCAGGCCTACCGCAAGTCCGCTGGCTTCAAGTGTGGTATGTGGAAAATTTTTAAGACAGCTATCGATAAAAGGTGTGTTTGCCTTATCCAGTGCTGAAACGTCAGGATTTGTTCCCAGTCCCCATCCGTCAAGGATCGCTAATATTGCTTTTTTTGACATTTTGTATAAACTTTTGTACTACAAATTTATTTATTTTGAAATAAACCGAAGAACCTACGGACTTAAAATTTATTTAAAATTACTTTATCAGCCGGTGATTGCTTCTATTTTGCGGATGTTTCTCCGCTTTTCCTGCTAGAATTATTTAACATCGATACGAAAAGAAAAAGGATAAATGAAAATTCCACTTATCCTTTTAATCCTATATAACAGAAAGATGTATTATCCTCCGTAATTGTTCAGATAATCTTCCTGAGATGCCTTGATTACCGTTTTTGCATGTTCGGCACCATATACTTCCTGAATTCTGCATTTTGCAGGCTCATCCGGTAAGTTTTTGTATGTCAGGAAGTAGTGCATTAATCGTTTCACTTCTGCTTCAGGAAGTTCAGCAATATCTCTGAAATGTCCGAAAGCGTGGTCACCGATCATTACTGCAACAATTTTATCGTCTGCTTCTCCTCCGTCGATCATTTTAAAGCCACCGATTGGAATAGCCTCCATCAAAAGACCACCGGCGTGGATGTTGTGAGAACTCAATACACAGATATCAAGCGGATCATGGTCTCCCATAGTAACATCTGTCGCTCCTCTTTCAACAGCAAGGTTCATGACCGCAGTATCGCAATACGTTCTAGGGACAAATCCGTAAAGAGCCGGAATAATATTAGAGAATTTCTGAGGACGGTCTACCTTCAAAAATCCTGTTTCTTTATCTACTTCGTATTTAATAGTGTCTGAAGGAACGATCTCCACGAAAACGTTTACAACATTCGGCGCATCTTCTCCTGCAGAAATTCCGTGCCATGGATGTGCTTTAAAATTTGGAATCATTTATTTAAATTTTTTATTTTTTAGTTAAGCTATTATTAAAATCTCTTTTCTTAAATCTTCGATTGTCATGGAAATGTAATCTTCTCCTTCCATGTAATTCATCAGAAGAATGGTTTTGAATTCATCAAGAGTGATGTTTCCATTACTTTCCTGGTACGTTTTGTGAAGCAGCGCGATCACTGCATTCTTTGAATCGACAATGTTTTGCCACGAATTTTTAGTGATATAAAGCTGTTGGGAAGCATTATAATCGAATTCTTCATTGATTGCCTTTTCAGTAAGGAAAATAAATTCGTGGGCGGCCAAACCTTTATCGAATCGCTGGATCAGGTTGGAAGGTTTTAGTCTTTCCATAAATAAGGTCATCCTTTCGTAAGACTGTGTTTTATTCTCTGAATTCGATTTTACGGAAAGCAGCCTGATTTCCTGCTCTTTAAGTTTAATGTAAGTGAATACAAATTGTCGTAGCAATACCAAAAAAGGAATTGCAATGATCAATGCAAAAGCATAGGGTAAATATCCTGAAAAACTAGTCATAATTTGAGGTAGCAAAATTAGTAATTATTTGCATATTTCTACATCATTTTTCAGAATTTAAATACCGCAAATTTTACACTGATAATAAATGCTCTAAGACATTGAATACTATGATGAATGCAATCTTTTTTTGTAGCGAAATAATTACAATTCAAAAAGTGCCGGGCGCTGAGTGACTTCATGATAGCACACGCTGTTTTCATCGAAATAATGGTAAACCAGACTTTTTCTTGTCCTTGATTTATCTAAATGCGGTTCACCACCGTGCAGAATATTGGCATGCCAGATCAGAAGATCTCCTTTTTTTGCTCTGAAAATTTCTTTTTTTAAACCCAATTCCCTTACTTTTCCTTCGAGAAATTCTTCATAGGCTTTATAACTCTTTTTACCAATCCTGAAAGCATCGCCTTCATTATCGTATTCAGAGTTAAGAAAATAAGGTAATTTATGGCTTCCAGGAATATAGTGGAGGGCTCCGTTATTTTCATCAACATCTTCTAAAGCTATCCAAACTCCAAGAAGTCCACCCAACGGATAAGTCGTCATGTGAATGCTATCAGAATGGGTTTTCTGCTGGCTTCCATTAATGAAATTAATACTTTGAAAAAGCTTTGCCTGGCCGTCTATTAATATAGAAAGAAAATCCAGCAGATCTTTGTTGTCACCAATATTTCTAATGATTTCCGAATGATGAATGGCGAACATCAATTTACCGCCATAACGAAATTTAATCGTACCGTCAGTCATCAATTTATGGATCTCATCATTGATTTTATCGGTTGTTTCATCGGTAAGATAATTTCGTAAGATCAAATATCCCAGATCGTCAAAATTTTCCGCACTGTGTTGATTTTCCTCTGAAAGATTTTTATAGAAATTGGTCTCTTTCAACCTATCATAATCCACTTTTCGCTCAGTTGTGGGAAGATGTTCAAAATCTTTACTGGAAATGCTTGAGAAATAACTTTTAGGAATTCCATATTTTTTATATAAAGGAATATTGTGCTTAAGCTTTTTTTTATTGAAAAAGTTGTAGACGATATAAGGAAGCTTATAATTTCGGATCTGTTTAAACATGGATTACTTCAAAAATACAGGATAAATTTACGAATAATATTTAGAACAGATCTAAATAATTAATCTTGTCAGGAAAATCTCTTCAGAAATTTGTTTTCGATAAAACAATACTCACGAAGCTCTGCACCGAAACTCTTAAAAAAGACTTCTATTCCCCTGATATTGCTGCCCATGAAGTTGAAGGATCTCCTGTCGATGTACTGCTGAAGAATTTTATCAATAAGAAATGAAGATCCGTTTTCTTGTTTGTACTGCTCGTTATTTATCAGGCTTAAAAGAGAAAGCTGTTTTTCATCGATGATTACTAATGCCAAATTAATCAGTACGTCATCTGAGAAAGCCCCGCAAAGCTTCAGGTAACCCTCCTTCTCAAGAAAAGTAATATACATTTTTAAGCGCTGCCATTCTACTTCTTTTACCAAACCTTTAAAATTATTCTTGATGAATTCCAGTGATTCTGTATTAAAAATAACTTCTTTGTAATTAAGGTGCTGTGCTATTTTAACAGTGGATTTCCGGCCTTTAAAATATTTTTTTCTTCTCAGCAATGGATAATCCGAAACAGGAATGATGTAATTTTTCCGTTTTTCCAGGCTCTCTTCAAATTTATTACAGTCATTGAATGAATATAGAAAAACTTTATATTTTTTTCTGAGAAATTTCAGAAATGCGGTATTGATTTTTGGATCGTCAGTGTTCGAAAAAATTCCCAGCTGTTGACAAAAAAGAGGCATATGAACAAAATTAATTCCCATTTTTTTCTTTAGATGAATGGGCATTACCGCCTCGTAATCCTTGTACACTAAAATATGCCAGTTCCCGGAAAGCTGGTCCAATACTTCTTTTCGGGCATACCAGTTTTTCTGTACCGAACTCTCAAGGCATGCAGTATACTTTTTAAAATCAATTTCATGGTACTTCAATCTTCTAATCATAACAATCCGTCGTCTGAGAAACTAAAATAGGAGTTTTGGGTGATAATCAGGTGATCAAGCAGCTGAATATTCAGTATTTTTCCGGCTTCTTTGATCTTTTGGGTAATATCGATGTCTTCATTGCTTGGCTTTAAATTGCCCGAGGGATGGTTATGGGCTACGATAATTCCTGTTGAAAAATGATCCAAAGCCGTTTTAAATAGAACCCTCACATCTACAATCGACTGATTGATTCCACCCTGAGTCAGCTGCGCAAAATGGAGCACCCGGTTATTTTGGTTGAGAAATATGGCCCAGAATTCTTCCGTTCGGATATCTGATAAATATTTTTTAAGAATCTGGTATCCGTCATTGCTGCACGTGATCGATGACTTTTCGGGGATTTCCTGTGCTGCTCTCCGTCTGCCGATTTCAAGGGCAGTAGCAACTGCAATGGCTTTTACTTCTCCTACTCCCTTAAATTTCATAAGGTCTTTTATGGAAAGGAGACTGAGCTGATGCCAGCTTTGGTTTACCGAATTCAGGATTTTCCGCGCCAGTTCGATGGCGGTTTCTTCCCGGCTGCCACTTCTTAAAATGATGGCCAGCAATTCGGAATCCGAGAGGGAATTTATCCCTTTCAGTAAAAATTTTTCCCGGGGTCTGTCGTCTTCAGCTAAAAATTTAATAGCCATGCGTAAATAAAGAATTAAATTTAGAATAACGGTTTAATAAAATGCATACAGGATTATGTTTTTTGGTGAACGGTCTATATATTTTGCCGTTTCCTTAAACGCATTCTTGGAAAGCATAGGACATCCAAAACTCAGGCACGCAGGCTGAATAGATTCTTTATCGGGAACACAATAGTACGAATGAAGGACAATAGCTCTTGATCTGGCATTGCTGTTGGTTGCATCCAAACCATTCAACCGGTAAGCTTTTCCGAATTTTCCGGTATAGCTTTCCTTAATTTCATATTTTCCTAAAGATGACTGATGGGAACCGTCTCTATTACTGAATTGCAGTGCTGATGAATTTTTGACAACAGAACCGTCACCGTGGGCTACAATAGCTTTTTGGAGTATTTTATTGTTTTTGAGATCGTACAAAAAATACTTGTACTTACCGGAATGAATCCTGAAATTGATAAACACCGCCAGGTCCTGGTTATAATTTTTTCCCTTAATAAAATTTTTAATTTCTGAAATTTTCGATGCTGGCAAAGCATGGGCGGAATCTGAAGCATAGGATTCAGATCTTGAACTCGTCATAAAAAATAAAAGAAAAAATAGAAAGGGTTTCATCATTTGTGTTGTGTTTATTCGATAATAAGTCCGTCTTTCATCACTAATTTCCGGTCTGTAATTTCTGCAAGATTGGGGTTATGCGTCACGATCACGAAAGTCTGGTTATACTTGTCCCTGAGATCGAAGAAAAGCCGGTGAAGATCGTCTGCGTTTTTGGAATCCAGGTTTCCGGTCGGCTCATCAGCAAAAATAATCTTAGGAGAATTGATTAAAGCCCTGGCTACAGCAACCCGCTGTGCTTCTCCTCCTGACAGCTGATTCGGTTTATGATGCAGTCTTTGTTCAATCTTCAAATCCTCGAACAGTGCATAAGCTTTTTCAACCGCTTCTTTTTCATTTGCTCCTGCAATTTTAGTCGGCAGGAGTACATTTTCCAGCGCGGTAAATTCCGGAAGAAGCTGGTGAAACTGAAATACGAAACCGATGTTCTGGTTTCTGAATTTAGAAAGCTGTTTATCATTCATATTGATAAAAGATTCTCCCGCAATTGAAATCTCCGTATCGAACTTACCGGAAGTCGTCGGCTGATCCAACGTTCCCAGGATTTGCAGAAGCGTGGATTTTCCTGCTCCGGATTCTCCGACAATGGATACCACTTCGCCCGTTTTGATATGGATATCGACTCCTTTCAGTACTTCTAAATTCCCATAAAACTTATGGATATTTCTTGCTTTAATCATGATTCAAAAATAGTGAATTGATTTAAATCTCAAAAGCAATAAGCAGGTATTTCTTGCGCTTATATTTTGCTTAGGCGAGAAGTTTTCTCGATCCTGTTGGCAAGCCAGCTTACGTAAAACAGCTGAAAACTGTGATAGATCATCACCGGAAGCAGGAATAATACTTTCTGATCTTCCGGAATCCCCAATACCATCACGAAAAGACTCCCATGAACCAGTGATTTTTTTGATCCGCAAAAAGTAGCGGTGATTGTATCTTCTCTCTTGAAATTTAATTTTCCGCAAATTCTTTTCAGGATTTCATAAACGGAGAAAAACATCGTTATCACACTTAAAGCAATGATAATAAATACCACAGGCGGAACCGATGCAAATACATTTTGGGTAAAAGCTTCAGAAAAACTTTCGTACACGATCAGCAGAATGATCAGCTTATCAAATTCTGCGATGATCCTGCTATATTTTGTGATGATCTTTTTGAAAAGAGGATTTAGCAACAAACCTAAAATAATAGGAAGCAGCACTTTAAGCAACAGTTGCTGAATAATCTCAGAATTATTGATATTTCCCTGGTCCGGCTGGATAAACAGGCTCATCAGCAGCGGCGTCATTACAATACCAATGATGCCGGAGATCGAAGCATTAAAAATAGCGGAAGTAACGTTTCCCTTGGCAATAGAAACCATCACTACCGAAGAAGATACCGTGGAAGGAAGGCTGGCCAGGAAAAATATAGAAAGCCAGGTTACAAAATAGGCCGAATCTTTTACAACCCCGTAAAAAGGAATAACCAGCAGTGGGAAGAGCACAAATGTTCCCAATTGTACAAGAAGATGAAGCTTCCAGTTGGAAATGTCTTTTACAATTTCTTTAATATTCAGCTTTAATCCGTACAGCAAAAAAATCGCAGCAATTCCCCAGTCGATAAATGCAGAAAGGTTAAAATAATGATTGTATTCGTTCCGGAACGGTATTGCTTTACCGGCAATAACCATGATAATCAGCAACAGCAGAAAGATATTCTGCTTATCCATTTTTAGTTTTCCAATCTTCATTATTTAAAGTTAAGAAGGATTTGACGATTTTCTGGTATGATGCCGCCAAAAAAAGCTAAAACAATAGTAAAACAAAAAAGTTTACCGGAAATCCGGTAAACTTTTTTTATTTGTTAAAACATAAATTAGAAATTACAGTAACAGAGTTAACGGGCTTTCCAAATAAGTTTTTAAAGTCTGTAAGAACTGAGCACCTGTAGCACCGTCCACTACCCTGTGATCACAAGCCAATGAAAGCTTCATGATGTTTCCTACCACGATCTGTCCGTTTTTCACAACAGGCTTCTCGATGATGGCTCCTACTGAAAGGATGGCAGCGTTCGGCTGGTTGATAATGCTGGTAAAGGTTTCGATCCCGAACATTCCCAGGTTGGAAATAGAGAAGGTAGATCCTTCCATTTCGTTTGCTTTAAGAGCTTTGTTTTTCGCTCTTCCGGCCATATCTTTTACTGCTGCAGAAATCTGGGTGTAGTTCATCTGGTCGGTATTCTTAAGAACAGGAACCACCAATCCGTCAGGAATAGCTACAGCCACACCGATGTTGATATTCCCTCTGTGGATGATCTTGTCGCCAGCCCAGCTTGAATTCACCTGCGGATGTTTTCTTAATGCAACAGCCGTGGCCTTGATGATCATATCGTTGAAAGAAATTTTGGTGTCTGGCAACGAGTTGATTTCTTTTCTCGCCTCAATAGCTTTATCCATATTGATCTCTACCATTAAATAGTAGTGAGGCGCAGAGAATTTGCTTTCGGAAAGACGTTTGGCAATCACATTTCTTACCTGTGAATTCTGAGTTTCCGTATCTTCACCCTGTACGAAGCTTAAGGCAACCTGAGCCGCTGCAGGACTTGCTGCCGGAGCAGAAGCTGCTGGCTTCGCAGCCGAAGGCTGGTAATTTTCGATATCTTTTTTAACGATTCTTCCGTTTTCTCCTGAACCCTGGATGCTGTTGATGTCTACTCCTTTGTCTTGCGCCATCTTCTTAGCCAGCGGAGAGATTGCCACCCGGTCTGTAGAGGAAGCATCGGCAGCAGGTGCTGCTTTTTCTTCTTCTTTTTTATGTTCTGCTTTTTGTTCGGTCTGCTTTTCTGAAGACGAACCGGCTGCTTTCGGAGCACCTACGGCAGAAACATCTGTTCCTTCAGGTCCGATAATCGCCAACACAGAATCCACAGGAGCAGCACCACCTTCTTCAACACCTTGCTTCAGCAATACCCCGTTAAATTCGGATTCGAAATCCTGAACCGCTTTGTCGGTTTCAATTTCTGCAAGAAGATCACCTTCTTTTACGGTATCTCCTACATTCTTGTGCCACTTCGCCACTTTTCCTTCCGTCATCGTGTCGGAAAGTCTTGGCATGGTAATTACTTCCACTCCTGCAGGAACTTCAGTATCGGCCTGTTCTATGCTTGTTGCGTTATTTTCGGTTTTATGGTCTTCTTCAGATTTTTTTTCTTCAGAATCATTGGATGCAGGAGCTTCACCGCCGGTTAATCCGGAGATATCTTCGCCTTCGTTCCCGATAATGGACAGTACAGAATCTACTGCGGCGGCACCGCCTTCTTCTACTCCTACGTATAGAAGGGTTCCTTCTACTTCAGATTCGAAATCCTGAACAGCTTTATCGGTTTCAATTTCAGCTAAAATATCACCTTCCTTTACTTTATCTCCTACTTTTTTATGCCATTTAGCCACTTTCCCTTCCGTCATTGTATCGGAAAGACGTGGCATTGTAATTACTTCTGCCATAATTTATTTTAATTTGAAAATTTGGTAATTTGTTAATTTGAAAATTAAAAAAGGATGTGTATATCTCATTCTCAAATTTTCAGATTCCCAAATTGACTCATTATTTTTTAGTTTTCTAATTTGTCTAAGAATGGATAATCTTCCTGAGCGTACACATACTCATAGATTTTCTCAGGATCAGGATATGGAGAATTTTCCATGAACTCGATGCACTCTTCCACGAAATCTCTCGATTTGTTATCCATCGCTTCCAACTCCTCTTCAGTAGCCCAGCTGTTCGCCAGAATTCTCTGTTTTATCAGCTCGATCGGGTCATCATTTTTATGAATGGCAACTTCCTCCTTAGATCTGTACGGCTCGGCATCAGACATCGAGTGTCCTCTGAAACGGTACGTTCTGGCTTCAATGAAAGTAGGCCCGTCTCCTCTTCTTGCTCTTTCGATAGCTTCATAAGCAGCTTCAGCCACTTTTTCAGGATCCATCGCATCTACGGCAAGGCAAGGCATTTCGTATCCTAGTCCTAATTTATAAATATCTTCGTGGTTGGCTGTTCTTTTTACAGAAGTTCCCATTGCATACTGGTTGTTTTCTACAACGAAAATTACCGGAAGCTTCCAGTTCATCGCCATGTTAAACGTTTCATGTAATGAACCCTGTCTTGCGGCACCGTCCCCGAAGAAGCAGATATTTACTGCTTTTCTGTCGAAATATTGATCTGCAAAGGCAATCCCGGCACCTAAAGGAATCTGTCCCCCAACAATACCGTGACCTCCGTAAAAACGGTGCTCCTTGCTGAAAATGTGCATAGATCCACCCATACCTCCTGACGTACCTGTAGCTTTGCCACAAAGTTCGGCCATGATTCTTTTTGGATCTACTCCCATTGCCATCGGATGGATGTGGCATCTGTAAGCGGTGATCATACTATCTTTGGTTAAATCCATTGCATGGGTAAATCCAGCAGGAATAGCTTCCTGACCGTTGTACAAATGTAAAAAACCTCTGATTTTTTGTTTTAGATATAGAGAACGGCATTTGTCTTCAAACCTTCTCCACATTGTCATATCTTCATACCACTTCAGGTATACCTCTTTAGAAAATTCTTTCATGTGTGAGCCTTTGCTTAATTATAATGAAATAGTTGAGCAAAATTATAAAAAAAACTTTGTTTTTATTGTATACCTAGCCATTGTTTTTTTAGTTATAATATTATATTTACATCGTTAAACTTAAATATGGAAGAAAAACAGTCTTCATTACTACACAAAACCTCGAGAATCATCTCCGATTTTTTTAATCCGTTACTTTCTTTATTCCTGTTTTTCATTTATATGAGCTTTCTGAAATACTCGCTGAAAAGCTCGATCATGTACTTTCTTCCGATATTGCTGATCATTATTCTTCCGATCATGACCTGGCTGGTATGGAACGTAAAAACCGGAAGGTATACAAATATGGATGTCTCCAACAGGGTGCAGCGGAAAAGCCTCTATGTTTTTATTGCCACCTGCGTGGTGTTCTATATTGCTTTTAATTATTTCAGGAACGGATATGTGGATTTGGTGATGCTTTTTATTCTAATCCTGCTGTTTGCCCTACAGATCAGTAATTTCTACATCAAAAGCTCTATGCATACGGCTTTCAATATATTTGTAGCGGCTTTATTCTTTGCGCTGAACCCGACAATGGGATTGGTCTGGCTGGGTATAGCCATCCTGGTAGGTATTACGCGGATTATTCTGAAGCGGCATACCCCAAAGGAGGTATTCATGGGGGCCGGAATTGCTTTTATGGTATCTTTTCTTTACCTTTATTGCAATATTCAGTTTCAACATTAAGCATTCACTATGAAAATCAACCACCTTACTTCTGCGGAAGAAAACTTAATGAGGCTGTTCTGGAAATTGGAATCCTTTTACCTAAAGGATGTTATGGAACAGCACCCCGAGCCGAAACCGCACCAGAATACCGTTTCTACTTATCTGAAAATACTCGTTGAAAAAGGATATCTCGCGACCGAAAAAGAAGGAAGAATCTTTAAATATAGCGTGGTTCTGCCAATGGAAGAATACCGGAAATTTCTCTTAAAAGAGCTGACGCATCATTTTTTTCATGATTCGGGAAAGGAAATCGTAAGCTTTCTGCTGCACGAAAAAATCATTTCCCAGGAAGATTTGAAGGAATTCAACCCGGTAATCGAAATCAAGCCTTTAAAAGTTATCGAAGAGTTTGAATATGCCAATGAAATCCTGAATCCCAAAAAGGATAAAAAGAAAAGCAAGGATAAGAAAAAGAAGAAAAAGAAAGAAAAGGAATAAAAAAACCTTTCAATAAATATACAAAAGGCTGCCTCGATGTGAAGCAGCCTTATAATTTGATCTGAATCAGATAATTAGTCTTTAATGATTTTAAATGACTGATCTTTGCCTTCAGATTTTACTCTCAACAGATACACTCCTTTGCTAAGATCAGATATATTTACCTTTGTGGCATCTTTGTCAATTGTTTTGATAAGTTGTCCTGTCAGTGAGAAAATTTCAATGCTGTTGAGTTTCTTCTCAGAATTGATGTTCAGAACATCTTTTACAGGATTTGGATATACTTTTACATCTGCATTATTTCTGGTTACATCATTTACCGCCAGAGAAGATGCATCTACAACAGAAACATTATCTACATCGATACCTCTTGCCCAGTTTGAAGTTCCCTCAAAAGCAATGGTGTAATTTGCAGACTTGTTCGGAAGCGGTATACTTACATCAAGCCACGCTGCATTTTCAGTTGTATATGAGCTTCCTATCTGCGTCCAGGCATCAGAAGGATTTGCTTTGTAGTAAATTCTCAGTTCATCTACATCACCAAACCAGTTTACATTGGCAAGGCTGAATCTAAGCTGAGGCGTTGTAAGTGCGGAAATATTTAAAGGAGGTAATAATAATTTAGCTTTATTTCCTGCCGTTGACGTTCTGAATTCTGCCATTCTCGGAGCTGACTTAGGCGTTACTGAACTGTTTCCATTTTCGGTAACATAGGCCCAGGTAGAAGTACCGCCTCCCGTAACAGCTTCATTGGACCAGCATGAAGGAATTGTTGCCGTGTCAAAATTTTGAATATAAGGGAATGATGAAACCGGAGTACAGGTTGTTGTAAAAGATTTTACAGCAGTCCACGAACTGAAACCATTGGTGCCGCAATTGGACCGCACATAAAACTGATATCCTGTAGCAGCTGTAAGATTAGGAATTGTAGCAGACGTAGTTGATGAAGTAATAACGGTACCGGTTCCCGGAGTAAATCCTGTAGGACCATATTCGATCTGATAAGTTGCTCCTGCAGTAGGAGAAGCAGTCCAGCCTACATTTGCAGAATTTGACAATACTGAATTTACCGTAACTCCTGAAGGAGCAGCACATGCCGGAATAGCACCTACCGAAATATCATCCAAATCAAAATAAAACATATCTGTGGTGGAAGAGTAAAAACCAATATAAATCGTTTGTCCTACATATGAAGTAAGATTATAGGTATACCTGTAAAAATTGGCTCCGCTCGCAGGTGCTACCGAAGCAGCCAAAGTAGTTGTAAAAGCCGAAGCTGTAGGAGTCGTGGTAGAAATTCTCACACTGATGGTTTCCGGATATTGAGGATCACGGCTTCTGGCATAAAAGGAAAGAAAGTCGCTTACGCCGGCAGTAACCGTAATAGCAGGAGTTACCAGATAATCATCGTGAGCTGAAGAGCCATAACCTATTGAGGCTGTATTTGAACCACTGTAAGCGGTAATGTTTCCTCCGGTATAATTTACAATAGACCAGGTATTGGTATCTCCTCCGTTTAAAACTGTCCAACCAGCCGGAATTGTTGTTCCAGCATCAAAATTCTGGGTGAATTGCGCATTGGCAATAAATGGCATGGCGAATAATGCCAAAAGTAATTTTTTTCTCATAATCATTAATTTAGTTAGGTTAACTTACAAATATTCTGTCAGTTAACCAAATAAAATCACAAAAATTTGAAAAAACACATTATCCTTAGATTTTTAAAAATCTAATTACAATATGATAATAAAAAAAAGCGGCTCCGAAGAGCCGCCCATATTTTTTACCAACGTTTTCCACCGCCGTTTCCGCCACGATCTCCACCGCCGTAGCCTCCGCCACCGCTTCTGTTTCCACCGCCGTAGCCACCGCCACCGCTTCTGTTTCCGCCACCGTAGCCACCGCCACCGCTTCTGCTACCTCCAGCGTTGTTACCGAAAGTTCTTCTTGGCTTTTCTTCTCTTGGCTTAGCTTCTGAAACATTAAGGGTTTTTCCGTTGAAATCCTTCTGATTAAGAGCCTCAATAGCTTGTTGTCCTTCTGCGTCCTCCATTTCGACAAATCCGAAACCTCTAGAACGTCCGGTTTCTTTATCTGTAATAATTTTTACAGAAGAAACCTCTCCAAATTCTGAAAATAAATCCTGCAACTCATAATCTTTAGTTGCGTAGTTGATGTTTGAAACAAAAATGTTCATCTTGATTAATAAAATTAAATAAGTTAAAAATGATTTGGTTTATAAAGGAAAAACAACATAAAGAATGAACAAATATTGATTCCAGCTATAATACACCTGCAAGATACGACTATTAATTTCATGACCAAGCTTTTTTCAAAATTATTTTAATAAATTTTTCAATCAAAATATTATTTCGTTAAAAAGTATTAATTCATCATCAAATATTTATGAATAATCACTAAAAATAATAGTATCTTCAAATTTATCAGGCAAAATAACAAAGTCTAAATAGAGATTTTCTTAATTGTTTGACAAAAAGTAATTCCGAATCTTCTGTTATTGCGGATATCAAGAGGGATGCGGTGATAAATGCGATTAAAATCTCTGAGATCGCTCATTCAAATCTGGTGATTGAAAAAATAAATCTCCTTCTTTTTATAACTGAATCCGGATATTTTGATAAAACAGGATTTTAAACTTAAATTTGTATCATAAAATTTCATCTATGAATTATCACACCAGAAAATGGGTAAAACCGGAAGACCTCAACCCTAACCAATCCCTTTTCGGAGGCAGATTGCTGCAATGGATCGATGAAGAAGCAGCCCTATACGCCGTTATTCAGCTTGAGAATAAAAAAGTAGTTACCAAATTCATTTCCGAGATCAATTTCGTAAGCTCGGCAAAACAGGGAGATATTATTGAGATCGGTATTGAAGTTTCGGCCTTCGGTTCCACTTCCATCACCCTTGCGTGCGAAGTAAGGAATAAAATGACGCATCAGACCATTATTACCGTGGACAGGATCGTTATGGTAAACCTCGACGAAAACGGAAATCCGGCCCCTCATGGAAAAACAAAGGTTGAATTTGTAAAAGACAGGTTGAACAACCGGAATTCATCATGAAAATCTTCATCAAAAATATGGTTTGCGCCAGATGCATTTCTGCGGTGCAGGCTATTTTTAATGAATCCGGAATTCCATTGAAATCCATTATGCTGGGTGAAGCAGAAACCGAATCCGAAGTTTCTGAAAAAGAAATGCAGCTTCTGGAACAGCAGCTGGAAGATACCGGCTTTGAAAGAATTAAAGATTCTGCTCGTCAGCAAACCGAGAAAATCAAGAACCTGATTATTGCTCAAATCAGCGGGCTTGATATTGCGGAGGATTTTCTGCTGTCTGAATTTCTAAGCTCTTCATTCCACAAAGATTACAGTGCCCTCTCCAAAACATTTTCACAAAACGAAAATATCACCCTCGAACAGTTTTTTATCCTCCAGAAAATCGAAAAGGTAAAGGAACTGCTTCTCTACAATGAATTTACTTTAACGGAAATTGCCGGAAAACTGGGCTACAAAAGCGTCCAGCACTTATCTTCCCAATTCCGGAACAGCACAGGGTTCACTCCCACCGAATTTAAGAAATTAAAAGTACACAACCGGAAACCGCTGGATCAGGTTTGAGGGTTTTGTGTTTGAGAGTTAGATGGATAAAGGGGTCCGAGGGTTAGAGGGTTGGCGTGTCGGAGAGTCTGAGAGTTGAGGGTATTAGATTTAATAATGAGAAGCTTTTTTCCTAAATTAAATGATTTAAGATACCGAATCTCCTCTCTTTATTGAAACAGTTCATAATTAACGCATGATGACACATTCAGTTACTCAATTACCCTCCCACCCTCTAGCTCTCCAACACTCAAACACTCAAACACTCAAACTCTCCAACCCTCAAACTCTCAAGCCCTCCACCCAATTATCCCAAAAACTCCCAAAGAAGCCAAATTCTATACATATTATCCTTAAATTTATAACAGGCTTCCGGCCGCTTGTCGGAAATTTGTAAAATAAATCGAAGGATCATGCAAAAGAAATATACCATTACCGGAATGAGCTGCTCCGGCTGCCAGAAAAAGATTTCTGAAAAGCTGAACGGCATAGAAGGCATCAAAGCCGATATTAATCTGGAAACCCACACTGCCGCCATTACTTCCGACCACGAATTAGATTTAACCACTTTAAATAAAGCACTTGAAGAGGCAGGAAATTACAGACTCCAGGATTTGGAACATCCTCAAAAGGAATTTGTAAAACCTCAGGACCGCGTTTCGCCGTCTTCGGTATATTACTGTCCGATGGAATGTGAAGGCGATAAAGTGTATTTCCAACAAGGAAAAAGATGCCCGGTCTGTAATATGTACCTGGTTCCTATTGAGGAAAAGCAGTCAAAAGATCCGAATTTCAAACCGGCTTATTCCAAAACCAACCTTCCTGAAAATTTTAAGGATCATATCGGAGAATATTACTGCCCGATGTTCTGCGAAGGAGATAAAGTATACCATGAAAAAGGTGATTGCCCGGTCTGCCACATGCATCTGGAGGAAATAACAGAAGAACTGGTGAACAGTTCCGGAATGCACAGCCATCATCATTCTCACCACCATTCGTCCCATCAGGAAACTCCAAAAGTCACCGATGAAATGGCCGGGAAATATTACTGCCCGATGTATTGTGAAGGGGATAAAGTGTACGACAGCAACGTCGGTTGCCCGGTGTGCGGCATGGATCTGGTAAAGTATCCTGAGAAGAAAACAGCGAAATACACCTGCCCGATGCATCCTGAAATTGTAAGGGACGAACCCGGCGACTGCCCGATCTGTGGAATGGACCTGGTGAGAATACCTGATAAAGATGAAAATGAAGAAGATGAAACCTATACGGTTTTAAAAAAGAAATTCATCATTTCCCTGGTATTTACGGTACCTGTTTTCATTCTTTCCATGGGCGGAATGTTGATTGACTTCCCGTTTTCCCACCAAACCCAGGGCTTTATCGAGCTGGCGCTTTCGCTTCCGGTAATTTTCTATTCCGGATGGTTCCTTTTAAAAAGAGGCTGGGTTTCTTTCAAAACAAGGAATTTAAATATGTTCAGCCTTATTGTGCTTGGAGTTGCAGCAGCATTTATTTTCAGCATTATTGCTTTAATCTTTCCGGATTTGATCCCCCATGAAATCCGTGGGCACAACCATGAAATCCCTCTGTATTTTGAGGCGGTCTGTGTCATCTTGACATTGGTGATCTTAGGTCAGCTGATGGAGGCGGCCGCTCACAAAAAAACAGGAAATGCCATCCGTGAACTGATGAACCTCTCCCCTGACGAAGCCCACCTTATCGTCGGCGGACAGGAGAAAAAAGTGCTGCTTTCGCAGGTAAAAAAAGGCGATCTTCTGCGGGTAAAACCCGGTGAGAAAATCCCGGTGGACGGAAAAATCACGGAAGGAAATTCGGTGGTTGACGAAAGCATGATTACGGGTGAACCGGTTCCGGTTCAGAAAAATGTCAACGATCCGGTAACCTCCGGAACGATTAACGGGAACCAGACTTTCGTTATGAAAGCAGAAAAAGTAGGTGATGAAACCCTGCTGTCCCAGATCATCAAAATGGTAAATGAAGCCAGTCGCAGCAAAGCGCCCATCCAAAAACTGACAGATAAAGTTTCAAAAGTCTTTGTACCAACCGTAATCGGTATTGCTGTTCTTACTTTTATCTTATGGCAGCTTTTCGGTCCGGAAGGCCAGAAAACCTTATTTGCCTTCGTCAATGCTGTTGCAGTTTTAATTGTGGCCTGTCCGTGTGCGCTGGGCCTTGCTACGCCCATGTCTTTGATGGTGGGAATTGGGAAAGGCGCTAAAAACGGGATTTTAATTAAAAATGCCGAAGCCCTGGAACAGATGAATAAGGTAAATGTCCTGATCACCGATAAAACCGGAACATTAACGGAAGGAAAACCTTCTGTAGAGCATATCGAGACATTGAATAACGACCGGGATCAAATTTTAAAATTAGCTTATTCCCTGAATCAGAATTCTGAGCATCCTTTATCTAATGCCGTCATTCAAAAAGCAAAAGAAAAAAATATTTCCGCTGAAAAAGTACAGGACTTTGAAAACATTTCAGGAAAGGGCGTGAAGGGAGAAAGCAATGGAAAAACGATCTATCTCGGAAATGAGAGTCTGCTGACCTCTCACCAGATCCGTATCCCGGAAAACCTTAAAAAGAAAGCCGTAGAGGTACAGTCGAAAGCGCATACGATTTCCTATGTGGCACAGGGGCATGAAGTACTCGGATTTATCAGCTTTACAGATAAAATAAAGGAAAGTTCTAAAAAAGCGGTTCAGCAATTGATGGCTGAAGGCGTTGATGTGATCATGATGACCGGCGATAACGAACATACCGCCAAAGCTGTTGCCGATGAATTGGGAATTAAGCATTTTAAAGCCAACTGCCTGCCGGAAGATAAATTAAATGAGGTGAAAAAATTGCAGCAGCAGGGGAAAATAGTAGCAATGACCGGTGACGGAATCAACGACTCTCCTGCCCTGGCGCAGGCTAACATCGGAATTGCGATGGGAACCGGAACGGATGCCGCTATCGAAAGTGCAGAAATTACTCTTCTCAAAGGAGATATTCTTGGGGTGGCAAAAGCGAAACTGTTGAGTGAGAAACTGCTGAAAAATATCAGAGAAAACCTGTTCTTTGCTTTTATTTATAACGTGCTGGGGGTGCCTGTTGCGGCAGGATTATTGTATCCGTTTTTTGGAATTCTGCTGTCACCGATGATTGCAGCCGCGGCTATGAGCTTCAGTTCTTTATCTGTGATTTTGAATTCTCTGAGACTGAATTCGGTTAATTTAAATATAAAATCTGAGGAGTAGGACAACTCAAATTTTCAAACCACAAAAGACACAAAAGGTTTTGGTATTTATTAAAGTTTAATGTGTATGAAAATAGGAAAACGCAAAGTTTAAAAAATCAAAGATTTTTATGAATGCCATCAGATAAATGCCTTCGATAGAGACTTTTACTTACAGAAATTTCATAATCATCTGTGAAAATCTGTGGGAAATTCAAATCTAAACCGTTAAATATTAAAAATTATGGAAAAGGAAAATCTTTATATCGGCTGTTCGGGTTTTTACAATAACGACTGGAAGGGTTCTTTGTATCCTGAGGATGCCAAAAGCAAAGACTTTCTTACGCTGTATTCCCAAGTGTTCAACTGTGTGGAGATCAATTCTACTTTTTATAGGAAACCTACTGACAAAACCCTGCAGAAATGGACGGATGAAACGCCTGAAAACTTCAGGTTCTTCATTAAGATTCCAAAAACAATTTCTCATGAAAAGCGGCTGGAAAACTGCCGGGAAGAAATTTCTGAATTCTGCGGGCACATTCAGAGTCATTTACAGGAAAAGCTTTCGGGATTTTTATATCAATTTCCGCCGTCTTTTAAAAATACGCCGGAAAATATCGATTTGATTTTAAACAATCTGGATTTCAGTTATACCAATGTTATTGAATTCCGTCATGAATCCTGGTGGCGCGATGAAATCTTTGCGTTGTTAAAAGAAAATCATGTCATTTTTTCAGGTGTCAGCTTTCCCGGGAATCTGCCGGAAGATGTCATTACCGGACATGCTGACATTTTATACTACAGGCTGCATGGAAAACCTGTTCTTTACAAGTCGGAATACGACGAAAATTTTATTAAAAATCTGGCGGAAAAAATTCGGAATTTTCAACATAAATCGTTTATCTTTTTCAATAATACGTGGGGAACGGCTGCTATTAAAAATTCCCTGTATTTAAAGGAATTACTTGAAAAATAACAGCCAAAAAATAAATTGTTAAAATCCTATTAAAAAGTAATTTTCAGAGTGAAACCGGCATATTTTTTGTTAAGGAATATTTAGAAAAATTAACAATTTTTAACAACTAAAATTCCTTTAAACTTTATGACAAAAACTTTTGCAGAAAGGTCTAGAAAAAAGACTTTTCTCGGGATGTTTGCATTGGTGAGTGCAACTTCAATTTTATTTAACAGCTGTAATCAAAAGAAAGACAAGAAAGAATCTGAAAAACTGATTCCCAAAGACCATCCCGTCGCAAAAATTGTCCCCAAACTTGATGATGAAAAAATTCCCGCCGGTAAAAGGGTAATCTATCTTACCTTCGATGACGGCCCCAACCGCGGAACCGAAAACCTCCTTAAAATTTTACACAAAAGAAATGTTTGTGCCACTGCATTTTTAGTTGGCAAGCACGTCTATGGAAGTAAAAAACAACAGCAGGATCTTGAACTGCTGAGAAAAGACCAGCTTATCGAACTGGCCAACCACAGTTTTACGCACGCCCACAACCGGTACAACGATTTCTACAAAAATCCTGCAGCGGTAGTTCATGATTTCGATACGGCGAAAGATAGCTTACGGCTATATGATAAGATCGCAAGAACTCCCGGAAGAAATATCTGGCGGCTGAACAACATTACGGTAACCGATCTTAAAAGCTCAAAAGAAGCAGCAGACCAGCTGAAGCAGGCCGGCTATAAAGTGGTCGGCTGGGATCTGGAGTGGAAACCGACCGATAAAATGGTCCTGAAGGGAAAACACGACGAAATGCTGAAGAAAGTCGACAGTATTTTTTTCAATGATCTTGAAAAGACATCCAGGCACCTGGTTTTCCTGACGCACGATCAATATTTAAATGACAGCGATTCCATCAATGAGCTGGATCTTTTTATTGAAAAGCTCCAGAAGAGCAACCGTTTTGTATTTAGGAAAATCTCGGAGTATCCGAAGATCAATGAGGTGCTGAATTAAATCTTCTTTGGTAGAAATTTAATTACCATCATTTAAACAAAAACAGCTGTCCCAACTTTTTGGACAGCTGTTTTATTTTTTGTTTTTAAAAAACCTCATAGGTTTTAATAACCTATGAGGTTTGATTAATCTTCTCAGACAAGATTCTTTTATTAGATTATACTTAATACATCAAAGTAATTCCGGCTCCCCAGCCCATTTCGTTATCATAATTTCCGGATACCGAAAGCCACTTCTGTACAATATAACGCAAACCTGTTGAGAATTCTCCGTCGGAATTCAGGCTGAAATTTCCTCTTAATCTTCTCGAAATCGGAATGTCTTCTCGCTGAAACTCCAGCAGGACTTTCCCGTTTTGGTCTATACTGGCATCAGCAATAATCAGCATTGGCAACACATATTGTGCTCCTACAATAAATGCACCCTTTGTCTTTGAAGCTTTCTGCTGGCCGAACCATGTTTTACGGCCGTGAAAATCCATTCCCATCGCTTCAGCCATCTGCCGTTCCATGATTTCATGATTGTTCTGAATCCTGAATCCGGCATAAGGCAGCGCCCACTGAAACTTTCCTAAAAACCTTCCCGCTTTAAAATTTCCGTCAAAATGATTGAAATCCCAGTTGGAGTGAAATTCATTCAGATTGGTCCATCGTGGTCCGAACATTGTCATGGTTTCCGCATGGAGCTTGTTGGAATTTACATCCAGCATGGCCATGGAGCTGATCATTCGGTTGTCTTTCATAAAGTTTTTCCAGGCCAGCTTTTTATCCGGCAATTGCGGATTAGGTCTTGAATTTTCATAGCTGAATACCCTTCCCATTCCTGCCATCATGTGATAAAGGATGTGGCAGTGGAAGAACCAGTCGCCATCCTGGTTGGCTGCAAATTCAATCGTATCGGTTTCCATCGGCATAATATCCACCACATTTTTCAGGGGCGAATACTCTCCTTTGGCATTGATTAACCGGAAATCATGACCGTGCAGGTGCATCGGGTGGCGCATCATCGAATTGTTGTACATGGTGATTCGCAGAATTTCTCCTTTCTTCACCAGAATTTTATCCGTTTCCGTCACCGTTTTATTATCCAGTGTCCACAAATAATGATTCATATTTCCTTCGAGTCTGAATTTCAGCTCACGCACATTATCTGAAGGCAGAATAGTTTTCTCAGGAGATTTCAGCATATTGTAGGATAATCTTTTGATGAATTTTTCTTCGGACATATCCATTCCCGAATGTTGGGAGTTATCTTCGGTTTCCTTCTCTTTGATGCCCATCATTTCATTCATATGCCTCATTGTCATTTTACGCTGGCTTTCGGAAAGCTCGGGGTACATTACCTCATTCATATCCATCATCTGGTTGCTCATCGTCATATTCATCGGCTTCATGTTTCCGCTGATGCTCATCATGCCGTTCATCATCTTCATTCCTTCAAAAAGCTTTAGCCGGGGTAAATCCGGAGCTTCCACCTTATCTCCCGATCCCAGCCAGAGCGAAGCATGACCGATCCGGTCTTCTGACGTAGCGCGGAATTCAAAACTTTTATTCTCCGGAATGGTAACTTCAATATCGTACGTTTCAGAAACCCCGACAATCAGACGGTCGACTTCCACAGGAACGACTTCATTGCCGTCGTTGGCCACCACCTTTATTTTTCCGCCTCCGAAATTCAGCCAGAAATAGGTGGAAGATCCTCCATTCGCTACTCTAAGCCGTACTTTATCTCCTGCTTTCAGATCAGCATATCCGGAACTGGGCTGCCCGTTGATGAGAAACCGTTCATAATACACATCACTCACATCCATAGCTTCCATCCTCTTCCATTCGTTCAATAGTTTTGTCCCGAAATTTCCTGATTTCAGGGCTTCTCCATAGCTCTGGACGGCGTTTTTCCTGATGGCATACCAATCGGTGTTCGCCATGTGAAGCCGCCTGGCGATCTGCTTGGGGTTGTCATTCGTCCATTCTCCCAGCAATACGGGAATTTCACGGGAATAGTTTGTACCCGGATTTTCTTCTCTTTTCTTGAAAACCAGAATCCCGTTCATACCAATCTGCTCCTGCAGGCTTTCATGGGAATGATACCAATAGGTTCCGTTCTGTGAAATCCTGAATTTGTACAGGTGCGTTTCTCCGGGCTTTACAGGTTTTGTCGTAAGGTAAGGAACACCGTCAAATTCATTGGGTAAAATGACTCCGTGCCAATGAAATCCGGTATTTTCCTTCAGCATATTGTGAAGATAAATTTCAGCAGTATCTCCTTCAGTAAAATATAAGGTCGGAGCCTGCAGCTTTCCGTTTACAGCAATTGCCCTGCGGTTTTTTCCGGTAAAATTGACGATCGTGTCTTTTACATATAAATCATAACGCACTGTTCTGCCGCTGAAACTCAGTTTTCCGTTTGCCGAATTCTTTTTTAAAACAGAATCACTGGTTCCGGGTTCGGGATCATGTCCAGTATGATCTTCGGCTTCGATTAAATTCATTCCGCATTTGGGACATTTTCCCGGTTTGCCGGAGGTCACTTCCGGATGCATCGGGCAGGTATACTTTTTCTGCTGTTGAACAGCAGACTGACGATCCGGCTTTGATCCGGATACAATCTTATCCTGCGACCTGTTTTTAGAATTTAAAACAGGCTTTGAAGTGCTTTTACTGGAACTTCTTTCTTTATTTACCGGATTTTTAACCGAACTTTTTTTAATTTCTGTTTGTTTTACTTTGGCTTCCGGAGCCTGCTTATCTTTTGGTTTTACTATTGCTTTCGGCTTCACCGCCACCGTCTTTTTTACCAATGTCATCCCACACTTTGGGCAGTGTCCCGGTTTTGAAGAGACAACTTCGGGATGCATCGGACAGGTAAAATAGGTTTTTACCGTTTGTGAGAAACTTAAAAAAGAGCAGAAAAGCAACAGAAACAGGATGAATTTTTTCATTATATTCCGTAATGTATTTAACCGCAAAGGCCGCAACAGATAAGTGTACATCATTAAGATGAATAGCAGATCATCAAGAAAAAAAAATTAACTTTTAATCTCCTGAGATCTTAATACACTCAATGCTCTTATAAAATTTGCGATTGCAGTTAAATGAGTTAGAAAATGGTTGTAAAGCCGATTGAATAAGATTTAAATTTAAATCCTTTCCTGTTTAAAAACACATTATTTGGTACAAGCTCTTACCGTTAATAGCAAAGCTTATTTTCGTTCAGACTTTACAACCAATTTATTTTAAATAATACAGGTCTTACTTGATGGTCGACTTCACATTCCCACAGGTAAGCATGGATTTTCCATAATAAGGATTGGCAATCTTTGATTCGTCGCTCAGCCAGCTTCCATCGGCCATCGGGCAATACTGAACATATACCGGACTGTCGGAAAGCTTGTATTCTTTGGCCAGGGCAATCATGTTGTCTGAAAGATTCATGAAGGTCTCTCTTTGCGTGGTAATGCTTCTCGCCTCTGAAATGGCGGTAGCATCTTTTCTTAGAATATTGAGGTTTCCTTCCGAAACTTTTTTGTAGTCAACAGCTGATGCCGTTTTGATAAATTCGGATGCTGCTTTTGAAGTTTTATCGGCATCGTCCGAAGCCAGAGCCGATTTTATGGCAATATAATTTTGATAGAGTTTAGAAACCTGTGCATCCTTTTTGGACTGTGCCGAAATAGAAATGATTGAAAATAAAGAGAATACTGCAGTGATGATATACTTTTTCATTGTTTTAAATTTTAGGATTAATTTTAATTAAATATTTTAGAACCGCATGATGCGACAAACCGTGTCGTGTTTAATAATAATATTAAGCGACTGACGGATTCTAAATCCTAAAATGACAATGGGTAATAAAAATGGGAACCGGCCGTATTTCAGGCGGTGCGTTGATTCGTATCTGAATAAATTTGGTAGCGGAAAAAGATGGGTCTGCCACTACAAATTCGTGCCGTGAACCCTCATGGATCTGTTTTAAAAAATCAACTTTAAGAAAATCCGACTTTTGAGAATCGTCAACTTTTACAACTTTGATTTCAGTTTTACAGCAGTCTTTCTTTGTTTTTACACCGCATTTGCTGCATGCATCTTCTGCATTACGGCTTATAGATTCCAATTCATTCATACAATAATGAACGCTGAACACTGCTCCGGACGAAAATCCGAAGTAGAAAACAGAGAACAGTATGGCAAGAATCTTTTTCATTGAGACAAAGTTAAAAATTATCTGTGGTATTTCTGTTATAAAATTTTGTACAGTTGTTATAAAATACGGCAAACAAAAAACTCCCGGCATTCCGGGAGTTTTTCATTTTATTTCGTCAGGATACCAAAGCAGCCCGCTGATTGAAGTTCTTTGCTATTTAATTTTAAATTCAAGCTTTACATTAAAGAAACGCCCTGTTAAACGAACCGGAACCGGATACATCAGGTTGGTGTTGGCATCCGTAATCCATTGGTTGGCTACTGTATTTCTGATGTTGAAGGCATTGAAAACCTGCACTCCAAGCGTCAGTTCATCAAAATTTCCCCAGAAACCGTACGCATTATTTTTTTCTTTCGGATCTATAAATGCATAAGAAAGTCCTAAATCCACTCTTTTGTAGGACGGCAATGTTTTCTGATAAGAGTATCCTGCAAAATAATCGATCTTCCTGTTTTCATCCAATACAATCGGTGAACCGGTGGGCAATCCCATAGCGTAAACCAAAGTAAGATTAACACGCATTTTGGGAAATTTCGGCATATAATCCTGATAGAACATCGCAAAGCGCAGCCTTTGGTCGGTAGGTCTCGGAATATCGCCTCTTCCGTTGATATTTTCATAGACGCGGGCGTAACTTGCCGACAGCCATGAATCAACACCGGGAACAAATTCCCCGAACAATCGCGTATCGACTCCATACGCATATCCCGAAGCATTGTTCTTTCCTGAATAACGGATTCTTACGTTGTCCATGAAATACGGAATAAGATCATCCATTTTCTTATAATACAATTCCGTGGTCAGCTTAAACGGCCGGTCATACATCTGGAACTCATAGTCATTGGCCAGAATAGCCTGAATGGATCGCTGGGATTTTATATTCGGGTTGAAATTCCCGTCGAGATCTTTGATTTCCTTATAAAACGGTGCCTGGTAATAAATCCCTCCCGAAAGCCTGAACAGCATATCGCTGTCCCAATCCGGCTTAATGGCAAACTGTGCCCTCGGAGAGAAGATGGTTTCGTTGTTGAAACTCCAGTGTGCTACCCTAGCTCCCGCATTTAAAAAGACCTTATTGCTTCCCCAGAAAAATTTCTGGGAATACTGCGCGTACGCCGACATTCTTGTCGGCTGTATGTTATTTTTCCCTGAAATATTGTAATACAGTTCCAGATCAGGCGGATTTCTCGGGTCCAGGAGTGCAGAGATCGGAGTGCTGTATCCTGCAGAATCCACCAGCTTCCATTCGTTGGTGAGATCTTTCAGGTTTTCTTTTTCATATTTGAATCCTACTTCGATATCGGTATTGACGTTGGGCGAAAAACGGGCTCTTGCCTGTGTTCCGTATGTTTTCACAAACAAATCATTTCTGGCGTGCTCGATCTGGCCACCGGTATCATAGGAAGTCACCGGCGCTCCCGTTACCGGATCAAACGTCTGCAATACGTACGCCGATGCAATGGAATAATATTCCCGCTCCCGGTTCTGGTAGGCAAAGGCATCCAGCGTAAATCTCCATTTATCCGAAGGTTTGAAATTCAGGGAGAAAGTTCCCATCATATTTTTGTACTTATCGTCTTCACGGCCACCATAATTTACGGTAAGGTTGATGGGCTGCTGTAAAGAACCGAAGTCGATGCTTCTTTCTTTCGGGATCATTTCGTAATCATTCTTGGAATAATATCCGATAAATGACATGGTCAATTTCGGGTTGAAATGATAATTGAGATACGTCTGGAAATCCATGTATTTGGGATTGAAATCGGTATCTTCATTCAATGTATTCAGAACAAGATTGGTATTCCGGTATCTTCCTGAAAACAATGCGGTAAATTTACGGTTCCCCTCACTGTCTTTTCCGGCTGCAAAACCGGTTGTCAGACGGCCACCAATTAAGCTTCCTTCCCCGGCCACCTCAAATTTTTCAGGCTCACGGTAGTAGATGTTCAGTGCCGAAGACATCTTATCGCCGTATCGGGGCTCAAAACCTCCGGCTGAAAAGTTTACGGTGGAGACCATATCCGGATTGATGATACTTAATCCTTCCTGCTGGGAATTCCGGATCAGGAAAGGACGGTATATTTCGATATCGTTGATGTAGATCAGGTTTTCGTCATAGTTTCCGCCACGAACCATATATTGGGATGAAAGCTCCGTATTGGAGTTTACGGAAGGTAAGGTTTTCAGGATTCCTTCGATTCCTCCGGAGATACTGGCCACATTTTTTGCATCCTTAGCCGAAATTTTTACGGCGGTCATATCGTTGGTACTTCCCGTCACTTTTCTCTGGAAAACGACTTCTTCGATGCTTGCGGTTTTCATCGTATCCTTCTTCTTTCTTACCTGAGAGAATACTAATGCAGGAACCATAAGGCTCAATGGTAAAACTAGTTTTTTCAAAAGAAATGTTTTAAAATTTCAAACGTGAATATATAAATTTTATTTTAACTTATTTAAACTTTCCTTAACATTTATAATCATCAATTTCTGCAGTATTTCCTTTATTTTCGAGATTACTCAATCGGAAAAAACTGATGGCAATTCAAACCGGTGTTAAAATTCAGATAAGCTTTTTTAGGTAGTGAACGAACTATAAGATCGCTTCTCTTACCCGGGTTAATTTTTGCAGCAGGTCTTCCAGCAGGTCCAGTCGCAGCATGTTGGCACCGTCGGATAAAGCGGTTTCAGGTGTCGGATGGGTTTCAATGAAGATTCCGTCGGCCCCTACGGCAATTCCTGCTTTGGCTACCGTTTCGATCAGGTCCGGTCTTCCTCCGGTAACGCCCGAGCTTTGGTTGGGCTGCTGTAAAGAATGGGTAACATCCAGAATCACAGGCGCATAATTTCTCATTGTCGGAATTCCTCTGTAATCTACCACAAGATCCGTATATCCGAAAGAATTTCCTCTTTCAATGATCGCTACTTTCTGGTTATCGGAATCTGTAATTTTCTGAACGGCAAATTTCATCGATTCCGGGGAAAGGAACTGTCCTTTTTTCAGGGTAACGCATTTTCCCGTTTCGGCTGCGGCTACCAAAAGATCCGTCTGACGAACCAGAAACGCCGGAATCTGAAGCACATCTACATATTGCGCAGCCAAAGCTGCATGTTCGTTTTCGTGAATATCTGTTGTTGTAGGAATATTAAAAGTCTCTCCTACTTTTTTAAGGATTTCGAGCGATTTTTCTTCACCGATTGTCGTAAAAGAATCCACCCGGCTGCGGTTGGCTTTCTTGAAACTTCCTTTAAAAATATAGGGAATGTTGTATTTGTTGGTGAGTTCCACTACTTTCTCTGCGATTTTCAGGGCCATGTCTTCGCCTTCAATAATGCAGGGTCCGGCAATCAGGAAAAAGTTTTTTGAATCTTTGTGGTGGATGTTATCTAAATACTGAATCATTTTATGGTAATTAAAAGTTCAGTAAAAATACTGAGAAAGTTCGTAAATGCGAAATTATTTACCAATCATCTTTTACAGTCACCGATGCAGTAGATATTTTGTGGGACTGTTAAAGCTTTTATTAACCACAAAAGGTACAAAAGAAATTGATCCTGCATATTTAAGTTACCAATACTACATCAGATAAGTGCACAAAAGTTTAAAAAATCTTTGATTTTTATTCTAGTCCGGCGTGGAATTAACCAGAAATAAATTTGCTAAGCTCCGACTAAATTAATTCAATCAGTTTAATACTGATTTAAACATGTAACTTCAAAACCGTTAGATTAAAATTTCTTCAGAATCTTTTCAAAAGTATTCAGATTACGGCTGGTAAACTGATCTTTCAGGTTTTTCTTCCCTAAAATTTTCCCGAAGGTCGAATCCAAAGTACTGCCTTTCGGAACCTGCCAGTAAAAAGTATGATTTACGACTTTGGCTGCCTCTTTTTCAGCTTTTGAAGCATTGCTGAACTCCTGCATCAGGGTTTCCTCTACCCCTTTGTTTCCTACAAAAATATAAGCATGCAAATCTTCATTTTTATCAAAGGGATTACCATTGACGCAATTCTGTACTTCCTCCTGTGATCTTACGAAAAGAAATGCTTCATAGGAAAAGTATTCGGACATCGCCTTTTCAAGAACTTTTTTCAGTGCATCTTCTTTCTGGTCCGACGAAAAAACAATATTTCCTGAAGCTAGAACCGAGGATACTTCCTTCATTCCGGCATCTTCAAACACCCGGCAGACTTCCGCCATTTTCATATTGGTTCCTTTTACATTAACGCCACGAAGAAATGCACAGTATTTCATGGTTTTTTTGATTTTGAGGGGTTTTTAGGGTTGGAGAGTTGGGGAGTTAAAGGGTTTATGATATTTTTAATCGATTCTTTGGTAGAGGTTGTAATCTGTTCCGGAAGGTTTGAGGATGTAAATTTTTTCCAGAATCTTATTGTCGCTTTTCAGGTGGTCTTTGATCCGGAATTCTTTAATTAATTTATAATGGACTTTCAGATAATCTGCATGTTTGGAGGTAAACAGATCGTCGTAGGAAAGCAGGTATTTCGGCTTTCTGTTTTTTACCGTATTGATCCAGAAATTAGGTTTGTCTTTTTTGATTTCTTCCTGCACTTTTTTGTCTACCAATCCTACTTCATCAATGGTTTTTAACCCTGAAAAATACGGTACGTAACCGGCAGGTTCCAGGAATATCCATTGGTTTTTATCTTTTTCATATCGGTTTAAAAATAATCCGATGGTTCTCCGGTAATTCCATTCCCCGTTTCCGGTAGCAATCGAATGTACAGTCTGGAAAGCCAGCATCGGAACGATGTAAACAACAATCAGCAAAGAAAGCCAAAGATTTCTTTTTTCCTTTTGCTCCAGCACAAAGATCAGAACCGGAACAAAAAGCAGGATCTGCGGAACCCAGTAATACCAGTCGAAAAGGCTTTTCTGTGAAAGGAAAACCAGCTGTTTTACCCAACCGAAAATAAATACCATCCAGAGAAAAACATTTCTTTTCTCCTTTTGTCTTACCAAATATATAAAACAAAGCAGCTCAAAAATCAGAAGAAGGATAGTGAGCGGATTGAAATCTCCCGGCAGCTTCAGCATTCCCCAGAAATTCCCGAAGTTCAGCCTGAAGTATTCCAAATTTTGATCCAATGTAAAATCTTTACTGTAAGCTAATTTTTTGGCTACAATGGTATTGTTGACAATTTCCCCAAAGTAAAACCAATTGAACGCGAGTGTTGCCGCAAAGCCTGCCATACCTCCTAAAATATAAATCCATCTGACTTTTCTCGTCCAAAACAGATCCACTAAAAAGACAACGCCTAAAAAAATAACCGTGTCGATTCTGGTGAATAAAATTAAGAAAGGCAACAGGAGCAAAGCCCATTTTTTAGATTTATAAAAGCCATAATAGAGCAAAGCCATTTCCAGAAAGAAAAGGATGCCGTACTCCATTCCCAGAATGGAAACTTTAATGGCCGGCGGTAAAATTCCTATTAAAAAGATAAAAAGGGCTTTGTGCCAATTGTTTTTCAGCAGAAGATGCGAAAGAAAAAGGCTTCCGATTGTAAAAAGTACAGAATTAAAAGTAAGAAGCGGAACAATGAAATTTTCTTTTCCAAAAATAACGTTGAACAGGTATGATACAAAAACGTAAAGGTGTGTGGTGGATGCAGAAATTTTTTCAGGCCCGTTGAAACCGATCACACCATAATCCATTAGGTTCTGAGCAACCCTCCAAGTAATGAAGGCGTCTTCCTGGATGTAGTTGGTAAGTAAAAACAACAGTTTGAAAACAACTGTAAGTAATACAGCATAGATCGGGATTTTGTTATTTTTCGTCTCTGACATTGTGCTTCGTTAATCAGGCAAATATAATCTTAAAATTCATCAAATCCCAACACAAAAAAAACGGAATCGAAGTTCCGTTTTATATTTAAATATATTTTAATCTTAATGCTAAGTTTAAATTTTAAGATTATTGAGTCGCTTTGATGATCGAGTTGGTGATCTGCGTTTCCTTTTCTTTCGAATAAGTGGAATCAAAAGGTTCCATCACATCGAATAGATACTGGTAAAAAGGCGTGATCTTCTGCACCTGCTCCGATTCTTTCATGGCTTTTTCCTTGCCCATTTCTTTAAGATTTTCAATAAATCCGTTGAATTTCTTATCGATCGGTTCGATGGATTTTACCAGGTAATCGTAGGCTTTGTCTTTTTTCCCGATTCTTGTATAACCGTCTGTAACAGCAGAAACCACTAAAGAATATTCCATCGGTTTGGTTCTGATCTGTCTTCTTAAATAGTTCTGATCGGCTCTGCTCAGGCTCATATAATAATCGTACTCGTCAAAGATTCCTTTTTTAAGAACTTCAGCAAGCTGCAATCCTTTTTTCTCCTGTCCGGAAACGATATATCCGTATACCATCGAGCTTAAAGAACGCGGATCATTGTATTTCTGAGCCGGAATTTCTTTGGAAGCCAAATCCAGTAATTCGGAAGCTTTGGCATTCTGACCCATGGTCGCAAGAGCAGCAGCTGCTCTGCTGGCGGCAGCCCTGTAGCTCATGATGTTGGACGTTGCCGTTTCATCAAAGTGGGTATCAAGATCTTTGAAATTCCCCCATCTGAAGTTTTTCACTACATTATATAAAGAGTTTCCGTCTACCCTTCCCATATCTCCATTCTGCGTCTGCGGCGTATGAACCGGAACCAGCCTGTAGCTGAACCCGTCGAACTGCAGGTATTCATCAAGGTAGAAAATATTTTCGCTGTCGTAGATTCCTCCTGACGAGAAATTGATCGGCCTTTTCCAGTCGAAGTTAGCCAGGACATCAAGCAAGATTAGATTATTTTTATACAACGTATTTCCTTTGTAAGTAATCATGATCTGGTTTACGGTATCCGGAAGATCCGCTGCTTTAATGATTCCTGCTTTTACGGCGTTTTCTTTATTTACCGGCAGGATGAATTTATTTACCGGTAAAATATTGTATTTCTCGTATTTCTCTTCTCCAAAGTACATTTTCAACAATTCATTCTTCGCCGGAGAAGTATATTTTAGGAAGCTGATGGCCTGCTTCATCGTCATGGAATCCTGCGTCAGGAATTTTCTGAATTCTGCAAATTCCGTCGGTGGCGCCCCCTGTTCTTTCAGCATAGAGAAAAGTCCTTCCCAATCCGATTTCTTCATCATATAGATCTGGTCGTTTACACCGTCTCTGTAATCATCGTGGGTCAATACGCCCGGAACCGGTGCTGCATTGTAGGTTCTTCTTTTAATCTGATCGATATTCCAAGGGGTTGAAGCCAGGGTGAAGTTTACCACTTTTACATCATCTCTGAACTGCTCAGTCTCCTGAATAGCCCAAACCGGATAGGTATCATTATCTCCGTATACAAATAAAATATCTTCTTTCGGCAGAGACTTCAATACGGAATATCCGTAATCATAAGCCGTATAACGGTCGTGTCTGTCGTGAACATTATAATTCTGGAAGCCCATCATGAAAGGAACACCCAATAAAACAACACCGGCAACGATATTGGCAGCATTTGATTTTATTTTAGACTGTAGGAACCAGAGAATAGCACCTGCTCCCAATCCGATCCAGATGGCAAAAACATAAAATGAACCCACCATCGCATAATCTCTTTCTCTCGGCTCAAAAGGTTTTACCCCGGTATAGAAAATAATCCCCACACTCATTAATACAAAGATCGAAAGCATAGCGTAGAATCTTCCAAAGTCTCTGTTCAGCTGGAAGAAGAATCCGATTAATCCTAAAATCAAAGGGAGAAAGAAGAATTTAACCGTACTTTCATTTTTAAATTTAGAAGGCATTTTATCTTGGTTGCCCCATAAAGCATTATCGATAAAAGGAATCCCGGAAATCCAGTTTCCTCTTGTGCTTTCCATATTTCCTTCAAGGTCGTTCTGACGGCCCACAAAGTTCCACATTAAATAACGAACGAAATAATATCCGTTCTGGAAGGTGATGAAATAATCAAGGTTCTGCCCTAAAGAAGGTTTTTGAACATTGATTAAGTTATAAGGTTTTACTTTCAGATAATCCGCTGCCGTGATCGATCCGTCTTCGTATTTTTTTCTCAGCTCATCAAAAATCTGCTTCGCTTCAGGACTGTCTGCCACATCTTCATTAGCATAGTTGAACGTAAAATCCGGCGCTCCGTACATCGAGATGTAATTTGACATCACATCTTTGTCCTCATTAAACATTCTCGGCATAAAGCCTACATGCGCTTTATTGAAAACGTAGTTGAACCGGTCTCCTGTTTTTCGGTACGTTCCGGTCTTTTCGTCTTTCTCATAAATTTCTCCGGTCTTCGTGGTTTTGAAACTTCCGTCTTCATTTTTCTCGATCCCGTTGGCGTCAAGAAAAGCCGTGTAATTCTGTCCGTAGCTCGTCGGCCAGTCACCGTATTGTTCCCTGTTGTAATAATCCAGCATTCCGATGGCATTGTCAGGATCATTAAGGTTCATCGGAGGATTGGCATTAGCCCTGATCGGGATTACCATCCAGCATGAGAAACCAATCATCATAAAAACAATAGATAAAGCAATGGTCTGAAACACATTTTTCTTCATCTTTCTGGCGTAGGAAATCAGGAAATAGCAGATGGCGATCATCAGGATAAACGCTACGATTGTTCCGGAATGGAAAGGTAGATTAAGCCCATTAACAAAGAAAATTTCCAGTTTTCCGAACATCGTCATAATGAATGGGAAAATTCCTTTAAATACGATAGCAAGGATAAGCAATGTGATGGCATTTGCCAATATAAAATTCTTCCATGTAAATTTATAGCTTCTTGCATAATACACCAGGCACACAGCAGGAATTGCCAGCATACACATCATGTGAACCCCCACCGAAAGTCCCAGAATAAAGAAAATCAAAATAATCCATCGCTCATTTCCTTCTACCTGATATTCGTTTTCCCATTTGGTAATTAACCAGACCAAAAGCGCAATAAACATCGATGCCATCGAGTACACTTCTCCTTCTACCGCAGAGAACCAGAAAGTATCTGAAAAAGTAAAGCACAAGGCGCCCACAATTCCGGCAAAAAGGATAGAAATTTCCTGATGTTTTGTAATCTCTTCGAAATCTCTGTTCAGAAGCCGTCTTACAAAATGAGTAATTGTCCAGAACAGAAACAGAATCGTAAATGCGCTGAACAGGGCAGACATCGCGTTGATCACGATTGAATAATTTTCGCCATTCCCTAAAGCAAAAATGGCTGCCACGGCACCCACAATCTGGAATAAAGCCGCTCCGGGAGCATGCGTTACCTCAAGTTTTACTGCTGAAGAAATGTACTCGCCGCAATCCCAAAAACTGAAATTCGGTTCTATCGTGGACAAGTACGTGATGAATGCAATAGCGAAAACCACCCATCCGAGAACGGTGTTCCATTGCCTAAAAGTCCAATTTTTCATATTATTAAATCAATTACGCGAAAATAAGGCTTTTCTGTGATTTTAGAGGGGTTTTAACAAAATTTAAAGGTTTTGGCTTACTTTTTGAAAAGTTTCATCATTGGATTATACAGACAAAATAAATTTTATGTAACTTTAGATTTCAAAAATCAAACAAAAGTTTAGAAATTGAATTTATTTTTTTGTATTTTTGCCGACAGATTTTTATTGAAAAATAACGACAAATAATGAGTAATGTTTACGATAATATACTTGGCCTAATAGGAAACACTCCTATGGTGAAGCTTAACACTGTGACGAAAGATATTCCTGCAACCGTTTACGCCAAGTTAGAATCATATAATCCTGGACATTCCACTAAAGACAGAATCGCACTTCACATTATAGAAAACGCTGAGAAAAGAGGTTTATTAAAAGAAGATTCCATTGTTGTAGAAACGACGTCCGGAAATACAGGATTCTCTATTGCCATGGTCTGCATTATCAAAGGATATAAATGCATTCTGGCCGTTAGTGATAAAACAAAGCCTGAAAAAATTGCTTATCTTAAAGCATTAGGAGCTACGGTTTATATTTGTCCGGCAAATGTTCCGGCGAATGATCCGAGATCCTACTATGAAGTGGCCAAAAGAATCGCTGCGGAAACGCCTAACTCCATCTATATCAATCAGTATTTCAACGAGCTGAATATCGATGCTCACTATCAAACCACAGGCCCGGAAATCTGGGAACAGACACAAGGTAAAATAACGCATCTTTTTGCATGCACCGGAACCGGCGGCACTTTGTCGGGATCTGCGAAATTTTTAAAAGAGAAAAATCCGTTTATCAAGATTATCGGAGTGGATGCAGACGGATCCATCCTGAAAAGCTATCATGAAACTGGGGAAATCCATAAAGAAGATGTTCATCCTTACCAGATTGAAGGAATGGGGAAAAATCTGATTCCTTCTGCCCTTCTGTTTGAAAAAGTGGATGAATTTGTACGGGTAAATGATGAAATGTCTGCGTACAGAACGCGTGAAATTGCTTTGAAAGAAGCAATTATGGGAGGTTATACTACCGGTGCGGTTACCCAGGCATTGATGCAGTACGCACAGTCTCACGAATTTTCCGAAAACGATGTTATTGTTTTAATTTATCCGGATCACGGCTCAAGATACATCACCAAGGTGTACAGTGATAAATGGATGGCTGAACAGGGTTTCATCAACAACTGTGTTCACAACTACGATGAAGTTTTCAAAACAGAATTCATCAAATAAGAAAAGAATAAATTTATACAAACCAAGCCTTTTTGTAACTACAAAAGGCTTTTTTACTTAAAATATTAATAAAATGTTGGATATTTTTGACAGAATAAAAGAAAATCCAGGACCACTTGGACAATTTGCAGATTATGGTGAAGGGTATTTCATTTTCCCTAGATTGGAAGGACCGATCGGCCCGAGAATGCAGTTCCAGGGCAGAGAAGTTATTTTCTGGAGTGCGAATGATTATTTGGGAATGTGTAACCACCCCGAAGTGCTGGAAGCTGATGCAAAGGCGGCCGCAGAATTCGGAATGTTCTATCCGATGGGCGCAAGAGCGATGTCGGGTGAGACGGAACAGCACCTTCAACTGGAAAGAGAACTGGCCGATTTTGTTCAAAAGGAATCTGCATATTTATTGAATTTCGGATACCAGGGAATGGTGTCTACGATTGACGCTTTGGTTGGAAGAAACGATGTAATTGTTTATGATGTCGATTCCCACGCCTGCATCGTAGACGGGGTAAGACTTCACGCCGGAAAAAGATTCACGTACCGACATAACGATATCGCCAGCCTAGAAAAAAACCTAGAACGCGCCACTAAAGTTGCTGAAGAAACCGGAGGTGGAATCCTAGTAATTACGGAAGGAGTTTTCGGAATGAGAGGACAGCAGGGAAAACTGAAAGAAATCTGTGAATTAAAATCAAAATTCAAATTCAGATTATTGGTAGACGATGCCCATGGATTTGGAACCCTTGGAAAAACAGGAGCCGGAGCCGGTGAAGAGCAGGGATGCCAGGATCAGATCGATGTTTATTTCTCAACTTTTGCCAAATCGATGGCAGGATTCGGCGCTTTCATCGCTGGAGATAAGGAAATTATCAGATACCTGAAATTTAACCTGAGATCACAGATCTTCGCAAAATCACTGACAATGCCAATGGTAATCGGTGGTCTGAAAAGACTGGAACTGTTGAGAACAAGACCGGAAATCAAAGCAAAACTTTGGGAAAATACCTATAAATTACAGAACGGTCTTAAAGAAAGAGGCTTCAACATCGGTGATACCAACACTTGTGTAACTCCGGTAATGATGCAAGGAACACCTGTAGAAGCAACGCTTTTAGTGAAGGATTTAAGAGAAAATTACAGAATCTTTACTTCGGTAGTGGTATATCCGGTTATTCCAAAAGGAATGATTTTATTAAGGCTGATTCCTACCGCTTCTCATACGGATTCCGAAATCAATGAAACCCTCGCTGCTTTTGAAGCGATCCATGATAAATTGGTAAGTGGGCATTACAAGGAGCAGGAGCAAAAATTATTAGAAGAACAAGGCTTGAGCTTTAAAGCCATCTAAGATAAAACAAAAACCACTGAAAATTTCAGTGGTTTTTTTATGGAATTCATTTAGTCTTCTCATATAAAAATTCAGGAAAATTAAGATCGGCAGAAATTGTAAAAATTAAATTATTTGAAATAACTTTGCAAAAAATTTCTGTTGAAAGATCTGCTTCTTATCACTCCGCCTTTTACGCAACTTAACACTCCTTATCCTGCTACAGCTTACATCAAAGGTTTTCTGAATACCAAGAATATTTCGAGCCATCAGGTGGATTTGGGGATTGAGGTTATTCTGGCGTTGTTTTCAAAAGAAGGAATCCGGAAAATTTTCGATAAGACTATTGATCTTCCGAATGTTTCGGAAAACACCCAGCGGATATTTACCCTCAGAAATGAATATATAAAAACCATTGACCAGGTCATCAGTTTTCTCCAGGGAAAAACACCGACCTTGGCACGGCAGATCTGCTCCATGAATTTTCTTCCCGAGGCTTCCCGTTTCAACCAGCTGGACGATATGGAATTTGCTTTTGGAAATATGGGACTGCAGGATAAAGCTAAACACCTGGCCACCTTATACCTGGAGGACCTCTCCGATTACATTGTCGAAAATATAGATCCTGATTTCGGATTCAGCCGGTATGCAGAGCGTTTAGGGAAAAGTGCCAATTCGTTTGACGAGCTATATGCTAAAATCATCGGCGATTCAACCTTTATTGATGGCTTCACTTTAGAAATCCTTCAGAAAAAGCTGGAAACCGTACAGCCCAAACTGGTTTGCTTTTCAATACCTTTTCCCGGAAATCTCTACGCTGCTTTCCGGTGCGCCAAATTCATCAAAGAGAATTACCCGCATATCAAAACAGCGATGGGCGGCGGTTTTCCGAATACGGAATTAAGGGAAATAAAAGATCAGCGGGTATTTGACTTCTTTGATTTCATTACCCTAGATGACGGCGAGCTTCCTCTTGAACTGTTGTATGAAAGCATCTGCCCTACTACGCAAAGTCAGGATGAATCCGCTCAGTTTAAAAGAACTTTTTTAATGGAGAACGGCGCAGTCGTTTATAAAAATAATTCGGTAAGGCACGATTATAAGCAGGCGGATATTGGAACTCCCGATTACACTGATCTTCAGTTAGACAAATATATTTCCGTAATTGAGATTGCCAATCCGATGCACAGCCTTTGGAGCGACGGAAGGTGGAACAAACTTACGATGGCGCACGGCTGCTATTGGGGAAAATGTACATTCTGCGATATTTCGCTGGACTACATCAAAATCTACGAACCGATTTCTGCAAAGATTCTGGTCGACCGTATGGAAGAGCTCATCGAATCTACGGGGGAAACAGGATTTCATTTTGTAGATGAAGCGGCACCTCCGGCCCTGATGCGGGAAGTGGCTTTGGAAATTTTACGCAGAAATCTGGTGGTTACCTGGTGGACGAACATCCGTTTTGAAAAAAGCTTTACGAAAGATCTCTGTTTTCTTTTAAAGCTTTCAGGCTGCGTGGCTGTTTCGGGCGGACTGGAAGTAGCAAGCGACCGTCTCTTAAAATTGATCGATAAAGGAATCTCCGTTGAGCAGGTTGCCAAGGTAACCCGAAATTTTACAGAAGCCGGCATTATGATCCATGCATACTTAATGTATGGTTATCCGACGCAGACGATTCAGGAAACTGTGGATTCGCTGGAAATGGTGCGGCAGCTTTTCGAGATGGGAATTTTACAGAGTGCCTTTTGGCATCAGTTTGCCATGACGGCGCATTCTCCGGTAGGAATCAATCCTGAAGAATTTGGGGTAACACCCATCAAGCAGGAAATTTTCTTTGCCAACAACGATATTGATTTCACCGACAAGACAGGGATCGATCATGGTAAATTTAGTTTCGGTTTGAAAAAGTCCCTGTTCAATTATATGCACGGAATTAATTTTGAACTTCCGCTTCAAGACTGGTTTGAATTTAAAATTCCGAGAACAACCATTCATCCGGATTACATTCACGACTGTTTGCTGGAAGATGAGGATTTTGTTTTTAAAGGAAATTCAAAAGTCATCTTTTTAACACAAAACGTAATCGCTGAGAATCGCGTAAAAACAAAAAAGAAGGCCGCTTACCCGTATACGAAAATTACAGCGCATTTAAAAACCAATGTTGTAAGCATAGATCTGGACCAGCAGCAGGCAGAATGGCTAATGAAAATATTTCAGGAAAATACTATCGAAAACCCTAAAAAGCTTACCCTTCAGCAACTTAAGATTAATTTTGAGCAGAATTTAGATGATTTTGAACTGTTCTGGTTTTCCAAACCGATGCAGCAATTGAAGGAAAACGGGGTAATTTTGAGCCTGTAATTTTTAATTAAATTTTCTCCGGAATTTTTTAAAATCTACAAATTGTGCTATAATTTCATATTTTTAGAATGATTCATCGTGAGAATTCGGCTTGTTATATCTTGAAGATCTAGATCAGGTATGAAGGAAAAATAATTTGGGAAGAATTTGGGTTTGGATTCCTATGGAATGACAAGCTGTGCGTTTATTTACTATATTGCTGCATTTCTTCTTATACAATGACAATCTTTATGTTTAATAGATTACTTTATTTTATAGTGTATTTCCATGTTATATTTGTCATTCCATAGGAATCTAAATATAGTATTAGGAGCAGTAGAGAAAATTCGGCTTGGGTTTCCTACAGAATGACAGACTGTGCGTTTACTTTACTATATTGTTGTATTTCTTCTTATGAAATGACAATTTTTGTTTGAATAAATCTACTTATTTTCTATTGCATAGTTTCAATGTTAGGTTTGTCATTCCGTAGGAATCCAGACATCGTATCGCAGAATAGTATGGTGATCGATTAAGAATTCTTTCTTAACTAAATTCGTTTAGTAAATAAAATAAGCTCATGAAAATTAAAAACTCCCGACGAAAATTCCGGGAGTTTATATTTATTACTTATTATAGTTCTCAATTATTTCTGTACCCCATCCTTTGTAACCTCTCCTACAATAACTTTTTCCTGGTTCTTGATAAAGTTGGGATCCATGATAGCCATTCTTTCGGCAATAGCTTTATACGTAGGGAATTTTAACAGCGATGCACGTCCGGACATTTCCCGGTACAGCGTAAAAGTTTTTCCGCCTGCCGATTTCAGCTGCTTGGTTGTGGTAATATATTTTCCGATGTATTTGCTGTTCGCATCGTAAATCTCAATATCGACAAACGTTTTATCGGTAATGGTATTATCTGCACCAAAGCTTACCGGGAGATTGGTGAAGTAACCGACCGGTTTTCCGTTGCTTAAAATTTCCCCAACATTGTTTACGGTAATGTTTAACCGGTCAATTTTGGTTCTTGTCGTGTAGGCATCTTTTGTTTTGGTATCCAGCTTTCGTTTAGGGGAACTTTTAAAAAGCTCGTCGAGATTTTTAATATTGATTCCTCTTTCGTCGATAATTTTCAGACTTTTGACCGAAGTATAAGCGGCCGACTTTTCTTCTCCTGAAAATGCAGAGGGCGAAATGTAATCAAGCTCCAGGGTTTTATCCTGGTTATAGATCCTCTTGAGCTTGATATAGCTATCGCGAACCGAATCTACGATACTTTTATCTTCAAATTCCATCGTATAGATCGGCGTTTCCTTGAGATCCATAAAGGTATACAGATTTCCCCTGTTTGAAACTTTTGCTACCGGAATTCCTTCAAGATTTACAATTCCTCTTTTGATTTTAACGGTCTGCGCCTGAAAAAAGGCACTGAAAACTGTAAATAAAATGATTAGACTTCTTAACATAAAACCAGATTCTTACATCATAAAAAAAAGTGTAACAAAGTTACACTTTCTTGAAAATATATTTAGCTTTTCATTTAATTATTCACAAAGGATAATTCCTTTATTATGATTAAATTCTACAACACCGCTTTTGATAGGATAAGAAAAAACCGAATCTTTTTCATCTTCTTTGGCAAAATATTTTGCATACGTTTCGTCAAGAGACTTTGCGTATAATTTTACTTTACCACCGATCAAAGAAGATACGATTCCTGCGTGGTTCTCCATGATGTGGAATTCACCATTTTTTCCAGGCAGCAATACCGAGTCTACTTTTCCTTCAAAAACTACGTATTCTGGTGTTAAAATTTTTATATTCATTTTAATTGCTTTTGGCTTTTGGCTAATAGCGTTCAGCTATCAGCAATTAGCATTATTATGCGTTATCAGCTAACATTTTTTGTCCGGCTTCGATCGCTTCCTCTATGGTTCCTTTCAGGTTGAAAGCAGCTTCCGGCAAGTGATCCAATTCACCGTCGATGATCATGTTGAAACCTTTGATGGTATCTTTGATATCTACCAATGATCCTGGGATCCCGGTAAACTGTTCTGCAACGTGGAAAGGCTGAGATAAGAATCTCTGAACTTTTCTTGCACGGTAAACTACCGCTTTATCTTCTTCGGAAAGTTCTTCCATACCAAGGATGGCGATGATATCCTGAAGAGCTTTGTATCGCTGAAGGATTTCTTTTACTCTCTGAGCACAGTTATAGTGTTCTTCACCGATAATTTCCGGAGCAAGGATTCTTGAAGTAGAAGCCAAAGGATCTACCGCAGGATAAATACCCAAAGAAGCAATTTTTCTGTCCAATACCGTAGTTGCATCCAAGTGGGCAAACGTTGTTGCCGGAGCCGGGTCAGTTAAGTCATCCGCAGGTACGTAAACCGCCTGTACCGATGTAATGGAACCGTTTTTAGTAGAAGTAATTCTTTCCTGCATCGCCCCCATCTCAGAAGCAAGTGTAGGCTGGTAACCTACCGCAGAAGGCATACGCCCAAGAAGTGCAGACACCTCAGAACCTGCCTGTGTAAAACGGAAGATATTATCTACGAAGAAAAGTACGTCTCTACCCTGTCCGCTTTCTCCACCGTCTCTATAATACTCAGCCAATGTAAGACCGGAAAGTGCTACTCTCGCTCTTGCACCAGGTGGCTCGTTCATCTGTCCGAAAACGAATGCGGCTTTAGAATCTTTCATTACTTCCAAATCTACTTTGGAAAGATCCCAACCTCCGTTTTCCATAGAGTGCATGAAATCGTCACCATACTTAATGATTCCTGATTCTAACATCTCTCTCAAAAGGTCATTTCCTTCTCTCGTTCTTTCCCCTACACCAGCGAAAACCGAAAGACCTCCGTGTCCTTTTGCAATATTGTTGATCAACTCCTGGATCAATACTGTTTTACCTACACCGGCACCACCGAACAAACCGATTTTACCCCCTTTTGCATAAGGCTCAACCAAGTCGATTACTTTAATCCCTGTAAATAAAACTTCCGCAGAAGTTGAAAGCTGATCAAATTTCGGAGCTGGTCTGTGAATTGGAAGACCACCTTCCTTAGATATATCTTGAAGTCCGTCGATAGCATCACCAACCACGTTGAATAGTCTTCCGTTTACTGCCTCACCGATAGGCATTGTAATAGGATTTCCGTATCCGATTACGTCCTGCCCTCTTTTAAGACCGTCAGTAGCATCCATTGCAATACATCTTACTGTATCTTCGCCAATATGCTGTTCTACCTCCAAAACTACTTTTTCACCGTTTTCTTTTGTAATTTCTAACGCGTCATAGATCGCTGGAACTGCTTCCACATCACTGAAGACAACGTCGATTACCGGACCGATAATTTGAGAAATTTTACCTTTAATTTGGTTTGCCATTGCTAAATTTTTTCTTGGTGCAAATATAATGATTCTTCATTAACCCGCAATTGGTAAAAAACAGATTTTTATCATATCTTTTTAATGAATATACCAATATATCTTTTTAACAATTTACCAATTAAATTACGGGTGATAGAAAGAGTTGGCATAATCTATTGTTAAATCGGTGCATTGTTATATTGTTCCATTAGTTTGCTTATATTTGCAGTCAAAATTTTTCCGGTTTGAAAGTTTTCAGGAATTTTAGCGAGTATACTTCTCAAAAGCCTCTAGCATTGTCTCTGGGCATGTTCGACGGGGTTCATCTTGGCCATAAAAGTATTATTGATGAGCTGATAAAGGCGGGTTCGGAAAACAATATGGAAACGGCAGTCCTTACTTTCTGGCCACATCCGAGATTTGTTTTTAACCCTAACGAAAACCTTAAGCTTCTGAATACCCTGGAAGAAAAAACGTTTTTGATGGAAAAATACAACATCGAAAACCTGTTTCTGAAAGAATTTGATGAAGAATTCAGAAATCTGACCGGCGAAGAATTTGTACGACAGATTTTGGTAGACCGGCTGCATGTAAAATATCTGATCATCGGCTACGACCATTCTTTCGGAAAAAATAAAAGCGGGAATTTCGAATTGCTGCAAAAGCTATCAAAAGAGCTAGATTTTGAAGTAGAACAGATGGAAGCCATCAACATCCATGAAAACAACATCAGCTCGACTAAAATCCGTAAAGCCCTTTTAGATGGAAATATCCGGGAAGCCAACGAAATGTTGGGTTACTCCTACTCCGTTTCCGGAATCGTTGTGCATGGAAAGAAGATCGGACGCACCATCGGTTATCCGACCGCCAACATCGAAACCGACTCTATTAAGCTTTTACCGAAAAAAGGAGCTTATATTGTTGAAGTTTTCGTAAAAGATCAACATTACAAAGGCATGCTGAGCGTCGGCACTAATCCTACAGTTAACGGGGAAAAGTTAACCGTTGAAGTGTATCTTCTTGATTTTAACGACGACATTTACGACGAAAAAATCACTGTGAAATTCCGTGATTTTCTCCATGACGAGATTAAGTTTGAAGGACTTGAAAAGCTGATTGAAAGGTTGGATGAAGATAAAAGACTGACGGAGGAATTTCAGTTTTAAAATAAAAACCGTATGGAGCAATACGGTTTTTTGGTACGGGTCAATCCTGCGATCTTACGTTATTTGATGTTTTAATCTTCTAATTCAATAGGATTACTTCCTTTTTTTTGTGTACTAACTGCTTTTTGTCTTTCTTTTTGATTTTGTGAAAACACTGTACCCATACTTTCCAATTGATATCTGGCATTTTCTCTAAAATTTGTTCTTGCTTGGGATAGCTCTTTTTTAGTAACATTCTTAGAGTTCTTATAGTACCTCTCACTTACAGTTACAACCTTACCTTTTAATTCAGTGCTTGAGATTGATTTTACCAACTCAAAATCATAATCTCCTGTTTTATCTGATATTTTTACAATCAAACCTGGAAGACCACTGAATTTATAAGGTCCATAAGGAAAAGGAATTTCGGTCGTATACCAAGCATTCCAGTCCCTTCCTTTATAACGTACTTCTGCCTTCTTACAAAGAATAGAATTAATGACCTTTGTTTCGTTAATGAGTTTCCAATTATCAATAACAGGACTATCATAGGATAACAAAGTCATTCCTATAGATTCATAAAATTGGATATTATTATTTTTTTGAATAATCAGAAAATTGGATTTTGAAACTGGGATATCGCTCAAATCAATAACATCCTTATTCTTATTATATTTTGCCATAAAAAGAGAGTCAAATTTCAAGGCATTCTCACTAATAAAAAAAGCACGGTCATCGCCTATTTGTAGTGAATAGAGTTCGCTAATTACATAGTCCTGATTGAGAGTATTCGGTTTATATTTAAGTAAATAGGTAAATTCTCCTTTTAATGAATCCTTGTCGATTGTCTGAGAAAAGACAAAAGAGAAAATAAATAGGAATACAATGTTTAAAAATTGGTTTTTCATAAAATTCATACTTCATTTTTAAAAAAGACCGTCCAAAAAACTTTGTTGTTATCCTTAAGTATTAGTGTGTTAATAAATAAACAGAAAAACTTAAGCGTGTGTTTATTTAGTTTTACCAAATTTAAAGGATATCAAAAATAATTTTTTGAACGGTTAATATTATCAATTTAGATTAACATGATTAATCCAGTTAAGCTTCCTCATTCAATTATAAAATGACTAAGGAGTATATGTGCTATCAATCATACAATAATTGTTTTGAATCTGCTGTCCCCAGTTAATCCATTGATCTGCTGTCCAATCCTGACAAGTATAAGCTGATGTACAAGTTACAACCACTGTCGCACATTGTACTCTTTTTGTTGCTTTATTTTTTAAAGTTGTTTTATTCTTATCTTTCGAAACAAGTTCTTTTTTTTCTTTTGAAAGTGATTCTTTCTTATTTTCTAACTTTCTATCACTTTCATACTTTGTAGAAATTGTATTTGCACTTACAGCTCCCGCTATCAAAACTCCAGTTAATAAAATAATTTTTTTCATTGTAATAAATTTCTATTGTTATTAAATTTTGTCTAAACTCTTGCGCAATTAGTTTTAACACTTCAAAGAAAAACAAAAAATGTGGTATACACAATATGTTTACTCACTTTTTATTGAAAAATTTATTATGTTAAATAACCAAATTGCAATTAATTACAAACAATTATCAGATTAAAATTAATTACTAGAAGCTGTATTTTTATGAAAAATCTATTTTTAAGAATTTTCAATTTCCTCTTTCGCTTTTTTCGTCAGTGATTTAAAAATCAATTCATACGAATGATCAATCATCTGAAATATTAAATCTCTTTTTAAGCCGTCAAGAGATACGGAATTCCAATGGGTCTTGTTCATGTGATAGGCTCCGGTAATCTGCGGATATTGCTCACGAAGCTCGATGCTCCATTCCGGATCCGTTTTCACACTGATTTGCAGCGGCTGTCTTTCCAGCGACATCAGCAGAAACATTTTTGTTCCGACCTTCATCACCAGCGTTTCATTGTCAAAAGGGAAGCTTTCGGTAACGCCTTTCTTCGCAAGACAGTAATCTAAAATTTCATTGGCATCCATATTTTAAATAATGAGTAATGGGTAATTAGTAATGAGTAATATTTTTTAATTCACTCCAAATTTAGTAAATTTAAGAAAGAAATATCACCACCTAAAATTTCACTTATTATGAAAGCTTTAGTTATTGGCGCTACGGGTGCTACAGGAAAAGATTTGGTCAGTCAGCTGCTCCAGGATCAGGATTTCGATGAGATTAAAGTTTTTGTGAGAAAACCTATTGAAATTCAGAATGATAAATTGAAAGTATATGTTGTGGACTTCGACAAACCACAGGAATGGAAAAATGAAGTTCAGGGTGACGTGGCATTTTCCTGCCTTGGAACAACGTTAAAAGCAGCAGGCAGCAAGGAAGCCCAACGAAAAGTTGATTTTGATTACCAGTATGAATTTGCAAAGGCCGCCAAAGAAAATGATGTGGATGATTATATCCTCGTTTCTTCATATGGCGCCAACCCACAATCCAAAATTTTTTATTCCCGGATGAAAGGCGAACTGGAAGAAGCCGTAAAGAAGCTTTATTTCAGTAAAATCACTGTTTTTAAACCGGGCATACTGGAACGTAAAGATTCTGACCGGCCGGGAGAAGTGCTGGGAAGCAGGATCATTAAATTTGCTAACAGGCTCGGGCTGCTGGAAAGCCAGAAACCCTTGCCAACAAACGTTCTTGCCAGGGCCATGATCAATTCCTCAAAAATTAAAAGCAACGGGTATTCGAGCATCAAGCTCGGGAATATTTTCTGCTTTGCGGAGAAGAGTAATGAATAGTGAATGGTGAATGGTGAATAGTAATAAAATTTTAAATGCTGTCCGTTAAAAGAACAGCATTTAAATATGTCGATTTAACTGAATTCAGAATTAAGTTTCTTCCTGATCTCTTCAGCAATTACCTTATCCTTTACTTTTTCATAAGTCTTCTGAGCTTTTTTAATAAGCTTTTCGTCATTTTTGCTTTTTCCTACCTTTATTAATGCCAGTGCATAAAGGGAAAGAAAGCCGTCGTCTTTATTATAGGTAGAATAGGCATCTTCCAAGTAGGGCAAAGCGGTTTCATAGTTCTCCTTAAGCGTATAAAGCATACCATACATATAGATAACATCATCTTTGACTTTTCCTGAAGTCTTGTACAGATTCTCCGCCTGTTTTAAATTCTCCAATCCTTTTTCATAATCTCCTAAAACGATAGATGTATTTCCGATTCCGTAATATCCTTCAGGATTTTCCGGAAAGTATTTCACCATTTCAATATATTTTTCCCTGGCTTCTTCCACTTTACCGAATCTCATAAATTGTATAGCCAGATTTTGTTTGAAGATGGGTGCCTTATTCTGAGCGAGGCTGTCAGCAATATAATACGCAGCCAAAGCTTCTTTATGCATATCCTGTAATCTGAAAAAATAGCCTGCCATAAAATACGCATCGCAGTATTTAGGGTCTTTTTCTGCTATTTTCAGCAATAAATTAGTGACTCCGCCATAATATTTTGGATAATTCAGTGCTAAGAAAGCAGTTTCAAAACTCTTCTTTGAATTTGCATCCTGCGGTGTACAATAGTTTGTTTTTCCTAAGAAATAAGAATCCTGCGAAAATCCTTTGATGAAGAAAAACAGAATAAAAATGATTACTAGTTTTTTCATGGTTTTAAAATTAAAAAAGTGGATAAAAAATCCACTTTATAACGATATTTTTTATTATTTATTTCAAATACTTCGTAATCGCTTCATCCGTAGGTTTTGTCGTACTTACGAAAGAATCAACCAGCTTTCCGTTTTCATCAATTAAAAATTTGGTAAAGTTCCAAAGGATGGTTGTATTTTTTACGCCATTCAGTTCTTTCTCCGTTAAATATTTAAAGATTGGAGCCGTATCGCTGCCTTTTACTGAAACTTTAGCAGCCATTGGGAAAGTTACGCCATAGTTCTTCTGGCAAAAAGCACCAATTTCTTTGTTTGATCCGGGTTCCTGTCCTCCGAAGTTGTTAGCCGGAAAACCGACAACAACCAATTTATCTTTATATTCTTCCGATACTTTTTCCAGATCGGCATACTGAGGCGTAAATCCGCATTCCGAAGCGGTATTTACAATAAGGATTTTCTTTCCTTTAAAATCGGCAAAGTTGATCTGCTTTCCTTCTTCCAGGGCATCCACTTTGAAATCGTATATCGATTTTCCCATAAGTTCTTTGGTTTTGGCTTTAGAAACGTCATTTTTCTTCTGGGCGCAGCTGTTGAAAAAAGCAACGACCGAAAGAAACATTAAAAACAATTTTTTCATAATTTATTAAATTTATTTTTTTGATTAAAATTTAAAAGTGTTCGCCGGGAAAACTTTATTGATATCGATCCGGTTGATCAGCATTACATAATCTCCATCCTTTTTGGCACTGGAAGATTCGATTCTGAAAGGCATCGACAGATTTCCAACCTTTTTATAATCCGAATAAAGTAAGGTTTCATCTTTCTTTATTTCTTTCAGCAACATATAGTTTTTCGTATCGAAATAATAGACGTTTTTATTAACGTTTTTTGTTAATTCTACTTTGTGGCAATAGATATTCCCGATTTTTTCTTTTCCCAGATATTTGGCTTCAAAGCCTTTATTTTCCCAATCGATAAAATCGTTGTCGAAACTTTCCGGAACGTATCCGGCATATTCCTGAACTTTATTGGTCGCATAATTCATTGCATAACCTTTGGTTCCGTCATAGCCTTCAATTGCCGTGTCTTTTCCACCAATGGTAATTACGGTTTTGGTAAGATTCGGACGTTGCTGATAGATTTTAATCGGGTATTCATCTTTTACACCCAAAATGACTTTTCCCTGAAGCAGTACAGAATTCAGAAGCTTCCAGTTCGTTAATCCTCCGGACAGTTCGATATTTTTATCAATAATTTCTTTTGCCGTCTGAGCTAAACATAATTGGGAACATACCAGAATAAATGCTAACAGTAATTTCTTCATTAATACTTTTTATAAATTCAAATATAAGGCTTTTTTAATTTGAAAAAAGGAGACCAATATCACATTTTAAAATTATCTATCAGCAAATGTTCAGATTAATTTTCTTGCTTTTTCAAGATCTTCCGGCGTATCAATTCCTACGCCGACGAAATTGGTTTCTATCATTTTGATTTTCATCCCATATTCCAGATAGCGGATGCATTCGATTTTTTCTGAAATTTCCAGAGGCTTCATTTCCAGTTTTGAAAACTGGATCAGCGCATGTTTCCTGAAAGCATAAACGCCGATGTGCTTAAAGTAATCGACATCGTAGGAAATCTCCCGGTGAAAAGGAATAACGGAACGGCTGAAATATAATGCGAAACCGCTGTTGTCGGTGATCACTTTTACATTATTTGGGTTTTCGATCTCTTCCTTTTCGTGAAGTTTTATTTTCAGGGAAGCCAATGAAATTTCCTGGTTTTCGTCGTTGCGGAAAACTTCAATAAGCTGTTGCAAAGGTTCTAATTTTAAAAACGGTTCATCTCCCTGAACATTGATGACAATGTCACAGTCAATATTCTGTACGGCTTCTGCAATACGGTCGCTTCCTGTTTCATGCTGCCCGGTCATCACCGCTTTTCCTCCGTTTTTTACAATTTCATCAAAGATAATTTCTGAATCGGTTGCCACAAAAACTTCATCAAACAAACCGGTTTCCACTACATTCTGATACGTTGTCGTAATAACGGTTTTCTCTCCTAACATCTGCATCAGCTTAGCAGGAAAACGGCTGGCTTCATAACGTGCGGGTATCACTGCGATGATTTTCATATTTTAATGTAACAATTTAAAAATACAACAGTGTAACAATTGGTAAACTGCTACACTGCTAAATTAGTATATTATAAATCTTATTTTAAAGCGTTTAAAGCATTTTCCAGCTTTGGCATCATCGTAGAAATTTCTTCCGTTGCCAATCCTCCTACAGAAGCTCTGAACCAAGGCTCGGATTTTTCTTCCCCGAATGCAGAGAAAGGAACCAAAGCAACGCCTGCTTCATTAATCAGATAGAATACCAAATCAGAAGAGTTTTCGATCACCGTTCCGTCCGGCTTGGCTTTACCGATATAATCCAATTTAATGGTCAGGTAAAGTGCTCCCATCGGCTCAATACTGTCAACGGAAAGACCTTTTCCTTTCAGATCCTGAATGCCTGCGTGAAGAACTTTTAAGCTTGATTCCAGCTTTCCTTTGAAGTCTTCAACAAAAGCATTTACTTCTTCCGGGTTTTCGTAATATTTTGCCGTCGCTTCCTGTTCAGGTTTTGGTGCCCAGGCTCCAACGTGCGTCAACAGCGCTTTCATTTTATCAAGAATATGAGACGGACCGAATCCCCAGCCTACACGCACTCCCGTTGCTGCAAGGCACTTGGAAATACCGTCGATATACACTGTATATTCTTTCATTTCAGGGAACAGAGAAACCGGATCTACGTGCTCCGCCCCAAAGGTAAGGTTGGAATAGATCTGATCGTACATCAGGTACAACGGTTTTTCGTCTTCGCTTCTTTTTTTGTTTTCTTCCAGGATCAGTTCACAGATTTCAGAAAGCTGTTCTCTCGTAAACATCGTTCCGGTAGGGTTCAGTGGCGAACAAAGCGCTACCAGAACCGCTCCTGACAAATGCGGTCTCAGATCGTCAGCCGTAGGAAGAAAATTATTTTCAGGGGTTGTTTTTACCTCGATCGCATCAGCAGAAGTAAGGTATGCATAGTGGTTGTTGTTCCAAGACGGGATCGGGTATACCACTTTATCCCCTTCATCAACGATGGTTTTGTATACGGCATAGATCAAAGGTCTTGAACCGGCCGTAATTAGGATGTCATTCGGAGAATAATCCAAGTTCCATCTTGTTTTTAAATCTTTGGAAACTTCTTTTCTTAAAGATAAAAGTCCGTTCGCAGGCGGATAATTTGTCAGATTGTTCTGATAAGCTTTCTGAATTTCCTCCTTCAGCTGAGCAGGAATAGGATAAATATTAGAATTTAAATCCCCAATCGTAAGATTGGCAATCTCCGCTCCTTTTGCTTTTAAATCATTTACTTCATTACCAATTTTTACGATTTCAGAACCGATCAGGTTCGCCGCTAATTTTGAAACTTTCACTTTTACTTTTATTTTAATATTATTAATGTAACCATATAATGGTTTGGCAATCATTGGTATATTGCCAAACCAATACATCGTTGATTTATTTATGCTAACTGCAGGTCATTTCTTACCTGGTTGATTTTCTCTTCCAATGATTTCTGCTTATCTCTGAAATCCGATGCAGAAGTAACAGCATCTTTCACCGAAATATAGAACTTGATTTTAGGCTCTGTTCCTGAAGGTCTGACACAGACTTTCGTTCCGTCCTGCGTGTAGTAAATCAGCACATTCGATTTTGGAATGTCGTTCATTACCTGTTTTTCATTTTTCGAAACGATAAAATTCGTCTGCTCCTTGAAATCTTTTACTTCTTCTACCGGAGAACCTGCCAACTGCTTCGGCGGGTTTTCGCGGAAATTTTTCATCATGTTCTGGATTTCTTCCGCCCCGTCTCTTCCTTTTCTTACCAGGTTAACCAGTCCTTCATAATACATGCCTGTTTCCTGGTAAATTTCGATCAGGTATTCGTACATGGTTCTTCCGTTGGCTTTGCACCATGCCGCGATCTCACAGGCAAGGACGATACTTCCGCAAGAATCTTTATCACGAACGAAATCCCCGGTCATAAATCCGAAGCTTTCTTCTCCTCCGCAGATGAACTTTTCTTTTCCTTCTACATCACGGATCATTTTTCCGATCCATTTAAATCCTGTCAATCCCACTTTGCACTGAACACCGAATTTCTGGGCAATATCAAAGAAAATATCGGACGTTACAATCGTAGAACCGATAAACTCTTTTCCGGTAATCCTGTCCTGCTTTCTCCATTCGTTCAGGATATAATACGTCAGGATCGTATTGGTCTGGTTTCCGTTTAACAATTCGATTTCACCATCCAGGTTTCTTACGGCAATTCCCAATCGGTCTCCATCCGGGTCCGTTCCGATAACGATATCGGCATTGGTGATTTTGGCAAGGTCCATCGCCATTTCAAGGGCTGCCGGTTCCTCAGGGTTTGGAGAATCAACGGTCGGGAAATTTCCGCTTGGGATCATCTGCTCCTTTACCAGGTCAATTTTTTTGAAACCTGCTTTTTCCAACGCTTTAGGAACGGTGGTATAGGTTGTTCCATGAATGGAAGTAAAAACAATATTTAAATTTTCCTTTCCGACATTCTGATAGGTGGAATTTTCGATACAGGCGTCGATGTACACGTCATCCTGCTCCTCTCCGATCCACTCGATGAGGTCATCATTTCCGTTGAATTTTATTTTGTCGAACTGTACAGAAAGTACTTCGGCAATAATCGCTTCGTCATGTGGCGGAACGATCTGCGCGCCGTCATTCCAGTATACTTTATAACCATTATATTCAGGCGGATTGTGGGAGGCAGTCAATACGATTCCTCCATGACAGTTTCTGTTTCTTACCGTAAAAGACAATTCCGGAGTCGGACGGTGGTCTTTAAAAAGCAATACTTTAATTCCGTTTGCCGTTAAAACATCAGCTACCAGTTTTCCGAATTCTTTTGAATTGTTTCTAACGTCGTAAGCAATCGCTACTTTAATTTCTTCACCTGAAAACTGCTTTAGCATATAGTTCGCAAGTCCCTGTGTAGCCTGGCCTAACGTGTATTTATTTAAACGGTTGGTTCCTACGCCCATGATTCCTCTCATCCCTCCTGTTCCGAATTCCAGCGGTCTGTAAAAAGAGTCTTCCAGGTCAGGCGAATTACCGTCTATGAGTAATTGTACCGCACTTCTTGTTTCTTCATCAAATGATTCGTGCAACCAAAGTTTTGCTTTTTCTAATGTTGTCATATTTGTATTTTGTACAGTTTATTTGCAGGGTAAGGGATGATGGGTGCTGGATGTTTATCTTCATTCCGTAGACGAAACGCTAAGAGAAATATTTACATTTCCATACTGCACCATCCGTTTCCTTTTAATTTATTACTTAATTTGATTTCTGAATGCTATAATGTGATTCATAAGAAAATAACTTTCTTCATATATTTTTTTAAAATCCTTTTCTGTGATGTATTTTCTGTTCTTTGCTTTGTATAAACAAGTTACCACTTCAGCTAAGTAACGAATCGAATATCCCAGAAATTTTTTGAATTCCGGTTTCGACTGTAAAATACTTCCTTCCGAAATATTCAAGGCGATCGAATCCGAAGCTCCTCTTATTTGTGAAACCCGATTAAACAGTTCTTCCTTTGGAAAATTCTGGGAAACCTGAAAAATTTCCTCTCCAAATTCCATGGATCTTTGCCATATAATCAGCTTCTCAAACTTAAAACTCATGAGCTAATTTTTTTCCGATATGTTTGTGTTTTAAATAAATGCAGAGTGCTTGATAAACTTCCAGCTTCCAGCCTCTATTCCAGTTTCTTATTCTCCACCCTCGTATCTTTATCTATTTTAAACGCCCGGATCGGATCATTATAATAAATAAATTTTGCGGTATTCTGAACATGTCCTTTCAGGGAATCTTTGACATTTACTTCTGCATAGTTTCCGTTTTTGGAATCGATCTTCAGGTTTTCAATTTTCCAGTAAGGAGCGATCAGGCTTGCCGTGTCGGCGATTTTGATCACCGCGTCTTTGGTCTGTCCGAGAAAGTTGGCTCTGCTGCGGTTCAGCATTTCCACTTCTGCCCTTCTTGTATTTACCGAACCCATAAAAGTAGCAAAATTCTTTAAATTAAGCCTAAAATTATCGGTCTTAATTTCGCTTGAAATATTCATCTCTACCGAGTCGGAAATAGCCACTTTTTCAAGATTATATTTGGAATAAATCGTGACATTATAAAAATCCACGCCTTTCGTTCCGCGTTTTTCCTTGATGGTTAACGTTTTATCATCCACTTCAACATCAAGGTTATCCGCAACATTCGGGTAGGTTTCAATTTCCACGAAGTTTTTGTTCCCTCTTGCATAAAACACCCGGAATTTCCCTTCCAGATCGAGGTTCACAAATTCGGGCACATCCACATCTTTCCGCTCGATATTTCCTTTTGGAGAAACTTTTCCGCAGGAAACCAGAGCAAGAACGGCAACGGTGTAAAAAATATTCTTCATCTTAAATCACTTCATCAATATTGTAATTCTTGTGCTCCCGGTTCGTTCTGATAATCATTTCTCCTAAAAATCCGGCTACGAAAAGCAGGGTTCCCATAATCATCATGGTTAAAGCAATGAAGAACCAGGGATTGTTGGTGATCAGATGCCCGTAGATTCCCCGTGCAACGTCTATAAGTTTGGAAATACCCAGCCAGAGTGCCGAAAGAAAACCAACAATAAACATCAATGTTCCTACAGCTCCGAAGAAATGCATCGGCCTACCACCGAAACGGCTTACAAACCAAAGCGTTACCAGATCCAGAAATCCTCTGATGAATCTTTCGGTTCCGAATTTTGAAGTTCCGTACGGCCTTGCCTGATGCTGAACTTCTTTTTCGGTAATCCTTCTGAATCCCGCATTGGCTGCGAGCACAGGTATATATCGGTGCATATCCCCGTAGACATCAATGGATTTTACCACCTGTCTTTTATAGGCTTTTAATCCGCAGTTGAAATCATGCAGGTAAACACCTGACACTTTTCTTGCCGCTGCGTTGAATAGTTTCGACGGTACATTTTTGGTCATCACGTTATCGAAACGCTTCTTTTTCCAGCCTGAAACGATGTCATAATTTTCATTAATCACCATGCTGTATAATTCCGGTATTTCTTCCGGAAAATCCTGCAAATCAGCATCCATCGTGATGATCACATCACCGTTCGTGCGTTCAAAAGCTGCGTGAAGCGCCTGGGATTTCCCGTAATTTTTGGAAAATTTGATGCCGTGGATCTGAGGATGCTGAACTTTCAGATTTTCAATAATGCTCCACGACAAATCCGTACTTCCGTCATCGACAAACCAGATTTCGTAGGATAAGCCATTTGATCGGCAAACGCTGTCAATCCTGGAAAAAAGTTCTTCCAAAGAAGCTTCTTCGTTCAGTAACGGAATAACTATAGATAAATTCATTTAATTTTAATAAAAAACTATTCTTGATTCTGCTCTTCCTGATAGATCGTTTTCGTTCTGAAAAACGCTCCGAAAAACAATGACAAAACTACGTAAAATATAAGTATTGCCGCAAAATATCCTGAAAAATGACTTGCCGTAAGCATATCTTTTCCTTTTACCGCATCCGGAGAGAAACTTGGGAGCCTTTCTTTATATTTCTGATCCAGCTCGTCGATGTCTTTCTGGTGTTTCAAAATTTTTCTCGCCGACTGATATTCTTTGTCCATTTCCGATTTCTGACGGGTTACATACTGATAGTTCAGCAATTTTTTGGCGTCAGGATCCACGAAGTTTAAAAATGAATAAATGCTGACAATGGATAAAATTCCACCGACGAACATTGGAATAAATGCTCTTTTGAAAGCATCTTTAAAGCTGACTACCCGATGGCTGCTCCAATACGATTTTACCGACCAGAACGCCGTTCCGGCATAAATAATCGGCAAAACGAAAGCATTGGCTTTCAGCGAAATATCAAAATAATCAACTCCTGAGAAGAAGTAATAGACCACGAAAAAAACAATCATCGTAGCACCAAACAGTAAAATTCCTAATGTGGAAGGGCTTTTCGTCATATCTAATTTTTTAGAAAATTATTTAAAAATTATCAGGCTGAATTTCAGTAAACTACCGCTATCAGCTTATTTTTTCAATTAATTTTCTGTAATAATGTTTTGAAGTTTATAAAATATTCCTACCTTTGCAACGGCAAGTCCTAAACAACCAGCTCCTGAGAATCCTCCAGGGTGGGAACGCAGCAAAGGTAATTGGTCGTAGCGGTGTGATTTAGGTAGCTTGCCATTTTTTTTTGGTTTTAAGTGAAGAGAGGTAATTTGAAAATTATCTTTTTTTGTTTTTAGACCCTTCAGCATTTCCATTCCGATTTTTAAATTACCTTTCAACATTTATTTAAAATTCGAACTCCTCACCCAATTTCGGTAAAACCAGTTCTACGTTTTTGTCTGCAAAATGCTTCACTGCACTTTCATGGTTGATCTCAATCGCAGGGAACGTATCAAAATGGCATCCGATTACTTTCGGTGTTTTCAATAATTCCGTGGCTGCAAAAGCTGCTTCTTCCGGACCCATCGTGTAGTGGCCTCCCACCGGAAGGATCGAAAGGTCCAAATTGCCGTATAATCTCGGGAATAGCTCCATATCCGCCATTACACCGGTATCTCCTGCCATGTACAGGTTTCTGCCTTCAGGAAGCCTGAAAATGTATCCCACAGGAACACCACCGTAGCTCCCATCCGGGAATGAACTTGTATGGTGAGCCGGAACCATGGAAATTGCAAGATCATCGATTTTTGCCGCCCCTCCTAAGTTGACATCATCCTTATTTTTTGCACTTTTAAAATATCCGCAAATCTCCGGAACAGCGATAACGGTTGCTTCAGGGTGATGCTGCAAAACTTCTTCCACATCGGCAACATGATCTCCGTGCGCGTGCGTCAGTAAAATATAATCGATCTGCTGGGCAGCAATATCAAACCCGGATTCCGCTTTTTTGTAGTTGTAAAAAGGATCGGATAAGATCGTTTTGTCTTTATAGGTGAACAAAAAGCAGTTTTGTCCTAAAAATTTAATTTTCATATTAATTTATTTTTAAAATTTTTTGATTATCCATCAGAAATAACAGCATTAAAAACAGAATCTGAATACAGCCATGATGATAACCAGCTAAGAGCATCATTCTTTTCGCGTCTTATTTATCTAATGAAACAGATTAAGTCCGGCTGCCGTAAGAACAGCAATCATTAAGGTTATAATTCCTACCTGCTTCAAAAACGGATCAAGCTCTCGAGGATTTTTTACGGTCATAATGTTTCTTCTGATCCTCATCAAAGGAAGCATTAAGATCATCACAATAAAAACGTAGTAGTTCTGTGTCTGGAAAAATCCGTTTACCCCAAGGAACATCAGGATGAAGATCAAAGGAAGATTAAGCAGGACCATTTCATAGATCATGGCTTTTTTGAATCCGATGCGAAGGGCAAAACTGTTTTTCCCGGATAATTTATCACTTTCGATATCCCTCATGTTATTCAAGTTGAGGACTGCCATGCTCATCATTCCGATTGCCGCTCCCGGCAACAGCATATCCCAGCTGAACGATTTGGTAAATAGAAAATAGCTTCCGCAAACGGAAACCAGTCCGAAAAAGACGAACACGAAAAGATCTCCCAACCCCATATAACCATAAGGTTTTTTCCCGATCGTATAACCGATGGCTGCTAAAATACAGGCAATCCCCAGACCGATGAAAATGTAAAATTCATTCATATATTCCGGTACAAATGCCAGATATAAGAGTGCAACAGTGGCTACAAAAGACAAAACGGAAAATAGAATAACCGCATTTTTCATTTGCTTAGCGGTAATTCTCCCTGAAGCTACGGCTCTTGCTTCCGCTTCAGTGGCTCTTTTGGTATCCGTCCCTTTGATTCCGTCGCCGTAATCGTTGGCATAGTTGGAAAGTACCTGATAAAGTAAAGTCACCACCAGAGCGAGTGCAAAGATCCTCCAGTCCCAGGTTCTGCCTTCATTGTAAAGTCTCCAACGGGCAATAAAAGATCCCATGATAATTCCGCTTAAGGAAAGCGGTAATGTTCTAAGCCTTGCGGCTTTTATCCAATCTGTCATAGTTTATGAGTAATGGGCAATGAGTAATCGGTAATAAAAATTGCTCATTACCAATTACTCATCACTTATATTTTTACGATATCCATTGATTTTCTCCGAAGTCCGGTTTTCTTTTTTCAAGGAATGCGTTTCTTCCTTCTTTGGCTTCTTCCGTCATGTAAGCAAGACGCGTCGCTTCGCCTGCAAAAACCTGCTGGCCTACCATTCCGTCGTCGGTAAGGTTCATGGCAAATTTCAGCATCCTGATCGAGGTCGGGGATTTTGCCAGGATTTCCTGGGCCCATCCATAGGCGGTATCTTCCAATTCGGCATGCGGAACCACTTTATTAACCATTCCCATTTCAAAAGCCTCCTGAGCGGAATAATTTCTGCCCAAAAAGAAAATTTCGCGGGCTTTTTTCTGACCCACCATTTTTGCAAGGTAAGCGGAACCGTAACCACCGTCGAAACTGGTGACGTCGGCATCCGTCTGCTTGAAAATCGCATGCTCTTCACTGGCTAAAGTCAAATCACAAACCACATGAAGCGAGTGTCCTCCGCCGACTGCCCATCCCGGTACTACCGCGATTACGACTTTTGGCATAAAACGGATCAACCGCTGAACTTCAAGAATATTTAAACGGTGTCTCCCGTCCTCTCCTACATATCCCTGATGTCCTCTTGCCTTCTGGTCTCCCCCGCTGCAGAATGCCCAGCCACCATCTTTTGGGCTTGGCCCTTCTCCGGAAAGCAGCACCACGCCAATGGAAGCGTCTTCGTAAGCATCATAAAAAGCATCGTACAGTTCCGAGGTTGTTTTGGGCCTGAAAGCGTTACGGATTTCCGGTCTGTTGAAAGCAATTCTTGCTACCCCGTTACATTTTTTATAGGTAATATCCTCGTATTCTTTGGCGGTTTTCCACTCGATCATTTTTGTAAAAATTTTTCCCAAAGATACGGAATTGGAAAGAATTTTAACATGGATTTCAGGGGATTCATCAGGAAAATTTCCGGTTTTTTCGTGCTGGATAATTTTATTAGCCGGATGAATGACTAAGCAAATTCAACTTCAAATAATTGCTGAAAAAAGTTTCCGGATAGAAAATCAAAAGAAAGAATATGATTTAAACTGAAATCCTGACTTCTGAATACAAAAAACACAGGAATTTTTAGATGCTACAGGTTTCAAGTCTCACAAAGCCGTTTAACTTAGAAGAGACTACAATATTTCTATTCGATTTAATTCTAACACAGACAATTCTCCATTCACTCGCGGAACAAAATTCACTATTCACCTTTGACCATTACCATTCGTTTTTCACAAACAAAAAAACCGGAGCAAAAATGCTCCGGTTTCTATATACTTTTTAGTATTCCGAAAATTACTTAGCCGGCTGCTTGGCCTGAAGCTCAGCTTCTTTGGCTTTCATTTCATTGAATTTAGCTGTATTCCTTGTAGTGTTATACATGTCTTTCAATGTCTGAACAGCATTAATATCATTCGGCATTGTCTGATACCATTTTTCAGCATAAGGAAGCGCTTTGTTGAATCTCTCCTTTCTTGCTTCAATTAATTTGGTAGCATCATCCGGTTTTGTCTTTCTCAAAGCGTTGATTTCCGTTACTGCCTTTTCATCATCACCGATGGCTGTGTAAACCAGATTCTGATAAGCATTTGCAAAATCAGCTTTAAGCTCGATTGCTTTCTGGAAAGAAGTCATGGCCTCGCTTGCCGTTGCCGGGTTTTTTGCTTGAAGTACTCCTAAATTATACCAGTTGGTAGCATCATTAGGATTTTTTGCCAACTGCTCTTTCAGGTTCTGCATGAATTTATCCGTATTCCCTGATGCGTAAAGCGCGCTTCCCTGATATTCTTTCAGTTTAGCACTGTTTGGGAATTTTGCCAATCCTTTTTCGATAAGCGCTAAAGCTTCATCATTCTTTTTAGCATTGATCAAAAGGGTTGATAATGTTTCGTATAAGTCCTGCTCAACACTTGGCGACTGTTCGGTTTTAAAGTCCGAATAATCTTTTGATGAAGTTTTCTTCAACAATTCCCAGGTATTTTTGTCGTAGCTCGCTACCTGTCCTGTTTTGTTGTCTTTTGCCGTATATGTAGTTTCAACACCTGTATAACCGGAATTGATCAAATCGGTATATATTTTAGTAGCCTGAGGAATATCGTTCGCCAAAGCGTAATTCAATCCTGCATAATACATATATACTTTATTGTCCTGTCCGCTTGTTTTCAGGAGGTTATAAACATCCATAAACTTAGGAGCTGCCGCTGCGTAATTTTTTGCATTGTATGCATCCATTGCAGCTTTATTAGCATCCTGCAGCTTAGCGTTAACATCATCTTTCTGTCCGAAAACAAAGGCAGATGTTACGAAAGCCATACCTAAAATCAGCTTTTTCATAATCACTATTTTAAATTAATTGATATTCGTTTTACGTTATTCTTCTTCAGAATCAGGGCCTTCTGTTTCCGCATCAGTGTTTTGCTGATCTTCCTGTACACCTGCATTTTCATCAGGGAAAAGTTCTGCAACTACCACTGTTCCTTCTTCATTTGTATCTTCAGCTCCTTCTTCACCAGTTATTTCCTCTTCAACATCCTTATCCATTTCTACTTTTGCAATTGCTGCAATTTCGTCATTTTTCTTAAGGTTGATCAATCGAACGCCCTGTGTATTTCTACCCATTACCCTCATTTCATCCATATTCATACGGATGGCAACACCGGATTTATTGATGATCATCAATCCGTCTTCATCGGTTACATTCTGGATTGCGATAAGGTTTCCTGTTTTTTCGGTGATGTTCAGAGTGATTACTCCTTTTCCGCCTCTGTTGGTGATTCGATAGTCTTCAACGGCTGTTCTTTTTCCGTATCCTTTTTCAGAAACTACAAGTACTGTTTCTTTTTCTACGTCATTTACCACGATCATTCCGATCGCTTCATCGTCGTCATCCATAGCAATACCGCGTACCCCGATAGAACCTCTTCCTACTTCACGTACTTTCTCCTCAGGGAAACGGATACATTTACCGTTTTTGGTAGCGATCATGATCTGGGAACTTCCATTAGTAAGATACGCTCCTAACAATTGGTCATTATCCCTGATCTCGATAGCGTTTACCCCATTTACCCTTGGTCTTGAATAGGCTTCAAGAGACGTTTTCTTGATCGTACCGTTTTTGGTAACCATCACTACGCTCATCTGATTTACATATTCGGAATCCTTCAGGTTGTTGGTTCTGATATACGCTTTGATTTTGTCGTCCGGTTCAATATTGATTAAGTTCTGTACCGCTCTTCCTTTTGCCGTCTTGGAACCTTCCGGAATTTCGAATACCCTCAGCCAATAACATCTTCCTTTTTCAGTAAAGAACAGCATGTACTGATGGTTGGTAGCCGATACGATGTACTCAAGGAAGTCGGCATCTCTTGTGGTAGCCGCCTTGTTTCCGACACCGCCTCTGCTCTGGATCTTATATTCGGAAAGCGAAGTTCTCTTGATATAACCGGCGTGGGAAATTGTAAGCACCACCGATTCGTTCGGGATGATATCTTCAATAGACATTTCACCACCTGAATAATCGATCTCGGTTCTTCTTTCGTCGCCGTATTTTTCTTTAACCTCGATTAATTCATCCTTAATAATCTGGAATCTTCTTGGTTCGTTCTCCAGGATATCTTCCAAATCGGCTATTTCCTTCATGATGGTATCGTATTCATCACGGATCTTGTCAAGCTCCATTCCTGTAAGACGAGCAAGACGAAGATCAAGAATAGCCTGTGCCTGAAGCTCGGAAAGTTCAAATGCTTCGATCAAGCCCTCTTTCGCAGCCTGCGGATTGGAAGAGTGACGGATGATTGAAATCGCACGGTCCAGAGAATCCTGAGAGCCGATTACTTTCATAAATCCTTCGAGAATATGTGCTCTATCTCTAGCTTTTCTAAGCTCGAATTTCGTTCTTCTGACGATCACTTCATGCCTGTGCTCCACGAAATGGTGGATGATGTCTTTCAGGTTGAGCTGCTCCGGTCTTCCGTGAACCAACGCAATGTTGTTTACACTGAAAGAGGTTTGAAGTGACGTATATTTGTATAATAAGTTCAGGACAACATTAGGGATCGCATCATTCTTCAGTTCGTAAACGATACGAAGCCCTCTCCGGTCGGATTCGTCCCTGATTTCATAGATTCCCGGGATCTTTTCTTCTTTAACCAATTCGGCCGTTCTGGCGATCATTTCCGCCTTGTTTACCTGGTAAGGAACTTCGTTTACAATGATGGCATTTCGGTTTCCGATTTCTTCGAAAGCAACTTTAGCCCTCAGCACGACCCTTCCTCTTCCGGTGTGGAAAGCATCTCTTACGCCGTCGTAACCGTAAATGATTCCGCCGGTCGGGAAATCCGGAGCGATGATGTGCTGCATCAGCTCATCGATGGTAATTTCTTTATTGTCGATATAAGCGCAGATGGCGTCTACCGATTCCGAAAGGTTATGCGGCGCCATATTGGTAGCCATCCCCACGGCAATACCGGAGGTCCCGTTCACCAGAAGGTTTGGAATTTTAGAAGGCAAAACCGTTGGCTCCTGTAAACTGTCGTCGAAGTTATTCTGGAAATCTACCGTTTCTTTATCCAGATCAGAAAGTATCTCATCGGATATTTTTTTCAGTCTTGCTTCGGTGTAACGCATCGCTGCAGGCGGGTCGCCGTCCATGGAACCGAAGTTACCCTGCCCGTCTACCTGAGGATAGCGGAGGCTCCAGTCTTGGGCCATTCTCACCATAGCATCATATACAGAGGAGTCTCCGTGCGGGTGATACTTACCCAAAACATCTCCAACAATTCTCGCAGATTTTAAATATTTTCTATTCGAAAAAACCCCTAATCCATACATACCGTAAAGCACTCTTCTATGAACGGGTTTCAAGCCGTCTCTTACATCAGGTAACGCTCTTGAGACGATAACCGACATCGAATAATCGATATAAGACGACTTCATTTCATCAACAATGTTGATAGGAATCAGTCTTTCTCCTTCTTTTTGCATAAACAAATTTATTATAATGATATTCAGACCTTTAGCTATACGTCTGAAAATTATTTATTCCCCTTTTTTAATAACGGGCTAATTTACGAAAAATTTGCCGATTTTTGCGGTAAAATTTATCCAAAGAATCTTAAAAATTCATAAAAAAATGAGCGTATTGAGCATCACTTTTCACTGTACGAAAAACCATCTGCAAGAATGGGAAAATTATATGAACGAAACCCTGGTTTTGATGACGGAAAATTTAATGGATGTCAACCAGTACATTCTTTCGGAAGTGCACAGTGACTATATAGAAGAAGGTAAAAACTACAATCTTCTTTTGATCTTTGATACGGATGAAGTAAGAGAAGATTTTATTAAAAGTGAAATGGAAAACATTGCGGAGAGGGTAACTTCTCAGTTCGGGCAGGAAGTGATGATTTTCAACACCCTTCTGAATCCTAAGAAACTGAAACTATAAAAAGGCCGAGATTAAGGTAAGGCTGAGTTTATCAAGCTGCTTAAGATAATAATCCCCGAAGAAATATTTTCTCCGGGGATTTTTCATTCATTACGATCTCTTTTTCATCGATGTCCTGTCAAAGATTAAATCCGTCTTTTCGGTATTGAAGTTTTTCTCCATCATTCCGTGGGGCCTTCTTGGCGGTTCCGGTGGTCTTGGCGGTCTTGGCGGCGGATGACATGCACTGGTTGCGTAAGCCAAAACAAACGCCCCGAAAATTTTTAGTAAAGATTTCATATTGTTTTATTTTTTGGTTCGGTATAAAGTAATCAATGCAGGTGCCAATGTTATTTTGAGCGGTAAATTCAACAAAAAAAAGCACTGAAAATAATTCAATGCTTTTTATATCTATCGGTATTTTACAATAACTACCGGCCTGCTGTGATAAACCCGGTGGGGTCTGTTGTAATATCGATGTCTCACCGGCCTGTAATGATGGCTTCTGTAAAAATGTCCGGGAGGCCTATGATACCTCACTTTCTTATAATGCGGCCGATGCGGCCTGTGATAATGATGTTTTTTCGGTCCATGCCCGTGCCCGCGTCCATGGCCCCACTGAATCGGGGAAGCCTGATAATACGCCAGGGAAAAAACAAATACAAGTAATCCTAAAATTTTAGTCAGCACCTTCATAATATATTATTTTCAAATTACATGAAAAATTCCAGCAATAGCAGTGCCAATAAACCATTATGGATAAATACTTCTTATTTTTTAAGAAACTTTATTATTTTTTCTGAATTTTCAGAATACCGTTTCGCTCCTTCTTTCGAGCAAAATCATGTCTTTCCAACTGTCATTAAGCTTTCCGATCTTTTTCCGTGTTCCTACAATGCGGAACCCATTTTTCTGAAGAGCCTGCAACGCCAGTTTATTTTCAGGAAAAACACTGATCTGTAGCGTCCAGAAGCCATGATCCTCGCTATCCAGAATCATTTTATTAAGCAGGACGGATCCTAATCCTCTATTCTGATATTCTTTATCAAAATAAATGCTTACTTCTGCCACTCCTTTGTAGCTTTCCCTTTTATTTACCGATTTCAGGGCACACCAGCCTACAACTCTATTGTCTTCATTTTTGAGCACCCATCTGCAATCATTCAGGTAATCCATATCCCAGGCTTCATCGGAAGGTACCGTTGTTTCGAAAGTAGCCATTCCACCGTCGATGCCCTGACGGAAAATTTCCAGGATCCGGTCTTCATCTTTAGGAAGCATTTCTCTTAATTCATAATTCATTGCTCAATGGTATTTAAGTTATTTCTTTTGAATTCCTGTATCGGGCAGACAGATTCTATACTTCCGAAAAGTAAAGATAAAAAGGATATGTGACAATATCCACAGCTGTTTTTACTATTCTCAAATGTATACATTTTTATAATTTTAAAAAGATTTATTTTACTATCTCATACTGTGCATAATTTTACTTACTTTTGGTGGAAAGATCATCTCCCTGTCCAGCAGGCTGATTATTCTGGAAGTGGTTAATTGTATTAATTTTAAGGCTAAGTATATTTTGTTTTTAAACCCATTTATTTTTAAAATTTACGAAGATGTACGCCTGGAAAATATTTATAATTCTGCAGTTATTTAATTGTTAAACAATTTTAAACCCAAATATGTACCATGAAGAAATTATTTATTTATTTAAGTCTCTTTATTTTCCTTTTCAGCTGTAAGAAAAAAGATTCGGGACTGCAAGCGCAAAGCCCTAATGCTGAAATAACAAAAGTGCTTGAAAAATTTTACCAGCAATACGGTAAATCAAGTGAAGCGCTGTACGATCAGCCGATCGCTCAGGACCTGTTTACGCCCCAGATCCGAAAAGAGATCGAAGAAATTGTAAGCGCATCCAAACAGGATATCGAACGCATTAAGAAAAGTGCACATCCCGACAATAAGCCGCTAGTTCTTGAAGGATCTGTATTTACCAGCCTGTACGAAGGATACACTTCATACCGCATAAAATCGATCAGTACCAGGGAGATGAAGCATAAAGTAAAAACGGCCGATGCAATCGTCACATTTGAAAATACGGCTGTTTCCCCGAAGATCGAATGGACGGAAAATGTACACCTCATCAATCCTTCCGGTTCGGGCTGGGAAATCGATAATATTACGTTTGATAAAATCGCACAGGTGAAAGATCTGAAAACAAGATTGAATGATCTCCGCGCTGAATTTAAAAAATAAAATTAAAGGTTGCCCATCGGCAACCTTTAATTTTATGGACACCGTGTCATCGGAACCTTATTGTAAACCATTTCATTGAGCCTTTTACAATACTTATAGTACTTTTTGGCTGTCCGCCGTAAACTTCCGTATATTAAATTTCTTCTTAGCTTGATTCTGCCTTTAAAGATGATCTAAATAAAATCCCACACACCTTTAAAATTTTACCTTTATCAGATTAAAAAAAGCCATACAGAATCTGCATGGCTATATATAAAAATTTTATGAATGTTTTTATCTGTTGTTGATATCCACTCTCACCGGCATTACATACGTAGAAGCGATCATATTTTCATTCAGTTTTCTGCTGTCCAGTCTGTACTGCAGTTTGCTCAATACGTTTTCAATTTCCTTGCTTACATTCTTGCAGTCTCCTTTGGAATGAACATTCACGATCTTACCGTTCTCAGCAATATCAAATTTCACTTCTGAATTAACGATCCCCTGCTTATAATCGGAATTGGTAAAGTCGAAGTTGGCCATCAGCAGATTCCTGATCTCGTTGAATGCATCATTTTTGTTCAGCTGAACCTCCTGGATGGTATTGTTATTTGAAGTCTGTGCTTTAGTTGTATTCATTACCGCTACAAATCCGAAAACAAATAGGGAAGCAATTAATAATTGAACTTTATTTTTCATAACTCTTTGGTTTTAAATGTTGTTTTAAACTTTTTTACTAACTCTTTACCAAAGATATATAAAATAATTCATATTAATTTTACATTCAGTTAACATTGGGTTAACATTGGAATTTAAATAATTGATTTTCAATATTATAATTTTTTGAAATAAGTGAAAATTTAATATTGGAAGGTTAAATTGACACGGTAATACAGAAAAAAAGGCCAAAATTGCTTCTCAATTGTTAACAGGTCTCGTTTTATAAATTATAAAATACCAGAAAATAGAAAGGCTTACCAATGAGAAAAGAATATTTTCAACTTTAAAGAAACCAAAAATATTCATTAGCACTAGTTTATTGATTAAAAAGCAGAGCAAAGTTTGTATTAAAATCAGCAATATTAACAACAGTATCTTCTTAATTCTGTTCTTTAAATATTGATAGGCGTAGGAAGCAAATATAGAAAAACAGAAAAAATAAATGACCCACCAAAAAGAAATTTGAAATACCCCAAAACCAAAAGAACCTTCCGTATTTGTTTGCAAATAAGTAAAATCATCAAATTTCGAATTTAAATTATAGGTGATAAAAAAATACTCTTTAATTAACAGCAATAAATTCAAAAACAGAAGAAAAATAAAATTTAAAATTATTAGTTTTTTCATTGCGATTCGTTTATGTTAAAATAAAAAAAGGAATCTGCATTCACAAATTCCTCTTATATATAAATTAATATTTTCTAATTACAATTCCCTCTTCAAAAACTTCCCCGTCAGACTCTTCTTCGATTTTACGATTTCTTCCGGAGTTCCCTGGGCAACGATCTGGCCGCCGTGTTTTCCGCCTTCAGGACCGACGTCGATGATGTGGTCGGCCATTTTGATAACGTCCATATTATGCTCAATGATGATGAAAGAGTTTCCAAGTTCCACCAGCTGGTTAATGGCATCCATCAGGATTTTAACGTCTTCAAAGTGAAGCCCGGTGGTCGGTTCATCCAGAATATACAATGTGTTTCCGGTCTGTCTTTTGGCCAGTTCGGTCGCCAGTTTGATCCTTTGAGCTTCCCCTCCACTTAACGTCGTGGACTGTTGCCCCAATGTGATATAGCCCAGGCCGACATCATGCAGGGTCTTTACTTTCGCAAAGATCTTCGGAATCGGCTGGAAAAATTCCACCGCTTCATCGATCGTCATATCCAATACATCGGAAATTGATTTTCCTTTGTAACGGACTTCCAGGGTTTCTCTGTTGAAACGTTTTCCGTTGCAGGTTTCGCAGTGCACATACACATCCGGCAGGAAATTCATTTCAATGACTTTCAGTCCGCCACCCTGACAGGTTTCGCATCTTCCGCCTTTCACATTGAAGGAGAATCTTCCCGGCTTGTAACCCCTGATCTTAGATTCCGGCAATTCGGCAAAAAGATTACGGATGTCTGTAAACATTCCGGTATAGGTTGCAGGATTGGAACGCGGAGTTCTTCCAATCGGCGTCTGGTCTACGTCTACGATTTTATCGATATGCTCAAGGCCTTCGATTTTTTTGTACGGCAATGGTTCCTGAACCGCACGGTAAAAATGCTTGTTCAGAATCGGATACAATGTTCCGTTAATCAGAGAAGATTTTCCGCTTCCTGAAATTCCGGAAACCACCACCAGTTTACCCAACGGGATATCAAGGGTTACATTTTTAAGATTGTTCCCCGTCGCCCCTTTCAGAATAATATGCTTCCCGTTTCCTTTACGTCTTTCCTCAGGAATTTCGATCTTTCTTTTTCCGTTAATATATTGTGCCGTGATGGTATCCGCTTTTACCAGATCCTTAGGTTTTCCCTGCCACAAAATTTCTCCTCCGAATTTCCCTGCTCTTGGTCCAACGTCCAGTACCTCATCGGCTTCAAGGATCATGTCTTTGTCGTGCTCTACGACCAATACGGAATTCCCGATATCCCGAAGGTTTTTCAGGGAATTAATCAATCTCTCGTTGTCTCTCTGGTGAAGCCCGATACTCGGTTCATCCAGAATGTACAGTACATTCACCAGCTGCGAACCGATCTGTGTAGCCAGACGAATCCGCTGCGATTCTCCCCCGGAAAGGGTTTTGGAGCTTCTGCTGAGACTCAGATAATCCAGACCGACATCCAGCAAGAACTGAAGCCTGGTCTCGATTTCCTTTAAAATTTCATGGGCAATGATGGCATTTTTCTCTGAGAATTTATCTTTAACGTCGGCAAGCCATTCTTTCAGATCAATTAAGCTTAAAGCGTTTACTTCCGCAATATTCTTTCCGTCGATTTTAAAGCTTAAACTGGAAGGCTGAAGGCGGGTACCCTTACATTCCGGGCAGGTCTCTTCCGTGGTAAAGTGTCTTTCCAGCAGTATCGCTTCATAGGATTCCCTTTCCTCGATAATCTCTTCCATAAAAGCGATCAGGCCGTCAAAACTGATTTTGATTTTTTTGGTGATCCCTGCGTATTTTAAATCTTTATTAAATTCCTTATGGCAGCCGTTGTAGATATAATCCAACGCTTCTTCCGGGATCTCCTTCATCGGAGTCGCCATCCCCAATCCGAAGATTTCAAGGATGTTTTTGATCTGCGCCAGAATCCATTTGTTGGATTTCAGATCTTCCAGCGGCAGCAAACCTCCCTGGTTGATCGAAAGTTTCGGATTGTCTACAAAATAATCCGTATTGATCTTCTTGATCGTTCCAAGCCCTTTACAGCTTGGGCAGCTCCCTTTCGGTGAGTTAAAAGAAAAGGTATTCGGTTCGGGTAAAGCTAACGAATGCCCGGTTTCGGCATCCATTAAATTTTTGGAGAAATATTCGATGTCTTTACTTCCCAGCTTCTGGATCCCGATCAGTCCTTCTCCCATTTCCATGGCAGTCCGAAGCGATTTTTCCATTCTGGCCTCAGAAGCGGATTCGCCGATGATCCAACGGTCGATTACGATATCGATGTCGTGGGTTTTGTAGCGGTCGAGTTTTAAATCGTATTCAATATCCTGCAGCTCACCGTCAATCCTCGCCTGTCCGTAGCCTTTTTTGGCCATCTGGACAAACAGTTCGTGGTAATGCCCTTTTCTCGCTCTTACCACCGGCGCCATCAGCATGATCTTTTCGCCTTTATAATTTTCTTTAATGGTTTCCAGGATCTGATCTTCGGTATAGCTTACCAGTTTCTTCCCCGTAGTCTGCGAATAAGCATCGGATACCCTTGCAAAAAGAAGGCGCAGGAAATCGTAAAGTTCCGTAACCGTTCCTACGGTTGAGCGCGGGTTCTTATTGGTGGTTTTCTGCTCAATGGCAATTACCGGAGACAGTCCTTCGATCTTATCAACATCAGGACGTTCCAGCCCTCCTAAAAACTGCCTTGCATACGCAGAGAAAGTTTCGATGTACCGGCGCTGGCCTTCCGCAAAAATGGTGTCGAAAGCCAAAGAGGATTTTCCGCTTCCCGACAGTCCGGTAATCACGACCAATTCGTTGCGCGGGATTTTTACATTGATGTTTTTTAAGTTGTGTTCACGGGCTCCGTAAACTTCAATATATTCTGTTGATTTACTCATAATTTGGGGTGATTTTACCAGAAAATCACGATGTGCAAAATTACGGAATTTTATGGAATTTATGATGTTAAAAAGTGTTAGGAATTTAAACGTTCTTCCAGCGCTTTTATCCTGATCTTTATTTTTTTATCCCACCATAAACCGCAGGCTGGTAAAGCCTTTTGCAAAACCGATTAACAGGCAGAATATTCCCGGCTAACTTTATGCCAAATGACGAGGTTTAATAGCTGGAAGAGGGAAGCTGGATGCAGGAAGTTTGAACCATTAAGGGATATTGGGTTTAAGTATTATTAAGGTAAAATCCAAATTTTATTCCGACTTATGTTTAAAACAAAATCAACTTAACTGTTCTTAAACCCTTCATAAACCTTAATGGCTTAAATTATATTAGTTAAAATCCAAATCTTCGTTGGTAACTTTTACCAGGTATTCGATTCCGTCGATGGCTTTTGAAATGATCTGGTTCCGGAGGACGTTGGCCATATTTTCCCAATAGGCTCTTCCGTAGAAAGAATAGTTCTGCGGGACAATCTCCACTTCCACCGTACGAATGAATCCTTCTTTAGGCTTATTGCTGATCATCGTTCCGCGGGTTACCCTTACTTCTTTCAGTTCATCTTTTAAGACCATCCTGCAATAGTTTTTTACATCTTCAAGGGAAATGATCTTATCTCTTGTCGTTAATGCATATTTATAAGCCTGGATGCTGTCGGTTCCTTTCTGCTCTTCAGCGCCGCCGATGGTTTCCGTCAGTAAAACCAATGTCTGGGATTTCAGCTGATTCGACAATTCTGTTCCCGGACGAAGGTGATTGGCCAGCGTGGCGTGGGTAATCCAGAATGCAGCATAGGTATGGTCGGTTTTATCAACCGGTTCCATGATTACATAATTCAGCTCCTGCTTAACGTTTCTCTGCGCATTGTTTACTTTCTGCACCATGGATTTCATCTTATCGGACATTTCGCTGAGAATGCCTTTTACATTGTCCCGGTTCAGTAAAGAAAATGCAGCAATCTCGTCTCTGGTCAGTTCCAGCACATTGGCGATCATATCCACGGCATTCCGGTTAGTGAACCTTTCCATCCCTCCTTTTCTTACGGTATACAAACCTTTCCTGAGATCATCGTTCGGGGTAAAAGGAATTTCGGTATATTTTCGGCCTTCTCCGTCCTGAACCTCATCCACATAAAGAAAATGTTCTCCTTCATCGGTAACCAACGGAATATTGTTCCCCATTATATCCAGACTGTATTCGGTTTTCTTCCAGCCCCGGTTGTAGATCGGGAATGCATTCAGCACAAAAGAAAAGTTGTCTAATATCTCTGCTGAAAACTGCGGCGGAAACTCCAGGGTGAGCCACAAATATTTCTTTCCGTCGATATATTTCGTAATTTCTTCTTTATAATCTACATAATCCAGGTTTTCAGGAAGCTTTCCAGGTTCAGAGAATAAGGAGGCGGAAATTCCGGAAATCTCGATAAACTTATGATGGTAAATGCTTTTTACGTCTTCTATGATTTTATTTTGAATGGACTGCTCGCGGAACATCTGCTCATAACCATCGGGCTGGCTGTTTTTATAATAAGTCAGGCCCTCTTTTACAAATAACGGGTTTCCATTGCTGGAAACGGTAATGTAAGGCAGCAGCTTATAAGTAAAATCCAGATGTTCGAAAGCAGGATTTGAGCAGTAAATGCTCACGTTTTTAGGAAATGTCTCGTTGGAATATTTTGAAACGTCGATTCCTATCGTTACTTTCCTGTAATCTTCCGGTTTTCCCTGGAATCTTGCAATCGGAATTTTGTTCAACAGTTCATCGATTCCGTAGCAGGTGTTGCCAACAAACATAATCGAAGTCTGCACTTTATTGATCCTCACATTCCCAATTGGCGTAAACGGAATATTGATCTGCTTATCGGACTCCGATTTTATCGTGGAAGTCATCTGCTTTTTAAAGAAAAATTCGGTGTGTTCCAGCAGCAGCTCCGAGGATTCGTAAGGCTGGGTAAAGGCGATAGCATGTGACGGGATCGGATGGGTATAAATGGATGGCGTCAAGAGCTTGGCCAGCTTTTCCAGAATCCTGGCATTCACCGTCTGTATTTCGTTGTTGGCTTTAAAAACTTCCGTACTGAAGGCGTCGATGAGTAATTTCACGAACGGATCCAGCGACTGCGGGCTTTTCAGCCCCCAGACTTTGGTGGCGTTCTGCAGCATTCTTGCTTTTACGGATTCTTTGGAATATATATTCTGGTCTAGATTCATAAGTGGTGATTATGGTGTAAAAGTATTAATCAATTGACATCGGGCTCAAGAAGAGTTCGGTAGAAAAGCTGAAGCGTTCTCCCGAATGTTCCATTTTGGCGTTGATGGCGATCTTTACTTTCTTTTTGATTTCGGTGTGTTCTTTGGTATCGTAGCTGTGCTCTACAATCTGGATGTGGGCATCGATCTGCGGCTGTACGATGCGGGGTTCATATTCCTGGATCTGCCTTTTCAGGCTTTTAATAAAGACGGATTCCCAGACGGCGCTGGTTACTCCGTTATCGAATTCAAGGTTCCAGACATCGTTTCCGTAGTTTTCATCATACCGGTTCTCCCCCTTTTTGGTCGTGATCAGCAGCATGATGTTGTGGGCAATGCTTTCCCCCATGTCGCAGGTGTCGATGCTTCCCCCTTCCGTCATTAATGCTGCCGGAACAAAAGGCATTCTGTAATTTGGTGTGTCCATGATATCAACTTCTTTGTTTTCCTTTTCGTTTACCTGAAAAAGAATACCAATTTAATCATTTTCTCTGAGAAACGGAATGGCGGAAAGGAAAATTTATTGGGGCAATGGTGAATTCTGCTGCGCAGGTCGATGGTCAATGGTGAATTCTGCTTTGCAAGTGAATGGCGAATTTTTATTGTGGGAAAAATTGACAAGCCAAGCAGGGTGACTATTTGTCATTTGTGATCCTGTCAATACGTTAATGGTTAATGGTCAATAGTCAATGGTGAATTTTTATTATGGAAAAAAATTTCATTAGTAAACTCATTTACCATTCACGTTAATAAGTCAATGGTTAAATATTGTTTTTGTCATCCTGAAATTCACGAGCGAAGCGGATTGACTATTCACCATTCACTCTAAAGACCACCCCGTCAAAAATTCCTGTGGAATTTTCGCCACCCCTCCGAAATCGGAGGGGAATTTCGGTTAAGGTATTTAATTAATGCTTTTGATGATTGTTGGTGATGCGCGAGGATGCAAGAGAATAAGATTGTCATGCTACTGAAAGATGCCAGGAATTTGGCTGTCAAATCTTTATACCGCTAATACTTATCTTAAATTTTATTTTTTAAATCAGCAGAACTCAATTTTATCGGAGATAAAATCTTTGCGTATTTCTATTCAATTTATTTTAGAAATGTTTTGTGCCCTAACGCTTTCCAACATTAATCAAAAAAGCTGCCCGGATCCGGACAGCTTTGAAATTATTGCGCTTTATTCGTTTTATTGATGAAGTAATAGACCGGCAGTCCCAGCAGAACCATCAGGAAACCGGGCCAGGTGTATTGCTGTTTGTAGATCAGCAGTAGAATACAGAATCCTGTTCCGATGAATAAATAGATCATCGGAGTAACGGGATACAGCCATGTTTTATATGGTCTTTCGAGATTGGGTTGTTTGAACCGTAAATAAATAACCCCGAAAACGGTAATCATGTAAAATAAAACGATAACGAATGAAATCATATCTAAAAGATTTCCGTACTGCCCGCTCAGGCAAAGCAGAGAGGCCCAGACGCCTTGCATCCACAATGCATTGGCGGGAACCTCGTTTTTATTATTATGTTCCGCCTGCCTGAAGAACATGCCGTCTTTAGCCATCGTCTGGAAAACCCTTGCTCCGGCTAAGATCAGCCCATTATTGCAGCCAAAGGTAGAAACCATTACCAAAACCGCAATGATCGCCGTTCCCGCACTTCCGAAAATAAAGTGTGAAGCAGCCACCGCTACCCTGTCGTTTTCAGCAAATGCAATGGAATCCCGGTCCAAGGCATTCAGATAAACATAATTTACTGCAATGTAGAGAATCATCACGGCTGAGGTACCGTAGATCATCGATTTTACTACGTTTTTCTTCGGTTTTTCTATTTCTCCCGATACGAAAGTCACGCTTTCCCAGGCCACGGAGCTGAATACGGACCCTACCATCGCTGCGGCAATTCCGCCCAGCAAGGTCATTCCGCCAATGGGTTCCCAGCCTTCTTTAAGGAAATTTCCCAACGGGTCTTTTTTAAGGTTACTGAAAGCATCGTACCCGAAACTGAAATTTTCGGCCAGATGGGAAAAATCGACCAAAATAAATCCTGCAGCAATTAGCCCCAGCAGAGCCACAATCTTTGAACCCGTGAAAATATTCTGTAAAAGCTTTCCGCTTTCTACGCCTCTCGTGTTGATGTAGGTAAGTAAAATGATAACGGCAATCGCTAAGATCTGGATCCAGGTGATCTTGAATTCACCACTCTGGAAAATCGGAGCCGCATCGTTTAAAGACGGCACCAGATAAGCGGTAAATTTCCCAAAGGCCATCGCCACCGCAGCAATGGTTCCGGTCTGGATCACGGTGAATAATCCCCAACCATACAAAAACCCCATTCTTCTGCCAAAGATCTCTTTAAGATAGGTATATTGCCCGCCCGCTTTCGGGAATAGCGCTGAAAGTTCTCCATAGCTGATGGCAGCGGCTACCGTCATAATTCCCGTAATTACCCAGACGGCGATCATCCAGAATCCCGAGCCGAGATTCCGCATCATGTCTGCGGACACAATAAAGATCCCGCTTCCGATCATGGACCCCATCACCAGCATAATGGCATCCCAAAGTTTTAGTTTTTTATGCATATTTGAATATAGATGCCAAATATAAATAAATATGCAGTTCTTTTTTGATTTTGTTTGAAATTAACAGACTGAAAGAAAGAAGCCAGACGCCGGAACTTTCGCTGCCGACATATAATCCGGGGTTAAATCAGAAAATGATATTTGCAATCAGGACTGCTGCCCTAGCCCCGATTGCAATGAAAATCCTTTTTTGAAAAAAAAGATTGCAATGGAAAGCGGGATTAAGCTTCTAATAAAAAAAACGAGCCCCTTTCATTTTAAACATTAAGAAATTACGAATAATTGGGTTTGAGATGTTCGTAAGGCAACAATTAAGAATAAACAAAGTTTATTATAATTGAGAGAATTAAGCAAAAGATATCTGAAATCTAAAGGCCATTTGATTAAAGATAAGAATCTGCCAGATCTGGAGCGTACATTTTCTTATGGAAGCGCGTTAATTAAAGGATGCCGGATACTGGAATTCTCAGCCTGTTTTTTATTAAAATTTTAGCGATTTTGAAATTCGGATTTTATTAGTATTTTTGGAAAAATATTAAAAATGAAATTCAAAGCGATATTATTTGCCGCAGCGTTCAGTGCTTCATCATTAGCTTTTGCACAGGAAGCCAAAAAATTCGGACCTCCTGCCGGAAATGCACTGGTAGGTGATGTTTACGGAGGCGGTGTTGCGTCCAACGCAGAATCAAAAGCGATTTCTGTGGATAAGCTGAGCAAGAAGCTTAAAAAAGAGAATAAAAAAGTAGAAAATGTTGCTGTAAAAGGCAAAGTAACGGACGTTTGTGAGAAAAAAGGCTGCTGGCTGACCATCCAGACAGAAGACAATTCACAATTCTTCGTTAAGATGAAGGATTACGCGTTTTTCGTTCCTACTGCTTTGAAAGGTAAAACGGTCGTTCTGGACGGAACTGCCGAAAGAAAAGTAACATCCGTGGATGAGCAGAAACATTATGCAGAAGATGCCAAGAAGCCAAAAGCTGAAATCGATGCGATTACCACTCCTAAAGAAGAGATCAGATTCGTCGCCAACGGAATTAAAGTGGTGAACTAAGACTTAAAAATCTAAGAAATAAAAAAGCGGAACCTTTTACGATGTTCCGCTTTTTCTATTTTAATCTTCAAACGTGAAATTGACTTCGGCATCCAGCTTCGGATATTTCGTGGGGCAGATAAATTTCTTTCCGGTACAATCGATTTCCAGCCATCCTTTTTTCATCTTTACATCTCCTGCTTCCATAACAAAAGGGACAAAAGAGATATCTTCCTTCCCTTCTTCAAAAATCTCTCTGTACTGCACGGCAATGTCCAGAATGCAATCGTGCTCCGTATTCAGCTTTACATTTCTATAAATAATGTCGTAATGGGTCTCCCTGTTTTCCGGAATTTCCAAATAGGCTTCCCAGCCGGTGGTTGCCGAATTTAAATCCGAGATGGCTTTAAGTGCATAATATAAAGCTACGGTATAGTATTTTCTAGTTCCGGTTCTGGTATAATCTTCTACAAAATGTCCGCCTTCAAACAAAATGGTCGGCATCCCGGCCTTAATGAAATTATCGCCGGTAGAGGTCGGATAAAATTCATCGGAATATCTGCCGATCTGGTTGGGGATCATTTCTTTCAAGTGACGGTAAACTTCTGCGATCACCGCCATACATTTTTTCCTGTTTTCCGTTACCGTTCTTTCCACATTTTCTGAGGGCGCCAGAAAAGACAACGTTGCCGGATGAATTCCGTCTGTGGTAAAAATCGTTCTTTGCTCGTGAAGGTTCAATGCATAATGATACTTTTTTGAAGCAACGGTATTTTTCAGAAATTTTATTTCGGCACTCGCTTCATTATGAAAGTCACGGTTCAGATCAATCTCCGCGGCATTCATCCGGGTCCATTTTTCGGATCCGTCAGGGTTAAGCATAAAAATAAAATCGAGCGTGATTTTTCCGAATATATTTTCTTTCAGTTCGGGAGCCTGATCTAAAGTTGTTAAAAGATCGAGCATGGCATGTGTAGCATTCGATTCGTTACCGTGCATCTGAGACCAGGCAAGTACATGAATGCTTCCGGTTCCTATGGTCATCTTATAAATCGGTTTACCGAGATAAGATCTTCCAATCTCCAAAATGAAATCGCTGAGATTCGTCTGTAAATAAGAAAATAATTTTTCAGGGGAAATATACCGGTTTGGAAAATGTGGATTGGCAGAATACAACTGTTCAAAATTCATCGATGAAATAATTTACAATAGTCAAATTTAATCAAATTTTATCACAAATAGGTAATTTACATTTGTAATATAGATAAACATACCCTACTGTCAAAATGTCTGTTGATAAAATTGTGGATTATGAATAATTTAATTCAATATATTTAATTAGTTGTTTTTGAATAGGTTATGGAATTTATCTGAAGTACCGTATGAATATTGCTTTAAGTATGTAAATTCTAGATTCTAAGAATTTATGGGAAATTTATTTAAACAGGATTTGTGTGGAAAACTCTCTGCTTATTTTCAGTATACAAATGTAAATAAACAAAAATGAATTAAATTTTATTTTGAATTTTAACAGTAATTTTCAAAATTTAGTGCGATAAAGAAACCTACCCTGTCCAAGTATATATCTCTTTAGAAAATGATACAAAAAGGGGTCCAAATAACATTTAAAGATCATCCAGAGGCCATTTTTACAATCGTAAATCGTCTCTATATGCTTTGTAAGGGCATTTATTTATGAATTCTATTACAATTATATAAGCACCTCCAGCAGATATTTTAAACCGCAGCAAAATTACCATTATCTTCTATATTTTGAGGATTTTATAGAGACAACTTACCAATAAGTTATCGACGATTCAGGAGTTTTAAGGATAAATTTCAGCAGTTTATTGTTGATAAACTTTTGTAAAAAAATATTCAGCATCCGTAAAAATACTATAATAATCTGAAATTCAAATATTTAATAAGTTTACAAATGTATTAATGCGTTATTTACATTTGTATATTGCTTTAGTTTGCATTTGTAACATTATTTATTTACATTTGTAACATATAATAATTTAAGTTTATGAGCTTAAACGAGAGAATTTCAAAAGTAATAGAGTACTCCAGACTGACACCTTCTGAATTTGCTGATGAAGTTGATGTTCAGCGGTCCTCTATTTCCCATATTACTTCCGGCAGAAACAAGCCGTCTCTAGAGTTTATCATAAAAATAAAATCACGCTTCCCGGAGATTCTTTGGGATTGGCTTGTAACCGGTGAAGGGGAAATGCTGAAATCGGATCTGCCCGAAGAAAAAAAGGAGGAAGCCGTACCGGTAGAAAATGAAGAACCGGATAAGCCGAAACCTACTCCTCTTCCCGACCTTTTTACGATGATGAATAAGGACGAAGATTTCGGAGCCGATGAAGCAGAAAATACGACGCCGGAAATGAGCCCGCGAGAATCTTATACACCGCCTCAAAGTGCAGCACAGGAGAAAATAACGGATTCTCAGCGATTAGAAAAATCGAATGATCAGATCATAAATCAAGTTGTTGAAAATCAACAAATTAAGATCAAACGTATTGTGATCTTCTATGAAAATGGGAAATTTGAAAGTTTTGAGCCATAAAAATACCTGATCATGGGAATGATCAGGTCAAAAAATATTTGAAGAAGAAAACTACAGCTTTAGCTTTAAGTTTTTATTGTAATTAACGGAACTGATTTTATTTAAATTAAGTCGACAGCATCCGTTTGAGGATTCCATTTTATTGTTGTCTATCAAATATATAAATTTAAAATTAATTTCATAACAAAAAGTTTATTATTTTAATATATTATTAAAATAATTATTACATCCATTGACTATTTTCAATAATAAGTTATATATACTTGTTAACAATAAAAAATTAATGTATCCATATTCCGAAAATCCGGATGAAGTCATATTAAACTAAAAATGCCTGATCATAATAATCAGGCTTAATATATTTTAGGAATAAATGATATCACAATTTCATCAGTTTAGTAACTTTTGTTTGCTCACTGTTTTTTATTTTTAAGATATAACTTCCTTTTGTAAGATCCGATATATTATATTCCTCTGATCCTTTTAAAGTCTTTATGATCTTTCCTGACATATCCATTACCTGTATTTCAGTAATTTTAATTTTTTCAGGATTGTTTATTTTAAAAACATCTCTTACGGGATTAGGATACACCTGCATCCGGTTGTCGTATTGCATTATCTCGTCCGTACCCAGTCCTGAAGCTGTAAATGTAATGATAAAAGGCATATCCATCGGGTAATCGGTTGCTGTACTTGGGTTTCCGTCATCAATAAGAGAGACCCAACTACCGGCGACGGCATCCTGCTGCTTTGCATTCCAACCTGGTAGACCTCTCGTCCCAGAAATCGTAACCGGAGGAAGAAAACCTGCATTTGCTGCGGTAACGTTCTGTAATTGATATTTTATCCAATACGTCCCTGCCGTTAGAGATACGGGAGTAGAGGCCGTAATTTTCCAGATTTTCCGGGTCGTACCAACTGCAGAACCGGGAGCAGGAACCTGGCTGTTGAAGATTCTGTACATATTTGCATCCACGCTGGAAGCAAACCTATTGGTAGTATCATTTCCAAAGACGCTAACAGCCCCGCTGACTGAAGGATCCGAACTGAAAATATTGACCCTTATGGTATTGAATGGAGAGGTTGTTCCTGTATATCCAGTCTGATAAGCAAAAAAATCAATGGCTGTGATGTTCCATGTCTGCCCGGTAGGAATGGTGAAATCATCAGCCAGAAAATAACTTGCGGTGGCCGAACTGGATGTCCCGGCATATCCTGCATTGGTATTCGATTCCGTAGTATTTCCCGTGTTATTCTGAGCTTCAGACCATGTGTATCCGGCCGGTGCCGCTGTACCACTCTTGGTGGTAGATCCTGTGCTTAAACCTCCGTTATTGTAGGTTTGTGCAAATGTAAAGTTTGCTATCATCAAAATAGCAAAGGATAAAGTTTTTCTCATGGACATCTCTTTAGTTATTGTATTAAATTTAGTAAAATTTATCTAATTAACAATAATTAACTAAAAAATTATAATTTAAAACTGAATTAATTGATCACAACCTACATTTTAACTCATTTGACTGCAATAAAAACAAAAGCCTTACATCAATAATGTAAGGCTTTTCAGAAGGATATAAATCAAATTTTATCTGCTGCTTTTCCTGCGTTCCAGTTCTTTTTCGATAAGACCCAGTTCTCGCCCCGTCTGTCCGGCAACAGAGGTATTTTCCTGTGCTCTTCTGGTCAGATACGGTACAACATCTTTTACAGGTCCGTAAGGAAGATATTTTGCCGCATTATAGCCCTTATCGGAAAGATAAAAAGTAATATTATCACTCATCCCGTAAAGCTGCCCGAAATAGATATGAGGATTTCCGTTTTCCAGTCCTTTAGCCTTCATTTTATCCATTACAAGCTCAGAAGAAATTTCGTTGTGCGTACCGAAAAACGCTGAAACCTTATCCAGGTTATTCATTACGAAATCGATTCCCGCATTGTAATTTCTGTCGGAAGCTTCTTTGTTCGGCTGGATAGGATCGGCGTAGCCTTTTTCAGCAGCTCTTGCTCTTTCCTTTTCCATATAGGCACCGCGAACGATTTTATAACCGATGAAATAGTCTTTTTCTTTTGCTCTTTGTAGGTTGGCTTCCATGTATTCCAGCCTTCCCGTTCTGTACATCTGGATGGTATTCCAGACAATCGGTTTTTCCCGGTTGTACTTCTCCATCATCTCTTCGCAAAGGTGGTCTGCGGCATCCTGCATCCAGGTTTCCTCAGCATCTACCATTACTTTTTTATCGTTTTCATGGCAAAGGCTGCACACTTCATCAAATCTTTTCACCACTCTTGCCCATTCCTCTTTCTGGCTGGACGTCAGTTCCGCATTTCTACCAACTGCCTCATACAGATCAATCCTTCCGAAAGCGGTAGGCTTGAATACAATAAAAGGAATTGCCGGATTTCCTACGGAGAACTTTACGATATCCTTGATCTCTTTGCAGACTGCATCGAAAGTGGCTTCATCTTCTTTTCCCTCGATGGAATAATCGAAAATACTTCCCACTCCTCTTCTGAAAAGCTGCTTTACCACCTTCATGCTTTCCTCACGGGTTTCACCACCGCAAAACTGTTCAAACAAAGTGTTTTTTACAATTCCGGTAACGAATGGGAAATTATTATGAACGGTAAAATTGAGAACGGAAGTTCCGATTTTTGTAAGGGAAGGCTGTTCGATCATCCTGAACATCCAATACGCTTTTCTTAACTGTGCATCAGATTTATCTGCAAATGCGACTTTGGTATCGTTAAAAATGGGCATTACTTGTATATAAATTTAGATTCTGCAAAGGTAATAAAAGGATAAGGTATTAGGAAGAAATTTTTCTACAATTTACCTTCCAGTCCGTTCAGAAGCATGGCTATAATTCCGATGAAAACCCAGAAGCGTAAAATATTAAGCGTGATGAAATTATTTCTTCTGGTATGGTTCAGCAAAAGGTAAATGCATAATGTAAAAACAAACAGGCCGCCTGTGAAATAATAAGCCATGAAGCCTGAAATTCCCGTTCTTACGATCAGCTTCATGGAGACCGCCATAGTAACCATCAGTAAGGAAACGATAATGATTTTGGTATTTCTGGTTCTGAAATAATTGGGAATGGTTGTGTATCCGAAAGCTTTATCTACACTTTTCGTCATCATATCCTTTACAATATCGATGCACAGCAGGATCAGGAAAAGAAAAATGGCCATCAGCAACACTTTTCTGGAGAAGGTTTCATAATAAACCATCATCCCGAAAAAAGGATAAAGGGTAAGGCTTACAAAAGTGATGTTGTTTATAATCAGCATCCGGCTGAGCTTATGGCTATAGAACCACATAAAGAACTGGTATACCACAAAAAACAGGAAAACCCTGTAGGAGATCATGCCTGCGACCCCCAAGGAAATAATGCTTAAAAAAAGATAAACATAGAGAAAGTACTTCTGTTTGATGAAGCTTTGCAGCCTGCTCCGGAAAGGTTTTACAATATGGTCTTTTTCAAAATCGTAAAACTGATTGATGATTCCGCCTGCCAGGATCGTAAGCACTGTGCAGAAAATAATGCCGTGAACTTTGAAATCGAATACGAATTTCCTGAAATTTTCGTCCTGGTTAAAGAGAAAAAACGTCGATACATAAAGTGCAAATGTAAGCAGAATGGCAACAAAAAAGCGAGCCCCCAAAAGAAAGCCCACGAATTGTGAAAATCTGTAAAATAAAGATTTCTGAATATCAAATTTCTGTTGGACGGTTTCTTTCTCAGAATTCATTCACAACCTATTAGAATCTGTAAATTACTTCCTTATGGAAGCCATCAAGCATTTTTTCAGCTTTTTCGTAATCTTTGGTAAAACCTAAAATATAACCTCCACCGCCGCTTCCGCAAAGCTTCAGGTAATAAGCATTAGAGTCGAGTCCTTTTTTCCATACATTAAAAAGGCTCTCTGGAATCATTGGCCGAAAATGTTCATATGCCCAGTTGGAAAGCTTTTTCAGGTTTCTGAAAAACGGATTCATATCTTTTTTCAGGAATGCATCTATACACGCGTTGTTATAACGGATAAATTCTTCTTTAAGCGTTTTACGGAATCCTTCGGTTTTCATTTTTTCAAAGAAAATCTGAACCATCGGTCCGGTTTCTCCTGTCATTCCTGAATCGATCAGGAAGATGGCCCCTTTTCCGGCTTCGCTGGCTGGGATGGCTACGCGGTCTACGCTTTCTTTGCTTTCGATAAGGATCGGCAGGTTCATGTAGCAGATTAGCGGATCTATCCCTGAGCTTTTCCCATGAAAATAGCTTTCCATCAGTCCAAAAACCTTACGCAGATTTTTAAGCTCTTCTTTGGAAATATCTTCAGGATCATGCTTTGAAATGGAATACCGTTCGAAAATCGCGGCTACCAAAGCACCGGAACTTCCGACTCCGTACCCCTGCGGGATATTGCTGTCGAAAAATAATCCAGCAGCAATCTCTTCCTTAAACTTCGATACGCTAAGCTCAAACGTTTCGGGAAGCTCTAAATGTTGCAGGTATTCTGCATATTTTATAAGATGCTGATTGGATTGTTTTCTCGAATTCCGAATCCAGTGATGAAAACTTCAAAGTACCTTTATAAAAACTATAAGGTAATGTCAAACCTTGGGAATCTTCTATGATTCCGTATTCTCCGAACAAAAGGATTTTTGCGTAAAATAATGGGTTTGTCATTTGTATAAATAAATTTTTTGCAAATTTAAAACTATTCTGCTGAATATAAGCAAATCCCGAGCCGAATTCTAACAAATTTTAACAGCTAAAAAAGTTTAAATTTTTAATTAAATCATAAACCGCTGCTTACTGTTATAAAGTTAACAAAAAAGCCTGACAAAATCAGGCTTTTATTGGATATTCTTTAAAGATTACTGTTTAATCAGTTTTTTGGTGGTTTTTTGTTTTTCCGTTTCAACAGTTACGATATAATTACCGGTCTGCATAGACGAAATATTTACTTCCACTTTGTTGCCTTTTAATGAAGACTCCGACTTGATCAGCCTTCCTGCTTCATCATAAATTTTAAAGGACTGTAAAGCTTCTTTAGAAGAAATGGTGATGGTATTTTTTGCAGGATTCGGATAAATATTTACTGAATTATCTTTGGTATTCACATCTTCTACAGCAAGTACCGCACATGAAAAGTTAGCTTTCCAGCCGATATCGTTTTCTGCAGGATCGGAAACAAACCGTACAGTGATGGCTCCCGAAGGATGCGTTGAAGTAAATGTCCCCGGTAAGGTAGTTCCCGTTAAACCGTTTCCATTGGGGAACATTGGTGAGCTGGTAGACGGACCGTTATAGATATACATAAAATCATATCCCTGTTCCAGACCAAACTCTGTAAAGCCTATGGTTAAAGCGCCTGAGCTTGGATAAAATGTTTTTACGATCGTTTGGTTATCCCCGTAATTCCCTGTGGTTCCGCCTGTATCGGTAAACGATGCTCCACCGCACCAGTCGGCATCCGTTAAAAACATCTGGGTTCTCTGGTAACCTGCTGAACAATCCGTTCCTACTGATAAAAGGTAATAAGTGGCCGGCTGAAGACTCGATAAACTTAACGATTGTGTGGTTGTATTTCCATTGCTTACCAATGTTCCGTCGAATTTCGTGAGCTTGTATTTCCAGGAAGTTGACGTTGCATCCGTGAAAGCGGCGTTGGCCGAAATCTGGGTAATATTGGAAACCGACAGCCCGGTAATGGTTGTATTACAGGCAGTCGTACAGTTCATCCCAAGACAGGCTTTGGACTCTACGGTATTTCGGATCAGGGCTGCGGGCTGCGGGCCGAAGCCATTGGCAAAATTTATTCCTACTCCCGAAACGAGATGGCAGTAACTCATGATGGTTCCTTTTACGGAAGAAGAAGGAATCGGTCCGGTTGGGCAGCTGCCTTCCGGATAGCCTGCCTGGGTACCACATCCGTCGATGGCCGTTCCGTTGCCGTTCCAGGCACAGGCATGGGTGTGTGGCGAGCCTAAACTGTGCCCCATTTCGTGGGTCATTGCCTCAATAGTCCAGGAATAAACCGGAACGTTGTTATAGGTCTGGGCAGCTCCTGAGTAAGCATGTCTGTACGTTGTACAAAGCGAGTTTACATAAGCTACACTGGTTGTCGAAGGCTGATTGACCAAATGCGCCAGATCTCCGTTAAAGGTTTGCCTGTTTGTCCTGAAACTTGCCAGGTTGGCGTTAGGTGTTCCGGTATAAGGATCGGCAGTCGTCCAGATGTAAATTTCATTTAAGGCGATCTTTATATCATCATTGTTATACAGCGTGGAAATATTGTTATGAACAGCGGTTAGCCAATTGGCCGTCGTTGTTGTGTTGGATCCGTTATTGGTATAAGGGGTATAGCAGACTTCGTAGTAAATCCTTACACAGTTCTGTGTGATGAGCTTGCCCGTACTTTTCTGTGCGGACGGATCAAAAGCAATTTTCTGTTTGTGGTTTTCCGCCAGCTCATCCGCTCCACATATGAAAGGATTCAGCCCTGTTAGCTTTGCATCGGAATAGCTTACAAAATCGGCCGAATTTTTGACTTTTCCGACTACGATATTTCCAAGTTCCGGTGTGGAAGCCACTCCAACTATATCATCATCAAAGAAACTGAATGCCGCCACCGACTGGTTATCACCTTTTACAATTCCCTGATAGTAGGCTCCCGGTGTATAATTCACGGTTTCTCCTTTACCGGTTGTTACTTTGAAATCACTGGTAAAAATCTGATTTTTGTAAAGTTCCATCGTGATCTGCTTGCCATCGAAAGGAAAAGAAATCTCAAGATATTCCGGTTTTTCGTAGACCAGCTTTTTTAATTGCTTGACATCAATCGTTAAAACGGAAATATCGGTTGCAGACCTTTTGTATTCTGCTAATTTTTCAGAATTTTTGTTCAGGGTGAAAACCTCGAATTTTTCAAAATTTTTCTTTTGGGCATGAAATTCTGAAACCTTCTGCGCTACAGGCCGTATGCTTTGAGAAAAACACAAGACCATGCACTGAAGAATACAGAGAAGTAAAATTTTTTTAATCATTTTTTACCAATTATTTATCATTTGCAAAGTAATAAAAAAAACATGAAACAATTAAAAAATTCACATCATTTTGAAATTATTTTCAATTATAATAGATGAATTTTTACCATCGCTAATGATATAAATAAATTAAGATCCATGTTAAATTAAAAAAGACGCTGTTTTCAGCGTCTTTTCTAGTTTATACTTATTATAATTATTTCTTCTGTGTATTCAATTTTAAAAACCGGATTAGGATCAAGCCTACAAAAAAGAATAGGGCCATCGAGAATGCAGCGAACCTCATCCCGGAAGCGGAAGGAAGGATGATATCGATCTTCGAAAAGATTCCCCGAAGCGCATCATATTTATCAATAAATAAAGCAAAAACGAATGTTCCTACGATAATTGCGATCTTTTCCAATACATCATAGAAACTGAAAAACGTTGTATTTTCCATCGAGTTTTCCGGTAACAGCTTGGAATAGGTAGATCTCGACATGGCCTGAAGCCCTCCCATTACGAGGCCGACCACAGCCGCAACCCCATAGAACTGATATTCCACTGTCGGGTTTTCCTTATTGAGGAAATAGGCCCAGATACAGGCAATAATCCATAAAATAATGGCGATCGAAATTACATTTTTGTTTCCGATTTTTCGGGATAGTCTTGAGAAAATAACGGCTCCGATAATGGCTTCGATCTGAATAATCAGCAATGTACCAATCAGTTTGTCCTGGGGAAGATTGATTTCACTTTTACCAAATAACGTGGCCATCAGGAAAATGGTCTGCATTCCGACACTGTAGAAGAAAAAGCTGGACAGGAAATATTTCAGGTTACGGTCTTTAAAAAGTCCTTTTCCCACTTTAAACAATTCATGAAAGCTTTCTTTGGCAATATCTTTATAGAAACTCAGGTTGTCTTTTAATACCTCGAAGAAACCGCCCTGTTCTTCATGTTTTTTAAATATGTTTTTATAGTTCAGCAAAACAAGGTCTTTCGGAAGCTTTTCCTTCACATCGCCAAACTGCGGCAAATGCTTAAAGGTATATTGAGAAAACCCAAACCACCAGGCTCCCGTAAGCAGGAAGCTGATTCTGGTAAATAACAGCTGTTTTTCAGGATTACCCTTACCTACCACCTGAATCAGGATCAGGCAGATAATTACGAGAACAACAGATCCGATGTATCCATAAACATATCCTTTAGCGGAAAGAGCATCCTGCTTGTCTCGTGTCGCAATATCGGGTAAGAAAGAGTTGTAAAACACCAGACTTCCCCAGAATCCGACACTTGCGGTAATGCTGAACAACAAGCCCAGAAATACATTATGCATTCCGGTAAACATGGCCAATCCCATACATGAAGTGGCTCCCAGATAACAGAAAAACTGCAGGAAAGATTTTTTGTTTCCGATAGTATCTGCCAGGGAGGATAAAAACGGAGACAGTAAAACCACAATGAAAAAAGAAATGGTTAGTGAATATCCGTACACTGCATCGGGCTGGTATTCTTTCCCAAAGATCCTAATCATGTGCCGTACGGGAACGTCGATCCAGGATTTTGTTTCCTCGACATATTCTTTCTTTTCATAAGCAGTAGTAAGAATCGAATAATAAATCGGGAAGATGGTAGAAGTAATTACCAAAGAGTAAACCGAATTCGCCCAGTCATAAACCGCCCAGGCTTTCATGATCTTCGGATTGTTCTTTATGTTTTGAGGGTGTTGATTCTCAATTTCAGACATTTCAAATAATATTAGTAGCACAAAAATAGGAAAACCATTGAATATTCGGCGGTTTTTATTTGGTTTGGGAAGAATTTATTATTGCGTTAAAATCCGAATTCCACTTTTTAAGCACTGAAGGTGGTTTATCGTAATTTTTAAATGAACAAAACCGAAGAATCTGCTTCAAATAACGGCTGCTGCCCTAGCCCTGATTGCAATGGAAAGCAGGATTAAGCTCCAAATAAAAATCAGCCGTACTGAATAAAAAAATCCGAAAGCCTTAACTTCCGGATTTCTTACTTGTATGTGTTGAAATTACTGCATGTTTTCGATGACCATCGCAGAAGCTCCTCCACCTCCGTTGCAGATCGCCGCCGCACCGTATTTCCCGTTATTCTGCTTCAATACGTTGATCAGAGTAACCAGAATTCTTGACCCTGAACTTCCCAGCGGGTGACCGATTGCCACAGCTCCACCGTTTACATTTACTTTGGAAGCATCCAGTCCTAGGATTTTATTGTTGGCCAATCCTACTACGGAGAATGCCTCATTAAATTCAAAGAAATCGATATCGGAAACTTCCAGTCCAGCTTTCTTAAGCGCAATCGGAAGTGCTTTTGCCGGAGCGGTCGTAAAGTCTTCAGGTGCCTGAGCTGCATCGGCGTAAGAAACAATTCTTGCCAATGGCTTAAGTCCAAGTTCTTCCATTTTTTCCCTGGAGACCAGGATCAGTGCGGAAGCTCCGTCGTTTAAGGTAGAAGCATTGGCTGCCGTTACGGTTCCTTCTTCTTTTTTGAAAACGGTAGGGAGAGTCGGTATTCTGTCGAAATTTACGGTTTTATATTCTTCGTCTTCTGCAAAAACGATGGGCTCTCCTTTTCTCTGAGGAATTTCCACCGGTACTACTTCATCGGCAAATTTGCCTTCGCTCCAGGCTTTTGCCGCTCTTTTATAAGATTCGATAGCGAAATTATCCTGCTCTTCTCTTGAAATGCTGTAGTCGGTTGCACATTTTTCTGCGCAAACGCCCATGTGAACTTTATTGTAAACGTCGGTAAGCCCATCCAACACCATCCCGTCCTGCATTTTTACATCACCCAGTTTTGTCGCATTTCTTGCATTGTAATAATGCGGAACCGAAGACATATTTTCCATTCCTCCGGCCACGATAACATCTGCATCACCTGCCTTGATCGCCTGCGTTGCCATGGAAACCGCTTTCATCCCTGAAGCACAAACTTTATTGACTGTCGTAGAAGGCGTTTCATTGGAAAGACCCGCACCAATAGCCACCTGACGTGCCGGAGCCTGTCCTTCGCCTGCCTGTAAAACATTTCCCATGTAGATTTCCTGAACCTGTTTCGGATCAAGACCGATTTTGTCTAATGCTCCCTTTACGGCAACAGCTCCCAGCTTCGTCGCAGGCACTGCTGATAAGCTTCCCAGAAAACTTCCCATCGGCGTTCTTACTGCGGAAACGATGAATACTTCTTTCATTTTTATAATACTATTTTTAATTTAATTAAGACCGAATCCTGAGATTCTGATTATTACGATTTTACGTTATTATTTTTAGTGAAAATGATGATGAATGCGCCCAGAAATTCTACAATCCAGCCCCATCGCAATTTGACGATGCCCGCCAGCTTATCCTGCCATGATTTGAAAGGCATAAAGCTGAAATACTGGGATGCCTGAAACTTCACGGCAAACAAAGTGAACAGAAACAAAAGCACCAGCAGAATTGCAGAAATCCATGTTACCTTTACACTGTTATTTACAATACCGAAAAGAGCTGCTGCAGCGAGCACCCAGCACATAATGGCCAAGGAATGATCCAGTTTCCAGTAGTTCCAATTCCCGATAACCGGTACATGCACTAAAGGCAAAAAGCTTCCTGCCACCACCAATAATAATCCTATTAACTGAATATTTTTCATGTTTCTTAAAATGCCAAAATACAAAAAAAAACACACTCCAAAAAGTGTGTTTTTCTATAATCTAAATCGACATTAAAAATTGATATACAACAGCTCCAATCCTATCTGAAAGCCATATTTGTTATTAATTTTTGCAAGATCGTTAAAATTCGGTGTGAAATCTTTTTTTACGTAAATATTGATCGGACCATAACCCAATGCCAATTTTCCTCCGAAGATAAACCTTTCTGCAGCTTCCGTAATATTTTCCCTATATTTCACACGGTTGTTGTCTTCATTTTTAAAAATAACATAGTTCTGTGTAAGAAAACGCACGCCGCCGTAAACTCCTGCCGTTAGCCTTAAATTTTGTTTGGAATTATCCAACATCTTTTCATTATTTTCAATGGTATATTTAGGATTTAAGACCCAAACCAGATCCGCCGGAACTACGAAATAATGGTTTTTAAGATAGGACTTTTTAAGAATACCTGTTGTAAGATCATTAAAATCGGCCATGTAAATCTCATTCAGATCCTGTACAAAAACATTTGGTTTTTCAGGGACGAACGTGTCCTGGCGGTAACCTAATCCTAGACGGTAGAAGACAGGAGATGTAAGAGATCCAATCTGCCTCGTTATCCTGATATCCATTTCCGATGAAAAGGCATTTCCAAATTTTATTCCTGATTCATTATTTCCGATGTCCAAGGACGAGGAGGATTTTGTAAGGTTAATCAGACCATATCCTATATTGAAATCAACAGTTTTTAAAAGCTCTTTTTTAGTTACCTTTTCATCCGTATTCAATGTGATGAGAGCATTATTCTGGGAAAAAACCTCAAGAGAATATTTTTCCGGATTTTCCATAACGGCTTTTTTCACGATTTCACGGGTTGCATCTTCCAGCTGATTTTTCTGTTCCGTTACTTTTCCATTGATGATCTCCTCATACCGGGCTGCGATATGCGCTCTTTTTTCCTGCTTTTCGTTAGCGGTCACTTTATTGTTCTGGTAGTCTTTATCCAGATCATCCAGCTCTTTATTCATCTTGGTTTTCTCAGAGAAAACAATGCTGTCGACTTTCTTTGAGTAGAGTTTCAGCCGCGGGTTTATTTCCTGTGAAAAGGCATAAGAGAATGCCAATAGAGCTGTCATCAGCGCAAATTTAGTTTTCATGATTTTTTATATTTTTAAGCATTATTTTTAAGCTGTTTTGTATTTTGAACAGTGCTTCCAAGAGGAATTATTATTTAGGATCGTTGTACACGGTAACTCCTAAAAAAGTAACATTGTCTACCTTGCGAAAAACCTTACCGATGTTGAAAACTCCGAATCTTTTTTCTTCTTTTACGAAATTTTCCCGGCTTTTATCAAGTTCCCTTCCGGTAAGAAGATCATCTGCACTGATGTAACCGCCCGGCACTTTCCTGGCTTCGGCAACAACAGGCAAATTTTGAACGGTATTTTCAATTTCTTTAGGTTCAACGGGAATATTTACAGGTGGCGTTGCAGCAATCTGCTGTATTTTGAATTCTGTGCTTTCAGGCTGCCCTATTTTCCGTTCTGTTCTTTCCGTAATTTGGACTTTTGGATTTCCAGTAATTGTCATTGCTCTTTCCGTAGCTGCGGCATTGTTAGAAACAACCTGCGGCTTTTCAAGTTTGGGATGAACGGGATCAGCGGGTGTATTTGATTCTTTTTTTACGATATAACCGGTATTTTTAACCTCAACCTCTTTTTTGAAATTAAAATACATAATGGTTCCAAAAGAAATCAGCAACAAAACAACAGCGGCATATTTCCACCACTGAGAAGAAGCTTTTCCTGCCATTTCGGACTTCTCCTCAAGCTTTTGATCCAGTTGATCCCAAAGATCGGCGGATAGCTTGATTTCCATCTCCTCGTAGCCGGATTTCAGTTTATTTAGCATATTGTTTTTCATCTTCTTTTTTCTTTAAAAAATCAACAATCCATTTCTTGGCTTTGCTCAGCTGGCTTTTGCTGGTGCCTTCGGAAATATTCAGGATCTGCGTAATTTCGTGATGCTTTTTTTCTTCAAAGACATACAGGTTAAAAACCAGTCGGTAGCCGTCCGGCATTTCCAAGAATATCTCATTCATATCAATTTCCTCTATTTCATTTTCCCGGTCATCCTCTGCACTTTCGAGTTCATTGATTTCGACATCGGAATACAGAATATTCTTATGTTTCCTGATAAAATTAATCGAATTATTAACCACAATTTTCCTCAGCCAAAACGGAAAGCTTTTCCATTCCCTGCAATCCTCTATTTTTGAAAAGCAGGTAAAAAAGGCGTTCATCATAATATCTTCGGCATCATGGAGGTTGTTTACATAGGAATTGGCTATGGCCAGCATTTTAGGTGAAAACATCTCATAAAGCACTTTCTGCCCTTTACGATTATGTTTTTTTGCCAGCTTAAAGTTCTCTTCCAAATTCTTCATGGATCTGTTTCTATATGTAAGACGCAGGATTTTTCAAAGGGTTGCCTGAGAAATAAAAAAAATTGCACTTTTTTTAAAAGTGCAATTTAGTATTTTAATAATCGGTGAAATAAAATTAATGTTTTACTTCATCTAATTCCTGTGGATTATGTTTATGTTTGAAAACAATGGCAAAAGCAATAGTAACAATAAGTGCGTAGCCTGCAAAAATGTACCATGATGTTTGCCATCCTGCAAGCTGTAGAGAAGGATCTGACTGTGAAAAAACATAATGATTCACCACTTCCTGTGCCCCCAACATCCCTATTGTGGCTCCAAAGCCATTGGTCATCATCATAAAAACACCTTGGGCGCTTGAACGTATTGTTTTATCTGTTTCTTTATCTACAAATAACGAACCTGATACATTAAAGAAATCGAATGCGATACCATATACAATCATAGAGAGAACAAACATCCAAACGCCGCTGCCTGGATTTCCAAGACCAAACAAACCAAATCTTAAGAACCAAGCAAACATGGCCATTAGCATCACTTTCTTGATTCCGTATCGCTTTAAAAAGAATGGAATTAACAGGATACAAAGAGTCTCTGATACCTGCGATAAGGAAATAAGCGCATTTGCATTATTGGAACCCCAGGTATTCGCATATTCCGGAATAGCCTTAAAACTTGTTATAAAAGGATTTGCGTATCCGTTTGTAATCTGTAATGAAACTCCCAGAAACATGGAAAAGATGAAAAAAATCGCCATCTTTTTTTCTTTAAATAAAGCAAATGCTTTTAGCCCCAAAGCATCAGAAAGCGTTCTTTTTTCCGTACTTGTATTTACTTCGCAATTAGGTAATGTAAAACTATATAAGAATAACACAATACCTAAAATCCCAGAAACAAAGAATTGACTGTAACTGTGTTGAAAACTAGGGAAACTTGTATTATTAGAAAAATTAAATGTCAGACTCCCGTTTTGGATTCCCGCAAAATTTACAAACAGCATTGCGCAAATAAATCCTACAGTCCCTAAAGTGCGGATTGGCGGAAATGATCTGATCGTATCGTAGTTGTTATTAACCAAAACCGTATAAGCTACAGAGTTTGAAAGAGCAATAGTCGGCATATAGAATGTTACACTTAAACTGTAGAGAATAAAAAGCTTGGAAAACTCGACATTGTCTCCTGCTGACATTCCATAATAACCTGCCCAAATCAGAAAAACAGCTGCCAGAAGATGTGAAATTCCAAGTAGTTTCTGAGCCTGAATCCATCGGTCTGCAATAATTCCCATGATAGCAGGCATAAAAATCGATACAATCCCCTGCATGGCATAAAAAAGTCCTATTTTGGAACCTAATCCCACAGAACCCAAATAATTCCCCATGGATGTAAGATAAGCTCCCCAGACGCCAAACTGCAGAAAGCTCAGGATGATCAAACGTAATTTTAAATTCATTTTATAATTATAATATCTCTTTAGTCAATTTTCTTTTTCCTTCGTTTGATCTCTTCCTGGATTTCCAAAGCGGTGTCGTAGTCTTCTTCTTTTACGGCTTCATCCAGAAGCTTCTGAAGCTCTTCCATAGAAACGGATCTCAAGTTGTCTTCCTCGTGTACGGTTTCCGAGAAGCTTTCTTCTTCTTTGGAAACGTCTTCCAGCTCAAGAAGAATTCCGGCTTCGTTAAGCACCTGCTGAGTGGTAAAGATAGGCGCATCAAAACGGACGGCCATTGCTACCGCATCGGAAGTCCTGGCATCAAGGATCAGTTCTTCATCTGTCGCCTTGTTTTTAAAGTTGATATTTGAAAAGAAAACACCGTCAACGATCTGGTAGATGATCACAGACAGGAGTTCATAATTGGCGGAAACGATGAATTTTGTGAATAAGTCGTGCGTAAGAGGGCGGGGCGGATGAATGTCTTTCTCAAGACCAAGAGAAATGGATTGTGCCTCGAAATTCCCTATAACAACAGGTAATTTAATATGTGTTTCTTCATGTTCCAATAATAACGCGTACGCCCCGGATTGTGTCTGGCTGTACGATATTCCGCGAATAATTAACTGTTTATAATCCATAGCTACAAATATAGATTAATTTTTCAAAGTTTTTTTTACTTTTTAGACAAAAATAAAAGCCCGAAAAGGGCTTTTATAGGTGAATGGTAATGATTGGTGAACTGTGAATTTTATTTTTATCAGTCAATTTTGCTTTGCAAGTGAATTTTCAGTTTATCGTAATAAATAAAATTGACAAGCGAAGCGAACTGACCATTCACAATTAACCTTTCTTATCCTTTTAATGCTTTAATTTTTTCCGTTAAGGCAGGGATAATCTGGAAAGAATCTCCCACTACCCCATAATCGGCCGATTTGAAGAACGGTGCTTCAGGATCGCTGTTGATTACAACAATAGTTTTTGAAGAGTTCACTCCTGCAAGGTGCTGAATAGCTCCTGAAATTCCCACGGCGATATAAAGATTCGGAGCTATTGCTTTACCGGTTTGTCCTACGTGCTCAGTATGAGGCCTCCATCCGATATCGGAAACCGGTTTGGAACAAGCAGTTGCCGCTCCCAAAACGTTTGCCAGATCTTCGATCATTCCCCAGTTTTCAGGTCCTTTTAATCCTCTTCCTGCAGATACCACGATTTCAGCTTCTTTAAGATCCAGTTTTCCTGAACTCTGCTCATGGGAAATTACTTTGGTATCTTCATTGGCCACTGAAAGATTTTTTACTTCTTCCGAACCGGAAACCGCATTTTCCTTAACGCCGAAAGCATTTTGGGAAACCGTAACGATTACGCCTGTTCCTTCCGCTTTAGCGTGCATAAAACCTTTTCCGGAGAATGCTTTTCTTTTTACCTGAAACGGAGAAAGGCTTTCCGGCGCTTCCAATACGTTGGTAATTAAAGAATATCCGTTCATTACCGCCAGCATCGGCGCAATAGACGATGCATCCGTTGTATGAGGGAAAACGATAATGTTTCCGTTTGCCACTTCACTTACTGCCTGTGCATAAGCTTTAGCGGAGAAATTTTTAAGACCTTCGTCTTTGATGTTGATTATATTGGATGCTCCATATTTGTATAATAAATCTGAAGAATCGGTAGGGTTTACAGAGACTGCCGTTACTGTATCTCCGGCCTGATCGGCCACTGCTTTAGCAAAAGATACCGCTTCAAAAGCCGCTTTTTTGTAAACTCCGTTTATATTTTCTGCGTATACGAATACTGCCATGATTTTATATTTAAGATTTAAAGTTCAAAATTCAAGGTTGGTTTTTCTGAATTTTAAATGTTGAATTTAGAATGATTAAATAACTTTTGCTTCTTCGTGAAGTAGTCTTACCAATTCGTCCAGGTTGTCCGGAGAAACCATTTTTACAGCGGCTCTCGGCGGAACGCTGTCATAAGATACCCCCTGAACTTTTACCTCAGATGAAGCCGGCTCAACAACCTGCAAAGGTTTTGTTCTGGCAGACATAATTCCTCTCATATTCGGAATGATCAGGTCTTTTTCATCTACCAATCCTTTTTGTCCGGCGATAACAGCCGGTAACTTAACGGAAATTGTTTCTTTTCCGCCTTCAATTTCTCTTACCGCAGTTGCTTTGCTTCCGTTTACGTCCAACCCTACGGATGCATTCACAAAAGGCTGATTCAATAACTGAGCTACCATTCCCGGAACTGAACCTCCGTTGTAATCGATGGATTCTTTACCGCAAAGGATTAAATCATATCCTCCGTTCTGTACAACCGCAGCGATTTCCTTAGCCGTGGAAAAACTGTCTTTAGGATCAAGGTTTACGCGTACCGCATCATTTGCCCCGATGGCCAAAGCTTTTCTGATTACAGGTTCGGTAACCGCATCCCCTACGTTGATTACCGTTACCGTTGCGCCCTGAGATTCCTGCAATTTGATGGCTTTCGTAAGTGCAAATTCGTCAAGCGGATTAATTACCCACTGGATTCCGTTTTTGTCGAATGCAGATTTATCTGCTGTAAAGTTGATCTTGGAAGTAGTATCCGGAACACTACTGATACAAACTAATATTTTCATATGTTGTTTAATTTTTATTTGCCTTATGTCCCCTTACGGCTTCATACGTGCTTTATTGTTCTCTTTGATATAAAAGCTTAGGATTTTTATACCTGGATTTTCATTAAATTATGTTTCGCTAATATAAATAAAATATATATTATGCATGCATAATACTTATTAATTTACTATTCAGCGCATTAGATGTTTTTAGTTGGCTGGTTTTGTTGCCCTAAACTCGATCTTGCTCGGCAAAACCCGCGGATTCATCTTTAAAATATCCAGCACCAGATTTCCCATATCTTCCGGCTGGATCTTCCATGCGTCCTTTTCAGAAGGGATATTTCCGTTAAAGTTTGTAGCAACAGAACCGGGCATGATAACCGTGGATTTGATGTTGTACTTTCTCAGGTCGATCATGGCCGCCTGGGTAAAGCCAACCACTCCAAATTTTGAGGCATTGTAGCCGGATCCTTTTTCAAAGAAATTGGCTCCTGCCAGGCTGGCAATGGTAATGTAGTATCCTTCTGTTTTCTTGAGTTCTTCTACAGAAGCTTTTAAGGTATAGAAAACGCCTGTCAGATTGGTTTTGATCATATCGTTCCATTCTTCGGCGGAAAGCTGATCCACAGGCTTAAAAACACCTAACCCGGCATTGGCAATTACAAAATCCAGTTTCCCGAATTTTTCTTTGATATGCTGTATCGCTTCCTCTTCGCTTTCAAGACTTTTTACATCTGAAACAATTCCCAGAACATTTTCGGAGTACTGTTTCAGTTCCTGCTCTGCCTTTTCCACATCTTCTCTTTTCCTTCCCGAAAATGCTACGGAAACTCCGTTTTCTAATAAAATTTTTGCAATTCCGAAACCAATACCTTTGGTTCCTCCTGTAATATAAGCGACTTTATTTTCTAACATATTATTTTGGATTTAGTTCCTAAAAATAAGAAAAACGCCCCAATTGGAGCGTTTTTTCAAACTAACATTTGTCAGTATTTATTTTTTGATGAATTTTTCTGAAACTTTCCCTGACTTGGTTTCTATATTAATCAGATAGGTTCCTGCATTAAGTTTTTTTACATCAATTGTATTTCCTTCAACAGATACCGGGATTTTTTTGCCGCTAATATCATAAATTTCCACTGTACTGATTTTTTCTTCAGATTTAACGGTCAAATAATCCGTTGTCGGATTAGGATATACCGAAACCGTTTTACTGGTTGCGCCTACTTCATTGGTGGCTAAAACAGCTCTGTCAATAGAGAAGGTATCGATACCAATCAGATCAGAATTTGTTCCGCTTGGCCCCCCATCAGTCACATAATATCTGAAAGCAAACTTAACCGCAACTGGATTATTTCCCACTCCTGTAATGGTAAAACTGTATTTCGTCCAAGTTTTAGGATACACGAATCCTGAGGCAAGATTAGGATTTACGGTTACTCCCAGATTGGTAAAAGAACCCACTCCTGAAGATCCGCCCGAAGGTGTCACAGCAGTTGCTGCCGTACTGTATCGTAATTCCAGGCGATCTGGATAATCACTGGTACCGTCAGTACCTTTTCTGGTGTAGAAACTTACAACATCTCCATTTTTTACATTTACTGACGGTGTAATCAGCCAGTTGCTGATAATCCCGGTCCCAGAGGTACTGGTATAATTCACCAAAGCAAATGAATTGGCTCCTCCTGCCTGTCCTGACGGTACCGTAGTCGTATTGCCGCTTCCGAATAAAGGATTGCTTAATGGTGTTGTATAAGTAGCCTTAGTCCATAAAGAAGTCGTAGAAGGACTGCTTTGATTGGTGGTTACCCAATCTGTTCCGAATGCGGTATCAAAGCCGTAGCTGTACACGTTGGTCTGTGCGTTCATCAGAGTTATTCCCAATAATGAACTTAATAGTAAAAATTTTCTCATATCATTATTATTTAACAGTATGAATATATAATTTTTAAACCAAATACACAAATAAAACGTAAAAATATAACCGATATGAGATCTAATATTATTTTTTTTCGCTCAAAACACTATATCAAAAATCAATACAATAAATATTTATCATATTACTGATAACAAAAAAGCTTCCTTTAATCAGGAAGCTTTAAATATCAGATTAGATAGTCAACTTTATTTTTTGATGAATTTTTCAGTGGAAATTCCATCCTTAGTTTCAACACTTATAAGGTAAGATCCTGCAGGAATTGCGCTTACATCAACTTTGCTGTTATTCAGTTCAACATTTATTTTTTTCCCTGTAAAATCTGTAACAGTAACATTCTTAATTTTTGAATCTGCTTTGATGTTTAGAATATCTGACGTCGGATTAGGATAAATCTTTACAGATGGTGTTGCTCTTACATAGGAGCTCAGATCATTTGTAGATAAAGCGGATGTCGTAGTAAATTCTACAAGAATATTATCAAAACCACCTATTTTACTAACCGTATTTCCTGTAGAAGTAACGTTATACAAGTAGAGATCTTCTCCCACCATTCCGGGAATAAGTCCCAAAGACGAAGTATCTGCTGCAATCGAACCAGAACCACCAGGCCAATACCACGTAAAAGCACCAGTAGTTTTATTATATCTAAAATCTAATGTATTCCAAGTATTTGCCGTTAAAAGCACACCAGGAGCAGCTGCAAAACCGATTGAATAAACCGTAGGAGTAAGTGTGGATTGATTCGTGAAGGTTCCTAATCCTCGAATTTCTTTTGTTGCAACATCATAAACAAAACCGCCTATGGCAGTCGATGCTGTTCCATTCATACCAATTACCCTCATTTGAATAGTTCCTGTTCCTGTAGAAGGACCAGTATACAAATCGAACTTACCATGCAGAATATTGTTTGCTGTTGTCGCAACTACGGTTGTTTCTTTAGCAGCAATTCTGGTATTTAAGGTCGTATTTGTAGCACTGCTATAACTGTTATAACTTGCAATAGTTAAGGATTTTCCATGGGCTGCATCAATATTAGTTATCTGATAATCTGCATTTGATCCATAAATTGATAACCAGCCATTCTGTCCTGCTGTATTTCCTGTTACGTCGGTACCTAAGTTACCAACCGTTAAAGTTTGAAAATTTTCACTTACGAGTGTTTGTCCGAACATCAGCGAAGCTGAAGCAAACAATAAAGCTGATAAAGTTTTTTTCATAATATTATTATTTCATTAATTATTGTCACGTAAATATAAAAAAATCTCATAAATATTTATGAGATTTTTTTATATAAATTTATTATTATCACTTATTTAGCATAATTCTCAAAAAACAGCGGTATACTTTCAATTCCCTTATAGAAATTAAATAAGCCATAATGCTCATTCGGAGAGTGGATCGCATCGGAATCCAGCCCAAAGCCCATTAAAACAGATTTAGCGCCTAAAACCTGCTCAAACATCGCGGTAATCGGAATACTTCCTCCGCCTCTGTATGGAAGAACTTCTTTTCCAAAAGCAGTTTCCATAGCCTGCTTGGCTGCTGTGAACTCTTTGGTATCGGTTGGTAGGACATAAGGCATTCCTCCGTGGTGCGGTGTTACCTTTACTTTTACGTTTTCAGGAGCGATCTTTTTAAAATAAGCGGTAAATTTCTCCGTAATTTCTTCCGGAGTCTGATAAGGTACCAGACGCATGGAAATTTTAGCAGAAGCTTTTGAAGGGATCACTGTTTTTGCACCTTCTCCCGTGTAGCCTCCCCAGAGTCCGTTGCAGTCTAAAGTTGGACGGATCGATGTTCTTTCCAAAGTTGTATATCCTTTTTCTCCTTCAACGCCGTTTAGTCCGATAGATTTTTTGAATTCTTCAGGATTGTCCTTCAGTTTATTCATATCGGCTCTGTCGGAATCGGAAACCGTTTCCACGTTATCGTAGAATCCATCAATGGTAATGTGTCCGTCTTCATCAATCAGTTTCGCAATCATTCTTGAAAGCACATGAATCGGGTTTGGAACTGCTCCCCCGTAAAGTCCTGAGTGGAGATCCCGGTTAGGACCTTCGATTTCAACTTCAACATAGCTGAGGCCTCTTAAACCTGTTGTTACCGTAGGCTGCTCATTGCTGTAAATATGGGTATCGGAGATTAGGATACAGTCGCAGGACAATTTTTCTTTATTTTCATTCACGAAATCACCCAGGCTGACTGAGCCTACTTCTTCTTCACCTTCCAGAATAAATTTCACATTGCAAGGAAGCGTATTGGTTTTCATCATCGCCTCAAAAGCCTTCAGGTGCATGAAAAACTGACCTTTATCATCTGCGGAACCTCTGGCGAAGATAGCCCCTTCCGGATGAAGCTCCGTTTTTTCAATATAAGGTTCGAAAGGCGGTCTGGTCCATAATTCCAGCGGATCGGCAGGCTGAACATCGTAATGCCCGTAGACCAAAACAGTCGGCAGGTTTTTATCTAAAATTTTCTCCCCGAAAACGATAGGATATCCTTTGGTCTGGCATACTTCCACGTTATCCGCACCTGCACTTTTCAGGTGTGATGCCACAGCGTCCGCACATTTCAGCACGTCTTCTTTATAGGCCGGATCCGCAGAAATAGAGGGAATTCTCAGTAACTCAAACAATTCATCTACGAAACGCTGTTTGTTTTCGTTGATGTAATTTAATGTCTCTTGCATTGTAAAATATTATTTCGTTAAAAGTAAAAAATTTGCCCCGCAGGAACAAACAAAAAAGGATAATTTTCCTCAGGTCTGTATGAGCTTGCTGCCTGCAAATCCACAAAAAAAATGTCCTGCGTTGCTGCAGGACATTTTATATTTTTCTGATAATTAGTGTTCAGCCTTTGGATTCTGAGATCCTTCCGGAATCGGAGTAGCATCAGAGTGTCTTCCGTCTTCTTCCTTATGTTGAGGAGCTCCGGCAGTATCGGTTTTTGTCGGTGTTTCATGCCCGTCATGCGCATCTCCTCTGTACTTGGAAAGATTATCCTGCTCACCGCTGGTCTGCTCGTCGTCAGAATATCTTTCTACCCCTTCTTCCAGCTTAATAACGTCTTTATTTCCGCCAGCCTGGATTTTTTTGCAGCTTACCGCAACTGTAGCAAGGGCTAAACATATAACTAATTTTTTCATATGGAAAATTTATTTTTTTAAGATCATACAGAACCGCACTGCATCGGCCGATTATATTCTTCTAACGGCAAGCGATTCCTGCTTATATTTCTGATTGCCCAAAATTAAGAAATCCTACATTTTACGGCAACATTTTTATACGGATTTTAGAATTATTTTTCCTTTTTTGGACTGTGTAAAAATAAGGTAGTTATCACCGCCGTCCTTCAGGTTGTATTTTTTCCTGATTTCCTCCGGTTTCAAAGGGTAGTTTTTAGAAATAATATTAAACTGCCCTTTTTGACTTCTGAACCTGTTTAGCTTCAACAGGTTCCATTTCAAAAACCCTTCCCGGGAAATCCGGTATTTTCTGATCCGAAGTGTAAAAATGGGTATTCGGATGAAGTTTTGTTAAGCTAAACTTTTGCGAAATCAAATTAAAAATTCCGGCTTTTAAAACCGCATTATTCGGAATATAAATATACCTTTCGGGCTCTCCGTATGTTGCGGCCTGGCTTTCTTCCTGTCCAAAGTGAAATGTAAATGTGGGCTCTCCACTGTCCAGATTTACACAATTACAGCTGATTTCCCCTGTGCTTTCCTTTGATAAAAAGACAACCACTTCCTTCACATCATTTTTTACGGCAATAATTTCAATCCTGAAAATATGGGGTAAAACGGAGACCAGATATTTCAAATCAATAAGCGGCGAGAGCTTAATGACCATATGATTCGAAATAGAAAGCAGTTTTTCCTGGATTTCCAGAATATTGGGTGAAAGATCCTCAAGCAGAAAGACTTTATTTTTCAGGGTATCCCTGCGTGCCGGATCAAGGTAGACCACGTCAAATGATTTCTGATTTTCTTCCAGGAAATCTTCCAGCTTCTGATTTATAAATGTGGCTTTCCTCGCCAGCACATTCCAGTTATTCCGGACGGTTTCCAAAAGATCCGCATTTTGCTCCACTAAAGTAGTCTCCTTAAAATTTTCAGACAAATAGTAGGCATCAATTCCAAATCCGGAAGTAAGATCTATGAATTTATCTCCTTTCAGAATATGTGATTTGTATAAGGCCGTCTTTTCTGAGGAAGACTGTTCCAGACTGAGCTGCGGCGGAAAAATAATTCCGTCTTTCAGTAAAAAGGGAAATTTTTTCTGCGCTACCTGTTTCCCCTTGATCTGCTGTACAATTTCCTGCATGGAAACCTCAGGGAAAGGAGACTTTTTTAATAATAAAGCATGCAGATCGGTATTAAGATTTGCATTGATGTATTGCTGGATGTTTTGATCTATTATTTTAATCACAGATTTGAATAGATAATTTTAATTAACAGATGTTCTCAACAGATGAAAATGAAATTTTAAAATGTATTTGAAAATTATCGTTTATAAAAAATATAATCCGTCAAAACCGGATTGATTTCATTCTGTTTGAGAAGGGAGTTGATTTGTCCACGATGGTAGGTTGAATGATTAATCGCCTGAAAAAGTATTTCAAAGACTGTGTTTTCAAATTTTGCCCCTTTAGAATTTTCATATTGAACCTTCTGATCAAAATCAAATTTTTCTATAATTTCAATACTTTTATTAAAATTCTGCTGATTTATTTCATTTAAATTTTCTAAAGGATTTACCTGCCACACTTCAAATGAATTTTCTCCTAAAATCCGCGAATTCCAGATCTGTTGGGCATTAAGGGTATGATTAAGTAAACTGATTGTTTTTGTATCTATTTTTTCAATATTTTCTGTAATAACTATAATCATTTCTTTGTTAAAATGATATGTGTATTCAAACAAATCAATCAGTTTTTTTTTCATAGCAATGAAAATATAAATTTTCTTTTTTAATATAAGTGAATTCAGTGATAATAAATCAGGCTTTTCAGGTTTTCTTTATTTAAATCAAAGAAAACAATATTACATCTTTCAATAAACTTGATACATACTTAGAAGCTTACTTAATTCAATACAAGAAAAATTTCCAAGAATAATTAAGGCATCATATTCAACGTTATTGATGTGTTGATTGTCCGGAAATCATAAACATTATCAAAAAGCTAATGCATCAAAGAAGAAAGTTGATACTTAAAATATACATTACTTTTTCCACTTTTACTCAAACATTTCAGCCCAGCGAACTGCTCTAATCTCTTTTTCGCTATACAATTCTTCCGAAGATTTTTTTATTTCTAATTTCGGATACAGGTTCACACCGATCAACTTTATTTTTCCTTCTTCCACCCATTGCTGTTCTGCTACGGCGTGATCGTAGATTTTTTTCTGGATGACTCCCTGTTTTAGCAATTCCAGATATCCTCCTTTTTCTTCTATTTCCACAAAAAAAGTCCAGGATTTTTCGGCAATCTGCCGGGTAATATCTTCTACATAATAACTGCCGTTGGAAGCGTCTTCAAAAACATTAATGATGCTTTCGTAAGCCAGTACGATTTGCTGTTTGAAGGAAATTTCTTCCGAATTTTCCGTGCTTCGGTCTACCAGATAATTGTTGCTGAAGACCGCATCAGCACCTCCGATCATGGCGGAAGCCAATTCGAGTGTAGAGCGGATCAGGTTATTTTCATTATCACTGACCGATTTATTCCGCAAAGACGTTTCTGCAAAAATGTACGGAATTTCATCCAGGCCATATTCTTTGGAAAGCTGATTGAAAACGATCTTAAATGCCCGCAGCTTGGCCATTTCAAAGAAATAGTTGGCTCCGACCGCAATTCTGAATATCAGTTTATTCAGGATTCCGGCACCGTATAATTCCACCAGTTCTTTTGTTTTTGCCAAGGCAATCCCCAGCTGCTGATAAATGGCGGCGCCGGCATTCTGATGAAGGGAAATATCCACACAGATATTCCTTCTGAATTGTTTTGCCAGTAATTCTTTTACCAGCTGATCGTTGACAGCAGCCTTTTTTTCATCAAAAACATCAACTAAGGAAAAATACTGGTCTTCTTCTTTCGGGCTGATATGTCCGGCGAGATCAGTATTATTTACAAAAATAGTTTTCTGCTCAAGGTTTTCTACATTCTGATCCAGCAGAAAGGCAAATACATCCTCCTGCAGACTTTCGTGATAGCTGGCCACCAGATGTGTGCTTTCTTCAATTTTCGGCAGATTGGCTAAAGGTCTGTCTACGGAATCGTAAAAGGGTTTTACTTCGATTCCTTCCAGGTTTTCTTTTTTAAGAACGGAATAAATATCGTCGGTCTTGAGCTGTTTTTTTACTAGATTTTCCCAGGCGTTTTCTGACATGGTGTTTGGAATATTGGTTTGGTGAGTAGTGAATGGTGAATTTTACTTTGTAAGTGAATAGTGAATTTGACAAATAACCAAATTGACTAGCGCAGCGGATTGACTGTTCACAATTCACATTTTCTATTTCTTAGCAACTTTGGTGCTGTCTACCACCAGAATAAAGATTTCTTCATCCGGTTTCTTCATGAAATAATTTTCGCGGGCGTATTTCTCCTTTTCGGATTTATTGTTCATCAGTTTTTTATAAAACGCGTCGTTTTTCTCGTATTCGGTTTTATAGTACTGAAGCTGTTCTTCGTATTTGCTGATCTCGCCATTCAGTTCGTTGATTACGAGGAAAGAAGTCTTATCAAAGAAGATCATCCACACCAGAAAAAGGCAGATCGTAATCGTATATTTATTCAGAATGTATTTCTGAATAAGTTTGAATGTTTCAGACTTGGGCTGAATGTCTTTGATAAGTTTATTTTCTTTCATGACTAATGTTTTCTCAACGAATTTTTAATAACGGTAGTTAAAAAGTCAATCGCTACGGAATTCTGCCTCATGTTCGGGATAATAAGATCCGCTTCATTTTTCGAAGGCTCGATAAATTCCTGGTGCATCGGTTTCAGCGTGGTCTGGTACCGGTGCAGGACTTCATTAAGATCCCTTCCCCTTTCCTGCGTATCCCTGCGGATCCTTCGGATCAGTCTTTCATCGGAATCGGCATGCACAAATACTTTAAGATCGAATTCCTTAAGCAGTTCCTTATTGGTAAGAACGAGGATCCCTTCCACCACCAATACATTTTTAGGTTCTACAGTTACATGATCTCCGGTTCTTCCATGCGTTACAAAGCTGTAAATCGGCTGCTCAATCGGCTGATTGTTTTTTAATGCTTTTACGTGTTTTATCAATAAATCGAAATCAATGGATTTCGGGTGGTCATAATTCAGGGCTTCTCTTTCAACCAGGGTCAGGTTATGATTATCGTGATAATAATTATCCTGCGAAAGGATGTTCATTCCCTCTATATCCAGCTGCTGGATAATTTTGTCAACCACCGTAGTTTTGCCGGATCCTGTACCTCCTGCAATTCCTATTACAAGCATTATTTTTAAGTTCTTTATAGTTTGTACAAATATACTATTTTATTTAAAAGACGGAAAAAGGATAAAGAAAGATAGGCATTTTTAAGAGGTGAAATTAATTTATTTTGGAAGGTAAATGAATGAATTTGATTAAAACGCGGCGTCCGCAAAGGTCTTAGGTAAAATTGCTGCGTATATTCTCCGTTCGCAAGGGCATTTCATTCAGCAAATGAGCAGCAATCAAGATTTCTTTTGAACCAGAATGAATTTTTATAATTTATAATATTTAATTTATTCTCAGTACAGAAAACTTCCGGCTTCCCTCTTCCCTCTTCCAGCCAATAAATCAGAGCTTATCTCAACCAATGTTAATCAACAAAAAATCCGGCTGTACGGCCGGACTGTTTTATACGATTTCGCTTGTTAATTCCCTTGAAAGTAATTTTTCATGCATAGGCTTCAGAAGATCCAACGAGCCAGTTTTAACGGTGCATTTGCCTTTAAAATGAACCAATAAGGTGCATTGTTCGGCCTGTTCCAGGGTGTGTTTACAGATTTCGATTAGAGAATCGATCACATAATCAAAAGTGTGAACATCATCATTATGCAGCACGAGCTTATATACTTCGTCCGTATCGTCCAAAACGAGAACTTCTTCTTCATATTTCCGTTTCGGGTCGTCGTAATCTTTTATATGGTTGAAAAACATTTTATTTATTTAAAAATAGATTAAACCTCTCCTATCTTCTCTGCCAGGTCATTGACATTATTGGGCTCTTCATATACCAACTCTACCAACTCCACACTCTTATTATTCATTTTCAGAATCTTGAACTGATAATTTTCCAGCTCGAACTCTTGATTTTCTTCCGGGATGTCTTCCAGAGCGTGAAGAATAAATCCGGCCAGAGTATTGTATTCACTCTCTTCAGAAAGTGCCAGTTTCTTCGGCAAAAATTCGTTGATTTCATCCAAAGGCTGCGTTGCCTGCACCCAGTAGGTGTTTTCTCCGATTTTATCAACGATTTTCTCCTCATCGTCTTCTTCATCCTGGATTTCACCCACAAGTTCTTCAAGAATGTCCTCCAGGGTAATAATTCCTTCTGTTCCACCGAACTCATCGATAACAATGGCCAAATGCTGCTTTTTCTGTTGGAAGATTTTTAGTAAATCCGAAATCTTCTTGCTTCCTACAACAAAGAATGCATCCCTCATCAGTTCTTTTAGATCTTCATGATTCAGCTCTCCTTTTCTTTTCACGAATTCCCGGATGATTTCCTTGGTATACAGTATCCCAATGATATTATCGATCGAATCTACATAGACAGGAATTCTGGAATAACCGCTGTCCATAATTTTATTGATGATTTCATTCACATCCTCTTCAAAATCGATCGAAGTGATGTTCTGACGGGGCACCATGATCTGTTTTGCAGAGTGATCCGTAAAATCGAATGCATTTTTGATGATCTCATAGTTTTCCTCTTCAATTTCCCCACTGTCCGCACTCTGTTTTACCAATAACTGAAGTTCCTCTGTCGAATGGATTTCATGCTCCGATGCCGGGTGAATTTTTACCAGCCTTAAAAAGGTATTGGACATTAGGTTCATCAACCAGATAAACGGTTTAAATACGGTATAGAAAACCCTCAACGGGATAGCTGTAGCCATCGTTGTGGACTCCGACTTTCTGATTGCAATGGATTTCGGGATCAGCTCGCCGAAAACAATGTGCATGATCGTAATCAGTACAAAGCTTGTAATGACTGATATAGAAGTAACCGTCGCCTCACTGAGATCAACGTTAAGAGAATCGAAAATATTTTCAACAATATGATGAAGGGCGCTTTCTCCCACCCAACCTAATGCAAGGGAAGCCAATGTGATCCCGAGCTGCGTAGCCGAAAGGTATTCATCAAGATGCTTGATGATATGCTCTGCCTGCTTGGCCATAGAGTTTCCCTCTGCGGCTTTCAACTGGATCTGTGAATAACGAACTTTAACGATTGAAAATTCTGCGGCTACGAAGAAGCCATTAAGTAAAACAAGTAATACGGCCAGCAAAAGCCTGACTATGTCCGAGTCCATTTAGAAGTTATATAAATTTGTTCCTACAAATATATACAAAATAAAAATAACAAAAAAAGCATCGTGGTATACGATGCTTTAATATAAATACTATGGTAAAATAATTATTTATGAATTTTTCAAAGCTTCAGCTCCGGAAACGATCTCAAGGATCTCGTTTGTAATGGCCGCCTGTCTTGCTTTGTTGTAGAAAATAACCAGATCATTCTTCAATGCCTGGGCATTATCTGTTGCTTTATGCATGGCCGTCATTCTCGCTCCGTGTTCAGATGCTACCGAATCAAGAACTGCTTTGAAAACCTGAGTCTTAATGGATTTAGGAATCAGATTATCAAGGATTTCCGCTCTGCTTGGTTCGAAAATATAATCCGTTTCTACCTGAGGTTCTGTAGTTTCAGGCATTGAAATCGGAAGAAGCTGTTCTGTGGTTACTTCCTGAGTGGCAGCATTCACGAATTTATTGTAAATTAAATAAACTTCGTCAAATTTTCCTTCTGTATAGCTGTCCATTACTGCTTCAGCAACATGAGAAACCGCCTCAAAGCTCAATTTATCAAAGATTGCACTTTCGTTGGCATATACCGTACGGCTTCTTCTTACTGCATCAAAAGCTTTTTTACCGATAGAAAGCACTTCAACTTCGTACTGGGAGTTATTCTGAAACTGTGCATTCAGCTCTTTAACGATCGATGAGTTGAAAGCTCCGGCAAGACCTCTGTTTGAAGTAATAGCGATGAAAAGCACTCTTTTCACCTGTCTTTTCTGAGCGTAAACAGAAATCTGATCAGGATCCGAACTGGAATTTACATTCTGGATAAGCTCCTGCAGTTTCTCAGAATAAGGTCTCAACATCACGATGGCATCCTGTGCTTTTTTAAGTTTCGCAGCGGAAACCATTTTCATGGCACGGGTAATCTGCATCGTTGATGAAATTGATGTAATTCTGCCTCGTATTTCTTTTAAGTTTGCCATATTGGGTTAGATGTTGGTTGTCGGTTGTTGGCTGCTAGTTTTAGAAAGTTCTGTTAACTGCCAGCCAACAACCATCAACTAATTTTTAGTTATATTTAGAAGCTAAATCGTTAGCTGCCTGCTTAAGAACGCTGGTGATGGAATCATCGATTTTCCCTGCTTTGATCGCAGCCATTGTGTCTGGGTGCTTGGATCTAAGGAATTCGATATATTCGATCTGGAATTCTTTTACTTTTCTGATCGGAACGTTTCTTAATAAGTTCTCTGTTCCTGCGTAGATCATTGCTACCTGGCTGTCTACCGGAAGCGGAGAGTTTACCGGCTGCTTAAGGATTTCCACGTTTCTTTCCCCTTTAGAGATAACTGCCAATGTAGCTGCATCAAGGTCTGAACCGAACTTAGCGAACGCTTCCAATTCTTTATACTGAGCCTGGTCTAGCTTAAGCGTACCAGAAACTTTTTTCATGGATTTGATCTGAGCATTACCTCCTACCCTTGATACGGAGATCCCTACGTTGATCGCAGGACGAACCCCAGAGTTGAATAGGTCGGACTCCAAGAAGATCTGTCCGTCTGTAATCGAGATTACGTTGGTCGGAATATACGCAGAAACGTCACCTGCCTGAGTTTCGATAATCGGAAGTGCCGTTAAAGATCCTCCTCCTTTTACGATCGGCTTCAAAGATTCCGGTAAATCGTTCATCTGGCTTGCAATCTGATCATCAGCAATTACTTTCGCTGCTCTTTCCAATAATCTTGAGTGAAGGTAGAAAACGTCCCCAGGATAAGCTTCACGGCCCGGTGGTCTTCTCAATAGTAGGGAAAGCTCACGGTAAGCTACGGCCTGCTTGGATAAATCATCATAAACGATCAATGCAGGTCTTCCCGTATCTCTGAAGAACTCACCGATTGCAGCTCCTGCCATAGCAGAATATACCTGCATCGGAACCGGATCTGATGCATTAGCCGCAACGATTACGGTGTATGCCAAAGCTCCTTTATCTGAAAGGGTTTTAACGATTTGTGCTACAGTAGATGCTTTCTGTCCGATAGCAACATATATACAATATACAGGTTTCCCTGCATCAAAGAATTCTTTTTGGTTGATGATCGTATCGATCGCAACAGTAGTTTTACCGGTCTGTCTGTCACCGATGATAAGCTCTCTCTGTCCTCTTCCTACAGGGATCATAGAGTCGATCGCAACGATACCTGACTGTAAAGGTTCAGTTACCGGCTGTCTGTAGATAACTCCTGGAGCTTTTCTTTCCAACGGCATTTCGTATAAATCTCCTGCAATAGGACCTTTACCATCGATAGGGTTACCAAGAGTATCTACTACTCTTCCCAACATTCCTTCTCCTACTTTAATAGAAGAGATTCGGTTTGTTCTTCTTACAGTGTCTCCTTCTTTTACTAATTTACTTTCACCTAGTAAAGCAACACCAACGTTGTCTTCTTCAAGGTTCAGTACAATACCTTCTACATCACTAGAAAATTTCACCAACTCTCCGTATTGTACGTTTTCTAACCCGTATACACGAGCAATACCATCACCGATGGTTAAAACTGTACCTACTTCCTCAACGTTTGATTGAGTATCGAAGTTGGCCAATTGCTGTTTTAAGATCGCAGATACTTCTGCCGGATTTATTTCTGCCATTGTATGGTTGTTTTTTCTTTTTTGAATTAATTTAAGCTAAAGTCTTTTTTAACCTGATTAAGCTTAGACTTTACAGATGCATCGATCTGCTGGTCTCCCACTCTTAAAATATAACCTCCTAAAATTTCAGGCTTTACATTTACCTGCAAATCGAAATTGGTATTGGTATTAACGAGATTGGAAGTTCTTAAAATCTGCTCAAGGTTTTCTTTGGAAAGCTGAGTCGCCGTTGTAAGAGTTACTCTCTGTACCCCGTTGATATCCTCTACTTTGTTGATGAATTCCTGTGCAATATTTTTAAGCTGGTTTTCACGACCGTGCTTGATCACCAAAGTAATCAGATTGCGGCTGGAAACCGATAAACCTTTGAATATTTCGTTTGCTACTTCTACTTTCTTTTTAGAATCGATGTACGGCGTAAGGAAGAATTTATTCAGATCTGAAGATTCTTTCATCAGCTTTACCACATCTTTCATTTCAGAAAATACAGTAGCCGTCTGACCTGATTCGTTTGTAAAATCAAGTAAACCTTGTGCGTATCTTTTAGCTACTTTAGATGTAAGCATTCTTAGTTAAGGTTTGATTTGTTTAAATAATTCTGAACTAATTCGTTTTGAGCTTCGCTGTTATCCAATTTCTGCTGAAGGATAGATTCCGCGATGTTTACTGATAATGTACCGATCTGAGATTTGATGTCTGCCATAGCAGCATTTTTCTCAGCATTGATGGTTTGTTTAGCAGCTTCGATCATTTTATCACCTTCAGATTTAGCAACATCCTTAGCTTCACCTACGATTTTATCTCTGATTTCTCTCGCTTCTTTAAGGATCGCATCTCTTTCGATTTTAGCCTCACGAATGATTCTTTCGTTATCCTCTTTTAAAGTTTCCATCTCTTTTCTTGCCAATGTAGCCTGATTAAGAGCGTCAACAATAGAAGTTTCTCTATCATTAATAGATTTTAAAATAGGTTTCCAAGCGAATTTACCTAACAATAATAACAATGCCAGAAAAATAATTGTTTGGATAATAAATAATCCTGATGAAAACTGGTGAATTAATTCCATTATATAAATGTATAAATAATTATTACTTTTTTCTTAAATAACCACTATCTGTAACCAACCGTTACGGATAGTGGCTTTAGTTTAATTAGTTTACTGCGAATAGAGCAGCAAACGCAACACCTTCTACAAGTGCAGCTGCGATAAGCATAGCTGTTTGGATTTTTCCAGATTGTTCAGGTTGTCTAGCGATAGCTTCAAGAGCAGCAGCTCCGATTTTACCAAGACCGATACCTACACCTAGTACTACGATACCAGCACCTACAATTTTAGGGATTTCCATAATATATAATTTTAAAAATTTGTTTCTTACTTACTATTTTACACTTTAATTAGTGAGCCGCGTGGTGTTCGTGCTCGTGATCCTGTACAGCCATTCCGATAAATAAAGCGGATAACATCGTGAAGATATAAGCCTGTAAGAATGCCACCAATACTTCCAGTAAATAAATTACCAGGGTAAGGAAAGGGAAAGCAACACCTGCCACTACATTTTTAAACACATAGATCAGTCCGATCAAACTCATTACAACAATGTGTCCTGCCGTCATGTTGGCAAAAAGTCGGATCATCAAAGCGAAAGGCTTGGTGATTGTTCCTAACAATTCGATCGGCAACATAATCAGTTTCATTGGTACAGGAACACCCGGCATCCAGAAAATATGTTTCCAATAATCCTTGTTAGCAGAGAACGTTGTAATAAGATACGTAAGGATCGCTAAGAAAAATGTCATGGTGATGTTACCAGTAACGTTGATTCCGAAAGGCATTAAACCCAATACGTTCAAAAATAAGATAAAGAAAAATACCGTTAATAAATAACCGATGAATCTTTTATACTTGTGCCCGATATTCGGGATAGCGATTTCGTCTCTTACGAAGATAACCAAAGGTTCTAAAAATCTTGCTGCTCCTGTAGGAACCTGAGATTTTTTATAAGACTTAGCCATTCCTGTAAATAACAACAACATGAAGATTGAAGTTAATAAGATGATCAGTACACTTTTCGTAATTGACAAGTCCAATACTTTTTCTGAAGTTACATGACCTTCTTTATCGAAAGCCAAATTCCCGGCAGCATCCGTCTTATAAATTTTTTCGTGGTGTAATTTATAATAAGATCCGTCTACTTCTGTTGTTTCCCCATGAATGAAACCTTCTTTGTTGCTCATGAAAGAATGAATACCGTTATCATAAAAAATAACAGGAAGCGGAAAACCGATGTGGTGACCTTCTTTATCCACCATCAATGTAAAGTCGTGTGCATCCAACAAGTGATGATCGATGTACTCTTTGTTTTCTTTACTTACTTTGTCTTTCTCTGAAAGCTCCGTGGTGGCAGAACCTGCCTCGGCAGTAGCCTCACCGTGCTGTGCAGACACTAAGTTTAATACAAAAATACTGTAGAATAAAACTGCGAATTTCTTAAACATTGATAGGTTTTTTTCGTTGTGCAAAAATATAATATTTTTTCTGGTTTACAATAAATAATTTTACTGTTTTTTGTCATGATTAATCAGCTTAATCGCATAGTACGTAAGTAATGTTGTCAGGACAAAATACGGAATGATGAAATGAAATTTGTAACCCGGAATCGCCTCAAAGTTCAGTTTTTTTCTGATCAGGTACATCAGACCGAATTTCAAAAGAATAAGACCGATCACCGACAAACCTAAAAATTCCGGTGCCACCCTGTTGATTAAGACAATAAGCGTAATCATCATCATAAACATAACGCTCAGGAAAAGATAAAACTTCACGATCACAATTTCATCCAGATGGAAAACAAACTTCCATAAAGAGAAATGAACCAGGAAAGTTAAAAAAAACAGGACCGTTACCAGAATATTGGGGTTGATTTTCATTTTAAAATTTCATTTCCAGCCTAACAATCATTAGGCTAATTTTAATTTATGGCAAAAATAGACTTTTTCCCCCGGATTTCATCATGATTTGATTTATATCATCCCTGCAATTTATATCTTATATATAATAATTTATATCTTATATATAATATTACGTGCCCGACCGTTTATAAATACTAAAAAAATCCTTATTTTTGCCAACCTATAATTTACAATAAATATGTTCAACAGTTTACAGGATAAATTAGACAAAGCGCTGCACAATATTTCAGGACGTGGAAAAATCACGGAAATCAACGTAGCGGAAACCGTAAAGGAGATTCGTAGAGCATTGGTGGATGCCGATGTTAATTATAAAGTTGCAAAAGACCTTACCAAAAGAGTTCAGGATAAAGCGTTAGGACAAGACGTTCTTACCTCGCTTACACCGGGACAGTTGATGACTAAGATCGTTCATGACGAGCTTGTAGATTTGATGGGCGGTTCCCAGGAAGGTATCAACCTTTCCGGAAAACCTTCGGTAATACTTATCGCCGGGCTTCAGGGTTCCGGTAAGACGACTTTCTCCGGAAAATTAGCCAGTTATTTAAAAACGAAAAGAAATAAAAAGCCTCTTTTGGTTGCCTGTGACGTTTACCGTCCGGCTGCGATCGATCAGCTTAAAGTATTGGGAGGCCAGATCGGGGTTCCTGTTTTCACGGAAGAAGGTTCTATGGATCCTTCCAGTATTTCTCAAAATGCCATCGATTTTGCAAAATCCAACGGTCATGATATAGTAATCGTCGATACGGCGGGACGTTTGGCGATTGATGAGCAGATGATGAATGAAATTAAAACCGTTCATACGACCATTAAACCAAATGAAACTTTGTTTGTTGTGGATTCAATGACCGGTCAGGATGCCGTAAATACAGCAAAGGCCTTTAACGATACTTTGAACTTCGACGGTGTTGTTTTAACGAAATTAGACGGTGATACCCGTGGTGGAGCTGCTCTGACGATCCGTTCCGTTGTGGAAAAGCCGATCAAGTTTATTTCCACCGGTGAGAAAATGGAAGCGCTGGACCTTTTCTATCCGGAAAGGATGGCCGACAGGATCCTTGGAATGGGAGACGTTGTTTCCTTAGTAGAAAGAGCCCAAGAACAGTTTGACGAAGAAGAAGCTAAAAAACTTCACAAAAAAATTGCTAAAAACGAATTCGGTTTTGATGATTTCCTTAAACAGATCAACCAGATCAAAAAGATGGGTAACATGAAAGACCTGATGGGGATGATTCCCGGAGTTGGAAAAGCGATTAAAGACGTAGAGATCAGCGACGATGCGTTCAAGCACATCGAAGCAATTATCTACTCCATGACGCCTGAAGAGAGAAGAAGACCTTCGATCATCAATACCCAGAGAAAAAACAGGATCGCCAAAGGTGCCGGAAGAAAAATCGAAGACGTGAACCAATTGATGAAGCAGTTTGACCAGATGGGTAAAATGATGAAGATGATGCAGGGCCCTCAGGGAAAACAGATGATGCAGATGATGAGCAAAATGCCGAATATGCCTGGAATGGGCGGAATGTTCGGAAAATAACCACCGAAAAACAAATAAAAAAATATTATTATGGAAATTAATGAAAAACAGGGGAATTACAACTACAACCAAGGAACTCCTTACAAGTCTGAGAAAAAAGTAGTTGCAGGAATCTTAGGAATTTTGCTAGGAACATTTGCCATTCACAAGTTTTATTTAGGCTACACAAAAACAGGAATTATTCAACTGGTATTGGGTATTGTGACCTGCGGGCTGGTAGGAATTATCGGTTTTATTGAAGGAATCATTTACCTTACCAAATCTGATGAAGAATTCGACAGAACCTATGTTCAGAACCAGAAAGAATGGTTTTAAACTAAACTGAAGATAAAAAATAAATCCGACTCAATAATGAGCCGGATTTTTTTCTGCACTTTATCAAAGTTTAAATCTTTGACAAAGTTTTTTATTTATCAGATTTCTGAGCTTTCGCTTTGATGAAATAAGAGAAACCTACATTTACACCGAAAGTATTTACGTGTGTTTTAACATCGGTACCCATATACATTTCTTTGTTGGAGAACTGATCGTAAGAAACTCCTAAATTGATCCCTAAAGACTGGGTAGCCATATAAGTTACTCCTCCCTTTACTTTCCATGCAAGACCGTCCACTGTAGTTTCAGTAGAACCGGAGACTCCCATAGCGTTTACTTCCTCTTTGCTTTTTGCGGATGCATACCCAATCCCTGCGCCTAAGAAAGGTACAAATTTGCTGTCATTAGTAAAATAATAAGTAGCCGTAGGCATTACCGAGAAGCTTGTAGTGGTAGATTTTGCTCCTTCGTACTTGGTTGTAGCGCTGGCAAGACCCAAGTCAATTCCAACAGCCAATTTATCGATAACGAAGTATCCTACTGATGGCGTTAATGAAAACGTGCTTACTTTAGGACCGTCTGCAGACTGCCCTTCTGCTTTTACGGTAGTACTTACATTGTTGAATCCGAAACCTGTATTTCCGCTGATTACCCAGTCTCCTTTAGTCATTTGTGCGTTAGACAAACCGAAAAGTGCCACAGCACCCGCTAATAATAGTTTTTTCATAAAAATTTATTTATTTAAAAAGTTTAGTTTATTTGATTATTTGGCGAAAATATATTTCACACTGAAAGAAACAGCAGAAAGATTGACTCCGAAATTATAGTCCTTTATATCTAGTTCGTCCGCATCCTTATACAAAAGACTTCTGTATCCGAACTCTCCTATCGTAGCTTCAATCGACCAGTTTTTTATTTAGAAAATAGTCAAGACCCGGCTTTATATTAACCCCGATAGAAGTGTGTTTCTTTTCATTTGATAGAGTCTGATAGTTCACATAACCTGTCGGCTCATAAACATTAGTCACAAAACCATCCTGTTGAAGTTTTCCAAATTCCATTGGAACCTGAAGCTGCCCGAAAATATACAGATTTGACGATAATGTCCAGTATTTTCTTATAAAAGGAGCTACCGTAACAGCATTTGTTTTTCCTGTATAGTCGATAAGAGTAATGTAAGATCCGCTGTAGAGGGCTTGAGTATAATCTAGTTTACTGTTGGTATATCCCAAACCGGTACCTATAGCCAGATTTGGCGCAACAAATATCCCTACGGTTGGGATAATTCTGAAGTTCTTTTGCGTTGTATTTTCGCTTTTATTTTCGTACCTATTGTAGTTTATTTCTCCCGAAACATATAGAGTTCCTGTTTTAATCTGAGCATTTGAAAAGCTGTACAGCATAGCTGCACCGGGCGATCAATAATTTTTTCATGATGATTAGTTTAAAAAAAATTGTTAAGTGAAAAAAGCCCTGAGTTTAAAACTGAGGACTTTTTCATCTTATATGATTTGTTTATTACTTGGCAAAAACATATTTAACTCCGAAAGTTACGGTAGATAAATTCAAACCAAAGCTGTAATTGTTGGTAGCATCACCATCCTTCGGCTTGTAGTTGTTGTATCCGAATTCTCCGATAGTCGCTTCAATAGACCAGTTTTTGTTTAAGAAATAATCCAAACCTGGTTTTACTGTTACTCCGATCTGAGTGTATTTCGCCTCAGAAGAAGAAGAAACCGTAGTTACAGAAGATCCTGAAGTAGTTACCGTTGTGTTTTCAGTTTCGGTTTTTCCAAACTGCATAGGTACCGCCAACTGACCGAAGATATATAATTTATCTCCTAAAGTCCAGTATTTTCTTGCGAAAGGAGCCACTACAAAAGCAGGTTGCTTTGTTTCATTGGTTGTTACTACAGTAGTACCAGGCACCATGAAATTGTTTACAATGTTCGTATCTTTCTGAGTCTGATATCCGATTCCTAAACCGATTGCAAAATTGTTGTTTACGAAATACCCAACCGTAGGCAATATGTTGAAGTTTTCTGTTTTGTTGTTTCCGTTGTTTCTTTCTTGTTGAGAATAACCAACAGATCCGGATAAATAAGTAGTTCCCGCTGCAATCTGAGCATTAGATAAACCGAAAAGTGCAATTGCACCCGCCATTAATACTTTCTTCATTTTTTAAAAATTTAATACTTTCTGACGGCAAATTTACAGTGGTGGTGGTAAATATTAAAATTTGTTAATGTGATTAATATCATTGACCTATATTTCTAATTTCCGAGAATAAAATGTATTAAAATAGAACGGTTTGTATTTTTCATAATTTTTAACACGAAAAAGTTCCGATTCTGCAACCGGAACTTATTATATTTAATTTAAAAAAAATTATTTCAGGAAGAAATTAACCCCGAAATTCACGGCTCCGAAATTGAATCGGTCGTCTCCATGCCAGTATGGGCCAGGTCCGGGACCATGATCTTTATATTTACTGCCTATATTCTGGAATCCCAGGTACAGTTCAGTATTCTTCAACTGGTATCCTACTCTTGGGGCTACATATAGACCGCTGTTGATATAATTTTTGGTAGAAATTGCTGCTCCCAGATCGAGTCCTACAAAAAGAGGAACTTTATTAAAGGTATATTTCCCGGAAACGGCAAGTGGAATAAATCCGAAATCCTCAACGTTGTCTTTTCCGAAAAAGTGGGAATATCCTGTGGCAGCACCGATGTCCAGTCCTCTTGTAATATTCCACATGTACGCAGCATCAATTCCTAAAGTTACACTTGCCGCATCCGAAGCATCTCCAAGCGGGGCACCTACGTGAGCACCAAGTCTGAAACCTTCCTGAGCCTGTGCAAGGCCTCCGAAAAATGCAAAAGCACCTAATAATAATAGTTTTTTCATTTTAATAAGTTTAAAAATTAGAATAGGTATTTTGTGAATTAATTTCACATAAACAACAAAAAAGCGATACAAATTTTGTACCGCTTATGAGTTTAAATGTAACTTTTTATTAGAAAGAATACCCGATACCTACAGATCCTGTAGGAAGTACACCGTTTCCTTTCAAGCTGTCTTCATATGTTTCTTCTTCTGCAACATTGTTCCATTTGTAGTTGTAGCTTCTATAAGCAGCTCCAAGGTTTACATCTAAAGTAAAACCGGAATCAAAGATCCATTGGTAACCGGCTCTTACACCACCACCGAATCCTGAGAAATTAACTTCTGATTTATAGTTGGCGGATGCATCTTCATCCATAGCCATAAAACTGAAGCCCATATTTTCGATTTTAACTTTTCCACCGATATAATCGGCTACTACAGCGGCATAAAAACCAGTCATTGCTTCAGTGAAATAATATCTTCCCTGAAGACCAGCTCCATAGCTGTTGTACTTATAACCTCCTAATTTGAAGCCTCCATAACCTCCACCAACAACAGCTGAGAAATGATCTCCTAGCTTATGCTCAAATGAAATAAGGTCTGTACCACCAAGAAGGGCTACTGGATTTGCTTTAATAGAATTTTCCTGTGCCATAGCAATTCCTGAAATTGCAAAAGCACTAAGCAGTAGTAATTTTTTCATGCTTAAAGTTTTTAATTAATTCGATGGCAAAAATAATACTTTTTTTTAAATATCAAAATTTATCTAAATTTTTGCAGAAAAAATAAAAAAGCAGAACAATTTTCATCATTCTGCCTTGTTAAGTTTATAATTTAACTAAAATTATTCATTCCTATTTTTTTTATCTTCTGCATTGTAGGCTAAAATAATTTTTTTGACCACCGGATGTCGTACAACATCTTCTTCAGTAAGATGTACAAACCCGATTTCCTTTACATCCTTTAAGATGCGCATTGCTTCTTTAAGGCCGGATTGCTGCTTCGGCGGAAGATCGATCTGCGTAGGGTCACCTGTAATAATAAATTTAGCATTCATTCCCATTCTCGTTAAAAACATTTTCATCTGAGAATGAGTAGTATTTTGTGCTTCATCCAAAATTACAAACGCGTCATCTAAGGTACGTCCTCTCATAAAGGCAAGCGGTGCAACTTCAATGACTTTTTTCTCGATAAATCCTTCCAGCTTTTCGTGAGGAATCATATCACGCAAGGCATCGTATAGCGGCTGTAAATACGGATCCAGCTTTTCTTTAAGATCACCTGGCAAAAACCCGAGACTCTCCCCTGCTTCCACCGCAGGCCTTGTTAGAACAATCCGCTTTACCTGCTTATCTTTTAAGGCTTTTGCAGCTAATGCCACACTCGTATAGGTCTTTCCTGTTCCCGCAGGTCCGATTGCAAAAACCATGTCTTTCTTCTCAGTTTCTTTCACCAGCTTTTTAAGGTTGGTGGTCTTTGCTTTGATAATCTTACCGTTTACCCCTTTTACGATGATATCCTGATCGAATACAAGCTGCTTCTCGTTTTCATCTTTTATATTCAGTATATTTTCTACATCTTTCAGGCCGATGGAATTGTTATTTGAAATATAGTTGACGATATCATCCAGCTTTTTTTTGAATACATCCAGAGCTTCCTGGTTTCCCATCGCAAAAATATAATGATCCCTACCGGTAATTTTAAGGGTTGGAAAAGTTGATTTAATTAAATTGAAATATTGGTTGTTTACCCCATAGAAGATCTTCGCATCGATGTCCTCCAGATCATATGTTAATTCAAACATGCAGTCGTATTATTAATTTTAGATTTTAAATGTAATGCTTTTTTTGAAAACTTATATCAAATTCTTTTCCAATATTTATCGGGCATTCCTTTTATTTTAAATAAATTTGCATTTCTATCACTTTTATCAGCTATCCATGCCAATCATTACCCTTACTTCAGATTTCGGAAATTTGGATTACAGAGTCGCCGCTGTAAAAGGCAGCATTCTTTCTCTGAACCATGGAGGTTAATATTGTTGACATTAGCCATGGTATACAGGCCTTTAACCTTATACAGACCTCTTATATTGTAAGAAATGCTTATAAATACTTTCCGAAAGGCACCATCCATATTATTTCAGTAGACAGTTTTCATAACCGGTCTAGGAAAAATATTTTGTATAAATCCGACGGGCATTACTTTCTTGCAGCAGACAACGGCGTGATGAGCCTGATTTTTTTCGATATTAAACCGGAAGTAATCTATGAAATCACTTTAAACAACCGCTTCGACGATATCATTAACTTTACCTCCACGGATATTTTTGTCCCTGCAGCGGTACATCTTGCCAATGGCGGTCTTCCTGAAGTGATCGGGCGCAAAATAGATTCTTCCAAGCAGCTGCTCTTCCCGAAACCCGTTTATAATGAGTCTGAAAAGATCATCATCGGAGAAATTACGTACATTGATAATTTCGGAAACATAATCTCAAATATCAATAAAGATTTTTTTGAAACCATCAGCAAAGGATACGAAAACTTTACCATAAAATTCAGGAACTTAGCCCTCTCAAAGGTCTACTCCAATCATACGGAAGTAGTTTCCGACTGGGAACGGGAAACCGAATTCCACGGGCAGTCTGCGGCGATCTTCAATGACAGCCAGCTTCTGGAGCTTACCATTTACAAAGGCAATAAGAAAAACGGCGCCAAGTCTCTGTTCGGAATGAATGTAGGCGAGAATATTTACATTGAATTTTTCTAAAATTTAATATTTCATAAAAAAATCGATTTTTTTTATATATTTGTCAAAATCTAAAAATTAAAAATGGCAGAATACAAATTATTGCTTCCTTCCATGGGAGAAGGTGTTATGGAAGCGACAATTATCACCTGGCTGTTCGGCGAAGGCGATACTGTAAAAGAGGATGATTCCGTAGTAGAAATTGCAACAGATAAAGTAGATTCAGACGTTCCGACACCGGTTTCGGGGAAAATTGTAAAGATCCTGAAACAAAAGGACGAGGTTGCAAAAGTGGGTGAAGCCATTGCTATTTTAGAAATTGAAGGAGAAAGCGGAAACACGGCTTCGGAAGAGGCACCGGCAGAAACTCCTGCGGCAACTCCGGATACGGAAACGTTAAAAACCATTGAAGAACCGTTAAAAGTGGCGGCTTCTAATGAGTTTTCGGGAGATCTTTACCTTTCTCCACTGGTAAAATCAATCGCACAGGAAGAAAATATTTCCGAATCTGAACTGAAATCCATCAAGGGAAGCGGTCTGGAAGGAAGAATTACCAAAGAAGATATCTTAGCTTACGTTAAAAACAGAGGAAATCAGCCGGCTCCACAGGCGGTTCAGCCACCTGTTGCTTCTGCTCCACAACCGGCTTCAGCTTCAGCTCCTGCTTCTACGATTACCGCTGCGGCAGGTGACGAAATCATTCCGATGGACAGAATGAGAAAGATCATCGCCGAAAACATGGTAAAAGCCAAGCAGATTGCGCCACATGTTACTTCTTTCATCGAAACCGATGTAACGAATGTTGTAAAATGGAGAAACAAAAATAAATCCCTTTTCGAAAAACGTGAAGGTGAAAAATTAACGTTCATGCCGATTTTCGTAAAAGCGGTTGTAAAAGCCATCCAGGATTTCCCGATGATCAATGTTTCTGTAAATGGTGAAAACATCATCAAAAAGAAAAACATCAACATCGGTATGGCTACGGCTCTTCCGGACGGAAACCTTATTGTTCCCGTGATTAAGAATGCGGACCAATTATCCCTTTCAGGATTGGCAAAAGCGATCAATGATCTGGCTTACAGAGCAAGAAACAAAAAATTAAGACCTGAAGATACACAGGGCGCAACATATACTATTTCAAATGTAGGAAGCTTCGGAAACCTCATGGGAACACCGATTATTCCTCAGCCGCAGGTTGCCATTCTGGCGATCGGAGCGATCGTTAAAAAACCGGCGGTTCTTGAAACTCCGGACGGTGATGTGATTGCCATCCGTAACCTGATGTTCATGTCTCATTCTTATGATCACCGCGTAGTAGACGGTTCTCTTGGCGGAATGATGCTGAAACATGTTCACGATTATCTTGAAAACTGGGATCTGAACACAGAAATCTAATTATAAATGATGAATGATTAGTGATGAATGATTTTTATTATCATTCTAAGCTTTTCGAAACATTTTGCAATATAAAACCTTCGAATTTTTCCGGAGGTTTTTTGTTTGGAACAATCTATAATTGAATATCAGAGACTATAAGTCATGTAATGAAATATATTTTTCACCGGTCTTATCTATAAACAAACCTATGTCTTTAAATATGAAACAAATTTTATTGACCGCTTTAGCTATAAATCTTCTGCTGTTGCTTTTTCGCAACAAACCAATCAGTATAAATCAATTGATAATTATTTAAAAGAAGTTATTAAAACAAATCAAATTCCTGGTTTAGCAATTGGTGTTATAAAAGATGGTAAAGTAATTTTTGAACAATACTATGGTACAGAAAATTTGGAAGATGCTAAAAAAGTAAACCCAAATTCAATGTTCAGGATATATTCCACATCAAAATTGATGACAGATGTGGGTGTTTTTCAATTGATCGAACAGGGCAAACTATCTTTAGAAGATCACGTTTCGAAATATATTGATCATCTTCCAAAGGAATGGCAGAATGTAAAAGTAAAGAATCTTTTGTCTCATTCTTCAGGAATACCGGATTTCGTTGCATTCAGTGATATTTTGCCCGAGTACTCCGGTTCTAAAACTATTGAGCGTTTGAGCAGGGAAAAAATGGATTTTACAACCGGAAATGAATTCAGATATAATCAGACAAATTACATGCTTCTGGCCATGATCATTGAAAAAATTACCGGACAATCTTTTGAAAATTTTATTTTGAATAATCAATTCCGTGATACTAAAAATCAGGTAATTTTTTCATCAAATTCTCTTGAAAAAATCCCCAACCGTGTTATCAAATATAATTACAACCCGGAAAGAAAAAAATATGAAATATCTACTTATAGAGAAGGAAAGAAGGCGCATCCAGCAAATGGAATAGCCATCACCTTACCCGCATTTTTAAAATGGAGCAATCAGTTGGCTAAAAATGATCTTCTCAATCAGAAAACAAAAGAAATGATGTGGCAGCCGTTTGAGTACGGAAATAAAAAAGATGTTTTTGCCTACGGTTGGGAAATCAGCAAAGCTAATGATGTTCGGTCATATGGCTTCTCCGGAGGAAATGTAAGCGCTTAACCGGATTTTTCCGCAAAATAAGATGGCCATTATCATGATGTCAACCGGATATCAATTTTTCCCTGTACAATATCATATTGTTAATCATATTGCATCAATGATAGACAAAAATTTAACCGATAAGTATCTGTTGGCAGAAGAATCAATCATTGCAGAATTCGCCAGACCAAACAATCCTGATGCTGAAAAAAATTACTATAAAATAAAAGCTGAAAATCCAAAATGGAATTTTGAAGGAGCACTAAATAATATCGGCTATGTTTTAATGAGAAATTCAAGAGTTTCTGAAGCCGTAACGGTTTTTGCTTTAAACGCAAAAGAAAATCCACAATCAGCAAACGCTTTCGACAGCTTAGGGGAAGGATATTTTTCAGTTAAAAACTATGCTTTGGCGTTGGAAAACTATAAAAAATCAATAGAATTAAATCCTGAAAATACCAATGCCCGAGATATGATCAATAAGATACAGGATTTGTTAAAGAAGAATTAACAATTAAATAGAAACAAACCAACTTTCATCCCTGCAGAAGCCGGGATTTTTTAATTATCAACTTTAGTTGACAGTTTTTATCTTTAAGACAAATGACAGTAAATGGAACTTGATCTCAGAAAATTTAAATGTTTCGAGACTTTTTCAGACTGCCCAAAAATCTTTCTGTCAACAATACTTTAGTTACTGCAAAATTTTTAGAACACATATAATTTATGTAATTTTATAGAAATCATCCTCATCTACGAATGCCGAAAATTTTAGCTCCTCTCAGAAGATCCCTTAAAAAATCCTTTGACAATATCCGGAACGAACAGCTTAAACATAACCTGCTTCAGGCCATTCCTTTCTGGATCGGATCGGTAATTACAGGATTTATAGCCGTGATGTATGCCAAGATCTTTGCCTGGGGAGAAAACCTCCTGCATTTTATTTTAAACTGGCATCTGTGGATGATCTTTATTATCGCTCCGATCGGTTTTGTGTTGTCCTGGTGGCTGGTAAAAGAATTTGCGCCCAATGCGAAAGGCAGCGGAATTCCTCAGGTAATGGCTGCCGTGGAGCTTGCCAACCCGAAGGAGCACCGGAAAATCCGGAGTTTATTGAGTTTAAAAATCATTGTCTTTAAAATCCTTTCATCCGTGGTCCTGGTGATCGGCGGTGGTGCCGTCGGACGTGAGGGCCCTACAATTCAGATCGCAGGTTCGGTTTTCAGAAAGGTGAATGAATACCTGCCGGAATGGTGGCCGAAGATTTCCAAAAAGAATATGATTATGACGGGTGCTGCAGCTGGGCTTGCCGCTGCTTTTAACACCCCGCTCGGCGGAATTGTATTTGCCGTGGAAGAACTATCAAAGACTCACATCAATTATTTTAAAACCGCCTTATTTACAGCGGTTATTATTGCCGGACTAACAGCTCAGACGCTGGCAGGATCTTACCTGTATCTGGGATATCCGAAAACAAACGACGTCTCCCTGATGGTAATGTTTCCCATTATGCTGGTGGCAGGAATAGCCGGGATCTTAGCCAGCCAGCTTTCCGTGATTATGCTGAAAATTACCAGCTGGAAGAAAAGAAAATTAAAAACCGATACGGCAAATGTTATTTTCCTGGTTATTTCTGCCTTGTTCATCGCGTCCATTGCTTTCTTTGTCCACAGGGAAGTTTTAGGTTCCGGAAAAGAAATTATGGAACGGGTACTTTTTACCTCGGAAAAGCATGAAGACTGGTATGTTCCCGTTCTGAGGATGCTTGGTCCTGCCCTGTCTTTTACCTCTGGAGGTGCAGGCGGGATTTTTGCCCCCGCTTTAACGGCCGGAGCAAGTATCGGTTCAGTAATATCCGGATTTATTCATCTGAGTCCGAACGAAACCAATGTGGTGATTCTCGGAGGTATGGTTGCTTTTCTAACCGGAATTACCAGAGCACCCTTTACGTCTGCCATTATCGTTCTTGAAATGACTGACAGGCATTCTCTTATTTTTCATCTCATGCTTGCCGGAATGATATCTTCCATTGCCTCGATCTTAGTAAGCAGGCATTCTTTATATGATCTGATAAAAGTGAATTTTTTAAATGAAATACGATCAGAAAAACACAATTAAGTTTTTCCATAATTGATTGTCAGCAAACATTTCGTTTTGTAATGAAAATATATTACTCCTTGTAAAAATTAAGCCGGTGACTGAAGCAAAAACGGAGAACTTTTGATTTTATGACTTAAATAATACAATTGCAGTTTATATTAATAAGCGGAAATACAATAAATAACAACAACAGCTTGCATAATTAATAAAATTACCCTACTTTTGCACCTCGAAATAATTAACAAATTTATTTAACATTATGAACAATTACGAGACTGTTTTCATTTTAACTCCCGTTCTATCTGAAGCTCAGGTGGAGGAAGCAGTGAACAAGTATGTAGATCTTATCAAAGAAAAGAACTGCGAAATCGTTGCTAGAGAAAACTGGGGATTAAAAAAATTAGCTTACCCGATCCAATTGAAAAAGAACGGATTCTACACTTTAGTTGAATTCAAAGGTGAAGGTTCTGTAGTAGCTGATCTGGAATTGGCATTCAAGCGTGACGAGAGAGTAATCCGTTACCTTACTACAAAATTAGACAAGCACGCTGTAGAGTATGCTGTAACAAGAAGAGCTAAAGTAAAAGCTGCTAAAGCTTAATTATTAACCCTATTTTTTAAAAAGACAAGACATGGCAATAGACGAAATGGCTAAACAAGCCTCAGCTGGAGGAGAATCTGAAGTAAAATTCCTTACTCCGCTTGATATCAATACAAAATCTGAAAAGAAATATTGTAGATTCAAAAAATACGGAATTAAGCACGTAGATTATAAAGATGCTGATTTCTTATTACAATTCGTAAACGAGCAAGGCAAAATCTTACCAAGAAGATATACCGGAACTTCTTTAAAATATCAGAGAAAAGTTTCTGCTGCAATCAAAAGAGCAAGACACTTGGCGTTACTACCATACGTAGCTGACTTATTAAAGTAAAAAATATTACAATCAGCCATTAGCCCTGTGCTTTTGGCTTTTTGTTGCTGAATACATCATTAATTCTAACTTGATTTTAGACTTCTAAAATCTAAAAAAGGACAACAACAATGAACATTATCCTAAAAAAAGACGTAGAAAACTTAGGTCTTGAATTCGACACTGTAAGTGTAAAACCTGGTTACGCAAGAAACTTCTTAATCCCTCAGGGATTTGCACTTTTAGCTACTCCTAAAAACATCGCCGCTTTAGAAGCTACTTTGGAAGCGAGAAAAGAAGAAGAAGCTAAATTAATCGCTGCTGCAAACGCTGTAGTAGATCAATTGAAGAAAACTTCTGTTACTATTCCTGCAAAAGTAGGTTCTGGTGATAAATTATTCGGATCAATCAACAATGCAGACCTTTCTGCTGCTTTAGCAAAAGCAGGAGTATCTGTTGAGAAGAAATACATCAAAATTCCTGGAAACACCATCAAGAGAACAGGAAAAGTTACGGCTAACATCAGATTACACAGAAATGTTGAGTACAACTTCGAATTCGACATCGTATCTGACGCTCCGGTAGAAGCTCCGAAAGCAGCTCCTGCTAAAAAAGAAGAAACAACTTCTTCTGAAGAAGCTTAATACTACTTTTAATAGTATTTTACATATCATGCTGTCTCTTTGAGGCAGCATTTTTTATTTGTTTCAATACTTTCTCTCTGACAAATAAAAAGCATCCGGCACAAAATACAATTCCAAATGCGCCTGATAAAAATCCCTTCCTGATCCATTCTTCAGCCCGCTGATATTTCAATACTTTTGACCCATACTTTTTACAGATAACATTCTTTATTTAATTATTAATAGAAATAATCTGTAGTTAAATTGAATTAATAAAGTATAATCAATCATTATGAAAAGACATCTATCGGTACTTTTGCTATTGGGAAGCATAGCCTGTATGCAGGCACAGTATGAAAAAAATGTGGGAATCAATATTTCCACACCTACTGCTACCCTTCATCTTAAAGGAAAAGGATCAACCAACACGACACAGAGTTTGAAAATCGAAAATTCTTCAGGAACTGATCTTCTTACGATAAATGATGACGGATCGGCTTCAGGATCTGTTTTATCCGCTTTTGGAGGAAGTCCGCTACCCAGCCAGGCCAACAATGCCGGAAAATTCCTTACAACGGACGGTTCGAATCTTTCTTGGGGAAATATCAGCGGATCAAGTACTCCATTCAAGAAAATTAATCTGGCTGTAGGCAATAATAACTATACGGTAACTACGGCAGATTTGGGAGGCATCCTGCTTTTTGACTGGGCTGCGGTACAGGGAAATAACTCTGCCAGTATCTTCCTTACCTTACCTACTCCTGCTACGGCAGGTTACGGGGCAAAATTCAGAATTTCCTATACCTCTTTTCAAGGCGGTACCAATTGGGCTTCCAGTGCCCGGACACCTTCAGGATCCCTGTATGCAGGAAACTCTGTGGTGGGAGCCAATACCTATGTTTCAGTATACTTTACTTCAGAATTTTTCTGTGACGGAACCAACTGGTATGAAATTCCTCAGACCTAAAATAATAAACTTTCTAAAGATACTTAATAAAAAAACCGGGAGCACTTCCCGGTTTTCTTTTTATGATTTTTCTTGTTATGATCTTGGCGTCCATGTATTGAAGAACTCTTTTACCTTTTCAAGGCTATACCCTTTTCCTTCCTCCAGAACGTCGCTCTGCTGAACGTGGATCATCTTTCCATTCTGATCCAGAATAATGAAAACCGGATAACCGAATTTGTCTCCAGGATTCCCATATTTGGCAAAAATCTGTTCATTTTTGTTTTCAGGAGAATAATTCAAGTGGTAATATTCGTAATTCTCATCCACGATCTTTTTCAGCTCGGGAGTGGTCTGTACAAACTGGTTGAATCTAAGACACCAGATACACCAGTTTCCACCCGCCTGGATCATGATATTTTTCTTCTCCTCTTTTGCTTTTGCAATCAGACTCTGGATGTCTTTATCCGCATCTGCTTTCGGGTCATAAGGCTTCGGAAGTTTTGCTTTTTCCTCCGCTGCCTTTTTCTTTGCATCCAGCTCTGCGTGTTCGGTTTTCACCAACAAAGCTTTATCCGTTTCTTTGGATTGAGGTTTATCTTTTAGTTCCTGGGAAAATGCGATAAGGCTGAATCCCAGAAAAGCTGTTACCATTAATTTTTTCATAACATAAAAATAAAAAAATAATACTTATTGGCAGCAAAAATAGAACCATAATTTTATTATACGTAAATTTGCCTGTTTTATGAATTTTCTTATCAAAATATTATATCTCCTCTCGAAACTTCCGCTGAAAGTTCTTTATCTCTTTTCAGATATTATTTTCTTTCTGAATTACTATGTCGTTGCCTACAGGGAAAATGTCATTACCCAGAATTTGAAGAATTCTTTTCCTGAAAAAACGGAAAAGGAAATCAGGCAGATCAAAAAGAAATTCTATCTTAATTTCTCCGATTATCTTGTGGAAACCGTTAAATCCTTTACCATTTCTGAAACGGAATCCCGAGTAAGGATGCAGCACATCAACCAGCAGGTCTTCCACGATGCCAAAGCAGAAGGTAAAAACGTTATCATGCTGGCAGGACACGTTTTCAATTGGGAATGGATCAATGCCATGGCCCGGTTTATCCCACAGGATCACTGCCATCCGGTATACCGAAAGGTAAATAATGATTTCTGGGAAAACCAGATGAGAAAGGTCCGCAGCCGATTCGGAAATGAAGCGCTCGAAGCCAATGAGGTGATTTTAAATATTTTCAGATCCAAAAATGATGGAAACTCGGCCTATATGTTCGTTGCCGATCAGACACCGCACTTTTCCCATGTTACGTACGGTCTGGAATTTTTAAATCAGAGAACGCCTGCATTCATTGGGTACGATAAATTGGCCACCCGAATGGACCTTGCCTTCATCTATTGCGAAATGAAAAAGGTGAAACGCGGATATTACCAGGTAAATTACCACCGGATTTATCCTGACGGAGAAAAATTCACGGAGAATGAAGTGGTAAGAAAATTCCATAAACTCCTGGAGAATACTTTGCATAAGCGTCCAGATAATTATCTGTGGTCGCACCGGAAATGGAAATACCAGGATTCGATTAAAAAATTTGATTCAGAAAAAATATAACTTTCCCATGTTGAAAAAATTAGCGGTTGTCATTTTGAACTGGAACGGAAAAGAGTGGCTCGAAAAGTTCTTACCCGGCGTGATACAGTTTTCTCAGGGTTCGGATGTTTATGTAATCGACAACCTCTCAACAGACGATTCTGTGCAGTTTTTAAAGGAAAGGTTTCCTACGGTCAGAATCATTGAAAACGATCAAAACTATGGCTTTGCCGGCGGTTATAATGAAGGATTAAAGCAGATCGATCATGAATTTTACTGCCTACTGAATTCCGACGTAGAAGTTACTGAAGGCTGGACGGAACCTATCCTGCAATTGTTTGAGAAAGACAGTTCGATCGCCGCTATTCAACCTAAAATTTTATCATTTACTAATAGAAAATCTTTTGAATTTGCCGGTGCGGCCGGAGGGCTGATTGATAATCTCGGCTATCCGTACTGCAGAGGAAGGGTCTTTGATGATCTGGAAGAAGATAGAGGCCAATATAACGATGAATCAGAAATTTTCTGGGCATCGGGTTGCTGCTTTTTCATCCGTTCGAAAGACTTCTGGGATCAGAAGGGGTTTGACGAACGGTTTTTTGCCCATCAGGAGGAGATCGATCTTTGCTGGAGGCTGATTAATTCCGGAAGAAAGATTTTTTATACATGGAAATCCGCAGTCTATCATGTCGGCGGTGGTACCCTAAATAAGCAGAGCCCGAAAAAGACGTTCCTGAATATCCGGAATAACCTTTCCATGGTGGTAAAGAATGCTCCATTCCCAAGACTGATCGGAATCATTTTTTTAAGGCTGTGCCTGGACGGATTCGCTGGGGTTTACTTCGGTGTAAAATTGGGGTTTCCGCATTTTATAGCGGTGCTGAAAGCGCATTTCAGTTTTTACGGATATGCGGCCGGAAGCTGGAAACGCAGACAGAAATATCAGAAAAACCGGTTTTATCAAACAGAGTGGCTCATCTTCAAACACTTTTTATAATGAAAATATTAAGCAGATTATCTTTAATATTTATTCTTATTTTTCAATTAAGTTTTGCACAGAAGAATAATTGGATTACAATCGATAAGAGTTGCAGCTATACAATTATCTCCGAAAAAAGTAAAGAATTATTGAACAGTGACTCTCCAATTGAATTTGAATTATATTCCTTTTCCGGTATATTGAACGATATTGATTTCAATACCGAAAAGTCTTCTGTACCAGCGACAAAAGCTTCTTATAAGATAATAGATGGAAAAATTGGATTAAGTGGGAAAAAATTAAATTTCAAAAAAAATTCAGTCTATTTGATCAGATTGAAACAAGGAATTAATGGTGATAATTTTCAAATTAATATTAATTCCAAAGCTGACCGATCAAAAATTATAAACTTAGAGTCTTATTTAAATAAAAAAATTACACACGGCACGATCTCAAAAGAATCGACTTACAACTCCGAAGATGATAGCTCTGCAACAACTTTTAAAATTACTGTTGCAGACGAAGATTTTTTTAGTTTTGATGATCTGAAAGAAAAATTTGCATCAGAAATCAGTAATATTTCAAAAACTCAAGCCGAAAAGAAAACAATTTTTATAAAAGTAAAGACTTATTAATTTTAAATAAATTTCTTATCATAAATTATTAATTTAAATTAAAATAAATGGATTTTTGTGCAATTGATTTCGAAACGGCAACACACGAGAAAAATTCTGCGTGTGAGCTGGGTATTTGTATTGTACAGGATTCTAAGATCGTGGAGACGAAAACATGGCTGATTAAACCGCCGAGTTTTCCGTATTTCAGCCCATTTAATGTAGATGTTCACGGAATTGTTCCGGATGACGTGAAAGATGCACCTACTTTCGATGAAATCTGGTATGAAGTGGAGGAAATGATGTATGGGACACTGATGATTGCGCATAATGCGGGTTTTGATGCCGGAGTTCTGCGGGGATGCCTGAACCACTACGGAATGTTTACTCCGAAGCTCAACTATCTTTGCAGTATACAGCTGGCTAAAAAGTCATGGAATTACCTGCCGAGATATGGTTTGAAACATCTGGCGGAATATCATCAGATCAGTTTTAATCATCACCGGGCCGGCGCCGATGCCGAAGTGTGTGCAAAAATATCGTTACTGGCTTTTGAAAAGCTGTTTTTGACGAGCAATGAAGAAGTGGTGGATTTTATGAAATTAAAAATCAAAAAACTTTAGTCCCTCAGGAATATATTGCAGATAACTGTTAAAGTAATTAAATGCTTTTTTAACAGTAATCAAAATAATATTACTTTAACAATAACAATCCCAACTCGGAATAATTATAGATTAATTGCTTAATACTTCCGCTAAAAGATTGAATTTAGGAATATCTATTTCAAAGTTTTCCTGGGTGTCCATGTTTCTAACCAGGTATTTTCCGCTCATATTCCCTACACCGGAACGGAGCATCACATTTGAAAAATAAGTGAAATTTTCGCCGTTGGCAATCTCAGGGGTAAGCCCGATCACACCATCTCCGGTGATTTCGGTGTAGCCGAAACCGACATCAAAAATCAGCCATTTTCTTTTAAGGATCTTAATCGGAAAAGTACCATCGTTTTCGATCGTTATATTATACTTGAAAACGTAACGGTTTTCAGAGGGATAACTGTTTTTGGTATCGTATTCAGGAACTACTGAAACTTTGATATTGGAAGTCATTTTTGAGAACATCATCTTAGTATTTACTATAAAAGATACAAAAATCTCGCCTTTTTGGGGCGAGATCTGAAATTTATAATGTAATTGTTTTTTAATCTTACAATCCGAGACCTTTTCTTTCGTCCCCATTCATCAGGATTTCAACCGGATTGTCGATCGCTTCTTTTACCGCTACCAGGAATCCTACAGATTCTTTTCCATCGATGATTCGGTGGTCATAAGACATAGCTACATACATCATCGGACGAATTACTACCTGCCCGTCTACTGCAACCGGTCTTTGGATAATGTTGTGCATTCCCAGGATTGCGGATTGAGGTGGGTTGATGATCGGTGTAGACAACATAGACCCGAAAGTACCCCCGTTTGTAATGGTAAATGTACCGCCTGTCATTTCGTCAACCGTGATTTTTCCGTCTCTTACTTTTACCGCAAGATCTTTGATGTTGGCTTCAACACCAGCAAAAGACATATTTTCAGCATTTCTCAATACCGGAACCATTAGTCCTTTAGGACCTGAAACGGCAATTGAAATATCACAGAAATCATAATTTACTTTGAAATCTCCGTCGATCGATGCATTTACATCCGGATACAGCTGCAATGCTCTTGTTACCGCTTTCGTGAAGAAAGACATGAAACCAAGGCCTACCCCGTGTCTCTGAGCAAATTCTTCTTTATATTGTTTTCTTAATCTGAAGATTTCAGACATATCAACTTCGTTGAAAGTCGTCAACATCGCCGTTTCATTTTTTACAGAAACCAATCTCTGAGCGATTTTTCTTCTAAGAACTGAAAGTTTTGTTGTAGTAGTAGTTCGGGAACCTGTAGCCGTTACCGGGTTTCCTCCCAATGCAGGAACTGCTGCCAGTTCTGCGTCAGATTTTGTAATTCTTCCGTCTCTTCCGCTTCCTGAAACCTGTGCTGCATCCATTCCTTTTTCGTCAAGGATCTTCTTAGCAGCAGGAGATGGAGCACCGGTAGCATAAGTCTGGGCAGCCGCCGCCGGAGCCGGTTGAGCAGCTGGCTTTGGAGCTTCCTGTGGCGCAGGAGCAGCCGCTTTCGGAGCTTCTTCCTGTTTTGGAGCTTCAGCAGCAGGGGCAGCTCCTCCTTCAGGCTTTTTAGCATCCATATCGATTAAACAAACTACCTGTCCTACCTGTACCACGTCACCTTCTTCAGCTTTCAAAGTGATAACACCACTTTGCTCAGCAGGCAATTCTAGAGTAGCTTTGTCTGAATCTACTTCAGCAATGGGTTGGTCTTTTTCTACATAATCCCCATCTTTTACAAGCCAGGTTGCAATTTCAACTTCTGTAATTGATTCGCCCGGTGAAGGAACTTTCATTTCTAAAACTGACATATCGTATTTTTTATTTTTTTATTGATTATTATTTCTATTAAGCGGTTACAGGTCTTTTCACCGGAGTATCGTTTCTATCGAATACCCTGTTGATTACTGCATTCTGGTTTTTCTCAAACATTTTGTGGCTTCCCGGAGCCGGAGCACCGCTTGGTACCGGAGCGATTACCTGGATTCCCGTATCTCTGAAGTTTCTCAGGATGTAAGACCATGCTCCCATGTTTTCAGGTTCTTCCTGAGCCCACACGATTTCTTTTCTGTTGGAATATTTTTCGAAGATCGCTTCGATAGCATCCGTCTGAAGCGGATACAACTGTTCGAATCTTACCAATGCTATGTTTTCAGCATTCAACTCTTCTTTTTTAGCCAGTAATTCGAAATACAGCTTACCGGAGCAAAGTACTAATTTTTCAATTTTTGCAGCATCTGCGGTAGGATCGTCAAGGATCGGCTGGAAACTTCCTGTTGCAAAATCTTCAAGCGGAGAAACTACTTTCGGATGTCTTAGCAATGATTTCGGGCTCATCACGATCAATGGTTTTCTGAATGCCCATTTTAGCTGTCTTCTCAACAGGTGGAAATAGTTTGCCGGAGAAGTAATATTCGCCACTACCATATTTTCGTTCGCACAAAGTGTCAGGAATCTTTCAAGTCTTGCAGAAGAGTGTTCTGCTCCCTGCCCTTCCGAACCGTGAGGCAACAGCATTACCAGACCGTCCTGGATCTTCCATTTTTCCTCTGCGGCGGCTAAATATTGGTCTACAATAATCTGGGCTCCGTTTACGAAATCCCCGAACTGTGCTTCCCAGATCGTTAAGGTATTTGGAGAAGCCATAGCATAGCCGTAATCGAAACCTAAAACCCCATATTCTGAAAGGTGCGAGTTGTAAACATCAAATCTGTTTTCGGAAACATGTCTTAACGGGATGTATTCTTCTTCCGTATCTTCCGTTTTTACAACAGCGTGTCTGTGAGAGAATGTTCCCCTTTCCACATCTTCACCGGAAATTCTTACATTATGGCCTTCCACAAGAAGCGTTGCGTAAGCTAACCATTCTCCTAGTGCCCAGTCCAAAGAGTTTCCTTCGATGGCTTTAGTTCTGTTCTCGAAAAGTCTCGTGATTTTATTCAGGAACTTTTTATCAGCCGGAAGGGTAGACATTTTAAGAGCCAGTTCTTTCAGCTTTTCAAGATCAAACTTCGTATCTACAGGCTGCTGAACCGCTCCTCTTTTAGCAATAGGATAATTTGTCCAATCGTCCGCCATGAATACATCCATTACGTTTTTCTCAATTTCTTTCGATGCATCGAAATCCTTATCCAAAAGCGCCTTGAATTCCGTTTCCATTTTAGCGATAACATCATTTGAAGTAACGTTATCTTTTAACAATTTATCTTTATAAATTTCTCGTGGATTCGGGTGTTTAGAAATTGTTTTATACAAATTAGGCTGTGTAAATCTAGGTTCATCCCCTTCGTTGTGACCGTATTTTCTATACCCTAACAGATCGATATACACATCTTTACCAAACTTCGCTCTGAAATCAGCAGCGAAATGGATCGCATGCACTACTGCTTCCGCATCATCTGCATTCACGTGCATTACAGGAGATTCCGTAACTTTTGCAACATCGGTACAATAAGTTGAAGATCTTGCATCCATATAATTAGTGGTAAATGAAACCTGGTTGTTCACCACAATATGAACGGTTCCGCCCGTTTTGTATCCTTCCAAAGTCATCATCTGGGCAACTTCGTAAGCAATACCCTGCCCTGCTAATGCGCCATCACCATGAATAATGATGGGTAGAACTTTAGAATAGTCTTTGTATTTATCATCCACTTTTGCACGGCAGATTCCTTCTACAAGGGCGGCTACCGTTTCAAGGTGAGATGGGTTAGGCGTCAGGTTAATGGCAACTTCCTCTCCTGAAGCCGTTTTGATTTTTTTGGATGAACCCAAGTGATACTTAACGTCTCCGGAGAATACATCTTCTTCAAATTCGGTTTTCCTTCGAATTCCGAGAAGATCTGCTTGTACGATTTTCCGAAAATATTGGTCAGCACGTTCAGTCTTCCTCTGTGGGCCATTCCTAAAACAACCTCATCCACGCCTAACTGGGAAGATCTTGTGATCAACTGGTCCAACGCAGGAATTAGGGTTTCCCCTCCTTCCAGTGAGAATCTCTTTTGCCCGACAAATTTTGTATGAAGATAGTTTTCAAACGCTACGGCCTGATTTAATTTTAGTAAAATTTCCGTTTTTTCGTTGGCGGAAAGGTTCGGGTGGTTTTCGTTCACCTGCAGCCATTGCTTGATGTAGTCTTTTTCTTCTACATTGTTGATGTGCATATACTCCACCCCGATCGAATCGCAGTAGATGTTTTCAAGATGCGAAATCAGTTCCTGCAAGGTAGCCGGGCCTTTCATCCCCGTCTCAACCGCACAGTTGAATTTTGTATTTAAATCCGATTTGTCCAGACCGAAGTTTTCGATGTCCAGGGTCGGTGTATAGTGTCTTCTTTCCCTAACAGGGTTTGTTTTTGTAAACAAATGGCCTCTCGTCCTGTACGCCTCAATCAGATTTACTACCTTAAATTCCTTTTTGATGTGTTCCGGAACCTCTCCGTTTGATGCGGCCTGTGCAGCCTGCTGTACTACAGGAGCGGAAGCGGCCGGAGCCTGAACATATTGAACCTGATCATCGTCTCCGTAGTTCTCCAAAGCAAAATCAAAGCCCTGAAAGAAGGCTTTCCATGATGGTTCCAAAGAGTCCGGATATTTTAAGTACTGTTGGTATAAATCCTCAATTAACTGAGAATGAGCTGCGTTTAGGAATGAAAATCTGTCCATTATTACAGTTTATCTGTTATTAAAATTTGTTTGTCGAATTAAGCTTCAAATTTAATAAAAAAAACCGACTTGGAACAGCCTTTAAACTATTAAAAAAAGTATAAAATATTTAATTACTTAAATACTGATAATGAGAGTTTCATATTGACATCCTGCTCTTCCATAGGGCGTTCTAGAAAAGTCTGACGAATATCATTAAAACGCATCTCATCTTTCTTGGCTTTCTGGATTAATTGTTGTATCGCTTTCACCCTTCCGGCATAATTTCCCTTATAATACATCACATAATTCTGCGCAGGATTAAGCGTCCTGAAGCTGAAATTATTGTCGGTAACGCCGAATTTTTTAGAGAGTGGAATTCCCAGGAAATACGAGACTTCTTTGTCTTTGTAATTATCCGCATCCGTTACCAGAACCGGATAGCCGAACTCATCTTCTTTTTTGCCTAAATCCATCGTGGTGTAATTATAAATTTTATTATAATTCATCACGATATTTTTGTACAGCGCATCTTTCTTGTTGGAAGCGCTTACATTGATGCCCAGGAGCAGTTTTTCCTCCTCATTTTCAACCATAATGCTGTCGTATTTGATGGCGGCCATCTGGTTGTCTTTCTCTACTTTATTACCGAGAACATTTTTCAGGTTGGCCATGCTTTTATCGATGTTTTCAGCAAAGCGGTCTTCTGTCCAGAAGTTTTCCACTCTTCGCAGAACAGATAATTTCGGCGTATGTACCACCCAAGTGATTTTCGTTTTATCCGCAGACAGCGCTTTAAACTTAACATCAACAACCGTCGGACTTTCATTCCGGTCTTCGAAAAGCTGATACCGGAGCGATTTGTTTGGGTTTTCGTACCGAATAAACATCTCCCCATCGGTGTCGTTTTTGGAATCTGCATAGCTGATGGAACTGCCCTGCCCTTCATAAGGCGTATAATAGTCAATATCAACGGATTTAGAACTCGTAAAGAAGTTGTTCCAGCGTGTGAAATGCTGCAGGTTGTTGAACTGTAAAAAGACTTTTTCCAGAGGATAATCGATCTCTTTTTCTATTTTGAAATCTTTGCTCTCGTCTACAAAATAGTACATCGAAGCCGCATAAGCCCCGACCAGCAAAACAACAAATACCGCTATGATCTTAAAAAAACGCATGACACAAATGTATAGAAAATAACAAGAGTGACCAATATGGCGGCCACTCTGTTTTTAAATTTATTTAAGAAAATAAAGCGAATTGATAAGGAATTTCAATACTCTTTATCCTATATGTGTTCCCGCTTTCAGCACTGCTCCTTTCTTCACCACGATGATTCCGTCCTGAACGGAGTGGGTTCCGTAATCGCCATCCTGAAGGTGTTTTCCTCCGATGATTCTTACATTATCGCCGATATAGCAGTTTTTATCTAAAATCGCTTTTTCGATGTAACAGTATTTTCCGATACCCATATTCGGCTGGCCATGGTCGTCATTTTCGACGATTTCAGCAGTGCCCTGGTAAAAATCAGAACCCATGACATAAGAATTGACAATCGTACTTCCTTTATCAATTCGGGTACGGTTTCCGATCACGGAATTTTCGATCTTATCAGCCATAATAATGCATCCGTCTCCAAAAACCGCCTTACTTACATAGGAGCCATTGATCTTTGACGGTGGGAGCATTCTCGCTCTGGTATAGATGGGTGAGGAAGAAAACAGGTTAAACTGAGGGAAGTCCTGACAAAGGTCCAGGTTGGCTTCGTAGAATGACTCAATGGTACCGATGTCGGTCCAGTAGCCTTCATACTGATAACTTAATGTGGTATATTTTCCGATGGAATTCGGAATGATGTCTTTTCCGAAATCATCTCCTGCACCTTCTTCAAACATTTTTTTCAGGATGCTTTTCGTAAAGATATAAATTCCCATAGAAGCAAGATACTCTTTGCCAGCATACTTATTTTCATCGGAAACTTCAGATTTCAGTCCGTCTAACATATCGTAACCCGGTTTTTCGACAAAAGAAGTAATATTTCCTTCATCATCCGAACTTAAGATCCCAAAACCGGTTGCATCTTTTGCATTTACCGGAATGGTAGCAATCGTTACATCACCGCCTCTTTCGATATGGAAATCCAGCATTTCTTTGAAATCCATCTGGTACAGCTGGTCTCCGGAAAGGATTAGGATATATTCATAATCATATTTATCAAGATGCTTCATCGACTGACGTACGGCATCAGCCGTTCCCTGGTACCAGTTATCGTTTTCTACATTCTGTTCAGCAGCAAGAATATCTACAAATCCTTTGCTGAAAATGTCGAAATGATAAGAATTTTTAATATGCGAATTCAGTGAAGCTGAATTAAACTGCGTTAATACCAGGATTTTATTCATTCCTGAATTCAGGCAGTTGGAAATAGGAATATCTACCAATCTGTATTTTCCGGCGATTGGAACAGCCGGCTTAGACCTTGAATAGGTGAGAGGAAATAATCTTGTTCCCCTTCCGCCTCCTAAAACAATGGATATAACATTGCGATTCATATGTACATTTATTTTTTCTTAATTATTTTATTTTTTGGTGTATCAATTTAATTTTTGACAGTATTCCTCTTTTCTGATTCCCGCATATTAATCTCACTCTAAAGCTTCTACCATCCTGTCTTTCAATCGTATTGAACAAACTTTGCTTACATCCATACAATCATCGATTGATGGACCACGGAATCATTCTGATCATGAGCAAAATATGATAACCCCAATAATCCCAAGCTGAATAAAAATAAAACTTTTCAAAGACGTAAGTTATTAGTTTTTATCATTACTTTTTATATAAATTAATATATTTTTCAGCAGAAGTTTCCCAGGCAAAATCAAAATTCATATTGGCATGAATCAGGTTTTCCATTGTCCCTTTTTGATTATATACCAGTAAGGCTCTGTTCATCGCATGGATGATATCATCAACGCCGGGAGATGTAAAATTCAATCCTGCCCCGCCGGTAGAAATATCACTTACCGTATCCCTTAATCCTCCTGTATATCTTACAATAGGAACCGTACCATAACGCATGGAATACATCTGATTCAGTCCACAGGGTTCTACCCTCGATGGCATCAGCAAAAAGTCCGCCGAAGCGTATATTTTATGCGAAAGATATTCCTTATATCCAAGATCCAGCGCGAAATTGCTATAAATATAATCGTATTCCTTCAGTTTGTTTTCGATATAAGTGTTTCCCGATCCCAGAATCATGATGTTTAAAGCGCCATGCGTCTGTGTAATGCTTCTCCACACCACATCCGGAAGGAAATCCGCTCCTTTTTCGGTAGCAAACCTTCCGATAAAGGCAAACAACGGCAGCTCCGGTCTCAGACCGTATTCCCGGCACAGCTTTTCTTTGTTCTTTTTCTTTAAAACCACTGCATTTCCTTCATTAAAATTAAAATCCAGCATCGGATCGGTTTCCGGGTTCCAGACTTCCGTATCGATGCCGTTGATAATCCCATAAGCTTTGTGGGACTCATCGCGTACCAGACCTTCAATTCCCCGGAAGCTTACAAAGAGTTCTTCAAGGTACCCCTGCGAAACCGTGGTAAAGGAATGCGCACACTTAATCATGCTTGCCAGAGGATTGATCAGTCCGTCCCAGTCCATGAGGCCCCATTTGTATCGGTCGAAAGACGGAATATAATTGGCCATCTCCCAGCTCATCATTCCCTGATATTCACCATTATGAATGGTCCCGATTGTTTTTACTCCTTTTAAAAAGGAAAATTCCCAGCAATGTTCCACCATAAACGGAATCAATCCCGTATGATAATCGTGGCAGTGCAGAACATCCGGACGGATCTGCATGGCACTGAGCCAGTGAAGAACGCCGTGCTGGAAACCAATGAACTGAAAATTCTCATCCTGGTACCCGTAAGGATTGTCGCGATCCAGCAATCCCGGGATTCTTACCATGTACAATTCAAATCCTAAAGCGTTTGATTTTTCCTTTAAAACCTGCACCTGCAGCATGTTTGGCCCCTGATGGATGAACCCATCAAAAACTATGTCAAACTCATGGTCATAAACGAAAGATTTGTTGTACCAGGGCATAACCACCTTCGCATCAACTCCTTTAGTTTTGTTCTGATATTTTGGCAAAGCCCCTACTACATCGGCCAGGCCTCCTACTTTTGCTACCGGATAACATTCCGTACTGATATGAAATACTGTCATATTCTTCCTATCATTATTGTTTTACTATTCTGAAGTTTATTATTTATTTCTATTGATTCACCGGACGAAGTTCAAATACAAAAAAGCTTTCATTTTCTGTAAATTCCTGATGAATGATATCCGCATAATTATCTGACCTCAATGTTAAACAAGCGTATTGGTCAATATCGCTTATATCAAATTGGGGAGACGGATCAGACTCAAACCGTTGTATTTTAAACTCGGCAAAATTCATCCCAATTTCCGAATCATCAGTCAGCACTTCGAATGGCGTACCTTTCATTTGTTTTTCGGTAACAAATTTAAATTCAAAGCTATTTAATGCTATAAGATCATCAATCATTGATATCGCCTCGTCTTTTTCTTTAGTAAAAACAATCTCGTCAATTCTGTTTTTCCGAAAGCCAGTCTTATATCGATCGATTTTACTGCCGAAAAAATAAAGATCTTCGGTAAACGTTGTCTTGCAGATGCCAGAATTGATTGCATTAGCTGAAAAAGATTTCAATGTTTCAGGATCAAAATCAGCTATTACAATAAGATTTTTAATATCCTCATATCTTCTGCCTAAAACGTCTGCCGCCTGGATCATCTTTTTTATCTTTTGTATTGCTTACTGCTGTTTCTTTTATCTCTTTTTCTTTCTTCCTTAAAATAATTCCGGCCAATGGCGATAGCTTGATGCTGATGGATTTTTTATGTCCTCTAAATTCTTCCTGGTCTTCCCTGAAAATATCCGGCTCTACCCCGCTTCCCGCGTATTTTTTGTCATCGGAGTTAAAAATAATTTCCCACTGGCTTTCGTCGGGTACTCCGATTTTATAGTCCAAAACCCTTGGTGTTAAATTTAGGATGACCATGACTACATCGTCTTCCTGTTTGCCTTTTCTTAAATAGATATAGACCGAATTATCCGTATCATCCGCTTCCACCCATTGAAAACCTTCCGGACTGAACTGATTTTCATAAAAGGCCGTTTCGTTTCGGTAAAGATGGTTGAGATCTTTTACCAAAGTCTGCAATCCTTTATGAACAGGGAAATTCAGCAAATGCCAGTCCAGGCTTTTCTTGAAATTCCATTCGCTGGTCTGTCCGAATTCATCTCCCATGAACAACAGCTTTGCTCCCGGATGCGTAAACATATAGACATATAAGGCCCGGAGATTGGCAAATTTCTGCCATTCGTCGCCTTTCATCTTATAAATCAGGCTGGCTTTTCCATGTACTACCTCGTCATGGGATAGCGGCATCATGTAATTTTCATTGTACATGTACATGGAAGCGAAGGTAAGCTTATGATGAAAGAACTTCCTGTCAATGGGATCTTCTTTAAAATAAGCCAGCGTATCGTGCATCCAGCCCATCATCCATTTCATGCCAAAGCCAACGCCGCCATCATGGACAGGCTTGGTAAGCATCGGAAAATCGGAACTTTCTTCTGCAATGGTAATGATATTATCACCAAATTCTTTATACACCGCGGTATTGAATTCCTGCAGGAATGTCTTTGCTTCCAGGTTTACGTTACCGCCGTAGATATTCGGTTCCCATTCGCCTTCGTTTCGGGAATAATCCAGATGCAGCATAGAAGTTACCGCATCTACCCGCAATCCGTCAGCATGATAACGTTCCAGCCAAAACATGGCATTGGAAATTAAAAAGGATTTCACTTCGTTTCTACCGTAATTGAAAATATAGGATTTCCAGTCGGGATGAAAACCCTTCCGCGGGTCTTCATGCTCATACAGGAAAGAACCGTCAAACCGGTGCAGGCCATTGGCATCGCCCGGAAAATGCGAAGGCACCCAGTCTAAAATCACCCCGATCCCATTGCTGTGAAGCTCGTTAATCAGGAACATCAGGTCCTGCGGCGAACCGAAACGCGAAGTAGCGGCATAAAAGCCGGTAATCTGATAGCCCCAGCTCGGATCATACGGATATTCCATCAGCGGCATAAATTCTACGTGTGTAAAACCCATTTCTTTAATGTAAGGAATCAGCTTTTCTGCAATATCACGGTAATTTAAAAACCTTTCAGGATTATGTTCATCCCTTATCCAGGATCCCAAATGCATTTCGTAGACGGAAAGTGGTGCTTTCAGGGTATTTTTCTTCCAGCGGTTTTCCATCCATTCTTTGTCCTGCCATTCATACCAGGTAGTGGAAACCAGCGATGCCGCCTGAAGATTCTGTTCCCAGCTTAAGGCGTACGGATCACTTTTCTCGAGGATTTCACCGCGATAGGTTTCAACAGCATATTTATAGAGCGTTCCCCAGGTCAGTCCGGCGACGAAGCCTTCCCAGATCCCGGATCTGTCCCAGCGGGGAAATAAAAGATGATCTTTCTTGTTCCAGCCGTTGAAGTTTCCGATTACCGAGACCTGCTTGGCGTTGGGTGCCCAGACCGAGAAGTAAACGCCCTGCACGCCGTCTTTTTCAACTGAGTGTGCCCCGAATTTATCGTAGAGCTTGTAATGTTTACCTTCTTTGAAGAGATAAATGTCCTGGTCTGTAAAAAGAGTGTATGTTTTAACCGAATTCATCACGGTTTGTAATTTAATTTTATATTTTTTCTGAAACTACGGAAAAATGCCGACAACAGTTATTAATTATCGATGAATTATTTATTATGTTAATCTCCTCTCACCGCTTGTTTCTACTCAAATATAGAGTTTTTTCAGCCATTAATTCCATGATTCCGGAATTTATTTGCCATAAAAAGATTTTTTATAAATTTAGGGTTTAAATTTTAGTAAAGACACTGATGAAGTTTGACCTTTATACCGCAGAACATGATGAAAGGATTATTTATATCACCGGAAATTTTAACGGCTGGAATCCGCGGGACCCGCGTTTTAAGCTTGCATTAAAAGACTCCCGGAACTACTCTATTGAAATCGATGATAAGGTCTTACCTGACCATATCGAATATAAATTTACGAAAGGCGGCTGGGAAAATGTGGAACTTGACAGGCATGGAAATATCACTCCAAACCGGAAAGCGTCGAAATCTTCAGGAACGGCTTCCAATACCGTGGAAAAATGGAGACTCAACTGGGGGCCTTTCAAAGATGAATATTTTCCGGTCGCCGAAATTATTTCTGAAAAGTTTTATATCCCGCAGCTCGACCGCTACCGGAAAGTTTGGGCACTCCTGCCCTATAATTATCACGTTTCAGAAAAAAGCTATCCCGTGCTGTACCTGCAAGACGCACAGAACTTATTCAATGAAGGCAGCGACTACGGGAACTGGGAAATCGATAAAAAGCTTTCCGTGCTTTCAGAATACGGCCGTGGTGATGTGATCATCATTGCGGTTGAACACGGAAGCGAAGAGCGGATTAAAGAATATATTTTCGATAATGACCATGTGGCCAACGGCTCGGAGGGGAAAAAATACATCCGCTTTATTACCGATACCTTAAAGCCTTACGTAGATCAAAAGTACCGCACTAAAAAGGATCGTGAAAATACGGGAATCGGGGGAAGCTCGCTCGGTGCCCTGATCAGCATTTATAGCGGATTTCTGTATCCAGAAGTCTATTCCAAACTGCTGATCTTCTCCCCTTCACTTTGGGTGGAACCGAACAACAATTTCCCAATGATGAATTTCCGGATTCCATTTAAAACAAAAATTTACCTGTACGGCGGCGGACAGGAGGGCTCTAAAATGGTAAAAAGAATTCATGCTTTTGAAGAATCCCTGAAACATTGGGAAGAGAAAAATCTCTTCGATTTTGAAATCAGGACCAGCATTAATCCGGAAGGTACCCATAGCGAATTTTACTGGTCGCAGGAATTTCCACGAGCCATCGAATGGCTGTACTACAACAACACCGAAAACCCTGTGGAAGTGAAGCCGAAGCAGGACAGCATTAAAAATTAACCTTATGAAGCTTATCAACAAAAAAAATAAAAATTACACCCAGGTATTTCATCTTTTTACAGAAGAAGAATGGACGAAATCCTGCAGAAATTTTAATAAAAATATCTCCAATTTTTTCACCGGGAAGAAGCATGAGGTTTTTATCCATATCCATGAGGAAGGAACCGCTTATTTTATCGGGCTGGGAAAATCGTCATTGCAGAATTTTGAGGCTCAGCAGGTGGCTGTAAAGTTCTCCCAGGTTTATAAAGAAAAAATACAGGCCGTCCCGACGCTGGTTCTGGCTGACTTTATGAACGAAAAACAGTTTGAAGAATTGGTAAAAGGCCTGCTGATCGGCACCTACAACTACCCTTTTGAAAAAAAACATGCTTTCTGGAATGCGAAATTCGAAATTCATTTTGAGAACTTAAGCCAGAAAAAACTGGATTTTATCAGCCAGAAAGCCGAAGCCATGAGCACCGGACAGATTGCCTGCCAGGAATGGCTGAACAAACCGGCCAACCTTAAAAAACCGGATGCTTTCAGTTTATATTTAAAAAATTTAGCTAAAAAATACGACATCAAATATACGGCCTTCAACAGGAAAAAATGTGAGGAACTCGGTTTGGGGGCCTATCTTTCCGTCAATCAGGGAAGTGCCTACGATGCGGCTTTTACCATTCTGGAATATAAAACACCCGTTAAAAATGCCAAAACTTTTGGGTTGGTAGGCAAATGCGTTTTATTCGACACCGGAGGGATTTCTCTGAAAAATCCAGACAATATGCATTATATGAAATCGGATATGGGCGGTGCAACGGCTGTTCTGGGAACCCTGATCTATGCCGCCGAAATGCAGCTGCCGGTAAACATTACCGCCATCTTACCGATCACCGATAATGCTATTTCGGAAAAGGCGTTTCTTCCGAGCGATGTCATCACGGCTTACAACGGAAAAACAATCGAAGTATTAAATACCGATGCGGAAGGCCGGATGATTCTTGCAGACGGACTTTCGTATATGGCGAAAAATTTCAAAACGGATTTCCTGATCGATCTTGCTACCTTAACCGGAAGCTCCGTGAGAATGTTCGGCGATACCTGCGGGGCCATGTTTTCAAATAATGAAGAACTGAAAAATCTTTTACTGAAAACCGGTGACAAGACCAACCAGCGACTCTGGAATTTACCGCTTTGGGACATCTGGAAAGACGACATCCGGTCGGATGTAGCCGATGTGAAGAATATTTCCATGAAGCCGATCGGAGACTGTATTGTTGCCGCAAAATTCTTAGAGCAGTTCATTGAAAACCATCCTAGATGGGCGCATCTGGATATTGCCGGCGTTGCTTTCGGCAGTGTGGGCTATGCGAAAGAAAAAGCAGCTACCGGATTCGGAGTCCAATTGCTGGCAGATTTAATCGAAAATTATCACTAAAAATTAGTTTATTACAAAAATTCTCTGTATAATTGAAATAGGATTTTCAAAAGCGCACATATTTTTATTTTTTAACATTAAATAATGAAGAAAAAAAGGTATTTGTTTTTGAAAATCCACTAAAAAACTAAAAACATTGTATGGAGGAGAAAACAATAGTGTGCATTTCGTGCTATTACAAGGGTTATGATTTCATGGATGAAATGAAAAAACTCGGTAATAAAGTAATTCTGGTAACATCCGAGAATCTTAAAGAGAAAGACTGGCCGTGGCACGCCATCGATGAGGTATTTTATATGCCTGAGATAAAGCCCTCCGTTTGGAATCTCGACCATCTTGTCCAGGGTTTTTCTTATCTGATGCAGACCCGAAAGATCCACGCCGTAATTGCCTTGGATGATTATGATGTGGAAAAGGCTGCTCTGATCCGTGAAACCTTCAGGATTCCCGGAATGGGACAGACAACGCACCGCTATTTCAGGGATAAATTGGCCATGCGCCAGAAAGCAAAGGATTCCGGCATCAATGTTCCTGAATTTACCGCCGTCTTCAACAACGATGAGGTAAATGCCTTTGCAGATAATGTTCCTGCTCCCTGGGTTTTAAAACCCCGTTCCGAAGCTTCCGCTTCCGGTATTAAAAAACTGACTTCAAAGGATGAACTTTGGGATGCGCTTAATAGTTTAGGCGAAGAACGCCATCTGTTCCTGCTTGAAAGCTTTAAACCCGGAGACGTGTATCATGTAGACAGCCTTACCTTTAATAAAGAAATCATTTTTACCTCCGCTTCAAAATATCTTGCGCCGCCAATGCAGGTTTCGCATGAGGGCGGTGTTTTCAGAACAAAAACCCTGGGACGGTATTCCGATGAATTCCAGGCTCTTGAAAAAGCCAATGCTAAAGTACTTTCCAGTTTCGGATTGATGAACGGTGCAACGCATACGGAATTTATCCGAAGTAAAGAAAACGGAAAATATTACTTTCTGGAAACTTCCTCACGGGTTGGAGGTGCTCATATTCCGGATCTGGTAGAAGCTGCCACCAACATCAATATCTGGAGAGAATGGGCGAAAATTGAAGATGCCCTTCTGAGAGGTAAAGACTACCAGATTTCCAAACCTACAGGATATTATTCGGGGCTGATCATCGCTCTAATTAAAGATAAAGAACCCGATTACACGCATTTTCAATGCGAAGAGGCCGTAAAGTTCCTGCCCATCGATTACCATGCAGGCATCGTCTACAAGTCGAATGATGCAGAGCTCGTGCAGAGAAGGCTTGATGAAGCCGCAGAAAAAATTCACGCCGACATGCTGAATATCCTGCCTCCGAAAGAAAAGCCGACTTCATAAAAATTTCTGCCGGTGAAACCGTGCAAAGATCAGGGTCTGCCTAAGCTTAAAAGCTTCATTAATAAAAATCAAAGGTGATTACAACCTTCTCTAACTCCAAATAACAAAAAATGCCGCAAATAGAACATACCGATTATTACTCACATATTTTAGGAACAAGCCTTAAAGTAGAAGTTACGGGACATTACGGATATCCGATCATCATGTTTCCGACTTCACAGGGGCAATATACCCAAAACCATGATTTTCACCTGAACGGTAGCATCAACTGGTTTGTAGAACAGGGAAAAGTAAAGCTCTACAACATCCAGACGATCGACAGCTGGAGCTTTTACGATGAAAGCATTCCGCCCCAGCAAAGAATCAGGAATTATGAAAAATACGTGCAGTTCCTGATCAAGGAATTTGTTCCTTACATTCAGAAACTTCATAATACCCACCGCGTGGCCGTTGCCGGGGCGAGCTTTGGAGGCTATCATGCGGCCAATTTTGCCTTCCGGTTCCCGGATGTTGTTTCGCATTTATTCTGTCTCTCGGGAGCTTTCAGCATCAGGAATTTCATGGACGGATATTCCGATGACCTGGTGTATTACAACTGTCCGAGGGAATATGTGAAAAATGATGAAGCCTGGAAATACAAGCACATGCATATTGTTCTGAGCACTTCCGATCAGGATATCTGTAAAGATAAAAATGTGGAAATGGCGGGCATTCTGTCTTCAAAAGGAATCGACTTCTGGTACGATGAGAGAAAATGGATCAATCACGACTGGCCGCTCTGGAGAATGGTTTTCCCGACTTTTATAGGGGCTTTTTTCTCTTAATTCATTTTAAACTAATTGATATAAATTGTGAATGATTTGAACGCAAAGTCCGCAATGGCATTTCGACAAGCGTAGCATTAAAACTCATCAGTTAAGATCAATTTTTTATAGAAAACAGTGACGTCATAGTTAATTCAAATCAGTAACAAAATATATTTAATTAACTCAATAATAAAAACATTAAAAAAAATACATTATGGCTAAAAAAGTAGGAATCTTGTTCGGTATGGAAGATACATTTCCCTGGGCATTTATCGATAAAGTAAATGAGCTTGGCAAAGGGGAGATTGTTGCCGAACCGGTAAACATCGATAAACTTGAGCAGGGTGCCGATTATGGATATGCAGTGATCATCGACAGGATTTCACAGGATGTGCCTTTTTACAGGGCGTATCTTAAAAATGCAGCACTGAACGGGACTTATGTTATCAATAACCCATTCTGGTGGAGTGCTGATGAAAAGTTTTTCAATAATGCGTTGATGACGAAACTCGGCATTCCCCTTCCGAAAACCGTATTGCTCCCTTCTCATGAGAGACCGACCAATACTTCGGAAACTTCCTTCAGAAACCTGAAATTCCCTCACGACTGGTATTATATCTTCGATTATGTAGGATTTCCGGCCTATATGAAGCCTCATGATGGCGGCGGCTGGAGAAATGTATACCGGGTAGATAATCCGGAAGATCTTTGGGCAAAACTAGGAGAAACGGAACAATTGGTAATGATGGTACAGGAAGAAATTATTTTCGACGATTATTATCGGGTGTATTGCCTGGGCCAGAAATATGTTCACATCATGCCTTATGAGCCTAGAAATGCACCTCATCTTAGGTACGAAACAACTCATAAAACGGCAGGCAAGGAACTGGAGAAATTATTGAAAACCATCCACGATTACACCATTAAAATGAATAAAGCACTGGGCTACGATTTCAATACCGTAGAATTTGCGGTAAGAGACGGAATTCCTTATGCCATCGACTTCTGCAACCCGGCTCCCGATGCCGACCGAAATTCGGTAGGTGAAGAAAATTTTGCATGGATTGTAGAGCATGCCGCAAAATTAGCTGTGGAAAAAGCGAAGGAATATGTTCCCGGAAAACCGAATATCTCCTGGGGAACCTTCGTTAAGGATTCTGTAAAATAAGAACGTATATAAAAAACACGAAAAAAAATGCATCAGTTTACTATCGGAATCGAAGAAGAATATCAAATTATTGATGTTGAGAGCAGGGATCTGATTTCTCATGTTTCGAAAATTATTGAAGGCGGAAAAGCGGTTTTAAGTGAAAATTTAAAACACGAAATGCACGAATCCATGATCGAGATGGAAACGGGCATCTGCCAGAATATCCAGGAAGCGAAAGCGGAACTGACGAGCCTCAGAAGGCACCTCATCAAAACCGCTCATGAGCAGGGGCTCAGGGTTTCCGGGGGCGGTACCCACCCGTTTTCCAATTGGGAGCACAACACCATTACGAACGGCGAACGTTACAATAAAATCGTAGACGATATGGGCGATGTGGCGCGGGGAAATCTAATCTTTGGGCTGCATGTGCACATCGGAATCCCGAACCGTGAAGAAGGCGTAAGAATACAGAATGTCATGCGGTATTTTCTTCCGCACGTCTATGCGTTGTCTACCAACTCGCCTTTCTGGATCGGCAGAAATACCGGATTTAAATCGTACCGTCAGGAAATTTTTGTAAAATTCCCGAGAACAGGGATCCCGAGTTTCTTCAATTCGCTGGCGGAGTTCGACAGCTATGTGGATCTGCTGGTAAAAACCGGAACGATCGACAATGCAAAGAAAATCTGGTGGGATCTCAGAGTTCACCCGTTCTACCCTACCATTGAGTTCAGAATCTGTGATATGCCTTTGCGGATTGAGGAAACCGTTTGTTTAGCTGCCATTATGCAGTCGCTTGTCGCAAAAATCTGTAAACTGCACCAGCAGAATTTAAGCTTCAGAAGCTACAGAAGGCTTTTGCTGAACGAAAATAAATGGAGGGCATCCAAAAGCGGAATTGAAGCCCACCTGATCGATTTCGGTAAAGAAGAATCTGTGCCGTATCCCGATTTGCTGAAAGAGCTTCTTGAGTTTATCGATGACGTCGTAGACGACTTAGGCTGCCGTAAAGAGGTGGAATATGCTTGGACGATCCTTGAAAACGGAACCGGCGCAGACCGCCAGCTTAAAATATTTAACGAAACCGGCGACCTTACCAAAGTGGTGGATTATATGATCTCTGAAACGGAGTATGGCATAACGCATAGCGAAAACGCTTGGTAAATATTCGGTAACTTTGCAAAAATAGAATGTCGTATGAAGAATATCCGAATGGCTTTGCTGGATATGAATAACAACCAGGTAAATCAGGGATTTAAAAACATAAAAGAAATCTCCGAAACCTTTCAGCAGAGCACCGAAGAAGAGGTAAGCATTGAAACATTTGATGTAAGGTTTAAAAATGAAATGCCGGAGATCGAGAATTTTGACATTTTCATTTCATCAGGCGGTCCGGGAGATCCGCACCGGGAAGGGCTGGAATGGGAAGACCGATTTGCAGCGTTCTTGGATGAAATTTTTGAGTATAACCAATGTAACGACCGTAAAAAATATGTTTTTCTAATCTGTCATTCCTTTCAGCTGGCGAGCATTCACTGGAAACTCGGGACAATCAACAGACGGAAATCCTATTCTTTCGGCATCATGCCGGTTCATAAAACAGAAGAAGGCGAACAGGAGTTTTTATTTAAAAATTTACCCGATCCGTTTTATGCAGTGGATTCGAGAGCGTTCCAGTTTATTGAGCCCGATTACAGCCGTTTTGAAGAACTCGGAATGAAAATCGTAGCCATCGAGAAATCGCGGCCCCATATTAATCTGGAAAGAGCGGTAATGGCGGTCCGTTTTTCAGAAGAAATCTTCGGAACACAGTTTCATCCGGAAGCAAATCCCGCAGGGATGATCGAAAACCTAAAGGACGAGAAGAACAAACAGGCAATGATCGAGAATTTCGGGATGGAAAAATATCTGGAAACCATCGACCGGATTGACGACGAAGATAAAATCACCCTTACCCAGGCCCAGATTCTTCCCCGATTCCTGAACAGGGCAAAACAGAATATCCTGAACCAAACGCAGGCAACAGTTTAAAAAAAATAACCATTAAAAATATTTTGAAAAATCGGGCATTCATTGTCCGATTTTTTTAATCACAAAAAGAAAAAGAATATGATCCCAACCTACAGAGAGCAGTTTAACCAGGAATTTTCACAGGAAAAATACAGCAGGCTTAAAGAAATCCTCAAACAGAAAAGCGGCCTGGAACCGGTATTCAGAATATCGGAAAGCCCATTGTTTTTAACCAAAGAATTTGAATCTAAGCTCATCAATGCCAGTGAAAGCATTATCGACCAGATTAAAGCTTTACCGGCAGAAGTCCTTCAGAAAGCAATTCCCGAAAACTGCCGCGTTCCCAACGATACGGATCAGCCGCATTTCTTCACCATCGATTTCGGAATCTGCAAAAGTGGAAACGGTGAAATCGAGCCGCAGCTGATCGAGCTCCAGGCTTTTCCTTCTTTATATGCTTTTCAAAAGGTTTTCGAAGATACTTTCTGCGAAGTCTACCCTTTTCTTTCGGAAATCAGGAATAAAATGCCCCATGAAACTTTTAAAAATCATTTAAAAGAACTTATTGTCGGCAGCGAAAATCCTGAACATGTGATTCTCCTTGAAATTTACCCTGAAAAACAGAAAACGGCCATTGATTTTGTGTTAACAGAAAAACTGCTGGGCATCAAAACGGTTTGCCTCACCAAAATAAAAAAGGAAGGTAAAAAATTATTCTACGACAACAACGGACAGTTAACGGAGGTTAAAAGAATTTACAACAGGGTGATCTTCGACGAACTGGACCGAATTCCGGATCTGAAAACCGAATTTGATTTCCGGGAAGATATTGATGTAACCTGGGTGACCCATCCAAACTGGTTCTTCAAAATCTCCAAGTATTTACTGCCGCTTTTGCATCATCAGTTTGTTCCGAAAAGCTATTTCCTACATGAATTTCCGGAACATGAAAATCTTGAAGATTTTGTATTGAAGCCCCTATTTTCTTTCGCCGGCAGCGGCGTCAATTTAAATCCTACAAAAGAAATAACGGATGCCATCGAGGATAAAGAAAACTATATCCTTCAGAGAAAAGTGCAGTACGAACCGGTTTTTAAAGATATTAACGGCGAATTTTCTAAAGCGGAAATCAGATTGTTGTATATTTGGTACGAAAACGATGAACGCCCTATCCTATTGGAAAATCTGGGCAGAATGACCAAAGCGGCGATGGTCAACGTCGATTTCAATAAGAAAGATGCGATCTGGATCGGAAGCTCGAATGCTTTTTTTGCGGAAGAATAATTTTAAAACTAATAAATAATGGAAGAAAGCTCAGCTTTTCAGGAGTTTGAAACAAAAGAAAATTTTACACGAAGAAGAAATTTATTGCCTTTGTGGATTAAAATATTTTTATGGTTCTTTTTGATCGGAGGATCGTTCGCGGCTTTATTTTTCATCATCGGGCCATTTTTAAACAAGATCGACTTGTCGCTCTATGGAATTACCGCCAGTCATCCTTATACGGTGCCGGGAATGATCACTGCTTTACTATTAATATTTAAAGGGATTGTTGCATACGGGCTTTGATTTGAACAGAAATGGGCGCTTCAGGCGGCTATTATCGATGCTATCATAGGGATTGCCGTCTGCATCATCATGATGGTTGTTGTTCCGTTTACTCTTCCGAATATCAATTTTATCATAAGACTGGAATTGATTCCGCTGTATTTTTATCTGGTTAAAATGCAGAAGATAAAATCAACCTGGGAAAATTTTTAAACATAAAAACCTCCGAATTTTTGGAGGTTTTGTTTTATCATTACTTCAGGATGCCCAATATCTGCTTAAAATATAATAACGGTTTTCGTACTCAATAACGAAACAGTCATCATAAAATGATTCAAGCCTTTGAACCGACGAAATTTCATTCACAAAAAGAGCACTGATCAAACCTGAAAGTGTTCGGGCATAATAATCAGGCTTGTCTGTTGATCCCTCTCTTATTCCAAAAGCTTTTTCTATAAATTTTAAAAGTTGATCTTTATAATCATTTATATTGATTGCTATGGGTTCTTTTACCTTTTTTTCCAGCAAATAATCCAGCGAATTCATTTTATGAAACTCCAAGCCTTCTCTATACGTATCGTCCCACAATTGTTCGTACAAATAATGATCGATAAATAACAAAGCGCCTTCAATACGGCTTAGTTTATTATCTTCATTCAGCATGCTTTTCTCATAATCTACAGAAACAGGATACTTCTTATCTGCAAAATATCTAACGTTTTCATAAGGATGGTTGATCTCCCAATAGTTGCTGAGATCTTTCCTCAAATTATTCATTCCCTGTTCCAGATAAAATTCAAATCCAAAATTCAAATCATCCCTTCTTACATAACCATCGGTAGTATCATCAATAATATCAAAATGTTTTGACATTCCGTAGCCGATAGCAAAATTATCATCAGCTATCAGGTAAAATCTTGCTTTACTTTCATGATAACCAAATCCTATCACCAGATATTCGTCCAGATTTCTAAAATTGGGCAGGTCTTTTTTAAACCTTACTTTCACTTTTTGTTTTTAAAAGTTTCGGCGGCATCTCTGATGCCGCCGAAACTTTGTTTGTATATTATATCTTGTTTACTGAACCTTATCATCCTCCATCATTTCCCTTGCCTGATATTCCTGAACGAGATCAATAGCATTGGAAATTACATCGCTTAAAGCGGTAATGAAGGTTCCTTCCTCAGCCATACCCATAGCGTGTTTCAGGGCTTCGATTTCTTTTGGAATAATTTCGTAGCTGACGTCCCTTCCGGAAGACTGCATCCCTTCGATGATCAAACCGTTGATTTCTTCTTCCGTCCTTCCACGAAGGTGCTTCTCGTTGCGGATGATAATGTGGTCGAACATTCTTCCTGCAATTTTTCCGCACTCCCTGATGTCGCTGTCTCTTCGGTCGCCGACACCGGAAATAATCCCGATCTTTTTCGTTGCTTCCACGTTTTTAAGGTAATCTTCAATGGCTTCATACCCGGCAGGATTGTGGGCAAAATCAATTAAAACCTTAAAGTTTTTGAATTTAAACACATTCAGCCTTCCCGGAGTCAGCTGTGCACTTGGAATGAAAGTCCGCAGGGAATTGGAAATATCTTCAATCCCAAAACCATATAAATAAGACGCCAAACTTGCTGCCAATACATTTTCAATCATGAACTTGGCTTTTCCTTCCATCGTAATCGGGAAGTCTTTGGCTTTTCCGATCCTGATCTTCCAGTCGCCTTTTTTGATGGTGACAAAACCTTCTTCATACACACAGGTAATTTTGCCTTCCTTCGCAAATTTTTTGATGTGGGGGTTGTTTTCATCCATGCTGAAAATCGCGATGTTGGAATGCAGGTCGTTGATGATTCTCATCGAATATTCGTCATCAGCGTTCATCACGCTCCAGCCGTTTTTCTTTACACTGTCGAGAACGACCCTTTTAACCCTTGTCAAATCTTTCAGGTTGTGGATATCATTCAAACCCAAATGGTCTTCTTTGATGTTAGTCAAAACCCCGATGTCACACTGAGAAAACCCTAATCCTGAACGTAAAATTCCGCCCCTGGCTGTTTCTAAAACTGCAAATTCTACGGTAGGATCTTTCAGGATAAATTCCGCAGAAAGAGGTCCTGTGGTATCTCCTTTCGTCAGCATCGTATTCTGGATGTAAATTCCGTCTGATGTAGTAAACCCGACTCTGTAGCCGTTGCTTTTTACAATATGGGAGATTAACCGTGTAGTCGTTGTTTTTCCGTTGGTTCCCGTTACGGCGATAATCGGAATGGTAAAAGGTTTTCCCTGCGGATACAGCATATCTACCACCGGAGCCGCTACATTTCTCGGAAGCCCTTCACTTGGAGCCAGATGCATCCTAAAGCCGGGAGCAGCATTCACTTCGATGATCGCACCGCCGCTTTCTTTTAACGGCTGGGTAAGATTCTCTGCCATAATATCGATTCCGCAAACATCAAGACCGATGATTTTGGAAATCCTTTCCGCCATCGTGATATTTTCCGGATGCACCATATCGGTTACATCAATAGAAGTACCTCCCGTTGAAAGGTTGGCGGTAGACTTCAAATAAACGATTTCTCCCCTTTGAGGAACCGTTTCCAAAGTATAATGAAGTTTCTCAAGCAACTCCGTTGTATCTTTATCGATCAGAATTTCCGTCAACACATTTTCATGGCCATAGCCTCTTCTCGGATCTGTATTTTCTTTATCGATCAGCTGCTGAAGATTCAGTTCGCCGTCACCTACAACGTGCGCAGGAACCCTTCTTGCGGCAGCCACCATTTTATTATTAATAACCAAAACCCTGAAATCGTAGCCTGTGATATACTTTTCTACGATAACCTTGTTGGAATATTTCTGTGCGTGCTGTAGTCCTATTTTTGCCGCTTCCCAGTCGTTTACATTAATCGAAGAACCTTTTCCGTGATTGCCGTCCAAAGGCTTAATCACAACAGGATATCCTATTTTTCGTACGACACTATCCAGTCCTTCTTCATCCATGACCAGATCTCCGATCGGAACAGGAATGGCAGCATCATGCAGCATTCTTTTGGTTAACTCTTTGTTACATGCAATATCTACGGCAATTGAACTGGTGTTTCCGGTAATGGTCGCCTGAAAGCGCTGCTGGTTTACCCCGTAACCCAATTGAACCAATGAATTTGTCCCCAGGCGGATCCATGGAATTCTCCGGGAAACGGCTTCTTCCACAATACTTCCCGTAGAAGGGCCGAGTCGCACTCTTTCCCTGATTTCCTTTAATGTTTTAATGCAGGCATTCAAATCGTATTCATCTCCTTTAATCAAGGCTTCGGCAATTTTTACCGATTCTTCCGCGGCATAAATCCCGGCATTTTCCTCGATATAATTGAAGACGACATTATAAATTCCCGGCGTTTTTGTTTCGCGGGTTCTTCCGAAGCCCACATCCATTCCTGCCAGGGTCTGAATTTCAAGCGCGATATGTTCAATAACGTGTCCCATCCACGTTCCCGTTTCAATCCGGTGAAAAAAACCGCCTTCTACTCCTTCGGAACAGCGGTGGGTGAATAAAGACGGAATCAGCTTTTCTATTCTTTCTCTGAAACCATCGATTTTATTGGTAGGGAAATTCTCCATTTCTTCGAGATCCAACCTCATCTGTATCAGCTTCTTCCTTCGGATACTCCAGATGTTTGGACCGCGTAGCGCCTGTATCTTTTCAATTTTCATAGTCTATTTGCATTTTTAATAGTTAACGATAACTGCATTTAGTATCAAAGATAATGCAAAACCCCAAACGAAACTATACCACGATTAAACATTTGCAAAAAATAAATGAAAATCGTGAGCAAATATTAAATGTCATTATTAATTTCAATCGTAATGAATTTCTTTACCTGTTAATAATTTTTTAACTTTGCAGCCTATGATTAAACCAGTTGGAAAATTAATTGTGATCGGGGGCGCTGTTAATAAAGGCAGTTTTGCTGAAACCGATTTTGATCAGAACATAGAAAAAAACCTGAATTTTTTTGAGCGTGGAATTTTAAGGAAAATCATCAATGAGTCTAAACATAAGGAAGATTCGGTGATTGAGATTATTACGACCGCTTCTCAGATCCCGCAGATTGTAGGATCAGAGTATAAAAAGGCATTCGAATTTCTGGGTGCCAAAAACGTTAATATACTGGATATTCATAACCGTGAGGAAGCGAATTCCGATCCGATCGTGGCAAGAGCAAACGCTGCCGATGTGGTGATGTTCACAGGCGGAGACCAGCTGAGGCTTACGTCCATTCTCGGAGGAACCAGATTTCACGATACAATTCTTTTAAAATACCAGGAACAGGATTTCATCTATTCCGGGACTTCTGCAGGAGCCGCCGCAGCTTCTGAAAATATGATCTACCAGGGAAGCAGCTCTGAAGCCTTGCTAAAAGGAGAAATTAAGACCACGCAAGGTCTTGGACTCATTGATAATGTAATCATCGACACGCATTTTGTACAGCGGGGAAGAATTGGAAGACTGTTCCAGGCTGTGGTGAACAATCCGAGAACATTGGGAATCGGTTTGGGAGAAGATACCGGTCTGTTTATCCACAATGATGTGATGACCGCTGTTGGTTCCGGGCTCGTGATCCTCGTAGACGGAAGATTTATTAAAGATACGAATCTGACTAATATCAATCTGGGAGAACCTATTTCTATTGATAACTTAACGGTTCATGTCATGTCGATGAATGATCATTACGATCTTACGACGAAAGCCTTAACGATTGAGAATTCCCAGTTTAATCCGATTCCGCAGGATCGATAACATGGTATATAATTGATAAATGATAATTGATGAATGATGAATGATTTAAATACAAATCATCGTAGTCTGAAAGTCATTTATTATTGATCAGCAACCCATCATAAAATATATGAAAATAATCATCCACGGCGGATTTTTCTCCGAAAGTGGCCAGAGCCACGAGGTGAAAACCGCTAAACAGAATTCTTTAAAAGCAATCGCCCAAAAAGCGTTTGAATATCTACAGGACCATTCTGCCTTTGACGCAGTGGCCTATGCTGTTTCCCTGCTTGAAGACGATGATCTGTACAATGCAGGAACAGGCTCCCAGATCCAGGGTGACGGAATTATCCGCATGAGCGCAGCCATTATCAATGGTGAAACCGAGAAAATGAGCGGAGTCATTAATATTGAAAATGTAAAAAACCCAATCCTTGTTGCTAAAGCGCTGATTGGAGAAGATGACCGTGTTTTAGGCGGAAGCGGTGCTAAAAAATACGCAACCGAACACGGATTTGAAAACTACTCTACCGAAATTCCGCAACGGAGAAAAGAATACGAAGAAAAACTGAAAACCGGAGGCAAAGGCACGGTAGGCTGTGTAGCCATCGATAGAAACGGAAAATTGGCAGCCGCCACTTCCACCGGAGGGAAAGGCTTTGAAATTCCCGGCCGTATCTCCGATTCTGCAACGGTTGCCGGAAATTACGCCAATTCTTTCTGCGCGGTCAGTTGTACCGGAGTTGGAGAAGATATCGTAAGTAATGCCACCGCTGCGAAAATTGTAACCCGGGTAACCGACGGAATGTCTCTGGAAAATGCATTTGCTAAAACCTTTGAAGAATTAAAAACCATTGATGGTTTTGCTGGAGCTATAGCGATTGATAAAAATGGAAATTTATACCATCAGGATTCCCATCCTACCATGGTTTTCGCAAGTTTTGACGGAGAAAACTTTGAAATCTTCAATTAATTTTAACATTTTTTTATAAGTCGGTCTTTTTTTTTGGCACGTATTTTACATGATTACTAACATCAAACTTTAATATTAACATTTAAAAAATAGAAATCATGGGAAATAAAACAAAAGGCTTATTAGCTTTAGTCGGTTTAGGTGCATTAGCATATTGGAAATACAAAAATTCTTCTGAAGAAGATAAGCAGTTGGTGAAAGACAAAATCAATACTGCAAAAGACAATATCAACAAGTGGAGCAATGATTTGAAAGATAAAGCAAACAATGTTGCTTCTCAGGTAAAAGACAGAGCTAATGATGTCGCTTCTCAAGCACAGGACAAAGCTGATGATATTAGAAATAAAGCTCAGGAGGCAGTAAGCTAATATAAACAATTGATTATTTTAACATTCATATACAAAAAGTCATCGTAGTTTTTAATTACGATGACTTTTTAATTATTATATGAAATTTTAATTTTACTAGATTAATTTCCCTGGATCACATAATTTTTCACCATCAGTTTTCTTTCAGGTTTGGACGCATCCTCAGGCCGGAACCAAACTTCTACCCTGCTTCCATAATATTTCCCCCATTCACCTTCTTCAATAATAAATATCTTATCAGATTCAAATTCTTGCAGTTCATCCGATGTATTTTCAACTTCTAACTCAGATTCTTTTTTAATTTTTTTTGCAGATAGGAGTCTATTGGTCGTCAGATCAAACATCTTTAAATATACTTTTCCCTTTTCAATTTTATTAAGAAATACATCATATTTATACTGTCCGGGCTGCTGATAATTGTAAAGAAGAACATCCTGGCCTTTTACTTCAACCAATGGCTTCTCATCCATTCCAATAAAATCCAGCGGCATATTGACCTTTACATTATTTGGATTTACAATATCGCCTTTATATTCCTTATAAGGGCTCTTCGGAACGAGAATGATGAAAAAAATACACGCGACAAAAGTAAATATAATGGAAAGTATGATCTGAACAAAGCCCTCTTTAAAACGCTTTTTGAATAATTTCGAAATTCCCAGAAGCGTATATCCGAAGCCGACACATAATGGAATAATAAAACATAGATTCCAAATGGTTTTTGTAACGGGAAGAATCCACATCAATAACCAGCAAAAAATACTGATAGCGGTTATAAAAAAAGGGGCAGACCATTTTCCATTAATGATCTTTAGAATAAATAATTTTATCATGGTTTTATTATACTGTTCTTTCTTTGATTCTATTTTTATTTAAATGATCTGAATCAAGATTTTTGTTTTTAAAGCCTTTCCAGCAGTTTCCTTTTCTGTTCTGCAAATTCCTGCTCTGTTAAAACTCCCATTTCTTTTAATTTCCCCAGTTTTTCCAGCCGCTGAATAATAACGTCTGCCGATTCTCTTTTGTCGTTGGATCCGCTTTGGAAGGCAGATTCAGTACTGCTTTTTTGATGAAACGGCGTTTCCTGATCTGGAAGATTAGAGAGATTAAAAGTAGAAGCCTGAATTTGTTGTTGTTGTTGTGAAACAGACTGCTCCGTACTGCCGTTTAAGTATCTGTTAAAAGCATTGCTGAAGTTTCTGCCGTCGCTTTTATTGTGAAGCTTAAATTCTGCTGAGGAACCGTTTTTACAAAAAATTCTAAGGGTTGAATAAAGAAGGCTTTCCACATGCTCAACCGACCGGATCTGATGATACGGATATTCGTCCTTCTGTACATTTCCCAGAAGCTTCTTATCGATAAAGACGACTCTTTTCGGTGTGGAAAACAGAAGCCCTTCTATTTTTCCGGGAATGGTAAGCGCCTCCGCAATGGCAGTCAGTTGTTCATCCCTTTCTAAAATATTTACGAGCTCTTTCACTTCACCGTTTACCAAAATACTTAATCTCGCATTCAGAGCAACAATCTGATCCTGAATTTCGTCAAACCTTGTTGGGATTCCGCCAAATCCGAAACTCGGCACCTCCGTATTCTGAAGACCTGAAGAATTTGCAGACATGGGATTTTCAGATAGACCAATTTTTCCCTGGAGGATAATTCCTCTGATCTCGGGAAGGAAAAACTGGCTGAGATTATTGACGATATCTCTGTTGAGAGAAGCAGCCTGATTAAAGCATTTGTTGCAAAGCAAATGGCCGTCTGCCAGCTTGTTTTCTCCTGTAACGGTGTCCATTGAAGTTAATGGGTTACCACATAGTCCGCAAATCGCATTCATTAATTATTAGTTTAATTTTTTCAGTTACAAATTACAAAATCATTTTGGTATTTAACAGATTATGAAGGAAAATCACTTATATTCAACTTTATGTTTTGTAATACTGATCCAGGCCACATCAATCTTCTTCCGGTATAACTATTGAGCTGTACAGGCTGTAAAGCTTCCAGCCTAAAGATTCATATAAAAGCTTTCCCTGTTCCGTCGCCACTAAGAAATGATCTGAAACCTTTTGAGACAGCGCAATTGTTTCAAGCTGTCTGATTATCTGCGTGGCAAGGCCTTTCCGCAGATGATCCTGTTCGGTCTTAATCCGGTCATAAACGGCAAGTCCGTCAACGATAACGAGCCTTCCGATGGCCGCTTCTTTTTTATGTTCGGAAAAAATCCGAACAATAAAAGAATTCGGCTGTTGCCCAAGCACTTCCATGGAATAACCATTCAGATGATTACTTTTACGAATGGTCATTTTTTCCGGACAATGCATCATGTAACCCTGCGGCTGGATTTTCCAACGTTCCGGAATAAGTGTTCCGAATTCTTCAAAAGGCGCACAAACCTTCAGATAAACCCAAGGCTCACGGATCGATTCCGAAAGCTGAATAAAATCTTCGCTTACCTCCGGGAATACATATCTCTCTTTTTGCTCCTTATCTCCAACCTGAATTTTGTATCCGGATTTCCAGGCTTCCGGCAAAGGCTTGCCCCTTGAGATCGACCAGCCTTTAAGCCATTTTTCAAGTAAATCTTTAGGAACGCGATTCATTACCAGGCTAAAAATTCTTCCTTCGAAACGGTTTTCTGTTCTCCTGCTTCAAGATCTTTGTACGTTACCGTTCCGTTTTTAATTTCCTCTTCTCCCAAGAAAACAAGATTTTTAATGCCTTTCTTTTCTGCATAGGTAAACTGTTTCCCGATCTTCGCCGCTTCCGGATATATTTCTGCCGAAATCCCTTTTTCTCTGAGCTGCCTGATGAGTTGTAAAGCTTCCAGTGTTTCGTTTCCGCCGAAATTCGCAAACAGATATTCTACTTTGGAAGTTGCCTCTTCCGGAAACAGCCCTAACTCCTCCATCACCAGATAAATCCGGTCCAGACCGAAAGAAATCCCGATTCCCGGAATATTTTTAACACCGAAAACTTCGGTAAGGTTATCGTATCTTCCACCGCCGCCGATGGAACCCATCTTCACTTCATCCGCTTTCACCTCAAAAATAGCTCCGGTATAATAATCCAGACCTCTGGCTAAAGTAATATCGAATCTGAGATTCTGAATATCCACCCCAAGATTTAAAGATTGGGTAATCACCGTTTCGAGTTCTTCCACCCCTTTCAATCCGGTTTCGTTTCCTGCAAATTTTTCTTTAAGCTGAAGCAGGTTTTCCAAGGCATCGTCAGACTGGTTAAATAAGAAGTCCAGTTTATCAATTGATTCCTGCACAATTCCGCGTTCCAGCAATTCTTTTACAACACCTTCTTTTCCTATTTTATCCAGCTTATCCAAAGCTACTGTAAAATCGATCAGTTTATCGGTAATGCCTGCAAACTCTGCCAATCCGGAAAGTATTTTTCTATTGTTAATATGAATTGTTACCGATACACCAAGCTCAGCAAACGATTTCAGATACAGCTGAACCAGATCTACTTCCTGTAACAGGCTTTCACTCCCTACCACATCGGCATCACACTGATAAAACTCTCTGAATCTGCCTTTCTGCGGACGGTCTGCTCTCCAGACCGGCTGGATCTGATAGCGTTTGAAAGGAAAAGTAAGCTGGTTATGGTTCATTGCCACGAATCTCGCAAAAGGTACGGTAAGATCGTAACGGAGGGCTCTATCAGTAAGATTTTCTGAATTAAATGGCTGATCTAAAGCTTTTTGGAAATCAGAAAGCATTAGAATCTTTTTATCTTCTTTTGCTTCATTAATACTCGAATTTAAGATCTTAAAAATCAGTCGGTCACCTTCTTCCCCGTATTTTCCCGTTAAAGTAGAAAGATTTTCAAAGCTTGGCGTTTCAAGCGGCTGAAACCCGAATAACTCGAAGTTTTTTTGTAAAGTATTGATGATATATCTTCTTCTCGCCACTTCCAATGCCGTAAAATCTCTCGTTCCTTTTGCTAAACCTGGTTTCATTTTATAATAGATAAATGATAATTAATATTTGTAAGCAGCAAAAATAAGGAATTGAGCCGACTTTTAAGACAAAGAAAAAGCCGGAGAACAATAATCTCCGGCTTCGGGTAAAAATAATACTCCCATCACTTGTGTTTCTATCTAAAATCAGATGGTTTCCAAAAGTTCCAGGATTTCTTCGCCATAATTTTCAATTTTATGCTTTCCGAAACCTTTGATGTCCAACAGTTCTTCTTTCTTTGCCGGTTTGTATTTAGCAACCGACATCAGTTCTTTATTGGTCGCAATAAAATAAGTCGGCAGATTCTGCTCTTTCGCCTTTTCCGAACGCCAGTATTTCAGGGCTTCGAGGATTGCTGTTTCATCGGAAGTCAGAATATCATCTTCCGCTGAATATTTTGTCCGCTTTGATTCTTTTACTACATCCTTAACCATTTTCAGCTCTTCGAAATACAATACAACCGACCAGTAATTTTCGTCGTTTATAAAAGCCGTTTCCACTTTTACTATTTCGTGGGATTCCAGAAAAGCATCCAACATTTTCTGATCTTTATGAAGGTATTCTTCATTGATCCGTATTTTAAAAATTTTTACTTTCATGGCAGTACCTTTTAAAATTATTTTCCTCCTAATAAAAGGATCTCGTCTACTCTGATTTCGGTGATGAATCTTTTTACTCCGTCTTTATCGTCATAAGAACGGTAAGTCAGTTTTCCTTCTACGGCAAGCTCTTTTCCCTTCGGAGCATATTTCTGAAGAATTTCTGCTGTTTTTCCGTAGGCAACCAAATTGTGCCATTGGGTTTCTTCTACTTTCTCTCCTTTTGCATTGGTATAATGATCACTGGTTGCGAGAGATACGCTGGCTTTTAAAGTTCCGTTTTCAAAGTTGATAATTTCTACTTCTTTTCCTGTGTGACCGATTAAGGTAATTTTGTTTCGTAGTGACATAATTTGCATTTTTAAAGTTAATATTCAGATCCGAGACGTTCACTGTTTTCTCAAATCTCTGTTGCAAAGATGACCCGGTTCCATAACCCCAGTCGGTATAAAACTATTTAAATTCATTTGTAGTCGTTTGTAAACGGATAAATTCCGTATCTTTGAAATGATATGAAGAAGACAATTAAGAGAACATTACGGGTTTCAAAATATGTAATCTACAAAGAAACGCTGGTGGATTATAAAGAACATTTCTGGTCGTTCCTGGGTGCATTTTTCGGAATCGGCATTATTGCTTTCATTCAGTCACACAGCTTATCGGCCACAGAAAACATTTTTTTAATCGGTTCTTTCGGGGCATCAAGCGTTTTAATTTACGGAGCCATTCAGAGCCCTTTGGCCCAGCCCCGCAATCTTATCGGAGGCCACGTCATTTCCGCTTTGGTAGGAGTAACAGTTTATAAAATTGTTCCCGATATCATCTGGCTTTCTGCACCATTGGCTGTTGCTTTTTCTATTGTCTTAATGCAGTATACCAAAACTTTACATCCACCCGGCGGCGCTACGGCGTTAATTGCCGTAAGCTCAACAGGGAAAATTCCTGAACTGGGATTCTGGTATGTATTGTCACCGGTTCTTTCAGGCTGCCTTATTTTATTGCTTACTGCGCTTTTTTTTAATAATATCACCTCCAACAGAAGCTATCCTGCACACAGCAGGTTTAAAGAACTGCTCAGAAAAAAACACAATCATCCACACAAATGAAAAAATAAAAAATTATGGAATGTCTCGAATGCGGCGAAAAAATTATCGGAAGATCAGACAAAAAATTTTGCAATGATGCCTGCCGAAACGCCTACAACAACAAACAGAATAAAGATTCCAACAACCTGATGCGGAATGTGAACAACAAACTCCGTAAAAATTACAGAATCCTGACCGAAGTAAATACCGACGGCAAAACAAAAATTTCCCGTACCAAACTTGATGGCTTGGGTTTTGATTTTAACTATTTTACCAATTTGAAAGTTTATAAAAATGGTTCCGAATATAAATTCATCTACGATTATGGCTATAAACTTTTGGATGACGACTTTATTCTGATTGTAAGAAACCAATCACAAAATACCACCTAACATTATTATATGAAAGAAATCGTCCTAATCACCGGAGCCAACGGTTTAATCGCTAAAGAATTATCACAAAGACTTGAAAAAGAATATACCGTCCGGTTTTTAACCCGGAAAAAGCAAAATGCAAATGAGTTTGAGTGGAATGTCGATGCCGGTACAATTGATGCAACTGCTCTTGAAAATGTTTCGCACATCATTCACCTGGCCGGAGCGGGCGTCGCAGAAAAAAGGTGGACGGAAGAAAGAAAAAAAGAAATTATCTCAAGCAGGGTTGGTTCTGCCGGCCTTCTTTTAAAAACGCTACAGAAGAAAAATCAAAAACTTAAATCCTTTGTCTCCGCTTCAGGGATCAATTATTACGGGACCGAAACTACCGAAAAGATCTTTACGGAAAAAGACGGACCGGGACATGACTTCCTGAGTAAAGTAACCATTGTCTGGGAACAGGCAGCCGATGAATTCAAAAATCAGCGGGTTGCTGAACGCGTTGTGAAACTGAGAACCGGCGTTGTTCTTTCTGAAAAGGAAGGAGCTTTAAAGAAGATGCTTCCGACCATAAAAGCAGGCATCGGATCTCCTCTGGGCACCGGAAAACAATACATGCCGTGGATTCATATCCAGGACATCTGCTCCATGTATGAGTTTGCGCTGAAAAATTCTGAATTGGACGGAGCTTTTAATGCCGTTGCTCCTGAGCATGCAACCAATAAAGATCTGACGGTACAGGCAGCTAAAGTCCTGAAAAAACCATTATTCATGCCTAATGTTCCGGCGTTTGTTTTGAAGCTGCTCTTCGGTGAGCTTTCAGTAGCAGTCCTCGAAGGTTCAAGGGCTTGTTCGGAAAAAATACAGCATGCAGGCTTTCATTTTAAATTCCCTGATCTGAAGGAGGCGTTAAAAGATCTTTTAAAAAATTAAAAACCAAGACAATACAATTTATGCACGATACTAAAGTAACGATTGAAAAAACGGAGATTCTATCCGATAATTGGTACACCCTAAAGAAAGTAACCTTTACTATTCAGAAAAAAGACGGCACTTTTGAGCAGCAAAGCCGTGAAGCCTACGATCGGGGAAATGGCGCGGTAATCTTATTGTACAACAAAAAAGAAGAAACGGTTATATTAACCCGACAATTCCGGCTACCCACGTTCATTAACGGAAACGCATCAGGCATGATGATCGAAGCCTGTGCCGGCCTGCTCGACAACGATAATCCGGAAGACTGCATCAGGCGGGAATCCGAAGAGGAAACCGGATATAAGATTTCCCATATCGAAAAGATTTTCGAAGCGTATATGTCGCCGGGTTCGGTTACGGAAATCCTTCATTTTTTCATCGCGGAATATTCTGCGGAAATGAGGATCAACGAAGGTGGCGGACTTGCTGACGAAGGAGAGAACATCGAAGTGCTGGAAGTTGCCTTTGCTGAGGCACTGACGATGGTTGATTCCGGGGAAATCAGGGATGCCAAAACAATCATGCTCCTTCAGCACCTGAGAATTAAAAATATTTTGTAGATTCGGCCGTTCTAATAATAAATCTTATCCAATGAAACTCCTGTATACCCTAAGCTTTTCCGTACTTCTATCGGTTTCTGCAGCTGCCCAGAAAACCACAAAGGCCGGTCTTAAAGATAAAGCGGTCATCGAACATTTTAAAAATGATTACAAAAAGAAAAACTATAAAAAGTTTACCGGACAGATCACCGTAAAAGACAAACAGATTGTATTTGACAATAAGACAGTTCTGTATGATCCTGCTGATAAAATTACCACCCTCCTGCTGAAGGAAGGATTGGTTTATCCGCAGCTTCTTACCGATTTTCAGGTCGATAAGTTTGAAAATGAGGACAGCGACAGAACCCAGAAGCGTTTTGCCAAACTTCAGAAAAACTGGAAAGATGCTTTCGATGTCAACAACATCAGGCTGAGTAGTGCGTCAGAGCAGGCTTTTTTAAGTTCAGATCCTACGGTTAAAAGATTCAAAGTGATGTGTAAAGACCCGAAGTTTCCGAATATGATGGCGTATTATTTTGAACTGACCGACAAAAGAGCAGATCAAAATACGTCCACTGAAGAGTTCATTAAAAATGCGAAGCTTACGCATATTTTTCAAAGGACAGAGTAATGATTAATCAATGATTAACTCTCCAATCACCGATTATTTCAATGCCATATGCGAATTCAGGCAAGGACATCCGGTTGTCAAAGGACATCCGTTACGGACTAATGATCCGGGAATGATGACCATTCGTGATGCACTGAGCGGGTTAAAGAAAGGTCTGCAAAAAAGGTATAAAGAATTTAGAGACATTGATTTGACCATAGAAATCTCCCGTGGTATTACCAATTTACCTCATGTGCTCTATGCCTGCATTCTCCCACCCGGCCAACTGGTTCCAAATGGAATTTACACCGTAATCTGTTTTGATGTATTAGGCAGAGGCGCCCTCGTCGGCTGCGTGGAATCCAAAGTAACTTCCAAAGGCCTTAAAACCGTACAGCGTAAAAGAAGTCCGGGGCTTTTATCTATTGATGTGGACGGTGCCAGCGAACGGACGAAATACAACAATGTATTTGTGAACCCGAAAGAATTCTATTATCCTTTGGAAAATGAAAATGCATTAGACCTGCATATTAAAGAATCGCTGGAATTGGCGCTCTCCCTATTAACTTAATCCCTGTTAACGTTTATAACGTTAACAGGGATAAAAAATATTTCCTACATTTGTCCGGAAATAGTTCTTTAACATCCTTCATCAAACGGAAAAGGTTTTACGTAAAGTAGATTAATAGGGAATCGTGTGAGAATCACGAGCTGTCGCGCAACTGTAAGTAATACCCCAAAGGTTTTTGTCCGAGTATATCCACTGTGCAAACGGGAAGGATGACAGAAACTGTTATAAGTCAGGAGACCTGCCTGTTCCGAATTGACAATGCTCTCGCGGTCTGGAGCTTTTGGGTCATACAGATGATGCATTTTGAACGTATTTTGGTTTAAATTTCCACCTGAATGTATTTTATTCAGGACTTTTATTTTTAAGTTGCAGTGAACTGCGGATTTGTTGCTGTAAAGCGATGGATACCCGTTATTATCTTTTCTGTCTTTGAATGGGCAGGAATTACGGCATTTTACTTAACGACTTGAGTCAAAAAATAAGATTTTCAAACCAAATCCATATCCTATGGGAAAAATACGTCATTAGTGTATCCTTTCTATTCCTTAAAATTCCTTCCCCGCGCGCATTGCGAAGCATCTGAAGAACTTTTAAAATTATTGTTTCATTTAAAAGTTTTAAGAACATGCAAACGCACATTCTTGGCTATCCGCGTATTGGTAGCAACAGAGAACTCAAAAAAGCCTGCGAGCAGTATTGGACAGGCAAAACCGATGTAAACACTCTTTTGGAGACCGGCAGGACCATCAAAGAAAACAACTGGAAGCTGCAGCACGAGGCAGGCATCGACCTGATTCCGTGCAACGACTTTTCGTATTATGACCAGGTATTGGACATGACGCTGACGGTAGGCGCCATTCCCCAGCGTTATCAGGAAATCGCTTCCCAAAAACATGAGTTGGACCTTTATTTCGCCATGGCCAGAGGATTCCAGAAAGAGGGTCTGGACATTACCGCTATGGAAATGACCAAATGGTTCGATACCAATTACCATTACATCGTTCCTGAGTTCCGGAAGGACCAGGAGTTCAGCCTGTTTTCAGATAAGATTATTAAAGAATTCATCAGTGCGAAAGAGGCAGGAATCCAGGCAAAGCCGGTGATCATCGGTTTGGTAACGTATCTGTTGCTCGGTAAAGAAAAAGAAGAAGGTTTTGATAGGCTGGATCTGGCAAATAAGCTGCTTCCGGTTTATTTTGAAATTTTAAAAGGACTGGAAAACCACGGTGCGGAATACATTCAGTTTGACGAACCGTTTTTAGCATTGGATCTTAGTGATAAAGCAAAAGAGACCTACCGATTGATCTATGCTGAAATCCGTAAACAGTTTCCCAATCTGAAATTCATTCTCGCTACTTATTTTGAAGGCTTGCAGAACAATCTTTCATTGGCCTCTTCCCTGCCGGTGGATGTTTTACATATTGACCTCGTGCGTTGCCCCGAACAGCTGGATGAGGTTTTACAGACGATTCCTGAAACACTGAGCCTCTCCCTGGGAATTGTTGACGGCCGGAATATCTGGAAAAATGATTTCGAGAAATCATTAAAATTCATTGCAAAAGCGGTACATAAAATAGGTTCCGGGCGTGTGTTCATTGCTTCTTCCTGTTCATTACTCCACGTTCCTGCCGATCTTGATGCAGAAAAAAACGAAGAGGCTTTGTCCGGGGAAATTAAGCAGTGGATGGCATTTGCCAAGCAGAAAGTCCAGGAAATCGTAATCTTACAAAAATTAGCTTCTGAAAATCCGGATTACAATACGCTGCAGCAGTTAGCCGAAAATAAAAAGGCCATAGAAAACCGCAACACCTCAGCCTTAATCCATCATCCAGAAGTAAAAGACCGTGTTGATGTAACGACTGAAGAAGATGCGAAAAGATCTTCTTCGTTTCAGGCAAGAAAAAAATCTCAGCAGGATATTCTTCAGCTTCCGTTATTTCCTACAACTACAATCGGCTCCTTTCCTCAGACTAAAGAGGTAAGAGCCTGGCGTTCAAAATTCAAAAAGGGAGAACTGAGTGCCGCACAATATGATGCTTTACTTAAAGAAGAAACCGAAAGAACCATCCGCTGGCAGGAGGAGATCGGAATCGATGTGCTGGTTCACGGAGAATTCGAACGAAACGATATGGTGGAATATTTCGGCGAGCAGCTGGCCGGGTTTGCGTTTACCCAAAACGGCTGGGTACAGAGCTACGGAAGCCGCTGTGTAAAACCGCCGGTGATTTACGGAGATGTTCACCGCCCGGCTCCGATGACGGTCTACTGGTCGGAATATGCCCAGTCTTTAACTTCAAAATGGGTGAAAGGAATGCTGACCGGACCGGTTACCATTCTTCAGTGGTCTTTTGTCCGTGATGATCAGCCCCGTTCTCTAACCTGCAAGCAGATTGCTTTGGCGATCCGTGATGAAGTCACTGATCTTGAAAAAGCAGGCATCCGCATTATCCAGATCGATGAGCCTGCAATCCGTGAAGGCCTGCCGTTACGAACTTCCGAATGGCAGAACTATCTGAAATGGGCCGTTGAGGCTTTCCGTATCTCGGCCAGCGGTGTGGAAGATGCCACGCAGATCCACACCCACATGTGTTATTCTGAATTTAATGACATCATTCAAAATATCGCCGATATGGACGCGGATGTCATTACGATTGAATGTTCACGAAGCCAGATGGAGCTCCTGAACGCTTTTGCCGATTTCAAATATCCGAATGAGATTGGTCCGGGTGTGTATGATATTCACTCACCAAGGGTTCCGTCCAAAGAAGAAATGGTGGAGCTGCTGAAAAAAGCTCAGGCTGTGATCCCGGCAAAACAGCTTTGGGTAAACCCTGACTGCGGTTTGAAAACCCGGCATTGGGAAGAAACCGAGAAAGCGCTGATTGCGATGGTTGCCGCCTCAAAAGAAATGAGCGAGGTATTCGCTGTGTAAACGCTTTACTTGTTGATATTTATTTTTTCGGGAGCCTTTCGGGGCTCCTGTTTTTGTTTTTAAGCTAAATTGTTTTGTTAGAAAATTTAGATTATATTCGTAATTAATTCAAATTTGCTAAAATCATGATTATTGAAATAAAAAATTTTGGCCCTATAAAAAACATAAAATTTGATCTTTCAAAAGATTTAAATTTGATTTATGGAGATAATGCAATTGGTAAATCTTATGCAACATATTGTCTCTATTGTCTGATAAAAAATATTAAAAATAAATCTATTTATCAGTACTATACTTATCAGGATAAAGTTGATAATAAATTTTCAAAATTTGTAAAAAGAAAATACAAAAATCTTAAACAAAATAATAGTGTAAATATAAGCAAAGACCTAGTAGGATTTATTGAAAGTGATCTAAAAGAAATTATTCTAAGTGGATTACAAAATTCTTTATTAAATACTTTTTCATCTTTAACTAATTTAAAAAATAGGTATACAAATTTAAACTATGAAATATTAATCCATGTATCAACAAATGAATGTATTTTAATCTATTCTGATGATGATGGAAATTTAGATTTATCTTATGAGAATGATATAAAAGAACTTAAATTTTTATTAAAAGATACAATTTCGACTAAATATACTTTAATAGGTGATCGAAAAAAAATATTTGGTGAACCTGATGAAGATTCTTTCTCTCAGAGCTTTCGCCAGCTTTTAATTAACAAAGTGAATGATATATTAACGAAAGTAGATTTTAATATTAAAGATATTTATTATCTTCCTGCAAGCAGGTCAGGCTTATATCAAGCGTTAAATGCCTTTACACCAATAATTGCCGAATTAACACAAAATCGTTTTTTTATTCAAAACAAAAGTATTGAATTACCATCATTGTCAGAACCGCTCTCAGACTACTTTATTGATTTATCAACTATTGATAAAGAAAATATTAATGAAGATTATTCTGATATTATTACTCAATTACAAAATGATTTATTAAAAGGCGAAGTAAAATATGATGATAAAACTAAAAGAATTCTTTATAAACCACAAAATATCGATTTAGAATTAAATTTATCTGAATCGTCGTCTATGGTTGCAGAATTATCGCCTCTTGTGATTTACTTTAAACATATTTTAAATCATAAATATTCTTCAATTAAGAAGAATAACATCTTTTTTTACGATCCCTTTTATTCAAGAAAGAGACGTCGTGAGAAAGGATATGATATACTATTCATTGAAGAACCAGAAGCACATCTTCATCCGGAAATTCAAGTAAAATTGATTGAGCTCTTTGTAAAACTAACTAAATATAAGTTAAAAATTTTCATTACATCGCATAGTAACTATATGTTTAATAAAATTAATAATATACTTATTAAAAATGAATTAGATCCTAAAAAAATGAGCGTACATCATTTAATCAAGGATACTGATTATTCAACAATTGAAGGTAATATGGAAGTAGATGAAGAAGGAATAAATGATAATAATTTCCAAGATATTTCAGAAAAACTATATATGGAAAGGTTAAATTATTTTGCTGAAGGAGATGATTAATAAAATTAAGTCCGATAAAACTCTTTCGCAATTTATAGTTGAGAAATGTTGTGAAAATGATATTTGTGTCACATTAGACGAAAATATAGGGAAAGATTCTTATGTAATCATAAAGGTTGATGATTATTATAACTCCTTAAATTTAGCAAAAACTCCACCTTCAATTGACTGCTTAATCATTAATAAATGTATTAAAAGTGGATATGGTTTAACTTTAGTAGAATTAAAAAATATTACAACCTCTCAATCATTTTGCAATGATAATATGCGACAAAAATTTGAGACAACTTTATATGATTTTATAAAAGATAAATTTAAAAAAGTTCTTGATCTAGATTATAAAAAGACAAAACTCTTTTTTGTAACTAATAAAGAAGTATATAAGAGAGATTTAGGATTAAAACTTGAAACATTAATAAACATAAAATTTATATTTTAATGGTAAAAGATTAATGATTGAGCCTAAAATGCCAACTCCAACAATTAAAAATTGCTATTAATTTTAAAATGGAGAAATTATTTTAATATTTATGTTAATTTGTAGTTAATCAATTATAAATTAAATGATTATTTATCAATTTAAAACCTTAATTTTGCAGTCCGAAATAAGGATCCAACCATATGAAAAAATTAGGCGAATACAGAAAGTTGCTGGAAGTAGATAAAAACGTAACGTTAAAGGAACTGAAGACCATTTACAGGAATACGATGAAAGATACGCATCCTGATAAATTCATCAACGACGAAGCCGGAAAGCTGGAAGCGGAAGAGAAAAGCAAATCGGTAATCGAGGCTTATCACTTTTTGGTAAGCATCAATCCGGAAACGCAGGAGAAATACAAAGAAGAATACACGGAAACCATCACCACGTCGAATATTCAGGATTTTTACCTGGAAAAATCCATCCTTACGGTGCAGCACCTCAACGGAAATATTTATGAATACCTAAGTGTTCCGAGAAATACCTACATTAAAATGGTAAACGCCGATTCGCCAAGCCGTTTTGCAAGAAGGCATATCTATGGAAGCTTTGTTTACCGGAAAGCCGGTGAAGTAATGGCCGATTAATTTTCTAAAAATATATAATTAAGACTTTCAGGTTTTCTGAGAGTCTTTTTTATTTTGATATTTCAGGAAGCCCGGGATAAAAAACACAAAGAACGCTAATTTTCTCAGGGATGATACAGATTTTGACAGATGATCGTGTGGCTTCGATAACCTTATTGGGATAGTTATTCCTTTAAACCAGGGAATATAAAAATCTTTGATTTTTAAAACTTTTGTGCGCTGTCATACCTTCAGATATTCATCTTTAGTATATAACGTGAGTTCGATGTAAAATAAGGTATATAGTCAATACAATTGATTTCAGCCCATTTACTACAGCATGCCTGATGATCGGACTTTGGCTACATGCGGACAGATTTTGGCTAAAGCCGGATGTATGGCGTCATAATGAAGTCGGGCTAAAGCCCGACCCTATTGATTGATGCAGCTCATTTAACGTGAACCTTAAAGTAACCCTGCTTAGAAATCTCTAATTACCTCTCTGCTTTTATTTTATGCAACGTATTTTAAATCAGATAAATAATCTCGAATTCACGTGATATACAGCATCTGCATCTTTGGTGACTTTTGACTGCGTCGAACCTCCGGTTTGCGGTTAAAAAAACTCAGTGTAATACATCTTTCATCAAATAAAAAAAGCGCATCATTGCTGATACGCTTTTCGGTTAATTAAAGGTTGATTATTAATAGTTAGTCTATATGTTTCGGCGTAAATCCGTCTTCGCTCAGGTCTCTGTGCTGGTAATCGGCTTTCATTTCCGCTTCATAATCTACCGGCTGCCCTTTGCCCATTCTTCGTAAAACGGAATCAAAGAGTGAATATACAACCGGTACGATAATCAGGGTCAGGAATAGCGATGAGGTAAGACCTCCGATGATTACCCATGCCAGACCGTTGTTCATCTCTGCTCCGGCTCCTTTGGCAATCGCGATCGGGATCATCCCGAAGATCATCGCAATCGTTGTCATCAGAATTGGACGGAGACGGGCGTGGTTGGCCTGGATCAGCGCATCATGGGTGTTGGCCCCGGCTGCTTTTCTCATGTTGGCAAAGTCGACGATCATGATCGCGTTCTTCGCTACCAGACCGATCAGCATGATCATTCCCAGCATCGTAAAGATGTTCAGTGAGTTTCCGGTGATGGCCAGGATCACCATAACCCCGATCAGTGCCAGCGGAATGGAGAACAGTACCACAAACGGATAAACGAAGGAATCATACAGGGAAACCATTACCAGGTATACCAATACGATGGCTGCCAATAAAGCGATCCCCAACGTACCGAAACCTTCAGTCTGGTTTTCCATATCCCCGCTCCAGATGTACGATACACCCGCCGGTTTTGTTTTTTCATTATCCATGAACATGGCAGCCCACTCGTTGGCAACGTCTCCTACCGGACGGCCTACTACTTTGGATTTCACTTTCACTGAAGGCGATTTATCTCTACGTTCCAGTAAGCTTGGCCCGGATCCCATTTTCACATCGGCAAACTGACTTAATCTGATCTGCTGTCCCTGAGGATTGGTAAACATCAGGTTCCGTACGTCGTCGATCGACTGTCTGTTGGCATCACCGAAACGGATGTTGATGTCGTATTCGTATTCACCAGCTCTGAATTTCCCGTCGGTATTACCACTGAATGCTGTCTGCATCGTCTGTCCTACGCTGGAAAGGTTTAAGCCTAAAGCAGCCATCTTATCACGGTCGATATTTACCTGCACTTCAGGGTTCCCGCTGTCGGTTGACAATTCGGCATCTACTGAACCCGGAACTTTTTTAAGGAGATCAAGGATTCTTTGTGCTTCTTTGTTCGCAGTTTCATTATCCTGAGCGGTTACCACCAGTTCTATCGGGGCGTTATCCGCTCCCATCAATCCGATCGGTGCCGTTTTGAATTCAACCCCGGTGAATTTCTCTTCCAGTGCTCTTTTAATCTTGGCGGATTTGATATCGGTACTTTCGTTACGTTCCGATTTATCAACCAAAATTACCTGAATCTCCGATTGGTATAAGGTTGCCTGCGCTCCTCCGAATCCGGAAGATTGCTGACCTACTGTGGTGATCATATCTATTACATCCTTGTCATTTCTCAGGAATTTTTCAACAGCAAGGGTAACCTGGTTGGTTTTCTCTACTGAAGCGTCTTTCGGCAATTCCATCTGAACAAGGAACTGTCCCCGGTCCATTTTAGGGAAGAATTCCCCTCCGATAAATCCGAATGCCACCAGCATGAAGGAAGATATTAAGATAATAAAGGTTACCACCACCGTCATTACTCTTCTCAAGGTGGTTTTTAAAGCCCATTCCAAAATACCTGTAATCCAGTGGGTGAATTTCTCCAATTGCTTTTCGAACCAGAGAATAAACCTTTCAAAAACATTCTTCCCGGTAAGGTGTACCAGTTTCCCATATCTTGAAGACAACCAAGGAATGATGGTAAATGAAGCAAGTAATGACAACATAGTAGCAATAACTACCGTGACACAGAATTGCGCCAGGATATCTGATACCAATCCGGAACTCATTGCAATCGGTAAGAATACCACCACAATTACCAAGGTAATGGCGGTTACGGTAAACCCGATTTCCGAAGCTCCGTCATAAGCCGCACGGATCCTGCTTTTCCCCATTTCCATGTGTCGGTATACGTTTTCCAGTACTACAATCGCGTCATCCACAAGGATACCTACTACGAGTGAAAGTCCGAGTAAACTCATCAAATTCAGGGTATAGCCCATCAGGTACATTCCGATTACGGTAGCAATCAGGGACATCGGGATCGAAACCATTACGATGAATGCGTTTCTGATGTTGTGAAGGAACAACAACATGACCACCGCTACCAGGATAATCGCTAAAAATAAGTCGAAAATTACGTGGTCCGCCGCTTCCAGGGTAAAGTCGGTTGAGTCATCAACGATATTCAGTTTAAGCCCCTGCACTTTATAATCGTTCTGAACCTGGGTAATGGTTTTCTTCACCAGATCCGATACCGCTACGGCATTCGCATCCGATTGTTTTTTCACCTGAAGCAAAATCGTGGAATTCTGGTTGTATCTCGCGATCTTCTCCACATCTTTTTGTGAATCGAAAACGGTTGCAATATCAGAAAGACGTACCTGTGCTCCATTTTTGTTGGAAACCACCAGATTGTTCAGCTCTGCTACATTTTTATATTTTCCGGAAAGACGGATCGTCGATCTCGAAGTTCTCGTTTTCAAAGCTCCCGTCGGGAAATCCAGGTTGGAAGAGAGGATTGCCTGCTGTACATCACCGATGGACAATCCGTACCCCTGAAGTTTCTTTTCATCCAGATTTACCTGGATCTCTCTTTCCTGTCCACCCACAAGGTCTACCTGAGCCACTCCGTTTACACGGGAGAAGATCGGTTCCACTTTTTTATCAAGAAGATCATAAAGCTCTTTGTTGTTGAGCTTGTTGCTGGTAATACTCAGTGTCATGATCGGAAGATCATCCAGCGAGAATTTCTGCAAGGACGGTGGATCTACATCATCCGGAAGGTCTGCCAGGATCGCATTTACCTTTCTCTGGGCATCATTCAAGGCATAGTTGACATCGGCTCCCGTGTTTAGCTGAACCATGATCACCGATAAACTTTCGTACGATGAAGATTCTACCTTTTTTACGTTCTCCAGAGAACCTACGGCATCTTCAATCTTACGGGTCACGGAAGTTTCCACCTCCGCCGGAGAAGCTCCGGGATACACCGTAGAAATGGTGACCATATTGGTTTCAAACTTCGGAATCAATTCATACCCCATCATGGAGTAGCTTAATAAACCGCCCAGCGTAAGGATCGTAAAGAGTACGATCACCAGGGACGGCCTTTTAATGGATATTTCTGCTAACTTCATCTGCTCTTACTTTACGATATTGATTTTGGAACCGTTGTCGAGGTTGATCTGTCCGCTGGTAATTACCTGCTCTCCTCCTTTCAGTCCGCTCAGGATCTGAACTTTATCGCCGTATACCTTTCCGGTCTGTACGGTGATCAGTTTAGCAGTTCCGTTGTTCACGATAAACAGCTGTCCTGAGCTTACACCGTTTACGAAGGCCTCTGCCGGAACCGTCAGCATATTCTGGGTTTCCGCACCGTTGTTGGTTTTAAAGGTTGCCGTTGCATACATCCCCGCTTTCAGGTTTCCTCTGTTCTGAACTTCGATTTCTACCGGGAAATTCAGAGAAGCGTCACTCTTAGGAGCAATGAAGGTAATTCTTCCGGTGAATGTTTCATCCGGCAATACATTTACTTTAATAGATACTTCCTGGCCTAGGGCAATTCTTCCGATCTGGCTTTCATCTACCAATACGGAAAGTTTCAATGAATTGATGTTTACAATTTCAAATAGAGCCGTTCCCGGTGCTACCACCATTCCCGGTTCTACCATTTTTTTGTTGATGGTACCGCTGATCCCCGCACGTACGCTGGTATCGTTTACCCTTACGCCCTGTGCGCGTACTGCCGCCTGCGCGTTCTTCAGCTGTAATCTTGAATTATCCAGCTGCTGTCTGGTAACCCCTCCTGTTTTAAACGCATTTTCATAACGCTGATTGTCGATCATGGCATTCTGTAAATTGTTCCGAGCCTGGGTAACATCTACTTCGATCGCATCTTTCTTGATGGTTGCCAATACCTGGCCTGCCCCTACTCTTGATCCTTCTTTTACCAGGACGCTTACAATCCGTCCTGAAATTTCGGAAGACTGGTTGGATTCCTGTTTTGGGATAAAGGTTCCGTTTGCGGAATAATCGGTATCAATATTTTCTCTGGAAACGGTTACAACGTTTACATTGATCTTGTCTACCTGCTTGGCCACTTCCTGTACCTCTTTGGTCTGTTTTTCTTTGTTACCGGCAATCTTGTATGCTGCCAAACCGACCAGTACGGCCGCCACGATGATATATATTAGAGTTTTTTTCATTGTAGTTTATTATGGATTTTGTAATGTATTCAGTTCACCTTTTGCTTTAATCAGCTTGATCTCCGCCTGCTTATAATCCAGCAGCGCATTGGCATAGTTCTGTTTGGCTTCCGTAAGGGCATTTTCAGAATCCAGCACTTCCGTAAGTGTAGCCAGACCGTACTGGTAGTTGGACTGGGTATTTTTCTGGACCCTTTCCGCCAGGCCTACATTGTCTTTCGTATTATCGATCTTAATGAGGGCATTTTCCATATTGGTAATGGCGTTTCTGTAATCAAGGCTCAGGCTCAGCTGCGTATTCTGAATATCCTGATCCAGATCCTGGATATCGATTTCCGCCTGGTTGATCTTCGCCTTTGTGGATCCTCCTGTGAAGATCGGAATATTGACGTTCAATCCGATAGCTGAATAATCACTCCAAAGAACCCCGTTATTGATGCCGTTGGTTAACGGAAACTTAGCCCCGGTGGCTCCCCAGCCATAGTTGGCTACCAGATTAACTGTTGGATAGCGGTACGCTTCAGTCGCTTTTTTGTTGTAAACCAGAAGCTCTCTGTTTTTATTTAAAACTTTTACTTCGGTACGTTCGTCCAGGTTTACGGTACTGGCTATCAACTCAGGCTTTGGCTCGATGGTTTTTTCTTCAAGCTCAATATCGGTACTGATCGGAACACCCATGTAGAATTTTAAGGCATTCTTGGATAGTTCTACAGCATTTCTCAGCGTCTGTCTGTTGGATCCGATGTTGGTTAACTGAACGTTGGTCCTGTCCAGATCAATGGATTTTGCCAGGCCGTTATCCACTAAGCTTTTGATCACGTTTCTTACCCTTTCTGTATTGGAATAACTTGCTTCTACGGTTTTCAGGTTTTCTTCCTGAACAAATACCTGATAGTAAGCCGTGGCTACGTTTTCAATCAGCTGTTCGTTGGTAAGCTGGGCATTCAGAACATAAAATTCCCTTGTGGATTTCGCTGCTTTGAGCCCGGTGAAAACCCTTTGGTCAAAAATAGCCTGCTGCAGCTGTACGGAAGCTGTGGAACTCCATGGCTGTCCCAGCTGGGCTCTGATTCTCTGTCCGCCAAATTCAAGAAGGGACTCCTGAATGATCGGATTGTAGGTAAGACCGGCAGTTGCACTGATCTGAGGCAAAGCACCGGCACGGGCTTCATCAATTTTATATTCGGCTTTTTTGATCTGTAAAGCAGCTTTTTTGGCTTCTGCCTTATTTTGGAGCGCCTGTTTGATAGCTTCCTGAAGGGAAACCTGCTGTTGCGCAGACACCGATGAAAAACCGAACATCATAAATGCAGCAGCTATTCCTATTTTTAGCTTTCTTGCAGTTATACGTTTACTTTTCATAATCTTATACTTCGTTTATTATTTTAATATGATTGTTTCTTTTCAGTGATTTTATTTCTAAAGGACGGATCATTTGAGAAATTACTTTAACTTTTTTGTTAATTCTTAAATAACATATTCAGAATAATCTCTTTTCTTTCGGAAATGATTTTATCAAATTCCGTTTCATCGATCAGCAGGTTTTCCATCAGCAGCGGTCTCACGGCACTTGGAAAAACCAGTAAGGAAATCATGTTCAGGAGAAACTGGATGGGTTTCATTTTTTCGATATTTCCCAATTCCATTTCTGTTTCAATATCAGTATACAGTTTTTCGAGTTCGTCTTCCTCAATATCTCTTTTGTGACAGTTCCCTTTATTGATCTGTGAAACAATGTAGGTTTCCAGATACGGATATTGTAAGCTGGTGGATAGACTTCCTTTTATAAACTGGGCGATTTTTTCTTTAAAAGGCAGATCCGAACTCATAATGATCTCCGATTTTTCATGTTCCACTTTATGGGCTTCATCGAAAATAATCTGAATCAGGTTATCCCTCGAGCGAAAGTAGTAATTGATCAGCGTTCTGTTGACACCCGCTGCGTCGGCAATTTCCTGTGTAGTGGCATCAAACTTACCTTTCACAAAGAATAGATTCTTTGCTGTCTCCTTGATTAATTCCTGTGTTTGGTCTTTTTTTGCTTGATTTGACATTTTTGTTAAACAAATTTGTACAAATTTAAATCAATCAATTGTTTTGACAAAATTGTTAAACAAAATAATTAAAGAAATTATTATGATATGCATCAGTTTTTTTATTGTGGTACCCGATGATTTTTTCGAGTATATTTGTTGATAAGAATCGTATCCGTGAATCATCTGCAATTACTTCCACGTGCTGAACTTCATCCTTATATATGTAGTTTCATCAACATCAGGAGCCGGGATCATTCGGATCATCCGCAGTCATTCCGAATCGTGGCAGACGGAAATCCCGGGCTTGTCTTTCAGGAAAATGAAAATTCGTTTTTAGGAAATACAGAAGAAATACTTCCGAAGCTGTTTCTTCACGGTTTAGCTACCCAATATGCCGACAAGACAGCAATCAGCTGTTACAACAATCTTATCGTCTGCTTCCAGCCTTACGGTCTTAAAGGCATTTTTGGTCTGGATGCTTCCGAATTTACCAATACCTACACAGACCTCAACGTAATTCTTAAAACCGATCTGCAAGAAAGTCTTTCCGAAACCCACTCATTTTATGATAAGGTAAAAATCCTGTCGGAATTTTTCCTGAGCCGTATTGCAGAAAACAAACAAAATCAAGCAAAGATTCAATTCATTGCTAAAACATTGAAAACCGATCATACAGTAACCTGCCTGAAAAATTTATGCCTGGAACTTAAAATTTCCGAACGGTCACTGGAACGCATCATGCAGTCTTACATCGGCGTATCGCCAAAGCAGTTTTCCCGGATCTCCCGTTTTCAGTCGGCCCTGAATTTCCTCTATCATCAGCCGATCTGCCGCCTATCAGATGTAGCTTACACTTTTAATTATTCAGATCAGTCGCATTATATCCGGGAATTCCGGGAATTTTCGGGGCTGACTCCGAAGCAATTTGTTAAGCAAGCCTCTCCTATCCAGAATTTAATCGCTTAGGATTTCGATTTAAACGTCGGCTTTATTCTATTTTTCTTTCCTATTCTACTGTTTCTTTGCTAAAAAAATTATGAGTCAAAAAAAATTTATCATTGGTATTATAGTGGGAAGTTTAAGAAAAGCATCCCTTTCGTTGCAGATGGCAAAATGGATAATGAATTTTAACGATTTGAATAACTATGAACTGATTCCGCTCAGCAATATGCCTATCTATAATGAAGACCTGGAAACGGATTTTCCTCCCGTAGAATGGGATAGTTTCCGTCAAACCGTTAAAGAAAAAGACGCTGTTCTTTTCATAACCCCGGAATACAACAGATCGGTTCCGGCGGTTCTTAAAAATGCTGTCGATGTCGGTTCCGCTCCTCATAGCCATAATGTATTCAACCGTAAGCCGGCAGCCATCATCAGCCTATCTGTCGGAAAGATGGGCGCTTTCGGAGCTAATCACCATTTGCGGCAGTCCCTCGTATTTCTCAATATGCCCGTCATGCAGCAGCCAGAAGCCTATATCGGAGAAAGTGAGAAACTTTTTAACGCAGACGGGATGATTTTAGTGAAATCCACAGAAGACTTTCTGAATGGGTTTTTAGAAGAATTTCATCGCTGGATTGCCCTTCATTTGCCTCATCAAAAATATTAATTTTAAATTCATTTCCGAAACCTTCCTGTTTTATTATCTTTGCCGGAAAATTAGTAACCGATGCGAAAACTTTTATTTCTATTGACAATTTTCTATTGTATTTCTATCTTGTCACAGAAAAAAACTCCCGAAAACAATGATTATTTCTTTTATGAAAATAAAGGCCAGATTGTAGATCAGGACGGAAAGGCAAATCCGGATGTAAAGTATCTTTTTCACTCAGCAGGTCTGAATGTACAGCTAAGATCTTCAGGATTTTCCTATGATATATATCAAGCGGAAAAGATCGATGAAAAAAATACAGTAAAAGAGAAGGATTCCTCGCAGAGATCAGAAAAATTTAAATACAAGTATCATAGAGTGGATATAGATTTAATTAATTCTAATCCAAACACAGAAATTATATCTGAAGGGAAATCACCCGATTATGATAATTTTTATAATATTCCTAATGAGCCAAACGGAATTTTAAATGTTCATCGATTTAAAAAAGTGACTTATAAAAATATCTATAATAAAATTGATCTTGTATTTTTTAAACCAAACGATACTTTAAAACCCATTGAATATAATTTCATTGTAAAACCGGGAGGAAAGGTTTCAGACATTAAGATGAAATTTAACGGTGCAAAGACATCATTAAAAAACAATAAAATTATAATGCAGACCCGTTTTGGGGAAGTGCACGAAAATATACCCTATTCCTGGATCACAGACGGAAAGTCCAAAGAAGCATCATTGATCAGCTTCAGACAATTAAAAGAAAATGTTTATGGATTTATAAGTAAACAAGATTCATATAATAAAATTTTAGTTATTGATCCTGTACCAACATTGTTATGGATTAAAAACCTCCCGAACTTGATGTGGAATTCCAATACCTATTATCGGGTTTTGGCAAATAATAACCAAGAGGTTTATACGAGTTTTACGACTATAGCCAGATACAACGTAGCAACAAGTACTTATACATTATTTGACTCTTATTCACAAAACTATGGCTACATTTCAAAATTTGATCCGTCAGGAAACAAAATTTGGGGTATTTTTTTAGGGAATCACCAATTTAACTATACCGTTGACGAGTCTAATCTGCTTAAAGATATTGCAATTACAAGTAATAATGAGATCTACGCTATCGGCCGAGCAAGAGATTCTCAGGGAGGGACTAATAACATTACTACGCCAGGAGCTCATAAAGAACATACTGTATACCAAGGACAATGGGTTGGATATGATTATGATGCTTTCTTAGTTAAATTTAATGATAGCGGCGTTAGACTATGGGGAACATACTTTGGGAGTGATAATTCTGCAGATAGTTTTGACTGTATAGCACTGGATAGCAATGAAAATATTATTTTAGGAGGATTTGGTGGAAATACTGGAATTACGACACCCAATGCCCAAATTCCAACTTACATACCAGGGTCGAACGGTATTATTGTAAAATTTTCACCAAATGGACAACAACTATATGGTTCGTATTTTAAAATATTGGAAGGTGTAAAAAAAATTAATCTTGATAGTTTTGGAAATATTTATGTTGCCAGTGACGATTATAAACAGTATTTGATTCATCCCGAAACAACACCTGGAGTTCATCAGCCAAATATGATAGGATATGGAAATGCATACCTTGCAAAACTAAATAGTAATTTTCAATTTCAATGGGGAACTTATTTTGGAGGTAAAAATGGATATGGAATACAATATAATTCAGATGAAGGAAAAACGAATATCAGAGATTTTAAAATAGATAAAAATAACAACATCATTCTTCTTGGTAATACGGACTCTCATGAGAAGATTTCAACACCGGGAACCCATCAGACAACGCGTACATCGAATCTTGGTAATGATATTTTTTTAACTAAATTTAGTCCTACAGGACATCAGATCTGGGGAACCTATTATGGAGCAACTACCAGTGTGAATGTAGATGATGATATGGCATACGCACTTTCCGTGGATGACAATAATAATCCCATATTTTCAGGATCTACATCTAATGATATCCAGATAGCCACACCAAATGGTTTTCTTCCTAATGATGGAGGAGGTTACTATTATGGTTTTTTTACAAAGTTTAATACTATGGGAAACCAGATCTGGGGAAGCTATTTTTATCGCACAATACACTCTATTTATGCAAAAAGCAATAATATATATACTTTGGGTGGTGTTGCTCTTAATAATAATTTCGCAAAGTTTTATGATTGTACATCAGGAATTTCAGTAACTTCGAATTCTCCCGTTTGTATAGGCTCCAACATTCAAATGAACGCCTCAGGAGGAACTTCCTACAACTGGACCGGACCTAACGGATTCACTTCAACGCTCCAAAATCCGTCGATTCCTAATGCAACGGCCGTCAATTCCGGAATTTATACCTGCCAGGTATCGGGAACCGGAAGCTGCGACGGAAGTTTTACGGTAAATGTAACGGTGGGTGATACTGTAGCACCCATACCGACTTTACCAACCCTTCCCGATATCACCGGAGACTGCCACACCATAATTTCGAACATTCCGACAGCAACGGATAACTGTGCGGGAACGATAACGGGAACGACAACCGATCCGCTCTCATATTCTTCACCGGGAACATACATTATCCACTGGATCTATACTGACGGTAATGGAAATATTTCGACGCAGAACCAGAACGTAACGGTAACCGCTCCTGTGCTTCCAACAGCCGTGAACACCCAGCAAACCTTCTGCGCAAGCCTTCATCCTACCCTTGCCGATATCCAGATTACCGGGCAGAATATCAAATGGTATGATGCGGCAGGAACTCTTTTAGCAGCAACAATACCTTTAGTAAACGGCCAGACATACTTTGCTTCACAAACCATCAATGGCTGTGAAAGTAATAAGGTTGCCATTCAGGTGACAGTAAATAACACGCCAAAACCAACAGGAAATTCAGTTCAGGATTTCTGTGCTTCTGCAGCTCCTACGCTGGCCAGCCTTGTTATTACCGGGGCTTCGCTGAAATTTTACGACGCGGCAGGGAATATTCTACCGATCACCACACCGCTGGCCAATGGAACGACTTATTTTGTGACACAGACCCTGAACAGCTGCGAATCCGAAAAGCTGGCCGTTACGGCAACCCTTTCAACGAATAATGTCCCGGCCAATGATTATTCCGTGACTTTATGTAACAGCACGACCGGAAATTCAATGAATGTAAATTTAACTACCTATCAGTCTAATATTATTGTTAGCCCGGGAAGTTATTCATTTACCTATACGGATAATTTAGGAAACCCAATTTCCAATCCTTCAAACTATCTGCTGAATGTAGGATCAACGGTAATTTACGTAAAGGTTTCCACACCAGACGGATGTTTTAAAGTTATAAGACTAGATATCGCATTGAATCCGAAGCCGGAATTCAATCTTCCCGAAAAAATAGATTTCTGTAAAGGAAAGACTATAACACTTGATGCCGGAAGCGGCTATGCTTCTTATTTGTGGAGCAACGGCGCAACGACACAAACGATTACGGTTTCCGCTCAGGGAAATTATTCCGTAACGGTAACGAACAGCTTCGGATGCCAGAGCACCGATAATATTCAGGTAAGCTACACCGTTTTACCGGAAATCATATCGGTGAATGTAAGCAATAATTCCGCAACGGTCATTCTTTCCGCAACAGGAAACTTTGAATATTCACTGGATAATTTCACCTGGCAGGATTCCAACATTTTCACAAATTTAAAGATCGGTGAATATATGGTTTATGTTAGAACAAAAGGCGGCTGTATTATCGGTCAGAAACCGTTCTCTATTTTCAATATCCCAAATACATTTACTCCGAACGGAGACGGCTTTAATGACCAGTGGAAAATTGCCGGACTGGAAAATTATCCGGGAACTGAGGTGAATGTATATGACCGGAGAGGTCTTCCGGTTTTCAAAGAGGTCATTTCTAAAAAACCACTGGTATGGGATGGCAAACTGAACGGAAGCCAGATCCCGACAGGAAACTACTGGTATACGATAAAAGTATCCGACGGCAGGGTATACACCGGCTGGCTGCTGATCAAAAACAGAGAATAGTATAAAGTAAAACGAGCGGAAAATTCCGCTCGGTTTTGTTTTATAGCAATCGTATTTTATCTTCCAAAATATCGATGATTTTATCTTTATAAAGTCCTCCGATGGCTTTTTTGAAATTCTTTTTACTCATCTGGACTTCATCTTTAATTTCTTCCGGTGAAGATTTGTCTGATAAGTGAAGCAGTCCATAGTTTTCTTCCAGCTTGTCCAGGATTTTCTTTTTGAATTCATCAATATTCTCAAATCCTTCAGGCTGTAGGGAAACATCGATTTTCCCGTCTTCCCGGATGGCTTTGATGTATCCGGTTTCTTCGGACAAAGGGTATAACTTTTTGAAAACATCCGAACTGTAGATCAGTCCGATATACTTTTTATTGATTACCACATTCCAGCCCAGTTCGCTTTCATTCATCATGATCAGCTCTACTTTATCGCCTTTCTGAAAAGGAAGATCCTCGTATTGCGGGTTTCTTTTAAATTTCGTGGTTCCGGTAATCAGCCCCAAGTCGTCATCGATATAAATATGCACCAGATATCTTTTGCCTTCGACGATTTTTGTTTTCTGCTGCTTGTACGGGATAAAAAGATCCTTGATGATTCCCCAATCCATAAAAGCACCGCTCGGCAGGCTCTGAACACAGCTCATTACCGCAAACTCATCCACTTCCGCCAACGGAATTTCTGTGGTGGCCTTTAACTTTCCATCATCCTGGTATACAAAAACTTCAATTTCCTCATCAATTTCCTTATCGTCGTGGGTAAAAATCTTTGGCAGAAAGGCCTTTTCACCGGATTCGTCCGTAAGGATCCATCCTGAGTTGTTTTTATCTGAAATTTTTAAAGTCTGGGTTTTTCCGATTTGCATGGATGATAAAATTAGTCGACAAAGGTACAGAAAATAATTGCAAGTTTAAAAGTTGGAGTATTTATGCGTTTTGAAGTAACCCTGGTTTTAAAGCAGAAACCAGTTTGAAAGGCTGGAAGAGGGAAGCTGAATGCTGGAAGTTGATCTTGTCGGTAGTGTCTCACTAACTGTGTAAGTTAAAAAGTTATTCTGAAAAATTTTTGAGCCCTCTAAAGCTCAAAAATAATTTTCGGAAATAACTTTTTATTATTTTTAACCTATATAGTTATGATCGACAAAGAAGAATTATTAAACAATAAGGATTTCTACAAGTCCTTTAAAAATGGAGAAGATTTAACCTCTTTCTTCAAACAGATGCACAAACGTGCCGTTGAACACATGCTGGAAGCAGAGCTTGATGCTCATCTGGATAATGAAAAACATGAAAAAACCAAAGAAGGGAACTATCGCAACGGACATGGAACCAAGAAAATAAAATCATCTTTTGGAGAGAGTGAAATCAAAGTTCCCAGAGACAGAGCTGGAAGTTTCGAGCCTGCTTTGGTACCAAAAAGGCACAACATCATCGAAGGTTTGGAGAATATCATTATCTCATTCTACGCCAAAGGCATGAGTGTGAGCGATATCGAAGAACAGGTCAAAGAACTGTACGATTTTGAAATATCTTCCTCTGCCATTTCCAGAATTACCAATGCCGTTGCCTCTGAAGTGGTGAGCTGGCAAAACCGCCCCTTAGAAGATTTGTATTTGATTGTCTGGATGGACGGAATCGTATTCAAGGTTCGTGAGAACTCTAAAGTGATCAACAAGACCATCTATTTGGCAGTAGGATTGAATCGTGAAGGGAAAAAAGAAGTGCTGGGAATGTGGCTCGGTAAGAATGAAAGTTCGAGCTTCTGGATGGGGGTTCTCACAGAACTCAAAGCCCGTGGCGTGGAAGATATTCTGATTACTGCTACCGATAACTTAAACGGATTTACCCAGACCATCCGTTCCGTTTTTCCTGAATCTCAAACCCAGATCTGTGTGGTTCATCAGATCAGAAATGCCTGCAAATATGTGGTTTGGAAGGACAGAAAAGAATTCTCTGCCGATATGAAGCATATTTACACCGCTCCAACAAAACAAGCCGCTGAAGCCGCTTTAAATGATTTTGCAGAAAAATGGGAATCCAAATATTCCTATGCCATCAAATCCTGGAAGGATAATTGGGATGAACTGACCGTATTTTTTGAATTTCCTTTAGAGATTCGTAAAATCATTTATACAACCAATTTAATCGAGAATCTAAACGGTAAAATCCGAAAATACACCAAAAACAAAATGTCTTTCCCTACGGATGATGCAGTCTTGAAATCTGTTTACCTTGCTTTAAAAGAAGCCACAAAAAAATGGTCGATGCCAATCCAGAATTGGGGGATTGTTCTAAACCAATTTATGCTTATTTTTGAAGAAAGGCTCAGATTATAAAATCTAAGCCCTGACTTTTTAACTTACACACTTTATGGGAGAGTGTCATCTTGTCAGAATACTGCTAACAGCCTTTACTATTCAATGATTTTATTTGCATTCTTTTAAAACGAACTTTATTCAAAATTCCAATCGTTTTCCTAATTTTTATTTTAAATCACTGAAAACACATTAAATACCATCGAATTAACATCAGTTTTATAAACAAAAAAGACTGCCAACGATGAATGACAGTCTTAATTTCTTATTTTAAATGATTTAATCTTAAATCAATTGTTACATGTGAATCGGTCTTTTTGCCGTAGCATCTAATGCCGCTTCTTTGATCGCTTCCGCATAGGTCGGGTGCGCGTGGGAGCTTCTGGCAATGTCTTCCGCACTGGCACGGAATTCCATAGCAATCACTCCTTCTGCGATAAGGTCGGCTGCTCTCGCACCTACGATGTGCATTCCCAATACTTCATCAGTTTTTTCGTCGGCAATGATTTTTACCAAACCATCCACATCACCACTCGCACGGCTTCTTCCCAAAGCTCTCATCGGGAAAGAACCTACTTTGTAAGCTACGCCTTCTTCTTTCAACTGCTCTTCGGTTTTACCTACTCCGGCAACTTCCGGCCATGTGTAAACAACGCCTGGGATCAAATTATAATTGATATGAGGTTTCTGTCCCGCCAATGTTTCAGCAACGAAAACCCCTTCTTCTTCCGCTTTGTGAGCCAGCATTGCACCTTTGATCACATCTCCGATCGCGTAGATATTCGCTACATTCGTCTGTAAGTGGTCGTTTACTTTTACTCTTCCTCTTTCGTCAAGCTCCACCCCTGCTTTCTCAAGGGCAAGTCCGTCTGTGAAAGGTCTCCTTCCAACAGAAACCAAACAGTAATCGCCTTCTACAACGACTTCTTCTCCTTTTTTGTCTTTAGCTGTAATTTTAACGGTATCTCCGTTTCTTTCAACGGCTGAAACGGCTGTCGATAACATGAACTTCATACCCTGCTTTTTAAGAACCTTCGTAAGTTCCTTGCTTAAAGCACCGTCCATCCCCGGGATAATCTTATCCATAAATTCAACAACCGTAACCTGAGCACCCAGTCTTAAATAGACAGAACCTAGCTCAAGACCGATTACGCCTCCTCCAATTACCACCAGATGCTTAGGAATTTCTTTAAGGTTCAAAGCTTCCGTAGAAGTGATTACTCTTTCTTTATCAATCGTAATGAAAGGTAAAGAAGACGGTTTGGAACCGGTAGCGATGATGGTATATTTGGATTCGATCGTTTCCGTAGAACCGTCGTTTTTCGTTACTTTAATCTGGTTTGCAGATTCGAAGCTTCCCACCCCTTCAAAAACAGTGATTTTGTTTTTGTTCATCAGGTAGCTGATCCCGTCTGTATTTTGTTTGATGACCTCATTTTTACGCTCGATCATTCTTGCAATGTCTGCCTGAGGCTCGTTGATAATGATTCCGTGGCCTGCAAAATTGTGCTTGGCATTCTCGAAATGTTCAGAGCTGTCTAAAAGTGCTTTCGACGGGATGCATCCCACGTTAAGACAAGTTCCGCCCAAAGTCGGGTATTTTTCAATAATTGCTGTTGTGAAACCTAATTGCGCGGCACGGATTGCAGCAACATAACCACCAGGACCGGAACCGATTACGGTAACATCGAATTGACTCATGTTATTTATGAATTTGTTTATTTATTATCTCTTTAGTTCTTACAAATTTAACGATTAATTGCCACACCCCCAAGTGAGTTTTGTCAAGTTTTGAAAACGTTATACCTCTGCTTAAAAGAATCAGCAAAAATCTTTGATTTCTTTAAATTTTTCAATGATCTCACCGCATTTTTCAGTAAGAGCATCCATATATTTTTCATTGACCCGTTTTAACTTTGAATCAAGCCTGTCTAAGAATTCTTTGCTGTAGAGTTTTCTTTCATCCCCGATCGGATGAGACTGGATCTCATTGTAGTAGGTTTTGAAAATACTTAGATCAATTTCTTCCAACCTTTTAATGTCGCCGATTCTGCCCAGAAGATAATTCATCTAAAATATCCCGAGTGGATTTCAATCTGATTGGTAACAATGGCAATTGCATTTGATCGTAATTTCTTTATAAACCGGTTACATTTTAATTCGTCAAATTTATTCATCAAATTTTGGTATTATAAAGTTTGACTCCAATATTATCTGATATTCAAGATTCTGGAATAGTATTGTCATAAAACTTCCAGCATCCAGCCTCCTTCTTCCAGCCAATTTTTTCAACCTTATGTTGCAGGACAAATCAGCCGAAGCTAATCTTCCCTGCGCCAAATGCTGTCGTATTTTCAAAGGCTTCGCCTCCATAGACATACCATTCCACGCTTTCCAGATATGCCAATGCATTTTCAGATGTAATCTGCGGGCGGTTTTTTTTAGAAACGATTCCTTTGTACCATCTTACTGCCGGGGCATTTTCTTCAGGATTCACAGCATAGCAGATCCATATTCTCTGGCAAAGCTTGCACTGCTGGATACTTACTTCCGCATGTATGCCAGGGGTTTGATCGGTTCCTAATTCTGAAGTTCTGAATTCCGTATAAGATGAGGTCGGTTTTTCGCAGGCACATCCTAATTTCTGGATTTTAATCATGAATGAAAATTGATTTTTAAATAAATTAAGCGGGCCAAAAATAAGAAAATAAGGTTCTACCAGGCAAACGGGTGAATGTTATTGTTTCACCAGATCCAGCAAAACTTTTTCGTACCGGTCTAAAATAATGTTCTTTGAAAACCGCGATCGGATACAGCTTTCAATAGCTTCCGGATCATGGCTTTCATGAAGGATACTCATAATTTTCTGCGCAAAGTCTTCATGATTTTCAATATCGGAAATTTCCCCGTTGATGTTATCCTGAATAATTTCGTTGATGCCACCCGGGCAATTGTTAGCAAGGGCATAGGTTCCACAGGCGCCGGCTTCCAGCAATACATTCGGAAAGCCTTCATATCTTGAGGAGAGGATAAAAAGGTCTGCATATTTCAGAAACTTATACGGATTCTCCTGCCGTCCGTGAAAAATAACATGTTCCAATCCCAAAAAATCTTTCATCTGGTGCAAAAGATCCCGATCCTGTCCGTCGCCCAAAATATGGAGCATGACATTTTCGTTTTTGAGCCTGGAAAAAACTTTCAGAAGATTGTCAAAACCTTTTCTGGAAGACAAGTTTCCGATGGCTACGATGTTTTTATAATTGTATTTAAAACTTTCAGGCTTTTGGGAATGTTTAAGTTTTTCTCCGATAAAATCAAAATCTACCGGATTGTTGATCTTGATGACTTTTTTCGGTTTAATCCTGAAATTTGCGGTAAGATCCTTCAGCATATCATCGCTCTGGGCAATGATTCTGTGGTAATTGTTGTAAAAATTGTAGAAGAATTTGATTTCTTTCCGCGTTACATGCTGCGTGACCACATTGGTTTCCCGGGCGATAAATTTCGTTTTAGGAAAAAGTTTGATGAACACAGAAAGATAGGCGTTGACTTCACCGAATCCTGAAAACACAATATCCGGTTTTCTGCGGTAGATTTCCGCTAAAATAGGCTTTAACGAATGCCTGATTCTTTCGGTATTGATGTCGATGATTTCTACGTCTTCTCTCAGGAAATTAAGGTAACCGCCCTGCTTGCGCAGGAGCAAAATCTTAGGTTCAAACCGGTCCCGAGAGAGATGGTTCGCAATGGTGGTAACGATCCTTTCCGCGCCTCCGGTTTCAAGATCCGGTAGGATAAATATGACAGAAATCTTTTTCATCCCTGTAAAATTAGTAAAAAGTTTTGGTAACCTTTAAACCAAGCCCCTCAAAAACAGGAATAACTTCATTAATATTTTCTACACTGATAAAAGCATACTCGTCTTCTTTGAAACTCATTCCCGATCTGTTAAAAAAAGAAAACGGCTCATCACTTCTTCCAAAAATACCCTCAGGTTCTCCAAAAATGATATTGCCAAAAAAACTACCGTTCATTTCCGCGTTGATGCAATGAATTTTATTTAGTTCTTTATATTTAAGTATCTTTATTTTGGCTTTATCAGAAACAACAATTCTTTGGTTGGTAATCAAATAACAATTATTTATTAATTTCAAATATTTAAAAAGCCATCTGAAAACAGTGATATATAGAGCGGTAAAAAATATTAATATCGCCATTAACTGAAACAGGAAGAAATCTAAATTGTCACTATTCATCAAAAGAAAAACCGATCCGGCCAGATAAAAGAAGGAAAAAACAATTCTGATCTTCTCCGTAGTATTAAAAAAGAAACTCTTCCGGGGAAGAATTTCTTTTAAAATTATTTCGTTGTTGTTAAGAATCATTTTAGTTGGCAACATCACTGATGAATTTTATTCTCAGCATTCTTACTTCTTCATCGGAAAGTTCGTCTCCGAATTCATCCAGAAGAACCTTCATGCTGTCGCTTTCCGATTCGTTCATGAATTCCATAAAACCATCTACGATATCTTCGTCAAAATTATCCTCGATGTAGTAATCGATATTCAGTTTAGTTCCCTGGTAGACGATACGCTCCATTTCTTTCAGCAATTCATCCATGGAAAGGTTTTTAGCCCGGGCAATATCTTCCAGATCGATTTTCTTATCGGTACTCTGAATGATGAAAACCTTATGGCTGGATTTGTTGGCAACCTGTTTCAGCACCATATCCTGGGTACGTTCGATGTTGTTGTCTTCGACGTATTTGCTGATAAAATCGGCGAATTCTTTACCGTATTTTTTTGCCTTTCCTTCACCGACACCGTATATTTTGGCGATTTCCTCCACTTTGATCGGATATTGGACCGTCATATCTTCCAGACTCGGATCCATGAACACAGTATAAGGCGGAATCCCATGTTTTTTAGCTACTTTTTTTCTTAATTCTTTCAGCTGATTAAATAAGTTCTGGTCTAAACCTCCACCGGATTGCATCTGCACCTGATCGCTTTCTGCTTTTGCCTGCGTCAGATCAAATTCCCGGTCCTCGGCAATCAAGAAAGAATGTTCCAGTTTTCCGTCCAGCACCAGTCTTCCTTTTTCGGAAATTTTCAGTACGCCGTAGGTTTCAATGTCTTTCAGCAAGAAATTCTGAACCGTTGCCTGTCTCAGGATCGTTTTCCAATGGTTGTCTTTTTCCTCTTTTCCAAAACCGAAATAAGGGCTTTGTTCCAGCTTGTAAGACTTGGTAACGGCTGTTTCCTTTCCAGCGATGACGGTAATGAGATCTTTAGACTTGAATTTTTCTCCGGTATCCCGGATAAGTTCCAGCACTTTCTTCAAATCGTCCGTTGCATCTTTCAGCTTTGGAGGATGGGATGAGTTATCGCACATTTTGGCACCGTCTCCGTTTACGGGATCAAAATTTTCACCAAAATAATACAGGATATATTGTCTACGGCTCATGGAAGTTTCGGCATAGCCTACCACTTCGTTCAGCAGCTGTAACCCGATTTCTCTTTCGGAAACAGGTTTCTGCGCAAGGAATTTTTCCAGTTTTTCAATGTCTTTCGGGTCGTAATAGGCCACACAGTGTCCTTCTCCTCCGTCCCGTCCTGCACGCCCGGTTTCCTGGTAATAGCTTTCCAGGGATTTCGGAAAATCGTAATGAATTACAAAACGTACATCCGGTTTGTCGATCCCCATTCCAAAGGCAATCGTCGCTACAATAACGTCTACTTCTTCCATCAAAAATTTATCCTGATTGGCAACTCTTATTTTCTGGTCCAGTCCGGCATGATACGGCAGGGCATTGATTCCGTTTACCTGTAAAAGCTGGGCAAACTCCTCTACTTTCCTTCGGCTCAGGCAGTAAACAATTCCTGATTTTCCTTTATTCTGACTGATAAATTTTACAATCTCCTTATCTATATTGATTTTCGGCTGTACCTCGTAATACAGGTTTGGCCGGTTGAAGCTTTCCTTAAAAACCAAAGCATTGTTCATTCCCAATGTTTTCTGGATATCATCCTGTACTTTTGGGGTTGCGGTTGCGGTTAACGCAATCACGGGAACATCCGCTATTTTATCGATAATGGATTTAAGATTCCTGTATTCGGGCCTGAAATCATGTCCCCATTCTGAAATACAGTGCGCTTCATCAATGGCACAGAACGATATTTTTACATCTTTCAGGAACTCCAGGTATTCTTCTTTAATTAATGATTCCGGAGCCACGTACAAAAGTTTGGTTTTACCACTTTTTATATCGTCGAAAACCTGTTTGGTCTGTGTTTTGTTTAATGATGAATTCAAAACATGGGCAACACCGTCTTCGGAAGAAAGACCGTTCACGGCGTCTACCTGGTTTTTCATCAATGCGATCAGCGGTGAAACCACGATGGCCGTGCCTTCCGAAATAAGTGCCGGAAGCTGGTAGCATAAGGATTTACCACCGCCCGTGGGCATCAGAACAAAGATATCCTTACCGTTCATAAGGTTTTCTATGATCTGTTCCTGCTGGCCCTTGAAAGTGGAAAACCCAAAGTATTTTTTCAATTCGCCTGATAAATTGGCTTTTTTTGCGCTCATCTAATTTTCTATTGCTAAATTTGCATCTAATCCAAAGTTATGAATTTTTCGCTTAAAATAAAAGCGAACGAATTTATAAAAATTAAAATTCATATTAAATATCCTTTTAAAATTATAACGTTTTTTAAGAGAATTTTTATATACCTGATAACAGTATAATGGAAAACGCCGATATTATTTCAATAGCAAAAACCACCCTGGAAATAGAAATTGCCGAACTTGAGAAACTTACCGCCCGTCTGGATGACGAGTTTGTAAAAGCCGTTGAAATCATTCATTCGGCAAAAGGTAAAGTAATCGTGGTGGGAATCGGAAAATCGGCACACGTAGGAAACAAAATCGTTGCGACGTTGAATTCTACCGGAACCCCTTCGCAGTTTCTGCATGCTTCAGAGGCAATCCATGGGGATCTTGGTGTTATCCAGAAGCAGGATGTGGTGCTTTGTATTTCCAATTCCGGGAACTCCCCCGAAATTGTAAATCTGGTGCCTTATCTGAAAGATTATTCTGCTGCGCTTATCGGTATGACGGGCAACAGATCCAGCAGGCTTGCCGAATTTTCTGATCTTATTTTAGATACCCATGTCGATACGGAAGCCTGTCCGAACAAGTTGGCTCCGACCAGTTCAACGACACTTCAGATGGCACTGGGTGATGCACTGGCTATTGCTCTGATGGAAATGAATGATTTTAAGGCCAATGATTTTGCAAAATTTCATCCGGGAGGAAGCCTTGGGAAAAATTTAATTTCAAAAGTTGACGATTTTGTTTCATCCCAAAAACCTCAGGTGACGGAAAATGACACCGTGAAAGACGTTATTATCTCGATCAGCAGTTCCAGGCACGGGATTACTGTAGTGACAGAGAAAGATGAAATCATCGGGGTAATTACCGATGGGGATTTAAGGAGAATGCTGTTAAAAGGAGATGACATCTCTAAAGTTCTGGCAAAAGATATCATGTCTGCCAACCCGAAAACCATTGAAAAAACAGCGTTGGCAAAAGAAGCCATGCAGATTTTAAAGGACAACAATATCGGACAGCTTGTAGTTACGGAAAAGGGAAAATATTTCGGAATTATCGATCTGCATAAGCTGTTGGACGAAGGAATCAATTAAAAAAAGCTTAATGTTGACAGGCTGGAAGAAGGAGGCGAAGCTGGAAGTTTCCTATGTTCCTATTACGGCTAACAGTCTTTACCTATTAAATGGTCTTGGTGCATTATTTATATTTTTTCAGGTTTGGCAAATAAACTTTCCTCTTCCTGCTTTTACATCCCACTTTAGTAAAAACTTTTTTCATAAATTTGAAATCTTAAAAAAATATTATTCTGTGAGTGATGCTAAAGACATGTCTTTTTGGGGACATATTGGCGAACTGAGAGGACATCTCATCCGTTCGATTCTTGCAATAGTAGTTGCTGCGATCATTATCGGTTTCAATATCAACTGGATTATGGATCACGTTTTCTTCGGTCCTACCCGGAATGATTTTGCGACTTTTGAAATCGTCAACCATTTTTCAAAAATGATCCTGGGCGAAGACAGCATCCATCTTCCGAAAGATTTCCCGGTACGGGCGAGTAAGCTTTACCAGCAGTTCAACGTGATGATGGCCGTTTCCATTTTCGGCGGAATTGTGCTTGCCTTTCCGTATATCGTTTGGGAATTGTGGCGTTTCATCAGTCCGGCCCTGCATCCTAACGAAAGAAAGAATTCGCTTTTTGTGATTAATTCGGTGTGGATCTTATTTATGACCGGCGTGTTGTGCGGATATTATCTGATCCTTCCTTTTGCAGTTAATTTCGGGGTTATTTTTAAAATTTCCGATATAATTATCCCGCTGTATGACTTGAGTGATTATACCACCCTGTTCTTACAGGTAGTTTTGGGAATGGGCGTTATTTTCCTTTTCCCGGTACTGATTTATTTCCTTACCACGATCGGGATCCTTACACCGGTATTTATGAGAACCTACCGCCGTCATGCCATTGTCCTGATTATGGTAGTTGCAGCGATCATTACCCCGGCGGATGTTCTGAGTATGCTGATGGCAGCATTGCCTTTACTGTTGTTGTATGAATTCAGTATCATCATGTGTGCATATACCTATAAAAAAGTACAGAAAGCAGCGGCCAATTTACCGGTTGTTCAGAAGTAATTTCTACTACATAAAAAAGATTCCCGCAGATTTTCTGCGGGATTTTTTTATTCATCAAAAAAAAGTTCGTTTCTAGATGCCAATCATTTGGGACTTAACAAGCGAAGCGAATTGACCATTCCGCTTTTACGTTCCGTACTGTAACAAAACCTTAGATTTCCCGTCTTATTACCATAGATTTATGATGTTAATTGATATTGGCATCGATTAATTCTTTATTTTAGTCTATTAATTTTTATTTCAGATGAAAAAACTTTCATATACGCTTTTATTTGCTTCAGGACTGGCTTTCGGGCAATTCTTTGAAAAGGATAAAGTTTTTACCAAACAGGATACTTTAAAAGGTTCCGACAACCAGTTCCGTAATTTCTGGGATGTAAAAAAATATGATCTTTCCGTAGAGCCTGATTTTGCGATGAAAAGTATTAAAGGAAGCAACATTATCAGTTTCGAGATTACGAAAGATATTACCAATCCTATGTTTCAGGTCGATCTTCAGCAGCCTATGAAAGCCGATAAAGTGGAAGCAGGTTTTCCCGTGGCAGAATACAAGCAGGATGGGGATTTTATCTGGATCAAAACCAATAAAAGCTTTAAGAAAGGCGAAAAATATACCATTACAGTAACGTATTCCGGAAATCCTACGATTGCTAAAAATGCACCCTGGGACGGAGGCTGGGTGTTTACCAAAGATGAAAAAGGAAACCCCTGGATAAGCGTGGCCGACGAAGGTATCGGCGCTTCGATCTGGCTTCCTACCAAAGACATCTGGAGCGATGAGCCCGACAACGGAATCGTGATGAAAATCGTAACACCAAAAGATCTTGTAGGCGTCGGAAACGGAAGGCTGATCAGTAAAAAACCGGAAGGCGATAAAATGGCCTATACCTGGGAAGTTAAAAATCCGATCAATGCTTACTCTATTATTCCTAACATCGGTAAATATGTAAATTTTAAAGATACCTTCAAAGGTGAAAAAGGAAATCTTGATTTAGATTACTGGGTAATCGATTATAACCTCGATAAAGCCAAAAAACAGTTTCAGCAGGTAAAGCCGATGCTTTCAGCCTTTGAATACTGGTTTGGCCCATATCCTTTTTATGAAGATTCCTACAAGCTTGTAGAATCGCCTTATCTGGGAATGGAACACCAGAGCAGCGTAGCTTACGGAAACGGCTACGAAAACGGCTATCGGGGAAGAGATCTTTCCGGAACCGGTATTGGGAAGAACTGGGATTTCATTATCATCCATGAAAGCGGCCATGAATGGTTTGCCAATAATGTTACGGCAAAAGACCAGGCGGATATGTGGATTCACGAGAGTTTTACCAATTATTCCGAAGTGCTGTTCACCGAAAGGTATATGGATAAAAAATCGGCGGAAATATATGCTCAGGGAATCCGGAATATTATTCAGAACGATACGCCTATTATCGGAAAATACGGGATAAGAAACGAAGGCAGCGGCGATATGTATCCGAAGGGTGCCAGCATGATCCATACGATCCGTCAGGTGATCAATAACGATGACAAGTTCAGGCAGATCCTCAGAGGCATCAATAAAGATTTTTACCATCAGACCGTAACTACGCAACAGATCGAAAATTACATTTCGAAAAAATCGGGAATTGATTTTTCCGGTGTATTCAGCCAATATCTCAGGACTACCAAAGTTCCGGTTTTGGAATACTCGCAGAAAGGAGCAGAGCTGAAATTCCGGTATACGAATACGGTTAAGAATTTCAAACTTCCTGTTATTGTCGAAGGTGTAACCATTAATCCTACCGAACAATGGCAGACCGTGAAGCTTAAAAAAGAAACTCCGGTGGAATTCAACAAGAATTATTATATCAACTATAAAAAAGTTCAGTAAAAGTATACAGGCAAGATTGTGAACAATAGTGTTGCCTTTTATTTTTTTTAAAGCCTGAAAAGAATACAATCAATATCTTTTAAAATATTAAACACTGATAATCAATTATTTATTTAACCCTAAATTTAATTTAACAAAGTTTAATATAAATCCCCGTAACAAAATCAGTCAATCAGCAACTATTTAACTATAAATTGAACTCAATGAAAAAAACAGCTTTAAGCTTGGGTATTTTAACCGCTTTCCTGGTTAATGCACAATCTGTAAAAACTACCATCGATCTTGTCGGGGTAAAAGACGATAAAGTTCCCGTTACGATGGAATTTCCTAAAATGAAGTCCGGCGATGTAAAGTTCCATTTCCCGAAAACGGTTCCCGGAACGTATTCTGTGGATGATTACGGGAGATTTGTGGAAGGCATTAAGTTTTTGGATAATAAAGGAAAAGAAATTCCTTTTACGAAAGTGAATGACAATACATATTCCCTGAAAAATGCGCAGAATTTAAGCAAAGTTACCTACCTGGTGAACGACAGCTTTGATGATGAAATGGATGAATCGAAGCACAAAGCCGTATTCTCTCCATCCGGAACGGATATTGAAGCCGGAAAAGTATATCTCATCAATACGCACGGATTTATAGGCTACATCGACAATATGCAGGACGTTCCCTACCAGCTGGTGGTTAAAAAACCAACAGATTTCTATGGAACAACAGCATTGGTAGACCAGGATAAATCCGAATCTACAGATACCTATACACTGGCAAATTATGCGAAAGTAACCGATTCCCCACTGATGTATACCAAACCGGATTACATTACTTTCAACGCAGGAGGAATGGATCTGGTACTCGGAGTCTATTCGCCGACCGGTAAATACAAGGCAGCCGATTTTAAAGAGAATCTTGAAAAGATGGTTGTTGCCCAGAAGAAATTCCTGGGGGATATGAACACCAATAAAAAATATGCGATCATGCTGTATCTTGCAGGAAATGAAGAACCGCATATCAAAGGTTTCGGTGCGCTGGAACACCATGAATCCACCAGTGTGGTGCTGCCGGAAATGATGCCGAAAGAAGCGATCGACAAAACCCTTACCGATGTGGTTTCCCACGAGTTTTTCCATACGGTAAACCCTTTGAAAACGCATTCCGAAGAAATCCACTATTTCGATTATGCCGATCCTAAAATGTCGCAGCATCTGTGGATGTATGAAGGGGGAACGGAATATTTCGCTAATTTATTCCAGATCCAAGAAGGGCTGATTACCAAAGACGAGTTCCTTCAAAGAATGAGCGAAAAGATCGCCAATTCCAAGAATTACAATGACACGATGCCTTTCACGGTAATGAGTAAAAATGTCCTGAAAGATGAGTACAAAGACCAATACAGAAACGTATACGAAAAAGGTACGCTTCTGGCAATGTGCCTGGATATTGAGCTGAGAAAACTGTCTAACGGCGAAATGGGTTACCGCGATATGATCCGCAAACTGTCCCAGCGATTCGGTGAAAACAAGCCGTTTAAGGATGATAAGTTAATTGATGAGCTTGTAGCGGTTACAGGTTATCCTCAGATCAAAGATTTCTACAATAAATATATTGCCGGAGATCAGCCAACTCCGTACGCCCAATATCTGAATATGGTAGGCGTAGAAGCGAAAAAGCAGGAAACACCGCCGATTTTCTGGTTTATCAAAGATCCGCAACAGACGGGCTATGACGAGAAAGATAATGCATTCGTATTTGATGAAAGCTCTGCCTTATCCCCTTTTGCAAAAAGCATCAGCCTGAAAATCACGGATAAGATCGTTGCTCTTGACGGAAAAACCATTAACATCCAGAACATCCAGTCGTTCATCGAATATTCAAGAACGATCAAGGAAGGACAGAATGTGACGGTAACCGTTTTAAGAAAGAACGGCGATAAAAACGAAAAGATCGACCTGAAAGGAAAAGCAGTTCTCGACAAGATGACAGTTGAAACCCTTCAGTTTAAAGCCAACCCTACTCCTGCCGAAAAGAAACTGCAGGATCAGTGGCTGACCGGAAAGAAATAGTTTTAAATAAAAACGAATTATACAAAGCGGGGAAATTTTCTCCGCTTTTTTATTTGCCAAAAAGCATGGACTCATAAGAAACATTAAAAACCTTGAAAATATTTTAGTCCATAAGATTAAAAAAACAAAGATTCTGAATTGTTTCAGTTTGAGTATTTCTTTAATTTTAAAAGTAGTTTATGTACGAATCTTTCCAAACAATTCTCTAATACGATGTTTAGATCCCTACGGGATGGACAAACCGAGTGGTTAAAATACGATATTTTCAGGTGTTAATGATTAATTAAAAGCCGATATATTATCTTTTCAGAACTTAATATCCGTATTTCCTGTAATACTAGGTTTTGCCCAACGCTATTGTTGTTTCGCTTCTTCAGGGTGTAAGATAGATTACTGTTAGCATTAAAATGCAATCTTAAACATGAATATTGGGCCAAGCATCCGTGAAAATCTGTGCGATCCGTGGGAGAAAAAATACTATACTTTCCGGATGGTGATCCTGAAGGTCGTTCCTTTTCCTACTTCCGTCTGTGAAATTTTAATGTCACCGTTGTGGTATTCCTGAATCACCCTTTTTGCCAGAGAAAGGCCCAATCCCCAGCCTCGCTTTTTGGTTGAATATCCGGGTTTGAATGCATTGGCAGCCTGCTGTTTTGTCATTCCGCTTCCGGTATCCTGTACCTGCATAACGATACTCTTGTTTCTTTCAATAACCGTCATGGATATCGAGCCTTCACCTTTCATGGCATCGACAGCATTCTTTACCAGATTTTCAATTACCCAGCTCATCAGGATCTTGTTGTGGGGAACCAAGATTTTATGGTTAGGCAGATGTAACCCGAAATTAATCTTTTTGGAAATTCTTGTTTTTAAATAATCATAATTTTCCTGAATGGTAGTATTAAAATCCTTGTCATTTAGTTCAGGAATGGAACCGATCTTTGAAAATCTTTCGGAAATGGTCCGTAGCCGTTCGATGTCTTTTTCGATTTCATGAACGCCTTCCGAATCGGGGGTATCCAGCTTCATGATTTCCATCCAGCCGATCATCGAAGATAAAGGTGTTCCGATCTGGTGTGCTGTTTCTTTAGCCAATCCGGCCCAAAGATAGCCTTCGTCCGTCTTTTTAATGGTGCGGAAAAACCAAAAAGAAAATCCGAAGTAAGAAAGGATAAAAAGTCCTAAAATATACGGTGAATACTGAAGGTTATTTAACAGCCGCGAATTATCGTAATAGACAAACTGTTTGTTTCCTTTTACAATATCGATTTCGATCGGCGTGTAGCTTTTCGCCATTTTTTTGGCCAGTGCTACGATTTTTTGCGGGTTATTTTCGATATCCCGAGGAATATTTTTATGCTCCATGATCTGATTGTTCTTATCCAAAATAATCAGCGGAATCGTTGTGTTGGAGCTGTAGATCTGCAAGAGCAAAGCCTGGATTTCCAGATTGGGATTTTCTACTTCCTGCTGGAATTTTAAGGCACTCACCAGAATATCTACCCGCCTTACTTCTTCCTTCCGTAGAAAATTGATTAGAATCGTCGAAGCCACCACCGTCGTAAGCACAACAATGGTCATAAGGGTAAAAATAATCCAGTTGTTCAGTCTCGCAAATAAGGATTTCTTCAAAGCAATAGTTTATTTTAAAACATTCAGGATCTTCTGCAGCTCTGCACCGCCGCTTCCCTGATAATTGTTGATAATGATTGAAAATACATATTTTTTCCCGTCTTTGGAAATATGATAACCCGCATACGATTTGGTATCCCGCATGGTTCCGCTTTTCATTTTCAGGCCGTTGTCCTGCGTTGGAAAGCCATCGTAATAAGCATCGAACCAAGACTGTTTTTTAGCATAGAGCAAAGCCTGCACTTCCGCTTTTGCCGCCACATAATTCTGGGGAGAAAGCCCGCTGCCGTCAGCGAAATTAATCATCCCCGGATTGATTCCTCTGGATTTCCAGAATTCTTTCAGGTAAGCCACTCCGCTTTTAAAGGACGGATCTCCTTTTTTCTCTTTTCCTAAGGTCTTGATAAGCGTTTCTCCGTACAGATTAATACTTTTTCTTAAAAACCAGTAGATGATTTTATCCAATGTCGGCGATTCATAAGTAAGAATGATGTTGCTTTTAGGCATTGCTTGCGGCTTTTTACCTTCGATTTCAAGCTGTGAACTGGTAATGACTTTTCCTGTAAAATCAATTCCCGATTCCTTTAGCCATTGCTTTACTTCTGCACCTAACTGTAAAGGTGGATTGGGCGTAGCACCGGAAACCGTTACCAATTTAGCAGGCAGTGTTCCGTTAATTAAAGCAACATCCGAATGAGGTGCCGTAAAAATCAGGCTCTGATCGGAACTTCCCCCGGCTTTCAGGTCATTCAGCCATTTTACACCTTCCAGAGGATAGGAAAAACTTTTGAATTCCGTTCCATTGATGTTGATATCGAACTGGTTCTCGCGCCAGTTGATTCCCCAAACGCCTGCCCCGTAATAGTTTCCCAGGTCATCCCACGGCCATCCTCCCGGAACCGTCTGATGGTCGAAATAAGAATCATCGACAACCAAGTCTCCCGAAATTTTCTGAATGCCCGATTTTTTTACGGCTTCGATTAATTTCCGTTTAAAGTTTTCCGGTTTATAAGACTCGTATCTCCAGCTTCCCAACGTAGGATCCCCGTTTGAGCTGATGAACAGATTTCCGTTCAGATTTCCGTTGGAAACGGTTCCCGAGTATGCGGATGTTGTTTTATAGGTATAGTTTTTACCCAATACTTCCAATGCCGCAGCTGCCGTAAAGATCTTCTGTGTCGAAGCGGTGGAAAGCCCTTTATTTCCCTGATAATCATAAACCGGATTCCCGCTTTCATCGGAAACATAAAAAGATAGGTTGGAGGAAACTGCACCGGGAGAGTCCATCAGGTTCTTGGTTGCAGCATCCAGTTTCTGGGCAATATTCTGCGCCAAAACCATTTGGGTTGAAAGAAGAAATATAGGGAAAACGTTTTTCATGAAGGATTGTTTATTCAAATATAATTAAATAAAAATTACAGCTCGGAACGCGCCTCAATCTCGTACGGCTCTTTATTTTTCTCAAAAATCCTGGTCAGTTCGGTACCTTCTACCGTAATTCGGTCCTCTTTTCTACGGATCCAGTTTCCTTCGCGAAGGCCTACGACCTTAAGATCATTCTGCGTTAAAAATTCTTTGATTCTCGTCTCTCTGGTTTCCCCGTTATGCTTTAAATCCGGATTCGGATCAAGGTAATGCGGGTTGATGTTGAACGGAACCAATCCCATACAATCGAAACTAGGCGGATAAACAATCGGCATATCGTTCGTGGTTTTCATATTCTGCCCTCCGATATTGCTTCCGGCACTGCAGCCTAAATAGGGTTTTCCGCTTTCTACATTTTTCTTCAGCACATTCATCAATCCTTCTTCATGCAACGTTTTTACCAGCAGAAAAGTATTTCCCCCACCGGTAAAAAATCCTTTGGCATTATTTATGGCTTCTGTTTTATTTTCAAATTCGTGCAGGCCTTTTACTTTAATAGGTATTGAGCCAAAGAAAGACTTCGCCTTTTCCGTATACTCAGCGTGAGAAATTCCACCGGGTCTTGCGAAAGGGATGAAGATGATTTCATCAATTCCTTCGTATAATATAATGATTTCCTCTTTCAGGTATTCCAGATATTGTCCGCCAAAAAGCGTAGAAGTAGATGCGAGTATGATGTTCATAAATTTTAAGCTTAATTGTCCATGACAAAGATAATCTAAACCACTGCGAATCTAAAATTATGGTAAAAAAACATATAATCACGTTAATGTTTTCTAAAAAACCTTAAAGCTTCCGAATTTAATTTTTGTGCGGAATTTTAATTTTCTACCTTTATAACACGTTTAAAATGTAGGAATTATGAAAATGACAAAAATGAACAGAAACCTTTTATTAGGTTTGATACTGACAGGAACCGTAAGTTTTGCCAATGCACAAACTACCCAAACGGATACTACGGCAACAGCCACTGCAACTGTGCAGGCAACAGGAAATCCGACGATTGACGCACTGAAAAAACAGATTGAGACCAATCCTAAAGATACGGAAGCACTGGCTAAATTAGCCGGAGCTTATCAGGAAGCGTCCGACTGGACTAATGCCGTGGATACATGGAAGAAAATATCAGCTTTACTACCGGATTGGGCCCCATCCTATTATAGCCAGGCGTATGCTTATCAGTCTGCGAAGGATGATGCGAATGCCCGATTGGCTTATGAGAAATACATCGCTACCGTAAAACCGGAAGAGGTGGAACAGAATAAAAAGAATCTGGCTTATGCCTATTTTTATGTAGCTTTCTCGGAGCAGCAGAGCAATCCGGACAAAGCAAAAGAGCATATTGCCAAATCCCTGCAGTATGACCCGACCAATCAGGATGCGGTAAAATTAAGCAAAGCTTTAAATTCATAGTTAAATCAGAAAAGATCCGAAAGTTTTCGGATCTTTTTCGTTTACCATTTGTTGATGTCAATAGTCAATTTTGCTGCGCAAGTGAATGGTGAATTTTTAAACTGACAAGCGAAGCGGATTGACCATTCACCATTCACTCTTAGAAAGACGAGCACGTAGTCAAAAATTCTCTGAATTTTCGCCACCCCTCCAGAGGAAGGGAATTTTAATACTGTTACTACATAATGTACTGAAATTGGATTCTGCAACCCCAATTTTGAATCTTGAATTTTGAACTTTGAATTTTAAAAACCTTAACCAAAATTAATTTTTCCCTCAAAAACGGAATGCCTATCTTTGTAGTAAATAAATCTCAAAACAAATGAAATTTTTTATTGACACGGCTAATTTAGAGCAAATAAAAGAAGCGAAAGATCTTGGAATCCTGGATGGGGTTACCACAAACCCTTCGTTAATGGCGAAAGAAGGAATCCAGGGTGCAGAAGCGATCAAAAATCACTATAAGGCAATCTGTGAGATCGTAGATGGTGATATTTCAGCGGAAGTATTGTCTACGACGTATGAAGAAATGATCAAAGAAGGAGATGAACTGGCAGCGATCCACCCAAATATCGTGGTAAAAATCCCGATGATCAAGGACGGAATTAAAGCGTTAAAATATTTTTCAGATAAAGGAATTAAAACCAACTGTACACTAATTTTCTCTCCGGGGCAGGCTTTACTTGCTGCGAAAGCGGGAGCTACTTATGTTTCTCCTTTCTTAGGAAGGTTAGATGACATTTCAACAGACGGATTAAACCTGATCCAGGAAATTAGACTGATTTTCGACAATTATATGTATGAAACAGAGATTTTAGCGGCTTCCATCCGTCATGCGATGCACATTATCGACTGTGCGAAGATTGGTGCTGATGTAATTACTTCACCGCTTCCTCCGATCTTGAGCTTGCTGAAACACCCTTTAACGGATAACGGACTGGCTCAGTTCATTGCAGATTCTCAGAAATTGGCATAGTCACTGATGACAATATAAATAAATCGGCTCGGAAACTTTGTTTCCGAGCCGATTTATTATGGCTGATTATTTTCTGTAATGGTTTTGATCACTTTACAGGGATTGCCGACCGCCACGACGTTGTCCGGAATATCTTTTGTCACGACACTTCCCGCTCCGATCACCGAATTGTTGCCGATGGTAATTCCTGGGAGCACCACCACGTTTCCGCCGAACCACACATTGTCGCCTACGGTTATCGGATGTGCAGATTCCAATCCTTCATTCCGTTGTCTAACATCGATTGGATGACTTGCGGTGTAAAAGCTGCAGTTCGGACCGATAAACACATTATCTCCAAAGCTGACCTTTGCACAATCTAAAATTACCAGGTTGTGATTGGAGTAAAAGTTTTCTCCTATCTCAATATTATATCCGTAATCACACCAGAAAGCGGGCTCGATACACATATTTTCACCTCTTTTGCCTAAAATTTTCTTCAGCAGTGAAGTCCGTCCCTTAGAATCCGAGTTTTTGAGGTTATTGTATTCCTGGCAAAGATCTTTGGCAATAATCCTTTCACTGATGAGCTCCCGGTCATAATTTGCATTATACAGCAGTCCCTGCTCGCATTTTTCTTTTTCTGTCATATTTCTTTATTTATGATTTATGATTTGCTGGTTGATGATTAAAGATAATAAAAAGAAAACAGGATGAAAAATGATTTTTCACCCTGCTGAATATGAATATTACGTGTTGTCTTACTTCACCAGATCCGGTTCGATAGGATTGTTATCTTTGGCCAGCCTCTCTTTGGTATTTTTCTCCATGGCCCGCAGCACCTCGTTGGGATCAGAAACTTCTTTACCACTAGGATCCTTGAATTTAAATGACACTTTAACATCACCACTACCTCCCATCATCTGCCTCATGTTTTTAGTAGGATCGTTTACATAATCTTTCCAGACTTTTCTAAACTGGTTCTCCGTAACTTCGAGTTCCTTTCCTCCCATTCCGAAAACCCTGATGTTCTGAGGCAGTTCGGGTTCCTTGTCCGATGATGAAACTTCAGCAATTTTTTTGTTTCCCACCAAAGTCATGATATGTGATCCTGTGGTATCTTCAATTTTTACAATTAATCCCGGCAATCCATAGAATTTATAAGGTCCATCCTGAAACGGAATATCTGTTGAAAACCAGGCTATCCATTCTCTCCCTCCAAAACTGGTGGTTGCTTTTTGGGTATTGTACTCTCCTATTTTCTGCTTATCCGACAGAATTTTCCACTCCGGCTTTTCACCTTCTTTTATTTTATAACGGTCCGAGGAAATACTTCTGAAAAGGTAGGTGGTAAAATCGGGATATGCTTTGGTCACTTTATAGGATACCTGCCCCTGTTTTTCTTTCCGGTTAATATTCATATTTCCGGAATTAGACTTCATCTGTTTCTGAATTTCGACATTGGTGATGGAATCGGAAACGAATTTATCACGGCTGTAGTAGGTGGAACCTTTCTGGTCTATATCAAGGTACATCATTTCATTTTTTACGTCTTCCTTATTGTTGGAATCCGGAATGAATTTGTATTCGTAGAAAAATCTGTTGATCTGTGCCTGGGTAAGAATGCCTAAGACAAGACATCCGAAAGCTAAAAATTTCTTCATGATTAATTTAATTGGTTATAATTTTCGTCTTTTGTACAAGACCGATGTGAAACCGGCCAGTACACTTTTGAAAACATGTTACAAAGGCTCTGATTCCAAATCCGTCATCATCAGAGCCTGCTGTTTTTATTTTGTTTCAATCCTTATTTCACCGGTGGTTTTCGATCCGTCAGTTGATGTTTTATTAATGTTAACCGTTTTAATCTTTTTGGGATCCAGCGTCTGCATCTGTTCGTTGGTCGATTCTTTTCCGTTAATATAGATTTTGGTATTTTCAGTATTCCCACTCATATTTTTAATGCCTGAGCCTACCAGAGACTGATCTTTCAGATTAATTCTGATGTTATCAGCATTCACTTTAAAATTCCTGTCAGTTGGTAATTTTTTGGAAACATTGCTGAATAGATATACTTTTCGGTCATCATTCAATGCTCTTCTCTCTACTTCCAGTTTTACCCTTTCGCCTTCCAACTTGGCTCTCTTTTCATCAAGTCTGGCTCTCTCTTTTTCAAGCTTGGCTCTTTTTCTGGCTATAGCAGGTGATTCTTTTTTCCCGAATGCCGATACTCTGATCGTCTTATCCATATCCGGTGACCATTTTATATCTTTTGTATTTTTGAAGGTATAGAATTTTACTCTGGGTACTTCAGGCGCATTAGGTGCTTCAGCCGGCTGCGAAGGTTCAGGATAATTAAAATTAAAATCTAACATTTCAACCGGCCTGCGTTCGCCTTCCTGAATAATTTCCCAATCTACCGTCCTTTTAGGTTTATTATTAATTTTGAAATCTCCATCATTGATATTCAAATCATTTCCATTCATCTTAATGACCATGGCCGAGTTAAGGAAATCTTTAGAAACACTTATTTTTGCAATTTCACCGGAAAGGTTTCGGATTTCTTCGAGATTTTTAAAATATTCATCCGTTTCAGGTTTAAGCTTTAGGAGAATCTCTGTTTTCTTTTGAAGTTTCTGGCTTAAATCTGTAATTTTCTTATTATCATCGATCTTGCTGTAGATTTTCGGAGCAGCCATACTTCTTTTGGAATCGGGAACGATGGTATCTTTTCCAATAACGACGGTGTCTTTCTTGGTCATGATTTTATCTTCTTTTCCGATCTGTGCAACGGCTTTTTCTATTTCCTTATTGGTCGCTTTAATTTCCTGGTTTTTGGCATTTACCAGATAAGCAAACGCCACTGTAAATACTACCGGCAATGCTAAAATTCTACGCGCATAACCGAATTTGGTTTGAGGTTTCTGTAACATTTTTAATCGTTTTTTTAGATTTGAACTGAGAAACGGACTGGTGGCAGGCAACGGGGTTCCGGAAAAGTGGCTTGCCAAAAGCATCTGCGCAAATGCTTGGGTATCCGATTGTTTGACGGCCTTTTTATCGGCCAGATATTCGTGAATTAAACTGATTTCTTTTTTGATGATGTGAAAGAAAGGATTGAACCAGAATACAGAAGTAATGATCTCAATAAAAATTTTATCGAAAGAGTGTTTCTGCTCAATATGGACCATTTCGTGCTTCAGAATCTGTTTCCCGATGTCGGAATTCAGCATAATGGAATTCTTCCAGAAAAGATTCTTAAAGTAGGAAAACGGAGCTTCCGAAAGGTTGGTACGGTAAAAATTGATACCGTCGAAAGTTTCTTTAGGGAAACTGCTCTTCAGCTGGCGGATCCTAAAGATCCCATAAACGAGTCTTCCTAAAAAATAGAAAGAAACCAGTCCCAGAGCTGAAAAAATAATTCTAAAATAAATGTCGTCATAATTTGAGTTTCTGATGGTATTAAAATGCTGTACCTGATCGATCAACTTATATATATCACTGTTTACTTCAATCGTAAAGTCCTCGACCTTTATTAAAGGAAGCAAAAGTGAGAGGAGCATTGCAGACAAAAGATAAAACCTGTTGTAGTGATGAAACGTCCTGTCTTTTAAAGACAACTGATAATACAAAAACGTTACACCGGAACATAAAATAACTTTGCCGAAATAGAGAAGTACAGTTTCCATGGGATTTAGTTTTTCTTTTTAAGTTCGTTCAATAGCATTTCAAGGTCCTCCACCGTCATTTCGTTTTTCTCTACCAGAAAAGAAACAGCACTTTTATACGACCCTTTGAAATAATTTTTTACCAGGCTTTTCATTGTCTTTCCGGAATACTGCTCCTTGGAAACCAGCGGAAAATATTCATGCTGCCTTCCGTACACGCTGTAATCCACAAATTCTTTTTCTTTCAGCACTTTAAGAATGGTAGAAACGGTATTGGTATGCGGCTTCGGTTCAGGAAAAAGATCGAGAATATCTTTCAGAAATCCTTTTTCCAGTTTCCATAAATACTGCATTACCTGCTCTTCTGCCTTCGTTAATGTCTGGTTTTTCATATCCTTTTCATTTATCATTTAAATGTGATCACTCTATATCACTAAGAAATTAGTTATACAAATGTAGAAATAAAATCCATCCAAACAACTATTTTTTTAGTGATAAAATATCAGACATTATAAAACACTGATAATCAGTAAAATAAATTTTATTAAAATTTGTTAAATTTTTAATTACTGTAAATTATAGCGTGAATAATCATTATTAGATCCCGGAATTACAATCAGAATTCTTAAAACTTGTTAAAATTCATTAAATAAAATTAAAATCTATTTGTTTAAACCGGGAAATTATATTTATTTTAGTGCTTTAAAAATTTCTCATGAAAAGATATAATTTATTAATTGTACTATTATTACTTATTTTTAACCTTACTACAGCCCAGAAAAAAGGCTCTCCGGCAGCAGATTTCAGTGCGGTAGGTGAAGCTAAATCTAAAATTGAAGGTACAGTTCCGTTGGTGATCAAGCATTTGAAAGAAGTGAGTGAAAAAGAAAACGATCCCAGCATTCTTTCCAACGGCACCGCTGCCCTGGCAAAAGAATACGGAAAAGTTGAACTTGAATGGAGACTGTACCGAGGGAATATGAACAACTGCATCCTGAACAATTCTTCCAAAAAAGCAAAAAAATGCATGCAGTATCATAATGATATGTTCAGAGGTACTCTGATTAATTATAACAACTACATCACCAACCTTACCAGAAAGAACGGATACCTGGGTGTAGAGGGTGATACAAAATTAAATTTCAATCCTTCCGAAGTAACCACAAAGCTAAGCGAGTCTTTCTTTAACGGGAACGATGCCGCCAATAGAATGAAAGGAACTCAGAAGAAGGAATTTATCGGCCAGACGATGGCAGATGACAATGCTTTGACACCTTTCAACCAGCTGGCTGCCCAGTAAGGTATTTTTTTAATTAAATGATATAAATCCTGCTTCGATGAGCGGGATTTTTTGTTTACTATTTAACGGGAAGCCGAAACGGAAGCCTGGTAAAAAGCAGGAAGAGTGAAGCCGGATGCCGGAAGTTCTTCTGCTAATAGGTTAATAATCGTGGTTTAGATAATCCTATTTAAAGTTTACTCTGGCACAATAAATGATTTTATCTTTCCAACCAAAATCAACAAAATGAGCACATTAAAAAAAGGAGACATGGTAAGATGGGATTCGAGTAACGGACAAACCCACGGAAAAATAACCAAAGTACATACTAAGGATTTTACTTTTATGGATAAGCAGCGTCGCGCTTCGGAAGACGAACCTCAATACGAGGTAATGAGTGAGAAAACAGGAAAATCAGCCGTCCACAAAGGTTCAGCATTGAAAAAAATGTAAAAGAATTGCCACAGTAATCTGTGGCAATTTTCTTTGATAATATGTGTACTTTAAACTGTTTATTTGCTTAACCTCAAAGGTACAGAAGGTATTTAACTTTGGCTTTATTTTGAGGACTTTAACTGTCTTCCAAATAATTTAAAACCCTTTAATCTAACTTTATTAAACACTTATTTATGTTTAGATTTAAAATATTAAATCAGTTCTTTTATTTTATCTTGTCATAAATAAACTTCGTAACAATAGCTCCGAACAGATAATACGCCACCGTCATTACTTTTTTCTGGGTATTTTCCGCAACGGGTTTTTCATCCAATCCTATTTTTTCAGGAAGTGCCAGAGCACCTAATCCCATCGCTAATCCTGAAGCAATATTGAAACCGCTGGTGGCTGTTGTTGCATAATACATTCCGTTCCCGATAACATCACCTGCCAGTGTGGCTGCGTAAAGCTGATCGTGATTGGTAATTTTCATATCGGCTTTATCCAGTGCCTTGTTCAAGGCTTCTTCCCCTACTTTATTGATTTCCGGTACGTTGTCGAAATTTTTACGAATAGCTTCGTGCAGAAGACTCAGGGCAATCGCTCCGCCTAAACCTGCGATAATTTTCTTATACATATTCTTTAGATTTAATGGTGTTTTTAATGAATTGCATAAATTGAGCCAGACGGAAATTTATGAGATACCCGGAAATAAAAAAGAGTATCACAACATTGCGATACTCTTTCTAGTAGCGGGAACCGGACTCGAACCGATGACCTTCGGGTTATGAGCCCGACGAGCTACCTACTGCTCCATCCCGCGGTGTATTTTTCAGAACGCCACCGTATGCGTTACCTTAGTAGCGGGGACACGACTCGAACGTGCGACCTTCGGGTTATGAGCCCGACGAGCTACCTACTGCTCCACCCCGCGGTATATTTTTTAAGACGTTACCGACAACGTTTACTTAGTAGCGGGAACCGGACTCGAACCGATGACCTTCGGGTTATGAGCCCGACGAGCTACCTACTGCTCCATCCCGCGGTGTATTTTCTGAACGCCACCGTATGCGTTACCTTAGTAGCGGGGACACGACTCGAACGTGCGACCTTCGGGTTATGAGCCCGACGAGCTACCTACTGCTCCACCCCGCGATATTGGACTGCAAATATACGACAATTTTTTAAAACTCCTAATTTTTCCTGTAAATAAAGGCTATTTATGAAAATTATTTTAATATTCGTATCTTTGAAGTATGGCAAAAATATTAAAAATTTATCCGAACAATCCTCAGGAAAACCTTATCAATGAAGTTATTAAAACATTAAATAACGGTGGACTGATCATTTATCCGTCGGATACCGTATATGCGCTGGGATGCAATATTTTTGACATTAAGGCGATGGAAAAGCTCGCCCAGATCAAAAAAATAAAGCTGGAAAAGGCGCAGTTCTCGATTATCTGTAACGATCTGAGCCATCTTTCGGATTTTACAAGACCGATCGATACCTCAACATTCAGGTTTTTGAAAAGCCACCTTCCCGGTCCGTTTACTTTTATCCTGGACGCCAACAAAAGCCTTCCACTGGCCTATAAAAACCATAAAACCATCGGTATCCGGGTTCCGGACCATCCGATTCCGCAGCTGATCGTAGAAAAACTGGGACATCCGATCGCCTCTACTTCCATTAAGGATGATGATGAGATTATTGAGTATTCTACTGATCCGGAACTGATTGCAGAAAAATATGACCATTTGGTCGATATTGTTATCGATTCGGGATACGGAGACAACGTCGCTTCTACCATTGTGGACCTTACTTCCGGAGAACCTGAGATCATTCGTCAAGGAAAAGGTGATATTTAAATTGTAAGTTTCGGTTTTGATGAGTCTGAACGGGAAACATGCATTGGGGATTCTTCTCACTTTTATACTGCTGGGCAGTGTGATGCTATACGTTTTTCCGTTTATTCATCAGATTTCCGGTGAGAAGAGCAGTCCGGCAGAAACGTTTTTGTATTCGAGAATCATCTTATGGGTTGTTCTGCTGGTGGTTTTCTTATACAGTTTACTAATCGAAAAACAGCCGTTCCTGATCTGGAAAGAGAAAAAACATCCGCTTGCTTTTTATCTGAAAAATATCCTGATTCTTTACCTGATCTGTGCCATTGGAGGAACTTTTTTAAACTTTTTAATTAAGATCTCCACCCATGAAAACGTGAGCGGAAAACTGGTAAAGCTTTCCCATATTTTCAGAAACAATGAGGCATTGATTATTTTTACCTGCTTAACGGCGGGTGTGGTGGAAGAGTTTCTGATGCGGGGCTATCTGCAGCCGAGAATTGAAAAAATATATAACAGCCGGTATGCCGGCATTATGGTTTCCGCCGTTCTTTTCGGAATTCTCCACAGCACGTACGGAACAATAGCCCAGGTGCTGGTGCCCTGTTTTATCGGGATTGTTTTTGCCGTGTTTTATAAAATTTATTCCAACATCAAGATCCTGATTACCTGTCATTTTATATACGATTTTGTATCGCTGATGATCATGAATCTTATTGATGTCAAACATTTATCTGTATTTTAACCTTATGAAAATAGTAACCTCTCCTGCCAAACTGATGAACGTGGAAAATTCAACCGACCTGTTGAAAACCACGACTCCACGATTCATCGAACAGGCAGAATTCATCCATTCTTTTTTAAAAACCAAATCTCCGAAATACCTTTCCGAGCTGATGGAGATTTCAGCCAAGCTGGCAGATGAAAACTGGGAAAGAAACCAGAAATGGAAAGCAAAACCTACCGCAAAGGAATCTGCTCCCGCATTATTCGCCTTTACGGGTGAAGTGTACCGCGGCCTGGATGCCAAGACACTCGATAAAAATGCTGTTGATTATCTGCAGAAAAACCAGAGGATCCTTTCCGGATTGTACGGACTTCTGAAGCCTTCGGATAAAGTGATGCTGTACCGCCTGGAAATGGGAAGACCGTTCGGGTTCGACGACTACAAAAACCTTTACGAGTTCTGGAGAGACCGGATCACAGAACAGTTGAATTCGGACATGAAAAAGAACGAAATCCTGCTGAATCTGGCCAGCAACGAATACTTCAAAGCAATTGACCGTAAAAAGCTTAATCATCCGGTGGTTGATTTTGATTTTTATGAATTGAAAGAAGGCAAGCTGAAAACCATTGTGGTGTACACCAAGCATGCAAGAGGGATGGTGGCGAGGTTCTGTGCGCAGACTAACGCGCAGACGCTGGATGATGTGAAGGCTTTCAATTATGAAGGCTATTTAATTGACGAGGAAAAATCAACCGATACCAAACTTGTTTTCGTAAGATAAATGACCATTTCAGAATTTAAGACCTATTTTAAAAAAGAACTTTCCGGCTGTTATACCGATTCGGAAAACCGCTTTCTCAGCAGCATTTTTGTAGAAAAAATCGTAGGGTTTAATGCTTTCTATCAGCGGCGGTTTTCCGGACAGGAACTGCTGATTGATGATGAGGAGAAACTTTTACACGCTGTTTCAGCATTAAAAACCGGCAGGCCTTACCAGCAGGTCCTGGGGGAAACTGAGTTTTACGGAATGTCTTTTTTCGTTAATGAACACGTCCTGATCCCGCGTCCGGAAACGGAAGAACTGCTGGAATTCGCGATCAAAAAGATCCAACAATCAGAATTGTATGACAGCGAAAATTTAAAAATCCTTGATATCGGAACCGGTAGCGGGGTAATCCCGTTGGTGCTGAAAAAATATTTTCCGCATGCCCAGGTTTTTTCCATCGATTTTTCTGAAAAAGCACTGGAAACTGCAAAAAGAAATGCAGATCTACACCGTCTAAATGTCAATTTTATTCATGCTGATTACCTGAATTTCAAACCGGATGACCGATTTGATATCATCATCTCAAATCCGCCTTACATCGGCATTGATGAAGAACATGAAATCGAAAATTCAGTAAAAGGATTTGAACCGATGATGGCCCTTTTCTCCCCTACTTCCGATGCCCTGATTTTCTACCGGAAGATTGCAGAAGATGCTAAAAAACATCTGCAGAACAATGGATTGTTGTTTCTGGAAATCAATCAGAAACTGGGACCGGAAACACTCGAATTATACCTTCCTCATTTTTCCGAAGCCGAACTGATTAAAGATCTTTCGGAGAATGACCGCTTTGTTTTTGGAAGGAAATAAAAAAAGCAATGAACTGTGAGTTCATTGCTTTTTTTATAATTTTAAGGAACAGTAAATTATCTTATCTTTTTATTTATAAAAATCTGATAAGCCAGGTAGGCCAGAGGAAGCGACATGATTCCTAAAAACAAAATATTGCTGAGCGCCAGCTGCGGATGCATAACAATCGAATATACCAATCCGAAAAAAGCACCGCCTAAATGTGCCGAATGCCCGAGATTATCCCATTGTTTAGGATTCAACATCATATATACAGAATATCCGAAATATAAGGTTCCAAAAAGCCATCCCGGTAAAAAATTAACACTGATTTCGTTGGGAGCCATCGCTATAGATGCAAAAATAATCCCGGAAACAGCTCCTGAGGCACCAATTGCTGAGTACCAAGGATGGTTTTTATAAATCATCAGACTGAATAAATTTCCAAGGATTAAAGATCCGAAATAGATAATCAGAAAGCCTATGTTTCCGAAAAAAGCAGTTACTGCTTCTTGGAAAAGATATAAAGAAAGCATATTAAAAAACAGATGCATAAAATCGGCGTGAAGAAATGCCGAACTTATCAGTCTGAAATATTCTTTTCTGTTGTTGATGGCAGCAACATTAAACTTATATTTTTCAAACATTCTCATATCATTCAGTCCCATATAACTGACGATGCAGGTAACGGCTATGATCGCTATAACAATCGTATTCATAATTTTATCTACTTCTTTAATTTTACTATTTCTTTACACAAGTTTTGTGCAATTCTGCCCTGTAAAATAAATGGATGTCATATTTTTTTAATTCATTTTATCCATAATGCCATTTATTAGGCGATTTAAGGTTTCAGAAGATATAAAAGTACAAAAATTCCGTCTCTTAAAATAACCTAATACTTATTTTTTAGAAATCTTAAACATCCTGCTATCCGAACGGGTAATAGCTTTCACCAGGTATTCTCCCGGCGCATATCCTGAGAGATTAACAGATGCACGGGTGCTATTGATCATCTGGCTTCCGATTTTTCTTCCTTCCAAAGTATAGATTTCAGCGGAAAGAATAACAACTTTCCCTTCAACATACAAAAAGTCTGCTGTTGGATTAGGATAAACGATAAGGCTGCTTTCCGGGTTGATCTCTTTTGTTGCAAGCTGATTACCGGTAATATTAACAGTATAATCCCTTGTCTCTCCTGAGCCGAATGTCGTGCAGGCATTGTTTGAACCGATGGAGCTTCCATAAGCCCTGGACCGTATTCTCATCCTTGTATTTCCATTGGCTGCAGTGGCGGGTATGGTAAAGGAAGTCGTATTTTGAGTGCTCATGGAATTCACCAGCTGCGTATATTCCTGCGGTTCAAAAACATTGTTCTGATTGACATCGAGCCAGATTCCGATAACCGCTTCCGATGATGTTGAAGTATACATCTGGTACGATTGTCCGGCTGTAAGCGTTGCGGTTGTATTTCCCGAGGCAGGATACTCATGGTAAAAAACAGTTTGCGAAGCAAAGGTCTGATGATTGAGGGAAGTCGAATTGATGCGTATCTCAATAAAAGAAGGATCTACGTCGCCGCCTAAATTTGATGTGCATGGACTTTGAGTGGATTGGGCATGAAAAAGACACGCCGTAAAAATACCGGTCAATAAAATTGTTTTCATATAAAATTTTAAGTGGCAAAATTACAAAAAACATTTATTGAAACAAAGTTGCATTAATAAATTAAATTAATATGCCTTCTGATTAGGGTACTGTCTATGTTTATACTTTTAAATAATTAATAAATTGATAATCAACAATAATCACATAAAAATTCTACGGTTTTTTCAGATTACTTAAATTTTGAAATTATACGTAAATTTGTATTCGTAAATAACTGTTAACATTGCTGTATTTACGTAAATTATATGAAGCAGATCAGGAATACCCAGGCCAAGACGGAGATACTGAATATTATCAATAACTCAGAAGTTGCCCTGTCGCACGCCGATATCCAGAAACAGGTCGGCGATCTTTGCAACCGGGTAACGATATACCGCGTACTTGAACGACTTGAGAAAGAAGGCAATATCCATAAAATAACGAATGTTGACGGCGTTGTTAATTTTGCAAAATGCAGCCACGCCTGTCATACCGAAGAACATACCCATGATCATATTCATTTCAACTGTGAGAAATGCCATACCGTGATCTGCATTGAGAATGTTGTCCCGGTCATCAGCTTGCCTGAAAACTTCAGCATCAGCAGCTATAACCTGGTAATCAGCGGAGTTTGTCCGAAGTGCCGATAAGCCTAGAGATGATAAATTTTAAAATAAAAATACCAGCTACATCAATAGCTGGTATTTCTTTATTGTAATGTATTTCTGTAAAACACTTACTCGTTGCTTTCTTCACCCTGGAATAGATCCCCGATGGTTCCGTCCTCATCAAATCCAGCAGCCAGTTCCGGCTCTTCATACACTTCCGGTTCTTCTTCCGGAGCTTCCGGAATAGTGATGTTGATGGTTTTCACTTTAAATTTGGTAAACTGGTTGCCAATCGCCTTGATTCCTTTTACAGCTATAAATTCATCAATCGTTACCGTTTCGGGCTCACGCTCTTTTCCTTTGTCTTTGGCAAAGATAATTTCAGCGGTTGCCCCGTTGGCTACAATTACATTTTCGATGAACGACTTCGGATGTTCCGACGGCATAAAAGTCTGAATGTTCGGCGTATTTTCAAACAGGAATCTTTTGATAAAATAAATATCCTTTTCCCCGTCATAATAAATGCAGGTTACCGGCTGATTCGGCCGCCATTTTTCCAGAACCAGATACTGATCATCAAACCGGTTGCCCAGATCGAAAGAAACAAGCTTCGCTTCTCCATTGGTATTGATCGTCAGAATCTTATCGTCCCCTTTAAAATTTCCCAGCAGGGTTCCTCTTCCGTCTGCATTCAGTCTTCGTACGGTATCATCAAACCAGATCTTTCTTGGTGCGAGTGTAGAAACACCCTCTTCTTTCAGGTCAACTTTTTTCACTGAATATTTGGTTACAAGGTTTCCTTTGGAATCCCGTCCTTTGATGGCAAGCTCGGAGAAATCAAGGTCCATTTTATTTTTTCGGATTCTCGGATTGGGTTTTAATAAAACCGTCACGGTTTCCGCTTCCCCGTTCGGATTAGCCGAAAAATAGAGCATTTCCGAACCTTTTTTATCAGAAGCCAATGGATAATCGGTATTCCGCGTTACACCCGTCACCGAAAAACGCTTCATATAATAAGGCCCTTCGCGTCCTTCCCGGTAGATCATATTATACACTGTTCTTTTGTCATTCTTTTTCCAGATGGCGACATGCACGATGTCCTTTCCGATAAATGTTTTGGCTTCCACCTTTACCACTTTCATCCTTCCGTCTTTCCGGAAAGTGATGATATCATCGATATCCGAACAGTCGAAAAGATACTGGTCTTTTTTCAGGGAAGTCCCGATAAAGCCTTCTTCAAAATTCGCGTAGAATTTCTCGTTGGCCACCGCTACTTTTGTGGCATCGATGGTATCGAAAATCCGGAGCTCGGTTTTTCGCTGCCTGTCCTTTCCGTATTTTTTCTGAATATTTAAATAATAATCGATTGCGTACTGAACCAGGTTTGCCAGATGATGTTTCACCTGTTCGATCTTGCCTTCGAGTGCCGCAATATTTTCCTTGAATTTATTCAGGTCGAATCTGGAGATCCTTTTGATCCTGATTTCCGTCAGTCTTAAGATATCTTCTTCCGTTACCGCTCTCAGCAAATGCCCGGTATGTGGCTTAAGACCTTTAGCTATGGTTTTCAGAACATCCTCCCAGGTTTTTACTTCTTCAATATCATGATAGATCCTGTTTTCAATAAAGATTCTTTCCAGGGAAGAAAAATGCCAGCTTTCCTGTAGCTCATGAAGCTCGATTTCCAATTCTTTTTTCAGGAGGGAAACCGTATGGTCCGTATTCATTTTCAGAATTTCGGATACATTCATAAACATCGGCTTATCACCAACGATCACACAGGCATTCGGTGAAATCGTAACCTGGCAATCGGTGAAGGCATACAAAGCGTCAATTGTTTTATCTGGTGAAACATCGTTGTGAAGATGAATCAGGATCTCAACTTTATCCGAAGTGTTGTCTTCAATTTTCTTGATCTTAATCTTTCCTTTTTCATTGGCTTTTAAGATCGAATCGATCAGGTCGCTGGTGGTTTTGGAATATGGAAGTTCCGTAATGATCAGGGTGTGTTTATCCAGCGGGGAAATTTTGGCTCTCGCTCTTACTTTCCCCCCTCGGTGCCCGTCATTGTATTCGGAAACATCAAGATACCCCGCCGTTAAAAAGTCCGGATATATTTCAAACTTTTTCCCTTTAAGATAAGCTACGGAAGCACTGATCAGTTCATTGAAATTATGCGGAAGAATTTTCGTGGAAAGCCCTACTCCGATCCCTTCAACACCCTGAGCCAAAAGCAGCGGGAATTTTACGGGAAGGTCGATCGGTTCATTGTTTCTGCCGTCATAAGATTTTGCCCATTCCGTTGTTTTCGGATTGAAGACCACCTCCAGTGCAAATGGGGTCAGTCGGGCTTCGATATACCTCGCCGCCGCCGCAGAGTCTCCCGTGTAGATATTTCCCCAGTTTCCCTGTGTATCGATCAGAAGCTCCTTCTGGCCGATCCCCACCATGGCGTCGGTAATGGAAGCATCACCGTGAGGGTGATACTTCATCGTATTCCCTACAATGTTGGCCACTTTATTGTAACGCCCGTCTTCCAGCTCCCGCATGGAATGCATGATTCTTCGCTGAACCGGCTTAAAACCGTCATAAATCGACGGAATCGCCCGGTCTAAAATTACATAAGAAGCATAATCCAGGAACCAGTCTCTGTAAAGCCCGGAAACCTTTTTTAAGCTTTCGCCTTCGTGCGAATATTCTTCTGTCATCATTTACTATTAACTCTTTTTCTCGTTGTTGGTTTTCACCACTTTATGTAAGGAGAATCTTAAATCGTTTACTTCTTTTCTTGTGAGATATGAAATTTCATATTTCAGAATGGTCGAGCCGTTATTTTTGCTTGAGATGGTAATATAAAGTCTTTTCACAATGAAAAGATTGATGATCTCAAATTTCAGCAGCTTGTATTTCGGAAATTCATCACTTAACGGCTTTTGCAGGAAAGGGATAATATTTCTGTTTCTGAAATGAAGCGCTTCTCCATCGCTGTCATATTCAAAAATCTGCCTTCCGCTGATATAAAACAGTACGATTACAAATACCGGGATTATAATCAAAAGCAGGCTTTCTTTTCCTAAAATGTTGAATTTGTACTCTTCTAAAAGATAAGCTCCAACGCCTCCGAGCAAAAACATGATCAGAAGGCTGTTTACAAAGCTGTATACCGAAGTTTTGTTACGGTTGCTCAGTCTCATTATCGTAATTTAGGTTTTTGGTTTGCAGTTTTATTACCGGGCTAATTTTCATCGATGGCTTCGGTCAATAGTTCTTTTTTATCGATATCCGGATCTTCTACCACAAGGTTTTCAAGAATAAAAGTCTGCCGGTCGGGAGTATTTTTTCCCATATAAAATTCGAGAAGCTGCTCGATGGTCTGATCTTTTCCTGCCACCACAGGCTCCAGGCGGATATCTTTTCCGATGAAATGCTTGAACTCATCCGGAGAAATTTCTCCTAATCCTTTGAATCGTGTGATCTCCGGATTTTTACCCAGCTCGTTCAGCGCTTTGATCCGCTCCTGTTCGGAATAGCAGTATCTCGTTTCTTTCTTATTTCTTACCCTGAACAATGGCGTCTGAAGAATGTAAAGATGTCCGTTTTTGATCAGGTCCGGGAAGAACTGTAAAAAGAAAGTAATCATCAGCAGACGAATATGCATCCCGTCGACATCGGCGTCGGTTGCAATAATCACCTGGTTGTAACGAAGATCTTCCAGACTTTCCTCGATATTTAAGGCTGCCTGCAGAAGGTTGAATTCCTCGTTCTCATACACGACTTTTTTCGTGAGTCCATAGCAGTTTAGCGGTTTACCTTTCAGAGAAAATACGGCCTGGGTTTCTACATCTCTCGATTTTGTAATCGATCCGGACGCGGAATCTCCTTCGGTGATGAAGATCTGGGTTTCCCCTTTTCTCTCATTTTTCTGATCGTTATAATGCTGCCTGCAGTCGCGCAGCTTTTTATTGTGAAGCGATACTTTTTTCGCTCTTTCCCTGGCCAGTTTCTGGATCCCGGAAAGTTCTTTTCTTTCCCTTTCGGAGATCAGGATTTTCCTTTGAATGGCTTCGGCTACTTCAGGATTCTTATGAAGGAAATTATCCAGCTTGCTTTTCAGAAAGTCGATGATGAAGGTACGTACTGTCGGACCATTCGGACCGATGTCGTTGGATCCCAGTTTGGTTTTGGTCTGGGATTCGAAAACAGGCTCTTCCACGTTGATGGAAACCGCTGCCACGATTGATTTTCTCACGTCCGAAGCATCAAAGTTTTTATTAAAGAACTCACGGATAGTTTTTACATAGGCTTCACGAAACGCATTCAGGTGGGTTCCTCCCTGCGTTGTATTCTGCCCGTTAACAAATGAAAAATAAGTTTCCGTCTGGGATTTATCCGTATGCGTAATCGCTACTTCGATATCGTTATCTTTCAGGTGAACGATCGGATAGAGCGTTTCATTTTCCAGCTCTTCATCCAACAAATCTTTCAGCCCGTTCTCGGAATAAAACGTTTCGCCGTTGAAGAGAATTTTCAGTCCCGGATTCAGGTAAGCGTAATTACGGAGCATTCTTTCGATATACTCTTTCCGGAATTTGAAATGCAGGAAGATATCCGCATCAGGGATAAAGGAAATCTCGGTACCGTTACGGTCCGAAGAATCTTTTTCTTCAAAATTCTCTTTAATTATTCCCCGTGAGAATTCTGCGGCTTTCATTCGGCCGTCACGGAAAGAACGTACCCGGAAATAATCGGAAAGAGCATTTACCGCTTTCGTACCGACCCCGTTCAATCCTACGGATTTTTTAAAAGCCTTGCTGTCGTATTTTCCTCCGGTATTCATTTTGGATACGGCATCCACTACCTTTCCCAGCGGAATTCCACGGCCAAAATCACGAATCGTAACTTTACCGTCGTCTAATTTTATTTCAATTCTTTTACCGGATTTCATTCTGAACTCGTCGATCGAGTTATCCAGAATTTCTTTCAGCAAAATGTAGATACCATCGTCGGCGGACGAGCCATCTCCCAGCTTCCCGATGTACATCCCGGGACGTAGACGGATATGCTCCTGCCAATCGAGGGTTCTGATATTATCTTCGGAATAGATTGGATTTATTTCTTGTGACATATGTAATTTCAGCAAACATACAAAAGTACGAATTTGCCCAAAAATATCCGAATATTTCGGTCTATTTTTTATGAATATTTATTAAAAAATATTGGATTATTGTCAATGAAACGCTATATTTACATTATTCAATATAATGTGAAAAGAATTTGTGTTTATTTTTAATTAATATTAAAATAAACCTTGTAATTAGTAACAATTTCATGTCTAACGCTAAAAATTAACCGCATGTATTAAATCATTACATTTTAAAAAACTAACCCTCAAAACCACACTAAACCATGAAAAACAAATTGCACGCCTGCATCATTGATGACAAGGATAACGGCGAATCCATCTCCCAACTTCTGAAAAAAGAATTCCCTGAATTTGAGATTGCTCTCTGTACCAAAAGCATCCCCTGTGCATCCGATTACCTCCGCAAAAATTCTCCTGATCTTCTATTCGTCGACATTCAGCTCAATGATGAAACTGCTTTCGAAATTTTGTCAAGATTAAAAGAAACTCCCTCTCCCGTTATTTTCATTACAGATTCCGAAAACTCAGCTATTCGGGCTGTGAAGAGAGGTTTTTCTGATTATCTATTGAAGCCTGTGACGAATCTTGATTTTGTACTTATGGTAAATAAAGCCATTGAAGATTTTAGAAAGAATAAAATCACACAGTCTTCTCAAATTCAAAATAAAATCAATTTACCAACTCTACAGGGCTTTAAAAGAGTCAATATCGACGAAATTATCCGTTGTGAAGCAGATTCAAATTATACTTTCATTTATCTACTTGATAAAACCAAAGTGATGGTTTCCAAAACGCTTTGTGATTTTGAAAAGAATCTTTCCCGCTACAATTTTTTCAGAATCCACCACAAACACCTGATCAACCTCGAACATTTGAAAGAATACATCAAAGGCAAAGGCGGACAGGTCGTGATGGCCGATAATTCCGTACTGGATGTCTCGGTACGTCGTAAAAACGAATTTCTGCATAAAATGGTTTAACAATTCACACTTATTTGACAATTGTATCCATTTACTCACTTTCTGTTTTCACCTGATCACTCGTAATGGGATGACTGGTAATGCTTTGATACTTTTGAAAAACAAACAACCAAGAACAAATGTATCATGAAAACACACGTATTATCTTTGAAAGGTCTGGCAGTAACCGCTTTGATTTTTTCATCATTAACAGTGAATGCCCAGTTATGGGATGTCAACGGCAACGGTGGTATTAATAATACAAACTATGTAGGAACCATAGACAATAACGCCTTGTATCTGCGGGTAGACGGACAAAGTAATAATCCCGGCCAGGCCCTTTTAAATGAAGAGGGGTCATTTTTAGTAGAAAGTGTGAATAATTCTAATACTTCAAAAACCAAAGGAAGTATTATCGTTGGTTCAAGCAATGTTCTGGGAAGCAATGCCAACAGTTCGATGGTCAGTGGATGGCAGAATGATCTCTCGGATGGCGGCGGTGCCAATATTGTAGCAGGACAGGGAAACCGTGTCTTTAAACAGGCAAGCAAATCCGTCGCTTTGGGATGGGTCAACAGGATTGCAGCTTCCAACCAGTTTGCTATCGGAGTAGGTGTTGACCTGTCATCTGAATATTCGGGAGGTTTTGGGATCGACCTGATCGCAACAGGAAACCGATCGTTCGTATTCGGTTCAGGAACCGGAGGAGGATCGAAACTTACCAATACGATTCCTTCGTCGCTGATGTTCGGTGTTTCTTCGACGCCAACCATGCTGATTCAGGATCAGCGGGTGGGAATAGGTACTACCGCTCCTACTGCAATGCTGCATACCAACGGCAAAGTACGAATGGAAAATCTTCCAAACGGATCCGGAAGAGCATTGGTCGTTGATCCGAACGGAAATGTAATGGTAGCCAACAGTTATATTAATAAATCTGCCGAAGATCAGACTGCGGATTATCAGACCCAGATCGACGAACTTAAAAGAGAAGTTCAGGAACTTAAAGAACTGCTGAAACAAAGCAAAATTAACGTTGATATGAACACTCTTTCCAACGAGCCGAAACTATACCAGAATGCCCCAAATCCTGGAAAAGGTGAAACCGTAGTTAAATATTATCTTCCAAAAGAAGTAAATAATGCATCCATTGGGATCTACAATACTTCAGGACAGCTGATCAAAAATATTCCGCTTAAGGAAAAAGGAAACGGAAGCGTTATTCTTAACGGAATTCGAGGAGGATCTTATGTATATACCCTTTCGGTAGATGGCAGAAATATCGATACAAAAAAAATGATGATCCAGGATTAGCGATAGATTTATTTTCAAAACTTATATTTCTTTATGCTACAAGGCTGTCTTCGGACGGCCTTTTATATTTTCCAAATCCGATTAATAGCAAACGTAATGATTTAAATTAATTAAAAAAGTTTAATCACCTTCCGAATGTTCATGTTATTTTCTAATCATTTATCTAATATTTTATTCACTCGATTTTACCACCAATCCCCGATTTTTCCTTACATTCGAAAATATAAAAAATCACCTTTCATGATACAACTTCCTTTATCGAAGCTTTCCAATGTAGGAACCACCATTTTCAGTACGATGACGCAGCTTGCGAATGAAAACGAGGCCATCAATCTCTCGCAGGGTTTCCCGGATTTTATGGCAGATCCTGAACTGCTGGATTGCGTAAGCAACTTTATTAAACAGGGTTTTAACCAATATGCGCCTATGGGCGGAATGATCGGGCTAAAGGAAGAAATTGCAAAAAAGATCGAAAACAGCCACAAAGCCGTTTATCATCCCGATTCCGAAATTACGATAACGGCCGGCGGAACTCAGGCCATCTTTACCACCATTGCTGCGTTTATAAAAAAGGACGATGAGGTTATTATTTTTGAACCTGCTTATGATTGTTATGAGCCGACGGTAGAACTTTTCGGCGGTATCGTAAAAAGATTTGAAATGAAGGCCCCGGATTATGAGATCGACTGGAATTCCGTGAAGAACCTGGTTTCCGAAAAAACAAAAATGATTATCCTGAACAACCCGAATAATCCGGCAGGAAAGATTTTTAAAGAACGTGATCTTCAGGAATTAATAAAAATAGTTGAAAACACTTCGATCCTTATTCTCAGTGATGAAGTATATGAAAATATTGTTTTCGACGGGAAACAGCATCTCAGCATCTGCCGATATCCCGAACTTGAAAACCGGAGCCTGATGGTCGCTTCTTTCGGAAAACTGTTCCATGTCACTGGCTGGAAAACCGGGTATTGTGCTGCGCCAAAATATTTGATGGATGAATTCCGGAAAGTGCATCAGTTCAATGTATTCTCCGTAAACACACCGATGCAGCTAGCTTTGGCGGAATACATGAAAAATCCTGAACATTACCTTTATCTCAATCAGTTCTTCCAGGAAAAAAGAGATTTTTTAAGGGAGGGACTGTCCAATACTCCGTTTAAAGTATTGGATTGCGAAGGAACTTATTTCCAGGCATTGCAATATGACGATATTTCGGATAAAAATGATTTTGATTTCGCCAGTGAACTGACCATTACCCATAAAGTAGCAAGTGTACCTTTTTCATCGTTTTACCAGAATAAGCGCGATGATAAAGTGATCCGTTTATGCTTTGCTAAAAAGCAGGAGACCCTGGAAAAAGCTTTGGAAAACTTATCGAAGCTGTAATAAAAAGTCCGGTGATTGAGACTTTCGAAATCACCGGACTTTTTTCATCATTTCCAACTATAAAAACATCCCGCCGGATGCTTCAATTCTCTGGCCGTTGATCCAGCCGGCATCTTCCGTACAAAGGAAAGCTACTACTCCACCGATGTCATCAGGAAGCCCTGCTCTGCCCAAAGCAGTCGCACCGGCTACCATAGCATTTACATGCTCATCGTCTCTCGTTCTTCCGCCGCCAAAATCCGTTTCTATTGCGCCCGGAGCCACCACATTGGATTTGATTCTTCTTGCTCCAAGTTCTTTCGCCTGGTATTTCGTTAGCATGTCAACAGCAGCCTTAATAGAACCGTACACGGATGATCCCGGAAGAGCAAACCGTGCCAGCCCTGAAGAAACATTGATGATTCCGCCGCCCTCATTGATAAAAGGTAAAAACTTCTGGGTTAAGAAAAATACCCCTTTGAAGTGGATATCCACTACATCATCCAGCTGTTCTTCCGTTACTTCGGTAATCGGAGCGTAAAGAGCGGTTCCGGCATTGTTTACCAGGAAATCGATGTTTCTGCTTCCTGTGTTTTCTTCAAGATGATCGCCAACCGTTTTTACCAATGCATCAAAACTGCTAACGTCTTTGGTGTCCAGCTGGTAAGCAATTGCTTTTCTGCCCAATGCCTGGATTTCAGCCACTACCTTGTCGGCTTCTTCTTTATTGCTTTTATACGTAATGATGACATCCAGTCCTTTCTGGGCGATTTTTAAGGCTGAATTTTTTCCTAAGCCCCGGCTTCCGCCTGTGATCAATGCAATTTTTGTTCTTGTTTCCATTATAGATTTCATTTTTTGATGGTACAAAGTTGGGATAATTAAAGGGCATTGCGTTTGTCTGATTCAAACGTAAATTTGCAAAATTCAAATCACGAACGAAATTCCAGAGGCGCCATCGACGTTTTCTTTTTAAAAAAATTAGAAAAATGGGCAATCTCCTCAAAGCCTAAAGCATAAGCGATCTCCGAAACATTCCATTTTGTCTGTTTCAGCAGGATCTTCGCTTCCTGGATCATTCTTTCAGCAATAATCTCAGTGGTCGTCTTTCCGGTACTTTCCTTGAGTTTTTTATTCAGGTAATTTACATGAACGGCAAGCCTGTCGGCATAATCTTTTGCTGTTTTCAATTGCAGCCTCTGGTTGGACGATTCGATAGGAAACTGCCTTTCCAGCAATTCTATAAATAAAGACACTACCCTCATTGAGGCATCCTGGGAGGTTGATAACTTCGAAGCCGGCTGTAGTTTCTGTCCGTAATGGATCAATTCCAGCACATAATTACGGATCAGGTCATACTTAAAAATATAATCCGAATTGATCTCGTTTTTTATCTTACCGTATAAAAGTTCAATTTCGTCTGCCAGTTCATCATCTATTTCAAACAGGGGAATATTTCCCGGCTGAAAAATCGGAAGGTCTTCCAGAGTGGTATGCGATTTATCTTTAATGAAAAAATCTTCGGTAAAAACGCAGAAACTCCCCGATTGGTCGGGATCTTCCGGGATCCAATGATAGGGAACCCTTGGTGTGGCAAATAACAAAGCATTCTTCTTTATCTGAATGACCTTATCGGCGTATTCAGCCCTGTTTCTTCCACGGATCAGGCTAATCTTGTAATATTTCCTTCTGTTGTAGGGCATTTCTGCCGTGGCTTTTACTTTCTCAATTGTTTGTGCTATATCAAAGACATTAAAATGCCCTATATCTTTATGCAGTCCTTTCGGAAAAACAGATTCTATATCCATACCGAGCTTAGCGGTCATTTCGCGGTAAAAATCATCTAATGAAGTGTAGGTTGTATGGGCTGTCTTTTGCATCATGGGATTTGTAAAATTCAAATGTAAGAAATAAAAATTTTCACGATAAACATTCTGAAATAAAAATTTTTTATTTTTTTTCAAAGCAAAGTGATATAATATCTGTTTATTTCATAAATTAGTGACAATCAAATTAAAACAGTATTCATTATGAAAAATCAAAATCTAATCAATGGGAAGAAACTGAACAAAAAACAATTGCGCTTTATTACAGGCGGGCTTTTAAACTGTTTAGAAAGTAATTGCCCTACACCAGGTGGATGCCCGATATTAAACGAATATGGTTGCATCACGATTTCAAATGTCTGTGCACAAAAGGAATGTAAACCACAATAGTTAATTACAGTATTTTACTAATTAAAATTTACCACATGAAAAATCAAAACTTAATCAACGGAAAGAAACTGAACAAAAAACAATTACGCTCTATTACAGGCGGATTAGCAGATTGTCTGGGAGGAAGCTGTCCTACGGTAGATGGATGCCCGCCATTAAATGAATATGGCTGTATTACAATTTCAAACGCCTGTGCACAAAGACAGTGTAGACCTCAATAATATATTCATATAATAAATACTTAAATCATCAATCGATGAATTTTAGACAAAAAACGCTCCGGAAATCAAATTCCGAAGCGTTTTTTTATATAACTAACTTTAATACTTCTTATACGTTGAATCTGAAGTGCATGATATCGCCGTCCTTCACGATATATTCTTTTCCTTCTACCGAAAGTTTTCCGGCTTCTTTTACTTTTACTTCAGAACCGTAGTTTACATAATCGTCATACTTGATAACTTCTGCACGGATAAAACCTTTCTCAAAATCGGTATGGATAACACCGGCAGCCTGAGGAGCCGTCCATCCCTGGCCGATCGTCCATGCTCTTACTTCTTTCACTCCGGCAGTAAAATACGTCTGAAGTTTCAGAAGATCGTATGCTTTTCTGATCAGACGGTTGACACCCGGTTCAGTAAGTCCCAGTTCATCAAGGAAAATTTCTCTTTCTTCGAAAGTTTCCAGTTCGTTGATATCAGCTTCAATCTGAGCGGCAAGCACAACGACTTCAGCTCCTTCATTTTTAGCCATTTCTTCGATTTTAGCAATCCATTCGTTACCGTTTTTAATGGAATTTTCATCAACATTACAAACATATAACACCGGCTTATTCGTCAATAACTGAACATCGCTGATGATTGATTTCGTAGCATCGTCAGTAGCGAATTCCCTTGCATTTTTACCGTCTTCCAAGAATTTTTCAAGACTTTGAAGGGTTTCATACACCAGGATATCATCTTTCTTTCCTGATTTGATGAATTTCTTAGCCTTTTCTACAGCTTTCCCAACCGTTTCAAGGTCTTTCAGCTGAAGCTCGATATCAATAATCTCCTTATCTCTCAAAGGATCTACCGAACCTTCTACGTGAACGATATTTCCATTATCAAAACATCTTAAAACGTGGATGATTGCCTCACACTCCCGGATATTGGCAAGGAACTGATTTCCCAAACCTTCTCCTTTGCTGGCCCCTTTTACAAGACCTGCAATGTCTACGATTTCCACTACCGCTGGCAGAACTCTTTCAGGTTTTACTATTTTCTCCAGTTCAAACAACCGGTGATCCGGTACGGAAACCGTTCCGAGATTCGGCTCGATGGTACAGAAAGGATAGTTGGCCGACTGGGCTTTGGCGTTGCTCAGACAGTTAAAAAGAGTTGATTTACCTACATTCGGTAAGCCTACGATTCCACATTTCATAACGTAAGATTCAAAGTTTAATGTTTACCGTTCAGAATTTGATGTTATGAAAACCCTGAACTTTCAGCGTGCAAAGATAGTGATTTTAACGGGAGTTTCATAATAAAAAAATCTGCCGGAGTTCGGCAGATCTTAAATAAATTTTCTTTCAGTGGGTGTTTTGTATGTTATGGATTAGCGCCTGTGGCATCCTGTGCCTGCTCAGCGTCATCCGGTAATGTTTCAAGGGTTTTGTCAAGAGTAAACAGCGATTCGTCGGATGCTCTGTCTCCTCCTGCAATTTTTAATTTATCGATCAGGTTCATGGCAAATGTTTCTTCTTCAATCTGTTCTTTTACAAACCACTGAAGGAAATTCCAGGAAGCCCAATCTTTTTCTTCGAAGGCCATATCAACAAGCTTATAAATAGCAGTCGTATTATTCACTTCATGCTGGAATACCAGGTCGAAGCAATGCGTAAGACTTGTCGGTTCTTCTCCCGGTGCGGCAAGTTCTGTAATTTTCGGCTTTCCGCCTCTGTTCAGCACATACTGCATAAATTTTACGGCATGATCCCTCTCTTCTTGTGCGTGACGGAATAAAAAATTCGAGATTCCGGCATACCCTTTATCAGCAGCCCAGATTCCGTATGAGAAATAGGTTCTTGACTGTAAATCTTCTGTATTCATCTGATCACTGAGTGCCTGTTCAAGTTTAGCCGAAAGTCTGTTCGTATTCATAATTCATATTTTTTAGTGATTATGTAGCTATCGATGCAAAAATAGTTCCGAGAAATTCTGTCTGTTTTACGAGACAATTTCATACACTCCCTAAAATACTGAAATACTATATTTTATGCAGTAATTTAAAGTTATTCTAAACTTCTTCCATTGCCCAGACTGGGATTTTACCCAGTTACGTCCTTTGTTTCATCCTGCCGTCTGGCGTCTTTTTCAGGAGCTTTTTCCCGCTTTCCGCTGCAATCTTTTTTTTCAAAAAAGGATTTCCGCTGCAATCGGGGCTAGGGCATTGGTCTTTTGCTTCTGCTTCAGTCCAGCAATTTAGCATTTTAATGTAATGATCAATGGTGAATCCGGCCTTTCCAGTTAAATGATAAAATTTGATATAATTCTGTTTTTAGTCATAAACATTCACTTGCGGAGCAAAATTGACGATTCACCATTCACCTGCATACAACAATATTTAGAGCAAAAAAAATTCCTGCAGAATGATTGCAGGAATTTAGTTCTTTTAAAAGTGTGCTTATTGTATTTTTTTCGCAGTATAGTCACTTTCATTGCCCAGTCGGTCAACGGCTTTAATGGCTGCGGCATTCAGTATTTTTCCGTCTTTTGTCATGGGAATCTCTTTTGAAAGCTGATCGAGAGTGAGGATTTCGGTTTCCCATACCCCATTGTATTGTGTAAAAAGGATCCATTGGAAGACGTCTTTTATATTTTTTGTACTCCAGCTTACCTGTACGGAACTTCCCGTGTTATTGATGAAAAGGCTCGGGGTCTGCAAAGGCATTGTTTTGATCCACGGAGATTTTGGGACAAGCGCTTTTTCTTTATATGGACCGTTTTTTAACACGGGCAGCATGTTTGCATTTTTCGTAAGTCCGGCAATGCTCCAGTGGATTTCCCCGGCGTCGTTGCCCAACACCTGTCTTGAAACTTCGATCTGATCCCTGATTTCCGCCGGGCGGTCTGGAGATTTTATTTCCACTGTATTTAATCCCGGCCAGAGGTGACGGTTCAGGGTATTTTCAGATTTCCACCATTGCAGCAAGGCTTCAAACGGCTGACCTTTGGATTCAATCGGCCAGTACAGCTGAGGCGAAAAATAATCGACCCAGCCTTTGTTCAGCCATAATTTGGCATCGGCGTACAACTCGTCGTATTGCGAAGAACCAGTAATTCCTGCAGGATAACCCGGTTTCCAGATCCCGAACGGACTGATCCCGAATTTCACATAATTTTTCTCTGCATGGATTTCTTTATAAATCCGTTCCACAAATTTATTTACGTTATCTCTCCTCCAGTCTGCTCTGCTTAAGGTTCCGCCGCTGCTCACATAAGCGCTCCAGGTTTTGTTATCCGGAAAATCTGCACCTTTGTTATACGTCGCGTACGGATAAAAATAATCATCAAAATGCACGGCATCGATGTCGTACCGCTTTACAATGTCTTTTACCACATTGGAAACGTGTCCCTGTGTTTTCGGATCTGCAGGATCAAACCAGTACATTCCGTTTTTCAGCCGGATCACAATATCGGAAAGTTTATTGACCATCGACAGGCTGTTCGGAGAACCTCCGTTGGAGTGATGAGCGCGGTAAGGATTCAGCCAAACATGGAGCTCAAGTCCCCTTTTATGGGCTTCTTCAGTCCAAAATTGTAAAGGATCATAATTCGGATAAGGTGCTACACCGGTCTGCCCTGTTAAAAAGTAGGACCACGGCTCCAGGTTGCTTGTATATAAAGCATCTGCCGATGGCCGCGCCTGGAAAATCACCGCATTAAAATTATTGTCTTTTAGCATACCCAGCATGGCAATCGCTTCTGCTTTCTGCTGTTCCACTGATAAGTTATTTCTTGAAGGCCAGTTGATGTTTGCTACACTCGCGATCCAGGCACCCCGGAATTCCCTTTTGATTTCAGGAAGGATGGTCCTGAAGGTTTCATCAGGAGGAATAGCAGCTACCGGTTTTGGAGGAAGCGCAGGATTCTCAGATTTTATAGGAGGTTTAACGGGAGTAGCTGCCTTCTGTGAAGCACAGGAAGCCATTGTAATAGCTGAAAAGAAAAAGAGGGTATAGTTAATATTTCGGATGTTCATTTCACAAAAATAAGGGAATCTTTTATTTTAAATAACATGGAAGGGTTAAGTTTTACAACATCAAAAAATTATTGGTGTTTTGAGATAATCTATGATCCGGACCATTATCCGTATTTATGGTTAATTCATTAAATTAAATATTATTATTTCTGCAATCTTTCGCCTTGTACAAACCCCTGCTTGCCGTCTGCCGTTTTTATATGATACCAGGAACCGAATGCCGTAAGGATTTCAACAGGCATTTTAGTGTTGATTGTAGAAAGTATTTCGTATTTTGTTCCCGGGCCCGAGCGGAGATTGGTTCCGGATTTTATCCATTTTCCTTCCGGCAATTTTGCAGCAGTTCCGGAAGCCTGAATAGACCGTTTTCGCAGGTATGGATAAGGATCAACCGCACCTCCGGTCGTATAGATTCCGAAATGTAAGTGGGTCGGGCCTCCGGCAGCATTACCGGTATTTCCAATCCGGCCTAAGGTATCACCTGTTTTTACCTGCCTTCCGCCCTCCGTCAGAATGCTGTCGAGATGGGCGTAATAATAGGAATTTCCCAGAATGCCGTCACGGAGCCACACCTGTTTCCCGCCCAGTCCCTGATTTCCGGTACGGGTAATGAATCCGTCGGTTACCGCTACGATAGGCGTTCCTCGTGGTGCAAAGATGTCAACGCCTTCATGGCTTCTTCCGCCTCCGTCACGGCTGGCTCCCCAAAAGCTCTGAACATCCCGGTTGCCCTTTCCCGCTACAGGAAATGCGATGGATGGCTGAGTGTATATTTTCATTTCAAAACTATTGCGGTATCCGATTTCAGGCTGAATAACGACTTTATGTAAACCGCTGGTTTCCGTAAACCGGGTGAATTTTCCGTTTTCCAGGATTTCACTTTTGGCTTTTCCGGTATCTGTGCCAGGCTCGAAAACATCTACAAATATTTTAGCCGGTGGAGTCATTCCTGATGCTTCAATCACCAGCTGATCCCCTTTCTTCAATTCGAGGGAATATCCGACCGCATGCTGTTGCGGCTGGTTGGCAAAAAAGGTGAAAGCATTGCTCTCCCCTACCATAAGCCGATTGGCAACAGCTGAAGAAAAGCTGCTTTTCCACTGTGCCATCAGACTGTCGGCACCTGAAAAACTGCGTTCGTACTTTGACCTTTCGGAAGACTCGAAGATTTTGCCGGGTATCTTCAGTTCTTTACAGGCGGTTGCGGTAAAGATTATTATTAACGTAAAAAATATTCGTTTGATGATGTACATGGTAAACGGAAATACAAAAACTTGGCCGTGGGATTTGCATAGTTATATTAATATGGCGGAAAAGTTTTTAACACATTGGGCACATGAGATTTTAGATTGATGGATTGCGCATATTTCAGAGTATAGGAGATTTAAAATCAAAGATTTTTAATGGCTCTACCGTTAAATTGTGTTAACGGTTGATTTTTAAACCGCAAAAGGTACAAAAGATATAGATGCTGCTAAGTAAAGCTTAATAGCAGATGCTTAAAGTGCACAAAAGTTTTAAAAATCAAAGATTTTTATGTATCGGATGGGCTGTAAAGATTTCGCCCTTTCAGGGCTTGGATGGCTGTTTAATTGTGACACCGGGCTTCACCCGGTGCTGTTGATGTAATGCCCTTTCAAGGCTCATCGGATTGAGTGTATATTAGAAAATATTTGTAAAGAGTGTACGATTTGCGGAGAATAAAAAAGCCTCCCGTTTTGCGGGAGGCTGTATGATGTTCTTTAGCAAAGACTAAAATGCCAATGCTCAGATGAATGTTGAAATTATGCTTTTGCAGATCTTTCTACTCTTTTTCTTTCTTCTTCAGAAAGGATTTTCTTTCTCATACGGATGAAGTTCGGGGTTACCTCGATGGCTTCATCCCCCTGGATGTATTCCATACATTCTTCCAGAGAGAATAGGATTTTCGGTGCTACCCCGGTATCTTTATCTTTTCCGGAGGCTCTCATGTTGTTCAGCTGTTTTGCTTCCACGATGTTTACCACAAGGTCTCCCGGTTTATTCTGCTCCCCGATGATCATCCCTGCATAGATTTCCTCACCCGGATCAACGAAGAATTTACCTCTGTCCTGAAGTTTAGCGATGGAATATTCCGTAGCCGGTCCTTGAGTTTTGCTGATCAATACCCCGTTGTTTCTTCCCGGAATCGCACCTTTGAAAGGCTTATATTCTGTGAAACGGTGAGCCATGATGGCTTCACCCGCGGTAGCAGTAAGCATCTGAGAACGCAATCCGATCAAACCTCTTGAAGGAATTTCGAATTCCATGTGCTGCATTTCGCCTTTTGTTTCCATGATGTGAAGGTCACCTTTTCTCTGGGTAGCCAAATCGATTACTCTTGAAGCATATTCTTCCGGAACGTCTACTACTAATGATTCATAAGGCTCCAATTTTTGTCCGTTTTCATCTTCTCTCAAGATTACCTGCGGCTGACCGATGGTCATTTCATACCCTTCTCTTCTCATCGTTTCAATAAGAACTGACAAGTGAAGAATACCTCTACCAAATACAAGGAATGTATTGGCATCATCGGTCTGCTGAACTCTTAGGGCTAAGTTTTTCTCCAATTCTTTGGTTAATCTCTCCTTCAGGTGGTTAGAGGTAACATATTTACCGTCTTTTCCGAAGAACGGAGAGTTGTTGATGGAGAACGTCATGTTCAGCGTCGGCTCGTCGATGGCTGTTCTTTCCAACGGCTCAGGATTTTCAAGGTCTACGAAAGAGTCACCGATCTGGAAGGCATCAAAACCTACCACGGCACAGATATCTCCTGCCTGAACTTCGGTTACTTTCTTCTTTCCTAATCCTTCGAAAACATAAAGTTCTTTTACTTTTCCTTTAACAATTTTTCCGTCTGCCTGGGCAAGACCGATCCACTGAGATTCTTTCAGTTCGCCTCTCGTTACTTTTCCGATCGCGATTCTTCCTAAGAAAGAAGAAAAGTCAAGGGAAGTAATCTGCATCTGAAGGTTTCCTTCAGTTACTTTCGGAGCCGGAACATATTGTAAAATTCCATCTAATAATGGCAAGATATCTTCAGTCTGCTCCAACGATGTGTTGAACCATCCCTGTTTTGAAGATCCGTAGAACGTAGGGAAATCCAATTGTTCTTCGGTAGCTTCCAGGTTGAAGAACAGGTCGAACACCTGATCGTGAACCTCGTCAGGACGACAGTTTGGCTTATCAACTTTGTTGATTACCACCAATGGTCTTAATCCTAGTTCCAATGCTTTCTGAAGTACGAAACGGGTCTGCGGCATCGGCCCTTCGAAGGCATCCACCAACAGGATTACCCCGTCTGCCATTTTCAATACCCTTTCCACTTCCCCACCGAAGTCGGCGTGACCAGGGGTATCGATTACGTTGATTTTTGTGTCTTTATAAGTAACAGAAATATTTTTTGATAAAATGGTAATCCCTCTCTCTCTTTCAAGATCATTGTTATCCATTATCAGTTCTCCACTTTCCTGATTTTCTCTGAAAATGTTCGTAGCATGAATGATTTTATCAACCAGAGTCGTCTTCCCGTGGTCAACGTGTGCGATGATCGCAATATTTCTAATGTTTTGCATGAATGATTTTTACGGGTGCAAAAATAGTGATTTTAAATCAAATACCATCAATGAAGGCTAATAATTTAACAAATTCATAATGAGAACTTTAGTAAGACCGTCATAAAAGCGGTGTGCAAACCGGCAAGGTTTTGAAAACATGAAGGTTTCGTAAAGTGATGATTTGGAGAATAGGCTTTGTTAGATTTTTATTAACCATAAAAGTGTCAAAAGCTTTTAACACTTAAGTCACATTAGTTTTTTTAGTTTACTGTATTGCGCATATATTAGAACACAGAAGATTAAAAATCAAAGATTTTTATATGTGGTCGTGAATGAATGATCTTCTGATGACTGAACGGGCCGAAGACTCATTTTTCACCACAAAAATTCTGAATTTTAACTACAAAAGTCACAAAAGCTTTTAACCCTAAGTCATATTAGTTTTTTAGTTTACTGTATTGCGCATATATTAGAACACAGAAGATTAAAAATCAAAGATTTTTATATGGTTGTGAATGAATGACCTTCTGATGGCTGAACGGGCCGAAGCAACACTTTCAACGCAAAAATGCTAAATTTTAACCACAAAAGATGCAAAAGCTTTTAGCACAGGAGTTTTTTAAGTTTAATGTATTGCGCATATTTTTAAAGCACATAAGAGAAAAATCAAAGATTTTTATAGGCTGTTGTGAATGAAATGACCATCAGGTGGCTGAGCGGAGCCAAAGCTACTTCTTTCACTACAAACTGCTGAATTTTATCACAAAAGTTACAAAAGATATTCTTGCTGTTTATAAAAGCTGAATGCTTGATGGTGAGGAAAGCATACAAAATTTTTAATAATCTAAGATTTTTCTGCAGACCATTTAAAGAAATTCACCATTCACCGGCAAAGCCGGATTCACTATTGACTTTAAAATATCCTGTATAAACTCCGGCTGAAACAGAAACAAAAGACTGCCGCCCTAGCCCTGATAGAAGCGGCTACCCCACAGCGGGGCTGGAGGTTGGAGCGTGCAGGGGTTTAGCGGCGGTAAGGGTTGGAATGCAATGGCGCGAGGAGTAATAGCGGATAGCAGGAATAAGCTCCTAAAAAATCCGTAAATTCTCCGACAAGGCCATAAAAAAAGCCCGGATCATATGACCCGGGCCTCTTTATTGCTTGTATATAATCTATACTGTTTGCTCTTCGTGTTTCCCTTCGTTGATTTCCTCTACCATCTTCTTATTGAAAGCCGGCAAATCTTCAGGGGTTCTGCTGGTTACCAACCCATGATCGGTTACCACTTCGCTGTCTTCCCATTGGGCACCTGCATTTTTTAAATCCTGGCTGATTGATTTTACGGAAGTTAAGTTTCTTCCTTCCACCACTCCTGCGTTAATCAGGATTTGCGGTCCGTGGCAGATCGATGCTACCGGTTTGTGCTGCTCAAAGAACTCTTTTACAAAAGACAATGCCTTTTCATTGGTTCTCAACTGGTCCGGATTGATTACTCCGCCCGGCAATACCAATGCGTCATAATCGGAAGCCGATGCTTCGTCTAATGTTTTATCCACCGGATATTCCTGACCCCAGTCTTTTTCTGCCCATGCTTTAATGGAACCTGATTCCGGACTTACGATATGGGCCGTCCACCCCTGTTGTTCCAAATGCTCTTTTGGTGATTTCAGTTCGCTTTCTTCAAATCCGTGTGTTGCCAAAATGGCGATTTTTTTAGACATAATATTAAATTTTTTGGTGTTTACAGGATAGAAAGAAGAAAAAATGGTGCCGTGCGAAAAATACAAATGCTAAATGTTTGTTAAAAGATGTGGGACCTGTTTCCATCTGCAAGATTTCAAACGCGACGATCGCAAAGAGTGATTTCTTTTCTTCCTGCATATTTTTCGTTCGCTAAGGCACTTCGTTCAGCTAATGATCTTTGTGGTTAATTAATCTTTCAATAGTAAGCAAAAATTCAAAATCTGCGTCATCTGCTAAATCTACGTGCGAATAAAAACGTCGATAGGCCAGCCTCCTCAAAGTAGATGGTTCAGTTTCAGAAATGATAAAGCACCGCGTAAATGATCAGGCCCTGCAAAAGGATCAACATTGCAGTCTTAAAGAGAAAGGATATTTTGGAAGTCTTATGCCTGAAGGAAATCATTCCGAGCAAAGCACCGGCGGTTCCGCCAAGAAAAGTCAGGAAAAGGAGCAAGGATTCCGGGATTCTTCGCTGGTGCTTTTCGGCCCTGCGTTTGTCGAGTCCGAAGGTAAGAAAGGTAATTAGCGTTGAAATGATGAAAAAATACTTCATGTAGGACAAAGGTAGGAATATTCAGGGAAGTTTGGAGGTGAATGGTCAATGGTGAATGGTGAATTTTTATAGCGGTGCGAAAGAGATTTAACGCAAAGTTTTCTAAACGCCGCGCCTATCTTAAGGGAGCAAAGGATGGCGGCAAGCCGCTGATGAAGCGCGGGGGTATAAAGTTTCTGAAGTCCAGTGGTGTTGGAAAGTGCAATTGCACAAGAGGTTTTTGAAAACTTTATGCAAAAGACGCAAGGATTTTATCTTCGGTAAAATTGCGGACCGGTGATTGATTTTGAGCACAGGTATTACAAAACATGAATTTTAGCAGTTTAAAATTTGAAGCTGTCAAACTCATTGCGCCTTATATCCCATCTATTCTCCGGTATTCCTTGCTGCTTTGCGAATCTCCAACTCTCGAATAAACAAAAAAATAAACTGTCTTTAAAAAAAAATCTGCGCCATCTGCCTGATCTGCGAGAGACCCTAATTTTTTGAAACCTATTTCGACAATTTCAAACCGATTGGAAATTGACACTGGAATTTTTTATTTTTGTTTTATCTAAAATTGAAAATCAATGACCGTACACGATCTGGTGGGCAGCTATACTGTCCAGGGCAGCAACCAGGAAGCGACCGACGCTGTAACCTATCATGGCTTTCTCACCCTTTCGCTGGATGAGAATGAACGGATTTTAGCCCAATGGCTGATCGGAGACCATGAACAAAACGGCACCGGGTTCTACAAAGACGGAATCCTGGTGATTAATTTCCGCTATGAAGGGGAAGATAAGATCTACAAAGGCGTCGCTGTTTACCGATGCCTAAGCCCCGATATGCTGGACGGGTTTTGGTCGGAAAAGCACGGGGATCCGAGGTTTTTGGGGAGTGAGTATTGTGTGAGGATTAGGAATGTGGGGGTGTTGAATTGATTGAGCTGCAATGACCAGCAGACTGATAACTGTACTACAGAATTTATTCTTAATGCCCGGATATTTTTAGTTTTGTTGGTATTTTATCCCGTGCAATTCCCAAAGGCTATACCCGGAAAACAAAATCGGCATCCTGATCATCATCGCTTATCGCAAATTTTCATACAACTTAAAAACAATATTTTAGCAACAGAAAATACACCAGGGACGCAACATTAAACGATTTAGGGAAATGCTGTGCATCAAGCAGGACGCCCTGGCTTTCGACCTCGGCGAAGACTGGAACCAGAAGAAAATCTCCCTCCTCGAACAGAAAAGCGTGGTGGAAGAAGCCCTACTGCAAAAGATCTCCGAAGTGCTGAACATTCCCGTAGAGGCGTTTCAGAATTTTGATGAGGAGGCTGCCATCAATCTGATCTCATGTAATTTTTCAGATAATGCCATGTTCAATAATAAAGTTGAAATTCAAAACATCAACCCCATTGAAAAGTGGATTGAAGCTTTGGAGGAGATTAAGCGGCTGAACGCAGAGTTGATTAAGGTTAAGGATGAGCAGATTAAGATGATGGAGAAGTTGATACAAGATAAATAGATGAATCCTGAGCTTGGTCTCAGGATTTTTTAAGAAGGCTTTGTAAATGACTTAGTCTTATATTTAAATCAACTTTTTTATTAAACTGCTTACTTCTTGAAATTTCAGATTTAATCTTTTCAATCTCTTTCTTTATAGTATCTGTCTTTTTCTCATTTTCTACAATTTCTTTGAGACTAACTGCGCTATTGGTATCATCAATAAATTGTAAACAAAATCTTTTATAAATCCAATCTAAACTATTCTTTAGTTCTATCGAAAGCGCAACCTCGTTTTCATTGATCCAATCAGTTGAAAAAGTATAGTCGACTACTGCATTATCATCATTAGCTGGATGAATATGTTTTACAGATGTTGATACATAATGTTCATCATTAAACTTAACTTTAAAAATGATATGATACGGAATTGCTTTGTCTATGATCATAAGTAAATCCTTGATATGCACTCTTTCTTTCAAATCAATCTCTAAAAATTGTATTTCCTCAACATCTTTTCCGCTAAGATTAATCGTATCTTTAGATAATTTGTTAGCCCAAGTCATCTTTAAAATCTTTTCACTAAATGCTTTTTTCTGCTTTGTATTGAGATATGCGTCAAAAGTTTTTTTTGGAATTACTTTTTTTACGATCGTTGATTTTGGTAGCTCAAACATTTGCATATTTTTTATTTAATAATCAGAAACGAGATTAGCTTAAAATCTTCAATACCTTTGAACTTTTCTTTCATCACATGAGTACCTCCTGATTTGAACAAACTCATTACATCTTTTTCATCTTCAGTTTCCAGGATAGTAGCAATTGATTTTTTAAGCAATTCCGAATAGACATACATATTATGATATTCTTGAGTTTCAGTATTGAGTTGCTCGCATAAGGAAGCAATGGGTTCTTTTATTCCCTTACTCAACATTCGAATGGCATCCAGGATCTTTTTTGAATCAATATGGCTATATATTAATTCCCCTTCATTGTTTATATAAACAAGATAAAAAGGATGTAATCGGTTTAGTTTATTGATGTTTATGTTTTCATTAATATTTTTTAATACATAAATAACTCCCGGCTTTAGAATTTCTGTAGAAGGAAATACGGCGTGTATTCCTTCAGGAATATCAACCATTTCTCCATATTCTTTGATGAAATTTGATAAATCGATTCTAAAATCATTTAGTCCCAAATCTGTTATATCAATTCCTTCCCGTAAATCTTCTAAGTCTGTAACTTCATCCTGTAATTTTTTTAATTGAATTTTTCGGTATTCAAGATCTTTTTGGTTCTCTTTTAGAATATTGTCATCAGCCGTACTGGCCATATCCGAAATAAGCATCCTATCTTCAACTCTTTGTTTTAAATTGATGTAATTATCCAATGTGATATCCGGCCAAAAATTAACCAATGTTATCGATTCATTGGTTGAGCCAATCCTATCAATTCTGCCAAAACGCTGGATTATACGAACGGGATTCCAGTGAATATCATAATTAATCAAATAATCACAATCCTGTAGATTCTGACCTTCAGAAATACAATCTGTAGCAATTAGAATATCAATATCTTCGGTGATCGTCGGAAAAACTAAGTCCTTATCTTTTGATTGTGGAGAAAAACAGGTTAATAACGCATTGAGTTCTGTCGGAATACTTTTAGCAGTTGTAACTCTTTTCGATCCTGTAATTAAAGCTGTATTGATTTGATATTCATTTTTAAATATCTCACCTAAATTGTTATAAAGATAACCAGCAGTATCTGCAAATGCTGTAAATACGATAACCTTTTTATTATTTGAGTTCAAAGGATTTTCTATTTTCTCTTTGATATTTGCAATCAACTTTTGAAGTTTGTAATCTGCAATTGGGGTAATTGTATTAACTTTCTTTAGAAGCTCATTCAGGGTACTTAAGTCCTCCTCTAAATCTTCTTTCCATTGTCTTCTATCTATATCGGCTAAATGAACCTTTACTTTTTTTCCAAATACATTTTCTTCATCTCCCCAGTTCGTATCCCAGTCAAAGTTTTCATTTTCCGTATCAAACTGAGGACTCACCAGATCTTCCAGACCATCCTTAGACAAGGCTTTTATAGTGTTTTCTATTTGTGCTACAATGCCATTAGTCGTTATTCTGAAAGAGTCGATGGAACTTTCAATCCTTTTCAGTAAATTGATGCGCATTAGAACTTTTAAACTTTTTTCTCTGTCAACCTGCCTGAATTTACCATTCTTTGTTTTTTTATCATAACGTTCGGCATATTTAGCTAATTGGCTCGGTAAAATATATTTCAATGGAGAGTAAACAGAAAGATTTAATTCACTAAGCAGCTGTGCAACTTCTTCGTAAGTCAAAGTCTGATCTTCCGTTAATGGGCTTTCTATAGAGAACGGTCTATTGCGTTTAGGGAATTTCCCAATAGTACTTGTGTCATAATAAGTTGCAATATGTTTTCTTGAACGGGCGATGGTCAGAGAATCTAATACTTCGAAGAAATCAAAATCTAGCATATCCAAAAGCTTTTCTGTTGTCCTATCAGACAAATCTAATTTTGTCCAGACATTAAATGCTTTCTGTGTTCTTTTAAAAATACTGTCAATGCCTAATTCTGTATCTAATTTTTCATCAATAATATGTGAATCACCTTCATAGGCTAATGCTAACTGATTTTTAAGGTCATTAAATTTATTATTTACCGGTGTAGCGGAAAGCATCAATACTTTTGTTTCAATACCCTCCTGCATTACTTTTCTTAATAAAGCCTGATAACGATTTTCTTTCTCGGAATAAGTTAAGCCTGCATTTCTGAAGTTATGTGATTCATCGATCACCACTAAACCGTAATTTCCCCAGTTCACATTAGCAAGATTACGTCCGTTGCTTATTCCGGATTCCCGAGACAAATCGGTATGAAATAATACATCATAATTGAAACGGTCTTTTGCTAAAATATTAGTTTTATCATTATGACGATAAGTATTCCAGTTGGCTTCCAGCTTTTTGGGACATAGCACTAAAACGTCTTTATTACGCATTTCGTAATATTTAATAATTCCCAAAGCTGAAAATGTTTTACCTAACCCCACACTGTCTGCCAAAATACAGCCTTTGTATTTTTCGAGTTTGTTGATTGCTCCAATGACGGCATCTTTCTGGAAATTAAAAAGCTTGTTCCAAACCACAGTATCTTTAAATCCTACTCTGTCATCTGGTAGATTATCTATACTGAGATCATCAAGGAAATTGTTGAAAATATTGTATAATGTAATAAAATAGATAAACTCTGGACTGTTATCCTTAAACGCCTTCTCAAAATATTGCTGTACTTTTTCAGTCACCTCTTCCAGATTTTCATCATCTTCCCAAACCTGATTAAACCAATCCAGATAAGCTTTGCTAGTAGGGAAATCAGTTTTTTGAATTAAAGTAGGAAATCCTTTTTTAGGTGTTAATCCCAAATCAGCAGAAGTAAAACTATTAATACCACTCCAGGCAAGCGAAGACTCCTCTTTATCTGATGAATGAATCATCCCCTGCATTGGGTATTTGGTCTGTTTATTAGATTTAAAAGTAACTTTCTCTTTAACCCATTTGCTGCATTCCTGAGCTATTGCTCTTTGGGTTAATTGATTTTTCAAACGCAACTCAAACTCACCACCACATAGATCCGCTTCCTTAAAAAGATGTGGAATGAAAAACTTAGGCACTTCTTTCTTCAGATTCTCTTGCAGAAAACTGGGAGATGTAAAAATAAAACGCAACTCATCGACACTTTGCAACTCTTTTCGCAAGGCTTCAAAAGCGTAGATGGAAAAGGAAGAAGCAGCAATGGCCAATTTGCTTTTCTTTTTGATGTTCTCTTTGAGATCGTCTATAAGGCGGTTGTTGATATTGTTAATTAATTTCATAATTTAATATGAAGTTCTTAAAATTGCTTCCCTTTTTTCCAATAAATCTGTTATTTCAATTCTATGAGTCAATATTTCTTCATTGCCCCACTTTTTTTCTTTATTTGTGATATTGTAAATTGTCTTCTGTTTAGGAGGAAGATTTGGCCTATAATATTTTCCATCGATGGCCGCTTTTCCGGTTGGATGTTCATTATTCATTTTAGAATTTGAATTCTTACTAACCAAACAAAGGTTTCCAAGATTATCTAGCAAATCCTCGTTAATTTCGTTCTTATAGGATTGCGGAAGATGATGTTCAACTGAATTACGATAAGTAAATTTAAAATCAGAAGGACTTTGAACCCAATACAAATAATCAATAAAATTGAATAAAAAATGTGGAACTTTCACACCGTCATCAAACTTGGAAGAGTCTATATTTACATCAAAATGATTTAAAATTATCCCATCAATAAAATCTTGGTAATCTAAAATACTTATATTAAATCTTTCTTTATTCGAGAAGAAAAGTAATATTTCCTGCAGCCAATTTTTATATTTTCTGTTTCTGAATGTAACTTGTAGGAGTGAGATTGATTTGATTAATCTGTCTTGATTTTCAAAAGTATTTTTATATTTCAGACTAGAAGTATTTCTTTTATAATAATCGTATTTGCAAGGCTTTTGTAAAGTCCATTTATATTTTTCTTCATCTGCTTCTTCATCTGTAGCCTTTACAATAAACCTATCAAAAACAGTACGGTAATAAAGTAAATCATTTACAAAGTCCTTCACGTCTATTCTATCTTTCAAACCTTCGTAAACTCTAATCAAGTCTTTTTCATTTAATGGGATTTCTGTTTCATTTCCATTATCATTATAAGTTTGATATTTTACTTTAAAAATGTGCATTAAAAAGTTTGGAAAATCAATGATAGATTGGTCTCTTCCGGAGTCATCAATATCTTCAATCTCAACTGAATTTATTTTATTAGTCGTATTTCCCAATGCCTGATTGATTGAAAACCCGCTCTTAAAGTGCGTTTCCTCATTCTCAAAATCAACTTGTCTTATTTCATCATAACTTTCTCCAAAGTATTTCTGTCTTTCTTCTGATGAAAATAATTTCTGAATATGCGTATCCATCTGTGAACAAGCATCCCAAATTTTTGAAAACTCATCTTGTTGTTTCTCAAAATAATTTCCTTTTTCATCTCTCAATGTCTCCATCAGATAAGATTTTAGAATTTCGTGTTTCTGCAATTGCTCGCCTCGATTATTCATTATTTCAAAATAATTTGCGACATCCGTATCTTGTGGAATTTCTACACGGACGAGAATTACATTCTCATAAATGAAATTTCTAAATGACGGTTCTAAATTTAGTACTTGATCTAAATACAGTGGAATCTTTTCATCAGGGTTTACAATAGATTGCTGCAGCAAATCTACAGCATTAACCAAATGAGAAACTTTGTAATCAAAAGTAACTTCCGTTGTTTTTCCATTTCTATAATAAGAATCAAAAAAAGACTCTACTTCAGGTCTAGATTCGTAAAAGAGTTTTGGTTCTTTTGCAAGATTCAATATTTTTAGTAATAAAGATAAAGTAGTTAATCGCTGTTGTCCATCAATTACCTCATATAATTCGTCTTTCCTTTTGAGAACAACTAAACTTCCAATAAAGTAATTTAAAGTTGGATTGGTTGCAAACTTTTTAAAATTCTCATACAAGTCCTGAAGCAACTGTTCTATCTCATCTTGCCCCCAGGCATAATTTCTCTGATAAAGAGGAACTATATAGTTGCTTTGAAAAATTTGTTGTAAGCTTTTATTTAGATTTTTAGTTGACATTGTATACTAATTTGAAATCAGTTAATTTTACTTTATTTGAATCAAAAGATTCCAGCTTTATTTGTTGTCCATCAAAAAACTCAATCACTCTCTTAACCCCTTTTTTACAAACTACTTTTTTATTTGCCATTTTTTCCAATCGAATTAAATCAGAATAGGTTTGAGCATTTTCTATGATATTGAATACTTTGTTCTGAACAGGATAATCTGCAACACTTGCGTAGCGTACTTGTTCCTTTTCAAGACGAAGTCTGTAAACCAAGAGATATAAAATCTTATGATATTTCTCAACACCATCTTCTCCAAACTTATCAAACATCAGCATTATCAATGATTTATAAAGTTCAAATAGATATTGATCTCCATCACGATGCGAACCGGAATATTTACAATTTGTTTGAAGAAACGTTTTAAATTCCTTCATATCATCATATTCAGAATGAAAAAGCCTTTTGTATATTTCAACATAAGTCTCTGTATAAACAAAAAAATCTTTTCCATTAACAATGTTTTGGTTGAGTAAAGCAAATGGACTGATTTTCTCAGGCGAAGATTGCTTGAATCTTGACTTAACACCATTTACAGTTATACCCAGTGAGTTTAAATAATGCTGCATTACGTATTGCAATAGTGCTTTATTTTGATAAGGAAAATCAATAGGATGATTCTTACTAACTGTAATTCCTTTAAACTCTTTAATTTCTTTCTTACTAAATTCTGATGCGGTTTCTTTACGACTCCATAAACGGGTTCTGTATAGTTGCTCATTAATGAGCTGTCTTAATAAATCTGAGACTTGGTTGCTTTCTTTATTTGATTGATATCTTGCAGCACTCTCCCAGGTTTTGTCACAAGCAATTTTCTCTTCAAACGTATTGCTTTCCATTGCCCGGATATGATAGGCTTTCAAAAGATTATAAGCTTCCAACTCTTTACCACGACCGTTTTGTGAATCAAACATCTGGAAGGCTTCGGAAAGGTCGCTCACTTTGATTTCTACAAATTCACAATATTCTAAAATATATTTCTCGAAACTATTTGCATCGTTTCCTATATTTTCTTGTAACCAAGATTCAATAAAACTGTTGTTACGAATAATAGAATTGATTGAATCCTGATGATTGTATTGTAATGAATCTCTTAAAACAGACCCAACATCACTACCTAAAGAATTTAGTATCAGTAAAATAGTAGTGATACGCTGTTGACCATCAACGATATTAAGCTTTGCATCCTTACTATTAAGGATTACACTTCCAATCCGATAAGAACTTTTTCCTTCCTTCCAGCTATGGGTAATATCTTTTAACAATAAACGGACATTATCTTCTGTCCAGCGGTAAGGTCTTTGGTAGTTTGGGATTTCCATTTTGTCATCCAAGACTTTGATGACCTTTTTGATTTGAGCGGTTATTTTCTCCAAGTTATTAGTTTTTATCTAGAGGTATTCCAATTTCCTTTGCAAGCTCTTTATACAACTTACTTTGTAATCCTACTGATCCACCACCTTTGTAATTACTATCTTCACCAAAGTACTTTTTAGACAACTCTTGTCCTTCAACAGAATTTTTATTAAAAGACTTAAAAATATCTTTAAAAATCTCCTCTAATTCTTCTAAAGTTAAATCTTTCAAATCCGTTTTATCGTAATTTGGAAATAATCCTAATTTAAAGAGTTCATTTATTTTTCCTAATAATCGAAGGAATGCTCCCAAACTTGTTGTCTTGGTGAGAATTGTAGAATCTTTTTTCTCGATAGAATTAGGCCAATAATCAGATAGTTCGTTTTTTATCGTATTAAAATAAGCAACAAATACCTTAGGAAGCTTTTTGTGTAAATCTAATCTTTCCTGCTCATTTTTTTTAAAATCTTCAACAACATCATTCCATCCACCTTTAGAACTCAATAATGTTAAAATTTGCTCAGTTAGAAAAGCCTGGGAAATAAATCCACTATTTGAAATAAAATTCTTTACGAAACCCTTTAAGGGTGATTTAGAAGATGAATTAAGAAATTTACCTAATTCGTGTGCTACATATAAATTACTTAATTTTTCATCTTTTCCTGATTTAGGAACTTCACCAAAAATATCATAATACAAAGATTTATCTACCGGTTTCTGATTGAAATTTACACTTGCAAATATTTTCGCTTGTTCCCAAATATCATAACCAAATAAAATAGTACAATTAAATTTATAATTCAAAATTCTTTCGCGATTATTTTCTTCAAATAACTTATTTTCTAGATCCTTATATAGTTCGTACATAGCTTTCATCCGATGTTGACCATCAACGATTAAACAGCTTTCCTGTTCTCCAGGTAAATCAAAATCAACAACATTAAACTTATCTTTCGTAAATTCATTATGATCTGAATTTATACTCAAAATCATAGAAGAGGGAAAAAGTATTTCTGTTTCACTATTTTCTAATAGCGTCTCTAAAATGTATTTCTTTATATTTTTAACTCTGATTTCATTAGTTTGTCGCTGATAAAATTTAGAACTTTCATCATTCTCAAAAATTTTATCAGACCAGTTTGATGACATTCTCTGCGTAAATTTTACGATATTTTTTAGATCTTTAAATTTTATTGCTGTAACTAAAATTATATGATCGTTATTTCTGTATAGTTCTATAGCTTTCATTATCATAAAATTAGTTATTTAAATCATTATCGTTATATAAACTTTCGTTATCGTTAGGTGCATCAAATTCTTCTGAAACAGCTTCAGTTAAAACATTGGTATTTTCAGCAGCAGATTGATCTGCATATACTGGAATAGAATTCTCGTTTAAGCTAGAAAGCTCTTCTCTTAATTTATTTAATTTTATATCGAATTCATCTCTCATTGAATTGATAAACTCATCTGATACATTTAATTCTCTTTCATCAAGTTTACGCTGAAAATCAGACGTAAGAGAAGATTCTAATTCGACTTTAATTCCATCCAGCCTACTTACCAGCTCCTCTTTGGTTTTTTCTTCTGCAACTTTTTGAGCAACTTCTTTTGCTTTTTCCTCAGCAATTTTTTTAGCTTCATATTCTGCTGCTTCAATAGTACCTTTTTTCATCTCATTAATTGACTTAAATCCGAAAAATGTAGCAATAGCAACTAAAATTGCTAAAAAACCAGCACCATAAGAAAATAGTTTGCTTCGATCCTCTTGCACCGATAATATAGACTCCATACGTTTATATTGAGCATCAACAGACGAATTGATCTCATTCAAAATCTTTTTGTTATTTTCGTCAAGACCTTTTATTGCTTTTATATTAGCAGAATCTTTATTTATTTTTATTGAGGAAGTATCAACAGATATTATATATTTAATGACAATTTCTTTTGGAGCAGTATTTTTAGTTTCTTTTCCAATTAAACTTGAGACGACCCAAATTAAAGCAATAGTTGCAATTGTTACTATTACAATTGCAGCCCAATTAGCACCGACGATTAAATAATCTAATTTAGTTTCTGGTTTATTAGTTTCTGACATATATAAATCATTAAATTTCTATATCACCCTCATCTCTGTCCCAACACTCAACTGTTTCAGCAGTTGTTTCACATTTTCTTTTGCGGTATCATCTTTAAAACCTCTATCTCTGAAAACAATGCGCAATGGTTTTTCTTGGGCTATTGCTTTAGCAAAATCTTCATCAATACCGTCATCAAAACAACAATACAGAGAATCTCCGGCTATGGCGTAGACTTCTTTGCCCGAAATGTTTTTGCGTTCTATGGGTAAAGACAATGGCAATCCCCAATCGAGCATTACCTGAGTAACCAGATCTTCCGCAGTACGACCTTCTTTTACATTGTCTGCAAAAAGGTCTAGCGTACCTTGGTTATAATCCTGCGGTTTGTAATACACATCCTGCATATTGGAAGAATCTAAACGATAGACACGAAAACCTAAGTCTAATGAAATATTTTTAATAATTTCTTTTTCAATAATATTCGTTGAGTTTTTTGATATTTCATCTCTACTTCCTTCGGAAAGAGTCTTTGAACCAATAGATTTTATTTTCTTGTTCCCATCTATAGTAGCCCAACCAATACTACTTTCTCCAAGATCCAATCCTAATATTTCCTTTTTAGTATTCTCTTTTATTTTATTAGCAGCTCTACGGATACGTTCTTTACCAATCTCACAAATGTTTTTATAACCCGCCTTGTAGGCTTCGCTTTTTTCATCAGTGGCTTCGGGTAATTGCACCATAATGTATTTGCGATTTTCTCCATCTTTTGCATTAAGTTGCATAACGGCGTGGGCAGTTGTTGCAGAACCGGAAAAGAAGTCGAGAATAATATCATTATTTTCATATGAACATTGTTCTATTAGTAATGATAATAAAGCTAATGGCTTAGGAAAATCAAAGAATTTACCTTGCATTAGTTCAGTAACCTCACGCGTACCATCTGTATTAAAACCTGTTAATTTTGAATCTAACCATGTAGAAAAACCAGTTACTGAACTTTGAAGTGCTGCAAGAAATTTTTTCTCCCTTGGTCTTCCACCAGGTTTACTAGGAAACAAAATTCTTTCTTCTTCAATCATTTTTTTTATTGTTTCTTTGCTTTTCGACCATCCTCTATTTGGATTAGGAGGATAGCTATTACCTGTCTTTGGATCAATTATATCAAAGTGAAGATTTGGCCTTTGATTTGCCGTAGCCAGTCCTGAAAGATCTATACTTGCCCATACTCCTCTAGGATCATTGTCACGATTAGTATATTTACTTTCATCAATTTTCCTTCCTTTTAATTTTGCAAAAACAGTTTTTGAATATGCTAGTATATATTCATGGTCAAATGACACTCTACTTTCATTTCTGTTGTCGGTAGTTTGACGTCTTCTCCATTGAAAAACACCTAAGCGATTTACTTCTCCAAAAACTTCATCAGCAATCTTTTTTAAATTATCAACTTCATTATCATCAATAGAAATAAAAATAACGCCATCTTCCGTCAAAAGATTTCTTGCCAGCTTTAATCTTGGGTACATCATAGAAAGCCAGTCAGAATGGTAGCGTCCGTTTGTTTCCGGGTTGGCTACCAAACGTTGGTTGTATTCGTCTTTTTGTCCGCTTTCAAAAAGTTCTTCTTCACCGGCTTTGGCAAAATTATCTTTATACACAAAGTCTTTCCCCGTATTGTAAGGCGGGTCTATATAGATCATTTTAATCTTATTCAGGTAGCTTTCCTGCAAGAGCTTAAGTACTTCCAGATTGTCACCTTCAATGTAGATATTTTCGGTGGTATCAAAATCTACAGAATCTTCTCGCACTGGCCGCAGAGTTTTGGTAGTTGGAATATTGGCGGTAACAATAGCTTCGCGCTTTCCGGGCCATTCCAGTCGGTAGCGCTCTTTATTGCCTTCTACGATTTCGGTAGAGAGTTCCTGTTTCAGCAAATCAAAATCGATCTTTTTGCCTTCTGCCGTTTCGGTAACGCAGTTGGGGAAAAGAGCCGTTATTTTTTCTATCTTAAGGCTGGTTATATCGGTAGATTGTAGGTCTAGTTTATCGTTCATCTTGGTTTATTTTAATTGTGCAATTGATTGAAGTTTTTCGTAAGTGGTAATAACATCAAATTTTACTTCGCCATTACTAATGGTTTTAAAATGTTCTTTCGCACAATGTATTTTTAATTGTTCAATTCCTCTGTGATCCATTATATTTTCAGAACCTTTGGTTTCAGCTACAAAATAGATATGTTTCATTTTTTCACTGTCTAAAACAATTGCCCAGTCGGGACTGTACTTTCCTCCTGGAATTGTGACATAAAATCCTTTAGGCAATTTAGCGTAGACCACAACTTCTGTAGCCTGTTCCAGATTTTTAATAAATTCTTTTTCTATTATAGAATCGGTTTGAAGGAAATCATAAATATGTTTTTGAAGGATTTCTTCGGTACGCAATATATTTTTGCCATTAGTGAAAACCGTTTTTGCATCAAAAGATTCTTCTGTTTTGTGATAGACAATATTGTTGATAATAAGTGAAGCCTTGGTTTCATTGATAAATTTAGCAGATTTGGCAATAAATTCCTCCGGGTTTTTCCTTAAAAGCGCAAAAGTATTTGGTTTCAGCTTCTTAAGAATGGCAACAACTGTCATCCTTTTCAGATTGGTCAAGGCCTCTATTTCGCCAACGATATCATAAGCTACTTCAGTGTAAAGGTCAGAAGATAATTTTTTTGAATCTGTTTTGGTTACATAAATGGCTTCTCCCTCTTTCAACATATTCTTGTCTATCTCATTCATTTCACCGGTCTTAATCTCATACTTTCTTTCAGAGATATGCAAGTCTGCATCAATTCGGATTCTGCTGTCATCAATCAGTTTGTCTGTATCAAATTTCACTTCATACACCGTTTTCAGACTAATCTTTTTCCAAAGTTCCTGAAACTCTTTTTTAGCAAAGTTTTTATTAACCGTTAGAGGAATATTGTCCCGGTCGTCATCTGGTTTAATACCTTCTCCATTATAAACCGATTGCAACAGTTGGATGATTGAAGAAGCATAGGCTACTAAATGTTCCGGGATCGGAACTTCATTTTTTTCAATCAGTTCTTTTCCTTCGGGAGTTATTTTTTTTTCTTTATCAATAATTCCGTTTGCGCGAAGATGAAAAACCAGTTCTTCAGCATCGTCTTCTGTTAAGCGTTTTGTCTCGCCCATTTCGTTAGTCAAAACCTTACCCAGAAAGAATTTAGTATCCGCTTTTACCGGACGGTCTTTCAGTGATTTTGCAATTTCATTCTGCAAACCTTTTGCAAACTCTTCGTAACTCTCAGAAGCAATGACCGTCAATACATTGATGTCGTGAACCTGTTCGCCCACCAATTCGAAATCCTGACGAACACCTCGTTTATCAACCGCCAGACGCATTCCACGACCTACTTCCTGTCTTCTTCTTGTCTGGCTTGCGCTATCAACATTTTTTAATGCACAGATTTGAAATACGTTAGGATTATCCCACCCTTCCTTTAAGGCAGAATGAGAAAAGATAAAACGAGTTGGTTCTTCAAAACTCAACAGCCGTTCTTTATCTTTCATAATCAGATCGTAAGCAGAAACATCATCAGAATCTTCGCTCCCTCTTTTGATCGTGGGGTCAATAGGTTTCCCTTTTTTATCAATAGAAAAGTAACCATTATGCACTAGGTCTGCATCGTCACGTTGCAAATAATCTAAATAACTTCCCGGTGCATAGACTTTTGAAGTTTTATTTACATCGGTCTCAATCACATAATCGGTGTAATCCTGGCGAAACAGATCAACAAACTGATTGATGGCATTCTTGTATTCTTCTTCAAAGATTTGTGCATATTCACCTAAAACTCCCTCTCCCATTTCATCATACTTTCGGTATTTTTCGACCGAATCGATGAAAAATAAGGAAAGAACTTTTATTCCTTTCTCAAATAATACTTTTTCCTTTTGCAAATGTGATAGGATAGTTTCCCTGATTTGAATTCTTCGAAAGGCCAATTCGTCTTTATCGTTGATGATGTCTCCGGGATAAATGTCCTGACCATTAACTACAATCTTATTAAGGTAACCATTAACTTCTGTTACCAGACAGTTTTTATATGCTGGTAAACCACCTGAAACTTCATATAAATCTGTTCCCTGAGCAATTTTTTCACGAACACGTTTTACGCCATTTCCTGATCGTTTTTCATATTCCAAGTAAGCTAAGGGAGGTTTATTTGCACTCAAACTGATGTACTCCAGATATAAATATCCTGTTGTACCCGAAGATCCTTTAAGATTAATTCCTTTAACCTGAATTTTCTTTACCAGCTTTTTATTATAAGCATCTAGTGCATCCAGTCGGAATATTTTATTGTATTCTTCTAAATGCGTAGCTGAATATCGCAAAGTAAAAAGCGGATGAAAATCTTCCATACTCTTTAAAGTAACTGAGCCTTCTCTACCAACAGACTGCGGTTCATCAATAATGATTATAGGCTTCGTTTGCGCAATAATATCTATCGGCCTTCTTGAACCAAAATGATCAAGTTCCTGATGAATACGTCTCGCATCTGCACCTCTTGCGGCAAAAGCCTGTGTATTGATAACCATTACACTGATTCGTCCATCCGAAGCAAAAGTTTCAATATCCTGCGGACGGGAAGAGTTGTAAATAAAAGGACTAATTTTATGTCCATAAATTTCCTGGAAATGATCTTGTGTTAATTCAAAAGTTTTAAAAACCCCTTCTCGGATAGCAATACTTGGTACAATGATGATAAATTTACTCCATCCATATTTTTTATTCAGCTCATACATTGTACGGATATAAGTATAGGTTTTACCCGTACCCGTTTCCATCTCGATTGTAAGATTATAGCCAATCTTAGCTCCTTTTACATAATCTAATTTTTGATTCTCAATTAAGTAGTGCTTCCGCTGGACATTAACAATATTATCAAAAATTTGAGAGTCAGTGATTTGTATGGTACTATTTCTGTAGCCAATAAGTTCTTCTACTTCATATTCTAATGTAGCAATTCCTTTCGCCTGCTCTCTGGCTTTCCGTAAAATTTCAGCTGTCTTCTCAAGCGTAAAGCGATTAGTTTTCAGAGTTTGACCTTCAAAACATTCTACTACAGCATCCACAGCTTGTATTTGAAAATCCTGTTCTTTGAATTGTAACTTCATTAAATAAATAATTTCAATGCGAAAATAACCAATACGATCATAGAAAACAAAATTAACCTTCGATATAGATATTAATGGGGTTAAAAATTATTCTACCCCTAGGACTACATGCTCTCAAAAAAAGAAGTCGCCTGCCCATAATCAATAGATACGGTTACCTTATTGCTGAGGAATCTTGATTCACCTACGATCTCAGCGTAAACAAATTTTGGAACGGACTGCGCATGCAGGAAGGAAAGGATACCGCACAGGGCGGTCAGGAAAAACAGTTTTTTCACGGTCAAAAGTTTTGTCAAATATAGATAAAAAAACGATTTCACAAATATGGGAAACCGTAAAAGATAACTGACAAATTTTTCTTTCCGGCTGTTAAGAAGCTTTTTATTACTTAATCAATTCACTATTGACCCCTGTACTCATAATTGAGCCTGCAATTTCTGGATATAGGATTTCATTCCATGCTGGGATTCCGGCAGGCGTTGTATTTTAGAGGAGAAGGCGTAGGTCCGGCTTTTTTTTCCATTGGTGAGCATCACCTGCATATTTTTCCATGACACCACGACGGCTGGGCGCAGGGACGGCGATCCGGAAAACAACTTTTTCAATATCGGTAAGTTTGTATGTTTTACACAGCAGGTTATTGCTAATCAGGGAACCGTCTTTTATGATAAAAGGGTTAACCGGTATTCTGCCCAACAGGATAAGCGCGAAAACCAGCCGGCGATCTATAGGAAAGCATTTGGATGGCGGTTATATTACGTGGATGCGGTGACCCGGGTTTAGGGATCCGGTTCGGTGAGTTTACCGGCACTGAGGAGTTCGCAGATAGCATCGCTCCAAAAGTGGCCGGCTTCCCTGAATTGAAGTAAAGGGATTATCTGAAACCTTAACTATTCTTTTGAAATATTTTGCTTATTAATTTTCCCATTAATATATAAAGTCACTCTCTTTTTATCAGAAGATTTATTGAATTCTGATTATTCAGGAAACCAATGATAAAAGTATGAATATTTATCTGCGGATTATTGGGCATAATCCTTAGCATCTTTATTTCGGGTAGATCTTTCAATAAATCCTCAAAAGTCATATTCTGATAAAGATTTTTATTTTTTTCGAAATTTTGAAATTTTAAATTTTCTCTTTTGCTTAATTGTTGACTGTATACCAATACTGAAGACATCAGTAATATAAGTAGACAGATTTTATTATATTTTTTTATGATGCTGGTTAGTTACATGGTGTTTGAGAATAAGTATTGCTTCCGTTAGAATTACTCTGTGAAACATTTAATTTTTAAAATTACCATTTTCGTCAGCGCTATACCTGCATTATATTTGTCCAGCATATAAGATTAGGCATTTTCATATGCGTTTTGATTATTTGTATTTGAATCAAAAGCAATATCATTATATTCATCATTTCCCTTAAAGGAAATTGTTCACTTAAAATTTGATTGTAAATATTCAGATGAATAATATATCAAGAAAATTAAAACAGTTTCCGACCTAATGCACAAACAGTTTGTTATAAATTTAAGATCTATAAAAACAAAAGCCGGAGCAAAAAAGGTTCTGCTCCGGTTTAATTATTTATTTTTGTCCTACGATCTTTATCATATGGTCAGGACCGGTTATAAATTTCCGTTCGGGAAATGAGTAATACAATGTATCATTTTCAATTATTTTCTTCGGTTTTTACCCCGATATCAATTTCTTCAAAATCATCAGGCCTCTCCTGAATGGGTTTTTCGAGCTTTATTCCGTCGAGATAGTAGGTAGTACCCAAATAGATTTCATCACCGAAAACAACCCCGTCTATTTTTCTTCTAAAACATTTTCCCGGCTCTGCTTTAATCATATTGTCTGTCTGTTTCATATTTTCATTATTATGTTATCGGATAAATTTTTGATGCAAAATAGCTCCAGTTTGTCGCAGCCTTATAGGCAGAAACACTTCCGGCTGGGACATGAATTTCGACTTTACTAAGCATTAAACTGTTATTAACAAAATTAGTTCCTGCTAGAATAGGTGGTACAGTTGCCAATACTTTAATTATGACTTTAGTAACTTCCGGCGATCCTGAAAATGTACTAATTGGGAAACAATAATCTTCTAAATAATTAATTGAAGCAGGAAGAATTATTGTAGCTTCAGTTTCACCAGGTAGTAAGATAATAGTGATTCCATATGAGTCTATTCTTTCCAATCTTACAGATCCAGAAACGTCAATAAGATTGGAAACCACCTCCTCAACATTTTGACCACGTATGTCATTACTAAGCATCCATTTGAAAATTCTTGTAATATAAGGAAGGGTAAATTTCCCTGCTCTCGGATACATATATTTAAATGAATTTTCTGTATACGTTTTAACATTTTTAAACAGATTAATGTCTAAATATTTTCCATAAATTGGAGAATCTCCCAATTCTTCAATTTTATCAAAACTTCCTGATATATTAGAGCTAGAACTGAATGTGAAAACATCAGAACCTATCTTTTTTATATTTGCCGGAAAAGTAATATTACGTAATGTATTCGATTCGAATGCTCTATCTCCTATTGTCTCTACATTCGTGAAAAATCTAAACTCATCAAAACTGTAAGAAAGATCTCTCGAGGCATTGACAGATGTGTTGAAAGTGTCAGCAGGAATACTGGTAACAGCTCTTGCTTCTGCAAAACTGAGTTCTCCATCACCGTTGGTATTAAAGACATTTAATAAGGTAGCTTTTCTGGTCACGTCCGAAATCTGAATAAAATTGGTAATACTTTTATACGTAAAATGAAAGTCAGGCCAATGGGCTTCCATGAAATCCTTATCTTCTTGATATATCGTAGTAAAGTTCCATGTTCCTTCAACTACAGCATGCGGCGTTGTGTTGCCTGAATCATCAATCCCCTTAGCATTAATGATAGGGAAAAAAGTCTCACTCGAAGCACTGCTGCCATTCAGATTGTTAACCCTTAACCGACTTACATTTTTTAAATAAGAGACAATATTATTCACATTAATCAGAGGACAATCTTTAATAACAAGAGTTTTAATTGAACTTGCTGTAAAAGTTAAGTTAGAATTGGTAATAAATTTTTGGTTGTCCAAAATCAGGGTATTTGCTGTAGAAGGAAGCGTTAAAGACACAAGCAAACCACCTTTGGGCAATAATACCGAAGATATTCCTGTACCTGCAGCAGAGACTCTCTTAATACTTGTACAGGCAGTTAAATCTATTGACTGTTTTAGATTTGGACAGTTCGTTACATCCAATTCTTCCAGAATCGTGTTATTGCCGATAAACAAGTTCCTCAAATTTTGATTTGAATAACCCGAAATTTGACTTCCGATTCTTAATCTTGATAAATTCAAAGCCTTTGATACATCAAGCGTTCCAAGATACTTTCCGGACAAATCCCCAAGATCTTTAATTGCTGAAGCTCCGTAAATAATGGTTTCAGTGTCATTGAAGGTGATGGCCGGAGCCTGTACCAGGGAGGCGACATTTTTTCGCAATCGTGCCCTGTTGATGTAAGAACCAAATTTAATTTTTGTATACCCGTCTTTCTGAGCCGTTAATAAAAAATTAGCATTTGGAGGAACTGCAGGCGTGCCCGAAGGTGTATAAAGCCTCATGGTAATATAGTCCGAAGAAAAAGTAGAGGTGTCGTATTTCCCGTCCATGTATCTGAAACGATTCAGTAACCAATAGTTTCTGTGTGATTTTCTTGAGCCCTGTGCGGTATATAAATAACTTCCGTTCCCGGCTGCCACCAAAGGATCAATATACTTGTACTTTGCATCTTCGTTGAAAATACTTTCCGCCCATTGGTCAGATTCTAAGGTGTTAAAATACGTGTTGCACTTATCATAAGTCAGAATGCCTGAAGTTCTCATTTGCTGATACAAAGCCGTAATTTCAGTATCAAAAGCAACTTCAACCAATTTCCAAAGCTCTGAAAGCGCGCCATTCCAAACAAAACCGCTACCTACCTGGTCGTGGGCTTCTACCCAATAATCATATACATTGTGCCCTTCATTGTTAAGGCCTAAAACCGTGTCGTTGTCGTAAAAAATAAGATACCAACGATTGTTTCCTTCAGCATCCGGATACATCGCAAACATCTGATTTTTAGCGCGCTGATCGACCATGGCGAAAAACTCAGTAAAAACATAATAAAAGAGTAAAAATTGAATATTGAAATGATCCTGAGCCTCGGTCCTGAATTTTGCAGGATTATTTTTGCAGCTGACGATCCAGGAATGCAAAGCTTCAAGATTCGAAGTATCTTCATTATTTTCCGGATATCTTCCCTCAAAGTCATTTTTCCACAAATGCTTACCATTCTCATCTATACTTTGAAAATCGGTAGCAATAAACAACGTGTTATCTGACGTATTGTTTAAAAATTCCCAGCATTCCTGACCACCTGTAAAACCTGTTGTTGCTTCATTCGACTTATCATTATTGAAATTATATTTTCCTAGAAAAATACGCTCAGAATCTGGTGCAGCACGATGAAAAATAAGCATCGGAAACCCGTCCATTGTGGTTCTGATATTAGGATCTGCTAACTGAGGAGGAACCAGATAGCCTAACTGATTCAGAGAATCTTGTGCAAGCCTCGCCAGACCAATATTGTGAGAACCGGAGGACTCCATAAAATCGGCTTTAAAAGTAAATGTCTTTTCAGCCAATGAATGATCACGAAGCTTATACCTGGAAGAAACTAATTCTCCATTTTTAAAGCCTCCGTTAAATTTGATTTTAAAGTTTTTCCGTGGGTAATATTGAGAAGACGTTCCCTGAACATCAATACTCGCATTTACATAAGAAAACGATTTTGCAGGATCTTGGGCATTTTCATATTCTCCAACAATTGTTTTTTTATCACCCTTATAACTTGGCAGATCCCCGACAATGGTTAAGCATGGAATGGATTGTAAACATTTATCGTAGGACAAATTTCCGAACGCATCGTACAATTTATTTCTCTCGTAAATGCTGACTTTTTCAACCAGGTTATCCATGTCTGCAATGAAATTGGACAACATCTGATCGGCGTTTAGATTATTATTATACACCCTGATGTTATATAGATTAATAGTACAGTCACTGCTTCCAATGGTTATGTTTTGGGGAACTTGCTGTAAAAAGCTGTCTAATGAATTATACTGATATAAGGAAGATATAATTCCATTGATATATACAAACACCAATCTTTGGTCTGCAACCTTTGTAACGACTACACTGACACGGATTCTTTCCTCTTCTTTGAAAAAAATTGAAGTTCCGTCCTGCTCAGAACTGAACGAAAAAGAATTTGAAGTGGCAACAAATCCGACATTTCCATTTTTGCATGAAAGAATAGTACTGTCACTGTTTTTTATATCTGAAGTTGAAAATTCAAATTCTAATGTTTTACCACCAGTTTTAAAATCGTTATCAAATATTTTAAAAGGAATCTCAACCCTTGCATTTCCGCTCACTTTAAGCGCCACAGAACCCTTTGCATCCTGAATCCACCCATTGGTGCTGAAATCAAAATCAGTAAGAGTGCATGATAAGTTTTTGTATTTCCACTCGTTTTTGTTAATTTCTGAATTGCTTCTGTTTCGGCTGCTTAAAAATAATTCCAGGCCTAACGTTTCGGCTTCAACCTGGATATCAAACGCCGTTACAACGACGGAAGTGTTTTTTGTGACACTGCCACATGTAAAAGTCACAGTGTGCGCCCCTGAGTCCGTAAATGTATAGGTGAACTTCTGCAGGCTTCTGTTTACCAGTAGTTCAGAAACCTTCACGCCGTCGACCAAAATCTCAACATCGCTGTAATTTGACGATGGTGAATACACCAGATATTCGATTGAAGCCGGAGCGTATTGATTAGCGGTAACATTATTTGCTGAAGAAACCAGAGGCGTCAAATTACCGGCAACAGCACAGATGATGTCTGTAAACAAGTGGTTGCTTTCAATGATTTCTCCTGACAAATCAGCGGTCATATATACTTCTAAATTATGTACGCCATGAGGCTGCACAGGGATTTCATATAATAATTCTTTATTATTAATTGAAGTAACTACGGACGGAAGATCTGATCCGTTTAATTTGAAATGAATGGTCTTCTCGACATTCCCGGTTGGGATATACCGGAAAATTACCGGTCCCGAATTGATGGTGGTTTTGTCGTAGGTAGTACTTACCGCAAGCGCTACTGTCTGAATAGTATATTTTAATTGTCTGTTATTTCCATAACTGTCCGTGATACTTAAGGTAATGGTATTATCTCCCGCCAAAATATAGGGCGTGATATCAATATCATTGATTCCCTGATTAATGTTTTTATTAAACAGAATCGTATTTCCTTTTAAAATACTTGCAGTTCCGCCACCAGTCTCGCTGCCATCAATGCTGTCGACGGATGACCACGAAAAAACGATTCTGACTTCACTTCCAAATGATTTTACGAAGGCTGCAGGTATTTCAGATTTTGCGCGGCAAACAATTCCGTTGGCGCCTCCGCTTCCCCCGCCACCAGTTCCATATTCACTTTCTGACTTTTCTCCTGAAGCTGAATAGGCAATCTGTTTAATGATTTTTCCATCTTCATTTTTAATAAAAAACATGACCGGATACATGAAATGATCTGCAACTTCTTTATCTGATCTTTCATAATTTGTGAAATAAATTTTTCCTGTATATCTCATTTTAATCTTCTTGTGTTAAATCAACAAAACCACCTTCTCCGCCTCCAGACATACCAATTTCAAGAACAGACCAAACAAAACCGTCAAAAGAGATTATTCCGAAATTTTCAATCGTAACTCCTGAAGCATTTTCGTAGACTCCGCTCCCTGCCCAAAACCATTTTGTTGACCCGGGCTTAACGGTAATACGATCAGTAGGCCTTAAAATTCCTCCAAAGGAAAAGTTTGTTCCTGAACTTTTAAGCAATTCGATCTGCTCGCTGTTTTCTTTAATATAGTCATTTAAACCCGTTATCTCATCCATCCTGATATTTTCATCTAAATGACGGAATGAAGAAAAGGTCTGCTGAAACTGATTTTCTGTGGGCATATCACCCTTTTCAAACCAGCTGAAAATTGTTTCTAATGGTACTTTCATTGTTATTATTAAAATTAGTTTTTATAAAATTGATCATTTGAGGGAAAGCCTGTTCTTGACAGACTTATTATAGTTAAAGAGAACTCTGTGTTTTTTGAGCAATTATTGATTTCCGCCATCTTTTACCGTACGATCAGCCGATGGATCATTTATTGGGTTGCACATAAGAAAACCCATATTTTCGAAATATTTTTTTTAATTTTATTTTGAAAAAACTACATTTTTTTACATTTTTCTATAATGTCTTCTCGGTATACTTTTTTGGCCCCAATAATGATCCACCTTTTTTTAGCGTTCAAATTTCATAGTTTTTTAGCTCTTACAAAAGTTTTCAGACCTCGCTATACTGTAGTTGCAGTAACAAGTATTTTTAACCGAAATTAAGACGGTATCAAATAAAAATCCGTTTATACTAATAATATCTATATCATTAGCATAAATGACTTGTGAATACAGACTGTGAATTCAGAATGAAAAATTTCTATTGAAATGTTGGAGCATACATCAGCCAATAGATTAAGATCAGTGAGTGGGGACAGGTTTTTGTAAAAGAGTGATCAGAGTTTATTTTGAAAACTGATCCTGAAATTAAAGGTTTTTTTTGATAAAAACCTGTGGAGGATGAAACAGTTCGATGAAGCTTATAAAAATTCTCCAACATTCTCGCCATTGGTGAGAGAAATGAGCTGGAGCTATAACATGATTATTTTTTCTCGGTATAAAAGATCGGAAGAACAGGAATTTTATCTCAAGATCCCTAAACAAAAAGGCTACAGTAAAGTTCCGAATGCTGGAACTGGGCTCTTAATCCATTTTCAATAACCCCTATTTTACGTAGTTGGAACTAAAACAGGTAACGGTATCTGTACATAGAGTCGGTTTTAATTCCTGTTAGAAATAATGAAAATAACGATGTGGCGGCTTCGGCTCCGCTGAGCGACCGGAAAGAGCTAAAGCCACTGGAATCACAATAAAAATCCCCATCCCTGGTAGGATGGAGATCAGAATTCGGTCGGCACGCCCGGTTATGCCATCGTCAGCGCGCCGAGGTAGGAGCTGTTGGAAGCCGAGGTCTCTTCCGTGTTATGGAAATAGGCCCAGACCTGTACCTGCTTTCCGGAGTAGTAATCCGGCAGCGTGAGATCCGAGGTCAGGCCGGTTCTCACGGCAACCGATTCAAAAAGCTCAAAGGTACCGAGGTCTTCACTGTAGCAGACCGCACTGGCCTTATCCGTGGCCGAGGCATTGCCCTGAGCAGAATTGTCCTGCCAGGAAAGCCGGATGATGTTTCCCGGCTGCACGGCTGCGGCAATGTCCTGGAATCCGGCCAGGTCGCCTCTCGTGATCAGCACTTTGTTGTAGACCAGTTGCGGAATATCCGCCGTTACCTGTACCGCTTCGCTGATGGTATACGATACCGCCAGGTTCACCCTGGATTTCGAGCCGCTTCCTGATCCGAAATACCGGTTCTGGATCGCAGTCAGCGGCTTGAGGAAATCGATCACCAGCTTAAACTTCAGCTGCTGGAGCATCTGCCTGCCGGTTGCCTTCCGGCTGCTCGGTTTGGGTATGCTCCTGATGATGTCCTGTCCGCGCCAGCTGGCGCCTACTACCGTTCCTACTTTTCCTGAGAATCCGCCGAGGATTCCTTTTGTGATTCTTGCCATTGTATGTTGTTTTTATAGGTTAACGGAACGAAAATAAAACAGGTTTTCCGGTTTTCAAATAGCCGGGAAAGCAGTGTCCGATTTTGGCCGCTTTTGGCAGGTTTTGTCAGGTCTCTTCCTGCCTTTCTTCGGTCGTTCTTCGGGAATCCTTCGGTACTTGTTCGGAAAAAAGATGTTTTTTCCGAACAAGTACCGGACAAGTACCGGACGAAACCCTGAAAAACCGGTTTACTGGAATTGATCGTTTTATGTCGACGGTCTGAGGGGTTACTGTTAAAAATCAGGGCCGGGCATTCCTTTCCGGAGATTCTGCCTAATCAGCAGCGATCGATCGGACCAATCATAAAAATTGAGATCCAGGGTTGAATGGGCTTCTGCTTTTAAGTTGGGAAAAATGATCTTTCGGATCATTCTATGGATACACACAATAAAACAGCCCCTGAGAAGGGGCTGTTTCAATACCGATGCATGGTAAAACTATTTTATATTTGCTGGGTAAGCAATCCGGCACCGGCTTTCTGACGCTCGAAGGTGACCACGCTTTGCCTCAGCATTTTTGCTGTAAACACCTGAAAAGTATCCGGGTCCGGCGTATATTTGAAATATCTGTTTTTACCTTTTATAATTGCGGTGATCTTTTTACAGGCTTTATCGAAATCTTCCGGGTTTACCTGCATCGTATAAGTTCCTGAGGCATGCCTGACTGTTATTTTTCCGGTATCCATATGATGTTGTTTATAGTATAGCATACGATTTTAATGCCGAACCGTGCCTCAGATCTTAAAGGCCGGGCAGCCGCATGAAAAACCGGATGCTGGTCCTGCCCCTACTTTATCATGACTTTAAGATCGGGGTATAATATGTAATTCCGCCTTACCTATATGCCGGCGCAGTCCCGGAGGACCGGTAAAGCCCTCCGTTCTTAACAGTCAATTGAACGATATGGTTGTACAGGACTGGACTGGACCGCTACCCTTCTGTCTTTTCCGGACCGCCGTGTATTGTACCGTTAAAGAATGATTTGGGGTAAAATATTTTCCTCCCGATCTTCACATAGGGAACCGCCTTGGATTTCCTGAGCCGGTGAAGGGTCCGGTCGCTGATGTTCAGCAGTCGTTTGACGTCTGCACTGTCATAATATCCGGAGCTGTCCGGTTCTTTTCGGTCCAGGCTTTTAAGGATCTCGGAAAGGAAAACCAGGAGGGTCCCTTTAAACTGTTCTTCATCGGATAACGGATAATTGGATTTCGTTTTCATCGTGTTTAGGTTATTAATTATAATAGTTCTATCTTAACCTTCATGGCATTTTATATATGCTAACGTCCATAAAGTGTGAATTATTATCAATCCCTACCAGATTTGATTTTTTTTCTCGAAACTTGTACCTGTTAAAGTACCGGAAACAATTAACCATTGAAAACACTCTATGAATGGTTGGTTTATACTTGAAACCTCGTCTTCATCCTGAGTAATTTCCGGAAAACAGGTCCGGTAATTTCCGGCTCATCAGGAGATTGATATTTTTTAAGACCGCCTGTCTTAGGCGGTAGCCATGACTGACCGCTCTTGCCCAAAAAAAGAGATCATACGACACGATCTGTCGCCTTATAGGTATCTTTTTTTCAGAAAATTTCAAAGAAGTTAATTACATCAGAATCACCACTTCCGCTTTCGGAAACCTCAGGCATAAGCCTTTCACCACTATAATACAACCCACAATTCCACGGTAGCTTCAACTCCGCTCAGCCACCGTATCCCGAAATTCCCACAAATCATCATTTCAATTTGTGGTATTGCCGGTTTTGGATTAATTTAAGCGTTTCTAAAATGAGCGATCCGAGATGAGCAGACTTTACGCTATTTTGAGTGTTTTTTTCCTTTGCGGGGCAGGATTTTTTTGTTCGGCCCAGCAGCCGGTCCGGCATACTTTTGCACTGGGCGATGCTGATTTTTTACTGGACGGTAAGCCGCTGCAGATGATTTCCGGCGAGATGCATTATCCCCGCATTCCGCGGGAATTGTGGCGGGAACGGATGAAGATGGCGAAAGCGATGGGACTGAATACCATCGGAACCTATGTGTTCTGGAATGCGCATGAAGAAACACCGGGCGTCTATGATTTCAGCGGGAATAATGATATTGCGGAATTTGTGAAAGTAGCCCAAGAGGAAGGCCTTTGGGTAGTTTTACGCCCGAGTCCTTACGTGTGCGCGGAATGGGAATTCGGCGGGTATCCGTGGTGGCTGCTGAAAGACCGGAACATGCAGGTGAGAAGCACCGATCCGAAATTTATCTTCGCCTACACCCGCTACATCAAAGCGCTGGCGAAACAGCTGATCCCGCTTCAGGTTACCCACGGCGGCAATATCCTGATGATTCAGATCGAAAACGAATACGGATCCTACAGCAACGATAAAACGTACCTGGACCTGAACCGGAAAATCTTCAGGGAAGCCGGTTTCGACGGCATTCTTTTCACCTGCGACGGGGCCGACCAGATGCCGAAGGGGTATCTGCCGGGCTACCTTCCGGCCGTGAACGGACTGGAAGATCCGGCACAGGTCAAAACCCTGATCAACAAATACCACAACGGCAAAGGGCCGTATTATGTAGCGGAATGGTATCCGGGATGGTTCGACGACTGGGGCAAGAAGCATGCGGACGTATCTGCGGAACAATCGGCGAAAACGCTGGACAAACTGCTGGCTGCCGGCATCTCCGTGAATATGTATATGTTCCACGGCGGAACGACCCGCGGGTTTATGAACGGCGCGAATATGAACAAAGACAATCCGTATTCGCCCCAGGTTTCCAGCTATGACTACGATGCCCCGTTGGATGAAGCCGGAAATCCGACGGAAAAATTTTATGCTTTCAGAAAAGTGATTGTCAACCATCTTCCGGCAGGAAAAGCTTTACCGCCGGTTCCTAAGACAAAGCCTGCAATAAAGATTCCGGATATTGCCCTGGAGCAGTACGCCGGTATTTTCAGTCAGCTCCCGAAGCCCGAAACGGCTGAACAACCATTATCTTTTGAGGGTCTGGACCAGGCTTACGGTTTCGTTTTGTACCGGACCAACATTAAAAAAGGAGGAATGCTGAAGCTGAAAGAACTCAGGGATTACGCGCAGGTGTACGTCGACGGAAAATACCTGGGAAGCCTCGACCGCAGGCTGAAGCAGGACTCGATGAACCTGACCGGAATTTCTTCAGATGCCGTCCTCGATCTTTGGGTGGAAAACAACGGGCGGATCAATTATGGTCCGTTCCTGAATGACAACCGGCATGGCATTACCGAATCGGTTTCCATTGACGGCCGGGCTGTTTCCGGCTGGAAGATGTACCGTTTCCCTTTTAAAACCACAGAAAAATTTTCTTTCAGCAAAAATAAAGATCAGAAAACCGGCCATCCTACCCTGTACAAAGGAAGCTTTACCCTTCAGCAATTGGGGGATACCTATCTGGATATGCGCACCTTCGGGAAAGGTTTTGTTTTCCTGAACGGCCGTAACCTGGGCAAATACTGGAACATCGGCCCGCAGCAGACCCTTTATGTTCCGGCGTGCTGGCTGAAAAAAGGCAAAAATGAAATTGTAGTATTTGACGAACTGGAAAGCAACCACCGGCAACTTCCTTCCCTGGATCATCCGATCCTAGATCAAAACAGCAAAAAATGAAAAATCGGATCCTGACCTTCGGAATTGTTTTAACAACGGTATTCAGCCACGCCCAACAGCCACTAAAACCTTATGGAGCTATTCCATCTGACGCACAGCTGAAGTGGCATGAAATGGAAATGTACTGCATCGTCCATTACGGCAGCGCTACTTATACCGATAAAGAATGGGGTTATGGGGATGAAAACCCTGTACTGATTAATCCGACGAATTTCGATGCGCAACAAATTGTTTCAGCAGCAAAAGCCGGAGGATTCAAAGGCATCATCGTTGTGGCGAAACACCATGACGGACTTTGCCTCTGGCCTACGAAAACCACGGATTACAGCATCAAAAAAAGCCCGTGGAAAAATGGCAAAGGCGATATTGTAAAGGAATACCAGAAAGCCTGTGAAAAGCTGGGCATGAAAATGGGCATTTACTGCTCGCCTTGGGACCGCAACAATCCGCTCTACGGCACTCCCGCCTATGTTGAAATGTACCGGAAACAGCTTCAGGAGCTGTATAGCCATTACGGTACCCTGTTTACCTCATGGCACGACGGGGCCAACGGCGGAGACGGCTACTACGGAAATGCCCGCGAAACCCGGAAAATCGACCGGGCAACCTATTACGACTGGCCGGCTACCTGGGCGATCACTAGGCGTATGCAGCCGGAAGCCGTAATTTTCGGAGATGTCGGACCGGATATCCGCTGGGTAGGAAACGAAGACGGCCATGCCGGGGAAACTTGTTGGGCGACTTATGAACCGCAGGCCCCCGAAGAAGGGAAAAAGCCTTCCAATGGCTTTACGAAATATGAGCTGGGCATTGAAGGCACCCGAAACGGAAAATACTGGATGCCCGCGGAATGCGATGTTTCCCTCCGGCCGGGCTGGTTCTACCATACCCGCGAAGACAGCAGGGTAAAAACACCCGCCGAACTACTCGATCTTTATTACAAAAGCGTAGGCAGGGGCGCGAATCTGGATCTGGGCCTCTCCCCTAACCGTCAGGGACAGCTGAATCCTGAAGATATCAGTTCGCTTCAGCAATTTGGGAAACTGCTGAAACAGACTTTTGCCGTTAATCTTGCAGAAGATGCTGTTTTAAAAGCCAGCAGTGTCCGTGGAAACAACCTTTCCCAATACGGACCGCAGCATTTGCTCGATCAGGACCGGTATTCGTATTGGGCCACTGATGATGAGGTTACTACCCCTCAGCTTAGCATTACCCTTCCTGCTGAAAAAACTTTTAATGTCATCCGTTTACGGGAAAACATAAAACTTGGTCAGCGGATCGAAGCTTTTGAGGTGGAAGCTTTTCTTAACGGAGCCTGGAAGAAAATCGCCTCAGCCACCAGCATCGGTCCGAACCGTCTGATCCGCCTTCCTGAAAGGATCACTACCGATAAAATACGCCTGACCATTACCCGATCGCCGGTAGCCGTGGCTTTGAGTGATTTCGGCCTGTACAATGAACCGGTAATAATTGCTAAACCTTTGATCCGTCGCACTGCTGAAGGAACGATTACCCTGTCATCTGCAGACGCTTCTTCAACAATATATTATACCCTCGACGGGAGTTCCCCTACTCTGAAATCTTTGCCATACCGCCAACCTTTTACCCTGGCTGATGACGGAATGGTAAAGGCAATATCTCTCAATAACAACGAGCAAAGCGAAACCGCCGTTCTCCGGTTTGGTCCGGTAAAATCAGGATGGAAAATCATTAGTCCGGAAGGTACTGATTTTGCCCACCCGGCAGCTTACGCCATCGATGACAACCCGGAAACATTCTGGCAAAGTCCGCCAATTGCGTCTCCCTCTTTTTCAGCAGGAATTATGATTGATCTTGGGAAATTGCAAAACTTGAAAGGGTGTACCTATCTGCCCCGCCAGGATAAAAAGCCAGACGGCATCATCAGCCGTTATCATATTGAGACCAGCACCGACGGTATCCACTGGCAGTCCGCTGCGGAAGGCGAATTTTCCAATATCAAAGCCAATCCGGTGGAACAGCAGGTTATTTTTAAACACCCTATTCCGGGAAGATATCTCCGTTTCACCGCCGCCGGCCTGATATCGGGAAATTTCTGCACGGTAGCGAAGATCGGGATTCTTACTGCTTCTATGTTTTAGAAACCTGAGATATCAGATCACTACAACATTGAAAACAATAAACTTTATGTGTAATTTCCAAAGCTCATAACGTATATCTGCAGATAAAAGATTTAAAATTTTAATGAAATCAATAAATTACTTTATTTTAAACAATACCATTTCTGGATTTCTTATGGTTTAAGTAGGATTTTATTAATATTTCACAACATTATGATTCTTATAAAAGCTTTTTTTGTAAATTTCGACACAATTACTACCATTAAAACAAGAAAGCATGAACACTTCCTCTATCTTCCAGGCTATAGAAAACTGGAGAACGCTTATTGATTCTTACAAAAAAGGAAAGGATGAAAGCAGGAAAAAACTTCTGGAACTTCTGAATCAGGGTTCTCATTTTTCCGTTAAAGCCGATGAAATTCAGGAATGGACAGAACGTCTCGCCAATGCATCCAATCCGTTAATTCATGTCTATGCCGGTATTGATAAGGATGTTTTCAAATTTTATCTGATCGACTCCGAAAGTGATGCAAAAGGTGATTTCAGCTACATTGTAACCAAAGAAATGAACCGGAATCCTCCTTATAACCTACCGAATCCTCAGCTTGTCTGCGATCCTATTTCTTCGCAGTCAGCTATCTACCGCAATTTTATATTTAATATGTTCTGCAGTGCATGGATGGAAACTCAAAAAGAAGATTTTTTCCGTATCATTACCGTTCCTTTTGAAGACTATACGCGTATGAATCTAAACAAAGATGAATGCTGCATTTCATTTTTTGGACTTACTAATGAAAAAGTTACAGATGCTTCCCTGAAAGAATACCATATCGAGCTGATCACCATGAAAGATCTGGACATCGGCAGTATAAGCAGTACGGCAGAGAACTGTTCAACACCCCGCCCGCCGTTTACGGCTGCTGATCCCGATACAAACTATCAATTACTGCTGAAAAGTGATGCCTCCGTATAATGAACTATCGTTTTACCTGCAGTTTACCATTAATATTACCCTGCTTACAGGTTTTGCGCTGTTTCTGCGGCGTGGGAAACAGGCCAGGAAGCTTCTGTTCATCTTTCTTTTGGGTGAACTTATTTCTGAGCTGTCGGATCTGATTTTCCGGCTGATGAAATACAATACTGTGAATATCTATCTCTATCCCCTGAGCCAAAGCTTTTGTTTACTGATGATGACCGAGATCTACCATACCTATTTTTTAAAAATTCCGCCTTCCGTTAGATGGATGGTTTATCTTTTTACGGGAATGTCATTTTTCATCAGCGTGACCGGCAGTGAAATTGCTTCTTCCGTCACTTTTTATTCCAACATCATCACAGACGTCATCATCTGTAGTTTTGCGGCAGTATATTTCTTGTATCTGTTTAAAAATCCGGGGGTTGATAAAAACTTACTAACGGTCAACATTTTTATCTTCCTGTTTTTTTCGATTGAAAGCATTATTTCGACCACTTTCAATTTTTTAATTCATGAGCATTTGCAGTGGGTAGCGCCGGTGTGGCTTTTCAGAGGGGTAATGTTGTGGTTTTTTTATCTTGCATTTATTAATCTGGGATGGAATACGGGAAGAATGAAAGTATAATTGTCCTTTGGATATGGATCGGGATCGGACTGGCATTGCTGGTCACGGGATTTATCACCGTGATGATCCTGCGCTATATCGCGCATGTGAGGAAAAATAAACAGAAAGCCTCCCTGCTGATCCATAAAATGCAGGCTGAATATAGCGAAAGTGCACTTTACCTGCAGGAAAAAGACCGGGAAAGAATTGCGGGAGAACTTCACGACAATATTATTTCCCGGCTGAATCTGATAAGGCTGAATACCCGGTATCAGGATATCGGTGAACTGCATCTTGATTTAAAAAATTCAATGCGTGTCATCCGTGAAATGAGCCATCACCTGACACCTCCGGACCTCAGCGAAACCGGCCCGGAAGAACTGATTTGGGATTATCTGGAACAGGTAAAAGGAAATATCAGGGTAAAATATTATCCCGTACGGCATCTGTCCCGCCGTATCAGCAATCCTGTAAAACTGAATCTTTTCAGGATCCTGCAGGAGCTGATCAACAATATACTAAAACATGCGGACGCGTCCGTCATTACCGTTTCCTTACGGATATCGGAACGGTACCTGGTCCTGACGGTAGCGGATGACGGCAAAGGACTTATCCGGGGATACGACAAAGAACCTGCGGGCATCGGGATGAGAAGCATCCGGCTGAGAGCAGAGCAGATCAAAGCCCGTTACCGGTTCAGGTCCCGGCCGCAGAAAGGAACCCGGTTTATAATGATGACCCGCCTTTAATCACAACATATGGAAAATTCAATAATCAAAGTAGGCATTGTGGACGATGACCTGCTGCTGGTACAGCTTTTAAAAAATTACATCAACAGCACCAATGGTTATGAAGTCGTACTGACCTCAACCGGAGGCCATCATTTCCTGACCGAAACCGAAACCGGCTTACCGGATCTCCTCCTTCTGGATCTGAGAATGGCTCATGGTGACGGCCTTGAAGTGCTCTCTGCCTTAGCTGCCACACCTGAAGCTCCGAAGATCATCGTGCTGTCCAGCTTTTACCGGCGCTCTTTTATGGGGCAGATGCTGAAAATGGGCGCCCATGCTTTTCTGCCCAAAGAAACCGACCTGGAAGAGCTGCTGAAGGTGATGCATGCCGTCTACCACAACGGGCATTATTTTTCAGAAGAACAGGTTGAAGTCATGCGGAACCAGCTGTCCAATAAGCTTCCCGAATTTTCTCCGGCCTCCAAAGACGGCCTTACGGAACGGGAAACGGAGGTCCTCCGGCTGGTCTGCCAACAGTTCAGCACCAAAGAAATCGCAGATGCCCTGTACATCTCGCCAAAAACCGTGGAAACCCATAAGACCAGCCTGATGATCAAAGCCTGTGTGAAAAATATGGCCGGGCTAGTGATCTACGCCGTGCAAAATCAGATTGTGGATGCGAATGAAATTGTGTTGCTGGATAAATAAGGAGATGATACCTATGCAAGAGTAATTCAAATTTAAATGTTTGAAGAACAGTTAAATTCAATTCTGCTCCTTTAAATAATTATCATAAGCTTTTAAATAGGTTAAAATTGATCTTGCGACAGTCTCATATGTGCCATCCTTTGACACAGGAATATATTGATCATAGCCTAAGTCTTCATACCATATGTCTTTATTTTCCTCATGAACCAATGCTTCGGCAATTACTTCTTTTTTACCGATTACTGCTGTCCCGGCTCTGAAAAAAAGGGCCCAATTTGTCAATCCTGCCGGCTTACATTCTTCTAATATTCTCGGAATATTACTATTGATCACGCTTAACAAAAAAACCTTTTCATTGATATTTTCTTTTACAATACCATTTCCGCTTTCGGGAATTGTAAAACCCATTGGCAGCAGGTAATACCCCTCAAATTCTTTGTCTATTTTATGTACAGTCTCTACATCATAACCTAAAACATTATGTAAGCCCTGAACAAATTCATCTAAATTATCTACGCCTACCGGTTCAAGATTTTCTATTCTTAATAATTTTATGGGTATCATATTTCTTTATTGTGTATATCTAACTCTCACTATTATATTATAATTTAAATATAACATGTCATACCAGGATAATCCATATTTTTCCATAAATGCTTCATAAGAACCTTTAAATTTAGGATTAAGCGGAAAATCATAATTTTTAAGATCTCTTACTGACATATATTGACCTTTTCCTGTTATATTGCCACTTATAATCTCGTAACCCGCTTGTATCATTACTGTTTTCATATACTCATTACTTGGTGCAGCCAAAATATCTACTGAATCAAAATTATAGATAATTTTTCCTCCAGTTATATTATGAATAAAAGCCGCGGTATCCAGATTTTGTATTTGAGACATTCTTACAATTTGTATATCTCCTTCAGGAATGTTTAATAATTTCATTTGTCGCAAAGTGAAATAAACCTGGGTAGGAATACCTTTTCCCTGTACTAAAGGTATGGTAACATCTCTTACCCACGGAGGCAAATTACCGGAAAAGCCGTGATTAAAAGTAAATATTTTTTCATCCGGATCAAAATTTCTGTAAAAGTAACCATGATAATTCTTAAAACCTGTATTGATTCCCATACCATATTGAGGGTCATTCACTTCTCTATCGATCAGGCTTTCAAAGCCTTCAGGCTTATAAGCGGGTCGTATCTCACGATATAATCCATCAATCCTTCCATCTATTCTGCTATTTGTTTCCGCATTAATACTTGTGAGATTTCGTTGAAGTACAGGTAAATCATAAGCACTTTCACTAGAAAAATATCTATAGCTATTTAATCTTGAGATCACAGGTGTTCTATCGGCCCACACAGAACTTGTCCTTGACAATCTGGATGTTCGTGTTATAAATCTTAGCATATTGTTTTTAATTTATATTATTAATATTGATTGTCTTAAAAAATCAGGGAGGATAATCCTATCCTCCCTGAAAAAGAATCTGAAAACACTAAGGTTAAGAAGGATTCATCATCCTGGCGATGGAGATGGCATCGGCCACGGTATCCAGGCTGTAGATCTGCATTACCCCCTGGGTTGTGGCCGCCTGTCCCAAGATGTTCTGCTGGTTCTGGTTGTTGACGGCGTTTTCAAACATCAGCCCTGTGGAATGGGCAGCGATTTGGTACACGTTTCCCAGGGCCACTGCCGGGGCTTCGGCTACTACTTTTACGTTGGTTTGTGTTACTGCGTCTGTAATTTGTTCATTTACGTTTGCCATAATTATATGTGTTTAAGGTTTGAATAAACCGGATTTTCCGGTCATGGTTATTACATTGGAATTGATTTTTAAAAGCAACCGGACCTGATCCGGCTGCTGAGCTGTTTTTGCGTAGGGATTACGGGTTAGGGTTCATCATCCTGGCGATGGAAATAGCATCTGCCACGGTATCCACGCTGTAAATCTGCATTACCCCCTGGGTTGTGGCGGCCTGTCCTAAAATGTTCTGCTGGTTCTGGTTGTTGACGGCGTTTTCAAACATCAGTCCGGTGGAATGGGCTGCGGTCTGGTAAACATTTCCTAAAGCCATAGCCGGGGCTTCGGCTACTACTTTTACATTGGTTTGCGTTACTGCATCTGTGATTTGTTGATTTACGAATGACATAATTAAATTGTTTTAAGGTTTGGATGGCCGGATTTTCCGGTCATGATTTAGTTAAAATTAAATGGATGGTATCGGTAAGCTGCTTGTAAAGCGCTCCCGCAAGTATCCGAATCGTTCTGACTGATTTACGGATTGGGATTCAGCATTCTGGCGATGGAAAGGGCATCCGCTACAGTGTCGAAGCTGTAGATCTGCATCACGCCCTGGGTCGTGGCGGCCTGTCCCAGAATATTCTGCTGGTTCTGGTTGTTGACGGCGTTTTCAAACATCAGCCCTGTGGAATGGGCTGCGGTCTGGTAAACATTTCCTAAAGCCATGGCCGGCGCTTCGGCCACTACTTTTACATTGGTTTGCGTTACCGCATCGGTGATTTGTGGATTCACTGTCATAATTGTTTTTGTTTTTTGAGATAATCTCGGTTAATAATGATTTGATTGTCAAACTGTTTTTATTAAAATCTGTTTTTCCGGAAAAGGCACCGTGGCAAAGGCTTAAAATGATTGTTTTAAGACTGGAAAGATTGATAAATCGTTAAGGGTGGTTCTCGGTACAATGGTTGAAAGCCTTCGCCGGGCCTCGTGCAGAAACTGAAGATATGTTAAGATAAATGATGCGGACCTTCAGCGGGTACTGTAAAATAATGTGCCTGTCGAAGCGATGTTACATCCGTAAAATGTCCGCATCTCATCAGGAAAGTTTTGGGTTACATTAAATATCGAATCGGCTCTTCCGGAACGCGTTGAATTCTTTCTTTAACCTGATGGAACTGATCTTTTTGATTCCCATAGCGGAATTGCTCAATCCGATCAGCGAATCCCGCTGCTGGTTCAGAACGGACTGTTCATACATTAATCCGGTGGAATGGGCATTCACCTGCATCGAAATGGCGGCGGGTACCGTGGAAGACATTCCTACAACTTCTGTGTTGATTTCATTCTGGCTGTCTGTCATATTATTTTTAATTTGGGGTTGAATATTCATTTACGGATGCGTGCAAATCTTGCCTGCAGCTGTTGTAAGCGTTCGGCAACCTTCAGTTCCTTTTTTCTGAAAGTCTCCTGCAGGTTTTTCAGCCGGTCTTCCTGGCCGGAGATCATCAGGCCGCCCGCTGTTGCCTGGGCTTCCTGGTTGGCCTGCTGCTGCTTTACCGCCTCTTCCAGCTTTTCGAGAAGCGGGGAAAGATGGCTCATGGTTTCCTTTACCGCTTTTTCCTTAATATAGCCGATAATCTCTTCTTCATGGCTGATCACAAAGGGCATCACCTCTTCTTTTTCCACCGGCTGAGGCTCTACCGGTTCTACTTCGATAACGATCGGCGGTGAATTTTTAACACGCCCCGAAGGTTTTGCCGTGTGGTACAATACTCTGCGCATAGGTCATGGTTTTTATAATTAATCATACAATATCTACTCAATGATAATAGTTATTAAATCAGGTAGCCGATAAAACTCCCGGCTGCCGTCCAGTCTTTATTAATATCCTTGATCACATTACTGCCTACGATTTCCAGGGCAATGCATCCGCTGATCGCATTGGCGGTAATCATTTCCTTCAGCTGGTCATTGGGCAGGTTGATGATATAATCATCCGGAATGAGAGGCAGTTTCCCGGTATTGGATGGATTTTCATTGATGATGATCTCGAGGATTTCCTGGAAGTAATGGGCGATCAGTTTTGTTCCCTGGAATTCCAGCTCTCTCTTCAGCTCCACTATTTCACCCTGGGTTATCAGATCCGATATGGCATGCACATCCACATCATGAGTGGCATAAAGCGCTTCTCCTGTATTGGATGCGGTGATGGTAATGTCGGTCTTCAGGATGCATTTCGATCTTTCCAGGTTTACCGTAAGAAGCCTGGAATCGGTTTCCGGTTCAGCAATGTCACTTAAAGTATTCAGCGGCAGAATCCGTATGTTGCAAAAAAAGACCTGATTTTCTTCCAGCTTGATCAAGATCACGGCGATGCCTGTGGACTTGTCTTTGGGCTCCACGACGAATGACTGATAATTGTTGTATCGTTTTCCTTTGTTGATACAGTTTACCTGCCGGATCAGAGGCTTGATATTAACATCGGAAGTGGTAAGGCCGAAGGTCACCCGATCGCTGTTGTTTTCAGGTTTTTTTACACTGAAATAAGCAGTATCGGCAGTTTTGGTAAGATAAAGGCTTTCATTCACTTCCTTTAAGGTACGTAAGTTTAAGATCTTGGCCGGTTTCTGTTCGTTTGAATAATTCATTCTATTAATTTTTTTTAAGTTGATTCATTAGTTTCGAGAAGACCGACTGTTTCATCCTCTTGCTCGTATGTACTTCTGCAGGCACGGCAGCCTCTTTCTGTTGCGGCACTCGCTCCGGTATTTTAACAGGTTCCGGCATTACCTTTTCAACAGCCTCCTCCATGGCAGACGCATTTCCGGTATGGTCTTCTTCCGTAACGTCTATCCGTTTTTTTTTTCGGGATCTTCAGGCTGCACGGAAGCATCGGAAAAAGAGCCTGAAGATGGCATGGCCGCCGGATTCGGATGCAAAACAGTGGAAAGTAAGGCTGCATTGGATAGGTTCGTTTTGGCTTCCGCATACTTGCTGACGATATTAAACAGGCTTTGTATTGCTTCTTCACCGGACGTTCCTCCTGTAGAGGCAGGCGATGTACCGGTCGGCGGAGGTTCATTTTCGCTCCAGGTTCCGTACGTCAGTAAGTTATTTGCCAGCCGGCTCAGTGCAATAAGGCCGAGCTGCTCAAAACTTTTCAGGAACGACTGCAGATCCTGGACCATCATTCCGGCAGACTGGTCAATCATTACCTTTGCCATCCCCTGCATCGGCGCCACCGGCGGTGGCGACAGTACTTCGGCATTGACAAACTGTACCGCCTTTTCTACAGGTGTTACGGCATTGGCTGTATCCTGAGAGGCTGTCGGGTCATTATTATTCTCGTCCATGCTGATAAATTTTTAATTAACCTTTTAAAATCTTAATGGCATCGGCGACGATCGCCGGATTAAGCTGATTGAGGTTCTGCTGGTTAGACACTGAATTCTGAATGGAAATTCCGCTGGCATGGGTGGCCATCTGATAGAGCATACTCATGGCCTGTGCGGGAGATTCGCCCAGCACGGTAACGTTGGTCTGCGTAACGGCGTCTGTTGCCTGGTTGTTTACTGTATCTGCCATATTCTGTTTAATGGATTTGATGGATTAGTTTTGTTTTATTCCGGAAATTATTCAGCTGCGTCCCTACTTTGGTTGATTCTTCTCTGATCAGCAGACTTTTATCCCGTTTGTCTGATACAAATTTCAGGAATCAAAACCATCAGACATTCAGGGAAAAAACGGAATTTTAAAAAATCAGGGAATTCTCTTAGGGCATTTTTTTATTTTAGAATTTTACTTTTCTTACACGAATCTGAGACAGAACTTGGATTAACAGGTTGAACAGGAAGAAGGAAACCGGAAGTTTTCCGGCCACTACGTACTCCGCTTTCCGGAACCTTAGATATCTGACATTCACAACACTCACCATAACAGAATCAATACCCGATGGCTTGGACCACGGAAGCATGTCGATCTTTACCGTGGGTGTCACGCGATCCTGTTGTTCCCGGCCTTATTCTCTCCCAACCTCTTCCGCAATCTCCGTCCTCGTACCCGTTGCCGGGTATACAGAACGTGACCCGTGAAGAGCGGATCGAAACCGGCTGTGCCCAAATTTTCAGCTGGATGGCTTCGCGTTGCGTTGTCCGCTGTAGAACCGTTGGCTGAAGCTTAATCTAAGAGTGGTTTTTTATAAGAATGGTTTTTTAAGAGAAACCTAAACCACCTGCTACAGTTAAGTAACAGGTGGTTTTGTCTGTAAAATTCCGATCTCGTTCTTCGCCGGAAAATTTTGAAACTAAAAAATACTGTTGCGGTAAAAAGATCTCCCCTGCTCCATTACAAACCACGTGATCTGAAACCTTTACCGCTTTTAGTCATAATGGATTGATTAGTTTAGATTTTAATACATTTTGGCTATCTATAAATTCCGTGGAAAAACCCCTTCATGTGAAGAGGTTTACTGAGAATATGTATAACACCTGTTAAATGTTTAAATCTTTAGAAGACCGGTTACTTCCAATAGCTCCATTGGGCACCGTCATATACGGCCAGTGAAGAGGAGACGGTGTCATATACCATGGTTCCTGCAATGGCTCCGCGTATGTTCAGATGCGGGTTAGCTGCCTTAGGGAGCACCATTGCTTTCGTAGTGGATTCCATGACCAGCACGCCCGGCTTTGCAGAGATATTGGCACCAATGATCATTCCAGTTCCGGATTCGTTTCCCGAATTGCTAAAGCTATGAACCACTCCCTGATTACTGTCGGTAAGCAGCGTCCAGCCGGCATTCTGGAATACCTGAATAGACTTATCCGCAGTGTTGAAGACAAATGTTCCGCCCACGGCTCCGGGTGCAGACAGCACGGATGGCAGTATGATTCCTTTGGCCTCTGCATTGAACTCCAGCAGAACGCTAGTATTCGTAAGCGTCTGTTTACCGATAGCGACCTGTGCATTTAAAGCAGTGGCTGTAAGAAATAAAAACAGGCCGGCTAAAACTTTGATGATATTCATTTTTATTTTTTTGTGATTTAACGGTTTTCATTACATCCCCTGCTGATGCAGTTCCATCCGGTTCTGGCAGAGTCGATAGTTGGAGCATTCCCCCTGTACAGCTGCACACAGTTAAGATCTGTGTTGTAAATAAGCATTCCTTCTACAGGTACGAGGGCATTTCTCTGGGCGGTGGTCATATGGCTGATCACCATTCCTTTATTGGAGGAATCCAATACAATATGGCCATTCGGTACGCTTTCCGGCCAGTTGGCTACCGTCCTGCTGCTTTTCGTCAGGATCCCCATTTTTGCAAAACCGGCGGGTGTACCCGTTGCTCCCGGCTGTGTACAATGGCAGGGAATCGTATTTTTTCCGCTTCCGTAGCCGGAGATTCTGGTAGGTCCTACGACATTCTGAGTTACAGTCACCGAATTGCTGCCGGAAGTATTCCAGCTGATGGTATTAAAGGTATTTCCGTTCGTAAGGACCAGCGGTAAAAGAGGGCCTCCCGAACTTTTGCTGCCGAACATGGTTATACTGCCCGTAGGACTGATGACTACCCGTACCGCCGGTGTCGTGGAAGCACTTCCGGAAATACTCCATATCGCCGGTATATTGCCGGTCTGCCATTTTGCGCCGTCGGCAAACTGTATATTCTGAGTAAGCCCTGCTCCGGTAGCGAACTCAATTTCCTGAATAGCCAGCAGGGTACCGTTGATGTTCATATTGAAGGAATTATCGAGCCCGTAAATATCGAGCGTAAATCCGTAGTTGGTCGCGGGCTGGGTAAACGTATGCGGCGTTCCGGCCGGAATGGATGTACCATCTCCCATGGCAAATGTCTGTCCGTTGACGTCCACCGTACAGACCTGCGATTTCAGGCTGAGGAACAATCCCGGCAGCAACAGGGATAAGGTGAAAAATAATTTCATGTGATTTCTCATTGGGTATTTTTTTGTTAAAAATGATAGATTAGGGAAACATTTTAATCATTGTTTTTTTAGAATCGTTTGAAGGGAACGGTGGCAAAACTACACTGAATTTTAATGATATACACTTGTTTGCCGTATCATATTCGCGAATATGAAAGATATACTTTCCAAAAATTGCAGTTTAGAAACGTTGAGCTCTGTTCCGAAAAACCGTATTCCGCAATAGTTGTTAGTGCATGACCTCCTAGAAGGGATTTGCAGACTGCAATATCAGCAGAGGCCGAGGCGCGCGATAAAGAAATACTGATTGAAATAGAAGTGAAAATAACTCCAAATTCAAAATTCAGCAAGATATTTTTAAATAAAAGATGTAATAGAAGATGATGTAAGCCCGATGAAAGCAGCTTTAGCATAACGTAAACCCGAAGCAGAAATCAGGCTAACGGGCTGGAAATTTTCTAACATCACAGAGGAACCTTTGCATCGAATTCTACGAAGATGGAAAAGGATAAGCACCGCTAGAAGAAATTGTGTGTTTTTGTTTAATATGAAAGGGGTAATTTAATTCTTTCAGTTTTCCTGTACTTCGGGGACAGTGAGTTCCTGAATATGCCTGATAAAAACGGAAGGCGGAATTTCAGTAACTTTTTTAAAAACAGTGGTAAACTTATTGGCAGAAGAAAATCCGGATTCATCGGCCAGCGTCGCGATCTTGTATTTCCTGAATTCTGGATTTTCCCGAAGCTGGCGGATGATATAATTAATCCTCAGCTCATTAATGTAATTGTTAAAATCTTTCTTCTTGTACCGGTTGATGATATGGGAAAGGTATTTGATGTTGGTTCCCAGGTGGGCAGCAAGAAAAGGCAGAGACATATTCCGGTCCGTATACAGCACCGATTCCTCAAATTCCCTGAGCTGGCGTAGGAGCTTCTGCTCGGTTTCCGAGGTCATGACGGCAGTTTCGCCGCCTTCAGCACCTGGTTCATCCGGCTCTATGGCTTTGAGTTCCGGACCTTCATCCGAAGTGTGTATCCTCCTCTCGTATTCCTGCAGCAGCCGGCTGATCCTTTCGGTATTCCTGATCTGCCGTTTCCGGTACCTGAAAAATGCAAAGGAACAGCCGGCCAGCAGAAAGGTTCCGGCCAGAAGCATGTTGTTTTTATTGCCACTGTCTTTTTCAGCCACCTCTGCTTTATGCTCCATCTTTACATACGAATCATCGATAAATGCACTTTCCTTTTCGGCAAGAGCTGTACTCAAAGTATCGGTTTTCTGCTGTAGTTCGGCGGATTTTTTATTATCGTCCAGTTTCGAGTAATATGCTTGCGAAGTGGTGTTCACCTCTATCTTCAACCGCGGATAATTGGAATTTTCCGCAATTTTCTGTGCTCTTCCGAGGTATAACGCGGCATTTTTAAGGTCGTCCTGCTTAAGATAAACCGCAGCCATCCCATTACAGATCAGCCCGGTAAGAAAATTCTCCGGAGATTTTTCGGCGAGCGCCAGAGCTTTTCTGTAATGATCCATTGCTTTTTCGTATGCTCCGGAATAGAAATAGTTGAGACCGGTTAACTGTTCATTATTGGCGGTAAAGAAATCCAGATTTTCTCTAGTCCGGTTGAAGTGCGACTGGGCAGTTTCAATGTAGCGGATCGATTTTTTATAGTTCTTGTGCTCCGTCTCGTAATAGGCCATTTCCTGGTACATCAGTCCCTGAATGCTGTTCCGGGCCATTTCCTCCTTGATGGCCAGCCCTGCTTCCAGTGCTTTTTCAATGTATACTTTCGATTTTTTATACAGCTTCAGGATCCGGTATTGCGTGGCGAGGAACCCATACACACGAGATTCCCATGCGGGATTTCCTGCCCCTTCGATAATTCCTGCAGATCGCTCTGCATAGGCGACCGCCTTTTCCACATCTCCTGACTGCTGGTATAATGATGCAGAGAGCATCAGGCTTTTGGTCCTGAAATATGGATTCTCCGATATTTCATACAGGGAATCGGCCACCTTCAAAGCCCTGCCGAAATCCTGCTGCGAGGTTTCCAAATATGTTTTTGCATAAATTGCCTGATAACGGGCCTGATCCTGTGCCCCAAGAGCAAAGAACATCAAAAGAAACGGAATCAGAAAAATTTTATGCATCATATAACCACTGAGCTAACCTAACAGCCTGCAAAAGTATCACTAATAATTGAATTACTGAATGAATCAGACGGAACATTATAGGAACAGGCTGAAATTGATAAAACTTTCTTGATTAGCTTTTATGCAAATTACCTTTGATTACCGTATCTTTGAGATACAACACAACGTCACCCAGCCATTCAACTGAGGTTATACGGTTGTGAATTGCTTTCATTTTAATGTATCTTTGAGATACAACACAACGAACAGCGAGAATACGGCCACGATTAAAACGTTGTGAATTGCTTTCATTTTACCGTATCTTTGAGATACAACACAACCAGCGACAAACCTCATCAGCTCGTCTTCCTGTTGTGAATTGCTTTCATTTAATCGTATCTTCGTGATACAACACAACTGAAGAGAAAGAAACAGATTGCAATGGTGTGTTGTGAATTGCTTTCATTTAATCGTATCTTCGTGATACAACACAACTTAACCCCGGGCGGTACGCCGCCTTTAAAAGTTGTGAATTGCTTTCATTTAATCGTATCTTCGTGATACAACACAACGAACCGAAATATGGCCACCATCGGGCCATCGTTGTGAATTGCTTTCATTTAATCGTATCTTCGTGATACAACACAACTATATTTTTTTAAAGTAAGTGCAGATAAGCGTTGTGAATTGCTTTCATTTAATCGTATCTTCGTGATACAACACAACTGGCAAAAAAGTTAACAGCTTTACAAATTAGTTGTGAATTGCTTTCATTTAATCGTATCTTCGTGATACAACACAACATTACAATCTATCAACTAATCAAAAAGCAAGTTGTGAATTGCTTTCATTTAATCGTATCTTCGTGATACAACACAACTTTGTTGAATTAATCTTACCTCTGTAACGTGTTGTGAATTGCTTTCATTTAATCGTATCTTCGTGATACAACACAACTCTGATTTCATCGTTAGTAGCTGCTTTGTTGTTGTTAATTGCTTTCATTTAATCGTATCTTCGTGATACAACACAACTCGAACGACGTTCGATTAATGTGACTGAGGGTTGTGAATTGCTTTCATTTAATCGTATCTTCGTGATACAACACAACAACCATTCCACAAGCATCTATACGGGATGTGTTGTGAATTGCTTTCATTTAATCGTATCTTCGTGATACAACACAACATTCGTTTTCTGTACCTTTTGGATGGTACTGTTGTGAATTGCTTTCATTTAATCGTATCTTCGTGATACAACACAACTTACCACATTTAAGGCTATATTAGATCCTTGTTGTGAATTGCTTTCATTTAATCGTATCTTCGTGATACAACACAACCGGAATGAACCATAATGCCAGTCTTTCAAGGTTGTGAATTGCTTTCATTTAATCGTATCTTCGTGATACAACACAACCTTAGCGTATCACTTAAAACACCTCTGTCTGTTGTGAATTGCTTTCATTTAATCGTATCTTCGTGATACAACACAACCTCAACATTTAACCCACTGAATTGCAGTGGGTTTATTTGTTAATTAGAAATTAAAAATCAGAAAAGTTCGAGCTGCTGGAAAGTTGGAGGCGGTTCTTCTTTATTCCTGGCAAAGAAAATCTCAATATCGCCGAATTGTTTATCTGTAATGCACATAATTGCTACTTTTCCGGCTTTGGGCAGCATAAATTTGACTCTTTTGATATGCACTTCCGCATTTTCGCGACTCGGGCAGTGACGAACATACATCGAAAACTGAAACAAGGTAAAGCCATCATCGATCAGCGCTTTACGGAAACGGTTGGCATCTTTCATATTAGCCTTAGTCTCGGTCGGAAGGTCATATAATACTAGAACCCACATAATTCGATATGCATTAAACCTTTCGGCATTCATATTTTTATTTGTAAAATGTAAAAAAGTAATCTAAATATCAGATCAGTTCGGGATAAGAGATCAGCCGCTTTTCTCCCGTGTAACATTTATAGAGCGATGAAGCTGTTGATTTTACAGCCACCAACAACGGTCTTGTTTTACTGTCAATCAGCACATCCTTCGTTGCGATCTGAAGAATATGCGCTTTGAATTCTTTGGTCAGGTCTTCCATATCAGGATTTATTTTTAGCCACTGCATAACCAAAAGGTCTACGAAAGGGCGGTAAGGTTCCATTAAATCATCAGCAAGACAGTACGGATTGTATTTGTTTTTATGAAAGATACCGAGAACAGGGAGCAGTCCTGTTTCAACAATTGCCCGGGCAACAATGCTCCTGAGCACCGCATAGCCGAAATTAAAAAACGGGTTGGGCGAATCCCCGAAACGCTGCCTGAGAAAATCCAGACTGATCAGGTATTTCCAGTAGTGCTGGGCAGCAATTCCTTCCATATTGGTGATGTCACCGGATTTTACATTCCGCTGATATTCCAGCATCGGTTCATAATAATTCCCAAGCTTCATCAGTACATTTTTCTGGTTTTCAATCTTGCATTCTACCGTCTGTTTCCACAGCTGTTTTTTGAGCGGCTCACTGGCTTCCAGCTGGTCTTTTACCCGGTCCGAATATTCGGTATGTCCGTACAGCGGCAACATGATTCCATGCGGCAGATGATGCGCATCACAACTCACCACCACTACATTATTGCCCATCATTTTCTGGATAAGGTTGTGCGAAATCGTAATCTGGTAATGATCCAGCATTAGCAATCCCAAATCTTCCACAGGAACGCTACCCTTTTCCGTTTTGGTTTCAGGACAGAGGATTTTCAACTGTTCGTCTTTTAGTTTAAGATAAGCGGGGTTGCCGATGTAGATGGAGCGAGTGATCATAGTTTTAGTTATTTAGTAATTATATTCATAGAATAAATTCCATATCGTCAGCAAAACTATAAGCACAATATACTTTTCTGTCAATTTTTATCATAAGGATTAAGATAACACGGATAAATTCTCTTACCACTTTATTCTTTTTACACGAATCAAAAATCTGCTCAACAATATGTTCTTTGATATGCTTCTAAAGCTCTTTCTTTACTAATGCTTTGGATATTATGCTTTTGAAATATTTCCTAAACGGTCTACTTCTAGTTTGATACAATTTTCTTTAATCATCAGACCGTCAATTGCACGTTCCATTTTATTTAAACTCGAGAATTCTGCTTTATTTACAATAGAAGTAGCGATATCATGTCTTATAAAAAATAGCTGGTTCCCGCTAAAACTTACTACTTTATAAATTCTTTCGCCCTGATCTCTTCTAAAATTTTTAAAATCAATTTTGTTACTGTTTTCAAGTTCATCTTCTAGAGGGACGTACACCAAATCGTTAGGACAGAGATAAAAATCTTTTATTCCTTTCAATTCAACAACTGCTAAATTCTGCTTTTGCCTCTCAATAACTTCATTCAGGGGAATGGTTTCATAACTCCGCTTGCCATTTTTATCTTCATATACTGCAAAAAATAGATTGGTTCCTTTTGCTGCTTCTACATATTTGTACTTCTTATTTCCGGTCCGCCCCACCTGAAATTTACTTCCTAGTTCAAAAACTCTTACTTTGCTTATAGGCTGATGGGGTTTTCCATCGTTATACTTTTCAACATTTTTATTTAAATCTTCGATTCCTTCGGGCGAAAATGCAATTTCCGGACTGCCTTTGAAATCCAGATAATTTCTTAAAATTTTCTGAATGCCGGTATCTGTAATCGTGTTGATTGTTTTTAGATCGAAAGACGTATCAAGACTTTTTCTGGTGGCCGTTAAAATTTTTCCTTTGGGAACTTTTATCCATGGTAAATCCACTTTACCGGAAACCGTATCCTTATGCATCGGCTTTCGAATAGCCCAATTTGTTCCGGTCTGCTCCACTGTCATTTTGGTTTTTACACCGTCTTTCTCCACATATCTTTCATAATAATTGGTTGCTTTATTAATTACACGAAGATTCTGTTTAAAACTTACGACAATCATTTCAAGCTTATTTCTGGCGTCAACAGTGAAACCATCCCAAGGTTTTAAAAATTTTTTCGGAACTTCTCTTTCTATTGGTTTTCTGGTTTGAGGATCGTTATACACTGCTTTTTCAAACTGCATCAGCTTTCTTTTCAAATCATAACGGCCGGTCTCCGATTTCGCAGACTGATTATTCAGCAGATTTACGTGATCTCTTGTAGCGCAGGCAATCACCAAAGCATCCAAAGCATGATGGCGATGGTCTATCCTTTTCTTTGAAAATCCTTTTGAAAACTCAACCGGAACAGTTGGCAGAAATTTCTGATGATTTTCATTCCAGGCGGTGAAATCTGTAGATTTCGTTAGCTGATTCATTCTTTCAAAACGCGGTAAAATCAAATCGTTCCAGACATCATTCAATCCCCAGTCCTGTTTCAGTCGGGTAGTTATTTTTCCGTTTCCGGGGATGATGTTTTTAGAATTTATACCTTCGTCCGTTCCGTCTTCTGCTCTTACAATATTTGATAGCAAACCCGAAATATATTTACTGATATGGCGGGTATCATTCATCTGGCGTTCAATCATTTTCTCCGGAATCTCTTCCATCAGGAGTTTACTCCGCTTCGCCCGGTTGTTGGCGTAATGTTTTTTAACGAAATCCTCATATTCATCCGCTTTCAAAACTTTTATATTTTTACCGGATCCCAGTTCAATGACAGTCCCTCCGAATTTTTTGATAAACCCAAGTCCGATATAGTTATCCTTCAATTTGTTCACTACCGATTCGCAAATTACTTTATTGCTGAAACTGTCGTCAAAATACCGACTTTGTGGGATGATGTGTTCAATTTCATATTCCGGCGTGAAGAGTTTATTCAGTGGAATAATCTGCCCGGTGTAAGGCGATTTGTATTTCTGTTCCAGCCAAAGCTTGTATTTTTTTAAATCTGAAGAAGAAGGTTGTGCGGTCTTACTTATTTTCAGGATATCATCTTCAATTTCGATATCCGATTTTAAGATTCCGTCCTCATAAATTTTCAGAATTTCCTGCTGCATCGGGGAATAAGGCCGGACATTTTCAACCGATTGGTCATCCATCATTTCAGCCAACAAAGCTTTGATGCGGAGATTCGTATTTTCGTTTTCAGACATTTTACGGGCGAGGTCTTCCCTTTCTTCTGCCGGAAGCTTCATCTCTCTTCCCAGCTCAATATGAATTTCATTAAAGAAATTTTTAGCTCCATTTCCATATTTAACCCAAATATCTTTGACGACCCGAAGCGTTTCGGTAATCACCTGTTCTACAATCGGATTACGAAGCGAATGTTGTTTGAAGTCCTTTAAAAACACTTCCAGGTCATCTGCAGAATTCCATTTTCCGATTATTGAAGCCTCAGAATGTCTTCCGTAAACAATATACTGCGCCAGCCACAACTGCAGTCCCTGAAAATCATTTTCAGCCGTAAAATGAACGGCCTTCTCTCTTACTTTATCTTTGATATTCTCATCATATTCTCCGGTAATGATTTTCTGAATCCTTTCTTTGGAATTTCCGTCGATGGCAGCATAATTCCAGTATTTTCCCACACGCATCAGTGGCAGCAACTTCTTAATCGCTTTTTCCGAAAAAGAGCCGTATTCGCTTTTAAACGGCGGAAATTTCCTGAAAGCCTCAAAGAAAGACTCTTCATCCAGGTTATTTTTCCGGGCAAAAGATTTCAGGGCTTTTTCGTATTCCATTTTATCATTTACAGAATAGATAATATGCCAGATCTTATGTTCATATTCTCTCGTCAGAAAATCATCTGCAATTCCTTCAACTTTGCCCAACCTTGATAAAATCATTGTCTTGGTTTCATTGCACGGATATTTTTTATCTTCTACAAAATTCCAACGATGGCTTTTATCATTAACTTTGAGATATTTTAATAAAGCTTTTTGGTCAACTTCTTTTCGATTGTTCAAGAACTCAAAAAGATTTTCGTAATCTTTGGTTGTGCTCAGAAACTCTTTAGTGACGTTATATTCATTATCTTTTCGATAAATATTCAGATTAAAAATCCATTGCCACAAACGGAATTCCTGATAATAAGGATTGGATTTTGGAATCGCTTTCAGATACTGAGTATGCTCTACCCCATTTTCATCTTTGTATGTTCTGAATTCCAGAGAGCAATTTGATATTGAAGATTTCTGACTTCTCAAGGGTCGTTGATAGAAAATAATATCCTCCATAAAAAGATGGATAAAATCCTTATTGCTAAGCATCAACTGATGTGCTTCGTTATTTCTATACAATTCACGAATGCAGTCATTATATAAATCATCACTCTGTAATTCAGGATGAAATTCTTTTTGTTTTTCAAGAATCTGTTTCAGTTCCTGCTTGTAAAATTTTCTTTCAATGGTCCGGACCAGTTTTCCTTTGATTTTCTGTTTTGGATCCTGGAGAAGAGTTTCATAAATGTACGCTCCGACAGTCTTGTGCGATTTATCGATTTCCTGTTCGGTTTTTTTCTTTACCAGAGTCCAGTCGTTTTCACTTGGGGCGCGGAAACTTCTTTTTTCATTCCCGTCTCTATCTTTTTTAACACTTCCGTCATCATTCAAATCAGTGGTGACAATAAAATCTCTTGTTTTTTCCTTCCAATCGAATAAAGGTGTTTTGCTGGAACGTCTGTAAATCCATCCGTTCTCTAAAATCAAAGAATACCAAATATCTGACTTTCCTTTTTGAGGTTCATCTGCTAAAACGTCTACAATTTTTAATGAATAAAACTCGACCAACTTATTCGGATTCTCCTCTTCCTCCTCACCACGCAATTGATAGTATCCTCGTTTCTGATTAAAATTCAGGAGAATCCAGGCCAGTTCTTCCTTTCTTATTTTTCGGGAAAGTGCTTTTTTTCGCAGGTAATAAATCGTCCAGTCATAAGGAACTTTCAGATCGTGTCCGTCTGCCTTAAAATCATTAATCATTTCATTAAATGAATCCTGAAACAGAAATGAAAACTGACCATCACTATTTTCCCAGGCAAGCTTAGGTTCTGTCTCCGACCTGAATTTCCCAAAACGTTTGTTAAAATCGATCTGATTGGCATAATGTTCAGGAAGAAAATTCAGAATGTGCAGGACACGATGGAGCCGCTCTCTTCTCAATAAGAAACGTTCACGCAGCCTTCTGACACTTCTATATCTCGTCCGTTCCGCCGTCTGCGAAACCGAATTGCCTTTACCGAAATCACCGAGAATATCCTGGGACATCGGAATAATCCGGCTTCCCATTCCAAGAATTTCACCTTGCTTATTCTCAAAATCCTGTTTGATTAACGCCCAACCTATCGAGTTTGTCCCGAGATCAAGTCCAAGTATATTTTTAATCATAATCTATTAGTTTTTAGAAATTGCATAAATGTAAAAAGAAAAAAAATAAATATTTTACGGGAAACCATAAATCCGTTGAAAAAATATTTTCTACATTTGTACATGAAAGCAATTCACAATAAGGATTATTCCGTTGTGAAAACATTTAGCGCCTCGCCTATCTGCGGGGCATTTTTTATATCTAAATGTCAAGACGTACAGTTTTCTCACTATAAAATTATACAGTCGTCGTCATAAACTTTCATCGATAACAGGAATTCACAAAAAAAAGCCACCCCCAAAAGGGGCGGCCTACAAGATTAGATCTAACAATATTATTTTTTCGCTTTTACGTCTACTGCGATTTCGATGTCTTTGCTGATCATCCATTCTGCAGGATCGGTTTCGGAAGTTCCGAATTTGATTCCCCAATCCGCTCTATTTACGGTAAATTTAGCCTGTACGGATGCGGCGTTTTCCATCACGTCTACTTTAGCCGGGAAGGTAACGTTCATTGTTTTTCCGGATAGGGTAAGGTTTCCGCTTACGGTTTTGTTGGCTCCGGCTACGGCGTCTTTAGACGGCTCTTTAAGATCGGTTACGCTGGTGATTTTGAAGTCTGCAGTTGGGTTTTTAGCCGTATCGAAGAAATCAGGATTCTTTAAGTGGGCTTCAAGATCCGTGTATTTTTTGTCTTTTTCGGTTACGGAAGCAGGATCTACTTTCAGGGAGTTCATGTCGATCACGAAGTTTCCTGCAGTTACGTTTCCGTTTTCAATGCTAAGATCTCCCGATTTTACCATTAAAGTTCCCCAACGCGGCGCCATTCCTCCTTTGTGGAACGCTTTCCAGTTTACCACAGAACCTGCAGTATCTACCGGCAATACTTCACCTTTGCTTTCCGCTACGGTTTTTTCGGTAGAGGTTGCTGCATCTCCAGCCGATTTGTCTTTGTTGCAAGATGCGGCAAGCATTCCTACGGCCACCAATGCAATAACACTAAGTTTTTTCATATTATTTATTTTATTAAAAAGTTTAAGATTTTAAATATAAGCAAAATGAAACATCCCACAAGAGTTTTCATTTAAAAACCCAAAGATAAATACTTCCGTTTCCTGTTTTCTTGACATACATCAATAAATGAAAACCAATCATAAATTTTATTGGTAGTTGATAAAGATGTTTCCTGGTCGGAATGCGAAGATCTCAATTTTTATTTAAAATAATAATGTTTTAAGACGCAAAGAATTTGACGTTGTCAAATTTTCATGTCGCTAATACGAATCGCTGAATTTTATGCTTTGGAAATCAGCGGTTCATAATTTATCAGAGATAAAATCTTTGCGCCTTTCCCACAAAGCATTTAAAAGTCTTTCGCGCCTTTGTGCTTTCCAACATTCACCACACCATTAAGATCGACCATTCACCATTCACTGGCAGCGCAAAATTCACCACTCACCCTAAAACCACCCCGTCAAAAATTCCCTGAATTTTCGACACCCCTCCGGTCCGGAGGGGAATTGCGGTGAAGGTTCAGCGGTACACCATTTTATCAGGGATAAAATCTTTGCGCCTTTTTCCCACAAAGCATTTAAAAAGTCTTTCGCGCCTTTGTGCTTTCCAACATTCACGACACGATTAAAATTGACCATTCACCAATCACTTGCAGCGAAAAATTTACTATTCACCCTAAAACCACCCCGTCAAAAATTCCCTGAATTTTCGACACCCCTCCGGACCGGAGGGGAATTGCGGTGAAGGTTTCAGCGGTACACCATTTTATCAGAGATAAATCTTTGCGCCTTTTTCCAGCAAAGCATTTAAAAGTCTTTCGCGCCTTTGTGCTTTCCAACATTCACCACACCATTAAGATTGACCATTCACCATTCACTGGCAGCGCAAAATTCACCACTCACCCTCCGGTTTTCCTTTTATTCAGCCCTACTCTTGTAAAAAGAATGTATTTTAGCCGTTTAAAATTTCAGATGAACACGATAAGCTATATCCGACAAACCCTCAATATATCCGAAAAAAGCATCAACGCTACGCTGGAACTGCTGGCGGAAGACTGCACGATTCCTTTTATTTCCCGATACCGGAAAGACAGGACCGGGAATCTTGATGAAACACAGATCGAGCAGATTTCCAAACTCAACAAACACTTTGAAGACCTTGTAAAAAGAAAGGAAAGCATTCTAAAATCCATTGAAGAACAGCAGGCACTGACGCCTGAACTGCATCAGCGGATACAGGAAAGCTTTGATATCCAGGAACTGGAAGACCTTTACCTGCCTTTCAAAAAAAGGAAAAAGACCAAAGCAGATGTGGCGAAAGAAAAAGGGCTGGAACCTTTAGCGAAAATCATCATGAGCCAGAAAGCACAGGATATCGGATCTCTTGCGGCAAAATATATCAATGATCAGGTGGCTTCCGAAGAAGAAGCCTTGCAGGGCGCGCGCGATATTATGGCGGAATGGATCAATGAAAATATGTATGTGCGTAAAAACCTTCGCCGGCTGTTTCAACGGAAAGCGATGATTACTTCCAAAGTGGTAAAAGCCAAAAAGGAGGAAGAAGACGCCCAGAAATTCTCCCAGTATTTCGAATGGGAAGAGAGCCTGAACCGGACACCCTCCCACCGTCTTTTAGCCATGCTGAGGGCAGAAACCGAAGGGTTTGTCAAAACAAATGTAGGCATCGACAAAGAAGAAGCTATCGAATTTATCGAAAAAGCCGTCATCAAATCCAACAACGAATCGGCAGAGCAGATTGCATTGGCCATTAAAGACAGTTACAAACGGCTGTTGGAACCTGCCATTTCCAACGAAACCCTGCAGGAAGCTAAAGAAAAGGCGGATAAAAAAGCGATTGAGATCTTCTCCGAAAACCTGACCCAGCTGCTGCTTGCCCCGCCGTTGGGCGAAAAGAGAATCCTGGCCATCGATCCGGGCTACAGAAGCGGATGTAAAATCGTTTGCCTCGATGAAAAAGGCGATCTCCTTCACAACGAGACCATCTATCCCCACGCTCCCCAGAACGAAAGCGGAATGGCCATGAAAAAGATCCGTTCAATGGTAAACGCTTACAACATTGAGGCGATTTCGATCGGAAACGGAACGGCCAGCCGCGAAACTGAATTTTTTATCAAGAAAATTGCCTTCGACAAACCTTTACAGGTCTTCGTGGTATCGGAAGCCGGGGCTTCGGTGTACTCAGCAAGTAAAATTGCCAGAGAAGAATTTCCGACGTATGATGTAACAGTGCGCGGTGCCGTTTCAATCGGAAGGCGGCTGGCTGACCCGCTGGCAGAATTGGTAAAGATCGACCCAAAATCGATTGGTGTCGGTCAGTACCAGCACGATGTCGACCAAACGCAGCTGAAGAACGAACTGGATTCCACCGTGATGAAATGCGTGAATGCAGTAGGCATCAACCTCAATACCGCCAGCAAATCTTTACTGAGCTACGTTTCCGGAATCGGCGAAAAGATGGCGGAAAACATCGTGAACTACCGGGCGGAAAATGGCGCTTTTGAAGACCGGAAGCAGCTGAAAAAAGTTCCGCGGTTAGGAGAAAAAGCGTTTCAGCAGGCGGCGGCCTTTGTCAGGATCCACCACGCTAAAAATCCGCTGGATAATTCGGCCGTTCATCCGGAAGCTTACGGAATCGTAGAAAAAATGGCTAAAGACCTCGGTATAAAAACGGATGAGCTTATTGCAAACAAAGAGAAGATCGCGCAGATTCAGCCTGAAAAATATATTACTGGAGAGATTGGGATCTTAACCATAAAAGACATCCTGAAAGAACTGGAAAAGCCGGGACTGGATCCGAGGAAAGCGGCGAAAGTATTCGAGTTCGATCCGAAGGTAAAAAGCATCAAAGATCTGAAAACAGGAATGGTTCTCCCGGGAATCGTGAATAATATTACGGCATTCGGATGCTTTGTAGACCTGGGCATCAAAGAAAGCGGATTGGTTCATATCTCGCAGCTGAAAGACGGCTTCGTATCGGATGTGAATGAAGTGGTGAAGCTCCATCAGCACGTTCAGGTAAAAGTGACCGACGTAGATGAAGGAAGAAAAAGAGTTCAGCTGAGCATGATCCTGTAATAAACGGTAATGAGAATATCAGAGCTCAAAGAAAAGAAGATTACGCGAAGGGCCACCGGGGATTTTGATGCAGACGGAAACCGCATTTACGATTTCTTTGAATATAGTTTGCCTTATAAAAACAGTTTGCCGAACCTTAATAAACAAAGGGAAGTGGCTAAAATAACCGATATGCTAGTTTTTTTCCTGATATTCTTCTTCCTATTCAGGCAAAATCCCTTGGTTTCTTTTCTGTATTCCATACCCTCCGTAATTATTGCAGGAAGTATTACCGAAACGATTTGGGGAAGTACTTTAGGGAAAAAGCTATTCAGAATGGCCGTTATCGATGATTTTGGAAAGTATCCTGATTTTCTGACTTCTTAAAAAGAAATTTCCTGTGTCTGGCCAATTTCTATCCCTCCTTTTCGGAACATACATCCAGAACGGTTGCTATGGGTACCCAAACCTCTATCAGAACAAATATGAGCATGTATATGAATAATAAGATCTGCAAAACGTATATTGTAAAGAAAAGCAAAATTGAAGAGATCAGAAATAGGCTGGATATAAAAACTCCCGCAAACAGCGGGCAGCTCATCAGTTGATTCGCCCCTTTTTTAAATTATTTAATTTTAATCGGTCGTATTACTGACTTTTGCGATTTTTGCTATATATACAAAGGATAAACAAATTGTTGTGAAAATATCGGAAATTAAAGAAAGAAAAATCATCCACCGCCCCACTCCGGATTTTGATTTGTATGGAAAAAGGATATATCATGCTTACGAATATTACCTGCCTTACAATCCGGGGTTTAAAGGAAATGAGACCCAAAGGCTTTTTGCCAAGTGGATCGATATGTCACTGTTTACTTTAATTTTTTATTACCTCCTTCATAAAACGGTTTTAATAAGTGTCTTACTGTCGATTCCATGGGTTATTGTATTGGGATCGGTAACGGAATTTTATTTCGGAACTACATTAGGAAAAAAGATCTTCCGCATGAAAGTTATCGATGACGAAGGCCATTACCCAAACTTCAGGAAATCGCTAAAAAGAAATATCTTATGCCTTGCCAATCTGTATCCTCTTTTTACCGAGCAGACCTCCCGAAGTCCCTATGGCAAAAAGACCTCAACCCAAATGAATTTCAGGATGTATCTGAACAATAAAATCTGTACAACCTACATTATAAAAGAAAGCAGAATGGAGGAAATCCGTCATCTGCTTGACCTAAAACCTACCGAAAACAACAGACGGCTCATTGATTGAGCCGTCCGTTTATAATTATTTGTACCCGTAGAAATATTTATTCTATTTTAAGAAAATCAACGAAGAAAGAGCCAAATTTTAAAACTGGATTTAAAATATCTTTTTTTAAACAAACTAAACGTCAATACCAAAACAGTAAAAACTTCCAACATCAAGCATCCAACTTCCAACCTATTTAATACTCTTTAGAATCCCTCATCGGCTTTCTTACTTCCGGCCATTTCATTACCTGCCCTTTTTCATCAGCAGGCATCGCTCTTTTCTCACGGTTGGTAAATTCAGGATCTTCGGAAGCCATATAAGCCAGGGTGGCCGTTAAAATCACATTGCTTTTCACTTCATCAAAAATAATTTTGTCATACGTATCTTTCGTCGTATGCCAGGTATATCCGAAATATCCCCAGTTCAGCGAGCCCAGGGCAAAAGCAGGAACCCCGGCCGCTACAAACGAAGCATGATCGGAACCGCCACCGCCCGGCATCCCCGGAAAATCGGTCTTAACCTGGCTCCTAATCACTTTAGGAACCGCATTCAGCCACTTTCCGAGATAATCGTAAGCATTTACAAAACCCTGTCCGCTGATATTCACAATCCTGCCCGTTCCGTTGTCCTGGTTGAAGACGGCCTGCACTCCTCTGATGATTTCAGGATTATCCGCGACAAATCCCCTCGAGCCGTTCAGCCCTTGCTCTTCGCTGCCCCAAAGTCCTACAACAATGGTTCTTTTGTTGTTGGGATAATATTTTTTCAGGATCCTCATGGTTTCAAGCATGGTTAAAACACCTGTTCCGTTGTCGGTAGCTCCCTGAGCGCCGTCCCAGGAATCGAGATGGGCAGAAAGGATAACATACTCCTCCGGCTTTTCTTTGCCTTTTATTATACCGATGGTATTGAATGTTTTTGCATCCGGTAGAATTTTGGAGCGGGTCTCGACTTTTATTTTCGGCTTTTTCCCGTTCTCTGCCATTCGGTACAGCATTCCGTAATCCTCGAGGTCCAGGTCAATCATCGGGATGGTAGCGGTTTTCGCATCAAAGACCCTATTTGCCCCCATGATCCCCGTCCAGTTGGAAATGGCAATTCCCGCAGCGCCGGCTTTTTCAAGAGCTTTGGGAAGACTGCTGTTGTCGTAACCGATATTTCTGATGTATTGCTGGAAATCCTTTGAAGCCTGCTCTTTTTCTTTTTTTAATTTTTCATACAGTTCAGGAGTTGCAAATTCCTTGATCTGCTCATCCGACCGTCCGATTTTCTGGTTTTGTGCCATCAGGACGATTTTACCTTTTGCCGACGGCAGCCAACGGTCGAAATCGGTCTTGGAAGAAACTTTGGGGAGAATGATCACCTCCGCTTCTACCGGTCTTTTCGTGGCCGGACTCCAGGCCAGCTGGGTCGCCGATAAGGTTTTAACGCGTGGGTATACAAGGTCTGCATGCGTAATGCCTCTTTGCCAGCCTTTCCAGGTGCCGAACTGCTGCAATCTTGCATCAATATCCCAGGATCGCAGTTTTTCCGCCGCCCATTCGTTTGCCGCCAGCATTTCGGGCGTTCCTACCAACCGCGGACCAATGCCGTCCAAAAGTTCAGAGGCCATCTCTTCCAGCTGAGATCCGGTATTGATTTCGTTCACAAAGTTCTGAACTACAGGGTTCAGCTTTTCCTGTGAATCGGAAGCTTGTGCTAAAGCATACGGTGCCACCACCATCATCGCAGGCACCATCAAAAGTTTACTGATCTTCATATTAAAATTTGATTGGCCTAAAGATAAGAAAAGCGGGCGATTTGGGGTGAAAGGGAAATGGGGTTGATCGTGAATGGTTGATGGTTGTTGGTTGATGGTGAATGGTGAATGGTCAATCCGCTTCGCTTGTCAATTTCCAGTATATTCTCATTTTGCCAACTCATTATGACCCATTTCGTTCAGCAAATGATAGTAGTGGAAATAGTAAAAGTAAATGATAAATTAAATCAAAAGAATAACTGATAAACACTTTACCGAAAATTCCACTCCTTTGGTGGGGTGGCAAAAATTATTTCATAATTTTTGACGGGGTGGTTTACAACAGCATGGCTTTAAAAGTGAATGGTGAGCCGTCAACCCGCTTTTCTTGTCAATTTTCAATATATTAAAATTCACCATTGACTCGCAGGGCGAAATTCACGATTCACTTTCTATCAATGATCAATCTACTTCGCGGGTTAATTTAATTCACGATTCACTTGAGGAGCAAAATTCACCACTGACTAGCCGCCGCATACTCCTCCACAAAATGTCATAAAAAAACCGGCCTGACGACCGGTTTTGAGAACAACTATTTTTTTGATTCTTCTACAGAAACTTTTCTGAAATCTTTGAACAGTTTGCTTAGTTCTAAAGCTGACTTACGAGCTCTTGTTCCAGCTGCTTTGTTTCCTTTTTCTACTTGTTGGTTAGCTTCCGTTGTGAAAGCTTCAAATTCCGCGTTGATTTTTTCGATTAGTTCTTTCATTATTCAAAAAATTTAGGCTGCAAATATAGCTTTTATGGGAATTCCAGCCTAATAGTGAGGAAAAAATTTGTAAGAATTAATATATATTATAGAATCTTTAATAAAAATGATAAAAATTACGGCAACATGAAGGTTATTGTATATACCACACCCTTTACTTCTGCTTTTCAAAGTAAAGTGGTACTGCCAGGATCCCGATTGGGAAAAATATATTCAGCATTCATAAAAATAGATGGAAACCTGCGCTATGGCTCCGTTTTTGTGTTAGGAACTTGAAGAAGCTGATTGTTGATTGGCATTTAATATAAACACCAAAAAAATAGAGATATGCAATTCATCGAATTTAAAAAAGAGCATTTTACACACGACGAGGAAAAAAACAATTATTTTCTGGAAATTTCTAAAACAGAGATTGATCCTGAAAATATCAAGGTCCAAAAAAAAGAAGACGACCAGCTTTCCGATGATTTGGATTATGAGATCGCTGATCATCCTACCCGCGTCAGGGTGATCCTGAAAGAGCCGGAAGACATTAGGGTTAATTTTTAAATCATTTTCGGACAACTAATATTTAGGGTAAACATAAAAACTGGAACCAATGAAAAAGAACCGCCACTTGATTATTGTATTGTTTGGGATGCTGCTTGTACCTGCGGCTTACAGCGGTCAGGAAAATGCAGAAAAGAAGTATTCTGTTTTTAACCCCGTTCCGGAATCACTGATGAGGGAGATGGAAACCGACCGCCCGGATGTTACTGAATCTGCCTATACTGTAGATGCAGGACATTTCCAGTATGAAACGGATCTGATACGGCTTATTAAGGAAACTTCCGATTCGAGGCAAACTTCTACCGTACTGATCAATCATGGAAACCTGAAGATCGGGATTACCGGCTCAACAGCCATACAGATCGGCTTTGAAACCTACGGAATACAGAAAGAAAGGGATCTGTCCTCAGGAAGCATACAGACTTCCTCCGGCTTCGGAGATATTAATTTCAGGATCAAACAGAACCTGATCGGAAATGACGGCGGAAATTTTGTGCTTGCGGTTCTGCCCTATATCAAATTCCCTACTTCCGGATATGATGACGAGAGCCGTTTTGAAGGCGGTCTTATTGTACCGATGCTCTATAAAATGCCCGGAGAATGGAAACTCGGATTCCAGGTAGAAGTAGACCGGTTAAAAGATACGGATCAGCCTACCATGCATACCGAGCTGCTGCAGACCCTTACGATCAGCCACTCTATTACAAAAGGAATTGACGGCATAGCAGAAACGTATTATACTTATGATTTTAAAAACCACCAGCTGGCCAATTACATCAATGCTGCCGTTGAGATCGATGTAGCGAAAGATTTTAAGATCGATGCCGGATTAAATTATGGGATCCAGCATCAATCCCAGAAACATTACTTTATCGGTGCTTCGTACCGGCATTAGTAAGCTAAGTTAAATGGGCTGGAAGAGGGAAGCTAGATAGATGGAAGTTATTTTCATCAAATCAAGTTACAAGAATTTTATAAATGTTTTAAATAAAACAGGCAGTCTTTCGAACCGCCTGTTTTTTATTTGAATTAATTAAAACTATTTCTTATTGTACGCTACTCTCCAGACGATGCCGCTTACGTCGTCGGCTACCAATAGAGATCCGTCTGCAAGCTGAAGCACGCCCACCGGCCTTCCGTATACGTCTCCTTTAGGTTCGTTAGCGATAAAGCCGGTAAGGAAAGGCTGATAAGATCCGGAGGCCTTACCATCTTTAAACGGTACGAAAGCCACCTGGTAACCTACAAGTGAAGAACGGTTCCATGAACCGTGCTGGCCGATGAAAGCTCCGTTCTTATATTTCTCAGGAAACTGGGAACCGGTGTAAAAAGTTAATCCCAGCGATGCGGTATGGCTTCCCAGCGGAACATCCGGAACGATGGTTTTTGCTACCAGATCCGGTTTTTCGCCTTTTCTTCTCGGGTCTTCATTTTTTCCGAAATAGGCATACGGCCAGCCATAAAAAGCACCCTGCTTTACGCTTGTCAGATAATCCGGTACCAGCTCATCACCAAGTTCATCCCTTTCGTTTACGACCGTCCACAACTCTCTGGTTACCGGGTTCCAGCTCATGCCTACTGGATTTCTGAGCCCTGCTGCATATATCTTCTCCCCTCTTCCGTCCGGACTTACTTCCAGGATATCCGCTCTCCGTATTTCATTTTCCATCCCGTTTTCACCCACGTTGCTTCCGGATCCTACGGAAATATAAATTTTAGACTGGTCTTTGTTGGCAATCAGATTCCGGGTCCAGTGGTTGTTGTAACCGCCTGCAGGAAGACTTACAATTTTCTTTCCCGGCTGTGTAATCTTCGTATCTCCAAGTTTATACGGATAAACCCATACCCCATCGGTGTTTGCTACATAAAATTGATTGCCGATGATCAGCATTCCGTACGGCTGATTGAGGTTGCTCAGAAAAACGGATGAAGATTCCGGAATTCCGTCTTTGTTGGCATCACGGTACATGAGTATCCTGTTGGCCGATTTTCCTCCGACTTCCGCATCGCTTTTTCCGCTGATGTCGTTTTTAATTTTTTCCGAAACCGAACGCTCAGAATTGGATAATACAACAAAAATATCTCCGTTTTCAGCCTGGATCATATTTCTCGGGCTTTTAATATTTTCTGCAAAACGGGTTACGGTAAATCCTTCAGGAGCCGTCGGTGCTTTATCCTTAGGCCAGCCGATCACATTGCTGAATTTGTTTTTGGAACTTTTTTCGTTAGGCGGCGGAAGTTTTAAAGTATCATTCTGGGTAACAGCAGTATCGGCTTCCCCGGTTCCGTTGGATTTGTTTTTTTCCTTGCAGCTGAACAACAATAAAGCAGCTACCGGCAGTAGATAGATTTTCATAATATTTCGATTGTAAATGTTTTAATGATCAGCCAAAAAGTTACAAAAACCATTCCCTAAATTCCATGAATTTAATTTCAGATTGAAAAGGATGATGTGAAAATGGAATTTATCCTTTTCAAAACGGTTTGGCATTAAAATTATTGATTATTCAAAGAATGGTATGATAATAATCATAAAGTCTAAAAATTCAGATGCAGGCTGCAGATAGTACTGCAAAATGAAATGATCGGTCATTAATTACAAGGTTTATTTATGAAAAAAATCGTAACGGTACTGGCAGCAGGCACTTCGGTAATAGCAGCAGCTATTTATCTTTCGGGATACGGCTACATTTTCAAGGCTGCCGCTCTAAATTTGAAAAAAGGGCCCATCACACCATCGGTAGACGATGAAGAGAAATTCCCTTCCCGTCCGGTGCCTAATCTTCAGGCAAAACCCTGGAAAAAACATCCGCTTTACAACAGCAATACCCTTTCGGCAAATCTTTTAAAGGAATTAAAAAAAACGAGAACCTCATCCCTGTTAATTGTTCGGCAGGGAAAGCTTTTACACGAGGAATACTGGAAAGACCACGATTCCACTTCTCTGATGAACTCCTTTTCCATGGCAAAAGGAATTTTGTCGGTCCTTGTAGGATGTGCCATTGATGATGGTTACCTGAAATCTGAAGACCAGCTTATTTCAACAATCTTTCCGAAATATGCTGAAAATTTTTACGGAAAACATCTGACATTCCGACACTTAATGACCATGCAGGCCGGACTCGACTGGGTGGAGGAATACCGCCACCCTTTCGCTGAAAATTCCAAGCAGTATTTCGTCGAAGACCTTGCCGAACAGGCTTTTGATATTGATTTTATCGAAATGCCCGGCACGAGATACGAATACCAGAGCGTTGCAGCCCAGCTTCTCGGGCTCGCCCTGAGAAAAGCAATCGATCAGGATCTTGCAACGTACCTTTCCGAAAAAATATGGAAGCCCTTGGGGATGGAATTTCCCGCTAAATGGAGCACCGATGAAAAAGGAATGGAAAAAGCCTTTTGTTGCATCCATGCGACAACAAGGGACTTTGCAAAGATCGGACAGCTGATTATGCAGAATGGCCGCTGGGAAGATAAGCAGCTGATCAGTGAAGATTACTGCAAGAGAATGCTTACTCCTACCAATGAAAACGATGCTTTCTGTTTTACCGTCTGGGCAGACGATGAAAACGAAATAAAATGCCGTTTTTTCTACGGCTTCCTGGGCCAGTTCATCATTATGATTCCGCAACATCAGATGGTAATCGTGAAGACAGGATTTTACAACAGGCTCGACGTGGACAATAAAAAACGACCGGTCCAGGTAAAACTGCTTATTGACGAACTCTGCAAAATCAAACAGCCGGCAGCTGTATAACTGTTAACAGCCATAAATTTACCGGTTATAACCGGTTACATACCGAATACGCGTGAAAACTTTAGGTACCACACATTCGGTCACAGGCATACTTATTGCAAATTATGAGGGAGATCATAAAAAGGTGATGTAAAAAATTTGTAATCATATTCATTAAGATTACCTAATAAAGATATAAACAACAGTATTAACGATAAAACATACTGCTGTCTGTTCTTACAAAATCGCTCTCAATTGATCTGAAATAACCGCAAAATATCAGTATCATGAAAAAAAACGACCGCATCGCAATTATCGGAGGCGGACCTGCCGCTCTGTTCGCCGTCAAGCATCTGATCTCCGAACAGGTATTACCCGAAAAATTATTCATCTTCGAAAAAAGCGACCGGCTGGGCGCAGGAATGCCTTACAGTGAGAGAGGTGCCTGCCATGAGCATGTAGCCAATGTTTCTGCGAATGAGCTTCCTCACCTACCTGAAACTTTTACTGATTATATTAAGCGGAAACCCTACCTTCAGGATCCTGATTTCAGTGATTACAGAAATCTTAACGAATACCAGGTGATTCCTAGACTGCTGCTTGGAAATTATATGGAAGAACAGTTTAAGCTTCTCTTAAACCAGGCAAGAAAGCTGGGAATTGAAGTAAAAGTGTACAAAGAAACGGCAGTTACCGATATCTTGAAAAAAGACGACGAACTTTTCCATATCACAACCGATAAAGGAGAGGAAATTATCTGTTCCACCTCCATTCTGTGTACCGGTCACCACTGGCCGAAAAAGCATGAGGAGAAAATAAAGGGATGGTACGATTCTCCTTATCCTCCTTCCAAGTTTACCGGACATACCAATCACGCGGTGGCTATTCGTGGAACTTCACTAACTGCCGTTGATGCGGTAAAAACATTAGCTCACCTGAACGGTATTTTTACTAAAAAGGATAACGGATATACATACACCCTGCATGAAGAAAGCAAAAATTTTTCAATGACTTTATTTTCCAAGAGAGGTTATTTACCGGCATTGAGGTTCCATTCCGAAGGAAGTCCATATTCGGAAGGATGGATTATGTCGCAGGAAGAAATCTATGAATACAAGCAGAAAAACGGCGGATTTGTAGACCTGGATTATATTTTTGAGAGAAATTTCAAAAAGCCCCTGCAGAAAAAGAACGGTAAATTTTACGATGATATTAAGGATCTCAGCATTGAGCAGTTTGTTGATAAAATGCTGAGCATCCGTGACGAGCTTGACAGTTTTGAGCTTTTTAAAGCAGAATACAATGAAGCCCAGAAATCCATTGAAAGACATCAGACCATTGCATGGAAAGAGATGCTTGCTGCTTTCAGTTATGCCATAAACTATCCGGCCAAGCATTTTTCGGCGGAAGATATGATGAGGATGCGCAAAACCCTTTTACCGCTGATTTCGGTAATCATTGCTTCCCTTCCGCAGTCTTCGTACCGGGAAATCATCGCGTTGTATAATGCGGGAATTATCAATCTGATCAGTGTAGATGATGAAAGCTATGTAGAGCCGGATGCTGATGAAGGAGCCCTTTATCATTACAAGGATGAAGCAGGAAATGAAAAATCGGAACATTATAAGCTGTACATCGATGCTATCGGTCAGCAACCCGTGCAGTTCAATGATATTCCTTTTGAAGGACTTCGGAATGCAGGAAGCATCAGTTCGGGTTATCTTAAATTTAAAGATAAAAATAAAGGAGCGGAAGCTTTTGAAGAAGACAACAGCCATATCCTGAAAATAGAACCCGACTATTTTTACCTTCGGGTAGACGGATTAAACATCAATGATCATTTCCAGGCGCTGGATTATTACGGTGAGGCTACGGAAAATCTTTATATTATGACCGTTCCGTATATTGCCGGACTGAATCCGGATTATTCCGGGCTCGATTTCTGTGATACTGCCGGAAAACGAGTGGCATTGGCGATCAAGCAGACTTCTGATGCGGATCAGCTAGTCTCGTAATTAAACTATTGAATTCAACATAAAGACAGACAAAAAGTTTATTAATTTAATCAGACGGTTATACTTAAAGTAAGATAAAGCAATTGCTCTATTTTACTATAAAGCATCAGTCATGGTTTTCTAAATTGATATGTCTTTGTCTGTCTTTTTATTTATTTAAATTTACTATCTGCTTTAAATATAATTCAGCATTTAAATGAAGTCTGCGTTCTGATCAAAAAAATAAAGGAACAACAATTCGTCGTTCCTTTTAATACACTCGAAATACAATTTATAAAATTTCAGCAATAAATATAAATGTTATTCTTTTTTAAGAATTATGACTGAAATCATCAAAAAGTATTTAAACAAATTTTTCTTTTATCAGATGAGGCCGCATGACAAAAACACAAGCTCCGGCGATGACAAATAATATACCTGCCATTATAATCGCTGAAGAAGGATTACTGCCCAGGAAATTATTGAAAATATATCCGAAAGACAATGTCTGGATCAGCATCGGGATAACGATCATCATATTAATCACTCCCATATAAATTCCTCTTTTGCTGTGGTGGATCGATGGGGAAACCATAGAATATGGCAATCCCATCATTGAAGCCCAGCCGATGCCCAATGCGACCATCGGAAGGAGAATCAGGTATTCATTTTTAATAAACGGCAGGGTCATCAAACCGAAACCGGTAAGGATCAGGCAGAAAATATAGGTGTTTTTTGAAGTGAACTTATTGGCAAAAGGAACCAGGAGCAAAGCCGAAACCATCGTCACAATATTATACGAACCGTTCATCAGTCCGGTTTGTCCTACCGCTACTTCCACCTGATGAAGCACATGCTTGGCCCAGGTGATATCGGAAGCCGCTACAGAAATTCCCTTTTTGGCACTTTCCACTAAACCGTTTGCCTTTATTTCATCTGCTTCCGAAATACCATATAACGACCACTTCAGCATTGGGGTAATAAATTGCCAGTAAACAAAAAGCGCATACCACTGAAAGAGATATACCAGGGCCAGCTGCCATAAAATTTTGGGCATTTCTTTGATGGCAACTGCAATTTCTACAAAAGGGGTAATGAAGGTACTTTCTTCTTTTGCTTTTTTTAATGCGGTAAGCTCTTCTTCCGTCGGCGGAATCTCGGGAGTTTTATACACCGACCATGCAACGGAAGCGATCGAACAGAAAGACCCCAGGAAAAACGAATAATACACCCAAACCGGAATACCTCCGTTTGCTGCATTGCCTCCGAAATATTTCTGAAAAGCAAACAGCGAAAGGTTGGCCAAAGTAATTCCCGCACCCACAAATAAACTCTGCATCTGGAAACCGAAAGTCTGCTGCTCTTCCGGAAGCTTGTCTCCGATAAAGGCACGGTAAGGCTCCATTGCGGTATTGTTGGCGGCATCCAGAATCCACAACAGCCCTGCAGCCATCCAGATCGAGGAACTGAACGGAAACAGAAACAGCGCAATGCTGCAGAAAAGGGCTCCCAGCAAAAAGAACGGTTTCCGGCGCCCCCATTTTGGGCTCCATGTTTTATCGCTGATGGCACCAATCAAAGGCTGGATAAGCAGGCCGGTAATCGGGCCGGCCAGGTTGAGGATCGGCAACTGTTCGGCGTGGGCTCCCAGAAAAGAATAAATGGGATTAACCGCGGTCTGCTGCAGCCCAAAGCTGTACTGAATACCGAAAAATCCGACATTCATATTCCAGATTTGCCAGAAGCTCAGGCGGGGAATGATTCTTTTTGCATTCATAAAGTCGGGTTTACAAGTTCATAGTTTTTTCCGAGGATAAGATCCGCATTATTTTTGAAATTCCGGATAATCTGATGTTCGATTTCCAATACTTTTTCTACAAAATCACTTTGCTCGTCACGGTTCCTTTTCATCCGGTTTTCGTAAGTGTCTTTGTAATTTCGGTCGATAAAGATTTTAAAATCAAATCCGTTCAATTCTAAAATATAGGTTCCTTCCACAATCACGACATCATATTCCGACGCATCGAATTTTTCCGTTCCGATGGTATTTTCGTTATAACTGACCAATGGCTTTTCAATTTCAGCCGCTTCGTTTTTGAAAGCACTCATATTCTGGGCAAGCTTTTCCAGATCCACTTCATGAATCCCGACATTCTCAAGAGACTTCAGCCGGTTTTCGTGGTTGGTTCTCGGAGGAAGTTTAAAATAGTCGTCCATTTGTATAATGACGCTTTTTACTTGTTCCTCTTCCAAGACTTTCTGCAGGGCAAATGCCGTCACCGATTTTCCGCTTCCGCTTTCCCCTGCAATGCCTATGGCTATTTTGGGTTTACTTCCAAATGAAAAACTTTCTTTTAATTTAGCTATGATTTCTCTGGCAGGTGCCAGATGTCTTTCTTCCAATTCTATAATATCACCTATCATTTTGTCATTTTTTATTGGTGGTTAGGTTTAACACAAAAAGCGCAAAGATTTTTTTACTACTGCCTGTTTTCAAGTTCGAAATTGCTCCGACCATGCTCATCAACTTGATGAAGCAGATCTAAAGCTTTTGCAACTTTCATTTAATTTTAGTTTGTCATCAAAAGATATCCTGATGCTGAAAAGCACAGCTGATCCGTTCCTAACGGCAGTAATTTATCTGTAGAATAATATTCCCTGAAATGCTCTCCTTTCTCCTGCATCAGTGCTTCGTATTGAGCCAGGATTTTTCCGGGAATCTCATGAAACCCTTTTCTTTTAAGCCCGAGACAGAGCCAGCCCAGAAAGATCGGCCACGATCCTCCGTTATGGAAATGATGTGGTTCGTTCTTGAAACTGTAGCTGTAGTTGTTTTCCAGTAGCCGCCAGTCGTCATCCCCCGGGTAAATAACCGGATAAAAAACAGGCAGCATCCAGTGGTTGAATTCCTGATGCACCGATTCCAGAAAATCTGAAAAAGCATTAAAATCCAGGTCAAAATCCAAGAGGATAGCCAGGGCATTTCCGGCCAGGTCGAACCGGTCGTCGTAGCCATTGGCATTCAGGGAAGCCCAGAAATAAGGCTTTGCCTGCGTTTTGGCATATGCAGTTTCATGGTATTTTCCGGAATTAGAATCCGTTTTATAAAAGTTTTCCTGTATCAGTTGTTGTGTGTTTACGGCCTCTGCCTTTAGTTTTTCATCATTATAAATTTCTGCGGCATTTTTCAGTGCCCAGTAGCGCAGGACATTATCGTATAAAGTATATCCGGACGTTACGTACTCGTCTGCCCAGTTTCCGCCCAATGGGCTGTATACGAGTCCCCGCTGGTTGTATTCCCAGGTTTTCAGGCAGGAAAGCGCCTGGTAAACCGGCTGCTGAAGCTGGCTTTTAAGAACTTCTTTTCCTGGCTGCTTCAGGTATTCGCAGGTGGTAACGATCCACCAGGTCGTTGCATCGGTCCTGCCAACGTGCGTTCCGTAACTTGCTTTGCCATTTACCACATTGGAAGGGATCTGTCCGTTTTCTGCCTGATGCTTGGCCAGAGTAAGGATCGATTTTTCCAGTCCGGCAAGAATTTCGCCGTCGTTGATCAGAATTCCTGCGTATCCCGTCATCATGGAATCTCTTGCCCATACCCTCGCATAATTGTCCCGCTGCTGTGCAGAGGCCAGAATACCTTCTTCGGTAATGGCTTTTCTGATAACTTCAATGGCTTCTTGTTTAAACATAATGCTGTTTTTGAAAAATGTGGAATGAACCTTACGGCTCATTCCACGGGTGTAAATTATTAAAAGTCAAATTTTACGCTTGCGCTGTATGTGCTTCCGGGAAGAGTTCTGGCCCGTACGATACCGTTTCCGCCAACGATAGAACCCTCTTCTGCTTCCGTAACTGCGATGGTATTAAAGACATTGTTCGCATTTACGCTTACGGAAAGATTTTTCATCACCTGGTAAGAAACATAAGGGTTTACGATCGCGTAGCCCGGCATCATCAGCTTGTTGGAATCCTGGGTGTATGCTTTTGTCGCACCGATCAGATAGAATCCGATGTTCAGTTTATCCATATTGAAATTAGGATTTACAGAATACATAAACTTCGGTGTTCTTCTCGGCATGTTCCCGATAATGGTAGGATCAAGCGCATTTTTGATTTCGGCATGGGTATAAGTAAGCCCTGCTTTTACGTCAAAACTTTTGCTGATTCTGTAATATCCGTCAAGCTCCACTCCCAGCGACTGGTATTTATTTTCCGTTTTTCTCTGGGTGGTTGCTTCGTAATTGGCTTCTTTTGTCCCGGCATAGAAGAGTGTGGTATTCAGGAAGTAACCTGCACCTCTCAGTTTGTATCCCGCTTCCACCTGGTTTACTTTATTTACTTTTACCGCATCCAGTGCCGGATCATCGTTATTGGTATAGTTGTATCCGGAAAATAAAATCCGGTCCGCCGAGGCGCTTCCTCCCTGGCTCACTCTTGCAAAAACGGCGTTCTTATTGTTCAGCGCATAGTTCGCTCCTACGGAATATCCGAAGATTCCATAGCGGTAGTTTACAGGAACGATGATGTTATCGTTTGAACCCACCATCTGTTCAGGAATATCGATCACTCCGTTTCCGTTCATATCACGGCTCGTGTAAGTTACATTAGCGCCGGAGAAATAGCCTGTTACTTTTCCGATGTCGTATCTTGCGCCTGCATCAATCGTCAGTTTATCGGTAGCGTTGATTTCCACCTGAGCGTGTGGAGCGGTAATATCATATTTTGTATTGTAATCCCTTTTCAGGTTGCCCCAGTCTTTCATTCCGTAGTTCAGCAGACCGTGATCGGTAATCAATGTACCTGATGTATTTTTCACATCTACCAGTCTTGCATTATTATCGCTTACTTCCTGAATGTAATTGTTCCACTCCCATGACATGTTAATGTTCTGGGTAGATTTGTACAATCCTGCGTTGAACTTTACCCCATCCCATTTTTTGCTGATGCTGAAATCATTCACAAAATTATTGAAATTGTTAAGCTTTACATTAAACAGGGCCAATTTCATATAATAGGCATTCATGTCCACCGGCGTATTGGTTCCTGCGTATACAGCACTTCCGAAATTGGTAAAGTTTCCTGCAGTAAAGAAATCACTTCCTTTGCTTACACTGGCAGGAAAAGGAGCAATGAACTGTCCGTTATTGGCCGAATAGCGGATCTTTTCGTCAAACTTCCATCCTTCTCCTAAATCATAATTAAATTCGGCACCGATGGTTTTTGAAATGGAATGCATTCCGTCTGCAATATCGCTGTTAGAGATATTTCCGTCGTTTCCTAATGTACGGTCATGCTGAAGATTGATCGTCTGCAAAGCACCAGTAAGGATGTTATAGCTTGGTAAAGAAGACCATTTCGGATCCGAATCTGATCCGGTAACGCTTACTGGCATCGGCATGTAAGCAGCGGTTCGGTCATCCAGAAATTTAGCATACACCCTGAAGCTTCCGCGATCGAATTTTTTAAGTAAGGAAAGCCTGAACTGTCCTCCGTTGTTGGAATTGAATCCGGTTTTTCTCGGTCCGTCACCAATGCGGTAGAATCCGCCCACTGCTGCATAAGTTCCTTCTGCGATCCGGGTTCCGTAATCGAAATCCGTTCTGTAATTCTTATAATTAAGGCCCATCTGCTGAGTGATGCTTCCGCCTTCCTTCTCCCCTGTTTTGGTAATGAAATTAATAATCCCCGCCGGAGAATTGCTGGCAAAAACGGATGCAGAACCTCCTCTTAAGGCTTCTACTCTGGAAACAAAGGAATCAAATCTAGTAAACTGATCCTGGGTACCGAAAGCAATATCCCCAAACTGCATTACCGGTAGCCCGTCTTCCTGGATCAGCAAATATCTTGAACCTCCTGCAGAAACCGGAACCCCTCTTACGGTAATGTTCGAGTTTCCTTCACCTCCCGAAGATTCGGAACGGATTCCCGGAATGGTACGGAAGATCTCTGCGGTCGTTCTCGGTGCTGCATTTTCTATGTCTTTCATCTTCAAAGTAGAGATCGAAGTACTGGTTTTGATGGAGGCTTTCGGATTTGCATTTCCGGTAACCACCACCTCGTCGATGGCTTTGCCTCTAGTAATTGTATCATTTTCCGTACTCTGGGAGAACATAAATGCGGCGGTATTCATCGCACCGAAAATCAGCAGTCTGGTAAAAATTTTTGATTCCATATTTTTAGGAGTTTTTAATTATGGTCTAAAAGTATTTTTTTTACCCAATGCAAAATACGGTTTATCGGTTGTGTTAAATTAGTATTAATTTCAACCGTTTGCGCAAACGTTTGCGGTGGATAACTTATTTTTATTTTAACTTTTTGTTAACTTTTATTTTTAAAATATTAACAATTTTTAACTTAATTTTAGCCTCTAAATATCACTAAATTAACCCAAAAATAGCCTCCATTAACCCAAAAATGAAAAGAGTCACTATAAAAGATATTGCTGAAATGCTTAATATCAGCGTTTCCACGGTATCCCGAGCCCTTAAAGATCACCCTGATATCAGCCATGCCGTAAAGGTGCGGGTAAAGGAAACAGCGGCTACTTTTAATTATGTTCCCAACGATTTTGCTATCAATTTCCGGAAAAAGTCTTCTAAAGTTATCGGCCTGATTATTCCGGAAATGTCGATGTTTTTTATTCCTTCAATTATTAAAGGAATATCTTCCGTTCTTCACCGGGAAGGATATCATTTCTTTGTGCTTTCGTCAGAGGAATCCCTCAGCATGGAGGAAGAAAATATCATTACCTGCATCAACTCAAGGGTCGACGGGATCCTGATTTCACTTACCAGGCATACCAAAGACCTTTCGCACCTTCAGAAAATAAAGGAAATTGAAGTTCCCGCCGTTATTTTCGATAAGACAATTCCGCAAAGCTTTTTTGAAGAGATTATTTTTGACAATAAAATGTATGCGGAAGCGGCGGCTGAAAAGCTGATTGATAGCGGCTGTAAAAAGATCCTTGCCATTTTCGGAGACGAAAATCTTGAAATTACCCAGGCAAGACGGGATTTTTTCCTGCAAAAGATAAGTATACATCCGGAAATTGAATATAAAGTTATTTATTGTGAATCGGCTGATAATGTAAAGGAAAAATTAAACATCATTCTGGATTACGAAACCTTCGACGGCTATTTTGCCATGAGCGACGAAACACTCGCCGGACTTCACAGCTCCCTTATCAAAAAGAAAGTACAGACTTCCGCTGTAAAAGTCGTGGCGATTACCGAAGGGATCCTTCCCAAATATCTGGACGAATCGTATGAATGCGTCATTAACGACGGCTTCAGTATGGGAACAATGGCAGCAATGAAACTTCTGAACCTGATAAAAAACAGAAATACCGTTATGGCTGAAAAATAGTTTCTTCTTATGATCTCCGGATAAGGCTGATTTCATATTCTGAAAGCTAAATTTAAAACAAGTGATGAAAAATTTGTTTCATTACGTGAAGATTGGCTTTGTTTTTGCCAGCCAACAGTATTATGAAAACAATTTTTATCGTTGAAGATGAGACAGGCATCAGAGATGCATTGCAGTTGCTCCTGTCATTTGAAAACTATGATGTGCGTTCTTTTTCCACTGCGGAAGCGTTCAATAAAAGAGATAAATCCGTAGTTCCGGATATATTCATCCTGGATGTAAGATTGCCTGACGGCTTGGGAACTGATCTGTGCAATGAGCTGAAAGCAGATCCCCTGACATCAAATACTCCTGTTATGATCATCAGTGCGCACGCCAAGGAAGCCCATGTCATTAATTCCTGTGAAGCAGATGTATTCGTATCAAAACCTTTTGACATTGATGACGTAATCGTTAAAATTGAAAACCTGATTGGCAATCTTCAGAAAAGCTGATCCGTCGCTTATTAATATATTGACCTCCGGACTAAAAAGTCCGGAGGTCATTTTTTATGGTGAAAGTTCAGAGGTAATTATTTCCAGTAGCTCCACTTGCTTCCGTCGAACACCGCAATGGATTTGCTGACGGTATCGAAGCACATCATTCCGGGATACGGGCTTTTAACGGTTGAATGCGGATTCTTAATATGCGGAAGAATCATCGCCTTATTAGTAGATTCCAACACCAAAGCTCCTTTGGCACTGCTTGATGATGAACCGATAATGACACCATTGCTTGCTTCAGTTCCCGTTACAGGAATTACAGATGAAGAACTTCCGGTATCCGTCATATCCGACCAGTTTCCGTTCTCAAACATTCTGACCTTCTGGGTCTGAATATCAAATAAAAAGGTTCCGTTCTGCGGGTGATTGGTGGAAGGATTAACTGCAGTAAAAACGGGAGAAACTGCTACGGCAGGAACAATAAGCCCTTTGCTGTTTGCTGTTTCTGCATCATCCGGAGCGGTCGTCTGTGTCATTCCGGAAAATTCCAGCACAGAGCTGCTTCCCGTAAGCGACTGTTTCCCAATCGAAACCTGAGCGCTTATAAGATTTCCGATTCCCAAAAACAGGATAATATATTTTCTCATGATTGATTTAATAAAGGTTTTAGTCATTACAGCTTCGTTTTATACAGTTCCAAGCCGATCCGTTGTAGAGTTTTATACACTGTGCACTGCGGTCGTACACTACCATTCCTTTTACCGGAGCTGTAATAACGGAAGTATCCGCTACCCTGGTAATGACAAAGCCCTTATCTGATGATTCCAATGCCAAAGCACCGTTCGGAACACCACCGTTGCTGATGCCAGGACCTACCGGCCAGTTTTTGTATCGTAATGCATGAGTAGATATTCCTAAATCCGCATATGTATCGGGAGTTCCGGTTAACCCAGGTTTTGTACAGTAATCGACCGCTGTGGTAACGGTTGCCTGATTGCTCGTTAAGTTGGCCGCATCTTTAATCGTATAGCCGAAAGGAGCCGTAGAATTAAAGAAATTGGTAACCGGGGTGAAAGTAAGCAGTCCGCTGTTATCCACCTGCCATGTTCCCTGACCATTTACACTGAATCCTTTGACCAAACCGTTGCTGTAAACCAGATTACCTGCACCCGAAGGCGGTAATAAATTAATGGAAGCCGGAACAAGTGTTCCGGAATTGGGATCCGAATCGTTCCCGGTAAGCAAAAAGGTTTTAGCATTGTTTTTTTCTACGGACAAGTGATCGTTGCCTGCTACCGGCGGCTGATTGATTCCGAAATTGTTACCGGTGGACGTACTGTTGCTTAAAGTAACGGAAAGGCTGGCAGAAGTAGTTCCTGCGCTGTTCCCCACTACCTGAAACCCTGATGGGCTCACTACATCTACCCGGTATGGTCCCTGGTTGGTATTGGTATTGATATTATCAAAAAAATAAAATCCCGACGCATTGGTTACCGTGTTTCTGATTTCGGTATTATTGCTGAAAAGCTTAAGCGCAACTGCTCCGATGCCGTTTCCATCCGGAGTTCCGGCATTGTTATCATTAAACACGCTTCCCGTAATACTGGCTGCGAAAGTAATTGATTCCTTATTATAAGCTCCGATAAAAGCAAGATCCGATGTCCCTGAAAAGGACTGGATAAGCTTTACGGCCTGCTGATAATTTGCGGAGGTAATACCGAATTCCGACCAGTCTGCAGCCAGTACCCTGATATCCCTTTCACAACCGGAAGAAGTCCCGGCATTATACGCAGGCGGATTCACATTGGCATTATAGAATTTCCAGCATGCCCTTCCGATGCTCGGAACATTGCTGAAAGCAACCGAATAAGTAGTTCCTACAATATTTCCGTTGACATCTTCAAAATGATAGGTATCATTGGCAGAGGACGGATTCCCCATCTGGGTAAAAATAAGATCCGGCACACCATCCCCTATCGAGGCGGCCACAATACCCATCGTATTCAGGCTGATGCTTGAACCCTGGGGAATATTGAAAATCGCAGAGCCCAGCCCGAGCCCGTTTACTCCGTCTGAAAGATACTCCACCATATTGTTGTTTACGGGCACCGGTGAAACGTTGCCGTTTCCTCCGTACATTTTTCCAACTCCGATAAAAGTGCTGCCCCCCGGCGTAGGAATATTGTAGATCGGAAGCGAGATGAAAGTTCCGGCCTGGAATGTCACTCCGCCCGTAGTGAGCGCAGCATCATTCACCCCGGTACTATACGTAATAGGCGCGTGAAGCGTTCCGCTTCCGTCTGCATCCCATCGGAAAGCAAGGAGGTTGTGGCTGTTATCGGGTTGTATGGTACTGGAACTGTCCCAAAAACCACCGAAATCTGAATAAATTCTGGAAACTGCCTGTTGGGCATCGAGAGATAGGGACATAGAGAATAGCCCTAAAAGTATTAGTTTTTTAAGTGTCACTTTACAGTTTTACAAGGGTGCAAATATATGAATTTTAATCAGTTTTACGTTTAAGCATATTACATTATTTTATTTTTGTGGTACCTTTTGTTTATCTTTTTCCTAAAAAATGCGAAAAAACTAATGATTATAAGAATCTGTAGTTAAAATTTTTAACTGACAATCAGTACTTTTGGAGAAGCACTTTACTATTATGGATGATATCATTACTCCACTTTTAGCTTAACTACAATTCTAATTGTTGTAAAAAATATAGCTAGAAATTACAATTACGGAGCAAATCATGTGAAAATCCGGGAGGATTAATAGCGATTATTCTACGCTCTGCAAGGCTGCCAGGGAGGCAATGGCTGATGTTTTGCATGATCAGCCGTATGAATTGGATGTCTATACAACTGGATTTTAGAAAAATTTTTATCGGTGACCTCAGTTTCGGTTTTGCTGCGGAAATTATCATCAGAACCCTGCTGATGTTCAGCATGGTACTTTTGGTATTGCGTCTTACGGGGAAAAAGGGTGTACGGCAGCTGTCAATTTTTGAGGTAGCGATTATCATCGCCATGGGTTCCGCCGCCGGTGATCCGATGTTTACAAAAGATGCCGCAATTTTTGTTTCATTAATCGTTTTTGCGGCAATCATTATTCTATACCGTTTAATTACTTTCTGGGCCAGCAAAAGCGAACAGTTTGAAAAAGTAATTGAAGGAGAGCCGCTCTATGTAATTGAAGAAGGCCGATTTGTTTTACTGGATAATCAGAGCCACACTTTTGCAAAGGATGAATTTTTCGCAGAGATGAGACAGGAAAGCATAGAACATTTGGGCCAAATCAAAACAGCCATTCTGGAAACCAACGGCAACATCAGCTTTTATTATTATCCTGATGAAGAAGTAAAATACGGGTTGCCCGTACAGCCTAAAAAATATGATCAGAAATCGGTACAGATTCCTACCCCCGGGATGTATGCCTGCACCTATTGCGGCACTACGGAAAAACTGGAAAGAGGCCCGGCACACTGCCCGTCGTGCAAAAGAAACGAATGGGTAACTGCCATCAATCCGGTTAGAATTACTTAAGATTCAGATTGGGATTTATTTAATTTTAAGTACTCATCCTTCCTTATAATCTTCAATTTTTATGACCTAAATATGGTTATGATTAGATGGGATTTAACATAAAAATCGTAAATTTGTAGTATTGATTTGAATCATATAAACACCTTTCACTTAATGACTCATTTTTTTTCTGCTCTAGGCATTGGACCGCTTTTAGAAATCCTTCAACAGTCCGGGGATGCTACCGCCATTTATACCGGACCTGAACTTACCGTCCAATTCGCCAATGATGCCATGCTTGCTATGTGGGGAAAAGATCTTTCAGTTACCGGAAAAAATTTACAGGATGCGCTGCCTGAGCTTGAAGGTCAGCTTTTCATAGACCTCCTTAAGCAGGTGTGGGAAACAGGTGAAATGTATCAGGCGAAAGAAATGTCTGCAACACTGGAAATCCAAGGAGAGCTGAAAACCTCTTATTTTGATTTTGCTTTTAAACCGATAATGGATAATACTGGAACAATCTACTGTATTCTTCATACGGCAAAGGATGTAACGGAACTTATTGAAGCAAGGGAAATTGTTCTTGAAAAGGAAAGATACGAACAGGAAATAAAAGAAGAGCTTAAAGCTTCCAATGAGGAACTGCGCCTAAACAACGAAAAACTTGGAGATTCAAATAAAATAATACAGGATCTGAACCAACAGATCCGTCAAGAAAACAACGAACTGTTGTCGGGGAACAAAAGGTTTCAGGATGATATTACCAATCTGGGCGACCTCAACAAAAATCTTACCTCCAAAAATCAGGAACTGAAAGACCTGAACGATACCATTACCAAGTTAAATAATAAATTATCGGAAAGCGACATCAGCTTCAGCAACCTGATCGATCAGGCACCGGTAGCGATCATGCTGCTGAAAGGGGATCGTTTTGTGATCAATATGATCAACGATGCCATGCTGGAACTTATCGAAAAAGACCATTCCGTGATCGGGAAATCCCTTTTCGATGTACTTCCTGAGCTAAAAGGGCAGCCGGCCGCAGAAATGCTGATCGAAACCTTCCGGTCAGGAAAACCGAATTCCGACCACTCCAATCCGGTCATTTTAAAGCGTAGCGGACAATTGGAACAGGGCTATTTTACTTTTAATTATACTCCTTTTATCGAAGACGGAAAGGTAACAGGGATTATCGATATGGCGGTGGAAGTTACTCCTCAGGTTTTGACAATACAGGAACGTGAATCGATTATCATGGAAAAAAGTTTCCTTGAAGAGACTTTATTGAAAAGCGAACAACGCCTTCAGGGAATCCTTGAAACCATGGCCGAAGGAGTCGGCGTTATTGATGCTACCGGGCAGCTTGTGTATGCCAACCCGATGGCACAGCATATTCTCGGCCTTTCCGAAAGCAAAATCAAGGAAAGAACCTATGATGATCCCCAATGGCAGAATCTGAGGCTGGACGGCACACCATTACCTTCGGCAGAACATCCGATGTCGATCATGATGGCTACACAGAGGCCGGTATATGATCATGAAATCGGCGTTCAGGCTCCGGGCAGGGAAATTATGTACATCTCCATCAACGCAGCTCCCCTCTTTGATGCTGAAGGAAACCTTACCGGTGGAATCGGCACTTTTATGGATGTCACCTCCAGAAGAATGATTACGCAGGGTAAAGAAGACTTTATCAGTATTGCAAGCCATGAGCTGAAAACACCGGTTACGGCTCTGAAAGCTTCTTTGCAGCTGCTGCAGCGATCACACGACAGGCTGCCGCCGGAATCACGTGCGAAGCTCCTGGACCAGTCTATTAAAAGTCTTGATAAATTATCCGGATTGATCAACAGCCTTCTGGATACCAGCAGGATCGAACAGGGACAGCTGAAGCTTGACAAACGTCCGTTTACCGTTTCGGAACTTTTTGACGACTGCTGCTCGAACTTTTCACAGATTACTTCCCAGGAGATTATTTTCCAGGGAGATATTTCCGAACTGGTAGTGGCCGACAACCAGCAGATCGGACAGGTGATGATTAATTTTATTACCAACGCCATTAAATATGCTCCGGAATCCAGACAGATCATCATTACAGCCAAAAAGGTCAGCGATCACGAAATTAAAATAAGTGTAAAGGATCAGGGGCCGGGAATCCCGAAAGAAAAACTGGAACATCTTTTTAAAAGGTATTACCGCACCAATTACCAGGGACAGCGATTTACCGGTCTCGGCTTGGGACTGTTTATCAGCGGTGATATCATCAAGGAACACGGCGGGAAAGTAGGTGTGGAAAGCGAGGAAGGCCAGGGATCCGAATTCTGGTTTACTTTGCCTATTTAACTTTAAAATTGAGTTTTTAAATTAAATAGTATTCAGCTAAAAACTGATGTAACGCTTTAATTGAACAAATTTTCGTTGAAAACTATCTAGATTTTCCTAAAGCTGATTGCAATGTATTGAGATGGCGAATGAGCTAAAGCTTATTTCTATTAATGTATACCAAGCTCCTGCTATTGATTCTTGTTGCCGGATCATTAAATTTTTAAAGGAATAAAAGTAAGTCATTAAATGCCTCTACCTTTCCGGAATCAAATATCCAGTTCTATTGTCTTAACGTTTTTTGACTCATACAAACTTTTATTTCTAATTAAAAGTTAACGTGCTCTAATTTCCAAAATTGACAAAATGAGGGATTTCCGTACCGAACCCATTTAATGGCAATACATTATTGCGGTTGCTGTTAAAATCAAAAACCTGGTTGTCATCAAAAGGAACTCTTGGATAATAGGTAAAGGAAACCTGAATTCTGTTGAAGACGAGAAACGGGTTATTAATCAGCACACCTACCCCGATTTTTGTATTGGTACGGGTCTTCAACAGTTGTTCATCCGGCATGGCAAGCCATCCGGCGGCGGCTGTAATATAAGGACTGAAGTGGAAATTCTTCCAGGCTTTATTGATGAAAAGCTGAAGCTGATACCTCAATACCAGTTTTTTTGTTCCGATATAATCTCCGTTATAGACAGGGAATTCATCTCCGGAAGACAGATTGATCCGGTCTTTGTACGAATAATTGTGCTGTGGGTTCCCCAAGGCCAGTGTAGGAGAAAAGAAATGCCGGGCTCTGGCAAATTTCCAGTCGGTAAGATTGGTAAAATACGTACCATCCAACCGGAAAGATTCGCGGTTCTGGCGGTCTTCGCTGAAGAACCTCCCAAACTGGGCTTTGACGGTAAAATATCCCAACTTCGTAAAATCGCCGTAAGAAGCGGAAACTCCGGCATACGGAATCATTTTGTTGCTTCTGGACAGAAATCCCGATGTCAGGTTGAAGGAATAACCATAAGCAATATCCTCCGGAAGGTCGTACTGGAAAATATTCTTTTCAATAGAAAACTTCCGCTGGATCAGTCCTGCCGATGCCAAAAAACTGCTGTATGAACTGAAATATTGGTACTGATCGATTGCGGGGCTGTCTTTATACTGGTAATTCTGAAATCTTCCGATCAGGGCGATATTGCTTGAAATTTTGGTCTCCGGATCCGATGAAACAGGGATCTGATAACCGCCCCAAAGGTCTTGGCTGTACACTTTGATCTGTACTTCCGGGAAAACGGTATCATCATCCAAAGGCAGAAGGACGTTCCGCATAAAATATTCGAAGCTGAACCCCCCGGCCCATTTGGTAAGGGGTGAGAAAAAATCCCGTTTTACATTGAGGTTGATTCTTTCGTTCTTATAGAAATCCCGTTCACCCAAAATCTGTGCATTGATATAAGATCCCCAAAGGTTGTAAGCGGTGTAACTTCCCAGAAAATAATCCTGCTTTTCTTTAGAATCATTCCGGTACAGAAAATCCAGGTCATGACCCAGTCCCAAAAAATTTTCTTCCGTAACCCCGAGGCCGATTTTGCTGCCGGAGTAGCTCGCCCTGGGCTTAAGACTCCAGGAATCCAGCACTTTTACAACGACGTCTATCGAATCCTTTCCGGAAGTACTGTCGGAAACACTGATGTTCACCCTGTTAATAAACGGCATGGTTCTCAGTAGACGTTCGGATTCATAAAGTTTCTGTGCATTGTACTCCTCCCCTTCTTTGAATAGCAGGTAATTGTTAACCGTTGAAATCCTTGTATTGGAATGAAGATGATTGGTAAACCAGTCGTACCATCGGGATTTTTCTTTTTTATCTCCGGAACCATACCCAAAAGGATCTATAGTTTCGATATGGATATGCCTTATATATTTTCCATCATAGGTCTGCTGGGTCTGCTTTTCCGTTCTGGTTTCCACGGAAGCCGAGTCTGGTTCTCTTCGGAATATAAAGCGGTGAAGAAATCGGGTAAATTTCCTTTTATCTGAAAACTTTTCGATCCTGTAATATAAAGAATCTCTCTTTTCCTGTGCATGAGAAAAGGAAAAACAGATCAATAAAAGAAATAACACAATTTTTTTCACCAAATGCAGTATTGAAATATATTTCCCATATCAATTAACAAGCCAATAGCCGTACATGAGAAGAAAATCAAGAAGTATTTTTCAAAATCAAACAGAATAGATCCGAATACAAAAGATACCACATTTTATTTTTTTCAGAGTTGCGGCTTAATTGTTGAATATTCTTCCGCACACCAATAAAATATTAATATATGTCAACTAGAAGAAATTCAAGTTCTGGAAGGTCCAATTCTTCCAACAATGCTTCAGGCAGAAGCTCAAATTACAACAATTTAAGGGGCGGTTCATACAACCGTGAAGACGATCAGTACGATGACGATGACCGTTATGACTACGACGATCAGTACGACGAGGAAGATGATTATGATGAGGAAGATGACGATTCCTATTCCGGCGGATACCGCAACAATTATGACGATGATGATGACTACGATGACGAGGATTATAACGACGAAGATTATGACGATGATGATTACGATGAAGATGAAGAAGACGATGATGATTATGATCACAGACACGATAATCCGGGAAGACCGAGAGGAAGCAGAAACGGTGACGGAAGAAGCTCAAACGGATCTTCATCAAGACGTTCTTCTAATTCAGGTAACGACAATTACGACAGAAGACACGACAATCCGGGAAGACCGAGAGGTAGCAGAAACGGTGACGGAAGAAGCTCAAACGGATCTTCATCCAGACGTTCTTCAAATTCAAACAACGACAATTACGACAGAAGACACGATAATCCGGGAAGACCAAGAGGAAGCAGAAACGGTGACGGAAGAAGCTCTAATAGCTCTTCATCAAGACGTTCTTCAAATTCAAGCAACGATAATTACGACAGAAGACACGATAATCCGGGAAGACCGAGAGGAAGCAGAAACGGTGACGGAAGCAGCTCAAACGGATCTTCATCAAGACGTTCTTCAAACTCAAACAACGACAATTACGACAGAAGACACGACAACCCGGGAAGACCAAGAGGTAGCAGAAACGGAGACGGAAGAAGCTCAAACGGATCTTCATCCAGACGTTCTTCAAACTCAAACAACGACAATTACGACAGAAGACACGACAATCCGGGCAGACCAAGAGGTAGCAGAAACGGAGACGGAAGAAGCTCAAACGGATCTTCATCAAGACGTTCTTCAAACTCAAACAACGACAATTACGACAGAAGACACGACAATCCGGGAAGACCGAAAGGAAGCAGCAACGGAAGAAGCTCCGGCAATTCATCTTCAAGATCAGGAGGATCAGGCAGAAATTCCGGAGGTAACGGAAATCAGCAGCGGGATGAAAACGGAAGATTCACATCTTCAAAGAGAGGCGGATTCGGAAGCAGAAGCAACGGAAGAGGCCGAAATTCGTAAAATCAAAATATACAGGCCGGCTGCCTAAGCCGGCTTTTTTCACTTAAAATTACACATCAAATCATGGATACCAATAATTTAACAAATACAACAAAAGCCAACGACAATACAGAAAAAATAGCTACCGATCTGCTTAACGCAGGTGCGGAACCAACCGGTGACGAACAGGCACCCCTTCCCAAAAAGAGAGCAACTGCCAAAACATCAGCGGCCACCCCTAAAGGGACCGTAGCCAAAAAAGCGCCTGCTCCAAAAACCAAAGCCGGTGCAAAATCAACTGCAGCCAAAAAGGAGGACGCACCTGAAAAAGAAGAAGAAAAACAGGATAAAAAACCTGAAGCGCAGTCTTCTGAAAAAAAATCAGTTTCAGAAACTTCTAAAGAAGGTCCGTTGTATAAATTTTTCCTGGATGCATTGAAGGATATTTACTTTGCCGAGAAACATATCCTGGAAGCATTGCCTAAAATGCAGAAGGCAGCCACTACCGAAGAACTTCAGGAAGCTTTTGAAGACCATCACTTGATGACCCAAAAGCAGATTTCAAGACTGGATAAGGTGTTTAAATCTATCGATGAGAAACCGGAAGGTAAAAAATGTGATGCCATCATCGGAATTGTAAAAGAAAGCGAAAACATTATTAAAGAAACCGAAGAAGGCACCATGACAAGAGACGCGGCCCTGATCATTGCTGCACAGAAAGTAGAACACTACGAAATTGCCACTTACGGCGGACTTGTAGCCCTTGCAGAAACGCTGGAACTTTACAAAGCTGCGGATCTTTTACAGACTACGTTGGATGAAGAAGAACAGACGGACCGTGATCTTACCGATATTGCCGAAACATCTATTAATTTCAATGCTTCCGAAGAAGATGAGGATGAAGAAAATGATGAGGATGAAGGCTGGGATGATGAAGACGAGGATGAGGATTATGATGACGAAGACTATGATGACGAGGAAGATGAAGATTATGATGAAGAAGATGAAGAAGATGAGGATGGCGAGGACGATGAAGACGAAGATTATAGACATTAATCACTATATCTAATATATTAAAAGCAGGCTTTCAAGGCCTGCTTTGTTATTTTGTAACCGGAAGTCTCCGCTAAACTGATTCCCAAAAGTAAAGATTCATTATATCATTACTTTTATAATTATAATGCTGTAATAAACGTAAACAATCCGAAAAAAACGCCGGGTGAATTGGCCACTACAATCGGCCAGTCTTTTTTGGGTTTCTGGATAAATCCGTAAATTACCCATAAGCTGCAGTTAATGGCCGCCACCAGAGGCTGGAGCCAGTCTCCTTTATGCCCATTTAAATTTCCTGAAATCTGAGGAATGTAAGAAAAATACATGGCCATTGCCGTTACCGTTGCTACCCATCCTAATATTTTAATAAATTTTCCATTCATAATAGCCTTTTTTTAAGTCAGCTTAAAACCCTGAAATTATTATGCCACCTTGTGTGGTATTCTTATTTTTTATGATAAGATAAACATTCTGGCAAAACTGGCTTTATTTTTGAGAATTTCTATCTATTGAAAATGAACATTCCAATCAGTGGATGAATTAACGATTGCTGAATTATTTGCTTCAATACTGATTAGTCAAATCTGAGATTGCCTGCAAAAAGATCTCAATATAATTTAGTTTTACTTTAAACCGAAAAACCTTAACCTAACCCTCAATATGAAGAAAGATACGCCAAGCTACCTGAACTTTGATGCTGAAAGCTACGAATGGAAACCGGATGTGGATTACCGTGAGCATCCTGAACTATACCAGGTAGGAAAAGGCGAACAGGGGGTACTGATCTGCGAACCCTATAAAACTGAGATCGGAAAATACTGGCGCTTTAAAAACGAAGCGATTGCTGTGGAAAGTTCAGAAAAAATATTCGGACTTTTTCTTACTTACCTGAAAGAAAATGATTTTGTGGGAGCCGATATGTCCCGGAAATACCTGCAGATGGGCTTTACCAGAGCACGGCGCTATTTTAATTACAAAGGCGGAAAGAAATATGACCCTTCCAAGAATTACGAACAGCTGGAACGCGGGACAGGAGATCCGGAAAAGGCAAAGTCAGCATCTGTCTTTTATAAAAAATGGCAGGAAGCTGAAGAACTTCCGAAATACAAAAAGATGAAAACCGATTGGAAGAAACAGTATGGATAATGCCGGTAAAAAGTTTAAACGGACTATATATTCAGTAAAATCATCACTTTCTGTTCAAAATGATCCAGATCAAAAGGTTTCCGGATGTAATCGTTGGCATAAGAATAGGCTGCAAGTTTTTCAATATCGATATTGGCACTAATAAACAGCACCGGAATAGCAGAGTATTTTTCATTGTTTTTCAGGAGAAGCGTGGCCTCTACACCGCCCCGGTCGGGAATCCAGTTGTCCATGATGATTAAATCAGGCTTTATCTGATCGACCAGTCCGAGAATATTATACGTCGTCTCCGATACGGAAACTTCATACCCTTTTTCGCTAAAAATTAGAGAGATGACTTCAAGTGTCATAACGTCGTCATCAAAGATCAGAATTTTTCTTTTTTTCTCTTTCCGTATCAACATGCTGATGAACAATAACAATATAATTTCACAATAGACAATACAATAAAATCGGCTTTGTTAACCGATCAGCTCATCAACCTTTGATACAAATGCGTTAATATCGAAAGGCTTTGAAATAAATTGATCTGCGCCTGCTTCAAAAGCAATTCCCTCACCATCGCGGCTTGCAGACATTACCATAATCGGCAATGATTTTATAGTTTCATTTGCCCTGATCTTCCGGATCACCTCATCTCGCGGACATTACAGGCATCCAAAGGTCAACGATCAGCAGATCTGGAGTATATTCCCTGATCCGGTCCAGAACATGAGCGCTTTCGATTTCGGTTTTCACCGTAAACCCTTCGGCGTCCAGCATCATTTCGACCACATCAAGGATTCCCTCTTCATCGTCGCATACTAATATTATTTTATTTTTCACTTTTCTTCATTTTTAAAATCGGTAATGTAAAACTGAAAACAGATCCGCTTCCAAGCTCACTTTCGACCCAGATCGTACCGCCGTGCATCTTGATGATTTCCTGGCTTACATACAACCCGATACCCAGTCCCGAGAATTTCTGCTGAACATCTTTTACCCTAAAAAATCTCTCGAAAATTTTGGATTTGTCATCATAATCAATTCCTACGCCAAAATCCTTTACCGAAACTTTTACAAAATTCCCTACGTTTCCAAGCTGGATTTCTATTTTATCGGCTTCAGGGGAATATTTAAGGGCATTAGAGACAATATTGTTCAGTACCTGTGATATTTTTATTTCGTCACCTTCCACAATAGCGTTGGTGCTGCCTTTGATCTCGATACGGTGCGACGATATACCAAATAAGCTGTTTTCTACGGTCTCATGGATCAAAGCATTAAGATCAAACGGCGTTCTGTTGATTTCGATATTCCCCGAATGAATCTTGGAAGTATCCAGCAATTCCGTAATGAGATTATTCAGCCTTTCAATATTGATTGAAACTTTATGCAGGGTCGATCTGAATTTATCATCTATGCCTTTATCAAGCATGCGTTCCAGCAGCTGTACCAGTGTTTTTATCGTCGTTAAAGGAGTTTTCAGCTCATGGCTGGCAATCGAAAGGAAATCATCCTTACGGCGGTCTATTTCCCTCTTATCGGTAATATCTTCAATAGCAAGGAGAATCCGGTCTTTGTATTGCCCTTCAAACTCGATCCTGTAGGCATTGAGAAGCATAAGTTTTCGGCCGATGTAAGGAAAATCGTGGTCTACCTCAAAGTCGATCACCGGATTATTGGTCGGTAAGATTTTAACAAGCATTTCCCGTAACGGTTCAATATCCCATTGATGGTTTCCAAGCTCATACAATACTTTTCCAATTGTCTCCTCTTCGGTAACCTTGAAGGTCTTCAGAAAATAAGAATTGACACTGATTACCCTGAATTCCGGATCCAGTACCAAAAGGCTTTCCCTCACCGTCTGAATAATACTGGAAAGGAAGGCTTCATTTTCCTGAAGTTCCTGAGTACGTTCCTTCACTTTTCTTTCAACGCTGGCCTTTTCCTCCCGTAGGTCCTGCTCGGCTTTTTTACGGTCGGTAATGTCATTCTGAACCCCTATAAAATGGGTTATCACTCCGTTTTTATCTTTTACTGGCGAAATATAAAGTTCATTCCAAAATAAATCGCCGTTTTTTCTGTAATTCCTGATTTCCACCCTACATTCCTCACCATCTTCGATATGCTTTTTTAAGATGGCACGTTCCCGCTGGTTCCGATCTTTCATCTGTAAAAAACGGCAGTTGTGGCCGATAATTTCTTCATGGGCATATCCCGTAATTTTTTCAAATGCCTTGTTACAGTAAATGATAGGGTTATCCGGCAGACTATTGTCTGTGATGATAATTCCTGAATTTGCAGAGTCCAGTGCTTTTAAATAAAGTTCGAGATTATTGTCATTCATAAAGTATAATATTACTTGTACATTTTAACAACCGAAATAGCCACTGAAGTATGGTATTCACGAGTTTTCATTTATACTCATCTACAAAACCAAATATTATGCCCATATATTTAAAAAATGGAGGGCCTACGCATAAAAAGATGCAGCTGATCATAAAAAGATAACCTTTGAAATTCCACTATCTACAGATAATAATAAAGATACCATACAGCAGGAGGCATAAACCGATATATACAACGGAGTAAAATATGATCAAAATCATAATCCCAAACTGTCCCGATAAAATTTAAATTTATTTTAAATCATCTGCCAGAGTAGAACTATAAACAGTTTTGAAGCATAATCACTAAACTTAAATAGTCGGCCAGGCGGAATTTTCTATTGATTCATAGTCAGTATCGATTTAAGCTTTAGAAATACAGACGATTTTTATATTGAAATTTAAAATTAATAAAAATGTATTGTCTATGAAACCGTCACTCCGAAAAGATGTCCTATTACTGCCGTTACACCCATGGCAATCGTTCCCCAAAAGCAGATCCGCAATACCGCAATACCGATTTTAGAACCGCCCGTCCTGGCAGAAACTGCGCCGAGAACCATCAGGAAAATTATGGAAAAGCCATACTGGAAATAAACCATCTGCTGAATCGGAGCCAACAGGGAAACCATAAACGGCAGCAGGGCCCCCAAAGCAAACGATCCGAAGGAAGCTAATGCAGCCTGTAAAGGTTTAGCCTGGGTAATTTCATTGATGCCCAATTCGTCGTGTGCATGTGCCGCCAAAGCATCATGATGGGTAAGTTCCGTAGCGACAAGCAACGCCGTTTCCTTACTAACTCCCCTTTTTTCATAGATTCTGGCGAGTTCCTGCAGCTCTATTTCAGGCATTTCCTCAAGCTCCCGCTTTTCCCTGAGGAGATCGGCTTTTTCGGTATCTTCCTGCGAGCTTACGGAAACGTATTCTCCGGCAGCCATCGACAGAGCCCCGGCAATCATTCCGGCAAGAGCAGCAAGGATGATCGTATTACGGTCCGGTGATGCTGCGGCTACCCCGATAACGATGCTTGTCGTGGAAAGCAGGCCATCGTTGGCACCCAGCACGGCTGCCCGTAGCCACCCTACCCTGTTTACATAATGTTTTTCTAAGTGGTGATGCATAAGGAGTTTATGGTTTAAGGTTTAAAGTTCAAGATTCAAAGTTTAAAATTCAAAATTGAGGTTTTTACTATTGATTCTTCTGCTTAGATTTTTTATTCTCATCGGTTTTGCCGATCCATCCGGTTATTATTGGTTGATGAACGTAGGGAACAGCGGGAATAAAAAATAAAATACAAAACAAAGTTGTTCATCACTGGAATTTATTTAAAATTTTAATTTTCAGAAATTTAAAACCAATCCTGCTCCTGCGTTTTTCGATTGCAATACAGGATATATGTAGGTAAAACTTTTTGAATCCTTTTTATTCAAATGTTTATTGATAAACGGAAACAGCCAATAAGCGAGTTCCGTACTCAGAATCCCGAAACCAGCCCCCGCTACCACATCGCCGACCCAATGCTTATCATTCAGGGTTCTGTAAATTCCGGTAAAAAGTGCCACCGGGTATCCTGAAACGGCCAGCCAAAAGTTTTCGTGCTGATATTCCCTGAACAGGAACTGCGCCGACGAAAATGCGGTTGTCGTATGCCCGGAAGGAAACGAAAGACGGTTGGAGCCATCCGGACGTTCTTCTTTTATCGTATGCTTCAACGGAAGGACGATCGCCGCCGCAATCAGCTGTGAAGTCCCGTAAATAATCGTACGCTCTTTAAAATTGTGCTTTCCCTTGACACCGGCGAGGTTATAACCGTACACCATAGCGGCTGGGACATACTGGGTATAATTATCTAAAGTAATATGCTTCGGCTGATGCTCTCCGATTTCATATTTCGTTGTATTGTTAAGGTTTTTCAGTGCATCGGAAGTAAGGCTGGTCACACCGAATCCTACAAAAACCGCCGGAACAATAAGCTTTTTATAACTGGGCTTATACACTTTGTCTTCATATTTCAGGTCTTCCTTCATCAAAGACGAATCCGGCTTGATCTGACCAAAGATGATATTTGAAAAAATCAGGACTGTTACGGTTACCAATTTCATAGGCTATTATTTGAACTTTAAAAATAAGGAAAAGCAGACGACGAATAAAAATCCGTCCATTAATTTATTTAAAATTCATTAAAATTTATCGTGCAATTATTCCTTACATAATGTCATTACCGTAATGTCTCAGATTATTAATATGATCCTGGTCATATTTGGAATACTTTTTGGCAGGCTTACCCATATCATTTACACACAAAATTAAAGATATGAAAGCCTGATCATCAGCGGATCACAGCACGTTCTGAAGCAGGGTTTCCTATTTTACATTTAAACCAATTAATACTGAGGTTATCTATGAAAAAATCTACTCACGCCGGACAACGCACCCTAGAAGCCCTGAAGGCGCTTAATTTCTTTATGGCCGATATGCAGGCCGGTATCGGTCCTTTTCTCGGGATCTTTCTTCTTTCCAAAGGGTGGCAGAGCGGACCGATCGGTACCGTAATGTCCCTGGGCGGTGTGGCGGGAATGCTGATGACCACGCCTGCAGGTGCGGTCATCGATTCCACCAATCACAAAAGGAGATTTGTAATTATTCCCGGAATCTTTACCGTTATCGCTTCAGCCCTTATTCTGCTTTCCCAGAACTTCTGGGTGGTCAGTCTTTCACAGGTTGCGACGGCCATTGCAGGGGCAGCCATAGGACCGGCTGTAGTGGGGATCACATTGGGTATTGTAAAACAGAAAGGTTTCAACCGGCAGAACGGACTGAATCAGGCTTTTAACCACGCCGGAAATGTTGTGGGCGCCGCACTGTCAGGTTACCTGGGATTGAAATGGGGAATGACCGCTGTCGTTCTTCTGGCCGCTCTTTTTGGAGTTTTAACGATCATCAGCGTATTGATGATCCCGGCAGACAGCATAGACCATAAAGCCGCCCGCGGAATGAAAACCGATGCGGAACAGGATGAAAAAGCAAGCGGGCTCGATGTCCTGCTGAAATGTAAACCGTTGCTGATCCTTGCCGGAGCGCTGGCCTGTTTCCACCTTGGGAACGGTGCCCTGCTGCCTCTTTACGGAATGGCAGCTGCTTCAAAAATGCAGGAAAATGCCTATATGTTTGTGGCATTAACAGTAATTATTGCCCAGCTTGTCATGATTGCCACTTCCATTGCCGGGATGAAAATCGCTGAAAAGAACGACTACTGGATGATTATGCTGATTTCTTTTCTTTCCCTTCCGCTCAGAGGGCTGATTGCTTCACAAATGATCAGTGAAGTGGGCTTATATCCCGTACAGATTCTTGACGGTATCGGCGCAGGGCTGCAGAGTGTTGCCGTACCCGGACTAGTTGCCCATATTCTCAACGGGACAGGACGGATTAATATCGGGCAGGGCGCAGTAATGACGGTTCAGGGAATCGGTGCCGCTTTAAGTCCGGCGATCGGCGGCTGGATTGCCCAGCAGATGGGATACAGCTCAGCGTTTCTTATTTTGGGTAGCATTGCCGTTATTTCTATCGCACTTTGGGTTTTCAATGCCAAAACCATGAAAAAGGAATGTGCGCCGTCCGAAGCCTGTTCAGAGCCAGCTTAAAAAAGCAAAATTTTAAATTTTATCATCAATTTCGATCTTATTTAAATGATATCATCTCACGCAAATTTTATTTGAATTTATATTTGTGTGATCATTATGATCTACGAGAAATCATTTTCAACTACATTTAAACTTTAAGATCATTTACCCATTACTCATCATTTATAAAGATTATTTTCCATTCATCATGAACAGTGAATTTTTTATCTGCCTTATAGCTTTTGTTACCATTGCCGGAGTTATTATCCGGCCTTACAAAATTCAGGAAGCGGTGTGGGCTGTTGCCGGCACGTTGCTGCTGCTTGTTTTCGGACTGATTTCCTTACAGGATGCATGGACCGGAATAGGCAAAGGACTGGACGTCTATCTTTTCCTGATCGGAATGATGACCCTCGCCGAATCGGCGCGCAGAGAAGGCCTATTCAACTGGCTTGCCTGCCATGCGATCAGGTTTTCCAAAGGCTCTGCTTTCAGGCTTTTTGTTATGATCTACCTTGTCGGACTTGTGGTAACAACCTTCCTATCGAACGATGCGACTGCGGTTGTGCTGACACCGGCAGTTGCTGTTGCGGTGAGCCGGGCCAAAGTAAAGAATACACTGCCCTACCTGCTGATCTGTGCTTTCATCGCCAATGCCGCATCTTTTATCCTGCCCATTTCCAACCCTGCCAACCTGGTAATTTATGGAACGGAAATGCCTCAACTGGCGGTATGGTTCAAAACTTACCTAATACCTTCGCTGTTTTCGGTATCGATCACTTTCCTGATGCTGTATCTGACCCAGAAAAAATTACTGCGCGAATCCATTGATTCTGAAATTGAGGCCGAACCTCTACAGCCGGGCGGTAAAATGGCACTGGCAGGAATAATTATTACAACCCTGCTTCTCCTGTCTGCATCCGCCATGAAATGGGATCTCGGACTGCCCACCGCGATTGCGGGGGTAAGTACTGCCGTTCTTGTTTTAATAGCCGGACGAAAAAACCCGGTTGAATTCGCCCGCCATATATCGTGGTCGGTGATTCCGCTGGTTGCCGGCCTGTTTATTCTGGTGGAAGCGGTTCAGCAGACCGGGATTATCGATTCGCTGTCACAAAAACTTTCGGAAGAAGCTCATCGGGCAACGGAAACCACTGCCTGGCTCGCGGGACTGGTAGTCGCTTTTGGAAGTAACCTCATCAATAATCTTCCTGCCGGACTTATTGCAGGGTATACGGTTTCAGCCGTCCATCTGCCCGAAGCGGTCAGAAGCGGAATCCTGATCGGTATTGATCTTGGCCCCAACCTTTCGATTACAGGATCGTTAGCGACCATTCTATGGCTTAAAGAGCTCAGAAGAAACGGCTACGATATGAGCGGATGGGAATTTCTGAAATTGGGAGCTGTTGTAATGATCCCGGCATTGATCGGGGCTTTGCTCGCGTTGAGGTTTTAGTATAATTGCTTTTAAAGGATATTATTTTAAAAGGATATTTGAGTGTTGAAAGTGTTTTAAATATAACTCTTTCTGATTTTTAGTAATAATCTGTCCTTGCTATTTTCTAATACTATTTCTGGATTCCCTGCGGGAATGACAAAACAGGGCGCTTTATGTTTTATATTTTTAACGATAAAAACAAGAAGGATTTTTCACAGTATTTGTCATTCCGGTTCGGAATCCAGGTACGAATATTTCCAATTATTACTTCTCTTGAATTTTCAGTAAGAATTTAAGCTTTAATTGTCAAGGTTATGCTCTGATATTAGGTCTAGACTCAAGCGGGAATGAAAAACAAGGCGTTTAATATTGATTGTTTACATGTAAAGATCAAACATAAAAAGTTTGCTATTATAGTAAAATCGATTACATCAAATAAAAAATGCAGTTGCTTTCGGCAACTGCATTTTTTGTCTTTTATTGTTTTTCTAGAATCCCAGCAATCTCAATTTAAATTGGATCGCAAAATTATCTTTAAAACTTCCGGTGTTGTAGTGACCGACTCTATAGAAGAACCCGAGGTTGAACTGTGAGGAAAGGAAGTTATTCCACTCCAGGCCGACTTCGTTGTACAGATGGTTCAGGGTTTCAAATTTGAACTGGTGGTTCTGAGGGTTTTTCATATCTCCAGTAATTCCTCTGTAGATCACATCGAAACTTGAAACATTTTTGCCGAAGCTTTTAAAATACCACGGCAGTCTGTGGGTCAGGTAAACTCCTGCAAATTTATCATTGTAATATTTCCCTCCTTCCATGGTGGCAAATCCCAGGTAAGAGGTCAGGTTGAAGTTTAAGCCTCCCCTGCCGTTGGCAAGTCCGTTCATGGTAAAGTTTTCCCAGATCGGTGCTTCTCCCAACAAAAATCCTCCGTAGGCACGGATTCCGGTAACGCCCAGTTTGGTTTTAAGATTATGACTGATCAGCACATCGAACCTGCTGAAATTAAAATCACCGTCCCATGCTTTAAGTCCCTGCTCATAATTGACATAGAATTCCGGATAATTCTGCTCATAGGTATATTTGCCTTCCGGTGTCATTATATTTTTTGAATTGGGAGAATACTTCAGCGTTAATGTGGCTGAAGTAATGTTAAATCGATTTCCCAGATCTTTGTAGCGGTAATCAAACAGAGCTTCCTCCTGTGATTTTTTGGTGGCTATATTTAAGGTGAGTCCATTGGTAATATCGTTTTCATAACTCAGTTTAAAGCCTTCGTAGCTGTAAAAAATATTATTGTTGATGGCCACTCCTGAATTCATGATCTGCATCCTGAAATTCCAAAGGTTTTCTGAGAATCGTCCTGCTGCGGCCACATCGTTAAAATATTCAAGCCTGAAAAATGAATTTTTCTCTAAAGTCGTTTTTACATCAACGCCCGCTCCGAACTTAAATTTTTTATCATAAATTCCATACGCAAAATAAGCATCCGGAGAAATATAACGGTTGAATCTTTCATTTAGCTTGATTCCCGCGCCCAAACGAACGTGTTCGTATTTATTATATCCGAAAACTCTGGCTAAATCAAAATCAACCATACCCAGACGCAGCCTTCCTTTTAAAAGCCCGGCTAGGCCTTTTGCTTTCTGGTCCAGCTTATAAACGCTGCTAAGGCTGTCAATTTTCACATATGTATTTTCTTCTCTTTCATTAAGTTTTTCCGTGCGGTATTCATCCAGTAATTTCCCGTCGGAATTTTTCACGTTGATGGTGTATCCTTTGAAGTCTTTAGGGTCTTCTTCAATAGGTGTTTTAATATCAAAATAGTCGGCGGTTGCATACGCATATGTTCCGAATTTTTTGCCCTTGTCTTTTTTCTTTTCCGGTTTTTCTCCTCTCAGACTGATGTTCATATCCAAAACATTGCTGTTTACTTTTAGCTTATAATCCTCTTTCAGCAGGAACCACTTATCATTTATGGGAATCCAGATGCTGGTAATGGTCCCTTCGTTGGCCTCATTGCTTTCGCTCTCGATTTTTTTCAGAGCGTAAGTGGCTTTGTCGATATAAAGATATCCGTTGAATTTTTTACGGTCCCTCGCTTCCCGGTTATTAACCTGTCTGAATCTGATGACGTAATTTTCCCGGCCGTCGATCTCAAGGGAATCGGTCAGGAAAAAACGGTACAGGTTCCTGTTTTCCTCTTTTACTTCTTTAGGAATCTTATTACGGTTGGACCGGAAGGCCATCAGTTCGTACAAAGGCTGCTTAAGACCGGATACGCGGTTGTCAAGAATATTGATTTTCTCCCCGTATTTTTGTGAAAACATCACCTCGGAAGCCCTTTCCCAGAGAAACATCTTGCTCTGTCCTGCTAGCTGAGCCAGTTGTACAGACTGTAACGAGTCCTTTTTATCTTTGGGCTTCATGGGTCTTTGCGGAAGCTTTTCCAATGAATCGATTCTTTTTCTGATGTAAGTGTTGTAGCTTTCAATACTGTCCTGATCCAGATCCATTGCTATTTTTTCATACGATTTATAAGCATACGATTCTAAGCTCTGCGGAGAGTTCTGATTGTAATTATCATTTACTTTCTGAAGGATTTCCAATGCCCTAGGGTCACTTTTATCCGATAAGACAACGCCTTCTATCGATTTTGTTTTAGGTTCTCTTTTAACGAGAAATACTTCCATTATTTTGTCGGTAAGGTAGCTTGCCTCCTTATAATCAGGTGCGGACACAGAAACCTTTTTACAGTCTGATGTAAAATAAAGGATTCCTGACGAATTGCTTCTGCCCAGGATAGCATGATCGCAGCTCACAGTGGCATTGCCAATCGGCAGGTGGGTTTCGGAATCTTTAATGATTACTTTCGACTGTGAAAATAATAGGGTTGAAAATAACAACAATACTAACGGATAATATTTATTCATAAAAAGCGGTGTATTAATTAAAATGAGGATAAGTACATCTCATCGTGCTTATCCCCATCTATACTTGTAGGTTGGCAAAAAGAATGCCGATTAGTTGGTTCCTAAATAATGTATTTCTTGAGACCTTCCATAATTCCCTGCCACAGCATATTGAAGAAGCTTCTTTCAGGATCTCTTTTTTTCTCGATCACCACATGCTCGGGCTCTCCTTTGGAATCGTCCTTTACAAACCAGTTGGCAATCTTCGTCAGCAGCTTTCTCTCCTTTCCTTTTTTGTTAAGAAGGTTAACGTACATGTCGTTGTATTTGAAATAAAATTTCCCGTTAATACCGGACGAGTTTCCGTAGTAATCGAATTTTAAATAATCAATCTGCCCATCCAGTGTCACATTCAGATATGGTCGTACGAAAAGGTTTACATTTTCAGCGGACAGTTTCCGGATATCTCCTTTGATGGTAAAATAATCCGAATGGTCTTTTACATCAAACCTCCAGTTTACTTTCGTGTCTGCAGTGCCGAAGAAATCAAACTGTGCATCGGTATTGATGACGGTCGGCCTGCCTTTAATCTTAGCATTATTCACATTGGTAATCTGCGCATTAAACCTGTTGAAGGTAATTTTTCCCGGAATATTGCTGTTTTCCGCATTTTCCTCGTAGGTAAGTTCGGAATTCCTTAACGATACATTTTTAATGAACAGCGGTACTTTTACATCACGGAGCTTTTTGCTGAAGAAATAACGGATCGCATTATCATCAGGCGGTGCCAGGTCGTGGTAAATGTTGCAGTCAAGCCGGTCTATATCCACCCGGCTGATATCGATAACGGTATTCTTTCCGAATGAAGACTGATGGTCTTCAACCCGAATTTTCTTAGCGGCAATGGTATACAGGTCGGTTTCTTTGGCAATAACCCGGCTGAATGCTTTTCTCGAATATTTCGGTGTAAAACGGATATCCGACATCTCGGTGGTTTTGCCCGCATTCGTAATTCCGGCTACAGAGAAGTTATAATATTTTCCGGCATCCAGATGGATCTGCTTTGCCTTAATATCGCGTTTTCTGACAGTAAATGGAATTTGGCCTGACAGTATTTTCTGATCGGAATAAATGCCATCCAACTTAACATCAAATGACCCGACGGACATTTTTTTCTTATTCTGTACGGATTGGGAAAATTTACCGTTTGTTATTTGAATAAAGCCCACTTTTGCAGCAAATTCAGGAGTATCCGTATTTTTCTTTTTAGCCGGTTTTTTTTTCCCTGCAGAACTGATCGCGATGTCTGGACGTTCTATTACAATTCCGGCAAAATCAACATTCAGCTTTTGACCAATATAGCGGCTTTTGTTTTTCAGTAATCTGATCTGACGGGCCGAAGCCGAAACCGCATCTTTAGCAGCATTCTTGTGTAGGGCCAGCATTTTGAAGTCCTCAATAAAAATATCTGAATTTTTTGAAGTGATTTTCGCCACTTCGATTGCCTGGGACGGATTGGCTTTAAAATAGATATGATCGGCTTCGATATCGTGGTTGGTAAAACGGAAAGGAATTTTTTCCTTCACCGTATTTTTATCAAAAACGATATCGTTGAGCTTAAAATTAAAATGATCGACGGAGGCCGTTTTTTCAAGATCCTGTTGAAGAACGGTAATTTTTCCATTCTCAAAGAAAATGTTTTTCATCCCGATCTTCATTTCAATTTCTTTAGGATTTTTATTTTTTTCTACCACCTGTTTTCCGGTTGAGGTTACTTTCAGATCCGGCTCAGAGAAAAATACCTTGGAAACGATGAGCGAATCCTGGCTGATGTTGAAATCGTCTGCTGTAAATTCTTTTGCCGAAAAATCAAAAATATTTTTTGAGTTGTATTTCTTCGGATCCTGAATCGGTTTAAGCCTGAATTGTGATAGCTTTAAAGATTTTTTTACTGCCTTTACCTGCTCCGAATGGATTTCGTAAAATTCATTCACCCCAATTTTGATATGCGAACCTTCTATTTTAGGATCGGTAAACGCAAGCGGTATCTTGGCTTCGTTACTGCTTTGGGTGATATTTTTAAGGCTGATAACGATATTTTCTCCTTTGAAAATCGGTTTTCCGTTGGCATCTTCTACATCAGCAGTTACATTTTTTATGGCTAAATTATTTACAGCGAGATCAATTTTCTTCTTCTCCTTTTTTTCTTTCTTTTTAGCTGCTGCCGTTTTAATTTTGATATTGCCATCCGAAACCAATAGCTGGTCTGCATGATAGGATTTTTTAAACAGCGCTTTAAAGATCCCGAAATCCGTGATCTTAACCTGCCCGGCAGTTCCCTGAATTTGGGTAATGTTTTTATTGTTCGGGTCTTTAGTGGCAATTTTTAATTGGTTTACGGTAATGTTTCCTGACATCAGGCTGAGTTTGAATCCTGAAATTTTAACAGTGTACGGGGTTTTATCATTCACCAGATCCGGCAGTTTTCGCTGCAGGTAAAATTCGAGGACGAAAGGAAATAAAACGGCCAGCACGGCAAAAGCGGCAATTGTGTAAATCAACCATTTACGGCGGTTGCGTTGAGGAGGTAAAGATTTATCATTCATCAGTAAAAGTTCTACCTCGGGATAAACAAAACATATTCCAAGTTGCGAAACGGGATGCCTGAAACGGGATTTAAATTTTTTATCTTTAGTAAAACAGAAAAGCTGCCCTTTATGGACAGCCCTATCAGATTAATATATTAGATTTAATTTATCGTTATCAATAAATGATAATCAGCTAAATTGTTTTTATCTTTTTTGAAAGGTTTGGATAGCAAATACAGTTTGATATGCTTCAGCACTTCCGGAATTTTTCCCGGATTACAATTTAAAAAAGAAAAAAGCGACCGCTGCCCATGATTTCTTTACGCCGCTGGCATAACCCAATGTACTGTGGCTGCTATTTTCTACCGTCCCGTTATCTTTGATATACCCAATGGTAGAATGGCTGCTGTTTTCGACGGTTCCGTCGCTTTTTACATAGCCTACGGTAGAACCGTTTCTGTTTTCCACCGTTCCGTCGCTTTTGATACGACCGATAGTGCCATGACTTTTGTCTTCAATCGCTCCATCGCTTTTGATGTAGCCCACTGTGGAATGGCTGCTGTTTTCTATGGTTCCGTCTGATTTGATATAGCCTGCCGTATTTCTGCTTCCTGATTCGATCGTTTGTGCATTTGCCATCGAGATTCCTGCTAAAATGACAACAAAAGTTAATAGTTTTTTCATAAGAGTTATTTTATCTTTAATAATTAAAAATCATTTTCAGTGACAAACAAAGCATCAATTCGGATTGGTTTTCCCAGAGGATTCAATCTTTGCAAATCCTCATCGTACGCCAGCTCAGTTAAAAATTTGTCTTTCGAATCCGCAGTTCCGAAAATAATCCATGGTTTTCCGAATTCCGTCTGCATATAATACACCGGGACCAGAGGTGCTCCGGATTCCGAATACCAGATATCGCCTATGGGATCACCGTGCAATTCCCCGATGCGCTCAAAACCATCCTTACCTATCTGCTTCCTGATAAGTTCTAAAAGGTTTAGCCTCTCCGCAGATTCTGCTTTCCAGCTTTTCTCTTCTTCAGCTTGCGACGAATTCCTGAAGGCGGGCAATACCGTACGCAATACAATGTACTGCGGAGTTTCATCTGATGTCTTATAAAGGCTGAAAATATGGTGTCCGCCGGCCATACGAATTGTTCTCTATTCCTGTTTAAAGATATTGTTTTTGATTTATCTGACAACAGTTCTCTCTTAAATTTTACTTAAGAATTGATGTACGACCTGAAAAAAGCTTATTAGCATGCTTTGAAAATCATTGCCATCAGCTTCATTTACGAACAGGCGTTATTTTATTCGGTCAACTTTATGGTTTTGCATATTTCAGTCTTCTGATCAATTGCGTAGCATGATAACCATCCAGGGAAGAGCCTGCAATGGTGCCGGCCTTTTCAAAATCAAAAATGCCCTGATCGGCATCCCAGATTTCATCAGGGAAATACAGATCTGTAATTTCACCGACAACAAGCAAGGTGTTATTGATCTTTACAGGAATAATTTCCCTTAGTGTCAGACCTATCTGAATACGCGATTCCTGAACAAAGGGTGCCTGAAAATCATTTTTATATTCAGCCGTCAGCCCGACAGCATCGAATTCCGACTGTTCCCTTGCGTATCGTGCCGAGGTTTGGTGCGCCTGCTCAAACATCTCCGCATGAACATGATTAACCGTATAAAAACCTGTTTCCTTTATGTTTTCCAGGGTATGCCGGTCCACGGAGTCCGGACGGGAAATAAAGCCTATTAAAGCCGGATCGGCCCCAATGTGCATCACCGAGTTAAAAATGGCAAGATTGGTCTGTCCCGATGTATTGAGAGTTCCGATGAGGTTAAGGCTTTTAAAGCCGCTCAGGGAGTTGACCAACGCTGTTCTTGCTCTTTTCTCCAGGCCGGCAATCTGCCGGTTAGTAAAATGGGTTGACATCAATAAATAAAATTTTGATTTTAAGGAATGGATTACATGAATTAATTATAAAAATTCATATTTTCAAAGCACTGCTTTTTTCTTTGAGAGCTTAAAAATAATATTCGCAAAAACAAATAGAGCCGTTACAATGGCCGAAATATAAACCGTCTGATTGGAATACCGATTGGCTACGGCAATGGCGATCAGTGCCCAGACAGCAACCAAAGCAAATGCGCTCATGTTCTGCTTCCAGATCATATACAGATGAATAAGGGCTGCTACGACAAACATCAGGATCGTCCATCCCGTTTCCGGAATCCCAAACCCCGACCATTGTATCTTCGTGAGGTAAGCTGCGACGTCGGCAATCAATGCCACGGAAACCCATCCGGCATAGATGTAAAAAGGCAAACGGAGGAAAACGGTTGTTTTAAAATCCCGGGATTGAATGAAGTCTCTATTATTCAATATCATTTTAAGTAGCGAGACAAAGAGCAGAACCATGATGGGAATCGTGATAAAAGTATATTCATGCAGCCAGGTAAAAATCCAGAGGCTGTTGGCTATGCATGAAATAATAAACCACCAGCCGATATTTAAAACGACTTTTTCTTTGGGTTCCGTATTTTTCGTAAACGGGCCATAATAGATTACAAATCCCAGGAGGCCGAGATAAATGGGTCCCCAGATGGAAAAAGCATATCCGGCAGGGGTAAACAGGTTATGATATTTGCCGGAAATACTCGCCATCGTTTCGTTATTAATAGATCCGGTATTTGAAAGGTAATTGATGCCGATTGTCAACATCAGAACAATTATATTTAAAATCTGAAACAGCCTTACCATCATTTATTTTTTTACTGTTTATTGTACTGTTAAATTAATGAATTTTCTTCAGGCTGGAAAACGCGACGAGGAAATTATAATGGTTTATTTCGGTAAATTTTACAAGATTTAAATGTATTTTATTTTACGGATCATCTGAAATAAGGCTGACGGAAAAACCTAACAGGTTTTAAAACCCGTTAGGTTTGTTCTGATGGCATTTTAAATTTATAAAAGACATCAACAACAAAAATTTGTGTACTCCAACTGTAGTAATTAACGTTTATAATATACGACTATACTTGCTTTGGCCAGTGTTTGATTCCAGAGATTAAAACCAACAATCGCAGGATTTATGTTTTCGTCCAATCCTAATTTATTTGTTTTTAGGGCATAAACAGTTATAATGTATTGATGGAATCCATGCCCTTTCGGAGGACAAGGGCCACCAAAACCTTTGATTCCGTAATCAGTTATACTCTGGATAGCTCCTCTCGGGGCCAGATTGAGCTTTACATTTCCTGCATTGGTTACCAATTCATTTATGCCCGCAGGAATATCAAACATCAACCAATGCCAAAACCCACTCCCCGTTGGTGCATTAGGGTCATACATAGTAATAGCAAAACTTTTTGTTCCTTCCGGAGCATTTTTCCATGACAACTGAGGGGATTGGTTGTCGCCTGAACAACCAAATCCATTGAACTCTTGTATTCTGGTTGATTCTCCCCCTAAATCTCTGCTATTTAGTGTGAAAGTGTTTTGTCCAAAAACACAAGTTGATAAAATTAATGACAGTGCTAAAATTAAATTTGCTTTTTTCATTTTATAATAATTAAAGTTTTAAGCAAAATTAAGGGTAGCAGTGTAGACCGCATTTAGCTATCTGCCCAAAAACTAAGGCTAAAAGCTCAATTTTTATGATGTTGTTTGGGTGTCATTCCATATTTTGATTTATAAGCTTTAATAAAGCTTGATAAATTTTCATAACCGATTTCCAAATAAATATCAGATGAACTTTTTTGCTCTTTATTCATTAAATAATGAGCATGCTCCAATCTTTTGTTTTGAAACCATTTGATAGGAGATGTGGCGTAATGCTTTTCAAATTCTCTTTTAAAAGTTGATATGCTCATGTTGCATAAAAAAGCCAATTCTTTTAAAGTCAGTTTGCTTAGTTGATTGCTTTCGACCGTTCGACGAAATCTCTGTGTAGCATCGTCACTGTTTTTTAGTAGCGAATAGAGAAAACCTGTTCCATATATTTCTGTTAAATACAGCATTATTTCTTCAAACTTAATATAAAGCATATTTGTCTGTACATTTTTTGAGAGCACGGAAATATCTGAAAGACTTAGCACGAAACGTTTTATAAATTCATCATATTTGAATGAATGAACCGATTTACAAACGGATGAAATATTTCTCTTAAGCACTGTTTTCCGTATGAATTTCAGTAAGATTTCATTCGTGAAAAATAAAAGGATGCTTCTATAATTTTTAATTTCTGAAAGTTTTTCTGTCATCAGGCAATGGCCCGACTTCATGACCAGGAATCTTGAATTATCAATTGATAAAATTGAATTATTAAAGACCACCTCTTTATGTCCCTCAAGTAAAAAACTAAAAGCATTTTGATTCAGAATGATCTGTTGTCTGGATATCTCCTGCGAAGACTGATAATCAAATACCTGAACGGCGGGAGCGTTTTCGAAATTAAGTTCGTCAGGAAGCGTAATTATTTTCATCTGGATTATTTGTTCTTATATTTTTACTTTTTATGTTGTTCAGTAATATTTTGCGACAATAAAAGTACAAATTGATACCCTGATTCGCAATTCGCACACATAGTGCCATCTAATGCCAAGATAGCGTATTCTTTTAATCACGCTTTTGAGCAACTAAATTGAAGTCCGAACATTAAAAAACTACCAAACTGCAGGACGAAGACGACATTCAAAGTCTTGTCAAAATTATGGAGTTTACGCATACTGTTAGTATCATTCTAATGCACTTCTATTGGTACCGCTACAGCTCGTCGGTGGACCTTGGAAATTGCCAATACCATATTAGGTAATTTCCATCGAACGGCCTGACTTTTTACAATCACTCTATCCGAAGATTTTTGCATTGATCCTATTAGCACTGAGTTGTCCCGACACCAAATGGGTTAAACTAACCTTAGTACGATCTGCAATCTATCAAACTCTATTTAAAGGCTGATACAACGGGAAAACGTGCAATAACGTGTTCGATGTACCCTGAAAAACTGTTTTTTGACGGAATAGCTTTTCGAACACCCCGATTAAATTCTATAGCCGAGTTTATTTTGCTGACAAACAAGGTTTTAAGCAAAAAAAAAAGACCGACATGAAACTTCTAAAGTTTCAAATGTCAGTCTTGTGACCCCGGAGGGATTCGAACCCCCAACCGTTGGAGCCGAAATCCAATATTCTATCCAGTTGAACTACGGAGCCATTTTATAAATGATAATTGATGAATTGTAAACGATGTAATCACTCATCAATCATCATCTATCAATTATATTTAGAACGTAATCTTCACACCTCCCAAAATCTGTGCACCGAGAACCTTGTATCCTTTGTACGTCTGGTATTTTGAGCTCAGAAGATTATTTCCGAGTGCGAAAATACTAAAATTTTTGTGAATTTTATACTCTGCCGACAAATTTAAATCGGCATACCCCCCTACTTTATCGTTGGTGTTCTCGGTAGACTGGTACATCATCGGACTTCCAACTCCCTCAATCATAAAGGAATTCGTCGTTCTGTCGCTCGCAAAAAGCCCCTTAAAACCGAGCAATAATTTTTGATCCAGCATGGTATATTTTGCACCGATTGTAGCCGTAAGTAGCGGAACATTGTAAATATTCTCGTAGTTTTTCAGGTCAAACTTGGTGAATTTTACCTCTCCGTCAAGGATCAGGTTCGCCAATGGAAAATACTGAAGGCTTCCTTTGATGTCGCCCACGTTTCCATCATCATATACTGCAGAGAAGGTATTGGCATAATCATAAGCCGAACGGTTGAGCGTATAATTGTTATCGAAGATGCTGTTGGCCTTAAAGAACATGATGTCTCTCATTTTTCCATAGCCTGCGGAAACGTCGTATTTGAAAGTTTCATCGATGTCTCCTCTTAACCCTACGTAAAAATGGTATTTTGTTTCCGTCGGTCTCAAATACTGGTCGGATAGCAGGAACGGGTTCTGCTGCAACAAATCAGCGTAAGTATTGATCTTCAGACCACCGTCTACCCCTCCGTAAAATTTAAACTCTTCTGCTGCGGCAAACTGGAATTCCGCTTCCGGGAACCAGTACGCTTTGTTGTTCTTCATCTGCTCTGCCATCAGGTCATTGGAATTCTTCCCGTTCAGGAATGAAAACTGAGAACCTAAGCGCAGATAAGAATCGCCTTTTCTGAAAGTCACTTTCGGACTAAGGCTGGTGTTGAAAAAGTTTGAGTTGTTTTTATCACGGATCGCAAATTCAGTTTTTACCGTTTCCAGTCCCACTCCTAAATCGGCATTCAGATCAATCCCCGATTTGCCGATCTCTACGCCATGCTTGGAGAAATTAGCCAATATGGAAGCCTGATTTTCCTGGGCATCGAAATGGTCTTTTAAAAATGAAGATTTTACCCGGACATCGTTTAAGATTTCATTGGAATAAAAATCATAGTATCCGTTTACCTTAAATTGGTTGACGCGCTGATCAAGATCCACATCACCCGGATTTAAAGCATAAATCCCGTAATAATTGTAGCTGTTCAGTCCGTACTCCGCATTCAGGTTGAATTTGCCTTTATCGCCGTAAGAATTAAGGAAAGCGCCCAAAGTCGTCGAGCTCTGCTTGGAATCCCAATCGTATTCTTTTTTCAGACCCTGCGTGGAAAGGAAGTGGGCATCTACACCGACCTCAATTTTGTTTTCCAGTGTTTTTGAAATGTTCGCGTCACCGAGGATTTTCCCGTAATTCCCCATTCCGAACTGGAGGTAGTTATTTTGCGCCGAACCTTCAAATTTCGGCGTAACATCCTGCCCCTGAATGGTGGACGTTTTAAAATCCGAAACTGCAGGCACATCGGTAATGTTATACTGCACGGGGTTCTGGGATTTTTCTTCCGGCGGATAGTTTTTGATGGTTTCCACCGAAGTTTTCTTTTTCTCGATCTTTCTTACTTCTGGTTCTCTTTTCTTATTGAGAATCAGTTTTTCTTCTTTGATCTGGGAAAACGCCACCGACGAAATTCCTAAAAATAATAGGGATAATATTTGAATTCTTTTGTTCATTTTTTTATAGGTATTAATGTATAATGTCGGATGTACCATGTATTGCTACATTTTACTTTTTTACATTCTACGCTGTACATTCTATACTTTTACTTTTTAATCTGCTTTTTAACCTCCTTCGCTTCCGCTACGATCTCCGGGAAATCTTTGTAATTCTCAATGATCTGGTCACAGGTGTAGCTTGCCTGGTAGTTATCTTTCAGGCCGATGTAATTTTTCGCTAGAAGCACCAATGCTTTTGCACCCCAGTATTCTTCAGAAGCATAGTTGTTAGCCAGCTTGAAGATCGTTTCGTTGGAAGATTTATACGCTTTTCCTTTATTCTGGTAATACGCTTTTGCATAAAGTGATTCCGCCGCTACCGACGTATTGGAAGACTTTTCAAGAGCAGCATAAGCCGACTGTGCATCCTTGTCTTTCCCTGAATTCATAAGGCTTCTTGCTTTGATCACTTTAGCCGTTTCAATAACGGCTGCCGAGTTTTTGCTGTTGGCAATCACCGCATCTGCCAGTTTTTCTGCCTGTGAGAAATTCTTTTCATCGGCATAAACCTTCATTAGCTCTACATTCGCGTAGTTCCTGATATTGACATCCGATGAATTGATCAGGTTTTCAAGATATTTTTTAGCTTCCTGGGCATCACCCTGGGCCGTGTAAATCTGAGCCAGACGGGTCTGGGCGTCATCCTGATAGTCGTTCGGCACATTGGCCACGTCCTGCAAAACAAGCAGGGCTTTTGTCGTATTTTTCGTTTGGTAATAGCTTTCTCCCAATTCGTATTTCGCCTGGTAAAGCCCTTCTCCGGTAGGATTCTGGGTTAGATATTTCTCATAATAAGAAATTGCGTTTTTGTAATCTTTCTTCGTGAAATACTGTTTCGCTGTCGATAAGTTGATCTCATCAATTTCTGAAGCATCAATATTGACCCCTGCATTTCGTGCAAAAGTTTCGTACCCTGAAACGTCACCGTTTTTCGTAAAGATCGGTTTGGCAGCCTGGACGATTTTTTCAGCGTACGCTGTGTTCTTATATTGTTCGGCAAGCGATCTGAGCTCAGCCAGTGCTTTATCGCTCTGGTTCTGATCGATATAGTTCTGTGCCCTGTAAATAGAAGCATTTGCTACTAAGTCTTTATCAGAAGAAGTTTTAATAACTTTATTAAAATAATCATTGGAATTGCCAAAATCATCCTGGGCCGCATATGCCGTACCGATTTCGTACTGGGCATCGTCGTAATAATCCGAATCCGGATATTTGGACAGCAGGTTTTTCAGGTTGGTGATTTTTGCCTGGGTATCGCCTTTAAATCCTAAAGCCATTGCCTTTTGATACAAAGTATAATCGGTGGCATCTTCGTTTCGGTCATAGATGGCGATTGCCTCGTTCAGATTGTTGTTGGCATAATTGATGTCAGCCAGTCGAAGTTCCGCATCATTTTTAAATTCCGGCTTCGGGTTGGCTAAATACTGTTTGAAATATTTTTCAGCCTCATCGAATTTTTTAGATTTAAAATAAGCATATCCCAGATCATATGGCAGCTGTTGCTTTTCAGGGAAGTTTTCATTCAGTAGCTTTTCATAGCGGGCAATTGCTGAAGGATAATTACCTTTTTGATAATACACCTGTCCTAACCAGTATAAAGCCCGGTTGTTGAATTCTTTATTTATATTAAAAGCCAAACTTCTCAGTAGATACTGTTCCGCTTCATCATAATTTCCCTTGTTGAATTCCTCTGTTCCCAGTAAATAAGAAACTTCCTGATCGATTTTATTGATTTCCGGAGTGGAATTCTGCAGCCGGTCGATGGCATTCAGCGTTTCTTTGTAGTTTCCGGAATACAGGTATGATTTCACCAGAAGTGCCCGCATTTCAGGAGCATTGGATTCATTCTGGTTTTCGTTGATGTAATTTTGAATAACCGTGGACGCACTTTCAAAAGGGTTTCCAATGTCATAGCTTAATTTGGCATACTGCTCATGGGCCAGCTTCTTCACTTTCTTATCGTAATTCATCTGATAGGCCGAACGGAACGCCGATAAAGCTTCCTGTTTCTTTCCTACTGCGAGATAAGCGTTTCCAAGCTGGTAATACGCATTCTGCGCCAAGGCCGAATTGCTGTTTACCAATTGGTTGTAATAAGAAACCGCTTCATCATATTTCTTAAGCTGCGCTGCCACAAATCCCATTTCATAAAGGTCATTTTCCGATGGGTTCTGCTGAACGCTCAGGTAATCTTTAAGGTGTGGATAGGCCGAAGTATAATCATTTTTCATGAAGTAGCTTTCACCGATGATCTTGTGTACTTCCGCCTTATAAGCGTCCGAAATATCTTCGTTCAACAGAGCAGTTCCTTCGGTGATGGCTTTGTCGTAATCCTTATCATTATAATACATCTGTACATAATAAGGACGCACCAGCTTAGAGTATTTCGCTTCCTCTTTTATGGAATCAAAATACTGGAAAGCCTTATCATTCTGTCTGTTTGAGTAGTATAAGTGTCCCAGCATATAAGCAATATCTCCCCTCTGTGACTGGTCTGCCGTTTTGTAAGCTTCTTCCAGCGCATCGGTGGCTCCTTTAGAATCGCCCATCATAAATTTGGCGTATCCCAGCTTCAGGATGTACTGGGTATTTTCTTCTTTGGAAAGCTGGTATTGATTTACTTTCTTCAGGGTTTCCAATGCCTTTTCAAAATCTTTTTTAGCCAGATAATAATCCGCCAGCGGTAAGCTTGCCTGGGCAAAGTAGGCTGAATTCGGATACTCTTTCATAAAAGCTTCCAGGCCCTGTTCCGCATGGTTTTTCTGCAGGATCACGCCGATCACATTATCAAAAAACTGCGCCGCCTCCTTTCTTGAACGCGACAAATGCTCATTATAGAAGTACTGTCGGGCATATTCATATTGGGAAGCGTTGTATATTTTGGTCTGGTAAAGGTTTTCAGCTAAATTGAACCGGTAGTTTTCTTTTTGGGTAAAGTACTGAGACTGTTGCGCATCGGAGATCCCGAAATACATTACAGCAGCCGCTAAAAGTATTTTTCTTGATTTCATTAATTTTAAATTTTAACATGGGAAAGCCTGAAAATCAGGTTCAAATATTTAAAATTACGGGAATTTTTATCCACAATTTATCAACGAAAATATTGAAAAGAAATTGTATAAACAAGCCTTTTAACACATTGTTAATAACTGTATATTTTTTTAAGACTTCTTAACTTTCTTGGGAAGAAACCTTAAGAAAATAAAAATTATTTCCGAGAAATAATTACATTTGCTTTTCTTGAATCAAATATAGAATTGAATGAATCAACTTTTTAGAAGGAAAAACTATTCAGAGACAGATACATCCACTCATTTACTGCGGGTATTGGGGGTCTGGGACATCGTATTTTTTGGTATTGCGGCCATTATTGGAGCTGGAAGTTTCAGCAGTTTGGGGGAGGCCGTTTTCAGAGGAGGTCCCGGGGTGATCTTGCTATATTTGATCTGCGGATTTGCCTGCGGGTTTACCGCCCTTTGCTATGCAGAATTCGCGAGCCGGATTCCGACGGCAGGTTCCGCCTACACCTATGCATACGCCAGCTTCGGGGAACTGATTGCCTGGATCATCGGCTGGGCCCTGATCATGGAATATTCTTTCGGAAATATTTACGTTGCCTTCTCCTGGTCGGATTATTTTACCAGCTTCCTGCACCGGTTGGGCATGCATATCCCGGATTACCTCACCTGCAGCTACACGGAGGCAAAAAAAGCCTTTATGAACGGCTCCGAAAATAAAGAACTGATCAACGCATGGACCAATGCACCGTTGATCGGAAGCCTGAAATTTATCGTGGACGTTCCCGCTTTGGTCATCAACGGACTGATTACCTGGCTGTGTTATGTGGGCGTAAAGGAAAGCAAGAATTTCAATAACGCACTGGTGATTCTTAAATTAGCGGTTATTATTTTGGTGATCCTGGTTGGTTTTGCTTACATCAATACCGATAACTGGACCCCGGTGAATCCGGAAACCCATGTTTCTTCCTTTATGCCGAATGGTTTTGCAGGGGTAATGAGCGCTGTTTCCGGCGTGTTCTTTGCCTATATCGGTTTTGATGCATTAAGCGTGCTTTCCGAAGAAACGAAAGACCCTCAGAAAACACTGCCGAAAGGAATGATTATTTCTTTGGTGCTGTGTACCTTTATCTATATTGCGTTAACCCTTGTTTTAACGGGAATGGTGGATTACAGGAAATTCGACGGTGTCGGGGATCCGTTGTCCTTTATTTTCGAAAAATCCAATGCGAATGTTGCCTGGATGGAGCTGGTGGTTTCTTTTGTAGCGATCGTAGCCATTACTACCGTGCTTTTGGTTTTCCAGATGGGACAGCCGAGAATCTGGTATGCGATGAGCCGCGACGGACTGATGCCGCAGAAATTCCAGGAAGTACATCCTAAATATAAAACCCCGGCTTTTGCTACCGTGGTTACAGGAATTGTAGTAGGAATTCCTATTTTGTTTACCGATAAAAGTTTTATCCTGGATTTTACGAGTATTGGGACGATTTTCGCGTTTGTGCTGGTGTGCGCAGGCGTTTTGATGCTGCCGGCCAAAGAAAAGATCAAAGGCAGGTTCCATCTTCCTTATATTAACGGTAAATTTATTTTCCCTGTCATCTTCATCGGAGGAATTGTCTTCTTCTATTTCTGGCAGCCGGATTTCTTCCATACGCTGATGGACTGGAAAGATCCTAAAGAAGGTGAATTCAGGGCTTCTATTTTCTTTTTTATCCTGATTAATATTGTTCTATGTGCGGTTACATTCGTTAAAAACCTATCGCTGATTCCTCTAATCGGTCTCAGTTCATGCCTTTATCTTTTAACGGGGATGAGCCATGACAACTGGTTCTGGTTTGGACTGTGGTTTGCTGTAGGTTTGGTAATCTATTTCTGCTACGGCTACCGGAACAGTAAGCTTGGAAAAGCTTAGCGGCTTATGAAATACCTGTTGTTTTGTTTGCTTCTTTTTCAATTAGCTGTAAGAAAACAGACGGCCATATTTCCAAGACCAACCCGGCGGAAAGAAGATTAGAATATAAGGAATTTTTGACGGAAGTTGGTAAAAAAAGCAGAAGCAAAAAGGCTGATTATTTTTTCACCTTTATCAATAAAGATATTCCTCAATATTGGCGCGGTACGCCCTGGTCATTTGCAGGAACGTCGAGACAGCCCCGGAAAGGCAGCATTGCCTGCGGATATTTTGTAACAAATATTTTGACGGATTATGGCTTTGACCTCAACAGAACGTTTCTTGCGCAGCAGGCATCATCGGTGATGATCAAAAAACTTTGCAAAGATATGCGGTATTTTACCGGGAGGCAGGAACTTGAAAAATATATTTTAGGAAAAAATAAAAACCAGGTATATATCGTCGGACTGGATTTCCATACGGGATTTATTACCCGTGAGAACAAAGATATTTATTTTATTCATTCTAATTACATTCGAAATGAAGGTGTAATAAAGGAACTAACTAAAAACTCAAAGGCATTGAATGCTTCTAAGACGTTTATGATTGGAACTTTAAATTACAAATAATCATGGCTAAAAGAATAAAAACATTTAACGAATTCTATCAGTTTTATTTAACTGAGCACAGTAAAATGGGAACCCGGATCTTTCATTTTATCGGAACACTGCTGGTATTTTTTGTGATCGGATATGTTATCGTTTCCGGAAAAGAACGCTTCCTCTGGTATGTCCCGATCTTCGGCTACGGATTTGCATGGTTCAGCCATGCAGTCGTTGAGAAAAACAGGCCCGCCACTTTTAAATATCCATTATGGTCTCTGATCTCAGATTTCCGGCTGTTCTTTGAACTCCTGATCGGCAAACAGAAGTTTAGGGGAATTCCGGCACCAAAAGCTTCTGAGTAAATCATGGGCTGGAAGATGGATGCTGGAAAATGGAAGTTTTCCGATTGACCGTTTTCATAAATTCTTTTGCATCAACAGATTTCTTACTATTCTTTAGAAAAAATTTTATTTATCCAGGAAATAATTATAATATCAATAGAAATGGGCTTTAGCCCATTTTTTTTATGATGTATGGTGATCGGCTTTAGCCAAATTATAGTAGGTTTTGGCTAAAGCCAAATTTTAAACCCGTTATGATGACATCGGGCTGAAGCCCGACACTATTGATAATTTTATCTTTTTAATATCTAACAGACTTAAAATAAATTTACCATTTCTAAATTTGAAATAAAGCAGATAAAAAAGTTTCGGCGGGTTTGCAAGCAAACCCGCCGAAACTATACCTAATGATGAAGTATCGATCATCAATTATCAATCATTATTAATATTGAATTTGCTTCCCTCTCCTACCTTAAACTCAAGTTTCCTATCACCCCTCTTCCAGCTCCCAGCATCCAGCATCTATTAAAACATTTTCTTAAAGCTGTACTTCAGCATGTTCATAAACCCAGGTTCAATAATATCGATCCCCAATCCGAAGTTGCTGTCGGCAATGGTATGGTGATCGGCCCTAAACTTTTCAAATGCTTCTTTTGGGATCTCAAGATTAACCAGCGGTTTGAATTCAATCTGTACGGTAGCTCCGTTTTTAGTCACTTTTTTGCGGCTTGAAAAATCAAAATACGGATTGTGAAGATTGCTTTCCTGCATGGTATATTTCTCCTCCGTGTCGATTTTCTGATCCGTATACAGATTGATCTCATATTTTTCGCTGTCGAAGTTATGCCAGAACGGAAGGTCCTTGTGAATAAAATCCCTTGCGCTGGCTTTCACCACATTCCTGTCGAAGTACATCAGGAAACGGTTTCCTTTCGGATCGGTGTAATACGGATTATTCACGGAAGCTTTATACTGTATTTTAAACTCGTTCAGTTTCTTGTCGTCGCTCACCATATCAATGACGGCATCATTAAAAATACTTCGGACATCGGTTCCGTTGCGGTCACTTGAATAATTCAGGCTGTAGAACAGGAAATTATTCCAGCTGTCGATCACTTCCCTTTTATTGGTATTCTTGAAATACCGTCTCATGGCATTGGCCCGGTTTCCTTTGTAGGTTGTCGTAAGAACCAGATTTCCGGTTTTACCTTGTACGTTGAAATCCACCTTTTCATCGATACAGAAATAAGGATATTTATATGGTTTTCTTTGTTTCAGTTCCTGGTCAGGTTGTACCTCGAGGTAATGCATAAAATAAATAAATCCCCGGTTTTCAAGCAACCCGAACTCATCCCGTACGGTAGCATCTACAAAATACTCCTCTCCTTTATGGTTGATTTTGACAATCGCATGGTTGAACGTTAGTAATGAAGGCAAATAATATTTAATATAAAAATCGGTATGGAAATTCACAAGGACGATAGAGGATTCTACTCCAATGTAATCCAGAATCACTTTCAGCAAAACGGATTTCGCCTTACAGTCGCCCTGTTTGTTTTCATAGGTAACGGCAGGTTCCTGAGGCTTGTGTCCGTTCATTTCGTCTGCATTGAAGACGTAATAAATATTATTCTGAACATACTCAATCGCAAACTGTAGTTTTTCATCCGGATCCCTGATGGCATCCAGCTTTTCAATTAGGTTAGGCGCAAAGTCCTGCAATGATGCCTGACTGAATATTTCGTCATAGATCGGCGAGATGTAATTGGATAGCTCTCTCCAGCTGTTGTCTGTTGCGAAATCCATATAAGGGAAGATCTCGCGACTGGCATCCACAGGATTGATGTAATTTTCCAGCCTGAAAACAAATTCTTCCCCTTTATTCAGATAATGAATTTCCGGATCCAGCACATTCCCCGCTTCATCACGGAAGAACGTTTTTTTACACGCTATTCTCTGTTCACGATCATTAATGAAGGTAAAAGTATAGCTTCCGTAGGCCCAATAACTATCAGGGCTTACCCATACGTACTTTGCAAATTCCTTTCTCAGGAAATCACGTTCACTGAACACTTTTACCCTTGAATCTTCCATGATAAGGATATCGTTGAGCCTGAGGTCCTTTATGGTAATATTGATTTTTTTGTTGCTGCTCAGGATTCCTCCGCTGCTCTGGTTCTCACTATCGAGTACCTTTATTTTGGTGTCGGGAATTTTATCGATTAATACCCCGTCCCTCACTACGCTGATGCGGTGGATATGGTAGACTTCATTTTCTTCGACTACAATATCGGAAACCGACGCCCTTTCCAGATTAGCAGGCTCGTTTAGGGTGTAAGCCATGCAGACGTACTCACTGTTTTCATTATTTCCGGTGCGGTATTTTTTATCTAAAAAATAGCAGAAATCTTTTCCCTGATCGATCTGATGTTTGGCAAATTCAGATTCCCTGAGCTTTTCCAGAAGTTCCTGATCGTCCTTATTTCCTGCCCAAACTTCCGACTTTCCGATCCTGTAATTTTCGATTTCAAGTTGATTATCCATATTCTTATTGCTGATTGTACAATTTGGTATTTTAAAAAGAAAGATCAAATTAGGGATTTCATAGCAAAAAAACAAGAGTAAAAAATTGAAGATATTTTTTATGTCTTACCATCTTTTCTTGCACAAAAAATCCCTTCCGGTATGCCGGAAAGGATCAATTCATTATTCAAAAACAACAATTTACCTTATTGTTTCAGTGGATGTCATTCGGTTTTATCATTAATCAGCCGATGATTTCCAGGCTTATTTTATAATCAGAACGATTTAAATATCTTTCTTCTTGGTCGGGTCCGTTACCGGAACATATTCGTCCATTTTCTGAGTAGCGGCCATGGAAACAACCAGGTCATTCAGCATGGAGCTGGCCGCGGTGGGTGAATTGGGAAGAAGTACGAGATTGCTTCTGTTGTTGCCTCCTATGGAACTTAAGGTATCGTAATGCTGGGTCACCACAATCAGGGCCGATGCTTCCTGAGCGTTGATGTTGGCGGCATTCAGCATTTTCACCGATTCTTCCAGCCCTTTTGCAATTTCCCTTCTCTGATCTGCAATTCCCTGTCCCTGCAGCTTTTTGGATTCCGCTTCCGCTTTGGCTACGGCGACGATCCGTATTCTCTGGGCTTCCGATTCATATTCGGCGGCGGTTTTTTCCCTTTCGGCGGCATTGATCCGGTTCATGGCATGCTTTACCTGCTCATCGGGATCGATATCGGTCACCAGGGCTTTAATGATATCATATCCGTAACTCTGCATGGCCTCCTGAAGCTCACTTTTTACGGCAATGGCAATGTCGTCTTTCCTAACGAACACATCATCCAGCTTTGTTTTTGGCACTTCGGCACGCACCACATCAAATACATAAGAAGTAATCTGGTTTTCCGGATTTTCCAGCCGGTAATAAGCATCCTTTACATTTTCCCTGATTACCTGGTACTGTACGGAAACTTTCATTTTAATAAACACATTGTCCAGGGTTTTGGTATCGATGATGACATCCAGCTGCTGGATTCTGAGGTTCAGCCGTTTGGCAATCTGGTCCAAAAACGGGATTTTCAGATGCAGCCCTGCATGGCTCACCTTTAAAAATTTCCCCAACCGCTCTACGATAGCAGCAGATTCCTGTTTTACGGTAAAAAATGAAGCAAATAAAATAATAAGACCGAAAAAGGCCAATATTCCTGCGTACGCCATAATTTTTATTTTAGTGGTTTGCTGTAAGATATGGATTTTCATCTGAAAAATAAAATGAACAGAAGGAATTTTAGAGTCAATGGTGAATTGTCAATCCGCTTCGCTTGTCAATTTTTTGTTTGATTAACGCAACGATCGCTAAGATTTTTTGATAATATTGAGAATATTTTTCGGTCACAAGGGCGTTTCACTTAGCTAATGATAGCCTTAAATATATTGGTTGATAATCAAGTAATTTTCAATTTAATTGGAATTATAAAAGGTAAATCAGCTAAGCTTGTTAATTTTGAAGTTGTCCTGACTTGATTAAAGAAGTGATCATAAGAATTTTAATAATGTTGAGAATATTTTTCGGTCGCAAGGGTATTTCGACAAGCTCAGTACAGCTATTTCTCAGCGAATGATAGCTCAGGATACATCGGCTGGTAATAACCACTGTATTTTTCAAATCAGCGATTACACCACTTAATCAGAGATAAAACCCTCGCGTCTTTTCCAAGCAAAATATTTAAAACGTTTCGCGTCTTTGCGAATTCCAACACGTTAACATTAATAAATTCACCATTGACTATTCACTTGCGAAGCAAAATTAACCATTACACCGTCATTCCGATGTCGATTCCTTTGATTTTACGGTACAGATCGGTGGCATAATTATCCGTCATTCCGGAAACGAAGTCGATCACGCCCAATACTTTCTGATAATCGGTTGCATGTTCATAGATAAACTGTTTCGGAATCAGTTTCAGGGCTTTCGTATCGTAGGATTTTCTTTCTTCCTTGGATTTGAGAATGGACGGAATAAAGTGATCCAACAATTCATACATTACGTTGTATCCGGCATTCTCGATCTCCACAACTGCCTTGTGGTTGTATATTTTTTCAATAGAAAAGCTTTCGATGTCCTGCAGGGACTTGTTTTCATCCTTATACAGATCAAGCAGCGCTTTATCCAGGTTTCCGTTCAGAATCTTTTCGAAATTCTGCTTGTACATTTCCATGGAAGTATTGATCAGGGCATTGATTACTTTTGCCCGTAAATACGAAATCTGCTCGTTTTCATTAGAAATAGAGCTTAGTTTCCTTTCAATTCTCGCGACGTCATCTGTTTCGGATTTTACCAGTTCAAAGAACAGGTTTTTGCAATCTGCCGTAGAAACGATTCCCAGACGGTGAGCATCTTCCATATCGATGATGTTGTAGCAGATGTCATCTGCTGCTTCCACCAGCCACACAAAAGGATGTCTCCTAAAGATGTACGGTTCGTCGCTTTCACAAATCAACTGGGTTTCTTTGGCTATTTCGAGGAAAATATCTTTTTCGTTCTGGAAAAAACCGAATTTCTTACGGTGCACAATGCCTTTCTTTTTAGCAATGGCTTCACATGGATATTTCGCAATACTGGCCAGTGTCGAAAAGGTAAGCTGGATTCCTCCTGCATCCTTCCCCTGCTGCTGCTGGGCCAGTACCCGGATCGCATTGGCATTTCCTTCAAAATTTACCAGATCCGCCCATTCTTTTTCGTTGAATTTCGGCTTCAGATCCGATTCATTCCGTTCGAAATAGCTCGCGATCGCATCTTCTCCGGAGTGTCCGAACGCCGGGTTTCCCACGTCATGGCATAAACAGCCTGCCGCAATAACGTTTCCTAAATTATGCAGGTAAAAGCTTTTTGCGTCTTCGGTTAAATCATTTTTAAACTGATCGTGGATGAACTCTCCCATTACGCTTCCCAGACTTCTTCCTACGGATGAAACTTCCAGCGAATGCGTCAGGCGGTTGTGTACGAAGACACTTCCCGGCAGCGGAAAAACCTGCGTCTTATTTTGTAGCCTTCTGAAAGCCGATGAGAAAATAATTCGGTCGAAATCTCTCTGGAAATCCGTTCTGGAAGCTTTGGTGTGCGGATTATTGCCTGTACGCTGATTCGTGAAAATCTGGTTTAAGTTCATCATGCTTCAAAAATACTTTAAATTTTATTTTTTTCTGATAAAATATTGGAATATCAGGTAAATTTCTGGTGTTGGAACAATAAGTACGCAGAGTTTTTACCTACTCACTATTTTTTAAGGTTCACCAAGCCATTTAACTTCGTCGAATTTTCGATTTTATTATAGAAAATAGAGATTGTTGGAAATTATCAATGAATGGAAATTATTAAAATGGGGTTCACGTAAAACAACATTTTACATCCCTCATTTCAAAAGTTCGAACGGTGGCAAAATAATTGCTGAATACAAGAACGGAAAACGGTCGCTCATTGAAGACCAGGAATTTAAAATCTAAAGCTATGCCCGAAGGTCCTCCGGTTGTTCTGATGAAAGAAGATCTGCAAAAGTTTGCAGGTGAAAAAGTAATTGAGGTAAAAGGAAGTTCCATAACAGAAACCTCGGAGATCAAAGGCCACATTTTACGGGAAGTAAAAACCTTCGGCAAACAGACTTTCCTTATTTTCGACAAAGCCAATATCCGCATCCACCTGCTGATGTTCGGTTCCTACAGCCTGACGGAGAATAAAACCCTGCCCCATACCCTAAAGCTCGGACTGGAATTTAAAAGCGGCGGGATGTATTTTTACACCTGCAACGTAAAGCCAGTAGACCCTGAATTTATAGCAGGCCTCGACTGGGAAGCCGATGTAATGAGCGATGCATGGGATCCTGAAAAAGCGAAAAAGAAACTGAAAGACCGCCCGAAAATGATGGTTTGCGATGCGCTGATGGATCAGGATATCTTTGCCGGAGTCGGCAATATCATAAAAAATGAGGCCCTGTTCAGAGTCGGCATCCATCCCGAAACGTTAATCGGTCATCTTCCTCCTTCCAAGCTGAAAGACATGATTGATGAAGCACGGACCTACAGCTTCGATTTCAAAAAATGGAAAAAAGCAAATGTGCTGAAAAAAAATTTCCAGGTCTATCACGAAAAGAACTGTCCGAAATGCGGCGAGGAAATCATTAAAAAGGAAACCGGCAATACAAAACGCACCAGTTTCTTCTGTAAAAATGACCAGAAACTTTATTGAAACTAAAACTAACCATGAAACGTATTTATTTGCCGCTTTTTATTCTTATACTGACTTCCTGTACAACCGATCGGAAAGAAGATGCCTGTTTTGAAAATGATAAAAAAGAAAAGACAGCGTACAAGGAATTCAGGCTTGATACGCCACAGGAAATTCTACGGGCAAACCCTTCTCACATAAAATTTACAATCAATAAAAATATTAAAAGTTATAATGAAGAAATAGAGGATGACCGGAAATCGCATTCGGAAGCAGAAGATAAAAAACGCTACAAAGCATATGATCATACCTATGCAAAACTCATCAAAAATTTCGGGGAACAGTTTTATTATATCAATATAGGAGAAACAAATGGCATTGTTTACGGTATCGGCGAGAATATGTTCGGCTACTGGCTTCTTGAAGCGAAAAATAATACTGCTGATGCCTATTATTTGGGATTAAGCCAATTTACCCATCTCAGCAAAAAACAACCGGAACATTTTATCTCAGGAAATAAATTGGTGGCTTACGGCAGTTTTATCCGGATCAGCAAAAGCTGGGGCTACCCTTTCGGTCCGCAAAAAGAAGCTGTGAAAGACTGGCTTGTTTTTGAGATCGATCTTGCAAACGTAAAAAAGGATTCGGATAACGACGGTTTCAATGACCTTTTTGAAAAGCAGGTTTTATTAAATCCCAATTCAGCAGACACCGATCAGGACGGTATTCCTGATTTTACTGACAGCAATCCGCTGTACCGATCTGAGAAATCAAAATTTACAGATTTGTATACCCTGATTATCGATCGTAAATATGAGCAATCTGGTTTTTCAAAGGACTCTTATTTTTTTACCGGCTATTTTTCAGACTGTGATTATTTCCATCGCATAAATCCTACCAGGGTAAAAGTCCTTATTTATCCTGAGAACAAAAGTTCCGAGCTTCAATCCGATTACCGGCTGGGCATGTTCCCGGAATATATCGGAAAGATCAAAAGAGATAAGGATAAAAACAAATTTTTCATCGATTATGCCAGCGGATCAGGAGGCGGATTTTTTGAAGCGGTCTTTAAAAATGGACAATGGAATTTGTCAAAACACGGTACTTATAACATATAGCCATTAATTCCGATTGTTTTCAGATTTCTGCACATCATAAGATTTGTGTTTATGATTTCCCTACTATAATCAAACAGTCTAATCATGTACAGTTTTTTAATGCAATAAATCATCACATCTCCGATAAACAGGAGATTTCTACAGCTTTAACACAGACCTTTTTAGAGTGAGGCTTGCTCACTGTTTACATGGAGAATATAAATCTCCACGATTAATCCTGACGAAAACCAAATTTATAATAAACTGATTTTCAGATCAAAATAACATTCAGGATATAGACTATTTCTAAGCTTAGCACATTTAATCATCCATACCTTTCGAAGGTTATTTCCTAAAACAGCATTTTAAAATAGTTCAATAATAAGTTTTTGTAACATGAAATATTAATACAAGTCAAAAATAAGTGATATAATATTGTCTCAAAAAATGTTATTATGTATTGCATTTTTTCTTTTTTGTATTATCAACTTTTAAATGCAAGCGCAGGAATTATTGAAGGATCAATAATTTTTTACACAAAACACAACAAAAGCCTTTATAAATTTATAATTTTATATTAAATTAATGTAAACTATTTTTATCCAAACCGTAAATAAAAACCACTTAAAACACTGATATACATCATGATTATTTGTTTTGGAACTTGATTTGAAAGTCGTAATATTGCAAATGTAAAATCGATAATAATAAATCAAATAATTAAAAATTCAACAAAATGATCACTTACATCGGAATCGCAACATGTTTAGTAGTTTTTGCTTCTTATTTTGCAACTGTAAAGAAAGAACAGGGAAACTAATCAGGTTTTTTCTGAAACTGACTATCAGTTTTTAGAAAAGCACAAATGAATGACATTGTATATGTTTTCAATCTGTCAGAAAGATTGACTGCTCTTTTGCCCGGCCTGGGTGAAAGGGCACCGAAAACATAGCAAAGATTTTACACTAAGGAAGACAAATTTTAATTTTTATAATAGCCGATAGGAGTCGAACAGTTATTGTTCGGCTTTTTTCTTGGATATGGATTATCTTTGCTCCCATAAATTTGAAAGCAATGAATCTGTACAACCTCATTATCCAGGACAAGGAAGAAGTAACGCTCGATGACGTGTTCCTGTCGCCTTACAATAAAGAACAGTTTGTACAGCTCATCAAAGAAAACACCTACGCCAAAGAACTTCAGGAATACGGGCTACCGGTCAACAACAAAGTGCTTCTGGAAGGCAGCTCCGGCTGTGGGAAGACCATGACCGCCAAAGCTGTTGCCAATGCTTTAGGCAGAAGTATCATCATCCTTAATTTGAGCAATATCGTATCTTCGCGGATCGGCGAAACGTCCCAGAACATCAAAATGATCTTCGATAAGGCCGCACGGGAAAGATCCGTTCTATTCCTGGATGAACTCGACCAGATCGGAAAAGCCCGAGGCAGTGACGATAAAGACGTGGGCGAAATGAGAAGACTTGTGAATACCCTACTTCAGCTGATCGACTATTATCCAGAAAATGCCCTGCTTCTCTGCGCGACCAATCACCCCGAAATCATTGATACCGCCCTCATCAGACGTTTCCAGCTGAAAGTTAAGTATGAAATGCCTACAAAAGAATTTCTTGATACCTTTTATGACCGGATCCTGGCTGCATTCCCGGAAGATCTCAAGAATATTGATAGGAAGTATGATGTTTCTTTTGCCGAAGCAAAAGACTATGCTTTTACGGTGGTGAAAGGGAATCTGATTAAGAAGTTGGAGGGGAGTTTTTAACCACAAAAGATTATCACGCATTTTAATTAAGTAAATACTGTATTTAAAAAAAGCACACATAAGTTTTAAATCTTTGATTTTTTGTTAAAACAGTGCAGAAATTCGACGGTTCCGGTAGCTGAGCGGAGCCGAAGCTACTTATCTTGCATATCAGAAAAAATTCAGAGACTTTGATTATTCACCGCATTTATTATGACTACGTCGAATCTTAGATTTCACAGGAATCTAAACCCGGATTTTTCATGCGATGCTCTAATCCTATATTTAGATTCCCTACGGGAATGACAAATGGGCGTTGAAATATTTCATTTGTTGTTTAAAATCAACAATTTAAATGAACAGTCATAGAGGCACGTGAGGCACCCAAAATCCTTGTAATAATCTGTGAAAAGCGAGCCAGCAGTGGGAAATTTTTGCCATTACTCAATTATTTTGACAATAAAATTTTAATGTTTCCGTGATTTCATTATCTTTATTTTACAATTAAATAAAACTAAAACCATAAAATGACAGACAGACAAAATATCCCCGTCCGGAATGCCGGAATAGTCCTGTTGAGCCCATTTATTCCCCGATTGCTTGAACGCCTGAATTTCACTGCTGACGGTGACTTTACCCATCAGCAAAACCTGGAAAGGGCCGCTCAATTTCTACAGTATGTGGTAACCGGAAAGCAAAGCACAATAAATTCTGAATTAGCCTTGAACAAAATCATCTGTGGTCTTTCTCCCGAAATCTCATTATCTGAAAATATCGAAATTACTACCGAAGACACGGCTTTAAGCGATCAGTTATTAAAAGCTTTAATTGCTCAGTGGAATGCACTTGGAACTACGTCGGTAGAAGCCTTAAGGGAAACTTTTCTGATCAGAGAAGGCGTTCTTTCCGAATCTCCGGAACAGTGGAAACTAACGGTAAAACCTGGAACTTTTGACGTGCTTCTCAGCCGATGCCCGTTTTCCTTTTCTCTTATTAAATATCCTTGGATGGAGAAAGCGCTTGCAGTGGAATGGGATTTTTAAGATGTACCACATCCGCCTTTTTTTATTATGCTTCCTTATTTTAATTCTTATTTAAAATCTAATTTAATAGGCGAACCTGACATAATTATAATTTCAAAATATTAGATTTATATGGTAACAATTTTATCCCACATTTCATTTGGAATTGGTGAATTCTTTTCTACAACATTCTTAATATTATTTATTTTATCGTTTTGTTTGTTTCTCTATATGCTTTCGAAAAATAAGCGTTATAAGAAATATAAATATACAATAGTTTCACTTTCAATTATCTTAGTCATACATTTAGTCGTATTTCCTTTTATCTATATTTTAATGCTTAAAAATAATCCCGCATGTTTCGAATTTAAAACTTCCATCCACTCAAACCTAAAAAAAGTGGTTCTTAATGAATGGATTGATGAGTCCCAATCAATTCCTCGGGAGATCAAAGAACTTGAAAATATAAAAATATCGAGCAACATAGTCTTAAATAAAAGCCTAAAAGAATTAAAGCGATTAACCTTCAAAAAATTATATAATGCATACAGACGTTAATATCAATATTCCTGGCAGAAATCTTATAGCAACTGTTTATATATTTGATAAAGACGGTTTTTTAAAAAATAAACTTTTAAAAAGTGGTAATGACCAAAATGAGTTGGATTCTACTAAATTTGTAACTGTAATAACTGATAACATTAATTATTTAAAGAATGAACTTGAGTATTACAGAATTAAAAAAGTTGAATTAGACAGAAATAATGTATGGACTTTTGCTACCTTACTTCCTTATAGTGCATCTTCCTTATTTACTGGAAATATGACCCCAATAAGCCCTATAGCCAATATATTCTATTTATTTCATTATATTATAATTTATTCTATTGGGATAGGTATTTTTTTACACTTTTTAATTATTAATATAAATTCTTTAATTAAAAACAGTAATATATAATAACAGCTATTACTTGCTTTTACTTTATTTTTCACAGTAGTTTATAAACTAAAGAACTTAGAAAAACAAAAAAATCCCTCTCAGTTATGAGAGGGATTCATTTTATAGATCAGATTGAATTACATATAGGCTTCAATCGGCTCACAGGTACAAACTAAGTTTCGGTCTCCGTACGCTTCGTCTACTCTTGAAACGGTAGCAAAGAATTTGTGGTCTCTTACCCAATCTAACGGGTAAGCGGCTTTTTCTCTGCTGTATGGTTTATCCCAAGAATCGGAGATCACCACTTGCTCGGTGTGCGGTGCATTTTTCAATACGTTGTTGGCGGCATCAGCTTCTCCGTTGGCGATTTCATCGATCTCGTGTTTGATGGCGATTAAGGCTTCTGCGAAACGGTCGATTTCTGCTTTGCTTTCCGATTCGGTCGGCTCGATCATTAGCGTTCCGGCTACCGGGAAAGAAACCGTTGGAGCGTGGAATCCATAGTCCATCAATCTTTTCGCAACATCAGCTACTTCAATTCCTAAAGATTTGAACTGTCTGAAGTCGACGATACATTCATGGGCTACTTTTCCGTTTTCGTTGGAATATAAAATCGGGAAATGTTCTGCTAAGATTTCCTTTAAATAGTTCGCGTTTAAGATCGCATGTTCGGTTGCTTTTTTCAATCCTGAAGTTCCCAGCATCTTGATGTAAGCATAAGAAATGTTTAGGATCAGTCCGGAGCCGTAAGGTGCTGCTGAAATCCCGTCGATGGATTCATTTCCTCCTACTTTAATGTTCGCGTTGGAAGGTAAGAAAGGAACCAGGTGTTTCGCCACACAGATCGGACCTACCCCAGGACCTCCTCCACCGTGAGGAATCGCGAAAGTCTTGTGAAGGTTCAGGTGACAAACGTCTGCCCCGATGTTTCCAGGACTTGTGTAACCTACCTGAGCGTTCATATTCGCGCCGTCCATATACACCTGACCACCATGTTCGTGAATTAAAGAAGTAATTTCTTTAATGTTCGCATCAAAGAATCCGTAAGTAGACGGATAAGTGATCATTACACACGAAAGGTTTTCAGAATGCTGTTCTGCTTTAGCTTTCAGGTCTTCGAAATCAATTTCCCCGTTCTCCAGGTTCTTCACAACTACGATCTTCATTCCCGCCATGGCTGCAGAAGCCGGGTTCGTTCCGTGCGCCGACTGTGGAATCAATACGACATTTCTGTGACCTTCGCCTCTTGCGATGTGGTATTGTCTGATCACCATTAATCCTGCATATTCTCCCTGAGCTCCGGAATTCGGCTGAAGGGAAGTTCCTGCAAAACCAGTGATTTCCGCTAAGTCTTTTTCCAGCTCACGGATCATTTCCTGATATCCTCCGGCCTGGTCTACCGGTACAAATGGGTGAATGGCTCCCCAGTTGTCCCATGAAAGCGGAAGCATCTGGGTAGCTGCATTCAGCTTCATTGTACAAGATCCTAAAGAAATCATCGAATGCGTCAATGATAAATCTTTTCTTTCCAGACGCTTGATGTAACGCATCAGTTCCGTCTCCGTATGGTATTTGTTGAATACTTCTTCGGTAAGGATTTCGTCTTTTCTTAAATTCTCTTCCGGAATGCTGTATCCTTCTTTTATTTCTAATTTAAAAGTCTGCTTGTCTTTGAACTGAGCGAAAGAAGCCATCAGGACATTCAGTTTATCCAAAGTCGTACTCTCGTTGATTGCGATACTTACCACACCTTCCGTGAAATAGTTCAGGTTCAGCTTGTGATCAAGCATCATTCTCATCAGCCTTTTCTTATCTTCTTCGCTGATTGTGATTTTTACCGTATCAAAGATCGGCTCTTCAACAATCTCGTATCCTAATGCTTTTAGTCCTCCTTTCAGGGCATTTGCTTTAAAGTGGATCTGGTCAGCGATATAATTTAAACCTTTCGGACCGTGGTAAACCGCATACATCCCAGCCATTACCGCCAAAAGAACCTGTGCCGTACAGATGTTAGACGTTGCTCTTTCTCTTTTGATGTGCTGCTCTCTGGTCTGCAACGCCATTCTAAGGGCACGCTTCCCGTAAGCATCCTGGGAAACCCCGATTATTCTTCCCGGAATATCCCTTTTGTAGTCTTCCTTACAAGAGAAGAATGCTGCGTGAGGTCCACCGTAACCCAATGGAATACCGAATCTCTGCGTCGTTCCTACAGCACAGTCGGCGCCCATGGATGCAGGAGACTTCAGCTTAACCAAAGCCATCGGATCACAGGCAACTACTACCTGAAGGTCTGATTTTTTATATTCTGCAATATCTTCCGTATAATCCAGAACAATCCCGTTTTTACCCGGATACTGTAGCAATACCCCGAAGTAAGAACCGTCAAGCTCATGTGTTTTGTGATCGCCTTCCACGATCTCGATCTCAAGGCCTTCCGCCTTTGTTTTCAATACAGAAACCGTCTGAGGCAACACCAGGTCGGAAACGAAGAACTTGTTCGCTCCTGATTTCTTCTGGTCTTTTGTTCTGTTGTTGAAGAACATGTGCATCGCTTCTGCAGCTGCCGTGGATTCATCAAGCAATGAAGCGTTGGCCAATGCAAAACCGGTAAGGTCGCACACCACAGTCTGGAAATTAAGAAGTGCCTCCAGTCTTCCCTGTGCAATTTCCGCCTGGTAAGGCGTGTAAGCGGTGTACCAGCTCGGGTTTTCGAAAATGTTTCTCTGAATAGCCGACGGCAACAGGGTATTGTGATATCCGAAACCGATGTAGCTGGTGTAATCCGTATTTTTAGAGGCCAATTCCTTGGAGTGGTTCATCATCTCATACTCGGAAAGCGGGGCTGAGATCTTGAGATCCTGTTCTAAACGGATAGAGGAAGGGATGGTTTGAGAGATAAGCTCTTCGACACTTGAAACGCCAATTTTTTCCAGCATCGCCTGTTTATCGGCTTCATTCATGGAAATGTGACGGCTCACAAACTGTTCTGTATTCATTTTTATTTATTAGATTTTGTTTGTAAAAAAGATGGGTAAAATTACGATTTTTTGGAAAATTGTACAACTAAATCGGAATCATAAATAAATAACGTAAAGTGTTCTATCTTATTCAAAATTAATGGCTTTTTATTGAGATTTAATTATAAAAGAATATCATAATTGAGTTTACAAATAAAAACAGAGCCAAATAGCCGGTTGAAAAATTCACAAAATGAGCCATTCATATTTTCTATTGGAAAGAATTTTAATCCAGCTAAAGCCATTTGCTATTAATGCAAAAAACATCCGGGAAAGAACGGTGTAAACAATTAAGTGTTAAAAGAATAAATATTTGCAGATTTTATTATCTGTATTTATTCTAAATTAATATATTTGCATCATGAATATGATTGTTCCTTTCAAAGTACCGCCATTGGCCCCTGCTTTTTCAATGAATACCGAAGAAATCTATTGTGGTGAAAAGAAATCCTGCTGCAAGAAATTCAAAAAAGGAAAAAGATGCAAGAAGTGTCCGGGAAATAAGAAGATGGCTTAATTACAGGCTGGAAGAGGGAAGCTGGAGGTTGGAAGTTTTTATTCCAAAAAATACCAGCGATATTGAATAATAAACCTTACTGTTTTATCTGAACAGGGATCTCTTCTACTGTTTGATTTTATATTACCTGATTGAAAATAAAATTCGGGTTCCTATCAATTCCCGAAACTTTTGATGAGAAAGTAAATCGCCAGGATCATCATCACGATTCCTACAATAATTCTTGCCACTTTCGGCTGTCCTGTAGGATTGGCAACGGTCCGCGGTTGTGATTTAAATAATTCTTCCGCCTTATCTTTGAATTTTTCCGTATTGCTTTCGAAAACCTCGGTGATGGTAATCCCCTGAACCGCCGTTTTGTGCAGCAGCGAATTGGTTGCGTGCAGCAGAATCTGAAATTTCCCGTCCTTAAATTCCGTTATTTTAAAAGCCCTTTCCCCGTAAGCTTTTTCAAGTCCGAAAGGCAGCACCTTGACCACATCCGCATTTTGGGTCTGCCAGATGACAATAATCTCCTCCCCTTTCTTTGCATGAATTTTATTGGCCGAAAAGCTCTTGATGGAAGGCGGAACCGTATACCGGAAGCTTTTCTGCTGGCTTTCTAAATTCTGGTCGTATGTATATCGGCTGCTTTTATCGCTCAACGTTTCATACGCTTCCTGTATTTCCCTGAAACGGTCGGCGAAGAACGCATCGTTTTCATTTTTGTCCGGGTGGTACTTTAAAGACAGTTTCCGATATGCTTTTTTGATGTCCTCATCCGAAGCATCATTGGGAATCCCTAGAAAATAGTAGTAATCTTTCATTGAACCTTACAAAAATAAGGAATTTATTTTTTTGCTGATTATAGAATGTTGTGTTTTTAACGCAACGGTCGCGAAGACCTCTGCTTAAAATACTGAGGATATTTTTCGTCCGCAAAGGTGCTTCGACAGGCTCAGCATGACACATTTCACTCAGCAAATGATAACAGCATATCTTTTTATAATAAGACAAATGATTGCGCGGTGGCTGAAGCACTCAAAGCCACACCATCATGCGTAAAAATCCGCGGGATATATGCCAATTGGAGACACGACATCTTTGCAATATTTTCTTTTGAATGATTGTCCTCATGATCTCGCCCTTTCAGGGCTCCTGTCACCAGGATTACTACAACACCGGGCTGCAACCCGGTGCTATTGATGTATCGCCCCTTTAGGGCTTAAAATCTCATTCACCTTATACCAAAAACAAAATATCAAGTATCATCTGTTAAAATCTGCATAAATCTGCGGTTTAAATCTGATTGAGCTTATTAATCGCAATCCAGGAGACAAAGGCAGTCGAAGCTATACCGTCACCTGTTAAAAATACGTGCGATCCGTAGGGCATTTTTCTTTCAAAGAAATCCAGACAAAATTTTTCCACCTTTACTGGTAATACTCTATTGAGATTTCTTCCGGGTGAGACAAAATATAGTAAAAAAATTAAATAAATGTAAAGCTTATCATTCCGCAGCAATCCAGCCTCGAATCTTTCCATAATACTTTGCTAAATAAAGTGAGGCTTCGAAAATCTTAACCACTTTCAGGATTTTTCAGCCATTAAACTGAAAAAGTTAGGCTCGGAAATTTTTGCTTTCCGAGCCTAACCCAACAATTTCAATTTAGCTGCTTTCTTTATGCTTCTGCGACAGATTCTTTCTCAGATCTTCTGTGGCCGCATCGGGAAGCAAATTCTTTTTTGAATTTCCCTTTCAGTGACTGATAGTCCTCGTCGTTCATTTCACGGATTTTATCGGCCAGTCCGAACGGTGATTTTTCTTTGATGCCGTACTCTTCAAAAATACCTTTTACGATTTTTTTTCTTTGGATGGCTTTTTTGGCAACAATCGCAATGCCTGCCACCGCCAGGGCTCCAAGTGCCCCTTTTAGTACTGAATTTTTCATTTTCTTAAATTTTAAATTTTACTACTTCTTTTTATAAAGACGAATTCTCCTGAACTTTACTTTACTACTTCTTAAAATTCTTACGATTCGCTGTTTCTTTTATTCCTGTTGAAAAATCCGCTTTCGCATCGGTTTTTCCATACTTCCTTAAATTTTTCCCGCTCTTCAGGAGACAGGTTCATCATTTTTTCGCGCATTTTTCTTTCCTTGAAATCGCGCATCCCTTTTCCGAAATGGAAACCGCCAAAAAGGATCTTACATAAAATCAGGATTCCCATTGCCTGCCAGTAGGTGATTGATTTTACGCCTAAAATTTCAGGCAGCAGACAATTCCAGAGTGACATGACGATCCAGGTGACGCCTAAAAAAATCAACGGCGGACAGAGTATCAAAAAAATCCAGCCTTTTTTATGTTTATGATTCATAATCTTTCTTTTTACTAACTATTTAAATCTTCGTATAATTTTCTCAATCGGTTCCTTAAGTGCTTCACCGCATAATTTTTACGGCTGATAATGGTTTTGATATTTTCCCCGTGCTCATCGGCAATTTCCTGGAGGGTTTTATCATTCAGCTCATTTTCCATGTAAACCAGCCGCTGCTTTTCCGGAAGTTCGTCCAGCGCTTCAAAAAGCTTTTTCCAGATTTCATCCTGGAACATTTTTATTTCCGGGCCGGCGCTTTCATCCATCAGCAGGATGTCTTTGATAGAAAAGTCTCCGTCTTCATCTTCGTAAACAAAATCTTCGAGGTTCTCGGTTTTCTTTTTGCGGTATTTGTCGGTGATTTTATTGGCCGTCACCCGGTAGAGCCAGCCGCCGACGTTCACGATTTCCGAGAGATTGGTAAGGCTGCTGAACTGATACCACACCTCCTGCAGGATATCTTCCGCATCTTCCGTGTTCTTCACTTTGGGGCGGATGTAAGACATCAGCTTCCCTCCGTACTTTGAAACGGTTTGTGAGATGATATTATCTTTCTCCTTCTGTGGCATTGTTATTTTTTCGGCAACCTCCATACTGCTATGACGGTTGAAAATTTTGTTTTACTTTAATAAATTTAAAATATTTTCCGGGAAGTTAAAAATCTCCTACAGATTATACGGATTTTACAGATGATTGCGCTTATTTTGACACATTAAGCACAGAGAGAATTTAACAGGCCATGCATATTTTAGAACCATCAGATAAAAAATCGCAGATTTTTTTAAGTTTTTGAACCACGGATTTGCGCAGATTTTCACAGATGACTGCACTTATTTTAAGATTCAACGTCCCATTTGTCATCCCGGTAGGGATCTCAACATCGTATAAGAGAAGCGGTGGAAAGATTCGCATTTAGATTCGTAACGAAATCGAAGATTCGACACAGTCAATTAAAGAGATTTTCAATGGATTATAAATTTTAATGATGTGGCTTCGGCTCTGCTCAGCCACTTGGATCACCTTCTACTAATAAAATCAAAGATTTTTATAGATTTTCGTACGCTTATTAAGATGCAGTTTCAACCTTTTATACAATAAATTATCTTTTGTTAGACTTTTGTGGTTAAATAAAAATTTAAGCATGTTCCATAAAAAACGGAAAGCCGATGTGACTTTCCGTTGGTTAATTATAAAAAGGTATTGCTTTTATTTATTAAAATTTTCAGCAAAGAAGCCGAGCATGGTTTTGTAAAACTCGATACGGTTCTGCTCTTTGCCGAACCCGTGGCCTTCGTCATATTTTACCATATAAGGCACTTCAAAACCTTTTGCCCGCAATGCTTTTACAATCTGGTCGGACTCGTTGATATTTACCCTCGGATCATTGGCTCCCTGAACCACAAACAGCGGCTTTTTAATTTTATCGATCTGGAATACCGGCGAAACTTCTTTGGCAATTTTGGCTTCCTCAGGATTATCCAGGTCGTACCAGATCTGCTTTACCATTTCTTTATACGGTTTCCAGTATTCCGGAAAGGAATCGAAGAAGGTGAAAATATTGGAAACCCCTACATAATCGACACCGCAGGAATAAAGATCCGGAGTTTTAATCAGTCCCATCAGGGTGGCATATCCGCCGTGGCTTCCGCCATAGATGGCCACTTTATCTTTATCGATCCAGCCCTGTGAAATTGCGTATTTTACACCGTCTTCCACATCGTCCATTGCTTTTCTGCCAATCTGTTTGTAGCCGGATTTCTGGAATTCCTTACCGTATCCTCCCGAAATCCTGAAATTTACCTGCAAGGTGGCATATCCCCGACTTGCAAAAAGCTGCGTTTCCGGATTAAAGCCCCAGTCGTCACGGATTCCCTGCGGACCGCCGTGAGGGTTTACAATTAACGGTACTTTTTTACCCTGAAGGGCTTCTTTCGGCAGGGTGATGTATCCGTGGATGGTTACGCCGTCCCTGCTTTTGAATTCGATCGGCCGCATTTCCGCCATGTCTTCTTCTTTCAGCTGTGGCATCAGATCAAAGAGCAGCTTGGTGGTTTTCGATTTCGTATCGTATTCGTAATATTTGCCATAAAGCTTATCACTGTCGACCACCACGAGCAGTTTATCATCTTTGTCATCTGAGGAAACAACGGAAAATTGTTTATCTCCGAATTCGGCAGTCAGCTTATCATGAACTTCCTTATAAAATTTGCTTACCGGAATTGTTTCATTTTTAATTCCGTTATAGCTGATAAAGTCCAGTTCATACTTCCTGTTCTTTCCGGCCAGACCAATGGAATTGACATCGAAATCCGGATGGGAATAAATTTCTTTAATGACTTTATCTTTATTTAAATCGTACAGAACAATTCTCGACTTATCTCCGTCGAGATCCGTTACGACATACGCCTCATCTTTATTGTTGGAATTTTCGTTAAAACCGATGATCTGAAAACTGTCCTTCCAATCGGTGGTTTTCAAGAGGTTGAATTTCTCGGTCTGAAGATCTTTGTAATACAGTTTTGAGGTCAGCCCGTTTTCAAGAATAGAATAGCCGCGGAGGTTTCCCTGCTTATCAAAAATATAATTGTCGATTGGGCTGTTTACATCTTTATTTTCATACAGTTGGGTCATTTCCCCTGTATTGAAATTGATTTTATAAGGTTCAAAGATCTGCTTGTTGTTTTTGTTCATCGTAACAATCACAAACGGAGTATCTTTAATGATCCGTACACTGTTCAACGTAATTCCTTCAAAGGGAGTAAGATCCTTCAGGTTCTTTCCGTCAATGTCGGCGGCATACAGGTGAATATTTTCATTTCCGCCACGGTCCTGGGTATAAAACAGGCGTGTTTTGTCCAGCCAGCCGTAGCTTTTGATAAGATCGTTCTTTTCTTCCAGCGCCTTTGTAATTTTACCTGTTTTCAGGTTTTTTACATACACGTGATTTTTGCTGTCCTTGTCTTTTTCTTTGTAGGAAAGGTACTGCCCGTCGGGTGAAATCTTGAATTGGGAAGCTTTTGGCCTGGCAAAATAGTCTTCAACCTTATATTTAAAGTTTCCTTTATCGTAAGAAATCAGCTTTTCAAAAGTCGCCTGTGTAGAAACCAGTGTAGGATCTCCCGGCAGTTTAGTCGTGGTGGTTTGTGCATTCATCATAATGGCGGATATTACGATTTGTGTTATCCCGAAAAATTTAGCATTGATGTTCATGATCTCATGGTTTTGTGAAATGTATCTTAATCATAAGACGCCTTTACCCTTGAGATTGTTACATGCAAACTGCAGAAATTTAATTTAAAATAAAAAAAGAAAAGCATTATCTATCTAAAAGCCAGTTAAAAAGTAATTAAATTTTACAGGCATTTTTCAGATAATATTTAAATATACCATTAATACAAAACAGCGTAAATATTAATTCAGGTAAATCCCGAAATACCAGGTCCATGCAATCAGAATGATCTGCATCGGGATCCTTTCTTTGTATAAATAAGCCATTCCCGGCCCGGTAAAATCGGCTTTAAAAATATTGATGTTTTTCGTGGAGGAATTGATGTTGGCTATGAAAACCAGAATATAGAAAATAATCAACAAAAATGCGGTCAGCTCGCGGACAGAAGGAATCAGTAATCCGATTCCGGCGGCTATTTCAATAATTCCGGTGAAGTATACCCAGAACAGTTTGCCTGGAATAAATTCGGGGATCATCATCGCCATGCCTTTCTGAAACTTAAAATGCGCCAATCCGGTAAAGATGATGAAAGCAGCCATCCCGAGATTTCCGGAAAATAAAAAATTCCAGTCTCCCTGAAAAATTTTTGTCCCCAATAAGCCTAAAATAAAGGTGACGAAGAGAATCGTTAATAGTTTCATACTGATTTTTATTCACGCTTTTATACGCATGTTACCGAATTTAAGCAAAATGACGAACCATTCCTATAAATAATGATAAATATAGTATTTGGGTCATAATTATTTCCCTGAACAGCTTAATTCAAAAAATTAGATTTCTCTTTATACTTGAATATTATACTTGAATATTTTGCACGGATTTTTTTTACCACAGATTTTCACGGATTTTCACAGATGATTGCGTGACTTCGGGTAACCTCAGCCACCAATTGTTGCCTTTGTTTAAATTAAAAACATAAAATCTAAGATTTTTAAAACTTTTGTGCACTTTTTAGCATAAAGCATTTTCACCTTATTTATGCAGCACACGTAACTTTTGTGACTTTTGTGGTAAAATTTTCGAGGTTAGATATAAACCACAGATTCGCGCAGATTTTCACAGATGATTGCGTGGGTTTGAATAACCTCATCCACCAATTGTTGCCTTTGTTTAAATTAAAACATAAAAATCTTAGATTTTTAAAACTTTTGTGCACTTTTTAGCATAAAACATTTTCACCTTATTTAGGCAGCGCATATATCTTTTGTGACTTTTGTGGTAAAATTTTCAAGGTTAGATATAAACCACAGATTTTCACGGATTTTCACAGATAATTGCGTGGCTTCGAGTAACCGCAGCCACTAATTGTTGCCTTTGTTTAAATTAAAACATAAAAATCTTAGATTTTTAAAACTTTTGTGCACTTTTTAGCATAAAGCATTTTCACCTTATTTAGGCAGCACACGTATCTTTTGTGACTTTTGTGGTAAAATTTTCGAGGTTAGATATAAACCACAGATTGGTGCGGATTTTTACAGATCATTTAGTGGCTTCGAGTAATCTTAGCCACCAATGATCTGAAAATTGTAGTTGATGATTTATAAGGTATCTTCGGCAAGGTTTTTTACGACTTCCAGTCCTTTTGTAAAACCGGTATTCATCGTATCTTCCCAATCTTTTTCAGTCTGAACCTCAGCATGGAGTTTGGTTCTTCCATCATAATCAATAAGGATGTACTTTTCAAAGCATCCGCTCCATTGCTTTACTTCCATGCTTTCGGTGTCTTCGTTGCCGTCTTTATCTACCATTCCCAAATGCTTAAAAATGATCTGGTCCGGCTCTTCGAGGCTGTCGATCGTAGACACCATGCCTGCCCCTTCCGCATTGACGAAATAGGTTTTGCCGCCAACTTTCCAGTCGGATTTCATTACAGATCCGGGACTGAAAAACTGTGTCCATTCGCTGTAGGTTTTTTCATTCCACAATACGTCCCAGACTTTTTGTTTCGGCGCATTGATGACGATTTCATAAGATAGCGTTTCCATGTTTTTATTAATTTGTTGATTGTTATTCTATAACTGGTTTTCGGAAAGGTGTTTCACATTGGAAAGGGCATCCGGAAACTTCTCTTCAAAAAAAGATTTAAATTCCTCCGAAGTCTGAATGTCTACTTCCAGATGGGTAATATTTTCATCTTCAGAAAGACGGTAACTTTCCGTAGCTTCGCCCCAGTCGCGTGGCGTTTCGACACCTTCATAAATTTCTCCCAGGTGCAGAAATGTAATTTCCTCGTTCGGGACCAGCTTTACAATTTTGCTGTACATCCCGTTGTTTTTCGCATCCAGGAATTTAATGGTCGCGCCTTCCTGTAAATTGCCCTGGTAAAAAGAACCTTCGGTAAAGGCAGAAGTCCACTGCCTGAAAGAAAAATCGTCCCACAACACACTCCAAACCTTTATTGCTTCAGCTTTAATCTGAATATCAAAATGTAATTTTTCCATAAAAAATTTATAACTAGCTGTTAATTTCTGTGTATACCCTTATCCGCCTACAAAATCCCCGCCATTAATATGGATAATTTCACCAGTAATGAAGCTGGAATCCTGTGAGGCCAGAAATACGTAAGCCGGAGCCACTTCCGATGGTTGCCCTGCCCTTTTCATCGGATTGTCTTTTCCGAAATCCGAAACATCGTCGAAAGTTTCCTTAACCAGAGGCGTCCAGATCGGTCCGGGTGCAACACCATTCACCAGAATATTCTTTTCTGCGATATTGGTAGCCAGAGAGCGGATAAAGGTGGCGATTGCTCCCTTGGTGGATGAATAATCGATTAAGTGATCACTGCCGCGATAGGCTGTAACAGAGGTGGTACAAATGATCCTCGAACCGCTTTCCATTATCTTCAGGCAGTCCCTAGTAAAAGAGATCATCGAGATGATGTTGGTGTTGAATGTCTCGTAGATCTGCTCATCCGAAATATTTTCAATATCATCCTTAGGAAACTGGACGCCGGCATTGTTCACCAGAATATCCAATGATTTCCATTCGTTTTTAATTTTTTCCGTACACTCTTTTCTGAAATCCTTATCTGAAATATCTCCTTTTAACAGAAGGCAGCTCTTCCCTTCTTTTTCCACCAGCCTTTGCGTCTCCTTGGCATCATCATCGCTTTCTTTGTAAATGATCGCTACTTCCGCACCTTCACGGGCGTAATGCACGGCCACGGCCTGACCGATCCCGCTGTCGCCGCCGGAAATCAGTGCTTTTTTACCTAAAAGCCTTTCACTTCCTTTGTAGTTTTCACGGATAATTTCCGGATACAGCCCTTCCTGAGGAACCTTTGACTTGGAATCTGATTTGTTCTCTGTTTTCATATTCAAATATTTTGTGGTGAATTAAACATCAAACCACAAGCCGAATAAGAAAAAAGTATGGTATCTTAAAAAATGAAACTTACGAATGATAAGCCTTCTCCAGATCTTCAATAACGATCTTCTGCATGGTCATCATGGCCTGCACCACCTTTTGCGCTTTTTCCGGATCGGGATCGCTCATCAGCTGAATAAGCTTTTTCGGAACGATCTGCCAGCTGAATCCGAACGGGTCTTTCAGCCAGCCGCACATGCTCGCCCTTCCGCCGTCAGCGGTTAAAGCATTCCAGTACTTATCGGTCTGCTCCTGGGTATCGGTCATTACCACCAGGGAAATGCCTTCATTGAAATCGAACTGGTGATCATAAGAATTGTCCATACAGAACAGGCTGTAGCCGTCGATTATAAAATGTGCATGCTGAATATTCTCTGCCGGTTCCGTTATGGGGTGGCCTTCGCTGCCCTCTCCGTATTTCAGAACATTACCAATTTTAGAATTGGGAAAAGTACGGGTGTACAGTTTCATGGCCTGCATGGCTTTTCCGTTATTTCCGTGGATGAACATGAGCGTTGGAATTATCTTCTGATCCCCGGATTTCTCACCCAGAAAAATCTGCCAGGTCACGCCGTATCGATCCTGAACCCAGCCGTATTTTTTGCTCCAAGAATAGGCATCCAGCGGCATCAGGACCATTCCACCTTCTGAAAGCGGATCCCAGTACTGCTGAACCTCTTCTTCCGTTTCGCAGATGACCATGAAAGATACCGAAGCATTCTTTTTAAAATGCGGACCACCGTTCAGCAGCATCAGCTTCTGCCCGAAAAGATCGATGTTCATGACCATTGGCGTATCGGCTGTAATTTTGCCGTTGAAAACTTTAGCATAAAATTCGGCGGACTCTTTCGCGTCGCCATCATACCAAAGGCATGGGAAAATATCGTTGTTCATAATTTTTAATTTATTTTTTTTATGCCCGGTGTTTTTTTTAACAGATGATTACGTGGATTCGAGCAACCTCAGCCACCATGATTGTCGCTAATCTAAATGATTTTTAAAACTTTTGTGCACCTACTCTCTATATAATATTCAGCTTTATTTTGCAGCACGAATATCTTTTGAATCTTTTGCGGTTAAAATTTTTCGGTCAGATTAAAATTGCAGGTCTTCATAGTTTACACCTATTTAAAAATCTTTGATTTTTAATCTGATATGTTCTTCCTGTTTCCACAGCTGGTCTTTTCCTATTTTCTTATGTGTTTAAATTTTTCTTACAGGTAGCTTTCACTTTTCTACTGATGCTTCGGAAAATCAGGTACATTTTCTGTGAATGATAAGCGGTTTTCTTTCAAATGGATTTTTAGTTTGTTCATGCTGCTCTTTCCGAAACCCGGCATCTTCCTGATTTCTTCTTCCGAATAGCCTGATAACTTTTCCAGGGAATCGATTTTCTCTTTTTCCAGGACTTTTCTTGCCGATACAGCGATAATCCCCTTGAGAAAGTTGTTTTCCGAAATAGGGCTTACCGCACAGACTGATTTCAGGCATTTTGCCATTATTACCAGGTTGATCATGCCACTGAAAGAATTTAATGATTTTCTACATACTTATGAAAATTATTCAGGATCGCATACCAGCCTTCCCGCTGCATTTCTGCAGGATTCTGCTTTTCAGGGTCGAAGGTAATCTCTACTTTCGTCGTAGTAGCGTCGATTTCATGAAAAAGGATTTCGACCTTTCTGCCGTCTTCAAGATGATAGCTTATCTTTTCATTGGGAATCACCTCATCATAAGTTCCTTCAAAATCGAACCCGAAGCTCCCGTCTTTTGCTTCCATCCGGGTTTTAAGCTTTCCGCCGGGACGCAAATCGTTTTCAGCAGCAGGACACTGCCAGGTTTCATGGGCAAAATTCCAATTCACCATATGCTCCGGTCCGTTGTAATAATCCCAGACTTTCTGAACGGGTGCCAGGATGGTAATATCAATATTAATAGGTTTCATATGCGATTATTTGTGATGAAACAAAAGGGCAACTTTGGGAGCTGCCCAATGAGGTATAATAAAGTTTAAAGATAGAACTATTTTGCATATTCTTCATTATAATTCACCATCCAATGAGTACCATATTTATCCTGGAAACTGCCAAAATAATCTCCCCAAAACTGGTCTTCAATCGGCATTTCTATGTTTCCACCTTCGGATAGGCCTTTAAAGAGCCTGTCGGCTTCTTCCCTGGATTCCGGAAAGATGGACACATAATTGTTGTTTCCTACCGTAAGCGTCTGTCCGAAGCTTGGGACAATGTCGGAAGCCATCAGAAGATCATTCCCGACGGGCAGTGCAATATGCATAACCCTGTTCTTTTCTTCATCGGACAGATGTTCCGTTCCGGGAGCGTTTCCCATTCTGTAGATTTCGCCCAGAAATTCGCCGCCGAAAACCGATTTGTAAAAATTGAAAGCTTCTTCCGCTTTCCCGTTAAAATTTAAGTACGAATTTAATTTAGCCATGTGATTAGTGTTAAATGGTTTAAGATTTTAATTTAAAGTTTTGTATTCAGCGTTTGGAAACTGAAACAGATCTTAGATTATTATGATTAATACGATGAGGGTATAATTTTCAGATAGGTTTACCAAGTTTACTATTATCCATTCGATGTTCAGAAAGCTTTACCAAAATAATATGGAAATTTAAACCCAGTTTTCTCGAAGTATTATTATCATAAAAATTATGATTTTAACTCTCACCGGATTTTATATAATGGATTGAATTTGATGAAACTTTCCCGGGTAAAAAAGCGGGATTCTAATTATCTTTGGGCAATTGTGAAGGATCTGCGAAAACGATATTCCAGCCATGACCGTTGATGTCCCAGAATGAGTTCTGATACATCCAGCCATGATCCTGAGGCTCTTCGTGCTGGGTGGCTCCGTTTTCAACCGCTGCATTGACGACCTGATCCACTTCTTCCCGGCTATTGAGGCCGATAGCAACCAATACCTGCGTGGTATCTCTTTTCGGAACCGGCCGTTCCGAGAAAGTCTGAAAGTATTCTTCGGTAAGAAACATGACATACATATTGTCTCCCATAATGATGCAGACTGCATTCTCATCCGAGATCTGATCATTTACAGGAAATCCCACATTTGTCCAGAACGCTTTGGTCTGTTCTATATTTTTAACGGGAAGATTAACGTAGATCTGATTGGCTTTCATATAATAATTTTAAGGGTAAAACTTTTATCCAAAATTATCTTATTGTTGTGAAAGCCCGCTTGCCATAAGACAAGATTTGTTATTTTCCGGGATGCGAAACAAGCTCTTTCCGGATACGGCTTAATGAGGTATCCGTAATCCCGAGATAAGATGCAATCTGTTTCAGCGGTGCCAGGCGTACCACCTGCGGCTTCTGCTCCAACAGGTTAAGGTATCGTTTGGTAGCAGAAAGCGTAAACATTTCCACCGAACGCTGCTTGTAGATGAAAAGCTGCTGAGACATCCAAGCCCTGCCCCATTCCCGGAGGTTCGGGATCTTATGGAAAAGTTCCTGGAAACTTTCAAAGCTGAGCTTCCAGCATTCGCAATCGGTAATGCAGACGATATTTTCCTGGGTAGGAATCCGCTGGAAGAGTGAAGAGACTTCAATAATAATTTCGTTCTCTGCAAAAAAGTGGGTGGTGACTTCGTTACCACTGAAGTCATTTACAAATGAGCGGGCCAACCCTTTTTCAAGAATATAATATTCGTTGGCTGTTTTTCCTTCCTGCAAAATGCAGTCTCCTTTATGAAACTTCACTTTTTCATGAGCACTGAATATTTCTTCAAGTTCTTCTTTGAAAAAGAATGGAAAATCATAGCAGATTTCTAAGGATGTGTTGCTCATGGATGAATGCTTTTAAGATTTTAAAAATAAAATTTTATTCGACAGGTTGAAAAAAAATTTTACTCTCGTAAATCTGTAAAGTAAAGGAATATTTGATAAAGTAAAAATCTTATGTAAAGTTTCATCAGATCACCATGCTGATTATTTCTTAGCCTTTGCAAACTTTGCTCTTTAAAAAAGTAAACTATGCGTTAAGAAACCTGGTAGAGGTTATGAAATGGTTCCTGACAGTACAATCCTAAAACAGGGAAAGCTGAATCGGTTTGGGCGGTGAAGGCTTTTGTGCATCACCGAAAATGGTTTTCCCGCCGAATCGCCATGAGTTCTGACGTTCTTCTTCAATAACTTCCTGGATATCAAAATCCGGGGTAAAATCTTTTTCCGTTGCTTCAATAATCTGGTGAAGCTTGTTCAAAGTTTTTAGTTTGTCCGAATTTCCGAGTTTGGATTTTTCTATTCCGGATCTGATGATCTGCAGACTTTCGTCATAGATTTTGGTAGGAACCGGGAAAGGATGGCCGTCCTTTCCTCCGTGGACAAAGGAAAATCTCGCCGGATCCTTAAATCTTGAAGGGGCGCCGTGGATGACTTCACTCACCAGTGCCAGCGACTGCATCGTACGCGGACCTACGCCTTCCAGCATCAGCAGATCTTCAAAATTCTGAGGTTGCTGCTCACGGGTTATATACAAGAGAGCACCCAGCCGCTTCAGATCGACATCCGAAGCCTGGACTTCGTGGTGGTTGGGAAGAATCAGCCTGGAAAAGTCACTCATAATTTCCGCAGAATCGGTATGGGAAATTTCCAGAATTCCTTTCCGGTTTTCCGAAGCTTCGGAATCGGTTAAATTCAGAATTTTCCCTCTGGAAATCCCGTTGATGCCTGTGTGAGGCTCTTCCACAAAAGAAGTAATGTTTCCGGAATGCCAATGGTAACGCCTGGCGGTTCCGTCGGATTCGTGCATACCCTGCTGAACGACGCTCCAGTTTCCGTTATCCGATAGAATAAAGTTGTGCAGGTACAATTGATAACCATCCTGAATCGCCGTATTGTCTACTTTTGCAGACAGTTTGCTGGCTCTTACAAGACTATTTCCGTCGAGTCCCGTTTTATCGGCGATCTGAAGCAGTTCGGAAGGTGTTTCCCGTGAGAATTTGCCTTTTCCGCCGCAGATATACAGCCCCAAAGATTGTGAATTGGGATTAATGGAACGCTTCAATGCTCCCATCACCGAAGTCGTGATCCCGGAAGAATGCCAGTCCATTCCCATTACCGCGCCGAAGCTCTGGAACCAGAAAGGATCTGCCAGCCGGCGAAGCACTTCGTCTTTCCCGTAATCCATTAAAATAACTTCCACAATAGAAAGCCCAAGTACCGACATCCGTTCGTAGAGCCAGGGCGGCACCTTGCCATAGTGAAGCGGTAAATCTGCAGTTCCGGAACGTTTCATACGGTAAAGGTAAGGGTAAACTTTGTATTTTTTATTGTTTTGAATCAGTATTTTCAGGTTTAAAATAGTCTTTAATTTGAAAAGCGGTTATGCGATAAGCTTAGCGAGGAAGCTAAACTTGAGAAACCCAGGTTGAATTTAAACACATCAGAAAAAAGAAGAAATCTGATTTGAAAACAGGAAGAATACATCAGATTAAAAATCAAAGATTTTTAAATAGGCGCATTCATCTATGAAGATCTGTAATTAAATCTGACCAAAAATTTTAACCGCAAAAGGGTCAAAAGAATATTCGTGCTGCAAAACAAAGCTGAATATCAAAGTTAGAATAAGTCCACAAAAGTTTTAAAATCAAAGATTTTTGTGTTCCATTGTTTAAATTAGCGTTAATCATGGTGGTTGAGGTTAATCGAAGCTACATAATCATCTGTAAAATCAGTACCAATCTGTGGTATATCTAACCTCGAAAATTTTACCACAAAAGTCACAAAAGAGATTGATGCTGTTTAAAAAGCTGAATGCTTTACAGTGAATAAGCGCACACAAGCTTTTAAAAATCTTCGATTTTTAATCTTATATGTTCTAAAATATTTTCACGCTATTAAATTCTCTCCGGTGACTCATGTGTTTATTAGATGTTATCATCTGTGAAAATCCGTGGTTCAAATCTTACCGTTTTATATAAATAAAGCATAAAAAAGCCCTGCGAAATGATTCGCAGGGCTTCTAACTTTTATTACTTGATTATTTCACAGCAGATAAAGCCGCTTCATAATTGGGTTCGTCTGCAATTTCGGACACCTGCTCCGTATATATTACTTTATTGTTTTCATCCGCTACAATTACAGCACGGCTCAGAAGTCCCTGAAATACAGAGTCTGCAATCGTCACTTCATAATCGTCACCAAAGCTGCCTCTGAAATCTGAAAGGGTTTCTACATTATCCAATCCTTCTGCAGCACAGAATCTTCCCAATGCAAAAGGCAGGTCTTTAGAAACATTAATTACCACGGTATTGTCCAATGCAGAAGCTTTTTCGTTAAATGTTCTTGCCGAAGCTGCACACACCGGTGTATCGACACTAGGGAAAATATTGAAAATCTTTTTTTTGCCTTCAAAATTCTCGAGGGTTTTAACATTCAGCCCGGAATCTACCAATGCGAAATCCCTGATACTGCTGCCTATTGACGGAAGCGTTCCTATTGTATGTACTTCGTTTCCTTTTAAAGTGATTGTGGTTGCCATAAATTTATTTTTTTTAATCTTTTTCAAAGTTAATAAAATACAGAATGCCATTGAACAGAAAATGATAAAATAATTCTTAATATAAAGCTGATCAGGAATATGGACGATGATTTTCTAAATTTTTCATCAATCTAGAAAATCCCAATCCCTGCATTTTATATTTTTGTGAATTAACTCTAAAAAACGGAAATTAATTTTCGGAGAGACTAGGTATTTGCATATCTTTGTCCCTTAATTGACAACACCAAAACACATCTGATCGAAATCATCATTTTATGGTTCGCCGGACTGTATGATTTTTACGCAGAAATATTAATGTAGTGATCACTATATTTTCCTTTAAAATCGGGATTTCTATGTACAAAACGTTTTCGGAATTAAAAAAGGTATTGCGAAAAGATATACATCCGCACAAAGTTGTTAAAGTCGCCCTCTTAGGCGATACGGCTACTCAGTTTTTGAATGTAGCCTTAAAGGGAACCGCTAAAAATGAAGGTTTCGGACTTGAAATTTTCGAAGCGGACTTTGGGCAAATTTCCCGTCAGATTATGGATCCATCTTCGGAATATTATGAGTTCGATGCCGATTATACGATCATCTTTGAATCTACCCATAAACTGCTGAACCAGTACTATAAATCTCCGGATTTTTCTAAAAATTTTGCCGACAATAAAATCAGTTACGTAGAAGAGCTTTATAATGCCATACAAAGCAGAACAAAAAGTCGTGTAATCTATTGTAATTTTCCTATTATCGACAGTAAAGTATTCGGAAACTTCTCGAATAAGGTAGAATCTTCATTCAATTTTCAGCTGAATAAGATCAATTACCTTCTCTCTCAGGAAATTGCTGTGCAGAAAGATAACTTCTTTATTGCCGATCTTCTTTCCATCCAGAATAAATGGGGAAGGGATTTTATGTTTACGCCAAGTATTTATGTGAATACGGAAATGGTTATTTCCATTGACGCCCTGCCGATCGTTGCCCACAATATCTTCAGTATCATTGCTTCTCTGGAAGGGAAATTTAAGAAATGCCTGATCCTGGATCTCGACAATACCACCTGGGGCGGGATCATCGGTGACGACGGCCTCGAAAAAATCCAGATCGGAAATTTGGGAATCGGTAAAGCCTTTACGGAGTTCCAGTATTGGGTAAAAGCCCTGCAGAAAAGAGGGATTATCCTGGCCGTATGCAGTAAAAATGACGAAGATAAAGCCAAAGAACCTTTCGAAAAACACCCGGATATGGTATTAAGGCTGGACGATATTGCCGTCTTTATCGCCAACTGGGAGAATAAGGCAGACAACATCAGAAAAATTCAGCATATCTTAAATATTGGTTTTGATTCCATGGTTTTTTTAGATGATAATCCTTTTGAAAGAAACCTCGTACGGGAGAACCTTCCTGAAGTTTGCGTTCCGGAACTTCCCGAAGATCCTGCGGAATACCTGGAATATCTTTACAGCCTTAACCTGTTTGAGACTGCCAGTTTTTCGGAAAACGACAGCGAAAGAACAAAGCAGTATCAGGTAGAAGCCCAAAGAGCAGTTGATCTTGAAAGCTTTACAAATGTTGAGGATTTCCTTAAAAGCATGAATATGGTTTCCGATGTGCAGCCATTCAACAGCTTTTCCAAGCCGAGGGTTTCGCAGCTTACCCAGCGGTCCAACCAGTTTAACCTGCGTACCGTGCGGTATACCGAACAGGAAATTGAGAATCTGATACAATCGGAGAAACATTACACCCTTTCATTTACCCTGGAAGATAAATACGGCGATAACGGCCTGATCTGTGTTATCGTTCTTGAAGAAGAAGATCAAGAAACTCTTTTTATCGACACCTGGCTCATGAGCTGCAGGGTGCTGAAGAGAGGAATGGAAGATTTTACCCTGAATACGATAGCGGATCTGGCCAGACAAAAAGGTTACACCTGCCTCACTGGCGAATACTTGGAAACTGCAAAAAACCAAATGGTAAAAAACCATTATAAAAATTTGGGCTTTACTTTTGAAAACAACCGATGGACACTGAATGTCCACGAGTACCAACCCAAAACTGTATACATTAAAAATAAATAATTCTATGGACAGAAATGAAGTTTTAGAAAAGCTTGCTCCTATTTTCCGTGAACAACTGGACAATGACGATATTGAACTGAATGCTGAAACGACCGCTGAGGATATTGAAGAATGGGATTCTCTTTCTCATATCCAGCTTATTGTGGCTATTGAGAAAGCTTTCGGGATCCGTTTTACTTCCGCAGAAATCCAAAGCTGGAACAATGTGGGTGAAATGATCGATTCCATTATCAGTAAATAGATCCTATGCTCCTCAATTCATATTATTTCATCTTCTTTTTTACTGTATTATTTTTTGTTTATTACCTTTTCGGGAAAACATCAAAAATCCAGAATATGGCTCTTCTCATAGGAAGCTATATTTTTTACAGCAGCTGGAGCTGGAATTTTTTGTCGTTGCTTATTCTTTCTACGCTGGCTACTTTTTTCATCGGAAAAAAGATCAGAAAGTCGGAAGGCAAAGCAAAGGTCTATTGGATGAGAGGCGGTGTATTTCTGGTTCTGATCCAGCTTCTGTATTTCAAGTATTTCAATTTTTTCATTGAGAATTTCAATGATCTGCTGAAGATGATGGGTACGAAAGACCAGTTGGGATTGCTGAAGATCATCTTTCCTATCGGAATAAGCTTTTATTCTTTCCGGATGATCGGCTACCTGCTGGATATCAGAAACAATAAACTGAAAGAAATTCCCTCACTGCTCGATTATTCGGTGTATGTCGCCTTCTTTCCGTGCATTATTGCAGGACCTATCGATAAAGCAGGACCGTTTTTAAATAACCTTAAGAATAAAAGGAAATTCTCGTCATTACAGTTTACCGACGGATTGAGGCAGATTTTATGGGGGCTTTTCAAAAAACTGGTTGTAGCGGATAATATCGCGACCATTACCGCTCCGATTTTTGAATCTTATCATGGTCTGAACGGAAGCGCTCTGTTTATTGGTGCTGTTTTATATTTTATCCAGTTATATTGTGATTTTTCAGGATATACCGATATGGCGATTGGAATTTCAAAACTGCTAGGCATCAAAATTCAGCCGAACTTCAATTATCCCTTATTTGCCCAGAATGTGGCAGATTACTGGAGAAGATGGCATATTTCCCTGACTTCCTGGCTCACGGAATATGTTTTCACGCCCCTTTCGATCCGGTTCCGGGATTATGATAAATACGGGCTGATCATGGCGATCATCATCAACTTTCTGGTGGTGGGATTCTGGCACGGTGCGGAATGGCATTATATCGTTCACGGACTGGTCAGCGGAATCATGTTTATCCCGATCATCTGGAAAGGGAAAATGAATAAAAAGATAAAAAGCCAGAGCAACATCATTCCCACAAAAGACGAAATGAAGAACATTCCTGTCACCTTTGTCATGTTTGCCCTGCTGATGGTGCTTTTCTTTTCAAGTGACATGAAAATGGCCCTGGGATATTATAAAGAAATTTTCTCTCTTTCTTTTTTCCAGCTACCGAATTTTAAATTTCAGAAAGTGATAGCTCTGCTTATCCTGTTTACTTTAGCGATCGAATGGATCAACCGGGATAAAGAATATGCCCTTAAAGATCTGTTCACCAAAAACAAAAGGGTTGTCCGTTGGGGATTCTATTACCTGCTGATTTTCCTGATATGCCTGTTCTATATTGCTCCGAAAGGGTTTATTTACGCACAGTTTTAAGTTATGAAAAAATCACTTTACCGATTACTGCTATTTGCCGCACTTCCTTTGTTTTTCATCGGCTACGCTGTTTACATTACCGGAAAGAATACAGATGATTTTTATAAAAGATTTTCGTCTCCGCAACAGAATTCCCTAATTTTAGGCAGTTCCAGGGCAGCTTCGATGAATCCGGAAATTATAGACCAGGTGATCCGTAAAAAATATCCCGAAGCCAGATTATACGACTACGCTTTTACCTGGGCCCACTCTCCTTACGGTCCCAAATACCTGGAGTCTATAGAAAAGAAAGTTGAACCTCATACGAAAAATGGTGCTTTTATTGTAACCGTGGAGCCGACGGCTTTAATGGTTTCCAGAAAAAGCCCGGACAGTCCGGAATATTTCATTGAAAACGATAAATCCGTTGCCAAAACATCCCATGTTGCCGTAAATCCCAATCTTGAATACCTATTGGAAAGCTTTGATTTTTCCATCACCAAGGAGTTGAATAAAAAAATAATGCCGGATAAGAATCAGATGGTGGAAGTTTCCGTATTGGACAATGGGCAGGTACAAGGCAAGGTAATCAAAAGATTCTCTCCCGAAAAGCGAAAGGCGGTGAATAAAGAAAAAATGGATGAATTAAAAAACAGAATCGCCGGCCTTACCATGTCGCCGATCCGCTTGCAATATTTGGCCAAAACCGTGGCCTTCCTCAAAAAGCATGGAAAAGTTGTGCTTGTAAGAATGCCTGTAAGCAAGACAGCATATGCTATCGAAAACTCTTTTATTCCTGATTTCGACAAAATAATTACGGGAATTTCACAGGCTGAAAAAGTACCATATATTAACTATAATGCATTTTCAAACCGGTATGAATGGATTGATGAAGTACATCTGGAACCCGAATCCATGGATAAATTCTCCTGGCAGATTGGAAAAGATATTATTAATTTAAAATAACTCACAGAGCATCCTGAGCTTACTATCATTTTCAACTTTTCTTCAAACTAAATAAGAAATATTTAAAACGGGAAACCGTTATGTTAGGCGGAAATTTTTTATATTCGCAGACCTAAAAATTGTTTAACCATGAAAAAGAAAATTACTTTGCTGTTATTCGGAGTTCCGCTCTTCGGCTTTGCACAGTCAGTGATCGGGAGCATCAATTCCGGAGCGGTTTCTGCAGACAGCTTTTCGCATTCCGTAGGAGAGATTTATGTGATTCCTATCAATCCCGATCAGACGAGTTCCGGTACAATGGGAATGTTCTATCAGTCCGTTCTTCAGATATTGGGCGTTTCTGAGCTTGAAAAAGACAACGTTAAAATTTATCCGAATCCGACTGCTGATTTTATCTACGTCAAACTAAGCTCAAAATCGAAAATCGAAGGCGCTGAAATCTACGATCTTTCCGGAAAGCTGGTTTTAAGAACCAAATTAAAATCCGAACAGCTGGATCTCAGATCGCTTCCCCAGGGCGTTTACATGATCGTCTTCAAAAACTCCGACCTAAAACCTATTAAAATTATCAAAAAACATTAAAAACTATTCACATGAAAAAATTATACGCTACGATAGGATTATTCCTGGCTTCTTTAGTAAGTGCGCAGGTTCCACAGGCTTTTAGCTACCAAACCATTGCTTTCAACGCCGCCGGAGCACCGATTGCCAACGGAAATGTTTCTTTCAGAATCAGCATCCTGGATAACTCGGCAACAGGAACCGTTTTATATACGGAAACCCAAACCAAAACAACAAATTCCAAAGGATTGGTCAATTTAAATATCGGCCAGGGAACCGCTACTACCGGAAACTTCGGAGGCATCAATTGGGGAACCAATTCTAAATTCGTAAAAGTAGAAATGGATCCGGCAGGAGGCTCCAATTATACCAATGTCGGGGTGAATCAACTGATGAGTGTCCCTTATGCTTTGGTGGCAGGAAGTGTTTTATCAAATTCATCTTCAAGTAATGGAGTAAATGTTGTTTCTCTTAAAAATAATACCGGAAACGGATGTATTGTTGTTTATTCTGATAATGAGGCAAAAGCCTATTATTTAAATCCAAACGGAACAAATTCCGGAAGCTGGAATAGCTCTAATATAACTTTTTCTTCACCTATCATGGGAGCTGTATCTTCTAACAATATCATTGTCGTTTACTCTAATAGTGTGGCAAGAGGATATTATTTAAATCCTAATACAACCAATCCAGGAAGCTGGACTACCACGCCTGCTGACTTTTCTTCAGCTATTAAAGGAGCTGTTGCGTCAAACAATGTAATTGTTGTTTATTCTAACAATGAGGCAAAGGCTTATTACCTAAATCCTAACGGGACAAATGCCGCAAGCTGGAATACATATAACGTAACCTTCTCTTCGCCCATCAAAGGGGCTATATCTTCTAATAATACAATTGTTGTTTACTCTGATAATGAGGCGAGAGGTTATTATTTAAATCCAACCGGAACAAATTCCGGAAGTTGGACAAGCAGCTATGTGACGTTTTCCTCCCCAATAAAAGGAGGAACTGCATCCGGAGGAAGTATTGTGGTATATTCTAATAATGAAGCCTATGGCTATCATTTTAATCCTACAAACAATTCGGGAGGTTGGACAAACAGTGTTGCGTTTTCATCCACAATAAAAGGAAGTATTTCGACAGCAAAATAAAATTAGATACATGATAAACTAAAAGAGAGGCAGCCGCCTCTTTTTTTATGCAAAATATCGGAATAAACAATCATAATCACTAAATTTGTGAGTCTTAAAAAATCAAATAATAAATAACAGTATAATGTCAGACAAATCAAAAATCTATTACACCCTTACGGATGAGGCTCCAATGTTGGCTACACACTCGTTTTTACCGATTGTAAAAGCTTTTACCAAATCAGCAGACATTGAGATCGCAGTCCCGGATATTTCTTTGGCAGGAAGAATCCTGGCCAACTTCCCTGAGTTTTTGAAAGATGATCAGAAAATCGGTGATGCTTTGGCTGAATTGGGTCAGCTGGCAACCCAGCCTGATGCCAACATTATCAAATTACCGAATATTTCCGCATCCGTTCCTCAGCTGGATGGTGCAATTGCAGAATTGCAGGCGAAAGGATTTGCTGTTCCGAATTATCCGGCAGAACCTAAAAATGACGAAGAAAAAGCAATCAAGGCTAAATATGCCAAAGTATTGGGAAGTGCCGTAAATCCTGTGTTAAGAGAAGGAAATTCTGACAGACGCGCTCCGAAAGCGGTAAAGAACTATGCAAAAGCGAATCCTCACAGAATGGGCGATTGGGCTGCTGACAGCAAAACCGATGTGGCACACATGGAAAGCGGAGATTTCTACGGAACAGAAAATTCTGTTACCCTGGAAAACGCTACGAAATACAAAATTGTTTTCAAAGGAAACGAAGGTGCTGAAACAACCTTGAAAGATTTCGCAAATCTGCAAGCAGGTGAAATTATCGACTCTTCGGTAATGAATTTAAATGCGTTGAAAGCCTTTGTTCAGCAGGCGATCGACGAAGCAAAAAGCAGAAATGTTCTTCTTTCTGCCCACCTGAAAGCAACCATGATGAAAATCTCCGATCCTATTATTTTCGGAGCGATCGTAGAAACATTCTTTAAAGAGGTTTTCACAAAATATGCAGAGACCTTCAGGTCTTTAGATGTTAACCCAAATAACGGACTTGCCGATCTTTTCGATAAGATTAAAGGAAACGAGCAGGAAGCCAACATCAAAGGCGATATCGAAGCAGCTTTGGTGAACGGGCCAAGAGTGGCGATGGTCAATTCAGACAAAGGAATTACCAATTTCCACGTTCCATCCGATATTATCGTTGACGCCTCTATGGCCGCTTTGGTAAGAGGCGGAGGTAAGATGTGGAATGCAGAAGGAAAAGAAGAAGATACGGTATGCATCATTCCGGACCGTTCTTATGCAGGTTTTCTATCAGTCCGTAATCGACGATATGAAAGCCAACGGAAAACTGGATCCTACAACAATGGGTTCTGTACCGAATGTAGGTTTGATGGCTCAGAAGGCTGAAGAATACGGTTCCCACGACAAAACATTCCAGGCTTCTGCTGAAGGAACAATCGAGGTTCAGGATGAAAACGGAAGCGTTCTTCTATCTCAGAAAGTAGAACAAGGTGATATTTTCAGAATGTGCCAGACGAAAGATGCGCCTATCCAGGACTGGGTAAAATTAGCAGTAAACAGATCGAGATTATCCGATACTCCTGCAATTTTCTGGCTGGATAAAGGAAGAGCACACGACAGAGAGATCATTAAAAAAGTTGAAAAATACTTGGCAGATCACGATACAAACGGTCTTGATATCCGGATCATGGATGTAAAAGATGCTATGACCGAAACCTTAAAAAGAGCAAGAGAAGGAAAAGATACCATTTCAGTTTCTGGAAACGTGTTAAGAGATTATTTAACCGACCTTTTCCCGATTCTTGAACTTGGAACTTCTGCAAAAATGCTTTCCATCGTTCCATTGATGAACGGAGGCGGTTTATTTGAAACAGGAGCCGGAGGTTCTGCCCCGAAACACGTGGAGCAGTTTATTGAAGAAGGGTATCTAAGATGGGATTCTTTAGGGGAATTCCTTGCATTACAGGCTTCTTTGGAGCACCTGGCACAAACGCAGGGAAATACAAAATCTCAGGTGTTGGCGGATGCATTGGACGAGGCAAATGCTAAATTCTTAGCGACTGATAAATCTCCTGCCAGAAAAGTTGGACAAATCGACAACAGAGGTTCCCACTTCTATCTGGCGATGTATTGGGCAGAAGCCTTGGCCAACCAAACGGCTGATGCAGAATTGGCCGCTCAGTTTGCTCCGGTTGCTGATGCCATGAAGGAAAACGAAGAAGTAATCAATGCCGAGTTAATCGGTGCTCAGGGCAAGCCTCAAAATATTGACGGTTATTATAAGCCCTGACACCTACAAAACGTATGCAGCCATGAGGCCAAGCACGGTTTTAAATGAAATTATCGACGGAATTTAATTTCCAGTTTCTGATATAAATAAAAGCTCCTTTTTAAAGGGGCTTTTTTGTTTGACTTAAATAATAAACCTTTTTTAGAAAGGTTAATATTAAATCATCATTTTACAGTAAATTAAACATTCTATTTGTTATCCCACAAGGGATCTCAACATTGTATTAGAGATCAGCATCAAGTTTCCAGCTTCAGATTATTTCAGAAGTCAGAGATTCGAAGGGACCAATTTAGATTTAGATTTTGAATCACAACCTTTCACTATCTATAAATTAGCATTTTGTTTGAAAATCAGAGTGAATTTAAAGTAAAACCTGATCGCATCCGTCTCCATTAAAACAAATATCAACTTTTCAATTACTTATGTAGCAATAAATCCTCCCGTAACGAGAGGATTTATTATTGAAATTATGATGTAGAAAATTTAAATAATTTAAGATTAAGACTTAGATATAATTATCATTTCAGGCATGGGCTTTTCTCCATTTAATCATGCTTAAGATAAACAGGCCTAAAATTCCCAGTACGAAATAACCTTCCGCTACCTGAAGCTGAATCTGAGGTCTGATCACCGCAACAATACCATAGCTTATGGCCGAAGTGATGATAAAAGCAACACCTCCGGTAAGACCACCGGCAATTCCGGCAGAATTTGGAAACCTTCCGATACAGTAGGAAAAATAATTGTTGAATATAAATCCGGCAGTAACGTGGATTAAAAATGCGAAAGCTACCAGACTGTAAATGTTGTTGGAAAAATAGGATGCTATAAACATGATGACAATTAACAGCAGCTGGATAAAATTCGCATTACGGATTTTCGGCAGGAATGCTTTATTGATCAGTGCTTTTCCCAGGAATCCGCCGGTCATCCAGGCAAACCCCAGGATCAGGGAAACATAGCCTGCTACAACTTCAGAATAGCCCATTTTATGCTCGATAATAAATGATCCGCATAAATTGAAGAACATAATCATCGAATAGCTCAGACCGCACATGATCATTCCATAAAAAAAATCTTTGGCTTTGAACATGGAATTGTATTCTCTGATAAGAAATTCAATATGAAAAGGATTTCTCTTTTTCAATGTTTCACCGGAAAATACAAATTCCAGAATCAAGAGCAGCAGGCTGTACCCGGCCAGCACATAAAAATTGGACTGCCATCCGAAGTTCTTTTGCAGATACCCGCCGATAAACGGTGCAATGATAGGTCCTACCGACCAGACAATGGTCATGATGCTGAGGTAATGCTTCCGCTCCTCCCCTTCATACACATCCACAAAAAAGGCCCTTTTGGCGACCACGGCAAAACCTGATAAAATGCCTTGTAGCACCCGCATGGCATAGATAACAAAAATGTTCTGCGTTGTTGCGGTTACCAGGAAAGAAGCCACAAACAAAGCGAGGGAGATCATTGAAATCCGGTACCTTCCGAATGAATCGACGATGCTTCCGGCAAAAAACTGGGTGAGGCCGTAACTGATTAAAAATATGGACAAGGTAAGCTGGATATTGCTTTCCGGCTGGTGCAGTTCCGTGGCCATGCTTGGCATCGAAGGCAGGTAAATATCCGTGGCAAGCCCGGACATCGGGATTACTGCAAATGCAAGAACCGTCGCAATAAATTTATTTTTTTCTTTAAGTGTAACCATTGCTGTTGATGAAAATTTTCATGGAAAATCCTTACTCCCGAAAAATAACTCAGGAGTAAGAATAATAGGGTCTTTTAATTATTAACTAATTTCATGGAACCTTCGCTGTATCTTTCCCCTACATTCGGGTACTTCTTCAGGATGGCATCAATGGTTTCCAGATCCGATGAAGAAAGCTCAATATTCGCAGCGGCAATATTCTCTTCCAGGTATTGAATGCGTTTGGTCCCCGGAATCGGAATAATATCTTCTCCCTGATTCAGAACCCAAGCCAAGGCCAGCTGTGTTCCTTTAATTCCTTTGGAGGCGGCAAATTCATTAATTTCCTTTGCTAAATTCCGGTTATTTTCGAGGTAAGCTTCCTGATACCGCGGCAAGGATTTCCTGAAATCTTCATCCGTAAAATTCTGCGCTTCATTGATGTTGGAGAACAGCCCTCTCGCCAGCGGAGAATAAGGAACCAGGGTAATACCCAGCTCTCTGATTGCGGGAAGGATTTCCTTTTCAACATCTCTTGTAAGTAAAGAATATTCCGACTGTAATGCGGTAATCGGATGAATTTTATTGGCTTTACGGATCGATTCTGCCGAAGCTTCCGATAATCCGAGATATTTTACTTTTCCGGCTTTTACCAGGTCTGCCATGGCACCGACTGTTTCTTCAACCGGAATATTCGGGTCTACCCTGTGGGCGTAATATAAATCGATCTCATCAATATTCAATCGTTGCAGGCTGAGGTCAACTGCTTTTTTGATCCATTCGGGTGAACCATCGAAATATGTTCCGGGTGCACCGCTGTGGCCGGCTTTCCCGTCTTTAAACCTGAATCCGAATTTGGTAGCGATAAAAATTTTATCCCGGTTGGGAACCAATACTTTTGAGATCAGCTTTTCGTTTTCTCCATTGGCATACATATCCGCTGTGTCCCAGAAATTAACACCTAAATCCAACGCTTTGTGCAGCGTCTTGATGCTCTCCTGTTCGTCGGTCGGGCCATAGGCGAAACTCATCCCCATGCAGCCTAATCCGATAGCGGATAACTGCTTTCCTGTGTTTCCTAATGTTCTAAATTTCATGATAACCTGTGATTTTAAATTGATGATACAAAATTAGACCAGCCGGCAAAAACATTCAATATAGAATTCAAACAAAGAATTATAAAATTCAAACAACAGCAGTTCGTACTGCATTGGGCGTCATCCCGGTCTGCTTTTTAAAATAATTGGTAAAATAAGCCGGCTCTTCGAACCCCAGGCCATAGGCAATCTCGGAAACATTCCAGTCGGTATGCTTCAGCAATGCCTGCGCCTCATGGATAATCCTGGCGGTAATCTGCTGGCTGGTGGTTTTACCGGTGATTTCTTTTACGGAACGGTTCAGGGAATTAACGTGAACGGACAGGCTTTCCGCATAATCCATCGGGCTTTTCAGTTTCAGGAACCTTTCCGGACTGTCGATCGGGAACTGCCTTTCCAGCAACTCCATAAATAAAGAGGCAATCCGCTGTGATGCATTCTGGTACGGTTCAAAACTCTCTGCCGGACGCATTTTCATGGTTTCATGGATCAGCAGGTGAAGGTAAGCCCGAAGCATATCGTATTTATGCAGGTAATCCGACTGGATCTCGGTCATCATTTTTACGAAAATATCAGAGACCGTCTGCTGCTGCTCTTCGGTAACAAAGAAAACCGGCGTTCCGCCGATTTTAAAAAGCTGGGAATCCTGAATGTTGCCCAAACGGTTTTCATGCACAAACTGATCGGTAAAAAGGCAGAAAAACCCTTTCTGATCACTGTTTTCGGCTTCCCAGGAATAAGGCACCACCGGATTGGAGAACAGGAGGACAGGCCGGTCTATGTAAATCCATTTGTCGGCATAGTGCAGCTTGCCCTTTCCGATGATCAATGAAATTTTATAATAATCTCTTCTGCTGTAAGGCGTAACCAAAGAACAGCTTTCTCTCGAAAACACATTGAAATGTCCGACTCCCGGCGTTTTGATGCATTCCAGCCCTACCCGCTGGTAAAAACCTTTTATTGTTTCATTGGATTCCATGATTCAAAATTATAAAATTCAAACAATATAAAAAAGCAATTGCTGAATATTACGATATAAAAACGGCCGATCATGAAGACCGGCCGTTCTTTATATTGCACTAATTATCAAATATTCTTTCTAACGATGTCCCTTTCCGTGTTTAGGCTTATGCATTTTCACTTTTTTATCCATGTGTTTATAACGCTTGTCGTTGTTTTTATTCCGGTTGTATACAGCTACCGGATTCTGGCCTTTGTAATACTTGTTTTTAAACTTCATGTATTTTTCACTGCCCATAATCCTTTCGAGCTCACCATACCGGTCGGTTCTCCATCGGTCCGGGTTATTCGTATAAGTTCTGTCCCATGTATCATAATCACGGTACCGGTCATTTAGAGCATAAATTTCATTGGCCTGGGTTGAAGACAGAAGCAGATCGGAAATTACACTCTGCCAGTTCAGATCCGTAATGCTTCTTCTATAGTCGTTATAATAATCGGTCTGCGCCTGGGATAAACCAAAAGTCCCGACCAGCATAGCTGCAATTATTAACTTTTTCATAATCATCAAATTTAAATTAAAACTACTTAGGTATTTTCAATTTAAATGCCATATAATTTTAAATATTATAGATTTTTGTTAAAATTTCTATAATATTACGATCTGGTTATGGTTTTAAATTTTCAAAAGAGAGCCATCAGGTTTTATATAAAAACTGTAAGGGATTTCATTTTTAATTTGTAATTTTAAAGAAAAAGCTTTCACATCATTTTTTAATCATCTAAACCTCAATATTATGGAAAATATAAAATTTGAAATATCTCCATACCACGATGAACTGCGGATATTGATTGATGAAAAAAAAGCAGGTTACATGTCCATCGAAATAGACGGAAGGTTACTTATCGTCTACTACACCAAACTTGACGAAGAACTTGAAGGACAGGGCTATGCCAAAATGCTCCTTGATGAGCTGGTGCGGTATGCGGAAGAAAAAGACTTGATGATCGATCCCGAATGCGATTTTGTACGGCAGCAGTTTGAAAATCATCCGGCAAGATACAAAGACATCTGGCACGCCTAGCTTAATCCTCCCACCAGCTTGTAAACTGAAGATCCGGTTGATTTAAATGTACGGGTTCTCCGATCATTGGGGTTAGGATATTCAGGTTTCTTGCTTTTCCGAGGGCCGTTACTTTTTGCAGCGGCTCATTCCAGGCATGAAGCGCGAGGGCGAATTTTGAAGAGTGAACCGGAATAATATTTTTTGCATTGACATCGATGCTGGCCTGTATGACATCTTCCGGAAGGGCATGAATGTATTTCCAGGCTTCGTTGTACTGCCCGTTTTCGATAATCGCATAATCGAAAGGTCCATATTTTTCACCGATCATTTTAAAATGGGTATCGTAACCACTGTCACCCCCTAAAAATAATTTCTTTGTCGGGGTTTCTAAAACATACGAAGTCCAGAGCGTCACATTCCTTTTCACTTTCCTCCCCGAAAAATGTCTGGCGGGAGTAAAGATGATATTGATGTTGTTTTTTAAACCCACTTCGCTGTCCCAGTCTTCTTCGATCAGCTGTTCCGGCCGGTAACCCCACCGTTCCAGGTGTGCTCCAACGCCCAAAGGCAGAATCACTTGTGATACTTTATCCCTGATGGCTTTTACCGTAGGATAATCCAGGTGATCATAATGATCGTGGGTAATCACCAGGTAATCAAGCTGAGGAATGTCTTCCGGCTTAAAAATATCGGCCCCGGTAAATGCCTTATTAAAAAATTTAAACGGTGAACCGTACGGGCTTAAAACCGGATCAATAAGGAAGGAGACCCCGTCTGTCTGGATATAATAGGACGAATGCCCCAGCCATACAAAGACATCCTGATCTTTCGGAAGATTCTTCAGATCAGTATGGACCGACGGTATATTTTTCAACGGTTTGATCAGCGGGTTTTTCTTTTTGAAAAAGAAATCATACATCACTTTGGGCATGGAATATCCTTCAGCCAGGGACGGGGTGTCGCTCAGATTCTGAAACTGATGGTTTTTATAATGCCGGGACTGGCGCATCCTTTCCAGCCTCTCCCCTTTGGCATCCGAACCGAAAACTTCCTGCCCGGTAATCACAAAGTATAAAACAATGATTAAAACGATTATTGCTATGATTGTATATCCCATTTTAAATACGGTAAAGTGTATAGGTTATATTCTCTGACGGATCAGGAGCGTAAAACCTTTATTTTTAAATTATTTTTTTTAATGAATTCAAGAAAATTACCCGGAATGATATTTATTAATTGCTGTAAACTATTAAATTAGCTTCTGAAAAAATTCGAAGTGCATTTAAAAAATTATTTTATATTTCTGTTGGCCTTTACATTAACCTCCTGTGTTTCTGTAAAGAAATATAATGAGCAGCAAAAAGCATGCATTCCTCCGGAAAAGCTGAAAGAGGATGTTGATTTTGCTTATTCCAGGCTGAAAGAAACCCATCCGCAATTGTACTGGTACATTCCCAAAAAAGAACTGGATCATAAGTTCGACAGCCTGAAGGGGACCATTACTGAACCTCTGACCCCGCTCCAGTTTTATTTTAAGCTGCAACCCGTGATTGCAGATATCCGCGAAGGCCATCTCTCCCTGAGAATTCCGGCAAAGCTGATTACCCGCAAGGAAATTAAAGCTCTGGAAGGCAAAAAAGGAATGTTCAGCCGCTTCGGATATTTTGTGGAGGGCGACCGGCTCTTCATTACCGAAAATAAAGATTCCATTCAGGATATACAGCCGGGTACGGAAATCCTGTCTATTGATAAGGTTCCAGTTTCCGACTACATCAGAAGATACCGGAAACTGATCAGCAGCGACGGTTTCAACACCACTTTTCATCCGTATTACCTGAAAGATGTATTCTTTAATTATTATGTCGCAGAGAAAGGCTATGAAGACCAGGCAATAATCGAAACCCTTTACCACGGACAGAAAAAAACATACCTGCTGACAAGGGAAACCAAATCCGAATCCGATCTGAAGCAGGAAAAGGCAAACAGGAAAAGAACCCAGGAAAAAAAGGTGAATGATTATATCGCTTTCAGCAATTCCTACAACAGAAACTTCAGATTTCTGGACCAGGACAGCACCATCGCCTACATCAAAGTGAAAAGTTTTTCGAGTGATTATTCCTCAAGGTTTTATAAGGAAACTTTCAGCAGGATTAAAAATGCGAATTCCCAATATCTGATTATCGATATCCGCAATAATTATGGCGGTTCTCTTGAAGAAATCAACAATCTCTATTCTTACCTCAGCCCTGAGCCGTATACGTTGATAAAACCATCGCAGGTCACGTCAGGAACATCGCCGGTTAAAACGAATTATTTCAGGAAAACCGGATTTTTACAATATGTTTTAAAAACCCTGACCTATCCTGCTTTTTTCTTTGGACAAACGTTCAGCACCTATCGGAAAGACGGTAAGTTCTACTATAAAACAAAGGCAGATAAGCCATCGAAGCCAAAAAAAGATGCTTTTCAGGGAAAAGTTTTTGTGCTCATCAACGGCGGAAGCTTTTCGGCATCTTCGATTCTGACGGCCAAAATGAAAAACGACAAAAGAGCTGTTCTTGTAGGTGAAGAAACCGGGGGAGCCAATGACGGAACCGTGGCCGGGTTTTATTCTTACCAGACTCTCCCGAATTCTAACATCGATCTGCCGATCGGCGTTCTTCTCGTACAGCCTAACATTACTTTTACGGGTACCCAAAAAGGCGTGGTTCCTGATGTTACGATTCCCGAAACAATACAGGACGTCCTCGACAAAAAAGATCCGGAACTGGATTGGGTCATGAAGGAAATTGAAAAAGAGAAGACCCAACCCCATTAACGGATGAAAAAAAATAGTTTTAAAATCTTCAAAATCCTCATTTCCGTTTTCTTTTTGTGGTTTCTGTTTCACAGCATTTACCTTATTATCGACGGAATTTCCGATGAAGGAAAGAAAGCAGACCTCGCCGTTATTTTGGGAAGTAAAGTAAACGAAGACGGCACCTTATCAGAAAGACTTGAAAAACGTTTGGAAAGCGGCATCGAACTGTATAAAAGCCGGCGTATTAAAAAGATCCTCGTAAGCGGCGGCTTGGGAAAGGAAGGCTTTTATGAAGGTACCAAGATGAAAGAATTCCTGGTGTCTAAAGGTATTCCGGATTCTGTAATTGTTGTTGATAATAAAGGCGACAATACGAGGGCAACTGTAGAAAATACTTTAGAATTAAGATCAAAAATGAACTTCAACAGCATTGTTGTGGTTTCGCAGTATTTCCATGTGACGCGGACCAAAAAATTATTTAAAGATCAGGGTTTTGATAACGTCAGCTCCGTAAGTCCGGCTTATTTTGAATGGAGAGACCTGTACTCTATTCTCAGGGAATTTCCTGCTTATTATACCCAATAGGTTTCGGCGGGCCTTTGGCCCGCCGAAACCTATTGTTCAAGTTCTCTGACAAGATTTTCAATCTGCACAATGTACTTTCCGTAAAACATCCGGAACCACCATTTGCCAATAACGAACAGCAATGGCATTGTTATCACCAACGTTCCGATAAGGATCGATGCGACCTGTACATCGGACAAAGGGACTGGACGTGGAATGAATTCGAGTACAATAATCAGTTCGCAGACTAAAAACGGTACAAAAGAAAGATAAAAGGAAAGATAATACTGCTTGTTCAGATGAAACTGATGAAGCAAATCCTTCAACCCGGCCAGTGTTTTCATCCCCGGATCACTCATATTTTTATAGAGTTTAAAAAACTGGCTGAAAAAGAAAAAAGTAACAAAAACCATCGAGGCAATAAGGATCGAAAGATAAAATTTAAACTTAAAATCCGCTCCGCATACTGCAATTACAGTAAAGGCAAAAACAAAGATCGCTATGGTAGACCAAAGTTCCATTCTCATATTTTTACGGATCTTTTCAAGCGGGAGATTGATTTTATTTTTCTGTTCGAGGCTGATTTCTGGAGTTCCGTCGAAGAAATTATCCTCATTCCAGGCATTCTTAAGTTCGTCTATATTCATGATAAATTGATTTAAAAGTTAGGGTGTATTTGTTTGTAAGATATCTTTCAGTTTATTTTTGGCGCGGTTCATTTTTACCCGCACATTTCCTTCGGAAATTCCCAGCTGTTCGGCAATCTCCTTTCCGGAAAAATCTTCGAGGTAGTAGAAAATAAAAGCTTTGTCGATGGGATTCAGCTGGTAGATGGCTTTGTACATCGCACTGAGCTTCTCTTCCTTTTCGTGATCGAATTCGTCCTGTATTATTTTGTAATTGGAAAAATCCTCACGCCCGATAAAACTTCTTTTCTTTTCATTTTTGAGGAAAATAATGGCCGTATTAAGTGCGATCCTGTATAGCCAGGTTGAAAATTCACTTTCCCCTTTGAAGTTGGGATACGCTTTCCAGACCTGATACGTAATTTCCTGAAAAAGATCATCGCGGTCGTCTTTTTCGTCCATATACATTTTAGAAATCTTAAAAATGATTCCCTTATGTTTTTCGATCTTTTCTAAAAATTCCTGTTCTGATGAAGCCATGATTTTTTACTCTCTGTAGAGTTAGTTACTATCGTGAAAAAATGTTACAATCGTTTTGAAAAAAATAAAAATAAAAGATTTTCTAAGTTAATTTAATTTGAGTGTACTTAAAAATTTTGACAAAGGAAGAGCATATGAATATCAATTGATATAAAAGATAATCTTGATTTAATTTTTTTAAAGCTACCATATTATGGCTCAATATTTGAGATCCATGTTGTACACCAAAAATATAATTATGCCTTACATTACAAAACAGGACGACCAGAACGTCCAACTTTATTATGAAGATTTCGGATCAGGACAACCTATTATTTTAATTCACGGATGGCCGCTAAGCGGAAAATCATGGGAGATGCAGATTCCCGTACTTTTAAATTTAGGTTACCGGGTTATCGCTTATGATAGAAAAGGTTTCGGAAAATCGTCTCCTACAGCAGACGGATATGATTATGACGGACTGGCAAAGGATCTGCACGAACTGATTTCACAACTTGATTTAAAAAACGTAATTCTTTTCGGATTCTCCATGGGAGGAGGAGAAGTTGTGCGTTACTTAACCAATTACGGATCTGAAAATGTAGATAAAGTAGCGCTGATTTCATCCATTATTCCTGTTGTAAAACAAAAAGAAGATAATCCTGATGGAGTGCCACAGGAAAAACTCGATGAGATCCTGAATGCTCTGAAAACCGACAGAATTACATTCCTGGAATCTTTCCACAAAGATTTTTACAATTACGGAATGCTGTCTAAACCGGTAAGCCAAAAGCAGCTCGATTACGACTGGGCCATCGCTTCTTTTGCCAACCCGATTGCCACCATCAAATGTGCGGAAAGCTGGGCAAATACCGATTTCCGTCCGGAACTTTCTAATGTAAACGTAAGAACACTGATCGTTCATGGAGATTCCGATAACGTAGTTCCTATTGATACAGCAGGAAAACAGGCTGCACAAGGAATTGCCAATAATGAATTCGTTATTATCGACGGTGCGCCGCACGGACTTAATGTAACCCATGCTGAAGAGTTAAATAGCATTATCAGCAGGTTCTTAACTGAAAAGTAACTTTTCTTTCAATATCTATTTGATTTTTACCAATCAAAAAATCCGCAATCTCGATCTGGACTGCCCCCAAAAAGTTAGACACTTTTTAGGGGCATTTTTTATTTATGGGAATATCAAAATATAGTTTATCATTTAAGTTGAGTTGCATAGAAAGAATTGGGAAACAAAATCTTTCGGTCCGCTCTTTAGCTCGGGAAATAGGTTTGGATGAGTCTATTATTCGCAAATGGAAAAGGTTTTATGATTTATACGGAATTCAGGGTTTACAACGCAGGAGCAACCGCTGTTATGATGTAAAATTTAAGCTCAGGGTTTTGGAAACGATGGAGTCGCAAAACCTTTCTCTAAAGCAAGCTGCTGCCAGATTCAATATCGCTGCAGAATCCAGTATTAGTACCTGGCGTGTTGCTTACGAAAAATATGGTATTTTAGGGTTAAAGAATAAACCCATAGGAAGAGCATCAATAATGAGCAATTACAAACAAAAAAAGAAAAAGTCCGGCAAACCACTGACTAGAGAAGAAGAACTGTTATTGGAAAATGAAAGACTTCGGGCCGAAATCGATTTTCTAAAAAAGTTAGACGCCTTAGCTCTCAAAAACAACAAGCAGAAGCCATCGAAGAGTTAAGGCATCAATACAATCTCTCTGTGTTGCTGGATTGTGCAGGGATGGGCAGAAGCAGTTTTTATTATCATCAGAACAGAGCTCAGAGCGACAAATATTCTGATGTAAAAGCAATGATAAAACAAATTTATCACAGGCACAAAGGAAGGTTCGGATACCGACGTATTACTTTAACAATGAAAGAAAAAGGTGTCATCATCAATCATAAAACAGTTTTGAGATTAATGAAAACGTTAGGACTGAAAAGTATTATACGGGTCAAAAGATACAAATCTTACCGGGGTGAACAAGGGAAAATAGCACCCAATATTTTAAAAAGAAACTTTAAAGCAGAGCAGCCGAACAAAAAATGGGCAACTGATGTAACTGAGTTTAATGTCTCGGGAAACAAGCTTTATCTGTCTCCGATCATCGATTTATTCAACGGTGAAATCATCAGCTATAATCTCTCAGAAAGACCTGTCTTCGCGCAGATTACAGATATGCTGAAAAAGAGCTTAAAGAAAATTAAAAATACAGAAAATATCATCTTACATTCAGATCAAGGTTGGCAATACCAGATGAAGGCATATCAAAATATCTTGAAAGAAAAAGGAATCATCCAGAGTATGTCCAGAAAAGGAAACTGTCTGGACAATGCCGTGATTGAAAACTTTTTCGGAACACTGAAATCTGAGATGTTTTATACCAAAAAGTTTAAAACAATTGATGAGCTGAAAAAAGAGATAAAACAATACATCACTTATTACAATAATGACAGAATACGGTTAAATCTAAATGGAAAGAGCCCGGTACAGTACCGAACTCTTTTCTTTAATAATATTGTTTAATTTTGTCCAAACTTTTGGGTGCAGTCTAATCAGATTGCGGATTTTATTTTAAGCTGTATTATTTTCTAGTCGATAGTATAGATTTTCGAAAATAATCCCGATGGCTCAGAGTAACCTTAGCTACCTATTGACGTCTTTGACTTTATCGAATATAAAAATCAAAGATTTTTAAACTTTTGTGAACTTATCCACATCAGATATTCAGCTTTAATTTGCAGCATCGATATCTTTTGTCTCTTTTGTGGTTAAAATTTTTGTGCTAAGGGATAACCATAGATTTTCGCGTCAAATATCATTTGTTAAATCCTTTGCAGATTTCACTGATTTTTATATTAAAAAATATAATCGGTGCTCAGGAAATTGGAATCATGATCTCTGACAATTGTATTCAGCAGGTTTTTATTGGAATCCGTAATTTTTGCAGCAACCAGAGACCTGATCGAAAACGAGCGCAGCGCATCGAAAACGGAAAGGGTTCCTTCCGCACTGTCCTTTCTTCCGGTAAACGGAAAGACATCCGGACCACGCTGTGCCTGGCAGTTGATGTTCACCCGGCTTACCAGGTTCACAAAAGGATCGATAAGTTTAGAGACTTCCATCGGATCTTCACTGAAAATGCTTACCTGCATTCCGTGCGAAGCATGCACCTGATAATCGATAGGTTCTTCAATATTTTTAAACGGAACGACCGGGATGATCGGCCCGAACTGCTCTTCATGATAAAGTTTCATTTCGCTGTTTACCGGATAAACCACTGCCGGGAATACAAAAGATTCTTCCGTAAAACCACCATGATTATTTAGTACTGTTGCACCTTTCGCCAATGCATCGTCGATACATTCTTTAAGGTAAGCCGGTTTATTGACTTCCGGAAGAGGAGTGATCTTTACGTCTTTTTCCCAAGGAAGACCGGCTTTCATTGCAGAAACGGCAGCCGTTAGTTTTTCAGTAAACTCTTCTGCAACTTCTTTCTGAACAAAAATCAGTTTTAAAGCCGTGCATCTCTGCCCGTTAAAAGAAAGTGCCCCTAAGATGCATTCGTTTACCGCTACATCAAGATTGGCGTTTTTGGTAACGATTGCTGCGTTTTTTGCATCTAAACTTAGAATAGCTCTTAAACGATTAACTTTCGGATGCAGTTTTTTCAGTCCGTTGGCCACTTTGCTGGAACCGATAAATGCCAGGACATTTACTTTTCCACTTTCCATGATCGGCGTAATGATCTCCGAACCTTTACCATAAAGGGTATTGACGGTTCCGGCAGGAAATGCTTCTTTAAAAGCTTTTAACAAAGGATAATGGGCCAAAACGCCGTGTTTTGGAAGCTTAAACAAAATGGTATTCCCCATGATCAATGCCGGGATCAGCGTCGTAAAAATTTCATTTAATGGATAATTGAACGGCCCCATGCTGAGCACAACTCCCAGCGGTGCTCTTCTGATCTGGGCGATCGTTCCTTCTGCCTGCTGGAAGCGGGAAGATTCCCGGTCCAAATCTTTCAGTGCATCTATGGTCTGGTTGATATAATCTACGGTTCTGTCGAATTCTTTGGTAGAATCGGCCAGGGTTTTTCCGATTTCCCACATCAGCAGCCGGATGATGAGATCCCGTTCTTTGATCATGAGATAGACAAATTTCTGCATGCACTTAATGCGGCCTTCTACAGACATGGTCGGCCACTCACCGAGTCCATTATCATAGGCTTTGACACACGCATCCAAAACCTTCATCGCTTCATCAGGTCCGATATCCGGAATACTTCCCAGTAATTTTCTTTCGAGACCGTTTTCGGTGCGGATGCAGACCGGGGAATAAATTTCCTGCACATTACCCTCCCATTTTACCAGCTCGCCGTTGAGCAGGTATTCCCGCTGATGAAGCTCGGGAACTTTATATTCTTCAGGAATGTCGTTTTCGGATTTGAATATTTCGTGAAATAAAGAGGTGTCTTCTGAACTCATAATTTTTTGTTTTTAATAGTCTGATAGGATTTGAATATTAAAGGTAACCCTAAATTTTGATTTTAAAAAGAGCGGGGTCATAGATTTGTTCTATTTAAAAAAAGTTTAACATGACCGAACCGGAAAAACAATAATTTTGCTTAAAAATAATTTTATGTATTCAAAATTCGCTTTCGGCGTTCTCTTATTTCTTTCCGCATTTGCTTTTGCCCAAAATTCCAGAACGGCAAATACGGTATTGGCGGGCGGAAAACCGGTTCATACTTATGCCAAATTACCGGCACTGAACAAACAGGCTCCGCAATTTACCCTGACGGATATTACCATGAAAGACAAGACGCTGGATTCCTATAAAGGAAAATACCTGATTTTGAACATTTTCCCGAGCGTTGATACCGGGGTATGTTCTGCTTCGGTACGTCATTTCAATGAAGAGGCTGCTAATCTTCCGAATACGGTAGTTCTATGCATCTCCAAAGATCTGCCGTTTGCCCAGAAAAGATTCTGCGGGGCCGAAGGCATTAAAAATGTAGTGATGCTTTCAGATTTCCGTTCGGATTTCGGGAAAAAGTATGGGGTTGAACTGACTGATTCTGCCATGAAAGGACTGTTAAGCAGAGCGGTTGTCGTTATTGATCCTGCAGGAAAGATCATTTACGAAGAGCAGGTAGCGGATATTTCTCATGAGCCGAATTATGAAGCGGCCATCGCTGCCTTGAAGAAATAAAACATTTACACATCCTACCAAAGACCGTTACTGACGGTCTTTTTTTAGGTCTGAATTATTCGCCATCCCCTCCTATTCCACTAAACTCCCTGGTAGAATAATGTAAAAAAGTCAGGATAAGTAAGTCATCAGCAGATTCCTCCGCTTCAATATGAAAGACGGGATCTTTGAACCATTTTCTTTCTTCTTTTATTTCAATCAGAAGTCTGTCTTTTTCAAAAAGCTGATTGGTTTTCTTTAAGGTAAAATGATATATCCTCACCCCTTTGCCGGATTTGATGATTCGTTCCTTTGCCAGGTCGGTAAAATAAATAATGCCCCTATTATTGAATAATTCAAGATCGTTTTTCAGGAATCCCACATTCCGGATGTCATAGCTTCTAGAATCGTAAATGATATATTGCCTTACACTAAAGAATGTACTGGCATCAACAATTCTTCCGAGCTCACGACAGTCCTCATCCAAAATAACAAATTGCTTTTTATCTTTTACGGCGGTATATTTTCTCAAGAGAATATTTAATTTTTCTTTTTCGTCGTTACCAAAATTACTCCATTTATTGCTTTTGCGCCATATAAAGCGGTGGCCGCGTCACCTTTTAAAACATTTATCGTTTCTATGGATTCAGGATCTGTTTCCTGAAATTTCCTTAAACTTATCACCTTACGATCTAATACAACCAATGGCTGCTGATCTTTTTTTAAAGATGAATTTGTACCTTTAATCTTTAATTCTGTTGAGGTTTCTTTTGCAGCAGGTCTTCCCAATACACCCTGTAATGAAGATAATACTTCTTTTTCTTTTTGAATATTTGTTAATTGATCTTCGCATATTACAGTCGCTCCGCCTGTTATCATTGATTTGTAGGCTTTTTTTGCAGGGAATGCTTTTATTACCAATCCATCCGTCAGGTCTTTTAAAGTATCCTTTCGATACTGCTGTGCCTGCAAAGAAATAAAACCTCCGGCCGTCAACATGAAGCCAACAGCAAACTTTGCAAAAAGAGAATTGATGTAGGAATATTGCAAGTCCTTATTAAGCTGGGATTCCCTGAAATAGCCGCAGATATTTTCAGAAGAATCTGAAAACGCATTTATAATTTGATCGTCGGAAGAACTGGTAAAATCCTTCACGGTTTTAGAGCATACAGAACAGAATCTTCCTTTTTGCTTTCAATGATAATGACTCCGTTTTCCCCGGATCTGCCGTACTTCTCTTTGGCACCTTCACCGGTAAGGATGATGACGCTTTTTACCTGCTCCGGTTTTAGCCTTTTCATCCTGGCTTCGGAAATTCTTTTATTGTTAAGCATAATCATGGGTTTTACAGACTCGTAATCTTCTTCGCTCGGCATGCCCAGAATAATCGAACGGCTTAGGAGGGTATCTTTTACCCTTTCAATGCCGTTGATTCCTTTCTTAAAATCTATTTTCTTCACTTCTTCATCTTTCATCTGCTGGCCATTCACTGTAAAAGCAACACTACTTAACACAAATAATCCAAAGGTCAGCGTACTGATCACCGAAAAGCTGAGCTCCCTTCCCAATTGGCCTTCCATAAATCTTCCGCAGATTCCAGGGTCCGATTTTATATGCTTGATAATTTCCTCATCCGTAGAAGCCGTAAAATCCTTTACGGTTTTAGAGCATACAGAACAGAATCTTCCTTTTTCATTCGGAGTCATTGTTTCCCAATTTTCATGACAGGGTTTTGGTATGGTGATTTTCATAATAATCGTTTATATAATAAGATGCATAATTCCCATAAAAGGTTGGAAAGAGGCAAATATATTTTTGGATCCGCCTATTTTCTACTCTGAAAAAATTTCCGATATTTCGGTATTAAAATTAGATATCCTGAACTTTTAAAGCAGCATGAAAGAAGAAAGCATTAACCGCCTGAACGATTTATTTCATAATTTAAAAACCGAAGATGAAAAACTGAAGGACCTCCTGGCTAAGAAAAAAAGTGAAGAAGACCTTTTCCTGGAAGGTTTTAGGACCTTAAGCAAAAATTTTATCGAACCGAAAATGCAGGAATTCAGGAGGATGCTCAAAGAAAATAAATTCGGAAGTAAAATAATTGTCGCTGAAGAGACTGCCGGCGGAACAGGGATCAGTACACAGCCTCACATCAAACTTCAGATCTCAAGAAATGTGGAATCCAACTTTTACGCAAACGATAAATTCCCACACATTATGTTTACAGCCGACAAAAATTTAAAAAGAATAGGAATTCATCTGGATACCATTTTCCAGAATGGTACCGGAACTGCCTTGCTCAAGCCGGATTTTTACACCTTGGAAACGTTGGATGAAGATGCTGTCGAAAAAGAGATGGTGGAAGGCCTTGAAAAAATATTGGTGAACCGGTAACGTCTATTTTAAAGACTTACCTTTCAGAAAACTTCAGCAGTAAGTGCAGGCAGCTAATGAAGCTTTCCACGGATAACACTGACTTTTGCAGATCATGCCGGAGCTTTAACATAGCCACCAAAATAATGGTTCCTGGCAACACAGTCATGAAAATCAAAGGTCTTTTAAATTCTTTGATTTATAAATTAAATAAACCGGCAGAAGATTGGTATAAAATAAAAACAAATGGCTTTCCCTGGGGAAAGCCATTTGTTGTCTATTCATGGGATTACTGAATTTCGATCAGTCTCGGTGCCTGCTTTTTGGCTTTTTCCGTTTTAGGGATTGTCAGTTTGAGGACACCTTTGTCATACCGGGCTTCAATGTGCTCTTCATCCACCACATCTTTGGCGAGCTCGAAGCTTCGCTGGAACGACTGGTAGCTGAATTCCCTTCGGGTATAGTTTTCTTTCATGTCTTCCATTTCATTCTTTCTGGAAGATGAAATGGTGAGAAGGTTGCCTTCCAGCGTAATCCTGAAATCTTCTTTCTCCATTCCCGGTGCAGCTACTTCTACCTCGAAATGGTTGTCGTTCTCTTTAATATTCACCGAAGGCACGGTGGTTAAAGTAGAAGAAAAATTGGTGTTGCCCCAATTAAAAAGTTCGCGGCTGAAAAAGTCATCGAACAGGGTACGTGTGCTGGCAGGGAGCAAGCTGCCGTTGTTTCTTTTTACGATTGACATAACAAACGAATTTTTAAGGTTAAACATTAATTTTAATGAACGTATTTCAATATTTTCAAAGGCTGTGCCAGTGCTAGATGGCTGAAATTTTGTCATTTGGAGTGAAAAATTGTCATTTTGAAATGATAAAAATTGTCACAACTTAAAAAGCTTTATTGTAATTGCCCCTATTTTTGATATATATTTAAAGTTGATCAATAAATAGAAAAGTATCCACCAAATACCCGTATTAGTATAATGAATTTATCTGAACATCATCTTGAAGAATTGCGTCAGGCTATGGAGATCCTAGAAAATCCCGGAATTGTGGCCAAAATTACCAATGTCATCGGTCAGCCTTTGGAAAAAGCATTGGCATTTCTTCCTAAAAATCTGCATGAAAAAGTAGGAACCATCACAGAAGCCGCGTTGCTGAAAGCAGCAGATACCGCTATTTTCACCATGAAAGATACTCCGAACGTCCGGCCTTCCAACTGGTGGCATAAGTTCGGTGTGGCAGCCTCCGGGGCAGTCGGTGGTTTTTTCGGGCTTCCGGCACTTGCAGTTGAGCTTCCGGTTTCCACCACCATTATGCTGCGTTCCGTTATTGATATCGCCCGCAGTCAAGGAGAATCGGTGAAGGATCCGGATGTTAAACTGGCCTGCCTGGAAGTCTTTGCGCTTGGCGGAAAGAGCGAATCCGATGATGCAAGTGAAAGCGGATATTTTGCCACCAGGATTGCCCTTGCCCAGACTATGGCTGAAGCAGCCCGACAATTTACGTCCAGAACTCTTGCTGATGAAGGGGCTTCGGTCATTGTAAAATTAATCTCGAAAGTTGCTGCCCGGTTCAGTGTGCAGGTTTCTGAAAAAGTAACCGCCCAGGCTGTTCCTGCAGTCGGAGCAGCCGGCGGAGCCATTATCAATACCTTATTTATTAACCATTTTCAGGATATGGCGAAAGGTCATTTTACCGTACGGAAGCTAGAAAAAATATATGGTGCAGATACTGTAAAAACGGCTTATGAAGACCTACGGAGAAAATAGAATGTCCTGCTTAAACTTGTCAAAGACTTGTAGCTTTGACAAAGTATTAGTCGTGAAAATATCTCGGATCCGGATACTGAAAAGTAAAATCCAACTCGGAAATCAGTTTTTCAGGTGAAATGATTCTTCCTATATCCGTACGTCCTCCAGAATATGGAATCCCCTTTTGTGCGCTGATGACTTCTTCTTTATTCGGGTGAACAGGAGCAACCACATTATACACTTTCGATTCAGAATGGTTGTCCAGCATATTCTCAATCACAGAACAGATATCTGCGTAATGGATGTGGTTCACCAGCTGGTCCAGGTTGGAGATGTTGTAGTTTTTCAGCAGCCTTTCACCACCCATGAGACCGCCCAGTCTCAGAATATTGGCCTGTGGAAATTTTTCAAGAATAAAGTTTTCACTTTCCACTTCTGACGCAGGCTGATCTTCCTCCGTAAATTCTTTTTCAGCATCCGGATAAATGCCCGTTGAGCTTGTATAAAAAATCTGCCCTTTAAAATCTCCGATAAAGTGAAGCAGATTCTGCCTTTTCCCCGTCATCGGAATTTTTGTCCCTCGAAGCCCGGAAAAGGGAACGGCAATAATAATCGCATCCAGATTGGAGGCCACATCCCATACTTCCATTTCCGGATCAGGCTCATCCGGAAACTTCACTAAAAAAGCGTGATATCCTTTTAATTGCAGACCGTCCAGTTTGGCTTCCGTCGTTGTGGTTGCAAAGATTTCATACCGGTCCGATAAATGTTCTGCCACATGGTTTCCCAACCAGCCGCAACCGATGATTCCCAGTTTTTTCATATTTTTTTTAGATTGTCTTTGAATTTTATGGCTGTAGGGATTTGTAGTTTTCTTCGGGATCCTGATAATTCTGAAGAACACGTACAATGTACACAACCTCGCGTTCAATTTTATAAACTATTGTATTATGCCGCGTTAGAGTATATTTTCTAAATTACATATCTTCGTAATACGAGAATACTACATGATCAGAAGATATAATTTTTAGCGCACGATCATATCTTTTGTAAAAATCCGATAAAACATCAAAGGACCATTTTGCAAGAATGTAATCTTCTATATTTCTAAGATCATAGTCAGCACTAGCTAATATTTCTATTTGCTTCATCTCTGTACTTTTTCATTCTTTCATCCCGTTCAGATTCCCACACTTTATGAGGAATGGTTCTGCCTGCTTTAATGTCTTCTTCACTTTTCATTAATGATTCTAAAATCTCCTCTTTCGTTTCGTTACGCCATTCCTTCACCTCTATGGTTTTTGAGATCACCAACAGTTCTTCCGGTGTAAACCGTTTTTCTTTCAGCTTCTTGAAAAATGTCGGCTTTTTAATGCCTGATTTTTCTATGATATAAGACATCTTAAACGGTGAATTTTTCAGGATCTCATCGATATTATTTTGGATTTCGATGAATTTTTCTATTTCTGCTATCATTTTTATTTCGATTTTAGTATCAATTTATGATACAAATATAATAACAATTTATGATAAAACCATTAGAACGATTCATATAATACAAGCCTATTCATCGTATCTTAAATAGTGCTCAATTACGGAAAACCGTAAATAAGACGTGACCGTTTTTAATAATTTTAACCCCATTAAACAGCAATTATTTTAAATAAGTAAATAATAAAATTATGGACGCAGGAAAAAGGACCATTAATGATATCTTTAATGGAAACAGGATTTTAGAAATTCCATTTTTTCAAAGATCTTACGTTTGGGGAGACGATCAGTGGGAAAGGCTTTTGGAAGATATGGAAAATGTAAGTCAATCTAATAAGCCTTACTTTTTAGGCTCGGTTATATTAAAACAACAATCGACTAATACCGGAAAAGGAGTTGGGGATGTAAGAACGGTCATCGACGGACAGCAGCGCCTGACCACCTTAAATATTTTCTTTAAGGTTCTCTGCTTGAAAACCGGACAGAATTCAACATTTGAAAGAATCTTCAAGCTGATTAACAATGATATTGCCTTACTGCACAATCACAATGACATCGATGCATTTAATACAATTCTTAATCTATCAGACCTTAAAGATGTACATGGAAATGACAGCATAACATTAGCCTATCATTATTTCAGGAAAAATATTAATCCGGATCATTTGAATTTCAACAACATCCTTTCTAAAATATTATTTGTAGGAATCGATTTAGATGAAAATGAAGACGAGCAGCAGATTTTTGACACTATCAACTCTTTGGGTGTAAAACTGACTACAGCGGAACTGCTGAAAAATTATTTTTTCAACAGAGACGAACTTTCAACCTATGATACGTACTGGAGGAATATTTTTGAAAAAGATGACGATGCCAAAAATTATTGGGACCGGGAAATTACTGCCGGTAGACTGAAAAGAACATTTATCGACTTATTTTTCTTTTCCTATCTTCAGATTAAAATTCAGGACAAAACGCTCAATGTAAAAACCGAAGACAAGATAGAATTTTCAAAAGTAGAGCATCTTTTTGAGTCTTATAAAAGCTTTATTAAAAACTATCTCGGTGGTAATAAAAAAGTGATCCTAGAAGAAATAAGGAGTTACGCTCTGTTATTTATGGAAAATTTCGATTACACAATCATTGAGAAAGAACTGACGGAAAAATCCGGAATAGAAAGGATAAATGCAATTATCTTCGGCCTTGATACCACTACTTTGATCCCCTATGTTCTTTACATTCTAAAAAATGTGGTCAATGATAAAAGCCGCAATGAATTATTTGATTTCATTGAAACTTTTATCATGCGAAGAATGATTATTCATGCCAATACAAAAAATTATAATCAGCTCTTTACAGACAGGCTGATCAGCAATGATATTCTTTCCAAAAAACAATTTATGGAATTCTTGGAGGGTCAGACAGATAAAATAAACTTTTTACCATCTGACGAAGAACTTAAAAACGGTTTCAACAGCTCATATCTTGTAAATAAACAGGCTGCCGGGATCCTCTACTTTATAGAATCGAAAATCCGTAACAGAAGCCTACAGTCAACCCAGCTTTTGGGAGTAAATAAGTACAGCCTGGAACATATTATGCCTAAAAAATGGGAAAACCATTGGAGTAAACTTTCCAGCCAGGAAGATAAGATAAAACGTAACAGAAAGCTTTTGACACTAGGGAATCTCACCATTATTACACAAGCCTTAAATTCAACCATAAGAGATGCGAGCTGGAATATAAAACGGAAAGGAAAAGCAGACAAAAAAGGATTAAATGTCTACTCCGCCGGGTTGGAAACCATGAGCCATTACTTAACACTCGATGAATGGAACGAGCAGACTATAGAAGATCGGGCAAAATTCCTCTACAATAAAGCAAAAAAAATATGGCAGATCTGACGGGCTGATTTCCTCATGACATATAATGCAGTAACAAACCAAACCGGAATTACTCTTAGAATTTAAGTTAGTTTTTCTATATTTGAACTGATTACGGTTTGGATCAGGCAGAATCTCCCGGCCAGGCTAAAACTAAAAATTAAAGTTGAATTGAATCATGAACGATATTAAATGTCCCCACTGTCATAAAGTGTTTAAAGTTGATGAAGCCGGTTTTGCCGATATTCTCAAACAGGTGCGGGATCATAAATTTGAAGAGGAATTACAATCCCGGCTCGATCTTGCCGAAAAAGATAAAGAGAACGCCATAAAGCTTACCGAAGTCCATCTTAAAAACACGATACAGGCTGAACTGGCCAATAAGGATAAAGAGATTTTTCAGCTAAAGGCCAATAATGAAAAAATTTTATCCGAAAGACTGGCTGAAAAAGATAATCTGGTAACGGATTTAAAATCAAAACTGGAAAATGCTGAAACTGAGAAGAAACTATCGGTTTCGGAAGCCATTAAAAATATAGAAAAAGAAAAGGACGAAAAGGAAAAAGAAATTATCCGGTTGAAAGCTGATATTGAACGGAACTTGGCAGAGCAATTAGCGAACAAAGACATTTTGATATCGGAACTTAAGATAAAACTGGAGAATGCTGAAACTGAGAAAAAACTTTCGGTAACAGAGGCCGTCCAGAAAATAGAAAAAGAAAGGGATGATTTTGCCAGTAAAGTTACTCTTAAGGAAACCGAGAAAGAATTGTTGGAAAAATCCTTAAATGAAAAGCATTTAGCCGAACTAAAAGCCAAAGAAGATATCATCCGGCATAAAGATGAGGAAATTGCTTTCCGAAAGGATATGAAGCTTAAGCTGTCGACGAAAATGCTTGGAGAAACCCTGGAACAGCATTGTGAGATCGAATTTAACAAACTGAGGTCCATCGCCTTCCAGAATGCCTATTTTGAAAAAGATAACGATGCCCGATCGGGAAGCAAAGGAGACTATATTTACAGGGAGACCGATGATGCCGGCAACGAGGTCATTTCGATTATGTTTGAAATGAAAAATGAAGGGGATGAAACCGCCACCAAAAAGAAAAACGAAGATTTTTTCAGAGAACTGGACAAAGACCGGAATGATAAAAAATGTGAATATGCCGTTTTGGTAACCCTTCTGGAAGCTGACAACGAACTGTATAACGCAGGAATCGTAGACGTATCCCACAAGCACCAGAAAATGTATGTCGTTAGGCCTCAGTTTTTCATCCCGATGATCACTCTGTTAAGAAATGCTGCATTGAATTCGATGAAAGTAAAAGCCGAGCTGGCCTTTATTAAAAACCAGAATATCGACATTACCAATTTTGAAGAAAATATCAACACTTTTAAAGAAGGTTTTGCCCGGAACTACGAACTTGCCAGCAGAAAATTCAAGACCGCCATTGAAGAAATCGACAAAACCATCACCCACCTTCAAAAAACAAAAGATGCCCTGCTCTCCTCAGAAAATAATTTGCGGCTCGCCAACAACAAAGCCGACGATTTAACAATTAAAAAACTGACGAAAGGCAATCCAACGATGGCCGCCAAGTTTGATGAATTGAAAAACGGGTCTGGGAATGAGCTTACTTAATGTTATTATTTATATTTTTTAGAAACTAAGTAATCCTGCATTTAGTTTAAAATATTTTTCGGGAAATAAAATGCTGTCACAGTAAGATCCCTATAAAATATCAGAGACTTACTGCAATTTGCAGGAAGTTGTAATAAGTTTTTTGAAAATATAATGAAGTTGCAGGAGGTTTGTTTTAAGCGTAGTTATAAGATTGCGCAGATGTTAGAGGTTTATATTGAGGTTGTTATTAAGAATATTTGTTTTGATACTTAAGGAAAACCGTAATAGCGAGTTATATTGTTTTTCTATATTTGGTTAAATTAAAAACTTATAAACATGAAACTACACTCACTAAAAATCTCCGGGTACAAAAGATTAAAAAAAATCGATCTTTTATTTGGTGATGCCACATTTCTAATTGGCCAAAACAATTGTGGTAAAAGTTCTATAATTAAAGCTATCGAAATCCTTTTATCTGCAAAAAAACAATTAACCACAGCAGATTTTCATTCAATAATTGATGATGAAACCAACGAAGTAAAGGTTGATACAAATATAGTTACTCTTGAAGCAGAATTTAGAAATCTTCCTGAAGAAGCTAAAAATTGGAGAGGTTTTAAAGGTAGAATTTTCACTTATGATGTAAAAGAAAATTTAGAAGAGACAGGCTTATCTGTCACATATAAAAAAACTTATGAGTTAGGGAAAGATGTAATTATCGAATTTAAATCCAAGGTTAGAACTATTAAAGAGATATTTTCTGATTGTAAAAAGCCACAAGATTACGTTGACAAAGGCTTATCCAAAGAAATTATTGAAGATTTTTTTCCCTGATTTGCAATCCAATATAGGACGTACTAAAGCAGCTATAGATAAATTAGATTTTATAGACGAGATTTGGGATATTGCAGATGATATAGTATGGTTTCAAAATCCAGGTGGAATTCCTGGAAATGTGCTTAAAATGTTACCTAGATTTTTACTAATTCCAGTCGACGTAGGACTTCATGAGATTCAAGGTTCTGGTAGTGGAGTATTAAGTACAACTCTTGGAGAGCTCTTTCAAACCGTTAGAGAGAATTCAGAACATTTTAGAAATGCTCAAATACATTTAAAGAACCTAGCAAAAGAGCTAGATCCACAAGATGAACAATCTGAATTTGGAAAAATGATGAACGAATTAAATATAGTATTATCAACTGTTTTTCCTGATTCAAAATTATATGCTACTACAAGCCTAAGTGATCCTTCAAGTTTAAAACCTTCATTTAATGTTGAAATGTCTAGTAATATTAAAACATCAGTAGACAATCAAGGAACAGGAATGATCAGGGCTACTGTTTTTGGTATGTTAAGGTACAGACAATTATGGTTATCTAAAAAAGAAGATGATCATGCACGGTCATTAATCGTTTGTTTTGAAGAACCAGAAACTTACTTACATCCAAGTGCTGCAAATCAAATGAGAGAAGCAATTTATGATTTAAGTTCAAAAACATCACAAATTATTGCATCGACACATTCTCCTTACATTATTGACTTGTCTCGTAAACCAAAGCAAATATTAAATAGACTTTATAATTGTGGTAATCATGTAGAATGCGATACATTTAGTGTTACTGAAAAGTTTATAAAACTTCAAGATGATGATAAGTCATATGTAAAAATGGTTTTAAAAATTGATAATCACGTAGCAAGAATATTTTTCACAAAAAATATAGTTATTGTTGAAGGAGATACAGAAGATATTTTAATAAGAGAAAGTTTAAAGCGACTTGAAAAAAATAAATATTTTAAAATTCTTTCCGACTTTGAAATTATTAAAGCTCGTGGTAAGGCGGCTATTATTGGATTGGTTAAATATTTAACTTCAATGGGTATAAAACCAATTGTAGTACATGATTTGGATTCTACCGAACCAAATGCAGCAAAATATAATGAGCCGATAAATAATGCCTTAAATGGTAATGGAAAAATTATTTTACTAAATAATAATGTTGAAGAAGAGCTTGGATACGAAGCAAATTCAGAAAAGCCTTATAAAGCATATAAAAAAACTTTGGAATGGACTAATAAGTGGGATGATTTACCTGAAAATTGGAAAGCAAAAATGACAGAAATTTTCGGAGAATATATTTGAAACAAGAAAACCTGCCTCACAGCAGGTTTTCTTATTTCAAAACTTTGTCAAAGATTTTAACTTTGACAAAGTGTGGGATTCAGATTAAAAAAGACTTTCATCCACAAAATTCGGCAGCGTTACTTTCAGTTTCGGTTCGGCTTCCATCGCTCTTTTGATGGCGAATACGGCACCTTCGTTTCTAGCCCAGCTTCTGCGGGAAATTCCGTTGTTAACGTCCCAGAACAGCATGGATTTTAATCTTCGGTCGGCATCATCGCTGCCGTCAAGCAGCATTCCGAAACCGCCGTTGATCACTTCGCCCCAGCCCACGCCGCCGCCGTTGTGGATGGACACCCAGGTAGCCCCGCGGAAACTGTCGCCGATCACGTTATGGATAGCCATATCTGCAGTAAAACGCGAACCGTCATAAATATTGGAGGTTTCGCGGTACGGCGAATCTGTTCCTGAAACATCGTGATGGTCACGGCCCAGAACAACCGGTCCGATCTCGCCGTTTCTGATGGCTTTATTAAAGGCTTCGGCAATTTTCATCCTTCCTTCTGCATCGGCATAGAGGATTCTTGCCTGAGAACCAACCACCAGCTTATTTTCCTGCGCACCTTTGATCCACTGGATGTTGTCTTTCATCTGTTGCTGGATTTCTTCAGGGGAATTCTGCTGAATTTCCTCCAATACAGCACAGGCGATGGCATCAGTCTTCTGCAGGTCTTCCGGATTGCCACTTGCACATACCCAACGGAATGGTCCGAACCCGTAATCAAAGCACATCGGCCCCATGATATCCTGAACGTAAGATGGAAATTTGAATTCTCTTCCCAACGTCGGATGATCGGCCATGACATCGGCTCCCGCACGGGAAGCTTCCAGCAAGAATGCATTTCCGTAATCGAAGAAATAGGTTCCTTTTTCCGTATGTTTATTCACTGCTTCGGCATGTCTTCTCAGGCTTTCCTGAACTTTATCCCTAAACAGCTCCGGATCTTCCGCCATCATCCGGTTGGATTCTTTAAAGCTTTGTCCGGCAGGATAATAGCCTCCCGCCCACGGATTATGCAGTGAAGTCTGGTCTGAACCGATATCAATTCTTACATCCTCCTGATCAAATTTTTCCCATACCTCAACGATGTTTCCGAGATACGCCAGCGAAACTGTTTCTTTATTTTCCCTTGCTGTTTTTACCCGGGCAACCAGCTCATCAAGGTTTTCGTGGATCTCGTTCACCCATTTTTGGTCGTGACGGATTTTGGTAATCTTTGAATTGACCTCGGCACAAACCGTTACACATCCGGCTATGTTTCCGGCTTTCGGCTGTGCACCGGACATTCCTCCCAATCCTGAAGTAACGAATAATCCGCCTTTGGGTTCTTTATTGATTTTCCTGAAAGCATTCAGCACGGTGATGGTGGTTCCGTGTACGATTCCCTGCGGCCCGATGTACATATAACTTCCCGCCGTCATCTGTCCATACTGCGTTACGCCTAGGGCATTGAATTTCTCCCAGTCGTCCGGTTTGGAGTAATTCGGGATCATCATTCCGTTGGTAACCACTACCCTGGGTGCATCTTTATGCGACGGGAACAATCCCATCGGATGACCGGAATACATCACGAGCGTCTGCTCATCGGTCATTTCCGAAAGATATTTCATCGTTAAAAGATACTGCGCCCAGTTGGAAAATACGGCTCCGTTTCCACCGTAGGTAATCAGCTCATGAGGATGCTGCGCCACGGCATAATCCAGGTTGTTCTGGATCATCAGCATGATGGCTTTGGCCTGTTCGGATTTTCCCGGATATTCTGAGATCGGCCTTGCCTTCATCTCATAATCGGGACGGAAACGGTACATGTAAATCCTTCCGTATTGCTCCAGCTCTTCCCTGAATTCCGGCAGCAATTCCGCATGAAACTGAGACTCGAAATAACGCAATGCATTTTTCAGCGCTAATTTTTTCTCTTCTTCCCCTAAAATCTCTTTCCGCTTCGGTGCATGGTTGATCTGCGTTTCATAAGGCTTCGGCTGCGGCAGCTCGCCCGGAATACCCTGCTGTATCTGTTCCTGAAATGTCATGTATTGTTGATCGTTGTTGTTTATATTTGATGAATTTTTGTGGTTTTAAAGATATTCAAAATAGAAAATCCGTGCAACTCCTATATGAAATTTACACCATTATAAAGTTCCCTTTCGGCACGAAAAGATAAGGGCGATTTAGAATAAAAAAAGATCGTAAAAATAAGATGGTTTCTTTTTCTCCGTATTCCTTTTTAAGCGGTATAAATAAATTCAGTCGAGCCAAAGTGATGTGGCATTTAAAAATACAAATTTCAGATCGACAACATTCCCCTCCGATTAGGAGGGGTGGCGAAAATTCATAGAATTTTTGACGGGGTGGTTTTTGAGTTGTGCCTTGATTTTACCTTTGTTCTTTTGCACTGACCACCCCGTCTCCGGCTTTCTGCCGGATCCACCCCTCCAATGGAGGGGAATTGCGGTTAAGGGTACGAAAGATATTACGATTAAAGACTTTTCTATATTGTCAAATAGTAAACTTTGCTTCGAATACTAAAACAAAAAACCCCATTGAAAATTCAATGAGGTTTCTTATACTAATCTATTTGTCAGATTTAATTATTGTTTTTAACTAGAATCCAGCCAGTAAAGGTTCTCCCGTCCGGAAGAGTGATTACGTACCAGTAACTGGAAGTTGGGATCGCTCTGCCTTTTATGGTTCCATCCCAGAAGAATTGGGTATTGGAGCTTTGCTCAAAAATCAGGGCCTGGTAGCGGTCGAATATTTTCACGGTTGACATTCTGTTTCCGAAGACCTGTAGGTTTTTAACGATCCATTGGTCATTCATTCCGTCTCCATTCGGCGTAATGGCATTTTTTATATCCAGAACAACGCCCTGTTGTTTTACGATACAATCGCTGCCCACATATCTGACATAGAATGTCGTAATACCCGTTGGCAGATTGTAGAACATGTTGGATGCCTGCCAGTTGATTCCGTCGATAGAATATTGAATCGGTTTTGTTCCGGTAGCATAAACCGTTACATTATTGCCGTTAAATTCCAGATTTTCGATTAGCGGAACTTCATAGTGCTTCACTTCAAAGGTATCCGTGTAAGAACATCCGTTGCTTGCTGTAACCGTAAGCGTATAGGTTCCTGTAACTTTGATTCCGGTGATGGTATCGGTCGTAGAAACCACCTGTCCCGAAGGACCTGTCCAAGTGTAGCTTACAATCGTATATCCTTCAATTTTAACCGTGTAATCCAGAGCACCTTCCGGACAGAAATACAAGGTCGGAATATCAAATATAGGCGTATTTTTTAATGACAGTTTTATTTCCGCTACATTTGAACATGAACCCGGAACACTTACTTTTACATATACCGAACCTGAACCTGAGCTTTGAGTAAAGGTAAAATTGGAAGGCGTGGCAATTGCATTGGTTCCTGCATTAAGGTCTGCCAGAGACGGATAGTATGTAAAGGTAACATTAGCTCCGGTATAAATCTGACTCTGGAATTGGGTAAGATCTACATTTTCCGAGCCGTTGTTTCCGGTATCGCATGCTGCAAGCTGAAACGGCCCGCTATTCTGTAAAGTGAGTTTACTTCCAAGCACAAAGCTAACGGTAGCAATATCCTGGCATCCCGGAAGATTCTGAACTCTTACCCAAATCTGTGACGGGAAAGAGTTTGCCGTAAAATTGGATGGATTCGCAATCGGGTTTGTATTGTTCTGTGCATCCTGCTGCGTCAGGTAGAAAGTAAATACGTTTGCCGGATTTGGAAGATCCACCATCTGATTGGTAAAGTTCAGCAGATTGACTTCATAACTTCCGTCCAGGTTCTCATCACATACCGTAACCGTAGAATTAATCGCTTTCGGCGGGAAATAGGTATTCAGCTGAATCGGTGCTACCGAATAACAGCCCGTCGTTTTCGACTGGAATCTCGCCCAAACCTGCACCGTAGACACATTGGTTGTCACGGTATTCCCAATCTGGTTGGAAGGATTTCCGGCGTTGGCATCTGCTGCTGTATTGTAATACGTAATCGTCATATTAGAAAGCGTATACGTATTTTGCGATGCAATAAATAATTGCGGAATAGCGTCATTCAGCTGGAAGGTTTCACTCAGGTTGAAATCTGCGTCGCATCGGTTTAAAGTGGCATTGTTCAGCACAACAACCGGTAGAAAAGTCATCGTGATGTTCAGTGTGGATACCGAAAAGCATTCATTATTATTAAATTTTACCTTTACGAAAACCGTTGCACTGCCTCCGGAAACCGCAAACTGAGTCGGGTTTGTAATTTCATTCGAAAAAGTTTGGGTGGTAGCATTATAATTTAAGTAATAGGTAAAGCTTACATTTTGGCTTGAAGTAATCTGGCTCTGCGCGCTGGTAAGATTATAGATCTCAACGCCATCATTATTATTATCACAGATGTTGTTCAAATTAATATTTACCGGAGAGTTGACAACCGGAGTCGATGTTAAACTTACCGTAAAAGGATACACCTGTTGACAGTTATAAGAATTGATTTTAACGAAAAATTGCTTGGTTCCGTTCAGCGTATAAGCATTCACAGGATTCGTACCGTTAGCCGCATCGGCAGCAGTAAGATAAAATGTCGTGGTCGCATTCTGATTGCCGATGATCGCTGAAGAAAACTGGGACAGCTGAATATTTTCTGAATTATCGTTATTGATATCACAAACGGTAAAACTTGACTGCACGATAACAGGATGAACCAGATTGACATTGATCGGCCTTATCGTATAGCAGTCATCTGAATTCTCGAAACGCACATAATACGTCTGCGTTACGAAATTCCCGTCTGTGGTAATGGTCTGATTCGGACTGATCGGACTGTTTCCCAAAGTCGCACTTACAAAAGTATAATAAAATTCAGTTACCGCTACACTGGTCGGCGATAACAACATCCCGTTGGAAAGGGTGCTTAAATTAACGCTGATGTCATCGGTTCCGTTAAAACAGATATATTCCGTTTTTTCATTGGCCTGTATTTTTGTAAATGTGATATTCATATTTACCGTAGCCACAGCAAAACAGCCGTTCGGAATCTGTACCCGTATATAAACGGTATATGTACCTTCTTTAATGGTATTTAAAACAGCACCTGATCCACTGAAGGCTTCATCATAAGTGCCATAAGCGGCAAAAGTTGCTCCCTGCGTGGTGGTAATCAGCGGACCGATTGTCACCGGGAAATCAAAAGGCTCCTGGTTATCGGCATTGATATCACAAATGGAATAGGCAAAGTTAAGCGGTGAGTTCATGTTTACCCCTGGTCTGAATTGGAAATTTACCGGGCCTAAAATATAAGTACAGCTTCCGTCCACGAGCCTTACCCAAACCTGGGTATTTGCGGTAATATTTGCCGTTGTGATAGGACTGGTATTATTCTGCGCATTCGACTGTGAGGCGAAATAGGTAATCCCTGTGGTTCCCGGAGCAAAAAGTTCGGTGTTAAGCAAATTTAAATTATAATTGGCTTCTACCCCATCGTTATTGGTATCGCAAACCTCAACGGTATTTTTCAGCAGGTTCCGGGTCAGGAAGTTCAGTGTCAGAACAGCAACCCTGTAACAGGATGGTACACTTGGGTTCTGGATTCTTACGTACAATACGGTATTGGCACTTAACGTATAATTATTCGGTAAAGGGTTCACATTATTCTGTGCGTTCTGCAAACTCGTATGAAAGCTGAAATTAAAATTGGCAGGATTCTGAGTGGTTACATTGGCCTGAAAACTGTTCAGCGTAAGGTTTACGGGCGCATTTCCACAGAAATTCTGTGTATAATTCTTTGCTGCCGGATAGGTAGAATCAAATGTCAGTGGAAAATCATCTGTTAAGGTAAGATTGTTGGTTCCGCAGCTGTTAAAAGTAACATTTGCTGTAAAAACATCACTCTGTGTAGGGCATATTATCGTCTCGATACCTGTTCCTACCGTCTGTCCGGCTGAATTTGTCCATGTTACCTGCGGCTGGATCACATTTCCAAGCGGATTGAACTTCCATGCTTCCTGTAAGGCCTGCCAGGTACCTGTGTTCCGGTTGGCTGGAGAAACCCCTTGGCTTCCATCGCTGTTGAGGACCCCGATCAAAGCATTCGGGAATTTCCTTGTCGGGCATGGCGTCAGCTTTTTATCTACAAAAACTTCAATTACGTTTGTGGTTTCGTGCAGAACGATCTGTGATGAAGAACGTTCGGTACATCCCGCTACTCTGCCCTCGTAAAAATTGATGACAAATTTTCTGAATGGTGCAATACCGATCGTTGTATAATAAATTTCCGAAGGATCATTCGCAGAGAATACCATATCATGATACACGCCGAAGATCGAATTTTTCGGTAAGTTGGCATTTGGATTCTGCCATTGAACATTCGGATAATTGATGTTTCCAAGCTGGCTGAGATCGAAGGTTACCATTCCGTTGGAACCTACCACGAGCGACTGAAAGTATTGGTTGTAGAAACAGAATTTGAATGGCATGTCAAGCTTTACCGCAAACAGGTCGTCATAATTTGCATTCAGTGAAGTTCCCTGATTCATTGGAATTGGCGGGCTGTATGCTTCTGAAGAAACTTCATATCCCGTAGTCTGCTTGATCACAGGATACTCTGCATGAAGTGTGATGCAGCCGTTGGCATCCAGTGTGTTGGTGCAGGTTACATTAAAACTTTCGTTGCCTGCATTGTCTTTCACCTTTACTCCTGAGGGTACCTGCGAAAAGCTATACACACCGATAAGGACGAATAAAAAACGTAAGATTTTCTCCATAATTGTACAATTGTTTTTCCCTTTTAAGGATAAATTTAATACTTTTTATGACACATCTTTCAAACATAAATACTTATTTATGTTAAATTAATATTTAAATTACATATAAAATTGTGCCACAACAATTTAAGTTTTATGGATTGCATAAAAAAACCTTACTTCGTAAAGTAAGGTTAATATTGTCGTTAAAAGAGACATTTTAAGTTAAGACATCGTCATTCCGTTCTTCATGATCGTCGTCGTTATCACTCATGCTCCAATAATTATTTTCTTCGTCTTCGGTCCCGATTTCTTCCATTTCGTCGTCATCTTCCACGCCCGGAATGTCGAGTCCCTTGTCTATTTTATCTTCATCGGTCTCCTCTTTTTCGTTATAGACGGGTTTCCCGTCACCGTCTAAAGGAATATGGTCTTCCTGATTGAAAATATCTTCACTGGGCTGATAATCTCTCTGCTCCAGTCTTCTTTCCTGTTCTTGTTCGCTATTTTCAGATATCATACTGCTGTTTTTTAGTGTTTGTAAATACAAACAAAAATAATTCCAAGATTCCGGGAAGGTCAGGAATAAATTTCCGGATTTATACAGGCCGGCATCGGTTGTCCTTTTGAAAAGGCAATAAGGTTTTCCGCTGCTACTTTTGCCATTCCGGTACGCGCTTCAATGGTGGCCGAGCCGATGTGTGGTAAAACGCAGACATTGGAAAGCTCCAGAATAGGATCATCTTTAAATATGGGCTCAGGGTTTGTTACATCCAGACCGGCACCCCAGATTTTGTGTTCAGCCAGTGCATCATACAGGTCTTTCTGGTGATGAAATCCTCCTCTCGCGGTATTGATAAAGATAGCATTTTCTTTCATTTTTTCGAAAACAGAGGCATTAAAAAGTTCTTTTTGCTCAGGTTTGAAGTTTGCGTGAACACTCAGCACGTCGGATTGTGATACCAGTTCGTCGAAAGAAACATATTTTGCACCCAGTTCCTTTTCAGCTTCTTCATTATGACTTCGGTTGTGATAGATAATTTCCATTCCAAAAGCGGCCTTCGATTTTTTCGCCATTTCGATTCCGATCCTTCCCAATCCGAAAATACCCAATGTCTTTCCGTAGAGTTCCTGTCCCAAAGCATGAAGCGGATCAAAGTCGCCCCAGTTTCCCGATTTTACCTTTTCAAAGTTATAGCTGGCTCTTCTTGCCACCGACTGCATCAGCAAAAAGGCGACATCAGATGTCGCTTTACTCAATACATCCGGGGTATTTCCTACCGGAATTTTTCTGGCGACCGCTTCTTTAACGTCTACATGATCAAATCCTACCGAGTATAGAGCAATGGCCTTTACATCAGGGCATTCATTGAAAAAATCTTTATCGTACCTGAATTCGCTTCCTACACTTAAAATCAAATCGTTGCTTTTGCAGTAATTCAGCCACTCTTCATGGGATAAATTTTCATGTTCGGGAATAAAAATTTCCAGTCCCGCATCTTCAAGCATATGGATTCCTTCTTCAGGGATTCTTTTGGTGATGAATACTTTCATACTTTATTTTTTATCGGATTTTACTTTATTTAAAAAGTTGTAAAGCAACAAAAAGCAAACCATCAGCAACGGACGAAGCCTGATCCGAAATTTTATCATTGAAAATGTACTGATTTAAAAAGAGGGTTTTACAGCTGATTTTAATTGAAAATATTTAACCGAATGAAATAACTTCAGGAAAATCAACTATTGTTCTACTGCCTTGACCATGAGATAACGGTCTTTTTGGATGTAATATACCGGTACGGCAAAGTTTTCTTTTATAAATCTGAAATTCTGCTGCGCCCTGTCGTCATATAGTAAGGTGAGTTTTCCTGCATTAAGTTTGTAGGTTCCTGTGAGATCTTCATATTTTTCTCTTGAGCTGTTTAGGTCTTTAAATACAAATGTCCCGTCCCGGTCAAAATACATGGCAATATTTCCATTCTGATTGTCCACCCAATATCCCAGCAGATTGTTAATATTCGATACTTCAGGATCATTGGGCTTTTGAAGTCCTTCCTTCACCAGAGCTTCTTCACTGATTCGGCTGGCTTTGGCCGCTGACACGGAATCTACTTTTTTTAGTTTTGAAATTTCCAGATTAAGTTCTTTTTCTTTTAACTCCAGCTCTTTTTGTTTCAGCTCGAGTTCTTTCTTCTTGGAAGTGTCGCAGGAAAACAGGGATAGCGCGATTACCGCTCCGATGAAAATTTTATTCATGATTAAAAATTAGTTTTTCCAAATATATAAAATTAAATGGTACCTGAATGCCCTAAAAAACAAAAACCTCATCCCAGAGTAACAGAATGAGGTTTCAACTTTAATATTAAGAATTATTTTTCTTCGCGTTCATGTTCGTCCCAGGCATCGGAAGCCAGTTCTTCAATTTCTTCCCATATTTCACGGGCTGTCCTCCGGGTATGGTTCATGAATCCCTCCTTAGTGGCCTCCTGTTTCTGGCTTTTCCTGTCGCTGATATAATCTTTTACCTGCTGAGAATAGTTTGCGGCCTGGTAATCGGGGTTATCCTGCAGATTTTTCTGAGTGTTGCTGAAATCCTGTGATGCTTTAAATCTATTCGTATCCATTGTGTTAAGATTTAATTGATTAGGTTTTAAACCTCTTCAATTTTCATTCCGAATGACAGCTTTTTATTTCTAATTCTGTGCATACTGATAAGTTTGGGCTAAAGCCGACCGGAATGCTTTTAAATAAAAACGGGCTAAAGCCCAATGTCATTAAGTTAGTATTTTTTAGTGTTATGTTTTTGCTAAATTTGAGATTTAATCTTTCATTTTCTTATTATGCAAAAAAAATGTTTCAGATATTTTATTATCATTGGAGGAGGAAATCCACAGCGTGGCTATTTGTAATGAATACAGGATGAGTAGCAGAGATTTCACCCGCAAAAGGAAGTTGAGCTTTTCAAATACGCTTTTGTTTATGCTCAACTTCATTACCAAAAGCCTGTCCTGTGAGATTGTAAATTTCATTCACTATATAAGATCTTTGGGCCAGACACAGAATACTTTTACAAAAAGTGCATACGTACAGAACAGAAAAAAGATAAAGCCCGAGGTTTTTATTCATCTGAACAAGCGGCTTGTGGAAGAATTCTATACAGATAATTCTGCAGTACAGACCAAATTCAATGGTCTTCGTCTGTTGGCTATTGATGGTTCGAGAATTAATCTACCTCAAACCCGAGAGCTGGAAGAGATTTATGGTGTATCCAAAAACCAGACTTCTCATACCTGCGTACAGGCCAAAGCCTGCGTACTGTATGATACAATCAATAAAATCTGTTTAAAAGGGGTACTTTCTTCTATAGATACTGATGAACGTTTACAGGCTCTTGAGCTGTTGGCTCATTGTTGCCATAATGATCTGCTGCTATATGACCGTGGTTTTGCTTCATTTGATTTCTTTTATCAGCATCACAAAAGAAATTTTAACTACCTTATGCGCGTAAAAGTAGGTTTGAACCAAACCATAAAAGATTTCGTCAAAAGCGGAATATCCAGTATGATAACAGACTTTAAGCCTTCTCCCAACGTAGATCTGTCAGGAAAAGATTATGGTAGAGACTATACTTTTAAGGTAAGATTGTTGCGTGTCGTACTGGATAATGGCACCATCGAAGTTCTTGCAACCTCTCTTTTAGATGAGGCTTGTTATCCTTCGGAGATTTTCAAAGCCCTATATTTTGAACGCTGGGGCATAGAAACCTATTTTGATGAAATCAAAAACAAGCTTCACCTGGAGGAATTTTCCGGTTACTCAAACAACAGCATCTTACAGGATTTCTATTCTACTTTGCTTGTAAGCAATATACAGACCCTTATTGTCAGAGAACTCGAACAGGAGCTTAATGAAGTTGATACGAAAAAGAAGTACCGGTACAAAGTCAATACTTCCCTTTCTTACAGCTTGATGAAAAACAGAATTTTGAATTTGCTCTTTAGCAATGTAAAAAAAGAGGATATAGTGGCAGAGCTTAAAATTCTTTTTGCTTCTCATATGATCCCCGTCAGACCCAAAAGATCCTTTAAAAGGAATATTTTAAAATACAGAGTCAGAGCGAAACCAAAGGTCACTAAAAACTATAAAAAAAATCTATAAGACCTTAACTTAATGACATTGGGCTAAAGCCCGTTCCTATTGATAACGACGTTCCGTTTAATGACCAACAGATTTCTGTTTTACATATTTTAATGATTTCAAACGTATAAGATATTGACATTTGGAAATTCAAAACAGGCTGAAGCCCGCTCCTATTGATGAACAACAGTACGTATAATTATCCAAACCGTTAATTACTGGTTGGTGTTCCCGAGCATCGGAACAAATTTATAGGCTCCGAATTCCTCTTTTTCAAATTCGGTTGGAGAAGCTTTGGTAAAACGGTATAAAACCTGCTCATCGGTAGGTCCCAGAGGAATCACCATTTTGCCGCCTACCTTCAACTGTTTTAATAATTCCGTCGGCAATACGGAAGCTCCGCAGGTGACAATAATTTTATCGAAAGGTGCAAAGGTCGGAAGTCCCGCAAAACCGTCTCCGAAACTCTGGAATTTAGGATACAGATTCATTTCGCGAAGTTTTTTCTTTGAGAAATCAAAAAGGTCTTTTTGCCGCTCAACAGTATAAACGTGGGCTTTCATAGCGAGTAAAACAGCAGTCTGGTAACCGCATCCGGTCCCGATCTCCAATACTTTTTCACCCGGCCTTACCTGCAGAAGCTCAGACTGTTCGGCCACTGTAGAAGGATGGGAAATCGTCTGGTGCGCCAGAATAGGAAATGCCCGGTCCTCGTAGGCAAAATCTTCAAAAATACTTTCGATAAAAAGGTGTCTGGGAACTTCATTCATAGCAGCAAGCACGTGCTCGTCGGAAATTCCGATCCTGTTCCTGAGATAATCTACTAAAATCTTTCTCTTTCCTTTATGTACAAATGAATCTTGCATCATGAGAGTTATTAGGTTTACGGAGTAATTTCCACAAAAGTATAAAAACATTTACTACCTGTCAACCCAAAACCAGAAGGAGTATATTAAATTTAATAAGGATGAACAGGATAAAATTTAATTTGATTTTAAATAATTAAGCATTGAAAGATTTGATTTGGTCGATTGCTTTTGTTTCGCTGCAGTTTTTAACAACACGCTTCAGATTACAATACGCAAAGAAGCTAAAATATTCAATGATCAGGTTTATTTTCCCGACCTAAAATCTATCATCCCGGCCGAAACCTTAAATTTATTATCTTTACGGAAATTTAATACAGCTATGTTAAAAGCAGGTTTGGTAGGCGCCGGACATTTGGGAAAAATCCATTTAAGACTTCTTAATCAATCGGATAAATACGAATTTATAGGGTTTCACGATAAAGATGCGGAGAACGGACGAAAACTGGAGGCAGAATTCGGATACCGGTATTTTGAAAACTTCGATGAGTTGCTGGAGCAGATCGATATGCTGGATATTGTGACCCCTACGGTTTACCATTACGATTATGCATTGAAAGCCATCGAAAGAGGCCTTCATTTTTTCATTGAAAAACCGGTCACCCAAACGCTGGAACAGGCGGAAGAAATCCTTCGGAAATGCGAAGAAAAAGGGATTAAAGCACAGGTAGGGCATGTGGAGCGGTATAATCCTGCATTTGTTGCCACAAAAGAATACATCAAGCATCCGATGTTTATCGAGATCCACCGTCTGGCAGAGTTCAACCCTCGTGGGACCGATGTTTCCGTTGTGCTGGACCTGATGATCCACGATCTGGATATTCTGCTGAGCATCGTAAAATCGAAAGTAAAAAACCTCGACGCAAGCGGTGTTTGTGTCGTAAGCAAAACCCCGGATATTGCCAATGCGAGAATTGAATTTGAAAACGGCTGTGTCGCGAACTTAACGACTTCCAGAATTTCCATGAAAGCCATGAGAAAGAGCCGTTTCTTTCAGAAGGATGCTTATATTTCGGTGGATTTCCTTGAGAAAAAAGCGGAAGTGATCCGGATGAAAGATGCTCCCGAAAACCCTACTCCATTCGATATGATTATTGAAAATGCGGAAGGCGAAAAAAATCAGATTTTATTTGAATATCCGAATATTCAGCCGAACAATGCCATCCTAGATGAGCTGAACTCTTTTGCCGATTCGATTACCGAAAATAAGCATGTTGAAGTTTCTATCGGAGACGGAACGGAAGCGTTGAAAGTCGCTTTGGAGATTATGAAGCTGATTTCATAGATAAATCAATAGTATTAATTATTTATTTATGAAAAAGATTTTAATTCTCATAATTGGCTTTTTCTTTTTATTACTAGCAGGAATCATTATTTACCAAAAGTTTTACTTAAGTCCAAGGAGTATTCAAAAAAGAAAAATAGAAATTTTTGAAGAAAGAATTAAAGAATTTGAAAACTCCAAATCAGGACTAATTGATTTAACAGATTCTATACATCTTCGCTGGAGAATTAAAGATTTTAAAGCTGAGAATCATAATATTGAATATTGTGAAAATAAAATCAGGATGCCAGATACATCTGCACTATCGATAATAAAGATTGGTATGGATCAGATTTTAAAATGGATTTGCCAAAAAATGAATTAAAATTATTAGTAATTTATATTAAGGGAAAATATATTAAATTAGATATTTCACAGATGTTTAACCCTAATTTAACTGGAGAGTTAAATAACTATCAATTTAAACTTAAGTATTATGCAGGTTTTTATTTACTTTATGGCTTTTTCTCTGATGGTGCAGGAGCTTATACAGCCCAATGGAAAATTCAGAATGGAAAAACAGATAGAATAAAACTTTCTAATGAAGACAAAGATTTTAAATGGCAGAATATAAAATAGAAAATAATGAACACAAACGAGTTTAAGCTCGTTTTTTTATTTAAACCCTCATTTGCTCTGATAAATAATTGTTAAATCCTCACTTTCGATTCTTTAATTTAAAATAATTACAATTCAATAATTTTAATATATTTGTGAATACTTTAAAAGTTTATTTCTTAAAACAATCTCCTATTATTTAAATATTTAAAACTACTATGAAACGAGCCATCCTATTATCCGCTTTTTTATTGTCTCAATTTGGGACATCACAGCTTCTAAAAACGCAGGGTCAGAAAATCGTTAACGACAAAGGTGAAAATATACAGTTGAGAGGCCTTGGCCTCGGCGGATGGATGCTGCAGGAAGGCTATATGCTGAAAACAGCCGATTTTGCCGGTCCGCAATATAAAATCAAAGAAAAGATCGCAGAGCTTATTGGCGAAGACGGGATGAATGCATTTTACAAAGCGTATCTTAAAAACGGAATCACCAAACAGGATATCGATTTCCTAAAAAAAGCGGGATTCAATTCGATCCGGCTTCCGATGCATTATAATCTTTATACTTTGCCTATTGAAAAGGAACCGGTAAAAGGACAGAATACCTGGCTGAAAGAAGGTTTTGATATGACGGATGACCTTCTGAAATGGTGTGCCGACAATAAAATGTACCTGATCCTGGATCTTCATGCTGCTCCCGGCGGACAGGGAAATGATGTGAATATCTCCGACAACGATAAATCGAAGCCGTCCCTCTGGGAAAGCGAAGAGAATCAGAAAAAAACAATTGCGCTCTGGAAAAAACTGGCGGAACGGTATAAAGATGAGCCCTGGATCGGCGGTTACGACCTGATCAATGAGCCGAATATCAACTTTACCGGCAAAAACCCGAACGGAACTGATGAGATGTCCAATGCACCACTGTGGAAACTGCAGAAAGAAATCACCGAAGCCATCCGTACAGTGGATCAAAAGCACCTCATTATTATCGAAGGAAACGGATGGGGAAACAATTATAACGGTTTAACCCCGCTTTGGGACAACAATATGGTGTTCAGCTTCCACAAATACTGGAACAACAATGATGATGCAACGCTGAAATTTGCCCTGGATCTGAGAGAAAAGCATAATGCGCCGATCTGGCTGGGAGAAACAGGAGAAAATTCCAACGTATGGTTTACGGAACTGATCCAGTTGCTGGATAAGCACAACATCGGCTATGCCTTCTGGCCGATGAAAAAGATCGACAATATCGCGGGAATTACCAATGTAAAAATTACACCGGAATATGAGAAGCTTCTTCACTATTGGAAAAACGGTGGCGAAAAACCGTCGAAGGAATTTGCTGAAAAAGCATTGATGCAGATCGCCGATAATTACAAGTTCAGTAACGTGGAGATTAAAAATGATGTCATCGATGCGATGTTCAGGCAAACTACCGACGGCTCTACCAAACCGTTCAAAAACCTTCAGGCTCCGGGGAAAATTTCTGCAACGGATTATGATTTGGGAAGAATGGGCGCTGCTTATCTGGATAAGGATTTCATCAACCTGTGGGTAAGCGACCCGGCAAAAAGATCCGAATGGAATTCCGGTAACCAGCTGAGAAACGATGGGGTTGATATTTATAAAGGAAAAAACAAGGAGTATTATGTCGGAAAAACGGAGAGCGGCGAATGGATTCAGTATACGATCCAGTCGAAAGCCGGCAAAGCTTATACTTTCGACATCAGTTACGCCAGTAAAAATCCGGCAAAAATCCGGATCGAAGAAGCTTCCGGAAAACAGCTTGGAAGCCTCTCACTACAGTCTACGGGTGGAAATGAAATCTGGAAAACGGCTTCTGTGAAAGGCATCAACCTTCAGAAAGGGGAAAACAAAATCCGGATTTATTTTGAAAATGATGGCGTCAACCTAAAAAGTATCGAAGTAAAATAAAAACAGACAAACACCGCCTCCGGTTACAATAATTTTAAGTATTTTGCAGAAAAATTATAACACATGGAACAATCTCCTTTTGAACAGTTTGAAGAATTAAGAATTAATGCAGCGGCAAAATCCTTTTTGGGTGAAGCGGCAAAATGGACCACCTATTTATCGATCCTGGGCTATATCGGTATCGGCTTTATGGTACTGGCTGCCATTGTGCTGTTCGCAGTTGGCTCGTCCATCAGCATGGGGCCGATGGCCGGCGGAATCTGGATGGGAGTCTTTTACCTGGCTCTTGCGGCGTTTTATTTTATCCCGATCAACCTGCTGTATAAGTTTTCTTCGAATATGAAAACAGCATTACATTCTAACGATCAGGCAAGCTTGGTAAAAGCTTTTGAATATTTAAAATCGCATTACAAGTTTATAGGAATTCTTACGATTGTTTTAATCGGAATTTATATTCTTGCTGTCGTCGGTATTGTTTTAACCGGAATGAGCGGTATGAGATAGTAATTAAAATTTAAATCCTTCTTTTTTGAGAGGGATTTATTTTTTAAGGTAACTGCAGAATTCCTGATCAAACTCACTGTAAATTTCAGGCTATCCTTCATTTTAAAATCAGTAAATTTAAGTTTCCGTATTTTTAAGATCTAACCATCGTATGAAGCAAAATATTATGAAAAAAACAGCATTGCTATTTCTCCTGATTTCAGCATTTTCATTTGCCCAGCAATTCGTTCTGGAAAAGAAAATCAATTCAATTATAAAAAATAAAAAAGCAACCGTGGGTGTTTCGGTCCTGGGTTTTGAAAATGGTTTTCAATACAGTAAAAACGGTGGCAAGAAACTTCCGATGCAGAGTGTCTTTAAATTTCACATCGCAGCAGCCGTTTTACATGAAGTGGATCGAGGAAAACTCTCACTGGATCAGAAAATCCAGTTAAACCGAACCAATTTACTGGAAAATACATGGTCGCCGCTTCGGGATAAATACCCTGCCGGTCATGTGGATATCCCTCTAAGCGAAATCATTGAATTTACCGTAGCGAAGAGCGATAACAACGGATGTGATATCCTGCTGGCATTACTCGGTGGAACACAGGCCGTTCAGCAGTTTATGAATTCCAAAGGAGTAAAGGATTTTCAGATCAGGTACAATGAAGAAGAAATGCATAAAGACTGGAATGCCCAATACCAAAATTATACAACGACGGTTTCTGCAACGGATGCCCTGAAAAAATTGTATGATGGGAAATTACTTTCTAAAAAGTTAACGGATTATTTGATAAAAGTCATGCTTTCTACTTCCACGGGAACCAATAAACTGGTCGGGCAGCTTCCGAAAGATACGCCTGTAGCCCGGAAAACGGGATCTTCCGGAAAGAATAATGCCGGTCTTACAGGTGCTGAAAACGAAATCGGAATCGTTACTCTGCCTAATGGCAAGCATTATGCAATAGCTGTATTTGTCAGTAACTCAACGGAAACGGATGTAGTGAACTGTAAGATGATCTCGGATATTTCAAAGTCGGTCTGGGATTATTTTAATAAGTAAAAATTTAAGCTTAATTTTAAAACCGTTAAAAATGAAAAAAGTATTAGCAACCATAGGATTATTCAGCTCGGTATTATTCTTTGCCCAGAAAAGCGAAAGCTATCTTCAGGTAGGATATGCCAGCCTATGCTGCGGAACTGCTTCCGATAAGCCTGTTATGGATTACCTGGCTCAGTTTAAAAACAAGAACAGGGTAAAAAGCCTTGAAGTATATAAAAAAAGCGGTCTTGGCCGTGAAGGGGAATACAACCTGTACATCGGAACAGACGGACTTTCTAAAACACAGAAGACAGCCTTCATCGATGGCCTGAAAGCTACTGTAAACAGCCAGAATAAAGCCCGGAAAACCAACAGCACCGGCCTGGTAAATTTCGATGAAAACGAAACCGTACCAAAGGCCGATCTTATGAACGCAAGAAATTTAACATTGATATCCACCCAAAAAACAATTAAAACTAAATAAGGAAAAATGATCAAAAACATTGTAGTTATCGGAGCGGGAACCATGGGAAATGGTATTGCACACACTTTTGCACAAAGCGGGTTTCAAGTGAATCTTGTAGATGTTTCCCAGGATGCTTTGGACAGAGGACTGAAAACCATCACCACCAATCTTGACAGAATAATTGCAAAGGGAAACCTTACGGAAGAACAGAAATCGGAAACTTTAGGAAACATCACCACATTTACAGCTCTTCAGGATGCGGTGGGAAATGCCGACCTTATCGTAGAGGCCGCTACGGAAAACCAGGAACTGAAACTGAAAATTTTCGGACAGATGGACGAATTTGCTCCGGAAAACTGTATCCTGGCCACGAATACCTCTTCGATTTCCATTACAAAAATCGCCGCTGCTACGAAAAGAGCCAATAAGGTAATCGGAATGCATTTTATGAACCCGGTGCCAATCATGAAGCTGGTTGAGATTATCAAAGGCTACTCTACTTCCAAAGAAACTTTTGATGCGATCTATGAGATGAGCAAAACACTAGGGAAAGTGCCTGTAGAAGTAAACGATTACCCGGGATTTGTAGCCAACAGAATTCTGATGCCGATGATCAACGAATCGATTGAGACCCTGTACAACGGTGTGGCCGGAGTGGAAGAGATTGATACGGTGATGAAGCTGGGAATGGCGCATCCGATGGGACCGCTACAGCTGGCAGATTTTATTGGTCTTGATGTTTGTCTTGCGATCTTAAACGTGATGTACGACGGTTTCAAAAACCCTAAATATGCACCGAATCCTCTATTGGTAAATATGGTGATGGCCGGAAAGCTGGGTGTGAAATCGGGAGAAGGGTTCTATGATTATTCCGAAAGCAAAAAAGCTGAAAAAGTAGCGAAAATGTTTTCAAAATAAAGATAAGTAATGTGTTATGGATTATAAATTATAAATTTGGGCATTAAAACCTGATTTCATACTCAAACCATCATTTACCTTGATACGATTCAAAGAAAGAACTATTCAGATATTATTGGTCATCATTACTTTAGTGATGACCATTTTTCGTTTTTTACTTAATGAAAATGGACGGGTAAGTCCGGATTCGATACGTTACATGCGGTTTGCCCACGTTTTCCCAACCATCGATAATACAACAACCCCTTTAGGGTATCCTCTGGCTATCAAATTTTTTACTTTCTTTGGGCTTGATGAATTCTGGAGCAGCAAAGCCATCGGCATTATGGCCTTTCTCTTTATTATTGTATTTACATGGCGGAAAAAGTTCTTTTTCAGGGAATCCGTTATTCTATGCTCCTTGTTCAGCTTTCTCTCTATTTTTTCGTTTACAATGAGTGAGGCACTGATCCTGCCTTTTGTATTTGTATTTCTTTATGTATCAGCATCAATCATTGAAGGAAAATTAGAAAAAGGAAAAGCCATTTTCTATCTTACGTTAAGCCTGATCGCCCTTTACAACATCCGCTACAGCTCGCTTTTTATAATCGGTGGCGCAGGACTGTTTGGATTGTTTTTTTATAAAAGAAAATACGCATCATCGTTTATTATTTCAGGAATGATTGGAGTAACTTTCGTTATTTTATATAAGTTCCTGTTTATTGATTATTTTAATGAAAACTACATCAATGATGCTCTCGAAATTGGTTTACATCCGACTTCTCAATTGCTCGTTGAACTGTTTCAGGGACTCTGTACCACTTTCAATCCGTTTATCCATATTTCGGATCCCGGCGGCGGAAAGATCAATTATGCCATTTACGGGATCGGGCTTGTGAATATACTGGCTATGGCGTATGTCTTTGTAAAACATAAATTATCGGAAACCGAAACCTTCTATATTTTTGTAAGCATTGCCGGAATTGCCTGTTCGTATTTCATCCAGTATTTTTATTCGGTAAATCCTCTGGATTACAGGCTGCTAGCGCCGTTCAGCCTACCGGTATGGCTGGTGTATTTCAGACGGCTGTTTCAGATTTTCAGTATTAAAACCTATGCTCTCGGATTTTTAAGCTTACTGTCCGGAATGTTATTTACCTGGCTTTCCAAAGGCAATTATCTTGAAAACAGAAGAGAGATGAAGCAGTTTCTCCAAGCTGAAAAGCTGGATAAAATTCCTTTAAAGTTTTACCTGGAAACGACTGAAGACCTGGATAAAATACAGGTCGCCGAGCTGATGAGTACGGTAAATGCAGATGTTTCCCTGACTTTTAAACCGAAAGATACGCTTCAGAGAACTACATTGACGAGGTATAAAGTTTTGCAAAAAATAAAAATTGACAAGAACAAATACCAATAATTTTATTATCTTTGATTTAAAGTTAAAACATTAAAAAAATGAAATTACCAAAGTTTTTATTAGCAGATAATTCGGAATTTCCAGAGGATTTGTTCGTTGTTCATACAGAATATCCAAGATTCATCCTTAACGTTGAGGAAGAAGAAGTTGAATGGCTGGATGATCTGGAAGGAGATGATGAAGAAACGATGGCAGACGAGGCTACAAAAGTAGTGGAAGCTGCATTTAAATGGTGCGATGAAGAGTTGGCTAAGTACGACGACGAAGAGGAAGAATAATAACGACCCGAACATAAAAAAGGAACTCTGATGAGTTCCTTTTGTTTTATTGCGCTTTATTAAATTTCAGGAGTAGGAGGTTATCCTGGTACAGTTCGAGTACATTTCCGGTAACCACATATTTGTTGGCTTTCCCCATCATATCCATAAAGTTTTTCTCGACGCTCATGTTATCGCACGCCATTCTTGTGGAACCCATCTGCCCGACAGAGAAATTTCCGGTGGAAGGCTCTACCCTGGCGGTCCCGAAGTAGTTGTTGCATCCCGCATTTCCGTTAATTTTTTCACCGTCTATATTCAGTGTAGGAATTTTTCCTTTCACATTATCGGCCAGCGCCCATTTCGTTCCTGAAAGAGCGGGCTGTGCCTTTCCTAATTTTGCAGAAGAACCTGCGGTTGCACCACAGGAAACCAAAACCGCTGCCAGACCTATACTTAAAAAAAGATTTTTCATTTTTTTCTTTTTGATTTACATCAAATTTACGAATTTATATGATGTAAACGGGCTTTCCGGAGATTTTATTGTGGTGCTTGTGGTTTCTGTTATGTTAATTTCCTGTAAACTTTGTCAAAGTTCTGACGTTTAGTGCAGGATATGCCTTCTTCTGAAAATACCTGACCAACGATTTAAATTAAAAACAAAAAAACGGACCGAAGCCCGTTTCTTTATTTTAAAACTGAAAGGAATTACCCTCTCAATTCTGCATTAAATTCTTTCTGGAAAGACTTCACCAGCGAGTCCATTACAGCAGCGATTTCTTTTTCCTCCAGCGTCTTTTCTTCGTTTAGAAGCTCGAAGCTCATTGCGTAAGACTTTTTGCCTTCAGGAAGATTTTTGCCTTCGTAAACGTCAAACAGGTTGATGTTCTTGATGTAAGGCGATTTGTTCTTTTTGGCAGCCTGATAAAGATCCTGGTAATTTACCGTTTTGTCAAGCAGCAATGCCAGATCTCTTCTGATCTTGTTAAACTTCGGAATATCCTTAAATTTCAACTCGTTTTTGGAACGCAATTGCTGAGCGAATTCCAGTTCGATTTCCGCATAGAAACATTCCTGGTCGATATCAAAATCTTTCAGCATCTGAGGCGCTATTTTCCCGATTCTTACCAATGTTTTTCCTTCTGCTTCATAAGCCAATGCATCGGAGAATCTTTCGTCGGATAAAGCCGTTTCCTTATAATCGATTGCCAATTTTTCCAGCAATACTTTTACATAAGCTTTCAGGTTGTAGAAGCTTGTTGCCGATTTCGGCTGCAGCCAGTTTTCAGCGACTTCTCTTCCGGAAACAAGGATCGCGAGTTGTTTTCTTTCCTCGTATTTTTCTCTTTTATGATAAATTTTCCCGAATTCGAAGAACTTAATATCCTGGTTTTTCCGGTTGATGTTATAGATCGCATTCTGCAAAAGCCCTTCCAACAAAGACTTTCTCATGAATGCAAGATCATTGCTCAATGGGTTCAGCAATTTTACGGCATCTGTTTCATCCTTCACGGAAGTTAATGAATTGTTCATTACTTCGTTAAAACCAAGGCTCTGTAAAGTTCTGGCCCAGTTGTTTTCCAGCTCGTCCTGATCCTGTGCGCTAAGTTTCACCGGGGTGAAAGATATTTTCTGCGGCGCATCGATCTTATTATAACCGTAGATTCTTAAAATCTCCTCAATAACGTCGATTTCTCTGGTTACATCTGCCCTGTAAGCCGGAACCGAGATCTCATATCCGTTCTGAATTTCGTTCAGCACCTGGATTTCAAGTGCTTTCAGAATTTCTTTTACTTTTTCTCTGTGAATTTTTGTTCCTAAAATCTGTTCGATCTTTGAGAATCTGATGATTACGTAATGATCTTCAATTTTCTTAGGATATTCTTCCAGCAAGTCTCCTACGAGCTTTCCTTCAGCAAGCTCCTGAATCAGCTTAATCGCATGAGTAATAGCCGTTCTTGTAATATTCGGATCCACTCCCCTTTCGAATCTGAAAGAAGCATCCGTATTCAGCCCGTGGAATTTTGCGCCTTTTCGTACCGCTACCGGGTTGAAGTAAGCACTTTCCAGGAAGATGGTCTTTGTTTCAGCAGAAACCCCTGAATCGGCACCTCCGAAAACTCCGGCAATGCACATCGGATGGTCTTCACCGTCTTTAATGATGATTTCCGAACCGTTCAGCGTTCTTTCCACGCCATCCAGTGTTTTGAATTTTGTTCCTTCCTTTACGGTTCCTACTTTTACTTTCTTACCGGAAATTTTATCGGCATCAAAAGCGTGAAGCGGCTGTCCATAACCGTGCAGGATATAGTTGGTAATATCGACAACATTATTGATCGGGCTTAAGCCGATGGCTTTAAGACGGTCTTTCAGCCATGAAGGTGAATCTGCAACCTGTACATTTTCAATCACCGCTCCAATGTATCTTGGGCACAATTCCGCATCTTCTACTTCCAGTGTAAAATCGTGGGAGCCTTCGTTGTTTAAAACAACAGAAGATACTTTCTCAAATTCCGCATTCTGCTTATTGGTAGCCAGGTAAGCATGAAGATCTCTTGCCACCCCGTAATGAGACATGGCATCGGTTCTGTTCGGTGTTAATCCGATTTCCAGCACCTCGTCGGTTGTCAATTCAAAATAATCCGCGAAATTCTTACCAACTTCATACTTTTCTTCATCCAGCACCATGATCCCTCCGTGATCGTCACTAAGCCCCAACTCATCTTCCGCGCAGATCATTCCCTGGGAAACTTCCCCTCTGATCTTGGCTTCCTTGATTTCAAAAAAGTTTCCGGTTTTATCATAGATTTTTGTTCCGACTACTGCTACAGGAACCGTTTGCCCCGCTTCCACGTTCGGCGCTCCGCAAACGATGTGCAGCACTTTTCCGTTGCCTACATCTACCGTTGTTTTTTTCAGTTTGTCTGCATTCGGATGTTTTTCACAGGTAAGAACCTTACCTACGACCACTCCTTCCAGGCTGCCTTTTATGCTTTCAAATTTTTCTATCCCTTCAACTTCCAGACCAATATCTGTAAGGAACTCACCGATTCTCTCCGTTTTCAATTCCGTTTTGATGTAGTCTTTAAGCCAGTTGTTTGATATTTTCATTGAATATATTTTGAATTTTTTGTACAATTTTATTGTACGGTTTTAAGCGTACAAATGTCGTGTTTTTTTGATAAACAGAGAAATTTATAACAGATTTTAAGAGTTAAATTTTGCCTGAATATCTTAGGTTTTCCATTGATTGTACCGCTATTTTCGGATCAGGCACAAAGGTTGGCAAGAAAATTAGCACAATATAATTTGCTTTGAATTGTATGAATAGAAGCCAAGAAGTGTAAAAAGTCTTAACATTATCGACGTAAACAATAAATCGCATGCCAGCTGCAGATTTATCGTTCGCAAGGGCATTCCATTCAGCAAATGACCGTTGCGATACTACTATGGTTTCAAATTCAAATTAATTAAACTTTTTGCTAAATCCCAAAATCTTGTAACGGATCCTAATTTTCAGGCTTTCTAAAACCTGTACCATTAAAAAAGAGGCTTTGAAAATCAAAACCTCTTTCTGTATTGTATGCAAAATTACTGTTACAAACCGATAACCGGCATCGACAGCATTAAGATGCTTTCATTGTCTTCAAGACCGTCAAGAGGTTCGATAATGCCCGGTCTGTTGGGCTGGGACATTTTCATCGTGATATCGTCTGATCCAAGGATCGTCAGCATTTCCGTTAAGAATTTGGAACTGAATCCGATGTTAATGTCTTCTCCATTGTAATCGCAAGGGATCTGCATGTCTGCTTTGTTTGCATATTCCGTATCTTCTGCATGCAGATGAAGGATGTTGGCAGACAATTTAAATCGTACCTGGTTGGTGGATTTATTGGACATGATTGATGCTCTTTTGATCGCTCCCAACAAAAGATTTCTGTTAATGGTAAGCACATTTGGGTTTTCTTTCGGGATTACCGCGGTATAGTTCGCGGTATTTCCCGTCGATCAAACGGCAGATCCAGGTATGTTTACCGAAAGTAAACTTAGCCATGTTCTCGTTGAATTCGATAGTAACATCTTCATTGGAACTTGCCAGTATATTTTTAAAAATGTTCAGCGGTTTTTTCGGCATGATGAATTCCATCGGTCCGGCATTCATCAGATCCGTTCTTTTATATACGACCAATCGGTGGGAATCCGTAGATACGAAATTGGTTTCGTTTTCTCCAAACTGGAACAGCACCCCCGTCATTACAGGACGCAGGGAATCGTTGCTCGTGGCGAAAAGGGTATTCGTAAGGGCTTCTGACAGAACACCTGCCGACATGGTAACACTCTGTGCAGCATCGAATTCCGGCAATTCCGGATAATCATCCGCATTGTCCAGCGCTACTGCGAAGTTGTCTTTTTCATCTAAAATCTCAAGCTGACTTCCCGTTCCTTCCGCATTATCTTTTACTACCAGCGTAAGCGGCTGTTCTCCGTAAGTCTTGATAAAATCCTGAAAAATCTTTGCCGGTACAGCAAATCTGCCCGTATCGTCAGATTTCGCCTCAAGGGAAGTTACCAGCGTAGTTTCGCCATCTGATGCGGTAATGGTAACCTGAGTTCCGTCTAATTCAAAAAGATAATTTTCTAAAATCGGTCTCGACTGAGAGCTTGATATTACACCACTTACAGTTTGCAAAGCCTTCTGCAGTTCTCCACTTGAAATAATAAATTTCATAGATTTAAAAATAAGTTTTTACAAATATAATAAATAGAAAAGAGATGGAAAAGAATAATTCCGAGAGTTATTAACAACCATCAAAAGAATTTTACAACCATTTCTGTTTTTCCCTTGCCGATATCCCTAGATATCTTGCCGGACTAAGATAGGGATTTTCATTGATGAATTTGATTATATTTGTAAATATCTTTCACCATGCGAAAACCACCTATTCATAAAAGTTTCAGAAATGCTTTCCGTGGGATTTTCATGATGATAAAAAGCGAAAGGAATTTCCAGCTGGAGCTTGCCGCTTTTTTGATCAACCTCTTTTTAATTTTTTATCTGCATCTTTCAGTTTCGGATACGGTATTGATTGTAATGGTATCAGGAGGTGTATTGGCGGCAGAAATTTTCAATACGGCGATTGAGAAAATCTGTGATATCATTCAGCCGGAATTTGATGAGCGAATCGGTTTTATCAAAGATATTTCTGCGGGAGCGGTTCTGCTGATGGCTGCCATTTCCGTTATCACCGGAGTGATGGTTTATTGGAAATATATTTTTCATTAGTACATCGCTGATTGGGCTATAGCCAAAAGACATGATAAAAAAAGCTGAACGGGCTAAAGCCCAATGTCATTAAGTTAAGGTCTTATAGATTTTTTTTATAGTTTTTAGTGACCTTTGGTTTCGCTCTGACTCTGTATTTTAAAATATTCCTTTTAAAGGATCTTTTGGGTCTGACGGGGATCATATGAGAAGCAAAAAGAATTTTAAGCTCTGCCACTATATCCTCTTTTTTTACATTGCTAAAGAGCAAATTCAAAATTCTGTTTTTCATCAAGCTGTAAGAAAGGGAAGTATTGACTTTGTACCGGTACTTCTTTTTCGTATCAACTTCATTAAGCTCCTGTTCGAGTTCTCTGACAATAAGGGTCTGTATATTGCTTACAAGCAAAGTAGAATAGAAATCCTGTAAGATGCTGTTGTTTGAGTAACCGGAAAATTCCTCCAGGTGAAGCTTGTTTTTGATTTCATCAAAATAGGTTTCTATGCCCCAGCGTTCAAAATATAGGGCTTTGAAAATCTCCGAAGGATAACAAGCCTCATCTAAAAGAGAGGTTGCAAGAACTTCGATGGTGCCATTATCCAGTACGACACGCAACAATCTTACCTTAAAAGTATAGTCTCTACCATAATCTTTTCCTGACAGATCTACGTTGGGAGAAGGCTTAAAGTCTGTTATCATACTGGATATTCCGCTTTTGACGAAATCTTTTATGGTTTGGTTCAAACCTACTTTTACGCGCATAAGGTAGTTAAAATTTCTTTTGTGATGCTGATAAAAGAAATCAAATGAAGCAAAACCACGGTCATATAGCAGCAGATCATTATGGCAACAATGAGCCAACAGCTCAAGAGCCTGTAAACGTTCATCAGTATCTATAGAAGAAAGTACCCCTTTTAAACAGATTTTATTGATTGTATCATACAGTACGCAGGCTTTGGCCTGTACGCAGGTATGAGAAGTCTGGTTTTTGGATACACCATAAATCTCTTCCAGCTCTCGGGTTTGAGGTAGATTAATTCTCGAACCATCAATAGCCAACAGACGAAGACCATTGAATTTGGTCTGTACTGCAGAATTATCTGTATAGAATTCTTCCACAAGCCGCTTGTTCAGATGAATAAAAACCTCGGGCTTTATCTTTTTTCTGTTCTGTACGTATGCACTTTTTGTAAAAGTATTCTGTGTCTGGCCCAAAGATCTTATATAGTGAATGAAATTTACAATCTCACAGGACAGGCTTTTGGTAATGAAGTTGAGCATAAACAAAAGCGTATTTGAAAAGCTCAACTTCCTTTTGCGGGTGAAATCTCTGCTACTCATCCTGTATTCATTACAAATAGCCACGCTGTGGATTTCCTCCTCCAATGATAATAAAATATCTGAAACATTTTTTTTGCATAATAAGAAAATGAAAGATTAAATCTCAAATTTAGCAAAAACATAACACTAAAAAATACTAACTTAATGACATTGGGCTAAAGCCTGTTCCTATTTATATTTTGTGTTTATTATTTACAGTGGCTAATAAACCAAAGGAATCAAAGATATCTTTCAATAATGGGGATCGCCATTTCGGCCATGATCCCATATCCTTTTTCATTGGGATGCACACCGTCGCCGGAAAGCAAGACTTCCTTATCATCCACAAATCCGGAGTAAAAGTCCAGATACGTTATCTTATTTTCATGAGCGGTCTCTTTCAGGATCTCATTATATTTGAGAATTGCGGCTGTGCTCCTTAATTTTCCCGAGGCAACTGTTACGCCGTCTATCTTTTCAGCAACCGGAAGAATGCTGATCAGGTAAATGTCTTCCGCGTACTGTTTTGCTTTCTGCACAGCTGTTAAAATATTTGTTTTAAAACGTTCCGGAGACACCATTGCTGCTCCTTCTTTTATGGCTAAATCATTAGCTCCGTAGCTGATAAATACCACATTTCCTTCAGAAGAATTTCGGGCTTCCATCTCATGAGAAATCCTTTTAATCAGTCCTTCGGTTGTTTCGCCCCCGATTCCCAGATTAAAGAGGATCAGCTCGTTGCTTCCTTCATTGTATTTTTGCAAAGCATACCGCTTTACAATATCTACCCAGCCGCCGAATACGCCATCGTATTCTCCATAGGTAATGCTGTCCCCGAAAAATAATCCGTACTTCATTTTTTATGTATTAAAATCAATTCAAAATTAGCGTAATCTTTTGATGCGACTGTATAATTTCGACTAAAATTTCAAATAGGGTCTGTCCTTTTCCTGCGATCAGATCATTAAGCTTTTGTTGGATTAATGCGATGTTAAAAGGTTTTCCCTGCCTGATTTTATTTTCGTAAAATTCTTTGGTCAAATGAAACCCTAAATCCTCTCTTGATTTCCCAGCATCTTTCCAGGTGATTTCACCCTGAAATCCATACAGGAGATCATCAAAGCCGTCCAGTGTCCCGACTTTCCTATCTTCGTCTTTCATAAAAAGCCGGGAAATTTCCTCGTAGAAACCCTCCAGATCAGAAAAATGACGGCCATTGATGACCGTCATTTTTTGTTTATTATTATTTGAAGTATTCCACTCCATTTTTAAAGATGTTGTGGTAATTCGCAGTTGGGATATTCTTCATCAATCCTTCGGCGAAACGTTCAGGGTGGCCCATCCTTCCGAAGATTTTTCCGTCCGGGCTTGTAATCCCTTCAATTCCGAATAGGGAATTGTTCGGGTTGAATGGCATTCCGTGGGCGATGTTTCCTTCGAGATCCAGATATTGGGTAGCAATCTGCCCGTTTTCATACAGCTTCTGGATTTCTGCTTCCGAAGCCATGAAACGACCTTCCCCGTGGGAAATCGGGATAGTGAATACCTGGTCTTTCATTCCTTTCAGCCAAGGCGATTCATCATTTACAACTCTCACATTCACCATCTGGGAAATATGTCTTCGGATCGCATTGTGAGCCAAGGTGGGATAATTTTCATCCAGGTCCTTGATCCGTCCGTAAGGAAGCAATCCTGATTTTACCAACGCCTGGAATCCGTTACAGATCCCGATGATCATTCCGTCCCTGTCCAACAGTTCGTGAACGGCATTTTTCATTTTTTCGTTCTTTAAAACGTTGACAATGAATTTCGCAGAACCGTCCGGTTCATCACCGGCGGAGAACCCTCCTGAGAACGCTAAAATCTGGGATGATGCGATTTCTTTTACCCAGGCATCAATACTTTCCTCCAGCAACTGGTGGTTGATATTGATCAACGGTAAACTGCTGATGGCGGCACCTTCTTTGGCAAAAGCATTCAGCGTATCGTATTCACAGTTGGTTCCCGGGAATACCGGAGCAAACACTTTAGGCTGGGCAATGCCGTGCTTTTTAATGATGATGTTTCTCGGATTAACGGAGTTCAGCTTTTCATCCAGCTCTACCGTCAGTTTTTCCTTTTCTACCGTTGGGAAAAGGTTTTCAAAAGTACCGGTATTGGCTGCTGCTAATGTACTGATCGCCGTTGATTGCTGATTGATGGTTAAAACCTGATCTGCCACCACTTCGCCGATCAGCTGAAGATCAGTGGAGCTTAAGTCTTCTTTAGATTCGATGATTAAGCTTCCGATGTTTTTAGACAACAAAGCATTTTCCTCGACATTAATCTCAGCTCCTAACCTGTTCCCGAAGCTCATTTTGGCTAAGGCAACGGCCACACCGCCTTCTTTTACAGTTTTTACGGAAACGATTTTTCCGGCATTGATGTTTTCAAAGATCAGTTCGAAAACAGCTTTTAAGGCATCGTAATCAGGTAGTCCGCTTTCCTGGGCGGTATGATTGAAGAAATAAATTTTATTTCCTGCATTTTTAAATTCAGGAGAGATGATGTTTTTCTTTTCCCCGTTGGCACACGCAAATGAAATCAGCGTTGGCGGAACATTCAGATCCTGGTAGGTTCCGCTCATCGAGTCTTTTCCTCCGATCGCAGCCAGACCAAGATTCATCTGGGCATCATAAGCACCCAGTAAGGAAGCTAATGGTTTACCCCACTTTTCAGGGTTCTGTCCCAGTTTTTCAAAATATTCCTGGAAACTTAATCTGATGTTTTTGTAATCGCCGCCCATCGCTACGATTTTCGCCACACTTTCCACTACGGCGTACGAAGCTCCCAACAGTGAATTCTGCTTGGAAATCTCCGCATCGAAGCCCCAGCTTGCCAGGGAAACGGTTTCAATATCTTTTGCTCCGATGATCGGTAAGGTCTGAACACTTCCTTCCATCAGGGTCTGCTGATACTTTCCTCCTAAAGGCATTGCCACCGTAGTCGCCCCGATCGAAGAATCGAACATTTCCAGCAATCCTTTTTGGGAAGCTACATTTTTATCGCTTAGTATTTTTAAGAAATTCTCCTCGTTAAACGCCGGTGTTTCTTCTTTTACTTCATTCAGGTGCGTGATCTTTGCTTCCTGAGTCTTGGAACAGCCATTGGTGTCCAGGAATTCTCTTGAAAGATCTACAATTTTGTCTCCCTTCCAGAACATCTGCATTCTTCCGGAATCGGTTACTTTTGCGACTTCAACCGCTACAATGTTTTCCGCTTCACAGAATTTGATGAACTGTTCTTTATCTTTCGGGTCCACCACAACGGCCATCCTTTCCTGAGATTCGGAAATGGCAAGCTCAGTTCCGTTCAGCCCTTCATATTTTAAGGGTAAAACATCCAGATTCACCTCCAGGGAATCGGCAATTTCGCCGATGGCTACGGAAACTCCTCCAGCTCCAAAGTCATTTGATTTTTTAATGAGCCTCGTTACTTCCGGGTTTCTGAATAACCGCTGGATTTTGCGTTCTTCCACCGCATTTCCTTTCTGTACTTCGGAACTCATGGTGTGGATGGAGGTTTCGTCCTGCTCTTTTGAGCTTCCGCTCGCTCCTCCTACGCCGTCACGGCCTGTGGCACCACCAAGGATAATAACAGAATCCCCGGCTTCCGGCTTCTCCCGTCTCACCCAATCTACAGGAACGGCACCGGCTACGAAACCGACTTCCATTCTTTTGGCTTTGTAGCCTTCATCATAGATTTCGGATACCATAGTTGTGGCCAGACCGATCTGGTTCCCATAAGAGGAATATCCGTTAGCTGCCTGTTTGGTTATGGTCTTTTGAGGTAGTTTTCCAGGTAAGGTTTTATCCACCGGTTCCAGCACATCCGCCGCACCGGTTAATCTCATCGCCTGAAATACGAAAGAACGCCCGGACAAAGGATCTCTGATCGCTCCTCCTAAACACGTTGAAGCCCCTCCGAAAGGTTCGATTTCTGTCGGGTGATTGTGGGTTTCGTTTTTGAATAATAAGTACCACGGCTCTTTCTTACCGTCGTATTCTGCTTCAATCTGGATGGTGCAGGCATTGATTTCATCAGAAACCACAAGGTTTTCCAGGTTGCCTGTTTTATGGAAATATCTGGCGCAAACCGTCGCAAGATCCATTAAGGAAATCGGTTTCAGCTCACGGCCTAGGAATTTTCTTTTTTCGATATAGTCGTTGAAAATCGTTTCCAGCGTATGCTTAAACTGTCCTTCAAATTCAATGTTTGAAAGTTCCGTCTCGAAAGTCGTGTGACGGCAGTGGTCGCTCCAATAGGTATCTAATACCCTCAGTTCTGTTTCCGTCGGGTTCCGTTGTTCAGATTTAAAGTATTCTTGGATGAATTTTAAATCGTCCAGACCCAAGGCGAATCCGTGGCTGTTGTAGAAACTTTCCAGCTGCGCATCATCAAAACTGATGAAATTTTCGTGGATGATAACTTTTGATGGTGCTTCCTCTGCAGGAATATCCAGGATGGATAAATCTTTTTCCTGAGATTCCACTTTGTTGATCAGAAGGTCTTTGATTTTTACAAGGTCCGATTCTGAAATGCCTTCAAATTCGATAAGCTTCCCGCTTCTTACTTTCGATTTCTCGTTTTCTGTAAGCAAAGCAATACATTGTTGTGCAGAGTCTGCACGCTGGTCGTACTGACCAGGTAAAAACTCCATAGCAAAATGGATGGATGAAGCCGGATTTTCTTCGTGCAGGATATCCGTTACCGGATCTACGAACGTGCTATTGACTGTTTTTTCAAATTCGCCGTCGTTCAGCCCGAAGATATCGTATACATTGTACACTTTCACTTTCTGTACCGCAGGTGCCACTGCTTTTACTTCATCAAAAATTTTTGGACTTTCCACATCGAAAATTCCTCTTTTTTCTACGAAAATTCTTTTGTTTTGAGACATTAGATGTCAGTTTTTATTTAGATTTATTTTTTATTTCAATGTTTTCTGGCATCTGCCATTTTTGTGATTACAAAGATAGCATTCCTATGGAATGCATGTCCTATATTTCTACACAGATTTCATTCCTAAGGAATGATTGTCAAAATAAACAAGTGTCCTGAATTGTCGCATCGGTGATGCGACAATCTACAACAATCTCTCATTTTTTATCATCATTATTTTTGTAGTTCATTCAACTTATTGGGTGCATCCGGATGTTTTTTCTGAAATTCTACAGCCTGCTTCCGTTGTTCTTCCAGCCATGTTTCAAAAGGAATTTTTTCATCATCAAATTCGAGGGCGAAAACTTTCCCGTCATTTTCCGAAACCAGAAACTTTAAACCGGGCAATCCGGCTTCTGCTTTCCGGTAATCATAAGCGTTTACCTGATAAAAAGGAAAATTTTCTTTCGGACGTTCAACGATTTCGAAATATAATTTTTTATTTTCTTCCGATAACCTTTCATAATGATTGACATAGTAGATGTCCGAAAGCTTTTTGTTTTGCTTTTCAAAAAACTGGAGAACTTTTTTTTCCTTTTGGGTATAGGAAAACGGATATGGATAATATTTCCCATTCACTTCAACCGTATTTGCTGACTTTGCCAAAGGCTGAGCTATCTGACCTTTGAAATCCATCACACCCCAGGTTCCGCCTATAATGGCTTTATGTTCATCTTCCGTTTTTTCCCAGTCGCAGCCGTCGCAGTAAGCCGCATACCCGTAATGAAAAGGTGACGCAAAATCATGTTTGGCTTCAATAATCACCTTGCCGTTTCTGTCGGCAAAACCAACTTTCCCGTTCTTGATAAACCGTCTTACGCCTTCGGAAAAATAATCGGCTCCGTTATCATACGCAAAGGGCCGGTACAGGAAATTGCCTTTCCGGTCATAGACATAGCCCCAGACATTTTTTTCCGGGACTTCGTCTTGCTTCGGTCCGTCGAAATAAATGGTTTCCCCTTGTATAGGTTCGCCGTCTTTCAGAAAGGAAAATATTTTAAACTGCGCCGAAACGATGATCTTGCCGTTCTGATCTTTAACGCCAACCAAAGAGTCTTTCGATTTAAAATACTTCAGCATCTCTTTCTGCTGGGAAAAAGAAAGCATGGGTATCAATAAAAGAGCTCCGAATAATTTATTCATGTGCCGAGACAGATGATGGTTTAATTTTAAACTTTGTCAAAGACTTGAAGCTTTGACAAAGTAAATATGCAGCCCAAAAGGGCTGCATATGGTGTTATACTTTAAGATCAGCTTCGAGTCCGATCAGGTCGTTGTTCTGATCGATGATCGGCTGTACTTCGTTTTTAATGAATTCTTCCGTCTGGATCGGGGCAAAACCAATGAAGTTTTTAGGATCCAGTACTTCTTTCAGTTTCGACTTATCGAATTTTAAGGACTCGTCGTTGAGGATTCTTTCGATCAGGTCGTTTTCTTTCCCTTCCATTTTTACCTGCTTGGAAGCTTCCATGGAGTGAACCCGGATTACTTCGTGGATTTCCTGACGGTCGCCACCGGCTTTCACTTCTTCCATGATGATGTATTCCGTTGCCATGAAAGGCAGCTCATCCATAATATGTTTGTTGATTCTGTTCGGATACACTACTATTCCATTCATAATGTTGTTCCAGATCAAGAGAATGGCATCTACTGCTAAAAATGCCTGCGGAATGGTTAACCTCTTGTTGGCAGAATCATCCAGTGTTCTTTCGAACCACTGCGTTGAAGCGACCATTGCAGAGCTGGTGGTAAGAGACATTACATATTTTGCCAGGGCTCCGATTCTTTCGCTTCTCATCGGGTTACGCTTGTAAGCCATGGCTGATGAACCGATCTGGTTTTTCTCGAACGGTTCTTCAATTTCCTTCAGGTTCTGAAGCAAACGTAAATCGTTGGTGAATTTATGAGCAGATTGTGCAATATTTCCTAATAAGGCAACCACTTTAGCATCAATTTTACGGTCGTAGGTCTGTCCGGATACCCCAAACACTTTTTCGAAACCGAATCTTTTCGACAATTCCTTATCTAAGTGTTTTACTTTGGAATAATCTCCGTTAAACAATTCCAGGAAGCTTGCCGCAGTTCCCGTCGTTCCTTTTACACCTCTGAATCTTAAAGTTTCCAGGAAGAAATCCAGCTCTTCGATATCAAGCACCAAGCTCTGTAACCAAAGGGTTGCTCTTTTTCCAACGGTCGTCAGCTGTGCCGGCTGGAAATGGGTAAATCCTAAAGTCGGAAGATCTTTGTATTCGATAGCGAAGTCCGCTAAGTTTTTGATAACGTTTACTAATTTTTTCTTTAAAATTAATAGTCCGTCACGGATCTGGATCAGGTCCGTATTATCCCCTACAAACGCAGAAGTTGCCCCCAGGTGAATGATTCCTTTGGCTGAAGGAGCCACATCTCCATAGGTATGAACGTGCGCCATCACATCATGACGGAACTTTTTCTCGTATTCTGCCGCTTTATCGTAATCGATGTTTTCAGCATTGGCTTTCAGTTCTGCAATCTGCTCGTCGGTGATGTCAAGGCCTAAATCTTTTTCGATTTCAGCCAGCGCGATCCAAAGTTTTCTCCAGGTGCGGAATTTGTTATTGTGTGAGAAGTTAAATAACATTTCTTCACTGGAGTAGCGCTCTTCCAATGGATTTTTGTAGGAATTCATTCTTTCTTTTACTTTTAGGTATGCAAAAATAAGATTTTTCGGCGAGAGATGAAAATCCTGCTTTACTGATTTATATTCCTCAACTGTATTTTATGAATGGATTTGATCTGCCTTAACGAGGGATAGAATTTATATCAATAAAACAAATGCGAAGTCCAGTATATTTAATTTTGCTACAGTCTTTCTTAAAATAGCACACCTACGGCGTGCGGTATACATTGGAAAACTGTTATTTTCTACACAGATGATATTCCTACGGAATATTTTTTTGCTCATTCACATGTATGGCTTTACAATTGTTTCCCATCAAGGATTGATATCAACCTCCTGCATTTAAAATGTTTTGTTTTACCTTTGCTGCTTTGTTTTAAACAATAATGAAATAGAATGGGCAGTCTGAAGAAATTAGAAATTAAAAATAATATTCAAAAAGAGGAAGACCGAAACCTGTCTTTCCGGGTATTTGATCTGACGGAAGAATATCTGAAAAATTATACAAGACCCCATAAAAAAGACCATTTCCTGATCATTGTTATGGAAAGCGGAACCCTCAGCCTTCATATCGAATCGAAGATCCATCCGCTGAAGGCCGGCAAAATTTCCGTAGTCTTTCCGGAACAGGTTCATTTTGTTTCGGATCTGAGCCATGATGCTAAAGGAAAGATCATCCTGTTTGAAGAGATTTTATTCTGTTCCGATATTCTGAAGAACGAGCTGAGTACCTATAATGTAAATCTTTCCACGCAGCTGAACTGCACGATTCTTTCTCCGGATGATTTTAAAGAAAGTTATCAGCTGATTCAGAATATCCAGATCATTTATGAGAAACCGAGCCTGATCAAAAAAGAACAGGCGAGATTCCGGATCAAGATTTTTCTTTTGGGCTTAATTGAATCGGTTCATGGCCTGCATCCCGTTTTACATAAGGATACGGCTGACAAACCATTGTATGTACGGTTTAAAAAATTACTGAATGAACAGTACAAGCAGTACCGGACCGTTCAATATTATGCCGGCGAGCTTGCCATCACTCCGAAAAAGCTGAATGCCGTTACAAAGAAGCATTGCGGCGAAACCGCCATCCAGGCCATTCACAACAGGATATTGATGGAAATAAAACGCCAGCTGATGTTTTCCGATCTTTCTCATAAGGAAATTGCTTTTGATCTGGGCTTCAATTCTCCGTCTGCCCTCAACAAGTTTGTCAAAGCGAAACTCAAAGAAACACCGACCGAGCTTCAGCAAGAACTGGCGCAAATGTATAACGCGTAGTCCTGTTTGTATAACACCACTCATTTCTGCCTGGCTAATTTTGTCCTATCAAAAATCAGAAAGAAAATGAGTAAATTATTTATTGCAGGAGAAGTTTTCCACGGTGCGGGAACGCTTGAAGAACTAAAAAATATCAACGGTAAAAAAGCGGTTATCGTAACCGGTGGAAGCTCAATGAGAAAAAGCGGAACACTGGATAAGGCTATTGCTTACCTTAACGAAGGTGGTATTGAAACCCGGGTATTCGAAGGGGTCGAAGAAGACCCGTCATCTGCAACCTGCCTGAAAGGTGCTGAAATCATGCAGAATTTTGAACCGGACTGGATCATCGGGCTGGGAGGATGCTCCGCTATTGACGCGGCTAAGATCATGTGGGTATTTTACGAATATCCTGATGCGGATTTTGATGCGATGATCAAGCCGTTTACGGTTCCTGTCCTGAGAAAAAAAGCACGCTTTATCGCCATCCCTTCCACCAGCGGAACCGGAACTGAAACAACAGGCCTTGCCGTGATTACCGACCGAGAAAAAGGGGTAAAATACCCGATCGTTTCTTATGAGTTAACTCCGGATATTGCGATCGTTGACGGTGAGATCTGTGCTTCGATGCCGGCGCATGTAACGTCCAATACCGGACTTGATGCCCTCACCCACTGTGTGGAAGCTTACGTTTCCAACATCGATAACAATATTGCAGATGCACTTTCTAAAGGCGGCCTGGAGATCGTTTTCGATAATCTGAAAGAAGCGGTAGAAAATCCGGGCAATATCACGGCCCGTCAGAATATGCATGATGCTTCCTTTATGGCAGGCCTGGCATTCAACAATGCATGGCTGGGAATTGTTCACTCGCTGTCTCACCAGGTTGGTGCACTGTACGGAATTCCTCACGGGGCATCCAATGCCATTTTCCTTCCGAACGTGATCCGTTACAACGCGCAGGCAACAGAGCGTTATCCTGATCTGGCAAAGATTATCGGTAAAGAAACTGCTGAAGATCTGGCCCAGGCTATTGAAACCCTCCGTTCCGAAGTAAACAACCAGTCGGCGATCAAAGATTTCGGGATTACGAAAGCGGATTGGGAGAAGAATCTTGATTATATTACGGCCAATGCGCTGGCTGATCCCTGCACAGGCTTTAATCCGAGAGTTCCTTCCCTGGAAGAACTGAAAGCGATTTACAATGCGTGCTACGAAGGGGCGGTCTATGCTGAGGAGGCTGTTGTTGCGGGATAGATGCAACATCGAAGCAGAAAGCAGGTGAAAAGGCTGGAAGAAGGAAGCTGGAGGCTGGAAGTTTTCCGCCAACACTACAAACCAAATTTTGACTGATTCATCTGACGCTCTTTATTTTGAAAGTAGATAGGATATTATCGAATTCACGTTATTTACATTTAATCTTTAAAAAGCAATATCCGGCAGGTTTTTAGAATCTGCCGGTTTTTTGCGGTCTGTTATCATTAGCCCCGATAGGAACGGCATCCTTTTTTTGCGGCGGGAACGGGCGCTGGCGAAAAAGATACAGTGGATAGCGGGAAAAGCTCCTAAAGAAAAATGATGATTTGTCGCTATTAACTGATCACTCCTCCGGAACTTTCTTAGCGTGTAAGAGTGAACTTGAATGCATTGTTTGTTTTGCTGTTTACATGATCAGACAAAAAAAGCCGCTTCTGATGAGCGGCTTTCTTAGGATTTATCTGGTCCAGTTGATTTTTGAATGTTGTACGTCTGAGGAGTTGGTCCCGATCATGATATCGAACTCTCCCGGCTCCCAATCGTATTTCAGGTCACCGTTGTAGAACTTCAGGTTTTCCGGTGTAATGTCGAAGGTTACTTTTTTGGATTCGCCTTTTTTCAGCATGACTTTCTGGAAGCCTTTCAGTTCTTTTACGGGTCTGGTGATGCTTCCCACCATATCCCTGATGTATAACTGAACGACTTCTGCCCCGTCATAGTTTCCGGAGTTGGTAATGGTTACCGAAGCCTGCACCGTCTGGTTGCCTTTCGGGTTGGCATTGGAAACGGTCATATCGGAATAGTTGAATTTCGTATAGCTTAATCCGTATCCGAACGGGTACAGCGGGGTGTTGCACTCGTCCATATAATTGGAACGGAATCTCTGGTATTCGCATTTGTCGACCAGCTTCTGATCCAAAGGACGGCCGGTATTCTTGGCGTTGTAATAGATCGGCACCTGTCCCAAGCTTCTCGGGAACGTCATCGGCAGTTTTCCGGACGGATTTACTTTTCCGAAAAGGACGTCGGCGATGGCGCTTCCTGCTTCAGAACCCGGGAACCAGGCATTCAGGATGGCATCCGGCGTATCTTTTACATTGGTTAAAGCCAGCGGACGGCCCGTGAACAATACCATGGCGATCGGCTTTCCTGTCTTTTTCAGCTCGTTCAGCAGGTCTACCTGTGACTGCGGAATGGTGATTTCGGTTCTGGAAGAGGATTCCCCGCTCATTTCAGCGGATTCCCCGATTGCCAGCACGATGACATCGGCTTTGTTAGCTACGTCTACCGCTTCTTTTAGCAGCGCTTCTTTCGAACGGCTGTCACGGTCGGTTTTTTTGCCGTGGGCTGCATAGATGTCTTCCAGTTTGGCATCATAGTCTATATTCGCCCCTTTTGCAGAAAGGAATTTCACATCTTTGCCATAGCTTGCCTGGAGACCCTGCATCAGGTTTACGGAAATAGCATGTTTGGTGGCCACACTCCAGGTTCCGGCCATGTTCATCGAGTTGTTGACCAATGGTCCGATCACAGCAACGGTTCCTAATTTCTTCAAAGGCAGCACATTGTTGTCGTTTTTCATCAGGACCATAGACTGAGCGGCTACATTTCTTGCGATGTTTCTGTTTTCCATGCTGTAAACTTCTTTCGCTGCTAATTTCGCATCGCCATGCTTGTATGGGTTGTCAAACAGTCCTAAATCATATTTCGCCTCCAGGATTCTTCTGGCTGCCATATCGATTTCCGCCTGGGTTACTTTTCCTTCCGCCAGCGATTTTTTCAGGGTGGTTAAAAATCCTTCACCCACCATATCCATATCGATTCCGGCTTTCAGTGCCAAAGCAGAAACCTGCTGAAGATCTCCCATTCCGTGATCCACCATTTCATTGATCCCGGTATAATCGGTTACGACAAAGCCTTTGAACTTCCATTGATTTCTCAGCACTTCGGTCTGCAGCCACCGGTTTCCGGTAGCCGGCACTCCGTCCACTTCATTGAAAGAAGCCATTACGGAAGCTACCCCGGCATCCACCGCTGCTTTATATGGCGGGAAATATTCGTTGTACATTCTTACGTGGCTCATGTCCACGGTGTTGTAATCTCTTCCGGCTTCTCCTGCCCCGTACAGCGCAAAGTGTTTTACACAGGCTAAGATGTTGGTTCCGTTAGCCAGGTCTTTTCCCTGGTAGCCGTATACCATGTTTTTGGCAATTTCACTTCCCAGGTACGGATCTTCCCCGGAACCTTCGGAAACCCTGCCCCATCTTGGCTCGCGGGAGATGTCCACCATTGGCGAGAACGTCCAGTTGATGCCGTCGGCCGCCGCTTCTTTTGCTGCCACCCTTACGGATTGCTGAACGAGGTTCATGTCCCACGAAGAAGCCAGTCCCAACGGAATCGGGAAAGTGGTTTCATAACCGTGGATCACGTCCATCCCGAAGATCAAAGGGATTTTCAGTCGGCTGTTTTCCACCGCGACTTTCTGTACGGCCTTGATTTTATCTGCTCCTTTTATGTTGAACAATCCTCCGACTAATCCCTGCTCCACTTTTTTACCGATATCCGAGCTTTTTGCCAGTCCGGTGGTAAAGTCGCCAGAGCTTGGTAAGTTCAGCTGTCCGATTTTTTCGTCGAGCGTCATTTTTGCCAGGAGGCTTTCGACAAAGGCTTTCTTTTTCGCCTGATACTGTGCCGTCTGATACGCCTGTACCGGTTTTGTTACCATTTCCTGCGCGGAAAACACAGGGGCCAGCGCCAAGGTGGCGATTACAATTAACTTTTTCATTACTCTATCTTCTTTAATTATAGTTTCTTTTTTGATTTAAATTAATAAGTTCAAACGCTATGTCCGCTAAGTTACGTTTAAATTATTGTGAATATTTTTTGTTCGCAAAGGAGTTCTACTCAGCAAATGATATTACGGTTTAACTTTGTATCTTTAATTATTTTACTTTCTTTTAGACAGCATCCATTTATACAGTTCCGGATTGGAGTACGTGGAATCCCAGGAATTGTGGTTGTCGTTCGGGAAGATGGTAAGTTCTGCCGACGGGTTTACCGGATGCAGTTTCTGGTAAAAATTGAAGGCATTTTCCGGAAGCACTACATCATCCATTCCCCCGTGGAAAATTTTCATGTTGAGGTCTTTGTACCGATGGATATTGGCATACATCACCCGATCCGTCGGAGCACAAACCGAAACGACGGCAGCAAACATTTCAGGATGTTCCATCGCCAGCTTCAGCGTTCCCCAACCTCCCATGGAGAGACCGGTAAGGTAAATCCTGGAAGGATCCACTTTGTACTTAGACTGGATTTCTTTAATGAGGTTATAAATGGTTACCGTATCCCACCAGGTATTTTCCGGACACTGTGGTGCCAGGATCGCTACCGGTTCCTTAATGAGGTTTTTATAGGTAAACGGGCTGTGGGCTTTTACGATTTCCAGGTTGTTCCCTCTTTCGCCCGAACCATGAAGGAAGACGATGAGCGGGACATTTCCTTTGGCATTCTGCGGATAATCCAGAATATAGGATATTTTTTCCTGTCTTTTGAATTCTTTGTTAAGTTCCGCTTTTATTTCCTGGGCCTGTAAGCTTAAATAAAACGGCAGTAATATGAACGGCAAATAATTTAGTTTTAATTTCATCTGAATATTCTGTTTTGGCTGAAGCTATTTTTATTTTGTCTTGGTCTACGGACTTTCTGTATCCGGAAGAACGTTGATGAGTTGCTGTTATTTTTAGCCCCGATTGCAGCGGCTACCCCACAGCGCACCTGAAAGGTGAGCGAGGAGTAATAGCGGAAAGCGGGAAACAGCTTCAAATTACTAAAAATTATATTAACGGGCTACCTGATGTTATATTTTTCAGAGGTAAAGCTCAGCTTTTTCAGTCCGTTCCGGATTTCGGGAGCGTTCATGAAAAGCTTCCACAAAAACCCGGTCCTGTAATTCTCGATCATCGGCGCAATTGTGCCCTGATCGATGGCCAGATACCTTGGGGTTGTCCAGTTGTTGTAATGGATGGAATTGGCATCATAAGGACCTGCCGATCCGATGAATTCAGGTTTTTGAGTGTACAGAAACCTTAAAAAGTCCATTGATTCTTTCGGCGTGTAGGGGAAACTGCTCAATGCTGCGGTCGGTGTAATTATTCCATGATCGTTTTGCGGGAAATGAGCATCATACCCCACTCCACCATCCTGGTTTCTGGAGTAGCTAGCTGTCAATCCCCAATAATCCGGGCCATAGCCTTTCCAGTGTTTCGGGTTTTCGACACAGTATTTGTAATCGATCATCACCTGATTTTTATTTAAATCAAAGTAATTCTTTATAAGCTTGTCGGAGAGGTTTGTAGGATCCAGGCCGATGTATGAATAGTGGGCCCAGAAGAGCGGACCGCCGTATTCTTCGGCGCCGTTGTGCTTTACATACATCGGGAGCCCGTATTTTTCTTTGTCTGAAAGGTAGGTTCCATTTCTTGTCCAGCCTTTGTAATAGGTTTCGGCGTCAATCGGATAGGTAGGTGATGAAGCCGCTAAAATATAAGTGATCAGGCACTCATTGTATCCCTGAAGCGGAAAATTCATTTCCCATTGATAATCCGGAGACCAATGCCAGTACAGGACTTTTTCGCCGCCTTTGGTGTACCAGTTCCATTGGATGCCTTTCCAAAGCGCATCGCATTTATTGGCCAGTGCTTTTTCTTCTGCATTTCCGTTCTTAAAGTATTCGCGGACCATCAGGATTCCGGAAGTGAGGAAGGCCGTTTCTACCAGGTCCCCACCGTTGTCTTTTTTCCCGAACGGCACTGTTTTCCCCGTTTCGCCGTTTATCCAGTGGGACCAGGCCCCTTTGTGGCGGTCGGCTTTTGCGAGGAAATCCATCATGGTGGTCAACCGTTTCACAGCTTCTTTACGCGGTACAAATCCCCGTTCCACCCCTACTAAAACAGTCGCAAGCCCGAATCCGGAACCGCCCGTGGTAACCACATGCTTATCGTTATCCGGATAGATGTCGTCTTCATGATACCGTTCCCTGCCAAGCTTAGAATTTGGTTCTGCATAGTCCCAGAAATATTTCAGGGATTCTTTCTGGACAAGGTCCAGGAGCTGGGTGTCGGTGATGTTGTTTTTGACGGTTTGTTTTTTGGACTGCTGGGTGTTTTGAAACTGCGTGTTTTTGCAGGATATCATTACTGCAGCAACTGCGAATGTAAAAACGATCTTCTTCATTATCAAAAATTCTTAAAAACTTTGTCAAAGTTTAAAATCTTTGACAAAGTTCTGGTTAATTAAAATCCATATTGCGTTGAATGGAAACCTAATTTTATGAACCCTTGTTTAATATCCGGAGCATTCATAAATAATTGCCATAAAAACTGGTTCTTATAATTCTCAACCATCGGTGCAATAGTTCCCTGATCGATTGCGAGATATCTTGGAGTCACCCAATTGTATTGAACGGAATAGGCATCGTATGGTCCTGCAACTCCTACGTATTTATTGTAATTTTCATTGTATAAAAACCTCAGCATATTCATACTTTCAGTAGGGGTATAAGGCATGCTTGAAAGTGCTGCCGTTGGGGAGATTACGCCTAAATCATTATTAGGCTGATGTGCTGAGTAACCGGTAGAGCCATCCGAATTTCTGGAATAACTTGCGGTAAGCCCCCAACTTTTTGAATTGTAGCCCTGCCATCCTTTAGGATTAGTTATACAATACTGATACATAATTTTTGCATGATTGGTCGTAGCATCTCCATAATTAACATATTCATCCGATAAACCTCTCGGATCCAATCCTAAAAATGAATAATGTGACCAGAACATCGGTCCAACAGTACCATTGGCTCCGTTATGATTTACGATTAAAGGAATCCCGTACTGAGATCCCATATTTTTGATTGCTCCACTTCTTGCCCACCCCTGCTGATAAACAGACTTATTAATTGAATAGTTCGGCGAAGCAGCAGCCATAATATAAGTCATTAATGTTTCATCAAAGCCTTTTAACTGCATATTGATCTGAAAATTATAATTCGGAGACCAATGCCAATATAAAACGTTCTGCCCCTGGGTATACCAGTTCCACTCTACTCCTTTCCAAAGCGCATCGGCTTTCTGGGAAAGTGATAATTCCGAAGCATCAGAAGAAGTTTTAAAATATTCCCTTACACAGATTAATCCCTGAGCCAGAAAAGCGGTTTCTACCAAATCTCCGCCGTTGTCATACTGACTAAACGAAACGACCTGCCCATTGGTTCCATTGATCCAGTGCGGCCAAGCCCCGTGAAAACGATTGGCATTCTGAAGGAAATTAAGTGATGTCGTAAGCCTTGAAACGGCTTCCGCTCTTGAGATATAACCATTTTTTACACCTACAAGAATTGTCATCAGTCCAAAACCGGAACCTCCTGTCGTGACGATATTGGCATCCTGAGACGGATTATCAGTATGATATCTCTCACGTGCCAACTTTGAATTGGTTTCCGCATAATCCCAAAAGTATTTTAAAGCATCTTTCTGGACCATTTCTACGAGTTGGGCATCTGAATAATTATTTGGTGTTTCCGTATTCCCATTATTTCCACCCAAAGGTGTACCCGAGCCAGGTGAAGAATCATCGGATGAGCAACTGCTAAATATCAATCCTGATAATAATATTGTTACGATTGTCTTTTTCATATTCAGTTTGTAAAAAAAGGCCTATTTCTAGGCCTTATTATGCAGTATGAGTGCTATCCTTATTAGGAGGAATTTCCAATATAGCTATTATGGATTAATATCCTGGGTTCTGTGCAGAACGTCCTTTAGCTTCAGTTATAAATCTTTGTGGCAAAGGAAAAACTTCATGTTTACCAACTATAAATGTTTTACCGTTAGCAGCCAATGCCGACTGAGCTTGTCCTGTCCTAACTAAATCAAACCATCGGTCATGCTCAAATGCTAACTCCAATCTCCTTTCTTTCCAAATTGCAGTTCTAAGAGTTGATTGTGTGGTTGCGGTTGTATTCGCAATATTTGCTCGGGTTCTTACTTGATTTAACAATGGAATTGCTGTAGAAGTTTGCCCCAATTCATTTAAAGCCTCTGCTTTAATTAGTAATACTTCTGCGTATCTAAGATAACGAATATTAGTATCTGTTGAACTTTGCGTTGTATATGACGAAGAATAGGCTTTATAGTTATAATATTCATTATCAGCATCTGATCCAACAACTCGTCCATCATATAATGTCATACCTCTACGGATAATTGTGGCATCTCTCCTTTCAGTATCACCTTCAGCGGTATACGCGTCAAATAGATTTTGAGTAGGAGTATTAAAGCCCCAGCCCCAACCACCTGTACCTCTAGCTCCTTGTACCTGTGTATATTGTTGAATTCCTTTTCCTGTTTCAATACCTGAACCTTGAATTTCAAAAATAGACTCAGCATTGTTTTCACCAGAAACTTTATAAATATCGATAAAATTAGGTGTTAAAGAATATCCTGTGACAAGATTGCACTGATCAATAGCCAATTGATATTTCTTCTGATAAAGATAAACTTTAGCAAGCAATGCATGAGCTGCACCTTTAGAAGCACGCCCTATATCAGCTCCTCCGTAAGCAGTTCTATCTGGTAGTGCTGCTGCTGCTTCTATTAAATCTTTTTCTATAAAAGCATAGATTTCTTCTTTACTTTTTCTTGTCAATTGCATTTCAACATCTGCGTCACTAGAAGTTGGAACATGATCTACTAATGGAACTCCTCCAAAAGATCGTACTAGAGTAAAGTACATAAAAGCTCTAAGGAATTTGGCCTCACCAGCTAACCTAGTTTTTAGATTTGTATCAGCCTTATCTAACTGAGGAAGATATTTAAGCGCTTGATTACATCTGTTGATTCCTTGATAATTTGAAGAAAATAAACTTTCAAAAGAAGGTGTGGAAGGAGTAAAAGTAAGAGCATCCAAAATATCCTTATCAGATCCGGTGTCTCCTGGAGTACTACCTTTATCAGCGTCATCTGAAGTAATTGACGTTACACCGATCCACGAAAATGTACTCATATCCCAGTCTAAAAACTTAGCATAAATAGAATTTACGAAGCTGGTAGCGCCTGCATTATTATTGTATAATGATAAATCTTCCGCACTAACTTGTTGAGTAGGTGCCACATCTATAAAATCATCGCTACAGCTTTGATTAAAAACGCCTGTTAAAATTAGGGCAGATATTATTATATATTTATTTTTCATTTTTTTAAAAATTAACATTTAAACCAAATACAAAAGTTCTAAGTGACGGATAAGAATCCAATTCAATTCCTGTAAGATTGTAAGGATTTCCATCAGCATTTAATTCAGAATTGAATCCTGAGTATTTTGTAAAGATTACAGGATTAATTGCGCTTACATATAATCTTATCGATTTTACAGAATTTGCAATATCTTTTATAGTGTAACCTACTGAAATATTATTAATTCTAAAATAATCTCCTTTTTCTAAAAAGAATGTAGAAGCAATAGGAATGGTTGTATAAGGGCGTGGATTGGCTGCATTTGTATTAGATGCCGTCCAATAATCATTAGCTACGGAAGCCTCCACATTTTCTCCAGAAATCCGCTGCGCTTTTTTACCATTGTACACACTGAATCCAAAAGCCCCATAACCACTAAGGTTAAAATCCCAGTTTTTATATGCCATGGAAATATTTACTCCTAAAGTAGATTTCGGTATATAAGAATTAAAATATTTTCTATCATCCGCATCGGCTGATCCGGTAATACCATCACCATCATTGTCCTTGTATTTTAGGTTTCCGTTAGCATCATAACCATCAAATTCCCAAAGATAAAAGCTACCCAATGCATGTCCCACGGTTGTTGCATCAAATAATTTCGTCCATTGTCCATTACCTAAACTACCTCCGTTTATTGGAGAAATATTAGCTTGATTTACACGAGTAAGCTCATTTTTATTATAAGAATAATTAGCACCAATCGAATACGTGAAATCTTCTCCTACTCGATCTGACCAATTTAAGGATGCTTCTATACCTTTATTTGTTACAGAACCAACGTGTGAATTAAATTTATCACTTTGTCCGGAAGTAAGATAATTTGAGACATCAAGAATAAGATTCTTTGTCTCTCTGTTATATACATCTAATGTACCTGTTAATTTGTTATTTAAAATTCCAAAATCCAGTCCTAAAGAAGATTCTTCGGTGATCTCCCATCCTAAATTAGGATCAAGTCCTTTATTGATTGTAATTCCGTTGCTTACCGGATTAGCGCCGAAAGCATAATTGTAAGAATTTCCAGATGCTAGAGGCAGATAATTTAACGGTACATTTTGATTTCCAAGTCTTCCCCATCCACCTCTTAACTTAAGTAAATTAAATGGTCCATCCTTTAAAAATGATTCTTCTGAAATTACCCATCCAGCTCCAAACGATGGAAATGTTCCCCATTTATTGCCGTCAGCAAATTGAGATGATCCATCTCTTCTTACTGTTGCACTAAGGAGGTAGCGATTCATGAATTTATATTGTGCACGCGCAAAATAAGAAAGAGTAGTATTTCTATTACCTTGGGTAGAATTAAATACAACAATATCATTAATATAATTCGATCCTTCAAGATTCCAATAATTTGAGACATTGCCCAAATTCTTTCTGGAAACAAATGTACCGGAAATTCCATTTTTTACAGAAGCCTCTGTACCTATAATCGCATCGATATTATGATTTCCAAAAGTTCTGTTATAATTTAATACATTTGATAATATCCAGTTGTAATAATCTTCCTTGGTATTTGTAAGTAAATTTTTCGCACTATCTGTAAATTGTGATTCAATTCGAGTAGGATCTCCAGCTAGGAAAATTCCTAAGGCATCTGTATAGCTGTAAGCTTTATAATTTGAATATTCTCCAGAGAATTGAGAAGTAAATTTCAAACCTTTAAGAATTTCTACATCTAATTTAAGCCCACCTTGCATCAGCATACTTTTATTTCTTTCATTATTAAAGTCTAACTGACTAACAGGGTTAGCTACGTTATTAAATCTATTTCCAGAATAACTTATATTACCATTGGCGTCATAAATTGGTTGGCCATATTGACCAGAAGGATAGTATACAGGAACTAATGGAGACTGTTTATAAGCTGCCGTAAATGCACTAAATGGTTTTGGTGTGACATTTGTAAATGCAACACTTAAATTCTGAGATAAAGTAATTTTCTTAGAAATTTTAAACTCATTATTTGTTCTAATAGTAGTTCTGTTATAATCAGTGCCTTTAAGAATTGACTGCTCATCATAATTACTTAAACTAAAAAAGTATTTAGCTGCTTCTGATGAACCAGATATAGCTACATTATGTTGGTTATAAATACCAGTTCTAGTAATTTCCTTAAACCAATCTGTATTATATGGCTGATTTGTAGAAAATGATCTTCCAGGAGGAGTTAGATAGCTATTTGCTAAATTATTATAATTTACAAACTCACTCGAATTCGCCATCTTGACTTTTTTTAAGGGAGTTCGTATACCAATAAGACCATCATACTCTATGCTGAGTTTTCCTCTTCCTGATTTTGTGGTAATTATAATAACTCCATTTGCAGCCCTATTTCCATAAATAGCTAGTGCAGCTGCATCTTTTAAGATATCGTAAGACAGGATATCATTGGAATTAATATTATTAATATTTTCCATGAACATACCATCAACCACATATAATGGTGTTCTTCCACCTAAAACAGTTCCCAACCCTCTAATCATTACTGTGGGTGTTGATCCAGGTGAATCGGAAGCCATAACTTGTACACCTGCCGCTTTTCCCTGAATGGCTTGAGTAGCATTCAAAACTTTAGTTTTTGTTACTTCATCAGCATTAATTGAACTAATTGATGTAGTATTGTCCACTTTTTTTCTGCTTCCATACCCAATCATCACCACCTCTTCAATCTTCTGCTCTTTTGCAACAGTATCTCTTGGTGTAGTTTGTGCATTCACGTTCATTCCGAAATAGAGTACGGCAATGAGGCATGAATACTTTAAATCACGTTGTTTCATATAGTTTTATTTTATTCGTACAATCAGTTTTTATGAAAAGAGATCCCTCTTTTCATACTTTTTCCGAGAAGATTCTGCGTGTTCTCAAAAAAAGACATTAGCCAAAATTATAAAAATATATTTAACAATGTTAATTTTACTTAATTTTTTTTGCCATCCCGTTAAAAGTGATAATTTTACTAAATTTCAACAAAATGAACTTATCATTAAAAAATTATTCACAATAAATAAAATTTTATATGATATTTTAAATCTATAACTTCACATTTAAGATAAAAAAATTATTCACTATTTATTATATTTTGTTCTTTTTGAAGATAATTTTAGATAATTTCATGTTCGGAAGAGCCAATTTTGAGAAAAAGAGATTTCTTAACATTCCTAATTATAAAATTTGTTAAACTCATTTCCGAATTATAAATTTGGTTCATTATTTGAAAACTTATAACGTTTAATCGATATCAATGAAAAAATACATCATCGCTGCAGTTTTACTTATAGGAACTGGAGCTATCATTAATACGACGGTGCAATCCTGCACTACTTTGGCGACCTCCGATCTTGGGTTATCAATTATCAAAAGGCTTCTTTTAAACGGCATTGATAAAGGAGCGAGCATATACAGCAACCGGGATGCGTTTTTACAGAACAACATGGTGGATAAAGCTTTGCCGAAACAGCTTAGGGAGATCAATACAATCTTGGAAAGAGTTGCCCCTTCCCTGGTAGCGAAAGAACGTGCCTACATTGCTGACGCGGCAGCCTATACCGTAAACATTTCGAAACCGATATTGGTAAGTGCAGTAAACAGCTTAAATGCACAGGACGTAACAAGAATTATCCAGGGAGAAAAAGGAACAGCAACGCTGATTCTAAAGGAGAAAACTTCCCAACAGCTGATTGCGGCCATCGCTCCAAAAGTGGACGAACAGCTTAATCAATATGGGATTGTGAAAAGCATTAATACTGCTTTGTCCGGAAGCAATTTCCTGGGCAGCCTTTTAGGCAGCAAAACCACGGTGAATTCCGGAGGGTTGAGCCAGCTGGCTTCAGAACAGCTCGTAAACGGTATATTCAATATTATCGAAGATTACGAAATCCAAAACTCCAGCTCGCTGCTGGGGCCTCTTGGAAAGTAAGAGAAATTTCATTATATTTATAGAGATATTATAAAAGCAGATGGATATATTACAAGGAAATCAACATGCAAGCCCTGAAGATTTTTATATTTCTTTACGGGAGAAACTGGAAGATCATCACGATTTTCCGGAAGATTATTTATTTAAATTTATTATTCCTACAGACCAGGCAAAACTGACGGAAATTTATAAAGTATTCGACGGGATCAAGTTTACCCTAGGAAACCGGGAGAGCAAAAACGGAAAATATACGGCCTGCAACATCAACGCCTTTGTGCTGGATGCCAATCAGGTAGTTCATATTTATCAGGAAGTCGCCAAAATAGAAGGCGTAATTCTATTGTAAAATAAAAAAGTCAGCTTTACTGCTGACTTTTTAGTTTATATTTTCAATGCTTATTATTTATCAATAAAGTATTTTACGTTTTCAACAGGTCTTCCGAGCATGGCCACAGAACCTTTGATGATAATTGGCCGCTGGATCAGCGAAGGGTTTTCAGCCAGGATTTTAATCCATTCTTCTTCTGACAAATTTTTTCCGGCAAATTTCTCAACGTACAACTTTTCATTTTTTCTGATGATATGAAAAACACTCTGGTTGAGTTTCTTTAACACCGTTTTAATCTCAAGCTCAGTCAGCGGATCTTCCAGTATATTAATGATCTCGAACGGCACGCCGTTTTCATCAAGATATTCCAGAACGGCATTCGATTTTGAGCAATTTCCGTTATGCAAAACTTTTACGACCATCTTTATTATGTTTATAAAATCAACTTATTCTAAAAGAACTACCAGCAATTTACTTACCAAGATTGATTTCCGGTAAAAATTTTTATTAAAACAATCCGTTCAGTTCCGCTTCGATTTTTTCCAGAATGAAACCGAAATCTTCCGGTTTTTCCACGAAATCAAGATCATCTACCTCAATAATCAGCAGTTTTCCTTCGGTATAGTTGGAAATCCATTTTTCGTATTTCTGATTCAGCTTGGAAAGGTATTCGATGCTGATCGAGGCTTCATATTCCCGGCCTCTTTTGTAGATTTTTTTTACCAGATTCGGAACATCGGATTTAAGGTAAATGAGAAGGTCCGGTGCTGAAACAAAAGATTTCATCAGGCTAAAAACCGATTCATAATTTTTAAAATCGCGGTCCGAAAGCAGGTTCATATCGTTAAGGTTCTCCGCAAAAATATGGGCATCTTCGTAGATCGTACGGTCCTGAATGATGTTTTTTCCGCTTTCTCTGATCTCTTTCACCTGTCGGAAACGGCTTCCGAGAAAATAGATCTGAAGTGCAAAACTCCACTTGCTCATGTCGGCATAGAAATCTTCCAGATAAGGGTTATGATCAACATCCTCAAACTGTGCATCCCATCCGTAATGCTTAGAAAGCATTGTCGTTAACGTTGTTTTTCCTGCTCCGATATTTCCTGTAACTGCAATGTGCATATATATCCTTCGTGTATTTTAATTTCTGATCAATAACTAAATGCCGGCCGCCTGAACTTCCGAACTGTCCTCAATAAGTTTCTGCAGAGAGCTTTCCGCAGGATTTTTGCTTTCGATTTCCTGGGTTTTCTGCTCCAGCTTCTGCTCCGGACTGTTGGGCTCGGCAGGCTTTTCCGCAGACCTTTCTACATCCTGTTCCGTAGCTTTCTGTAAAGAATCCGGTTCTTTTTCCGGCTTTTCTTCCGTGGCTTTTCCGAGACCGTAAAGATACAGGTTGTTGGCTTTTATTTCAAAATAAGAAAGGGTATTTTTATCCACAATCTGAGCATCGGGATCCCCGAAAATCTTAACCATTTCTTTTTCCGGAATGTATTGTAAAACCGAATTATTTGCTATGACCAGAATGGCTTCATTTTCCCTTCTGAAACGTTTTCCGTTTTCTAAAGGTGCTTCAAAGATCTTTTCGAATTTCAATGTAAATACCCTGATGTGATTGCGTGTGAGAATGTATACTTTATTTTCATACACCAGAAGATCCATGAGATCGTCAAAGCTTGCATCAAAAGGATAGGAATTAATAGTCGTATCGTTCCTGAAATTGTACTGGATCAGGCGTTTGGTACTGTCGTCAAGCAGCCATATCTGCTGCAGGTCTTCGGCATAAGCCATTTTAATAAATCCGAACTTCTGCCTGAAATCTACCTTCTGGATTTCATTTAAATTCTGGTCCACAAACTTCATTTCCTGCGCATTCTCCGAGAACAACGGAACGCTCAACGGGTTCTGTACAGTCTGCACTTTATAGGGAACCGTAAGCATCATTTTCCCAAGCTGTTTGCCGAGTGAATCGTACTTGGTAAAGCTGAATTCTTTATTCTTATAGATATACAGATTTCCGTAATCGTCCACGAGCATATCTTTCGCATCCTTCAGTTTCAGTGTGTCCAAAGGAAGAGTCTTCTGTGCCGTTAGCGAACAGAAAAGCAAAGCCAATATTAAATGTAGTATTTTCAAATTCTTTTACAATGATAGCGCTCCGGGAAGAGCGCTACCAATTTACTATTTTTATTAAGTCCAACAGAAATTGTGACCGATTTTAACTTATTGAATTGCAACTTCATAGATCTTCGACCAGTTTTTTCCGGTTACGAGCATATTTTCTCCCTTAAAAGCAATCCCGTTCAGAACGTGCTCACTGTCGTTTTTCGTATATTCTTCCGTAATTTTTGTAAAATCAAATTTCCCGACCACTTCGCCGTTGGAAGGATTGATCTTCAGGACATAAGGCTGATGCCAGACATTAGCGTAAATAAAACCGTTGTGGTATTCCAGTTCGTTGATCTGGTTGTAAATGGTCTTATTTCCGCCCACAGGCACTGTTTTCACCACTTTTGAAGGATTATTGGCATCCAAAAAGTAAAGATCGTTCGAGCCCGAATCTGCAATAAGATTCTTCCCGTCGTACGTCATTCCCCATCCTTCTCCGAACTCATTCGGCAGAGCAAATTCCGAAATTTTCTTCAACGTATTTTTATCATATACAAAGCCGATCTTGTTCTGATACGTCAGCTGATAGATTTTATCTCCTGCAATAGCGATTCCTTCGGAAAATATATCGGCGGGCTGTTTTTCAACAGTAGTCGGAACGGTACTTCCCAAAGGATATTTGATCAGCTGGGAAGCTTTTTCAAGTCCGTCGCTTTCGTATACCGTGTTGCCTTCCAAGAGAAAACCTTCCACAAAATTTTTCGGGTCATGCGGATATTCCGCTACAATTTTGTAGGAAATATTCTGCTCCGGCGTTTTTGAGAAAACATTGATGGTCGCATCCTGGTTCAACGTTTCGCCGCCTTTTGTTTTGATGTTAAAGGTCACTTCATTATCACCGAATTCAAAAAATTTAGGTTCGATCGTTAGATTTGAAGTTTCCTTATCGCCAAAGCTGATGGAGATACTTTCGGCATTATCCGTCACTTCTTCCGGAAGATTCAGTCGGTCTCCGAAATGATAACCTTTTTCTTCCATCGAATTGTTGTAATCGGCCAGGCTGTCCAGGATTTTTTTATCGTTTTTACAGGAAATCAGCAGCAATGCCGCGGCAAAACCTGTGATCAGATTTTTCTTCATGCAGAAATATAGGTTACTTGGTGGCTACTTCATAAATTTTTGACCAGTTTTTACCGGTCACCAGCATATTATCCCCTTTGAAAGCAATCCCGTTAAGCACATCGTCGCTGCCTTTGGTATTCTGCTTGGCAATCTCCGTAAAATCAAATGTTCCGACAACTTCTCCATTAGCCGGATTTATTTTTAGGATAACGGGCTTCTGCCATACGTTAGCATAGATGTATCCGTTGTGATATTCGAGTTCGTTCAGCTGATCATATGCCTGCGAGCTTCCTGCCACGGCAATATATTTTACCATTTTGGATGGATTTGCAGGGTCTAGGAAATACAGGAGCTTACTTCCGTCCGAAGCGATCAGATACTTGCCGTCGTACGTTAATCCCCAGCCTTCACCCAATACATTCGGGTAAGGGAATTCCGATAACAATTTTAGGGAGTTTTTATCATAGACATATCCTTTTTTGCTTTGCCACGTTAACTGGTATACCTTATCGCCGACAATCGTGCTTCCTTCGGAAAAGTCTTCCTGCGGCTGCTTTGTTGAGGCCAGAGGCGTTGTCGTTCCCAGTGTATATTTTAAAATTTGCGAAGATCCGTTCTGCCCGTCACTTTCATAGATTGTGTTTCCCTCGATCTGGAAACCCTGTACAAAGTTTTTCGGATCGTGCGGATATTCTGCAACGATTTCATAATTGATTTTCTGTTCGGGATTTTTCGCAAACACATTGATGGTAGCATCTTGTGTTAAGGTTTCACCGCCTTTGGTTTTAATATTAAAAGTAACGGCGTTATCTCCCAGGGTAAAGTATTTCGGATCGATGGTGAGACTGGAAGTTTCCTTATCGCCAAAACTGATGGAAATGCTTTCCGCATCATCAGTAACCTCTTTAGGCAGCGTTAATTTATCTCCGAAATGATAGCCTTTTTCCATCATTGAGTTGTTATAATCGGCTAATGAATCGAGTACTTTTTTATCATCCTTGCACGAAGCCAACATCAAAACCGCTACAAATCCTGCTAAAATATTTTTTTTCATTGATTTCTAAATAATTTCCCCAAAATTAGCAAAATTTATCCCTCCAAGCTAATTTCATCGACAGGTTGACCAAATTGTAACAGATAGCCGTTGTTGTCATAGATAGCGAATTCCTTCATTCCCCATTCGAAGGTCTCGATTTCATAGCAGACTTTCACTTTATCTTTCAGATCTTCCCAAAGCCGGACTACATTATTTACATTAAAATAAAAGGAGCTTATAAAGCCGATTTTGCGGGATTTTTCGTGAGCATTCGGTTTTGAAAGCATGATGCGGACATAATCTTTTTCCAAGAGAGCCCACTGCCAGCTGTCGTTCTTTTCTTCCAAGGAAAATTCCAGCACATCCGTATAAAAACGGATACTTTCATCAAATTGTTCTGTCCAGAGAATGGGGTGCAGCGTATTGAAAACAGGCATGATCAGATTAAGTATTAATAAGTCAGCTTTCGAGATAAGGTTTCAGGCTTTGGAGAATAATTCCTTTCCACCCGTCTGTAAAGGCTTTCCGTGAAAAATGTTCCCCCAAATCACTGAAATGTTCGATATCGTTATGAATCAGCCTTAGCCAAGTCCCGTTTCCATCCGGCTGCAGTTCCCAGATAACGGTTGTTTTCTTATCGGAAAAATCAGGATAAGCCCAGGAATAGGTGAATTTTTCGTTCGGAAAGATTTCTAAAATTTCCGCCTGGTGGTGGTATTTTTTTTCCTCACCGGGTTCGTAAAAATTAAAAATCTTCCCTGCTTCCAATTCAAAGTCGGTGATATCAAAATACCAGACTTTCATTTCCTCTTTATCCGTCAATGCTTTCCAGACTTTTTCTGCCGGTGCATTTATTTTGTATTCTGTAATAATGGGATTGCTCATATTTTCCATTTTTATGAATTAAACGAAAAACTTTATGCCAAGTTATACATAATCAGCAACACTTACATTATCTGTTCAAAATTTTTTAATTATTACAAAACTAATTAATACCTACCCATGGGAAAATCCGGTGATTTTGGCTTCATCAAAATCCAGCTGCATCTCGATGGTTCTCATCACATGATCGTCGAAAATTTTCTCGCGCTTCATCCGGTGCAGTTCATTACGCTGTGCCTGGATAAGCTGCCGCATTACTTCTTTGTTCTCGTTCATCGCCGTTACATAATCTCCGGCCGATGCCAGGCATTGTGACTTATCGGCCATCATAATCATTTCATTTTCCAGCCGGTGCTTCTGATGCTGCACCAGGCTGTTCTTTTCTGCCAGTTCGGAGAAATCGCTTTCCAGCTTTTCAAGGGCCGTTTCTTTCAGCTTCCTCATGAGAATTACTTCCTGCTTTTCTTCAGGCAGTTCGCTTCCGGCATCTTTTATTTTTAATAATTTTAAAATAGGAGCCAGCAGAAGCCCCTGCCCTACCAAAGTGATCAGTATAATTACAAAAGTAACGAACAGGATGATATTCCGGTGCGGAAAGGCTTCTCCGTTCGGTAAGAAAGCCGGGATTGATAATGCTGCAGCTAAAGAAACCACGCCCCTCATCGCCGCGAAACTGATGATAAACGGTTCCCGCCAGTCGGGTTTCGGATTTTTCCGACAGACTTCCTTGGACAAAAGCCTTGGAAAGTACATCAGCGCATAACTGTACAGAATCCTTGTTCCGATGATGGCTCCTCCGATGACGATACTGTAGATAATGCCTTCCGAAATGGTATAATCTTTCATGGCGGCTACAACTACCGGCAACTCCAGCCCGATCAGGATGAAAATAATGGTATTCATCAGAAATATAAGAACACTCCAGACATTTCCCGACTGGATGCGGGAAGTATGGCTCAGGTAACAATGGGAATTGTAGGACATCAAAAGACCTCCGGCCACAACGGCCAGCACTCCGGAAAAATGAAAATGCTCCGCTCCGATGTACATGATGTAAGGAACAATCAGGGTAATAATGGTATCGATATTGGAATTGGACGGAATAATTTTCAGCAGTGCTCCGAAAAGCAGTCCGGCCCCGATTCCGACGCCAATACCGCCGATGGCCATGGTAAAAAAGTCTTTTACAGCTTCCCCGAAAATAAACTGCCCGGAAATAACGGCCGCCAGCGCAAATTTAAAAACAATTAAACTGGAAGCGTCATTGATGAGGCTTTCCCCTTCGAGGATCGTGGTGATTTTTTTAGGGATTTTAACGTGCTTCAACACGGAAGTTGCCGCCACGGCGTCCGGCGGGGAATTTACCCCTCCGAGAAGGAAGCCCATCGCCACCGCGAGTCCCGGAATGATCGACGAAGAAAGGTAAGCCACGACAATCGAGGTGAGAAATACCAATCCGAAAGCCATCGAAAAGATCTGCTTTCTCCATTTGTGAAAGTCCTGCCAGGAAGTGAACCAGGCGGCTTCAAAAAGGATCGGCGGAAGGAAAATAAGAAAAACAAGATCGGGTTCTATTTCGATATGCGGCATCCCCGGAACGAGGCTGATCAGAAGCCCGGCGATCACCAGGAATATAGGATATGCTACTTTGAGCTTCTGCCCGATCATGACGAGTATCATTACAGATAAAAGGACTGCAATTGATATGATAACATAGCTGTGAATCATTATTAATTTTTTTTAAAAATACTGGATTGTTTTTAATCATTAATAATTTTTCTTCATGGTTTGTGTGCTTGGTAGTTTAATTTAATCAGAGACTTATATGCTTTAACCACCCCGTCAAAAATTCTTTGGATTTTCGCCACCCCTCCGGCGGAGGGGAATGTTTGTCTTTCTTAGAAAAACCCTCTATTTATTAGCTTTTAAAGGTTCATGCTTTTTTATAATTTTTTTCCTGTAAATTTTGGATTTAGATAAGAATATTTTAATAAACAACAAACTCCCTATCTTTGAAAGCGGCAGGAAAACTTCGAGCATCCGGCTTCCTTCTTCCAGCCTATTATTTAATCTTTGGTAAACGGAATATTGTTGTAGAATCCGATCTGGATCTGTCCGCGGTTTTTGTTTTCCTGGATCTGATTCATATATCCTGCTTCAATCCTCATGTTTTTATTAATGACATAGCCTAATGCACCATATACTCTGTTTCTATCAAATACCTGACTGTCCAAATGAAGGAAGATCTCATTATATACCGAAGCATAAAAGGTTTTAGGCAGCATCTCCTTATTATTGATCGGGATACTCACATTTAAATAATACCTGAACCTCATCCGGAAATCATCTTCCATCAACCTTTCTTCCAGACGATACCGGTGCTGAAGATTGAATCTTCCGAACTTCTGCTTGGTAATATACTGCTGGAAGATCCGGTGTTCGATATTCTCCGTTTTTTCTCCGTTTTCGTAGGGCCTGCCTAAGATAAATGCGTATCCTGCCAATACATTATTGTTGTCTTCGGAAAGGTCGTATCCGATACCGGTACGGATCATCAGTTGCTCAAGATCGCCAACCGCATTAAAATTCCGGTACTGGATCTCATTATGGAGGTTGAACTTCTTGCTGATCTTGTTATTTCCAAAATACATGTACCATGCTCCGAGATCATTTTTCTGTGCCTGTAAAACTGTGGCGGTGATGGTAAGTAATCCCAATACCGCTTTTCTCGCTATGCCCGTCATTGCTTATTATTAAAATCTATCGTGTATAACAAATTTAATAATTTAAATCAATAATAACAAGCACTAATACCGTAGTGGTGAATTAACTCCAATTCAGTTTTCTCTAGGTTTGCTAAAATAAAAAACTGATGAGGATTCATCAGTTTTAATGCTAATCATTACGGGTGTTGCTCCATTTTCGCAGGATCATCATAGTTTACCATCCAGTTGATCCCGAATTTATCGGTAAACATTCCAAAATAGGCACCCCAGAAGGTATCTGACAGCGGCATGGTAATTTGCCCTTCTGCTGAAAGACCATTAAACAAACGGTCTGCTTCTTCCCTGGATTCTGCATTGATGGAAATCGAAAAATTATTTCCCATGATCAGCTGAGAAGCCTGATCGCATCCTGCATCACTTCCCATCAGGATGGTTTCCCCGGAAATCGGAAGTGTAACGTGCATAATTTTGTCTTTGTCTTCTTCTTTGATTTCCTGGCCTTCTGCCGGAGGCATGTCGCCAAAAGTTCCGATGTAGGGATAGTCGCCGCCGAAAACCGATTTGTAAAAATCAAAAGCTTCCCTGCAGTTTCCGTTGAAGGTAAGGTAAACGTTTACTGTTGCCATAAGATGATTGTATTAAGGTTTAGTTTATTTCAGATTTATAGTTAACGGTGCTGATCGATGAGAATCATATTTCCGTCCGGGTCTTTTAGATAAATATGCTCAGGGCCGGACGTGGTTTCATCAGCTTCCTTCTGCAGTTCCACTCCCTGCTCTTTTAATCTTTTCTGGATCTCTCTTACATCGTCGAAAGTTTCCAGATTCTGGGCATTCTGGTCCCAGCCGGGATTAAAAGTAAGCATATTTCCGTCGAACATCGCCTGGAAAAGCCCGATAATATGGTCGCCGTTTTTCATGATGAGATAATTCTGCTCCATCGCTCCGCCCATTTCTGCGAAACCTAATTTTTCATAAAAGTCTCTTGATTTCTGAAGGTCTTTTACACTTAAGCTGATTGAAAATGCCCCTAGTTTCATGCTTTTGTTACTGGTATTATTTAATTACTGATTTTTTATCCGGGTCTTGAAATTCATGGTTCCGTCATAGCTTTTCCAGTCACCGGTAAGCTCAATTTCCTGATTCTCCACCTTTTCAGTGTCTTTATTCCATTGGAAAGGTATAGACGAACTTTCCTTTTAAAATTCCGGAATGTTTTCCTTTGTTTTCTTCAGCAAGCTCGTATTCTCCGAAAACCGTCCCTTTTTTCCGGGCATCCTTGTATTTGATAATGGTAAATTTTCCTTCAAATTTCGAATATACTTTATCGACTAGGGTATATCCTGAAACGAAATACTCCTGGTCGTTTTTCCTGTTCTGTTCGGAAATATTGATTTTGAGCTTGATCTCCTGGTTTTTGTTCCCGATCGTTCCCGTATAGGCTTTGCTGTTATTGAGCCATACATTGGAGATATCCGGCATCTGCGCGAAAATAAAGTTGGAAGCGAGAACAAACAGTAGTAAAAGTTTTTTCATAATTGGCTATCATTTTTATTTAAATACAACTTTTGAAATGTCTTTGGGAACAAAATTGGCCCACCAGGCCTCGAAGTCCAAAGTCCCTGAATAATTTTTCCATTTTCCTTTGAAGGTTACCGTAGCCCTGCTTTGCTGGGTTATTTGCTTGGCCATCTGCATCCTCAGCTTCCCGGTAAATATTCCGGAATGTTCACCGGATCCGACTTCCTTCATGACAAAATCTGCAAAGACCAGCATTTCATCCGGCTGATTATTAACGTTAAACCGCTGTGTGAAGGTGATCTCCCCGGAAAAGACGGACTTATTGCCTTCGACCTCAGAATATCCTGAAATAATATACTGCTCAGGCTTAGCCGGATTTTTCACGGCTTTTTCAATCTGTACTTGAATCACCGCTTTTTCAGTAGAGATTTCCCCGTAAAAAGGCGTTTTGTAATTCGTGAGAAAAGCACTGAAGTCTTCATTCTTCAAAGGAAATTCCTTCATCTGTGCAAAGGAAAAGGAATATAGGAAAACCAAGAAGAATAATATCTTTTTCATGCTAAACACCGAATTGGGCCAGATGATGATTGAGATGCTTGGCAAACATATTGTTCCATTCCTGCGCCTTCAGCTTTCCGAAAGAGAAAGATTCTTTACCGTCGAAAGCCGATGCACCCAGCTGCTGGGTTTTCTGGATAAAACCAATCAACCTCTTTTTTTCTTCGTTGAAATTCTTCTGATCGGAAATAATGAACTGCGGTGCTGTCGGTCCGTTCTGCGTATAGGCCTTCTCACCTACTACTTTCGGTTTTACAAAGTTTTTTAAAATAAATTTTGCGATGGCTCCCGGCTTTTTGTGTTTTTCGGGTTCATAGACCATTTCGTACGATACATTACAGTGCGCCAGCATCTGGTCTACCGTCATTTTTCCCCACAAGCCTTTGCTTTCCGGGGTAAGTTTATTTATCCTGTCGATGTAATGCTGAGCATCTTTCGCATCAAAAACGTTTTCCATAGTTTATCTGAATGTTGAAAAGCAAATATATCAGTTTTTTGTCTTAAATCAATATCCCACAAATTGTCATTATAAATATTAGATTTATCATCATAAATTCTGATAATAAAAACTATGAAACTACGTTATCCCAAAAAGCTAACCATGAAAAAGTATCTTCTGATCTTATCGATTATATTTAGTTTGCCTTTATCTGCCCAAAAGACGGACGTATGCACCTGCCAACTACTAAAAAGATATAATGACAGCATTAATTCCACTTATTCAAAAAATGAGTTTAGGCTTTTAACAAAAGCTCGTGCTCGAAAACCTCCCTTTTCTTTCATCTCAATTAGTTATTTAAGAGAACCTAGAAAATCAGACGAAATTATAGATTCCGTAGAAGTAAAAATTAAAAATGTTCTTAAAAATGTAGTTCCTGATTCTGTTTATGGCACTTATAAGATACGGGATTCGATTACAAAAATTGAGTATTCTAAAAAGTATGGAGATATTCCGAAGCCGGTAATTATTAAAACCGGTACAAAAGACGGAGTTATGGCAATATTATTCCACACAAATTCTTTTTATTTTGGAAAATATTATCTACGCATTTCAAATGATAACGGAATGACGTGGAAAAATTACTATACAGGACTTGATCAAAATAAAAATTATGTATTCAAAAGCAATTCCCGCTTACCACTTTTTAAAAATAAAAATCAGATACAGATAGAAGCTGACATTGTAAGAATGATTAAAGAACCAACCTTTCCCTCAAACCCACAGCCTACATATGAAATTGTAAATAACAATGCTCTTGTTACATTAAATCTTAAAGAAATACTCGAAGATTCGGACCGTGATGGATTAAATGATCTGGAAGAAAAACTAATTTACTTTACAAATCCTCTATCAAATGATACAGATGAGGACGGAATAATGGATTCTGAAGATGAGAATCCTAGATACAGCAATTATGATAATGAATTTACCTTATTGGCTGAGAGTATATTATTTGGTAATTATGATTTAATTGAAGATTCCGACGTAACCACAGAAAATTTTTTAGTAGATATTCAAACAGTTCGCAAAGATATTTCAAAGCAAAATGAAGAGATATTTTCAGAATATTCTTACAAAAAAGATATTTTGGAAGATTTGAATATCAAAATAATTGCTACAGATGATGAAAATATAAGACACACAAGAACATATGGTAAAAAAATAATATTCGTGGCTTCCAAAGAGTACCAAGTGTATAGTAAATATCATTATGTTCTTACATCACAGCCTCAATACAGCAAAATTTTCAAATGCGATGATCAGAAAGATACTTATATTTTAATATCCGATTATCTGGTAAGAGGAGAGTCCTATATTATTACAAAAACGGCAAAAGGCTGGTTAATTAAAATCGTTAATCAATGGATAACATAATAAAAATGCTCCCACAATATGTAGGAGCATTTTCTTAAGATTATTTAAAATCATTCTTTAATTTCGACATTCATCCCTTTCGTATGCGAACTCATTTGCGGCGCATAATAGTTCTGAATGGTAGTAATCCCGTTGGAGAACTTTCCTGAGGCGTTGGCGATCAGATCATACTCAAATACGTATTTCCCTTTCGGCATCCGCTCGATGTAGAAATTGGTAGACGCATCTTTTGTAGACTGGTAATAGGCTAAACTGTTTTTCCACTGATATCCGGAAAGCACGTCTACCGGCTCAAAACCTGCTGCTCTCATGTCTTTAATATGGACGAATTCCATCGGACGGTCGGTATTCAGGATCATTCTTACGGTGATTTTATCTCCTACTTTTAAAGGGGTTTCCGGTGATATTTTCTGAAGCTCTTCCCCGTTGACGGTTTTAATTTTTCTGTATAATTCTTTTGTAACGGAAAGGTAATTTTCAGATGATTTTATTTTATTCAGATCCTCATAATACTGCCAGAATAATCCGCCCTGAACGATTCCGGGCCTCGGTTTTGTAATGGTAACCGTTGCCAGGCTTTTATCCAGTACATCCGGGTTTACCGTTGATTTTACGTAGCCTGCGGCTTCGGTTTGCGGTTTAAGCTTTTTTCCGCCCCAGATAATGGTTGCTTTGTCGCTTTCGGTACCTGTCCAGGATTTTCCGGAGTTTAAAATGGTATAGATCACCTCTGCCGTGCCTCTTGAACTTCCCCATGAATTGACTTCTTTCTGGGTTACCAGCCAGATTTTCATTTCTTCAATGAAACTTTGATCCTCCGGTTTGAGTTTGCTAAAAGCTTCCAATGCGCCAGCATGGTTCACTACTTTGGAGCGGAACCAGCCCCAGTCATCCAGGTTCTGCTTCCAATACACACCCTGCGTTTTCGATTCTACGGAGGTTTCTTTCAGATAATTCATGAGTTTATCGGAAACGTCTTTTAATCCGTAATCATTCATCAGCAATGCTGCCCGGTGAAGCCCGAAAAAGGTGAAGTCGGTAAGCTTAGCAGTTTTGGCTTTCTGTTTCACCTGCGATTTCAGGGCTGCCCCTTTCCCTTTCAGCGGATATTCTTTTTCCCAGTAATTTCTTGTGTCCAGGTAATCCAGTGTCCAGTTGGTCCAAACATTTTTGTCTTTAGGATCTGCATATTTTTCTATTTCACCGTCAATATATTCGATCAGGTTTTTCACCATTTCTTTTTGATCTGAATTCTGGTAGTTTTTCACATTGTCTTTCAGCCATACATTAATCTTGCCTAAGCTTTTCAAAATATACAACGAAGTAGCATAAGATCCGGGATATCCGGGATACCATGAAAAGCTGCCGTCTGGATTCTGCAGTTTCCTGAGATCGTCCCAATCCTGCATGATGGAATTTTTCATGGTGTTGGCATCAAACAACAGGGCCAGTTTCTGCATCTGCTCTTCTTCATTCTTACTTTCGAGTACCCAAGGGGTTTCTTCCAGCAGCAGCTGTTTCAGCTCCTGGTTTTTTTCAAGGTTTGATTTTAATAATCCCTTCTCCTGATACTGCTCAAATACAGTTTTTATTTTCGGATTGGACCTAAAGACCTCTGAAGCCAGCACATCGGCGAACCATTTATTGAAGACCACATCTGCTGAACTGTTGGGGTCGTTTTTAAGGCTCGGAAGCGCAAACATGATTTCCCAGATCGGATTCGTGGTCAGTTCAAGGGTATTGGATACGTTGGATATTGTTTTAGAGTCTGCATTTTTAAGGTTTTCCAACTCGAAGGTCTTGGTTTGCCCTTCTTTCACAAAAACCGGAACAGCATCGGTTACCAATATCCTGTTCGGAAGAACGGCAACGGCCTGCTGCTCACCATCCGAATATTTTCCGGCTTTGGCCACAACTTTTAAGATAATGGACGAAACATTTTCCGGAACTTTAACCTTCCAGGTAACTACTGAATTTCCGTTGTCATCCAGTGAAAAAGCCTGTTCTTTATTGTATCCTGATACAGCCGTCAGGGCACTTAGTCCGAATTTATCCGAAATATCTTCATTGGTAAAGGCATCCAGGATCTGTAACCCGGCATAACCATTCAGTTTTTTATCGGTTAAGTTGGATAATTTAGACTGTAAGTTCAGCTCATCCCCTTCCCGTAAAAATCTTGGGTAATTCGGTGTTACCGAGAATTCTTTCTGTGTCACCACTTCTTTTTCCAACGTTGCCGCTCTTGCATCTTTTGTGTGTGCCAGGAACATCAGCTTCCATTTGGTGAGTGCTTCCGGAGAGGTGAATTCAAAGCTTACATTACCTTCGGAATCGGTCCTCAAATCCGGATAAAAGAAGGCGGTTTCGTTGAGGTTCTGGCGGACGGAAACATTGTTTAAACTTGCTTCCGGCGATGGAGACTCTTCTGTTTTGGGAGCCTTCGCAGGCTCAGGAACTACATTCTGAATGACTGCTATTTTATCTTCCGACATCGCGACTTTGGCCATTGTACTTCTGGCTCTTCCCACAGGCGGTGGCGGAGGAGGTGTATAGGCGGCAGCTTTTACGCCTTCCTGATTAACTAATCCAGTTGTCGTTTCCAAAGTCATTGTATCGGTAAGAAACAAAACTCCGTTGAACCAGTTGAAATAAGGAGGTTCAACTATTTTCGGTTCATAATACATCAGTCTTTTCTGATAATATTTCTGAAGAAGATTGTTTTTAATATCATAAGAAACTATCGTGGCAGAAGGTACGTAAAAACGGTACCAATCAAAATTATTTTTAGCCAGCTTATCCAGGGACATATCGTACATATTCGCCAGAACTTCCGCATTAATTTTCTCCCTGTTTTTTCCTGATACTTTTATTGACCATTTCTCTTTAGAACCCGGTTCTATTTTATCTCTGAACGTAACGGTTTCTATGGCTAATTCTTCCGCCTCATCATCTTGTACCGGAAGATTTACCGTCTTGGTCTGCACATCATTGAATGCCACTACCTGAAATTGTATGTTCAGGGCCAGCACATTTTTATCTTTGGGAACAGCGGTTACATATTCAAGAATTCCATTTTTAAAATGATGAACTTCAGAAATAGTTTTTCCCGAACCGTCCTGAATAAAAACATTCAGCAGGACATCAGGTATTGAAGAATAAATATGGAATAAGGCCTTTTCTCCCCTTACAAATTCTTTTTCAGGCTGCACAACCGTCAGAAATGTTTTCTGGGAATCCGGCAAGGAATTTTTATTCCATACGCTGAAATTCTGAACTGCTTTTATGGTGTCACGGCCTTCAATGTTATACAATTCTAATTTATAGGTTCCGGCTTCTAGTTTGCCAAGATCGAGGGCTTCTTCCTGACGTACGGCATCGTTCAGAATTACTGATGAAACTTTAGAATTTGCGGGTTCCTCAGTTTTGTCGTAAAGATCATGAGGAAATCTGCTGATGAATTCTTCTTTTGAAAACTCAGGCAAGTCCTGAACTTCTGATTTAAAATTATCCCTGAAAATCCTGTCGGGTACTTCAAATTTTGAAAGCTTCACCTTGTAGGATTTTTTAAGATTCTGTTCATTGTAATTTTTGGTTTCAACTTTTACTTTCACAGGTTCTCCGGAAAAGACGTTTTTAATTTCTTCTGCCTGAATATAATGGGAGACCGAAGACACTTTCAGTTCCGTATCAGCGGTTTGTGTTTCTCCGTTGATATCTGTCACTGAAGCTTTGATTCGGTAATTATCGATCTGGATTCCTTCCAGCTTTTCATCTTTTTTAAGATCCAGCATAATTACAAATCCTCCTTTCTCATCGGTCTTCACTTCTCCAAGAATCGAGTTTTCATTATCATAATCACCCGGCGGATACCAGCCGAAATATTTCCAGCGGATATTTTGCTTTTTTATTTCGTAATGTACCGTAGCGTTAGTCAGTACGACTCCGGAGAACATCATTGCTTTTCCTTTCAATTGAATAGTCTGGCCATATCTGTATTCATCTTTCACCGGATCAAAAACCACTTCAAACTTCGGCCTTTTATATTCTTCAACCCGGATGTTTTTATAACCATCATTCGTATCCGTGCGCAGGAAAAAATTTCCGTTCAGCCCACCTTTCGGGAGAACAAAGCTTCCGTGGTACGAACCAAAGTCATTCGTCGTAAAATTCTGAGCAGATACTTCCTGCCCATTAGCATCGGTAAGGGTAATTTTTTGGGTAAGAGCGGGAACGACAGCCTCTACTTCCTTATCTCGCTGAATATTGATGACTTTAAAATAAACGGTCTGACCTGGTCTATAAATGGCACGGTCTGTAAAGATCTGGGCTCTGCTCTGTTTTTTATCCTTACTGTCGGTAATTCCAACTGAAATTCTTTCGCCATACACTTCCATGATCTGGAAATCGTTGGTTTCAGGCAGTCGGATAAGAAAAGTCCTGTAATATTCTTTATTATTTGTAGCAGGAAGACCAAAGAGTCCTTTTTCATCGGTTTTTCCATCAGATTTTATGAGTGCTTTATTATTTACGAATTCATAGAAAGTCAGACTTTTACTCATGACAGGTTTGCCGTTTTCACTGTTTACAAGCTTCAATTCACCGGGAAGTTGTCCTCTTTCTGACTTCGTATGGTAAATAATCCTGTTATCCGAAACCAGGAAATACAAATCTCTCGGATTGTCCGTATCATCATCTTTAATGCCGTCAACAGAATATTCAGCCACATATATTCCTGAAGGAAGAGGCTTTATTTCCAAGGCAGTTTTGTGATTCCTGAAATCTTTCGGATCATTTAATGTATATACTTCTTTTCTAATCAGCGTTTTTTTGATTTTCTTAAATGCATTGTCGTAAGGATTCCGGGTGTACTGTAAAAATGCCGTTAAGTCGTTTTTTACTTCGTAGATATTAATGGAAAAACCTGATACATTTTTGTATTCTGCCACAAAATGAATCGGTTTCGTACTCTGTGTCTGTTTTTCATATTTTATATTCAAGACAGGATTGAGAATCTGTTTTTCCTGACCTTTTATAGCATCAATAAAGGGCGATTTAGGATATTCGGCTTTTGCTTTGCTGATATAAACAAGCGCCTCTTTTTCTTTTTTATCATTGATAAGTTCCTCAACAATATTATTGATGACCATCACTTTATAGTCTCCTTCAACATCCGATTTTAAAAGATCCTGAAGCTGAGCCAGCTTATTTTTGCATCGGTTAAAATCACAATTGGCCTGCAATTTACGATGCATAAAATACAACTTAGAATTCCCTGTATTCTGAGCAATCAATTCATCAAAATCAGCATTAATCCTGGTACGGTTGGCTTCCAGTTCGTTTTTAGTAAAAAAATCGGAGTCGGAAATAAAATCCGTTTGTTTGATCAGATACCAATCCAGCAAGGTCGGAAAATAAGAAAGGTATTCTTTGTAAGAAAATATCCTTTCGTATTTCTTCAAAGGAATTTTCTTCATTGCAGATTTCTGCACATTCAGATTTGCATAACTCTTATCCAGGTAATTTTTAAAATCAAGTTTGCTCCAGGTCTCGATCTGCGAAATATCCTGGGAATTTATGTTAGTACGTCCATCGATTTCCCAAGAATGTTCGTGATAATAATCCAGAAAAAAACTATTAAGCAGTACTTGGAACACGGTTTTTTCTTCACCAGCAAGTTGTTTTTCTACATTCTGAAGTTTTCCGAAAAGACGGCTTACCGCATTGTTCCCTTCGTCATCAGAGCTTCGGTTTACAATGCTGAATTCTTCTTTTAAAGACTGGATCAGCTGTACAAGGTTATTATCTTTCATAGCCTGTTTTTGTATATCTAAAACGATCGGGAGATTCGATTTAAATGTCCCTTTTTTAGCATTTTCTGCCACTTTTTTCCATTGCTCGTCATAGTATTTCTGTGCAAATGCACCTGAATAGCTCAGCAGCAGAAGCAACAACAGAAAAATCTTGGAAAATCTTTTCATATGCGTTATTTTTGATAAATGAATTCTTTAAAAGTACTGAAAAAATCCGTTATCGACAGTCAGTTTTACGTATCCTTAACGGGAACCCTTTTTTCGGTATTTTTTATGCTGGAGCAAAACACATTCCGGTATCCTACGGTATTCCTTATTTTCATTACTTATTTCAGCGGTTACCTTTATACGAAATATCAGAAGACGAGACATTTTTCGAAAATCCTGATTTTAAATATCGTAGCCGGGATTATCTGCGCCTTTTTAATAATACATAACCATAACGGGATCCGGCTGGTCAAATGGTTTGTTATCGTGGTCCTCGGCCTGCTGTACAACAGTTTTTTCCTGGATGCGTATATCCGCAAGATCCCTTTGCTGAAAGTATTTTACGTAGGATTGGTCTGGGGACTGATGAATTGCTGGCTTACCCTGCCGGAATTTGATATCCCGATTTTTTTAATCAGCTTTTTTTTTATTACGGCCCTGGTGCTGCCTTTTGATATCCGGGACATGAAAGTGGATACGGTAAAAACATTTCCTACAATTATCGGAGTACAGAATACTAAGTATCTGGCTTATGGATTGGTCTTCATCAGCAGCCTGCTTTCAGTTTTTTATCTTGACCTGCCCTACTCAACGGCTTTTTTCCTATCGGGAATTGTTACTTATATTTTAATCTATTTTTCAGAGAATGAGCGCAGTGACTCCTATTTTTCATTCGGAGTCGAGACGTGTTCGGCACTTCCTTTTTTATTTTTAGTAATAATGAAGTATTTTTGACAAATGATTATCAAGAAACTTTCCCTGTACAATTTCAAGAACCACGCTGAAAAGAAATTCGAATTTTCGCCACAGATCAATTGTTTTGTGGGAAATAACGGTGTAGGAAAGACCAATATTCTGGATGCACTTCATTACCTGTCGGTCGGGAAAAGCTTTTTGGGAAATACCGACCTCAACAATATTAAAAATGAAGAAGATTTCTTTACCGTTGAAGCAGAAATCCTAAACGATGACCGTGAAGACATCATTAAAATTTCACAGCCGAAAGAAGCAAAGAAAATCATCAAAAAAAATGATAAAAGTTACGACCGGATGGCCGATCATATCGGTTACCTCCCGAGCGTAATGATTTCGCCTTATGATTCTAATCTGATTTCAGATGCCGGGGAAAGCAGACGAAAATTCCTGGATTCAATGATCTCGCAGACAGATTCCGAGTATTTATTTAATCTTATCCAGTACCAAAAAACCGTTCAGCAGAGAAATGCACTGCTGAAATATTTTGCGAAGAACAGAACCTGGGATAAGGATTCGCTGGAAATATACGATGATCCCATCATCCGGTTCGGGACAAAAATCTTTCATAAAAGAAAAGATTTTGTCGAAAAGCTGAACCCGATCGTCAAAAATTTCTACAAGATTATTTCAGGAGGCAAGGAAACCGTTTCGGTGATCTACGAGTCGCACCTTCTTGACGGCTCTTTTGAAAATCTGCTAAAGGAAAGCCTGGAAAGGGACCGAATGCTTACCTACACTTCAAAAGGCATCCACAAAGATGACCTTCTTTTCGAAATGGATGGCGTTCTCATCAAGAAAATCGGTTCGCAGGGCCAGCAGAAATCGTTTCTGGTTTCCCTGAAGCTTGCCCAGATGAGCCTGATTAAAGAACTGACAAAAAAAACGCCTATTCTTTTGCTGGACGATATTTTCGACAAGCTGGATGACACCCGCGTTTCGCAGCTGATTGAGCTGGTTAATCAGGAAAATTTCGGCCAGATTTTCATTACCGATACCCACCGGGAGCGCACGGAAAATGTGGTAAAAAGAATTAATGAGGAAAGTATTATTTTTGAAATTTAACAATGAAAAAGAAAAAACGAGAATTCCAGTCCTCGGAGCTGGTACGGTCTTTTGCGAAGATCTACGGTTTTGAGAATAAGCTTCTGGCTTTTGAAATCAAGGATTTCCTGGAAGATTATCTGGACGAAAGCCTTTTCAGTGAAATTGAAAGCGTAAATATTGAAAAAAAATGTGTTATCATCAAAATACACTCTCCCCTTCTGAAGCATGATTTTCAAATGCGGAAAAGCTTTTTTCTGAAAAAATTCCAGGATAAATTCGGCGCGGATCAATTTAATGATCTTCAGATTTCTTAAAGATTTAAAATCCATAAAAATTAATTCTAATTGTAGAGAAAAATATTTATATTTGATCTGTTAACTAAACAAATCAATAAACATGAAAAAATTACTTTCCACTAAAAAGTTATCCAGAGAAAGTTTAAAACAGATCAACGGAGGTGCCGGCAGTATCTGCTGTGTGTATTATTGTAACACCAATGAATGTGCATGGTGGACAGAACCAAAAGTACAATGTCCTTTTTTACCGGATTGTTTGGAAAAAAGCTAATGTAAAAATTCAAGCTGCAAGTTTACATGCAGCTTTTTTTTATTCTAATGATCTTCAGATTTTGTAGAAACCGTACTGCTCATTAACTCGTCCGTCTTTTGATCCAATCCCGATCTTAAAGGAAGGAAAAACTTTAGCGGATTCTTGATAAAATACCTGAAAATACCTTTGTAAATTTCACTCACCTGCCCCAAATTCATTTTCCTTGAACGGAAAGCCAGGAACATGGATAAGCTGAAACTTACCAGGAAGTTGAAAAACCCGATCAGGAAAACCGTAATCAGCGAGATACAGAATGTATAGGAATCAATGGTAAAATCCTTCCCGTAAAGTCCCAGAGCAAAATTTCCTGCCGCAAAAGTAATGTGACGGATATCAAGATCCAATCCAAGGAATAGTCCTATCGGAGCAGTGGCGCCCAAAAAGACCCCAAACCAGAAATTAGACACAATTCCGGGCCAGTTTTTAGCATAATATTTCGATAGATTTTTGGCAAATTTATTTCCGAATAACCTCCGGATCGAAAGATTCTTCGAAATCCGTTCAGGAATCTGGTAAAAGACAGAGTTGTTTCCGATATTTCCCGATATAATCCCTGATATGAAAAGGTAAAAACCGGCGATACAGGCATGAAGAATAGCCTTTGACTTAAACGGATCCAGGTCTCTCAATAATTTATCAGACCTTTCCACCGCGAGATTCTGTGAAAAAAACACATCCAGCCCGTAAATGATGAGTAAAGCAATCGGGAAAGACAGAAGAACGTTTCCCACGAAGGCGATAAACTGACTTCTGAACAGTTTCGATACCAAGTGCGCGAATTCGGTGCTGTTGCTTTTGATGTTCACTTCTTCTGATAGAACTTTGGTCATCGTAGCAGCGGTCATGGCAGGCTGTTTCGTAGCCAGTGTAAAGCCCATCAGGTAAATCATCACAAAGCCCATCGCATAGTTCATTGAGTAGAGGAATGCGTGGGAAAAATCACTTCCCGGAATATATCCGTACAGCATTTTAAGCACACATAAAGCCCCGACGATGATTCCGCCACCGCTGGCTTTGTAGAACATCCGCATGTATTCTTTTCGGTTGGAAGTAATATAATGCGTTCCGGTTTCTGCCGTATGGTTGGTAATTAAATGCGAAATCAGCCGCGTGCTGTCATTGATAAGATCCGAGATATTATTTTTATGCGACTTATATCTTAAAACATTAAAGATTAAATGCTTGGAGTTAATCAGGACATCCTCTTGCTTATCAATAACGAGCAGCTGTACAATCTCATAAATCCTCTGGATCTGCTGCCTGATCTTGATAAGCGACTGGTTAATTTTCCCTGAAATACCGTATTTAGAAGAGTTTTTAAAGGAAATATTAACGAACTCAAGACATTGTTCAATATAAATTTTGATCTGCTTGTACCGGCTGTCTTTGGAATGAAGCTGCAGCTCAGGATTCTTTTCCAATTCTTCAGCAAGCCCTTCCAGCTCATTCTGCAAGGCCAGGAACGGATTGTCGAAATTCCTGTATTGTGGAGCCATCCGTACTACTTCCACTTCCATCGCAGCTCCCGTTACCCGCCAGGAAAGAATGTTCATTGAGAACAGCATTTCCTTTTTCACCTCCGGTTCTGTGATAAAGTCATCAATTCGGAGCAGCCTGAACAGTTCGCTGATTTCCTCTTCCGGAAGGTTGTGAAAATACTTCAGATCGCTTCGCGGCCTTACGCTTACGTTGTCGATCATGTACCAGACCGTATTTTCGTTTACGACGGGCGGTAAGATTTTATTTAGAATTCTCTTTTTTAATTCAGGAATAAAAGCATTTTCCGACAGAATGTTGGCTTCCGTAAGAGACAGGTTGAAAGGCTTTCCTTCGAAAATGTGATGCAGATAATAGGCAAAATGTTCTGTAATCTCCGGATTATTCCTGAAAAAGCTGAGCGCATCTTTAAAATCAGCGTTCTTTATCCCTTCCAAAAGTTCCGCGAGCGGATCCAAAGAAAGGGTTTCATTCTTAAAAGAAAAGTATTTTTTAAGAACGGATTCGAAATTTGTACCGGCGTTGAAGAATTTCATTGGTACAAAGATACTATTTCAAACTTACATTCCTCATTTGTCTCATGATCCAATTGTGCTTCTTTCTCAGATAAGCTGAAGGATTTTTCGGATCATACTTCTTCGGGTTGGGCAGAACTGCGGCAATCCAGGCAGCTTCAGAGGTAGTAAGATTTTTGGAAGATTTGCCGAAATAATACTGTGATGCTGCTTCTATCCCGAAAACCCCCTGCCCCATTTCAATGGAATTCAGGTATCTTTCAAGGATAATATCTTTGCTCCAGACCTTTTCGATGATGAAGGTATACATGGCTTCCAGGCCTTTTCTCAGCCAGCTTCTGCCCTGCCACAGGAAGATATTCTTAGCGGTCTGCTGGGAAATGGTACTTCCGCCGCGTAGTTTTTTGCCTTTCTCATTATTTTTCATGGCTTTTTCAATCGCTTTGTAATCGAAGCCGTCATGAACGAAAAATTTCTGGTCTTCCGAAGCGATAACTGCCTTTTTTACATTGCTTCCCATTTCATCATAGGAGATATAATCCCGCTGCAATCTTCCGTATTCAAAAAGCCCTCCGATCTGGGTAAGGGTAATCGGCGGGTTGAAGAACCTTCCCCAGACGATAAAAACAACATTCAGGATCAGGATAATGAATATAATCTGTTTAATTCTCTTCCACATAATTTCTGTAAAATGAAAAGCAAAAGTAAGCAAATAGTCTGATTATTTCAGCTCTTTCATGTAAGTAAGCTGATAGCCCGGCAATAATTCCGGATGGAAAATTTTAATATAATCTTTTAAAACAAGATCCGAGCGTACTACTCCACTTTCGAAAAAATCGTTGGCCTGCCCGCGTTCCTTACCGGTGATGACATAGATTTTCCCTTTATTGAAAACATTCAGCTTGCCGTAGAAAGGATTCATCCCGAGCATCTCTTTTTTAGAAGTATGATTTCCGGCATTGATCCAGTACTGTACGCTGCCTGACTTGGCAAACACTTCCTCAAAGCTCATGGTTACGGCTTTTTCTTCCGTATTGTTTTTCAAAATATAGTAGGCATTGGCATCTGAAATAAAATGGGCTGCCGCTGTTCTTCCACCCGGCAGATACCAAACATCGCCATACATTTCATTGGCAAGAACGGTCGGTTTTTCTTTGGCTTTTTGAGCGAGCTGCTTTAAATCAACATAATTTTTTTCTACGTTTCCATAGATATCGTCCGCTTCTTTCTCTTTTCCCAACAGTTTTCCGAAGAGCTTAAGGTAAGCCGTTTTTTCCAACGGGTTCTGTTCCAGATATTCATCCAAGAAAATTACCTGGATCCCATTGTTTTTAAACAGTTGGTAGGTGTTGTCGAAACTGGCGATATGGTTGGTAAAAATGGCATCCGGCTTCAGGGAAATGATTTTTTCGACATCGTATTTCTGTTCGCTGCCGACATTCTGGATTTTTCCCTGTTTCAATAAGTTCTGAATTTTATCAGAATAAATATATTCCGGACTCGAAACTCCGATGATCAGATTTTCCGCATGCAGTTCGCCGATATAGCCTGCCATACTCGCATTCAGCAGGATAATCTTCTTAAACGGAATCTGATTTTTCTTAATATCATAAGTGAAATTTCCCGATTTTAGATGTACTCCTCCCTGATTTTCCTGATACTGTACCAAACTGGAAACAGAAACCGCCTCTGGGGCCGAAATTTTTTGTTCTCTTTTACAAGACGTTAGCGTCAAAAACGCGGTTAATAGTAAAATTCTTGATTTCATCTTTCAAAGAAAAGAAAAAAGTGCTATATTTGCAAACCATTAAACAACGGCCTCGTGGCGCAACTGAATAGCGCATCTGATTACGGCTCAGAAGGTTACAGGTTTGAATCCTGTCGAGGTCACAAGACCGACATTTGAAGATTTCACTCTCTTATGTCGGCTTTTTTTATTTTCTAATCCACTGTTATACTGATAGATACACTGAGCGACAATATTCATTTTAGGTGTTTGAAAACTTTTTCCGTCAAATTCAACTTTTTGGGGAAATATCAAACACCCGATCGTTCTTTTTGTTATCAGATCACCCTGCTGGTAAAGGTTTGCGAGGTTTTCCATTGAATCAAGGGCGTTTTCTATTTTTGTCTTGATGTCAAGTTCTTTACTTTCTGAAACAATATGCTGAAGTTCCAATTCTAACTGTTCGATTTGGTTTTTGTGAGCATTTTTATTTCCTTATAATCATCTTTGTCCAACTTATCAGACAGATATTTATCTCTTTCATTGGCAACTTTTTCATTAAGTAAATTAATCTCTTTTGAAATAGATTTTCTTTTCGAATCAATATTAAAAGTAAATTGTTTATAATTGTCTAATAGTATTTCTTTCATCAAGCCTTTGATGATTGGATTGTATTCCAGTTTAGAAATTTCAAGCTCAAACAGTTCATTTAACTTGTCAGAATCAAATCTAAACCATACTTGTAATGACAGTGATAGTAGTAATAAGTTTTTGACTTCCCTTTAGCACCGCTTGCAGTAAGATTCTTTCCACATTTTGGATAAGACAGAAGACCTCGAAGTGGAAACCGACCATTACACAAAACCCTTCCACCGGGATCTTCAATTTTTATTTTTTTTTCTATAATGTATTGAACCTGGAAAACCTTGAACAGTTTTTTAAAAGAAAGGCAGCCATTATAATTGCTCACAGATTATCAACTGTAAAATTATGCCGATAAAATTATTGTTCTTGATAAAGGAAAAGTTGTGGAAGAAGGAAATTATGCAAAATTCGTAGCTTTAAAAGGAGAATATTATAGACTGTTAAAAATCAACTGGATTAGGCAATTAAATGTGAAAAATAATTCATCAATGTCAGAATTATTTTTATATTTAAATCTAATTAAAAGCGTTATCCGAAAAGCTATAAGAGAGTAGGAAAAAACTAAAAAAAATAATTTTTTATGAAAAATTTAAAAAAACTATCAAGAGAGAATTTAAGAACAATTAAAGGGGGAGCTTGGTGTCTTGGTTGTGGGTGTGCTACAAATGGTGCTACAGATTTTTGGAATGGTGCTTGTGTAGTGTGTGAAAATAATGTTGTTGTATTATGCCCAACTCAGCCATGCGAGCTATGCGGGTAGTAAAACAACTATTTATGGTAAGAGGGTAATCAAAAAAGATTACCCTCTTAATAAAATTAAAGGGAGTTTTGGATAATTTAGACAACATAAAACGTTCAAAAATGATTCAATTTTTCTTGTCTTGGTTATTAGATAGAAACATACAATTGAAGACTTACTCTTCCAATATTTACTGTTAATATTTTAGAAATTAAATTGAATTAAACAAAAACTAGAAGAAATTATTTGGTAAAATTTAGGGATTGTTAATGATTTTTAATTTGACTTAAGCGAACCAAATCATCTATAAAAGTGTTTGAATATATTCTCGTTAAGGTTACAAATTAATAAATGGCGCCATTTTAATAGAATTGGCGCCATATTTTAGTTCTTTTAGTAATTTTCAGTTCTGAAAGATCAAAAGGTATATTATATAACTCCCTATTTAAATTATTTTACTCACACATTCTTGTTGAATTCTTTTATATTTTTAACAAAAGAATAAAAATTGTCTTAAAATAGTAGCTGTTTATTGATATTATTACCAGATGAAATTTTGAGTTAATATTTTATGAGATTATAATTTTTTATAATTAAATAATAAACCACTGCGGAGCGCAGTGGTTTATCCATTTCTAGACTATTAAAAATACAATCGATAAGCCATGAAAACTACTATTTTGTCTTAATAATTTTTTCATTAATTTTCCCTTTATCATCAAAATAAATCCATATTCCTACCTCTTTATCACCTTGATATTGGCCTTTTATTTTAATTTGTCCATTCCTGTAATATTCATAATATTCCTTGCATTTTTTTTCTTCTGATTCTTCGTTACTATTTTCGTAAAAACAGAGAAAATATTTTCTTTTGGGTGTTTTTATATTATTATCATAATATTCGTATACTTCTAAGCATTTGTTATCTTGGGCACAGATGATTTCCCTTTTTATGATTCTATTTTTAAAATCTCTAAGGTCTGTATATATTAATTTATTATTTTTATAATATCTATACTCACTCCCATCATAGGATTCAAACTTTCCCCAACCTTCAAAATCCTTGCCTGTTTGTGTGTTAACAACTCTATAAAGCTTATTATGTGAATTGTAATATAAGGATAATTGATTATTATCAATTGTATCCTTTTTTTGACAAAAGAAATGGATTGGTAACAAAGTCATTAAAAACAATAATTTCATAGCTTTGATTTATTTACATTAATAATTTGACTTTTCTTTATAGGTAGATCAGGGACATTAAAAGTAGCATTTACTTTTATTTGGGTAGAGTTCTCAGATTGGTCACCAACTGGAGAGCCAATATTAATTTGGTCTTGTGAAGCCCCAAAGTTAACAAGCGCATCCTTTATTGTCTTAGCTCTTTTTAATGCAGAGTCAGTTGCACCTGCATCACCTGAATTACCAGTCATCATTCCTGTAATAGACACACTCATATCAGGTGCATTTTTTAATGAGGCACCTAAATTACCTAAGAATTCGTTATGACCTTCTAAAGAGTTTGAATCAGACGAAATATTATATGAATCTCCAATACTATAATACCCTTTATATGGTCCTTGGGTGTCTGTATTTTGCCAAGGCCCTCTATTATAAATGTAAAATAGCTGCTGATTTGAATCCCCGTCCCCTTTAAGCAATAAATTTATCTTATATCTTCTTGAGCCAAGAGGTATTTGATGACCATTTCTTGGTTTTAATTGATCGATTATGTAAACCATACTATTACCTGGTCAATGCATTATTTTAAAATCATTTTTAAATTTTTTAGAATAGGCAGCAATAGAAATACCTTCAATATTGGTCGTTTTTCCATTAGTCGTGTCAACTTGTTTTCCATTCGGGTCAATGTACCTTATTGGGTTTTGATAAGTATAAATATATGGATTGAGATTCCCCCAAAAATACACTCCTTCATTATGCTGTCAATCTCCATAAAACTGCCTTTCCATTACAGGATTATAAATCGCCAATGGATCCACTCCATACCAAATACTCAACCTCGGATTATAATACCTAGCTCCATAATAATAAAGTCCTGTATCTTCATCTAATTCTTTTGCGTTGAACTTATATGGATTATTGTATGATCCGTCCATCTGCTCCAGCATGGTTTCTCCGAATGGTAAATTTAGGAAAAATTGCGTTGCATCCCCGTGAGAATTGGTAACAAATGTTGCTGTTCCTAAATGATCTAATATTTAGCGTTACTTTGTGTTGAGCATTCAATAAATTCTGCAAGAGCTAAAGCGGCAAAAATTATTTTTATAATGTAAATACTATTTCTATTATAAAGCTGTTGCAGTGTAGGTAACTGTTTGAGTATACGTCCCTGCCGGTTTTCCTAAGATATCAGAAGATGATGATTTTGCGGCTGGAATCGTATAATCCAGGTTCAGGGTTAATGAACTTCCAAATGGAGCGTTCGCTACCAACGTCTGATCCGTCGCCGATAAAACGACAGCGCTTTTTGTTCCGCCCATGGTTCCTGCAGCGGTAGAAGGTTTTATTGTTAAAACATTCACAGGGATCACGTTGGTTCCGTTCATGAAATTAGCACCTCCTGCTTTTACTTTTACATTAAAGTTCTTTGTTGAAGTCACTTTCAAAGAGTTGGCTTTAGTAACCGTCTGATCGGAGTTATAATCTGCTGCAGTAGCATAGTTGAAGTCAACCGTATTACCGATGGCCGTACTTCCCGCATCGATGGAGATAACATCGTTCAGGGTGATGTTAACCGTTGTGGTGGCTGTCGTATTTTGAGCCTGGGCATTGTTGGTTCCTAAGATGAAAGCTCCGATGGTTAAGGCTGCGATGGCGATTTGTTTTGTCATGATCGTATTTTTTTATTTTTTAGACTTATTTAATTGTTCTCTTTTGAACATTACAAATCTACGGCGGCGGTAAAAGTTTCTCTGTAGTGGAAAATGGAAGTTGGTGTAGTAAAATAACTACACCTATTAGTTAATAGAAAAGCCCTCAACATTTAATTGTTGAGGGCTTATATAAATTGCCACTGCTTTTTATTATAAAGCTATTGTAGGATATTCGATGCTTTTTCTGCGGGAATAGTTGATTAATGAGAATCAAATATTCTTAAGAACTTTTTCAAATCATTATAGGTTTTAAATGTATATCATCTTTTTTAAATCCTACATACCAATGTATTTTTTAAGTACTTCAGAAAGGTCTGCCTGCCGTATCGGTTTGGGAAGGAAGTCATTCATTCCGGATTCAAGACATTTTTCTTTTTCACCCAGCACATTTCCAGCGGTAACGCCAATAATCGGAACCTGCTCATAACCCGGCAGCATTCTGATGTGTTGTGTCGCTTCAATACCGCTCATTATTGGCATTTGTACATCCATAATAATAATGGAAAATAGTTTTTTCTTGCATTCTTCCAAAGCCTGCATACCATTGACCACTTCCGTTAGACGTATATCCGGAGCAAGAGCTTTCATTATCCTATTATTCAGGAGCATATTTACCGGATTATCATCAACCAAAAGCGCTTCCAGTTCTGAAGCAAATATATGCGGAGCTTTCCCGGTCTGATCCTGGATAATTTCTATGGAATTATTTTCATCTGCCATTCTTAGGATTTTGAATAGATCATGTGATTTGATGGGTTTCATCAATAAATGTGCATTTTCTATTTTCCGAAGGGAATTAGTAACATTTAATTCTTCCGAAGAAGAAGAAAGGATTATCATTGGAGAAATTTCCTTTCGCTGCTTGAACAGTGCTGTTATTTTATCTATTGTTTCCAATCCTGACATAACAGGCATAAGCTGATCCATCACAATCACATCGAACCGCTCGCCTTTCAACAGGATCTCCAGGGCTTCCAAACCATTGGAAACTAAGGTCGGTTTGATATCTTTATAGGCAAGCATGTGTTCAAGAATGATCCTGTTGGTTTCGTTATCGTCTACCACTAAGGCCGTTTTAACGATCATTTCATCCTCTTCAATCAATTCGGAGATCTCGTAAGGAACCTCAATATCGAAAGAAAATACGGAACCTTTATCCTTCTCGCTGGTCAGCGACAAACGGCTTCCCATGTATTCCAGGATATTGTTCGAGATCGTTAGCCCGAGTCCAGTGCCTCCATATCGTTTGCTGATAGAGCTGTTTTCCTGTGTAAAGGCCGCAAAAATATATTTCTGCTTCTCCACAGGAATACCAATTCCCGTATCTCTTACCGAGAAACGCAAAGCAATGGTATTATCATCCATGCTTAATTTCTCCACTTTTAGTTCGATTTCTCCCTTTTCTGTAAATTTCACGGCATTTCCCAGAAGATTGATAAGAATCTGTTTCAACCTTGCTTCATCAATGAATAGTGTTGCCGGAAGGCCAGGCTCGATATTGAGGAGAAGTTCGATATTCTTTTTTCGGGATTGATAAAGGATGACATTTATAACCTGACTAACCATATCATAAACATCGCATTTATCGATCGAAAGTTCCATTTTTCCGGATTCTATTTTAGAAAAATCCAGTATATCATTAATGATGCTCAGCAGGTTTTCCCCCGATTCATTGATATAATTCAGATACTGTGTCTGTGTTTCATTGAGCGGTGTTCTTAGGAGAAGATCTGAAAAGCCAATCACTCCGTTCAAAGGAGTACGGATCTCATGACTCATATTGGCCAGAAATTCGGATTTTGCCTTGCTGGCTATGTCTGCAGCTTCCTTCGCATTTTTCAGTTCTTCATTGATCTTTACGGCATTTGTAATATTCTGTATGAAAATGATGATACCACCAACTTCATCTTTGGTAAGATACCAGGGTCCGACTTTAAGATCGTAATGCTGAATTTCTTCTTTTCCTTCCATCTCCAACGTAAAATCCTCGTTGTTGTACGATTTCCCCAACAATGCATTCCTGTAAATCTCTTTTCTTTCTTCCGGAACATTCGGAGATATGGTTAATAGATTATGACCGATAAGATCCACATTCTTCACATTGAATTCATTCCTCCATCGGCTGCTTACAGCAACATAATTGAGGTCTTTGTCAAACATGGCCAAAGGAATAGGAACATCAGTGGCAAAGGACTGCATCATAGCCTCTTTCTTGGTAACTTCGAGAAGCATTTTCTTGAACGCATCAATGTCCTGAATGATTCCAAAAACCCTGTTGCAGACTTCACCTTCAAATTCGGGAACTCCCTTTATTCTTACCCAGATTGTAACGCCGTCATTTCGCAATAGCTGAAGTTCCTCATCAAAAGAAATCCCTTGCTTTACTGCCCGGTTAAAGAGATATTTTATTCTTTCCCCGCTTTTTCCTTTGTAAAACTCGAGGGCATTTTCAAAAGTCGGCTGATAACTATTTTCAGTTTTGTGAATTTCTCTTGTGCATTGAGACCAGGATAGCTTTCGGGTCTTCAGATTAGCTTCCCATCCTCCAACCTGGGCCACTGCACTTGTTTCCTCTAGCATTTCCTTCGTGTTAAACAGATCTTTTTCCAATTTATCCCGGCGGATAAGGTCAGATTTTAGTTGTATATAAACAAAGATGGTAACACCAATAGTTGCAATAGCAGAAAAGATAATAAATAAAACCGTCCGTTTAGAAGACTTATTCAGATCTTCATTTTTTATAGCAAGCTGGACTTCCTCGTTTTTTACAAATTCCTGAACAAGCATTCGACATTTATCCATTGCCCTCTTATCCTGCACAAGCTCTTCAGTGGTCATTAATATTCCTTTTTTACGATTATTAATGAACGAGACATATCCTTTCATCATCATTCCTGAAGTCTGTAGCAGTTCATTCAGTATCTTAATCTGATTTTTATCTTCAAGATGAAGCTGGTCTTTGGTGGAAACGAGCAGCGGATATTCATTCTTACTTTCATTGAAAGGTTCAAGAAAATTATTCCGGCCGGTAAGCTGATATCCCCGATTGCCTGTTTCAGCATCCAATAAAGTATTTAAGACATCTTTTACCAAACTTATAGATTCTTTACTTTTTAAGAGACTTTTCCGGTTCTCCATCTGATTATTTATACTGATATAAGATGCTATAGAACTCGCAATAAGAAGTATAAGAGAAAGGATTACCCCTATTTGTAAATTTCTTATAATTTTTTTCGCCATTGAACAATTAGTTTGCCGGTAAGATACTAAAAGTAGATCAGAAAAAGAAAACTGCTTACAACAAAACCAAAATAATAATCGATTTTTTCATCATCAATTAACCAAAAACTCAATACCGTTTTCAGTCTCAATTTATAAGCAAAAATTGATATAAAATGAATACTCATTTTAGTTTAATAATAAAAAAATCAATTTTGCCCTGGCACCAGCAGCTATCGTGTAAATCATCGCTGAATCTATACTGTATATAACTAGCTTAACATTAAATGTTTATTAAAAAAATTGCAGTTCTGATCTAATTTGGCTCAAATAATCAATCATTGATAAAAGTGTTTGAAGATAGACTGGTTGAGGTCATCAAAGCCAAATGGCGCTGCTTTAAAAAGCAGCGCCATTTTATTTTAAATATATGTAAAAAACGCTGCCTTTTTCACAACAGCGTTTTCATCTATTAGATTTAAACTTTCTCTTTCATAAACCCTTCAATCTCTTCAGTTCTTAGTTTAGGATTTGCACCCGAATAACTTGCTACCAAAGCACCCACTGCACTGGCAAAATCAAGAGCGGCATCAGGATTTTTGTCTGCTAATAATTTGGTAATTAAACCTGCCAGGAAAGAATCGCCTGCCCCAACCGTATCTGCCACTTTCACAGGATAGCCGCCGTGCCGGTACATTTTGTCCTCCCATAAAAGTAATGAGCCGTGTTTTCCTAAAGTGACACAAATAGAATTGGTATTTGTTCTTTCTGAAATGAAACGGATGTTTTCTTCCAGATTATCAGATGTGAAGCCTAACGCAGAAGCGATTTCCAGGATTTCCTCATCGTTGAATTTGATAAAATCGGCTTTGTTCATCAGTTGTTCCAGAAGTTCTATGTTGTAAAAAGGCTTTCGCAGATTCACATCAAAAACCCTGAACATATCCGGGTTGGAATCCAGGAGGCTGATAAGCGTATTTTTTGAAACCTCATTCCGGCATACAAGGCTTCCGTAGAAGAATACATCAGCTTTTTTAACAATATTCAGTATATTTTCATTGTTTTCAATAAAATCCCAGGCCGACGGAAATTTAATTTCGTAAGTTGCAGAACCACGCTCGTTCAGAGTGACCTGTACTATTCCCGTATCATAACCATCGGTTGTGATCATTCCGCTGGTGTCGAGTTGATTTTCTTTGATGTAATCGCAAATAACCTGACCGTCTTCATCATTACCCACCGCACTTATCATCGCTACCGGAAACCCGAAGGATGCTATTCTGAGCGCCAGGTTGAGCGGTGCGCCGCCGATTTTCTTTTCTTCCCCGAAAACATCGAAGAGCACCTCTCCGAAACTTACCGCATTGATTGTATTGTTTAAAAACATGAATTAAGGATTTTTGATATTAATATTGCTGAATGTAACGGCCGAAGAACCAAAAATACTCCATTTTTTGTTAACGACATCGTACACCCGGTTGCTGAATGCCAGCTGATTATTCACATACACTACACAGACATCATTGCTGATAAAAGCCGTCACGTTATAGGTGGTTCCCGAAATACCTGACAACGGATACGTGTTTGCCAGATCTTCGCTTCCACCGTTCATAATATAGGCAGCGATTCTGTTCGAGGAAGGTTCAAATGAAATTTTAACGCCATTCTTCCCGTCATTGTCCTGCGCCAGAATCAGTCCCGATTTTCCGTTCGCCGCAGCATTCAGGGTAAAACTGATCTGGTTGGCTTTCTGAAGCTTCCCGAACATCACCTGTGAATTGGCCGACAGATTGAAACCATTCCCGTTCTGGGAAGCATTCCCTGTAATTTTATCCACGGAAAGCGAAGTACTCTGACCGAACACGGATGATAAAGCAGCGACAGGTTTTACCGCCAAAGTTCCATCCGGATTCTGAACGAGCTGATGCGTTACAAGATTTCCTGCCCAGTCTTTTCCGCCGGTATTGCTTTCCGGGACTTTTCTGGCCGTCCAGCCTACCAGATAACGGTTGGCATTGTCCGAAACCGTTTTCGCGGCATAGAGATAAGAGCCGTCCAGCCGGTCGTTTGCAGGTGTAGTCCACGGTCCGTTGGGTGAGGAAGCGATCCGGTAGTGTGTTCCGCTGTTGCTGCTCCAGTTTTCAGAGAAAACAAGATACCAGTAATTGCCCATTTTGAAAAGGTCCGGACACTCCAGCATAATGTAATTTTCGGATGAAGTTGTCGTGTAAATCGGGTTCTCCACTGTCCAGTTTCCGGTGGCGGGATTACTCGAAGTAAATTTCAGCACTACCGCTTTTTGGGCTGAGGTCTGCGCAGAAACCAGCATCCAGTATTTTCCGTCCTCAGCATTGAAAAATACGTGCGGGTCGCGGAATTCGTAATCGTAATATCCTGCCGGAGCGGTAATTTTAAAGTTTTTGATTTTCGTCCAGTTATTCATATCGGTACTTGTGGCCAGAAGCACGCTTTCCCTTGGATTGTTCGATAAGAACGAAGCCACCGCATTGTGCCCGGTATAATAGTAATAATACATGTTTCCTGCTTTCACCAGGCTTCCTGTTCCGACACCAAAATCCGGCTCAGAAGCCGTTCCGTACGGAATCTGTCTTCCCCGATAGGTAAAATCCTTGAAGTTAGCCGTTTCAAAGCTGTGAATATCGTGAAACCCTTCACCTGCAGGTTTGGTTTTGGCATCGTGCAGGAAAAAAAGATGAAAAGTTCCGTTTTCGTAATACGGCATTACATCGCCTACGTATCCGGCAGTGTAATACGGATTATTATCTCCCATCCACTGATTGGGCGGCTGCGGAAAGAGGTTGGTCTGTCTGAAAATCTCATCCGGATTCACATTCGCTACCGAATTAGTATCCTCGCAGGAATAGGTGGCCAGCATCATTACAGCGGCTAAATATATTTTTCTGATGGTCATGGGTTCTGATATTAATGCGTTACAAGATAATTAAGGCTGTTCTCCGTGATTTTTTTGATGTTATCCAAAAATCCGTTCGGCTGGCTTGGCGTTCCGTTAGAAGTTTCGTTGTACCAGTCGTAAGACCCCATCGAGATGGTGACGCATTTTTTATTGGCTGTTCCGCCCGGAAATTCGGCCACGGCTACACGTCCATCCAGGGTATTGTCCCAGGCTTCACTGGCCAGATTGTTTCCTCCGGTCTGGGTTCTCCATCCTGCGCCGTTTCCATAGCCGCCCCAATCCGGCAGGAACCACCACGTCGTATGATTCAGCCGGAAGGTTCCTTTCTGAAGGAAATTGGCTTTCCCGGATTCGTAGGTTTGCAATCCGTCGAAAACAGGGTGCGTTTCATTCCCTTTGAAGGAAATTCCCCAGTCGTTGTTGGCATCAACAAACCCGTTCGGAAGGAAATCCCCGAAAACGTTGTTCGGTCCTTTTCCGGAAGGCACTATGGCCAAAGCATCCACATACTGGGCGGCAAATCCCGTTAAGAGAATATTTCCGCCTGCATTCAGATAGGTTTTTATTTTGGATGTCGCACTTGCATTCAGTGCATCGCCCGGCAAAGCAGTAGCCGAATCAAAATGCCACCAGATCACATTGATTCCCGTCAGATTAGCCGCACCACTCGCCACATCTGCTATTGAAACGTAAACCGCTCCTGAAAATTTCCCGAAAAGCCAGTCGGAAGCGGCAATCTCATCCGGATTGGTAAGCCCTGTTCTCGTGGCTGCCGTTCCCAGGAATGCTACCGTTGGACCGGAAACCGGTGTGGTTACTTTTGCCGTGTAGACTTCAGTCAGATTCGCATTGGAAACGGTAAACTGTACAGGACTGCTGAAATTAATCGTCGTTCCTGATGCCGGGCTGATGCTCACACCGCCGGCCATTTCGATGACAGGCTGCAATGCAGTAAGATTTGTTCCTTCCGGCATGGTGAGTGAAATCGTTTTGCCGGAATGGTTGATGGTCGCCGATAATCCATTGATTTTAAAACTGATAATCGGAACCTGAGCCTGAACCGTCACCTGATAGTCCTTGTAGATATTTCCGTTTTTCACCCGGTATTTTACAGGCTGGGTAAAATCCTGCACCGTTCCCGAAGACGGGGAAATGCTTGCGCCCTGCGGAATTTCAATGGACGGTGATACTGCGGTTACACTGGTTCCGTATGGCAGCGTTACCGTGATTTTATCATTTTTATGATCGATGTCTCCTGAAACCCCGTTTACTTTAAAGGAAGACACATTCACCGAAACATCCGTTACCAGCCCGTCCTCCACATTATTGTCGCAGGACCAGACGAGTACTGCGAAAATCAGCAGCAGAACGAATATCCGGAATTGATTAAATATTGTTTTCATAAATCGTTCGTTTTTAATAACCGTTATTTTGTTTGTACAATCCCTGGCTGAAGTTAATCTGAGCCAGTGGAATCGGACAGTATTCTTCGATTCCGTGGTCAAATCCCGCCTGCGAATAATACGACCGTTTTGTTTTCTCGCCTGAGTAATACGTATTCATAGTCGTTGCCGTTGTTCCCCATCTCACCAGGTCGAAGAAACGGCTGCCTTCCATGGCAAACTCCATTCTGCGCTCCCATCTGAGGGCTTTTCTGGCAAAATCCTGATTCCACGTACAGTTCACGCCCGGCTCATATTTACTAATCAGGTTATTGGCAGTATAGCTTCCGGTTATAACCGTACTGTTCGCGGCACGCTGCCTCACCTGGTTGATTAACGGCAATGCTTCATTGATTTGTCCAAGCTCGATTAAGGCTTCGGCTTTCATCAGCAATACATCGGAATAGCGGATGATAATCCTGTTTTTGGAATTGCCGTAGAACGGGTCCACGTTTACCGTACAGCCGCAGCCCACCGGAACATTTTCCTTTAACGACGCATAATAACCGTAGGTTCCCGGGCTTCTGTTCCAGCTTTCCTGGTAGATTTTGCTTTCCTCATATTTCCAAGGCAGTCCCGGCAAAGCCACTGTGTGATACAGCCTTGGGTCCACTTTGTAATTGTTGAGCTGATGATAATCCAGATCCGTATCGTTATAGGTATCGAACATCGGTAAACCTTGCGGTGTTGTTTTGAAGGCATTTACCAGGTTCTGGCTTGGCTTGTGGAAATCGCAGCATCCCAAACCTTGCGGAAGAGACAGGACATCACCATAATTCAGCCTTCCGAAAAGTGTTCCGTCGTTGTCGGAATACTGGATGGAGAAAACCGACTCCGGACCGTTCTCGTGCGTTCCCGGAAGGAAGTTGTACCCGAAATCCGATTCCAAAGTATAGTTCCCAATCACCTGGTTGGCCGCATCAATGGACTTCTGAAGCGTTGCCGGGTTGATTTGGGTCACCGTATAATTATCGTCCTGCTGATAAGCCTGGTACAGCCGCACTTTGGCAAGATACGCATACGCCGCACTTTTCTTCGGTCTTCCGGCTTCGGATTGGGTTGAAGGAAGATTGGCAGCCGAAAATTCAAAATCAGAAGCGATGGCGTCCCACAATTGCTGGTCGGTTTTTGCCCGGTTGGAAATTTTCGGGTAATCTTCAATCGGTGTATTTTCGTCCACGTAAGGCACATATTTGAAAAGGATTTTCAGCATAAAATAAAAATGCCCTCTTACAAATTTCATTTCGGCTATGCGTTTCTGCTTGTTCGGATATTGCGCTTCGGAAAGCTGATTCAGTGCGGCAATAGCTTTGTTGCAACGTCCGATTCCCACATAATGCAGATACCAGAGCCGGTCTAATTCACCAAAATCCGAACGGATGTTGTTTGAAATTTCAAAAAAGTGAAAGGCCTGGATGTCGTTGGTTCCGCTTCCGCCTTTGTAGGCATCGTCAGAACGTACATTTCCGTAAGGCCAAAGGCTGAAAGGCGTATCATAATGGTCGTTGCCGAGCGCAGCATAAGCCGCCACCACAAAACCGTCCACATTCTGAGGGGTTACCACATCGGCTTCGGAAAGCACCCCTCTCGGTTCATTGTCCAGGAAATCGTTGCAGGAAGTCATTCCCAAAAGGAAAGCGCAGGCAATTGTTAAAAGTATATTCTTTTTCATTGTAATTATTTTTAAAATTTTTAAAGTCTGCTTTACAGAACTGTTTTTTTAATTTTTAAATAGTAAGGATTTAAGAAAAGCAATAATTTATAAATCATTAATAATCAATAAATTAATTTCAATTAAAATATTTAAGCATTATTCAATCCGTTTTAAAATATCCTTCGACAAGCTCAGGATGACACCTTTGAATAATCAATGTTTAAAAGGCCGTATGGTAAGGCTGAGCTTGTCGGAGCCTTGTATTTTTCATAAACCTTTCCAATCTTATAATGATAAATTAACTCCAAAATTAAACGTCAGCGGAAGCGGATAGCCGAAAGCCGGCGTCTCCGGGTCGATGCCTGTGAAGCTTTTGGATTTGAGGGTCAGAAGATTCTGTGCACTGATGTAAATCCTGAAATTGGTGATTTTATACTGTTCCAGCACATTTTTCGGAATGCTGTACCCCAATTGTAAAACCCTTAATTTCAGATAGCTTCCGTTTTCCACATAATAGGATGAAAATCTGGATTCCGCATTGCTGTCCACTGTCGTAAGTGCCGGAATGTCGGAGTTCGGATTCTGCGGCGACCACGCATTGAGCAATCTCGTTCCTTTGTTGGAACCGACATCATCCACGCTCCAGAAATCGGTCTGGTATTTTTTGGCATTGATAACATCCACATCCCCGATGCCTTGCCAGAAGGTTGACAAATCGAAATTCTTGTAGGAGAAATTAAGATTGACGCCATACATAAAACCCGGGTTCGGATTTCCAATCCACGTTCTGTCTTTATCGTCTATGATGCCGTCGTTATTTAAATCGGCATAACGGATTCTTCCGAGACCTTTTCCGGGTTGTGTGGCGGAATGATCCACCTCGGCCTGCGTCCTGAAAAGTCCGTCGGCCACATAACCGTACATTGAATTAATTGGCCTTCCGAGAATATTATCGGTCGTTCCGTTTCCGCCATAATTGTTGATAACCGATTGCGGCAACTCGGTGATTTTATTCCGGTTCACTGAAAAGTTCCCTGAAATTTCGTACCCAAAGCCACCAGCCGTTTTATCGGCATAGCCTAAAGCGACCTCAAGCCCTTTGTTTTCCATAGACGCACCGTTGATCCAGCGGTTCCCGCCTTCGCCAATCACTGCGAGATACGGCGGCAGCACGAGAATATCTTTGGTTGCTTTTTTATAAACATCCACACTTCCGGTCAGCTTCTGATTAAAAAATCCGAAATCCATTCCGAGGTTGGTCTGCGTAGTGGTTTCCCATCTTAAATCATCATTCCTGGTTTGAGTGGCAATAAATCCTGACGGCAATAAACCGCTTCCTACCCCGGAAATATCGTAAGCCGTGCCGTAAGAAGTGGCCCAGGTGGGATTGCCGCCCGCATAATTCGCAATATACAGCGAGTACACCGCAGAGTTGCTGATTTCCTGGTTCCCGGTCTGTCCCCAGCCTGCTCTCAGCCTCAAATCCGAGAAAAACGGAATCCATTTCTCTGCAAAATCTTCCTTATTGATCCTCCAGCCCGCCGAAAATGCCGGGAACGTTCCGAAACGGTTGTTTTTCCCGAATCTTGAAGAGCCGTCATAACGCACGGTAGCAGAGAACAGGTAACGGTTGTCGTAATCGTAAGAGAATTTCCCGAAATAGGACAACAGGCTATAATAGGTCGAGCTTCCACCATTGAAGGCATCGCCGGTTCCGGCATCGGGATACATATAATCCGGTGTCTCAATCAGGAATCCTTCTTTCCTGAGCCAGGTATTGTTGTAGGTATCGCGGTACATTTCCATCCCGCCCAGCAAATCGAAGTGGTGGTTTCCTGCTTTGGCGGTGTATTGTGCGGTATTGCTCCACGTCCATTTTTCGGTATCGGACTGGTCGATGTTCACCGCATTGGTCTTGTTTTGAAGATAGCCGGAAACGTAGCTGCGCTGCAGCATCCTTTTGTAATAGTTTGAAAAATCAATCCCAAAGCTGGATTTCAATGTAAGGTTTTTCAACGGCTGCAATTCGGCGTAGACGTTTCCGAAAAAACGCTGGTAACAGTAGCCGTTATCTTTGTTGTATTCCAGAAGACGGACAGGATTCTGACGGTCGTTCATCCCGCCCACCGGACCGCCCCACCCGATTCCGTCCACGGTGTGAACAGGAATGACAGGCAGCGCTCTCAAAGCCGGGTCCAGAACACCAGGGTCCATCACTTCATTGGTTTTATTGAAGGTGAAATTTTCCCCGATTCTCAATTTACCATCGAAAAAATTATAGGAGGTATTCACCCGGGCAGACAATCTCTTGAAATTGGTCAGCTTTACGATACCGTCATTGTTATAATAGCCCATTGAGAAATAGTAAGACCCTTTGTCCGAAGCACTTGAAGCGGCTACATCCAAAGAATTGGCAACGCCGGTCTGGGACACCTCATCATACCAGTTGGTATTGGCCGAGTTGATGGTTTTCGCTGCATCCAGGTATTCCGGAACATAGCTGTTGTACAAGGTCGGAACTCCATTCTGAACGCCCCAGTCGAAAGTATAGCTCAGATTATTGTTATTCGGGTTCAGGCCGTCGTTGATGTTGGCCTGCCAAAGCACCTGCCCGAACTGTTTTGCATTGAGAACAGGGGTCTTTTTTGCATATTGGGAAAAGGCCGTATAATAATTCAAGTCGATTCTCATCCTGCCTTTTTTTCCTTTCTTCGTGGTAATGATAATCACCCCATTGGCTGCCCTGGAGCCGTAGATGCTGGCGGATGAAGCATCTTTCAGCACCTGCATCGATTCGATGTCGGCAGGATTCAGCTCGTGCATTCCCGCTTTTGTGGGAACACCGTCTATCACATAGAGCGGATCGGTATTGTTGAGCGTTCCTACACCCCGGATCAGGACTTTGGTATTTCCCCCGGAGGGCGAACCGTCCGCCGAGATGTTGACCCCGGCTACCCTTCCCTGAAGGGATTTGATGGGATTCGGCTCGGCCTGTTTGTTCAGGTCTTTCATATCAACGATGGAAACGGCTCCGGTAATGTCTGCCTTTTTCTGTTTCGTATATCCGGTCATCACAACTTCATCGATGTTCTTCACCTTATCGGCAGCCAGAACAATGTTGAGGACGGTCTTCTCATCCACCACCACTTCCTGCGTGGAGTAATCGGGATACGTGAAAATAAGTTTGTTTCCTTTCTGCAAATCACTGATTTGAAACGCACCGCTGCTGTCGGTGGTCGTGGTTGCCCCTGTTTCGAAAACCGTTACGGTAACCCCGTTCAGCGGTTTCTGATTGGAAGACAGCACTTTGCCCCTGACGATTTCCTGTGCCAGAAGACCGGAAAAAGGGAGAAGGCAAAAGGCAATGGCCATTTTATATTTCTTCATATCGTACAGTTTTAGTTTTAATAAAAATTTTTAATTCAATATTCCCATTGGGGCATCATCGAATGTTATTGATGGCGCCCTTTCAGTCATTGGGCTTCACCAAAGGCTGTTGATTACGCCCTTTCAGGGCTGTGATTCTATATTCAATTTTTTTCGGTCATTGGGCTTCACCCAATGCTGTTGATTATGCCCTTTCAGGGCTCTGACTCTACATTCAATTTTTTTTCAGTCATCAGGCTTCACCCAATACTGTTGATTTCAGCTATTCAGGTTTTTATTTGATATTTACCTGATGGGCATTGATATTTAATGAGCTTCCTTCCGTGTCTGTCGATAGGGTCAGTTCTGAAAAATTTTCGTTGGGGAAGAAGATTTCGGTCAGCACTTTTTCACCGTCATTGAAGAAGATTTCTATGGAAGTCTTATCCAAAACCACTTTCATTTTTGCATGGGTATACGGCTGGCTCAGCGGTGCTTTGGTAACCGGCGTTGCGTAATTTTTCCCGAAAGCTGTTTTTCCTGATCCGGAACGGTCGACGAAGAGTTCCCCGGTCTTATTATCCATTCCGAAAACCAGTTTTTCCCCCAATGAATTTTTCAGTACGAAAGTGTAGGTTCCGGCAGTCATTTTGCTTATATCCAACTCTAAAACGGCTTTGCTAAGGTCTATTTCCGATTTGCCAAACAGCTTATTTTCAGGTTGTACATTGATTTTTTTCTTTATGGATTTCCCCTGATAATTTTTCAGCTGGGAAACCGGAACATTCCTGAGGATATAGCCGTCTTTTGTTTTTTTGAGTGAAACTTCCCTTGCCACAGTCATACTGCTGCGCCACGCTTCCGTAGGAACTTCCTGCGCATATTCCCAATTGCTCATCCAGCCAATGATGATTCTCTTGTCCTGCGGAATATTGTCGAAGGAGACACTCGCATAGTTATCTTTCCCCCAATCCAGCCAGGCGGCTTTCTCTTTATGAAGCTGACGATTAAAAAGTTCATCCGTCTTAAAGGTTTTCCCGTCGAAATCACCGACAAAATACTGTCCGGCAGAACCTTTGTTCGGTCCGCCCGGATTGATGTTGACAATCAGCACCCACTTTTCTTCATTGGTTCCTTCCACTTTCAGCGGAAATAAGTCGGGACATTCCCAAACGCCGCCGTGCGCCCCTTCCTCCTTCCCGAATTCGGATTGGAATGTCCAGTTTTTCAGGTCTTTTGATGCGTAGAAGTGTGTTCTGTCCTGAGCGGCCAATACCATGATCCACTGTTGCCTTTTAGCATCCCAGAACACTTTCGGGTCTCGGAAATCACGGATTCCGGGGTTTTGAAGAACCGGATTGGAAGCATATTTTGTCCAGGTTTTGCTGTTGTCAAGCGAATAAGCGATTCCCTGGGATTCCACGTCTATTTTCCCGTCTTTTTCACGGTTGGGATTGTGATAGGTGTAGATGGCGACGACCGGATTGTTTTTGGAATCTCCAAAACCTGAAGTGTTGTTTTTGTCCACCACTGCACTTCCCGAGAAAATGTATCCTAAATCATCCGGATAAAGCGCAATAGGATGCTCTTCCCACTTCACGAGGTCTTTGCTGATAGCGTGTCCCCAATGCATCGGTCCCCATTTGTTTCCGTCGGGATAATACTGAAAAAAGAGGTGGTAGACGCCGTCTTTGTAATAGAGCCCGTTCGGGTCGTTCATCCAGCCTTTTTTGGGACTGAAATGGAAATTGGGCCGATAGAGCTGTTCTTCCGAGATTCCGGGATCCGACTGTGCGTGCAGACCGGAATGGAAGGCGACAGCGATGAGTAAAGTTGAGGTTATTTTTTTCATTACGATTATTTTTGTTTCACGCAGATTTTGCGGATTGGGCAGATTTTAATTTTTTTGGTTGAGTTTGAACGATTGTGGGACGTTTTAAATCTGATTAAATTTCATTCAGAATTGTATGGTTGTCAAAATAGTATTCTCAATGACGAAACTTATTTTATGACGAATCCCGCAGCCCGACCTGAGTGGAGCTCTTTTTCTGGCATTGCGGGAGTTGAATGTTTCTACTGACGGCTTGAGGTGGTTCGCAATGACAGAAAAAAGCGGGAACGGAGGACGGATACAGCTGCCCAAATCTTTACAATTTCTATTGCTGAAATTGACTGATTTTCATTCTTTCGTTAAGGCCTTGCTGAGTTTTTCGAGGGAAACACCTTTGGTCTCGGGCATCATAAAAATCACGAACAACAGCTGGAAAACCATTGCAACGGTAAAGACCAGAAATACGGTTCCTGCGCCGATGGTGGAAAATAAAGTCGGTATCATTGACGGAATAACCGCCGCCAAAACCCAGTGCGTGGAACTTCCGAAGGCCTGTCCCGAAGCCCGGAGATGGTTGGGGAAAATCTCGGAAATGAAAACCCAGATCACCGTTCCCTGACCGATAGCGTGCGAAGCAATGAACAGGAACAGGAATACCGGAATCGCCAGTCCTGACCAATGGAAATAAAACGCCATTGAAACCAGTCCCAATGAAATAATATACCCGACGGAACCAATATACATCAGGGTTCTTCTGCCAACCTTATCAATCAGATTAACGCCGACGAGGGTGAAAACCATATTCACAATGCCAATCCCGATGCTGCTGAGCAGTGCGGTTTTCTCACCCAACCCGGCCTCACCAAAAATCCTCGGTGCATAATACAAGAAGGCGTTAATTCCCGACATCTGGTTGAAAAAGGCAACCAAAAAAGCCAGCATCAGCGGGAAACGGTATTTTTTCATGAAGATATTTTCCTTTGGTGCTTCGGCGTGGTCGTCTTCCATCTGTTTGATGAGCGTGTCGGAATCCTGGTCCGGACTGATGACTTTCATTACATTTTTAGCTTCTTCTATTCTGCCTTTGGACACCAGCCATCTCGGACTTTCAGGAATGATGAAAACGCAAAGGGTATAGACAGCTGCCGGAATCGCCTGAACGCCAAGCATCCAACGCCAGTCGTTATCCCCGATTCCGCTGAGTAAATAGTTGGATAAAAAGGCCACCAAAATCCCTAAAACGATGTTGAACTGATAGAGCGAAACCAACCGGCCACGGTCTTTCGCCGGTGCAATCTCAGAAATGTAAGCTGGCGCAGCAATGGTAGACGCGCCAACGCCCAAACCGCCCATAAACCTGAAAAATGCAAAGAGATAAGGGTCGTTGGAACATGCTGTTCCGATGGCGGAAAGTGCATATAAGACCCCGATGGCCAGTAAGGTTTTCTTTCTTCCGAATGTATTGGTGGGGATTCCGCCGAAGATGGCTCCTATAACGGTTCCCCACAATGCCATTCCCATTACCACGGCCCCGTGGAAGACATCTGAGCTATGCCAGAGTGCCTGTAGTTTTTTATCGGCCCCGGAAATCACCACTACATCAAACCCGAAAAGAAATCCTGCCAACGCTGCGGTGACAGACCACATCACAATTTTATTCATTTGTATATATTTATTATTTTTTATGAGTCAGATGGAATCGCTCTTTCTTCATTACACTCACTTTTTCAAATGATAAGCGATTTCATTATAGAAAATTATTAATTTGCTTGTGGCTAATATATCCCGGGAAGGTAATCTGAGGGTCTAATTATGTAACAAAATATTTCGTCAGGGTTAATCATGTGTTAATTTATTTTAATTAATTGAAAATCAAATCATTGAATTTTAATTATTTTAATAAATTATAACGACGTTTCAAAAATGTAACATCATTTTATGAAAATGTTACCTGGTTTCTGAGATTTTTGAAACGGATGAACGAATATTGGTGTAAACAGATTACCCGGAATTGCAGGCCGGAATTTTCGAATCAGGGAGTGTAATTTTTTTGAGGTGAATACTTTGGCGAAAAAAGATACCGGTATCCGGCCCAACCAATAATCTTTGTCCACGCGAGCAACAGAGTTTGCCCAGAGGGACCATAATTTGATTACTCTCCTATAGTGTTTCCAAAATACATTAGGAGAAGCTTAAACATTATTTTTTGAAAATATTTTGGTAATATCAATAGCGTCAGGCTTCAGCCCGACGAAAAATGAAAGCAAAATGTTGGATTCAGAAACAGGATAAGTTTTGGCTAAAGCCAATTGTAGATTATATTTAGAAAACGGGCTAAAGCCCAATGTCATTAAGTTAAGGTCTTATAGATTTTTTTTATAGTTTTTAGTGACCTTTGGTTTCGCTCTGACTCTGTATTTTAAAATATTCCTTTTAAAGGATCTTTTGGGTCTGACGGGGATCATATGAGAAGCAAAAAGAATTTTAAGCTCTGCCACTATATCCTCTTTTTTTACATTGCTAAAGAGCAAATTCAAAATTCTGTTTTTCATCAAGCTGTAAGAAAGGGAAGTATTGACTTTGTACCGGTACTTCTTTTTCGTATCAACTTCATTAAGCTCCTGTTCGAGTTCTCTGACAATAAGGGTCTGTATATTGCTTACAAGCAAAGTAGAATAGAAATCCTGTAAGATGCTGTTGTTTGAGTAACCGGAAAATTCCTCCAGGTGAAGCTTGTTTTTGATTTCATCAAAATAGGTTTCTATGCCCCAGCGTTCAAAATATAGGGCTTTGAAAATCTCCGAAGGATAACAAGCCTCATCTAAAAGAGAGGTTGCAAGAACTTCGATGGTGCCATTATCCAGTACGACACGCAACAATCTTACCTTAAAAGTATAGTCTCTACCATAATCTTTTCCTGACAGATCTACGTTGGGAGAAGGCTTAAAGTCTGTTATCATACTGGATATTCCGCTTTTGACGAAATCTTTTATGGTTTGGTTCAAACCTACTTTTACGCGCATAAGGTAGTTAAAATTTCTTTTGTGATGCTGATAAAAGAAATCAAATGAAGCAAAACCACGGTCATATAGCAGCAGATCATTATGGCAACAATGAGCCAACAGCTCAAGAGCCTGTAAACGTTCATCAGTATCTATAGAAGAAAGTACCCCTTTTAAACAGATTTTATTGATTGTATCATACAGTACGCAGGCTTTGGCCTGTACGCAGGTATGAGAAGTCTGGTTTTTGGATACACCATAAATCTCTTCCAGCTCTCGGGTTTGAGGTAGATTAATTCTCGAACCATCAATAGCCAACAGACGAAGACCATTGAATTTGGTCTGTACTGCAGAATTATCTGTATAGAATTCTTCCACAAGCCGCTTGTTCAGATGAATAAAAACCTCGGGCTTTATCTTTTTTCTGTTCTGTACGTATGCACTTTTTGTAAAAGTATTCTGTGTCTGGCCCAAAGATCTTATATAGTGAATGAAATTTACAATCTCACAGGACAGGCTTTTGGTAATGAAGTTGAGCATAAACAAAAGCGTATTTGAAAAGCTCAACTTCCTTTTGCGGGTGAAATCTCTGCTACTCATCCTGTATTCATTACAAATAGCCACGCTGTGGATTTCCTCCTCCAATGATAATAAAATATCTGAAACATTTTTTTTGCATAATAAGAAAATGAAAGATTAAATCTCAAATTTAGCAAAAACATAACACTAAAAAATACTAACTTAATGACATTGGGCTAAAGCCCGTTTCTATTGATATTTTAGAATATAATTTCTTATGTATACAAGAAGCAAAAACAAGCATATTACAAACCTCTTCTCATTCTAACATCAGAGTTCTTTAGATTTAGCCGCCCTCACTCCTCTCCCACGCTCTTCCTGAACACGTTAGGCGATACACCAAACTTATTTTTAAAAACAGTAGAAAAATAATTCGGGGACGAGAAGCCGGTTTTGTAGGCAATTTCGGAAATGGTAAGCCCGGGGTTCTGCAGCATCGATTTCGCCTGTTCCAGGCGGATATTGTTGATGTAGTCGCTTACGTTCACATCAAACATCGCCTTGATTTTCCTGTAGAGCTGGATTCTCGAAATGTTGAGCAGGTCGGCAAGGTTTTCCACAGAAAAACCGGGATTATCGATATTGGTCTGGATGATTTGGTTGAGTTTGTTCACAAACGTCTGCTCCATACTTCCGAAGGATTTGCTGTCCACAATCCTGCCGATATTGTTGGTGTAGTAATAACGCAGTTTTTCCCGGTTATAAAGCAATGCACGAAGCGATTGGGTAAGAATCGGATAGCTGAAAGGCTTGGTGAGATAGAGGTCGACACCGGATTTCAGCCCCTGGAGATACGATTCCTTATTATCCAGAGCGGTGAGCAGAATAACAGGAATATGCGACGTTCTGAGGTCGTTTTTCAGGATTTCGCAGATTTCAAAGCCGTTTTTACCGGGAAGATTGACATCGCAGACGATGATGTCGGGAATTTCGTTCAATGCTTTGTCAACAGCGTCCGTACCGTCGGAAACCATCACCTCGAATTCGTTTTTCAGCTTATTGCTGAGGAAAAATGACAAATCCGGGTTATCCTCCACCAAAAGCAGTGAATAACGCTCGCCGGAATGGTCCTGATTATGCGGCAAATTCCCTTCATCGGCTGTGTCAAAAACTGCATTTTCCGCAAGAGTGCCGGCATCTGCCACACCCGGTTCCTTTATCATCTGGTCTTCATTGAAATGCTTGTTTCCTTTATATAAGCTGAGGACAAACTCCGTTCCCTGAAAAGAGCTGACCTCAATTTTCCCCAAGTGAAGCTCCACAAACTGACGGCTGAGATGAAGCCCGATTCCGGAGCTGTTTTTCCGGTTGTTGGAGCCTTTGAAATAAGCCTCGAAAACCTTACTGATTTCCTTCTCAGGAATTCCGATGCCGTTGTCTTTGAAGCTGATCACAGCCTGATTCCCTTTTTCCTGAATCGTAATTTCGATTTTTCCGTTGTCCGGGGTGAATTTGAAGGCATTTGATAAGAGGTTGAAATAGACCTTGTCCATCAGGTTCCGGTCGATGTAAAGTTCCAGGTTCTTGTTGGTACAGTGAATTTCAAATTTGATATTCCGCTTTTTGGCTTCATTTTCAAAATCCCTGAAAATCCCGTATGTAAAATCGTAAATATTGGTTTTGGATACCCGGAGATTGAAGGTTTTATTCTCAATTTTCCTGAAATCCAGCAGATTATCGACCAGCCGGAGCAGCCGGTTTGAATTTTTATTAATCAGTTCCAGTTCGTACGAAGGTTTTGTGCCTTTGGTTTTATATGAATCTTTCATTGATTCCAAAGAACTCAGGATAAGGGTAATCGGTGTCTTGAATTCGTGGGACAAGCCGGTGAAAAAATTAACTCTTGCTTCGTTGCTTTCCTTCAGTTCATTGGCGATGGTTTCAATCTGGTTCCGCTGAATCGTTATCCGCTCATTGGTCAGGATAAGCTGCTTGTTTTTAATTTTAATGGTATAAATCAGGTAAATAGCGTAAGCAACGAGGCAAAACATCAGAACCAGAAGGACAATTGACCAGCGGAACAGTTCTTTTTGCGAAGAATAGAGTTCGGTCTGTTTTTTTACGGCATTCACCTGATTTTCAATCACGCCCTGCTGTTCAATGATTTTGTCGAACTGGTTGCGCATAATCTCCGCATTCAGCCTGTCGATAATGGTGGTGCTGAGCTTGATGCGTTTCGGCGGCATTTGTCCGTTGTAGATTTTGATGGCGGTTTCAATAGCTTCCGTTCCTCCGGTCGGATAGAGCAAAGTGGCATTCAATTTACCGTCCAGAACCATCTGGATTCCGCCGTCTTTGGTGTTGAGCCCGTCCACGCCGATGAATTTAATCTGGTTTTCCAGACCGGCGTTTCTTGCCACCTGCCAGGCCTGGGCAGCCAGCTCATCATTAAAAGCAAAAACATACAGGCTCTGGTTTCCCAATGAATCCAGTGTTTTCCGGAAGGTATCTGCGGGAAGGCCTTTGAAGGTTTTTATCAGTTCCGTATCCGGATTGTTTTTGATCGTCTGCCGGAATCCCAGGCTTCTTTCAACGGTGGGCGAGGAATTGTCATCCCCTTTTATTTCAATGATTTTTTTAAGATTTTTGGAATCCGAAATAATGTATCGGGCCGCCTCCCTGCCGATTTCCACATTATCGGCCCCGATGTAAGTAGCATATTTATCAGAATTGATTTTCCTGTCTACCAAAATCACGGGAATTTTTTGAGCAGCCGCTTTTTCTACAACGGGAACCAGGGAATTCGGGTCAATAGGAGAAATGATAATAATATCCGCGTGATGATCAATCATCTTCTGAATATCGCGAATCTGCTTCTTAACCGAACCCTCTGCTTTGCTGATATTCAATTCCACCTCAGAATGCAGCGACGCCTGAATCTCCATTGCGTGATTCATTGACTGCCGCCAGGGATGATTGCCCAACCCCTGAGAAAACCCGATACTGATCCTGCCGGATTTTCCGGAAGTGTCTTTACAGGCCGATACTACTATGAGCAATACCCATAACCACCGAAAAACTTTCAGGAAATCAGAGATTTTAAATTTTAATTGAGCGGACATACGATCACAATATTAATAAAGATGTTTTACACCCGCAATTTTTGGTACAGGTATTTTAGACGAATCCGATGTTACCTTTCCAGGCGCATCTATTCAGGATGTAACCATTTCGTAAGTGCTGTAACCTCATCATACAAATCCCTCCGAAGCTTCACTGATGATATCACTAAAATATCGATAAGAAATCATTTTACGCCGGAAATAGGCGGACATAACAAAATCGAATTCTTTTGAACAATAAGTATATTTTTTATTATTAAAGATATTTTCCGGGAATAATATATATATTTGGGCAAGACGGTAATAAGTTCTGACTACTAATCAATATTGTAATTAAATAACAAAACCACTCAGATCTACTGAATGGTTTATTACTTACTTTAAAATTTTAGTTTATTTATATACTAAATTTTATTAGTTAGTGCTCTTTTCTGTTGTCAGCTTGCCAGCTAATTTTGAAACTTTCAAAAGGCCTTTTCCAAGTTTTTTAATGGATGCACTGTCCTTTGTATTCTCAGCTTTATCAGCGGCTTCCACCGTTGCACTGCCTAGTTTTTCCAGTAGACTACAGATCTTTTTACTGTCTTTATCCGCCATAGCATCTTTCAGTTTTTCAAGATCATGCAGTATTGGTGTAAATCCTCTTCGGTCCTTCAGAATCTTAATCCAACTTGTAATGCTTGGAGCAGCTCCTGTTTTCGATTCTTTTTCAATAGCGGTATCTACCAACTCGATTGTTTTTTCAACGTGTTCTAATTCAGAATGTTGTTCGTTTTTTTGTTCGTTCATAATTTTGTTTTGGTGTGTAACAGCTATCACAATACATATGCCAAAATTCATTTTTAAAAGAAAAATTAGTATATAAATATTCTTTAATTCAATATAAATCATGTACAGCTTTATAAAAAAGCCTGTAACAGAAAACTTGTTTTCCGGTTGCAGGCTTTATCATCAATTAGATGCGGATCTCTTGTCTGAGCACGTTTTTACCAGATAAATTCACAAGGCTGCTGTCTTTCCGCAATTACCCGTAAGGATTTTGTTACGTATAATCTAAGGAAGCAGCCCGGCTCGATATTATAAACATTTTTGCCTTTTATCAGAACCTGCATTCCGTTGGCTTTCTGATCAAAATTATAAATAACAATCTGTTGTTTTGGATAGATTTCTTTGAAATTAACAGACATTTTAACCTCTTCTCCGATAATATGGATCAACCTGTTTCTGTCGTCTACATCAAGGTTGCCCGAAGAATCTATCTCATAATGGTGCGGATCCAACCTAATGCAGTAATCTGATTCGTCATTAACGATTTCATCTTTCAGACTTGCGGTATTGCTGTTGCCAACAAAAACCTCCGCACTAGTACCGTTGATGCTTGATATACCACCGCTTGCAAAAATAGAACCGGTAAATTCTTTCGGCCCTGAAATTATCTGCATGGTGTCGGTTGTAACGTAATTACCAGGCATTACGTTGTTATTCCAAGTATTAATATTATTCTGAGTAATATTAAATACAGGATGAGTTTTAGGAATAAAGTTTGTGTTGACCCATGTTTGAGTCGAAAAGGTAGATAAATCGTACCCATTAACTTTATCTGCAATTCTTGCACTATCTACTCTTACTCCATAAGTATTAGAACCATTACCTCCTACTAAAGTTGGAAATGAATTTTGCCAAGGAATTTCAGCATCTACGTTTGACTTAGAAACTCCCCAAGGTGTTGTTCCACTTGAAATATCAAAAATGGTATGCCCATTTCCATAGTTTTTCCAGGCTAATTCTCCAACAACTTTACGTTGATTAATATATGTTGAACCACTCCAATTACTGTAATTTGGTATATAATTAGTAATAGTTTCATTAACCCAAGCTTGTGTAGATAACACATTTCCTTGGAATGTTGGTAACGATCTTGGGAAATCAACTACACCATTATTATTCAATGTCATACCAACTTGTGGTCCCGCAGCATATGAATTTGTAGTTGCAAATGCCATATGAGTACCATTACCCGCATTATTTTTAACATACATACCGGCCATTACACCACCTGAATCCGCATTAAAGAAACCAATTGATGCACCTCGATTATCACCAGTATTCGGTCCCTGACCCATTTCAAATATTAATGAATGTAAATCCTTATTATTAGTTAAACCATAATAAGCACCCACAGATTGTGATCTTTCAATAGTTTTTAAACCTGTGATTGATTGGGTATCTTGTTTAGTTAAAACTGTTTTCCAATCACTCCAACCTTGATCACCTGACCCAAAAGCTGAACCTCTAAATTTCATGCCACCTCCGGAGCGTTCAATCGTTAATTGTTGACGACCATCTGATGAATTTAAATTTAATGTTGTTGTGTAGTTATAACCACTGATTGGATTTTCTTGTCTATAAATTCCTGATTCTGAAACATTTTCAATATTTGAAGTATATCGTAGTACTTTAAATGCATTTGTTGACAATTGATAACCGGCATTTGCATGATTACCCCAACTATATGCGGTGTTCCATAAATTAGAATTACCAAAATTTTGTGTGATAATATTACCATCATTTTCAAATCTTACTTTTTCAAAGTAAGTACTTCCACCATCAGTAGAAAGACTAAATCCATAACCGATAGAGTCTGTACTACCACCTCTTTTAATACCTGTTTTCCATCTTTCATTATACCATGTTAGGACATGTCCTGCTGCAATATTGTAGGCTAAACTATCATGATATGGAATCACATGATTAGCCTCGGGTCCTAAAAATCTTACGATTGATGTAGACGCAAAATCTAAACTACCCGTTTTTGTTTGTGGTGTAGAATCAGTAGTAATAAAGTTACCACCCATATAACTTGAGAAGTTACCACTATGTAATAATGCGTATTGTGTACCACTATTTCTTCTGTAAGCTAATGTATCAGCAAAACCACCATCATAAATTCTATGTTTTTCCGAACCACCCTCTGAAAATACAATATCAGGTATGTCACCCGAAGTTGCTTCCAAATTTATATTACCATAAGAAGTTAATTGGTCAGAATTAAATAAATATTTTAATACTGTTCCGCTATTTGTATAAATTCTGAAATTTTGGGTTTCAACATTAACTGCAGGTAGTACACCATTACCTAAATAAAGTGTATCACCAACACCATTAAATAATTGACCACCGGTTAAATTATTTGAAACAAATAAACCACCGTTCCATCTAATAGTACCAATTTGATTCATTAATAATGCAGCATTATTATTATCACTTCCCGGAACTCTTAATTGGATATAATCACCATTACTACTATCCCAACCACGTTCTAAAACTGTTCTTTGTTCCCATGAAAGTTCACCAACTTTCATTAATTGATCTAAATTATTTGTAAAATCTATAGCTTCATTCTTAGCATAAAAATTTTCTTTTATCTTAGAATATACTGAACTATTAACTTCATATGCTTCGGCAAAACATAGATAAAACTCAAGATCAGCGTTTGGCCCATCAACATAAACGTGACCACCATTACCAAAAGACGAACCATGTCCACAAACAGACATACGAACATAAGTTTCCCATTTACCGGTACCATTTCTTGGTGTTAACCAAGTAACATTACCTTCATCACCTAAATAGTTTTCGGCATTTTGAAAAGTATATCCTACCGGAAGTTTAGCCATAAATTTTTGAACAAAAATTGCGTTGGCTCTGTGTGGTAAATCTAAAATAAATCCACCTAATCCCGGTGTGGCACCTAATGATGAATTATAATTAATTCTAAGTTGTTTTCCTGTTCTATTTGGTAATTGTTGTGATGACGTTTCATGAGTAATAACTACTGAACCATTACCTAAATTATTATAAACCTGAATAGAATTTGTCCCATTTTTAAATTCTTCATCACCATATAATGGATAAGCACCCTGTAATGCAAGATTTAATAATGATAATGGACCTAATTGTGAATTTGGTGAATTTCCACGTGCAAAACCTGAATACAACGTCTTATTTGCATTAATAGTTTTTTCGCTATCAATAAACTGTGTTGTATTTGTTGTTAAGAAATTATCAGGGTTAAAATGACCTGAATCCCAAACAATATATTGACCTCTATTATAAATTTGTCCCGGGAAATAGGTGTCACCTAAGGAATCTAATAATTTAGCTCTTCTTGTCAATGAACCAAATACACCCGCATATTGACTTACATAAATTTCTTCATTACCATCATCCCCTGTTGCCAATTCAACATAACCATTATTTGATCCATTATTTCCACCTTGTAATCTCCAATAATCATTATCCGCCATCATACCTTGGATACCTCCAAGATTGTTTTGGAAATTAATCGAATGTGACAAATTTTGAAGATATGTCGGTAAAAAACTATTCATGGTGGTTGTTAAATTACCATCATGTATAACTTCATTAAAATTCACGTCTTCAATACCATGCATAGTGCGGAATAATAATCTACCTTTACTTAACAAAAGTTGTGATTTATGTCCGTTACCGGGTGCACTACCTATAGTTATCCAGTTACCAGTCCATGATGTTATCCCACCTAATTGGGATGTAGTACCATTTATCCAACCAAATTTATTTTCATGTTCATCAAAATTAGTATTAACGGCGGTACCTCTCAATAAAGTACCATTTGATATCGTATTTAAATTATCAATAGTTGATTGACTTAAATGTTTGGTAGTTAAAATTTTTCTTTCAGGGTACCAAGAACCATCTGAAGTTTTTGTATTCGATAAGAATAAATCATCTTCTTCATCATTAGCACCAGCTGTACCCGTTAATCTCCATGCTTTGTAATTACCTGACCAACCCTTAACAATTAATGAAGACGCCCAATCACCACCATACACTGATGATGTATGGAAAATTGATGATACTCTATTATCAAGAGCACCAACATTACCATTAGGTAAATATCCCGCGTTAGTATCAGGATTACCAATAATCGTGGAATATCTTGTGTCTAATACTTTAAAACCATTTTTTGTTGGATTATGCACCCCACCTTCCGCAGTGGTTAAATTTAATACGTCCCCATTATCACCGTGACTATATGATGTTGTAGAAATAGAACGGTTATAACCTGTTTTCCACTCATTAGAATTACCATGAAGATCAGAATAGATTGTACTTCTAGCATATAATTCTCCTATATTATTAATATGCACTTTGAAATTAGATGAGTCGCCAAAATGGAAATTAATACCTTCATGGTATTGATTTCCACCAACAGAAAATTCTCCTTGTTGATATGAAATACCATATTGATCTGAATTTGCAAAACTCCAAATTCTATTTCTACCGGATACATAAACTGTATTTTGAAAACCATTTTGAGCAATTGCAATACCTCCTGTTTTAATATTACCTTTTGAATAAATACCAAAATCAGGAATATATTGTCTATCAGCAAATTTATCTGAAGCCAAAATACCTCTTGATAATATTCTTTGAGTTTCAACACCATTCCAAAAGGCAAAATCTTCCGGTGATTGTAAACCAATATATCCACCATATGAAAATTTTTGCCAATAATTACCAGAAGCCATATTATTCCAGTTATTAACGTCAGTTTGAGTAAAATGAACACTACTCCACATTTCTTCCCAATCAGACCAAGTATTTCCGTTTGTTAACGCCCTTTTAAATGTTCTATTTTGTGAAATAGACGCATCCGTTCCATAGGCAACCGCAGTTTGTGTCGCCCAACCATTATAATGATATTCACAAGTAATAAAAAACCAACTAAGACTACCTTTAGGTGCATTAAGTAAAGTAGCACCTCGAAAAATTCCGGTTTGTTGTAAATTATTCAAATCTGTGATACCTAAATCACTTAATAATAATGATTCTTTATTATTCCCTCTTTTAATTAAATGATCAGTATTTTCATTATGATAAATTGTTTTCCAATCATTATAATTACCGTTATTACGTTGTCTGAATTGAAATCTATTTGTACCACCGGTCATATCAATTCTTAACTGAGAAGCCCATAAACTACCATCCTGAGTACCATTTCTATGTTGGATATTTATAGTATGCCACCAATTATTATTCGCATTAATAGAACCTATCTGAGTTTTACCATTTAAAGAATCTAAATCAGTGATATAATTACCCTCATTATCATAGATTGCATGTACCGTATTCTGATTAACCCATGTTTGAGTTGCACCATCAAGTACAAAATTTTTCCAATTATTAACATCCGTTAAAGTAAAATCATTAGTCGCCCAATGACGTACCCAAGGTTGCCACCCACCATCCGTTCTAACTCTAGAAACTAAATTACCATTATATCTTTCTGACTGTATTTGAGTAGCGGTATATATTCCCTCAGTTTCATAATGTAATAACATTCTTGATCCATCTTGAGGTGTATAAAGGGTATAATCTCCCGAATTTAAAGTACCATGACCAATTGAATAGAAACCTGACTTAGTAACGTTATTTAAATTAATTGTATTCCCAGTATAATTAATCGGAATATTATTAAAATATTTTTCATTTGCTATATTAGTGTTCAATTCATTAGAGATAGTTGGATTATGTTGAATAGTATAACCTGATAAATCAGTTATTAAAAAACTATTCCAATCACCTGTTGAAGCATCTTTACTACCACCAACATATTTATCAACTATAATTTGTGGATAAGACCATTCAGTTGTTATATCATTTAAAATAACACATCTTTTTCCTGATGGTGATAACCCTATTTTTAATGTTGTGATATAATTAGTTGTACCAGTATTATTTTCATAAGTAACAGTAGCATAAATTGAACTGTAAATATGTATTTTTAATTTTTGTGGTAACTGTGCATATTGAATATTAGTAACACTAATTTCCAAATACTCTTGGAAAGGTTGAGCATCAGGAAATTCAATTACTATTGCACCTATAACTGATTGATTCCATACTGAATATTCAGTTGGTAAAAATCTTGTATGAGTACTACCATAACTATTACCATAATATCCAGTTTTAGTAAATCCTTTTTTATTTTCAATAACTCCAAGTGAAAGAATACCTAAATTAGGTATTGGTGTATCACCATAATTATTACCAACATATAAACCACCCGATAATATTTTTTGTTCAGTATCGGTTTCAGTTAATACACTAAATGGTTTATTTGTTTTTACAGATTTATATAATGTGTTTTCATATTGTTTCCAAATTTTTTGTCCATTAACTTTAACGTCACCACCAAATGGTTGTAATTCTAAAACACCATGTCCATTTGCATTAGATACTATAATTTGTCCATAATTAGTTGATGGTGTAGTAAACTGAATTGATGTATAATCTAAATTTTGTGATACTAATGCTAAATGTGCGTTTGAATTAAAATTAGACCCATTTGGCACCATAATATCCAATCTACCTTGTAACGAACCACCTGTCAAAGGTAAATAAGCCCCAACCGCGCTACTAATCTGATTAGTGACCCAATCTCTAAATGCAAATTGCTTCCACGTTCCATAATTACCGGAAGTAACACCTCTGAAAAAAATACCCTGATTATCATTAAATCCAATTTGACTACCATAACCTCCTGGATGAGAAGCAATGCTTAAAACAGCATTAGCATTATCAATAACAGGAAACATATTAGTAGATTCATTTTCAATTCTTTGATTAAATTTGAATTTATAATCTTCCAATAAAGTATTTGCATCAACAATTCCTGAATCACTGGAATATAAAAATTGATGCGTATGTGTAGTTCCTAATGAAGGAATTGCAATTGTACTACCATCATCTTTCAATAAATTATTTCCTGTTCCACCGTCTTTTATAAAAGATTCCGCTTTGATACCAGCATAGGAATCAACATCATTTTTAGTAAAATAAAATTGGGTGCCATCGAATTGCATTGTTCCAACACCTGCTCCGAAACTGTTAAATCCAATTATAGCATTATTACCTGTGAACCCGGCCACCCTTAACCTTGTATTGGTGTAGGAATTTCCACCTAAAGTATAAAATTCTTTGCGGCCATAAATCCCCTGATCAGTATCTGTTGTCATCAAGTTCAAATCAGACACAATCTCCGCATGCGTTCTTGTGCTTAATTTTTTCGTTGTAGAGTTCCAAACCACTACAGAACCTGTATCGTTTGGAACTCTTTTCACAATAATTTCGCCCTCGACAGCGATGTGATTATTAAAATATTCAGGTGCGATCATTAGTCTAGTCTTGCGGTTAAAGTAATTCTGTATTCATTTGGAGTAAGAGGTGCCAGTACATCGATCTGCACATCATTTGCTGTCGTAAGCGCATAGCTGACATTCATTTTTCTGTTATCGGAATTACGGTAGCAGATAAAATCGATATTCTGGCTATTCCAGCCATGGGTAATGGAAAAACTCACGGAAGAGCCGTCGCCGATCTGCCACGTTTTGGATTTTATTTTTGCATCCAGAACAGCCTTTGTAGACTTTGGAGTCATGGCTTTAACGGCATTGGTTCCCGCTAGAGCTTCAACATCCGTAGCAATCTGAATCAATCCTTTCACCGTATCTGTCGCATCCACAATGTCGGGAATCCCTTTTTCGATAATCTGGTAATTGGTCGTGACATTAGAGGCGTTATCGGCATTGGCAATAAGGTGGTCGCCGATAGAAACGGGTTCATTACCGATCCAGCCGTTTGCCGTAATCACCCATACCATCCCCGTTTTGATGGTTGCTGAAGTAACCGCCGACGGTGCGGTCATCGATCCTTTAACAGCAGATGGGATGTAGCCTCCCGGCTGATAGATCAGGGCTCCTGTGAGACTTTGCCCAACCAGGTTTTCGATATAGGTTTTGATCTTGTTGGAAGACCATGTAAATGTCCCCGACTGGATGGCATCATTCAGAAAAATGGAGACAATATCAGCATTGGTAAGATTTCGCCCTGCTATTTTAATGACGTGGCCTGAGCTGTTGGTAAGTATCTGGCTGAGCAAAAGGAGTCCGCTGGTCTGATCGGTCTGGAACGGATTGTTGGTGAGCGGATAATCAGGATGCACATAATTCTGAGCCAGATTGATCCATTCGGTTCCGTTCCATTGGTGTAGCTGGCCTTTGTAATCAATGACCCAGCCCGCTGGAACGCCGTCTGTACTTGGAAGTGAATCATGGTAGTGAAAACGGGTACGTCTCAGTTCCCCGAAAAAATTATCCTGATGTGCATTGTTGCTTATTACTGCGTTGTTGTTCATATGTTTTGTTTTTATGGTTTAACTTTTAAAATGAGAATATTAAGTGGATTAACGATATCGCCCAGTATTTTAACCTCTATAGTTTGGTTGGTGGCATAATCGTCAATATTTATTTTTTTTCCTGTGACACTATCCCTGGCTTGAACGATCACATTTTCCGTTTCAAGGGCATTGGGGAATACGGCACTTGCCGTGATCTGTACGACTGCGCTGAAAGATGTTTTTGAAATTAATAAGACTTTATCATATATCTGCCTATTGAAATCCTGTTGGTTTTTAGGGCTTCCCAATTCATCATAATCAAACAAAAGCTTTACTTTGTCTTCTCGTATACCCTCTGATGAGATCGCCTTTAAAACTTCAATATCGTCCCGGTTTTTTTTAATAAAATTGACAATTTCCTGTAGTTCATCCAGAGACAGATCATTGGTTAACAATATATTTTTAATAGTACCAATCTCCGATGCCAGGTCTTTATCTGCATTTTTCAGGACATCTAAAAAACCGTTTACCTGTATTTTGGTATATGCATTACCTGATTGATCAGAATTATCAACGGTAGCAACGTTATTTATTCCCAGTTTGCTTTTCCAGCTGCTGACATGAGTTGAGGTTAAATTGCTCGCATTTAGCAAAGCGAGATACATCGAATGAGCGTCCTGATCTGTTATATGCTCCTGCAATGCTCCTGCACCGGCAAATGACTCAAGAATTTCTTTTAATCCTTCAATGCTTTCTTTGGGAATTGGATCATCCTTATGATAAAAGGCTAAAAATGTTTCTCTAAACTGCTTTTCTGTGGGAATTTCCCCACTCTTAAACCAGCTGATAATTGTGTTTAATGGCGTATTCATTTAATTGCTGAAATTAGTTTTGATAAAATTTGATAATTTGAGAAAAACTGGTACGATGTAAAAGTCCGTTAACTTATAAATCTGTGTTTTAAAGAGATTAATTTTGCTTTTCTCTTATCCTTTATTGATTGATGGATCTACAATCCTTGATGTAGGAGAAACTATTAGAAGTCATTTCCCACATGATGCTTTCCATCGAATTAGTAATACAATGCAATCACAACTGCTACTTAATTCTTCAAAGTCCAAATTTCATCTTTCTTTGGTTCATATAAAAGTTTTCAGGCATCCTCAATCTGTAGTTGCAGTAGACCTTAAAACCGGCAGTGTTACTTTGAGAAACTAGAGATCAGATAATTTCTAAAGTTTTCAGAGATAACAATGGATTAAATGATGCGAAATCATTATCAATTTGCATTTCTCTAAAACTCAAACAATCAGCTATAAAAAATGAAACTTTCTGGATACTTTAAGGCAATAAGAATTAAGTAAACTTAAAATTGCTTGTATTGTGCTATTTGAATTACCGAAATCGGATGAAAAATTAATTGACAAGTATTGATGAAACTGAAGTGTGATTTTTCTTTGCTGTTTATCATTCTAATCATCATATCATAAAATTTTCAATAACGGTCTTCGTTTATACATTACCAAATTTTAGAACCGTCATGTGGTACTCGTTTTTAACATAAAAAACCATAACTTTATTATTCTTATAAAACCTATATTGATTACTGTTAGCCGCTGAAGATATGACCAATTTTTCTCACAAACATACCTCTGAAAAGCAGAGGGTAGCTGAAACGGAAGCCCGCTTCAAAGCCCTTATCGAAGCGACCTCGGACATCGTCTATTCGTTGAGTCCTGATTGGAGCGAGATGCGAAAACTTGACGGAGCAGGATTTTTGAAAGATGAAGAGGCGCCGAATGTCAATTGGAAAACCGATTATGTTCATCCTGAAGATATTGACCGTGTAAATACAGCCATCGAAGAATGTATCCGTGAAAAGAAAATATTCCAGATGGAGCACCGGGTGCTGCGGAAAGACGGTAGCCCGGGATGGATTGCCTCAAAAGCAATTCCTATTTTCGATAGTCAAGGCCAGGTTATTGAGTGGTTCGGGACGGCGCAGGACATTACCCAGCGTAAAGAAGCTGAGGCAGCATTATCGGAAGCCAAAGCCCGGTCCGACCAGCAGAAAAGGCTGTACGAAACAATTACTTCATCAACTCCGGATCTGCTGTATGTTTTTGATCTGGATTACCGTTTCACTTATGCCAATCAAGCCCTGCTGAATATGTGGGGCAGAACTTGGGAAGAATCGATAGGGAAAGGATTATTGGAAATTGGCTATGAGCCATGGCATGCAGAAATGCATGAGCGGGAAATTGATGAAATCATCAGAACGAAACTTCCGATACGCGGAGATGTATCTTTTCCCCATGCTACCCTGGGCAGCCGCGTTTATGACTATATTTTCACACCTGTTTTTGATGAAAATGGTGAAGTGGAAGCCATTGCCGGAGCTACCCGCGATGTAACCGACCGTAAAAAATGGGAAGAAAGCCTGAAGGAACTCAATAAAGAACTAGCCTGCACCAATCGGGAGCTTGCCGCGACCCTTGAAGAAGTTGCCAAGGTAAATGATGAACTCATCAAAGCTCACGAAAAAATCGAAGAAGGACAGATTGCTTTCCGGCTGGCGGTAGAGGCGGCAAATTTCGGTACGTGGTTTATCCATTCCGCGACCAGGGAATTTATTACGGATGCCCGCTCGAAAGAACTGTTCGGTTATTATGAAGACGAGCCGTTTTCCATTGAGCAGAGTCTGGCCCAGATCACCGATGAATACCGGCCTTATGTAGCAGAAAAACTTGAAAATGCTATTTACAACGACGGCGATTACGATGTTACTTATCCTGTAATTGGCTTCCATGATCACCGTCTTCGATGGCTGCGCGCGATCGGTAACCTTAAAGCAGATGCTTCGGGGACTTTTTCTGCTTTTACAGGAATTGTGATGGACATTACCGATCAGCATCTGGCCAGTGCAGAAATTAAACGTGCCGAAGAAAGCCTGAGAATGGCTGTGGATGCTGCGGGATTAGGAACATTTCAGATCAGTGTGGAAGACCGGGGATTTACCTGTTCACCAAAATTTAAGGAAATCTTTGGATTTTATCCGGATGAAAAGATGTCATCTGAAGCTGCCTTCAAGCAAATCCATCCGGATTTTCGGGATCTTATAGCCGCTAATATAGAAAAAGCTTTTTCGAAAAAAGCCCGATTTGATATGGAATATCTTATTATTGGCTATCATGATGAAAAACTGCGTTGGGTACGCGCCATCGGCGAAATACAGCAAAAGGAAGGCAAAGAATATTTTACGGGTGTTCTGCATGAAATCACTGAAAAAAAGCTGGATGAAATCCGCAAGAATGATTTTATCGGCATGGTAAGCCACGAGATGAAAACCCCGCTTACCTCCATCAAAACGTATATTCAGCTGATGCAGGCCAAGTTTTCAAAAACCGACGATACGATGCTCTCCAAAATACTGGAAAAAGCAGACCTTCAGATAAATAAAATGACCACCATGATCAACGGGTTCCTTGATATCTCCAGGCTTGAATCCGGAAAGATCCATATTAACCGTCAGCTGTTTGACCTTTCAGAATTGCTGAAAACGGCTGAAGAAGAAGCTAAAGCGACCATCGACAGCCATATTACCGTCTTTTCTCCCATTATATCCGTACAGGTAAATGCCGACCGGGATAAGATTGAGCAGGTGATTCATAATCTGATCAGCAATGCGGTTAAATACTCTCCCGCAGGCAGCACCATTCGGATCAGCTGTACTTCTGACGATAATTTTGCTTATGTAAGTGTTAAAGATCAGGGTAAGGGAATCAAACCGGAAGATATCGCCCATATTTTCGACCGCTATTATAGGGTTGAAGGTGAAGAAATGCAGTCGATTTCCGGCTTTGGGATTGGGCTGTATCTCTGTTCGGAAATCATCAGCCACCATCACGGATCCATTTCAGTAGAAAGTAAAATGGGTGAAGGCTCAGATTTTGTTTTTTCACTTCCGCTGAAAATAGAAGATTAGTATTTTTTACCATAAAAACCTTCAAAGTGCTATCAGCAGTTCACCATAGAATATCCTGATAAAAAATTACATTAGTTCCGCAAGCTAAATTTGTAGAAATATTTCTACAAATACGACATTACATTTCTACATTTTTATTTTCGGCGACATCTTCTTTATCCCTACTTTTGCAGTATACTTAGAATAAAGATTGTGCGATAAGAATTCTATTTTTATCTCAGGATTTTTAGAAAATCGGAGTTTTGGAATTATAATCTGACTGTTAAAAATAAATCTTACCCCTTAAGATTTCAGAAGGAAAATAATGGCAATTATAACTTCAACAGCTCAGTTAAACGATTATTCATCAAAATAATTGAGTGGTTATTATGGTTTCATCGTTGACTTCCCGCTATAAGTATTAAAAAACACAATGTAAATATATTACCGATGTATGATTTCATCCGGTAAGCTATTCAAAAAGTTACAGAAGCAGGATTTCATATTCAGTTGCATCTGTAACTTTTCTTTTTTAGCTGATTAACTTCAGCTGAATTGAGATAAAATTTCCGATCAGTTCTCCGGAAAATAAAAGCGAGGTATTGATCAGGTAAGAAATTAATGTATTATTGCAATAAAATCTAATTTTGTCCGCGAGACTGTTGCTTTTTCTTTTTACTCTTCTCTGTCTGTCACTGCACAGTCAGGAGTATAACCTTACCCGCTACAATACAGATAACGGCCTGCCCCAGAATAGTGTAAAAGATATTGTAAAAGATAAATACGGATTTATCTGGCTTACCACAGAGAACGGCGTTGTTCGTTATGACGGGTCTGCATTTCTGGCCTTTAAAGATTTTCCGATTAACAATCAACGGTTTACTTTTTTCTATGGCGATGTTCAGAAAGACAGTATCCTGACGGGTGCCGGTTATCATACCATTTTGCTCAACAGAAGAACGGCAAAGGTTTTTAAAGACCTGCATCATTCCGGCGTTCGGTATACATATAGCCGTAATCATGTGCTTTCTCACGTCAACTACAACTACCATCCCAAACAGGGAGGTCCCTTTCATCTGACGATGAAAGAAGGGCATTATTTTATTACCGATTCGTCTGTTACCTACGTGCATCCTTCCTCCCTGAAAGAGGTGTCGTTATCACTCAACACGGTTTTTAAAAACAAATTAACCCTTTTCACTCTTAATGAAAAGCTTTATCATATCGATTATGCCTCAGGAAAAGTTTACAGAATAACAAACGGAAGGATTACCGCTGGATATGATATGCCTTTTTTAGCGGATAACAGCAGCGCTATTTTATGGAGCCAGATCACCAACTCCGTATTCATCATTAAAGACCAGAAAATATACAGTCTTTCTTATGAGAAAAATTATTTCAGGATTACCCTGCTGGCAGATCTGAGCAATCTCCATATTCAGCATCTCACCTGTGCGTATTACGATACAATGTACAACAAGCTGTACTTGGGAAGCAGTATCGAAGGCCTGACAGTTCTGAATTTCCATCAGTTTTCTTCAACAAAAGAAAACAGTGCCACCAATACGGTGTTCTACTCTACCCTGCCCTATAATAATACCAGTGTCATCACCCCGCTCGGACAGATATACAGCCGGAGAGGCCTGCTGGGCGATAAAGCATTCGATACGGACAGTCAGTATTTTATCAGCTACGACCAGGATAAAAATATCATCGTTCAAGATTCGGGAAAAGTGTATGCTTATCTGAATTCATCTTCTTTTTCAACCCGGAATTTAATTATTAAAACCTCAAACACATTAGTAGACTTTCTGTATGATCAGAAACGGTATTATACAGTTACCCGGCCTTCATTAAGGCAGTATAGCGGAGGGAACCTGCTGGTTTACAAAGACCGGTCTTTCAAAATGCCGGAAAGAATTATTCCGCTGGATTCGGAGCCGACCAAGCTTTTCAGGGCCGACGGTTTCCTTTGGGTCGGAACGATTCACGGGCTCATCAAAATCTCTTTAAAAACATACAAAAAAAATAATATCGCAACCGGTAAAGATTTTTATGTACGAAATATAATCCGCAGCAACGACGGCAACCTGTGGATTACCACACTAGGAAAAGGGTTTTACCTTCTTAAAAACGATACGCTTATCAGGATGCCTTTGGATACTGATAAAAATTTACTGTCCGCCCATACGATATTGGAAGATAAGAAACAATTTTTTTGGATTCCAACCAATAACGGGCTGTACAAAGTACGGGAACGAAAACTTCTGGAATTTGCTAATGACAGGAACCAGGAAGTAAGTTATTACAGGTATACGAAAGATGCGGGATTCAATACCAACGAATTTAATGGTGGAAGCAACATCTGCGGTAATATCTTAAACAATGGAGATTTTGTTTTACCGTCGCTCGATGGGCTTGTTTTCTTCAATCCACTGAAAACAAAAAGCATGTATCCGAAAGATTTTTATCTGGAAAGGGCCTTGATCGACGGAAAAGAAATTCGATTCTCAAAAAGTTTAACCGTTGACCAGGAAGTCGAGAAAATCGACATTTTTATTGATGTCCCTTATTTTTCCAACCGGAATAATGTGATCATAAAACTAAAACGGGGGCCGGACAAAAGATGGGAAAATGTAGAACAGGGCATGAAACTGTCCATTTCAAACCCGTCTTACGGGGATCATCTGTATACGATAAAGGTCCTTACCTCAGACAATGAAACTTATATTTACAAAAAAATACATATTGTTGTTACCCCTTATTTTTATCAGACCATCTGGTTTAAAATAGTAAGCCTGATACTGATAGCAATGATCATCATTTTCATCATCAGGATGAGAACAAGAATTTTAAAGAATAAGAATCTTGTGCTGGAAGATATCATAGAAGCACGGACCAAAAAACTTTCGGCCACCGTAGAAAGCCTGGAAAAAACCAAAAACCAGCTGAACAACGAGATTGAACAGCAGAAGAAGCTTATCGGCACCATTACTCACGATATTACCACGCCCATCAAATTTATTGCTTTTGCGGCCCAGGATATTCTGGAAAACGACCGGCACGATCAAGAAAAACTGCGCCGGATTCTTACCTCTATCTCGAAGTCTTCCAGCCAGCTCTATAATTTTACCCTCGCCCTGAAGGAATACGCGGATATTTACAATAATTACAGGAGCGATACCAAAGAACTTTACCGGCTGTACGATCTTATCCAGGAAAAAAAGAAGCTTTTCGATCCGATTGCCGGTAACAGCAATACCGTCATCTCGAATGAAGTGGATCCCAATATTTATTTGGATATTAATAAGAATACATTATCAGTGATTATCCATAACTTATTGGATAATGCCGTAAAATTCACACAGAAAGGCAGCATACGCATTGCATCTGAAATCACCGGTGATACGACCGTTATCATCATCAGAGACAACGGAATCGGCATGAGCCCGTCGCAGATTGAATATTACACTTCCCTTCACAAGAATATTGACGACGAAAAGCTGCTGCTTCAGAAGTACGGAATGGGTCTGCATCTTGTCTTGCAGCTTATCCATATATTGGACGGAAAAATCGAACTCGAGAACAATATCCCTTCCGGTACTGTTTTCAAAATAATATTAAAAACTTTGACAAATGAATAAAAGAATTCTTATTGCAGATGATCATGATATCGTGTTAACCGGTACTAGCCTGATCCTGGAGTCGAAGATCAAAGATATCCTTATTGATACAGCGGAAAACTATCTCGAAGTGCTCGAAAAAATGGGTTGTCAGCATTATGACCTAATCATTCTGGATATCAACATGCCGGAAAGCAAAAACAAAAAAATGATCTCGGAGATCAAGCAGATCTGTCAGGAGACTAAAATCTTAATTTTTTCCGTTCATGACGAATCGGTGGCCCTGCAGTATATTCAGGAAGGAGCAGACGGCTACCTGAACAAACTCAGCAAGGTGGAAGAGATTGCCGAAGCCGTAAAAAAAATTCTTCACGAAGGCCATTATTATCCGGTACAAATTACCCAATATCTTCTGAAAACCTCCACCGCTGTACCCCAGACCAATCCTTTGGAAAAGTTATCGGAAAGGGAATATCAGATCTTTAACCTGATGGTAAAAGGTGAAGGCAGCCTGGAAATATCCAATATTCTCCATATCCAGATGCCGACCATCAGCACTTATAAAAAAAGGATTTACAAAAAGCTTGGGACCAGCAATATCGTAGACCTCATTAAAATATACGAGAATTTTTCCGCTGAAAAAATATAAAAGATTATGCTGTAACCTTCACAACATCAAGTTTTCATAAGATGGAAAATTAAAATATCTGCGATCGTATTCCGATTAAAAATACTGGATATACTTTGTTGGATTGATATAAAATTTCATCCGTTGAAGTTTCGTAATTGACTGAATAGTTATATATTTAAATACTAATTTTATGTTTCACCGATAATTCAGGAGACTTTATGCTGGTACAGTTTCATTCTTTTTTACATCTGCTGTTTATAGGAATTATTGCACTCTTTCCGGTGGTAAATCCTATCGGTTCCGCACTGATCATCAATCCGTATCTTTCCAGGCTTTCGGAAGGCGATAAAAGAAATGCGGTAAGAAAAATTACATTGTATGCCTTTTTTATCTGTATTGTTTCATTATTTGCAGGACACTGGATTCTCGAACTGTTCGGAATTTCTATTCCAGTCATTCAGGTTGCAGGTGGAATCCTGATCTGTAAGATGGGATGGACTTCCCTTTCTTCCGACCAGCAGGAAAACAGCGACAAGAAAATAACCGAAGAAGAAAATACCAACAGATCGGATATTTCGGACCAGCTTTTTTATCCGCTTACCTTCCCGATTACTACCGGGGCCGGAACCATCTCCGTATTATTTACGCTGAGTGCCCACAGTGCAGACAAAAACTGGGAAAATTACCTTATCAATACATCCGCCATCATTCTGGCCATCCTGTTTATGTGCGCTCTGGTCTTCTTTTTCTACAGTCATACCAAGAAGATCATCGAAAAACTGGGTGCAAACGGGCAGAATATTGCCAACAGGATTTTCGCCTTCCTTATTTTCTGTGTCGGACTGGAAATTGCGATCACCGGAGCAAAAACTATTTTTCATTCATTCTAATTGATTGAATTTCATATTCTGCAAAGACTGTTTTTTATCTTTCAGGATTTCGTTATTTAAAAATATCTGTGCCTATACATTGGAAATCAGCTTTATAATACTGTCATCCGGATTGGCAGCAAAGTTGTACCTCTACCTAAGACAAACCGGAAGAGATGCGGAATTTACCATGTAATATTCAACCGGTTTATCATACATGCCGAATTAGATTATCTATGCAATTTATTTAAAAACATCAAAAACAATACATACAATGAAAGTACTATTTGTAGTTACCTCACACGATGAACTTGGAAACACTGGTAAAAAAACAGGATTTTGGGTGGAAGAATTCGCGGCACCTTATTATTCCCTGAAAGATGCGGGATTTGATATTGTGGTGGCCACCCCGAAAGGCGGACAGGCACCGATAGACCCGAAAAGTGAAGATCCCGATGCGCAGACGCCTGCCACGGAGCGGTATTATCAGGATCAGGAAGTACAGCAGGTGATTGCTGATACCCATAAATTAAGTGAACAGAAAGCGGAAGATTTCGATGCCGTATTTTATCCGGGAGGGCACGGGCCTTTATGGGATCTGGCCGAAGACAGCGATTCCCAGAAACTAATCCTTGATTTCTACAACAGCAACAAGCCTGTAGCAGCCGTATGCCATGCGCCGGGAGTGTTTAAAAACATTAATCTGGAAAACGGCGAACCGCTGGTAAAAGGAAAAAAGGTCACCGGCTTTTCGAATACGGAAGAAGAGGCGGTTCAGCTTATCGATGTAGTGCCCTTCCTGGTAGAAGATGAACTGAAAAACGCGGGTGGCGATTATTCTAAAACAGAGGACTGGGGCGTGCACGTCGTTCAGGACGGCCTGTTGATTACCGGCCAGAATCCCGCTTCTTCCGAAAATGCAGCCGAAAAACTCATCGCCGCTTTAAAGAAATAAAACAATCTGAAATTGTTTGATAATTTCCATCATTCCTGAAAGGTTTTCTTTATCCGGAATGATGGATTTATTTTTATGTTTAATAACGTGATCGAATCAGGACTTTAATCAACCTATATTTCGATATCCTCCAGACCGCGGATCATCCAGAGGGTACAGGAATCGTGGCCCGAATTTCCCAATGGCTTTTCCAGCAATCTGAACCCTGAATTTTCATACATTTTTACCGCTTTTGAAAACTCCGGTAAACTTTCGAGATACACGTTATCATAGCCCATCTCCTTGGCACTGGCAATGCTTTTCATCATCAGGCTTTTCCCAAGGCCCTTTCCTCTTGCCTCAGGGCGAAGATAAAATTTTGCCAGTTCTGCACATCCTTCCGGCAGTCCTTCCGTAGGATAAATTCCACAGCATCCGGAAACTACACCGTCGATTTCTCCCACCCAAAGCACCGAATTTTCGCATGTGAACAATGAATAGAGATCGAAAGTCGTAGGATCGGAATAAACCGTCCCTTCCTTCGGGGCATCAAATTCCGTAAAAGTATCTCTGATAAGCTTTGCAAGTGCTCCGTTGTCCGATTTTTCCGCTTTTCTGATAACTGTCTGCTCCATATTTTTTTGATTGGTCCAAAATTAATTCAATCATTCTTCCTGTACAAAAAATGATGAGGAAACTTTTATAAGCGGAACTGTTTCACGGATTAGAAGATCAGACTCCGTCAGCTGATATCTTTCAGCAGAACAATTTTATCATCCTCAAAAGTAAATTCAGAAGTTCCTTTTAATGTAAGCACATCTCCTTTCTTCATTCCGTTAGGAAGACCGATGGCTAAAGTTCCTTCATAACTGATTTCTACAGTTACTGTATTGTTGTTAAAACTCCAGCTTTCAATGTTTTGATGCCTGTCTGAAAAATAAGCGGTTGCCTCATCAGCCTGCTGTTTAAAGTTTTCAATTCCTTCAATGTACATTCCCACTTCTCCGCCGGATATATTTTCAAATACAATGGCTTTACTTAAGTTCCGGCACATGCCTTCAACATCAAAATTATTGTATGCCCGGATGTAATCTTCGATGGCAGCGGTATAATGTTCTTTATGATCCATAGAGTCTGCATTAAATTATTAGGGAATTAAAATTATAGAAAATCAGTTAAAAAAAGAAATACAAGGATCAGCTTTTAACGCGGTATTTTCTTTTTAAATGATAGTATCTGAACAGCATTTTGTCGTACCATAAGGCAAACAATAGGATGATTACCGGCAGGAAAAGCGTTTGCAGTTTAAAATACTGATACAGCCAGCCCCCGGTAATTCCTCCGGTAAAAAATCCGCCAATGATCATCAGCTTTAAAAAGATGCTTTTGAGCAGCATCGGTTTCGGTAATGTCCTGTTGCTTAGCAATTGGGAAAGCTCGATTCCGAGATCCGTAAATAATCCGGTAAGATGTGTGGTTCTTACCACCGACATCGAAACCCTTGTGACCAGCGCATTCTGAAGGCCCATCGCAAAAAGCAGTGAAACGGAAACGAATTTGGAGTAAACAGGCGTCAGCCGGATCCCGTTGAAGAAAGACAAACCGACCATTGAAAGGATAGCCACTTCAATAACGATCGGAATTATATAAGAAGTATGAGACTGACGTTTTGCAGCCAGCTCCATAACCAGACCGGACACGAAAGCACCCGACAGAAAGGCAAAAATGTAAAGCAGGTAGGTAAAAGCATACGCGTAATCTTCCAGAAAAAACTGCTCGGAAAAATAAGCAAAATGTCCGGTTACATTCGTAGTAAGCGTATGCACGGAAAACACACCGATACTATTGACCATACCGGCAACACATGACAGTAATGAAGCGAGCTTCAAGTTATGCTGAAAGGTCCTGCCTTTCCCCTTATGCCTGAACATCGGATTGCTTTACACAAAAATACGAAATTATACAAGATATTCGTTGCAGCGTTAACCCGAAGTAGAAATTACATTAATGGCTGGAAGAGGGAAGCCGGATGCCGGACGTTTCTTTTGTTAACATTACGGCAAACATTCTTTTAATATCAAATAATGGTCTGTTATCCTGTCAGGACAACAGCTATTTGAAATAAAAAATATCTACTCGGAAAAAGCCTGACAGTTGACACATTGAATTATAATACGGTTAATGTATGGTGAAATATGAAATGAATCACTTCATATTTAATACTGAATCAGCTTTTCCAGATCCGAGGTTTTATTTTCGCGGTAAAAATGCCCGTGAAATTCATTGAGCTTTTTCAGAAGATCCAGCAGCATGTTTTTTTCTTCCTCAGCGAGCTGACCGGATAAAAATTTTGAGGTGATATTCACTTTTTCGACAGACTGATGAAAAGCCTTCTCACCTTTCTGGGTAAGGTTCAGTCTTTTACTTCTCTTGTCTTTTTCATCATTTTTTTCCGCCACCATTCCGCATTCCAGCAGACGCTTGATGATCTGCGTCCCGGTTTGCTTCTCGTGTCCGTTCCGCTCGATCAGCTGCATCTTGGTGAGGTTCGGCTCATCTTTAAGACGGTAGAGGTACGTAAATTCTTCATTGGCAAGTTCGGGGAAATCCTTCAGGCCTCTTCTGATCGCCTGTTTGGAATATCTTCCCAACAGCAACACCTGCTTGCAGATTTCATTTTCGGTAAAAGAAACTTCATGCTGTTCATTTTTGAAGAGCTTGGTGGGACTTTCTTCCCTGTATTTCCTGTCGTTCAGCCATAAGCGGAAATCTTCAACGGTAGAATGGGGTTTACAGGCTTCAGAATTTTCAAAATCTTTTACCTGATGAAGCAGATCAATGAAAAAGTCAGTATTCATAATGCAAATTTAGTCTAAAAAAAAATAAGATTAACCCAATCTAAAGCTTGATACTTCCCATTCCGCCGTCTATTCCGAAAACCTGTCCGGTAATCCATGAAGCTTGATCCGAAAGTAGGAAGGCCGCCATCGCCGCAATTTCTTCAGGGTTTCCCACTCTTTGCAGCGGATGCCTTTTGGCAGAAGCTTCCCGCTTCTCAGGGGTCGACAATAACTGTGCAGCCAAATGGGTATCCGTTAAAGATGGGGCAATGGCATTCACCCGTATTTTCTGCGCGGAAAACTCTGCAGCCAGGCTTTTGGTAAGCCCTTCTACGGCATTTTTACTTGCAGAAACCGAAGCATGAAAAGGCATTCCCAATTTTGCCGCCACAGAACTGAACAGGACGACCGAGGCACTTTCAGCCTTCTTCAGGTTTGGCAGCAGCTTCTGAATAATTTTCACCGCTCCCACGACGTTGATTTCAAAATCATTCCTGAAATCGTCTGTTGAAAGCCTGTTAAAAGGTTTTAGATTAATACTTCCCGGTGCATATACCAATCCGTCCACGGTCTCCGGAAAATCGATATCGTCAGGATTTCCCGAAAGGATGTTCATCTCATGGAATTCGATGTTCGGATGATTCAATTCAGGATTTTGGGTTTTCGAAATTCCGATAATTTGGTGATTTTCCGCAAGAATCTTTGCCGTGGCCAGACCGATGCCTTTCCCGCAGCCGATAATAACGATGTTTTTCATATTTATTTTTTGATGTTATTTTTGAATGTAGCGTATAATGCTGATTATTTTTTAGTTTGTGTCTTATTACATTTTAAACACAAAGCCCACAAAGAGTTTTTTTACTACTAACCGTTTTTTAAGTTTTACAAAGCCGTTTCACTTAAAAAGAGAACACTGAGGCTTTAACTCTATTTGGTTAACGGTTTGTCAGGCCGGGCCAAATTTATCCTGAACTTTACAAAGGAAGTCTGGTTTATTCCTAAATTTCTCTTGAATACAAACCCGCCTATTAGGATATTGCTTAAAGTACACCTGTCAGGCTGAGCCTGTCGAAGCCTTGCTGATAATTTAACCCCTTTGGAAATACAAAGCACGCAAAAGATTTTATCACTACTAAAACGGTTTTTAAGTTTCACAAAGCTAATTCTACAGGCTCAGCATACACTTTTTAGTTATAAAAGCTTTCAGAGTTTTACTAATTAATTTTTCTTGTTAGTTGATAAACTAGGTCCTGTTAAGGTATTGCTTAAGTATACCTGTCAGGCTGAGCCTGTCGAAGCCTTGCTGATAATTTAACCTCTTTGGAAATACAAAGCACGCAAAAGATTTTATCACTACTAAAACGGATTTCAAGTTTCACAAAGCTAATTCTACAGGCTCAGCATAAAATTTTCATTTATAGAGGCAAGCGTAGATTATTAATTTAAATTTTGTTTTAGCATCAACTACATTTTAACTTCAATCTTTACCTCAGCCTCAACCTCCCCTACCTCTTCGAAATCTTATTATTACTGATGATCCGCTGCCGGCTGCATTTGAACCTTTCGATTTCCTCACTTCGCTTTTTCAGATGCTTTTGGCTGACTCCGGAATTTACCCTTTTCCGCCAAAGCTTAAAACTCGATTCTTTGAGTTCGGTGCGCATCAGTTCAATGACTTCCGACTCGCTGATCCCGAACTGGAACCGGATGGCTTCAAAAGGCGTGCGGTCTTCCCACGCCATTTCAATGATGCGGTCTGTTTCTTTTAAATTAAAATTTTTATTCATTGTTCTTATTTTTTTAGACTTGAATTACAAAAGATTTTTTCCTATTGATTGTCTTTGAGCCCTCTTTTACCGCGTTGTAAGGCTGAGCCCGTCGAAGCCTTTTGAAAACTCACCCACCCAAACCCTCAAACCCTCATACTCTCAAACACTCATACTCTCATACTCTCATACTCTCACTCCCACAAACCCTCAAACTCACTCACTCACTCACTCACTCACTCACTCAAACTCTTAATCATCTCCCTAGCCGTCTCAAAATGCCTGTTCCTCTTCTCTTCCGGCATTTTTTCAAGGGTTCTGACCATCATTCCCAGTCTTGGATTTTTCAGGAAGAAATCTCTGTGTTCATGGATGAAATTCCAAAACAGCGCATCCCATTTTTCGGTCCATTCACCGTCGGGGTAATCGCTCATCTTCTTCAGGTAATTGCTTCCGCTGATATACGGTTTCGTACTCATTTTTCCACCGTCGGAAAAGCTGCTCATCCCATAAACATTGGGAACCATTACCCAATCGTAGGAGTCGATAAACATTTCCATAAACCATTGATAAACTTCATCCGGATTAAACTGGCAGAGATTCATAAAATTCGCAAAGACCATAAGCCTTTCAATGTGATGGGCATAACCGGTTTTCAGGATTTTTGATAGTGAACTGTCGATCGGACGTATGCCCGTTTCCGCCGTATAGAAGGATTTGGGTATCTTATTTTGATGTTGCCAGAAATTTTTATTCCGCTGATATGTTCCCTGGTACAGGTAAACGCCCCGAACAAATTCCCGCCAGCCGACAATCTGCCTGATGAAACCTTCCAGCGAATTCACAGGAACCTCCTCTTCTTTGGCAAAAGCAACTGCTCTTTCCACCACATTTTCAGCGGTAAGAAGCCCGATATTCAGCAAGGGCGAAAGAATGCTGTGGTGCAGGAAATGTTCTTTTTCTACAATGCTGTCCTCGTAGATCCCGAATTCGGCAAACCGCGTTTCAAAAAACTGGTCCAGCCACTTTTCCGCTTCTTTAAAAGTCGTGGGATACAGCTGTTCGTCTGTCAGGCTGCCGTAGTTATCGGCAAAATGCTTTTCCGTATATTTTTTAGCCTCCTTATAATAGGTATTGTTTTCTGGAAAACTAACCGACGGTGCTTTTCTGTTCTTCGGATACTTTTTCCGGTTCTCGGTATCGTACGTCCACTTTCCACCCACTGGCTTTCCGGCTTTCATAAGGATATTCCGGATGATTCGCTGCTGCTTATAAAAATCCGTCTGATGATAGGATTTTTTATTCTCAAAATATTCTTTGAGATCTTCTTTCGTATTAATGAACAGTGGACTGTCCAGGACTTGAAGCTCAAGCTTTGTTTTCCACAGTCTTTTTTCAAGCCAGTGGTCACAGACATCGGTAGTTCTGATGGTTTTAAAACCCTCTTTTTCAATCTTCGGAATCAGATTTCTGATGTCGGAGAATTCAGAAGTGCTTTCAATATATTCCACCGTAAAACCCAACTTTTTCAGATAGTCTTCATAAAATTTCATCGTTGCCCGGTGAAACGCAATTTTCTGTTGATGAAACGCGTACTGCCTGAAAAACAGGAATTCCTCAATCAGAAATACCAGCTGTGTTTTCTCCAGGTAATCCGTATCTTCAAAAAGCTGATGCGGAAAGATCAGCTGGGCGGTGGATTTCAGTTTTGCAGCCATAATTGGGTAAATTCGTGATTAGGGTCGTATACTTCAGCCTGTTTTTCAGGGTTAAATATCCGGTCGCGGTTGTCATTTCCCACTCCGGCCAGGTACATCCAGTTGCCATAATTGCTGTGCACATCATAATCGATGAGCAGCTCTTCAAAATAGGCTGCGCCGATCCGCCAGTCCTGCTTCAGGACTTTACAGAAATAGGAAGCCACATTCTGCCTTCCCCGGTTGCTCATCCAGCCTGTATTTTTAAGTTCCAGCATATTGGCATTGATGAAATCCGAATCCGTAGCGCCGTCTTTCCAACTGCGGATCAGTTCCTCATTATATTCAGCAGTATATTTTTTCCTGCTGATCCCGTTTTTCCAGAAAATCAAATCTTTATATTCCATCGAGACATATCTGAAAAAATCCCGCCAAAGCAATTCGAAAACCAGCCAGTAGGTCGATTCATTGCTGCCGAATTGCTGTTCGTACTTTTTGATCTCGTGGTATACGGTAACCGCCGAAAGACTTCCGTCCGCAAGCCAGGCAGAAAATTTCGAACTGTAATCGTCGCCGATTAAGCCGTTTCTTGTTTCTTTATAACGGCTCAGATTACGGGTTTCCAAAAAATAAGATTCCACCCTTTTCAGGCCTTCCGTTTCTCCACCGCGGAAAGGAAATGCAGACCTTTTATCTGTTTCAAAACCATCATACCCCAGCAGTTCCAGAGAAATTTCATTACTTTCCACTTCAATACCGGATCTTTCATAACCCAAATGCTCTGTATTAAATTCGGGGCGGATCAGCAGATTTTTCTCAATTTTCTGTCTGAAAGCGGTAAACAGCATTGGAATTTTCTCTATTGTTTTGAAAACGAACAACGGGTGGACCAAAAACTGAGAATACGATTTTTCCCAGACTGCCGACGGCAGGACTTCCCTTATTTCATTTTCCTTTATTAATTCTTCCTGAGTCCACTCCTCTTGGCAGAAGATCTTCGTGATTTCAAACCGGTCCGTCAGTTCTTTAAATACTGTTGCCGTATTCCCTATTTTTATAAGGAAAGGAATATTTTTACGGGTAAAATTATTTTTCAGATCTTCTACCGTTTCCATGAGAAATTTTGCCCTGTATTTTCCGGTTTTCCGGCTGCCAAACTGAGAGCTTTTAAACTCAAGGTCTTCAAAAACATATACAGCCAGGAAAGGCAGTCCTTCCTGCATAATCTTATATAACGATTCCGAATCTCTTGTTCTCAGGTCTTTGGTAAGCCAGAGGATATTGATTTTTTGTTTTTCCGACATCTTTCACTGCAATATTTTACTTCGTCCCAGTTTTTCTTCCACTTTTTTCGCCAGTTGAAAGGCAATCCGCAGGTTTCGCAGATTTTGGAGGGTAATCCGGACGGCATATTAAGGTTGTATAAAATTCCTGAAATTATTAATCGCTACCTCTTTCGCTCTCAGGTCATGCATCATATTGTACAGGCCGAAAAACGTCCGGTTAAGATAAATGAAATGCCTGGAACCCCGGTTGGTATTCATTCCTTTCATATCGCTGATTTTGGAATAGCGCTGGCCCAGATCCGCAATTTCGCGGAAGAATCCTTCATCGGCAAAATCGAATGTCTCCTGATTAAAAGGCCGGGTAAAAAGTTCCAGCAGTTCATAAAACAGTTTGGCAAAAAACTCTTTTTCCTGAGCCGTGTCTTCTTCACGAAGAATCTCCAGGGCAAACAGCTTTTCTCTGAAAATTTCAGGATTTTTCAGGTTCTCTTCTTTAGCAAGCTCAAAGTACGGCACATAAAAATCCTCCGGGATCTCTTTGATACAGCCGAAATCAATAACAGCAAGCTGGCCGTTATCCGAGATCAGAAAATTGCCCGGATGCGGATCGGCATGTACTTTTTTCAGGATATGCATCTGATACATGTAGAAATCCCACAGGGTTTGTCCTATCTTATTCAGTTCGTCCTGGGTATTCTGTTTTTTGGTAAATTCCGAAAAGTGGATCCCGGACATCCAGTCCATCGTGATGATCTTTTCACAGGAGTATTCCGGATAATACTGAGGGAACTTCACATTCGGAAGGTGGCTGCAAGCTGCTGCAAAATGCTGGCTGCGTTTCAGTTCCAGATTATAATCGGTTTCTTCAAACAATTTATCCTCCACTTCCTGGAAATACGACTCCGAACCTTCTCTTTTGATGTTGAACATCTTCATGGCAATGGGCTTTACCATCTTCAGGTCACTGGAAATGCTTTCCCTAACGCCGGGATACTGGATTTTCACCGCCAGGTTTTTATGGTCTTTTGTTGCTTTATGAACCTGTCCGATGCTTGCTGCATTTACAGATTCCGCAGAAAATGTATCAAAAATTTCTTCCGGATTCTTCCCGAAATATTTCCTGAAGGTTTTCTTTACCAAAGCCCCGGATAATGGCGGAACCGAAAATTGGGACAATGAAAATTTCTCAACATATTCGACCGGAAGGATGTTCTTTTCCATGCTCAGCATCTGGGCAACCTTCAATGCGGAACCTTTCAGTTCCTTTAATGAATCGTAAATGTCTGCCGCATTATCTTCATTCAGGATTTTGCGGGCTTCCTCTTCATCTTTCGTTATTTTGTTCCCGTAATATTTCAGGTAATTGACTCCGACTTTTGCGCCTGCTTTCAGAAGACTGCCAGTCCGTTCAATTTTCCCTGTCGGGATCTTATCTAATGTTTTCATTTTTAAATTTTGTTTGTTTTAATGCAAAGTCCGCAGAAATTTATTCAGTATGCGGTCTATATAGTTTGCAAAGACGCTCCAACAGGCTCAGCATAAACTTTTCACCGAAGTATTAACTTCAATTTTCTAAACTTATTCAAAGCCATTAGCAACCTATTTGAATTTTTCTTTCCAGAGAAATTTTCCGAGGTCGATTACTTTGCGTAACGGCTCATTTTCAATTAATTCAAAACCGGTATCAATGGTTTTTTCGATAAAAATATCGGTCTTTTCGAAATCCGGCGACGTATCTTTTTTCCAGAAATCGATGGCAGAAACCAGATGCAGCCAAAGGATCTCCTGCCGGGATTTTTCATTGAATCTTGTGATATCCTGTTTGGCTTTTTCGACCATTTCCCATTCGTTAAAATCCAGGGTAGCAATAAACTGCCGGTGGGTTTCCCTTAAATTCTGAAGGGCTTTTATGCTCTGCGGCTTTGTATTTCCCAGAATAGACAATACCAGTGAACGATTCATCGTAAGATTCTCAAAGAAAATGAAATAAACATTCAGCAGTATTTCCTTAGTTGCTATTTCAGGCGCTGCATTGACTTCTGAAGCCAGCTCCAGCGATTTTCTGAATAAATGATCCAGCATTTCTTTTTCAATCTGGTCGAATCCGGAGAAGAAATGGTAAAATTCTTTTTCTTCAAATCCGTTTTCTTTTGAGAAAAGGTATACATTTTTCGGACGTTCCCCATGATTAAGGAGATAATCACCGTAAACTTCAAATATTTTTTCCTTTGTGAGAGGTGTGTGTTCTTGCATAATAGAATTTATTTATGAACAAATTTAGTAATTTATTTTATCTTCAATAAAAATAAAGTATACATTTGTACTATATAAACGATTTAATTTTTGAATTATGTTGAAGATACAAGCAGAATCAAACATCCCTACCGATTTCGGCCTATTCCGTGTTTACGCATTTTCAGAATACGAAGAAGATTGGAACCCGCATCTGGTCTGGGTTGCTGAGAATACGGATTTCAGTAAAACGGTTAATGTTCGTTTTCATTCGGAATGCATTACGGGTGAAGTATTCCATTCCAGAAAATGCGAATGTGGGCAACAGCTTGATGCCGCCATGAATTATATGTCGGAAAACGGTGGAATCATTATTTACCTCCGTCAGGAAGGACGGAACATCGGCATTATAAATAAACTCAGGGCTTATGCATTGCAGGAAAAAGGTTTTGATACGGTAGAAGCCAATCTTCAACTCGGACTGCCGGCAGACGGGCGGAATTTTGATGTCGCCATTGAAATGCTTAACCTGCTGAATGTAAAGGCAATCAACCTGCTGACCAACAATCCGGAAAAGCTGAAATCATTAGAAAACAGCGGGATCGCGCTGCACCAGAGAATTCCTCTGGAGATAGAATCGAATGAGGCCAATGAAAGCTATCTCAGTAAAAAGAAAGATTATTTCGGGCATCTGCTGGAAAAGGTATAATTTTCTCATTAGCTGAAAAGGAATTCGGATGACGACTTTAATTTGAGTGCAACTAAAAAGTTATCAGAGCAAGCGACAATAAGACTAAAATACCATTATTTAATGGATTTAATGTAATTTGAAAATCTGCCAGCTGAGTCATTGTCACTGAATTTCACTCAATCAAATCCAAATTTTATGAAAAAAATTCTGCTTACCGGGGCTACCGGCTATATCGGAAAAAGGATGATCAATGTAATCGCTGCCCAGGGTTACCAGGTCATATGCTGCTGCAGGGATGCCGGCCGTTTTTCCAAAAGTGTGGATATTGCCGACGCACAGATCGAGGTCGTGGAAGTAGATTTTCTGAAGCCTGAAACCCTGGAAAATATTCCAAAAGATATTTCCGGAGCGTATTACCTGATGCATTCTATGAGCAACAGCAACGACTATGCAGACTCCGAAAAGCAATGCGCTGTTAACTTCTCCAAATTCATCGAAAAAACAGACTGTGAGCACATCATCTATCTTTCCGGGCTGGTGAATGAAAAACAGCTCTCGGAGCACCTGAGCTCGCGTTTTGAAGTGGAAAAAATCTTAATGGAATGCAAAGTTCCGGCGACCGTATTGAGGGCAGGAATTATTATCGGCTCGGGAAGTGCTTCATTTGAGATCATCAGGGATCTGGTGGAAAAGCTTCCGGTGATGGTTGCACCGAAATGGCTTCACACCAAATGCCAGCCGATCGGTATTGCCAACGTGCTGGATTTTCTGATCTTCACCTTATTTAAAAAACAGGCTTATCAAAGAAACTTCGACATAGGCTGCGATAATGTGCTTACCTATAAAGAAATGCTGCTGGAATTTGCAAGGATCCGCGGACTGAAGAGGACAATTATTACGGTACCGGTAATGACGCCGAAATTGTCTTCCTATTGGCTGTATTTCATCACTTCCACTTCGTATAACCTTGCCAGAGCATTGGTAGGCAGCATGAAAATTGAAGTGATCTGCAGACCGGAAAGCCTGAAAGAAATTAAGGAAATTACAGGTGTGCAGCCATTTTCCTATGATACGGCAATCCGCAGGACACTGGCAAAGATACAGGATAACGAGATCGCATCAAGCTGGAAAGACAGCTTCATCAGCAGCCGTAGCGATTCCAGCCTGAAGGACTATCTGGATGTCCCGAAATACGGGTGTTTTACGGATCTCCGCTCAGCAGCGTATGACGACCGTGAGAAATGCCTTGACCGGGTTTTTGCGTTAGGCGGAACCAACGGATGGTATGGGCAGAGTCTTTGGAAAATACGTGGTTTCCTGGATATCCTGGTTGGTGGACCGGGACTGCGAAGAGGCCGTACAAGTTCCACCCAACTGCATGAAGGCGATGCCCTGGATTTCTGGCGTGTATTGTACGCCAACAAAAAGGAAGGCAAGCTGATTTTATTTGCCGAAATGAAGCTTCCCGGTGAGGCGTGGCTGATGTTTAATGTACATAAAGGCAAGCTCTGGCAGAAGGCGGTTTTTCGTCCGCACGGGCTCAGCGGAAGGCTTTACTGGTATTCGGTTTTGCCATTTCATGGCATCATTTTTAAAGGGAATGGTAAGAAAGCTTGCAAACCCGCAGAAGCATCATTAAATTCCCAGTCTATTCTCCTATAAAAATTTAATGTTTTATCATTATATTTTTATTTTTATCACCCATATTAAATTTTTGTTCAATTTATTAATACCATATTATTAAATTTCCTATATATTTAACATTTATTTTAAATTAAAGCACTTTTATACCACAATAACAATATTATTACCTGACTATCAAATAATTACGACACTAACAAAAATTATTTTACGGCTATTATTTAGGATACAGGTCAAAAAGTACCTTATAAGTACCTGAAAATAAAATATTCACTATCAATTGTTTACTATAAATCACCATGTAAAGAATAAATAACATCTATTTTGTACCGTTTTTTGTAATAAAAAATTTGTTACATTTGCTTTAGAGTAATAAAAAAGCGTACATCACGTTTTACTTATTCCAGAAATTTGATTGTAAAAACATTAAAAACGGCTTATGAAAAAAATAGTTCTACTCTTTACGTGCCTGTTTGGAATTTCAGCTTTCGCACAGATTAAAGTGCTGAAGAATGAAACCCTGGTGGAAATCGGTAAAGACAATTCAGTAGGTTTATATAAAAAAGACGACCGATTCACAGTTAATTACCAAGACCTGAATACGGCAAACCTGAATACCTTCCGATCTTTTTCTTTCCAAAACCTGAACAAAGACGTATCAGGTCTTTATGAACTGATTGCCAACGGATTTATCGACACTCCGGAGAGCAATATTGTTCTCGAACTTCCGAATGATATTATCGAACTGCATTTTGAAAAAAATTACGGTACACCAACCGTACAGTTCATCCAGTATATCAACAAAAACAGGAAGTATGTAGGAAAATCCCAGTTCCTGAATAAAAAGCAGATTGATAAAATCTTCGGAAAAACAAGCGGTAAAGCAGCGTTGTATGAAAAACCGGCTACCACGAATACTATTCATAATATGAATACCCAACAGGGTGCAGGCCAGGCTTCTTCAGCAGCCCCGGTTTCCAGCGACAACAGGAAGCCAAGAAAATAAATCAAACATTTTGAAATATTAATTAACTCATTCATGCGAATGAGTTTTTTTATTTTATTTTTGCAAAAAGATCGTTACGAAACTATGTCTCTTCAAATAAATAATTTAACCAAAAAATTCGGTGAGCAGAACGCACTCAACCAGATTAATATTTCTATCGACAACAATGAAATCATCGGGCTTCTGGGGCCAAACGGAGCCGGAAAATCCACATTAATGAAATCGATTGTCGGTGCGCTGAAAATTGATGAAGGCGAAATTATTTTTAACGGACAGAACATTACCGATCATGAGATCGACAGCAAAAAGAAAATCGGTTTCCTTCCGGAAAACAATCCGCTGTATCTGGAAATGTATGTGAAGGAATATCTACAGTTCGTTGCCAATATTCATAAGATTCCGGAATCACGAGTGGATGAGGTCATCGAACTTGTAGGCATTACCCCGGAGAAATCAAAGAAAATCGGACAGCTTTCCAAAGGGTACAAACAAAGGGTCGGATTGGCACAGGCTATTATCCACCAGCCGGATCTTTTAATTTTAGACGAGCCCACCAACGGTCTAGATCCCAATCAGATCATTGAAATCAGGAATGTGGTAAAAGAAATCGGCCAGCAGAAAACGGTATTGCTTTCGACGCACATCATGCAGGAAGTGGAAGCCCTTTGCTCGCGCGTGATCCTGATCCATAAAGGAAACATTCTCCAGGACTGCCCGATCGGCGAATTCAAAGGAAAGTTTGAAAGCCTTGAAGAAGCTTTTGCGAGTTATACAGCTTAAAATGAGTTCAGCATTTTCCATTTATTTCAATCTAGCATTTGCTATTTTTTCTCCAATTGTAATTCATTCCCAAATAAGTAAGCAGGAGATAATAAAGGAAGTTAATAGTATAGAAGATCAATCCAATCCCAGCAGAGAAATTATAGAAGCATTTCAACCAGGACATTCTACTATTGAAAGTGAAATATTTACAGTTGACAAATCAGTAAATGATAAAACCACTGAAATTGTTGCTCTAAGTTATTATTATCGCTTTTATCCCGATAATTATTATAAAACTGTTATTTATTTTAAAAAAAATATCCCGATTGCGGTTTTAAAAGAAAAGAAAATAACATTAACATCAGCCCACGATGAGGGAGTTAGTAAAATACTGACATCTTCAGTAAAATATTACGTCTACAATTGGGAAGAATGGAAATATGAAAAAGAAATTATAAAAGATGGCGGTCTGTTGCTGGAGAATAATATTGATAAAAAAGAAATTGAAGACATTATATTAAAAAATAAAGAATAAACCTAATGATAATCTACAAAATTATGTAGTCGAACATCATAAAAAAACCGCCCGAAAATTTCCGGGCGGTTTTTTTACGCATTAAAAGTAGTTCCTCCTTTTACAATAGATCCAGCTATTTTCTGACATTTAAATTCTGACTTGATAAGTTTTATCTTGATCAAATCTGTACTCTCTACTTACTTTTAAAAAGCAGGTTTTCTGGATATGATTTCCGTAGTCTTTATATTTTCCGCGATTTCATTCTTAATTAAAAGTCTGTAAAGGTTTGTCAGCTGAAAAATCAGAATAAGATTGATGATCATGATTTCATAATAGCTGACCGACTTTTTCTTATGAGCTTTATTGCTGATCTGAAGGAATACGAAAATAAGAAAACAAATCACCAGAATTACAATAAAGAACGGAATGATTTTAAGCATTTTAAAAATATCAATATATAAATTAAGCATTGTTTTCCTGCTTTTCTTCCATTACGACAGAAGTTCCCATATTTTTCTTTTGCACCTGTTCCAACAGCTGCAGTCCGAGAAGCCCGCTGATCCCGCCGTTTGCGGCATCACCGTTTCCGCCGATCAAAACTTCCGGCATAATTCTTACGTTCTGGTTGGCGATATTTTCCATGATTTTTAACTGGGTGAAGTTATTTCCGCCCATCGCTTCCACGGATAGCTTATACGATTCGGCGTTGGATTTACCGATAGCCAGGATCTTCTCTGCTTCTGCATTACCGGTGAGTGAAATCTGCTCCGCGCTTGCTTTGGCCAGCAATTCTATTTTTTCGGCTTCGGCTTTAGCGAGCAGTCTGGTCTTTTCCGCTTCCCCGGTGGCCAGTAGCTTCAGCCTGTCCCCTTCCGCAGTCGCCTGCAGCCTTACGGAATTGGCGTCTCCGGTTGCTTTTTTCACGGATGCATCGGCAATTCTTTCCGCAATCACGACTCCTTGGTCGGCTTTTACAATTTCTTTCTGCATATCGGCCACAGCCGTTTCCTTTTCCAGGGCCTGGCGGGTTTCCTGGGCAAGCATTTCGGTTTCGTAGGTGATCTTCTGCTCTTCAGCCAGCTTACGGTCGGTCAAGGTCTTCATTAAACTTTCCGGAGGAACGATGGCTCCGATCAGGGTATCCACGGCATTTACATTGTACTGCTCCAATACGCTGCTGATATGGTCTTTGGCGGATTGCTGTCTTTCTTTACGGCTTCCGAGAAAAGCAATGACGTCGCTGTCCTGCGCCGAATTCCTGAAATAGTTTCCAATCGTCGGTTCCAGCACCTGGCTTACGAGATTGATCATATTTCCGAAGCGTGCGATAACTTTCGGTGCTTCATAAGTCGGAATATGAATGATCTGTGAAACATCCAGGTTGAAAGGGAAACCGTCTTTACTCCGTACCGTAATGGTCGAAAGGTTTTTATCGAGTTGGTGGGATTCACTTCTTTCGTAGGCCCAGTTTAAAACCAGATTGGTGGTCGGAACCAGCTCCACTTTCATGATATATGGATTGATCGGATATTTTCCGGGGCCGATCGGTTCTGCCCAGACTCCTTTATGTCCTTTCTCTACAATATTTCCGTGCTTGAAATCCACACCGCTTAAATCTTTGCCGTCTTCTCCCACGTAGCTGATGATCACTCCTACATGCCCGATCGGAATTTCCGTCATTTTTACCATCTCTACTTTGGTAAACCATGGGTTGAGAAAATAAGAGCCCGCCAGGATCACCTGTTCCTGAAGTCCTTTATAGCCTCCGCTGTTCAAGAAAGTATCCACATCCTGAAATTTATTGTGCCCATTAATGATCTTTCCGGCAATCTGGCCTTCTTCCAGCGGACTTCCTTCCATCGTGGTAATAATTCCTACCGCATTATCGGGGATCTGCGTCATCTCTGTGAGTTCAATTTCAAACAACAATGTATTAATCCTGTAAGATCCCGGAGCAATAATGGCGGTTTGCCGGCCTTTCGGCCTCCGTTTTTCAGAAAGGCTTCGGCATCCTGAAAAGAATCACAGTCTACTTTTCTTCCTAAGATCCTTCCGGTTTCCAGCTCCACTCCGTCTTTTGCCAGAAGCAGTCCTATTTTCCCGGTCGGGATCACTGTAAACGGCTGAAAATCGATAGAATACTGCCAGATCCATTTGCCGAAATAAACTCCGGGAGCCAGGGTCTGCGCCTGGAAACCCGCTTCACCATTGGTCGCGATAATCCTGCCTTCCGGAAGTTCCTGTTTGCCGACGAGCACAAATTTTTTGGTAACCAGCCCGATCCTATCCTGGGGGACAATAACGAGTCCGAAGAAAATTCTTAAAATAAATTTGTAAAAAATAACGCACAACAAGGCGATAACAGCCGGAATCATCCAGCCATGAAAACTTAATTCCATAGTTTTTGTTTTTGATTAAAATTTGAAAACGGGAGATGTGCCCTGTTTTTTCAGAAATGGAAAACAGAGTACGAATTATATACTAATTCTTTCGAAAAATTAAGACGTTGCCGGTGGAGATGTATTAAAAATCGTGAAGGTGATTTCTGATACTTTTAATAGAAAAAACTTAAAGTTAATTAGTTTCATTTTGATAATAAAGGAACGAGATCCTTTTGTGGTACAAATGTACGTAAGAAAAATATTCACTTGCTTCAAAAAGTTTAATTATTTTTTAAAACACCCTATAAATCACTGAAAATCAAATCAATTATTTTTACCAGCAGCTTACAAATTATTTTAAAGTTGATCCATAAAAGTGAAATCTGAACAGGAAAATCGTTAAAAATTGCGGTGTTGGCTTTAAATTTGATCGGATTTTACCCATAATCATTAAGCATAAGAAAATGATCAGAAAAATTGCCCTTAGTGTTTTTTGTATAGCACAGTTTTCGCTGATGCAGGCCAATACAAAAGTTGATGAAACCTCGATCTCAAAAATAAATTACCAGAAAGAAAAAGTTCCGAAATCAGTCATTATTAAAACTAAAAAATTTAAAATTAAGATTGACCAGCAACCGAATGGGAATTACCTGTACTAATCGTGGGGAGTGAATGGAAAAGTTACATCCAAGCCAAACATGATTATTTCAAACGGTGAGCTGATTCCCGATGGAACAGGTGGAAATTATTACTATGAATTCAGTAACAATGGCTATACTTACCAGATCTGGAGAAATTATCTAACAGATTCTGCTAAAAAAGCACCCTATACACTCTTCGTAACAGATCAAAATGGTAAGACGGTCGTTAATCAAAGCGGTTATGTTGTGAAAAACTAACATTAAAAACTATATATAGATTCCTAGCTTTGAGCTGGGAATTTTTTATTTAGATCAATAGTGAATTTTACTGCTCAAGCCAATAGTGAAGTTCTAGCATAAAATAAATTCACAAGCGAAGCGGATGACCACTCACCATTCATCGCTCTATTGTCAATAGTGAATTTTGCTTCGCAAGTCAATGGTCAATCTTTTAACACCAAACAATTAACAAGCAAAGCGGATTGACCACTCACCATTCACCTTTAATGCATTACTATCATTTGCTGAACAGAGTGCCCTTGCGAACGGAAAATATGCGGAATATTGCACAAGAAGACTTTGCGTCCCCTTGCGTTAGAAATTCCACAAAATTAGACACAAAAAAATTCACAAGCGAAGCGGATTGACCACTCACCATTCACCGCTATATTGTCAATGGTGAATTTGCTGTCGCAAGTCAATGGTCAATCTTTTAACACCAAAAAATTGACAAGCGAAGCGGATTGACCATTCACCATTCACCATTCACCTCAAACAATACGTTCTTCCTTTTTTACTTCGGTGTAAAACCGGCTTTCATCGAAGCTGTCTTTTGCAGCCTGGTAACCGATGTTGAAAATCTGTTCCAGACGGTCTTTTCTTCTTTCAAAAGTGCCGTAAGTAGAGAGTTCCTGAGATGAAATAAACCAGTCGCAGTGATCGAATTTTATCTTTTCGATGCGATAAGAAAGTAAGTCGTAGGAACGGGAAACGATGGCTTTGATGGATTTCAGATCACTGATCTTAATATCATGCGGCGGCGACACAAAAACACCGATCAGCTTATCGCAGTCTTTCCGGATGATATCTGCCGGAAAATTGTTCAGCACACCGCCGTCGCAGTACATTTCATCGTCAATGATATAAGGGGTCGTTACTCCCGGAATAGAACACGAAGCAATAATGGCATCTACAATTTTAAAATTACTGTCGAAAATCTTTTCAGTGCCGCCGACCAGTTCCGTAGCGACAATTTTTACCTCTTTATCCAGATCTTCCAATTTCATCTCCCCGAAAACAGGATTCAGGTAATTCCTGAAGATCACCGATGAAACCAACCCGGGCTGGTTGAACGCAAAGTGTTTCCAGTTGAAAAAATAGATCGATTTGAAGAATTCCAGAATTTCTTCCGGCTTTTTACCGATGGCATAGAGACACCCTACGATAGAACCGGCGCTGCAGCAGGACAGCACATCGATCGTAATATTTTTCTCGGCTAAGAATTTTAAAACCCCGGCATGCGCAATCCCTTTGGTTCCGCCGCCGGATAACACAAGTCCTATTTTCTCAGAATTCATGGATTAAATATAAGAAAACATAACAAAATAATGGGTCATCTTTTTCCAGATCCGGTGATTTTGCCATTTTTTTAACACAAATAAAAATTAGATTAATATGGGTTGAAAGGCGGGAAGAAGGATGTTGGATGCCGGAAGTTTTTTAAGGTTTGAGTATTATTTGTTCTCAAAGGTCTTCATAAACTCAGCATAACACACTGCTCAGCAATCTTATTCTAAGGTATTAAAAAAGCCCGGAAATTCCGGGCTTAAGTATTTGAAAATATTATTCTAATTATTAATATACTTTTCAAAGATTCTTGAAAAATCTTTCTGGTTATATTTATCGAAACTGGTGGTGTTCCAGGCGAAAATATATTCGTTGATGGCTCTTAATTCCTGGCTTTTCGAAACATTTTCCTGCTTTCCGGAAGCCACCGAAGTAATGGCTTTCTGGATGCTGTCGTTGGAAAAGTTCAGCAGCGAATGGTTGTGGTGAACTTCCTGCTGAATTGCCAGCAATGTTTTGTACAGGTCTTTCAGTTGATCGATCTGGCCTTTCGCCACACTGATCATCATCGGAACATTCCCGATATTGAATGAAATCTCGACATCCAGGTCGATGGTTCCTGCCGTCTGTAAGGCGATGTTGGAAAATGGAAACTGATAATATTCGTATCTCTTCAGAACCCTTTTCTTATCCAAAGCGCTTGCGCCGTCAATGTGGATCAAAGCCCGGTTGGTAAAACAGTATTCATCTCTTCTGGATTTGATCAGGAAGAAAATTTTCTCGTTGTCTTCAGACAGGATATAATCGTCAGAATCTACCTTGTCATAATCCTGAGAAGAAATAATTTTTCCGATATCTCCCAGTCCCAAAGCTTCCGCAGCCAGTTTTTTAAACATCGATTGTTGTATTTAATTATTAGTTTATGTATTGATTAAATGTGGATCACTTCACCGTAAGCAGCTGCTGCAGCTTCCATAATCGCTTCGGAAACCGTCGGGTGCGGGTGGATGGATTTGATGATTTCGTGACCAGTCGTTTCAAGCTTTCTTGCCACAACCGCTTCTGCTACCATATCGGTAACCCCTTCTCCGATCATGTGACAGCCTAACCATTCACCGTATTTCGCATCGAAAATTACTTTGATGAAACCATCGGTATTTCCGTTCGCCGTCGCTTTTCCGCTGGCAGAAAGCGGGAACTTTCCTACCTTGATCTCGTAGCCTTTTTCTTTAGCCTGCTTTTCGGTAAGACCTACAGAAGCAACTTCAGGGTGACAGTACGTACATCCCGGGATATTGCCGTAATCGATTTTTTCCACGTGCATTCCCTTGATTTTCTCTACACAGGTAATTCCTTCTGCAGAAGCAACGTGTGCCAGAGCCTGAGTCGGGATGATGTCTCCGATCGCGTAGTAACCCGGAACTGAAGTTTCATACCATTCGTTTACCAATACTCTTCCTTTATCCGTCTGGATGCCTACTTCTTCCAAACCGATGTTCTCGATGTTGGCAGCAATTCCTACGGCAGAAAGTAAAATATCCGCTTCCAGGGTAATGTTCCCTTTCGCTGTTTTTACCGTAGCTTTTACGCCTTCACCGCTGGTATCCACGCTTTCTACTGAAGCATTGGTCATGATCTCGATGCCTGTTTTTTTAAGGGACTTTTCAAGGTGCTTGGAGATTTCTTCATCTTCTACCGGAACGATGTTCGGCATGAATTCAACAACAGTAACTTTTGTTCCCATCGTGTTATAGAAATCGGCAAATTCTACCCCGATCGCTCCTGAACCTACAACGATCATTGATTTCGGCTGCTCCGGAAGAGACAAAGCCTGTCGGTAACCGATTACTTTTTTACCGTCCTGCGGAAGGTTCGGCAATTCTCTTGAACGTGCACCGGTTGCAATGATGATGTTCGTTCCTGTATATTCGGTTGTTTTTCCTTCCTTATCGGTAACGGAAACTTTTTTACCTTTCTGAACTTTTGCCGTTCCCATGATCACATCGATCTTATTTTTCTTCATCAGGAACTCAATCCCTTTGCTCATTTTGTTGGCTACCCCACGGCTTCTCTGGATCACGTTCGGGAATTCGAAGCTTCCTTCCACTTTATTCAGTCCGTAATCTTCAGCGTGGTTGATATAATGAAAAACCTGCGCAGATTTTAACAAAGCTTTTGTCGGAATACATCCCCAGTTCAGGCAGATCCCTCCTAAGTTTTCCTTCTCGATAATGGCAGTTTTGAAACCCAATTGTGCTGCTCTGATCGCTGTAACATATCCACCAGGACCACTTCCGATGACAATAATATCGTAGTTCATTATAATAAAAATTTTTATGCGAATTTAAGGAAAAATATCGGAAGTGCTGCATTCCTCAAAAATTGATATGCGGTGAAATTTAAGGATGATTTTTAAAGGAAATGAGGTGCTTTTATTGCTAACAGCGACAGCTATTTCAAATAAATAAATCTTAACTGGAAATGATACAAAAAAGCCCGTATCAAAATGATGAAACGGACTTTTTATTTATTTTCGTTAAAACTATTATGTTATTTTGCGCTTCTCAGCAAACGTTTTTCATTGGCATATCTTTCATTAAGCGCCCTTAACTGGTCTCTTTTCATTTTCTTTGTGGCCAACGGATGATTCAGGATAAGCTTTCTCTCTCTGTTGTACCTTTGTGCCAGCTCCTGAGATTTACTGCTGACCAGCTGGCCTTTCGAAGGATGTGGCGGCGCAGGCGGACGTCTTTGTCCGTAAACATTCATTGATAATCCGAGCAAAATAACGGTCGATATTAAAAACTTTTTCATGATATGTACTTTTTACGAATGATTTTAATGTAATTTGTCATTCATTATCCTCATTCAATTATGAGAAAATGCTTACAGATATCGTACAATAATTTTAGAACTATTTAATTTCTATATTCTGTTTCAGCGGAAGATTCTTTGAGGAATTCCCAACCAAAATCCGGTATGTCCCTTTTTCAACCGTCCAGTTCATATTTTCGTCCAAAAATTTCAGTTCTTTCACCGGGACTTCAATGGAAATTTGTTTTGATTCTCCAGGTTTTAAATGCACCTTCTGAAAACCTTTCAGTTCAATAATAGGTCTTGAAACCGAAGCCAGCAGGTCTTTCACATACAGCTGTACCACTTCACTTCCTAATTTTGAGCCTGTATTTTTTACGTTGACTTTAGCAATGATCGTATCGTTGGCAGAATAGGCTGACTGATTTAATTCAAGCCCGGAAATTTCAAAAGTGCTATAGCTTAACCCGAATCCGAACGGATATAACGGTTCGCCGCTCAGGTCATAATAATCGTTTCCTCTACCGGTCGGATGATGGTTGTAGGATAAAGGCAGCTGCCCCTCTTCCACCGGGAAAGTAACCGGTAATTTTCCCGACGGGTTTTCTGCTCCGAACAACACTTTCGCTACGGCATTTCCTCCCTCTTCCCCCGGATACCAGACGTCGAGAATGGCCCCGACCTCATCTTTCCAATCCGTTGTTTTTATGGCAGAGCCACCTACCAAAACTACGGCAACCGGTTTGTTTAATGTTGAAACTTCATGAATGAATGGTTCCTGGTTTCCCGGAAGGCTTAAAGACGACCGGTCCTGAAACTCACCTTCGTGAATTCCGGCGGTTACGATGATGTAATCTGCTTCCTGCGCCAGTTTTAAGGCATCGTTATAATCTTTACGGTAATCGTTCAGTCCGTAATTCCAGATCAGCTCGATGTTGGCTTCTCCCCTGTTTTCATGGAATTCCACAGCCACATCATATTTCTGACCTTTAATAAAATCGAGATCTACGGTTTTGGTGGAATAACTCAGCTTTTCCCAATTGTCGATCATTAATTTTCCGTTGAGATAAAGCCTGAACCCGTCGTTTCCGCGAAGACCTAACTGGTATTTTCCGGATTCCGGTGCCTGTAATTTTCCGGTCCACCGGACACTGTAATCGTCAGGCTGCAGCTTTTCAGGATTTGGCGAGTATAAAGTCCACCTGAAATTCAGCTGTTCGTCCTGTCTTTCAAAAGCGGGAGTTCCTTTTACATCCGAATTGGCAAAATAAGTTCCTTTCAGCCCTTTCTGATTTCCGGAAGATAAAAATTCAGCGGGAACGGTTACATACTTTTTCAGGTTCCAGTCGATCCCTTTTGAATAGGTAATTTCAATATTCTTATTTTTTACAAAATTCCGGATTCCTTCGAGGATGCTTACCTTTTTATTTCCCGGCCCTGAGTAACCACCCAGTCTTGCATCAGCTGCATCGGTTCCCACTACCAATATCCTTTTTACATTTTCCGGAACAGGTAGCGTATGATTCTGATTTTGAAGCAGGACAAAAGATTCGACGGCTGCTTTTTCCGCCAGGGGCTTATGGTTGATTTTCTTTAAAGCTTCAATGTCCTTTTCGGAAACGTACGGGTTTTCAAAAAGTCCGAGTTCAAATTTTGCCCTCAGTACCCTGGCCACCGCATCGTCGATTCTTTCTTTTGAAATCCGTCCGTCCAGGAAAGGCGGGATGAAAAGCTGGTAATGCTTATATTCGGTCTGAAAAATGACATCCAGCCCGGCATTGATGGCCTGTGCCGAGGCATCGTCATAATCCTTCGCCGTAAAATGCAGTACATTGGCTCCGCCGACAGCACTGGCATCGCTAATCACGAAGCCTTTAAAATTCCAGTCTTTTTTTAATTTTTCCGTCAGCAGCCAATGGTTTGCGGTCGAAGGCCTGCCGTCCAGCAGATTGTACGAAGTCATTACCGAACGGCTTTTCCCCTGATGAAAGGCTTTTTCAAAAGGAACCAAGTGCGTTTCCTCCAGGTATCTTTTGCTCCAGTGGATCGGATATGAATCGCGGCCGCCTTCGCCGACGTTTGCCAAAAAGTGTTTCGGCGTGGTGATAATTCCCATATTCTCAAAGGAGCTGACGAAACTAACGCCCATAACCGAAGTCAGGAAAGGATCTTCGCCATACGTCTCCTCGGTCCTTCCCCAACGGACATCGCTCGCCAGATTCACCACCGGGGTTAAAATCTGCCGGATCCCTCTCAATTTTGATTCTCTGGCAATGGCTGTTGAAACCTGCTTCATCAATTCAGGATTAAACGTCGCGGCAAGGCCGATGGCCTGCGGGAAAGCCGTGGCACCTTCCCGCACCAGTCCGTGCAGCGCTTCATCAAACGGAATGACCGGAATTCCCAATCTTGATTCTTCGACAAAATATTTCTGGATGGCATTGATTTTTTTGGTCAGCTTTTCCGCATCCTCATTCGCATTGTACGTGAGCATCTGCCCGGCCGCACCGCCGCCCTGGTTTCCGGCACTTACCTGAAGCCCGAAAATCCCATGAGCGTACTGGCCTTTCGGAACATTATCAAGATCGCCGGGAATCATGAAACACTGCCAGAACTTTTCTTCAGGCGTCATTCTTTTCAGCAGATCCTGCACCCTGACTTCTACAGGCTGTTTCGGATCTTTATACAACGGTTTCTGGGCAGATATAAAAACGGAACCCAATAATGTAATTCCAATGAATGTAAAATTTAATTTCATTATTGAACGATTTGGATAACGGTTGCAAATTTTAATCCGGCTCTCTGTTCCGGTAACTGAACATCAATGGAATTTCCTGTTTTCTTCCACTGAATTTTTCCTGGCAGTCCCAATACTTTCAATGATTTTGGCTTATAATTTTCAGGAATGGTGAAGTGTAAGGTTGAAGGAGATTTGTATTCTGTTTGTTCATCCAAGTGGAAAACATTCACCGTTTTTCCGTCTTTACTTTTTGTATAGTAAAAGTTTCCGTCATGATAAGGAGCGATGCTTCGCGTTGCAAAAACCGCCGATTGGTTTTTATCCATCCATCCGGAAATTTCCTTTAACCTTTCATACACCACAGCATCGTAATCCCCATTGGGACCGGGAGCGATGTTCATCAGGTAATTTCCACCCCTGGAAATGATTTTCACCAGGGTTTCTATGATTTTCTGGGAGGATTTGTAGTTGTCGTTCGGCACATAGGAAAACGAATCACCCATCGTAATGCAGCTTTCCCACGGAATATCCAGTGCTTTTTCCGGAACGGCCTGCTCCGGCGTTACATAATTTTCCCATTTCCCGGCAACGGTACGGTCTACAACAATGATTCCGGGCTGATTTTTCCGCGCCATGGTTCCTATCTTATCCATATCGATGTCCTGTTCTACTTTAATGGTCCGCTGCCACTCTACTTTCGGATCGATGGTGTTAAAGGGGCGCACCCAGCCTCCGTCCAGCCAAAGGATGTCGATTTTTCCGTACTTGGAAGTGATTTCATTCAGCTGGTTAAAAGTAAATTTTTTGAAATTCTCCCATCTTCCGGGATATTTTTTGGGATCATAATTCACATTCCGGTCTTTCGGAGGGAAGTAAGACCACCAATAGTCGTTGGAATGCCAGTCCGGTTTAGAGAAATAGGCCCCGATTTTAAAGCCTTCGTTTCTGAAGGTATTGAATATTTCCTTCGTTACATCCGCCTTCGGGTTTTTAGAAAAGGGCGTTTGAGGAGAAGTAATTTTATAATCAGACTGTTGGGTATCGAACATGGCAAAACCGTCATGGTGTTTGGTGGTAAATACCACATATTTCATTCCCGCTTTTTTTGCGGCATCTGCCCATTTCTGCGGATTAAATTGGGTAGGGTTAAACGTCGTCTGAAGATTTTCGTAGTTTTTTACATATTCGTAATAGGATTTGCCATGCTCCAGCTTGCGCTGGGTCCAGGATTCATCTTCCGGGCAGAGGCTCCAGCTTTCCACAATTCCCCACTGGCTGTACGTTCCCCAGTGCATGAAAAGCCCGAATTTCAGATCCTGCCAGTTTTCAAGATTCTGAGCTACCAAGGGATCGGTAGGTTTCTGATACCCTTCGGAGACGTTGTGGGCCTGGGAAAAAAAAGCAGATGAAATAAGTAATGACGAGAGAAATAGTGTTTTCGTTTTCGGTCTGATGAACATTAAGTTTAGTTTTTGCTAATTTAATCATCATTTGAGGAATGGACAAACGATTTTTCCAATACCTGATTAAAGATCATTGACCTATTAGGAATTCAATACCTGAGCCACATGAGATTCAGACCCAAGCTTTGAGATATTTTAGAGCACATCAGAAAAAATCATAGATTTTTATTGAAATTTAATTTTCCACCTGTTTTGTCTCTGAACACTTTAAACTTTCAATTCTTGCAGGAATCTAATCGCGGATCTTCATACTTATCGCTAAAACTATATTTAGATCCCTAAAGGGATGACAAACGTTGCGCTAAAAGTTTAATCTTTGATTTTATACTTCCTAATTTAAAGGAATAGAGAGTATCGGTGGCTGAGAGACTTGAAGCCACGTTATCATCTGTGAAAATCTGCGCGATCCGTGGGAGATTTTTCACTTACAAACACACATCAATATCGCATGCTAAACATTGCCATCTACCGTAAATCTTATCCGCTATAATTCAAAATTTTACAATACATTTGGAAGGTATTTATTAACTGATCGTACATTTATGCAGGAACTCATTCATTTCATTAAAACAGGAGCAGACCAGCTTCATGGAGATGATCTGCCTTTTGTAATCTCCAAATTCCATCCGAAAACACTCCAAAAAAAACAGCTGTTGCTGAAACGCGGACAGATTGCAGACCGGTATTATTTCCTCAAAAGCGGGGCACTGCGTTTCATTTACGGGGATGATCGGGAACTGACGGCCTGGATTGTGCTGCCCGGAGAATTCTTCACGGAAATTTCCAGTTTCAGACCCCAGCAGCCGACCCGCTTCAATATAGAAGCTGTTGAAGAAACCGAATTGTATTACATCGAAAGAAAAGACATGGAAATGCTGTACCGCCAGCTGCCGGCCTGGCAGGAATTCGGGAGGAAAACCTGGGAATCCATGGCCATGCGGATGATTGATGAGATTATCCGTTTCCAGACCCTGACCGTGGAAGAACGCTATCTTGAATTTTTGCAGCAGCCGGACTTTATGCAGCGCGTATCGGTGAAACAGCTGGCTTCTTATCTGGGTATTACCCCCAATGCCCTTAGCCGGATCCGGAAAAATATCCACTGATCTAAAAATCTACCAAATGGTAGTTTCAGGCGGGACGATAATTCATAGTTTTGATAATCAAACATCATTAGAATTATGAAAAATATCATTTTGGTTGCCGGAGCTACCGGAAGCCTTGGCGAAAAGATCTGCCGGGAACTGCTGTCAAGAGGTGCAAATGTAAGAGCCCTGGTCCGCACCGGAAGCAAGCCGGAGAAAATAAAAGTATTGCGGGATGCAGGCATCGAAATCTTTAGTGCGGATTATAACGATGCTTCCCAACTTACCACAGCCTGTTCCGGGGTATCCTGCGTGGTATCCGCACTGGCAGGACTGCATGAAGTGATCGTGGAAGCACAGTCTCAGCTGCTAGATGCCGCCGTAGACGCCGGTATTCCCCGGTTTATCCCTTCCGATTTCTGTACCGACTACACCCAACTTCCAGAAGACTGCAACCGCAATTTCGATCTGCGCAAAACATTCAGCCGGATAGCAGAAAACCGGCCCATCAGATTAACGTCTGTTTTCAACGGGGCTTTTTCCTATGTTTTACGTTTCGGGATTCCGCTTCTCAACCAAAAAGACCAAAGCATTGCTTATTACGAAGGCAAAACCGATTGGAAGATCGATTTTACTTCCCTTGAAGATACCGCTGCCTTTACCGCAGCCGCTGCGCTCGATGATTCGGCCCCGAGATTCCTGTGTATTGCCGGATTCCGGGCCAGCCCTGAAGATTTTGTAGCGTTGAGCGAAAAGGTATTCGGTACACCTTTCCGGCTGGAGCATAACGGAACGCTGGATCAGTTTAAAGAAACGATTGAAAAGGTGAGAAAAGCGCATCCTGAAGGGGAACATGAGTTATATCCGGCCTGGCAGCAGATGCAGTATCTCTACAGCATGTTTGCCGCCCATCATCAAGAGCTGGATAATGACCGGTATCCGGATCTTTCCTGGCAGACTGCTGAGGAAACTTTACGATAATCCTTTCAGTTCATCCTGAAGCTGTCCAGGAAATATAAGAGCGTCTGAATTTAAGGTTCTGCTTAGCTATTTTTTAACCCAAAGTTTGCTATGCCTGATGCATAATAAAAGGAAGCAAAGAATGGATCAGCAAGCTGATCTGACGAAGCTCTGACATGATCCGTTCGCATTATTAGCGGCTTTTCCGCTTTGCTTTTTTCCCTTTGAAATAGCCGGAATAATAATCAGCCTTTGCGTCAAAAAATTGTTGAAGATTGGTTATTGCAGATTCAGACAGATTTCACTGAATCAACATTTCATAATGACCATAACTTTCGTCTGCAGGAATAACATTTTCCAGCTTTATTGAAAAACAGCCCATAACCTTAAAAAAAACAAACATCAAACAATTTCAAATAAAAAATCTTATGGAAAACCAATATACCGACGAATCTCTGATCCAAAACTGGAACGGATTCAAAAACCATAGCATTGACGTAAACGGGACTTCCCTGCATTATGCAGACGGAGGAAGTGGTATCCCGATCATCTGTCTGCCCGGATGGCCACAAACCTGGTATTCTTACCGGAATATTGCTTTACCACTTTCAGAACATTGCCGTGTTATCGTAGTCGATATCCGGGGAATGGGCAGTTCTGCAACACCTTTATCCGGGTATGATAAAAAGACAATGGCTACAGATATCCATGAACTCATCTTACAGCTTGGTTTGAAGAAAGCTGTGGTACTAGGCCACGATATCGGCGGAATGGTATCAATGAGCCTGGCCTACAACTTCCCGGAATCGGTAAGCAGGCTGATCCTTGCCGACGGGCTTCATCCCAGCGAAGGCATGCTGCAGATGCCGCTGATTCCTGCTCCGGGCACTTTCGGCGAGAAAATCAATCCCGAGCAGCCTTACACCTGGTGGATGGGATTCAACCAAATTAAGGGACTTCCTGAAAAACTGCTGGAAGGCCGCTTCCGTCATCTCCTCGATTGGCTCTTTCATTACGTAATGACAGACGACCGTAAAATTTCAGATTTTGAGAAAGAAGTGTATGCATCGGTTTACAATCAGCCCGAGCGCATCCGGGCATCTAATGCCTGGTATCAGGCGTTTCATCAGGATATTGAGGATGGTAAAAGGTATCAGAAATTAACGGTGCCTGTATTGGGAATTGCCAGCAATGTATCTTATGGGTTTTATCAGTATGCACTTCCTTTCACTGCCGAGCAGTATGAGCTGGTTCATCTGGCGGATACCGGTCACTATATGTTCGAAGAAAATCCTGACGCTGTGCTGAAAGCTGTTTTTGACTACCTGAAAAAATGGAATCCGGAAAAGATCTGAAAATGTTTTCAGGATATTTTTAGCCTCTTTCATTTATTTTTTCCTTGAATGATTTTTTAACGCAAAGTTTACTTTTTCCTGATGCAAAATTTAAAGGAGCAAAGAAGGGATAAGCAGGCTGATCTGATGAAGCGTACGCTTTATGCAGACGCTTCATCAGCGGCTTTGCCGCTTTACTTTGCTCCTTTAAAATATGCAGAACCTTCATCAAGCTTTGCGTTAATTTTATTTTTGTAAATATAGTTCGCTTTAAATGGGCTACAAACCTATTCGTACATTCTTATTCAGAGGTTTTTACCTTGATAATTTTCAATATGACACCGTTCCGGGCGGTAAGATTGCAAACTTCAATACGTCTAAAATAATTGAATCAAACCAGATCTTGCAGTGCGGTTTCAAGTTTGGGATAAGTAAATTCAAAACCGTTTTTCAGTAATTTATCCGGATAGACATTCCGGCTCTTCAGGAGAAGTTCCGTTTCAGTCCTTACAATCGCCGAAGCGATTTCCAGCTGCCAGGCCGAAGCGTTCAGACCGAAAGGAATGTTCATTTCCCGTCTCAATTCTTTCATAAAGCTTTCATTGGAAAGCGGATTCGGAGCGGTTACATTAACCGGACCTGATAAATCGTGATGATCTATCCCATATTCCACCGCTTTGCAGAAATCATGAATGTGGATCCAGCTCACCTTTTGGTTTCCCCGGCCCTGCTTTCCGCCCAGCCCGACTTTCGTAAGGGTTTTCAGCTTGGAGAAAGCACCGCCGTTGTTCCCCAACACAATGGAAGTCCGTAAAGCCACTTTCCTTACCTCTTCGGTTGTTGTTTTAAAAAATACCTGCTCCCAGCTCTTGCAGATGTTCATGGAAAAATCGTCGCCGATAATTCCGTTTTCTTCCGTATTCAGATGAGTTTCGGAATGGATGTAGATGGTGGCCGAACTGGCATTCATCCAGACTTTCGGTTTAGACCTGCATTGGTCAACGGCCTGCTGCAGGACTTTTGTACTGTTAAGCCGGGAATCATAAATTTCCTGCCTGTTTTTTGGCGTGTACCGGCAATCGACAGATTTTCCGGCTAGGTTGATCAACACATCGGCATTTTCAAGCAGGTTCTTCCAGTCACCCAAAGTGTTGGCATCCCAGTGAAATTCGTTCCTGCGCTTTGGGTTCCGCGTCAGGATATAGACCTGATGGCCTTTGGCAGTAAAGTATTATTCGAGATTTTTTCCAAGGAAGCCAGTTCCGGCGGCAATGATGATTTTCATGAAGAGCGGGTTTAAAGTTTAAGGTTTAAGATTCAAAGTTCAAGGTTCAAGGTTCAAGGTTCAAAATTTACGATCATTCAAAACCAGGTTACATTTTTCAGACGCGAATTTTTCTTTTCATAAAGCATATTACTAAGCAGGCAAAGGAAGTATCATCAAGCTGATTTATGAAGCGTATGTATCATGTGCACACTTGATTAGCAGTTCTGCCACTTTACTTTGTTCCCTTAAAAATCGACACAAAAATCATTAAAATTTGCATCAGTTTTTATTTTTTTAAGTCGGGTTACTCCTTTTTGTTTAATCATTAATTATCTCTGCAGGCCCTTTTTGTTTCACTTGTATTTCAGAACCTTCCGCCAGCATTACCGAAACAGGCTGCTGATGATTTAGACACTCGAAATCTTTTCCGTAAAGGGTTTCAAAATCGACCCTCAAATCATGGCTTTTTACTTCGTAGTATTCCCATTTCGGATGGCAGACTTCATATTCCGAAGTTTTATCTTCTCTTTTTGTAAAGCCAAAATAATGTTCGGTAATAAATTCAAATTCCGTATCCGGTTTCATGGGCAAAGGAATATTTTCCGCGGTTATGCTTATCGAATGCCAGGTTTTATCTTTCCAGGAATATTTTATTAACAGCCCTTCCTCTTTCTGATCAATTCTATTTTTCATCGGTCTTGTTGTATAATTTTCTTTGTATACTGAATTTGCAATCAGGCTCAGGGCGGGCTTCGGAACAATTTCCTTAATGAAGACCACTCCTCTTTTCCATAAATCACCTTCTTTTTTCTTTACATAGAACCTCAGATTCACTTCCTCGAAATTCCTGTGAAACGGAACAGAAAATCCGAGCAGTTTTGTGTTCAAAAACATGAATCCTACCAAACTTACGTAACATTTTCCCTGATAATGATCCAGCTGCGTTCCTACCGGCAGATAGGGTAAAAGAAGTGAGGGATTTATCTCATAATTAATGGTGGCCAGCTTTCGCCACTCAGCTTTTAAAAAGTTCATAATTTCATTATTTAATATAGGTTGGTTTTTTATCAAACAAATCCACTGATTCTGCAGTGCTTTTGATAAGCCGGTTTCTTTCCAGGAGGAATTTTTTCATGTAATTCCTGAGGAACAGGGTATTGAAAATTTTGCCGATGATTCCGAACGGAGATTCAAACTCAAAAATATCGGTCATGATGGTATTTTTGCCTTCGTGCCTGAAAAGATGCTGGTGTTTCATGGATCTGAAAGCACCTTGCAGCATGACATCGGTGAAATGATCAGGTTTCTGCATGGTTACGATTTTTGTGGTTAAAGTCTGCACAATACCCAAATGCCGGGCTTTCCAAGTAACGGTTTCGCCCTGCCAGATCAGCCCTGACGTTCTTCCGGCAATGGCTTTTTCACCCGTCCGGAAAGTTGATTTCTGATGAAGGTCGATATCCCGGGCCAGATCAAAAACTTTATAGATGTCGGCATGGATTACCGTTTCCAAATGGATTTTAAACATTTCTTAAGTATTATATTTTTTTGTGTCTTCATTATCGGAGAAGCTTATCGATAACGACTGCAGTATGAGAACCGGGGAAAGCACCGTCCAGGAAATTACCGTATATCCAAAGATATTTCCGATGGTCTCATCCAAATCCAGTGGTGGCAGCGATAACATGCACATCAGGATCCAAATCAAAAAACCGATGACAACATAGGTCGATGCAACAATGTAAATCTTTCTTGAGGCTGTTTTTATGTAGCGGACATTACAGAATTTTATCGTGTTCAGAACATACTGAAAGAATGCGATCAGGAAAAATTCAACAATAAGTACCACCATCATATATTCCTGCTTCAGCAGAAGTGCTGTTAATATGGAGGCAATAAAAAGCAGGATCAGGGTCTGCTGGATTCTCAGGTCATATGTTAAAAGAGTTTTCATGGCTCTGCTATTTTAAGTGTGAAAATTTTTAAAGCTGTACTGTATAATATTTAAATTTCTCCCTGCAATATAACAGGTAAGTAATTGATAAAAAAGGGCTGGTCAGCAAACCATAGGCAGGAATAAAAGAAAGCATATCGATAGTGATCCCCAATCTGTCAAAAAGCAATACGATCCAGATCGGTACAATCATAAAGCCGTAAAATCTGATAAAAAGGTCATTCCAGGAGCCTATAAAGATCCTGATGATGTAACTGACCAGCTGAAATCCGCCTACAACAAAATAAAAGGCAATCCATACGGTAAATAATTTATTTTTAAAAAATCCGTAGGTTATTCCAAATAAGATATAGGTAAGAAATACGGTGAGCTGTAAATAATAATCGATCTTTAAAAAAGTTTTCATGGCTGCAGGTTTTAAAAATTAGCTTATCTACAGGGGTGGATTTGTTTCCTATTGCAAGTTTTATACGATCCGGAATTTACATCTCAGCAGTTTCATTTTTGATCATTTTCTCTTTATTCATGGCGTGTTTACGGCCTTTCAGGAACAGGAGCAGATTGAGAAGCATCATGATCCCGAGATAGATGGAGAACTTGCCGATTTTCTCGCTCATATCGACAACGAGACTCTCAAGTGTATGAATTTCATAAAATTCAATAATACAGAGTGCAAATCCCATATTCAGCAGATAAAATCCGATCTTGAACAATGAATTGGTGGCCATCGCGATGTCTTCCTTCTGATGAAAAATATCGATCATGAATGTCTTTGAATTTTGAAAAAGAAACTGTGATACAAAGACCGTTAGTGTAATGACGATCGGCAAATAAATCATGTACGCTGAAAAATTGTACGTTGCGGTGGTTAGGATGGTTGCTGTCATAATAGTTTATTTTTAGGTTAGATTTTTTCTGAGGAAATAGAGGGTGAAGATATTGGTGTAATGCAGGACACAGAGAATCAGCATAATGTTTCCGATGCGGATGGCTGTTACTGCCAGAACCTGTTCAAAAGACGCAATTTTTTCCCAGCTGGTGAGGTTGATGGCGATATATCCGAGGTTGATCAGATAATAACATCCGAGTAAAATGCGGTTGATCGTCAGGCAGAAATCCGAATCATGAATCAGGTATTCCAGATAGACTGCGCCGGCCCGATAGCATCTTCTTCCTATATCAGCGGTAATGTACGAACTGATAGAAAGGAAAAGCAGATATGAAATGATATTAAACATGGAACAGTTAATTGATATGATGAATCCTGTCTGATGCTGAATTCTGTTTTTTTAATTGCCTTCTGTAATCATTTGCACAGATCAGATAATAAATAAGGGCCAGGACCGGTGTGCCGTATATGGCAAAACTCATCACGCGCCTGCCGTAAATAGTCCAGAAACGGTTTATGACAGATATTTCATCTACTACTGCCAGTGAAAAAAGGGTTATGATAAAAAGCATACTGATGATATAATAGATGAGGAACAGAATACTCTTCTCATATGTATTTGAAAACATTTTCCTGTTGGCGCTGATCAGATGAACCACCGCAATCAGAAAGTACACAGCAATACCAAAATCTCTAACAAATGGCTGAAAATACGGTATAACCGACATAAGGAGCAGGAAAAACAGCAGAGACTGTATATAAAAATCGGTAGTAATAAAAGTTTTCATGGTTATCGTTTTTATTAATTTTTCTGATGAAGCCCGAAATAAAAAATCAGGAACAAATGAATGATTAAATTTTTCATAATTATAAAATTTTCAATAATATTTGAAAGTTTAAATTAAATAAAAAAGGCTTCTGCCTTTTACACTTTGTCAAAGTTAAAATTTGACAAAGTTTTACCTGGTTTTACGTATCACTATTTCAACAGGTTGGTAATTTTCCCTACCAGCCAGTGGTCGTCGCTTTTGATCGCCAGATCCATGATGTTGTTGATTTTCCCGGTCACGGAACTGAAATCGTTCATCAGCTTGATGAATTCTTTGGCTCCTTCCGTATCCTTGTCTTCAATATCCTTCAGCTCTTCCAGAAAGGAAATCACGGGTTCTATTTCCCTTTTCCGACGTTCTTTGGTAATCTGCTTGAACAGGTACCAGACATCTTTCTCCGCTATAAAATATTCTTTCCGGTCGCCTTTCACAAATTCTTTCCTTACGATTCCCCAGTCCATCAAGGCTCTGATGTTCATATTGGCATTCCCCCTGGAAATTTCCAGCTGCTGCATCACCTCATCGGTTGATAGCGGCCTTTCACTTGCGATCAGCAAAGCGTGTACCTGCGCCATCGTCCGGTTGATCCCCCAATTGGTGGCGAACGTTCCCCAGGTCTGAATGTATTTTTCTTTAGCTTCCGAAAGTGTCATTGTTCTGTTGTTTCAGTTTCTTATGACAAATATAATTATATTTTTTGAATTTTCAATAATTTTTGAAAATTAATTTTAAATAAAAACAGACATTTCAAAAATGTCTGTTGATACTAATTTTAACTTACTATGCTGAGATCATCTCTGCTTATTTATTATAATCCTAAAATCGTCCTGTTTTTTAAGGAATTGACTTTAAATGAAAATTCTAATTTTCTGGTCTCATTGGCATTTAAAAGGATATCCCAGGTCAGTTCTCCCGTTTCTTCATTATAAGTGGCACCTCCTTTATTGACCAGCGTTATGATGAGCTGCTTATCCTGAGAGACCGGAATTCTGTCTTTGATTCTGATCTTAACCTTTTCACTTTTGTTGTTACGAATGGTTAATTGATAGGCAAACTGCTGTTCTTTATTGGATGAAGAAATACTCTTTTCCATGGTTTTATCTTTAACTGCTTCTCTTTTGACGCTTATTCTTTTATCGTCGCCCAGAGTGAGTAAAAGTTTACTGTCTGTATTTTCTGCGTTAAGGGTTGTTTTGCCGACATTCGTATTTTCGAAAATTACATTCGCTTCCGCATTGATGAGGTTGTATTTATCAAGATTATCGAGTTCTGCAATCAGATAAACCGTTCTGTCAATTTTCGGAATGGTATAGTACGTATAGATTGCAGGAATTTCTGTCCGGTCCAGATTAATACTGTTATCCTGATTATTGGATAAAATGGTATACCGGTCTTTCAGATCGTAGGCCACATTCAGCTGGTTTCTGGAAACAGTTGAACCAACCAGGGCAACTTCAGCAACACTTACCTGTTTTACAGATGATGATCTTACTGAAACATAATTTTCAGCACGGTCCAATTTTACTCCGTGATCAACGGCTGCTAAAGGTTCCTGATAAAGCAAACTCCACGCAGGTAAAAAAGGAATCTGTTTCTTGACATTCGGATATCCCGAAACCAGATGAAGCTCAACATTCTTCCAGTCCAGTCCGGAATTCTGTCTTACCATTGCTTTATACAGCAACTGTGCTTTGGAGTTTATATCAGGAATAACAACATCGTAGTAAGGTCTCCACAAAGCTTCACGGATGCTGTATCTGATGTCTAAATTTACATCTTCCGAACCTTCGCTCGAAATCTGCAGAACCAGTTTTCCTTTAGGATATTTTTCCAGTTCCTGATTGTTGAGATCAAATTTTGTCCGTAATTTATCCAGCTTTTCAGCCACAGAAGAATAGGAAGTTTCAGCTTTATCCAGCTGTATGCTCAATTCGGTTCTTTTTTTCTGATAATAATCAATGAGCTTTTCAAGTTCTTTTGAATAGGAAGTGGATCCCGCATTAATTATTTGATTTTTATCCAAAATACCAATGCTGTTTGCTAAGGCTGTTTTCTGGAAGTCCAGATCCTTTAATTTTTTCTCCATAAGAGAAATGCTGTCCAGGACAATCTTATGCTGCGGGTTTCTTTTATCCAGTTCCGTTTTGTAAAAATTTTCATCTGTTGTGAATCGATACGTAAGAACTGAAACTTTAGATCGGGAGCCTATTTTTATAGTACTTTCATCGATATTCTGCGCAATGTTTGTAATCACAACTTCTGAGCTCCCTTTCGGAATTTTAAATGTGCTGTTGCTGTACAGTTCTGCAGATTGTTCGTATAAAGTAACTGAATTTAATTTCGCTTCCGCAAATACAGGTTTTTGCCCGAATGCAATAAGTGAAATACTGCATAAAGCAACGATAATGACCTTTTTCATATGGTAACGTTTATTTATTTTATTTCTTTATAATCCTGGATCATTTTTACAAATCCACTTCTATCCCCTTCTTTATCTTCGCCCTTGTTTTCTTTGGCAAGCCGCTCGATTTCCGATAGGTTCTTTTGGGTAATTAATTTAGAATCTCGTAAAACCAGCCCGAACCAGGCAACGGAAGAAGCAAACTTAAAATCGGAGCTCACCTTCGGGGTATCTGAATTTTTGATGACCTGCACCATTTCTGCGCTCTTTGACCCCTGAGGTTTTTTATATCTGAATTTTACGGTTCCGAATTCATCACCAAATCCTTTTGTTGCAGCAGTGGAAGCATATTTAAGCCTGTTCTGCTTCGGCAGAAACTTCGAATGGCTGTTGGCCGGAATGATCTCATACAACGCCGTTACGGTATGGCCGCTGCCCAGTTCTCCTGCATCAACTTTATCATTTACAAAATCCTCGTTTCTTAATTTCCGGTTTTCATAACCGATCAGGCGGTACGATTTCACATATTTCGGATTAAATTCGATCTGGACCTTAACGTCTTTTGCAATGGTGTAAAGGTTACCGGCAAATTCCCTTCCCAGGAATTTATTGGCTTCCTGCAGGTTGTCGATATACGCATAATTTCCGTTTCCTTTATCGGCCAGCGTTTCCATCCTATTGTCTTTGTAATTCCCCATTCCGTAACCCAGGCAGGTAAGAAATACTCCGGATTTTCTTTTTTCTTCGATCAGACTTTCTAAATCACCTGTGGACGAAACACCGACGTTGAAATCACCATCTGTCGCTAAAATCACTCTGTTATTTCCTCCCTTAATGAAACTTTCCCTTGCCAGTTTGTAGGCCAGCTCAATACCGGCTCCTCCGGCTGTGCTTCCTCCGGCACTCAGCTGATCCAAAGCATCGGTGATTTTCTTTTTTTCAGCTACCGAAGTCGATGGCAGTACAACGCCGGCACTTCCTGCGTACACCACGATGGCTACTTGATCTGCCGGGCGCAGCTGATCCAATAATACTTTTAAAGAAGACCGCAGCAACGGCAGCTTGTTTTCTTCTGCCATGGAACCCGAGGTATCAATCAGGAATACAATGTTGGAGGGTGGCAAGTTATTCATCGGAATATTCTTTCCTTTCAATCCGATTTTCAGCAGTTTATGGCCAGGATTCCACGGAGCAGTCCCAAGTTCGGTATTGATGGAAAAAGGCTGCTTGTCTTTAGGCTGAGGATAATTGTATTTAAAATAATTAACCATTTCCTCGATCCTCACCGCATCTTTCTCTACTTCTCCATCTTCAATCATTCTTCTCACATTCGAGTACGAAGCATTGTCTACGTCAATTGAAAAAGTCGATAACGGCTGATTTTTTGTCAGTTCAAAAGGATTCTCAATCAGTCGGTCATACTCTTCATCATTATAATCTCTGTTTTTACCGAAATGTTTCTTACTTGTTTTATGATGGTTGACAGGAGTACGGTATAATTGTTTCTGAAAAGAAGTGACCACAACAGATTCTACTTCCATCGCGGTTGCCATTTTCGGTTTCGGACAGCCATTGTATTCCGGCATTCCGGGAACAGTTGGGCAGGCATCATCCTTATCGAGGATTCCGTCGCCATCGGTATCCGGCCATGGACAGCCGTTGTTTTCCTGAGGTCCGGCTACGGACGGGCAGGCATCATCCTTATCAATAGTGCCGTCGCCATCCGTATCCGGCCATGGGCAGCCGTTGTTTTCGATCGGCCCGGCAATTTCAGGACACAGATCCTCTTTGTTCCTGATGCCGTCCTGGTCTCTATCTTTTTTAAGACTCAACTTTTGGGTTTCTTTATTCTGATCCGAAATGGTTTTGGTTTTGCAGCCCTGCAAGATCATCAGAGCCAATATGCTAATTGCTGTTTTTTTCATGTTTATTATTTTTAATAGAGTTTGATTTGAATTTTTTGTTCCTTGTTATATAATAGATGTAAAAATTCGGAAAGGTTGCAGGGGTTTATCTTTTTAAGAGCATGTTTAAATGCAGAGTTTATTTTTGAGTACTATTTAATTCATTGAAATTCAAATTTTCAGGTAAAAATTTCGCACTGGTAAAAAGTTAATAATAAACAAAGTTTATTTTAATTAAGAGATGAAAGAAATGTCTGAGTTAAAGTTTAAACAGGTTTTAAGCATCATTTATTCTGTGGTATGGATGTTGTCAGGGCATAATTTTCTAATGCAGATCTGAATCGTCTGCATATTTTAAAATTAATAGAAATTCCCCCGTGAAGAAAAAAGAAACTTTAAGAAAAATTTCTTTTTTCAGAGGTATGGTGAATGGGTATTAGTTGTAATTTACAGACACTATTTTTGAGGCAGCTTTTCTCTGAAAAGCTTTTTCATCCTCCGCTTTTCCTTTTTGGAAATGTCTTTAGTTTCTACGAGAATAACTCCGTTGGCTGCTTGGGTCCCAAAGAGTGCAATGGCCTTTTCGCCTTTAAAGACCTGCATGGATTCAATTTTTTTAGGGTCCGTTTTCATGAAGGTTTCCTGGCTTGCTTCTGCACCATCGATGATAAACAACGGATTATTGTCTGACAGTAAAGAGCGTTGGCAGCTGATCGAAATATCTACCTTTCCCGAACCCGGTGCTCCTGTAATCGAATTGATTTTTACTCCCGGTACCGCTCCCTGAAGTCCATTGAGGGCTTCTTTGTTTCCGATCCTTTTCCCGAAACCGGACGGATTGCCGCCCATTGCTATCAGCTTATCTTTTTGAAGATATCCTTTATTGTAAGCCAGGATTTCCGGTTCCTGCGACAGCTCATTACGGTTGTAAGGAGAAGTTGGATAAACTGCTTCTGCCGTATCAGCAACAGCATTCAGTTCAGCCAGCCTCTTTTTCGCGGGGGAAGCTGATGAAAGAGCTTTAACCATAGAAGCCTTTTCTTTTCGGACGCCCATCGCAATCACTTCTTCGGTATTCTGACGTTCTGCCGTCTCCATCATCATTTTATCTTCTGCTGCAACTGCTGTTTCCTGCGGTAGAACCTGAGGAGCCGATACCTCAGGCAGTCGGTCTGCTGAACGGTTAACGGATATTTCAGAAACCTTTTGATAGGCTATTTTTGCTGTCGGCGGAGGCAACATTTCACTTTGGATATTTGCCTTGACCAGGCTGTCGGTTTTCCGGATAGTTTCAGGTATTTCTGCTGACTTATTCTCTGAGGTAACGGTATGATTGGCAATGCTTTGCGGTGGAAGTTCTGCATTCTCTTTATTGCTGGTAAAGTAGAAAATCCCGGAGCCGATGAGTAAGCTGGCTGCAATTCCGTAAGGGATCCAGAGTCCTATGGTTTTTCTTTTTTTCGTTTCTTTTTTATCCAGCTTTTCCTCTACTTTTGCCCAGACTTTATCAAACCCGGGAAAAGTCGTAGGTTCTTCCAATTTTTTAGAAGCTTCACTGAAGGTTTTATCGATACTGTTGTTTTCCATTGTTCTTAAAGTTTATATATGTTGGTTTACCAAAAGCTCCTGCAGCCGTTTTCTGGCAAAATTGAGCTGGGATTTGGAGGTGCCTTCGCTAATGGAAAGCATACTCGCAATTTCTTTATGAGGATAGCCCTCGATGGCAAAGAGATTAAATATAGCCCTGCATCCTTCGGGAAGAAAGTTCAGCAGGCTCAGGATATCTTTTTCAAACGACACATTTTCCAGGGAAGAATCGGATGAGAAAGCGTGGTCTTCTTCCAGCGAAATATGAAGCTCCTTCGCCGTCCTTAGTTTCTGGAGGCATTCATTTACCGCAATTTTTTTGGCCCAGGATTCAAAAATATCGGGATTCTGTAGCTGGCTCAGCTTGGTGAAGATTTTGTAGAAGCTGTCTGCCAGCACTTCTTCAATATCCTCATCATTCTTCAGGTAGCGTTTGCATACCGAATACAGCTTTCCCGCCATCTTCTCATAGACTTTCCGCTGGGCGTTGCGGTCGTTCCGCTGGCATTCCAATAATAGCTCTCGTTCCATAATCAGGCTTTATATCTACATAGATGCAGAAAGTTTCAAAAAGGTTGGAAACAGATTAAACTTTTTTTAAAAATAATCGAATTCAGCAACGCAGGCAAACCCGAAAGGTAATTTTAATACAAAGAAAACCATGACAATATTCGTCAGACTCCTTATTTATAAACTCCCTGAATTTTTAAATTAAATTAAAATAAATAATTTTCTGAATCACAGCTTCTTTCGTTTCCGGGGTCGATCTTTTCATAAAAAAAAGCCGGTTTGCAGATTTAACTTTTTCCTTTGTAACAAATCTCTACTAGGAACGACTATTCGTATAAATAATCTGTTTTATAGTAATGAAAAAAGCCAAATTTGTATCATTACTTTTTGTTTTGTCTGCAGGAAGTATGATGTTTGCTCAGGATGACTTAATCAACAAGTTAAAAAACAATCAGTCCCAACATGCCAATTTCCAGTTTACCACGCTGAAGGATGTAGGAGCCACTTCGGTGAAGAACCAGGGTTCATCCGGAACATGCTGGAGCTATTCGGGGAATTCTTTCCTGGAGTCTGAAATGCAGAGGATGGGTAAAAAGCCTGTGGACCTGGCAGAAATCTTTACCGCAAGGAATTCGTATCACGACAAAGCAAAATTATACGTTCTGAATAACGGAGCGATCAGCTGGGGTGACGGTGGAGAATTGCACGACGTAATCAATATGTATAAAAAATACGGTGCTGTTCCTCAGGACGTATACACCGGATTAAAGCAGGGACAGACCCTGAACAATTTCTCTGAAATGCAGGGAAAACTGAAGCCTGTACTGGACAGCCTGGTTCAGGCCGGATCTAAAGGGAAACTGACGGATAACTGGATGTCTTCCGTAGATGCGATCCTGGATGAATATCTGGGTAAAGTCCCTGCGAATTTTACTTATGAAGGGAAATCATACACGCCACAGACTTTCGCCAAGGAAGTAGTTGGCATTAATCCCGACGATTATGTAGAACTGTCTTCCTATAAAGATTATCCGTACTACCAGAAATTCGTCGTGCCGATTCCTGATAACTGGAGCCACGATTCCGACTGGAATGTTCCGATGAAAGACTTGACGGCTATTATCGATAATGCCGTAAATAAAGGCTATTCCGTAGGATGGGCAACCGATGTTTCGGAACCGTATTTTTCATACAAGAACGGGGTGGCCTATGTTCCGGATATGGATCTTGACCAGATCAACAAAGATAACAAAGGAACCTTATTCACTGAACCGAAAAAAGATAAGACCATCACCGAAGATATGCGCCAAAAGGCATTGAACAACCTTTCCACTACCGACGATCACGGAATGCATATTGTAGGCCTTGCCAAAGACCAGTCGGGAAAAGAATATTACATGGTAAAGAATTCATGGGGTGTAAGCAACGATTTTGAAGGATATATCTATGTAACAAGACCGTATGTAGAATATAAATCCACAGCGATCCTGGTTCATAAAGATGCGCTTCCGAAAAGCATCAAAAGAGAGCTGAAGCCTACGCAGAGCATTGGCCTTTAAATCCGATCATTCTTGTTATCGAACGATGACAATTTTAGATATTTAATCTGTTACAAGCCGTTTTCAATTTCGAAGACGGCTTTTTCTGTCGTGTACAATATCTTTTCTTTAACAAGGAAAAACATTGACTATCAACACTTAAATCTACACCTAAATTTTTATTGATTTTATGTCATATGTTCAAAAAATACTTATACATTCGCTTTATTAAATCATCATCAGAAAAACGGAACCGAACAGCCTGAAATTGAGATTAATTTATTTGCGAAGATGGTTATCCGGCAATAAAGCGATGATTTACATTACTAATAAAATCAATAAATACAGCACAGTTAAAAAAAGACAAATGAGTTATGAAAAATTATAAGAATATCCATCTGGGAAAATTCATCAGAGCCCGTGTGAAGGAAAAAGGAATGGGCGTACAGAAAATCTGCAGTTCCATGAAGATTACCGAAGAGGAACTCTCTGCAATCTATGAACTTAAAAGTCTGGATTCTGAACAGATTCTCCGTTGGAGCAAATTACTAAACTATGATTTTTTCAGAATTTACAGCCAGCATCTGATCCTTTACTCGCCTCCTGTTCCAGAAAAAGCCGATGAAAGTCTCAAAGTTGAAAAATCGTCGATGCCCCAGTTCCGTAAAAACATCTACACCACAGAGATCATTGATTTTATCCTTGAACTTATAAAAAAAGGCAAGAAAACAAAGAGAGAAGTCATCGAAGAGTACGGCATCCCAAAAACGACTTTGTACAAATGGCTGAGCGACCGTAAGTAAATATTTGACTTATTACCTTATCAGCTAATTAAATTTGATCCTAAAACAAGTAACCCAATCACTGCTTTCTGTTTCTGAAAGAGTAAAAGTAAATCTTTTCAAACTTATTACACTTAATTTTTTCATTATCCCGGGAAATATTATATTTGATTTCTCCAAAACAATTAATATGAAAAATCTTAAGAGTTTAAAAAAATCAGATTTGCAGCTCATCAACGGAGGAAACCCGCCGGAATGCCCTGGCGATACCGTAGAATGTTACTATCCTCCCAACAACGGAAAGCCCGGCTACTGGCGATGTATTTCCACTGCCGTAGGATGCCCGAATTAAAAAAACCGCTTCAGAAATAATACTGAAGCGGTTTCGTTTAAATAATTGATAGGTAAAAAGGTGAATTGTGAATGGTCAATCCGATTCGCTTGTCAATTTTTATTTCTAAAAATTCACTTGCGACTCACAATCTAATATTCACTAATTGATATTTAAAAGGTGAATGGTCAATTCGCTTTGCTTTTCAATTTTTATCTTAAAAGATTCACCATTGACTTGCGATAGCAAAATTCACCATTGACGCTGCTAATACAAAACGGCAAGGCTTTCAGCTTTAAAGTCCTGAAGTTCATCCATGCTTCCGGCTTTTACTTTTTTCACCCATTCCGGGTCCTGTAAAATAGCACGGCCTACGGCAACCAGATCAAAGTCTCCCCTTTCCAGCCTTCTGGTCAGTTCGGATAAATCTGTTTTTTCGGTTCCCTGGCCGGCAAAAGCACTCATGAAATCCCCTTCCAATCCTACCGATCCTACGGTAATGGTTGGCTGTCCGGTGATCTTTTTCGCCCAGCCTGCAAAATTCAGGTCAGAACCTTCAAATTCAGGTTCCCAGAAACGTCGCTGTGAGCAATGGAAAATATCAACTCCCGCTTCTTTTAAAGGCAGCAGCCATTCTTCCATTTCTTCCGGTGTATGGGCCAGCTTAACTGCATAATCCTGCTGCTTCCATTGGGAAAGACGGATAATAATTGTGAAATCTTCTCCTACCGCTGCTCTCATGGCTTTTACGATATCTACGGCAAACTTGCTTCTTTCTTTCAACGTCTTTCCGCCATACTCATCGGTTCTGGTGTTGGTAACCTCCCAGAAAAACTGGTCGATCAGATATCCGTGGGCGCCGTGAATTTCCAGTACGTCAAATCCTAAATCTTTCGCGGATTTTGCCGAAGCGGCAAACTGGGCAATCGTATCCTGAATATCCTCTAAGCTCATCGTAGATGCTTTCTCCATCGGAATTTCCGGATATTCGGCGGAACTTCTGGTATCGCCTACGTGCCAGATCTGAGGTCCCATTTTACCTCCGTTTTCATGCACCGCATCAATTACGTTTTTCCACCCGCTCAAAGCTTCCTTTCCGTAAAAATCCGGAATATTCTGCATGTTTTTTGATGCAGGCCTGTTGATTACCGTTCCTTCAGAGATAATCAATCCTACTTCTGCCTCCGCTCTTCTGGCGTAATAATCGGCGATCTGCTGCGTGGGAACTCCGTTATCAGATTGTGCTCTCGTCATCGGAGCCATGACGATTCTGTTTTTTAATTCTAAATTTTTGTATTGAAAAGGCTTAAATAATGATTCTGTGCTCATTTTTAATGTTGTATTTTATAATTGTTACACAAAGTAACTAATAATAGTTCACATTGGTATCTTATAATGAAAAAAAGTAGTAACTTCGCGGTAACTGATGTTGGTAACGCACAGGTAACTTAGGGCAAGGTTGAGGTTCAGAATAAGATTCGACAAATAAGATAATGCACACAGAATTTTTATGAAAAAAAACGAGTTAATGCAATACAGCTGTCCTTTAGGCAAGGCGATGTCTGCCTTAGGAAGCAAATGGAAACCGATTATCGTATTGGTAATCAAAGACCGGAAACTGCGTTTCGGGGAACTGGCCGTGCGCATTAATGTGATCTCCAGAAAAGTATTAACCGACCAACTGCGGGAAATGCAAACCGACGGTCTTATTGTCCGGGAAGAATTTAAGGAGCTTCCGCCAAGAGTGGAATACTCGCTAACCGAAAAAGGATTAGCTCTCTTGCCAATTCTGTACCTGCTGGAAGAATGGGAAATGAAATACCATGTGTATGATCCTGAAAAAGTAAAGGATTGTAAGATGATTCTGGAAGGCAAGAAATTACAGAAAACTGTTGTTTGATATTTTATTTTATTGAAAATAAATAGGATTCTGGAAAATTAATATTTTCGTTTTTTCTCAAAAATTCAGTCACAGCGTCAATCCGAGTGGCAATCAATTTTCGTCTATTTGAAATTGGCCAGTCTGTCATAATTCCCACTAGTTTTGGATTAGCATTTTCATTATAATCTTCTGGATTTATATACCATAACCCACATCCGCTGATTCCAAATAGATCAGGACCATAACTAAACTTTTTTGATTTAAAATTTAAAATATTTTGTCTATCATAATTAACTATTAAGTTTAAGAATTTATATCTATTTAATCGTTGATATTCTATTGGATTAGCGCATTTTGTAAAATGAATAAATGGACGGGAGTGAAATGATTTTTTTGAAATTGATCTCTTCGACCAGCTTGAAGGATAACCCCAAATTATGTAATTATATGAATAATTATTTCTATGATTAATCAATAAACTATTTTCATCTAAAAAATTATAAGTCCTTATTATTTCATTAATTGTTACTTCGTCTAATATAACAATACCAATGTCCAATTCATCATTATCTCTCGAAGATTTAGGATTATTTACAATGATTCTACCTCCCGGTTTCATTAAATTTTCACCATTATCTAATGGAATAAACAATTCATTAAAATCATCAAATACATGAGCTGCAGAAATAAGTAAATGTAAATGCCCAATCTTTATAAATACACCTGTCCCATGCACTTTATAATTAGAAGAATTTCTTATAAGAATACATGTATAATTTTGAATTAAAGGTAAACTATCAATTTGTCTTTTTGCTATTTGCTCTGAAATGCTCTTCATAATTAACTATTAATCTAAAATAACGATTTTTAAACAATAAAAAACCGCTTCTTTTCAGGAGCGGTTTCGAAATTTATCTGAAATCCCAATTAAAATATCGCAGGATATTTCTGAGGATTGGTTTCATTAAACATAGCATAGATCTTTTCTACCATATCATCCGCGGACGGCTTGCTGAAATAATCTCCGTCGCTGGCGTAGGCCGGACGGTGATCGTTGGCTGCGATCGTTAGAGGATCAGAATCCAGATACCTGAATGCTTTTTGTTTCTCTAAAATCTGTTGTAATATGAAGGCTGACGTTCCGCCTTCCACATCTTCGTCGATCACCACCAATCGGTTGGTTTTCTTTACACTTTCGGCAATTTCATGCGTTAAATCGAAAGGAATAAGCGACTGAACATCGATTACCTCGGCCGAAATACCTATTTTTTCCAAAGCTTCCGCCGCTTCCATCACAATTCTCCATGTTGAACCGTAGGTGACAAGGGTAACGTCGCTTCCTTCTTTTGTTACTTCGATTTCCCCGACAGGAACGGTGAATTCCCCTAAGTTATCCGGCTGTTTTTCTTTCAGTCGGTATCCGTTCAGACATTCAACAATTACCGCAGGATCATCGCTCTGAAGCATGGTGTTGTAGAATCCGGCTGCTTTAGTTAAATTTCTCGGAACCAATACCAGAATTCCCTTGGAAAGGTTGAGAATTCCCGCCATCGGAGAACCGGAATGCCAAACACCTTCCAGTCGGTGCCCTCTCGTTCTGATGATTACCGGTGCTTTCTGGCCGCCTTTTGTTCTATACTGAACCGTTGCCAGGTCATCGCTCATCCCCTGCAGACAATATAAAATATAATCCAAGTACTGGATTTCGGCAATCGGTCTCAGGCCTCTCATCGCCATCCCGATTCCCTGTCCCAAAATCGTCGCTTCACGAATTCCCGTATCGGCCACACGTACTTCACCGTATTTTTCCTGCATGCCTTCCAGTCCCTGGTTTACGTCACCGATATTTCCGGCGTCTTCCCCAAATACCAGAGTTTCAGGATATTTTTCAAAAATTTTATCGAAATTGTTCCGTACCACTACCCTTCCGTCTACATCTTCAGAGTTTTCAGAATATACCGGCTTGATTTCCTTTACATTTTCTGCTTTCCACTGAGACTGGGAATACAGATGAGAAGAATAATTGTCTTTTTCCACCTCGAAAATTTCCTGGTATTTCTGCATCAGCTGATTTCTTTCGGCAAAGTTTGATCCTCTGGTCGCCAACAAAGACTTTCTTACCAAATGGAAAACGTCTTTTTTCGCTTTTGAAACCAGTTTGCTGAACTGGCTGATGTAATTTTCGATTTCAGAATTCTGTCCTTTTAAATTTTCAACCAAAGGCAGAACGGCATGCGTTAAATCCGTAATGGTTTTCTGATAGCTTTCCCAAGCCTGTTTCTGACCTGCTTTTACGGTCTTTTTCGCTTCATTATCAATAGCATCAAGTTCCTCTGCCGTAGCGAGAACTTCTTCTTTACCGTCGATCTCGATGGAATAATTTAAAATCCATTCTTTGAATTTTATCAATCCGTCAAACTGCGATTCCCAGGCAAGACGCTCTTCATTTTTATATCTTTCGTGGGAACCTGAAGTAGAGTGTCCCTGCGGCTGCGTTACTTCAACAACGTGCACGACCACCGGAATACTTTCCACTCTTGCAAACTGTTCCGCACGCGCGTAGGCATCCAGTAATGCAGGATAATCCCATGCTTTCACCTGAATGATCTCGCATCCCTGAAATTCTCCTTCTTTTCTCTGGAAACCGCTCAGCATTTCAGCAATATCTGCTTTAGCTCTCTGCTTCATGGTAGGAACCGAAATTCCGTACCCGTCGTCCCAGATGGAAACCACCATCGGTACCTGAAGCGCACAAGCCGCATTTAGGGTTTCCCAGAAATGGCCTTCTGCTGTAGAAGCATCACCAATAGTTCCGAAAGCAATCTCATTACCATTCTGTGAAAACTTCTCCGATCCTTCGAATGTTACGGATTTATATACTTTCGACGCCTGGGCCAGTCCCAATAATCTGGGCATCTGTCCGGCCGTAGGAGAAATGTCTGAAGAAATATTTTTTTGTGCCGTTAAATCTTTCCAGCTCCCATCTTCATTTAAACTTCGGGTTGCAAAGTGGCCGTTCATCTGTCTTCCGGCAGAAGCAGGCTCTCTTTCCACACTGGTATCGGCATACAGCTGTGCGAAGAAACTTTCTACCGTAAGCGCATCAACCGCCAACGCAAAAGTCTGATCCCTGTAATACCCGGAACGGAAATCCCCGTTTCTGAAAACTTTTGCCATTGCCAGCTGGGGAAGTTCCTTACCATCCCCAAAAATACCGAATTTAGCTTTTCCTGTTAGAACTTCTCTTCTTCCCAAATAGGACATTTCACGAGAAACCCTGCCTAACTTATAATCTTCAAGTATCTGATTTTTAAAATCTTGAAAGGAAATCTGCTGTGTTTCAATATAGGTTGTCTGCATAGCCAATATTAAATATTTTTTTATTTTGAAGTATTTTGCTAATATACACTTTTTAAATTAATTTTAATTTTTAATAATCTTTTTTAAAAATTTGATAATAAAAAAAATTGTGTTTATCTTGGGATAAATTTGTAAGTAATGGAGAAAAAATCGACCCATATTCTTAATGCGTCTAGTAATCTTCTGGGATTTTCGCTGGTGATTATTACTTCATTAAAGATCTCCAGAATTAGCCGCAGCACGCATTTGGACGAATTTGCGGGGGTTGCCTGTATGTTTTTTGCCCTGAGTTGTTTTTTCTCTTTTCTTGCCATCCGGACACAACACGAAAAACGGGCAAACCGGTTTGAAACTATTGCGGATTATTTATTTTTAATCGCTTTATTTTGCATAGTTTCCGCCGTTATTATTGTAACGCTGAAAATAATTTAATCTAGAATTTTCTTTCGATCACATAATCGAGCATGATGTGCAGCGATTTTTTCGCTTCGGAATCGGGAAATTCATTCAGAATATCTTTTGCTTTCTGCTGGAAGTCTTTCATGACCGTGATCGCATAATCCAGGCCGCCGGAGTTTTTAACGAAATTAATCAGCTCTTTTACCCTTTTCTGGTCGTTGTTATACCGCTTGATGGTATTGAAGTAATATTTACGGTCTTTTTCTTCTGCCGTTTTTAAAGTGTGAATTAGCGGGAGTGTCATTTTCTGCTCCTTAATGTCGATTCCTACGGGCTTACCGATTACGTTGGAGGTCAGGTAATCAAAAAGGTCGTCTTTAATCTGGAAGGCCATGCCGGTATACGTTCCGAAGTCCATCATTTTTTTGGCCAGCTTTTCATCAGCATTGTTGGACAATACTCCGATTTCACAGCAGGCAGCAATTAATGTCGCGGTTTTCTGACGGATGATCTCGTAATAAACCTCTTCGGTGATATCGAGTTTCCTGGCTTTTTCAAGTTGAAGAAGCTCGCCTTCGGACATTTCACGGATCGTCCTCGAAATAACCCCCAACAGATCATAATCTTTGTGGTCCGTAGACAGAAGTACAGATTTTGATAACAGGTAGTCTCCTACCAGAACAGCAATTTTATTCTTCCAGAGCGCATTGATGGAAAAGAAATTACGGCGCTTGAAGCTTTCATCCACCACATCATCGTGCACCAGCGTCGCGGTATGGATCAGCTCGATCATCGAAGCCCCGCGGTAGGTTTTCTCATTGACTTCACCCACCAGTTTTGCACAGAGAAATACAAACATCGGACGCATCTGCTTTCCCTTTGTCGTCACGATAAAACGAGTGACTTTATCTAATAAAGGTACTTTGCTCTGCATGGATTCATAAAACTTCTGCTCAAAAAGTTTCATTTCCTCATTGATCGGTCGCTTGATTTCTTCTACAGTGTTGGCCACAGTCTTTGAATGATGGATAAATTATTAATTCCCACAAAGATAATTTTTTTCGGGCAAATTCAAGAGAATTTAATCCCTGAGTTTATCTTTCGGAATAAAATAGAGGCTCTGCTTTCCGCCACCAATCGGAGAATGAAACTTTTCCCCGGAAATATATATTCCGGTACCGTCTGCAGCGACCCCTTCGATCTGTCCGATAGATAAAGCACTTCCAAGGTAGTAACGTTTTGGATTTTCGTTAAAAAATATTCCGGGAGCTGTTTCGTTGAAGATTTCCAAAAACACTTCGGTCTTTTTTGTATAGCCTACCAGGTACAATTTTTTATCGAAATAAGATGCATCGGTTACCATGAAACCCGTTTTATAGGTTTCCGTTTTCTGTGCCTGCTGCTTTCCGGCGAGTTCGGGATCGATGATATAATGAGTGGTGGATCTTGCAGCCCATTCTTTGGTAAAAAGATGAATTTTGCCGTTCAGATAGACCATAGTTTCCGCATCGAAATCGGTTTCGGAATATTTTGGAATGAATTCCTGCTGTTCGGGATATTCAAAAGAAATGAGCCGGGCGGAATCATTCGAAGGAGTGACTTTATAAATTTCCAGATCTTTCCGTGTTCCGCCGTTGTTTCCGAAATCCCCTATATAGAAGTCGGTTCCGTTATTCGTTAAAGCTTCCCAGTCTTTGTTTTTCCCGTTAATTTTAATGGTACTGATGATTTTTCCTGTCTCTTTATCCAGCTCAAAAAGTTCCGGGGTATTCCCACTGTCGTTGAAAGTATACAGTTTTCCGTTCATCAGGCTTAACCCCGAGCTTTCCCTGATTCTTTCATCGAGCTCACCAATCTTGTATTTCTTTATTTTCAGCAAAACAGATTGCTGGGCGAATGAAAGCGCGGAAATGGTTAGGGTGAATACCAGGAATATCTTTTTCATCAGGTAAAAATATTTATTTAAAAATAAATGAGAAAACAGTCATCAAAATTTGTTCCCAGCTCATCCTGGCGATTGGATGTTCTGTAAGATTACGGATCGCTAATGCGATATTGAGATCCCTGGCAACATGACAAAGATAATGTGGAAAATGTTTAAAATAAATTCAGAGCCTGTATTTTCAGGATAATGTGACCCAGGATAAAAGAAAAAGAACGGGGTAAACCCGGCCTTTTGATTATATAGATTGTATTGATTATCTTTTTGAGAAGCAGCAAAGATCTTTTTATTGATACTATTTAAGCTGATTTCTTCTGTTTTTCTTTTTTCTGTGCGTTTTTTCTTTCAAAATAGTCCTTCTGATATTGTCTTACGGTTTTTCCGGTTCCGTCGTGTCGCCATCCCGGAGAATTGAAAATGTAATTGATCCGGTCTGAAAATTTCAGTCCCGGCTGTTTAATGTCTTTCCAGATTTTTCGCCATTCGTATAAAAGCACGGTGTCGGGTCTGTTGTCCGGCATTTTAGGATAAATCCCATATTTTACGGGTACACCCGGATCTTCTTTTTCAAAAGTTCCGAATATCTTATCCCAAATAATGAGGCACATTCCCATATTCCGGTCCAGGTATTTGATGTTGCAGGCATGGTGCACACGGTGATGTGAAGGGGTGACGAGAATATACTCCAGGATGCCCATGCTTTTTACCGTCTGGGTATGCACCCAGGTTCCATATACCTGACCAATGGCATAGACCACCATGATGTGCCACGGATCGAATCCTAAGAAAGCATGCGGTGAAAAATAAAGATACCGGTACAAAGGCTGAAGCACCGGGCTTCTGAAACCGGTCGTGAGGTTGAAATATTCCGAATTGTGATGGGTGATGTGAACCGCCCAGAACGCTCTGGAATGATGGTCTACATAATGCAGGACGTAATAGGCAAAATCGGTTATCACAAAACACAATAACCAGTACCAGATGGTAAAGTCCCATGTAAAGAGCCTCATGTTGTAAAAGAAGAACATCACGCCCATAGCGAAAGCTTTCATCACCAGATCCAGCCCGAAATTGAGCAGTGCCAGATAGACACTTGTCGCAACGTCTTTTCCGTTATACAATTTAGCCTCCGAAACATGGCTGTAAATCATTTCGGCCAAAATAATTGCAGCGTGAATGGGAATGGACCATGCATATACATTCTCCAATCCGTTTTCACCCAAAAGAAAATCCACCATCACTTCAAATTTGTAGTACAAATTTAAGATTTTAAGGATTCGTTAAGAAAATTTTCTGATTTTTTTAAGGAAATTTTAATCGACCGTTTTATTGGCCAGCTGGCCACAGGCTGCATCGATATCACCACCGCGGCTTTTTCTTACGACACACACGATTCCTGCATTTTCCAGCTGACGGATGTAGTTCTCTTCCGCCTGCTTGTTGCACTGGTCGTATTTTCCGTCACCGATCGGATTGTACTGGATCAGATTAACTTTAGAAGGTACCTGCTTGCAGTATTTAATCAGGGCCTTGATGTCTTCGTCGCCATCGTTGATGCCTTTCCATACACAGTACTCAAAAGTGATGACCGATCCGGTCTTCTGATACCAGTACTGGAGGGCTTCCATAATCTCCGTTAATGGAAATTTATCCGAAAACGGCATGATCTCATTCCGCTTGGTTTCAATGGCCGAATGCAGCGATAACGCCAGTTTCACGCGCAGTTCTTCATCGGCTAACATTTTGATCATTTTAGGAATTCCTGAAGTAGAAACGGTAATTCTTCTCGGCGACATTCCCAAGCCTTCCGGCTGGGTAATTTTACGGATGGCTTCCACCACATTTTTGTAGTTCATCATCGGCTCGCCCATTCCCATAAAAACAATATTGGAAAGCGGCCGGTCGAAGTACATTTTGCTTTGGCTGTCGATCAATGCTACCTGGTCTACAATTTCTGCTACTTCAAGGTTTCTCATTCTTTTGAGCCTTGCAGTCGCACAGAATTCGCAGTTTAACGAGCATCCGACCTGTGATGAAACACAAGCCGTCGTTCTCGTTTCCGTAGGAATCAGAACCGATTCCACCAACAGGCCGTCGTGCAGCTTCACTCCGTTTTTGATGGTTCCGTCCGTGCTTTTCTGCAGCTGATCCACCGAAACCGGATTAATGGTATATTCCTCAGAAATTCTTTCCCGGAGGGTTTTCGAAAGATTCGTCATTTCATCAATCGAATGAAGATTTTTACTCCACAGCCAGTCGTAAACCTGCTTCGCACGAAACGGCTTTTCCCCTAAAGAAACAAAGTATTCTTTAAGCTGGTCGAGTGATAAAGTACGGATATCTTTCATAATATTAAAGAGCCAAGGTAAAAGCCAGGTTGAATTTAAATAAAACCTCCTGGTTTATAAGGTAAAAAAGTCAGGTTAAAAGGTTAATTAAAAGTTTTAGAGTTTTGTATTATTAGCGATTGTAGCTAAAATAATTTGTTTCACTCTGGTAACTTTTTACTTTTAACCTGGCTCTTTTAGTTGTTTTATAGAATTAACATCGCATCCCCGTAAGAGTAGAATTTGTATTTCTCTTTTACGGCTTCTTCGTATGCGTGCATTACAAAATCTCTTCCTGCAAATGCGGCAATCATCATAATTAATGTAGATTTAGGCGTGTGGAAGTTGGTGATCATACAGTTGGCTACTCCAAATTCGTGAGGCGGATAGATGAATTTATTGGTCCATCCGTGGAATGCAGAAATCTTTTTATTGGAAGAAACCGAAGTTTCCAAAGTTCTCATGGTAGTTGTACCTACTGCACATACTCTTCTATGGGCATCAACAGCATTGTTGATAATCTGAGCATTTTTTTCGTCGATGAAGATCTCTTCAGACTCCATTTTGTGCTTGGAAAGATCTTCCACCTCGATCGGGTTGAAAGTTCCCAAACCTACGTGAAGCGTCACCTCAGCAAAATCGATCCCTTTGATCTCCAGTCTCTTCATCAGATGTTTTGAAAAGTGCAGACCTGCGGTAGGTGCCGCAACAGCGCCCTCCACTTTTGCATAGATGGTCTGGTATCTTTCAGCATCTTCCGGTTCAACGTCTCTTTTGATATATTTCGGAAGCGGAGTTTCTCCAAGTTCCTTTAATTTGGCTCTGAATTCTTCGTAAGAACCGTCGAATAAGAATCTTAGCGTTCTTCCTCTGGATGTCGTATTGTCGATTACCTCAGCCACCAAAGATTCGTCTTCCGTGAAGAATAATTTATTTCCAATTCTGATTTTTCTTGCAGGATCTACCAAAACATCCCAAACACGGGTTTCCTTATCAAGCTCTCTCAATAGGAAAACTTCGATTTTCGCTCCTGTTTTTTCTTTGTTTCCGTACAGACGGGCCGGGAAAACTTTGGTATTGTTGAAGATAAAAAGATCTCCTTCATCAAAATAGTCTACCACATCTTTGAAGAGTTTGTGCTGGATGGTTTCGGTTTTTCTGTCCAAAACCATTAATCTCGCGTCGTCTCTGTGTTCGGATGGGTGCTCTGCTAATAATTCTGCAGGAAGATCAAAATTAAAATCTGATGTTTTCATTTTTTAAATTACGGTTTAAAAATTACTGAAATTACAAGGTGTAATTTTCGGACTGTAAATATACGACATCAGGCACCCCTTTGTCAAGTATTATTTACACGGATGTTAAATTAATTTGAATCACCTTAAAAAACCGTGATTTTACGGGAATTTCCAAATTTTAAAAAAGCTATTTTTGAAATAGTAAAAAAACGTTATCCTTATGAGCAAATATTCAATTGAAGCTTTTGTAAATGAAACGAAAGAAAATCCGCAGGAAAGGGATTATTTCGAGCTTGAAAAACCCCAGCTGCTGGAGATTAACCTGAACAACCAATCGGTATGGACAAAGGCCGGAAGCATGGTCGGATATGTAGGCAATATCAATTTCGAAAGACAGGGGATGCTTTCGGGAGGGATCGGTAATTTACTGAAAAAAGCCATCAGCGGTGAAGGTGCCCGATTGATGAAAGCCGAAGGTACGGGGAAATTATATGTTGCGGATGAAGGGAAAAAAGTGAGAATCCTTTATCTGAACAACGAATCGGTCTGTGTCAACGGAAATGATGTCCTCGCCCATGAGCAGAGCATTAAAAGCGACATTACCATGCTGAAAAGCATTGCCGGCGTGATGTCGGGTGGACTTTTCCAGGTAAAATTATCCGGGACTGGTCACATTGCGATTACGACCCACGGCGATCCGCTGACGTTATTGGTAACGCCTGATGCACCGGTTTTCACCGATCCGAATGCTACTGTAGCCTGGTCCGGCAATCTGAGTCCTGAGCTGAAAACCAGTGTTTCCCTAAAAAGCCTGATCGGAAGAGGAAGCGGTGAAGAATTCCAGATGAAGTTTTCCGGGAACGGATGGGTTTTGATTCAGCCGTATGAAGAGGTGTATAGGATTGAGAAATAATGATTTCTTGGGGAATGAATTAATCCTGAAATTCCCCAATGAAATTATATTCTTTTACAACCAGTTTTTCAGGAAGTTTTAGTAAAAAATCTACCTTTGTTATCTTGTATGATATCTCAGAAGAATATCCATCTGAATAATCTAATTTTATATTTGTTACAATATAATTGCTGGAAGTAAGATCTAAATATTGTTTAATTTTATTTTTCATCTCATCTATTTTTGAGTGTTCTATGTATATTTCCAAATAATTAAGTTTTGATTTTTCTAACGATACTATTGCCCTTAATCTTCTTTTTGTCTTCTTTTTATTTTTAAAAGCAATAACCTCATAATGCAACGAATCAATTTTATTAACCTCTATGATATCATTTTTAGAGAAACTTGAATTTTTACTTTTACTGAAATCATTGGTATGAGTGTATTCAAATATCACAGATCCTTTTGTTTCGGTAACTTTAAAAGAATGTCTAAAATGCTTAGCTTTATCATAAATTGAAGCTCTTAATCTATTATCGTATTTAGTTAATTGTAAATAAACATTTTTTTCAGAATCATAAAAAGAAGTAGATATTCTTTTCTCCTTATTTGGTTTTGTCTGATTTGACTGACTTTCTATTGAGTAATCAAAATGATACTCTTGGGAAAAAATCCTGATAAAGAACAGAATAAAGAACAGTGGTATTAGTTTTTTCATAAATAGCTTTTAATCTTCTTCCATTCTTCCAGCTTCTTTTCGAAAAAAACCGTATGAAGCGGGCTGGTTGAAGGCAGTAAAAATACAGGAATTTTATAATTCTTTCCCAGTATTTTCTGTAGATTTTTAAAAGATTTTCCACCGTTGCAGAAGATGGCTTTGATGTTGGAATGGTTCTCCAGCAGCTCTTCGATCCTGTTGGCTTCTTCGTTTCTGATCTCGGAATCGAGGCTTCCCTTTCTTTCGCAGGAATCGATAACATCCCAGAGGCCAATATGATGTTTTTTGATCACTTCGATTTTTTTAGAATAGTCATCGGTGAAATCTTCATTGAGCAGTTCAAAAATAATTTTCCAGAATTTGTTTTGCGGATGTGCATAATATTGCTGTTTTTCCAATGATTTTACCCCGGGAATCGATCCCAGGATTAAAATTCTGGAACTGCGGTCGATAATGGGCGGGAAAGATGAAATTCTATCGGACATGATGGCAAATAATTTGGCTAAAGCCGTTTTCAAGGTATCAACAAAAAGCGGGCTAAAGCCCGCTCCTATTGATCTTGTTAATTTTTTTCATTTCTGAACCTTTTCGAAAGGGAGAGTTGGACTACAACGTTTCCTTCAGCCAGTCGAAGAATTCACGCTGCCAAACCAGTCCGTTCTGTGGATGAAGCACCCAGTGGTTTTCGTTCGGGAAGTATACTAATTTTGATTTCAATCCTCTGAGCTTTGCTGCCTGGAAAGCTTCCTGGCCCTGCTCGTAAGGAACGCGGTAATCGATTCCGCCCTGTACAATCATGATCGGTTTGTTCCATTGGTCAACGAAATTGCTCGGATTGAATTCCGTGTAGGCTTTTGGAAGCGGCTTTTCCCATGGGGAACCCAGATCCCAGTTGGCGAACCATAATTCCTCCGTGGTCAGGTACCAGGATTTCATATCAAACAATCCGTCGTGTGCGATGAAGGTTTTGAAACGGTTCTGGTGAATTCCGGCCAGCATGAAGACACTGTACCCACCGTAACTCGCTCCCACTGCCGCTACCCGATCGCCATCGACATAAGGCAGTGTTTTGGCATAATCGGTCGCTGCAAGGTAATCCCGCATCGGCTGGCCGCCCCAGTCCCTTGAAATCTCCTCGTTCCATTTTGTTCCCCAGCCCGGCATTCCTCTTCTGTTTGGTGCTACGACGATATAGCCGTTGGCAGCCATCAGGGCAAAGTTCCATCTTGTGCTGAAGAACTGAGTCAATGCAGACTGCGGTCCGCCTTGGCAATAAACCAAAGTCGGATATTTTTTATTCGGGTCAAAGTTCGGTGGATAATGGAACCAAACACCCATTTCTTTACCGTCTGTTGTTTTTACCATCTTCAGCTCAGATTTTCCCTGAGCCAGGCTGGCATAAACCTCTTTATTGGCTTCCGTCACCTGCTTCATTTCTCCGTTCTTAACGTTTACCGAAAACAGATCCGTGGCATGGTTGATATCCGTTCGTCCTACCAGAAGGGAATTTTTCTCACCGGCGAAGATTTCATTCACGTCAAAATCACCTTTGGTTATCTGCTGAACTTTAGCATTTTTAGCATCTAATGAAAACAATTGCTTGGTTCCTCTGAAAGCTGCCGTAAAATAGATGGTCTTTGAGTCGCCGCTCCAGAAAATGTCTCCTGAAACGCTGTCGTCCCAGCCGGCTGTAAGGTTTGTTGTTTTCCCGGACTTCCAGTCCATAAGCTTGATATCATTCTTATCGGCTTCGTATCCGTCTCTGGCCATGCTTTGCCAAACCAGCGACTTCCCGTCGGGACTGAATTTCGGGTTTACATCGTATCCTTTATTGGATTCCGTCAAGTTTTTTGTAGTTCCTGTTGCCCAGTCATAAGCGAAAATATCGGTATTCGTGCTCGTAGCATATTCTTTCCCGCTTTTCGGTTTGGTCACGTATAAAAGCTGTGAAGAATCCGGGCTCCAGATAAAATCTTCGGCACCTCCGAAAGGCCTTTGCGGCGAATCCCACATTTTCCCTTCCAGCAGGTCTCTGGCTGCTTCTGCTTTTTCGGAAACGTTGACTACAAAAATATGGTTGTATTTCCCTTCGTTGAAATAATCCCAATGCCGGTGATTCAGGTCGGTGTATACCTGGGCTGTGGTTTTAGGCGTATCGGGATATTTGTCTTTTCCCATTACTCTTTCCATCAGCACCTGCTTGCTGAACGCTATTTTTTTACCGTCCGGAGAAATCACAATGTTATCGGCTTCCCCGATGGTATAAAATTCCGTCCATGTCTTTCCGCTGTCTTTGGAAAGGAAAATCTTATCGCCCTCCTGCGCATAGATTCCGTTTTTATCCCACTGGATCAGGGCTTTTTTGCCAAGATCGATTTTGGTGGACTGGTTACTTAGAACGTTCAGGAAATAGTTCTCGTTTTTCGTTTTTTCTGTTTTAAGATCTACCTGTCCTACTTTATAGATAAGCGAAGACTGATCCGGAGAAACTGCCTGCACTCCCACTTTTTTTAAAGTCCACAGAATTTCAGGCGTCATTACTTGTTGTGCATTCATTAAAAGCGGAGCTGCCATAGCGAGCAGACTGTACTTAAGTTTCATATGTTGATATTCATTTTTTATGGCCGATCAACCGTTTAAGGGGTTCACCGGCTCTCAATTCAAAGATTGTCAAAGTTAATTATTTAAAATAAAATGAGGACAGGGAATTGGGATTAATTCATCAGGAGACTGGAAGAAGAACACTGGAAGTTTTTGTTTAAGATTTGATTCACGCATCTGACTTTTTCTACTTTTCCCCCTTAATACTGAAAGTAAACTTAATATTTAAAAGCAAAATTGAAGGACAAACCTAAGGGATTTTGAAAACCCGTTAGATTTACTTATTCACTCAGGTCCCTGAATTTTGAAACTAAGATTCAATCCTGCAAAAATGAGATTTTATCACTTTCCTCCGTAACTTTTGCGTTTGATCCGAAGTACCGGCCAAAAAAAAGAACGAACCTAAGTCCGCTCCACGTCAGTTGATATTTAACCTTCGATTGATTATTAATTTTAATCGCCATCCGAAAACATCGAATTGGCCAGAGAAGTTACCACGGACAGCAGGATACTGAAGATCAGCGCCCACAAGAATCCATTAACTTCCATGCTGTCTATAAAGTAGTCGGCCATCAGAATGATAATGGCATTGATCACCAATGTAAACAAACCTAAAGTAATGATGGTAAGAGGCAATCCGAAAAGATTTAGAACAGGTTTTACAAACAAATTCAGAAGCCCCAGGACTATGGCAAAAATAACGGCCCCAACGAATCCCGTAAAATGCACGCCCGGTAAAATCATGGTAAGCAGATAAGCCACAACGGCTGTTACCAGCAGGCGAATGATTAAATTCATACATTAATTTTTATCAGTTTTTCGTGTGCAAAATGCATTCCATTTCCAGGCGAAATTTAATATTTGATGGGTTGAATGGAACAAATGTTGACTGTTGTTAAAATTATGGCTTTTGTTATTGCATTCTCTTCAATGATTCGATTGCCTTTCAGTCATCGGGTTGCACCCGATTCTGTTTTAAGCCGCCCCTTTGGGGCTCGATAATTGTTGAATTTGGATGAAATTCTTTCTGTTGTTATTTGATGGTATGACATCAATCATCGGGTTGCTCCCGATCCTGTTTTAAGCCGCCCCTTTGGGGCTCGATAATTGTTGAATTTGGATGAAATTCTTTCTGTTGTTATTTGATGGTATTGAACATCAATCATCGGGTTGCTCCCGATCCTGTTTTAAGCCGCCCCTTTGGGGCTCGATAATTGTTGAATTTGGATGAAATTCTTTCTGTTGTTATTTGATGGTATTGAACATCAATCATCGGGTTGCTCCCGATCCTGTTTTAAGCCGCCCCTTTGGGACTGGGAAATTTCTGAATAGATGTTTTAATATTTAAGACTAATCGGGCAATGCTGACAAAACAACATCCAGCATCCATCTTCCAGCCTACCTTTACTTTATTTTCATCATCGTTACCAGGGAAGTCGCTACATGGCTTTCGGATTCTCCTTTTTCATCCACCGTATAAATTTCCGTCCGGATCACGCTGATCTTCGCGCCGCCCTTGACCACATAAGATTTTGAAACCAGCGCGTCGCCGATAGCGGGCCTCAGGTAATTGACTTTCAGTTCCACCGTTACTACATAACAGTCTTCTTCATAGTGACTGACGGCAGCATAGCCTGAAGAAACGTCCACCAGAGAAGCGATCATGGCACCATTGAACATCCCGGCCTTTCGGGTCATCAGATCCATTTTCGGGATTTTCATAGAGATGAAATCGGTTTTCACTTCCAGGAGTTCGGCCTTATAGAATTTTAAAGTTTCGGAGCGGTTGAAACTGTCGGTAATGAGCTGCTTTTTTTCGGGGGTCATATTTCCGGTTTATTACAAATGTAGTACAATAGAAAAAATCATGAAAGGTTTTTGATTGGAAAAAATGAAGTTGGAATACGCAAAGTCGCAATTTTCTTTAAATGCTTTGCGTGGAAAAGGCGCAAGGATTTTATCTTTGATAAAATTGAAGACTGCTTATTCATTAGCGACATGAAAATTTGACTTAGTCAAATTCTTTGCGTCTTAAAAGCAGTCAGTAGTTATAAAACCTTTGCGGCCTTCGCGCTTTCCAACAATTTGTTCAGTTTAAATAGACGAAAGTAAATCTATATGTTCTATTCAAGGTGTCTTTATGAAGTCAATAACATCCTTGCTGAGCTCTTCCGCTCTTTCGATCGGAACGCCATGGGATGCGCCTTTGTAGATTTTGAGCTTTGAGAACGGAATTTCTTTGGCGATATATTCAGTATGGGAACGGAGGATGAGGTCATTTTCACCTGCTACCACCAGCACTTTTGCTTTGATGTTGTTCAGCTGCTGTTTGGTGATGTTGGGTTCATCGATCATCAGCTGAACGAGGCGGATTTCACTTTGGGGCTTTTGCTGGGCAACTTTATCAGCAACGTCGCGCTTCATGGCCCCTACTTCATTTTCACCCACGCCGGCCGGGAACACATTGGCTCCGCTGGTAATAATCTTGTTGGTTCGCCCGGGATATTTAATGGCAAATTCAAGGGCGGTATTTCCCCCATCGCTCCAACCGAGAATGTTTATCTTTTTTAATTTAAGCTTATCGGCAAGCAGCTTCACATCATCTGCAAATTTCCTATACGTCAGTGGGTCTTTGGAAGTATCCGTACTTTTCCCCTGCCCTCGCGAATCCATAGCAACAATCATAAAATGCTTTGAAAGGATCGGGATTTCTTTGGCAAATGCATCGATGCTGCCGCCATTTCCATGAAGCAGAAACAACGGCTCTCCTTTCCCATATATTTCGTAATATATATCGGCGTCTTTCAGATTCAGGATTTTTCCGGCTGCGGGATTCTTTCCGAAGTTTTGATTTTGGGCAAAGCCAAGCGTACAGATGCAAAAGACGATCAGCCCTAATATTTTTTTCATATTGCGGAAATTTTAGCTGAGATTAAAGGTAGTAAATTTGCCTCTATTAAAAGAAATTATCAGTTTTATTAATCTCACGCAGATATTGCAGATTACGCAGATTTTTATTTGTTCATAAAATCTATGAATGCATCTGATTACAATTTAGACAAGAGCTACTGCAAAGTTTTCATCCATGGACAGGACTCCCTCTGCCAACGTTTCAGGGTGGGCGGTAAATCCTTTTAATTTGGACGTTTTTCCTTTCACCACAAGATCCATAAGTTGTTTATCGGATAGCTTTTTACCGAAAATTTCAAACGAAACCTTAAAGCCGCAGTTTTTGAAATCCGAACATCCCACCGCTGTTTTTCCTTTCAGGAGATGATGCGCTTTGCATTTCGGGCATTTAGTTTCTTCCCATGTCGCCAGTTCTTTCTTTACAGCCGGCTCTCTTTTTTTCTTTTCCTTCGTCACTTCAGCTTTTTCTTCTTCCAAAGCAATGACTTTTCCTTTTCCGTCGACCACTTTCTTCGTAAGTTCTGTCACCATCTGGATTAGTTCCTCCTTAAACAGGTTGGCTTCGTACTGCCCGCTTTCAATCTTCCGTAGCTTCGATTCCCATTCCCCGGTCAGTTCCGGGCTTTTCAGCAATTCGTCTTCAATGGTGTCGATCAGCTGAATTCCGGTCTGGGTAGCAATGAGGTTTTTCCTTTTCTTTTCGATGTATTTCCGTTTGAAGAGGGTTTCGATGATATTGGCGCGGGTCGAAGGTCTTCCGATACCGTTGTTTTTCAGCATTTCGCGGAGCTCCTCGTCTTCCACTTGCCTTCCTGCGGTTTCCATGGCTCTCAGGAGTGTGGCTTCGGTATATGGCTTCGGCGGAGATGTCTTTCCCTGGTGGATCATCGGATCATGCGGCCCGGTTTCTCCTACTGTAAATTCAGGAATGGTCTGTTCCTCTTCCTTTTCTTTTTCTTTATCAGTGGTTTCTTCTTTAGGCTCTTTGGCGTAAACGGCTCTCCATCCGGGCTCAAGAACCTGCCTTCCGCTTGTTTTGAACGGGATGGTTCCCACTTTCCCTTCCACCAGCGTATTTGAAATTTTACATTCCGGGTAAAATACGGCAATAAACCGTTTGGCCACCAGATCGTACACCAGCTTTTCCTCGCGGCTCAGATTCTGTGAAGGCGGCACTTCCGTCGGGATGATGGCGTGGTGATCCGTTACTTTGGTATCATCAAAGACTGCCTTTGATTTCGGGATCGGCGCTTCCAGCAAAGGAGCAATAAGTTCCTGATAGAAATACATTTTCCGGAGAATGCCTTCTATTTTCGGATGTAGGCTTTCGGATAGATACGTCGTATCAACCCTCGGATAGGTGACGTGCTTTTTCTCGTACAGGCTCTGAATATAGTTGAGCGTATTTTCTGCAGAATAGCCGTATTTTTTATTGGCTTCTACCTGAAGGGCCGTTAAATCAAAGAGTCTCGGATTTTTTTCTTTTCCTTCTTTAATTTCAAAAGAAACAATCTCAAAAGGATTCTGCTTGAGATATTCGAGGCCTTTTTCGGCACGTTCCAGGGTTTTGAGACGGTCGATGGCCGCATTGAAAATTACTTCGCGGTATTTGGTTTTCAGCTCCCAGTATTCTTCGGTGGTAAAAGCATCGATCTCTTTCTGGCGTTGCACCAGCATGGCCAACGTAGGGGTCTGAACCCTTCCGATGGAAAGGACAGCCTTGTTTCCGCCGAATTTCTTTGTAAAAAGCCTGGTGGCATTGATTCCCAGAAGCCAGTCGCCGATCGCCCGCGCGTTTCCTGCGAGGTAGAGGTTTTTGTATTCTTCGGCCGGCTTTAAATTTGAAAAACCTTCTTTAATCGCTTCTTCGGTAAGGGACGAAATCCATAACCGCTGGATAGGCTTATTGCATTTTGCTTTCTGCAACACCCACCGCTGGATCAGCTCTCCCTCCTGCCCGGCATCCCCACAGTTGATCACCTCATCGCATTCTTCCACCAACCTCTCAATCACTTTGAATTGATTTTCAACGCCTTTGTTCGGAATTAATTTGATCCCAAAATTAGGCGGAATGATCGGCAGCAGGAAAAGATTCCAGGATTTGTACTGGGGACCGTAATCATGAGGTTCTTTGAGGGTGCAGAGGTGCCCGAACGTCCATGTCACGCAATAGCCGTTTCCTTCCATATAGCCCTGCTTCGGCGTGGTCGCGCCCAATACTTTGGCGATATCTCTGGCAACACTGGGTTTCTCGGCAATACAAAGTTTCATGTAGGTCTCGGGATTTTTGAAGAGGGCAAAAATCGGGAATTTTTTTGGAATTTACTAATTTGAGCAATGCAGATAACCGACTGTCCAAATAAAATTTGAAAAGCAGCTCTCCACTTGCACAAACATAATAAATACTCTCCTCAAATTTAAAATAAATGAATGCTGACACGAACCGGACACTCGCGCCAGCCAGATCAATTATTTTATCTCCATCGGCACTTCCATCAAAAGGATCTCCGTATTTTCCGAAGTCACTTTTATATTGATTTCCGATACATCGCAGATACCGAAGCCATCTTTGGCTCCCAATTGCTCGCCTGCGATTCCCGCACTTCCTTTGATGATAAAGGCATAAACCCCGTTGCCTTCTTTCTTGACCCGGTAATCGGTTTCGATACCGTTTTCAAAGGTTCCCAGGTGGAACCATGCATCCTGATAGATCCAGATTCCGTCATCGTCAGGATCAGGAGAAAGAATCTGCTGAAACCTATTGTGGCTTTTGGTCATGTCCAGCGTCATCTGGTCGTACCTTGGAGTGACGTTTCTTTTATTCGGATAGATCCAGATCTGCAGGAATTTCCCAAAACCGCCTTCATCTTTACTGAATTCGCTGTGCATAACACCGGTTCCGGCACTCATTACCTGGACATCGCCTCCTTTTATCTCCGTCTTGTTACCCAGGTTATCTTCATGAATAAGTGTTCCTTCCAAAGCGATACTGATGATCTCCATATTGTCATGCGGATGGGCTCCGAAACCTTTTCCGGATACGATAGCATCATCATTTAATACCCTCAGGGTCCCGAAATTGATCCGTTCAGGATTATAAAATTCGCTGAAGCTGAATATCTTTTCACCGGAAAGCCAGTCCATTTTCGTTATTCCGCCGGAACCAGCCCGGTGAATGACCCGCTTTTCCGGATTCCTGTTTTCTGCATAAAGGCCTTCCACTTCACTGCGCAACAGGCCGCTGCCGCCACCGTAATGTTCGATTACCTTTACCTCTTTATCAAGATCCTCACAGAAAGCGATGATATCTTTTTCAAAACGGTCTTCCAGGCCGGAGCTCAGCAATACGATATCTACCTCATGGTTTGTGATGAAATCGCGGCTTTGGCTTTCATCACTGAGCGTTTCGGCTTTCCAGCCTTCATTTTTTTCAATTACTCTTTTCAGGGTATCCAGGATCTCCTGATTTTTTCCGATCACTAAAAAGTTCAATGTTTTCATTTTGATTTTGATTAAAGGTTAAATTGCATAAAACAGGATGGCTGATTGTAATGCAAAGTCTGCTAAGTTTCTTTTTAATGTTAACTTAAGATTCACAAAAGCACTTCGACAAGCTCAGCAAAGACCAAAAAGGTTTTTCCATGACTGCTCCAAATTAATTTAAAAATGATTCAGACAGCCTTTTACAGCTGCTCTTTCAGCCATACATCGCTGTATTCATCGGGACGTCTTTTAAACTGTGCATGAACATACGGACACAACGGAACAATTTTCAGATGGTGCTCCCTTGCGTAGCCTACCAGTTTTTCAAGAAGAATCTTAGCAAAACCCCTGCCTTCGAATTCTTCACTTACTTCCGTATGATATACGGTAAGCTTATCGCCGATCACCGAAATATCCATTTTACCGGCTTTTTTATCGTCTGAGAAAAGCTGAATTTCCCCTCTTACGTTTCCTAAGACAACTTCTGTTCTTTCCATAATTCTGATTTTAATGTTACCGTAAAATTACGGGGTTTAAAATTCCCTGTTCATGATCTATGGTAATTTTTAATGGGATTCAAAGAATCGACCAACGGGATATTGTAGTTCAAAAAATCAGTTGATGGCTACGTTCTGCATGATTCCGATTTAAATCAATTTAAATATTAAAAATTTAATTAAATTTAAAATATTAATAATCAGATAATTAAATACACAAACAATAATTTTCTGTAAAAAAGTCTACTTTTTTAGTGGACTAATGGAAATTTATGCCTTATATTTGCAACCGTAATCAGGACATAAAAAATAAAATGAAGTCACTCATCAAAACCAATACAGTAAGAAAGCATACCATCAAATCCATGATGATGTATTGCTGTATGCCTGACATACGATACTGCGGTAGTTGACCTTACTTTTATATGACATATTTTTAAAGGCTCTACCCCGTTGTAGAGCCTTTTTTATTTAACAGGAACAGCATTAGAATAATGATAGAGATAAAGAACATTTCAAAGACATTCCACCGGAAAGACCGTTCTTTTAAAGCGCTGGATGATGTCAGCCTAAGTATTGAGCAGGGCGATATTGTAGGCATTATCGGGTTTTCGGGCGCCGGCAAAAGCACCCTTATCCGGACGGTGAATGTGTTGGAAAAACCGGATGAAGGCGAGATTATCATCAACGGAAAAGATTTTACCAAATTAAGTTCCGGTCAATTGGCCAGAGAAAGGAAAAAAATAGGGATGATCTTCCAGCATTTCAACCTGCTTACTTCCCGGACGGTTTTTGAAAACATTGCGCTTCCGTTGGAACTGGACGGTGCCGACAAATCGAAAATCAGGCAAAAAGTAAACGAACTCCTGAAAATCGTAGGCCTTGAAGATAAGGCGCAGGAATACCCCAAAAGCCTTTCCGGAGGACAAAAACAGAGGGTGGCCATCGCCAGAGCCCTGGCCAATGATCCTTATCTGCTGCTTTGTGACGAAGCAACAAGCGCCCTGGATCCGGCTACAACCCAATCGATCCTGCAGCTGCTGAGGGACATCAACCAAAGATTGGGCATTACCATTCTGCTGATCACCCACGAAATGGAAGTCATTAAATCGGTCTGCAACCATGTAGCCGTGATCGACAAAGGGAAACTCGTCATCAAAGGAACTTTATCCGAGGTTGTCTCCAATAAGGAACATCCGATCATCAAACAATTTTTAAACTCAAGTGTTATGACCATACCACAGGAACTGAATAAAAAACTACAGCAGGAACCGCAGGAAGGACTGTTTCCTCTTGTAGAGGTTGAACTGAATGAACATATTTCTGTTGAAGACCTGCTCTCCATCGTATACGACAAATATAAAATCCCTTACAAATTGCTGAAAGCAGATGTAGAATATCTGGGGCATTCCAATTTCGGGAAACTGCTGCTGCAGCTTCAGGGTGAAGAGGAGAAGAATCAACAGGCCATCTATTATTTCAACCAGAATAAAATTCAAAATACGGTAAGAGGATATGCTTAGTGAGACGGTAATTTCCCTTCTGTCGAAGGGAATATGGGAAACGGTTTTTATGACCTTCGTGTCTGGATTTTTCGGGTTTGTATTGGGCCTGCCGGTAGGAATCCTTCTGTTTCTGACGAGAAAAGGCCAATTGCTGGAAAACACCGTTTACAACAGGATATTATCCGTACTGGTAAATATTTTCCGATCCATTCCTTTTATTATCCTGATTGTATGGATGATTCCTTTTACCAGAAGCCTGGTCGGAACATCTATCGGCGTCAATGCGGCCCTGGTTCCTCTAAGCATTGGTGCAGCCCCGTTTATTGCAAGGCTTGTGGAAAACAGCCTGCTGGAAGTTCCTTACGGACTGATTGAAACGGCAAGAGCATTGGGCGCAACTCCCTTACAGATCATCCGTAAAATATTACTGCCGGAAGCTCTGCCTTCACTGATTAATAATGCAACGATTACTTTAATTACTCTGGTCGGCTATTCGGCTATGGGTGGTGCCGTCGGAGCCGGCGGATTGGGCCAGATCGGGTATCAGTACGGGTACATTGGGTATGATGCCGTGATAATGAATCTGGTACTGGCACTACTTGTCGCATTGGTTTTTATCATTCAGTTTTCCGGAGACCGGCTGGCAAAACGGTTTGACCATCGTTGAGTCTGGGGGGTTAATGTTGGAGGGTTGGAGAGTGTAAGGGTTGGAGAGTTTGGGGGTGTAAGTGTGTGAACGCTTTGAAAATATAGTGTGAATGTGAAATAGTGTGGTGGTTGGAAAACCGGCCATCAATCGGCGGAAAAGGAACTCATAAAGGTAAAAGCCATATTTATTATTTAAAATTAAAGAAACCTATCCTTTTTCGCCGTTTTTTGAAATTGTGCTTTCGAAGACGTTTTGATTCTGTCGAACAATTTAACTAAGCAGACACTACCCTGCTTTTAAATTATCAGAAGCTGATGTGATCGTCAGGAACTTCTATCAAATAAGAAATGAATTTTGTATGGAGTACAAATTTGTTGAAACTAAGTATAAGAAAATAATTTACAATGAAAAAAATAAAGTTTTTGAGTTTTCTGGCAGCCGGTATGATTTTTTTTACCGCCTGTAATTCTTCAAAAAAAGATGATCCGAATTTTATTAAAGTCGGAATTACTTCAGGGCCCGAGCAGGAAATTGCCGAAGCCGCTAAAAAAGTGGCCAAAGAAAAATATCATCTTGATGTAGAGCTGGTGGCTTTCAATGATTATGTAGTTCCCAACGAGGCGCTGAACAACGGAGATATTGATGCCAACGCCTTCCAGCATGTTCCTTACCTCACTGAGCAGTCCAAGCAGCGCGGATATAAACTCGCGGTGGTCGGGAATACGTTTGTCTACCCGATCGTTGCCTATTCGAAAAAAATTAAAAACATCAGCGAGCTTCAGAACGGAAGCACGGTGGTGATCCCCAATGATCCGACCAATGGCGGACGTTCATTGCTGCTCCTTCAGAAATACGGCCTCCTAAAATTAAGGGACGGCATTGGCTTACTGCCAAAAGTTACCGATATTGTCGGAAATCCCAAACAGCTGAAAATCCTGGAAATTGAAGCGCCACAGCTACCGCGGGTACTGGATGATAAAGAAGTTGTGCTTGCCATCATCAATAATAATTTTGCCGCCCAGGCCGGACTGGATGCCGATAAACAAGGCATCTTAAAGGAAGATAAGGATTCGCCCTACATGAATGTCATCGTTTCCAGAGAAGACAATAAAAATTCGGAAAAGGTAAAAAATTTCGTAAAGGCTTACGAATCGGACGAAGTCGCGAAAAAAGCGGAAGAGATATTTAAAGGTGGTGCGGTGAAAGGCTGGTAAAGTATTGAATAACCAATCGTGAATCCTTCACCGATTTATCTTTTTAGTTGAAAGGTTCTTGTATTGTTCATGATAATTACTGTTTCTATTTTTTGTTTAGACCATTTATTGGGAGAGTCTCAGACAATCCCCGGCAGACAGGCAAACCCTGTCTGCTTTTTTATTTATTCTTTTGAAAGAAATTGCAGTTTTTTGGAACCTATTTTTTATTTCATCGGATTTTATCCGATGCCGATATAAGCCGTTCTTTCAGGACTTCACTACAATCACCGGAAGTTACCTCAGATCAGACCGAATGTCAGGGATGCATTATTTGCTGACTTTGAAATTATTGTTATCGTATTTTGGCCCTCTTTTAAAATTCTATCTGAATCGAACTCTACCTGTATATCCGGATTTATGTACTCTGTTCATAAATTATTAATTCTAATTTTTTAAAAAATCCAACCTGTTGATTAATAATCAATTGTAAAATAAATTCTTTTGCGTTTTAAAAAAAGTGAAAATCTCATTTACTGCAAAGACGGGTTTGAAAGCCCAAAACAGTCGTCTTTTGGTTAAAGGTAATTGTATGTTTGCACCATAATACTAAACGAAAGAAATATGATAAACAAAGTATCGGCTATTTTAAAGAAAAGGCTACTAATGATAACAAAAATACAGTTCTCACCGCCCATGCTACAAACCTAATCACCATGTAAAATTCAGATCACCTCATTTGATGCGTGAAGAACAATCCGTACTCAATTTGTAATAGAAATAAGATTTCAGCAATAAATGGAAACGGTAAAAAGTTGTGATGGTTCAGTCAACCGTATACAAGCAACTAATTGCCAAAGAAAAAACGGCAATACATGTTAAGGTTCCTTAGCTGAGAATTTATCAAACCAAAACTTTAATAGACAAAAAAACATGAATACCCCTTTAAATACAATACTAAACTGGTTTCAAACCGGCGATTTTCCAACGGAAGAACAATTTGTAGCTTCCTGGTCCTCTTTCCGTCATAAAGACGATTTAATTTCAGCAGATCAGATTTCAGGACTTTCCACGATGTTCCAACAAACAGCGACCGCAGAAGCGCTGAATACACACATCGCCGATCCTAACGCACATGCAGGCTATCTGGCTAAATTGGATGCTACTAATTTGAGTACTGTCCACCGGAACGCATGGCGTTCTAAACTGGGTGTTGGCGATATCCCGGCGAATGTTGCTCTGGTAGACCAGAATCAGGATTCGGCCGTTTACAGTAAAGCTCAGGTTAATGCTTTGTACATGCTGGTTGCTGATTTTGTTCAGAATGGTAAAATAAGAGCCGATAAGATGGAAAGTTTAGGATTAACTGAGCTGATAACGGCAACGGAAACAAGCCTGTCTGCTTTCGTAACCGCTTCCGGAAATTATACCTTCGAGAAAAACGATTTTATTGCTATTCCTATCAATGGCAATTATTCGCTGTATATGTTTAAAGGTGGCGATAAGAAAACTTCTGCAAACTATCTACCGACAGGACTAACGAATATTACGATTTCGATGGTGGAAGGGCTTCAGACTGCTTTGAACAGCAAGTTGGATAAACCTTCCGGAACGGGGAATTATTTTATCCGCCAAAACGGATCATCAACATCATTGGTTAATATCCAGCCCACCAGCTATTATTTAAATTTCTGGAACGGTAATGATTTTGCGGCATCCAATGCTTATTTTACTAATAACAAAATAGGTTTTGGTACACAGACTCCCACGGAGATGCTGCATTTGAATGATGGAAGAATAAGAACAAAGTCTGTTGTTTTGGATTCTAATACGGAAACGTTACCAAATCAGCTGACTTCAGATGGAAATAAGCTTTACGGATCAAATTCTTCAGGAAATAAAAGGCCGGTAATGTTTCAGGACTACACTGCGGAATTAGAATTATGGCAGGGTTTTAATGATGCGCAAAAAACAGCGCTTAAAACAGTAATGAATGGAGGCTGGACTACCCAAGCCATGAGTGTTGCTGTTATAAGTCCCCCATTAACAGATAATACCGACAAAAATTCGTGGTTCACCATAAAAGGAGCAAACCTCAATTTAAATCCAGCAAACTTCAAATTAGAATTGATGGACAGATTAGGTACAACAGTAATAGCCGAAATTCCATCAAATCAAGTTCAAACTTATTCTTCAGGACTGGATTTGGTATTTTACTATAACTTTAAAAATATTCCTATTGGAATTTATCGTTTAAGAATATGGAATGGGGTGGCTTACTATGTAACAGAAGCTGTATCCACTTTAACAGTCGTAAGCAAATTAAATCCGCTATCGCTGGGCACGTTAACCTGGGAAACGTTATTAAAAACCCCTGGTGTTTCTAATGTTGCAACAGGTTCGGGCAATGGAATTAACTTAACCGTAAGCTCCGATAATTATCCCCCTAATGGATCACAGGAAATTGTAGCAAGTATTAAATCTTCTCAATTAGTGGGAGCAGATACTAACTTTTATCTGAAAGGTAATGTCACAATTTTTGGTGGCTCTGGTGATAACGGAGGTGGAATTATTGGTTTAGGCAATCAGTCCACTTTGAGTTTTTCAAATAACAACTCAGTCTTTTTAAAAGCTTATTGCGGTATTGTTCGGACTTGGAAAATTTTTAAAGCCGGAGTATCAGGACAATTTTTAACTATTGAGGATCAAGCAAGTTACCCAACTAGTCATTCAGCTGAATTTGTTATAATCAGATATGGTAATAGTTGTACCATGATTTTAAAGAATGCCGCGGGTACGGACATTGTATTACAGACTATATCTACAGAAGCTCTTCACATTTACGGATATTCTCTTAACGGTAATAATAATCAGGGACCTTCAAGATTCGAAGTAGGTTTTACCGAAGGTTATGAATTTTAAAAAGTAATCAAGGCTAAGAGTTTAATGAGATTAATAATACTTAAATTAAAAGCATCCGGACCGGATGCTTTTATTATTTCTAAAAATTAATCATGAAATACGGAAACAAAGATTTTACTTAGGACTTTCATCTTTTCATCTGTATTTTTCTCAATTTGAATAACTGAACTATTGCTCTTAGCAGGCTGGTCATTAATAACCATTTTCTGTAAATATTTATTTTCTCAATTTGAGACTATAAATATTTTTGCTATTTTTGTTTCCAATCAAATAAAGGCTTTATGTTAAAGAAAACTGCCATTGTAAGTTTATTCACTTTTATTTCTGTTTCTTATATGGCTCAAAATACTTCGCTTCCTGTTTATCTGGATGAAACAAAACCTGTTGAACAGCGGGTTCAGGATGCCCTTTCAAGAATGACGCTGGAAGAAAAGATAGCGATGCTCCATGCCCAGTCGAAATTTAGTTCTCCGGGGGTTCCGAGACTGGGAATTCCTGAATTCTGGACCACCGATGGCCCGCACGGGGTACGTCCTGAAGTGATGTGGGACGAATGGAACCAGGCGGGATGGACAAATGACTCCATTATTGCCTATCCAGCCCTGACTGCCCTTTCTGCGACATGGAACAAAAAAATGTCTTGGAATTATGGGAAAGCACTGGGAGAAGAAGCCCGTTACCGGAAAAAAGATATTCTTCTTGGGCCAGGCGTAAATATTTACCGGACTCCACTGAACGGAAGGAATTTCGAATATATGGGTGAAGATCCTTATTTAACCTCAAAAATGGTGGTTCCGTACATTAAAGGGGTACAATCCAACGGGGTGGCCACTTCCGTGAAGCATTTTGTACTGAATAATCAGGAGATGTTCCGTCATACCAGCAATGTGAAAGTGGATGATAGAACGTTATACGAAATTTATCTGCCAGCTTTTAAAGCAGCGGTGACAGAAGGTGATTCCTGGACGATCATGGGAGCATACGATATGTACAAAGGCCAGTATGCCAGCCAGAACCAATACCTTCTGAATGACATTTTGAAAGGAGAATGGAAATACAAAGGCGTGGTGGTTTCCGATTGGGGTGCGGTAAACAATACCGAACAGGCGATCCGTAACGGACTGGACCTGGAATTCGGAAGCTGGACCAACGGTCTTTCGGCGGGTACCAAAAATGCCTACGACAATTATTACTTGGCGAAGCCCTATTTAGATTTAATCAAATCCGGGAAAGTCGGCACCAAAGAACTTGATGATAAAGTGACCAGGCTTCTGAACCTGGCCTATAAAACCACGATGAACCGGAACAAGCCTTTCGGGAATATCGCTTCCGAAGAACATAAAGCAATAGCGAAGGAAATCGGTGAAGAAGGCATCGTGTTGCTGAAAAACCAGGGGAATGTACTTCCTGTGGACATCAACAAGGCAAAAAGAATTGCGGTCATCGGAGAGAATGCCATTAAGATCATGACGGTTGGCGGCGGCTCTTCTTCACTAAAAGTAAAATATGAAACCCTTCCGCTGTATGGCATCAAAGCCCGATTCGGGAAACAGGCGGATGTGCAGTATGCCAGAGGATATGTAGGGGATATCGGCGGCGAATACAACGGGGTAAAATCCGGTCAGGATTTGAAAGACACCCGTTCCCCACAGGAATTGCTGAATGAAGCAGTAGAACTGGCTAAAAAATCGGACTACGTTATTTTCGTCGGCGGACTGAATAAAGCGGACTTCCAGGACAGTGAAGGAAACGACAGAAAAAGTTACGGATTGCCTTATAACCAGGACAATGTAATTTCGGCTCTGGCGAAAGCAAATAAAAACCTGGCCGTCGTACTGGTTTCCGGAAATGCAGTAGCGATGCCGTGGATCAAAGAAGTTCCAACGGTGGTTCAGGCCTGGTATCTGGGCTCGGAAGCCGGAAACTCCATTGCTTCGGTATTAGCGGGCGACACCAATCCGTCCGGAAAACTTCCGTTTACCTTCCCGGTGAAGCTGGAAGACAATTCGGCTCATCAGTTGGGAGAATATCCGGGGAATAAGGAAGAGCTGGCTGCCGATAAGGGTAAAGACCAGAAAAATCCGATTAACATTACGTATAATGAAGGAATTTTAGTCGGTTACAGATGGCACGATACCAAAAAAATCAAGCCGTTATTCAGTTTCGGTCACGGGCTGAGCTATACGACTTTTGAGTTCGGAAAGGCCAAAGCCGATAAGAAAACCATGTCTCAGGACGATATCATCACCTTTACGGTTTCGGTAAAAAATACGGGAACAAGACCCGGTGCAGAAGTCGCTCAGCTGTACATTTCAGATCTTAAATCTTCGGTCATGAGACCCGCTAAAGAGTTGAAAGGTTTTGAAAAGGTGTATTTAAATCCCGGTGAACAGAAAGAAGTTACCTTCACCATCGACAAAACGGCTTTAAGCTTCTTCGATGCCCAAAAACACGAATGGGTAGCAGAGCCGGGAGATTTCGAAGCACAGATCGGAAATTCCTCAGATGCCATCAAAACGAAGGTGAAATTTACCCTGAAGTAATTTTACTTATTTATATTTCCAAATGTGAATGCCCGGATACTGTCCGGGCATTTTTTGTTTAAACTTTTCATATAACCACAAAAGTTTGCAATATTTTTAACTGATTTAGTTGATTGACCTTAAACCTCAATGATCAGTTCCTTTTCATAACCATTATACTTTTCACTGATATAGCCGTGCGGATTGCAGATGATCTCCGTATTTCCGATATTGTATCTTTTTGGCGTGTGGATGTGGCCATGGATCCAGTACAGCGGCTGGTGTTCTAAAATAAAATCTTCCAGATCCGAAGCATAGGCCGAGGTAAGCGGATCTTCCTTAAAATATTCCGGGACCGACTGTAAGCTCGGCGCATGATGGGTCACGACGATATTTTTCATGCCTCTGGAGCTTTCCAGACTTTCTTTTAGCCAAAATCTGGAAAACTGGTGAATTTTAAAGATGTCGATCGAACGCATTTTAGAATAGGACGGATCGCGCCTGATCTGCCTGTAATCGTTCATTCCGTTCTGGCAGACAAACCCGTAATACCGTGGATCACCGAATATCGAAAAGTCGGTCCACAATGTGGCTCCGTAAAAACGGATGCCTTCAATATCTACGAAATCGTTTTCCAGCACCGAGATATTGGAGTTCTGTGCCGCTTCTTTTATTTTATTCAGGGTTTTAGGATAAGCGCCTTTGTAATATTCGTGGTTGCCCAGAACGTAAATGACCGGTTTGTCTGTGATCTTGGCTTTGATCCATTCGATTCCCCTGGTTCCTAAATTTACATCCCCAGCCAAAACCACAACGTCCGGCTGATCGAAGGAAAGGTCGGTGAATCCGAATTCCTGGTGAAGATCGCTGATGATCTGTATTTTCATCCTGCTAAAATAATGAAAGAACCAGTATGTGGCACCGGTTCCTTATGAAATATCATGTAACGAAGTCAATCATTTTATGAAACAGCCACTTCATCCCGCCGGATTCTCACGCTTCTGATGATGAAATACAACAACATGCCCAGTGCAAAGACTGCATAACCGATGAGGATTACAATACTTAAATCTCCCACGGCATTACCTGAAGGAAAAACCTGGCTCATCAATGTCAGGAAAGATAATCCCAGCCCGGCACCCAGGAAATAGCTGGTAGAACCCAAACTGGAGGCCACTCCGTAACCCGATGCATCAACATCCTGAATGCCCAGAACGGATAAAGCCGTAAAGCAGAAGGTCATCCCGATTCCCGAAATACAGGCCGCTCCGGATAATACCAACGGCAGCGGATGTCCAAAATGTACGGAGGCCAATAACAGGACCGCTCCGGCCAGCATAAAAATCCATCCGAAAATCCCCATCTGTGCGGAATTCAGCCTTTTAGTGACATGAGGCAGAATAAACTTCGCCACCAAAGCCGACATGATGCTGAAAGGCACCAGCATCAATCCTGCAGAAGCCGCACTGTGATTCATGTCTTTTTGCAGCATCAGTGAAATCAGGAATAAAAACCCGATAAAAAATGCCCCCAAAGCCACGAATGCCATATTGGAAACCACCAGAGACTGATGCCTGAATAAGTGAATATCAATTAAAGGTTCAGGAGCGGATTTCAGTCGGTAGATCACCAGAAACAGCAGTATTCCTGCGGCTGACAAAGATCCGATTACCAGGTATGTCTGCTCCTTGATATGGATCAGTTCATGCGCTCCATACGTAAGGCTTAATAATCCTAAGACCAGCAATACACCAGACAGCAGGTCGGTCTTTTGAGATTTTCCCTTCTCATCTTTCGGAAGGTACCGGTAGGCAAACACCAAAGTAATGAGTAAAACCGGAACATTGATCAGGAATACCCAGTGCCAGCTCAGATAAGTGCTGATGATTCCTCCCAACGACAGGCCGCTCCCCGACCCGATGGCCGCGAAAGAACTGAAAATCCCGATGGCACGGCTCCGTTCCCGCTCTTCTTTAAAAGTATGGGTAACAATCGACATGGCAGAAGGCATGATAAAAGCCGCACCTAATCCCTGTAAAGCCCTGAAAACAGCCAGTGTTTCAAATCCCGTTGACAAACCGGCTCCTAAAGAGGTCAGCATAAAAATCAGGGAACCCCAAAGAAAAACTTTCCTGTGCCCAACCTGGTCGGAGAGTTTTCCGCCGATAATCAGAAATCCGCCGAAGAACAGAACATACAGGGTTTGCAGCCACTGCACCGTCTCCGCACCGATCCCGAATTGCTCCTGAATGGAGGGAATGGTAAGGTTGATGATGGCAATATCCAGTGCTTCTACAAATGTTCCTGCCGACGCAATCATCAGGATCAGATTCTTTCTTTCCATAGAGTTCATTTATGCTGCAAAATTAAAATTAACAGAACATATGTAAAAATTATATAGTAAATTTGGAACACATTTGTATTTTAATTCAAATAAAAAGAACTAACATCCTTTTATTCATAGTTTAACTTCAAGAAACAGGACAAATGACCGCAGAACAATATACCGTTGACGAAAAAGATCTTTCCATTCTCCGGATTTTACAGAAAGACGCCAAACTGAGCATCCGTGACATTGCCGCCAGAATCAACCTCAGCCCCACCCCAACCCATGAACGGATCAAGAGAATGGAAAAGCTGGGCATTATTAAGGAATATACTACGGTGATCGACCGGAAAAAAGTGGATAAGGGAATGATGGTGATCTGTATGATTGCCCTTAATGTTCATAATAAAAAAACGGCAGGAAAGTTCATCGAAGAAGTCGGCCGACTAAAAGAAGTGGTGGAATTTTATAACATCAGTGGCGATTTCGATTTCATGCTGAAAATCCTTGCACCGAATATGGATGCGTTTCATGAGTTCTTCGTCAATAAACTATCCGAAATCGAAGGCATCGGACAGACCAAGAGTATTTTCGTGATGAACAGCATTAAGGAAAGCGCTCAGATTTTGTAGTACGCTTGAAGGAAAACCGATCAAAGCGTTTGTTTTCATTTGATAAAATCCGTATCTTCAATCATCTAAAAATAACCCCATCATGCCGTGGAATCCTGACGTTTACAACCAGTTTAAAAATATCCGCTTTAAGCCTTTCTTTGACCTTTCGGATCTGATTACGGATGAAAAAGATATGAAAGCCATCGATCTCGGATGCGGGACAGGTGAACAGACGGCCCTTCTCACTGAAAAATTCCCACAATCCATTTTTACAGGAATTGATTCGTCCCCTGAAATGCTGGCCAAAGCCGGAAATCTTCAGCATGAACGGCTTCATTTTAAGCAGATGACCACAGAAGAGGTTCTGGAAAACGATGAAAGCTGGGACCTGATCTTCAGCAATGCGGCCCTGCAATGGTCTGATGACCACCAGGAATTATTCCCGAAATTGATCTCGAAACTAAATCCGGGCGGTCAATTAGCCGTACAGATGCCGTATCAGCCGGGAAATCTATTGAATCGGATTCTTTATGATCTGGCTTCGGAAGAACCGTTCAGCAGCCAATTGAACGGTTGGAACATCCACTCTCCGGTTTTAACCCTTGACGAATACGTCCAAATTCTTTTCGAGAACGGATTAGAAGATATAAACGTCTTTCAAAAAGTATATCCGATCATTGCCGAAGATCATGATACGTTGTTCAATTTTATTTCCGGATCGGCATTAATCCCTTATCTGGAAAGGCTGGACCCAGATCAGCAAAACGTTTTCACCACCGAATTCAAACAAAGAATTGCAGAAGCATTTCCGAAGTTCCCGGCGGTGTATTCTTTTAAAAGGATTTTGATGTATGGGCGGAGGGATGAAGTTTAAAGTAAGGGCTTTGTTCAGAAGGGTTTATGCCCAAAAGTAGATTTTAAGGATTGCTTTTAAAATTATTTTGCTCTCCGTAAAACAAATGGTCCTTCTGTTAAATCTTTTTAGATGAGTTCTGATAGTAAGATTCAATCTTTCAATCGTATTCGTTCCAAATCTTTTGGTTGAATGAATTTCTTTTGGGATTAGATATTGATAATTTCTGAGCCTGTCTGTAAAAACCTGATTCGCTTTTGAGTTTACCAGTGTCTTAATTTCCGGTATGCATGGTAACTGTAAAATTCTATAAATCTTCTGTTGCAGTTTTTGCAGAAATACTATTGCTTCTTTGTTGTTCTGTTTTTAATGATATTTTTCGAACAGCAATACCTACAATTGTTTTTATCACTAACGCTGTGATATATGACCAATATACTTTTAATACTGCTATTGATAGTTCGTTTTCTGTTACAAAGCAAAACTATATAAATAAAGTTCTGGAAGAAGAAAGATAAAAGCCACCTTACTCGGTGGCTTTGACGTTTAGTAATTCTATTTTACCATTCTCTCCATTTCTCAGTGATATCTTCATTCAAAGAATTATACTTCATTTTATGACTTGCTAAAATTATTATTTCAGCAATCTGCTCTCTTTCATTTGTTTCTATTAAAGAATGATCACATCTCTCATTTAAAGCATTTAATTTTAAAACCGTAGATTTTACAATTAACAGTGCTTCATCTTTTGAATGGGTTTTGAAAATGTTTATTACAAAATTTGATAATAAAGATACACACTCATTAACATCTTTTTGAGAATAAGAAGGGTTGGCTTCTTTCATATAATTTTCCATTGACTTCTTTAATTTGACGATTAAATTATCAATTTCTTTATCTCCCGTCGATATCATTTTGCCTGCTTGTATTTGTGTTGATTTAGAAACAGATTTTTTTTGTCCATACATGGTTAGATTCAAGATTGCGAATATTGTTATAAATATGCTTTTCATTTTAAAGATTACTACTTCTATTTAGTTATATTATTAATAATTTCCTTTAGATCGAACTGTTCAGGCGGTAAAAAGAAAGTTTTATTTTCTAAAGTCAAAGTATCTCCTTCAAGTTTAAAATTCTTAAAATTAGCATCCATCATTATCTTCCAGACTTCCTCATACTCTTTAAGAATAAACCAATTTCCGTCGGACTCCCTTACTAAAGCTAATTTTGCTATTTCCACCGAAGTATCCATCACAATACTGTATGTTTCTTTGTTGTACTTCAGTTTTTTCTTGAATAAAAGACTTGTATACTTCCATTCTTCTTTTCTGAGTTCTTCTAATGAATTGATAACTTCTGATTTGTCTACCAAAAAATAATCGTCGGATAAATTATTGAAAAGTACTTTCCATTTCTCTATCAAAAAATCCTTCTTGCCCTGATCTGATAAAGCATTCCAATCTATATGTTTTGCAGACACATCTAAATTGACAAGCCCTTCCCATACTTTTTTTTGATAATAGTTTTTTTTTAAATTTTCAATATTATCTGACTCTAATTTATCTGAAAAACAAAACATCACTTTACTAATTTTTTTTTCACGATTAAGTTTATCTTGAATCGCAGATATCATTAAAATTTCAAGCAAAGTTCTGTAATTACCTATTTGATTATACTTTTCAGATGAGCCTGCATCAAATGTGAACCATATATTTCTCATTATTAATCCTTGATAATTTCTCTCAAATCGAATTGTTCAAGCGGTAAGAAGAATGTACTGTTTTCAAAGGTCAAAATATCTTCTTCAAGTTTAAATTTCTTAAAATTGCCATCCGTCATTATTCTCCAGACTTCTTCGAACTCTTTAAGAATAAACCATTTTTCGTCGGATTCTCTCACCAAAGCCAATTTCGCTTTTTCCACTGAAATATCCATCACAATGCTGTATGCATCTTTATTGTACTTCAGTTTTTTTTTGAATAAAAGACTGGTATGTTTCCATTCCTCTTTTCTTAGTTCTTCCAGTGAATCGATAACCTCAGATTTATCTACCAAAAAATAATCGTCGGATAAGTTATTGAAAAGTACTTTCCATTTCTCTATCAAAAAATTTTTCCTTTCCTGATCTGAAAATGAACTCCAATCTATATTTTTTGTAGATATTGATAAATTTACTATACCGCCATTAACCTTTTTTCCGTAATAAAGCTCTTTAAAATATGCTATATCATCTCTATTTAAATCACTATAGAACATTAGCATAATTTTTTGCGCCTTCTTTTCTCTATTGATTTTATCTTGAATTGCTGGAATCATCAGAATCTCTAATAAGGTGCGATAGTTAGCTATCCCATCATATTCTTGTATATTTCCAGTATAAATCGTAAACCAAATATTTCTCATTACTTTTTTATTTTCCAAATTTATCTATAAGTCTTGTAACGGCATCTGCATAAGGGTAACGCTGTGCATAAGGCATTTCTCCAGAATTTTGTGTATATGCCCAGACATAGTATTTTTCATAAATTAAAGCTGTTTCTCTGTCTACTGGACCTTGCAAAAATTTCCAACGATGTGGACCCTCTCTGACATAATCTCTATTCAATCCGAAAATTTGACTTTGAGGTCGGCTAGTGGGATCATTCTGTCTTGTAATTCCAAATTTAGCCATTTTCTCATTGCCTGATATTGCATATACATAATATCTCTGCGGCGGAGCTTCATCTTTAATGGATAACAAAGCTCCTATATAAAGTGCTCTTGTAAGTACGGTTGCAAAAGTCCCCCATCCTGCTGAGGAAGAAGCCGCTAATGCTCCGGAACCTATTACACCTGTTCCAACGCCTTCCACTGCAATCCCACTAAGTAAGGCTTTTGCTGCTATACCCGTAATAATTCCTCCAGCTAATAACTTATTTACTTCATATTGAGTGAAAGGGTTTTTCGGTCCGGGCCCAGCTCCAAATTGAGTAAAATCAAACTTTGAAAAATCCCGAGTACCACCATCTCCTCCTGTTAATGCATCAAGCAGTTCTCCAACTGTTAAAACACCAGTAGTTCCTCCACCAACTACAAAGCCTGCTCAACTTTTTCCTTGCGCGAGGGCTTCTTTTCTTCGTGTGAACTTTTACTTTTTTTGAACGCTGCTCTGTCCACCAGTGCCAAAAATAGGGATTTAAACTGAACAAAAAAATGGGGTTTCACTGTTTTTTATTTCAATTGAAAAAAATAAGGTTGATTTTCTTTCATCAAGTTCATTATGTAATAAAAACGGTTTTTAAACCACATATTTATTAAAGTATTGTATATGCATCGTATTTCGGCTTGTAATAAAACAAGCGTGCAACTATATTTGCAAGACAATGAATGAGTCGATACTTTTTCTCGGAATGCTTTTCTTAGTTATTCTAGCAATGATAAGTTTTGTCATTGTTTGTAGAAATGCAGGGAAGTAAAAAGTGACTGCGTGAACAATAGTAACGCAATCACTTCACTTTAATTAATGTTTTTAGTCCGCTCTGACCAGCGGACTTTTTATTAAAAGGTATACAAATATATACTTTCTTTTGATTTATTTTGCGGTTCGGGTGGTTTTGATGTTGCCGCCGGTGTAAATGTGGACTTGTGGGAAAAAATGCGCAGGGTTCAGCTTTGGCTTTTTTCCATAAATCCACATTCTTTTGATGACTAATGTTTCTGGTCGACGGTGTTTTAAATGGCCAAAACCTTTAATTTAACAGTCGATTATTTAATCGGGGAAGGTGAGATTTCTTCTTACGACAAAGAAGTGATGAAGCGCATTGAAGATATCGACAAGCTCGATCCTGCAACCAAAGAACACCTGTTCTTTCTGGTAGATAACATCATCCAGAATTTTAAAACGAAACAGGCTTTTTCTAAATAATAAACCCCACCGCATTGCGGTGGGGTTTATTATCTACAAGTACGAACGGATACTCGCGCAAGCTAGGGCTTTGACAAATTACGCATCGTTTATCCTATAATCCATGATTTTTTTTGCAATTTCATAATGTGATAAATTCTTATATGCATTAACGTAATCTATTGTTATTTCTTGAAGCATTTCTAAAGGAAATAACTCAATAAACTTTGTTCCGCTTTTTTCAAATATAAGTTTCCCATCTGTTTCTTCAATCCCAAAAATTGAAACTTCTGAGTTTATATCTAAAGATTCTTTTAAACAAGCAATAAGTGCTTCAGATTCTCTATCAACATTCATCTCAATTAGTAGATTATCAAGCTTTACTGTATCAATTAAATAATCAATAAAATTTATAAAATTCATCTTTATTTATTAACTTCAATTAAAATATTTCTAGTTCATTATTTTCAAATTTATACAAAAACTCTGAAAACGAATTAGCGAGTAAAATAGCATCACTTTCTTCCATCCCGATGAATGGTATTGAATAAATATTATTGTTTTCTTTATTAATAAAAATTCCTACACCACCTCCATTAGTTCCAATAGCTATAAAATTTGGGACAAATTTATCAGTTTCATATTCCTCATTAATTTTTTCCAATTCCTCTAATGGAAATAACTCAATATATCCATTTTCAGAGTTAATTTCATTGTCTTGCAAATTCTCCATAAAAGAAATATAATCTTTAGAAAACTCAAAGTTGCTGTTCATAATTTATGGTATTTTATTAACTGCTCTCATATTATTATTCCACCAAGGGGTAACAACTTGTCTATGATAATCTCGTGGAATTGCGACTTTATTCATTGGATCTGTTGGACTTCCACCGAATTTAACCGGGTGTATTTCATATATTTCTAATCCTTTATATAATTCAGGATTAGCTCTTCTTATCAACTGATTAGCTTGACTTGCAGCTTTTCTGGCGGCTTCATATTCAGCTCCTTCTAATAATCTAAATGGTATGGGTTATTTTCTCCAACTCCTTTTTCACAGCAGGAAGTAAACATATCTTTCCTGTATCAGCCATTTCTTTTATACTAGCTTTAGATAATAAATTGTTGATGAAAGGTAATATACAATCTTTAAAGAGTACTTTTAAGAGTTCAATTCTATCTGTCTCACTAATAGAATTATCAAAATTCAAGACATCAAGATCTCTCATTTGATTTGTAATATCTCCCATAGGACTTTTTATTAAATTTTTCGATGGAGAATGTTTCAGACCAAAGATCCCTTGGATAAATATCTTAACATTTAAATAATAACTATCTGAAAAATTTGATTTTTGCAATTCAAGTATGGCAATGCATTCAGAACTTTCTTTATACCATCCTCCAAATGCTTGTTTAAAATCGTTGGATTTAGCTATTTCGCCAAATACTGATTTAAATTCTTTACTATTCATGATTTTTAATAGGTTTCTAAAACAGTTCTCCATTGTATACCCTTTAACATTGGGTACCTTTCTATAGTTGCAGGTGACTGAATTTCTTTCAAATACATTTGAAGTTGTCTCTCGCCAGCGTTCATTGACCTAGGATTGTAAGGCTTCAATTCATAAATTACACCATTTTCGATGTCTAGAAAATCTATTCTCTTACCACTTGGCAGTCTAAATTCCTTAATCCCACTTTCTCCTACCTTGTATGCGCTATGCATTTGTCTTCCTAAAGATAAACTTGATTTCGTATACTGAACTTCGGTTTCGATGATCGCTTCCTCAATTGCGTTGACACTATTTCCATATCCGCCCCACATTAATCCGCCACCGCTTCCTTCATCACGTAGAATTTCCATGTGGCTGCTGTTCACATTTCGGGCAAATCGATCAAGCCAGCTTTCACCTGCATTATATGATGGGTTATCTCTCCATGCTCTATATTGTTCTAATGCGCTTTCTCCATTGGCATTTACATTTGCATTTCTAATTAGTCCAAACAGCCTTGTTTGTCCGTAACTCATCGGAACTTTCTCCAGTGGTCCAAACTCTTGTATTGTCCCTGATACTTTTCCTCTAAATAGGCTTCTAAAGAAATTACCTATTCTTTGTATTAATCCCGGTCCAGTACTGCTTTTAGGGCCAGGTCCACTTCCCCCACCGCCGCCACTGTTATAAATGGCATAGAAATTCCCAAGCATATCTTCCTGGCCCATGAATTTCAAAATATCCGAAGTGCTTCCCGTTCCTCCCCGCGCATAATAATCCAGCATACTCCCCGGAGCCATAGTCGGTGGTATAGAATCAGGGCTCCCTGTAGGCGCCTGAATCTTCCTGCCATCCGGATCGATAAACCGGATCGGGTTATTTGCTGCATAATTATAAGGAGTCAGTCTTCTGTATTGATCAGCCAACGGATCAATCACCCCCCATCTTCCGATGTCAGCCATATACATCCTGGCCCCGTAATCGCTCCAGCCCGTTTCCTTCTGCAATTCTTTTCCGTTATACTGGTAGCTTTAAGAAGGATTGCCTGCCGTCTGGTTGTAGCCTTCTTACTTCAGCCCAAACGGGTAAAAATTGTTTTCTTCAAGAACTTCTGCGCTGTATTCACAATTCTCTTAAAAATTGTACAACTGTAAATATAACTACTGTTTATAAAAGAACGTATTAACATAAAATAAAACAGGCAACCATTTTGATTGCCCATTTTTATTATTGTTTAACTCAATATTTTTTAAAATAAAAAGTATTAATCTTTATTTCTTATAGTAAACAGGACCATTTTTATCTATTCTCTTTGGAAAAAAATATTTCAAATCGTCATCTGAAATTAACGGATTGCATTCCTTAGATTTATTTTCATTTATATTTATTTTTGAGATATTACTTAATATATCATTTATATCTTCAATAACTGCATTACCTTTTAGATCAACATGTTTAAAACTGCAATAGTTTTTAATCTCTTGTATTGTTATCCATGACGTATAATCGCCTTTTTCTGGAGGGGGAGGTGGCATATAATAATATTCCATTAAATACTCATAATTAAAATCTTTATCTACTATTATCATCGAAGGAATAAACATATTCTTATCATGAGATCCCGTAAATAATTTAATATTATAAACAGATTTTTTATCATGTTCAATACTTTGCTTAAATAAAGTAAGTATTCCTTTATTGTATTTTTTAGAAAAAAAGATAAGATTTGCTATATCAACAGTTCCCACACCTTCACCAAAGTCAAGTCCCCTTCTATCTAAAATATAAAATACACTGTATGAGTTATTATCTAATATTTTTATAATATCGTTTTTCTCAGTAGTCAAATTAACCGAAAATTTTTTATTCTCTATGTCTGCCATTTTCATTTGAGAAAAAACATTCATATAAAAAGTTAAGGCTATTAATATTATTATTTTATTTAATTGTTTTGACTCCATATTTTGTCATAATTATATTAAAATTTGTTTGAGTAGCTACTCCATCTTTATACCAAACCCACCCATGTTCATATCGTTTTTGAGAAGTTTGATTAAAACCAATGAAATCCTGAAATCTTATTTTTCCTCCAATGGGAAATAAGCTTGAAAAATCCCTGTTTGCAAAAATATCTCTGGATTTTACTAAAGAGGAAAGTCCTGTCCCAAAAAGTGTATCATTTGCTGAGAAACAAGCTCCCATGATTAGATTTTTCCCATCTCTAACATAATCGCCAATCCCAACAAGACTATCTATACTGCTTTTTTTATCAGCAGTTAATTTACCCGAATCAGCAATATACTGCTGAATATCTGTTCCATATATTTTTTCAGTTTCAATGTTGGTATAAAAACCTGTATCATCTTTTAGTATGTATTCACCCGTTTGTGGATCACGAAGAGCCTCTCCCTTTTCATCAAAAGTATAACGTTTGCCTACTAAACCATGTGCATTAATATAAATATTATCAGCCTGGTTATTCCCTAAATATTTCGTTAGTTTCATTAAAGCATCGGCAAGGCTTGACGCATCAATAACATGCCATCCGTTATCTTCAAAATCGCTATTTACAAAATTTCCAAGATTCTTTTCATCGCCTCTTATAAAATTAATAATGATATTTACCAATGTTGTATTTCCCCCACCATAAACTCCTTCACTTCCTTTCTTGCTATACCCGAAAACGTCTTTCCCTATAAATTCTTCATAAGATCCCCACTGCGTATAACCGCCGTTTCCGAAAAAGTCCAGCAGCCCGCCTCTCGGGATATCTGAGGTTACCGGCTCCGGATTGTAGGCCTTTCTTCCGTCTGGATCCACAAACATCACCGGGTTGTTCAGAGCATAATTATACGGGCTTACCCTGGTTGTGCTTTCCGCCAGCGGATCCAATATGCCCCATCTTCCGATATAAGCCATATACATCCTGGCCCCGTAATCGCTCCAACCTGTTTCCTTCTGCAATTCTTTTCCGTTATACTGGTAGCTTTAAGAAGGATTGCCTGCCGTCTGGTTGTAGCCTTCTTGCTTCAGCCCAAACGGGTAAAAATTGTTTTCTTCAAGAACTTCTGCGCTGTATTCACAATTCTCTTAAAAATTGTACAGCTCTAAATATAGCTACTATTTTAAAATAACTTTATTAACATAAATAAAATGGGCAATCAAATGATTGTCCATTTTATTATTATTTAACTCAATATTTTTTAAAATAAAAAGTATTAATCTTATTTTTTATAATAAACAGGACCATTTTTATCTATTCTCTTTGGAAAAAAATATTTCAAATCGTCATCTGAAATTAATGGATTACATTCCTTAGATTTACTCTCATTAATATTTATCTTGGAAATATTACTTAATATATCATCTATATCTTCATAAATTGCATTATTTTTTAAATCAATATGTGTAAAATGGCAATAGTTTTTATTATTCTGTATTGTAATAGTTGAGGTATATATATTATTATCATAAGGCAAATGCATATAACGATACTCCATTAAATACTCGTAATTAAAATCTCCATCTACTATAATCATTGAAGGAATAAACATGTAATTATCTATAGAGCCTGTATCTAATCTAATATTATAAACAAATTTGTTTTTATGAACAATTCCTTGTTTAAAAACAGCAAGAATCCCTTTGTTATATTTTTTAGAAAAAAAGATAAGATTTACCATATCCACAGTTCCTCTTCCTTTATCAAAATCAAGTCTCCTTCTATCTAGGATATAAAATACGCTATAATCGTTATTATCTAAAATTTTTATTATATTACTCTTTTCCTTCTTTAAATCAACCGAAAATTTCTTATTCTGTATGTCTGCCATTTTCATCTGAGAAAATACATTTATACCGATTAGAAAAGCGATTAACGCTTTTACTTTATTTAATTGTTTTAACTCCATATTTTGTCATTATAATATTAAAGTTTGTTTGAATAGCTGAACCATTCCTATACCATACCCAACCATATTCATATTGGTTTTTAGAAGTCTGATTAAAGCCAGTAAAATCTTGAAATTTAATATTTCCTTTACTATCAGGCCATAAACTTGAAAAATCACGATTTGCGAAAATATCTCTCGATTTTACTATGGAAGAAAGACCTGTCCCGAAAAGTTCATCATTTGCAGAAAAACAACTTCCCATAATTAGATTTTTACCACTTTTGACATAATTAGCAATACCAATAAAACTTTCTATACCGCTTAGCTTATCGGACAACAATTTACTTTTATCTGAAATATATTGCTGAAGATCAGTTCCTAGAATTCTGTCTTTATCTGTATGAAAACCAGTATCCCATGTCATTTTATATCCGGTGTCTGATTTAGAATCTGGAATTAATTTTCCTTCTTCATCAAATAAATATCGCTTACTAAAGTAACCATGAGCATTAATATAAATATTATCAGCCTGGTCATTCCCTAAATATTTCGTTAATTTCATTAAAGCATCGGCAAGGCTTGACGCATCAATAACATGCCATCCGTTATTTTCAAAATCGCTATTTACAAAATTTCCAAGATTCTTTTCATCGCCTCTTATAAAATTAATAATGATATTTACCAATGTTGCACTTCCTCCACCGCTTTTTTTTTCTTGTTCTGCAGCATATTTTTTTAATTCAGCAAATTCATCAATTCCTCCAAACTGCCATGCGCGGCCACCCATGATATTTTCCAAGACACCCCCTGTAGCTATCGGAAGTCCTAAATCATTTGCTGCCATCGCTTTCCTCCCATCCGGATCGATAAAACTTATCGGATTATCATAGGCATAATTATACGGAGTAAACCTTCTGCTGGTTTCGGCTAACGGATCAACAACGCCCCATCTTCCGATATCGGCCATATACATCCTGGCTCCATAATCGCTCCAGCCCGTTTCCTTCTGTAATTCTTTACCGTTATACTGGTAGTTGTAAGAAGGGTTGCCTGCCGTTTGGTTGTAGCCTTCGTGCTTCAGCCCAAACGGGTAAAAAATTGTTTTCTTCAAGAACTTCTGCGCTGCATTCACAATTCTCTTATAAATCGTACAGCTATAAATATAATTATTATTTTTAAAAGAATGTATTAACATAAAAAACAAAACTGGTAACTACCAAAGATAAACCCGATTTTGAGAAACTACATCTGATCAATCAGCTCGACGAAGACAGAACCATGATTTTTAAAATGGCCAATATAAATGCTCAAAACCAAAAAATTTGAAGACTTCTTTAATAAAAATATGGCCGCTGTATAATACATAACCCCACCGCGTTTTGGTAGGGTTATTAATCTTATATTGATACAGATAACAAATTCAATATCTGTTTTTAGGAATTATATTCATGATGATCCATTTATTATTTCTCTTTTCTATATAATAGATAATTCCCTTATCCCCGTCAGAAGTAGCTAAAACTATTGAGGCCAGGCTTTCATTTAAGTTAAATTTATAAACTTTAAAATAATTATCATTCAGTGGCTTTATTGTTTCAATTTTTATTCTTTTTAAATCTATTTCAAGAGTTTTTGGTGTATTCACTAATTCTTTTTTACTATCATAAATAATGATATCTTTTTGAGAATAATAGTCTTTCAAACTATTATAAACTGATTCATTACCAAAAAACTGTGTTATGAATTGTTCTTTTTTTCCATTTTTTTTAAATGAAAAACATGATGTAAAGAAAGATAGTATGACGACTGTGACTATTGAAAAAATGATTGTTCTACTCATAATTATTTGAATATTGATTGTAATAAATTAAAGTTAGCTCGGACATAATTTTTTATATATCCTGATACACCTGAAGAATATGATCCCATTCTACCGCCAAAAGCTCTACTTTCGAAAAAGTTTCCAACATCTCCATAAGTGCTACTTAGACCTGTATCACTATATTTTACAGTTCTTTTTGTATCATCTCCCAAATGTGCCGTTTCATGAGCAATGACAGCCGTCATATACATTAGGTTGCTTAATCCTTCGATTGATTTAGTATTTAAATCTGCTTTTTCAAACCAATTTAAGAGTGGAGTGTCAATAGCTGCTGTATTTTTAGCCGAAGAATCAGTCATTCCCAAAGGCAAATATTCTGCATCTCCAAATGGTAAATCTAATACTTTTAAATTCATACCTTTTCCATATTGAAAGATTTCTCCAAGCTCTTCTACAGAAAAACCACTTGCAGAACTAAGGGCTTTCATAAAATTACTATCTCCTACCATTTTGGGTAGAACATTTTTCACAAAATCATAAAAAGCGGGATAATTCTTTTTATAGTATTCTTCTGTTCCTTTTGGAAACTGGAAACTAGGTCCACTTCCTCCACCGCTTTTTTTTTCTTGTTCTGCAGCATATTTTTTTAATTCAGCAAATTCATCAATTCCTCCAAACTGCCATGCGCGGCCACCCATGATATTTTCCAAGACACCCCCTGTAGCTATCGGAAGTCCTAAATCATTTGCTGCCATCGCTTTCCTCCCATCCGCGATCGATAAAACTTATCGGATTATCATAGGCATAATTATACGGAGTAAACCTTCTGCTGGTTTCGGCTAACGGATCGACAACGCCCCATCTTCCGATATCGGCCATATACATCCTGGCTCCATAATCGCTCCAGCCCGTTTCCTTCTGTAATTCTTTTCCGTTATACTGGTAGTTGTAAGAAGGGTTGCCTGCCGTCTGGTTATAGCCTTCGTGCTTCAGCCCAAACGGGTAAAAATTGTTTTCTTCAAGAACTTCTGCGCTGCCACCGGCATTTTTAAAATAGCTCAGGCGTACATTTCCCAAATGGTCTGTGTAGCTGTAAATATACCTATTTTTTTCAAAATCGTAATACCCTTCGGGGGTAGGGACAAATTTTAAGATCATGGCCAGTTTTCCCGTCGTGGTGGTCGCCTCATATTGAAATCCATCCAGGTACTCCGTTACCGTATTAACTTCAGCATTAGTTTTTCCGTTGCCGTAGGTATATGTTTTTTTCAACTTTATGCCGTCTGCACGGTAAAGGTATTGGGTATTTACATTATAACTGGCATTGCCAAAATTAACTCTCGGCACAAATGACTTATCAAACTTTACATAAGCAGGCAGGTCCAGCAGGTTGTATCTTATTTCCAGAATCCCTTTATCGATATGATCCTTCATATTCCCGTTGTCATCATAGGAAATGGTATTTCCCGATACATCCGGATACCCCGCATAATTTCCCGAATCATCCGTTACCGACGTCAGTTTGTTTCCGGAGGCATAGGTGTAGTTCAGGTTATCGATCAGGGATATGGCGCCCAGGGCGTTTTTGCCGTTTCTCTGCAGGGCCGTGATGTTGCCGTTTAGGTCATAGTCAGCCGTTTCCCCGTAAAAGTCATTCTGCGGTACCGAATTGCCGGGTTCCGCGTAGATCCCCTTGGTCAGCCTGTTCAGGCTGTCATACTGGTAGGTGTAGCTTCTGAGCACCTGGTCCTGGGAAGTCTTCCAGCTGTTGACCGCTGCGTTCCCGCTGTATTTCCCTGAAGCGGAAGAGGCCGGGGTGTAATAATCCAGGGAATAGGCAAAAAGATCCGTTCCCAGGGAAGCAGGGTCATTCACCTTAGTTACCGAACCCCTGATGTTGTAGCTGTACGAGACATCCTGGAGGTTACTGCCCACCTTTTTACCCGTCAGCTGCGAAAGCTCGTTGTAGGTATTTTCGGAAAGAAGCTCCTGTGGGCGGCTGTCGACCTGGTGCCACTGCTTTGTCAGGCGGTTCTGCGCATCGTACTCAAAGGTCTGGGTAATGACTTTAGGTGTATCGGAAGCCAGCCTTGCATGGGTAACCCTGGTTTGCTGCAGGGCACCGGCAAAATCCGGGGCAGATTCCGTTTGGGTAAATCCCCCGAGGTGGTTTACCGCATAGGTCCCTACCGCCCTTGCCTTTTCATCGTACCAGATATAGCTTTTCGTCCAGTGGTCATCCTCAATATTCTTCACATAGGAAGCTGTAGGAAGGTTTTTGGTATTTACGGCATCGGCCATATTGTCCCCGAGGGTCGCTTTGGAAAAAATCTGGGACGGCCGGGCCGGGCTTCCTGAAGGATAAGTATCGAAATAATGGATGCTCAGGATCTTTGTAAAAGCCGTAGGATATACGGCATTGGTATAATATGCCGTTACGCCGCCGGCACTGAAGCCTCCGGTGTCCCGGCTTTCGTTCCGGGGCGCCGAAGCGCTGTTGGCTTGTACCTGTTCGGCCTGCCTGCCTTCGCTTCCGTAGTTCTGCGCACTGGTGAAGATCCCGGTATACACCGCTCTTCCCAGCTTATCGTATTTCGTGAACAGCCACTGCTTCGATGCGCCCATATTGGCATCCTGGGTCATCAGGACACGGTCCTGCCGGTCGTACACCGTATATTCCCAGCCTTTGCCGGGCAGCTTTTTCTCCACCTGCCTGCCCCGGCTGTCGTACCGGTACTGGTAGCAGAGGTCGTTTAGCAAAGTGGCGGTCAGTGCCTGGGAAGCTGCCAGTGGAGGAATTACATAAGCTAAGTGCCCGTATTTGTTGTAGACGTAATAGGTATCTGCGTTTTCTTTTCTTACGAGAACCGTCTGCCCTTTCCCGTTTTTAAATTCCGTGGTTTTGTGGCCGTCCTCATCGGTAACGGAGGTTTTCACCAGCGCCCCGGCACTGTAATTTCCGGAAAGTGTAATGGCGTTGTCTGTTGCCCCGTTTGTCCATGAAGTCGTCACCGTATATTTTTTCACTTCACCGGCAGCATTCATCTCATAACCATAGTTCACGGAATACCCGTGATAATCGGCTCCCGGTTTGGTCCCGGAAAGGATTTTTGCGGACGGTGAGCTTTCCATTACCGATTCGGAATAGAAATACGGATCGCTGCCGTAGGTCTGCGGTGCAACGGCTTTCGGATCGGCGTAGAGGGCTCCGTTCTGGGTACCCGTCTGCGGGATCGGCAGGTAGGACCTCACCTGCCTTCCGAAAACATCGTATTCGAGGGGAGTGACCACATCTTTCCCGCTTGGGGAGCTTTTGATGCCGATCACTTGCTTGGATCTTCCCAGCCCGTCGGAATATTCCACGGCTTCCGTCTTCCTGCTGCAGTCTTCATTCAGGCAGTTTTTGGTGTAGACATAATTTTCGCCTGCGGAAAGCCCGCCCGTCTGCGCATAAGAAAGTCCCGCTGCCAGCAACAGACTGAATATATTTAATTTTCTTTTCATGATCATTAGTGTTTATAATTATACTGGTTTTCTTTAAGCACCTGTCCCTGGCTGTTTTTTACCTTCAAAAGCCTGCCTGCCGCATCGTACTCATAGCTTTGCCGGATGCCGTTGGAAGCGATGGTATTGGTGACACCGATCAGGGGATCATAGGTGGTTGCCGTGATGGTATAGCCCTGCAGCTGGGAGGCAAGACGCAGGTTGTTCAGCGCAGTAAGAAGGGCTCCTTCATTAGCCGGATCGGCGGCATCGTCGTTGGAGGCAGCAATGGCTGCCGTCACCACGGAAAGGGAAGCAATGTCATTATACTTTGCACCTGTGATCTGCGCAATCGGCAGGGTCTGGTTGTATCCCCACAGTGTTGTTACGCTGTTTCCCGCTTTATCGGTAAACTGTACCAAATTTCCCGAAGCATCATACAGATCGAAAGTCATTTGGGTTTCAGGATTCTGCGCAAGATCCGTCACAATAACCGACGTAGGGTAAAAATGGCTGGTGTTCCCGAAAACTGTTTGGCTGGTGGCAAAAATTTCGCCGTTCTCTTTGGTTACCGTTTCCAGGGGCACCGAAATAAGGTTGGCGTTTATCAGCCTTGTGTTTCCCAGATCCAGTGCATATTTGGTGGATGTTTCCTGTACATCGCCGTTGTGGGTAATCAGCTTTGAAATAATCGGCTGGAAGTTATCCGGGCTGATGGTCACCTCACTTATGGTCACCCGCGAAGCCGGGCCGTACATTTCCGTACCGGTTTCCCTGGTAAACCGGATAAAGCCGGGGATATAGGAATAATTAGGGGTTAACGCATGTCCCGATGCCCCCGGGATATTATTGATCGTATACGCATATTCTGTCTTTTCCTGAAGCTGGCCGCTGCTGTCAAAAACTTCTCTCTTCTCCTCCAGGGCCTGGCTGGTCAGGTTAAAGAACAGGTAGTTGCCCCCGGCATCTTTATAATCTTCAGGGATCTTAAAGCTGTGACGGATCGAACCGTTATTTTGGGTGCCGGAAACTTCGGTTTCCTTTACATTCTTGTACAGCACAAAACGGGATATTGACAAGGCAGTAGGATCTGTGAGCTCGGAATCATAGATAAAACCGGTGCCATCTATTGGATTGGTAAAAGAATTATATTCGTATTTTTTGGTCTTCACCAGGGTTCCGTCCGAATCATAGGAACGTATCGCCTTGATTCTTGCCCCGGTCCCTTCAACATATCTGTTGTTATAAGGGATGGGTAATGACTGGAGCTGCTTTAATACAAAAACCCCGTCATCGGGCGGATTATTTGTCGTAATGGTGTACGTTCCGGGATAAAGGCTGTAGTTCGGGTTGCTGCAATCCACATCATCGTTTTTGGTCATTACGGTTCCCGAAGCATTTTTTACGGTAAAAGTTAAAAGCGGTGGAGGATTGTCAAGATCTGTTATAATACCGTCATGATTTGACCCGCTTGCTAGATAAACAGGATATTGTAACCCTGAATTTCCATTGACCTGGAATGTATAAGTTAACGAATTAGCAGTATTATAAGGAATAACCGTTTCCCCGTAATACTGAACAGTTGGGTCGGCCATGTAATTATAACCAGAATAGTTAGCATTGCTTCTGTCTATATATATTTCATTGGCTTCAAATTCGTATACGATATATCCTTTTGTAGGAAAGGTTATTTTTTTCAGGATATTTTTAGGGTAGCTGTAGGAAGCTCCTACTTTACTGCAAAATCCCCCGGCCTGTGTACTGTAGTCTGTATTATATATATCATTATATTCAAAATCAGTTTGTTCACTAAGAGCAAGGTTCCTGTCCATTTTTTTTAGTGAGACAAGTGATCTATTTTCATTTTCAAGTGTTCCATATACAAATTTGTATTTGGAAATGGTCACCCCTTGTTTATCTGTCAAAATAACGTTTTTTACCGAATAGGGATCATTTGTCGGATTCAGGCTGTTATTGTCATATGATGAATTGTAATCGAAGGTGAACGTAATTTTTCCTTTGGAAGTGATGATATCTTTTACTTTACAATACTGATACTTTAAAGTCGTGGAAGTACCAATATACTTTACTTTTTTATCATAGGTGAAGTTGACGATTTCGTGATTGCCGGCATCTTTTACCTGATTAAGCTCAAACCCCGTCTTATGATTTTTTGTTCCTGCATTCGTAGAATACGTTCCGATATTATAATCATTAAAGAAATACTGATAGCCTTTATCGTCCGTGATCTTAAAAGAGTTGATCACCAGTTTCGTACTGGACGTATCCCGGGTATATTCGATTTTCACTTTCGTCCCTGAGATGTTATTGATGACGAGATCATTTGTGGACGTGCTTTTATGAATATTAAATTTTCCTGAATATCCGGGAATCGTATAATAAAAAATATCGGCTTCGCTTTCGGTAATATCGCTGATATTTTTCGATTCATCCACATCCCCCATAATTGCCCTGCTGATACTTCCTCCTTTAAACAGCGTCCATCCTGAGCCTACTTCACTCCCGGGATTTTCAAGTGCACTGTATGGATGATAAGATAATGCGACCGATACCGGAAAATTTGTATCTGAACTTTCTAAATTAAAAACAGGAATATTTATTGATGGAATCCCTGTTGCCGGAGAAACTCCTGCATTAATGTAATTCTGAAAGGATGAAGTAGTAGGCAAAGAAGAGTTTGTTTGCCCAGCTATTTTTCCTGTCAATCCAATGATTGTGATTGTTAACAGGCTAAAAAATATGTTCTTCATGGATGTTATTTCTTTATAAGTTTCGCGCTCGCCGTTTTCCCTGCATCCGTTTTCACCGATACCAGGTAAGCCCCCTGAACCAGCGGCTGCGTATTAATCTTGGTTACTTTGTTTTTTGTTTTAATGCTCTGAAGCTGTCTTCCACCCATATCATAGACGGTGATCTCCGCTCCGAACGCTTCTTCTCTCAGACCCTCAAACCCAAGCTCCACATATGCATAATCACTCACCGGATTCGGGTAAATCTTAATATCCTGCTTCTCGATCAATTGGTCAATTTGCTTATCGCCCAGCTTCACGATCTTCCAGTTCTCTTTGCCAAGTTCCTCGGCGCTGGTTCCGGCCAAAATGATCGAACCGTCACGGTTCAGCTTAATATCCGAAAGCCGTTCTTCTCTTTTGCTGGATTCGCCTTTGACATGCTTTCGCCACTGCTCACTGCCGTTCTGATCCAGGTACAGCATCCAGAACTTTTCATCATCCGTTTCAATCTTTCCTTCTGCCTGGGTGTAGCCGCCCAGTAAAATCCCTTTCGTATTTTTATCATCGGAAGCATGCAGAACACTCATGCCCATCAGCACATCGCGGTTCTTGAAATTGTAGGACTTCTGCCAGACCTCTTCACCTCTCATGTTTATGGAGATTAACCATAGGTCAGTTCCTTCTTCAACACCTACGGTTTTATTCCCGGATCTTTCCGATCTGGATTCCCCACCGATCAGATAGCCCGTGGAAGTCATCGCAAGGGTTCTCAAATGATCGTCACCTTTTCCGCCAAAGTTCTTTTCCCATTCTACTTTCCCGTCTTTATTAAGCTTAACGATCCAGTAGTCGCCTTCACCGTAATTGGAGGTGGTTTTTGGCTGATGGCTGATGGCTTTGCTACTTCCAGCCACCGCTCCGCTTCTTGAGTAGATCCCTAATAAGGCTCCGCCGTCAATAGTAGGAATCATTTTCTCCACTTCATCAAGTCCTTTTCCGCCTAAAATAAGCTGGGAGATTTCTTTTCCGTTTTTATCCAGTTTCACGACCAGCACATCTTTGGAACCGTAACCCTTATCCGTTAACTGACCGGAGCCGAAGTTAACATTCCCGGCTACAAAAAATCTGAAATCCGTCGTCTGGATTACCGCCCTGGCTTCTTCATCCGAGGCACTGCCGATGGTTTTCTGCCATAATTCATCACCGAATTCATTGATCCGGATTAGCCAAAAATCACTTCCACCTTTCGATTCGTCCTTCTTATCCAGGCCTTTTCCGCTGTAGGAAGTTCCGGCCAGCAAAAATCCGCCCTCTTGGGTATTAACGATAGCGGATAAAAAATCATGGTTTTTCCCGGAGAAATATTTTTCCCAGACTTCTTCTCCCCGAGAATTTAATTTTACCAGGTGAAAATCGTAACCATTGTTTTGTTTTGAGCTGCTTTCCGTAGGTGTAGCGGCCCCTGAGGCTCTCGAAGCGGTCGAAGGCCGGATCGAACTTCCGGTTATTAAATACTGATTATCGAGACTTGTAGTCACTTGTGAAAGGAAATCCTGTGTAGAGGATCGGATGTCTTTCTGCCAGACCACTTCCTGGGCCGAAACGCCCAGAACCATGCACATTGTGAGTGCACTCATGGAGAGTTTTTTCATGCTGATTGAGTTTTAATATTGTTATTATTTTGATACGAAATTAAAGAGGATCATACTTGAAAAAGTAAGGGAATCCTCAATTGTAAAGAATTTTCATGATGGGTTTCCGTAAAGAACGGAATGCTGTAAGAGTTGGTCATGGTTTTGTTTTTTTGTCTATTAATTGTTACTGGTTTGCAAAGCTAATCCCTATATGCGACAAAAGGTGTCGTATATAATTAAAGATGCAATTTTTTTGTGATGGGGTTGGAAGATTAATGAAAAAAGCGCGGGACAAAAATCGATCTGGCAAAGAGGTACCGCTAAGAACCTAAAGGACAAGAAAGACTCAGCCCGCGCCGTATGGATACACGGGCGTAAGTCTATCAAAATTTTGTCCTTTCAAGAAATTTAGCGGTTTTCTTTGACCCAACATGATAGCTTACGCTTGTTTTCGTTAAAATCTTGGGACTAAAATAGAAAAAATAATTTACCGCACAAAAATATATTTTGTAAATATTTGATAATAAGACTTTTAATCAAAAAGTATGGATATATTATATTTCCTATTCTTGGTTTTCAGATGATTCATGTTCCGGATTTTTAAATATCCGGTGAATAAAATTCGCTAGAAAAACCAAACCGGTTAATTTTTTTAGTGCTTATATAAATACAAACTGAAAACTCGACGGACTCAAAAAAGAAGAAATGAAATAAAAGAACTTATTTTTTTGATTTTTTGACGCCAAGGTTTGATTTTCCTACTTTATAATTCAAGCAGGCAAAGATGGAATCAGCAAAGCTGATTGGATGAAGCGACTGCATAGGCAAACGCTTCTTCAGCGGCTTTGCCGCTTTCTTTGCTCACTTTATCTTAAGAACGAGGAGAGAAAGTCTTTGCGTTAATATTTTGGTGCGGTTTATTTCTAATTAAACCCCTGCCGGAACTCCACCGGCGACTGCTTGGTTTTGCTTTTGAAGAGCTTGCTGAAGGACTGGGAATGTTCGAAGCCGAGCTGGTAAGCAATTTCGCTGATGGAAAGGCTGGTGGTGGAAAGTTTTTCCTTAGCTTTTTCGATGAGCTTGTCGTGGATGTGCTGCTGGGTGCTTTGCCCGGTGAGGACTTTCAGCAGGCCGCTTAAATATTTCGGGGAAACGTTCAGTTCTTCCGCAACGGATTTTACCGACGGCAGCCCTTTGGAGATCAGGTCGTAGCTGTTAAAATACGCCGAAAGTTGTGCATCCAGGCGGCCCACGATTTCATGGTTGGACTTTTCCCGGGTAATGAACTGGCGGTGGTAAAACCGCTCCGAATAATGAAGTAGCGTCTCGATCTGTGAAACAATAATCTGCTTGCTGAACGCGTCGATCAAAGAACGGTACTCCTGCTCAATCGTGCGGACAATGGCGTTCAGCATTTCTTTTTCCTTTTCGGAAAGGAAGAGGGCCTCGTTCACCGAATAATCAAAAAATGCATACCGGCTGATCATGTTCGCCAATGGCGTATTCCACAGGAAATCGGGATGGATCATCAGCATCCAGCCGGAGCGTTCGGTATTGGGATTTTTCTCCGCCTCAATCCGGAAGACCTGCTGGGGTGCCATGAAAAACATGATGCCTTCATCAAAATCATAATCCTGCTGGCCGTACCTGAATTTCGTCATCATTCCCCTTTTCATGCTGATCTGGTAAAAATCCAGCACCCAGCTGGTTTCGCCGATGTCTTCGGAATGCACAATCTTTGAGTAATCCACAATGCTGATCAGCGGATGTTCCGGCGGCGGAAACCCACGCAACCGGTGGAATTCGCTGATGGTTTTTATTCTCTGGATGGGTCGCTGTTCCATGATTCGAAGGTACGGTTTATTGTTTAATGGTGAATAGAGATTTGAGGTTCCGGCAAAAAGTTTACTGAGTCCGGTTTTAACATATAAGACACATCAGAATAAAGAATAAAAGTTTGAAAACATTTTAGAACACATGAGAAAAAAATCAAAGATTTTTATGCCCTATCGTTAAAACGAATGGCAACTAGCGGGAGCTGAGCGGAGCCGAAGCCACATCATCAGTACTTTATTTCATAATACACTCCTCTTGTCATTTCGGAGAAATCCAGACGCGAATCTTTCCATATGTTTCTCTAATACGATGTGAGATACCTACGGAATAACAAATGGAACGTTGAATTTTAGATAAGCTCAACCATCAGTAAAAATCCGTAAAATCTGCGGGAGACTTTTTACCGCAAAAGTCACAAAAGATTGATTCTGCGTAAAAGGTTACATGATTTACGGTAAAAAAGCGCACAAAAGTTAAAAAAATAAAGATTTTTATAGTCATTAATTGAAAAGAATGGCAACAGCGGTAGCTGAGCACAGCTGAAGCCACATCATCATCATTACTTTATTTCATAATACACTCCTTTTGTCATTTCGAAGAAATCCAGATGCGAATCTTTCCATATATTTCTCTAATACTATGGTGAGATCCCTACGGGATGACAAACGTAGCTTACTAAATTAATACTTTACAATATGTAAACAAAAAATCATCTGGTGATTGAGCGGAGCCGAAGCCAATCATACCTTCATCCGTGTATTCTAAGACATATGCAAATTATATCTTATTAAATTTACAAAAGGTTCATCTCTTTTTATCACCGCAAATATCCGGTATACTAATTTACAGCAAACCGCATTAATAATTGATTTATGTGGCTTTCCCTGCTGTTTTTTTCTTTTATAATAAGCTTTTAGTTCCTCATCATGGATGACAGCAGCATTGGCTCCACTGAAGAGAATGGTTTTTATTGTTTTATTTCTAAGCTTACAGGTTTGCGTTTTACCTTTGATACTTGATCCTGAGCTGTGCTCAAAAGGGGCAAGGCCGGCATAACAGTTGAATTTCCTTGGATTTTTAAAACTTGTAAAATTATCAGTCAGTACGACCATATAAGCTGCTGTAAGAAAGCCTACTCCTTTTATTTTAGTTATCTTTTCGAAATTCTTACTGATATCTTCACTGTTTTCAATCTCATCCTGTATTTCTTTTTCTGTTGAGGCAATGTCTTTATTAAGCTGTTCTATATAGGCTGTTATGTGCTTTGTCTGGTAACTTACATCCGCAACCTCTCCAGCATGTTGAAAAGACTTTTTCTGATTTTTAAATTGGGTTCTGATCTTTACCAGATGATTCCTGTAAGTGAGAAGATGCTTTACTTTAAGAAGACCTTTCTTAGGAAGCCGGGAAGCAACAAGCTCATCGGAATGAACCTTGGCATAACGGGCTATCCTGAAGGCATCCGTTTTATCATTCTTACCCCGCTGGATTCCCTGACTTAGCTTTATAGCAAGGGCCGGAACCTGATAATACGTTTTCTCATTCTGCTCAAGCACGCCTGCTAAAAGTAAACCATAGTTCCCTGTATTTTCAAAACAATACCGAAGTTCACCATCTTCACAAAAAGTCTTATCCAGTATACTTTCTATTCCTTTTACCGTATTTTCCACCGTAAAGAAAATTTCCTGCTTGTCCGAATCATTAATCATACAGATATCCAATGTGTTTTTGGAAATATCTATTCCAATAAAATAAGTTTTCATAAATTTGGATTTAGGATTGATCCTGATGAACCAATTTGAATCATGCTGAAACCTTTAATAAGCCGCAATGCTTAATATTCTAAATGGCAGAAATTCAAAAGAGAAAATAAAGTCTGATACACAGAATAGTTCTGTTCTAGAAATCTGTTTAGTTCACTTTATTTTCTCTGGTTCTTCAGAATATAATTTATACTCTAATTTAATACTAAATCCTTTTGCAAATCTAAAGGAAAATCTGTGCGAATCTGTGGGAAATTCTTTAACCGCAAAAGTACAAAAGAGATGCTTTCTGCAAATTAAAGCTGGATGCCTGATGTTGAACAAGCGCACAAAAGCTTTTAAAAAATCAAAGATTTTATAATCCTTTGTTGAAAAGAACGGCAACAGCGGTGGCTGAGATTACTCGAAGCCACGCCATTATAGGGCATCAACAGGCTTAGTCACCAGTGAATGAACAAATTAAACTCTTTTTAAAAATCTTTGATTTTTAATCTGGTGTGTTCTAAAATATACACAACCTATTAAACTCTCTCTGTGTTAAAATAAATTTTAGGGATAACTAAATGTGGCTTCGGCTCCGCTCAGCCATCGGTTTTTATGAATTAAAATAGTTCTCTTTCATATCTTCCAGCAGTCCCGGGTGCATCGGTTCCCAGTTCAGGGCTTCGCGAGTGCGGGTTCCTGTGGCTGAGCCTTCAAAGGCCATGAAACGGCTGAGCCATTCGAAATGGTTAGCTAGCTCTTCTTCTGACAGCGCCTGTACCGGCAGGTTTAGTTTTTCACCGATCAACGCTGCGATTTCCCGAAGCGGAATGGAAGAATCACCGACCGCATTGTATACTGCGCCCCTCGCTCCTTTTTCTACGGCCAGTCGGAAGGCACGCGCTGCATCCAGACGGTGGACGGCTGACCAGTTCTTTTCTTCTGCCGGATAGGCAGACACCCCATTTTTCCGGGCCTGAGCGATGATGAACGGCACAAAGCCTTTATCGCCTTTGTCATGAACGGATGGCGGAAGACGGATCACTGAAATGTTACTGCCTTCTCCTGCCAAAGCCAAGGCTGTCGATTCAGATTTTCTCAGCGAATTATCCGCCAGGCTTTCTTCGGTAATAAACCCGTTGATCAAAGGCTGGCCCAGCAGTCCCGCCGTTACCACGATCGGCTTTCCACTTTCCTTAACTGCTTCAGCCATGATCCGGATGGCCGTTTCGTCGATCGCTCCGGCTTTGTCATACCGGGAAAAATCATGAATAAATGCGGTGTGGATAATCCCGTCGGCCAGAGAAGCCCCCTGTTTTAAAAATATCGAGATCTTCCAGTCCTCCCGATATTACTTCTGCACCTGCCTTAAGGATGGCGGTGGCCGATTCTTCCGAACGGGCCAGTCCGGTTACCTGATGGCCGGCAGCGATTAATTCCTGAACGACGGCTGAACCGATGAAGCCTGATGCTCCTGTAACAAATACTTTCATTTTAATTGTTTTTTGATATAACAAAGGTCCGTATTTTTCATAGGATGCGTGTAGTCGATTGTCAGAATTCTGTAGCCGAAATTCCCGATTGGGGTCATATCAATATTACATTGTTTTTCAGAACCAATAAGACAATGTATCATTTATCTTAAAACTAAATTTTCAAATGATATATCTGCTTGATATTTATTGTGGCTATCCCATACGGATGTCCTTGCATTTTATCTGCGTCATCTGCAAAATCTGTGAGATGCTTAAACCTCAGACTTTCACAGACAATGGTGGCTTTGAGTATCCTCAGCCACCGATAATTGCTGTTTGTTTACATTGTAGATTATAAAAATTAAAGCTTGCTTTAAAGTATATATAGTATAAAATGAATTCACAAACCTCTCCGAGGTTTTAAGAATTTTTGTATGCTGCTACGCGTTTTATATTCAACTTTATTACGCCGTATGAATATCTTTTGCTCCTTTTGCGGTTCAAATCACACCAGCATATTCAGCACATCCGGATTGTCATTCAGGTAAGATTCGAAATAGCCGAGCTGCTGCATTCTGGATTTCAGTCCGTCAAAACCGGATGGGTCTGAAAGCTCGATGCCGACTACGGCGAGAGCGGTTTCCCTGGAATTTTTCTTGGTGTATTCGAAGTGGGTGATGTCATCATCGGAACCCAGAACGTTGAGTACAAAATCTTTGAGGGCACCAGGCCGCTGCGGGAACTTGACCATAAAATAATGCTTCAGCCCTTTGTAGAGCAGTGCCCGTTCCTTGATCTCTTCCATCCTCGTAATATCATTGTTGCTGCCACTGACGATGCAGACCACATTTTTACCTTTGATCTGCTCTTTATACAGATCCAGAGCCGAAATCGACAGGGCGCCGGCGGGTTCCAGCACGACAGCGTCCCTGTTGTACATCTGGAGGATCGTATCACAGATCCTGCCTTCGTCCACAGCGACGCAGTCTGCCAATGCCTGTCTGCAGATTTCGAAATTCAGGTCTCCTACCCTTTTCACGGCCGCACCGTCTACGAAACTGTCGATTTCCGGGAGTTCCGTATTCACCTTATTGGCCATCGAAAGTTTCATGGAAGCCGCTCCTTTCGGTTCCGTACCGATCAGTTGGGTTTCGGGGGAAAGGGATTTAAATACCGTCGCAATTCCGGAAGCGAGGCCGCCTCCGCCGATCGGGATAAAAACGAAATCAATCATTTCCGGCTGCTGCTCCAGGATTTCCAGGGCCAGGGTAGCCTGACCTTCGATAATCTTTACATCATCGAACGGATGGATAAAAGCGGCGCCTGAAAGAGCAGCAAACTCCAAAGCAGCCTTTTTTGAAGCATCAAAGGTATCTCCTGCTAATCGAACCTCAACGGCTTTTCCTCCGAACATTTCCACCTGCTCCAGCTTTTGCCTCGGCGTAGTGACCGGCATAAAGATCGTTCCTTTGATGCCCAACTGCCGGCAGGAAAAAGCAACGCCCTGGGCATGATTTCCTGCACTGGCACAGACAATGCCTTCCGATGTTTTCCCTTCCAGGAACAGGCTGTTGATTTTATTGTAGGCACCGCGAAGCTTATACGACCGCACCGGCTGCAGGTCTTCCCTTTTAAGGAAAACCCGGGCTCCGAATTTTTCCGATAACCGTTGGCTGTATTGCAGCGGTGTATAGTTTACGACATGTTCTATGCTTTTCCGGGCTTTTTTTACGGCTTCCAGAGTAGGCAGCATCACCGTTTCACTCATCTTATTACTTTTTTAAACGGTTTTGATGGATTTCATGGCGGTCATCGCCTGACGCAGTTTTCGGCCCACCACTTCCACCGGATGGTTTCTCAATATTTCATTCACCTGCACCAATTGTGCATTGTCTACCGAATGGTCTTTTCCTTCATTAAAGTTCTTTCCGGCAAGATCGGCATCCACTTTTTTCATAAAGTCTGCCAGCAACGGCTTACAGGCCTGATCGAAAAGGTAGCAGCCATATTCTGCCGTATCCGAAATCACCCGGTTCATTTCAAACAGTTTCTTACGGGCAATGGTATTGGCAATCAGTGGTGCTTCATGCAGCGATTCATAATAAGCGGATTCGGGCTTTATTCCGGCTTCCACCATGGTTTCATAAGCCAGTTCTACCCCGGCTCTGATGAATGCCGACATCAAAAGATAATGGTCGAAATACTCCTGCTCCGCGATTTTCACCTTTCCGGCCGGCGTTTTTTCAAAAGCCGTTTCACCGGTTTCCGCACGCCATTTCAACAGGTTGGCATCGCCGTTGGCCCAGTCCTCCATCATGGTTTTGGAAAATTCACCCGAAATGATATCATCCTGGTGTTTCTGAAATAAAGGACGCATGATCTCTTTAAGTTCTTCCGAAAGCTCGAAGGCTTTTAATTTGGCCGGGTTGGACAACCGGTCCAGCATTCCGCTTACGCCGCCGTGCTTCAGGGCTTCAGTAATTACCTCAACGCCATACTGCACCAGTTTGGAAGCATATCCGGGATCGATTCCTTTCTCTACCATTTTATCGAATGAAAGGATGGAACCTGTTTGCAGCAGTCCGCAAAGGATCGTCTGCTCTCCCATCAGATCGGATTTTACTTCCGCTACGAAAGAGGATTTCAACACCCCGGCTTTATGGCCGCCGGTTCCTGCACAATAGGCTTTGGCTTCGGCCCAGCCTTTTCCCTGAGGATCATTTTCAGGATGAACCGCGATAAGGGTCGGAACCCCGAATCCCCTGAGATATTCGGCACGGACTTCGGAGCCCGGACATTTCGGGGCCACCATAATTACCGTAAGGTCTTTACGGATCTGCATTCCTTCTTCCACAATATTAAAACCGTGAGAATAGGATAAAGTGGCACCTTGTTTCATAAGAGGCTGCACGGCATTGATCACGGAAGTATGCTGCTTGTCCGGTGTAAGGTTGATCACCAGATCTGCGGTGGGAATCAGTTCTTCATAGGTTCCGGCCTTGAAATTGTTTTCGGTCGCGTTTTTCCACGAATCCCTTTTCTGATCGATGGCTTCCTGGCGTAATGCGTAGGAAACATCCAGTCCGCTGTCCCGAAGATTGAGTCCCTGGTTAAGTCCCTGGGCACCGCAGCCTACGATCACGATTTTTTTACCGTTGAGGGCATCCACGCCGTCGGAAAATTCCGAGCTTTCCATAAATTCCGCCTGTCCCAATTGGTGAAGCTGTTCTCTGAGTGATAAGGTATTGAAGTAATTTGACATGTCTAATGATTATTGATAAATGATGATTGATGATTGATTTTGATGAACTTAACTTTGTCAAAGTTGAAATCTTTGACAAAGTTTTATGCTTTTTGTGTCTTTTTATCTACATGGTAAAAACATGGTCTCTCTGGTCGAGATATTCGTTTTCCACCAGGTGCGGAGAAGGTTCCCGGTTCTCGAACTGAAGGACTTTGTCATGAATCCCCGCGCTGTTTTTGATAATCGCGATTCTTGCCCCGCGTACAAATTCGATCAGTCCGTATTTGTTCAGCTCTTCGGTCAGCCGGTCGATTTCTTCACGGTGTCCTGCAGTTTCGAAGACGATATAGTCCTGCCGGATCACGACCGTAGAAGCGCCGTACTGCCGCAGCAATCTCTCGACATAGACTTTTTCCGTTACGACATCTGCGGGAACTTTGTATAATGCCTGCTCCTGCCATACGATTTCGTCATCGGTATTGTAATAAGCCTTTAGCACGTCGATCTGCTTTTCTAGCTGCCGGCATAGTTTTCTTACGACTTCTTCATTTTCGGTAATTACCAGGGTAAACCGGTGGATGCCGTCCACTTCCGAAGGCGAGGTGTTCAGGCTTTCGATATTGATCTTTCGACGCGAAAAAATCCCGGCGATCCTGCCGATCAATCCGATTGAGTTTTCGGTATATAGGGTAATGGTGAATTCTTCTTTTTCCATGATGGTTTTATTTAGGTTGAGGCTAAGCTTGAGGTTGAGGTTTAGATATAATCTTTCTTAACTTTTTTATGCAGCCTTACTGGTTTGAAGTTCTTTACTGATGGTCTTATTTTAAACGGATTTCTGAGACGGATGAGCCCTGCGTTACCATCGGAAATACATTGTTCTCCTTTCCTACCATCACTTCCAGCAGGTAAGCGCCATCGTGGCTAAGCATGGTTTCCAAAGCAGTCTTCAAGTCTTTTCTTTCAGAGATCCTCTGTCCTTCGATATAATAACCTTTGGCTACGGCAACAAAATCCGGACTGGTGATGTTCACGAAAGAATACCGTCGGTCGTGGAAGAGCTGCTGCCACTGCCTTACCATTCCCAGGAATTCATTGTTGAGGATCAGGATCTTTACTTTGGCACCGAACTGCATGATCGTACCCAATTCCTGAAGAGTCATCTGGAATCCGCCGTCGCCGATAATAGCCACCACCGTTTTTTCCGGTGCACCGTACCAAGCACCGATCGCCGCCGGCAATCCGAACCCCATGGTTCCGAGACCGCCAGAAGTCACACTGGATTTGGAATTATTGAACCGGGCATACCGGCAGGAAACCATCTGGTGCTGCCCGACATCGGTGGCAATGATGGCATCGCCGTTCGTCAGGTCATTCAGCACCTTAATCACCTCTCCCATTGTCATGGTATCAGTCACCGGATTCAGTTCGTTCTGAATGACTTCTTTCACCTCTTCTTTTTCCAGTTCGCGGAACTGCTGAAGCCAGTACGAATGGTCGTTTTCCTTAAGAAGTGCCGTTAGCATCGGAAGCGTTTTTTTGCAGTTGCCCCAAACGGGAACGGTCGTTTTTACGTTTTTATCGATTTCAGCGGGGTCAATGTCAAGATGGATGACCTTTGCCTGCTTTGCATATTTATCTAAACGGCCCGTTACCCGGTCGTCGAAACGCATTCCTACGGCAATCAGCACATCGCATTCGTTAGTCATCACGTTCGGGGCATAATTTCCATGCATTCCCAGCATCCCGACATGCAGTTGATGATCGGTCGGCAAAGCGCTCAGTCCCATTACTGTGGCTGCCGCCGGAAGGTTAACCTTTTCGATAAAAGCTTTGAATTCTTCTTCCGCTTTTCCAAGAATAACTCCCTGACCGAACACGACAAAAGGCTTTTTCGCCTGGTTAATCAGTTCTGCCGCCCGTTCGATATATTCGTTTCTGATTTCAGGCTCTGGACGGTAGCTGCGGATATGGCTGCATTTTTTATATCCTTCAAACGCAAACAGCTGAAGCTGTGCATTTTTGGTAATATCAATAAGGACCGGGCCCGGACGGCCTGTTGCGGCAATGTGAAATGCTTTGGCAATGGCTTCGGGGATTTCCGTGGCATCAGTAACCTGATAATTCCATTTGGTTACCGGCGTGGTAATATTGATGACATCGGTTTCTTGGAAAGCATCGGTTCCCAAAAGGGACGCGAATACCTGGCCGGTGATACAGACGATCGGATTGCTGTCGATCATCGCATCCGCAAGCCCTGTAACGAGGTTAGTCGCTCCGGGGCCGCTGGTGGCAAATACCACGCCTGTTTTCCCGGAAGTCCGGGCAAATCCCTGGGCAGCGTGGATCGCCCCCTGCTCATGGCGGACCAGGATATGCTTCAGTGTCTCGGAATAATCGTACAGCGCGTCATAGATCGGCATGATCGCCCCGCCGGGATATCCGAAAACCGTATCTACATTTTCCGCCAGCAAAGCTTCTAAAAGCGCTTTGGAGCCGGAGATTTCCACTGTTTCCGGTTGCGGTGTTTCGTTATTTTCTGTTTTTGATAGGGTCGTATTCATTATTTTGTTTTTTTAAACTATAAATAGTCAGGCCATCACAAAGGCCGTCGGAGACTGATTTGGTCTGGCTGCTAATTTTCAAGGAAATCCCAGACATTTTATTTAACAACAGAAAAACAATATTCGGTTGTGTTTCCTGAATTTATTTAAAAAGAGTACAGTGATGATGACAGGAAAACTTCCGGTATCCAGCTTCCTGCTTCCAGCCTAAGAACCTATTTCCTGAAACTTATAAATCCGTAACGCAGCCCTGCGATGCATCGGCTACCGATTTTGCATATTTATAGAGTATTCCTTTTTTCACTTTATAATCAGGCTGTCGGAAATCGGCTTTTCTTCTGGCAACCTCCTCGTCAGACAACAGGGCATTGATGGTATTTTTTTCGGCATCCAGCTCGATGACATCACCGTCTTTGATAAGACCGATCAGTCCGCCGCAGAACGCTTCCGGTGTAATGTGCCCCACTACAAAACCGTGAGTACCTCCTGAGAAACGTCCGTCTGTAATAAGTGCAACATTCTTGCCCAGTCCCGAGCCCATAAGTGCAGAGGTCGGCTTCAGCATTTCCGGCATTCCGGGTGCGCCTTTCGGTCCTTCATTTTTAATGACCACCACATTTCCTTCTTTAATTTTCCTTTCTTCGATTCCTTTGATGAATTCTTTTTCTCCGTCGAATACGATGGCAGCACCGCGGAAATACCGGCCTTCTTTTCCGGTGATCTTCGCTACGGAACCTTTTTCGGCAAGATTTCCGTACAGGATCCGGATATGCCCGGTTTCCTTGATCGGATTTTTAAGATCCCGGATAATGTTCTGCTCCCTGTCGATAATGGATGTTACATGCTCCAGGTTTTCCGCCATTGTTTTCCCCGTTACCGTAAGACAGTCGCCGTGGAGAAGTCCCAGATCCAGCAGATACTTCATCACTGCCGGAACACCGCCTACTTTATGCAGGTCTTCCATCAGGTATTTTCCGCTCGGCTTCAGATCGGCCAGGAACGGTGTTTCGTCACTGATCCGCTGGAAATCATCGAGGGTAAGATCATAACCGATCGCTTTCGCAATGGCGATAAAATGCAGTACGGCATTGGTGCTCCCGCCCAAAATCATGATCAGCCTGAGGGCATTTTCAAAAGCTTTCGGCGTCATAATATCCGACGGCTTGATGTCTTTTTCGAGAAGGATCTTCATATAGTGTCCTGCGAAACGGCATTCTTCTTTTTTTTCACGGCTCAGCGCAGGATATGATGATGAATACGGCAGGCTCATCCCTAAGGCTTCGATCGCAGAAGCCATGGTATTTGCCGTATACATTCCCCCGCAGGCTCCGGCACTCGGACATGAATTCTGGATCACTCCCTGGAAATCTTCCTCGGAGATCTTGCCGGCTATTTTATTTCCCAACGCTTCAAAGGCAGAAACGATATTCAGATCCTCGCCTTTGTAATGTCCCGGCGCAATGCTTCCGCCATAGACCATGATGGAAGGGCGGTCGAGCCTTGCCATAGCGATCAGGGAACCCGGCATATTTTTGTCACAGCCCGGTACGGTGATCAACCCGTCGTAATATTGCCCCGCACAAACGGTTTCGATGGAATCGGCAATGATGTCGCGGCTTACAAGCGAATACCGCATGCCGTCCGTACCGTTGGTCATGCCGTCGCTGATGCCGATGGTATGGAACATCAGCCCAACCAGATTCTGCTCTTTTACGCCTGCCTTTACCATTTCGGCAAGTCCGTTGAGGTGCATATTGCAGGTATTTCCGTCATAGCCCATGCTGGCAATGCCGACCTGCGCTTTGTCGAAGTCTTCTTTCTGAAATCCGATCCCGTAGAACATAGCCTGAGTGGCCGGCTGGGTCGGGTCTTTCGTCAGGGTCCTGGAGTATTTATTCAGTTCAGTATTACACATATTGCGGTTGGGTTTTCAGGTAAGAATAATCTTCTTCCAGCACCAGGTGTCGGTAGGCCTGCTGTACTTTGGATGAAAGGCTGCTTTCCCAATCCAGGGTGAAAGCAATGTTATCCAGAGAATCCAGGGCTACGATTTCGGCAGCTGTACCACAGAAAAATCCGGCATCTGCCCCCTGCATTTCTTCCGGCTTAAAGAATTTTTCCTCTGTAGGAATTCCCAGCTCTTCGCAGATCTGAAAAACGGTAGCCCGTGTGATTCCCGGAAGAATGTTTCCTTTGGCCGGCGTGAAAAGCTTACCGTCTTTTTCAAAAAAAACATTGGCTCCGGAGCTTTCCGCTACATTTCCGTTTTCATCCAGTACCAACGCTTCATCAAAACCTTTGTCTTTGGCTTCCTGACAGGCCAGAATGGAATTTACATAATGGCCGCTTACTTTTGCCTCCACTTTAAATGCTTTGGGATTCGGGCGCTGGAAAGAGGACGTCATAATCCTCATTTTGTTAGCAAGATACCCGTTGTCCCAGTTCCATACTTCGATCACCAGGTAGCTTTTCTGGCCTTTGGAGAGTGCCATATTCGGTGAACAGATAACAATCGGACGGATATAAGCGTTTTCCCAGGTTATTCATTTCCAAAAGCTTATACGTTGTTTCTACCATTTCTTCCGTCGAGTAGCTGAAAGGCATCATCATGGCTTCCGCAGATTTTCTGAGCCTGTCATAATGTTCTTCTGCTTTAAAGATTCTGGCACCATTGGCGGTTTTATAAGATTTAATCCCTTCGAACACGGCATAGCCATAATGTAAGGATTGTCCGTATAAATCGGTTTTTGCGTCTTTTGCTTTTACATACTCTCCATCAAAAAAGAGAACACTGTCATCATTGTAATACATCAGTACTGTTTTTTATATTATGTTTTTAAACTTCAGGCATAAAAAAAACCATTCTCGCGATGAGAATGGTTTGTGTTATCTTGTTTCAATAATTATCACGAGCCATTACTCATCACCGGAAATCCGATAATAATAGAAATGACAATAATGATAATCGTGTTGTTCATTTTTTATATTTATAGTACAAATGTATAATTAATTTTTAGATGTGGTAGCATTTTATTAACAATTATTCGTTTAAGCTATGGTAAATACATAAAAAAACCAAAGTTGTTACGATATTCATCAGTTTGAATATGGCTTATAAGATGCTGATTTTCAAACGCTGAAACTTTTAAAAATTACGACGTCTAAAATTTTACGGATGTTCTATCTAAAAACAAAGACTGCAGGATTTAGCCTAGTTATTTGCCTTAGTATTTTAAATTTTAATAATAAATCTTCGTGTTATCAATCTTCAGAATTTTCAGCTTTTCCATTTTTTTAACCGTTCTGATCATGGTCTCCACCCGCATTCCGGTGAGAGAAGCCAGCTGATATCTCGTAAAGGGAACCAAAAAGCTGTATTTTTCCTGATAGCCGAAATAGCTTTTGAGGTGGTCTAAAAGTTTCTGGATCTTGATCTGCGGATCGAGAATGGCCAAAAACGAAGAGATAAGATACCGGAAATGGAGGCGTTCGGCACTGTACCGGCTGACTTTAAAAAAGATCTGCGGCTGGTGATGGATCAGGTTAAGGTAAGATTCTTTATCAAGTTTAAACACCGTGCAGTCGGTAACCGCGATGGCATTAACGGCATAATGGTTTTCGGTAAGCAAATAAGCCTCGCCAAAACAATGCCCTTCATACGGAAAGCCGTGTACGAATTCTTTACCGTCCTCAAAAAGATTATTAAGCTTCACTACCCCTGTTTTTATCTGATAATAATATTGGGAAGCCGTGTTTTCCCGGAAAATAACATCCTCTGCGGCAAAGTCTTGCAGAATAGCTCCGTTTTTAAATAAAATCTCTTCGGATATAATCATAGAGTGATTATTACTGTATTTTTATGTAAAATTAAAAAAAATACCTAATATTATCATGCTTATGCAATGAAATTAAAAATATTAAGAATAATACATTAATCATAATCATTATATTTTGCATCAAAATAAACACACGCAGGATGATTATTTTATGATAACAGGCATTACTTATATTCTTTGTTTATATTGAAAGCCAGTTGGCTATAAAGCCCTTGGTTTACTGACGGCATCGCCATACGACCTGGTGTGCAGGAATATCGGTACCTGTATTTTTTATGGTAACAATAATGTCTTCCCTGATATATTTTTTACCTGAATTTCCCTGCTGATCTTGGTAATCGCTGATGATAAAGCCTTCTTTCAGCAGGTCTTCATGAAAATGGTAGACTTCCGCCCGGTCATGGGTAACCAATGAAAGTGCCATGCAGTTCCGTGCATTGGTGAATACCGTCAATACTTTAAAATGGCTGAGGGTTTTATTTTCAGTTGCATATACCCGATTGTTCGGATCTTCCATTTCCCGGTTTCTTTCCAGATCAAAATGTTCTGCAAGCTTGGTATCCAGGTTCTGAAGAGAGCCGGAAGTTAGATGCCGGAGGTTGTTAACGGTCAGCAGCTGGGCCGTTAGTATCTTTCCGAAAACCATAAAAAACAACAATACAATTTTCATATTACATTTTCCCGCAAAAAAAGGGATTTGCTAAAAAGTATTTCATGATTAAGGTCACAAAATCCTTCTGGCAGGTTAATTATCAGGTTAATTTATGCTTTAGTTTATCAGTGCTATAATCAAATAAAACACTTGCTTCAATTATAATGGTCTCAATATTTTAAGTGAAACGGAATCAATGCTTATCATTGCTTTCCGGTTGCTGAATATTTTCAAGCTGTCCCGAAGATAAGCTGATCCGGCAGCCGTCCGTAAGAATGCTCAGGATCACATTATCGACAAATACGGGATGGCCTTTTTCAACTGATCCGCAATTGGTGTGTTGTATCTGGCGCGGATTCAGCACCATCACCATTCCCGATCCTTTGCAAACGGCATGGCTACCGTTTTCAATAAGCAGCGCGGTGTCTTCGCCCAGCCCGATTCCCAGACATTCCCTCCGAAGGGTTACGGCATGAGCAAGCCTTCCGATTCGTCCGCGGTTCACGAAATGAGTGTCCACAATGCAGTTTTTTAAAAAACCTAATCCGGAGCCGATCGTAAGGTCATTTTCCAGGATAGCTTCTTCATCCAGTGCGTCGCAGATGATATGTTCAGGCATGCACATGGCTCCGGCACTGGTTCCTGCGATCATAAAACCCTCTTCATTCAGGTACTTTTTCATAAGCAGGGCTGCAACGGATGTTTCTCTGATCTCTTTGCAGATTCTGTTCTGGTCGCCGCCTGTAAAAAATACGGTTTTGGCATTGGATAAACGATCATAATATTTATCCGCATTTTCTTTAAGAAGATGAATGAAGCCTACATTGGTATAACCTATTTCGGCAAAGGTCTTTGCGTAGGTTTCACGCAGGCTTTCAGGCTCCGAGCTGGCTGAGGTAATGACTTCAATACGGTCGTCATGGCTGGCGGCAAGAAGCCCGAGTATCTGATAAGGTGAAAAATCCTTATTGTCATCCTGAATAGGAACCTTGTTTCCCTCTTTGTCTTCATTGCCGCCTATAATTAACAATTTTCCTTTTGGATCCATACAATGTTGTGTTTGGTTATATTGATATACATTTCTTACCACCGAAGATAGAGAGAAAGGTTAAAAATACTATTGATTATAATCAAAGTATGGTGAAATATGGTAGTGATATGGTAGTTTCGATGAAAACTGCTTCGTTACCATTTATGATCTGCAAGAAAGCTAACTGAAATCATATAAACAGGTTTGCAGGATGTTTACATTTAATGAATTATTAAAAATATTCGTATGAAAAACCTTATTATTCTGATTTTTACAGGACTGTTTATCATGGCATGTACCCGGGAAAAGACAAAAGATTCCTTTAACAGCGGCCAAATTGCGTTTGCCAATGAAAAAGATCCGGTATGCGATATGATGGTTTCAGAAGGCGTAAGCGATACGGCGCTGTTCAAAGGTTCGGTATACGGATTTTGCAGTAAAGACTGCAAGCTGAAGTTCAGCCGGAAACCGGAAGCGTATACTTTTAAATGAAAACTTTATTCAACTTTTCATCCGCTGCCAGCCGGTCTTCCAAAAGGATTTCGTAAATTTATATGTAACGAATTCAACTTTTCTCATTGATATGACTTCCCCTAAGATTTATCTTGACCATAATGCCACTACCAGGCTTGACAAAAACGTGCTGGAAGCCATGCTTCCCTTTTTTACGGACTGTTACGAAAATCCCGGCAGCAGCCATCTGGCAGGGCTTACGGCCAATGAACATCTTGAAAATGCTTCATGGCAGGTCGCTGATCTTATCGGAAGCCAGCCTGAAGAAGTGGTCTTTACATCAGGCGCCACAGAATCTGTCAATCTTGCTATAAGAGGGATTTCAAACGGGGAAAGAAATCACCTGATCACTTTATCTACGGAGCACAAAGCCGTCCTGGATACGGTAACCGATCATGCCGGTAAAAATAATTTATCCTGCTCTATTCTTCCTGTTCGACGCGACGGATTGGCCGATCCGGACCTTCTGGAACAGACCATCACCGATAAGACCCTTCTGGTCAGTGTGATGCTGGTGAATAATGAAACCGGAACTGTTCAGGACATTAAGAAAATCAGCGAAATGGCTCACGCGAAAGGGGCTTTCCTGTTGTGCGATGCGACCCAGGCGGTAGGGAAAATCCCGGTGAATGTCCGCGATCTGGGAGTTGACCTGATGGCTTTTTCTGCGCATAAGTTTTACGGACCGAAAGGCGTCGGTGCCCTGTATATTTCCAATGCCATAAAAAAACACCTGACTGTCGGAATCACCGGCGGCGGACAGCAGAAAAACAGGCGGAGCGGAACATTGAATGTCCCTGGAATTATCGGTATGGCCAAAGCCTGTGAGATCGCGAAAAAAATAATGGATCAACATGCCAGCCATGTAAAAAAACTCCGCGATCATCTCGAAAGCGAACTGCTGAAGATTGAAGGAACTTCCGTTAACGGTTCTGTTGAAAACCGGATTTTCAATACGTCCAATATTTTGTTTAAAAACGTATTTTCAGAACAGCTGATTATGGCTTTGCAGCATATTTCGGTTTCCAGCGGTTCTGCCTGTTCGTCGGTAACCACCGAACCTTCTCATGTTCTCAAAAGCCTTGGATTAAGCGACGAAGATGCATTATGCTCGATAAGGTTCAGCCTCGGAAAGGACAATACAAAAGAAGAAATTGATATCGCCGTCAAGAGAATTTCAGAATTAGTGGAGCAGTTCAGGAAAGGGTAAAGTAGAGAATTTTATTACACTGGAGAAATTGAAGTCGAAGCTTTACTGATCATCTTTAATGCTACATATGAATCCCCGCGGGGATGATAAAACGGCATATTATCCGGTAGCTGAAGCCATTAAGTCCTTACCAATACCTTTACGAAAATCCTTCGAGAGCCTCAGGATGACATAACGCCAATATTAATCTGAATTTATCTTCTGCTTAAACAAAGAGCTATTTTAATTCAAACTTAGCTACATACGCACTGTCAGACTGAAGCTCTCGAAGCCATCCTATCATCTGTGAAATTTTTGCGATCTGTGGGCGTTTTTTATTAGATTAACTTTTTTAATATCGCTCATAAAAAAACGTGCCGAAGCCCGTTTCTATTGATTGTACTTTTAGTGAAAAAGTTATTCCAGAAGGTAATCGAAGTGGATCGGCAGGTCATAAATTCTCTTGCCGGTCGCGTGATAAATCGCGTTGGTTACTGCCGGCGGCATTCCTACCCCACCGATTTCACCAACTCCTTTCACGCCCAGGTCATTCATAAACTGATCATCTTCTTTTACAAATAATACCTGAAGATCATGAATATCTGCATGAACCGGAATATGGTATTCCGCAAGATCATCATTCATATATTTACCCAACGCATGATCGGTAATGGTTTCTTCGTGAAGTGCTTTGCTGATTCCCCAGATCATACCGCCCAATACCTGGCTTTCGGCAGTTTTAGGATTGATGATTCTTCCGGCAGCAACGGCCGTAAGGGCTCTCTTTACTTCAATCACACCTAATTCTTCATCCACTTCCACCTCTACAAAAACAGCGCTGTGTACCGCTCTCGCCTTTTTCCCGAACGTCAGCGGATTAGGCATTGCCGAATTTTTGGTGCGGATTGCTGTATTATCATTCTGCTTTAGAATGTCATCGTAACTTATCTTTTTTCCAGGATCGTTTTTCATTACAATATACCGGTCCCTGAATAGGACATCATTGAATTTCGCTTCGGCAAAAGCTGATCCTTCGATCGACTTTGCGATCTTGAGCAGCTTTTTATTTAAAGCTTCACAGGCCGCCTGCACCGCCGGTCCGACAGTCGCCGTGGTAAAAGATCCTCCCTGGATCGGGGCAAAGGGCATCTTGCTGTCGGCATAAGAGAAGGTAACTTCTTCAACGGATAGTCCCAGCGCATCCGCTGCAATCTGCGTCATGATTGTAAACGTTCCGGTGCCTATATCGGTAACCGCACTCTGGATCTCAACTTTTCCATCGGCATTAAGAATCGCTTCTGCCCTTCCCAACATCCGGTTCGCATCCCAGATTCCGGTAGCCATTCCGTATCCTACCAGCTTATTTCCGCGTTTCATACTTCGCGGAACCGGGTTTCTCTGGTCCCATCCGAATTGCTTGGCCCCCTGAAGATAACATTCTTTCAGTTCTTTGCTCGAATATTCCTTTTCGCTGCTTTGGTCGACCATCGAATAATTGATAAGTCTCAGCTCTACCGGATCGATGTTCAACTGATAGGCAATTTCATCCATGGTCACCTCAACGGCGTGCATTCCCGTACTTCCGCCGGGTGCCCTCATATCCAGAGGCGTGTACACATCCATGGGCACCAGCTTATGTTTCAGCAGGGTGTTCTCTGCAGGATACAGCATATTGGCCCAATTGACCACAATTTCCACATAATCCTCAAACTGAGAAGTTTCGCCCGTAGCTTCGTGAAATATGGCATTGACTTTTCCATTTTCATCTGCTCCAAATTTGGTATGCTGCAACGTAGGTGGACGGTGGCCGATCATGTACATCTGCGAGCGGTCTAGCGTTACCCTGACATTTCTTTTCAAATGCAGCGAAGCCATCACTGCCATAAACAGCTGATGCTGTGGTCGAAGCCCTGAACCGAAGCCACCGCCCACAAATGGGGAAATGACCTGGACATTTTTCATTTTGAGCCCGAAAACATTGGCTACATACATCTGGGAATTGATGGTGCCCTGGGTTTTATCGTAAATCTTTAATTTGCCTTCGCCTTCATAAATTACCGTAGATGCAAAAAGCTCCATCGGATTATGATGTTCCGTCCCATGACTGAATTGGCTGTCCGTTTTTACAAAGGACTCTTTATAAACAGTATCGAAATTGCCTTTCGGTTTTGGCGGAGGTGGTTTCAGTAAAGAAGCGAGCCCTTTTTTCGGATCACGGGCTTCTTCGAGGTTGGCGGCCATTTCTGTGGCAAAGCCTTCCGTTTCGTATTCTATTTTAATTTTGACAGCGGCATATCTTGCCATTTCAAAAGTTTCGGCAATCACCAAAGCGATCGGCTGCCCGTTGTAACGGATGACGTTGTCTTTTAAAGGTTTAAAGACCGTTCCCGGGGGAGCATCCATATCGGCATACTGGAAATCGAACCATGCCGTAGAAGGCCTGTTTTCATGGGTTAAAACCTCAACGACGCCCGGTAGCTTTTTTACTTCGGAAGTATCAATGCTTTTAATTTTTCCTTTGGTGACGGTACTGTTGACGACGTAGCCGTATAAAAGTCCTTCTACATTGTAATCTCCGGCATATTTTGCCGTGCCCGTTACTTTCAGAGCTCCTTCCAGACGGTTATGGGGTTGTCCTATAGATGGTAAATTTTTCATAAATCAAGGTTTGGTGTTTATAAATGATTATAAGGACGGTTTTGCCCCCGGTCTCTGGCTTTCAGGTTCCAATGCCATCATCCCATTTCTTACAATGGCTTTTTTGGCCAGATCAATTTTAAAACGGTTGTGCTTAAATCCTTTGGCTTCTGCCAGAATGATATCTGCAGCCTGGGCAAAGTGCTCTTTGGACGGAGCTTTTCCTTTAAGATATTCTTCAGCCTCAGCAGAACGCCATGGCTTATGGGAAACCCCACCCAGTGCGATCCTTACTTCGGCAATAAGATCATTTTCAATCGTAAGCGCAGTTGCTACGGAAACCAAGGCAAAAGCGTAAGAACTCCGGTCTCTCAGTTTCAGGTAAGAGTAATTTTTTGAAAAATCTTCGTCCGGCAGCTCGATACCGGTTATAATTTCTCCTTTCTGTAAGTTATTGTCAATTTCCGGTGTGTTTCCCGGTAGCCGGTGAAAGTCTTCAAAAGCAATCTGCCTTTCTCCATCCTGACCGGTTACCAAAACCGTTGCATTCAGCGCAGCCAATGCGACACACATATCCGACGGGAATACCGCGATACAGTCGGAGGAGTGCCCCAAAATCGCATGCATCCGGTTGTATCCTTTGATCGCAGGACATCCGGATCCGGGTTCTCTCTTATTGCATGGTACATAAGGATCATAAAAATAATAACAGCGTGTTTTCTGCAGCAGGTTTCCGCCGTTGGTCGCCATATTCCGGATCTGTGCCGAAGCACCTGCTAAAATCGTTTTGGAAAGCAGCGGGTATTTTTCTTCAATGACCGGATGGTAAGCTGTGGCCGCATTGGTCATTAAAGCTCCCAAACGGACTCCGCCATTCTCCGTTTCGGATAATTCATCCATTCCCGGAATTCCATTGATGTCCACCAGCGTATCTGCTTCCACAATAAAATACTTCATCAGATCGACGATATTGGTTCCGCCGGCGATGGCTTTATTTCCGGGATTATCTTTCAGCAACAGGGCAGCATCAGCTACTTCTTTTGTTTTGGTATAGGAAAAATTATTCATTCTGCTTCGTTTTTTACCGCCATGATGGCATTGATAATTCCTCTGTTGGCTCCGCAGCGGCAAAGGTTTCCGCTCATCAGGTCCTGTACGTCTTCCCGGGTTTCCGCTTTGCCTTCTTCGAGAAGACCCACGGCACTGCAAATCTGCCCGGGCGTACAGTAGCCGCACTGGAAAGCATCGTGTTCGATGAATGCTTTCTGCACCGGGTGCAGATTGTCGGTATTGCCGATTCCTTCAATCGTTGTGATTTCGGAACCGTCTTTCATCACCGCCAGCGTCAGGCAGCTTAATACTCTTTTACCGTCTACCAAAACGGTGCATGCTCCACACTGTCCGTGATCGCAGCCTTTTTTGGTACCAGTAAGGTCGAGGGTATGTCTGAGGGCATCGAGAAGAGATACCCAAGGCTTAAGCTCAAGCCTGTGATGATGTCCGTTTACCGTTAAGGCAATGGATTGATTATTCTGATCAAGCATAATATTGAGGTTTAGTGTTGAAATGGTTATGCAAAAAAAGAACCGGAATCCAGGATTACGGTAGGTTATGGGATATGAAAATCGCAGGGCTCTGTATTGAATATTGCCTCAGGTTCAAAAGAATGGAATTCTATTTCCATAAATGGTTTTAATCAAAGGCCTTTATTTAATATAAGAATCAGATTATCAACGATTAAAATCATTTTAATTCATTAAAAATATAATTAAAAAAAGAAGCCGATAGCTTTATTATTCCAGTATTAAGAATGGATCTAAATTTCTTTCCGTCTGTTAATCTTAATCAGATTTAAAGATGATGAAAGATTGACTGAGCTTTAAATGTTAGCAGCATAATTTTATATTTTAATAGATACCAGTTTATTTCAGCTTGGTTAAAACAGAAACCCTAAACATTTGTTTCTGTGATTTTTTTTAACGCAAAGCCTTATGATTATTTCTCATAATTAGGAAGCAAAGAAAGGATCAGCAAGATGATCTGATGAAGCGTACAAATCATTATCATGCTTTATCAGCACATTGATTTATAATATTAAATTCATCAATCATCAATCATCCCTACTCGTGTCTATTTCCTTTCTTTACCTCAAACACATGAAGAACCTGCGGAAAGAGGGACTGCATGTATTCGGCGGCGCCTTTCTCAGAGCCGGGAAAGGTTAAAACCAGCGTTTCGCCACTGAAGCCTGCAACGCCTCTGGATAGCATGGATGTTTTGATTCTTTCCTGACCATATGCTCTGGCGGTTTCCATAATTCCCGGCAGCGGCCGGTCGATCATGGATTGAAGCGCATCCGGCGTTACATCTCTTGGTGAAACCCCAGTTCCTCCGGTGAAAATAACCATTTTTATTCCTTCATTTTTATATGATACAAGGGTCTGCTGAATTTCTTCCGCCTCATCCGGAACAACAAGATATTCGACATCGTTAAATCCGTATTCCTCAAGTTTCTGAACAATCACTTTTCCTGAAGTGTCTTCATTTTGTCCACTGTGCACACTGTCTGAACATACCACAACCGCAGCTTTTAAGTTTTCGGAAATATATTTCTGATCATCGGATTTTCCGCCTTTCTTTTCCAGCAGCCTGATGTTCTGGATCTCTACTTTTTTGTCGATGGGTTTCAGCATATCGTACATAACGAGGGCTGCCACTGATGCACCGTGCATGGCTTCCACTTCCACTCCGGTTTTGTAGATGGTATGAACTTCTACGGATATGATAATTGATAAATCTTGAATTTCATAAGTTACGGCTGTATATTCTACCGGCAGCGGATGGCAGTCCGGGATTACATCGCTGGTTTTCTTTACGCCAAAAAGGGCTGCAGCCCTGGAAAATTCAAAAATATCCCCTTTCGGGACTGTCCGCTGCTGAACGGCTTCAATGGTTGCCTGAGATGAAGTTTTAACGGTGGCGGTGGCGATCGCCTTGCGCAGCGTCGATGATTTATGGGTAATGTTAACCATTTTTAGAGTTTAAAGTTTTTGGGTTCAGAGTTCAAGGTTTAAAGTTTTGGGTTTAAAGTTTAAGCTTGATATTCAAAATTTTTAGAACCAATTTAAATTTATTAATGTTCAGCAAGTTAATAAAGTAAAAGCAGGCAGATGAATTTAATTTTCAAATGGAATTTTATTTAAGAGACATCTTTTTATTTCAGTATCACAGGTTGTCTTGTTGACAAAGTAAACTTCCAGCCTCCCGCATCCTTCTTCCAGCCTATCAATCCAGCCTTAAGCCGAAACTGAAAGAATATACTTTTAAATTAATTAACTATTTACAGATTCACTTTCCACTGATGAGAATCGTCTTCGAAAATTTCCCGGCCCCAGACCGGAAGCTCTTTTTTGATACGTTCCACCAGCTCGTTGCAGCTTTCCATCGCAGCAACCCTGTGTTTTGACGATGTAAATACGAACAGGCAGATTTCTCCGGCCTTTACAATACCCAGGCTGTGGTAAATATGCATACAGGTAAGGTCATATTTAGCAAAAATCTCTTCGCGGATCATGTGCATCTTTTCCAGTGCCATTTCTTCATAAGCGGTGTATTCTATCGCTGCCACAGACTTTCCGTCAACTACATCTTCCCGGATCTGTCCAAGAAAAATACCGTGGGCACCGATGTTCTTTTTAGCGGAATGTTTCGCAATACTCTCTGAAATAAACAGCGGATCGATCGCGCCTTCCCTGAATATATTTTTAATCTCTTTTTTCATTTTGTTTTTGTATTAAAGCTGTTATTCCTCCTTCAAGGTGGCTTGGTTTCCGTAGTGTTTTTCTGTTCCGGATCAATAGTTCTGCGGCTTTCAGGCTGCGTGCTCCTCCCTGGCAGAAAAATATGATCTCTGTTTCCGGAATTTCGGTTAGACATTCTTCCAACCGGGATAGCGGGATACGAAGATGGGGAAAATCCGCTACAGGAAGCTCGCCTTCTTCCCTTACGTCAATGGCCGTATAACTGCCGGATTTTATGTTGCTTAAAAACCGGTCCGGCGTCACGACCTCAATTTCCGGATTTGAAAGTCCGCACAGCCAATGGTAATCGGTTTGTTCAAGTGCCTTTCGGTCTGTCGGAATCAGTCTTTCCGAATCTTTTCTTTTGGATAAATCCAGGATCACCGTTTCATAAGTGAGCATATTAAATGTCAGGAGCCGACCTGCCAATGCATCACCGATCCCGGTAATAAGTTTAATGACTTCGTTGGCCTGCATCATCCCGATCATTCCCGGCAGAACGCCCAAAACTCCTGCCACATTGCAGTCCTGCACCTCACCCGGACGCGGAGGTTCCGGGAAAAGATCCCGGTAGCTGATGTACTGCCCTCCATCATTATGTCCGAAAACCGCGACCTGCCCTTCATACTGAAAGATCGCACCGAATACCAAAGGCTTCTGCAAAAGATAACAGGTATCGCTGATGAGATATCGGGCGGCAAAATTATCCGTAGCATCCACCACCAAATCATATGCTGAAATCAGATCCCAGGCATTGGACGAAGTTATTTCTTCAGTATACGCCGTAATGGTGATTTCAGGGTTTAAAGCCCTAAGTTTGTTTGCTGCCGTTATCGCTTTCGGTTTTCCGATCTCTGCTGTGGTGTAAAGGGTCTGCCTTTGGAGATTGCTCAACGAAATGTAGTCGTGATCGGCAATCCCGATATTCCCTACACCCGCTGCCGCCAAGTATTGCAGGACCGGGCAGCCCAATCCTCCGGCACCGATTACAAGAACCTTTGCCTTTAAAAGTCTGTCCTGCCCTGCTATTCCAAATCCGGAAAGGCTGAAATGCCGGGAATATCTTTCGTTCTGTTCTTCCATATTATCCTCCCGAATAAGGCGGCATCAATGCCACTGTATCATTATTGCTGAGTGCCATATTTTCATCGGTTACTTTTTTATTTACCGCAACGGCAAATTTCACATCCGCAAGCTGCGGAAACTGTACCACAAGCTGTTCTTTTAATGCTTCTGTATCAGATGCCGCGATGGAAAATTCCTTTCCCGTAATTTCGGCAATCTTTCCGAAGGCTATGACTTTCACTTCCATATCAATCCACTTTTTTTACAACAATTTCGGAAAGATTCTTAACATATCTTCTTCCCGTTGCGCGGTCTCCCGGCGTGATCAATACAATCCCATCTTTCGAACCGGAAGCCGAGGTTCCATCTGCATCAGTAACCAGCATGATGTGGTCGCCGGCTTCCGTATTGAAAATTTCGTTCCAGGAATAGACCACTTTATATCCGTCATCAGCCATACAAACCAGGTATAAAGTACTCAGCTCTTTGGGTGTCGGTGTATTAAAAGTTACCTGACTTAAAATATCTTTAAGCAGGACCCCTCTTAGATTTTTCAGATTTTTCTTAAATTCCATTTTATGGTTCAGGATGTCGATGCTTTTCACTTCATGAACCGGATATTTTTTCAGGTCGTTGTAAGTAAATGTTATCGGCTTATTGACAGCTCCTTTAATTTCTACGGAAGTTTTCTGTGCCTGCAGGAATACCGCTAAAAATACGAATAAGGTTGCAAAATATCTCATGTTAAGCTTTTGTCAATAAGAGTTTGTAAGAAGCCATAAGTAAGACCGTTGCCAGGACATATTTCAGAACATTCTGGTTGAATTTTTTCGATCCCAGATAAGCTCCTAAAAGCCCTCCGGTAAAAGCAACGATTACATACATGACCATATTATCGGTAAATTTGATTCCCTGAGTCAGCATTCCGCCCAGTCCGGAAAGGGAATTGACAAATATAAATGCTGCACTGATGGCTGCCGTCTGTTTCTGGTTGGTCCATTTAAGAAGAAGCAAAATCGGGGAAAGGATAATTCCGCCCCCAATACCGATCATCCCGGACAATAATCCGACGATACCGCCGGTAATCACCGCTACGGCGACATTCTGTTCTTTCAGCTCATGGTCTTCCGTATTTTTAAAAAAGAAAAACCGGATCACCGGAAATAAAAGGAGTACCCCCAAAATGCGTTTGTAAATATTTTCTTCCACCGTTATCATCCCGCCGATAAACGCGAGCGGTATGGACGCAGCAGCAATGGGGATAAATAATTTCCTTAAAAAATATCCACCCCGGTAATACTGAATAAAGGAAGTAAGCGAAACAAAAAGGTTCAGGACAAGAGCTGTCGGCTTCATTTCTTCGGGAGCCACCCCATACAATGCCATTAGTGCAAGATAGCCGCTTGCCCCGCCGTGCCCTACTGCCGCATAAAAAAAAGCGACGACAAAAAGAACGGCATAAAATAGTTCTACACTCATTAATTTATTGTATTTAATTTATAGTGGCAATAGATGGATTTCCACGATATCGCCTTTTTTACAACCTGTCGATTCTTCCGGCAGCACAAGGAAACAGTTGGCCTGTGCAAAAGAATGCAGCCGGTAGGATTCCTGAGCGTGAAGCGGCGTTACGGCTCCCTCTTCGTAAAAAGCTTTCAAAAAGTGGGTCAGTCCTGCAGGTTTTATATAATCATGGGTAGCCACGACGTTAAGTTTCTGTACTGAATTTTTTAATCCTAAAAGATTTTCAACCGCCGGCAGGACGTATTCATAAAAACAGGTCAGCGATGAAGAAGGATTTCCCGGCAGTCCGAAAACTAACTTTTCCCCTTTAGTTCCGAAAAATAACGGTTTGCCCGGTTTCTGCCTGATCTTATGGAATTTTTCTTCGATGCCGCACTGTTTTGCAGCCTTTGTCACAAAATCATAATCCCCGACGCTTACCCCACCGTTAAGCAGGACAAGGTCGCTTATTTGTAGAGCCTGCTCCAAAATCTGCTGAAGGGTTGCGGGATCATCCTCCGCCCTGAACACATGGATTTCTTTCAGGCCTGTCTTTTCCAACGCGGCTTTAAGCTGGTAGGAATTGGCTTCATACACCTGCCCGAAAGCCAGTACCTGTCCGGGATCCTGCAATTCGTTGCCTGTTAGGATCACCGCGACCACAGGAGGACGGTATACTTCGACTTGATCCTGTCCTATTCCGGCAAGAAATCCAATGGCTGCTGGACTCAGAAATGTTCCTGCCGCAATAGCAACAGCGCCTTTTTTCACTTCCGATCCTTTCGGACGCACATTGAGCCCCTGGCTGAGGTTTTCATCTTTAATAATAAGCTGATTATTTTCTATAGTGATTTTTTCCTGCATCACCACGGTATCGGCACCTTCGGGCAAAGGAGCTCCGGTAAAGATCCGGGAAGCCTGGCCATCCTGTAGGTGAAATAAAGCCGTAGTTCCGGCCGCCATTTCACCGCTGATCTCTAAAGGCAGGTGTTGGTCTTTGAATTTTAACGCATATCCATCCATCGAAGATTGCGGGAAGCCGGGAATATCGGTACCGGCAATCACCTTAGCAGAGGTAACGAGACCTGCGGCTTCAGAAAGCGGCAGCAATGCCGTTTTTCTTTCCGGTAGATTATTTAGGATGATGTTTTTTGCTTCTGTAACTGAAATCATGGATTGATTAATTTTTTATAGTCTTCGGGTGTATCAATATCCCACAAGCCCTGCGGAAAAAGGACAAAAGCCGTATCGTCTTTATACTGCCGAATGAGTTTTCGGGCCCCTTCCTGGCCGTTTAAGTTTAATAATTTTTCTGAATATGAACTGTCGAAAAGTACCGGAACGCCCAGCGTATCTGCATATGACGATGCAACAATCCCTTTTTTTGAAGTGTCTTTTTTGTCTATCAAAGCCTGAAATATGGAATCGTTAATAAAAGGCTGATCACAGACGGTAAAAATAAACTGTTCGGCTTCCGGGAAACATTTTACAGCTTCCTTTAATCCCTTTTTAAGAGAGGATGCCATGCCTTCTGCCCAGTTATCATTTCTGATCTGATGAAAATGTTTAATTTCTTCTTCAATCTGAATATTTACTTCTCCTGTTACCACTACGATTTGTGAGGTTACTTTTAAAGCTTCGTCTGCGGTATGACGCAGCAGCGTTTTTCCTTGGTAGAGCAACAGCTGTTTCGGTTCGCCCAACCGGGATGAATTTCCTGCTGCCAGAATGATGATTGCCGTTTTATTCTTCATTATCCTCCGATGGTTATCATGCTTCGGTTTTCAATTGCGGTGGCATCAATATCCTGGAATAATCCTTCAAACTGCCCGCCCAACGCTTTTGCTTTGGAGAGGATGGTTGACTGAATCAATGGGCTAATGTCTTCCCCGCTTCGTAAAGCCAACAGCAGATCGGTTTCCCCTTTGGAAAACAGACAGTTTTTGAGCTTGCCGTCTGCCGTTAAACGAATCCTGTTGCAGGATGAACAGAAAGGAGCACTCATTGTACTGATAACGGCAAAATTACCGGTAAACCCCGGAATTTTAAACCGCTTGGCCGTGTCATGCGCCTCATGCGGCAATGCGATAAGATCATACCGGCTTTGCACCTCAAAAAGAATTTCATCGAGCGTTACCACCTGGTTGCTGGTCCATCGGTTCCCGCTGAACGGCATAAATTCGATAAACCGTACTTCGACCGGCTGATGTCTCGTCAATTCCACGAAATCATTGATTTCATTATCATTCAGATCTTTCATCAGCACCACATTTATTTTCACCCGGAAATTATTTTCCAGCAGAACCGCAATGCTTTCTTTTACTTTATCAAAAAGATCCCTTCTGGTGATTTTCTGAAATTTTGCGGCGTCCAGGGTATCTAAACTGATATTGACCGTTCTCACCTGCGCTGCCATCAGCTGCGGCAAAAGTTCTTTTACCCTTACTCCATTGGTGGTAATCGCAAGTTCGATTCCCAGTTTTCCTAATTTTTCAAGAATAAGCGGAGCATCTTTCCGTACCAATGGCTCACCGCCGGTCAGTCTTATTTTTTTTACGCCGGCAGCCACGAAAATTTTAGCAATCGTTTCAATTTCATCCGGCTGCATCAATTTGGAAGCCGGTGCAAAAGCATATTTTTCGTCGGGCATGCAGTAAAAGCACCGAAGATTGCAGTTGTCGGTGAGTGAGATCCTGAGATAGTCGTGTACGCGTCCGAAAGTGTCCGTAATCATATTATTGGGCATCACCACTGATAGCGTGATGAATTTTTTCTTTTTTGTATCGTAATGAATTTCCTTTTTTGCCTTCCAGTACGGCTTTTATTTCAGCGGTAACCGAAAGGGCGATTTCTTCTGAAGTTTCGGCTCCGATGTCCAGCCCTACCGGTCCATAGATTCTTTCCATTTGTTCCTGAGAAACCACAACGTCTTCTTCTGCCAGGTCACTGATCATCCGATTAAGCTTGGATTTCGGGCCTAAAACACCGATGTAACGGTTCCGGCAGTTCAGAAGGTTTTTCAAAACAGTTAAATCATACCGGTAATTGTGCGTCATCAGCACGACGAAAGTATATTCATCGACAATGATGTTATTTACAAAATCATCGGCACCCACCACCATGATGTTGTTCGCCAAAGGAAACCTTTTTTCGGTGGCGTGGCTTACCCGGCCTTCGGCCACGGTAATTTCCCAGCCCATAACGGATGCGATTTCAACCAATGGTTTTACATCATTTCCGGCTCCTGCGATCACCAATGAAACGGCAGGCGGAATATATTCGATGAGTGCTTCGTAAGAAACATTTTTGTAAGTAATTGTTTTAACCACAGACGTCTGCTTTTCAAGCACCTTTGCCATATCTTCTGACAATGCTTCAAAGTGATTGTTTTCCGGCCACGCTTTATTCTGACTGTAAAAAAGAACAGTGCCGACCTGCTTCTGCCCTCTTTCCAATGAAAAAAGGCAGGTTAGAACAGAATCACGCCATTCTGCAGCCGTTGTGGTCAGTAAATCGATCACATTGCTTTTCTCAGCATCAATGAATTCAAATAAAATATGTACAATCCCATTACAGCCGAGCTGTACTCCGAAATCCGAGTCTTCATCGTTGCTGGTATCGTAAGTAATCAGTTTATTCTGCTGCTGATGGATGGCGAGCAATGCTTTTTTCAAGGCATCTCCTTCCAGGCATCCTCCGCTGATGGCTCCCGTAAGTTCGCCGTCCTCGGTCACGAGCATTCGTGCACCGGGCTGTCTGTATGAGGAACCTTCCACCTTTACGACCGTCGCCAAAGCTGTTTTCTTACCTTCGGCCTGTGCCTTTCGGTAGGCTTTTATTATGTCATTGATCTCTTTCATAAAGCGTCTGGTGCTGTCGGTTTTTCCTTGTAACTCGAATTATCCGAATAAGGATCCGGCTTCATTTTACCGGCATTATCAGGAAGTATCAAAAATTAAGCTAATCGCGGAGATTCCCCGAAAAAACTGTAAAATTTAGATCAGAACACAAAGAACTTATCCGATATTTGATTATCATCGGTCTGATCTTTAGCCTGTTTAATTTAAATTAATTTTCAATAATCACAAACTGAATCTCATGGTATAATCTGCGACAAATTCATTTTTAAAAATGGAAAATATACTTTACAATTTCGCCAGATCAAAAGGCAGTGTCCTGATTCTTTTTCCGGTAAGGTCGAAAATAGCATTGGCCAACGCTGGGGCAAACGGTGGCAGTCCCGGTTCTCCTACTCCGCCTGCATCTTCTTTATTTTCCATAATATATACCTTAACCGGCGGAATGTCATAAATTCTCGGCAATAGGTAGGTGTTGTAATTCATGAGATCGGCTTTTCCATCGGTAAATGTCTGCTGATGCATCGTAGCACCCAACGCCATGACGATGGATCCTTCTACCTGAGCTTCAATAATATCCGGATTTACGTACCAGCCGCAGTCGATGACCGCCCAGACTTTATCGATTTTTATTCCTCCGCCTTTTCGTTTTGATACTTTTACGACCTGTCCGACCGTACTTTTGAAACACTCGGTGATCGCGACCCCGTATCCCTCCTGCGGTGAACTGCTTTTCCACTGGCTCACTTCTGCGAGCTTGTCAATCAGTTTGTGTGTCCTCTCGTCATTCATGTATTGTCTTCTAAATTCCAGAGAATCCATGCCCATGCTACGTGCGATTTCATCCATGAAACTTTCATAAGCGAAGCCGTTGGTAGAAGCGTATACCGATCTCCACCACAATACCGGCACCGGGGTTTCAAAAGGAATATCTGAGAACTTTATGTTTTTAATGGTCTTAAAATACGGTTCCATAAAACCTTCCGTCGTGCTTGGGTTGGCAGTTCCTTTTTTGCCGCTCTGCCAATGGTTGATGTTCTGTCCGACCATTCTGAACTTAAGATCCGTCAGTTTACCATTTTCAATGATTCCTTCTCCACGGTAAGATACGCCCGGCCTGAACGGTCCCTGGGTCGCATCATCTTCCCTTGACCATACGACCTGTACCGGCGCATTGATCTTTTTGGAAATGGCTACCGCTTCGTTGGGATAATCGGTGAAGGCTTTTCTTCCAAAGCCTCCACCCAGGAAGGTCATGTTGACTATTACGTTTTTCGCATCGATATTAAATGCTTTCGCGACGTCTTTCTGAATCCAGTCCGGTGCCTGGATCGGGCCCCAGATCTCTATTTTATCTTTCTGATAATGGGCAATACAGTTGATCGGCTCCAGAGCCAGATGCGACTGGTACGGTGTGGTGTATACCGCTTCTATTTTCTTTCTGCTTCCGTTTGCCGTCGTATCAACACTCCCCTCTTCTTTGGCCGTCAGCCCTTCTTCAGACTGGAGCAACTGCTGGTGTTTTTTATAAATATCCGCGGTGTTAACGTGATCAAAATCGGAATCGTCCCAGACTACTTTCAAAGCTTTCCTGCCTTCAAGGGCTGCCCAGCTGTTGTCTGCAATGACGGCAACGCCTTCACGGTCGGTATCCCATACTTTCATGGTGATTTTGATGACGTCTTTAACGCCTTTTATTTTCCGGGTCTGGGAATCGTCGAAGCTCGCCACTTTCCCGCGCAGCCGCGGATTTCGCTCCACGGATGCGAAAAGCATTCCCGGCAGTCTTTTATCAAGACCGAATACGGCAGCACCGTTTGTCTTTAAAGGCGTATCTATTCTTTTAATCGGCTTTCCGATGATTTTATATTCCGAACGCGGCTTCAGCTCCACTTTTTCCGGAGGGGTAAGCTTTGAGGCTTCGGCTACCAGCTCTCCGTAATGGAATTTGCGGGACGTTTTCTGATGGATGATATTCCCGCTACGGGCAACACATTCCGCCAATGGAACATTCCACCGCGTGGCGGCTGTCTGGCGCAGCATTTCGCGGGCCGTTGCACTCAGTTTCAGGAGGTTTTTGTAAGAAGTCCTGATCGTGGAGCTTCCTCCGGTGATCTGGCTTCCGTATTTCGTACTGCCTTGGGCAAAGATAACTTCTACCTGGCTGAGATCCACTTCGAGCTCCTCTGCAATAATCTGCGGAACCGAATGATAAGACCCCTGGCCCATTTCTGCCCGGTGGTCCACCAGCATGATTTTGCCTGAAGTATTGATGATGATCCACGCATTCATTTCTACATTTTCCGCGAGGGCGGCTCCCTCTGTAATAACGGAGGCCTTCGAAATACCGGGGAATATTCCCAGGCATAAAGCGGCTCCTCCCATTCCTGCCAGCTGCAGGAATCTTCTTCTTGAAAAATCTGTTTCTCTCGACATATTCCTGTATTATTTAGCAGGAGCGTAGGCTCCGGTGGTTAACCAAGTGATCCATGCTTTCTTAAACTGAGCGTGGGTTAAAGGAGGTTTCTTCAATCCGTCGGCAGGATTAAAGCCCGCCAGTACCAGCCCGTCGTCAGCATGCTTGATGAGCTCTTCTACATTTTTGTTTCCGTTTTCTTTTTTGTTCATCAGCTGCTTCGCCAATTCGTGAGGACTCTTTCCTTCAAATACCATCTTCATATTTGCCGGCGGAAGGTGCCATTTCGGATTTCCCGGCGGCATGTGAAGGCCCGGTGTATTTTCATCCTGGTGGCAGTTGGCACATTTCATCGCATACAAACCTTTCCCGTCTGTCCCTCGTTCCGGGTACATCTGGTGAAGATGGCTGTCTTCCCCCTGCAGCGGAATATCTCCTGCCGGATGGCAGTTGAGACACCTTGGGCTCATCAAAACTTTATAGACTTCCCCGAATGCTTTTACCGAAGCGATGCTGTCTTTTTTTACCACGGAAACGGGAGAATAGGTTTTATTCATGTTCCGGCTTACCATTCCAAAGGCACTGGCCGAAATAGCCACCACAAAAAAGCCCTGGAATAAATGCCCGGATTTTATTTTTATCTTTTTGAAAAATGTAATCATACTCCTCTAATCTTTCAAAATTAAACGGTTCCTTTTTTTTGTAAATCAGCGGCGATCTTAATGGCTTTGCGCACGCGGGAGTAGGTACCGCAACGGCATAAGTTTCCGGCCATAGCCAGATCGATATCTTCATCCGTGGGTGAAGGATTTTCCCGGAGAAGAACGGCCGCAGCCATAATCTGTCCCGAGTGGCAGTAGCCGCATTGGGGAACATCTATTTCCTGCCAGGCCTTCTGAACTGGATGGTCATTGTGCTGCGAAAGCCCTTCAATGGTAATGATTTTTTTCCCAACAGCCCTTTTTACTTTGGTGATGCAGGACCGTACCGCATCGCCGTCCAGGTGTACCATGCATGCGCCGCACTGGGCCACGCCGCATCCGAATTTGGTTCCGGTAAGGCCGACGATATCTCTGAGCACCCATAAAATCGGCATGTCTTCGCTGACATCCAACGTGTGGGTTTTTCCGTTAATATTTAATGATACCATATCAATATGTTAATGATTTTTCTAGTGATGAATGTTTTCCGGCAACAGACCAATTGTATCATTTAAATTATATTCAAAAAAAATTTAAATACTCCATAAATTAATACGTCGAACCCGGAAAAATATAATATTTATCTAAATATAACTATTTTTTAAAAATTGATAACTATAAAATATTTTAATTAAAATAATATTAATAGAAATTTATTTATACCATTTGCAGAAATTAACTGTAAAAAATACCGTCATGCGCATAATTCTTGATGTTCTTTAAAAAGACATTTTCTTTAAATGCGTTTTTAATCCAAATAGTATGAAAGATTTTATAAGCATAAAAACCATTCTGGTGACGACCGATTTTACCACACGGTCCGACCAGGCTGTAAAAGTAGCCGTTCATATGGCCAAACGCCACAATGCGCGGGTCATCCTTTTTTATAATTTCAGCAGCTTTTTTATCATCGACCGTACCGGAAGGCAAATGGTGGGTAAGGAAACCGTTGATCAAAATTTTGCACAGATCGAGGCCAGCCTCAACAGCATTAAAGATTTGCTGCGGGATCAGTATGATTTTACCAACTGCACCACGGTTATTGGAAATGATACACTCATCAACAGCATCAATAAAACGATACAGGAAGAATCCGTAGACCTCGTTATTACAGGAGCATCCGGAAAACAGGGCATTAAGGAACTGATCCTGGGATCCTCTTCTTACCAGATCCTCACCGCAGCCAACTGTTCGGTAATGCTGGTTCCCGAGGATTCTCATCAGCTGAATTTCAAAAAGATCCTTGTCCCGGTACGGGTGCTGGATAAGCTGCATGAGAAGTTCGACCTTTCCAAACTGATTGCCGAGAAAAACAAAGGAACGATCAGTCTTCTGGGCATTTCGCCCGAACAGCAGTTTGCCGACATCCGGAGAGCTTATATCGGACTGAGAAAAGAACTGAGGAAAAGCGATATCGAATACAACGCTTCATTTATCGTAAGCAACGACAAAGCACTGGAAATTTCAAAGGTTTCCAACAATTCCGAATTTGACCTGATTATTCTGAATTACCAGGATGAAGAAAACTGGAAATCCTTCTTCTCTGAGAATTTCCTGAAGCAGATCATTAACCGGACTTCCGTTCCCCTATTATTCTTTAAAGATCCCGACCGTATCAAACCAGAAACGGGTGCTGGTGAAGACCTGGGTTACGATATTACGATGCCTTTTCCGGGATAAGATTTTTCTAAATAAGTCATTTGTTTTGCTGAATTAGTAATCTTAAAATTTAACACCTAAGTCATGTAAGAATAAGGATACAACTTTGAAAATAGTTTAGAGCGCATCAGAAGGAAACCTTGAGGAGGTTCGCCGATTCACTTGTTAAATAATAAAAAATATCTGAGGCAAAATAAAAGATTGTTTTTGAAACACTTCATTATTCGTGTTATATATAATCAATTACGTTGAATTTGCAATTTCTAACAAGAATTTAAATGCAGATATTGAATGCTTTACGCTAATACTATATTGAGATCCCTACGGGATGACAAACGGGATGTTGAAGTGGCTGTATAAGTTTTTTTATTAGCTATATAAGTTGTTTTTTATTGTATCAGCTCAATGAACACTTTGGTAGCTAAAATTTACTCGAAGCCACCGGGATTATCTGTGAAAACCTGCGTAAATGTTCGGTTTAAATTTACCCGCAAAAGTCACAAAAGACATACATATCACTAATAAAGTTAACTGCTGTGCTGTTAAGCCCATAAAATTTTTAAAAATCTTAGATTTTTAATCTTATGTGTTCTAAAATATTTTCAAGTTATTAAATTCTCTTTCGTGACTCATGTGTTAGAAGCGGCTCACTACTCCGACAAAAAAACAGCCCCTTCATGAGAGGCTGTTTACAGATTTATATTAAAAAAATTAAAGGTAATTATTCTACATTTTCTTTCATAATTGAATAGCCGATCGGCTTAAAAGAATAGTTGTTCGACATTTCTGCTGAACATGCCGTCATCCCTACGATAAGATCCATCACTGCTTCGATAATAATGTAATCCCCCTCTTTGCTTTTCGGCGGCAATACGCTTATTTTACCGGTTTCCCCGTCTACTGCCACATGCATAAAAACATTAAAACAGATCGGAATGGTATCTGGATCGATACCGAAAGGTTCCAGCGCTTCGCACAGGTTTCCAAAACATCCGCGATGCGGATTTTCATCCCCGTAAATAATCCGGAAAGTATCGGCACTGCAGGGTGTCAGCAGAAAATCATGACGCCCTACCGTATCTTCGATGATGTTAAACATAATGTTGCTCCTGTTGGAATAAAAAGGATGGCCTTTGGTAAGGAAAATCGTTTCAGCATAATCGATAGTACGCCCTGAAGACAGATATTCCCTGGTATCATCAAGATTGAAACAGGTAAAATCGGAGACCTGCTCGCCTTTGATATCGGTGATTTTTAACCGTTCCCCTTTTCTCAGAATAAAAGCCGTTCCGCTGCGTGGTAAAATTGTATTCATTTATTTGTTGTTGTATTTAAAAGGACATTCCCAGTTCTTGCCATAACGCATTCCGCTGTACTGATAAACTTCCGAATCATCTCCGAAATCCTGAAGCATCGGGTTGATTGAACCACTCAGGGCAACATCCCTTTTGCGGACAATATTCTTCATTTTGTCATATCTTTTAAGAGACCTTAATTCCTCAAACTGTGCATGCGGATTGAAGACGATCGTCGGATATTGAAACTTTCTCGCATCCCTGCTGCTGACCGGAGAAAGTCCGATTACAAAGAAGGCTTCTTCCTTTAAACTAAAGCTGAAATTTGACGAAGAAGGATCCGAATCCACACGGCTGTCGTAAGGATATTCAAGCGCGTCCAGATCGGATAATGCCTGAAGTCGCTGCCACATCAAATGGTCGAAAATCTCTTCGGAAATCCCATAGGTTTCAGGAAAAATGACGCAGGCCGTATGGAAATGGTTTTCCGCTTTTCTATATTGATCGATGAATTCGTAAATAAAATCCAGAATGGCCCGATCATCTTTCGGGCAGGCTAAGTGGCCTGCTACAAACAGCTGCATCTGGTCTTTCGTAAGCGCTGCTTTTGCCGCTACACAGGGAAAAAGCTTATCGTCTACAAACGACTGGAAAGCATATTTTACCTGCAGCGCATGGTCTGTATTTTGTGATTGGTGAAGTGGTGTCATGGCTAATACTACACAAAGTACATGCCATCAAAATGCCTTTTGCATCCCTAAAAAGCGTTAAAAAGACAACAACCTTACCGCACAGTAGATTGGTAACTATTTGAATTACAACCTATTGATTTACAAATATTTTTAAATAACAGATATAAAAACGCTTATGAATTCGATCATAAATTGGTACCGGATTTTTTGTGTAATCTGATTCTTGCCTTTTTATGGATAAATATTTACCGCGTTTTTCTCATCAACTTTTATTTAATTTGGAAAATATCTTCAGCAGATCAGTTTATATCCTACCCCACGGATGCTCATCAATTCTATTTCGGAATCGTCCTTCAGCATTTTCCGGAGGTGCGACATGAAAACATCCATGCTGCGTGCATTGTAATAGCTGTCATCGCCCCAGATTTTCAGCAGGGCGGTCTGGCGGGGAAGCAGATCGTTGCGGTGCTCCAACAGCAGTTCGAGGATGGCGGTTTCTTTGTATGAAATTTTATAGCTTGCTTTTGGGGTTGCCAGTTCCTGGCTTACGGTATTCAGTTCACAGTTGCCGAAAGTTTTACGGTGGGAAGAAGGAGCCTGCTGCGTAACAGCAGTTCCGAAACGGGTGAGCAGACTTTCCATCCGTATCAGCAGTTCTCCCATCGTAAAAGGCTTTTTCAGGTAATCGTTGCCCCCGCTTTTGAAACCTCTCACCACATCATCGCCTAAAGATTTGGCGCTGAGGAAAATAATCGGTACTTCACTGTTCAGTTTACGGATATCTTCTGCCAAGGTGTAGCCGTCTTTTACCGGCATCATGATATCGAGAACGCAGATGTCCGGTGTGCCGGATTGAAACAGCTGTAACGCCTGCTGCCCGTCTGATGCAAGCTGGACTTCGTAGCCGCTGCTGCGGAGCCCGTCGGTAATGATTTCGGCGAGGGTGGCTTCGTCCTCGGCGTAGAGTACTTTATATTTCATCGTAAGCTGGTAAATAAATGGTAAACACCGCTCCTTTTCCCGGTCCGGCGGCGACTTCGATCTTTCCTCCATGCCGCGTAATAATTTCCTTTACATAATGGAGGCCAAGACCGGTTCCTTTTACGGTATGAATATCGGGATTTTCCGGGATCCTGAAAAACCTTTCGAAAATGCGGTTGTGGTAAATTTTGTCGATCCCCGGCCCGTTATCCTCCACCGTTACCACGATCTGATTATCCGCAGAAGCACAGGATACTTTTACAGATGCTTCGGGGCCGCTGTATTTAATGGCATTATCCATTAGATTGTAAAAAACATTCGTCAGGTGCACCGGATCGCCGTTTACAAAACAAGGTTCATCCGACGGAAAGTAATGAATGGCTACCAAACCGCTGTTGTTGCGAAGCCTCATCGAAGACACCACACTTTCCAGCCCCTGCTGTACATCGTACAGTTCCGGGCGGAGATTGATTTCCCCGTTGTCCAGCTGTTCCAGATTCAGCACTTTGTCGATCATTGCATTCAGCCGGCTGATTTCATTTTTGCTGATATTCAGGTAATTTTCCAACCGTTCCGGATCATTAGCTAGATGATACCTTGTAATTGAATCCAGGGCAGCTTCGATGACGGCCACCGGTGTTTTCAGTTCGTGCGTCATATTTCCGGTAAACGCAAGACGTGCCCTGGTGTACAGACGTTCGCTCCGCATTACTCTGAAGAGAAACCAGAAAGCCAATCCGGTAAGCAGGATCATCAGCAGGGATGAAATAAAATAGTACCGCATTCTGTACATCACGGTTTTGGTAACGGAAGGCACTACCAGCTGATAAGTATGAATAAAAAAATTGAGATTATAGCCGAAATGCGGGCTCTGGTAATCGGCATACTTCGCTTTTTTCCAGTCTTCTCCAGACTCGGGTTTTCCTGTCCTGTAATCGTACAGTATATAAAAGCTGTCTTCATTGATCTGCTGGCGGCGGCATTCGAGTTTTACGAGACTGTCCATCCGCTTCAGGTCTTTTTTGTCTGCAGCCATAACGGATTGCAAGGTTTCCCCTTCGTCGAAAATAGAGATCATTTTGGATTTCCGGGGACCGGGCGGGCGGTGGTTGGCAATTTTCAGACTCATGCTGATCCGCGTGCTGTCGTTCTTCATCTCGGTTTCAAAGCGGCTGGCAACACCGATCTGTCGCATCTGGGTATAAGCCTGCTTGAGCTGAAGCCACTCCGGAGAGAGAAAGAAATCCCGGAAATTGTCGTTGTTTTCATGTCCAGGGGCCACACTCAGGTATTCACTAACGCGGGCTGCGTTGGCCACGGCCTGGTCGAGATCCCTTTTCACCTGCACCTGCTGGGCACGGAACAGCTGGATCAGCCACGCTGCCTGAAGGCCGACGCTGGCGATCATAGCCAAAATAACGAGCGGATAAGCATATCGGTTGGAGAGCCATTTCATACCGCTAATTTCATGATAATTATGGAATATTACGAAGCAGCCGGGAAAGATTTAACCTTAATTAACCTTGGTTAATGTTGTTTAACCGTGCTTAACGGGCCTTAACCATAGACCGCCGTAGGTTTGCGGTATGAAAAATACGATTTTATTTCTCCTGATCTGCATTTCAGGACTTATGCATTCCCAGAACGTTCTGAAAGGAACCGTGAAAGACACCGACGGCCGGATGCTGGACGCTGTGACGATTAGTTTAAAAAAAGACCAGAAACCGGTAGCTTCCGCTTTCTCCGATCTTGGAAATTTCAGCCTGACGTTTTCAGAGGCGGGAAGTTATTCGTTGACCGCAACGCTTTCAGGCTATCAGCCAATAGAAATGGAAGTCACGCTTCCGAAAGAAAACCTGGACCTGATCTTGCAGAAGAGTGAGCATGTAATCCAGGAAGTCACCGTTACCAAAAAGAAACCGCTGATCGAAAGGAAAATCGACCGCGTGAGCTTTAATGTTGAAAACAGCATTATCGCTTCGGGGGGAAGCGCATGGGAAGCCTTGACCAAAGCACCCGGTGTCCAGGTCAGTTCAGCCAATGCGGTAACAGCCAACCGGAAGAACGTCCGGATCTACCTGGACGGAAAACCTTTACAGCTTTCCGGTGACGACCTGGCGGCCTATCTTCAGGGCATGCCGTCTGACCAGGTAGCGCAGATCGAGATTTTCTCTAATCCGCCCGCAAGGTTTGATGCGGAAGGCGCTTCCGTTGTTAACATCATCACCAAAAAATCAAAAAAACAGGGCTTTAACCTCAGCCTGAACGGCGGGATCACGCAGGGCCACTACACGGGATTTACAGGGAACACCACTTTCAATTACCGCAAAAACAAATGGAATGTTTTCGGCAATTACGGATTTACCCGCCGTCATACCGTTCAGGATCACAATACTTTTATTAATTACGGAAGCTCATTGTGGGACGGTACCAATCCTTCGGTTTACCATTCGGATACGCATGCCTACCGTCTGGGTGTTGATTACCAGGTTTCCGATAACCAGGTGCTGGGTTTCCTGCTGACCGGAAACAACCGCAAAGGCGGATCCGAAGGCCATACCTTTACCCGGATCACTTCGCCGGCCATGAAACTGGATTCCACGCTGAATACCGACAATTATGCTTCTTCTTTAGGCAATCAGTTTGCGTATAATCTGAACTATAACCTGAAACTCGATTCCGCGAAAAGCAGCCTGAACATCGATCTCGATTATTCGCCTTTCCGGAATGCCAACCGCTCTTTTACCGACAATGTTACCCTGCTTCCCGACGGCAGCGCAACTTCGGCGTTCTTTCATATTTACACGCCAAGCTCGCAGGACATCAGCATTGTTTCAGGAAAAGCGGATTATCATTTCAAAGCCGGAAAAGAACTGGACGTGACCTCAGGCATCAAATACAGCAGCACCCGGAGCATCAATATTTTCGATTATTTCAACCGTGACGGATCGGTACTGATGGCGGTAGAAGCCAACCGCAACCACTTTACCTACCGGGAAAATGTAGCTTCCGCTTATACCAGCGTTTCGGGCAGCTTCGGACAATGGACATTCCAGGGCGGACTGCGCGGCGAGTATACCCGGACCAGCGGGTTCCAGCAGAACTTGAACCAGCTCAACGAAAGAAATTATTTCAAACTGTTTCCGACCTTATTCCTTCAGTATAAGCCAAAAGATAACCATGAGTTCTTACTGAATTATGCCTATCGCCTCGAACGCCCGGAATACAATCGGCTGAACCCGACCAAACGATTCTCTTCACCGTACAGCGTCTACGTGGGAAATCCGGCCCTGCAACCTGCTTTTGTCCACAGTATAGAAGCTGGGTACACGTATCGGCAGAACTATAACCTAACCGCCTACTACACTTCCACCCGCGATGTGTTCACCAATATCGATGTGCAGGATAACGAGACGAAACGGTACTACGGAACCCAGGCCAACCTCGGACTGAGCGCGATGGCAGGCCTCCGCTTTTCAGGACAGGTAAAGCCTGCGTCCTGGTGGGATGTGAATATCACCGCAGATGTGTACCGCCAGCGTGAAAAGTCGGATTATTTGTCCGGAAGTTATGACAATCATATGATTTCTTTTTCCGGATCGCTGAACCAGTCGTTTTCCATTGATAAGGAAATCGGACTGAAAGCGGAAATCAACGGGATGTACAACAGTGCCGGCATCCAGGGCGTGTACCGCGTGCGTGCCAATTCTTTTGTAGACATCGGCGTCAAAATGAACATCCTGAACAACGCCGGCACCCTGCGCCTTGCAGTGACCGATGTTTTTAATAAGAACAACAATCAGGTCAGCATCAATTTCCAGGACCAGCAGAGCCGCTTTTTCTACCAGCGCGAAAGCCGTTTCGTAAGCCTCAGCCTGCTGTACCGTCTCGGTAAGAACGTAGCCGCTTCCCGGAACCGCACAACGGCCAGTGAAGAGGAAAGGAAGAGAGCGCAGTAGTTTTGTTCTTTTGATAAATGAAAGGCTCCGGATGTTGCCACATCCGGAGCTTTTTTGCTTTTTAGAAACCTACAATGGGTCGCACAGAATACACGGATGATGGCGCTTTATTTCAACACATTAGTCACAAAGAGAGAATTTTAGAGTTTGTGTATATTTTAGAGCACAGGAGATAAAAATCAGAGATTTTTAAAAACTTTTGTATACTTGTTTACATTAAAGCATTCGACTTTTAAGTAACATAAATATCTTTTGTGACCAATGGCTTTTCGATGATTAGAAATAAAAAGCAGCTCACGAGCTATGCCGGGTTTGATGTAAAGGAAAAAATATCGGGAACGTCGGTCAAAGGTAAGCCCAGGATATCGAAACGAGGAAACAAGCATCTTCGACGAACAATGTATTTTCCAGCCATCACTGCCATAAGAAGCATACCGGCATATAAAGCGATATACATCCGGATTGTTGAAAGAACAGGGATAAAAATGAAAGGAATTGTGGCCGTAGCAAGGAAACTATTGGAATTAATGTACGTTATTTTCAAAACAGAGATCCCTTATCAAAATGATTATGATGGACAAAAAAATAAAGGAGCAAAATCCGAAAACGAAAGTTGCTCCATACTGGCTGGTTCATAACCGCCTTAATTATAAACAAAGTTAAAAAAAAATTGTTTTACTTGTGTATTAACACAGAAACTTTGCGGTAAAAATCATCGGGAGGAAATTTAGAGTATAAAAAACAGAGCCCACCAAAGTGGACTCTGCATGAAAAAATTAGCTATATAGAAGTTTATTATTTTTTAATGATATCCGGAGGCGTGAGGGGATTCTGATCCCAACCGCCGCCAAGTGCCCGGTAGATGGCGACGCTGGCTTTCAGCTGGTTGATCCTCTTTTCCACCAGTTCAAATTTAGACTCCAAAGCATCGCGCTGGGTGAGCAGCACTTCCATGTAATCGGCCCGGGCGTACTTGAACAGGTCGTTGGAAATGTCGATGGACTGGGTTAAGGCATCCACTTCCTGCGCCTTGATGTCGTAGCTGCTTTTCATGTTCTGCATTTTCGCCAGCTGGTTGGCTACTTCGATGTAAGCGGCCAGGACGGTCTGCTCATAATGGTAAACGGCCTGTACCTGCTTTGCATTGGCATTGTAGTAAGCCGCTTTAATGGCAGCCCGGTTAATCAGCGGTGCGGTAAGCTCACCGGCGAGCGAGAACAGCAAGGATTGCGGTTTGATCAGATAGGCAGGATTGAAGGCCTGCAACCCGATTCCGGCCCCAATGTCCAGCGAAGGATAAAATCTGGCCTTCGCCGACTTGATGTCCAGCTTGGTGGCAGCCAGTTCGTACTCCGCTTCCTTAATGTCCGGACGGTTTTCCAGCAACTCGGAAGGTATCCCGGCATAGACCACCGGCGGAACCACGGTATCGAAATTATCATGGCTGCGCTCTACCGGCTGCGGGAACCTTCCCACCAGGTAATTGATGCGGTTTTCGGTCTCCACAACTTTTTGCTGAATATCGTACTGCATACCCTGGGTTTTCAGCACGAGTGCCTGAAATCTTTTCACGGCCAGCTCATTGGAACGGGCGTTCTTTTTCAGCTCCTTGATGATGTTCAGCGCATCGTTCTGGATCTTGATGTTTTCATTCAGGATTACCTGCTCATTATCCAGCGCCAACAGCTCGTAATAGGAATCGGCAATTTCGGAAATAAGGTTGGTGACCATGAAGTTCCGGCCTTCGATGCTGGCCAGGTAACGCTGTACCTGCGCACGGGTAGCGTTGTGGAGCTTTCCCCAGATATCGGTTTCCCATTTGGCCTGAACACCGGCCCCAAAATCGAAGAGCGGATCCGGCATTTCTTTTCCGGGTACGATCTCGGTATTGTCTTCCATAGCACCGATATTGGTATATCGGCTGACCTTGTCTACGCCAACTCCCGCTTTCAGGCCTACGGAAGGCAGGTACTCCCCTTTCCGGGCTTTGATTTCATTTTTCGAAATTTCGATTTCCTGGAGCATGATGTTCAGCTCCTGGTTGTTTTTCAGGGCTTCGGTGATGAGGGCCTGGAGATTTGGGTCGCTGAAATATTCGTTCCATTTCAGCTTTCCGGAATTGGTATTGTCATTTTCGGCACCGGCATATTTTTCCGGTACGGTCCTGTTCTCCGCCCGCTGCTGAATTTCGACGGGCTTACACGCTGCAAGGCCGAGCAGCAGCACCGACCAGCCTGCGTATTGGTATATTTTTTTTCTGTTCTTATTCATAATGGATCATGTCTTCGCTTAATGGTGATTCGTCTTCGTCTTTGATCATTTTCCTGCCATCTGATAATTTGGCAAAAATGTAATAGAGTCCCGGGATCACAATTACCCCGAACAGCGTCCCGATGAGCATTCCGCCCAATGCGGAAGCCCCGATGGTATGGTTCCCGATCGCTCCGGCCCCGCTGGCAAATACCAATGGTACCAATCCGGCAATAAATGCAAAGGAGGTCATAAGGATCGGCCTGAAACGGGCTTTTGAGCCTTTAATCGCCGCTTCCAGGATAGAATCTCCCCCCTGCCTTCTCTTCACGGCAAATTCCACGATGAGCACGGCATTTTTACCTAAAAGCCCGATAATCATAATCAGCCCCACCTGAGCATAAATGTCATTTTCCAGTCCCATCGCTTTCAGCAATAAGAAAGAACCGAATACTCCGACCGGAAGGGACAGCAGTACGGCAAACGGAATGATAAAGCTTTCATACTGCGCCGCAAGTACAAGGTATACGAACACGAGTACCACCAGGAATACATAAATGGCTTCGTTACCGCGCTGTGCTTCGTCATAAGACAATCCTTCCCAAGCCACTTTATAGCCGTGAGGCAGGCTCTTCGCCGCAGTTTCGTTGATCGCCTGGATGGCATCTGCCGTAGTATAGCCGGGTGCCGGAAGCCCGCGGATCGCTGCTGAGTTGTACATATTGTATCTCGTAATCTCGTTAGGCCCCTGGGTTTTCTTCATTGTCATAAACGCAGAATACGGAACCATTTCGCCATGATCGTTCTTTACATACAGATTCATGATATCAGTAGGCAGCCTCCTGAATTCCGGTGACGACTGCACATATACCTTGAAAAACTGCCCGAATCTGATGAATCCCTGCTCGTAGGTACTCCCGATCAGGATATTGAGGTTATCCATCGCCTTACCAATTGAGACGCCTTTCTGCATCGCGGCATTATTATCGAAAACCAATTCGTACTGAGGGTAATTCGCTGCGAAGAATGTAAATACTCCGGTCAGTTCCTTCCGTTTTTTAAGCTGGGCAATGAAGTCTTTGTTCACCTTATCGAAATCCTGGTAGTTGGTGGTTCTGTTCAGGTCCAGCAAACGCACGGAGAATCCTCCGGAAGATCCGAATCCGGGAACTGCCGGCGGTTCAAAGAATTCGATGGTTGCCCCGAGGTTTTTGGATTTTTCTTCCAGCTCCTCCATAATTTCCTTTACATCATGCTTACGGTCGCCCCAGCTTTTCAGGTTGATGAGACAGGTTCCGGCATTGGACCCCCGGCCTTCGGTCATAATCTCATATCCAGCCAGTGATGAAACGGATTCGACACCATCCACGCCCTGACAGATTTTCTGCAAAGCCCGCGACACTTTGTTGGTCTGCTCTAAAGTAGATCCCGGCGGCGTCTGGATGATGGCGTAAATGGTTCCCTGGTCTTCATTCGGGATAAATCCTCCCGGCAAAGTTTTGTTTACAATGAAAATCCCTACGCAAAAGGCAATCAGGATTCCCCAGGTTACTACCTTGCGGCTGACAATCTTTCTTAAAAAGGAAGCATATTTCCCGGTAATTTTATCGAACCCGCGGTTAAAGGAATCCAATGATCTGGTAAACAGGTTGGATTTTTTAGGTTTTCCGTGGTTGTTCTTTAACAGCATCGCAGCAAGAACCGGCGTCAAAGTAAGCGCTACCACTGCAGAAATCACAATGGAACTGGCCATGGTGATGGAAAACTGACGGTAAAATGTCCCTACCGGTCCTGTCATGAAGGAGATCGGGATGAATACCGCCACCATTACCGCCGTGATGGCAATGATCGCTCCGGCAATTTCGCCCATTACTTCTTTTACTGCTTTATACGGAGACATATCGTTCTCCTCCATTTTCGCATGTACGGCTTCAATCACCACAATGGCGTTATCCACCACAATCCCGATCGCCAATACCAAAGCAAAGAGCGTCACAAGGTTGATGGACAGCCCGAACAGCTGGATCACAAAGAACGTCCCGATCAGGGAAACCGGAACAGCGATAATCGGGATCAGCGTTGAACGCCAGTCGCCCAGGAAGATGAATACCACAATCGCCACAAGGATGAATGCATCCCTCAATGTATGCAGTACCTGTTCCACCGAAGCATCGAGGAACTGCGAAACGTCATAACTGATTTTATAATCGACTCCCGGAGGAAAGTTGGCTTTCATTTCCTCCAGTTTGGCCTTTACGTCCTTGATCACGTCATTGGCATTACTTCCGTAGTTCTGCTTCAATACAATAGAAGCGGAAGGATGCCCGTCAAGATTGGAATAAATATCAAAGAACTCACTTCCCAGCTCCACTTTCGCCACATCCTTCAGCTTAATGTTCTCCCCTTCTGAATTGGAACGCACGATAATGTTCTCATATTCTTCCGGCGTGTTGTACTGGCCTTTGTAGGTAAGCACATACTCCAGCGACTGCGCCGCAATCCCCGAACTCTGCCCGATCCTTCCCGGACGCCCGATGATGCTCTGCTCCCCGATGGCTTTCATTACCTCATCCACGGAAAGGTCGTAGGCACGCATCCTGTCCGGGTTCAGCCAGATCCTCATGGCATACCTCCGGCTTCCCAGGATCTGGGATTTGGCGATCCCGTGGATCCTGTTGATTTCCGGGATGATATTAACGGTAGCATAGTTGTAAAGGAATTTTTCATCCATGTCCTTACTGGTGCTGTACAGGTTGACGTACATCAGCATACTCGGCTGGATCGGGTTTACCACTACCCCTTCTTTCTGCACAAGCTCCGGCAGAAGCGGCATCACCTGGTCTACCCTGGTTTTCACGAGTACAACCGCTTCATTGGGATTAGTGCCGGGATCAAAGACCACATTCACCGTGGCTTCCCCGGCACTTGTGGCATCCGTAGTGATATACCGCATTCCCTGGACCCCGTTGATGGCATTTTCTATGGTAATGAGTGATGATTTTACGAGTACATCCGCACTTGCCCCCGGATAGGCGATGGAAACGGCAACCGTAGTAGGTGCAATTTTAGGAAACTGCTCGGTAGGGAGCTGCTTGATTGCCAGCCCCCCGATAAATAAGATAACCACCGATATCACAATGGCGAAAACCGGCCTGTGTATTACTTTTTTAAACATAATGCTACTTTTGGGTTACTCGGCATAAAGATCCAGGTTCGACATTACTTTTTCAGGCTTTTGGAACCTGGTATTGATTTTCTGGTTTTCCTGCACCAGCCTGAGCCCGTCCAGCAAAATCCTGTCATCTTTTTTCAATCCTGAAGCCACGACATAGATATGCGGCAGCTCGGCAGCCACTTTAATTTCGTGGGCTTTCACCTTATTGTCTTTGGTAATTACATACACGTATTTTTTCTCCAGTTCTTCAAAAGTGGCTTTCTGCGGAATCATTACAGCATTGGGGTACGGAGAAGTAATAAGGACATTCCCGGTTTCCCCGTATCTGAGGAGTCCGGTAGGGTTCAGGAAGGTAGCCCGGTAGGCGATGTTCCCGGTTTCATTATCGAAGTCGGATTCTATGGTTTCCACGATCCCCTGCTGGCTGAATTCTTTTCCGTTGGCCATTTTCAGACGTACATGGAGGGGTTCGTTTTTGCGGTCCGTCATCTGGTTCAGGTATTCCGCCTCCGGGACATTGAAATACACCCACATTTTGCTGTTGTCCGACAACTCGGTCATCAGTTCCCCATCATCCACGAGGCTTCCCTTACGCACATGCAGCTTCCCTACAATCCCGGAAAAAGGAGCACGGATTTCAGTAAATTTCAGATGGGTATCGGTAGAGGCCAGTTCGGCTTTGGCTTTGTCGTACCGCGCTTTAGCCATCGCCATTTCCTGCGGTGCCACAATATTTTTGTCGGAAAGGTTTTTGGTGTTCTGGTATTCAATTTCGGCATATTTCGCTTCTGCTTTAGCCCTGTTTACATCAGACTGATACAGGTTGGGCATAATTTTAAACAGCAGCTGTCCTTTTTTTACAGACCGCCCCTCGTCCACATAGATCGACTGGATATAGCCTTTCTCCTGCGCACGGAGCTCAATGTGGTTGATAGAACGGATCTGCGCCACATACTCTTTATCAATCAGAGTATCTTTTACCAAAGGGCTTGTAACATTGAATGTGGCTGCCTCCGTTTTTTCTTTCTTTTCAGACTGACAGCTTACGCACCAGAATATCAGGCACAGGTTTACATACATGAGACTTTTCTTGACCATGATCTTAATACATTTAAATAATAATTTGAAATTTGAGAAATAGGATGTCAGGCTTTCATCGCAAAGTGAAAGCCGTTATATTTTTCGGAAAGACCGTGTGGAATCACAGGCGGATGACCCTGTACTGGATGTACAGATCATCACAAAGAGGTTTTAGCAGCTCGAAATGAGCCAGTGAAATGGCAATTTTACGATCGTGAAACGTGGTAACGAAATCCGAAATCAGATGCCAGAAGCCATCTCTGTAAAGCATCATCAGTGCTGATGAAGTTCCGGGTTCTACGGTATCATCGTTTTCAGTATCATTTTCGGAAAGGTTGGCGCGGATTTTATTGAAGCGCGGATGTTGGGTGGTCAGAGAGCCGTCTGTTTCGTGTGCATTATCAAACATTAATGACTTTGCAGACTGTCTGTCCGGATTACTTAAGATCTCTGAGCTACATTCGAAGACAAAATCATTATCAGCAGAAATATACTGCTGAAGCTGCCCATAATAAAACCCTAGAACGGTTAATATGGCAAAAAGCAAGCTGTATAGATATTGATAAAGTCCCCTTTTCATTGTAGATACAAATGTAGCAAACTTCGGTATTTATACAAAAACAGAAAGATTAAAAATTGTTTAAAATTACTGTAAAAGCATTAAAATTTGTTTGTAATCATACAGCACAGGACCAAAGACGTGATTTAATAATGATCTAAAACTTCAATATTCTGCAGAGATTTTAACTTTACATTTTTAAAACCGTTATTTTCAGCATGCTGAAGTGTTGAAATTTTTGCTTAATTTTAATTCTATCAAATATTCGGTTAGCCATTATAACTTGATAATTTCAAGATAAACACTTCATTTTATTATAAATGCAACCTTATGTTATACCTCTATCATTATTTAATTTAATAAATTTTATGCTGAGACAGTCCAGCATCTGTAATGCTTAAAAATGATTTCAAAAAAACAGAAAAATACGCCCATAATGAATGGCCTTGTCCTCGCCGGCGGAAGAAGTACCCGGATGGGCACAGCAAAGGAAGCGATCCACTGGCACGGAAAGGAACAGCAATATGCTATGGCCGACCTGCTGAGCCTATTTTGCGATGAAGTATTTATCTCCTGCCGTCCGGACCAACTGGACCAGATCGCTTCGGATTATCATGGACTTCCAGATGCTTTTCCCGAAATGGGTCCGCTTGGTGGTATTCTTTCGGCACTGCATTTTAGAAATGATACGGCCTGGCTGGTGGTAGCCTGTGACATGCCGCTGCTGGATGAAAAGGCACTGGATGTTCTGGTTAGACACAGGGATGCGGAAAAGGTTGCTACCACCTATGAAGGTCCTTTTGATGGTGGTCCGGAGCCACTGGCTGCTATTTGGGAGCCTAAAAGTTACCCTTTGCTATTGGATTTTATTAAAAATGGGAGTCATTCGCCCAGGAAGTTTCTGCTGAACAGCAAGATCCTGATGCTGAAGTCTGAAAATCCGCATGTTTTGAGGAACGTCAATACGCCGGAAGAGGCAGCGGAGATTGAAAGCATGATGAAGAGGCATAAGAAAGGTGATCTTATTTAAAGGGGGTAAGAAGTTGTTGCGGGTTTTTTGATGCAAAGTTTTCAGTTTTTTGCTGAATAAAATTTAAGGGAGCGAAGGTGGATCAGCACGCTGATCTGATAAAGCAAATGCATTAGTAAGATAGCATACCTACGGGATGTTTTTCATGAACTAATATTGAATTTTTATACAGATTATACTCCGATGGAGTATTGTTTTTCGATTTTCAGGAATTTTTAGATTTGGATTTTTCTATTTTTCCGGATAATTCCCGTGTGGATTTTTTTGACGCAAAGTTTTAATTTTTTGCTGAATAAAATTTAAGGGAGCGAAGATCAGCAAGCTGATCTGATGAAGCAAATGCATTAGTTAGATAGCATACCTACGGCATGCTTTTCATGAACTAATGTTGAATTTTTACACAGATTTTACACGAACGGAATATTGTTTTTATGATTTTAATAAATCAATGCACGGCCATTTTTTTCTGTCCGTGCATTAAGTTATATTTATTATTGTGCAGTTCCTGTAGCAGCTACGATGTGTTTATCTATCTTCTGATAAATTTCCGGATCGTGCTTGCGGATTTTGATGCGGACGTATTTGGAGGCGGGCATATTGGCGCCGTCAACCACATTGTTGATGGATACGAGGACATTGGTTTCCGGGAAATAAGTCATGGTGCTTTTTTCAGGAATTGCATATTTAACTACGATAAACAAAGGCGCAATTCGCTCGATGCCATCATCGTAATTAAAAAGATCTACTTTCTCGCCTTCTTTCAGTCCGGCTTTTTCAATGTCTTTTTCGTTCATCATGACAATTCTTCTTTCATTAAAGATTCCACGGTACCGGTCGTCCAGTCCGTACACTACCGTATTGAACTGATCATGGGTTCGGGTCGTAGCCATCAGATATTCATCATCCGCCAGCGAATTGTCCGGAATCGGAGTGATATTGAATGCGGCTTTTCCCGGAGTATGCTCACTGCTGAACTTTCCGTCCCGCGGCGCATTAGGAAGGTAAAATCCACCTTTCTGCACGACCCTTTCGTTATAATTTTCAAAGCCTGGAATGCATTGGGAAACATCATCGCGGATTGCATCGTAGCTGTTCATAAACCGGTCCCAATCGATGACAGAGCGGTCACCCAATACCGCTTTCGCCATCCTGCAGGCAACGTGGGTTTCATTGATCAGGTGTTCCGAAACCGGTTCGAGCACTCCTCTGGACCATTCCACCACCCCCATGGAGTTTTCCGTGCTGATGTGCTGCAGCTCTCCATTAACGATATCTTTTTCACTGCGGGAAATTACCGGTAAAATAAGGGCTTCTTTTCCATGGATCAGATGGCCACGGTTGAGCTTGATGGATACCAGTACCGACATATCGAGCTTGCGCATGGCATCTGCCGTGTAAGTGGTATCGGGAGCAGCAGACAAGAGATTTCCACCCATGCAGAACATGAATTTCACTTTTCCTTCGTGCATGGCTTTAATGGCTTTCACCACATCGTACCCACCTTCCCGCGGCGGTTGGAATCCATAAAATTTTTCCAGCGCATCCAGCTGTTCTTTTGTTGGTTTATGGTTCACCAAAAGTGTACGGTTTCCCTGCACATTGCTGTGTCCGCGAACCGGGCAGACTCCCCCGCCTTTAATGCCGATGCTTCCTTTCATCAACAGCAGGTTGACAATATTGAAGATCATATTTACCCCGTTGTGCTGCTGGGTAATGCCCATTCCCCAGCAAATGATAATCCTTTTCTTTTCAGCAATCATCTTAGCCGCTTCTCTAAGCTTTGCCATCGGAATGCCGCATTCTTCTGCTAAAAATTCAAGGTCGTAACGTTTTAATTCTTCAGTCAGAGCCTCAAATCCTGCTGTTTTTTCTGCAATAAACTGATGATCAATGACCTTTCCTGGATTTTTTTTTTCTTCTTCCAAAAGCAGGATCTGCAAAGCTTTCAGCAGAGCCATATCACCGTTGATTTTTACAGGCAGGTACAGATCCGAAAGTTCAAAAGGTTTGCTGATGAGAGCCAACGGTTTCTGAGGATCCTTGAATCCCATCAATCCGGCTTCCGGCAATGGGTTGACTGCCATAATTTTAGCGCCGTTTTTCTTGCCTTTGGTAAGTGCAGAAAGCATTCTTGGGGAATTGGTCCCCGGATTCTGTCCCATGATGATGATGAGATCGGACTCATAAAAATCTTCCAGTTTAACCGTTCCTTTTCCAAATCCGAGGCAGCGGGTAAGGGCATAACCGGAGGTTTCATGGCACATATTGGAACAGTCGGGGAAATTGTTGGTCCCGAATTCCCGACCGAAAAGCTGATACACCCAGGTCGCTTCATTGCTGGTCCGCCCGGAAGTATAAAACATGGCTTCGTCCGGCGAATCGAGGCCGTTAAGTTTTTCAGCAATTTTTTCGAAGGCACTGTCCCAACTGATGGGCTGATAGTGAGTTCCGCCTTCCGGCAGATACATCGGCTCAGCAATTCTTCCCAGCTGGCTGATCTGGTAATCCGTCATTTTCGAAAGATCATACACCGAGTTTTCTCTGAAGAAATCAGCACCAATCTTTTTAGCAGTGGCTTCTTCGGCCAAAGCTTTAGCCCCGCTCTCGCAGTATTCCGCTATTGGTGACCGATCGCGATCAGGATCCGGCCAGGCGCAGCTGGGACAGTCGAAACCGTCAAACTGGTTCATGCTGAAAAGCGCCCTACCGCCCCGTAGCGTCGAAGCATCCCTTATTAGCTGCTGTATCGAATGCATCACGGCAGGTGCTCCTGCTGCCCAGCTTTCAGGAGATTCAAGTTTCAGTCCTTCCAGCCGATAAGGCGGCTGTGCGGCATTAGATAAACCGGATTTCTCTTGATTTATATTTTGCTTATTGTTTTCCATATTCTTGTGATTATAAAGATGGCCTCAGCATTTGGCATTCGGATTCGGGTAGTTATCACTCTGGTCTTCCAATGTATTATCCAGACAGACAAAATCTTTTTCGATCAATATTTTTATCTTTCCGGATTGTCCATCGAATCCTACCCTATCGCTGGATACCCATTCATGTACCATCGGAGCCGGCATTCTAAGTACCATTCGGTTTTCAGAAAATGCGGCAGAAAGCGCATCTTCCTCTGTTCTTTCAATCGCATAGGTGAAAGTCTGATTAGGAAATTCCGTGTAGCTGGAAATGATTCCGTTCTTGCCCAATTCCGCTACTTCGGATTGGGTAAGCCGAAAACGTATGCTGTTGTCTTTTATTCTGATTTTCATTAAATTTTATATTTCAGTTTGATATCTGTTCGTGTACGCTGCTTTAATTTTTTAACGCAAAGTTTTATTTGTCTTAATGCTGAGCTTAGGGAGCAAAGAGGTGATCAGCAAGCTGATCTGATAAAACAGATGTTCGTTTCCTTACTCCATTGTAATTTCAACATGACTGCTTTTATTGTATATATTACACCGGTTATCCCGCAGGAATCCAAGTAAAGTCATGTCAAACTCTTTTGCTACGTCTACTGCCAGGCTTGATGGAGCACCTATGGCCGCCACAATTGAGATTCCTGCCATAGCAGCCTTCTGAATCAGCTCAAAACTGGCCCTTCCGCTTAAAACCAACATTCGGTCCTGAAGTGGTAATTGTCCAGATAACAGGGCATTTCCGATCAGTTTGTCTAAGGCATTGTGTCGGCCTACATCTTCGCGCAGAATCAACAGATTACCCTGTAAATCAAAAAGCCCGGAAGCATGAATTCCACCTGTCGCGCTGAAGTTGCTTTGAAATGTCCGTAATTTTTCAGCCAGCTGATAAATCGTTTCCATTGAAATAGCGCATTGCTTTTTTTCAAAGTTTTGAAAAGGGCTTACCGTTTTGATCGATTCAATGGAGCCTTTTCCACAGACACCGCAACTGGAAGTTGTATAGAAATTCCGGTCGGCGTTCATCAGATGAGGCAAAAATCCTCCTGATAATTCCACCATCATGGTGTTTCCACTGTTTCTGGAACAGACTTCTTGGTGATGATATGCACCTTTGATCTGATTCCTGTCTGAAATGATTGCTTCCGTAAAAAGAAAACCTGTTGCAAGTTCCGCGTCATTTCCCGGTGTGCGCATGGTCACGGAAATGTTTTTTACGATTTTATGCCCATCTGCTTCATAGGATATCCTAATTTCCAAAGGTTCTTCTACCGATACCTCATCGGTACAGGAAAAACTCAGATGGTCTATTACCTTGACGATCTCTATTTTCTGCACAGAACTATGTTCGAGGATACCGCTTTTCATATTTTTAAGGATTTTGGATGATGTTTATTATAAGATTCTACTTCAGTTTTTGTCCTACGATTTTCAATTTTATACTGACAGCCTGAATGATCCATCAATCTTAATACCACAGAAGTAAATATACAACTTTTATGACTGAAATCATAGGTGGACGAAGTCAGACGATTGTCTTTGACATTTCATCAGATTTTATATAATTCTATTTAAATCGGTCCTTTGGGGCTACTGATTAAATATTTCCAATTCAAGATTTTGAATTGCAGCATTTTTATTTAATCTGATTGCGTCCGATTCTAATTAACGCACTCCGTTGGGCTTTAAGATTATACTTTTTTGGATATAATTGTCAGGATAAAAAATTCAATAATTAATTAACAATGGACAGCATATAGTCTTTTGTTATCTTTGCACATAATTTTTGAAGCATGAATTTCCTCTCTGATACTCAATTTTCTGATAATCCGCAGGTAGGTGTGGTTTCAAGCTTTTCCGAACTGATCTCTACGGAATTTCAGGGAACCATGAATGCGCTATGCTGGAACAGGAATCTGTCCGGAGATTTTGGAGAGATCGTTTCTAAGCTTCAGCTGAAAGAAAATATTACGGAAGTTTCTCCGGACGATCTCCTGGAATTATCGCTTTCAGAACAAGGAAATACTGCAAGAGGAATTATTTTGAATGACCTTAAGCTATTAACCGATTTCGGCGCTTTGCCTTCTTTGAATTTATTGAAATGCTACAAACGGGACACCGAGCTGGATTTTTTCTCAACCGATGTTTATTCTTATCATGTCGACCGTTCCCCAGTTGGAACAGATACGTTTTTATGTACGTATTTCGGGGCAGCCAGTGATATTATTCCCAACGATCGGGTGACACAGAAAATTCTGATCCCAGAAATCCGTGAAAAGCTAAGGGAGCTACACGACGGTCCGGAAGCGGAATTCGAAAATTTTTTAATAGACTGTTTTTTTGACCTTCATTATGAGCCGAATCCTGATTCACAGCCTACGAACCTTGGAACCGGTCATCTCTGGAGACTCGCCGTAGATCATCCGGATCAGAAGGTTTTACCCTGTGTTCACCGGGCTCCGATAGAAAATGAGGGAGAATACAGATTGCTGCTGATCTGTTAAATCTTTTTTTATTCAAAATTTCGGATAAATTGTTTTAAAACTTATGGATTGACTGAGGATTAAATTTTTAATCTAAAAAAACAGCATCAAAATGATGCTGTTCCAGGTTTCATGTTGTTAGATGATTGTAAATAATGAATCCGTTTATGTAAATATTTTATCCTCCTTCACATATTCTTTTTTAATGCTTTCAAGCAACATATTGAGGTCAACTTTATAATCTGGTTTTTTGGAAGCAATGGCTTTCAGGCTCACATCCTGTATTACATTCATAATATTAGAACCGGTAAGGTCATATCTTCTGGCGATCTGCTCGAGGTTGATATCTTCAAGCTGCAGCTGCCCCGGTAAATTCTGTTGCCAAATGCGCAACCTTTCTTCATGCTTCGGATTGCTGAATTTAATACAGCTATGAAAACGTCTTGTAAACGCCTGATCCATATTGTTTTTAAAGTTAGAGGCGAGAATAATCAGTCCGGAAAACGTTTCGATCCGCTGAAGCAAATAAGATACTTCCTGATTGGCGTATTTATCATGAGCATCCCGTACATTAGTACGTTTCCCAAAGATAGCATCTGCCTCGTCAAAGAAAAGAATCCAGTTTTTGTTCTCAGCTTTTTCGAATAATTTAGCCAGCTGTTTTTCTGTTTCCCCAATATATTTGGACACCAGCATCGAGACATCGACTCTGAATACAGGACGCCCTGTATATTTCCCTAAAAGGCTGGCCGCAAGGGTTTTTCCTGTTCCGGGATCTCCGTAAAATAATACCCGGAAGCCTGGTTTAAGTTTTTTCTGCATATCCCAATCTTCCATAAGGATCCGGCTGCTGGTATACCAGGATTCGATAGCCTGAAGTTCTTCCAAAGTATCCTGCGGTAATATGAGATCACTCCACGAACGGCCGGTATGCAGCTGTTCTGCCGGAAAGTCGCCGCTCATCTTCGGCAGCAGCTCCCATCCTAAAATGACAGTGTTGAAAAATTCCTGATGAACGCTGATGAGGCTGTTGGTTGGGAGGTATTCGTGGCCCGAGCCTGAAAAAACAACCACTTCCCTTTTGATCAATGTGGAATCTGGATTGAAATATTCCAAGGCTTTCAGGCGTTCCAAGATCTGTTCACCTCCTAAGATATATTGAACCGCCTGAACGGTGGGATAAAAAAGCCGGCCATTATCACTGGGAAAACAGAAATCAAACAGAATATCGTTAGGAAACTCCAGATAGATCCTTTTAAGTAATGTTGGTTCCAGCCGTGGCAATAAAGCCATGAGAAGAACAACAGCTTCCTGAGGGCTAAGTTTTGCCGATGAAATATATTTTCCTAACTGAGAGTTTTTATAGTTGTCTGTGTTAAATTCAGGTGCTTCTGCATTAAAGTCTTTCGCCGGATTGTTTATCCGCCAGGTTATAATTTCTTCTAAATGGGTAAATAGTTTTTGTAATTGTTCTGAGGCCATGGGTTTATTATTTTAGAGAATTTTAATCTATTTTTCTACTAAGAATTTTATTTAAGGCTCGATCCAGTATTTTCCAAAACCGGTTACACAATTATTAATATTATCATTCCAATAACTTCTGATTAACGAGCAAAGAGGCTTGAATGAATTAACCCCAGTCACGTCTGTATTAAAAGTTTTTGTCTCATTACCTGCCCTTACGGTAATATTTAGTATATTACCAACTTTTGTAAATATGCACGTTGCCGACGCGGATATATTAATTCTCTGTTCTACCGGTGTTGAATCCTGAGCCATTGGAATGAAATTAACACTATTGTACCACCACCCTACAGAATAAGAAGACAAAAAACCGTTTAATAGACCTACATTAGATTTAGCTGAACTTTCAGTAATTCCTATCACTGGGACATTATAGTTAGAAAGTTGTGATCCAACGGATCCACCAATAATAAACACCCAACTTTTATCTGCTGGTAGTACTAAATTTGGATAAGCACAGGCCATAACTTCTCCATTGGCAAATGCAGTAACATCACTACATTTTAAAGATACTCCTCCAGCGGCAGTCAAAGTAGCTGCCGTATTCTTAGATGCATTTACCAAATTCCAATCATTTACGGTTAAATTTGTAAATTCTAAATTTCCTATATTCATAATAAAATCATTTAATTCCTTGACATTGGTATCCAATGCCGTCGGACTGTTGGTGTAGGTGTGAACGATATTTAAGGTTTGTGAGGTCGGTGTAGCCGGGTTGGGTAAGGTGTCAGGTATCGATACTATTAATGCATCTCCTTCTACGACCTGTTTTGTTGTAGGATTAAGTTTAAGTACTTTAGGATAATCTTTTAAATTATTTCCGGTATCTGTAAGTCCTTTTAAATAATAAGGGTTTCCTGAGGTATCCCAAGTAAAATTGGCATTCTGAGTAAAAACTCTTGCCTGGGTATTAGTAAGATCAGCCGTAGCGATATTGGCACCTCCCAAAGACTGCCAAGAACCTCCGTTCCATAAATAATATCCCGCAGATCCGTCAGTCTGATAAACCATAGCCCCCGTTTGTGATGTACCAAGAGCAATAGCAAGCCGCTGAGACTGGGTCATTCTCGGTGCAATAAGCGCCGCTTTGGTTGTAGAATCAACCGACCATATGACACCACCATAATTATTGCTTCCAATTCCCAAGCTCGTGCCGTTATCCTGAAGCATGCTATTGGCAAATGCAGCCCCATTCCATCTTCCAAGATAGTTCGTGTTTAGGGCAGGCTTATCAAATTTGTTGTTGAATGTGTTCCAGTCGGCACTACTTAGATATCCTGCCGTATTGGTATTAGCCTGCAGAATGCTGAGTGACTTGTCTGCCGATAGATTACCACCGCCCTGCAAAGGATAAGCAGTATTGATATTAACCGTCTTTTCTACTTTATTATCCAGTACAGACTGTAAACCTCCGATATTGGATACAGCAAACGTAAGACCCGATAATACATTTCCCCGGCTGTCCTTCAGTTGTAAGGTATTGAAATTTAACGTAAGTTGAGTTCCTACATTTTTTACAAAATCGCTCACCGCAATACTGTCCAGCAGCTTGTTATCGACATTATAAAGTTCGAGTGATGCGGTTTCAGGATTGTACCTTAAATCCGTCCCTTCATCATCCAAGGTCTGTAAAGAAATCTCTGAAACCAATACTCCTTTGGAATCGGACAATGAAAGTTTTCTGTCGGTAGGCGACCATTGCAAAGCGTAGTTGAGTGATAAATTCTCAAGACCCTCAATCTTTTCTTTGGGGATGTTGTCGTCTTTGTGCCAGTAGGCATCTATAAAATTCGCAAACTGGCTTTGGGTGGGGTATTTGTCTGTTTCAAAATAGGTTTTCAGCTCCTGTCTTGTGGGTAATTTGTTATTTTCCATAATACTTTATTTTTAACTCCTTGTGTTGGACATGCTTTTCGTAATTTAATCGGTTCATATATCAAGTTTAAAATTCATCTTCTCTATTTTTGTAAAATTTTTCGCCAACTTTTTGCTGTAGCAGCAGTATGTTTATTATTTAATAATCAGATGATTCCCTACTTAATTTCAGCGTTCAAAAATCCTATTTTTTTCAGTCTTACCCAAGTTTTCAGTCTGCTGCATTCAGTAGTTGCAGCAGCTTGTGGACAAACACATTGATGAATAGGTAGATTTTATCAGATCGAATCGTAATCTGAACTATTTATGGAAAATTATAATATCGTTTAAATAGTAAGATCATTAAATTTTAATAGGAAAGCACATAGTTTTTAAAATTTGCCACTTTTAAAGCTTGTATATTCAGATTAACTTTGAAACAAAAGCTTTTCATTCGTTACTAATTGTAAATTTGAATTACTTATTATCTTTTTCTTTTATATGCTAACTAAATTAATGTTGATCTTTTATACAATTTCGTAAGTTCCCCTAAAATGTTTGAAGTCTGTAATTCAAAAAAAGAATAGACTTTTGGATTATGCTAATTTTTTGCAATAACATTATAATTTTAGCTACTTTTCCTTTCACAAAATTCCAGAACTTCACAATCGCATTCTCAATACGCAGACGGATCTTATGGATCACGCCGACTACTTTATTTGCTAATCCGCCAATTCCCAGTAACGAGGCTGAAAATCCGATCAAAACAGGGATCGCCCTGCCAAAGGCATTTTCAATCGATTTGGCTAACCGCACCTACATTTCGGCTGGCAGTGGTTTATTTTGAAATAAAAAAGCGAAACTTTTTGAGTTTCGCTTTTTAAAGATATTTACTTAATCAATAAAATACTTATATACTTCATTGATTTTTCCGTTTAATATATTTTCAATTTCTGTTTCTACTTCTAAATCATTTAGCATTTGAAGTCCTTGGGTTATGCCTATTATTTTAAGTTCACTATTACTAATATCTTTTATTATATTACTAATATCTTCTGTTTTGGTAAAATAGGAATCAGCATAAAAAATAATACCTTCTATTTCTTTATAGTTAAGAGATCTGAAAGCTACTAAAATATCATATCAATTTTTATTTTCATAATTTATTGCACCTCCAGCTATATGTGATTTTAATAACTCTAAATCTTGTTTTTATCTATGATCTCTCTCATTATATCATACCCATAGCAATATCAAAATTGTTTCTTAACAAAATTTGATGTACAATATTAACAACTTCGTTAGTTGTTGATTTATTAATAACAATTATTGTATCTAAATTATTTATTAATCCCATAAATTATAATTTTATATTTAAATAATCTTGTAATGATTTGATTGTCGGCATTCCACTAAATATGCTGGGCTTCCTATATTTTCCGTCGAATGGTATTTCACTTATTTTTATTTCTGAACCATTTCCTAATCTGATTACATCCAGTGCACCTTGTTTTCTTAGTTGGGCTAAAACAATAGGAGATATTTCATTCTGATCCACCTGTAAAACTAATAATTTATTTGATAAATTATATATTTTTTTATTTTGATCATATATTTGCGGATCTCCATTCCTTAATCTTTTTAACTTTAAAATCTGTTTTAAGTCTTTCTCACTTAAACCCTTAGGTTTAATTACATAATTTCCTGTTTTTACTTCAATCAATTCTTTATTGGAAAGAATATCTATTTCTCCGTATTCTTCAATATTAATACTTTCATTTCCTACTTTAAAGAAAACTTCTTTAGTATCTTTTTTAATTGAACCACCTATAAAAATAATATCATCCGGTAAGCTCATCATCACTCTAATTTCTTTTATAGCTGAAATACCTTCTTTAGGTTTTTCTTTCATAAGATGCTTTATTCCCTCCATTCATAGATTTTAATCTATCAATCTCTGTTTTAGTTAATTCTGTTTTTTCATCTACATCCCAATTAATATCGATCTTATCACCTTCTGCTTCAGGATTTACTTTACCATGGAGGTGAACTAAATCTTCTCCGGTTTCTTTATGCTTATCAACTACTAATTTCAACTCTACCAGTTGATATTTAGTACTTATAATCTCCAATTTATCATCAACAGTTTCTCTTTTAAGACGTTTATTTTTTCTTAAATAAGAAGTTCCTTCTTTTACTCCTTCATACAAATCCCTCTTCTTTTCTTCAATATTACGAGTATCTTTTCCTCTTTTCTCCTTCTTCTCTTTCTTATCGCCAATACCAATTTTTCCAAGCAGCTTCTTAGCCTTCCCTTTCACAAAATTCCAGAACTTCACAATGGCATTCCTGATACGCTGACGAATTTTCTGTATTACGCCGACTACTTTATCGGCCAGTCCGCCGAGACCTGCCAGGGAGGCTAAGAATCCGATCACGACAGGGATTGCCCTTCCCAGTGCATTTTCGATAGCTTTCGCTACGGCACCTACGTTTCCGTTGGCAATGGCTTTGATACTGTCGCTAAAGGCTTTCACCAGTTCAATGATCTGTGCGGCCCGCTGGATGAAGAATTTTACTACATTGATAATCGTCATGGCTGCTTTTATGAAGGCTCCCACAGGAGTCAGCAAGCCCATCACACATTTAATTCCCGCCTAGATGACCTGCGACTGGATAATGTCCATGATCGCATCCATCACGGTTGTTTTAAGGTCGGCAAACTGGTCTTTCAGGTATTCCCAAAGTCCGGCGGCACCGTCTTTACGGACTACCTATACTTTTTAAAATGAATTTAACATTTGTTTATAAATGTTAAAAAAGCGAAATTTCTGTTTTAGAAATTTCGCTTTTGTAAACTTTGGATTAAATTATTTTTACAAAATTATTCCCTCAAGTTTTCATTTAATATCAAACTATCATAAGAACACTATTTGTTTTTTATGAAATTTAGTTAACTCTGTTCCAGATATTAGAAGCTATTTCTGGTATTTGCGGCAGAGATAAAAAACATGCAATTTCTGGTTTTTCTAATTGCTTTTCTATATCTTTTTGTGTAATTTTATTACCTGCAACATTCACATTTTTTAATTTTGGTAATTTATTCAGAACACTTACATTAGAAATATTATTTTTGTATAGATTGATGTATTCTAAATTCTTTAGTTTTTCTATACCACTTATATTTTCAATTTCATAGTTTCCAGAGAGATTAAGTACTTTTAAGTTCGAAAGTTTATCCAAATTTTTGATTTCAGAAATTTCAGATGAATTATAAAGCTCTAACTGCTCTAAATTGGGTAAGTTATCAAAGGTAGAGATATTCTCTAAACCAAAATTCATCCCGCCGATACATAAAATTTTAAGTTTTTTTAATTCTCCCAAATTAATTTTATATCCACTACTAATATTCAGATTTTCAAGATTGGGAAATTGTTCAAGAGAATAAATATTATAATCCTCTTTACATATCTTCATTTCTAATGTAGTAAGAGATTCTAATCTATGCGTTATTTGAAGCTGAGGGCTTTCTGTTTCTAAATATTTTAAGTTTTTGAATTTATTTAATTCATCTATCATGCAATCACATAATAATATTAACTGTTAAAGAGTATTGAGATATTCTGCCCCTTTGAAAACAATCACCTTATCACTTTCAACATTATTACAGTGAAGTAATATTTTTTTAATACTTTTCAATCCTTTAAAATCTAGTATTAAAGCATTCGTTGGAATTATTTCATAATCAATATAAAGCTCTAACTCTTTTATCATTTCCAATTGTAAAAAAGCTTCAGCGGCTACACTAGAAGTTGGCCTAGCTATTATTGACTCTAATGTAGTAAACTGTTTTAACTCATCAACAATATTATTTGTATTAAATGTACAGTTATCTAAATTTAAACATGTTACAATTCCGAATACTGGTTGTAATGCATCAAAATTTTCAAAGTGTAGGTTTGATAGTTTCAATGATATAAATTTATCATTCTCTACAATATATTCATTATTTGAGTAACCACTTACTCCATATTCTTTTATAGAAATTTGTAATTTTTTTTGTAGTGTATCTATTGCTTGTTTAATTCTGGTGATATGTTAAGAGTATTTTCTAACTATAGAGATACTATTAGTAAGCAAACTTATGATAAATTTTACTCCTAACCTGGCCTTTTTGTATAAACAAGGTGAAACTTCAATTGAAATTTCGCTTTAACTTTAGTTACTATTGTTCAATAACATATGATTATTGAGGTATAATGAAGGATGAATCATCTTCATCTAAAATGTAAAAAATTACAATATTCTTATCTAAATGAACTAAACACGGAATATTATTTTTTAGATAATTTTCTCCTAATTCAGAATTAATAAATTTATCATTTTCATAATCAAAATTTACATACATATTGTCACAATATTGAAGAAATTGTGGTAATAGTTTATTTTTTTGTAATTCTACAAAAGTGTTTTGAGATATGATATTATAATTCGTTTCACATAAATTAAAATACATAAACTCTTCTTCTACATACAATATTAATTCATCATTTATGACTTTAATTATTAATTCATTATCCGTATTAATATCTTGAATATCAGACGAACATCTTTTAACTAATTCTTTATTCTGAGTAATAAAATATTTTGATTTTGGATTGTTTAAGTATATGATTATTTTTCCCATAATATTATTTTTAAGATATCAAATATACTATTTATAAATACCCTCCAGTTTTTCGGGAAGATTACACTTTCCCTTTCACAAAATTCCAGAACTTCACAATCGCGTTCTCAATACGCTGCCTGATTTTTTGGATTACTCCCAAGACTTTATCCGTCAGTCCACCAAGATTCAGCAACGCAGCTAAAAAGCCGATCAATACAGGGATTGATCTCCCCAAGGTCTTTTCAATTGATTTGGTTACCGCACTTATATTTCCGCGGGCAATGGCTTTTGTTTCAAATAAAAAAGCGAAACTTCAACTGAAATTTCGCCCTATATTATTATAAGTTTTTCAAATATTCAAAGTTTTCTAAATCTTCAGTATAACCTACTTTTAATAAATCATCTTTTATATTTTTTAAAAGCTTATGCCATTCAGATATAAAGACATCAGTATTAACAGTTATCGGAAAATTAGCCTCTCTAACATTTTGTACGAATAAATTTGTTTTTCTATCTTTCAATCCGGCAGAGATCCATTTAGGTGTAATTGTGATTAAATTTTCTTCTTTTTTGAAATTCCAATATACAGTAAAACCACTACTTAAAAAACTCATTTGAAATTCATTTTCATTTTCATTCAAATCTTTAAGCATATATATAATGTCATTGTACATACCAGCTATATCTCCTCTTTTATCTAAACAAATAAGGTAATTCCCAAAAGTGATAATTACATTTTCGTCATAATTTGGATATATAGACCAGATTGCTTCACTTACTGAAATATCTTCACTGTCTATTGTACCTAATTTTTTTGTTACATTAAATTTTATTTCAAACATAATATTATAATTTTTAATATATTGGTTCTGCTGTTTTACTATCTATTGGGAAACCATGGAAGGTTTTATTATCCTTATTTCTTCTTAATCTGATTCTATCAGGCTTAGATTCTGATCCATCTACATAATATACTGTACTAGTACTATCAGGCATAATGGGAAAATCTTTAAAGCCATCAGCAATTTTTAGTGTTGCTGCAAGCTTACCAGCATAATCTAAATCTTTTTTACTACCCCATTTTCCAAGTGGAAAACTCTTTCCTTTATCTCTTAAATCTTTTTTAAATTCTTGTATAACATCAGATTTTTGCCATGTAATACCATGTTTCTTACCTCTTTTATAGTCATTTTCAGGCTGTAATGGTTTAAGATTAAATAAATCAATAATCTTTACTGTAAATTTAGATAATTCTTTTAGTTTTTCAGCAATCTCTTGTTTATCCTTTTCATTATCAGCAGAATCTATTAATGCATCCAGTCTTTCAGCAATGGTTAAAGCTTTATCTTTGTCATCTTTATTTTCTTCAGTTGTTTCAATTTGATTAATAAAATCGGAATAAAAAGTAGGAGTACTCTCCATTATCAGGCTATAACCTTTCTTCTCTTTTCTCAGATAAAGAGTATGATTACCATCGGTTTTAGTTGGTACTGAGATTCTTAAAGTGGTCAAATCAATTGCTTTATCATCAATATCTTTTTTACCTTTTTTATCCTTCTTATCTTTCTTACCAACATCAATTTTGTTTAGCAACTTATGTGCTTTCCCTTTCACAAAATTCCAGAACTTCACAATGGCATTCCTGATACGCTGACGAATTTTCTGTATTACGCCGACTACTTTATCGGCCAGTCCGCCGAGACCTGCCAGGGAGGCTAAGAATCCGATCACGACAGGGATCGCTCTTCCCAGTGCATTTTCGATGGCTTTCGCTACCGAGCCTACGTTTCCGCTGGCAATGGCTTTGATACCGTCGGTAAAGGCTTTGACCAGTTCCATGATCTGCGCCGCCTTCCGGACAAAAAATTTCACCAGATCGATAATCATCATCGCTGCTTTTACAAATGCGCCGGCCGGAGTCAGCAGGCTCATGATAAACTTGATCCCCGCCTGGATGGCCTGCGTTTTAATGATGTCCATAATGGTATCCATTACCGTGGCTTTGATATCGGCAAACTGGTCCTTGACATGTTCCCAAAGACCGGCAACCCCTTCTTTGCGGACCACCTGCACGGCTTCCAGTCCTTTCTCGGAACCGGTTTCAAGAACTTTCATGACCGGTTCTCCCACCACTGAGGAACCGATGCTTCTGATATCGTTCCACGTCAGGCCAAGGATCTGGGAGCTCATGGAGAAAATCCCTTTTAACGAGAACAGGTCTTCCGGCAGGGTGAAAGAAATATTCTTCATTGCCCCGGTCAGCCATCCGAAGAAACCGTTTTTCAGGTGGGTCCAGATGTTGGTTCCGAAATTGGTGATTCCCTGTGAAACCCCGGCAATCAGATTCGATAAAAATCCGATCGGGTCCGCGACGATTGCCATGACGGCACTTACGGCTCCGGATAATAATTCGGTAAGCGTTTTCCGGATTTCCATAATTGTTTTCGCTACGCCCACCGTGGCATCCTCTACCGTTGCCAGGAATCCGCGGTTGCGTTTTTTGATATCGACAATCAGCTCGTCCACTTCCTTCAGGGCGTTGTTATACTTGCTTGCCAGAGAATCGATGAGTGAGGATTCTTTATCACTGATGGAATTCTCAAGCTCCCTAAACTGCCCCTGGATGGCATCGATATCCCCTTTAACGGCTTTTCTTACATCCGCCGGAAGGTTTTTAATAAAGGAAACCACTTTCTGTCGTCCGGCAGTAATGGAAGCTTTGGCGGCATTCAGCCGGGTGGTGACCAGTTCTGCAATTTTCGTGATCACGCCGTCCATTGCGGTCATAAAATGATCCTTGCCCTGTTTATAATACTTGTCTACCTCGTCCGGCAGTTTTTTATTCCAGGCATCTTCGATCCGGTTGCCGTAGCCGCGGACATCATACCATTCGCCATAGCGTCTGGCTTTGTATGCTTCCAGTTTTTGAGTGACTTCCATTTCAAAAGCATCTTTGGCTTTTTTGGCACCATCGTCAAATAACTGGACGACTTTGGTTTCCAGATCACCCAGTTGCCCGTCTACCGTTTTTTTCGTCTCTGCATAAATGGCATTCAGCTTATCGACTACCTCCTGGTGTTTAGCCGTATTTTTCTCACCGGCTTTGTGCTGTTTGTTCGTTACGCTGTCCAGCAATCCTTTCCTGATCTGGTGCATCCCGTCCATCGTGCTGTTGGTTTTGCCCTGAGCTTCACGTTTGGACGCCTCCAGTTTTTTGCTTTCAGCATTTTTAAATTCTCCGGGTGCCTGCTCTGTATGGGCCTTGGCCGCTTTTTTGGCATTCAGGGCATTGATGAAGTCCGGCTCATTCGATTTGGCGAGCTGTTCATCGGTTATGTGATTCTTGGCAAACTGCTGCTCAACGGATTTATAGCTTTTAGCAATGGGCTGGCTTAATTCGGAGTCGCCCCGATTAGGCGGCATGGCCTCCGTTGCTCTGATACTGGCTTTGGAACCTATTTTCGGATCAGGCAACGCTGTTGCCGTACGCAGTGCAACTTTCGTCTCATCGGGCTGTTGCCTGGCAACCGTTTCAATACCTCCCGTAACGCTGTTTTTGGAAACCATGACATCGTGTTTAATCAATCCGTTGACGGCGTTGATGTTGTTCCGCTTCTTAAAGTTTTCCGCTTCTCCCTGTTTTACCGGCAAATTGATGCCCTTGATTTTGTCCCTTAATTTTACCTTGAAACCGGATGCGCTGAAAGAACCTGTCTTCTGCTGATCCAGCTGTTCTACCTGCCGGCCTTTTGCTTTCGATTTCCGTTCACCGGCCGGTACGGCAGCAGCGGCATTGGCATGGGTTTCCGCTTTTTCTTTCGTTGCGTGAGCCCGTTTTGCTTTTGCCGTAGTCTTAACCAAACCGATGGTCTGGTTAAAATTCGGGTCATTGTTGGAACTCGTCGGTGTTGTCCTTACGGCATCTTCCTGTATCTCAGGCAGGGCAAATCCTTCATCCATACCGGATTCCGCTGCGATATCCGCTACAGGATTGATTTCGACCGGAGCATCTGATCCGGAAGCTGCCGGAACTTCCACTTCGGAGCTGCTTTTACCCGCCTGGTAAGCCGCCGCCTGTTCTTCCAAAGTCTTCGGCAGGTACGTCCCGTTTTTTTGGTTGTGGTAATCCTGAACCTGGCTGATGCTTAAGGTGGACATATAGCCTTTCTCCAGCTTTTTGGTCTCGGGATGGTTGATATCTCCGGTTTCTGCCAGGCTTTCCTGGAACCTGCCGTACATAATTTCGGCTCCCTGATCGTAAATGGTCTGTGAACCGTGCACCGGGGCAATGGTTCCGTTCAGGTTCATCCTGTTGGAATAAGGGTTGGCCGATCCGGCCGTTACGGCGGTACTTTCCGGGTTCTGGGTTTGTAAATTGGCAACTTCGGTGACCGGCAGGGGGATAACCACCGGCTTTTCGGGTTTCTGTTTCTTTCCCGGGCCGTGAGGATTACTGCTGCCTTTATCTAAAGGTTTTGATGCTTTCATGGATTGGATGTTTTTAATTGAAATTTATTTTAATGACGTATAAAGCACAATTTGAACAATTGCATTTATCAACCTATGGGATATGAAAAAACAAACTCGGTACGAGATTTTTACAGAATACAGATAATCGGAAGTGGCATTTAGCGATAATCATTAAGTGTATTCAGTGTTTTATTTTCCTTATTTATATTTATAGGTTACCCGGTTCAAAAGTCATATTTTTTAAGGAGATTACCTCGCTTTTAAGGCAATGGATTCCATAGTTGCAGCATTTAAGTGAAAGTCAGGTCTGGCAAATGAAAGATTTCTTTAATTGAATGTGTATTCTAAATATTTAGAAAAAGTTGAGAGTTAGTTAATATCGCAATTAAATGATTTGGATTGAAAATAGCCTGTATGAAAACCATTCTCCGACGGGAAGGTCGAGAAAAATTATAAAAAAAAGCCTATTTCACTAGTCGTGAGACGAACTCTTAATTTATACATAATTTTATTTTTTACACGATTATAAGATATTATAGTTTATGGATACGCTTGGATTTCTGAAATTATAAGACTATTCATAAGGTATATTACCATCAATCAAATCTTGAAAATTACTAAATGGTGCAAGATCTGTTCGTAAAAATATCTAGTACTTAGATCCTCTATTTACTTTTGTTCCTGATTTTGCATAAATCATCCAAATAAAACCATTTTTCTGATGATACATTATTCCGGATTAACCTGTTTATGAATAAATCCGTTCGTTTCTGTTTTTTGAATTTACTTAGAGTACGGAATCTATAAATCTGCGGCAATTTTTACAAAGCGCATTATATCTCAAATGGTAATTCTAAAATTATTTAATCGTTAAATTATTTTTCAAGAATTTTAAATAATACGAAAACATATACAGGGGGAAAAAGGCAAGAAATAAACTCGTCCCGATAATGGATGGAAAATCTGTAAAAACTATGAAAGTAAGTAGTATAATAGTATAAACAATTGCCGGAATTATGAAATAATTTTGCTTCCATTTTTCTTTTTTAAAGAGGAGAAGAAAAAAAGATGAGAAGAAAAGGATATTATAAAAAATATAGTTTGCCAAATAAAGTATTACTTCTTCTTTAGCACGAGGGCTACCCTTGCTGAAGATGCCGTTTTTCAAGTAAAAATCTGTACATACATGAACGATCACAAATCCTAAAATATAATTAATAAGATATATTTTTTTATACTTATACCATATGATTAATATTCCCAAAAATAATACTAACAAAAAAATAACTTGATATAAATTTAAATTCATAATTCTCTATTTATTAAGTCACGACTTGATTTGTGGGTTTATTTATAAAATATTTTTCAATTGTCTAACCTTGTCCTTCAAAAGTAAGGATTTTTTGTTTTTCAGCAACCTTTGGATTAATATTTTGTAAAAAGAATATCTTTATCCTTTTATTATTATAATATATTGGCCAATTATCGATTACACTTAATCCCTTTTCCTATTAAAACCCTAAGTAAAATAAAGCTATTACAACTTAACATTTAATGAATTTCATGACTTTATTTTATATAATCATTAATTTAATCTATTTATAAACTACTTAAATTTTATGTAAATATTGATATGGCTTTAGTTTATTGTTATTTTATAAGCTACCACAATGTTAATTGGCATGTCTTCAGGCCCATTGCTTTGAAACTCTTTGATCTCTTCAACATTTATATCATTTGCAGAAATACCTTGTTCTATTAAGTAATTTTTTGTAGTACTTACAACATTCTCTGCAACTTGTAAATAATTTGTCAAGACATTAGCATCTAATGCCGCTAAAAATCTATCTCCGGATGCATAAAATACTGGAACATAAAATGTTTTTTTATTTAATTTTTTAGCTATTTCATAGTCTATAATCCCTTTCAGAGATGGCTTTTTATCTGAATACTTTTTAAGAAATGTTATCATTTTATCAAAAACTTTCAAATCAAGTTTAGAGTTATCCAATCCGTATTTTGTTGATATTAACCAAGATAAATTTTGAACATAAATATAGTACCATTCTGGTCTTAAATAGATCTGATCCGGATAACCTTTATCTGTTAAGAAATGTTCACCAGTAAAACCATTCTTTCCATACATCTCAAAACTACTAGATTTATTAGTAAAATATAGATCTTTCAAGGTTTCTTTTAAAGTTTTTCCTTTGAAAATCTCTTTTTGCTTTTTTTCATTATCTAAGAATTCAAAACCATCTTTTTCTAAATAGTAGTTAAAAAACTTTATCCATGGTTGCACTTCGCTTCCTAGCGTAGTTTCTGAGCCAATTTGTTTCCAAGATTCAATATATTTTTTAACTGTGGTATCATCTGCATTTTTCAAATCTATATTATCTTTCATATCCGATGGTTTTAAATTACCTATCTTCGAATGAGCATAAGTATCTCCAAACCTGTGCAGCATTTCTCCTTGTAACTTAGTATTTTCTTTTGGTGCATACAAAAATTTTATTGCTGTAAAAAACTCTTCAATTCCGTGAAAACCACCGGTTAATGAGTGTAAATTCTGTTGGGAACCGTCAAAATATCCCCAAGTGTCATTTAACTCAAATTTTATTTCATTATGTATCGTAGTATCAGGAGCTTCTGTTGCAGTTGCTAGCTCTTTTGCTTTAGCAGGATTCATTCCTAACATTAATGAAACTAAATACACGGTAGAATAATGCCCGTCCGTTTCGTAAAAAAAGGGAGTATTTGATTTTGTGGCAATGTTAGAAATAGAGTTTTTTATTTTGGGAGTTTCACCTTTCTTTATATCTTTTGCAGGTAGTACTGGATTTGAAAATGGGTATATTTGTTGTTGTTTTTGATCTCCCTCATGAAAAGCAGTTTGTTTTTGTAAATTTTTCGGCATATAGATTCCGGATTTTAGGTTATGATAATTCCACATCTCATTGATGCTCAGAGTCATTATATATTTTTTCTCAGCTTTTTGGGTATCGGGATGATTGATATCCCCTGTTTGGGCAAGACTTTCCTGGAGTTTGACATACATAATTTCTGATCCCTGCCCATAAAGGGTCTGTGTATTATGAACGGCTGTAACCGCTCCTTTCCGATTCAGCCGACTGCTGTCGGGATTTGCCTGACCTGCTAACAGGAACGAGGTTTGTGACCGTGATAGCTGTGTACTGACAATATTGGGATCATGCAGAGGAATGACCACCGGCTCATGCGGCTTCTGCTTTCTGCTTTGGCCCTTCCGGGTATTGCTGTCTTTATCTAAAGGTTGTGCTGCTTTCATGACTTGATGTTTTTAATTGAAATTTTATTAAAGGCGTATAAAGCACTTCCAGATCCCGTGCTTTGCAAGGCTGCCTCCGGGATCCGGAAAACCGGGCCGTTTGTGTAGAGGATTCTTCTAAAGGTTAAAAAATAAACCCGAAGCGGTATCGGCTTAGTGATGAGAAACACGCGTGCCTGACCGTTTCGGGTTCTGTTCTCATGTTTAGTTTTCAAGGTTAAATTTCGTACTTTTCCGCAGGAACTGCCAGCTTTTTGCCTACATGATTCTGTAGTTGCAGCAGAGCATTTCCACGGATGTTTTTATATTGATGTCAGCTTTTTATTATTTAATTTGTTTTCAATAATTTAACAAAGTAAAAAACTAAAAAATCAGGAAGCTGATCAGGAATTCTAAAAGAAGTTTATCCTTCACACAATGCAAACAGGATCATTTGATTATATAAAACTACTCAGAGGATGTTAACCGAAAAAACTTCCAGCATCCCTCTTCCTTCTTCCAGCCTTTTAACCTGATTCTATTCGAGTTAACGTCATATCAGCGATTCCAGCATCCGGATCAGCTCCGGCTGCGGGTGGACATCCGATTTATCGGGTCTGAAGGAGACGTGTGCCCAGATGCCGCTTTCTCCGCCCAACGCCCTTTTATTGAATTCAAACATGACATCTCCTTTGTATTTCAGCGAGATGCCGTACTGCTTTCCCCAGTAGACCAGAAGTTCTTTCAGGGAAGCGATCTGGGCATCGGTATACTTCTCATAAAACCGGTAACCCCTGAATTCTTTTTCATATTTCACTACATTCTTTGCAGCGACTTCCTTGCCGGAGAACGAGTAATATTTTGAATCTTTAAAATTCAGGCCTCCCCAGCTGTCGAGCTCGACGCCGATAAACTCTTTATTCCTCTGGGTATTCATTTCCGAAAGCCCGAATTGCGCAAAATGCGCTTTTTTAATTCCGAGGTGATGCGCCCAGTATTTAGATGAAAACAACTGATGAATTCCACCGTCCCTGGCGATGATGATCGGCGTCGCCACCCGTTCGGCAGTGGATTTCCACCAGTTGATGTCTCCTTCTACCGAATCTCCCGACACCGTATGATGCAGTACGATTCCTTTCTTTGCGGTAACTTCCCGGTAATATTGGTTTTCGGGGAAACTGTGACTGATGATATTCATGATTTTTATTATTAATTTTATTTTAAACGGGATCATCTTTTTTCTCTTCCTCTCCCGCGGCCGGCCTGGTCGTCTTAACGCCATAGCGGCCTTCGATGTAAAGGTTTATTGCTCTTTCGATCCATTCCGGAAGATTGGTGGTAATCATCTTCAGGAATTTATCGTATCCATAACCCAGCACAAACAGTATGCCTGTGGAATACCATTTGTCGTGAAGGTCGGCTCTGCTCATGACATAGCTCATCGTGAAACCAACGATCATCACGATGGCTAAAGTGACGAAGTGTTCCCAGAGCTGTTTCTTCTCTTTATTCTGTATCGAGATCAATACCCTTAATAGTCCTCCGGAAAATGCGATGGCAGTTCCGATTAACAGGGCTTTTATACTATCCAAACTCATTCTTTCCTATATATCTGTTAAAAAAATTCTTCATCATTTTCAGAGATCATCATGCTCCAGCATGTACAGTTCGTCTAAAAATTTTTTGCTGTTCAGGATATTTTCACCTTCATTGATATAGGCAAGCTCGTCGATCAGTTCACTGATATCTTTACGGGGTTTTTGCGGTTTTTCTTTATTTTTTTTGTTTTTTTTCTTTTTCATGGTTATAAAATGGATATGGTGGTTATTGTTCTTACCCAGTCGGATCGATGTTCCTGTTCTAAGGAGCAGGAGATTTTTAAAGTCTTTTACCTAACAGCAATAGACCAAAAGAAAAACGGGAATTACCTCTGTAAGATAACGGCAAATTTAAATTTGGGAAAGATGTCGGGTTACAATCTTTAATTATTTGGTACGGGATAGTTTCCCTGATGGAACAGCGCAATTACCTGACGGTCTATTCTGCCCATTGTGCGTTGATATTTTCCGGAAATAAACGAAACGGCTTTTGGCCGGTTAAAGAAAGAAATATTGATGCTCTTAGAAGGCCTAACGCTGATTATTACAGCGGCAAATTGCTTTAAAGGCAGCAAAGGCGTTTCGTTTACAGGCAAGTCATATGAGGAACGGAAATATAATGTGTAATATCGCTTCAATAGCCGGAAAGTTTTCGGTATTAAATTATATCATTTCCGGATTTGGTTTATTGAATTCCGGCCTTGAAAGCGATTTTTATTATATTAAATACTATATCATACAGTACTTTTCTTAATCCTGGACAATGATATTATAGATTGTCCTTTCCGATAAAAACAACATTTCCGTAAGTTCCGTCACGATGACTTTCATCTGTTTGTCCTGATTGCGTTTTACATAATCGTTGACAAAATCTTTTCTTTTTTCTGTTAATTCTTTACTTCGTTTCATTTTCTTTAAGGTTAAAAGCTATTTTTTTAATCAGTCATCCGGCTTCTTTTTATGGTTTTATTATTAAAATAAGTCCGTAAAAGATCTGCAAAGGCTGATGGTCCAGCCTCCGGTAGATGTCTGATGAGATAAATTTATCTGATTCTCAAAAGCCGGCATCAGGAGTTTCTGACAAAAAATTGTCGGCCCGCTTTTTCTGAACTTTACTGAATTGCGGCTATTAACGAAATGGATCTCCATTATTCACCATCCAGCAATTCATTACGTTTCTTTGTAATAAGTGAAGCATAAAGGCCAGCTGCTTTTTAGTATTTGAGCAGACGATTTTCTATCAGTCTTTTCTTCAAATACGAACAATAGTTTCAACAGAGATTTAAAATCCGCACTTTTTACTTTTTTTATATTACCCTTCTGTTCTAAAGGCGCCGTTTAAAACAAAAATTTAAATTACTGCCGCAAATATATCGGATGTTAAAATCAGTTTACACTTTTGATTTTCGTTGTCCTTTAAGGATTTATAAAGGGATTAATCATCAAAACATAACAAACTATATAATAAATTTTGTATATTTGTGCTGTTATTTCATAACAACGAGACAAATATACGAACAATGTTCGTATTTAAAAAATAAAAAAGTAAATATTTTGCGTCTTTTTTTGTAAATAACGATAAATCTATCAAAATGACCCATTTAGAATTCAAACAGATCAGGAAGCAGCTTAAGATGAAGCAGTCGGAAATAGCTGAAGCGATCGGAGTCGGTACAAGAGCAGTCCAATATTGGGAAAAAGGCGAACGGAAAATACCGGAAACGACGGCTTATTTTGTAAAAAACCTGCTGGAAGAACAAGAGAGCAAAGCGAAAAGCAGTGCCTCTCCTGTGGTGTTTTCGGATCTGAAGGTAATGTATGTCCCGCTGGCCAATCAGTACGCACAGGCCGGTTACCTGAACGGGTTTGCCGACGAAGAATATATGGAAAGTCTGCCGGTGATTCCCTTTACCGATGATGTAGAACACCGCGGCGAGTATATGTGCTTTGAAGTAAAAGGGGACAGTATGGACGACGGCTCCTATGAAAGCTATCTGGAAGGCGACATTATTTTATGCAGGAACATCCGTCAGGATTACTGGATGAGCAAGCTGCACTATGACAAATGGGATTTTGTGATCGTCCACAAAGAGAAAGGCATCCTGGTTAAGCGGATCATCAAACATGATGTGGAAAAAGGCATTATTACCCTACATTCCCTGAATGAATATTATGATGATTTTGAGATCCACCTGAACGATGTCGCGAAATTATTCAATATTATCAGTACAAGACGGAAAAACAACAGAAGGTAAACCAAGCTGCTGTTTTCTGATGAATAAAAATCCTCAAATAATTGAGGATTTTTATTCATTATTAATTCTGATTTAAATACAGTTTTTACTGTCCTCTCATTAGCTAACTGATGCATTACCAAAAAATTGGTTCTGATAATTAAGGATTATTTCCAGAACATCACCTGATGATGATGCTTTAGGAGGAAATCCTGTTGCTCCTGTCGGCGCAGTTGCAAATGCATTCCATTGCTCCCTGCTGGTACTATTTATCAGTTCTTTCATTTTTGAGGCAATCGTACTTGGAGTATCAGAAGCTGTGGCTATTACTGTAAGAACAACACTGTAAACTCCTGTCTCGAATCTATTGCCTGCCGATACATTTTGACCTACTTTAAAAGTTTGAGTTCTTGACCCACTTGATCCTGAACCTGTTGTAGAATTACCAATTTCAGTCAATGACGGAATAAGGTCGGCTGCCTTATTTACAGTAACTGTAACTTCATCCGACGCTGTGGCTCCCTTATTATCTTTTACCGTCAGTTGGAATGTGTAGATTCCTTCCACCAATCCTGCAACGGCTGTATCAGCAGTATTTGGATTAGCTATATTTGCATTTGCCGGAGTAGTGCCAATCTGTTTCCATAAGTAGGAAACTATAGTTCCATCAGAATCATAGCTGGAAGAACCTTTTAATTCTACTGAATTTGTTGGCAATTGTATATCCGTATTTGATGCATCTGCTATTGCAATAGGGGCTCTATTCTCTTCAACAGGCCCCTTATACCAGTCTCTGATCATTATTACCTGAACGCATTCCTTATTGCTTACCTTCACTTTGATAACCGGAATTTGTTTCGGATCCAGATTATACATGGTATAGCTCATGGTTCCGTTGGCGTCCGGCTGCAACGGAATAAAACCTCCGTTATCCCAGAAATCCCAATCGTACTGGTAGTTTGCAAAGCCGGTTCCGGAAAACGTAAAATGAACTGTTGTTGCAGATGAACCGTTTACCGGATAATCGACAGCGCTCACCGATACATTCACCTGAGGCTGCGGAATCACTTTAATGCTGCAGTCGGTAGGTTTCCCGTTTACGGTAAAGCTGATATCGGTATTGTAAAGTGACTCACTTACGGAAGACGGATCGAAAACATAGCTGCCGTTCTCCCATTTCACTCCACCATTCAGGTTTGTACCTACCACCGCTTTTACTTCTCCGTTAGCAGGAGAAACCGTAAATGGAAGAAGACCGGAATCTGAGCAGACCGTTGTTTTCGGTAAACTTAATTTTAACTCGATCTTTGGGGTACAGCACTGATACGGAAGTGAAAAATCTGCGATAACCACCGAATCTCTTCCCACCTGCTCGTATATCATTATGAAGGTTCCTCCCCGCTCAACGCCACGCCTGTGTTCCAATCCGGAATGTTTATCCACATACTCGTTGAAGTAGGCTTTATACAGGTCTTTGTTGTTTTTCAATTCCATAAAGGACAACAGCATCACATCAAATCCCAGCTGCTGCTGATTCCTGATCTGCATAATCCGGTCAAAGGCTTCCTGAGGGTCCATCCCCTGATGGCCTTCGATATTATAAAACGAATTTCTGTCTATATTAAAATCCAACGGTTCCTGCACATGGGTATCAAGCGACAAAAAGCCTGAATGATATCCCAGATTATATAATGATGAGCGGTTGGCTGTTTTATCGAAATTCCAGGCTTTCAGAAATTCCGGAGTTACATTATAATAGAACGGAATTGCTTTATTTCCCAGTGGATTTAATGATTGCGATGGGATAATTTTAATTGCTGCAGAAGTTTCAAAGTCATCCGAATATCTGAAGTTTTGCACCTGTTGCTTAAAGCGTTTAATCAAAGCATTTATTTTTTTGGCTGCTTTTTCATCATCCAAAACAGGTGAATTGTAGAACCGGTGTCTTAAAGGATCCAGGCTAACGGATGCCACGGTCTTTCCAAGCATAATGTGTTTCGGAAAAGAAACCAGATCCGGAATACACCTGGTAAAAGATTCAGGAAGCAGCTTAATAATTTCGGAGCAGGTATCCGTTACATCTTTTATCACATCATAAGCGTATTGAAAGCCTGCTTTTTGAGCAATACACGCTACCAATATCTCTTTAAAATACTGATGATCAACAGACTCAATTCCAAGCAATGTGGATACCGCATTTACTTTTTTGAAAATACTCTCGCCGTAGTTGCTTCTCATCAGAACATCGGAATAAAGATTCTTCAGATCCGCAGAGGCGAAATCTGCATCAATCCCTTTTTGCAGAATAAGCCGCTCTATGATAACCCTTTCCTGTTTCAGGTCTTCCATGATCCCATCAATAAACAATGGATGCGGCTGCATCTTATCGTTTTCGAGGATTCGAGCGATTCCCTGTTTTGTCGTTACCAATACTTTAAGATTACGGATCTGCAGGATTCCGTGATTATCACAATCCACACCGCGGCATGGCTTGACCTCTTTTTCATAATCTTCCAGATATAGTAAAAGATATTTGTCTTCTATGCCGGAAAGGTTACTTACAGGCTGAAAATCAGAATTTGCCTCCTGAGCTGTTGCCAGTTCCCAAAGTTCGATTTGTTTGCTGTTTGCATCGTAAAATGCAGGATATTTTATTTTAAAATTATCATATTTCTTAAAATGGGTGTAATTTTTATTCTGTATGTCAATGGTTTTTAAATCACTTACATATAAATCTTTACTTACTTCACTTGTATTGTTGAGGGTAAGCAGATCACCATCGGTCGTAACAGCTGCTCCCTGGGAAAGCTGTATCCCGTTCAGAGAACGGTCTTTGTAAACGAGCTCAGGTTTAAAACCGCATACAATACCAACTCCCTGCAGCATTACCCTCGACAGACGGTCCTGATCTTCGAAAAAATCCAGAAATTCATTAAACTGAGTTTCTTCAATGTACTGTCCTTTGCTGAACTTACGGTATTGCGTTGATATATTACTTAATTGATTGTTCATTATTGCTAATTTTAATGATTTAGTAAGGTATTTTTAAACTCCCCGGACAGCTTTTTCTGCCCGGAAAATTATTTCACTTCTATTTACTGGGACAAATACCTGAAACGTTCCATGCTGTGCTTCCTAATGGTGCCAGAACGGTAACCTTTGCATATCTTGGTAAAGCAGAAGTTTTATTGAATTTTAATGAACCTGCCCCGTTCGATGGATTGGCAGTTTTTATATCTGCCGGATTAACACCTGCACTGATCAGGCTGCCGTTTAAACTGCTCGAACCTACGAAACCACTGTCATATTTCTGACCATTCCATTCGATGATGAATCTGTCGGGTACACTGTAAGCATTATAATTAATACCTGCCATTCCCGTATCCGTTCCAAAATCGATATTGTATTCAAAAGTTCCGACACTTCCGCTGTAATTAAAATTATCACTGCACGAAACGAGCTGTAAACCGCTTAATTCGACATCTATTGTAACCTGTGTACTGCATCCTGAGTTTTCAGCAATCACATTAAGATTTGTATGATAAGTCGTATTTTCATTTGGTACGATCGGGAATACATGGGCAACCAGGCCGCTGGAATTAGGCACTAATGCATCGGTTTGGTTATCACCGTAATTCCATTGGTAAGCCGCTATAGAACCTGAACCGTTATTTTCCACCTTGAAGTAAACCGTAGCTTCATTACTTGCATAATTATAAACCGTATCAGAAATTGTTAACGTTATATTTGGCTGCGCATACACGATCATTTGTGCTTCCACAGGCTCATCATTAACGGTAAAGGTAATGGTCTGTCCGAAATAATTTGAAGTTACCAATCCCGGATCGAAATAGCTCTGTCCGGCAGATTGAGTAATGGCCGGTATCTGAGTACCGTTCACCATTGCTTTAACTTCACCATCCGGCGGAACGACGGTCATGGCGATTGCCTTATCTCTCTGGCAAAGCTTGCTTGCCGGTAAAGTAAGGAATACAGGATCTTTCTTAGAGCAGCATAAATAAGGCAGTGAAAAATCAGCAAGCACCTGGTTGTTTGTTTCCGATTCGGCGATCAGAACGAATGTCCCACCGCGTTCTACCCCTGCCAGATGTTCCAGACCGGATTTACGCTCCAAGAAATCACTTAAAAGCTCGGTGGAAATTTTGTCTTTTTTAGCGTCCTGTTTTACAACAGTAACGTCATCACCCGACCCTGAACCAGATGGAAAATCTACCTTATTGAGTAATCTCAGCTGGCTGTCTAATTTAGAAAGGTTTAGCAGTGTACTTTTTGCATCACCGGTTTCATTGCTGATGGCGCTGGAAATTGATACCAATTGTTTTCTGAGCTCTTCGATGGATACTTTTTTGGTTTCCGTATCACCATTTCCTCTTCCTCCTTTCTGCAGGAGCAGTACTCCAACATCAAAAGCCAATCCGTATTCTTTTTTAAGATCATTAATGTTCTGTACTGCTGTTTCAAAAGGCAATCCTAAATGGCCTTCAATCCTTAGGAAATCATTATCATCAATCGTATAATTCAACGGATTTTGAACAAAGTCTGCTGTTGCCAGATGGCCTGTATGATAACTTAAGTTATAAGTTTCCGTATCTGTTTTCGTTTTTTCGAAATTCCATTTAGCCAGTAATGACTGATCGACATTGTAGTAATAAGGAATAGCTTTTTCGCCTAATCTCACATTGAGATGAGAAGGGGTAATTTTAACGGGTCCTGCGTATGGCCGGAAGGCTTTTACTTTCTGCACAAAACGGTTGGCAAGCATGATGACTCTTTCGTAGTTTTCATCTGCATTGGTGGTAACCGGAGAATGGTAGAAAGCATGGCGGTACGGCGTTCGTGCTCCCAGTTCGGGGGTTGCTCCCACAGTTCCCAGCATCAGGTGTTTAGGGAATGCAGCAATGTCCGGACAGCATTCTACATTTAAATGTAAAATCAGGTCTTTTATTTCATTATACGTATCGATAAGATCTTTCAGCAAATCATACCGGTATTGGTAATCTTCCAGACTGGAAGTGTTGGGTTTTAAGACTTCTTTTATTTTTTTTGTCAGTGCATCGCCCCGCAGATCGGGACTTACATTAAAGGTTTCCGCGATGGCATTGAAGCCGTTACAGAATGCCCCCACTTCACCGATAGCGTCCTGAAATACAGTCTTTAAATTTCCTGCCGTCGTTATGCCGGAATTCAGAATCACTCTTTTGGCTTCAATAGCCGGTAAATTATCGAAAAGATCCTGATAGCCATTATGAACCTTATAAATGCTGTCTTTCGCATCCCCTTTGGCGAGAAGTTCTGCAACAATCTTTGCATCTGCCAGTAAAACCTTCAGGTTCGACACTTGTTCAGCTCCGGTATTGTCGCAATCAGCATCCTGACAAGGTGTTTCTTCGTTGGAATAACTTTCCAGATAAAGGATAACTACGTGGTCATTCAGATTAGTTATTTCCTGTATACTTTTAACCTTTCTTACATCAATCAGCTCATTATATTCGTTCTGGGTAATCAGTTCCATCAACGGTATTTGTTGACCATTGATCTTGAAATGACCATATTGTGCAACATCATTATAGTGTCTGTAATATTTGTAATTTTTAGTATTGAAATTGATGGTAACTTCTGAAGGGCTTTTCCCTTTCTGACGCAGGGTAATCAGGTCTCCATCCGTAGTAACTCCGGCTCCCTGAGTAATAACGATGGCTCCTACAGCATCGTTATCATTGGTCTCAGAACTGCTGTTCTGTGAGTTATTCGGATCTATAAAACTTGCTTTAAAACCACATGCGATCCCTACCCCGCTCAGACGGGTTCTCGACATTCTATCCTGGTCTTCAAAATAGTCTATAAATTCATTTAACTGCCCTTCCGTCAACGCCTGGTTTTCGTTGAATTTTCTGTACTGGGTGGTTATATTATTTAATTTAGCATTCATTATGTATCGATTTTTATATGTTAGATTGTCCTAAAATTATTTTTCCGTCCAGGCTGTCGTTATCATCCATGGCGCAGTCTAAAAGCCTTCCCGGCCTGTAGATATTGTTCAGTCTGGCAAGAGCAGCCAGGAGATCCCTGGTGCTGCTTCCTAAATCCGGAAGATTATTTCTGGATTTATCGGTAAGATATTTCCTGAAAGCAGTCTCAAATTCGGACAAATCGCTTTGAGCCGTCTGCACTTCACTCATCCGGTCTCCTACCCAGCAGATTTTTGCTAATATATGGGCCGGAATTTCCTGGCGGATCACCGTTTCCGCATACCGTCTGAAATCAGGATCCTGGAAACGGTAGGCAAATCCCGGAAGCACGACACTCACCCGGTAAGAGTAAGGATCGAAAACATCTGTTTCGCAATCTTCTTCACAGGAAGACATGAATGATGATCCGGTTACCTCGAGATCATACATTACTTTAAAGGTCTTGCCGATCGACATACAGCCGATCCCTCCCATCATTTTATAATTCTTAAGGACCGGTTTCAGCAATAAATGCTCGACCAGGAAAATACCCTCTTCGGTAAATTCATACTTAAAATAGCTGATGGTCGCCAGAATTCCTGTTTTCAATTCCTTTATACCTGAATAAGGGTTGGTCTTTTTATGATTGGCAATTACGTTTCCGGCTTCATCTAAAATGTCGAAATAATAATTACCTCCTGCTGATAATCGTATTTTTATATTTCCGATCAAATTGACATTCGGATCTGCTTCAAATTTTTTCCAGGCTGCTTCAAAGTCTTCCTCATCGATCTGGATGGCCTGATAAATCGCTTCGTTCAGGTTTTTGGTAGCCGCATATTCGATCTCGTAGATATTCACCGATGACAGAATAATATTACCATCGGCATCTTTTATTTTCCAGTTATAGGTCGCTTTTCCGCTGCTGCCTGCTCCTTTAATAATCGAAACAGGGGATTGGGATATATTCCGCTGGGTATAATTCTTAATTCCCAGTAAACGGGCGATCCTTTTCTGTACGCCGGAAATGTTACCGGTATTCCAAACCTCCTCATCGGAAGCTAAGGTATAATTGTAGCCCAGCCCGCGGTCTTTACTTAAAGACTTATACTCTTTTAAGAAATTCTCTTTATTGCTCAGGACAATTTCGTCGGTGGATTTTCCGTACAATGATTTCATTACGAAGGTGTAATCGCTGAATGTTTCGGCAAAACGGGCAATCAGGTGGTCCAGCACCTCGTTCCGTCTTTCAACACTGTTGTCCAGTTCTTCATAAAGGGAATCCGTAAGTTGGTCGTCATTACCGGAAGCATAACCGGATACCAATTCATCAAAACCTTTGATGTTTTTAAGTGCCTGTGTGAAATAGGTCCTTTTTAAACTGCCGTTAATGCTTAATACTTCTTTTACTTTTTCGAGATGCTTAAAATATCCGGCCAGGATCTGATCAAAAAACAAGAGATAAGCCTTCATCTGTTTGGCCAGTGCCTCCCGCTCCGGTGTTTTGTCTCCGATGATTCCTGAGATCCCTACTCCATAGGTATCCGGAAATTCATTTAAAATGGAAGCATAGTTTCCAATATCATAGGAAGTTCCGTCCGGTAAAGGCAATTCTTTGTTTTGTCTTGCATCGTCACGAAGGACTTCCTCTTCATTTTTTAGTATTTTTAAATACTCCTGTACTTTTTTATCATTGATATTGAGCGGAAGGGAACCTTTACTGTAGCTGAACGAGCTCAATTCACAGAGTTCGGGCTTGCTGCCGTTTTCTATGCAGATCAGCCAGTCGTTGTTCTGACTAATAACATTGTCGCAGCCTGCAATGGAGATTTCGTGGATTTCTTTTACCCCGTCGACTTTCATGATTTCGCTGATGATGTCGGAAAGGCGGACTTCTTTTCTCAGCTGGCTGTTTTTCAGTTCTTCCGTATCGATAAACCCGTTTTCCAGCAGCGGGCCGTCGAAAATTTCATCCGTTGCCTGTCCTTTATCAAGCATCTGTTTCAGGGAGTAAAACTGAACTTCAGGCGCCAGATAATGATTGATGGTCCTTAGGACTTTAGCGTGTACAAGCTCTTCATCGGCTTTGTTTATAAGTCCGATTCTGGCGCATACGGCCACCTTTTGGGTCTGGACTTCCTTAATTTCCACCAGGTCTTCGCAAAGCCCTCTGTTGGCATGATAGCGGTCCAGTATCTCATAATTGACATTAGCCCTTTTGCATCGGTTGTCTTCGGTATCGAGATCGTCGGAATAGTCTACATACAGATCGTAAAGACCTTTTACATTAAAGTCGCGGGTCTTTTCCCCGATCGGGTTGAAGTCCAGGGTTCCGGTTTTACAGTCCACATAAATCTTTTCAGTTCTGGGAACCAGCCAGCAGTTCAGGATCGGTCTTTTAAAGTCCGGCTCCAGGCTGATATCGATAAACAGCTTTCTGTAATCGAGCTCAGTTAAAGGTCTTGAAGGTAAGATTTCCGTAGCCTTCAGAAACTGGGAATGGATGTCTTTATCAGGATCTTTCGAAGCCAGAAGATCTCCCGTGTTCAGGTTCATTCTCATGCCGAGATCCGTGATGGCATAGCTTAAAACTTCCAGCGTGGTAATCCCGGGATCATGAGAGTTGTAATCGGTCCAGAGCTTTCCTCCCAATTTTTCTATGTATTCGATACCTGTCCTGCGCAGAAAATGAAAATCGGTCTGATCTCCGGTTTCTACATTTTTGGGTATACTGATGTGCTTATTTTCTGACATAATTATATTTTCTTCTTATTGTTCTTACATACATACCTGATCCGCAATAGATACTTTGTGCTGCTTGGCTGAAACCAGAATGGATTTGGGATCTACTTCAATTAAAGACTGTTTCTGTAAAGTATTATTTACAAATATTTTTATTTCGTCGATATAATCCACGTAATACAGCTGTTCCAGATAGCTGATGAGCTGGTTTACATTCAGCTTGATATTAAAATCGATATCTTTGGATTCCGTAAAGGCCCAGGGTGAGATGTACTTTTTAATATCTTCGTCCAGCTGTCTGGTATAGAAAGATTCGTCGTACTGCTCAAAGAACTTCACCCGGGTTTCCACTCTTGCTTCTTTATAATTAGGATTGATGACCTGGGTCTGAACCTGCATGGCGCTGAGCTCCTGGATATAGTTCTGGATCCTGTTGAGGCTGGCCCTGCTGACTCTTGGCTGATAAATATCAAAAGCATTTTTATTTTTAATATTCGGCACGACCATGAGGGTAACGTAGCCCGGCGCCAGATAAGATGTTTCAGAAGTATGGTTTAGGCATTTTACCTTAAATACTTCCGGGAATTCCTGTAAAACCAGGTGCTCATAATCCCACTGGGTAACGGCCCTGTTTTTATGTCTCAGTCTTTCGCTTACCCTTCTGTAATATTCGGCATCGGTTTCTTTGTATTTACCGTCGAAAGAATTATACGGCTGGCTCACCGATTTTACCTGAGGAACCCTGGTGATTAATTTGGTGATGGTATTCGCCTCCAGGCCATTATTCAAATGAGAAAGCTCATTGTCCTGATTTTCGAATGCGGCAAGAACCGCCTGCGTATAGATCCCCTGAATTTTACATACCGCATCATAGCTTCTTTTCGATTGGGCCCTGATCCAGACCAGCCCGTTGGTAAACCTGGTGTGCCCGGTATTAAGGTCTTTTGGTATTTTAAACTTGACAATACCGGATTCCAGGAATTTCCGGGTTTCATTTTTCAGCATATAATCCGATAGATCCATCCATGTATTTCCCGAAAGGATGTGCCACCGGATAAACTCTTTTTCTTCAAAAGTATCAACCAGAGGATTTTCGCTTCCTTCCAGCATCTGGATCAGTAAGGAAACCGTTGTTTGCGGCATGGCTTCCAGACCGATGTATAATTCGCCTCCACTTTCGTGTACCGGCACCAGGCTGGCGGTTTCAACTTCTTTTTCGTACTGCCCGAAAACGTCTTCATGATACACCTGCATGCCTGCATTTTTTGAAGCCTGGCCCTCCTTATCCCTGCTCAGATAAGAATAGGCACTTTCATAGGCACTGTAACTGAGCTCGATATCTTCGGCGAACGGGATATACGGTTCGTTGGGAATAAGCTTTTTTTCATTCGGATTACTTGACAATGCAAGGGTATACAGCTTAGGATATACATCCTGAAGTGACGATTGTTTCAACGTTACGCGCAAAGCTTCGGAAGTTCCCGGCTCACCGTTGATGCTGCTGACGGAAAACTTCGTTTTGTAAACGCCGTCCGCTTTATCAAACAGGGTAACATCATGAGCGGTGCTGAACCAGTTTTCCCTGTCCAATAAGGCAATATCTGCTTTGAAATAAGCATCGGCATCTACGATCGAAGGACTTTTTGAAGCCTCAAAATCCTTCAGGCTGATGTTCTGGTTGGGCTGGATAATGTATCCGTTGTATAAATCTTTGATGGAATCCGGTGCATTCTTCCAGTTGATGGTAATGTCTGCCTTCTGCCATTTTTTAGAGAACATTTCAGGATATTTAATGTAAAAATTAGATCCTTTAACGGGTTGTGCGGTGAACGGATAGTACGGCTTGTCGGAATTTAAGGCTCCGTTGTCATTTTCTATCTGTACCGATTTGATACCTTTTACATCAACCGATACTTCGATGTTCTTTACCAGTTTTTCCGAAAGGGCTTCGTAAACGTCGTAGTACTTTTGTCCTTCAATTATAAATCTTACGACAGGCAATCCAGTCTGAAATGTTTCTGCAAGCACCTGTCTGTTATACGGTACCACTGCAGGATCATCTTTGGATAAGGTAAACGAAAGTTCCAGGCGGTCTCCTTCGTTTTTAAGGCACTTCAGAACGATGCCCGACATCCATTCTTTTTCACCGCTGCAAAGCACACTCATGTTATTTTCAAGATCTTCTCTGGAAAGGTTCTGAAGTTTCTGTGCCGAATTTTTATTGAATGTTACAGCAACCGTAACGGTTCTTTCGCCTTCTTTCAGGTCGAATAAGGAAGAAGCTACGGAAAAGCCCAGCCTGGCTTTCGGAAGTTCTTTGTAAATGGATTTTTCGGAGGCCGTTTCGTCGGAATTATATCCGAACGGCCACCAATAGCTGCTGTCTTCGGGCAGCTTTTCGCCAAGGCCGTCTGCCGTATCTGCTGCCGGAGCCATTTTCAGCTCGCGTTTTTCAACGTCGTTCAGGAAACTTTTGATCTCTGCTACTTTTGCCTGATTGGCAATAAGCTCCTCTTCGGTTTTGTAAATCCGTTTTTTCCCGTCGGCATCTTTATCGCCGTCCAGTAGAGTTCCTTCCGGAATCCTTTCCTGAATAGCTTTCTTGGCCAGTTCGAAGATGACGTAGACTTTATCGGCTTTGGCGTCGTTTTTATCAATCTGGAGGATTTCGTTATAGTAAAAATCCAGATGTCTTTTTGTAAGATTATTAAAAGCTTTTTTGGAAAAGTCCAGCAACTTCAAAAAGCAAACGAAGAGTGTCAGGTGGGGAGTAAGGTTGCTGTCCTGCTCAAACCGGGAAATAAGATCTGTAACCTGCTTTTTCATTTGTTTGTATTCTACGCTTTCCCTGCGCGGAACTGTATAATCATCATCTCCCAGGAAGAAGTTTCCCCAGTTTCCTCTAGGGGTCGCAGGATCATCTTTGTGAAAATAATTTACATGCCTGGCAAAATTATTAGCGAATAACAGCCAATCAAACAGGTCGAAATCATGCAATTCGAGATTGCCAGGATCCAATTCTGCTAAAAAGCGCTGCATTTGTGATTTTCCTTCGCGGTAATGCGAAAATGTATCTGTTTTTTTCATTAGTTTAAATTTATATTTCGATGGTCAGATGCAATACTTTAATGTAATGTTTGCTTGTATTCAACATGGCTACAGACATCCCGGCCTAATTTATATTTCAGTAGCTTCCCCTTTGTAGAAAGGAAAAACAATATTGCTTCTTGTGTTGGTGTTTCTTACTTCGTAGTCAATCTTTATCAGCACTTCTCCCTGAAGCTCCTCCTGGGTATCGATATCGATATCCAAAATATTGATCCTGGGTTCATGATATAAGATAGCCCGCTCTACGATTCCCTTCATCTGGGTAATAAGGGTGAGGTCCAGCGGTTTGAAAAGCATTTCCTGCAGGTCGCATCCGTAATCCGGGAACATTACCCGTTCTCCGGGACGTGTGGACAATAAGATAATAAGACTGTTATTGATGTCTTCCACATCGGTGGTCATCTCCAGTATTCCTTCCGTCTCATTAAACTCAGGCGGAAAGCTCCAGCCTATTCCTAAAAAATCTGCATTTATATTCATACGTTATTTGTTTTATTTGGTTGTAACATCCTTCATTTTTAACCTGGAGTTTCCGGTGGTCCTGCCTTTTTGCTGCGGATGTTTTTATATGTTGGTTTTCAGGTTATATTTTAATGGTGATTGCTCAGAGAGGCCTTGCTTTTTATCCGCCTATTAAAACAGTTGCTTCTCCCGCGGTAATAACGCCTCCATGCGCCGTTGAGTCCCCCATTCTTGCTGCCTGTTTTCCGCCGATGAGAACGCTGGAAGATCCGGAAGCGATGGTATCCAGCGGGCCTGTACATACGGCCTTGTCTCCTACTCTGGCGGCAGGCTTTCCTCCGATCAGTACCGTGGGTTCCCCCGCAGGGATAATAGGTCCGCCTACATGCGGAACATTTCCCGTTACCATCGGGCAGGTATGCATATCTGTAATTCTTGCTGCCGGTTTCATATTGATTAATTTATTTTAACTTGCGATCCTTTTACTACGGTTACCGCTCCGGATTTAAGCTCCGAGCCTGAGCTTCCTTCTGCCTTAAACTGTGCAGAAGCTTTGACACTGACATTGACTCCTTCAATTTTAACATCACCTTTGGCTTTGATCTTAATGTCTTTCCCGCTTTCCATGCTGATCCCGTCTTTGTTTAGCGTAAGAATATTCGAATGTTCGTCTTCGATCTTTATGACATCCTCATCTTCGTTCAGGATCAGTTTTTTACCTTTCGGTGTTTCCAGTGTATAGGAGATTTTGTCGTCGTTGAAAATCATTTTCATTTCGCTTCGGGTAACGAATCCTTTTTCGTTGTTATCGTCAGAAGCTGTAAGCGGAGCCGGTTTGGCACTGCTGTTCAGCATTCCGAGTATTACGGCATCATTCGGGTCGTCATTGATGAATCCGATAATGACCTCATCACCGATTTCGGGTCTGAAAAAAGATCCTCGGTTCTCCCCTGCATCAAGAGTGGCTATTCTCGCCCAGATTCCTTCTTCTTCGTTATTGATGATCGGGATCTGTACCAAAATCCGGTCTTCCCCATCCGGGTCGGATTCGAGCTGTGACACAACTCCGATATGCAGTCCGCTGATCGACGGGATGATTCCTGACCCCGGCATTTCGCTGATATCATAGGTTTCCGAAAACCAGGTGGGAGAAAGCCCGAACTGGGCATCTACAAGCCAGTTTCCATCGGCAATCTCGTGACGCACCCCGCTTACGTATATTTTCCCGTTGAACCGGTTTCCTACGCCCTGTAACGTTAATGTAACGCCGGGCAGTACGGAGGGAATTCCCTGGAACTTCACTCTTCCTCTTGTTTTGGCCAGCTGCTGGAAGGTTGCTTTGGCATCGCCCCATTCCTGAAGTTCGCCCTGGGTAAGATTCCCGCCATGCTTAAGCTGCAGGTCTTCGATTGCGAAAACTTTGGCCAGATCGCCCGGTGAAAGATTTCCATTGAGGCTGATGGCCGGATCCTGGGCCTCCACTTCGGTAAGTTCCTGATCGGTATAGCTCCATGTTTTGGCGGTAATTTTACTGAACTGATCCCTGGCGTCGATTTCTCCGTCGAATTCATGGACAGAAGATCCGTAAACTACGGTTTCCACTTCTTTCTTACTGAAATCCGGTTTGGCTATTTTTACCGTTCCGTCTTCGACAAAGCAGAGTTTTCCATTGGCCTGAGCCCTTGTCAGCATGAAATCCCAGTCGGAAGCCCGGTACTGTACCAGTTCCTTGTGTGAATTTGCAGTTGCTTCCACCTCAGCTTTCAACCCGCTGTTGCCAATCAGTTGTTCCATGATATCGCTGTCTTTGCTGTCGTAGAAATACTTGCTTTTTCTTCCCAGCGTCATTTTTACGGCTTTATCCCTGCATTCCACGATCAGGTAAGAGGAGCCGTTTCTTACTTTTATGTTATGTTTTACAACAACTCCTTTAAAGATGGTTTCTTCTTCGGAATGATATCCGGCAGTGATCTCGATTTCTTTTCCGGGCACCAGCAGGTCTTCATTGCTCAGCTTAAAATCCTGTTCCGGCACGCTTCCGTCCAGGATGGTAATGCGGGCATAAGGAATCCTGTTGATTTCTTTTTCCACAACAATATGGGTAATCCCATACTTACCCGGCAGTTCGGTACCTCCGGACATTACCTTGAAGGTGATCAGGTCCGGGTTTTTTGCTGTTTGTATGTATCCGCTGTTGTTCATATTATGATATTTTTTCTATCGGTGGAAAGTAAAGTTCATCACCCGGCACCAATTGTCTGAAATTGATCAGGTTGTTTACTTTGGCTACTTCGAGGTAATACTTGGAATCTCCGTAAATCCTTTTAGTCATCAAAGGCAAAGTGTCACCGTCCTTTATTATCCGTTTGTGGGTAAGGTCCGGGGAGGTCTTTTTTTCTTTCTGCGCTATGAGTTCCGGGCTGATTCCTTCAACAAAAGTTGCTTTGCCTATGGCTCTTAATGGTGTTCCATCCTTATTGAACATCTTATAATCAACGGTAAATTCAGTAAGAGCTCCTTTAAATTCAAATTTTCCCCAGATAATGATAACATTGTAAGGCTTATGAATCGGTCCTCTGAAATCTCCCGTCGCTGCATAAAACCTATTCAATTGCTCTGTAACCGTATCATGCTTAAACTTTTTCTTCTTTATAACGTTAATCAGTTTATTACCAGAGTTTTCTTCCGTTACACCGGTACCGTCAAATAAAAACTCCAGCTGTAGAGATTGAGCAGGTGTTTTAACATATTTTGAATTGGTGCCACTAGCTCCCGGTTCCTGGGTCGTATTGTATTCAATTTTTCTGGTGAATGAAAACCCCGTCGGATTAATTAGGGCAACGAAAGCATCACTATCAATCAAATTTTCATATCCGTTATTCTCGTAAGTCCCTATTTTAACTTTTGCAAACTGTCCCATTATCTTTCTTTTTTACGTTGTTCTATATTGACGGCCTGTTCTACACTTTCGCTGACCGCCCGCATGATCTGCACTTCGTCTACGCTGGCTGCGGTGGATGTCGCAGCGGCTTTCTCGTCCACATTTATTTTAATGTGAAGCTCTTTTATTTCTATTGGCATTTCGTTTTGTTTTTAATTGGCTATCAATAAATAAAATATTAACAACCAATGATTTAACATATCTTATTTTAAAAATCCAGGCACGTGAAGGGTGCTCAGACCCGGCCTTGCGACGCATCTGTTTGTTTTATCAAAAAAATTGGGTAAAAAATCTTCTGAAACACGCTTTTCCGTGCCCGGATTTGATGTAGAAATTACAAGCCCAGGCTTGCTAACGATGAAGGTATTGTGAAATATCTGTATTTCAGCTCTATGGTTTCAACAGCCAGTTTGCTTTCTTCTGCATTGAATTCCGAGACTTCCCACCGTACAGGATAGGCTCCTACGACGTTCCAGACCATTAATGGTGCGGTAGACTGAAGTCCTCCGGAAAGGGAAACAATAAGATCCCTGGGTTCGAACTCGAAGTTTTCCATCGCATTTCTGCACCAGCTTATCAATCCTGAACTTACGAGTAATCCGCGTTTAAGAACTAAATTAGGGTATTTGGGGCGTAAAGGAAGCTGATGGGCGAACCTGTTTTCGCCTCCTTCGGCATATTCTTCCGTGGTAATATCGGTCGATAATCCGGATATGGATTGAAATCTGGAGTCAATACCCTCTGTGGTCGAAATCCCGTTAACGATAAAAGAGAAACTGGTTGGAGGATATAAAACAGCCATGATTAGTTATTTTCAATGGTTAAACCTTCGTGTGCGATTTCCAGGGTTTCGATGGCCACTTCATTACCTTCGGCTTTAAGATCCGTCGACTGCAGTTTCACAGGGAATGCATTTTTCACTTTCCAGGTTACTGCAGGCTCTCCGTTTTCGTCCAGAAGGGAAATGGTAATGGATCTGCGCTCTACCGTATTGGATTTCATGGTTTTGAACCATGCATAATACTCGTTGTCCGATTTAAAGGTTCCTCTTTTTAAACTGATGTTGCTGAACTTCTGAAGACCGGTCATTTTGATCTTGCTGAAATCCGGGCTGGCGCCGTGTCGGTATTCGATCACATCCGTTTCGATATTAAGGCCGGATACTTCCTGGAATCCTACTTTTGTTCCGCCCCAGTCTACTTCAAAGGAAAACTTTACTAATGGGTATGTACTCATATTTTTTAATTTAATTTGGGTTGATTTATTTTAAGTTTAAAGCTTAGGCTTCCTGCAATTTGTGAGAGAAGCGAAGCACGATAAATTCTGCCGGACGTACCGCAGCCATTCCGACCTCGATAATCATTCTTCCTTCCAGGATATCCTGTGCAGACATGGTTTTGTTCAGGCCTACGCTTACGTAATAAGCATCTTCAGGCTTGCTTCCGGCCAAAGCTCCGTCTTTCCACTGTTCGTTAAGGAAATTTTCGATCATCGCCTGTACGCGTACCCAAGTGTTGGCTGTGTTAGGCTCGAAAACGAAACGCTCGGTGGCCTTCTTTACGGATTCTTCCACCATATTGAAGAAACGTCTTACCGATACATATCTCCACTCGTTGCTGTTGCCATCCAGGGTTCTTGCCCCCCAAACCAATGTTCCTTTCCCGGCAAAAGCCCTGATCGCATTGATGGATTTTCCGGAGGTTGCATCTACGTTAAGATTATCCAGATCATCAGGAGAAATTTTTTCCGTTGGTGCTACTACATAATTAAGTCCAACATTAGCAGGTGCTTTGAATACTCCGGCAGTGCTGTCTACTTTGGCATAAACACCTGCGATGGCTGATGACGGGGCCATTACAACCGCTTTAGATTCAATTGCTTTTTTAGCAAGGTTATACGCTCCTGATTTATTCGATTTCAGCCATTCCAAATTATCCTGGCCCTGATTGAATGTTACCTGAACAACAACTCCGTCTGCGTTTTTTTCTTTTAAAAGATTTACCTTAACATCTTTGTCTTCAAAGCTGTAACTTAAAATCGTTTCGAGATTTGGATAATAAGCGGCTCCATACTTTAAACCGGTTGCTGTAATTCCTGTTCTGAAAGAATCTTTGCCTCCAACAACATCCATGATCACAAAGCGGTCTTTCATTTCTTCTGCCTGATCCAAGGCTTTATTGTAAAGCGTGTAAGCATCTGCGGTTGGTAAATCTTCTACATCAGGGAAAACAATCAGCGTAGGTTCATCTTCTTTTTCCAGTGTATCTAGCCCTGATTTCAATTCACTCAACTTTACGGTATTGGTGATGATATTATTACTTCCATCTTTCGTAGTGAAAGCACCTACCGATACGATATAACATGCTCCGCCACCATTGGCAAAGTACATCTGCATCGCATAGTACATTTTGAAAGCGCTGATAGTCCCATTAACAGTAACAACAGTATCGTCAATTGAAACAGAAAATACTTCGTTCTTTGCTTTTCCGAAAATTGCTTCGTATTCCAGCATTGAAGTAATTCTTGTCGGCTCATTTTTTGGCCCTTTATCTGTATACCCGATAAAAGCAGGGATAGCAGTTTCTACTTGCGCTACAGAGGGTGGGAATTTTGTGATTTCTTCCACATAAACTCCAGGTGTTTTGTAATTCATTTGTTAAAAATTTTAAAATTAATTTCCGTTATTTTCAATGGTTAAACCTTCGTGTGCGATTTCCAGGGTTTCGATGGCCACTTCATTACCTTCGGCTTTAAGATCCGTCGACTGCAATTTTACAGGGAACGCATTTTTCACTTTCCAGGTTACTGCAGGCTCTCCGTTTTCGTCCAGAAGGGAAATGGTGATGGATCTGCGCTCTACCGTATTCGATTTCATGGTTTTGAACCATGCATAATACTCGTTGTCCGATTTAAAGGTTCCTCTTTTTAAACTGATGTTGCTGAACTTCTGAAGACCGGTCATTTTGATCTTGCTGAAATCCGGGCTGGCGCCGTGTCGGTATTCGATCACATCGGTTTCGATATTAAGGCCGGATACTTCCTGGAACCCTACTTTTGTTCCGCCCCAGTCTACTTCAAAGGAAAACTTTACTAATGGGTATGTACTCATATTTTTTAATTTAATTTGGGTTGATTTATTTTAAGTTTAAAGCTTAAGCTTCCTGCAATTTGTGAGAGAAGCGAAGCACGATAAATTCTGCCGGACGTACCGCAGCCATTCCGACCTCGATAATCATTCTTCCTTCCAGGATATCCTGTGCAGACATGGTTTTGTTCAGGCCTACGCTTACGTAATAAGCATCTTCAGGCTTGCTTCCGGCCAAAGCACCTTCTCTCCATTGCTGGTTGAGGAAATTTTCGATCATGGTCTGTACACGAACCCAAGTGTTGGCTGTGTTAGGCTCGAAAACGAAACGCTCGGTGGATTTCTTTACGGATTCTTCCACCATATTGAAGAAACGTCTTACCGATACATATCTCCACTCGTTGCTGTTGCCGTCCAGCGTTCTTGCCCCCCAAACCAATGTTCCTTTTCCTGTAAAAGTCCTGATCGCATTGATGGATTTTCCGGCGGTGGCATCTACATTAAGGCCATCCTGTCTTTCCTGGGAAATTTTTTCCGTTGGCGCGATTACATAATTAAGTCCAACATTAGCCGGTGCTTTAAATACTCCGGAGGTGCTGTCTACTTTGGCATAAATACCGGCGATGGCTGATGACGGGGCCATGATCACCTGTTTTGCGGCAATAGCATTTTTAGCCTGATTATACAAATCTGAATTGGTTGATTTTAATACTGCTAAACTTGCAATACCGAATGCACCGGTTGCCAACACTTCAGCCTCATCGATTTCAAAGCTTAAAACCGTTTTTAATTTCGGGTAATAGGCTGCACCGTATTTCAAACCGGATCCGAATACTCTTTCCCTGAAAGTAGCTTCGTCTCCTAAGACATCCAGAATGACAAACCGGTCTTTCATGGACTCTGCCTGGCTTAAAGCGCTGTTGTATACCGAGTAAGCCTGCCCGATAGCATTAGAAGATAATCTGATTGTAGCCGCACTTTTAGCAGCGGTAGCCGCAGTAACTTTTTTTGCAGCAGTGGTAACATATTTGTCATAAACAGACGCCGCTGCCTGAGCTGCCGTTTTTACGGTAGCAGCTGTAGCATTTGCAATACCGGCTGCCGTCTGGGCGGCCGCCGCAACAGCCTGAGCTGCTTGTCTGGAAGCAATCTGCGAAACTGTACTGGTTTCGGTAACCGTATACGTGTTGGCTTTTGCAACCGCAGCGTTGGCAGCAGCCCCCGCATCGGCACCTGTAACAGCAGCGGATACAGCCTGGGCAGCAGCCTGAGCATCGGTAGCTACGGTTTTATTATTTAATGCAACCGTCTCTAAAGCATTGGCAGCAGTAACGTCATCAGCATTAGTAACCATACTCTGAAGATCCGGGAAAACGATCAGTGTAGGCTCGTCTTCTTTCTTCAATAATTCAAGTCCTTTCGACAGAGTTTTATCCGTATTATTAGAATCCGTAATTACCGGATCTGTATAATTTCCTACAGAAACAATGTAGCAGGGTCCGCCGCCATTGGCAAAATACATCTGCATGGCGTAATACATTTTATAATCGCTGACGTTTATCTGAGTTGCAGCAGCAACACCGTCTTTGAAATCTACAGCGAAGTTTTCCTGACTGGCTTTTCCGAAAAGATTTTCATACTCCAGCAACGAAGAAATTCTCGTCGGTTTCGCAGGCCCTTTTGCTGTATATCCGACAAAAGCAGGAATTGCCGTTTCAACTTGTGCTACGGAAGGCGGAAATTTGGTCTGCTCCTCCACATAGACTCCAGGGGTTTTGTAATTCATTTGTTAAAATTTAAAGTTAATATTAATTATTCTTCGAAGCGCACTTCGAATGGGTATCCGAAACGGATTTGTTTTTTAAGATTGTTGTAACTGATGGGAGAAATTCAGGACAATGAATTCTGCCGGGCGTACCAAAGCGACTTTTACGGTTACATTCATGCTTTTCGGTTTGGTTTCATCGCCTTTTACTTCCACATGATAGGCTTCTTCCGGAGTGCTGCCGGCTAAAGCACCTTCTTTCCACTGCTGGTTCAGAAAATTTTCTACCGTTGTTTTGGCATGAAGCCATGTGAAGGAAATATTGGGCTCGTTGATGAAGTTTTCCCTAAGCACTTTGCTCAGCGCATACCGGATCATATCATAGTAACGGCGAACCTGGATGTATTTCCATTCATTGTCCTTTCCATCCTCTCTTTTGTCTTTTCCGGAGAGCGTTCTCGCGCCCCAGACCAGATTTCCTTTTCCTGTAAACATACGGATTGCGTTGATGGATTTCCCGGAAGTATGGATGTTGAGATCCGATTGTTCCTGATCCGAAATTTTCTCCGTAGGGGCAGTTACATAATTAAGGCTTACGTTTGCGGGAGCTTTCCACGGTCCCTTTGTACGGTCTACTCTTCCATATACACCGGCAATTGCTGAAGATGGAGGCAAAACCACTTTTAAAGACCGGATGGCTTCTTTTACCTGACTGAACAATGCGGAATGAGAGGATTCCAGATCTTTAAGAAGGATGCCGTCTGCGTCTCCTTTTTCGTCTTTTGCATTGAGAATGGCTGTTTTCAAAGCCTCAAATTCTCCGTTCAAAAGCGGCGTGTTTTCATCAAAATCATAGATAATTCCATCATACAGGTCGCCTGAAAGATCTTTGGCATTATTGATTTTGGCTGCCAACTCCGTTTTTACATCAGCGGTTTCCTTTACCTTTTCTGCAATGGCGATGGCCTGATCCAGTAAATCGGCGAGTACAAAAGCATTTTCGGATCCGCTTGAGATTTCGTCGACTGCCAGGCTTTTTAACCGGTCTATAGCGGTAATTTCATTTGCATAGAAAATGGTGCTGCTCTGTCCCGGCTCCTGCAGGCCTGTATGCGTTATCGGCGTCTGAGTTTCATCAAAAGCATAATTCAATACCGTTTCCAGATGCGGAAAATAAACAGCCGCGTGTGAAGCATTAGCAGCAGTCGGATTTATATTGCTTCTGAACTGTTCTACCGTATTCTTGTTATCGGATTTCGTAACGGAATTTCCGTAGTAGGTATCCAATAAGGCAAATCTGTTTTTGGTCTCATCACCGGCAATAGCGATGGCCTGGTTATAAAGTTCATAAAAATCGTTTTGGTCAGCCAGCAAAACGGCATCAGGAAAAACAATAAGGATCGGTTGTTCTATTGTACTGATCATATTCAATCCCGTTTCCAAAGCAGATCTCTGTACTCCTGAAGAAGCGGAACTGTATGTTCCGGCCGAAACAATATAGCACGGCCCGCCGCCATTGGCGAAATACATCTGAAGGGCATAATACATCTGGAACTGTACCTGCGGTACGACAAGGATTACTCCTTCTTTCGTGTCCTTCAGACGGATCTTTTCTTTTTTTGTTTTCCCAAAGTATTGTTCGTATTCTAAAAGGGAGCTGATTTTAAGGGGTTTGGTATAGTTGGCAGGCTGTAGCTCGGTATACCCGATAAAGGCCGGTACAGCTGATTCTGCTAACGAAACCGAATATGGGAGCCTTGCGTTTTCCTGGATAGAAACGCCCGGAGTAGTTGGATTTGGCATGTTTTAAAATTTAAATTAAAGGGTTATTCGTTTTTATTTTTACTGCTGATCAACGGCAATACTTTTTACATCAACCTCGTCTATCAATGCAACATCAACAGAATCTACAGCCGCAATTTTGATGACACTTATTTTGTACAGGACAGAAGGCATTACTTTGCCACCCAACAGCCCCCAGACGTAACTCAGCTGCTCAAAGGGAACCGAATGCATTTCGGCCCTGAAGCTGAAATCTTTACTTCGGTCATTTCCCGGATCTACATATTGGGATACATTACTGGCCTGAATAACTTCAATCACTTTCGAAATACTTACTAAAGCACCTTCATAAGACGTTCTGTTGGCCGAGATCATCACGTACAGATTGACGTAGGCAGGATCGCTTTCCATCTTCATTTGATATACAGGCGGCGTTGTACCTGTTCTTGTCTTATTGTATCTCGGAGCATTTTTCAAGGTAGATTCTTCCTGAACATTTAGCAGGGTAATGATTACCTTATCGCTGAGTCCTGAAGTGCCGTCATCATGTTTTGCAACATCTGCAACAACCACAGTATCCGCTATAACAGCCGCACTATTCAGCTTGTCTTTTAAAACGTTCAATACTTTGTTTATCATAATTTTTGTTCTTTAGTATTATGGTGCAAACATACAATTCCCCTTCGTCAAAAGACAAATATTTCAGGGGCCCAAACCTGTCTTTGCAGTAAATGAGATTTTTATTTTTCTTTAAAACAAAACCAAAACACCAAATCAAAAATCTGATAATCAACATTCTAATTTATCCCCATAAAATATTAAAAATAAAAAAGCACGAGCACAGTATGGGATGCAGTAGATTCAGGCAGGCTGATCGGGTTTAATTTTATTGTTACCCGACCGAAGTTAAATGTGTTTAATCAGACGGAAAAAGAAGCCACAGACCGGAAGTTTTATCGTTACTATTTAAATATCCAAAACCCTATTCCCTTACCCGGCTCTTTTTATTTTTTAAAGGACTGGATAAGATCTTTATTTGAAAAGACTTCGCAGATTTAATTTTGGATCTGCTTCTTCATAATACCCCCAATCTTCAGAAATTCTTATTTCAGCTGATTCGCGCAGGTTCTAAATTTCTCTTACTGCAAAGACTGAACAGAGACGCCTGATCATTCGTAAAACGGATTTTCTTCTTCTAATTTTGACCCCATCAATTTAAAACCTAATCCAATGAATATTAAAAAAATTTTCGGCCAGCGCAATGAGATCATCGGCGGCCATTTCAACGAACTTCGCTCAAAACTGGGACTGGCGGATCAAAACGAGGAATATGTCTTTGCCGTAAGAGAGGAAATCTGCAATGCCTGCCCTCTGAAAAACGGCAACAACTGCGATACCCAGAAATGGATCAACCCCCAAACGATGGAGGTACTGAATGCTCCGAAAGAAGGCTTTATCCGTGGTTGCGGATGCAGACTGAGTGCCAAGCAGAAATCGAGATCCAGCCTTTGCCCTGCCGGATTCTGGGGTGGAGAGTTCAATTAAAAGTCTGCCATATTTGCCATTGTATAATCAAATCTATTTCATGTGAATCAGGATCATATCATTCAGAAAGTTTTTGTTGAAATTACCGTGAACAACAAAGAAAAAGCCTATGGTATCAAAGAAGATATCAGCAGCTTTTTGTCTATTGACGTTTTTCCGGAAATAGAAAAGCACATTGAAGCCCTGGAACACAAATTCTCAGGGCAGACCTTGCAGATTCCTAAACTGGAACTGAATCTGGAGATAAAAAACAGTTCTTTGAACGCGGAATTAAAAGATATGATTGTCCGGTATTTCAAGGAAGAACTGGCTGGGGTTACCAGTCCGCTTTTAAGTTCGGAACAAGAAACAGAAAATAGTGTTGAAGCTTATCTGGTAGGAAATCAGGAAAAGATGATCCAGACCTTTCTTTATTTTCTCGAACACGGATCGATGCCCTGGTGGAATCCGGGTAAAAAGGGCATCCGTTTTCTGGAGCCTGCGGTATTTGAAACCCTTATTGCAGCTGACAGTTTCCCGAAATATATAATCCCTGTTTTGGGTAAGCAATATATCCAGGACCGGATGATCCATCAGCTTTCGGATCTTCAGCTTGTACAATTGTGCCGGGAGATTGTCAAGAACAGGAAATTGGAAATAAGCCTCAAGGACGATATGATCATTTCTATCTCGAAGTTTACTTTTCCGGACCGGATGATTATCTGGCGACTGATATTGGATGTATTGTCAAAATATGCCGCAAATGTTTCACAAAGCAGTCTCCGAGAATATGTTTTAGAGCAAACCGTAAAGACAGGAACCTTCCCGGAATTACAGGAGAGAAACAGCCCCCGGTTTAAGGCAGCTATTCCTAAAATATTTCCCTCTATTAAAAAAGAAGATATTGAAAACGGAATTAATAGAAGCTTGGAAGGTCAACAGCCGGATGTTCCGGAACATGCAAAATCTTTTTTAGAAACAATTCATCAGAAAAATCCGATAGCAAATGAAGAAGCAATACCTGACGAAGGGCAATATATTCAACATGCCGGGCTTATCCTGATCCATCCGTTTATCAAAACCTTTTTTCAGCACTGCGGCCTCCTGGATCCGAAAAACCAGCAACTGCTTGATCCCGAGTTGGGTGCTCATCTGCTGCACTATATTGCTACCGGAAAGACAAACGCTCCTGAATACGACATGGTTTTTGAGAAATTCCTGTGTAATATTCCGCTTCACCAAACCATCAACCGGCATGTTAAGCTGTCGCGAAAACATAAGATCGAGGCGAAAATCGTTATTGAAAGCATCTGCCACAACTGGAGCCCGATGAAGAATTCTTCCATTGAATTATTACAGAACGAGTTTTTCCAGCGTCCAGGCAAACTGGCCGTCACCGACTATGATTATACCCTCACCGTAGAGCGGAAAACCCAGGATATCCTGCTGGATAAGCTGGCCTGGGGCATCGGCCTGGTGAAGCTGCCCTGGAAGGAAAAGTTTATGTATGTGAACTGGTAGCAATGGTTAAAGGTTTGTTTTACCGGAATCTCCAATAATGGTAATCCCGAAAACAATCATTCATTGTTACTTATTCAAGATACCTGCTTATTTACTCCAATAATATCAATTCAAAATAAAATTATGAAATCTCCCATTTCTTTGATGGAAAAACATCAGCAAGAATCTCCGATAAAAGCAAAAGGACGTGAAAAAACAGAAAAAACGGACTTTCTCTTTCAATCCGGCATCAACCATACTGCTTTGAATGACGAAATGAAATGGCTGCAGCAGCTTATTGATATCCGGTGCAGAGAATTGTTTTCGGAAGAAATAACAGAGGCAGGCACTGACCATAAAATACCAGAACCTCCAAAAGCGGATGACGGATCACCCTATTCGATTACGGTGCAGACCCATCAGCTTACCGCGATAGACCGTGTTATTTTAGCATTGGGTATCGCTTCTTCTCATTATCCATCCATCCTGAAGACCTTTGTTCAGATCGAAGAAAGCAGTAATGCTTTTGCAATTGAGGCAGGCGGTGAATATAATAAGGTAAGCAGGAGTTTCAAGCCTACATTCCAGACCGCTCTTTTCCTGCTTGCCGGTAAAGATCTTTCCTTATGGTCATATTACAGTGAACAACTGATCACGGGCAGTGTTCTCCTGCAAAACGATATTGTGTACAACCGCTCCTCAACAGAGTTTATCCACGGAAAAATTGAGCTGGATACGGCTTATTTAAATTATTTCCTTTCCGGAAAGAAACCACAGCTGGATCACGGTTCTTATTTTCCCGGAAAGCTTTACCAGTCGGATCTGACGATGGATGATATTATTCTTGAACATACGGTCCGGGAGCAGATAAAGCCGATCGGGCATTATATTAAAGCCCTGGAAAACGGCTTTTTCCAAGGAAAAGGTAAGGAACACAGCTTTAAACCGGGTTTTATCGCGCTGTTTTACGGCGCACCGGGAACAGGGAAAACCATGCTGGCCGGAATTCTGGCCAATACGTATGGTATTGATATGTACCATGTGGACCTGTCTCAGGTGGTCAGCAAATACATCGGGGAAACGGAGAAAAATCTTGAAGTGCTGTTCAACCGCCTTCAGGGCAAAAACTGTATGCTGTTTTTCGACGAAGCGGATGCCCTGTTTGGAAAACGTTCCGATGTGAAAGATGCTCACGACCGGTATGCCAACCAGGAAGTTTCCTATCTGCTTCAGCGGATTGAAAAATTTGACGGATTAACCATTCTCGCCTCCAATTTTGAAAACAATATGGATGATGCTTTCAAACGGCGTATCGATGTTTCCATCAACGTGATCAGGCCTTCGGAAACAACCCGGGAAAACCTCTGGAAGCATTACCTGCCGAAAAATGTAACCTTTGAAAGTGATGACCTTCTGAAACATATCACCAAAGAATATTCCTACACCGGCGCCAATATCCGCAACATCATGAAAAATGCTGCCATTGCATTGCACGACCTTAACGAAACCATCATTACCCATTCTTTACTGAGCCCTTATCTGATGATCGAAAATGAAAAGGCTTTCGGGAAAAACCAGTCCCGTCTCAGTCCGTTTGTAAGAAATTCAGGGTAAAAACAATAACCATCACCAACACTTAAAAAATATGAGCAGACACCATAAAACTTTTGCGCCCAGGGCCAAACGGTTCGAAGCAGAAAACTTCCATGAAGAGGAGGAGAAGAAATACGAGCCGATTACCAACCAGGATGCCAGAATTTCCCTCACCAATACCGAAGTTACCCAAATAACCTATGCCCCGTTTAAAAACAGGGCCTTCAACAAAATAGAAAGAGGCTTATCCAGAATGCAGTTTTCCGAAAACGGGCTGCACGTATCCGCCCTTCATCAAGCACTCAATAAATTGGGGTACAAAGCTCCCGAAAGCGGCTCACTCTTCTGGAATAAAACCCGGACCGAGCTCATGCGCTTTCAGAGCGATCACGGTATTAAAGCATCCGGAACCCTGGATTCGGGGACTTTGCTGAAAATGGATGAGGTCCTGGGGAAATCGGGGGATCGGGAAGATGATAAGAAGACTGAAACAACCTCTCAGAAAAAACAGATAACCCTACTTCCAGCTGCTGACCCGCCGGATGGGACGATAAAATTAAGTGTCGGAATTGTTCCGATGAGCATCAAAAGCAATCAGGAATTTTTTGAATTTTTAGATATTGAAATTTTCGGGAAGATTGTAGACCGTAAATGGGATATTGGTACCTATTCTTATAAAAATTATATAGGAAAAGAAACATACTGTACAGTAAGCATTGCTACCCTAAAAAAGCAACTGGGAATTACGGATGAACAATGGGCAAAGATCTATTACAAAGAGGGTCCTGCAAAATCGAGCCCGAGTGAATTAAGAAAATCCATTAAAAAATTTATAATAAACAGAAAAGACGAAGAAAAAGGAGCAGAAACGCTGTCTTCAGCTAAAAAACAATTTATAAAAGACACCTTAAGCACTGCAAACAGTATTCAAAGCATGCGCATCCTTGATCTGCTGAGGCAGCTATCAGATGTAGAAATAGCTGATTATCAAAGTAAAGTTTCGCAGGAAACGACGGATTTAAAAGTTCTTGAAGCATCGCTTAGAAACTACATTGAAGAAAGGAATACAAAAAATAAAGAACAGGATGAATTAGAAAGTGTAAAAACCAAGTTATATGGTTTGGAGGAATTGTATATACAATATATAGATTTTACTAAATTATCTCCAACCATTACAAATACGTCTAGTGCAGGTATTCCTGTAGTTAATGAAAGTAAGGAGTATGAGCCGGCAAAGAAAAAACTTACTAACGATTTAATTGCTAATGGATTTAATGGAGGTATTCCTGAATTTAAAAATTATTTAGAAAGATATGAGCTTTCTTTCCGCAAAAAAACAGTTCACATTGCAGAAGATGCACTGATGAAATATAAGCATGTTCTTTTTGAAGGGAAAAGCAAATTATTTGACGATGCTTTCTTAACGAAATTATTGGAAAAAATAAAAGCTTCAAAAGCCAAGAAGGCTTATGAGGAATCAGAAAAAACCAGACCTATCTTTTTTGATAAGTTTTCAAATTCGGAGGATAAAAGTTTTAGAGCAAAAATGGAGGTCCGTGCTGCAAATAAAAAAGCGGAAGGTAATGAAGCAATTAAAGGATTATCATCTGTAATTCCTCTTGTTGAAGATAATGGATTCGATAAAGAAAATTTTGCACACATAGAGACTAAACAACAGCTTCGTGATTTCCTTGAAAAATATATCAGCGATCAGGAAATAAATATTACAAAAATCATAACAGATTTACGTACCAATCAAGGCATCTCTATTTACGGCTATGCAAGTTTACTTGAAAAATCGAAAGAGCAACAAGGAATAACCAAAGACAGTATTTTTGATTTAATAATAGGCGATAAACAAAGCGCAGAAAATACCAAACATCTTGTAGAAGGACTATTAATAGGAGTTTTGGCAGTTGCATTAGGATTACTTACATTCGGTACAGGGACGGTCGCAGTACTCCTAGCTGCTGGAAATTTTGCTTTAAGCGCTTACCTGACGTATGAAGAAATTGAAGCATACCGCACCCAATTGGCGGCTTATCATGTAAATATTTCTGAAGATGAACCAAGTGCCGTTTGGCTGATTATTTCAGTGGTTGGTTCAGTTTTAGACGCTGCTGCTGTTGCGAAAATATCAAAGATACTGGTAAAAGCAGGCAGAATTTTCGAAGAAACTAGTGATATTGTTCAAACCAGAAAAATACTTGATGAAGCAAAATTAAATCCTCAAACTCAGGAGAAAGTAATAAAAGCATTAGAAAAAGATTTAGCAAAAATTGGAGCCCTTGAAAACAAAATACAACAAAACACTGTAAAACAAACAGAACTCAAAGCTGAAATAAAAGTATCATTAGATAGGACTAAAAAAGATCTTTTCACAATAAATATAGGAATAAGCCCTAAAAATCTACCACGGCTAATACAACTTGCCCGCCAATATATACAAAAGGGTACACTAACCTTTGAAAAATTTTTGCTGCAGATACAAAAAATAAAAATGATCAAAGAAATAGAAAATTTATCACCTGAAGAATTATCTTTGCTTAGGAAAGCTTTTGAAGAAGCGACAGAAATACAGAAAATAAAAGATGCTTTAAAAATAGAGTTTTTGGATAAAATCGGTAAAAGACTTCCTGGAAATTGGGATGAGTTTTCACCATACACAAATATAGAATTTGCAGAAAAACTTAAAAATTCCAAAGGAGATTATGATTTAACTTTCGATCGTAATTTTAGAGGCAGCGAAGGACAATTATTTGAGATACATTCCATAGAAAACAAGACCTTGAAAAGATGGTTTGAAAATAGATTAGATGTTATGCCGAGATCTATACGCTTGTTAGAAGAGGCTAAAAATATAGTAGACTCCAACCCCTTATTAAGGCAATATATTGAAGTAGTGGAAGTAACGGAACGAGGATCTGATTGGATTGTTAGAGGTTTTGATGAGAGCTCTGTAAAGATTACGGAAGTACTTTCGGATCCATTAGTAATGAAAGCGAAACAAAACGCAATAGAATTATTATCAAAAGAACAAACAGAAATTGCAAAAGATATTTTGAAAAAAATCAACAAAAATTCAGCTAACATACATTGGTCACTGAAAAATAAAAAAATATTAATAATCGATATGCTATAAATAAAATGAAAAACTTTGAAGAACTAAATAAAACAGAAGTACTCGACAGAATGTTGAGTAGCGAATTTGGCACATTATATTCTCATCTTGATATACAAGGCAGTATTGATAAAATAATAAGATTCCTAGATGGCAAACTTACCCCTGAACTCCTCCCAGTATATGTTCAATTATATGAGGCTTTATTACAGTATATTGATGAACATCATAAAATAAAAGAGCATGTCTTCATGCCTCAATTATTAGAAGTAGGGACAGATTATATCATTCGCCCTTTTTATTCTTATCATGTATCTACCCGTAGATATTTTGATCCTGATGAACCATTGGAACCATACACAGAATACTATGAAATGATCAGGGCTTTCTCAGAAGAAATGACCAATGAGTTTTCGCAAGAAGATATTACTGATCCCGATAAACAAAGTATCATAAAAAGAATTCTAAGAAAAAGTCTGATACAACCAAGAGGTAAAACTTTTTTTGAGGGACGCTATCTCAACAAATATATTATTGTAGAGCCTGCGATTTCCATAGAAGATATAGAAAAATGGAAAATCAGAGATGAAGAATATTTTTCTTAATATCTACAAACGTAAAAGTATTTAGATAAAACTCTTCCCTCCGCAGTTTTCAACTTTGAAGAGTTTATGTTAAACACACTTATTCAATACTTGAATAACCACATCTAAAAAAAACAAGAGTCAATCTCACAACTAACAAGTGAGACGGATTCTTTTTTTTTACTGTTAAAAATTAATTATTAATAACTTACAAACTATTAATAAAATAATAAAAACCTGTCTAATGTTAACCGAAATAGCAGAAGACCTTGACGCAAAAAAAGAGGACTCATCCTGTAATAAAAGGAAAAATAAAATATTACTATTTAAAAGAGGTTGTCCAAACTTTTCGGACAACCTCATTTTATTTAGTAGAGGAATTGTTACATTTGACAGCTTTGTAGCCGAACTTAAACTGGCCAAACTGGTAAGCGATATAGGATTAAATCCTGAAGAATTAGTTTTATTTAAATAGACTTTCGAAGAAGCGAGGATATTAGCCAAGGATGATAAACTGGTTGCTAAGCTTGAAAAAGTAATGGCTGATAATGATCTCGCAAAATTAAAAAAATTACTGGACGAAGCAATCTGCAAACAGAGCTAAAATATGAAACAACAGAACTTCTTGAGCATTATATTGGAGAGGAATTAGGAGAAGGATGGGGAAAAGTATAATATTTAACAGAATCACAAAAAAACAATATGAACTTTTGTTGAAGATGAAGAAATTGTAGATATAAATGATAAACTATATGATACTTCTGATGCTGGTTCGATACATAGTGATGAAGAGAAATCTATTTTTGTTATGGATGAAATAGAAAATTTTTTGCTTCTAAAACTCAGGACGTGGGTTAGATTTCAACATTCGAGTTTAGGTGGTGGAAAACCTATTGCTGGTGCAGGAGAGCTTGTAGTTAGAGATGGTATCGTTGTGGAAACAAGTAATAAAAGTGGTCATTATCAGCCAACAAAAAAATTGAACTCACAAGTTATAACTGAATTAAAAGCAAAAGGAATTAATACTGATAAAATTAATATTACCGGTTTCTAAAATTAAAATTATGAAAAAAGATCTAATTATTATAATTTATAGGCTAATTACTACTTCAAATATTAAAGATATTAAATATGATCAACAGGATGTTGCACTTTTTTGTAATAACTATAGTTTAGAAGAAAGAAAAAGCCAATTCAGTTCATTGGAATCGGCAATGAATAATCCCAACTATGATTTTAAAAACATTTCACCCATTTTTAAAGATTTAAAATTTTCCAATAGTGAAATATATAATTATTTGTCACTCTTGTATCAATTCATGAAGAATAATGACATACAAAATTTAGAAAAAAAATAAACTACTTCATAACCGAGCAATATATTATACTTCTTTTATTTGCGATAATTATAAAAAAGAATATAGGGGCATGGGCCAGAAAATAAACATTCAAAAATGAAACATATTAATATTAAACTTCCTAATGGAAAAAGATCATTATAAATATTGTTCCTAATGAAAAAGCTAAAAGACTATTTAGCATAAAATAAAGAAAATGAATAGAGAAAAATTTATATCCAAAATTCAATCAGGTCAGACCTGCCATTATATTTATAAAAAAAATGAAATAAATGAAAATACCGGTGTAATAAAAGTTTGGTTCTACAATCAACAAATCATTTTGACTTGGGAAGAATGCCCTGAAGGGTTACAGTATGATGAGTCTTCATATTCAAAAGATGATGTATATGACTTTAGAAATTGGGAAGAACTGGACATTTTTTTTAGCGAAAATAATATACGGTATTCTTATTTCGAATCTTAAAGCACCAATTTAAAAGGCAGCAATTATAGACTCTTTACAGAAGATATTAATGTGGAATTTATAAAGGCAATGCAGAGAAATATTAGTCAAAAGGCGAATGCCTGAGGAATAAATTAAATAATTAAATGACAGAAGAATTAAACAATATATTAGTAAATCTAAAAGCAAAGACCCTGAAATCATAGAAAAAGCTCTGGATGATCTGGGGGATTTAAATCCTGATAACGCATTGGAATTAATTCTACCCTTTTTAAATCACCATTCTAAAGAGGTTAGAGAGACTGCTGTATGTAACCTCGGTGAAATAAATAACGAAAAAGCAATATCCTATATTATTGAAAAGGCAAAAAATGATGAGGAATCTGTAAGAAAACATGCTTTTAAAGCTCTTGAGGAATACAATAGTCCTCAGATTTTTAAAACACTAATAAATGAAGTATATCAGGAAAAAAAGTCCAGAGGGCCAAGACAAATAATTGCAGAGCAATTAAGGAATTATCCGAGCAGAGAATCTCAGAAAGCACTCATCTATTTAATTCTTAATGATGACGACTATTTTGTGTTCATACCTGCTATTGATTCTCTATACTCCATGAACGACAAAACTTTATTGGATACCTGGAAAAAGATCGATGCTTTATATAATCATGATTATGTAAACTCTGTTGCAAAACGGGCTATAGAAGATATTGAAAAAGTGAAGAATGACGACTAGTAAAAGATTAGCATTGGTTTGAAAAGAGAGGATGAAAAAATTATTTAATAATGATCAGAAAAAACGAAATAACCAGACAAAAATTATTTGACGGCGATGAACAAGAATGCCTGAAAGAAATTTTTGAAATTGAAAATCAGAAAATCAGATTAATTGATTTTTACAACAATCCCTTAAGAGATTTAAAAAAAGAATTAGCTGGTGAAATTTTTGATACCATCGTCAGAGAAAATAATTTTAATGTAAAAAACAGTTTCATGGAAAAATATAGATCTGAAGAGGGATTAGAAGTTCATTATCTTATAAAAGATGATATACTCTATCTGTTTTCCTTTGGAGAATTTCCACCCGGAAGATATATGCTCTTTTTAGAAAGCATTTACCATTACAATCGTCAAAATGATTAAACCACAACATAAGAAGTTGTGGTTTAATTTTATTTTCTTTTTAATAGAGCAGTGAAAGCTCTCTTTTAAGGTAGCATAAAAGACGAGGCTTATCAGAAACTGGCAATGAGGCAATAAGAAAAACTTCCGGCATCCGACTTCCCTCTCCCAGCCTGACAATATGATTTTCCTTTCAGTTTTAGGTTATTGATCGCCTTGGAGTTTATTAAACCACTCCGCATACGCATCAACGGCCGATTTCAGGAACTTCTTGCTATCTTCGCTTTTAATTTTTCCGTTATCGTCAAACCATTCGGCGACGTTGGCGATGTAGACTTCCGGCTGCTGCATGGTAGGAAGGTTGAGATAAACAAAACATTGTCTTAAATGATGATTGGCCCCAAACGCGGAAATATTTCCCGGCGAACTGCTGAAAACGGCTGCCGGCTTATTGTCCCACACACTTTCTCCGGATGGTCTGGACCCGACATCAACAGCGTTCTTAAGGACACCCGGGATGGAACGATTGTATTCAGGGGTGATGAAGATAAAACCTTTGATGTCTTTCAGCTTATTTCTGAATGCTGTGTATGCTTCTGGTACTTCATTAAAATCGTCAAAATCTTGGTTGTAGATGGGGAGGTTGTCAATGGAGACGATTTCAAATGCAAAACCTTCCGGTTGTAGATCAACAACGGCCTGGGCCAGTTTTTTTGAATAGGAAGCCTTACGGAGACTTCCGGCAATAATTCCGATTCGATTGCTCATACTATGTAAATTTACCTTTACCCTTTCAAGAACCAAGCCATACAAATTCCTCCAAATCAATTTTATGCTACCGAAGTAGTATAATTTCAACTCAACAGCAATTCATTGATTTTCAGAAATAAGAATCTAAAAAAATATTAAGATTTAAATAAATTCATTCGTAAGATAAAAGATGATGGCATATTCAAAACTTCCAGCCATAATTTTGACGAAAAACTTCCAGCACCCTGCTTCCCTCTTCCAGCCTATTATCTTTATATTCTACCCTTCATCTTCCCAGATCACATGCACGATTTTCCAGCTTCCGTTTTCTTTCATCAGCTGAAACATTTTATGGCCGGACGCCTCAAAGTATTTCCCTTGAAGCATCCCTTTTTTCCGGTATGTTGAATAGCGCTGGGCGATATTGCCCACTACCCTCGTTTCTTCGGCAGTTTCCCATTCGCTGAATTCCGTTAACGTCCCGTCGGTTAAATTCTTTTTCCTTGGACCGATAAATGATTTCAGGTCATAGATTTCCGCACTGTCACCGGACTTTTTGATAATGCTTGCGAATGGTGAACAGAGCTCATAGATCCGGTCAAATTCCGGCTGTTGAATAGTATTTGAAAATATCCGGTAAAAGTCATGGACAGATTTTCCGATCAGCAGATGATCCTTGCTCAGAGCATATTGCCATAAGGTTTTACCACCTGCCTCTATTACACTTTCGAAGCAGAACTTCAGTTTTTCCAACAGCTTTACAGACCGACTATTTTCTTCAGTGGTAATCGCCAGGATCTTATCATCCTTCGAAATTTCCGGAACCGAGTACATCACGGCCCGGGTTGCTTCAGCGGCATAACCTTTCCCTTCAAAATCCGGCAAAAAAGCAAAACCGATGTCGAAATGTTCCAGATATTCCCTTTTTACCAAAGTGATAATGCCGATTGCCCTGTTCTCCTGTGCGGGAGTAACCGTCCAGTAATGGATCTGAGGACTTTCGGTAACCTTCTGAATGTAGGCCTTCGACTGTTCCTCCGTTTTGATATTCCGGTCTCCGATAAACTGGAGCCAGCCGGGTGTATTAACAAGTTCGAGAATAAATAAATGGTCATTACCCGTAAGTATTTTCAGCCGAAGCCTTTCCGTAAAAATAGCCGTTGTGATCATAAGGTTGGTCTGATGAAACTGCCTGGTTTAAATTTCTGTTTTTAAATATCGGCAATTAATAACAAATACAACCCTTTTTATGGTACGATGGTAATAAAAAGATAAATTAAGAATATTCCTATAAGCACGACTCCCTGCATAATATTCGTTTTACCTGTCGCAAGAGACACCGTAATGATGAAAAGCGAAAGCCCCAAAAGGATGGTAGACTTCACATCGATTCCCAAGGTCATCCTTATCCCGGTAATCACGGATATAATGGCAATAGCGGGAATACTCAGTCCGATACTTGCCAGCGCTGAGCCGAAAGCAAGATTTAGTGAGGTCTGGATCTGATCGTTTCTGGCCGCCCTGAAAGCAGCCAGGCCTTCAGGAAGAAGAACAATCCCTGCAATGATAACCCCGACGATCGATTTCGGAGCTCCTGCTGCGAGGACTATATGTTCCACATCTTTTGAAAGCAGTTTGGCCAGTAATACGACAATACCCAGACATAGAACCAGCATGAAAATACTGAGATACATCTGTCCGGCTGAAGTTTTTCCGGTATGCTCCTGCGGCTGTTCATCCGCTAAAAGCTTATTTTGTGGGGAGATAAAAAAACTGCGGTGCCTGATCGTCTGAACCATTGTGAAACCCAGATAAAGCGATAAAGAAATCAGGGCGATAAAAAGCAGCTGAAACGAAGTGTATTCGCCTCCGCTGTGGCTTACCGTAAAATTGGGAAGAATAAGAACAAAAACCACCACTGCGGTAAGAGTGATCAAAGCGGTACTTACGCCCTGCAGAGTAAAAACCTGCTCCCTGTAACGCAGCGATCCGATGATGATGCAGCTTCCGACAATCCCGGTAAGGATAAGCATTACAGCGGCAAAAACCGTATCGCGGGCGAGGGTAATGGTTTCAAGACCTTTTGCTCCCATCATGATTGAAATCACAAGCCCGACTTCTATTACCGTAATGGCAAATGCCAGAAGCAGAGTCCCGAACGGTTCGCCCAATCGCTCGGCAATAACTTCCGAGTGATAAACAGCAGCCAGAACGCTTCCCAGAAGCAGTATCGCAAGAATAGCGGAATAATAACCTGATGAAAAGACAGCACTTCCCGAATAAAAGAGCCAGGCCGATACCGGAACTAATACCGTCCACAGCCGTATATATTTTTTTTCATTCATAAAGAAAGTCGTGTTTTAAATTAATTTCCGGATCTCCTCATACGACCGGGTTTCCCGTATTTCGTTTTTTAGAAATGATAGAGAAAAATGACGTCACCCGTATAAGCCGGCTTAGACTGATCCTGTATCAGAAGTTTGGCTTCAACAATTACTTTGACAGTTCCTCTGAGATTATTAACGGATTTTATGGTGGCCTGTAAGCAGACTTTATCATTTACCATTACCGGAACACCAAACCTGAAGTTTTCAATTCCGTAATTGATTTCCATTTTTACATTTCTTACTTCGGCAATCTGCTTCCACAGGTAAGGAATCAGAGACAGCGTTAAATAGCCGTGCGCGATGGTAGAATGATAAGGCCCTTCCTGTTCCGCTCTTTTTTCATCTACATGAATCCACTGGTGATCGAGGGTAGCATCGGCAAATCGGTTGATCTGCTCCTGATCGATAACGTGCCATGAAGAGGTTCCGACCATCTGCCCTTCCAGCTGTTTATATTCATCAAAATTATTGATAATAACCATTTCTATTTTTTTAACGAATTTATCATTATTATTCATTACATAAGAACATAATTCTATTTAATTCCTTATACCGATAAAAAACCTCCCGCAAAACGCGAGAGGCAGATGAACATAACAAAATAATAAGTAATTGCTTACATCCTATTTTCCGGCAATATATTCAGCCAACTGAAATTATATGAATTAGTATGAGATTCAGCTGATATTACACGGAACGTTATGTAAGTTTTATCATAAGACCGGCTTATGCCAGCTTTACGTTGATTGCGTTTAAGCCTCTGTCTCCTTTTTGTATATCAAAAACGACTTGGTCGTTTTCACGGATTGAGTTTGTATTCAGTCCTGAAGAATGTACAAATATATCTTTGCTTCCGTCTGCCGGAGCAATGAATCCGAAGCCCTTTGCTTCGTTGAAAAATTTTACTGTGCCTTGTTGCATGGTAATGATTGTTAAAATTATATATTATCGTGATCTCTACACTTTAGAGATCTGTTGATCTTATTTTCCGGGATCCTGTTTCTAAGAAACATACCGTCGGTCTGTTTTTTCCTCCTGATAATGACCTACCGTAACTTCTACCGGTTTGCGGAGAACCGTTTCTGCAAATTTCCTTACACTTTCGGGCATTGCCGCTGAAAAAAACAGCGTCTGTCTTTTGTGGGGAATCAGTTTCAGAATTTTTTTCACTTCATCGGCCCCTCCCATTTCAAAAATCCGGTCGGCTTCATCCAGTACCAGTATTTCAATTTTAGAAAGGTCGATATACCGCTGTACAGCAAGTTCCAATAGCCTTTCTGGGGTTGCCACCAGCAGATCCACTCTTTTTCTTAAAGCAGAAAGATGGCCTCCGGTAGAAGTTCCGCCAAAAACGGAAAGCTGGGAAAGCGGAAGGTATTTACTGTATATGCTTAAGTTATCCTCAACCTGTATTACATGTTCTCTTTCCGGGCTAAGGATCAATACCCTTATTTTCCTGTGTTCCTGTGGGTTCTTCTGCAACAGCTGAAGAATAGGCATTACAAAAGCGCCTGTTTTTCCGGTGCCGGAATCCGAACATGCCACTACATCATGGCCTGCCAGAATATGGGGGACTGCAAAACTCTGTAATTCAGTAGGCTTTGAATATCCCGCTTCCGTAACCGCACGGATAATCGGATTGATTAAATGTAAGTTTTTGAAACTGATCATAATCGGCCGGTTGCCCGGTATTTTGTAAACAAACCCGTTTCCGGAATCTGAATAGGTATCGTAGGGTTGATAAATAAAGATGCTTTATCCGTTTACCATTTTATTTGCCTGGTTTCTTCAATAATTTTAAATAAGGATACTGAATAGACTGCAATAACATTTCATTTCTAAAATAAAAGGGATGCTATACCGGCTCTTATAATCGAAGTCAGATTAATAATCGGGCAGCTGAAAAAGCAAAACTGAAGGATAAAAATGTAATTTAAATTAAATCAGTACAGCGAAGGCAGGAACCTGTTTTATGAATACCCTGCAAATGTACACGAAAAAATCCGGAAAGCGGCAAATATAATTCACTGATTTTCAAAAATTTATTCGTAGCTTACGCACATAAACCAAATTGTTTGCAAACTGCGGATAATTTTAAATTTCAGCTTATGCAAACTCACTCCACTGCTCCGCAGACGCAGGCTCAGCCTGCAAAAACTTCTCCTTCCCAACAGATACGGATCGCTTACTTCATTATGATACACCACAAGCCTAATGTTTTTAAGGCCATGTTTGAGAAGATTTATACGCGCGACCAATTTTACCTGATCCATATAGACCGGAAAGCCAAGGCTTCGTTTACCGAAGAAATCCAGCTGTACCTCGTACAGTTTCCCAATGCATACCTTCTGGAGAGCATGAATATAGTTCCCGGAGGTTTTAGCATCATCCAGGCTGAGCTCAATGCGATGGAATATCTGCTGAACGTAAGCCCAGACTGGGATTATTTCGTCAATTTAAGCGGCGAAGACTATCCGCTAAGATCTCAGAATATCATCCGCCGGTTCCTCACCGTCAACAACGGAAGAAACTACCTTTTCTATTACGACCAGAAATTTTACAGGCCCGATACCATGCAGCGGATCCAGAACCATTTTACCGAGCTTACCCATAAAATTTCTTCCATGGTGTACAAGAGGGATTTCATGGAGGGTGTTACCCCGTACATTGGAGAAAAATGGTTCATTCTCACCCGGGATACCTGTATTTTCCTTACTAATAACAAAAGGGTAATGGATTTCGAAGACTATTACCTCCACACCCTTTTGCCTGCAGAATCTTTTTTCCAGACGGTCCTCATGAACACAGAGTTTAAAGACATTATTGTAAACGACGACAAACGGGCAAATATCGAAAAAAGCTTTTTCAAAAATGCCCGCTACACAAATGATTTCATTAAATCCCTTGTCGCCGGCAATCATCTTTTCATCCGAAAGGTAAACAGCAAAACGGATGGCATTATCCTTCAGTACATAGACGAACACTACGATCTGCCCCTGCCAGAAATTGATGAGGTGGAAAGGGAACTGAAGAGAACCGACCGGGACAATAACTGATTTCTTATCTCAAAATCATGAAAGCTGGGTCAGCAATTTCCCATACATTTTGATGGTTTCAGCCTGATCATTAGATACATCCTGGATATAGATCTGCGAAAAGCCGTGGCTCATGTCTTCTTTCAGCCATTCCAGATGTTCTTTCGGATCCGAAGATGCGCGGATGATCTTATTGGTCTGCTCTACCGTAATACTTTCTACCGCACTGTCGAAGTCTTCGGGAGTTCTTATTTCAGACTGCAGGTTTCCGCCGAGAACGGCGTGGCGCCAGTTGTACCAGGCTTCATATTCCGCCTGCTGCTGATCCGGATGATAGGACATAATGGCCTGCAAATGCATTTCATTCCGGTCTCCCCCGCCCTGCTCATAGGCATAAATAAATTCCTTCTGATCTTCCACGGGTTTTATTACAGTGATGATGCCGTCCGCGCATCCGGCGAGTTCATGAGCCGATTCATTGGATAACGCGGCAACCAGGATTTTGGGCTGAACGGACGGTAAAGTATATAATTTAGTATTGTACACCTGGAAAAACTTGCCTTCAAACGTTACCGTTTCACCTTTCAGCAGGCTTCTGATAATGGTAATGGCTTCCTTCAGCCTTTTGTTTCTCTCGCTTTTTACCGGCCAATGATGATTGCTGATGTGCTCATTCAGCAGCTGTCCGCTTCCGAAAGCTGCCCAAAACCTGCCGGGATACATCGAGGCCAATGTGGCAATGTATTGGGCAATAAGTACGGGATTACATCGATCTGTAGGCGAAGTCACCACACCAAACGGCAGCTCTACCGCATTCATGGCACTTCCGAGCCAAGGCCAGGAGGCAATGGAAGCCCCCTGCCTTTCACTCCACGGATAAAAATGATCTGAACAGGTAATGCCCTTAAAGCCATGCTCCAACGCCGTTTTAGCATTGTTAAGATGTTCCTGCGGCGTAAATCTTTCCAGGGAACAGTGGTATCCGATTAATGGTTTCATAATAATATATTTTGTGATTTTTTTAATTCTTGCTTTCTTAATAAGGGGTCACAGCAAATAAGTTTTGGAAATTTTTAAATATAAGTTTAAAATATTTCCGCGTTACCGGTTCTGCCGTAATACCTGTGGAACCCCCGTTTTTTCAAACTTAAAAAATAATGGGAAAAGATCTTATGACACCGATCAGCGCCGGAGAACATTTTTATTGTTATTTTATTAGTACATCAAACAGCTTTTCAGAAGAAATAAATACCACAGGGCTCTTATAGATAAAAGAATTATGCCTCAAAGTTTATGACGGCAGTCATGATCTTCCTGTTCTTTAAGCACTAGCTTTATGAATAGTAATATAAATACCTTATGCAAAATATTTTATGCTTCAGCCATCTGCGGTGGAATTTTGTATTCCAGCGCCCTCAACATTTATTGACCCGGTTTGCCAGAAACTATAATGTCTTTTATTTTGAAGAACCTCACACCGGACCCGATTCCTACGAGATTACAGAGCAGGACGGCATTTCCATCGTCAGTATTCATATCGAAAATCATCAGGATGATTATAAAGGACGAATGACCAGGATCATCAACAAATTTCTTAAAGATCAGCATATCCAGGATTACCTGTGCTGGTATTATACACCAATGGCTCTGGAGTATACCGCACACCTTACTCCTAAAGTTACCATTTACGATTCTATGGATGAGCTGTCGGCCTTCCGTTTTGCCCCTCCGCAGCTGCTGGCTTATGAAGAAGCACTCTTCAAAAAAGCAGATGTGGTGTTTACCGGAGGACATACGCTTTATCAGGCTAAAAAAGACAGACATCACAACATCCACCCTTTCCCGAGCAGCATCGATAAAGTTCATTTTGGAAAAGCCCGGAGAAAAACAGACGACAGTCCCGATCAGAGCCATATTCCTCATCCGAGGTTCGGTTTTTTCGGAGTAATTGACGAAAGGTTTGATATTGAACTCCTGAAGGAAGTTTCTTCCCGAAAACCCGACTGGCATTTTGTAATTATCGGACCGGTGGTGAAGATTGATCCGGCGGAACTTCCAAAGGCGGAAAATATCCATTATCTGGGTCCTAAAAAATACGACGAGCTTCCCCAGTACATCAGTCATTGGGATATTGCCCTGGTTTTGTTTGCCATCAATGAATCAACGGAATTCATCAGCCCTACCAAGACGCCGGAATATCTTTCGGCAGGGATCCCGGTGATTTCTACACCGATCAAGGATGTGGTAAGGCCATACGGTGATGAGAACCTGGTGTATATCGCAGATAACGCCGATACCTTTATTGCTTTCGGAGAAGAAGAGCTTCAGAAAGATTCCCGTAAGCAATGGCTAATGAAAGTAGATGAATTTCTAGCGGATGACTCCTGGGACAACACTTTCCGAAAAATGAGCCTCTTAATTGATACCGTTAAAAAAACCAATGGAATTTATGTATGATTATCTGATCACCGGCTGCGGATTTGCCGGATCCGTACTCGCCGAACGCCTGGCCAGCCAGGGGAAAAAGGTACTTATTGTCGACAAACGCGATCATATTGGCGGAAATGCTTATGATTATTACAACGAAGAAGGCATATTGATCCATCAATATGGTCCGCACATCTTTCATACCAATTCCGAAGAAGTATTCCGGTACCTTTCACGATTTACCGACTGGAGACCCTATGAACACCGGGTTTTAGGAAGTGTAGACGGACAGCTGGTCCCGATTCCGATCAACCTGACGACCATCAATAAGCTATACGGGAAAAACCTCACTTCATCGGAAGTGATGGATTTTCTGGCTTCAAAAGCGGAAGTTCGGAAACCGGTTCTCACTTCTGAAGATGTGGTCATCAATGCAGTAGGAAAAGAATTGTACGAAAAGTTTTTCCGTGGCTACACCAGAAAACAATGGGATCTTGATCCTTCGGAACTGGACGCTTCGGTAACGGCAAGGGTACCGACACGGACCAACAGTGACGACCGGTATTTTACCGATACTTTTCAGGCGATGCCCAAGAACGGATACACGGAGATGTTTAAAAAAATGCTTTCCCATCCGAATATCCATATTATGCTGAACACCAATTTCAGGGATATTGTAGGGATGATTCCGCATAAAAAGTTGATCTATACAGGACCGATCGACAGTTATTTTGATTTCAGGTTCGGGAAACTGCCGTACCGTTCCATCGATTTCCGGTTTGAGACATTAGACCAGAATCAGTACCAGGACACAGGCACCGTAAATTATCCGACCTCTAATCTTTATACAAGAATTACAGAATTTAAGCACCTTACAGGACAGGTGCATCGCAAGACCACCATTGTGTATGAGTATCCGACCGGTGAGGGTGATCCCTATTACCCTATTCCGAGAAAAGAAAATCAGGAAATCTACAACCAGTATAAGAAGCTGGCAGATGAAATGCCTGATGTTTATTTTACCGGGCGTCTGGGAACATATAAATACTATAATATGGATCAGGTGGTTGCCCAGTCCCTGGCATTATTCCGTAAAATTTTAAAAGAAAGCGAGCATGAAATACAGGTTCAGTCCGTTTGATCCCGGTAATCCTTTCCAAAGCTTTCTGATGGCAGGTTTTGAATGTGCAGACCATCAGAATGCATTCGGGGAAAGAGTCGACCTTATTGAACTGACAGGTCATGACCAGCTGATCAGCGAAGATTACGAAAACCTGCGCGAAATAGAGATCACAACCGTAAGAGAAGGGATTCGCTGGAGTAACGTTGAAAAAAAGCCCTTTGAATACGACTGGCGGCAGGTGGAAGATATCATCATGCAAGCAGAAAGGCATCAGATCCAGGTGGTCTGGGACATCTGCCATTTCGGGTTTCCGGATGACCTGACACCGCTCCACCCTATGTTTGCCAGACGTTTTGCCCATCTGTGCCGTGCTTTTGTAATTAAATACCGGAGTCTGGTTCCGGACGGTGCACTTATCGTGACCCCAATTAATGAAGTGAGCTTCCTGTCCTGGCTGGGCGGAGAAGTGAAAGGAACGAGTCCGTATACTGTAGGACAGGGTTGGGAAGTAAAGTATATGCTGATGAAAGCTTATATTGAAGGAATTGAAATGATGAAAGCCGTGGACCCTACCGTACAGATTTTACCGACAGAACCGCTGATTCATATTTCGGCTGCAGATCTTTCGGATCCTGTTTTAGTACTGAAAGCCCATCAAAAACATCAGGAGCAGTTTCAGGTACTGGATATATTAACCGGAGTCCTATGTCCTGAACTTCGGGGAAAACCGGAATACCTGGATATGATCGGGGTGAATTTTTATTCCAACAATCAGTGGACGATCCATGATCAACAGTCTATTCCGTGATGGGATGCAGATCCGCCTAATCCTTTATGGAAAAGTCTGAACACCTTGGTTGATGAGGTTTATATCCGCTACGGAAGACCCATTATTATTGCTGAAACCAGCATCCCGGAAGACAAACGATATACCTGGCTGAAAATGATTGGCGAGGAATGTATCTCCATGATCAAAAATGGGATTCCCTTATACGGCTGCTGCATTTACCCGATTCTTGACCGTCCTGACTGGGATTTTCCCGGGATCTGGCATCACAGCGGGTTGTGGGACATCCCGGATCCGGAAAACCTCGAACGGGAAATCCACAATGAAAGCCTCGAAGCATTGAATGAATTTAGGCAGGAACTGTCAGCTCTGGAATCGCCGAAAAATATTTCTGTGGTTACAGATATTATTATGATGTGAACTGATAACTATTTAACAGGAAGTCCTTATATACAAAACTCCGAAGCTTTCTGCTCCGGAGTTTTTTTTAATTTAAGTATTTAATTGTTAATTTAGATACTTCCGTACTGCTGTGTTCCCGCATCATTGGTTTCAGCCGCTTCAAGATATTCACGGATGCTTTCTTCAGGGAAGAGGTCAAGTACTTTATTGATATCAATAATTTTATGTTTATTGATGATACTCTCTATGGATTTTGCCGCATCCGGCTGATTGATCAGCCGTTCCAGAAGCCCGTAAGTATTTACCATTTTTTTGTGCGTATTTTCTTCGTCACCCCCGAACCAGGAACCGTTGAAATGATGGCTCACATAATTTTTCGGCAGATCCTGTGAGAAATAAACGGACGGGTAAAGCGTTACGTCATGCTTCAGTTTCTGGATGGTATCGCTGTAACGGTCTGCTCCATACTCCTTCTCAAGCATTTCGGAAAAGATATCGGTATTGATCCGTTCCTCGAAGCCGTCCTGAGCATCATAATAAGCTACGAAATCCTCTGCAAGCTTATGCTTCGGTTCAGCCATCCAGAATGCAGAATAAGGAACACCTTTAACTTCAAAACCGCAAACCGCCTTTTCATTAAGAAATTCATCCAGCGGAAGTTTCAGCTCCATATCGGTATCCATATAAATTCCGCCGTGCTCAAACATTACTTTGGATCTTACATAATCTGATACGAAAGCCCATTTTTTCTGTTCGAATGCTTCTTTTACATAATTGTTATCTTCCAGGGGCGCATTGCTCTCGTTCCATTCAACCAGTTCATAATCGGGATGGATCTTCTTCCAGGATTCGATACAGTGTTCTGCAAGCTCGTGTTTTGCGTGGCCTCCAAACCAGCAATAATGTATTTTTTTTGGTATCATATATTATTTTTTAGTGATTTTGATGTCAAGCGGCAAAATGCCGCTCTTTATCATTTACAAAAATTAAACCTTAGTGTAAAAATGGAGAATATTTATATACCCCATCTTTAGTTTTTACCAAAAATAAACTTTGAAATGATTATGATTTAGAGAATTAAACAGCCAGGCCTTTCACTATGGTACGTTTATTTCTTTCAAATATGATATCACACAAGCTTCTTTATCAATATAATTATGGAACAGCACACCGACTCCCGGTACCAGCCGGAACAGTATGTAGAAATTATCCTTCCCGAATGGGCAAAGAATGCAACAGTTTATGAACTTAATATCCGGCAGTTTTCAGAGGAGGGTTCATTCAGAGCTGTTGAAAGAGAACTTCCGAGACTGAAAAAGATGGGAATCGATATTATCTGGCTGATGCCGGTGCATCCTATCGGTAAGCTTCACCGGAAAGGATACCTCGGGAGTTATTATTCTGTAAAGGATTATTTCGGAATTAATCCTGAATTCGGCACCGAAGAAGATTTCCGAAACCTCATACAGGCGATCCATGAAGCGGGGATGTATGTAATCATCGATTGGGTAGCCAACCATACAAGTTGGGACAACACGATAGTCGAAGATCATCCCGAATGGTACCGTAAATCAAGGAAAGATACTTTTCAGTCAACACGATGGAGAGATTATGACGATATTATCGAACTGGACTACAGCCATTCCGAATTGCGTAAATACATGACGGAGGCCCTGAAATTCTGGATCCGGGAATATGATATCGACGGATACCGCTGTGATATTGCCAGCTTTGTCCCAATCGATTTCTGGGAAAATGCAAGGGAAGAGCTCGACGCCATCAAACCGGTTTTTATGCTTGCCGAAGCTGAGGACCGTGAACTCCACCGGAAAGCATTCGACGCTACCTACAACTGGACCTTATGGAATATCCTCCATCAGCTCGCCCTGAATGAAAGAAGTGTAAAAATCCTTACGGAAGCCTATATTGCCGAGCATGTATCTATTTTTCCGAAAGAAGGAATCCGCCTGAACTTTATCGACAACCATGATAAAAATTCCTGGGAGGGCGATCAGTATACTAATTTCAGAGATGCGCTGAATATCGCGACGGTTTTCACAGTAATGATGGATGGAATGCCGCTTGTTTACAGTGGTCAGGAAGCAGGCCTGGACCGCTCCCTGGAATTTTTTGAAAAAGACCCTATCGACTGGAAGTATTCTGAAAACGAAGCGCTGTACACTACTCTTTTCAGTCTTAAACATAAAAACAAGGCGCTTTGGAATGGCAAGTATGGCGGCGAAATGGTAAGAATCGTGAATGACAGGATGGATCAGGTCATTTCTTTTGTACGGGAAAAAGAAGGGGATAAAGTGCTTGCCTTTATGAACCTCAGCAACAAGCCGGTAACCGTACAGTTCGATACTTCTTTCGATACGGGAATCTATACCAACCTTTTTACCGGAGATCAGCAGAAAGTTCCGGAAACTATGATCCTGACGATGGATCCTTGGAAATACGTCATTCTGCATCACGAGCAGTAAATCACAACAATAATTTAAACACCAATATCATCATTATATTTTCAGCTTATGAATACTTTAACGCAAAATATTTTAAAAGGAATTGCCGTAGGCCTTATTGCCTCTCTCATTAAATCGATTGCCGAACCGCCATTGCAGAAGCTGGGTGAAAAACTGTTTCCGCCGGAACCTTATCAGCTGCGCTTACGGGGTGCAGATGTTACAGGTCATCCGCAGAATATGCCTCCTGCCGTTTTGTCTAAAGAGGTTTATTACAATACGACCCATAAAGTACTATCGGAAGATGATACATTGCTAAGTATGAAAATTATTCATTATGCGTTAGGCACAGTGATCGGTATCAGCTATGTGCTTCTAGTGAGCAGAAACAGACGTTTTAAAATGGGAGAAGGTGTTGCGGCAGGAGTGGCGGTCTGGGCATTGACCCACGGTTCTACCGTGCCGATGCTTGGCCTGCAGGCAAAAGTTTCTGAAATGCCCGCTTCTTGGTGGGTCTGGGAATTCGGCTCCCATGTGGTTTTCGGTGTGGGAATGGAACAGAGCAGAAAAGTTCTGAATGCCTTATTCTAGCGGTTCTTATAAACTGCTTTTAAATAAATCGTAAATGATCCGTGCTTTCTATTTAATTAAATAAATCGCCCGGATCATTATATTTTAGATTTTTTTACTAATACAGGATTTATAATTCAGCTACTTAAAAGTTGACAGAGCCATCATGGTTGCCATCCCTCCTCTTAATATTTTGGCGGATCCTATTGATGTTTTGCAAATAGTGGCCTGCTTTCATTGAATCCCTGAAAGATCAATCGTTCAGCCTTCTACTGTTAATAAGAATCATGATAATTTACTGATAATCCTTTATCATTGTTACAAGACTTCTAATAATCCCTTCATGGTACAAATTATTTTATTTTATCTCTGAATTATATTATAAAATTTAATACTTTTGAAGAAATCCATAAATAATGAAAAAATACTTTTCAAAACCATCGCTTATTCCCGAAAATGAACAGGAAAGGATTGAAAGGCTTCATCAGTATTGTATTGTAGATACAAGCACCGACGGAACGTTTGACAATATTACTTCCATTGCCGCAGAACTTTTTGATGCACCGGGAGCTTTTGTGAACTTTGTGGATTCCGACAGGGTTTTCTTTAAATCGAATCTGAGCAGTTTCCCCACCAACCAGGTGCTGCGTGAAGACAGCCTCTGCTCAATTGCCATCCATGAGAATGAATTATCAATCATTAACGATACCCATCTCTATGATGATCTCAGGCAGAATCCTTATATTTCATGTGATGGAGGCATCCGCTTCTACGCCAGTGCCCCGATAAGGACTGAAGACGGATACAATATCGGAACGGTCTGCGTTATCGACAGCAAACCGAGGGAAGAAGTGTCCGAATTACAGCGTTCCGTACTGCAAAAACTTGCCGATGTGGTTCTGGATAAACTGGAATCGATGAAAGCAAAACGCAGGATCGCCAAAATAGCGAATGACCGTTTGCACCACATGGTTCACAACATTCTCAATCCGCTTACCTCTATTGTGATCTCGGCACAGCAGATCCAGAGAAAAACTACGGAAGGAGACCTCATCTACCGGCTTGCCAATACCATTGTAGAGAATACGAGATCTACCGAACAGAACCTGAGCAAAATGCTGAGCAGTGCGGCATCGGAAGAAAAATATATTGAGCTTGAGATCACCTCCATCAACCCTAAGGAAGTTATACATGAGATATGCACGAATCTGGGACAGATCCTGAGCAATAAGCAGCAGCATATTACTGTTGATGTTTCTACAATTAGCAGCATTAAAGCTGACCGGCACCGGTTGATCGATATCCTGACCAATTACGTAAGCAATGCATCGAAATATTCACCTTCCGGTTCAGAGATCAGTGTGGCATGCAGAGAGTATGGAGATTCAGTGATTTTCAGTGTAAAAGATAAAGGACAGGGAATTCTTCGATCCGAAATCGATCTCCTGTTTACAAAATTTTCCAATCTTTCCTCTGTACCCACCGCCAATGAACGTTCGCACGGATTTGGTCTGTATTCGGTTAAAATACTGGCAGAAATGCACAACGGAAGGGTCTGGGCGGAAAGCGAGGGCAGAGGAAAAGGAAGCACCTTTTTCCTTCAGCTGCCGAAATGATTTCTCTTTTTTTTGCTTCAAATGTTTTAAATCGGCTGAGGTTTCGCTTTAAATGCATAAATTTAAATAAATACATATTCCGTCCTCTGACAGAAATCTTCAGAAACTTCCATTTACTACGGCGGATAGGCTTATAATTTAATAAGCCATCTCCTTTTTTAAATTTCTATATTTAAAGTTTTTGAAATACTAAAACGGCTATTTAGCGTGTTCAGCCTGATCAGGCAACGTAAACCAGAATGTGCTTCCCACACCTTCCGTACTTTCCACACCGATCTTGCCGCCATGACGCTCAATAATATCCGCACTGATGTACAGTCCTAACCCCAGTCCTGAAACCTGTATGCCTCTCGGATCTACCCTGTAATAACGTTCAAACAGGTGTGGCAGCTTATCAGCCGGAATGCCCGGACCGGTATCCCGGACGGAAACCTTCACGGAATCAGCAGCATGTTCGATCTTTAGGAATATCTGTTTGCTTTGAGGCGCGTATTTGATGGCATTATTAATGAAGTTTGTAACCACCTGCTGTATCCGGTTCTCATCTGCTGTGATTTCCAGATTTCTTTCTCCTTCTACCACCAGATCATGGGTTCCTAACTGCAGAACATGGGCACAGCACTCGTCTACCATATGAGCCAGATTAAACGTTTTTTTGTTTAAAATAACCTTGCCTTCATTGATTCGGGTAACATTAAGCAGTTCTTCAACAAGCTCAGAAATCCGGTCCATACTTCTGTTGCACTGCTCAATTAACCGCGGCAGCAAAGGCGTCGGGCTTGCTTTCATCCGATCCAAAAGCTGTAAAGAGGCTTTCAGGCTGGTAAGCGGTGTTTTAAGCTCGTGGCTGGCAATGGAAATAAAATCGTCTTTCTGTTGCTGAAGCTGTTTCAAAGCGGTAATGTCCATCACGGTTCCCAACAGCTTTTTCAGGTTGCCTTCGCTGTCGTAATGAACATTTCCCTGTAGGCGGATCCATTTTACAGAACCGTCTGCGTTCAGAATACGGGTTTCATAAAAAAGCTTTCCGGTTTTTCGGGCGATACTGTGCGCCTGATCGCTAAGATGGGCGTCCAAAGGGTGATAAGTAGCAAGGATTTCCGCTCTTGAAGCCGGGCTGGTAATACCGAAGATCTGATCAAAACGTTTGGAACCGATGACCAAATGGCTTTCGTAATTCAGTTCATAAGTTCCGATCTCCGCTGCCTCAATGGCCAGACGGTTACGTTCCTCGATATCTTCGATCTGTCTTCTTGCCATCACTTTATCGGTCACGTCGTTGCCTACGACCATGATGGAAGTAACAGTCCCCTTCAAATCGGTTACCGGTTCGTAAACAAAATCGATAAACATGATTTCATCCCTGCCATTGCGGTTCAAAATGAGCTCGTGCTCTATTCCGTGAAAGGCGGTTCCGGAAGTAATCACCTGATGCATCACCGGTGAATATGCTTCGGCTGCTTCGGCCACTCCTTCCCAGATGAAACGCTTTTCCAGCTGCTCCCGGGATTTTCCCACCAATTTTAAATATCCGTCGTTAACCTCCGTAACGATAAGATCTTCGGCACGGATCACGCATATCGCAACCGGCGCCTGTCTGATCAGGTTTCGGAAACGTGCTTCACTCAACAACAGCTCATCATTGGATTCTGCCAGTTCTTCATTGGTCGCTGCAAGTTCCTCATTAAGAGCAGCCAGCTCTTCATTGGAAGCCGCTAACTCTTCATTGATAGACTTCAGCTGCTGCTCACTTAGTTTTTGCTGGGTAATGTCTACACAGGAGCTAATGTATCCGGCAAAGTTTCCGTCGGAAAGAAATCTCGGGGTCCCCTTTTTCAGCAGCCAATGATAAGACCCGTCGGATCCAAGCATCCGCATTTCGGCGCTGTAGGAAATCCTCTGAGCAAAGGCCTGCTGGTGGGTATGGATGAATTGCTCTTTGTCAGCGGGATGAAGCAGATCATACCATCCTTTGCTGAGTAGTTGCTCTGCCGTCCTTCCGGTGAGTTGTGACCACGCTTTATTAAAATAAATCAGCTGCCCGGTCTCGTCGCGTACGGCGATCAGTACATCGGTGTTATCGGCCATAGACCTGAAACGCTCTTCACTTTCGATCAGGGCCTTTACACGGTCTTCCACCATCACTTCCAGCTCGACATTCATCCGGGAAAGCTCTTCCCGGCTTGTATGAAGCTCCTCATTGGTTGCACTTAATTCTTCATTTACGACGGCAAGCTGCTCGTTGAGTGATTGCTCGCGCAAAAGCAATGCTTTATTCTCGCCGGCCTCCTGCAGTTCGCGCCTGTTGAGGTAACGCTCCGTAACATCGGTCGCGGTATGCAGTATGGCGATTACCCGGCCGCTTTCATCCTTTACGGCGCGGTATTCAAAATCAAAATAATAGGTATCCAGTACTCCGTTAACAAGAATTTCAGCAGGAGTATCGCTTCCCGAAATGGTAATGCCTTCCCGCCATACCTTTGCAAACATTTCGATAAAAGGCTGTCCGGAAAGCTCGGGCATAGCCTCTTCCAGACTTTTTCCGATTACTTCCGGCCCGCGGCCCCAAACGGTTAGCATGGCCTGATTTGCAAATTCAATCCTGGCATCTTCACCAACATGCACTGCCGTAGCGGTGTTGATAAAAGAAAGTACGCCGATCATCTGTTCAAAATTCAAGGGTGGTACTTGGTCCTTCATTCTCACTGTTAATTTCAATTCACGAAAATACAAAAATAGGAAATAGATCACGCCCCTACTTTGTTGAAAAGCGTACCATAAAATTGCAGATCGGCATATAAAATTGCTTTAATGATGGGTCATTACGAATATATTATTAAAAAGACGGGAATAATCCTGAAGGATTTTACCTCAATCAAAATTGCAAACGTATCATAGATAACTCCTCTTTGATAAATAGGAATAATTTAAAAATATTGCAAGATTCAAAGTTTTTGACAAGCCCTATTTAATCTTGCCACCATCTAACCTTATTTTATTTAAAGTAATCACTATTCTATCGTTTACCGATTGATTGATTTTTGACAAATACCGTTTGATTTTTTATACTGCTGAGGCTGTCTGCATGAATACTTTTGTATTGAATATTAAAGTAAACATTAAATCATTTTTAAAATTATGAGTACAATTGAAAGAATCCGAAATGCAGCTCAAAAAACATTTAAAGACCACCTGGAACTTCTTTCATCCGGACAGATTGAAAAATGGGTTGACCTCTTTACAGAAAACGGTATTCTAGAATTTCCTTACGGCCCGGCAGATTTTCCTAAAATGATCGAAGGAAAGACAGCGCTTTTTGAATACATGCAGAATTTCCCGAAACATTTTAAAGTGGTGTTTGAAAACCTCTATTTCCATGCTACCGAGAATCCGAACCTGGTTATCGCCGAATTTTCGAGCCAGGGTAAAGCGGTACATACGGGGAAACCTTACAATCAGCGCTACATCTCGGTGGTGACGACCGATGACGAAGGCAAAATTTTAAAATATGTCGACTTCTGGAATCCGCTTGTTGCTATGGAAGCTATTAATGCACCTTTGAGCAATTTTGTAAATAATTAATTTGAAAACAGCTATGATCCTTATGGATGATAGCTGTTTTTTTCTTATCATTTAGCGTATACCATTCATTTATAGTACATTTGTTATGCTTAAAAATTTAGATGATCTCTTGAAAGATTTTTCCATGACAATGCCTGAAACCCTTGAAGAATTTTATGCCAGACACCCTTATCTGAAAACTTCCGATCTGCTGGATGAGAAAGAGCATTTCAATGTAATGCCTATCGGAAAGCGGAATCTTTCGGAAAACCCTGATGTTGTTGCTTTCGGGCGAAAGAATTATTTCAAGATCTGCCTTGTCTCCGGCCAAAGCAAAATACATTATGCCGACAAAAGCTTTGAGATAAAGGAACACGGGCTTCTTTTTGCCAACCCTTTTATTCCTTATAACTGGGAAACCCTTTCCGATCAACAGACGGGATACAGCTGTATTTTTACAGAATCCTATACCGAAGGCTCCGGCAACATCAAAAAATACCCGTTCTTCCAGCTAGAAGGCTATCCTGTTTTTGAATTGAACAAAGATGAGAAAGTACTGCTCGAAGGTATATTCCTGCAAATGCAGCAAGAACTTTCCTCAGACTTCAGTTTTAAGCATGATGTACTGAAAAACCTCATCTTTCAGCTTATCTTTACCGCTTTAAAGCTGAGGCCTTCTACCCATATCTTGGCAGAAAAGGCAAATGCTCCCGGCAGAATTGCCTCATTATTTATGGAACTGCTGGAAAAACAGTTCCCTATAAGAAATACGATTGAAGGAATCAGGCTGCGGTCTGCATCGGATTTTGCCGACCAAATGTCTGTACACGTTAATCACCTGAACAAATCGGTAAAGGAGACCCTGTTTAAAACAACTTCACAACTGATCAGCGAAAGAATCTTAAAAGAGTCCAAAATTATGCTCCGGCACAGCTCCTGGTCCATTTCAGAGATTGCTTACAGTCTTGGATTTGAAGGACCTTCCCACTTCAGTTCATTTTTCAAAAAACAGATGCATCTGTCGCCCACTCAGTTTAGGGCAAAAAACAGCATGTCAGCGTATTAATCGGAATTATTATTTCTTTTTACAGACTTTCAATTCATCAAGAATATTATTCAGTATTTCAAACCTAGCTTTTCCGAAATCCTGCTTTTTTCGACAGTCTGGATACAATTGGAAAAATAATATACATTGTCGGGGGTGGTGATATATCATACATACCAACCCACATATTGCTGTCCCTGTTTTCCGGCACCGGGTTTTGCCCGGGTTACTGTGTTCAGTGTATCGCTTACGATCATGATCTCTTTTACGATATTCATCGAACGTTCTGAAAAAGGAAGCTGGTTATCATGGAGCCTGCGCAGGAAATCAATCTGTTCACGCGGTGTAATCCGGAGATTTCCCGACAGCCAGAAAGCATCAATCCCTCCCGTAATGTCAGCATTGCCGTAACGGGCTTTTTTCAGCCATTTTTTCATCCGGTCTTCACCGATACGTCTCGCCAGCTCCTGATAATACCAGACGGTTGAGTTTTTGAAGGCATCTTTCATGTCCGTATCTTTATTCCACACGTCAAGCGGCCGCTTTTCTCCGTCCCATTTGAAGACAACATTTTCATCTTTTACAACTCCGGTTTCCAGTGCGACCAGAGAATTCCCTATTTTAAATGTAGAAGCCGGGGTAAACGGGGTATTCATCTGCTCCTGATTGTAAATGGTATATCGGTCATTCTTTTGATCGTACATGATAAATGATCCTTCAACGCCATATTGATCATAAAACTTTTTAAAATCATCCCGGATGACAGTTTTGGAAACAGACCGGAAAGCCATAAACGGAAGAAGCATAACAACGGATAAGAGAATAATTTTTGCCGATTTCATAGGAGGTCAGGAAGTATTTCTAATTTATTTTATTGTTGTTATTTTAAAAATCCAGCAAAGGCTGTCTCTTTTAAATTTAGTATAAACGTTAGCCGCTGTTTTAACATCGGCAATTTATTTAATTAAAACGATGATCGCACAATTTAATTTTGAAAAATAAATTTATAGAAGTTTAAATATTTTTAGAATGACAAATTGGATCAGCCGGAATCAAAATTCATAAATCTTTGTCTATGCTGCCTTTGTAAATATTCCTTGAATTTTTTCCCTTGAAAACAATAAGAACGTACATTTGTAAGGGTAAACAAAGACTGTCATTTCTCCATGAACAAGCATAATGCGTTATCACAGCTGTATGATCGTCTGTTTCACCAATCGATCGGTAAAATCGGCAGGGGCGATCTCCTGCCGGACCAGATGATTGATCATCCAGGAGACAACCGTCGCGGACTGACCCTGCTGATAAGGCCGAATGATGAAATTAAAGATAAAATCAGCCGGTTTCAGCAGGAAATGAAAAGCATTGATGAAGAACAGTATTACCAGCCTGCTGCGGATCTGCATATCACAGCGCTCTCTATAATTTCCTGTTACGACGGTTTTAATCTTGAGGACGTATCCATACCGGATTATGTACAGGTGATTTCGGAAAGTATGAAGGACATTCCGGAGATGAGGCTACATTTTCATGGGATAACAGCCACTCAGGAAGCGATAATGATCCAGGGATTTCCAGTGGATAACGGTCTTGAAACGTTGAGAGACCGGATAAGAAAGAATTTTGGCTTTACTAATCTCCAGCAGAGCATCGATTTGAGATATAAACTTTCCACTGCTCACCTTACTTCAATCCGCTTCAGGAAAGCACTAAAATCTGCCGATAAATTTGCAGCCGCACTGCAAAAGTACCGGGAAACCGACTTTGGCGAAATGCAGGCAGCATCGCTGGAGCTGGTCTATAATGACTGGTACCAAAAAAACATAATTGTGAAGACGCTTCACCGTTTTACCTTATAATGATCCAAGTATCTTTGAGGATTTATCTATTTTCACAGTAACGTCAGCCGTATTTTTCTTTTTTAGGAATGAACATCCAGAAACAGCAGTAAGCTAAAAATCTAAGCCTCGGAACAGATTATTATTCATCGCGGATAAGGTAATCAATCAAATACCCGCTCCAATACCCGCTTTCCTTACCTGCTCAACTTTAGTCAATGATAGAAAAAATATTTCAGAAAGCATTTCCTTCTTTAAAGTTAAGGCTCACCGTTTTTTATCTCTGAAATTTTATTTCCGTTTTTTCAAAAATATTGATCATTAAAATAGTTTTTTAATTACATTTGCACCTTATTAATATTTGGTCTAAATAAGTTTAATGAAAAAGGTAATTATTAAATCCAACAAAAATTACAATTCTACTTAAGGATAATTACCGTCACAAAATATTCCCGGAATCTTAGCGAAGTCTCATCTCTCCTTCCTGATCATGCAGAAGAAGGAGCCTATAATTATAAATCATGCTGAAACGTTTATTCTTTTTACTTTCTGTTTTGTGCTTTTCCCTTTTTATTGCACAGACCAATACCGGTTCTATCTCGGGAACCATTACCTCTATCGATAACGAACCCGTCGAGCTTGTTTCGGTTTCATTGCTGGGGCAGGATAAAATAACCACTACCGATATTCACGGTAATTTCAAATTTTCACAGATCGCCCCGGGCAGTTACACCGTTAAAATCCAGATGCTCGGTCTTAAGGAGCAACAGATTCCCGTGGAAGTAAAGCAGGATGAAGATACCCCGGTTAATTATCAGCTTTCCAAAGAAAATATTCAGGTTTTACAGGAGGTAAGAATCGTCGGGAGCACGCCAAAGATCACAAGAAAAGAAAGTCCGTACGTTGCAAAACTGCCGATAAAGTATCTTGAAAACCCACAGGTCTACAATAAGGTTCCCAAAGAGCTGATCACTCAGCAGATGGCAGTGGACTTGGGAAGTGTTTCGAAAAATATTCCCGGAGCCGGAATTCCGATGATTGCCAACCAGGGAAGGGTAACATTCCGTTCCCGCGGTTTCGATACCGAGCCCAATGCAAGAAACGGGGTTGCCGGAGCTGCATTTTCATTTTTAGATAATACCAATTTAGAAAGAATCGAAGCGATTAAAGGTCCTTCCACTACCCTTTTCGGAACCCAGGTTTCAAGCAGCTATGGCGGGTTATACAACAGGGTTACCAAAAAACCGTATAACGGGAAAGGAGGCGAGGTAAGCTATACGGGAGGAAGCTGGAATTTCAACCGGCTTACTTTTGATGCCAATACCCCGATCAATGCAGACAAAACGGCTTTGTTCAGGCTGAACGGAGCGACAACATTCGAAAAAAGCTTCCAGGATACGGGTTTTACAAACAGTTTAGCACTTGCCCCAAGCTTCTCCTATCAGATCAACGACCGGTTATCTTTATTATTGGATGTTGAATTCGGGCTTGCCAAAGGAACTTCGGTCGTACGGTTTAATCCTTATACGAAAAGCAATAAAATCAAGTCTATTGCCGACATGAATTTTCCTTACAACAGAACGTTTCTGGGAGATGACATCACCTATTCTACCCAAATGATGAACATTTTCGGGCAACTGAATTATAAGATCTCATCCGACTGGACTTCTCAAACCATATTTTCAAGAGCGAAATCAACCATCAATGGCTACATTACCGCTCTGAACGGACGTTCGGATACTACTTTACAGCCAAGTGTGATTGTAGGAAATACCAATTTTATTGCAACAAATCTTCAGCAGAATTTTATCGGGGATTTTTATATCGGAAAATTCAGAAACAGAATGGTTTTCGGCCTGGATTATTACAACAATTTCAACAGTTTCGACAGAACCACCGTCAACGCACCGGTAGTTGATTTTGTGAATACGCCAAGCACGTACAGAGTGACACGGGATATGCTGGATAACCTTACCAATACCGGCACACCGCGAAAAGAAAAAAGCAGCGATAACACCTATGCAGCCTACATTTCCGATGTATTCGATATTACCGACCGTTTGAAAGTAATGGGAAGCTTGAGAGTCGATAACTTCCATTACAACGGGGTTTACAACATCCTGACAGGCCAGACCACCGGTGGGCTCAGTGTCAGCGGGCTACAGGCCGGGCCATATACACAGACAGCGTTGTCTCACAAATCAGGACTGGTTTATGAAATCGTAAAGGATAAGGTATCGCTTTTCGGGAATTATATGAACGGATTCTTCAACATCAGCGGTGTTGACAAGAACGGAAATAATTTTGTTCCTCAGAGAGGAAATCAACTGGAGTTCGGGGCTAAAGCAGACCTGTTCAGTCACAGGCTTGTCGGAACGGTAAGTTACTATGACATCAATGTAGACCATGTTCTGAGAACGGATCCTGATGATGCCAATTTCTCAATCCAGGACGGTTCGCAGTACAGCAAAGGGGTTGAAGTGGACATCACAGCCAATCCTGTGGCGGGCCTTAGTATTATTGTAGGTTATGCATACAACGACAGTAAGTTTACGGAAGCCGATGCTTCGGTTTTAAACCTGCGCCCTGCCGCTTCAGGACCTCAGAATATGTACAACTTCTGGGTAAGCTATGCATTTGTAAAAGGAAAATTAAGTGGTCTTGCGGCTGGTTTCGGAGGAAATATCGGAAGCATGTCCTACCAGACGAATACCCAGACGGCAAAAGTAATTATCCCTTCATACAAAATGTTTGATGCCAGCATTTTCTACGACCGTCCGAAATACAGGCTTGGTCTGAAGATTGACAATATCACCAGCGAAAGAGCATGGTCGATAAGATTGACACCACAAGCTCCGATACGATATCTGGCCAGTATTGCTTTAAAGTTTTAAGTAAAACGGAACCTACATTGAAAGCATGCCGAGAAAGAGACTCCGTTATGAGTTTTCTTTCCTGATAACTGGGATATCAGAATAAACAATGATAGAAAAGTTTCAATCCTGCTTCTTTTGAAAAGTCCATATCTAATCAGGCTCGATAAATCTATTCCAAAGGAAGATCGGTTTTAAAAAAAAGAAATAATTTTTTGGAAAGACACCATTGTGATTATGGTCTTATTTATTAAATGCTAAAAAGATACGGATCTAAGATCCGTATCTTTTTTATTTCTATCTAACAACAAGTTAAGCAAAGAGCTTATGTCTGATCTTCTAATTTATTCTCGTAGAAAATTCATCAATCGGCAGGCGGACTTTCGGTGCCATCGCAAGATAATCGTTAGCAATATCCCTGTAGCCTAAAGAAACAATTACGGAAGCATGCAGATTCTTTTCAGACAGCCCTAGAACTTCATCGAATAATTTCGGATCAAAGCCTTCCATAGGGGTGGCGTCCACTTTAAGCTCTGCAGCGGCGATCAGGGCAGTGCCCAGGCCGATGTACGCTTGTTTATCCGACCAAATGATATTCTGCTCTCTGCTCTGCGGTGAAAAATATTCTGTGATCGTGTCTCTCAGCATGTTTAAAGACCCTTTTTCCAAATTTCGCTCCTGCTCAACCATTGCAATATAATCTGCGATATAATCCGCGGTGATCTCATTGAATCCTGCAAAAACCAACAGGTGGGAAGAAGATCGTATCTGTGTATTGAAGGATCCTTCTCCCAACTTTTCCCTGATCTCCGGATTTGATATTACATAAATCCGATAAGGCTGTATTCCACATGATGAAGCAGTGAGGTTAACCGCTTCGATAATACGGTCTATTTTCTCTTCACTTACCAGTTCATCCGTGTATTTCTTAACGGCATAACGCCAGTTTAGATTCTTGATTAATTCCATTTTTTGATTATTTACCTATTGAATTGGCAAAGTTAAAGTTTCAATGTGTACTTTTGTAACCTGGTGACAAAAAGTTATAGTGACATTAGAGTAACCAAGTGAAATACGATGAAACAAGAATTTGATTTAATAAAAGACTGCAGCCAGAAATTACTGGCCATTCACGATACGATGGAAATTTTAAACGGAAAATGGAAAATGTCCATTATTGCATGTTTATGTTATCAGCCCATGCGCTATTCCGAACTTCTGAGAGATGTGAAAGGTATTTCCGGCAAAATGCTGAGCCGTGAACTGAAAGACCTCGAAATAAACGAGCTGATTACGCGTACTGTTTTAAATACCGCTCCTGTCGCTGTAGAATATCAGATCACGGAATACGGAGAAACGCTAAAACAGCTTACCAACACCATAGCAGAATGGGGAATTACCCACAGAAAACGGATTATTTCCGGGATGAAAGCAAATTCTTCCATTTAAATTTAAATAGGGCATATTACAAATGAGAGATGATGACGATCTCACAAAGTCTTTCCGTTTATCGGAACTGAATATTTATTCGATTATCATAATTAAATATAATAAAAAGGCCGTTTCAACGATTGGTTAAACGGCCTCAATATACTGTTCTGCTTTTCGTATAAACATACACTACAAAACTGAAACTTACCTTAATTTCTATTATACACCTTCGCTGTACTCTGAACGCCCCACACATTCACTGCGTTGGGAGCGGTGCCCGTTTCCCCTTCTCTTACAACCTGCAAATTGAAGGTATACGTTCCCGGGGCTAAATTAGAAATAGAGTAAGCCGCAGGAAAAGTATATCTTGTCCTTGCTCCGGTCACAGGAAACGACCATGATGTCATTGTAGTAGAGGTATACGTTGCGGTGGCTGTTCCGGTCTGAGCAATCTGAAATCTCAGCGACCCCATCGATACGCCTCCCGGATCAACATCTCCCCATCCGTTAAAATTAAGCATGACAATGGATTGATTATACCCTGTAGGAACAGTAACCGTTAAGCTGGTCCCATCCACTGTCTGATACGTATTGCCGGTAGATATAGCTTGTACTGAATTGAGAGTGCCGTTAAAAGCGTTGTTGGTAATCTTCCAGCTTGTATCCGGAATGGTATTTACCGCCAGATCAAGATCCCAGCCGTTGGTTGCATTGGCGGTAAAGATTCCCAGTACGCCGGGAGATAAAATATAGGTATTGTTGGCCGTATTACTTCCTCCGATCCGCATGGTCTGTCCGGAAGCAGCCGCTAAAGTAAGATTGGAGGTAGAACTGTTGTTCTTTACAAAATATTTCCGGCCCCGGAAATCCGATGAAGAGCCATCTGCCGTAGACATCTGAGGTAAGCCCAGGGTTGCTGTGGCAGTTCCTGCAAACGATACATGGTAATCTGTAGCCGATAAAGTAGCATCAGCGGTAACTTCACGATAATTTCCCTCCAAAGACCCTCTGAAATCAAGTGTGCTTGAAGGGGTATTGGTATTTATTCCGACTTGCGCATTGGCTGTGCAAATAATCCCTAAAATTGGCAATAAAAGTATTTTTTTTCTCATTTAGATATATTTTAATAATTGGATTTGTAATTCAGTTCATGTATGCAATTGACTCTATTGGATAATATGAATTAATTCTTACTGTATACTTCCGCTCTGCTCTGGATTCCCCAAACAACAACTTCATTTGGTGCGGCCCCTACTTCGCCTTCTCTAATAACCTGCAAATTGAAAGTATATGTCCCCGGAACTAAATTAGAAATAGAATAGGCTGCCGGAAAAGTAAATCTGTAATAGCCCCCTGAATTAACCGGTGCTGTCCAGGAAGTCATTGTGGTTGAAGTATACACATTGGAAGAGGTACCGCTCTGAGCGATCTGAAATCTCAGTGAACCCATCGATACTCCTGAATAGAAAGTATGGCCCCACCCGTCAAAATTGAGTGTAACAATAGATTCGTTATACCCGCCGGGTACAGTAACCGTTACACTGCTTCCCGTGATAACCTGATAATTATTACCGGCGATCGCCTGTGCTGAATTTAAGGTACCGTTGAAAGCATTGTCTGTAATCTTCCAGCTTGTATCGGGAATGGTATTTACCGCAAGATCAAGATCCCAGCCGTTGGTCGCATTGGCGGTAAAGATACCCAGTACACCGGGAGATAAAATATACGAATTGTTAGTTGCATTATTTCCCCCGATCCGTATAGTCTGACCGGAAGCAGCCGCTAACGTAAGATTGGAAGCAGAGCTGTTGTTCTTTACGAAATATTTCCGGCCCCGGAAATCCGATGCAGAGCCGTCTGCAGTAGACATTTGAGGTAAATTTAAGGTCGTTGCGGAAGTTCCTCCAAATGATACATGGTAATCTGTCGCGGATAAAGAAGTATTGGCAGTGATTTCACGGTAGTTTCCTTCCAATGATCCTCCGAAATCCAGTGTACTTGAGGGCGTATTTGTATTTATCCCTACTTGGGACTTTACGATGAAAATACATCCCAATAATGGAAACAATAGAACTTTTTTCATTTAATTTTTTTTAATTAATGTGATTATGTTTTAACAAATATATAAAAAAATAACAGATATGATTATAATCATATTGGAAAAAAATATTTTTATAAAATTTATATTTTCAATGGGTTACAGCAGTGAAAATTTCCCCGTCAGTAGAGTATTATAGTCTTTTCTCCTTTCATTTTTAATATAATTTGTTAAAATTTCCTAACATTTCCCAATATCAAAAGTACTCTGCGAAGGAAAGTTTCAGTTCCTCCCTGATAAAAGATATTTAAAGAAATAATAGTGAAAAAAAGAAAATTTTATTTTTGTGTTTTAAGGTGATTACTTATTCTCTACTTTGCTTAGAGCACATGTTTTAACAGGTGTATTTTAATCCAATGTTATTTTTAATTTTGCTATTGTATTTATTCGTGAATTTAAATCTAATAGAAACTTATCAAACACTGTGAAAGGATCAATAAAATAAGCACTGCAAGTTAAATTTCCTCAAGGTAAAATATCGCAGAATGATAGAATGAATTTCTTATTTGTGTTGATTCTGCGATGCCATAGTTTGAAAACTTTTCTATTAAAGAATAGCTGGGAGAATATAGTTTTCTATGATTTCTGTAACCTGGGTATGGGCATAGGTCTGGCCGTATGCGCTTGCTGTGATAACCACGACAACAGGAAGATCTTTAAGGATGATGATATAATTGCCTCCGTTTCCTGCACAGTAAAAAGCTTCCACTCCCCTACCCTTTGCGTTAAATTTTTTATTCCAGAAAAGGTAGCTGTAGTATTCCTCTTTTCTCTCCGGAATCATTACCTGCCGGGTCAGCGTTTTTTTAACCCAGGATTCGGGAATGATCCGTTTTTTATTCCAAAGGCCGTTGTTTTTGTAGAGCTGCCCGTATTTTGCAAAATCCAGCGCGTTCATCCGGATTCCGCCGGCCGTGTTGGGAACCTGTTGCGGGGTATATTCCCAGCGGTAATTTTTAATATTTAACGAACTGAAGAGTTTTTCATCTGCAAACTTTTCCAATCCTCCGGGAACTGACCGGTTCAGGAGATCACCGAGCAGGACCGTACCAGCCGTAAAATAATGCCATCTGTTCTTTAAAGCAGGATCGTATGGCAGGTTCAGTACAAATTCCGTCCAGTTATTTATCGGATACATTTTTTCCTCATTTCCGGGAGATTCAGGATCATCGTCGTTGCCGTTAAATCCGGAGGACATCGTTAAAAGTTCTTTAATTGTCGCCTCACCCTTGTCATTAGCATACTGATTGTTTTTAAAATCGTAAAAAGTGCTGAGCTTCTGATCTTCGTTTTCAATGATTTTGTTCCCGATAGCTATTCCCATCAGGGTAGAAACAAAAGATTTTCCAACTGATCTGGGATCATGGAGGGTATTTCGGTCTTCGCCGTTAAAATATTCTTCAATCTGAAGTTTCCCTCCGTTAATAACCACAATACTGTTGATCCGTTTGAATATTCCCTCATCGATCAGCCCTTTCAGCTGTTTTATTTTTGCTGTGTCAAACTTTTTTGAAGACACCGGGAATCCGTCGTAAGGCTTGGGCGCATTCAATGCAATGTGACGGATATCGATTACAGGATGCCGGGATACCTGTAAGATCAGTTCGCCGCTTGCCATCACCGGACCGGTTTTTATCTGATTCTGCCTGTTTACATACGGACGGATTTCCAGACGCAGATGATGAAGGCCGTCCTGCAGTGCATTTTCCCCGCCGTTATTCATAAACCGGTTCCAGAAGGATTCGCTCCAGGAACCCTGCCCGTTTTTATTGTCAATCAACGGCCTGTTAAGAATCAGTGCCGTATCCTGTACCTTCCGCTGAGGTGCTCCTGGTAGAAGATTGCTTCGGTATATTTCTTTATCGTCCACCCATACAGCAAACTGATAATTTGAGATCTTAAACAGAGAATCCCTTTTTACATCAAGACTTAGCGAGGAAGTGTACGCTGTAAGCGGCTTCTCAAAAAATGCAATAAAAGAAAGATCACTTTTGGGAGTAAAAGTATACCGGCTTATAACATCATTCTTTGTGATCTGATTGAGATTTTTAAAAGACGGAAGAAACAGAATCTTTCCAACATTTGCAGCATACAGGCTATCCGAATCCTGTTTTAATGAAAGATTTCGGCTGTGCGCATTCAGAATAGAGATAAACGATAAGCAGGCAATCAGGATTATATTTTTCACAAGAAATTAATTTATAGACCGGACAAAGTTCCTGTAAACCTTTCAGAAAAAATAGGATCAGATTAACATTTAGCTTTTTGTATTTTCTTAAAAAGAGACGGATTCATCCGCAGATAGTTTTTAAACATTTTGATAAAATGACTTTGGTCGGCAAACCCGCATTCATGGGCAATGGCAGTCAACGACTGATCGCTGTTGAGGACACCGAGTGCTGCCTTCTCGATTTTTATTCTCCTTATATATTCTCCCAAAGTACAGTGAAAGTATTTTTTGAAACTCCTGGACAAATGAACTGGGTGAATGGTCAGAATATTGGCAATCTCTTTGAGATTTAATGCAGCACTGTCATTTTCATGCAGGATTTCCTTTACCTGGTTTACCCATCGCGGTATATGCTTTTCGTCAAGCACCGTTTCATTATTTAAAACCGATACAATTTCGAGTACCGAAGATTCAATAACCATTTCGCTCAGCGGGTCTTTGGATTTACTTTCGGTTAACAACCGGTAAAATAAAATCGTCAGCAATGGATTCTGCAGCGTGTGATTTCCCTGACGGTTAAGTAGAGAGACCTTATAATTTTTTAAAAATTCCGGTTCTATTTCAAGATGAAATCCCCTGGCGGTTTTAGTAGGCTTATGGTTATAATGGCACTCATCCCAGTTATGGAATAAAATATTCCCTGCCGTGAAATTCTTCCTGTCCTTTTTATAGCCTTCGATCAGACCACCCTCTAACAGAAAAGTAAAATAAGGCGTCTCATGATAGTGCCAGTCTACAAAATCATGGATATAGACGGTATCCGTAAGCGTTAGCGAATTCACGTTTCTTTTAAAATTGGTTTCACCGTAAAATTGTCCCTTCGGCAGCTGTATCATTTCCTGATTAAAGTTTACGATAAATCTACACTAATTTTACTGTATTATGATTTCAAATTAAATAATAAGTTTCATGATATTTTATTGAAATATTAGGGATCTGGATCTAAAAACGACATTCGGCATGAATAATGTATGGCTACTAGGAGTTTATCATTTGTTATCCACCGGAGAAGAAGTGAAAAATCAGCAAATTTTTAATCCTTTTTAAAACATAGAACAAAGTTGCTCTTTTAATGATCCGACCCTAAATTAATCGTACTATTTACAAAGATAGATTCCACAATCGAGTCTTCTTATATTTTAATGTGAAAAAGCATATCATAATATTAGAGTTAAATGATCATTTGTGTCGTTTTATCTATTAGAATTAAATAATTACGGTATATAATTTTATCTATTAATATTAGTCAGTTTTCATTTATAGAATCAATATTTTCGCAAAACTTTACTCATGAAGTAAGAAATAAATCAAATACATAATAAACAAGTAAAAACTAAACTACCATGATCAATCCAAAACACCCTTTACACCATACACAACAGGAATTTTTTATAAAATATCTTTCTGAAGAAAATAAAGAATACCATACCCTACGGATTTCTTACAGTAATGCTGTTTACCTGTATTATGATCTTCAATTAAATGTTTCAACGGACCACTACGAAGAATGGCTGAATGAAATGACGGATGATCATGCAAGAAATACGATGCAGCTGAAAGGCTTTGAAGAATGCCAAAAGACGTTTTCATTTATCCGGTTCATTCAGAAGAAAAGAAACATCACTGAGACGGACTATATTAGAGAAAAAATGGGAAATGTAGCATATGACCGGTATAAGACTCTTATTGAAAGCTATTGACCCATAGTGTCAGCACAATAAAATCTGAAAAGTAATTTTTAAGTAGTGAGAAAACTAAATTAGAAAGAGTACACCGTTGAAGATTCAGGCAAAGACTTCATATTGTGAACCATCCTATTGATTCTAGAGTTCGGATCTTTCGTCTTTGTCAAACATTTTTTTCCATTTGGCCACAGTGTTCCTGCTCAGATCGAAATGTTCAGCTACCTGGCTATTGTTCAGCCTGTGCTCTTTCTGATATTTCAGAATACTTAAAATCGTAGGCCGGTCATATGATTTGTGAAGTTGGTTGAGCTGGCCGGCAGAAATATTCTCCGAACCGAAAAGCGTCTTTTGTAGATTAATAATATCCATCGTGCTCAGGGTAGATTTGGAAAGTATACTGCGACAGTCCTCCATCTTGTCGGGATACTTCATGGTAATAATATCCGTATAAATCTTTTTATAATTTGGGCGGCTCATAAGTAATAGTCAATAAAAAAATAAATGATGTGATTTGGTGTATATTGATGTAATTATAGTGTTCTGTACAATTGCGGATTTTACCCTTTATTCTTATAATTTCAATTGTTATATTTCTGTATCCATTTATACAGCGTGGTTTTCGGAATATTGTATTCATCCATAATCTGTTGTTTCGTTTTCTTTTCCTTTTCAAGAAGATCCAGAATAAAATCGATGATTTCCCGGGTGTAGATATTCTTCCTAAAACATGGAACCGAAGGGCTGCCGTTAGGTTTTCCATATTTCTCCCTCACCATAGGAGCATACAGGATAAGATGCTGGGTGTAGATTCTGAAAAAATCATAGTCCAGAAGCTTACACCATTTCATGATGACATCTGGATAAAGGTTTTCTGCTTCGTACATTTCCATGATTTCTTCTTCCGTACAGCCGAATAACCGGCAGATACGTGATGATTCCATTTCTTTTTCCCACACGCGGCGCCGGATCATTTTTCCGATATGTATTTTTTTAAAATTTGTTATCATTGTGTTTTTATCTAATTTTAAAGTGCTTCGGTTTACCTCTATTTCCGGATATTTCAAATGCTCAAACCTCTTATTTATAACAATGCCTTCATTGTGTTTAAACTGAGATTGCCAAGCCCTTTGATAAAAATAAAATTTTCCCCGATTATATGGTACAACAAATCTTTCCATTACATATTGACATGATTTTCAAAGGTTATTCATCACATTTCCCATCTATAAAACTGCACAGCCATCCAAAAACAAAGTAATTCCTACCTGGGAATCCCTGATTAAAGGAGTAATTTTATAAAATGTAAAAGTTTCCGCTTCATTTTTTCTCTTACTTCAGCATTACCTTTACCATATTTAAATCTTACAATCCTATGGAACTCTTCAAAACTAATTGAGAAAAATTCCATTGAATATTTATTTGCATTACATATGAAAAACAAGTAGGAATAAAAAAGATTTTTATTGTTAAAATATATTTACAAATTTAGATACTATATTATTAAAACAATAAATTATCCTGTAGATTTATATCTACAAAGGCATTAGAACAGCAATAAAATTACGCATATTATATTAAAAAAAACAACAATAAACATAAATATTTAAAAAATAATTTGGTTTCAAATTAATTAAATAATATTGATGAATGCTGACTTATTTTTGTTAAACCAGCGTATGTTGGGTGGGATCCGATTATTTTTATTAAACAGTTTAACGGCAAAATTTTAGTCTGAATAATCTGTTTACTGACCAATAAAATACAAAAGAATCAAGTAAATTATCATAATACACCTCTCCTGATTGAATTTCAAAACGAATCAAACTATTGTATTTTATCATAAACAAATGAGTAATTAAACTCAAAACAAGTATAGGCTATGAGAAATGGAAATTTTTTTTTTGTAATTTTTCATCAAAAATCCGGTACAGTTTTATGCAAAATAAATCTCCCGAAAGATGTACCTTACGGGAGATTAAAAAGCTATGAATTATATTTCTATTTAAAAGCGGCTTTTAATTTTTCAACGGCATAGGCCTGTGCCTGCTTAGCTTCAGGAACGATGATCGCCATCCCGAAAAATTCGTGGGTCACCCCCGTATAGTCTTTACTGTCTACTGTAACACCGGCAGCGGAAAGCTTTTCAGCAAGCATTTTTCCGTCCTGATTCAGCGGGTCGATTTCTGCAGTAATAATCGTTGTCGGAGGCAGCAGGCCTTTAAGATTGGCATTCACCAGAGAAATTCTGGGATCTTTTGCTTCATCCATGCTATTTACGTAATTTTTTGTAAACCATGCCATCATTGCTTTATTCAAAGGTTTTGCATTGGCATATTTTACGTAAGACTCGGTGTTCATATCTGATTGCGCGATCGGATACACTAAAATCTGATGCAATGGCAGCATGATCTTTTTATCACGGGCCATGATAGAAACATTAGCGGCCAAATTCCCTCCGGCACTTTCTCCGGCAACCGCGATTTTCTTAGGATCACCCTTGAAGCCGGCTGCATTTTTCACCACCCACTCGTAAGCGGCAAAAGCATCGTTGTGAGCGGTCGGGAATTTATGTTCCGGTGCCTGACGATAAGCAACAGAAACGACGATAGCTCCGGTTTGTTCTGCTAACCCTTGTGCAGACGCATTGTAAACGTCAAGATCAGCAATTACAAATCCACCACCGTGGTAATAAACAATCACCGGAAAAGGTCCGTTTCCTGTTTTCGGAGTGTACATCCGCAGATGAATTTTTCCGCCGGTTACGTCAATATTGGTACCGGTAGTATCTACTTTGGGTGCCGGAACGGTAATGTTGTTCTCTTTTACCAAATCCATCACCGCATCAGTAGGTGTGTGATTTTTACGGGCCTCCTGAGCCGTCAGGGTTTCAATAGGTTTATCTCCGTAACTGCCCAGTTTTTCGATAACCGCGAGCATTTCAGGCTTCATGGTTTTACCCCATTCCGGCGCCGTGCCCGTAGGCTTGATCGCGGTTGTTTTTGCTGAATCACCGGTAGTCATGTTTTGGGATTCTTTGGCATCGCTCTTCTTGGAGCATGAAAAAGTCAGGACTAAAGTGCTCATGGCAAGCGTCCATTTAAAAATGTTGTGTTTCATATGATTTATTTATAGTTGATGTCATCCTTCATCTAAATGAATTGTATGAATCAACTACAACTCCTAAAGATTTAAATTCACAATCTAATAATATGCCAGATATGGTATTGGGAATCAATTTAAATCCATCGGGATTCTGATTTGTTTTATTTATTAATGCAATTAAGTTGCATTAATAAAATGTTATTTCTACTTTTGCAGCAGAGTTATCCTAAGAACTTAAATTGTATTTTATGAAATCAAAAATTTTAGATGCTGTCGGAATATCAGCCGCTGTACTTTGTTTGATTCACTGTGTTGTATTTCCGTTATTACTGATTGTTCCCCTGGGAATTTCGCATAATCCGTTCGTAGATCTGGCATTCCTGCTGATTGGTGCTGTTGTGGTTTACCGGATCTCAAAAAAAACGGCTAACCAATGGCTGAAAGTATTATTTGCCCTGTCCATCATGCTGATCTCAATTTCCGTTTTTTCGGATATGATTTTTGAAATCCACTTACCGCTTATTTACTTCGGTGCGGCGGGTCTGATTGCCGCGCACCTTATCAACTTCAATAACCATAAACATTAATCCCAACATTATGAACCACAAACTACCCGTAACCGTTCTGAGCGGCTTTTTAGGGGCCGGAAAAACCACACTGCTTAACCATATTCTTCATAATAAAGAAGGGCTAAAAGTAGCTTTGATCGTCAATGATATGAGTGAAGTGAACGTCGATGCAAGACTCGTAGCCAATGAAAACACATTATCCAGAACCGAAGAGAAGCTTGTGGAGATGAGCAACGGCTGTATCTGCTGTACGCTGAGAGAAGATCTGATGGTTGAGGTGGAACGCCTGGCAAATGAAAAACGTTTTGATTATCTGCTCATCGAAAGCAGCGGGATCAGCGAACCGGTTCCCGTTGCACAGACGTTTTCCTATATTGATGAAGAAAGCGGGATCGATTTATCAAGGTTCAGCTATATCGACACCATGGTTACGGTAGTAGACTGTTATAATTTTGAAAAGGATTTCGGAACGAATGAATTGCTTACCGACCGGGAATTAACCGATATAAAAGGGGATCAAAGAACAATAGTCAATCTTCTGATCGATCAGATCGAGTTTGCCAACGTCATCATCCTCAATAAGACCGACCTCGTTGATGCCGACACCGTAGGATTTCTGAAAGCAGCGTTAAAAAAGCTGAATCCCGAAGCAAAGATTATTCAGTCGGAATTCAGCAAAGTGAATCCCGGTGAACTTGTAAATACCAGATTATTTGATTTTGAGAAAGCGCAGCATTCCGCGGGATGGCAGAAAGAATTGGCGGCTGACAGTCATACTCCGGAGACTGAAGAATATGGGATCGGCTCATTTGTGTTCAGGGACCGCAGGCCTTTTCACCCGCTACGGCTGTGGGAATATCTCAATGCCCATTATCCTCAGGGAGCATTAAGGGCGAAAGGGTTATTCTGGCTGGCCTCCAGGCCGGACGACGCACTCAACTTTTCACAGGCCGGCGGTTCGTTCCGGTTGGAAAAAGCCGGCGTATGGTGGTCCAGTATGCCGCTTCATTACCGGGTGCAGTATTCCGCATTCCTGGAAAATCAGGATTTCATTGAAGAAAGATGGGATAAAGACTGGGGAGACCGGATCAATGAACTGGTTTTTATAGGACAAAACCTCAACCAAGACCAAATACAAAAAGATTTGGAGGCCTGTCTCGTCAATAGATTTGAATCGAAATGGGTGCAAGAAAAAAGATATTTTAAAGATCCTTTCCCACAAAATATTTAGGCTTAAAATTCACAATTAATTAACGCAACATTGTTTCGATAAAAATATATTCATTATACCTTTACCGAATATGATTTCGCTATGGACAGACGTACATTTTTAAAAGGTTCTACACTTTTAACCGGAGCTCTCGCTGTAAGCCCTGCCGATCTTTTTGCCGGAAATCCGGTAATGGTTTCTTCAGATCCAAAAAAAGCTAAAAACATCATCTTTATGGTGAGTGACGGGATGAGCCTGGGAACCTTAACGATGGCGGATCTTTATTCCAGGAATATCCTCGGTACAACCAGCCACTGGATGGATCTTTATCATACAGGACAGGTAAGCCGTGCCTTAATGGATACGGCCTCTGCCAGTTCGATCGTAACGGATTCAGCCGCTGCGAGCTCTGCCTTCGGCGGCGGGGTGCGGGTTAAGAACGGGGTTCTCAACGTCGGTGCAGACGGAGAACGCTATGTCCCGATATGGCAGAAGTTTAAGAAATCAGGAAAAAAAGCAGGCTGTGTAACAACGGTAACCATTACCCATGCTACCCCGGCGGGTTTCTGTGTCAACTCCGACAGCAGAAACGCTGAGCCCGAAATTGCAGAAATGTATCACCAGCTCGGACTGGACGTACTGATGGGCGGAGGCGATGAATTTTTTAATCCCGATAAAAGATCGGATCGCAAAGATGTGTATGAAGCTTACCGGCAGAAAGGCTATCAGATCCTTAAAACGAAGAATGATTTAAAAAATGTCAAAAAATCCGGCAAGATTTTAGGTGTTTTCACTACGGGCGCATTGCCTTATACAATTGACCGGAAGAATCTCCCCGATTTGCAGAACAGCCCTGCCCTTGCGGATATGGCTAAAACAGCCATCAACCAGATGAAAGATCATCCTGAAGGGTTTGTGCTACAGATCGAAGGCGGCAAAGTAGATTGGGCTGCCCACGCCAATGATGTTGCAGCCATCATCCACGATCAGCTGGCGTTTGATGAAGCGGTGAAAGTGGCGATCGATTTCGCCGAAAAAGATCAGAAAACCCTTGTTATCATTACCACCGATCACGGCAATGCCAATCCGGGAACGATCTACGGAGCCGATGCCACTGCCAGGTTCAACAGCATTTCCAACTATACATATTCTAATGAGTATATTTTGAATGCCGTTAAGCCCGATTTTAATCTGCAACAGATCAAAGACTGGATTTATGAGACCAATAAGATCCGGCTGACTGATGAAGAAGGCAAGCATCTCCTCAACTTTTATATGGGACTGGAGAAACAGGAATCCGGATTGTATAACTACAAAAAGTTACCTTATAAAGCGTATTCGGAAATCCAGCAGAAACACAATAATGTCGGCTGGATCAGCATGGACCATTCGGGAGATTATGTGGAAGTTACTGCCTATGGTCCCGGAAGAGAATTCCTTTCACCCTTCATCAAAAATACAGATCTTCACCAGTTGATGCTGAAAGCGGGTGGACTTAAAATGGCTTAGCTGCAGAAAATAGTAAACTGTTATTTTCCTGCATTCGTTTGAATTATTCCCGAGTTTAAAGATTTGTTCTTCCCGGAACCTTATTCGCAAAATACCTTTGCTTCATTAAACTTTAAAATCAAAAGACAATGAATAGAGAACTGGTATTTTTAAGAACTTTTGCAGCCCTGTCTGCATTTGGGATAATCTTTATTTTCTCGTCAGCCTTTACACCGGACGGACATCAGAAATTCAGTGAAATTGATGTGGAAAGGATCAATATTGTAGAGAAAGACGGCACTGTAAAAATGGTCATTACCAATGTGGACCGGTTCCCGAACGGCAAAAGTAAAATCAACGGGCTTCCTGTAAATGAAGACCGGAAAAAACGCTCGGGCATGCTGTTCTTTAATGAAGAGGGCATCGAGTGCGGAGGTTTTATCTATGATGGAAAGAAAACAAAAAACGGCCACGAATCAGGACTTTCGCTGACGTATGACCAATACGACGGCGACCAGGTGATGCAATTGCTGACTCAGGATGTCGGGAAAGGAGACGACCGGTTTGTCGGCAGCACGCTGGCTTTCAATGACCGTCCGGCCAAGGAATCTCAGGTAAAAACCATGGAAATCATGAAAGAACTGGAGGAGATCGGCAAAAAAAATCCTTCAGCAGCAAAGCGCAAGTACCAGGAGTATGAGGCCAAAGGCCTGATCGGAGGAGTTCCCCGCGTAATGCTGGGAAAATCGAGAAGCCTGAACAACGGACTTTTCCTGTTTGATGATAAAGGAGCGCCGAAAGCCATGTTCTACGTCGATAAAAACAATCAGGCAAAACTGGATTTTTATGATGACAGCGGTAAAGTTGTAGCCTCATTTCCTGAGAAGAGATAAAATTGAAAATGGTCCTGCAAATACACAGGGCTATTTTTTGTAAATTGTAGTCTTGAAAAAATGATTAGTATTCTCAAAAAAGCATATCAAAACAGATATTTTCTGTTGTTTATTCTGGTCTTTGCTTATGTACAGTCGATATACATCCGCATGATAGTCCGGAGGGAAATCGATGCTTACATTTTTACGCCGGAAGCTGCTCTCGCTACACTGCTGAATGCAGGTCTCCTGTTTTGGGTAATTCTTTACTTCATTAAAAAATGGCAGGTTTCGAACGTATTAAACACCATGATACTGCTGAAAATATTTATAGCATCCCTCCTGACATATATGATATCCATGAAAATCATAGGCTTGCTGTTGGCTCTTATTTTCGATACTGTAGAAAGAAATTTCAACAAGGACGCTTTTACTTATTCGCTGTTTTCTGATTTGCTGGACGGTATAATTTACGGAGGTTTTTTCCTTGCGTATTATTATCATCATCACAGCAGGAAACAGTATGAAAAGTTGATGATTTATAATGATGCACTGGCCAAAAGCAAAATTAACCAGTTAAAGAACCAGCTGAACCCGCATTTCCTTTTTAATAACCTTAATATCCTGGATCAGTTTATTGAAGAGGATAAAGAAAAAGCATCTGACTTCCTGAACGAATTTGCAGAAATCTATCGCTATGTCTTAAAGGTTTCCGAAAAAGAACTGGTAAGCCTGAATGAAGAAGCCGCTTTTGCCAGGCAGTATTTTAACCTGTTCCAATACCGTTACGGAAAAGCCTATCGGCTCAACCTTGATGTAAAAGACAGCAATGGTTTTATTGTTCCTTTGACCCTGCAGCTCCTGATCGAAAATGCAATACAGCACAATCTGGGTACGGAAGACGATCCTGTGGAAATCACCATCCGAATTGATGAATCTATTCAGGCCTTTAACAATATCCGTTTAAAAAGGAATGCCAAACCGGTATCGGGCCGGGCGCTGAAAAACCTGGAGGAACAGTACCGGATTTTGACGCAGAAGCCTCTCGAAGTCAACCGTTCAGCCGATAGGTTCTCTATACGAATTCCCATAATCCATTCACTTAGCATATGATAAAGATCGTCATTATAGAAGATGAAATTCCGGCGAGGAAAAAACTGAAACGGTTTATTGACGGATTGAATCTCGATACGGAAATTATCGCGGAATTAGATACCGTGCAGTCTGCCATAACATTTCTGAAAGCTCATCAGCCTGACCTCATTTTCTCAGATATCGAGCTGCTGGACGGAAATGCCTTTGAAATATATAACGAGGTTCCCGTGAGCTGTCCCATCATTTTTACCACCGCCTATGACCAGTTCTGGATGGATGCCTTCGACAGCAACGGAATTGCTTATTTGCTGAAACCCTTTTCCAAAGAACATTTCCGGAAAGCCTGGGATAAGTATCTCCTGCTTACGAAATCCCGTCCCAAAGAACAGACTTCACTGGATGACCTGGCAGAGCTGATCAGACAGAATTTATCCGGCGAACCATATAAAAAACGCTTCAGCATCAGCAGCATTCAGGGGATCTATTTTCTGGAAACCGTAAATATTGCATTTTTTGAGGCTGAGGAAGGTACAGTTTTCGCCCACGATAAAACAGGAAAAAGACATCTTTTATCAGTATCTACGCTGAAGGAATTGGAAAGTCAGCTAAAACCGAAAGATTTTTTCCGGATCAACCGAAGTGAAATTGTTCAGAAGATCTGTATTGAAAGTATACAGCGTTACAACAAAAATATACTGGCGGTAAAGGTAACAGGACATAAAATTTATCTTAAAACCAGCCAGAACACTACGGCTGCTTTCCGGGAATGGGTGGAGCAATAGGACCAGCACTTAAGGTATTCTATTTATCCTCATGCACAGTAAGGTAACCTTCAAATACGGATTGCAAATATTTTAATTGGAGTTTTTCTTTAATTCTAATCCGTATTTATAAAGCGCTTCATATATTTCAAAAAACTGATCTTCATCCTTTTCCTCTAAAGAGGTATTGAAAAATACAATCACCCCTACTTCTTTATTTACATCCGAAAGCATAAACGTTCTGACGCCGGGATCCGAACCGTTGTGCCCAATTCTTGTTCCGCCCAGTTTGGTCGCCCAAAAAATTCCGGAGTTGAGCTTACTGATATTGACATTATCCGGTTTATTCTTTTCCGTGTATTGAAACCGGAGCATTTCTTCCGCCAATTCCTTTTTCAGAATCCTCTTCTTTCCATAGGAGCCGTCGTTTAACAAGGTTATAAAAAATTTAGACAGTTCCCGGACAGAGGTCCTCACACCACCGTCAGGATACGTTATTCCTTCATATAAAGGAATTTGGACGATACTCCCCTCTTTTTTCTCATATAATTTAGCATGCTTCCTCACATCAACCTCACTCAGCGCCCAGCCGGTATTTTCCATGTTTAATGGGTTGAAAATATACTTTTTTGCATAATTATTTAGTTTCATGCCGGTTCTTAGTTCGACGATATATCCTGCCAGACCGGAGGCGATGTTAGAATAATCACGATGCGTTCCCGGCTTCACCTTTAAAAAATTGTCCATGGAGTAATGTTTACCGCCAGGTACAAAGTAGTTTCTCAGAAATTCGCCCAATGGCTCTGCTTTATGCCCGGGTTTATAATACGTGCTGTCTGTGTAGAACGGATATCTGTCTGCCAAGCTTGAAGTATGGGTAGCCAGTTGTCTCAGGGTTATTTTTTCATCCGGAAAATTGGGATTCACCACCTTAAAGGGCAGATAGCGGTTGATATCTTCATCAAGTGAAACTCTTCCCTGTTCCACCGCCTTCATGATGCAGAATCCGGTAAAGGTTTTACTTATTGAAGCAATATTCATAACCGTTGACGGCGTAAAAGGTATATGGTTTTCCCGGTCTGCATACCCGTAACCGTTTGTCCAGACCACTTTCTTATCGACAATGATGGAGGCTGACAGACCGACGATGCCTGTTGTTTTCATTTTATTCCCGATCAGGCTGTCAATTGTTGATTTTCCCGTTACCTTATGATCGGATTGGGCAAAAACGTTGTTGCCAAATAAAGTTGCCGTTAAGATGATTAAAGTTAATTTAAAAATTGATTTCATTTTAATTTAAGGTTTCAGTGTGCGACAAGCTATTTCCTGCAGTCATAAAGTTATTGATATTTTATTTACCATTATCTGATCTATTTTTGCAACATCATACCAATTCCTCTTTGCTTTGTGAGATAATACAATGGAAAAGTTCACTGCATCAAACTTTTCTTTTGAAGGGCTACGTTCAAGAACAACGATACCCTTCTATTGGCTTATTCAGACAAATTATTTAATGGTTTATTCTTTTAATGACAATTTTAATGGCAGTATAGTTACATAAAATAGCAAATAAATTTCCCCTCTTCATGCACCTTGATCTGATTTTTCTCAGACGAAAAGAATAAGCTCAAGCAGCAGCTTACCGAAACATTATAATCCCACTGAAATTTAATGTATCAGCCTCAAAAATCCTGGATTTTTTTGTAATTCGCTATCAGGCCGATCATTATATATATTGTTTATTAAAACCATATATTAATTATCATTCAGAAAGGTGATCTTATTCTTTTTCATTCATACTATCCAACGGTTGTTTAATAGCTTAAATGATTTCCAATGGCTCAGCTTATAGATTAGATGCCTGAACTGCGTTTTGAAATGAATGAGAAATTTTGACAGCATGTTTTCTTCTAAGTTTGTATCTTTTTAAATTAAATATCCATGTAAAATGATCAGAAAAATTACACTTATCGGAACTGTTTTAATTCCACTGTTTTGTTTTAGCCAAAAGTATTTTTTCACCTATGAATATACTTTAACCCGACTCCCTACATTTAGAGAAAAACGAAACCGAATTGAGGGGTTGCTTATCAATAAAAATGAATCGACATACATCAGTCTGAAAAAAGTAAAGAGAGATTCTGTCATTGCACAGGTAAAACACCTGAAAATAAAGACTTTAAGCATAACAAGCTTGACTTCCTAAAAACGTCTGCATCATAATCTGTAGTGAATGATCAGTATCCCTATCAGCACTTAAAAAATAAAGAAATGATAAAAAATAAAAAATATATGGTTTTCAGACGTAATTACGAAGGCAAAATTTCAAAGAAATTAGCAATTTACCAGGAAGAATTTCATCATGATTTTTATACAAGCAAGCCCGTTGGTTTAGCTGTTCTTGGATCTTTACTTTTTTTGCTTGCTCTCTATTTTATATTTAATGCCTATATATTTTATGGAATCTTTATCATGATTATAAGTTTATCCTTCTTATATAACAGTTTAAAAAAGAGGAAACTGGCGTTGAGAATTTCTAAAAATGGAATATGGACAGCTGAATTCGGATTTATTTACTTTCGTCATATTCAGTATTTTGAATTCTATCGCCATATAGGCAAATACAGCTCAGAGCGGATGAAAATTTACATGAAAGATTATAAAATGTACAATATGGAGATGCCATTTTTAGAACTGCATATTTCTCATATTGATCAGTATGGGAGTCTGAAAAAAATTATCGACAATGCCCTGATAATTGCAAATAAACAGAACGTTAATAAGAAACATTTTTAATATGGTGTAGATCTTCCATAATTCAGAATTAATTATCGGTAATTTAAGATCTCAACCCTGGTAACGCCTGCCCCGTCTCTGTTGGCATTATTTTTAAAGGTTAACTTAATTTCTCTGTCTGAAGAAATCTTTATACGTACGGGAAGAGGCTGTTCCGTAATTCCTATAAGGGGTTTTTCATCTGTAAGATCCCCAAAATAATGTGTAAAATCTGCAATTACCAAAGAATCTGTAATTTTTGGGGGAATGAGTATTACAATTCCCGATTCCACTTCAGAAGATGTCTCATTATTTTTGTAATACTGCATGATGATATCCTGCCTGTTTTCCTCTCTGATCGGATCATACATTACCAACGGCAATTGATTTACATATTTCTTATTTACAGACTTAATACCTGTTTCATTAAATGCTGTGTCAGAAAGTTTCACCAGAGAATCTAAAAAGGTGAGAAATATCTGGCCCTGATTTACTCTGATTTCCTTAATTTCCGGAAAACTTGTTCTGCTCCTAAGATTTTGAGCATGATCTTCCTTGCAGCTTAGGAAACAGCTCAATATAAAAGCAGGTAAAATATGGCAAAGGGCTTTCAATGTAATCAGGGATTTCTCATTTGAAATTGATGTTAAGAATAAAATGATTTATTGAGGTCATTTTTTTGATTAAGGATATCCAGTAATTTATTCTTATCAATATCCAATAAGTCAGTATTGATGGTCATGGAAAGTGACGGATTGTAAGTATGGATCAGGATTTTAGAATGTCTCCCACTTGACATTTGAACTGTTTTCATTCTACAACATGAGATTTCATTCCAGTTTATAAAGGTATGCTTGGATATATTATTGTAGATTCCAAGCTCATCAATTTCAAATGCAGATACATTGTTTAAACTTTTTACATAACGATGAACGTATATCCAGAGATTAAAAATAAGTGCCGTGATTCCTGCAAATACAATGATTTTAATAATCAAATTCTTTCCGGATATTAAAGTATTGTTATGAAATATAATAATACCGCCTATACAAAGCCCGGCAAGGTTTAACAGGATGTTTGCCAAAATCTCAGATTTTTTAAATTTGATTTTTACAGTCATGTGTCATGTAATTTATCATCATAAACTTAAGGATTTATCATGACGGATACTATAATTTTTTTACGAAGATCACGTCTTCGTTTCAGAGATCAGGGTTATCTTCAAATAAATTCACCCTCTGGATAAAGTAAGCTTGATAAAATTGCTTTGACAGACCATAAAAAGTTTTTAAAATTCTGAACAATAATATATATAAGAGTAAACTACTTATTTAAATTTCCTTAAGGAGAGTAACAGCGAAATTTATAACAAAGCCAATAATTTAAAGCAATAATCAAGTCTAATCGATGTTATTGGTAATTAAAAGGAATAAATACTGAACCTCGATACCCTTTGTTATAGAATAAAAGTTTTCCCGGCACGTTACAAAAAATAAAATATTACAACTTTGAGGGATAAATAATGACAAAATAGATCAAACTACATGCAATTGCCACTGCTATGTTATATTATAACACCCTAATAATCAATGATATTACATGATTTATTTTGATTAATTTTAGTTTGCGAAACTACTTGCCGATGCAGAAAGTAGAAACAACTTTATTTAGAAGGTATTATAAAGATTAAGGTGTACAAAAGAAGTACATAAAAGAGTACGTACTAAGTATTGTAACATTTGATTACTTTTTAAGTCACTTTATAAATTTAATATTTTTTGCTATAATGATATTTATATAATTATCCAGCATTTAAATATTTTTAATTATTAAAAAGTGAAACAATATTAAATTCCTCTAAATCAATTACTTATATTTTAAGATTACAATCCATAAATCATATTACGAGAAGTTCGCAGACGGAACCGTGAAATGCATTGATGACCATATACCGTTTGAGATACCGGAGAGTTGGGAGTGGTGTAGATGGAGAAATCTTTTCCAAATTAATCCCAAAAACACAATAGAAGAAGATGTTGAAGTTTCTTTTGTTCCTATGGCCTATATAAAGGATGGATATGCAAATGAAGTTAAATTTGATAGACGACAATGGAGAGACATAAGATTAGGATTTACACATTTTCAAAACAATGATCTGGGTATAGCTAAAATTACACCTTGTTTTGAAAATAGAAAATCTGTAGTATTTAAAAACTTGTATAATAATTATGGTGCAGGAACTACAGAATTACACATATTTCGCCCCATTATTTTTCCTATTATTTCAGAATATGCCTTATACGTATCAAAGACGGAAAACTTTATTTCAAATGGGATAAGATATAACATCTAAAGCAAATGGTGCAAATTGAAGATTAAATAGAGAATTAATTCAAATTTTTCTGGAGCCGTAGGACAGCAACGTGTCGGAAAAGATATTATAGGAGATTATCTTATTGCACTTCCACCCCTAGAAGAAATATCTAAAATTCTCTCAAGTATATCAAAATTATTTTTGATTGTTGATGGCATTGTGAATGATGAGAGTCATTTATCTTCTTATATACAAAAAACAAAATCCAAAATCCTCGACCTTGCCATTCGTGGCAAACTTGTTCCTCAGGATCCAAACGATGAGCCAGCTTCCGTACTGCTTGAACGCATAAAATCGGAGCATCCTGAAAGCAAAAAGAAGGCTAAATACACAAGGGATAACTCACATTATCAGAACTTGCCCTTTGAGATACCTGAAAATTGGAGTTGGTGCAAGTTAGTAGATATTTGTTCCATCATAACAGATGGGACACATCAAACACCAACGTATTCTGATGAAGGTTATATTTTTCTATCATCAAAAAATGTAACCTCAGGTAAAATTGATTGGGAAAATGTAATGTACATTCCAGAGTTTCTTCACAAACAATTATATGCACGATTGGCTCCTCAGAAAGGCGATATCCTACTTGCTAAAAATGGGACAACAGGTTTTTCAGCAGTTGTTGATTGTGATTATATTTTTGACATATATGTGAGTTTGGCATTACTTCGTACTTTCCAAAATAAAATCAACCCATACTATTTGCGACATATTATGTCATCTTTATTTGTTCAAGAACAATTCAAAGCAAACCTTAAAGGTATAGGTGTTCCAAATTTACATTTAGAAAATATTCGTAATACCTATGTTCCTATCTGTTCTTTAAAAGAACAGAATGAAATTGTTTCAAAGATTGATCAACTTTTTGAGGTACTAGATAACATAGCAGCAGAATTATAATTCTGCTGCTATGTTATCTAATCGTTGAAATAAGTTTTCAATGGCTTGGACTATTCGAATTTGTTCTTGACTTGGAGGTAATAGAATAGGAAAATTAGTAATTTTCTCCTTTGAAATATTGGGTTGTGCCCCGCCTTCTGCCTTCATTTGCAAAATTTTCTTCTTAGCCATCAAAAGATAAAAAAGAAATTTATTATAAATACCTGAATATGTCATGCAGGTACAACAAGCTTGATTTGTAGCAGCTGGTATATTTAGAATACCAATCTTCCCAATAGTTGCGCCATACATTGCAATCAATACGCTATTTTTTGGATTTAACCTAACTGAGCATTCTTTAAGGGCTAAGTCGGTTATCTTCTCTGGTATATAATCAATATAGCTATCATTTAGGTCGCCAGTTTTCAACCAACTAATCGTTCCGTTTTTATAATACATTTTATTTGAGCGATTTGGAGTTGCTCCAGAAGACCAAGAGCCGATACTTTCTAATGTGCATTCTGTCCATCCTTGAGGCAAGTTCTGATAATGTGAGATAGCCAAGATAAATTTGTTGTCTTATTTTAAAAAATTAATAGAATAATGGTAACAGACTTTAAAAAATCACTAAGTAAAAATGACTTGGCAGAAAACACAATTACGTCGTACGTATGGACGGTAAATCACTTTCTTACCCAATATGGGGCAGTAAACAAAGAAAACCTTTTGGCTTACAAAGGATTTCTAATCGAACATTTTAAACCACAAACAGTGAATCTGCGTTTGCAAGCAATGAACAAGTATTTAGAATTTATCAAAAAAGATAGGTTGAAGCTCAAATTTGTTAAGGTTCAACAGAAAAATTTTCTCGAAAACGTCATTAGTGATGCAGATTACAAGTTTTTCAAAACAAAGTTAAAAGCTGATGGAAACATTGAGTGGTATTTTGTTGTTTGGTTTTTAACTGCAACCGGAGCTCGGGTCAGTGAATTGTTGCAGATAAAAGCAGAACACGTTCAAATAGGACATCTTGATATGTACACAAAAGGAGGGAAAATCCGACGTTTATATATACCTAAAAATCTTCGTGCAGAAGCTATCAAATGGTTAGAAACAAAAAGTATAAAATCCGGATATATATTTCTCAATCGTTTTGGAGAAAGAATTACAACCCGTGGAATATCTCAACAGTTGAAACATTTTGCTTCAAAATATGGTTTGAATGTAAATGTAGTATATCCACATTCTTTTCGCCATCGATTTGCCAAAAACTTTTTAGATAGATTTAATGACATAGCACTGCTTGCTGACCTTATGGGACACGAAAGCATAGAAACGACCAGAATTTATCTTCGCCGTACCGCAAGTGAACAACAAGCCATTGTTGACAAAATTGTGAATTGGTAACAATAAAATTTAAGGCGTAAGTTTTTAGGCTTACGCTTTAATTGAATTTGCTATTTCATTAAGTGAAGCGAAAATGTCTTCAATTTTTTTAACGATTCGTTTTTGTTCTTCTATTGGAGGTAATGACAACCTAATAGAAGCTAATGAGCTACTTGATAGGCTTTGAATTCCTATTCCTTTTTTGTAATCATTAATACTTCCTTTTAATGAAGAATAAAGCATAAAAAAATAGATATACTTTGATTTTATATCACAAAATGGTCTAACTCTATGAATATGATTTTGAAAACAAATAGCGTACTCTTCAGTCCATATAGCAGAACGTCCACCATCTCCACCTTCGCAAATTAAGAGATCTCCTTTAATCGCAGAAAATTTATCTAACTCTCTCTCTTCAAAAGGCATTTCTTTCAGATTGTCTAATACAAAAGAATCCCAATAAAGATTTGAAGTAGTAATGTATTGATATGGAGTACCAGAATTCCGACCTTTATGCAGAGTTTTACCTGTGTTATGTTGTGATATCTCTCCAATGGTTGACCATTCCCAAGATTTTGGGATCTCAAAGGGATAATGTGAGTTATCCCTTGTGTATTTAGCCTTCTTTTTGCTTTCAGGATGCTCTGCTTTTATACGCTCAAGCAGTACGGAAGCTGGCTCATCGTTTGGGTCTTGCGGGACGAGTTTGCCACGGATGGCAAGGTCTAGGATTTTTGATTTGGCTTGATTAATGATTTTAGACAAATCAAGTTTATTTCTGTTGATACTATTAATCAACTCAAAAGACGATATAATATTTTGATTTATTTTTTTTTGTTCATCGACAGGAGGAATTGGTATAAAAAAATTAAGAATTAATTCTCTATTTAATCCAGGTATTAGACCATTTGCTTTAGATGTTATATCTTCGATCCTACAATCAAGAACTTGTTTAATATATTCTATGCTTATGTGATTATTATATACTCTAATAGATTGAATTTGCCTTGCAATATGTGCTTTTGGTAAATCACATAAACACATTTTTCCCACACCTGCACCTTTACATACTAACAGTAAATCACCTTTACCTGCAAAAACACTTGGGGTTGTAGTCCAACGATTGATTTGTAATTTACCGTCAAAAATATTGCTTGCACCAATTATATAAGGTATTCCGTCTTCATTAGAATTGTATTTATCTGGTGGAAAATCTTGTCCAGAAATTAAAGAAACTACACTTCCCAACCTACACCACTCCCAACTCTCCGGTATCTCAAACGGTATATGGTCATCAATGCATTTCACGGTTCCGTCTGCGAACTTCTCGTAATATGATTTATCGGAACAGTAAATGTATGATTCGTTCTTATCTCGCTTAATCTTTTTTTCTTTGATTAACTGTTCTTTTTCTGCGCGTATTTTTTCAATAAGTACAGAAGCAGGTTCATCATTTGGGTCCTGAGGAACTAATTTTCCACGTATCGCTAAATCGAGGATTTTTTGTCTTAATTTCTTCGTATCCATTATTCCTCTATTTTGCCGATTATTTCTTTTAATGAAGTTACCGCTCTTGATATATTGGAACTTTTCTCTTCAATTTGTAACAACAATTCGGCAAGCGACATATCTACAGTATCTTCTCCTGTTTTAATCCAAGTTATATCTAGGCTGGTTTTGTCTCTTACTAATAATTCTGCTGAAGTAAATTTCCGCCAGCGACCGGATGGATTTTCTTTGGAATAAGTTTCTATTCTTCTATTAATATTTTCAGCATTGTAGCATTTTATAAAATCATCTAAATGCTGACGGCGCATAGGATTGGTTGCCAATGTATGTTTTACATTGGTGCGGTAATCGTAATACCACGTTTCATTGGTTTTATTCCCTTTTGAAAAAAACAATACATTTGCTTTGACACCATTGGCATAAAAAATACCTGTAGGTAAGCGAAGAATGGTATGAAGATTAAATTCAGTAAGTAATTTTTTTCGAATCGTTTCCCCTGCGCCGCCTTCAAACAATACGTTATCCGGCAATACCACTGCTGCTCTTCCGCCATTTTTGAGCATCAGCATAATTTGTTGCATAAAATTCAGCTGGTTATTGCTCGTGGAAACATACAAATCGGTTCGCATAGCAGCAATATCTGTAGAACCAGCAGGTCTATTCCCGAATGGAGGATTAGCAAGTACTACATCTACTAATGTATCCGGTTCTTTTTCTAATGAATCACAGCATTCTATCGGACTTCGTTCCGTGCCAATTCCGTGCAGATATAAATTCATTGAAGCGAGGGTAACAACAAGAGGTGTATTGTCGTTTCCGTGCAATGCTTTATCCCTCAGGAAAGCCCGTTTTTCTTTATCTTGCGACTGCTCTTTCATATAATCGTAAGCAGCAAGAAGAAAACCACCAGTACCACAAGCAGGATCGCAGACCGTTTCTCCAATTTGCGGACGAGTAACTTCAACCATTGTATTAATTAGTGGTCGTGGAGTAAAGTATTGCCCAGCACCACTTTTCTTGTCTTGTCCGTTTTTCTCAAGAATACTTTCATAAATCGCACCTTTAACATCTCCATCCATCGACAACCAATTCTCTTCATCAATAAGTGTTATGACTTTTTTGAGATATACTGGTTTATCAATTTTATTTTGGGCTTTTGTATAAATTGTTCCTATCAGGTTGTCTTCCTGACTCAATAATTTTAAGGTTTTCTCGTAATGGTCGATTAAATCAAGTCCATCCAGTTCAGTTAAATCATTCCAGCGGTAACCATCTGGAATAGCAGATTCCTCTCCGAAAATTTCAACATTTTCGTTGTCCATCTTAAGAAATAAAAGATAAGTTAACTGTGTAATATAATCGGTGAAGCCAACACCTTGTGATGAAAGAATGGTAGCTAAATTCCAGACTTTTTTCGTAAGCGACTGCTCGGTCGCAACTGTTTTTTTTGCCATTAATAATTTTATTTTAAGCAGCTTTTAGTATGAATTGTGAAAGTGAGATGATTGCAGTATTTACAGAATCTGCAGTACCAAAATCTCTTACCATTTGAGCAACTAAAGGCTTATCTTCCTCTTTAATATCGTTCATATTGCAACTTCCATTGGCTACAATATAATTGACAACATTACGGATAATCTCTTTTTGAGTGTCCGTCAATGGTCGTTGGTTTTGCCCGCACCAAAGCTCAAAGCGACTTGCAGCCATTGATGATAAAGAACGTAAATCCGGGCTTTGTTTAAAAGCAAAACGCACCAATTGAATAATATTCGTTAGCGCATCTTTTTCATCTTTCGAACGAAATGAGACAACGTGAGCTGGGTCTAAGACGGAATAGGTATTCCATAGTAGAATAGGATTAAATTTGTTGCTAGTGTGAATTAGTTTTTCTCGTAGCTCCTTCAACATTTTATAAGTAATCGGCTCATTGGTATTATTGTAAATGATACGTAAAGCTTCAATCTCGTCTTTATGAGAATTAACATAATCTTCAAATGCCTGGGTGGTCTTCTGAGCTTCTTCAATTGAAAATCCTTTTTCAATTAAATTATCTTCTCCTGGTTGCAAAATGGATATAAATCCTGCATTCAATTCTAACAGATATTGTCTTGCTTTCGGATTATGCGTAAGAGGACTAACAAGACCTTTTCGAGTAAGATTAGGATTATTAACCTCAATAAAAGGCTCTAATATTCCTTCTTCTAAAGCATTAAATATTTGTACTGCCAAATCTTTCATCTCGATTCTTGCTAAATCTGTGAATTTTTGGCGTTGTTTATCATCTGATTTAATATTGATTCGTGATAAACGACTTGCCAAGAGTCTTAAATTATCATCCGACAAATCTCCGTGCGTAATACGCTCTAATAATATTCTTAAAGACATATTGGGCGGCGGTATATCTGCACCAGGACGAGTAACCTGCATTTCGTGTTCTGTTACTCCGACTGCATCTACCAAAAAGAAAAGGTCTTTACTGACTGCGTTGGGAGTTACATTGCGAAGTTGTTCGTCTCCTATGGTTCTTACACCACGACCTTTCATCTGTGTATAAAGTGCATCCGATTCTACATCCCGCATAAACATAACAACTTCCAACGGTTTCACATCCGTTCCTGTCGCTACCAATGTCACGGTAACAGCAATTCGGAAATCTTTGTCATTTCTAAAACTTCTTATCAACTGATTGCTGTCTCCTGCAGAATAGGTGATTTTTTGTATAAAATTTTCAGATTGGTTAGGAAATATATCTTTCGCAATTCGGACTATATTGGTTGCGTGAGCATCATTCAAAGCAAAAATCAGAGTTTTAGGAATATACTCTAATTGAGGCTCTCTATCAGGATACAGCTCATCATATATAGAATCACGATAAGTTTCTAAAATAAGTTTAATTTGCGAAGGATTAACAATACTACGATTGAGCTCTGTAGAAGTATATGTTTTTTCTTCTGAAGTTCTTATATCTTCTACTTTACCGGAATATTTTGTTATCTGAGTTATATTTTCTCCTTCTTTTACAGCCCCTCCATTTTCTGTAGCTTGAGTTTTAATACGGAACACACGATAATCAACATTGATTCCATCAGCAATAGATTTTTCAAGGGTATAATTTACAATGATATTGCTATTGAAAAACGCTTTTGTTTCGGGAGCTGGTGTAGCGGTAAGACCAACCATCTTTGCTGATTTAAAATATTCCAAAACTTGTCGCCAATTTCCATAAATTGAACGGTGGCATTCATCAATAATGATTAAATCAAAAAAGTCAGGAGGAAGATTTAAGTTTGCACCTATTTGTATTTCTTTTCCATCTTCATTATATGATTCATCATCATCGTTATCATTTAATTCCTGCCCTGCAAGTAGCGCAAAAAGTCTTTGAATGGTTGAAATAACGACATTTGCATCTTTGGGGATTTTAGCAGATTTTAATCGCTCTGTTGTAAAAATCGTATTAAATGGTTCTCCTGTTTCTGTAAGCCGGAATGTGCCAAATTCTCCTTCTGCCTGTCTGCCTAAATTGTTTCTGTCAACAAGAAACAAAACCCTCTTAATCGGCGTATAAGAAAGTAGTCTGTAAGCAGCCATACAAGCCGTAAAAGTTTTTCCTGCCCCTGTTGCAAGTACCATTAACGCACGGGCTTGACCTAATCTGAAACTTGATTCCAATTCAGTAATTGCTTCATATTGACAGTCTCTTAGTCCCTTTTTTTGGAGTGAAGGCAGACCTGCATACTCATCTTCAATTCCAAGCATTTTTACAATCTCTTTTGGCGAATGGATACGAGGGACTGTCAGATAATCTTCATCAAGATTATTAATATTTCTAAATAATATTTCCTTACCGTTTGATAAATAAATGATGGGCAACGGCTGATACCAGTAAGAACACCAAGCAGGCAACCTTTTAGTATATATTTCAGCTTGCTTCATCACAATATTAGATAGCCGACATTCTTCTTTTTTTGCTTCAAGAATACCTATAGCTTTACCATTAATAAATAGAAGATAATCGGCTTCAAGACTTCCTTTTAAAATCCCTTCTTCGATTGCCACAGCAGAAATATTGGGTGAGTAATGGTCTCTTTTGACAATTTCCCACCCAGATTCATTAAGCATACGATTGATAATTTCTCTTGCTTTTTGTTCTGGTGTCATTTATTTACTTCTATATAATTTATATTATCGGAAGTTATGTACAAAAATAGTTAATTTCATATAATTTACTATTATTCTTTATTGCCAAATAAAAAATCAGTTAGCATAAAAATATTATTTTTAATTTCTTATTCTCAAAATATTCTTAGAACCTACACTGAGAATAGTTTTCCTATAAAATATACGGATATTGTACTATTATAAGTTTGATCTTCAAAACTTCTTTTTTTATTATGAAATCATTTTTGAAATTCTAGAGGTCAATTTAAGGAGTAATTATGCCTAATTTCGCAGAATTTTATAATAAAAAAATATTAAAAAGCCATTTATTTTTTCCAAATCACTAGCTTGATTTTAGATTTAAGTAATATTACTATCACAAATATAAATTTTAAATATTATTTTGACTTTTATTGGTTTGGCTAAACTTAAAACCAAAAATTACCGTAAAAATACGGTGATTTCATTTTAAGAAATATTACTTACATTTGAAACATAATTTTAACGAAACAAGCGTAAGTTTCTATCATTAAGGTAACAGAAAACTCGGAATCTTCTATACAACCTGAAAATGATAGGCTTACGCCCGTGCATCTATATGGCGCGGGTTGTAAGTCACATCTGGTTGTAGGGCATCCGAGTGCCTCTGTTACTGATTGGCTTCAACTCTGCGCCTTTCTTTATTATTACACCTAAAGATTTTTTTGCAGTTGAAATACATTTCAATAAAATACGACACCTTCTGTCGTTCTGCGAATTTATTTTTGCTGCCAGGAACAAAAAAATAATATTTAAAACAAGCAAAATGGAAATAAACAATCGATCAAGCTAGAATAATTTGGCTAAATCCATACTCAAAATATGGGGTTTTTACGGATTGCGAACAACTCACAATTAAAAATATATTAGTAACTTAAAATTTGATATTTACAATGAAAAAAAATTATGTAGGCGCATTTCTACTATGCGTACTCTTGGGTGGTTTTTCTTCCGCTCAGGAAGTAGTCTGGCAGAAAGACATCCGGTCTTCTACGCAGGACTTTCTCTCACAGGTCACCACGACCATCGATCAGCAGTATTTAATTACCGGAAGCAGCATTCGGGGTAACAGCCAAAAGATCACAGGCGGCAGCTCTCCTACAACCTCCGGTCTGCCTTCTGCCTCCTCGCAGCAGAACAACGGCTACGATTTCCATCTGGTTAAGCTGAACCAGCAGGGCGAAGAGGTCTGGGAAAAATATTTCTCAGGGAAAAACCATGATTTTCTTTCAGCAACGGTTAACACTCAGGAAGGAGGATTTCTTCTTGCCGGAATTTCCTATAGCGGAAAAGGACTGGATAAAAAAGACGATTCCAAAGGCGGATCGGATTTCTGGCTGATCCGCATCAACGAATTTGGCGATGAACTATGGCAGAAAACCATAGGCAGTGCCGCGGATGAAGAAGCGCGGGCGGTGATCCAGACCACCGATATGGGGTTCTTTGTCGTTGGCAATGTGCAGAACTCACCGAAAGGCTACGGCTCGAAAGATGTTCTGGTGGTACGGTTAGATAAAAACGGGAAGGAATTATCCCAATTGGTATTTGGAGGCAAAGGGGTAGACGAAGTGGAAAAAATGATTCCCACTAAAGATGGAGGTGCCTTATTAGGGATCTATTCCAGAAGCGGGGCTTTGGCAGGAAGCGGGAAGGCAGAGGCTGGAAGTAGTAAAACCATCAACTATCAGCCAAAAACAAGCAACAATTTTGGCGAAGGCGATTACTGGATCGTGAAACTTTCGAAAGACGGAAAAGTGGAATGGGAAAAGAATTTCGGAGGAAAAGGCGACGATCATCTAAGAACACTGGCACTGACTTCAACAGGCTACCTGATCGGTGGGGAATCCAGATCGGAAAGATCGGGAAATAAGTCCGTTGGTATTGAAAAAGGAACCGATTTATGGTTGGTGGCTATTGATTTAAACGGAAATGAGCAGTGGCAGAAATCTTATAACTTCAAAAACAGGGATGTTCTGATGGGGATGAGCGTTATTGCCGGGAAGCAGGAAGATGGAGATGGGAAGTCTAAAGGAATTCTATTGGGCGGTTACACACAGGCGGAAGGAAGGATTGAAAATGATGACGAGACTTTCTGGATGCTGTATCTCGACCAGAACGGAAATGAGCAGTGGAGAAAGCACGTAAAGGGAGAATCCCGAAAAAAAGAGGAACGGTTATCTGATATTAAGCTGAACCGTGACGGATCAATCATACTCGCAGGAACAAGCGCAGAGGAACTGGGAAAAGAAAACTGGAAGATCGTGAAGCTGGGCGACAGACAGGTTGACCAGCTGATCGAAAAACAGGATATTAAGATCTACCCGAACCCGGTAACGGATTATGTATATGTGGAGCTTGGGTTTGAGGGCTTGAGAGAAGGAGCATTTGAAGCTGAGATCGCGGTATACGATATGGGCGGAAGAAAGCTTGAAACGGTAAAAACGAAAAACAAGATCACCAAGATCAATACCCAGCCTTTGATTCAGGGGGCGTATCTGGTGGTGGTGAAGACTAATGATAAAACGGCGAATGCCAAATTGATTAAAAAATAAGACAAATGAAGAGAATAAAAGTTAGTATCGCGCTATTAGCGATTATTAATAGCCATTTTATTTATGGGCAGTATACTGCAACACCTCAAAGAAACACAAATATTTTGCCTCCCGTTTCTGCGAATGCATATCAGTTGAGTAAAGTTGCTGATATTCCTATGGATTTATACAGAGGTAAAGCAAATGTCTCTTTGCCTATTTATTCAATAGGACTTGGCAGTGTCAACATTCCTATAAATATTTCCTATAATACAGGGGGAATAAAACTCAATGAACAAGCAGGAACAATCGGGCTTGGATGGAGTCTGAATATTCCGGGGAACATATTTAAAAGTGTGAAAGGTCTGGAAGATGATAATTTTCCGATATACTTTAAAAATTTTAGTGAATTACAAAATATAAGCACATTAAACATTAGTAATTATACGGGTTATACACCTGAAAGTACACTTCAGAATAATGATTTGATTCAGGGAATTTTAGATGGAAGAATAGACAGTAAACCTGACATTTATAAATATTCACTGGCTGATTTCAGCGGATCATTTATTATTAAAAATAATATGGGGATTCCTATTCCAAATGACAGGAATAAAATTCAGAAACTTGATGCTTCAAATTTCCTGATCACTGATGATAAAGGGGTGCAATATTATTTCAAAAGTTTTTCTGCAACCCTGACAAACTCTCCTGACGGATTGCCTTCCTCTGGAATTAACAGCTATTATGTGATAAAAATAGTTAATACTGATGGGCAGGAAGTAAATTTTGAATACAATAAAAACTACAATTATTCAGAACAGAATATTGTTGAATCGGATTATTTTAAAACATATATACAGGCTTCAGCAAGCGGCGCTGTCCCACAGGTAGAAGTTCCACCTTATAAAAAGGAAATATATACTACAAATCATATTGATAAGCTTATTACCAAAATTAAATTTCCGGAGGGAGAGGTTAATTTTATCTATAATGACGATGCGGGATATTCTATTGGCGGAGCACTCTATAGGAAAGATATTGTTAACGGAATTGCATTAAGAGAAATTAATATTAAAAACAAAGCGGGAAGAGATATTGAGAAATATCAGTTTGATTATTCTTATTTTGTTTCTAATTATCCTGATGAAATTCCTGAAAAATACAGATTAAAGCTGACCGGGGTTCAAAATGTATTACAGGCTAATTCGTATGCATTTGAATATGACGAAACGATTCCGTTTCCAATCAGAGGAAGTTCGTCAGATGACCACTGGGGATATATCAATTCTTTGTTGAATGAGAGTAATATCAGAAATCTGCCAAACAGTCTTAAAAGCGATGATCTTTCTTCCGGAAACGCTTTGCCTGAAAATGTTTTAATCAATATAGACGGGACAAAGACCTATAACTATCCGTATGGAAGAGACAAAAATTCTAACGAATATGCTAAAATAGGAGTTTTAAAATCCATAAAATACCCAACCGGAGGGAAAAAGACATTTACTTATCAAAATAACTCCATCCAAACAGTTAGGGAGGAAATAGAAAACAGGCAGGAAGACATTTTTATTTACGAAAATAATCCATCTGTTTCACCATTAGGATACATGCAGACAACAGTTAATTTACCTCCTGCTAATGATCCTGTATATAATTTCAGTAATTTAAAGTTTAAATTAACCTATGGAAATACATGCCTTAATAACGTCCCTCAGGATCATGATGTGATAACAGAAAATTCCTGCACGGGTACCGCAACATACAATAGTCCCGAATCCCCATTGTCAACATCTTACCATACTACCAAGACTCTTCCTAACATGCCGGGCATGCCTATTACATTAAAGCTTAACAGACTAGGAGATTGCAGCTGTTCTTTTGCAGTTACCTATACCTATGATAAGAAAAATACTTCTATTGAAGAGGCAAAAGTCGGCGGACTTCGTATTGCATCTATAGAGGACAGGGATGAGAATAATAACCTGATTAAGAAAATTGATTATAAATATGAGAAAAATGATCCGTTAACAAATACAACAATCAGTTCAGGGATATTGGAAAGTCCTGTGCAATATTTAAAAAAGATTATCTTTAATCTGGACTTCTTATCCAATAACTCTAACATCTACAATCCTCCTGTCTTTCCTTACTTTTACTACCAGATAAGCAATAACGGAAATGTAAAAAACTTCTTCGGAGCGGACAATATTGTGGGATATACCTATGTAAAAGAAACGCAGAATGGAAAAGGAAGTATAGAATATGAATTTTCAAATACTTTTGAAGGTAATTATTCATTTATTCAAACAGATCTTCCTGATATTTACAATAGCTGGAAAAATGGATTATTACTTGGCAAGAAAATTTTTGATAATAACAGCAATCTTCTGCAGCAGGTAAAAAACAAATATAATTTTGATACGCGGAAAAATAATAATTTTGGATTCAATACATCGGGTCTCAACCCTGAAGTTGCTTTTTTTGGAGCGAATTTAGAAATCAGAAAAAATTTATTAATAAATCCTAGTAACGGTCCTCAACAATTTGTTTACTCCATTTCTCCAGAAATCTTTTTCGGAGAATCAGCTGATGTTCAAAATTATGAAGTGGAACGTACTGATTATGTTGGAAGTTCTGCTCTTGTATCAAAAACAACAAATACATTTACGCAAGACCTCTCTTTAAGTCCTGTTATTAATATCATTGGATCTAAAAACAGTACCCCGGAAGGGATTATTCAAAATACCACTTACTCCTACGCCCACGAAAAAAACAACCAGCTGATGATCTCTAAAAACATGATCGGCATTCCATTGGAAACCACGACGATCCAAACCGTTGGCGGGGTTACCAAAACTTTGGGCAAAACAGAAACGGTGTATCCGACAGCTCTTTCTACACCACAGACCGGAAATCTGGTATTGCCATTGTCTGAGAAGTCGTATGATAAACTGAATAACACGATGTCCACGGATGTAACCTATGATAAATATGATGATAAGGGAAATATCGTTCAGTATACCGAAAAAGATGGAACTCCTGTAACTATTATATGGGGTTATAATCAGACCGAAGCAATCGCCACTATTGAAGGAATCACCTATGACCAGCTTACGGCTACCGTTTCAACCAACGCCATTGTTTCTGCTTCCAATGATGATGCTTCTGATCCAAACAAGGAAGGTCTTCTTTTAAATGCGCTGAATGATTTCAGAAAATTATCGGCTCTTTCAGGAAAGAAAATAACAACCTATACATATGATCCGCTGATCGGGGTAACCAGCATTACGCCCGTTTCAGGTATCAGGGAAATATATGTATATGATGCAGCAGGAAGGCTGAAGGAAGGAAATATCAAAGGGAAAAATGCTTCAGGAGCTGAACTTATAAAGACGCTCAAAAAGAATAATTATCATTACAAACAATAATCACAGAAATGAAAAAATATTTAATCTTAAAAGGATTATCCTTGTTAGGCATATTGCTCGCAGGGATGTCTTTTGCACAATCCAATGAAAATTATGTACAGTCTATAGGCTGTCTGAATCAGGATTGTACAAAAAAATCGGAAACCATTACCTATTTTGATGGTCTGGGAAGACCCAAACAGATTATTAATGTAAAAGCCACTGCTACCGGAAAAGATCTGGTCATGCCGGTAACGTATGACGGCTTCGGAAGACAGGCAAAAAACATATTGCCCGTTCCTGCCACCACCCAGAACTCTTCTATCCACACCGGGATTAACGATGAAACCGCTGCCAATTCCTATTACGGCGTTTCCAATGCTTTTACGGAGAAGGAAATTGAAAACTCCCCTTTAGACAGGGTATTGCAGGAAGCGAATCCGGGAGAGGAATGGAAAATGAGTTCGGGAAAAACAAAGAAATATAAATATGAAACCAATACCGGAAACGAAGTTAAAGCTTTTGTAACAAACACTTCAACCAATACGGTGAGTGGTATTTCCAATACGGTTTCTTCAGTATCGCTTTCTTCTGCCAATTCGGGATTTTATCCGGCAGGAACACTGTATAAAAATACGGTAACCGATGAAGACGGGAATTCTGTTATTCAGTTTCAGAACGGAAGAGGACAGATAGTTTTGATCCGTAAGAACGACGGTTCGCAAAACATCGATACCTATTATGTTTTTAATGAGTATAACCAGCAGGCTTTCATCATCACACCGAAGGCGGTAAAACAGATCGAAGATAATAATAACCTCATTACGGATGCGATTTTAAACGAACTCTGCTACCAATATCGTTATGACGGAAAAGATAGGCTCGTGGAGAAAAGATTACCGGGCAGAGAATGGGAATTTTTAGTTTATGATAAGCAAGATAGGGTCATCTTGGCTCAGGATGGTATTTTAAGAACAACCACCAATAATTTCGGAAGCAAAGGCTGGCTTTTCACCAAATATGATGAATCCGGAAGAGTGGTTTATACCGGTTTCTTCTCCAACACCGCTACAAGGCAGGCAATGCAAAGCGCATTGAACAATATGACGGCGAATGCGTATAATAACGAAAAAAGAACGACTACATCTTTCAATTTGCAGGGACTGGATGTGTATTACAGCAAACAGGCTTTCCCAACGGGAAGCATGACCCTGCTTTCGGTTAATTATTATGATACTTACCCGCCTGAAGCTCCTCCTGTTCCTCAGACTATTTTAGGACAGTATACCCTGCCCCAGACACTGGATGCCAATAATGATGCTTCTACCAACGGAGTTCTCACGGCTTCTTATGTGAAAAATATTGAAGACAACAACTGGACGAAAACCTACAGCTATTACGATTCTTTTGGCAGGGTTATCGCCACCAAAAGCACCAACCATCTCGGAGGATATACCAACACGGAGACAGAACTGGATTTTACAGGTGTTCCATTAAAAACAAATACCTTCCACCTCAGAAAGCAGGGCGAAACCGGAGTAGCGGTTATGGAAAGATTTGTATATGATGACCAGAACAGGCTTCTGAAACATTTTCATCAGGTAGACAGCAATCCGGAAGAACTGCTTGCGGAAAATACCTATAATGACCTCTCGCAGATTGTAAATAAGAAATTAGGCTCTACTTCGGGTTCTGCGCCTCTACAGAGTATTGATTATAATTACAATATCCGTGGCTGGCTTACCGATATCAATAAGAACCAGATGGCAGCTGCCGATCTTGGCGGAAAATTATTTTCCTACAAAATAAAATATACCAATCGTGAGGGAATCCAGAATCCGGATTCTTCACAGTTCCCCGGGAAAAATGTAGTTCCGAAATACAACGGAAATATTGCCGAAGTAGACTGGAGAGCCGTAGAATCTATTGGTGCAAATCCATCAACAACACCGAAAAGATACGGGTACGCGTATGACAGGTTAGACAGGTTAACGGCTGGGTTTTACCAGAATCCGCAGAATCCTTACAGCAAGGAAAATATGGAATCTCTGGTGTATGACCTGAATGGGAATATTTCCAGCCTTTACAGGACTTCGGTGATGGAAAACGGAAGCAGTACGGCGACGGTAATTGATAACCTTACCTACGACTACACCGGAAACAGGGCAACCAAAATTAAAGACATCAGCGGAAACTCTACCGGATATGAAGGAACAGCGGGAAATACCATTGGGTATGATGTGAACGGAAACATGAAAAATATGATCGATAAAAGCATTACAGCCATCGGTTATAATTATCTGAATCTACCTAACTCGTTAACGATTAATCTGGGACAGCTAACCACCGACATTGCCACAAAATATAGTGCAGATGGAAGCAAGGTAAGAAAAGAAACTACGAAAACTTCGGTAGGAATTACAGGAACGACTATCACTAAGGAAACAACAGATTATCTGGACGGTTTCCAGTATTTCAGTACAACAGGCGGAAATACAGGCGGTGGCGGAAGTACGGAAATGATGATGGCTTCAAGAGCTTTTGAGCCGCAGGCTTTTAGCTTGGTTGATCCTACAGGTACCAGTACACTGCTTACCATAAAGACTCCCGACTTACAATTCTTCCCGACAGCAGAAGGATTTTATGATTATGTAAAAAATCAATATATTTACCAGTATAAAGATTTACAGGGAAATGTAAGGCTTTCTTACGCAAGAAACAGCGCAGGAGTTCTTGAGATTGTAGATAGCAATGATTACTACCCATTCGGGATGAATCACCTGAAAACTGGGAATGCATATTTTGGAGGAGGATCTTACAAAAACTTCAAAATGCAGGGGCAGGAGTTGCAGGAAACCGGATTTTATGCTTACAAATGGAGAAACTATATGCCGGATGTCGGCAGATTCTTTAATGTCGATCCATTAAGTGAGAAATATGTTTACCAGTCACATTACAATTTTTCTGAAAACAGGGTTATTGATGCAAGAGAGCTGGAAGGACTGGAAGCTAAAAAAGTAAATGAAGTAAGCTTACCAGACGATCCGTGGGAGTTTGGAGAAATGATTGCCGGTGGTATAAACAGTGTTCGTGCTGCTGTCGCAAATAATTATGGAAGAGCCTATAATTTAGTTTCCGGAGATAAGGTGAGGAATAAGTATATAGTTGATACCGATGGTTCTTTAACACTTGTTACAGGAGTTCCTAAAGAAAGTCTTAAGGAGAAAGCTGTAAACGGAGCATTCGACTTAGGAACCATTGCGCTAGCTGCTGCCGGAGGACCCGAAGGAATGTTGATGTCTCAGGGAGGAAAAGCTCCAGCTTTAAGGGGTGTGGAGGAAATTAAATCTCAAATTTCTAAATTACAGTCGTCTGCTAAAGTTGGGCAAGAAGCACATCGTCAAATTCAGAAAGTATTAAGGACTGAAGGGGCACGTACGGAAGTAACAAAAGTTCTACGAAATGGTAAGGTTGTAAGAAAAGATGGCGTTAGACCAGATGGAACAAATATAATTATTAAACCCAATACTAAATCAGGAATAAAATCTGCTAAAAGAAGAGAAAATTTATTAAATAATAATGGTGAACGTTCTGAAACAATCCTTTATGATCCAAAAGATCCTAAATATTTACCTGGTTCATCAACATATATAGGACCAAAAAGAAGATAAAATGAGTTTAAAAAGGAAATTAATAACTGAATTTGAAAACAGCTTAAAAGAACAAGATTATATATATTTTAAAGATAGTTTTTTAGGGGCTACAGCATTATTTGTGAAAAAGATTAATCCTAATCTATTTCTTACCCTTGGTCTTGAAACTTCAAGGTATGAAAAGGATATTTTTACTGCTAGTCTTTACCTATCAAAAACAACCTGTTGGTCTTGTATTTGGGGAGATATTCCGCAAGAATCTTTTAATAGGATAGGCTTTCTTCTCAATGAAAATGATAAAAATAGATTTCTAGGGGTTGATTACGAACCTGGGGTAAAAGATATTTGGTGGAATATATATTCGCCAAATACACATTCAAAATTTATTGATGCGATACAAGAAGCTGAAATTAAATTTATTACACCAGAATTAATAAAAGATATATATGAAAGTTCGGATGTCTCTATTTTATATGAATTAGCAACTAATGTAATTGATTTGATTAAAAATAGAGATCATCGTTTAAGTGATTTTGATTTTAGGTTTACGTTAGAAAAACAAATTGATAATATACCTGATGTTTGGTTTAAATCGGCAGAAATAGTCTTGAGCCAAAGTGAAGAAGCCACGAACAAGAATAGAATTAAATTATTAGCTTCAGATGCATATAGAATTAATGCTGTTTTTGAAAAATCTTAATTTATAGAGCCTGTTTAAAAATTTCTAAATAAAAGTTTATAGCTTTTTCTTTAGTTTCTAAATTAGAATAAACTCTGTTTACACATAAATTTAACATTAAAAATTTAAGCTAGTTAAACTGAATTATAATTAAGAAATCAATAAATTGATTTTTATTAAGTTTTTAAGCTAAAGGGGCTGAATTAATTATAAAAATAGACTATAAATTTAAACAGGCTCATAAATATAAAAAAAAACTGGATAATCTCTAAGTACTCTTAAAAACTAATTTTATGTACAAAGAAATAAGAGAACTCATTTATAAATTTCAAAATTTGGGTATAGGAAACTCAAGTGATGGTGCAATTTTAATTGGTAAAGCACCGCATCTTGGTAGTGATGCTTGGATCAATGAAATTTTTCCAACACTAGAAAATAAAGAAATAGAAAGCCTTGAAGAGCAATTAAATACAGAAATACCTCAAGAGTATAAGAAGTTTTTGAACAAGTTTAGTAATGGTTTGATGGTTTTAACTGCAACATTAAGTTTATACGGATTCAGAAGAGAACTGACTCGTGATCCTAAGGTAAATTCCAGACAGCCTTTTTCTCCAATTTCGGCAAATTTATATGAACGCCCCAGTAACGCAAAAGATAGTTATTTTTTTATAGGAAGCTATCAGTGGGATGGCTCACGTTTGTATATAGATAAAGATACTGATATAGTGCACTGTTGTGAAAGATATGATGCTAAATCAAAGGTTCAGTGGAAATCCTTCGAAGAAATGTTAGTTTCCGAATTAAAACGTTTGTATACTTTCTTTGATGAAAAAGGAAGAGAAATAGATGAGGATCAATCAACACTTCCATATTAAAATACTGTTAAATTAGTTATGTACAATAAAATTAATGAGCTTATATATAAATTTTCAAATTTAGGATTGGAAAGCTCGAGTGATGGAGCTATGATGATAGGGAGGGCGCCATTTAATGGACCAAAAGCTTGGTTAAATATTATATATCCAAAGATTCAAGAAGAAGAAATTGTTGTACTTGAAAAAGAATTAGGTACAAGTATTCCGAAAGATTACAAAGATTTTCTTACGAATTATAGTAACGGGGGTAATTTTTTGTCATCAACACTAAGTTTAGATGGGTTGAGAAGGCAATTGACTAGAGATCCAAAAGCAAATTCAAGGCAACCGTTTTCTATTATTACTCCAAATATATACGAAAGACCTACAAACGCAAAAGAAAGTTATTTTTTTATTGGTGGGTATCAATGGGATGGTTCACTACTATATATAGATAAAGATACAAATATTGTTCATTGCGGTTCACCAGATGATGCAACTTCTAAAACTCAATGGGAGTCTTTTCAAGAGATGTTATCAGCTGAATTGATGCGTTTATATACTCTATTTGATGCGGATGGAAAACCGATTAATGAAGATGTTTCGACTCTTCCCTATTAAGATAAATTTAGATTAGTGCATTTTAAAAATGCACTAATCTCTAAATTACATTAAACAATGAATCTTAAAAAAAAATATCTTAAAGTTAGAACCATTTAAAAGATATCAGTATTTTATAAAAATACGATTTTGATAAACTGTAGACAATTATTGATGAAAACAGAGATTATGCTTTATCAAATGTTCATGAAAAAGTGTTAGTATTGTTTTACTCTTCTGAAGAAAGAAAAATTATTAATGAACAAGGTGGGACACTTGGTTGTCATACTTGTGGTCAAAAGAAAGCTGGAACCAAATCAGGTAATTTCATTTTAGATCATCAACCACCCAATGCTATTGCTCCTGATGGTTCTTTGCAAATCCTCTATCCACATTGTAAATATTGTAGTGCAAGCCAAGGAGGAATTATTTCAGGAATGAAGAGAAATGGTCAAATACCTTAAACAAATTTAAATAAATGATAGTATATAGAAATGTTGCCATTAAATCTGATAGTGTTTATATCCACACAGAAGGATTGGTATCAATTATTGAAAGAGAAATTAGAGTAATTATAGGTTACTTTGAAGAGTTAGAATACATTGAAGTAATTAAATATCTAATTGATTATATTGTTGATAATAAACCTACGATTTTAGATAATCAAAGCATAGGCTATTATTCTTGGTATTTACAATTTAAAATTAACGATTCAAAATATTATAATTTATATGAAATTAATAATAATGGTGAGAATCTAAATGAAGGGTGCGATGTAGCAATTTCTATTATAAAAAATCAATCAGAAATATGTTTTCAGTATAAGCTAATTCCATTATTTCCTAACTTCAACCAACAGATTGTAATCTCAAAAGGCGTTTATGAAGGTAAAGATGTTGAAGGAATACGCTACGATTCCCCTGAACATATGTCTGGATGGTGGTTAATTACTGACGATTATGATGATAATATTGAATCTCTAACGACTGTCCACTATTATCATGTTGCTTTTGCAAGACCTGATATTTTGAAATATCTGGCTCTACCATTTGGATATAGATTTTTAATGGAAAATGATAATGTTAAAATAATAAAAGATGAGATTGATTGATGTTTTTTTAACTAAAGTTATTATGCATTTCACTAGTATAAAATTGTATCTCTAATTAAAAATTTTATATCATTTTGGACAACAAAGGACTTTATACTTTCAAATTTGGAAGAAGGGTGGCTAGATTGCAAACCATTAAAGCTTAATTTGGAATATTTGTACAATGATTTATTTGAAATTATTGCTTCAGAAAATTATCTTGTAAATGTATTTCCTAATTAATGGAAAATCAGGATTTGTTGTAAACCTTGAGGAGTTTAAGAGAGATATTGAAGAGGAATTAGACAAAATACAATAATTTTAAAGAGAGGCTGTACAGAATTCTGGACAGCCTTTTTATTATTAGTTTTTCTACATCAAACTTCTGTATATCCAAAAATTTATTGTATGAATTCAATTGAATTAGTCAATGTACGAAAGAGCATTTATAAAACAAAAAAATAGAATATAAATATGAAAAACGAAGAAATAACAAGCAAATATTATGCAGATTCAGTAAAAGGGTTAAATAGTAAGATACTAAATGATAAGGATTTGTGGTATAATTATGTTATTAATTTACCCCAGAATTTACAGGTTACTTATACAATACTCATTTTTCATCAACAGGTTTTTAATGGAGGTTTGCATCAATATTTTTTTAATTCATATGGACAATTTGCCTATTTAACTATTGAATATTTAAAGCTTATCAAAGCTTATCAAGCATCTAAAATATTAGAGAAAGCGGTAGAAGTCGTCAATAGTGAAAAATATAGCATAGATGAGTTTAGAACAAAAATTTTCAATAGAAAATTGGATAAAATTACTGATTTCGATGATGAACTTTGGCATTTATTAGAAAAATTGGATGATGAATACGATAATCTTGATGAAGATTTAGAACAATTACTTGTTGATTATTTGATAAATCATTTAAAGAGTTAATTTAAAGCGTATTACGATGAACAAAAAGAAACTAATAGAAAAATTCTATTTACAATCAACTAAAGGTATTAAAGATGAATGGTTTGTAAGTGATATACCATATTGGTATAGTTATATTGTTAATCTACCTTTACATTTGCAAACAACCTATTTGACAGTGATTTTAGAAAACCAAATATTTAATGGAGGATTTGACCAATACTTTGTAAATGGATATGGACAATTTGCAAAAGAGACCATTGATGCCTTAATTGAAATAGGAGCATTTAAGAAATCAAATCTATTGGAAAAAGCCTTTAATCTTGTCAAAGACGATACAATTAGTGATGATGAATTTCGCAAACAGTTATTAAATAAGACTCTCAAAAGGCTTTTCAATGAGGATATTTTAAATGAATCATTTAGAAAATTGGATGATACATATTATGATATTGAAGATGAGAATGTCGAAGATTTGTTAGCAGATTATTTAAGAAAAGTATCATGAGCATTACATCAGAAAAATTAGTTGAAATCTTTAATAGAGATATTATTGAAGAAAATTTAAGTTTGTACAAAAACCTGTTAGAAACAACAACGCAGGCTACAGATCCAGTATGGAAAGCTATAATTCCAATATATATAGATTTCTCTAAGGAACAAAAAGAAGTATTTTTAAATTTCCTGAAGATCGTTGAAATTAATACATTATCGCATACATTAGGGATATTGGATGGATCAACTTATGCAGATGGTATTAATGATGAGTTTTTATTAACAACAGAGAATAGTACTAAAAAATTAAACGAAGATTTACAAAGTCTATTCTTAGAGTTAGTTGAGGAATAATAATATAGAAACAAATATTATTGACAAAACTTAGTTACGTAAACCTCAAAGCCACCAAATAGGTGGCTTTGTTATTTTGAAGTAGTCAATACTTAATCTGACAGTTATTTTTAAGATAAAGTATTGGATATTTCAACTAATTCAATTTACGGCATAGTGTCTTCCCTTGCATCATAACCATCTTTGAACCGTTGAAACTTCTCTGCTTCTTTTGGATATTTTTTCATCCATTTTTGCATGACACTTGTATTTTCATTTAAGATCTTAATCTCATTTTCATCATAGATGTTTTGTCCTTTATCAGCTATTTCTTTCATTATTTCCTCCCGAATCTCACTTTTAGATTTAATACTTTCCCTGTAAAAATTATTAGCAAAATTAACAGAGACAATCATCATTAAAACTGCAAAAATTAAAATTACAATCCCTGCTTTTAATGATTTTTATTTTCTCATGAAAACCTTCATAATAATCAATCGTTTCTTGCGATAGAACTGTTTCTATTTTAACGGGTATACTGTTAAGAAATTCCTTTCTTTTGATATTTTCTAATTTAAAAGAGGTTAAGATTTCATCAGATATCAAATTGCTATCTTTCAATCCGAATTGCACTTCATTCAACGATGTCTTGAGATCGTCAATTTCAAATCTTAGTTTAACATTCTGTTCTATATTGTCTAAATTTGATTTGATTACCTTTTCTAACAGTTCCATTCCGTTACTGTGTGAGCCTTTATTCTCATTTTCCATATTTTGTTAATTACCGTTTTAATTTTCGCTTCTTTTTCCAAAATTCTTCATCGGCACGAGAAACATAAGTCGGGTTAAGAAGATTATCTAATAATTTATTTGCAATTTCTATCATGCTTTCATTTGCTGTTAAATTCAAATGATTACCTGCATCATAAATTGTATTGCTTTGATTTATTGATCTTACCCAATCAGCAAGATTAGAATCTATTGCAGACAAAGAAAACCCTATATTTTTCCTGAAAAAAAATCCGTTTTTTTGTTGATTATTATCAATTTTATTTATCCATAAATCCTGAATCTCATTTCTTTGACCGGCTTTAAATTCTCCTTTGTATTGAATTTTCACTGTGTACCCTGCTTTTTGAAGATTTTCCCGAAAACAGTTTAGATTACCAGCATATTTTTGTGCCTCTTTAACAGCTTGTTTTAATTCAAATATATTTTTTATCTCAGAAATTTTTAGCTGACCTGATATTTCGGATAATTTATAGCCAGCTTTGTATTGACGAAGGGTTTCATGGTTTATATCCTTTGTCATCATAATGCGCATTCCCGAAATTCTGTCCTTTGCATTTGAAGATAATTGAACTTCAAAACCTTTTTGTTTCATTTTAGAGATGATATCGGCAAAGTTATCTTTTGACCTAATAGCCTCAATCAAATTTTCCAGCATATGAGCTTTTTTCTGAATCCCAATCTCTATATCGGTTAATAAACCTTTCTCATTACAAACTTCTCTTACAGCTTCTCCAAATCTTTTTCCAATATTATGAGATTTTACAGTACACTTTCCCGAAATATCAATTCTGTTGACGACAAAATGAATATGCTTATGTTTTGTACTGTTATGTATATCCAGCCGATATTGATTTTTTCTTGTTACGCCTACTTTTGTAAGCGCTTCTATTGCAATTTTTCTGAGTTCTTCATCACTTAATTCTCTACCAATTTCGTCTGGTTGAGAAATATAACCGGTCAGTGCCCATTTCTTTACCTTAGAATTTCGCTCAGCCACTGTCTTCATTTCATGAAATTGTCCTTCTGCTGTTTCACTCAAAAGATAATTCGAAGCCACCATCTCTGCTGTTCCTTTATCATTACCATTATATTCCAAAGCAATTTTTGTGATTGCTCTCGTAGTCGCAGAATTATTCATCAGTATTTCTTTGTTTCACTTTTGAGTACAAGTATTGCTGGATTAGATCAATTGTAGTTTCGATGTTTAAAAGAATTTCTTTTTTATTCTCAAAAACATTCCATTCCCGATTTCGTAAAAGATTAGTTATTTTTTTGAAATAATTTCCGTATTGTAATAAAATTTCATCAGCTTGAAATTCATTGATCTTAAGTTCTTTTTCTAAATAAACCATTCTTGCGTAGGTTGATAACTTGAGCTTATATTTAATTGCCTTTTTCAGATTATCCTCATATTCAGATTCCGTCACCCGAAATGAAATAACTTTATTGAGATGGAATGATTCTTTTTTCTTCAAACCTCCTTTTCTGCCCAATTCCTGAAAGTGTTTCTTTCTTTCTTCCCGAGCAATTCTTGCATCATTTTCTTTGGTAACGTTAATTATAAACTCTTCTAAAAAGTCTTTTTCCATTGTGCTAATTTTGTATTGATTAATAACCATTTATGACGATAGGAAGAAATCAAAAAATCCAATTTTACAATCAGCGGCTAGGCTTATTGTAAACTTTGGGTACTTTTTGCACTAATTACCCACCGTATTTTACCTGTATTATTTTCCATTCATCTTATCATGTATCTAGCGTGTTTTTCATTGGATGGATTTTTGTGAATCAGCCAGTCATTCAGATCTTTAAAATATGAGTACAGAACCCGGCAGTCTTCTGCGTTTTGGTTTTCATTTTTAATCATTTCAACGGCTCTGTTTCCGGCTTCATCATTGTCAAAATACAGCTCAATATTTTCATAGTTTCCGAATGAATTTTTAATCTTAGAAATCATTGCTACCGAATTCAAAATGATATAGTCGGATGGTCTTTTTTCTAAATAGCTTTCTACATTTTTAAAGGAAAGAAAGTCGAAAAAACCTTCGAAAACCCGAATTGAATCTGAACCGTTTTCTATGCTACTGATGTCTTTTTTACCCAGACAGATTTTTGAATATTTATTACGAATTTCGTAACCGTTTGAATTGTTTTTGAAACCAATTCCGAAAAATCTTTTATTGTTCATCCGATAATGAATCTCTTGTAAAAATTCGGTTTGATTTCCAACTTTTCTACTTTTTAAATAATCTAAAAGCGCCGGATGTTGGATTCCTTTTACTTCAATTATATTATAGTTTTTAACTAGATCTTCTAATTTTGGTTTAGAAAAACTTTGCTTTTGAAAAGAAGAAAAATTTTGTTTGGCTGCCCAAATAAGAACTTCACTTACTGAAGTATTTAGATATCTTATCATAAAATCTATATTGTTACCTCCAACACCTTCAGAGTGAAGATACCAGACATTATTCCTTTTATCTAGTTTAAAAGATGCTTGAGATTCATTGGCAAAAGGATTTAGATACCAGGCTTCGTTTTTATTTTGTTTAATTGGAAGATATCCGAAATAAAGTAGAATCACTTCCAACAATATGCTGTTGAATTGTTTACAGTTCATTTTTGTTATATTTTAGATTTTCTTTTAAATTTCACCTACCTTATTACCTAAGTCTCTGCAGCTTGTCTTTATCTGGATTTAACCCTCTTACTTTTTATTACCTGCTTACCTAAAAAAATAAAATAGTAAAGGTAATTAGGTAAGCTCCCGTTTATTCAGTTACCATATTGTAAACTACGCGCTAACATTGATTTACAAAGTTTCAGGTAAGTGATAAGTGATTTTAATATTCGTGAATTTTTATTCTTCAATTTTTCTTCGAATCAAATAGCCATATACCTGCCTTTTCGGATGTTTTATTCTTTCATAATTCATGGCAGTGAGGGCTTTACCAATTTTTATTATATTAAGCCGTACACCGAGTGCATTATTCATAGCTAACATAATATCTGAAGGTGTCATAAATTCATTCTGCAGTTTGGATTTTTCAAAATGTGAAAGAATAATTTCCTGTTCAAGCGATATCTGCTTGAACTTTTCATTTCTTTTTTCATTTTCCTGTATATCTTCAACTGTAAGTTCCGGATTGTAATTTTTTCTTTCAAATGCATTGTAATATGCTTGCGACCATACCTTTTCAATATTGATATCTTTGGAATAATTGAAATCAATGTTTAGAACTTCAAACACCTGCCACCTTACACTTCCTGTTTCATCGGTTAAAAAATCAAAGCGGTTAGTGGAACCACAAAATGAAGCGGTTCGTTGCATAAGTGTCGATTTACGATCATAAGGCAATCTTGCATTAACAGTATTTTTTGAAATGAATGATTTAAGAATATTAACATCCGTTTTCGACATCACAGAGAGTTCGTCAATATTAATTAAAAGATTCTTACACAAGGCAATCAAACCGTCTTTATCAACGCCTATATCTTCTGTGTAATATTTTTCAAGTTGTAAAGGAATAAGAAATCGCAGAAAACTGGTTTTCCCTGTGTTTTGTTTTATATTAAACAAAACCAAACACTGTTTGTTGATATAGCCGGGTTTTAATGCGCAAATTACAGTTCTGGTAAGCCATTTTTCAAAATATTTTTGAAAAGACATATTGTCAGTTGTCCTTATATAGCTGCATAATTTACCAATATGATCCTGTTGATCCCAATCTTCCAAATTTTCAAAATATTCCCGAATCGGATTATACTGTTGGATCAAATGACTTCTGATAAGAATTTCCAATTTATTAATCGGAATATCAATTCCAGATCTAACGAGTTCTATAAATAATGAGTTTAAATTGAGTGTTGTTCATTTTTTATCAAACAATAACTTAATTTCAAACTCAAGAGAAATTGTATTGAATCTGATTGAATATTTGGAATTTAAATAATTAAGTGTCCTGTCAAATATAGTTTTAGTTTCTGTATCAGTTTGATACAGAATTTTATTATCTTTCATAAAACATTCTAGATTGCGGAAAGAGTTAAAATAATTTTTATATTTGCTCTTTATTTCCAGTAAAACAAACATTTAAACCTAACTATTGCAGTAGTTAGGTTTTATTTTTTACGCAAAGAAAACTCTATTGCTTCTTGTTGGATTTCATCATTTGATTTATGACTGTTTTTTAGCAACCATTCATCAATTTTTATTCTGTCAAAAAAAAGAACTTTCCCGAAAGGTTTTGAAAATGGGATTGAATTAGTATGAACTAATTTATATATATACGATTTCTTGAATCCTGTATAATCAGAAAGTTCTTCTACATTAAGAATTGTTTTAAGTCCAAAAATATGCTTTTCAATTCGATTAAGTTTGTAAATAATAATTTCGTTATTTTCCATTTGTTTCTTTTAATTTCTTTAACAAAATTCGACATCAGAAATCATATAAACAATATTATCAATAACTTACAGGCTATTTACTATCAAATAAGGCTAAAAACTACAATTTTTATAAATCAATATTCAATTGTGGTATAATTTCCGCTGCTTCTTTAGCTTTAGAATCAACAATTTTTGCATAAATCTGAGTGGTTCTCAACTCTCTATGCCCTAATCTTTTTGAAACAGTGTAAATATCTGCACCATTTTCTAAAAGCAAAACTGCATTAGTATGTCTTGCTGAGTGAAAAGTAATATGTTTTGCTACACCAGCTCGATTACACCAACGAATAATTTCTGTATTGTAAGTCATCCCATATTTCAAACCTTTGAAGACTCTTTCTTGGGGATCTTGTCTTTCGCCCAATAATTCCCTAGCTTGTTTTGAGATATAGAGATACTCTACGCCATCTGTTTTTTCTTGACGAAAATTAACTTTTGAAATATCACCCTCATCCCGAACTTCTTTCCAGATCAAAGTATTGATATCAGACCAACGCAATCCTGACAAACATGAAAAAAGAAAAGCTTTTTTCAGAACAGGGTATTTACATTCCGCTGTACCTAAAGATTGTAATTCATCAAACGTTAAATATTCTCTCTGGCTTTCAGCTTGTTCAAAAGATTTTACTTTTGTAGCGTAATTTATAGGTAAATATCCATCTTCAAATGCTTGCCGGATAGCTGCTTTAAATTTATTAAAATAGGAATATTTTGAATTTTGGGATAATGGTATTTCGCTTTTTGTTAAAGCATCGTTCTCAAAATAATTTTTAACTTTTTTTATAAAATTTTCGTCTATTTCATCAAAGGTAAAATTTGGAGGAACAATCTTTTTAAGATGTTGAAGCGTCGAAAACCAATTGCCGTAATTGTTGGAAGAGTCATGTTTTTGTTTTTCTTTTGTCAATTCTTCAAAATAAACTAAAAAAAGCCTCTTACTTTTAACTTTATCTTTTAGATCGTAACGCCCCTGAAAATATTCTGCTTTACGAATTGAATATATACTTTCGGCTAAAGCCATTGTTTCTTTATTTTCTTTCTTTTCTTTCGCAGAATTAGGTTCTGAATGAAGATACAATTTTAAGTATTCAAAATCTCTAATATGAATTCTTTTACCTTGATTATTTGTGGAAGATCCTTTATAATATTCAATAAAAAGACTAATTTTTCTGTTAGTTAATTTTTTTTGCTTTAAAGTAATTTTCATAGTACGCTTTTAAGATGTACAATTGTACACCTATTTAATACTCTTGTAAAATCGAGGTGTACAAAAGATACACAAATATAAAAATAAACTCTAAAAAAAGAAATCAAAAATCACATAAACATATGAAAATCAACCAAAATAAAACATTAGAAAGCAAAAGAAAAACATTTTATTTCCCGATACAAAACTTCGAAAAAATATTCCCCAGCACCTCATCATTTGTCACTTCCCCTGAAATCTCACCGAGATGTTCCAGGGCATTGCGCAGCTCATAAGCCAGAAGTTCGGTGGAAATCCGGAAGGTGATGGCTTCTTTAACTTTCTCAACGGCCTCGAGAGATTTTTGCAGGGCTTCAAAATGGCGTTGGTTGGTGATGACCACGTTGTTTTCCGCAGCCTTCAGCTGCTCGACGTAAGAGGACAGTTCGTTTTTAAGATCCTGGATATTTTGGTTTTCGACCGCAGAAATTTTAATGAAATCAAACTCGTGGGTAAGTGCCTGTCGGAAAGTATCTTCTACTTTTTCATATTGGGTCGGCATCACCTCATCGATTTTCGTGGCACAGATGATCAGTTTCAGGTCGTCCCGTACCAACGACTGGATCATTTCGATATCTTCCGAAAAATCGGCGGTTCCGGCATCGGCTAGGTAGACCAGGATATTGGCATTCGCTACTTTTTCCCTGGCTTTTTTTACCCCGATGGCTTCGATTTCATCCATCGTCTCACGCAGTCCGGCCGTATCGATCAGGCGGAAAGCATGGCCTTTGATATGCAACACTTCCTCGATCGTATCCCGCGTCGTTCCTGCGATATTGCTCACAATCGCACGCTCTTCCTTCAAAAGTGCATTCAGCAATGTCGATTTTCCGGCGTTCGGTTTTCCGATGATGGCAACGGCAGTTCCGTTTTTGATAGCGTTTCCGTATTGGAAGCTCTCGATCAGCGAATTCAATTTCAGGGTGATCTTGTCCAACAGCTGGTTCAGGGCGCTCCGGTCTGCAAATTCCACATCTTCCTCAGCAAAATCCAGCTCCAGCTCAATTAACGACACAAAGTTCAGCAGGTCCGTTCTCAGAAACGAAATTTCATTGGTAATTCCCCCTTTCAGCTGACTGATGGCGACTTTCCGTGAAGCTTCGTTTTCGGAGGCAATCACATCGGCAATGGCCTCGGCTTGTGACAGGTCGATCCGGCCGTTGATGAAGGCACGCAGGGTAAATTCACCGGCTTTGGCCATCCGGGCCCCGTTTTTAATCAGTGTTTCCAGAATACGTTTCCCGATATGCGGCGACCCGTGAAAAGCAATTTCCACGGAATTTTCGGTCGTAAAGCTCTTCGGTGCCAGGAAAATCGAAAGCATCACCTCATCGATCGCTTCTTCCCCATCCATAAAATAGCCGTAATGAATCGTGTGGGATTTCTGTTTGTCCAGATTTTTCCCCGGAAAGGATTTCTGAACCACAGATAAAGCTTCATTTCCTGAAACGCGGATAATTCCCAATGCCCCTACGCCGTTGGCCGTAGCCAATGCACAAATCGTATCGTTATTCATGCCGCAAATTTACGGTTTTTAATCGCAAACTGCCATACTGTTTGTGTATTGAAGTAATTGCAGCAATAAGTGAATAACTACCCTGCTTGTCAATCCGCTACTTGTAAATTTTATATTAATATAAGATTGACAATTCACTGCATTGCACAATTCACAATTCACTTTGTACCATTGATGGTAAAGCCACTTCGCTTGTTAATCTTTCAGAAATTAAAATTCACCATTGACTTGTGCAAGCAAAATTCATCAGCAACAGAACCTTATCTGTCTTTTACAGGATATTTTTTCAGGAGCTGTTTCCGGCTATCCACTCCTACTCCTCACGCCACTGCCCGCCTGCGCTAAAGCCATCGCGCTCCTGCTCCTGTTGCGGGGTATCCGCTACTATCCGGGCTAGAATAACGGAAGACCCAATTTCAATGATTGCCATTCATTTTAATAATAGAAATAAGTCATTTGTAATCGTCCATTTTTTAGACTTGATCGACCGTTCGTTGCAAAAAAAATTCACTACTTTCAATACGGTTTCATAATCTGTCAAAATAAACTAATGGATAACAGCCAACTTTAAACCTGGATAAAATTCACTTTTGACCATTCACTGCAAAGCTAATTCATCTTCAAACCACCCCGTAAAAATTCAGAAAATTCTCGGTTAAGGTTTTAGTAGTTTATCGATAGTAGCGAATTTTTTCCCTTTCCAAAATTAACCAGCAAAGCGAATTGACCATTCACTATTCACTTTGTAAAACCACCCCCTTCCAGCGAACGGGAAATTTAAAAACATCTGATTTACGGTTATTCATAGACAAAAAAATCACCTCAAGAACTGAGATGATTTACCTGTTTTGAATTTACTGTATGAAGATATGAATGATGTTGTTGGGCAAAGATAAGATCAGCCGTATTGATGATCTTCAGGATAAACCCCAAAACAGCCTCCGTGAAAATACGGTAGTCCGCAAAAGCATCGTCCTGCAAAAAATTTGCAGGACGACTTATTTATTTTAATATTTAAAGCGGTTCTGAATTGAGAAGGTGTTAACCAGAAAACTTCCAGCATCCTGCTTCCCTCTTCCAGCATCAATTGCTACAGCGGACTTACCAACTCAAGGAACCATTCTTTAACTTCCCCTTCCAGGAACGGTGCGAGCTTGTCTTCACAGGTCTTATGATAGGCATTCAGCCAGGCAATTTCGTTTTCGGAAAGGATTTCCTTTACAATGGTATCTTTAAAGAACGGGCAGAACGTCAGCGTTTCAAACTCATAGAATGTGCCGTGGATCGTCGTTTCAGATTCTTTTACCGCAATCAGGTTTTCGTGGCGGATTCCATATTCCCCTTCCAGGTAATAGCCCGGTTCGTTTGAACACACCATTCCGACCATCAGCTCCTGCGGATTCATATCTTTCCGGATGTTCTGAGGGCCTTCGTGCACATTCATAAAGCTTCCTACTCCATGGCCGGTACCGTGGTTATAGTCTTTGCCTTCCATCCACAACGGCAGCCGGGCAATCGCATCCAGCTGTACCCCGCGGGTGCCTTTTGGAAATTTCACCATCGAAAGACGGATCAGTCCCTGTAGAACCAGCGTCGAATTTCTTTTAAATTCTTCGGTAACCGCACCTAAAGCCAAAGTTCTTGTAATATCCGTTGTTCCCTCCAGATACTGGCCTCCTGAATCTACCAGAATGCTGGCATCGTTCGTTACTTCTTTGCTGCCTTCTTTTTTCGCGGAATAATGCATAATGGCTCCGTTATCTTTATATCCGATAATGCTTCCGAAACTTTCTCCTACGAAGTTCTCCCCTTCTGCACGGAAACTTCTCAGCTTTTCGCCGATGGAATATTCGTTCATGGTTTCTTTTCCGGCAGTGTGCGTCAGCCAATACAGGAATTTTACCATAGCCACGCCGTCACGCACCATTACTTTTCTGAATCCTTCGAGCTCCGTTTCATTCTTCTGGGCTTTCATTAGATTCCCGGGAACTGCCGCTTTGATAAATTCGTTATCCGATTTCAGCGCTTCGAAAATCGACTGGTTGCTGTTTGGCGAAACCAACACGGTTTCATTGCTGAATGCTTTCAGGCAATTGTAGAATTCTTCGTAAGGAATCATTTTAACCCACGCTTCATCCATCTGTCTCCTCGATTCGACATCCAGCTTATCCAGGTCCGTGAAAAGTTTTGCATCGTTCTTTGTAATCACGAGATATCCTAAAAATACAGGATTGCTCTCGACATCGCTTCCCCGAAGGTTTAAAGTCCAGGCCACATCGTCCAGGCTGGAAATAATATGGATGGTCGCGCACTGCTCTTCCATTTTCTGGCGGATGGCTGCGATTTTATCGATTACCGATTTCCCTGCTCTTTCCACAGGATGTACGAAGATCGGATTTTTAGAAGGCGTCCCTCTGTCTTTCCAGATTTCCTTCAGTAAAGGAAGATCGACAAGGGTAATATTTTTTGAATTTAACTTTTGTGTTAGAAGTTCCCAGTTGGCGTGGGAAGTTGCCAAAGCATTCACCGCTACTTTACCGTTCTCCGGAATTTCAGAAATGATCCAGTCGATATAATTCGGCGTTCCTTCCATCCCGTCTTTAAAAAGATCGATTCCCGATCCGGCAAGTTCGATGGGTGCCTGGGTGAAATACCGCCCGTCGGTCCAGAGCCCTGCTTTGTCTTTGGTAATCACCACAAAACCTGCAGAACCTAAAAATCCGGACAGCCATGCTCTTTCCTGCCACTCCTGAGGCAGATATTCGCTCATGTGCGGGTCTGCGGAATATACTATAAATGCATCAACATTATTTTTCTGCATCTCTTCACGAAGCGCAGCTACTTTTTCCTTTGAAGTCATTTTTTGAATAATTTTTTAAAAGGTGAAGTTACGAATTTAAAGGTTATCTGAGAGAGTTTAGTCATGTTTTATCGGATTTTATTACAGTCTATTTCCTGGCCGGATTAAAGGAAACCACAGAAGAAGTCTTTGATGATCTGTTCAGCATCAATGTGAAACGACTGTTCTTTACATTTCACAGCTCATTCTTCACTATATGGACCGGCTCCGATTTCTTGTGTTCATATAATTCCAGATCAGATACAGCAGAAAGATAGCGAGCCAGACACTGAGGACGACCAGAATTAAAATAGGCTGTATTGAGGGATGAAGATAATTGGGGTTATAAAATAAACGTTCAAGAATTTTAAATCTTTCCTTTAATTTAGCTCTGTCAAAGGTATTCCGGATCTCATTAAGGAGTTCGTTCCTGTGATCACGGTAATAGAAAACATCCTGATTCAGATCCTTGGGAACAATTTCTGATTCTATTTGATACTTCGTGAGCAAGGCATCGAAATTCTGAAACGAATGAAGCAACGAGTCCCGATCATATTTGTAGAGCAACCTGTATCTCGTTACCGCATTCTGATGCTGTTGCGCTGTTTGGGAAATTTGATGGACCGGACTGTATAAAATATTATTTTCCAGAAAGATACAGACCTCTTCATCATACTCCGGATCTGCTTCAACCCCTTTGAATATAATTTCCGTACTGTCTCCGATCGCTTTTTTAGAAATAATTCTTTTTGTCAACGCCTTGGGGTCGAGTCCCAGATCATCCATTCCTGACATTATTTTGGAACTTACGTTTTTATAATCAGAACTTAGTATTTTTAACGTATCTATACTGTAATAGGTTGTTTTAATAGAGTAATATTCCGGATTACCAGGGTCATAGAAGGTGGTGTCTTTTTCCGCAATTACCGGATAAGGTTCAGGATATAAAATATTTTCCGGATTGAATAATTTCTCGGAACTGTAGGAAGTATAATTGTACAAAAACGGATTTAAGACATTCAGCAAAGTTTTATCTTTATTAAAATCCTTTTCAGGAAGCTCCTGCCTCATTTTGGCATTTAACCCAAAACTATAGCTTATGAAAAAAGTCAGTGAGAGAAAGGAAATAAACAATACAGAAGCTCCAATTTTCACCTTATTGACCATATTGTATCCTATTTTGGAATGATTCCTCAGTAATAAAACAAGAAAACAGAACAGAAACAGGCCGGTAATAAAAAAGTGCGAAATAGAAACATCATCATAAAATTTAAATCTGTAAAACTCGGTGTAAATATCAATTTTATGAATTCCTTCAAACTTAAAGTATCCATAGATAAAATAAGCCAGATGTATTATACTTAAAACAACCACAGATCTGATCAGAAATATTTTTAATTTTTTGTCCATTATTGAATAATTTATTCTTTAAACAAGGATTTTTTTATCCATCATTATGAATCCAAGCCTTATATCACTCTAAATATTTAGTAAAGCTCTATGGAGTTGTTGTTTTCCTTAAAATACTCCTGTATTTTCCTGGTTCTCATTTTTTCATATTCAGTATCGGAGTATGAAGTCCCGTCCGGCATATTTGATGTTAAGCTGGTAATATTATATCTTTGCTTAAGTTCCCGCAGCCTGCTCATCGGATCTCTGATATAATCTTCAAGCGCTTTTTTGTACCGGCTTTCTGTCACCGGAATATAGGCAGACAAATTAAGTTTTATATTTCTGAACTTTTCAATTCCTTTCAATTCCCAGATGTGCTGTTTTTTGGTGTCTTCGATCTTCACGATTAATCCCGGAAGTCCCGAAAACTTATAAGGACCTTCAGATACGGGAATTTCATTAGTAAACCATGCATTATATGTTCTGCCTTTATATTCTACCGTTGCTCGCTGGCATTTTTTACCCTGTATCAGATCAGTTTCTGCTCCGATCTTCCAATTCAAAGTAATGTGTTGAATGATTTTAAACCGGTCTGTGTTCACAGGAAGGTAAGATATTACTTCATTGGATCGCCAATCTTTTTTTATTACAGCACGAACTTTCCCTTGTGGAAAGGCAGTTGGTGAAACTGCCCTATCTGAAGACATCCCGTTTGACTCCATTTTCTGTGCAATGGCAGAATCTCTTTTTACTTTTGCCAGGCTAAAGTAAGTGGATCCGTTTTTATCGATAAACAAGCCCATCAGCTCGGTTTCGGTTTTTTCTAAATGTAACGAATCGGGCTTAAATGTGTACGCATAAGTAAAGTTGTATTTTTGACTAAAACAAAATACGGAAGTTGAAAAACTAAGTATAAACATTCCTATTCTGATCATTTTGCACAGAGCTTTAAATTAAAATGTTAATATACTCAAATATAACCACATACAGGTGAATTAAATTTCAGATTTTATTACAGCACAGGATTCTGCAGAAAAATTAACTTTTAAACGCATCTTTTCTTCAGACTAAAATGACGTTCAGATCATAAAATAAAAAATTTTGGAAAGGTTATTGCTTACTACAGATTATGGAAAGCCAGAATTACAAAAACCACAGGAAATTTTATCCGCCGCATCATTTTATCTACCTTCCATTAGTGATGGTGCTAGAAGTTTTCGGGATCTATAAAATCTTCAATGATGAACCCCGTCAGCTGATCTGGATTTTATTTTCGATTGTAATTTTTTTGATCTTATACCTGGCCATCATGGTAAGACAGCATTATGCACTCGGGCTTCAGGACCGGATGGTAAGGCTGGAATTTAAACAGCGGTATTTCGAGATCTTCCAGCTGAGGTCTGATGAAGTGGAAAACAAATTGAAGTTCGACCAGATTGCCGCTTTACGGTTTACCTATGATGATGAATTCAAAGAACTGCTGTATAAGGCCCTTCACGAAAACATCACCGGGGATGAGATCAAAAGATCCATTAATAAATGGCGGCCCGACCGTCACCGAATTTAAAATAATAAACACCAAAATAAATTATCATGAAAAAATTGAGCTTATACAGTATGACAGTATTCTGTCTGCTGATGTTAACAAGCTGCGAAGCAGTAGAAACAATCTTTAAAGCAGGGATGTGGTGGGGCATCATTTTAGTTGTCGGCGTAATAGCCCTTATTTTGTGGCTGTTCTCAAGGGGTAAGAACTCTTAACCAAGTCTTATGGAAAATTCAGACCTAGACCTTATCACACATCTGAAGCCTTCGAAGATTGTAAAAATTATGAAAGATCCGGTGGCTTCTGCAAAGGCGGTACATCTTATATATACCTCCGATGCAGAAACAGCCGGAATTACCCGTAAGAAAACCGGAAAAAAATACTCCTACTATAAAGAAGGAGAGAAAATCAAGGACAAAGAAGAGATTGCCAGAATCAACAAGCTGGTTATTCCTCCGGCGTGGGAAAATGTCTGGATCTGTGCCTTAGACAATGGTCATCTTCAGGCCACAGGTTTTGATCTTAAAAAGAGAAAACAATACCGCTATCACCCGCTTTGGAGTGCGCTGAGAAACCATACTAAGTTTTACAGGATGCTTCAGTTCGGCTATGCACTGCCCGGTATCCGTCTGCAGGTCGAGAAAGATCTGGCGCTACGAAATTTTGAGAAAAGAAAGATTCTTGCCTTGATTGTAAGCTTAATGCAGAAAACCAATATCCGTATTGGAAACAATGCCTACGAAAAATTATACGGCTCTTTCGGATTAACTACTTTAAAGGGAAAACACGTTAAAGTTCAGGGCCAGAAAATTACCTTTCATTTTAAGGGTAAAAAAGGAGTAATGCACGACATCGATCTGAAGAGCCGGAGACTTTCCAAACTGATTCAGAAATGCAAAGATATTCCAGGAAGAGAACTTTTCCAGTATATTGATGATGAAGGAAACCGGCACACCGTAGATTCGGGAATGGTGAATGATTATATCAAAGAAATCAGCGGGGAAGACTTTACGGCTAAAGATTTCAGAACATGGTCCGGAACCGTAAGCGCATTAATTGCCTTTAAGGAGATCGGCTACGCGGAAACCCATACCGAATACAAGAAAAAAGTGAAAGAGGCCCTGGAAATGGTAGCTTCTCACTTGGGAAATACCAGTACGGTCTGCCGAAAATATTACGTTCATCCTCTCGTGATCAATCTTTATGAAAACAATACCATCAAAAAATACCTCGATGAACTTGAAAAGATCGAAGAAAATGATGGTAAAGCCGGCTTAACCCACGAGGAAAAACTGGTGCTGAAAATATTGGAAAACGAGAAGATTTAGGAAGTGAAAAAGTGAATGGTGAATGGTCAATCTGCTTCGCTTGTCAATTTTGCTTACTAAATTCAACAAGAAGATAACCAATTTCTAGAACTATTCAAAATACTTTTATTTTTAAACTTAACTCTTTTTTAATAAAAAAGTTGTCGAAATTTTAAAAGAATTTTTGACAAATAATATTTAAGAATTACCAAGTAATCCTACTTATTTTAATTTTATAAGATCATCTTCACTCATGATTAACAATATCAATGGGTGAATGATGATCTGTTTTGCTTTTCAATTAATTCATAAAAATCTATCACCAAATGTTTTTTTAATTTAACTGTTTGCCGATAAAATTCCTGTGTCCTTTAGTATTAAGTAGATAATTTACAAAAACTGACAGGCACAGCGGATTGACTGTTCACTGTTCACCATTCACTATTCACCATTCATCATTCATTCGCTCCTTGCTTCAGACCTCAAATAAATGTCGTAAATTTGTATCATAGCAAATAAAAACAGACAACTAATATGGCAAAAGCAATTTCGCAAGTACCCTTTGCGGTAAACGAGCCGGTAAATTCTTATGCGCCGGGAACTCCGGAAGTAAAAAGCCTCATCGCCCAATACAAAAAAATGTGGGCAGAGCAAGTGGAAATCCCAATGGTCATCAATGGTGAAGAAGTAAAAACAGGAGACAAAGTTCAGCTTCAGTCGCCTCAGGATCATGCCCATGATTTCGGGTTCTACCACAGAGGAACGATGCAGCACGTCGATGATGCCATCAATGCGGCACTGGCTGCCAAAAAAGAATGGAATGAGCTGGGTTGGGAACACCGTGCAGCGATTTTCTTAAAAGCAGCTGATTTATTAGCCGGACCTTATAGAGACGTGATCAATGCAGCAACCATGATCGGACAGTCTAAAAATGTTCATCAGGCTGAAATCGATGCGGCATGCGAATTCATCGACTTCTTACGATTCAACGTAGAATTTATGACGGAAATGTATTCTGAGCAGCCGGTTTCCGATGCAGGAATCTGGAACCGTGTAGAATACAGACCGTTGGAAGGATTCTGTTTTGCAGTAACACCATTCAACTTTACCGCGATTTCCGGGAACTTGCCAACGTGTATGGCTATGCTTGGAAACGTTGTGGTTTGGAAACCTTCCGATAAGCAGATTTACTCCGCAAAAGTAATCATGGATGTTCTTATCGAAGCCGGTCTTCCGAAAGGGGTGATCAACATGATCTTTACCGATGGAAAAGAAACTGCCGAAAAAGTATTGGCACACCGTGATTTTGCAGGACTTCACTTTACCGGTTCTACGAAAGTATTCCAGGGAATGTGGAAAATGATCGGCGATAATATTCATAATTACAGAACTTATCCGAGAATTGTCGGGGAAACCGGAGGAAAAGACTTCGTGATCGCCCACCCTTCTGCGAATGTGGAAGCAGTAGCCACCGCTTTGGTAAGAGGAGCTTTTGAATATCAGGGACAGAAATGTTCGGCAGCTTCCAGAGCCTACATTCCGCAGTCTCTTTGGGCTGACGTGAAGAAAGTGATGGAAACCCAGATCTCTTCGATCAAAATCGGTTCTCCTGAAGATCCGTCCAACTTTGTGAATGCGGTAATCGACAAAAATTCTTTCGAAAAATGCAAAGGTTATATCGACAGAGCAAACGCATCAGGAGAAGCCAACGTAGTGATCGGAGGAAAAACAGATGATTCCAAAGGATGGTTTGTACACCCTACCGTTATCGAAACCACCAATCCACAGTACGAAAGCATGGTTGAAGAAATCTTCGGACCGATCTTATCGGTTTATGTTTATGAAGATGCAAAATGGGCAGAAACTCTTGAACTGGTAGATTCTTCTTCTCCTTACTCTTTGACAGGTTCTGTTTTCGCACAGGATCGTTACGCGATCAATGAAGCTTTCAAAGCGTTGGAAAATGCATCCGGAAACTTCTACATCAACGACAAACCTACAGGAGCTGTGGTTGGTCAGCAGCCTTTCGGAGGAGGCAGAGCTTCCGGTACGAATGATAAGGCCGGTTCTAAAATGAACTTGTTGAGATGGACTTCCGTACGATCTATTAAAGAAACATTTGTTTCTCCTAAAGATTATAAATATCCATACTTAGGATAATAAATAATAATCGATCATCGATAAATAATGATAAGCCCCGGAATTTTGGTTTCGGGGCTTTTTGTTTCCGTACTTTAAATAAGATAAAATTAGATGCTGCTGTTCTTTTAATAATATCAGGTTCTTTTAACAACTTTCGTTATTTTATTGATAATTAGCAACAAACCGAAATTTTCGGAACGGTTATTGAACTGTTGGAATCACACCAAAATAAAATATTATGAGAAAATTATTGTTAATCGCTGCAATCGGCATGTTGGCCATCAGCTGCGGGACGAAAGAATCTTCAATGTCGACGAACAATTCGGATTCTACAGCGGTAGATAACACGTCTACCATGGCACCTGCCACCACCGATACCATGACGACAGGAACAACGACCACCGGTAATCCGGATAGTATGAAAATGAAAATGGATACTGCCGCAACTACGCGATAGTATCTAATTTACCCCCAAACATTTTAATCCTCTGATGAAAGTCAGGGGATTTTTGTTTAAATATGCATCTAATAATAAGTAATCTATTTTTAGTTATTGAATTAGAATTTCTTTTATCAGATTAACAAATATTATTGAAATTCAAAACTACTGGCTATAAAACTTCCAGCATCCTGCATCCCTCTTCCAGCCCATAATCAGACTCTATCTTATAACATCCTACGGCAAGCAACCCTTCAGAGATTTAATAAAGATACTTTATACTTTATACTTTATACTTTATACTTTATACTTTATACTTTATACTTTATACTTTATACTTTATACTTTATACTTTATACTTTATACTTTTATTCACTATATTTGATTACTACTAAACATTAAAGAATTTACTATGAAAAAATTATGGATAGGCGCTGTTTTGGGCCTGGTATTTTTAAGCAGCTGCGCCGATAAAAAAGAAAACAGGGAAGAATTTAAGGAAGATCACAACAAGGAATACATGAGAAACAGCCTGGGCGATACGGCCAGTGCCCGTTCCGAATCTTCCGCTTCCGACAGCACCGCGATGAAATCGGATACCGCAAAAACGAAATAAACAGGACCGCAGATTTTTCTGCGGTTTTTTATTGGAATGGCCCAAAATCTTTTAGTAATATCTCTTTAAAATAACAGTCTGTTCGTGCTTTAACTTATACCACATTCAATAATCTAAATACCGCTGTAACTATTTTACGATTATGCAGACCTATTTGTCGACATAATTATTACATTTGCAACCAATAAGAAGTATTATGAAAAAATTATCAATATTCTCAGCCCTGTTTATCGGAGCATTTGCTCTTGCCCAGGGAATCAAATTTGAAGAATCCAATTTCGCTACCGTGCTTGCCAAAGCCAAAAAAGAAAACAAACTGGTTTTTATCGACGCTTATACCACATGGTGCGGACCTTGTAAGCTGATGGCTAAGAATGTATTTCCACAGAAAACCGTAGGAGATTATTATAACGCCAATTTCGTAAATGCCAAAATCGATATGGAAAAAGGCGAAGGCATCGAGATTGCTAAAAAATATAATGTAAAAGCCTTTCCTACCTATCTGTTTGTAGACGGAAACGGGGAATTGGTACACAGAACGTTAGGATATGTAGAGGAAAACGACTTCATCCAGTTTGCCAAAGATGCAGGAGATCCAAGCAAAAGGCTGACTGCCTTAAAGCAGAAATTCGAAAACGGAGAGAAAGACCCTGAATTCCTGAAAAACCTGGCAGGACTTACCATGTACAGCGATCCTGAATTTTCAGGGAAAGTAATGGAGCGTTATTTTAACGCGAAAACTGAACTGGACAGGAACGATATCCAGATGCTTTTATCGGTGATACAGACTTCCGACAGCCCAATGTACAAAGTATTCCAGTCCAAAAAGGCAGAGATTTCCAACATGATTACTCCTGGAAAATATGAGGCCATCGACAAAAGCATAAAAATCAGCAGTCTTTTCAAAAAATCATATAATGCGGATACCAAATCCTGGAATGATAATTATTTCCTAACGGAAGCCCAGAAATTCATGCCGAAGGAAGAAGCTGAAAAAACGCTGAAAAAGGCACAAGCAGGAAGAGCATTGAGAGACAAAGATATTGCCAAATACGAAAAACTGACCCTGGAACTGAACAAAGACACATCTGCCATGAGTTCGGAAGAATTGAACTCCGTGGCCTGGAACTTCTTTGAGAATGTTACCAACAAAACATCTCTCGAAAAAGCTGTAGCCTGGGCACAGGAATCGGTAAAGAAAAATGAAAATTATGCCAATACCGATACTTTAGCGAACCTTTATAATAAAGTAGGCGATAAAAAAAATGCAAAGCTTTGGGCTGAAAAGTCCATTGAATTGGCGAAAAAAACAGGACAGGACTCCGGTGATACTGAAAAATTGCTAAAGAGTTTAACAATACAGTAATATATAAGAAGCCGCCTCTTTTGAAGCGGCTTCTTTCAGTAATAGAATACATAAGCATAATATATTTTATCAGTAATAAAATATAGTTCAGCTGTAATTCTAAATTTAGAAGTTTCTTAAAAACCGGTATTAACGCCCGATGCACCAGCACCACAGTTTTCATCAACTGTAACATTTACTGCCCAAGCTAAATCTTGATTAAAGGCTTGTGTACCTTCAGTAGTTGTTGTATAATAATATGCAGTAATTGTCTGACCGTTACATGGTAATGTAAAAGTCACAGTATAAACACCTCTGAAGAATGCTGTGTTTGCACTTTCTTTTAATTCAGCAGATTCTGCATTTTGCTTAGCAAATGATAAAGCAGAAAAAGCTAATGCTCCGATAACAAAAATTTTTCTCATAGAATTCATTTTTAAAAGTTTATATATTAATCTAAAAAAACATTTAGTTTTTTAACTTCTTCCAGGCCTCTTTTCTCAATCTCTTTGTTTACGATATTGTTAAATGGATACTTCAACCATTTATCTCTCGCTTTTAAAAAATCTTTTTTATCTTGTAGATCGATGGTGGATACCCTCTCCATTTTTTCAATCTCTTTTTCAGATTTTTTAATACTTGCAACAGAAAATTCGATCGTTTTACTTTTGTTGTAGACCTCCAAGATTAATCCGGGCAATCCCTTAAATCTGAAAGGACCCTCCGAAAAAGGAATTTCTGCCGTATACCATGCATAGAAAATATCATGTTCGGTCTTTACTTTTGCCAACTGACATTTCATACCCTGAATCTCTTTTATTTCATCCATTAACTGCCAGTTTAGTGAAGGTTCCCTAAAAGTATAAAAATACATTCCTAATGGAATCGTAGCGATAACAGTATCTCCATCTTTCCATACATTATGTCTGACTTTAGGAATACTCGGCCTACTGGTATTAATATCAATTTTTTTCGGATCAATTTTCTGTGCATAATCTTTTAAATACTCATAGTAGCTTGCCATTGCAGGACTAAAATAAATCGATTTGTATTTATTGCATCTAAGAATCATATTAGATTCTGTAAAGTTTGCCCTGTTTAATGAGTCCGGAATTATTTTAAAATAGTAAACAACTTCAAGACTTGCCTGATCCTTTTGTGCTGAATAAAAAAGGTAACTGAAAACCGATATTAAAAAGATAATTTTACGAACCATAAGTTTAATTGTTATACAATATTATATATTTTTTCACAATTACAGGAATAATTCTAACTTTTTTATTATAAAAATTTAGATCAGCTATATTTACAAAAAATATTGCTAAATATCACATTTATAATAACAATACTGATATTAAAAATTTTATTATATATATATTGTAATCTTTAAATTAATAATAATTTTTTACACAAAAGTATTTCGCGAAACTTTTTCCAAAGATGAAAAACGGTTCCCTAGCTAACAATTCCAAAAGGAATAAAATGCTATTCCTTTTGGAATAAAAATATTATGGTAAAAACATTATCTTTACATTTCAATTTCCATCATGATGAACAACAGTATCGGTTTTAAAATAAAAAAATTAAGGGAGCAGAAAGAAATATCACAGGAAGACCTGGCTTTTCAGCTGGATGTATCCCAGAGCTATCTCAGCAAAATTGAAAATGGAGCTATTGAAAAACTGGATTTTATTTTTATGCAGAAGATTGCCGATTTTTTTAAAGTGGAACCTCAGTATTTCCTTGAAGGAGATACGTTTGTTAATGATGTAGAAAATAATAATGGGATGCTTATTAATAATTTTAATAATGCCAATGGAATCGTTAATACTGTTTCGGAAGATTTATTAAAAAATGTCATTAATAACCAACACCAGATTAACCAACTGATGGAAATGCAGAATAAGCTGATCGAAAAGCTCTTGAAAGATTAAATCCTGTATATACATAAAAAATCCGCTGCCTTTTCAGACAGCGGATTTCTATTTCAAAAAGTTTTTATTAATATTCAAACAAAACACTTCCCCATGTAAAGCCGCTTCCAAAGGCAGAAAGCAATACCAGGTCTCCTCTTTTGATCTTGTCCTGCTCAATGGCTTCGCTTAATGCGATGGGAATCGAGGCAGCGGTCGTATTTCCGTACTTCTGGATGTTGTTGAAGATTTTGTCATCCGGCAGACCGAATTTCTGCTGTACAAACTGCGCAATCCGTAAGTTCGCCTGATGTGGAATGAACATATCCACATCCTCAATCGTTTTTCCGGCTTTATCCAGGGCTTCCTTCATCGTTTCCGGGAATCTTGTTACCGCATGCTTGAAAACAAAGTTCCCGTTCATGATCGGGTACACTTCTTTGTTCGTTACATTCTCCGGTTCTTTTCTCATACGGTCGCTCCAGCCGTATTTGGAACCCGGAAACTGGGTACACAATTCATCGGCATATTTCCCTTCGGAATGCATATTCACGGCAAGTACGTCTCCGGCATCATCATTAATGGTTGCCGAAAGTACGATGGCACCTGCGCCGTCCCCGAAAATAACGGAAACTCCCCTGCCTTCATCGGAAAAATCCAGTCCGAAAGAATGAACTTCGGCACCTACGACCAGAATATTTTTATACGTTCCGGATTTGATAAATGCATTGGCAACGCTCATCGCATAGACAAACCCAGAACACTGGTTTCTTACATCCAGGGCACCGATCGTACCGCAGCCCAACATATCCTGAAGCAAAACACCGCAGCCCGGAAAATAGTAATCCGGTGAAAGGGTGGCGAAAATAATATAATCGATATCTTTTGAAGTCAGGCCTGCATTGGCTATGGCTTTTTCGGAGGCTTTAAAACCCAGGTAGGCAGTGGTTTCCTGTGCATCGTTGCGGTTTTCCCGGTGTCTTCTTTCTTTGATGCCGGTTCTTTCCGTAATCCATTCGTCATTGGTGGTCATTAATTTTGCTAAATCATCATTCGTAACAACGTGATCCGGAACATGGAATCCGATTCCTTTTATTGTACTTTTAATCATATAGTTTTTTAATTTTGGTAAAGATAAACTTATTTAACACATAGTTTTTCAAAATATTATTATTTTTACGATATGGCAATTGTTACCATTTACCGAGACTCCCAGTGCGAATGGGTGGATGTGGAGGCTCCCACTGCGGAGGACCTGACGTTTTTACACGAACGATATGAGATCAACAATCTTCTCCTGGAAGATACCCTGGATCCGAACCACCTCCCGAAGTATGAGGAAGACGGCGACGTGAAATTTTTCCTGCTTCGGGAAAGCACGGAACTGGAACGGAAAAACCTTAACACCATCAGCGACATCAGCACCAACAATCGGGATCTTTATTTTGGGAAGGACAATCATCACCATCCACCGGATGAAGACCAAAAGCCTCACCGAAACCAAAAAGCAGCTTTCGGGACTGAAAACCGAAACCACCGCCAAAAATATTGCCTTACGGATCGCCCTGCTGATCATGAAAAGCTTCGACGACGAGTCGGTCAGCCTGCTGGAAACCATGGACAATATCGAAAATGAGATTTTCCTTAAAAATACCAACCATACCAATCAGATCAAACGGCTCTACAAGCTGAAAAGAAAGTCGGGGCTCAACTCCAGGGTACTGACGGTTTCTACCGATGCCATCGATAAGTTTAAACTGCTGGGGCTTCAGGATTCCGAAGTATCCGATTTAAAGGATAAGCATAAGGACGTAGTTGCAGATTTTGACCACCTGAACATCCAGGTGACCAACCTCATCGGAATGTTCCTGGCCCTTTCGGATCAGAAAGCCAACCAGGTGATGAAAGTTTTGGCCGTTTACTCTGTGTATTTTTTGCCGATTACCTTTATTGCAGGAGTGTACGGGATGAATTTCGACAATATGCCGGAGCTGCACCACAGGAACGGGTATTTTTTTACCCTAGGATTAATGGCATTGGTCGTAATCTGTACATTTATTTATGCGAGAAGGAAGCAGTGGTAATGGTAAATTGATCGGCTATCCTGTAATGAAAACAACTGCAAAGACTGAAAAAATCTTCGTCGGGGTATTTTATTAAGGTTAGAATTAAATTATCTTCGTTAAATCAAAATAACTTAACCGCCAATCACCATGAAACCCGAAGCCCTGCAAAAAATCCTTGAAGACCATACCCTTTCCGGAGAATCCAAAGAAAAACTCGCTGCACTGCACGATCTGATCTCTGCCAAGGAATTTTCCGACCTCCTGGATGAAGAGGGAAACCAATATGTGGAATTCGTACAGGAAGGCGGCGGCGTGTGGGGAAGTGCACTGGTAGGCTATCTCTACGCCCTGGAAATTTTCGGGATCCGATTTCTGAAAGTAGCCGGAACCAGCGCGGGAGCCATTAATACGATGCTGATTGCTGCCTGCAGGACAAAAGAGCAAATGAAGAGCGAAATCATCCGGGATATTTTATTCAACTGGAATTTTGCCGATTTTATGGATGGAAAGCCCTATATCAAGACGACCATTCATTCAATGCTGAACAATAAAAATTTTGTCCGGAACAACATCATTATTGCCGGAATCATTATGCTGATCCTAGTGATTATGCCGTTTGCCATTTCTTCGGAAACCACTCTGCGCGCGAAACTGCTTTTCCTGGTTCCGATCATCCCGATTCTCATTGCGATGATCTGTCTGTTGAAGCTTTATAATGATCTTAAAAAAGCCAATTCCGGACTTAACCCGGGAAATACTTTCCTCAATCAGATGAAATCGGTGCTGGACGGTTTCGGTATAAAAACCGTTGCCGAACTGAATGAAAAGTTTGTACAGAAAGGCAAAAACCTCAACCTGAACTATCGCTACGGAAATGAGACGCAGTATTACGATATTGCACTGGAAAGCATCGAGGAAATTTATACCAACAACAAAGAACATATCGACGAGATCCGGTACCGTATTTTTTACGAAGGTACGGTCAACAACGATTATTACAAGAAAGATCCTTTTTACCTGTTGCAGTCGGAATATATTGTGGTGACTACGGATATCAATGCCAAAATTAAGGTGGAACTACCGACCATGGCCAATTTGTACTGGTCTGAAGAAGAACTCAAGCACATCAGCCCGGCTGAATTCGTGCGGGCTTCGATGTCAGTTCCTTTCTTTTTTGAGCCATTTCAGAAGCAGATCAACCGGAATGACGACTCGGTAAAATATGCCTGGAGATTCTGGATGAATACGAAGGCGGAAGACATTAATCCGGTCGGGGTGTTTATTGACGGGGGAAGCATTTCCAATTTTCCGATCGATCTCTTCCACTCCGCCGATATTTTTTACCCGAGAACGCCGCTTTTCGGAGTACAGCTGACCAGCGATTCCGACCTTCTTTCGGAAAAAGGAAAAACCAGTGCCGAGATTTTAAAGTCGCCCTTTTCTTTTGCCGGCAACATTCTCAGCACCCTGAAAGGCTTTAATGATAAAACCTTTCTCACCAAGCATACGTTTTACCATCTTTTCAGTATTCAGACCGTAAACTGCGGAACCAGCAGCTGGCTGAATTTCTTTATGAAAAAAAACGAAAAAGAAGAACTCTTCAACCGCGGTTTCTCTGCCGCCCTCGATTTCCTCCACCAATTCGACTGGCAGAAATACAAATGTGAACGAATGATGCTTTCTATGAAGGAGAAAAAAATTCTGAAGGAGGAGGATACGAAGACGGTGGGGTAAAGAATATATTTTAAAAGTTATTCAAGAAAATTACCAATTTGATCAGTATGAAAAAGAGAACTTTATATGTGTTTAATTTCATAATCATGTTTTCTATTTACGGATGTAATTCAAGTTTAGGAAAGTGGAATGTTGATGAACTATTTGCTCAGCAAATAGAAGGATCTTCAAAATTATTGTATAAATATAATGCGTGGGGAGGTCGAGATTCCAATGCAAATGGTTTTGTTATTTTAGATTCGACAAAAGAATTTAAAATTGATTTATCGGAAGAATTACCATTCTATTATCTTTCAGACATCCCTAAAAATTTTAAAATCAGCGGCATAACCCACGATTGTTATAATTCCTGCGGTGAAAATTATTATAAAACAAATCCTATCTTTAAAGTAATGAAAACTGAAAATATGATCAGTAATGAAATAAATATTACCACAAGAATATTTCAGTATCGCGGTTATTCCGAAAAAGATTATTCTTTAGAGAGATACGTTTTTGAAAAATTTAAAGAGACTAAAGACAGTCTGTTTTTTTTCAATCTTAATGATGTAGAAAGTGAAAACGGAATCCATCTTAATGAACTAAAGTTGAGAAAAGGAGAAGTTTACCTTCAAGAGAGCGATAAAAGACTTATTAACAAAATAATAATTAATGAAGTTAAACTAAGCTCAAAAAACAATAATATTGAATATATAAGAACGGTTCATTTAACACCTAAATATCAAACAAAAAGTTCAGAATTTTCTAAAAGAGGCATATTTAAACCTGTTAAAATTAAAAATATAGAATGATTAAATACATTTGCCCATGCTGTGGCGAAGAAAAAGAAGACTGGCCTGCAATAGCCTATTCTGCGCCATATCCATATCTCGGTTTATCTGAAGAAGAAATAAAGAATTCAGAATTAACCTCCGATCTTTGTATTATCCGATATTCAGATGAAACCTGTTATTTTATCCGGGCTGTTCTGGTGCAGGAAGTGCATAATGATTGCCAGAATCTTGAATATGGGGTCTGGGTGTCTTTAAGCGAGAAAAGTTTTGAGAATTATGTAGAAAATTACGAAGATAAAGAATTTGAAGGCGGATGTTTTGGGTGGCTGGCGAATTACCTTCCTGATTATGAATTCAGTAATACCATTCCCACGGATGTTTTTATCGATAATAGAATAGGAAGACCCTTCATCTACCCCCACGAAAGCCATGAACATCCTTTCGTAAAAGACTTTTATGAGGGAATTTCAAAAGAAGAAGCGGAAAGAAGAATTAATTTTGTATTGAATAAATAAAAACAGATTCTAATTAATGGATCAGGAAACCGTAAGATACATTATTAATTATTTTAGCCATCTCATGACAGAGGATGAAAAACTGGCATTAAAATATCAGATGTATATGTATAAATCTTCCGATAATGAAAAGCAAAGAGAAATGATGATTAAAAAAGGCTGGATCCGTCATACGTCTGAAACAGACCATCTTTTCCGGGAAGGATACGAGGAATTTGAAATCAATGTGGCCAGACGTATCATGAAGGAAACACCGGAAAAAATATTTTTTAACAACTGCCCCAGGTGTGGAAAGCTGGCCAGGACTCCTTCTGCACAACAATGCAGGTACTGCGGGCTGAGCTGGTATAAAAAATAAATTCTAAAATTAAACCCTTAATTCATGATCAGTAAAGCAGACCTACGAGAAAAACTTGATCTCCCCATATTTGAAACCACCAGCAAAACCGAATCATTTCAAAATGAGACGCTCCGCCCTGTCTTAAAGTTACAGAATGAGATATACCTGATGTTGTTTAAAGATTATGCTTTGGGTAAAATTTCAGATTTTGATACGCTGAAAAAAGAAAAGAAAATACTTTTTATCGATCAGAGCCTGCAAAAGGATCATGCTTTAAGGAACATCTTTATCGGAATGACCATCGGTATGCTGATCAAGGAAGAAGTGGCGATATACCTTTCCGACAGCAAATCGTTTAATAAAAGGCTTATTGCAATGCTTACGGAAAGGATTAAAAGCCAGCTTGATACTTTATAGTCACAAACCGGCAGATTTTCTACATTTTACATTTCCGCTTCTTTCCACTTCGGATTCTGTTCCAGCACTTTCCGGTATACCGGACAGCTTTCCGAATGGCAACCTTTCAGGTAGCCCGTACTCATCAGAAATTCGTTGACAATTTCTCCGCCGGTGAATTTGAACGTTTTCTTAAACAGCTTCATCCATTCCGGCAATGTTTTCGGATGGTGATGTTCCAGCCATTTTTCAAATGAACCGAATTCCTGCTGCAGTCCTAAGATCGTCTTCGCATTTTCGATGGCGGCATTGACCTTTAATTTATTTCTGATGATTCCCGGATCAGCAAGCAGCCGTTCGCGGTCAGCTTCGGTATATGCGGCAACTTTTTCTATTATAAAATTGTCGTACGCCTTTCTGAAACCTTCTTCCTTTTTCAGAATGGTTTCCCAGCTCAATCCCGCCTGGTTGATCTCCATTATTAATCTTCCGAACAGTTCGTTGTCGTCATGAATCGGAAAACCGTAATGATGGTCGTGGTAATTCTGGTGAAGAGCCCTTCTGCTTTCGGGCTGCATGGTTTCAATAACGGTGCAATAGCTCATGGTGGTTCTTTTATTATGCAAAGATAAGGAGGCTGATGACAAGTGTATGGCAGTAGGAAATTTAAATACAATAATCTGGGCTATTCGTTTGTAAACACAATGTAGAATTCGGATTAGAAGGCTGGAAGAAGGACGCTGGATGCTGGAAGTTCTTCTACTCAACATCCAAACCGACCAAATACTGAACATTAAACAATTATCGAATTCGCGTTAAAAATAATTTTTTAAAATCCTCTAAAACAAAAAAGCCTCCAAATTGGAGGTTTTTGTTTATTTGAAATATTTTAATTAATGTACGCCACTCAGATCGATCTTTTCCTTGCTTTTCCTTTCTTTTACAAAAAGGATAAACGGAATACAGATCAGGAAGATGACTCCCAAGTAAAGGAAAACATCCATGTAGGAAAGTACGGTAGCCTGTTTCGTAACGGAAAGATCGAGTATCTTGTAGGCAGCATTCATCGCGGCGTCGGGAGTCATTCCTTTAGCCATGAAGCTTCCTTTTAAAGCCTGCAATCTCTGCTGAACGGCAAGATCCGTTTCATCGAGATGGGAAATCAGGTTGAGCCTGTATTTCTGACTGGCATTTGCAATGAATGTTGTGATTCCAGCAATTCCGAAAGAACCGCCCAGCTGTCTCATCATCCCGGTGAAGGCTGCTCCTTGGCCAATCTCCTGTCCTTTCAGTGTACTCAAAGACAGGGAAGTAATCGGGATAAACAAAAGTCCCAGCCCTGCTCCTCTTACGATCAGCATCCAGAAGAAAGCATCTTTACCCGTATCCGGCGTAAGGATTTTGTAGCCCCAGAAACTGTAGATAAAGAAAATGAACAGTCCGAGGGAAACCAGCACCTGCTGTTTTGCGCCTTTGGACAGCAACCGCCCGATAATCGGCATCATGAAAGCGGTGGTGAGTGCCGCCGGGATCATCAATGCCCCCGACTGAAGGGCCGTCCAGCCCAGAATACTTTGGGTATACAAAGGAACAATGAACGTCGATCCGTACAGTCCGAATCCTAAGACGAAGGACATCACGGTACCGATTCTTAAGTTGCTGTTTTTTAATACCCGGAGTTCCACAATCGGATATTTGAAAGTAAGCTCCCGCCATAGGAATAAGATAAATCCTAAAACAGCTGATACGGTGAAAGTCACAATCCATCCGCTGGCAAACCAGTCTTCTTCGTGCCCTCTTTCAAGGATATACTGCAGCGATCCTACCGTTATTGCCAACAAAGCGATTCCCAGCCAGTCGACATCGGAAGCTTTCCGCTTTTCGGCATATTTCGGGCTCCGTACAAACTGAAGCGTCATTAAAGTCGCTGCAATCCCGATCGGAATATTGATATAGAAAATATACGGCCAGCTGAAGTTATCTACGATGTATCCTCCGAGCGGCGGACCTAATGTAGGACCGATAATCACCCCAAGACCATAGATCGCCTGTGCCATACTTCTTTTTTCTACCGGATAGGATTCGGTAATGATCGTCTGGGAAGTTACCAGAAGCGCTCCCCCACCGATCCCCTGCATCAGCCGGAAAAATACCAGCTCCCAGATATTCGTTGCGTTTCCGCAAAGAAAGGAGAATACGGTAAATATGATGATGGATGCAGCAAAGTAATTCCTTCTTCCGAACTGCTGGGAAAGCCAGCTTGTCATCGGTACGATGATTACGTTACCGATCGCATACGCCGTAATCACCCAGCCTACTTCCGAAAGGGTGGCTCCCAGGTTCCCCTTCATTTCGTTAAGGGCAACATTTACAATCGTGGAGTCCACAATTTCTAGCAGAGCACAAAGGATGGCCGTAATCGTGATGATTACCCTTCTGGCTCCATATTCTACTAATGAATCTTGCATAGTTTTTTTCGGTATTAAAAAATCAAGAGATCATGAGATCCGGAAATTTCTGATCAGAACAAGTTTAACGAACTAACTTTATTCTATTTTAAATAGATTGAGATTAAGGTTGAGGTGAAATAAATTATGATGTTCGGCTAAAGCCTATTTTATAACTTACTTCATGAGTCTTACCTTTAAATCTTCAGAATTTTTAATTTTAAGTCATTAAGATCCGGATCTCCTGACCTTTTAATATTTTAATTTTATTTTATAAAAAGTGAATGGTCAGCGTTCCGCCTGCATTTGTCGTTGCCTTCCATTGTCCTTCCGCACTCAGACATTCTTCTGCATACATCTTCTTCATCGATTTCCTCTTCATTTTTCCTCTGCATAGCTAATCTTCTCTTCAAACAGTATCCTCCTTCCCGATCAGTTCCGCTTCATCTTTACATCGTCTGCATCTTCTTTCGCAATATCCGCTTCATCGGTCTGCACCTTCATTGAACTTCTTCATTCCGGCATTCTTCTGCAAAGCTGACCATTCACTTATAAATTATGGTAATAAAGGAATTGTCAATGGTTCATCTTTTTGCCTCCACATATGCGCTCTTCTTTCCTCCACATCATTGACAATTCACTTATTTTGTATTATTTTAGGGAAACTTCTGCTTTCACATTCATTCCCGTTCTTAATTTTTTGGCGATATTTTTATCAAGATTTACAAAATCGATTTTTACCGGAAGCCGCTGTACTACTTTTACGAAGTTACCGCTGGCGTTATCCGGAGGAAGGATTGAGAAGGTAGCCCCGGTTGCAGGAGAGAATGAACTTACTACTCCTTCAAAGTCCTGATCAGGGAAAGCATCGATCTCAATTTTCACTTTCTGCCCTTCTACCATTTTGTCCACCTGTGTTTCCTTAAAGTTGGCTACAACCCATTTCTGGTCATTTTTTACCAGGGCAAACAATTGGGAACCGGCCTGTAAATATTGTCCGGCCTGGATCGGCACTTTTCCTACATATCCGTCTTCAGGCGCAAGAATCACCGTGTAAGAAAGATTCAGTCTGGCATTTTCCACATCAACTTCTCTTTGCTTGGCCACAGATCCTGCTACGCTGATCTGCTGAGAACTTGCTGCCGTTTGAGAAGAAGCAATATTCGTCTGCTGGGCAATCTGGTTTCTCTGGTCGATCAAAACCTGTAATTGTTTGTCAGCCGTCTGTTTTGCGGCCAGTGCCTGCTCATACTGCTGTTCCGTAATAGAATGGTCTTTTACGAGATTAGCATATCTTTTAAGATCCTGTGAGGTTTTCCATACGTTTACCTTCGCTGCTTCGATCTGTGCATTTGCCGTCGTTACCGCTGCCTGGGACGAACCGATATTTTTGGAAGTTGCAGTTGTGCTGGCCTGAGCGTTTGAAATATTGCTTTTTGCTGTTGCCAAAGCTGCTTCCGCCTGTTCCAATGCCAGCTTCTGATCTCTGCTGTCCAGGACAATCAGGGTATCTCCTTTTTTTACAAACTGGTTATCTTTTACTTTTACTTCCGTTACATATCCTGAAATCTTTGAGATTACGGGAGAAAGGTTGGAAGCAATCTGTGCGTCATCGGTTTCTTCATGAGACTGTCCGTAGGTATAGGTTCTATAACCGTAGATTCCTCCGCCAATCAAAACAACTGCTAAAATAATAGGAAAGACTAAGCTCTTCTTCTTTTTAGGTTCAGTAGCTGGGGTAGTATTATTTTCCATGTTGGGTATCGTTCTTTATTTATTTAATTGTTAAGGTTCCTGTAGTCTGTAATAATTTTCGGTATGCGAGTGCTGCGTCGGCTTTTGCGTTGATCACACCCACATTGGCGGCAATCTGCGCTGCATCGGCATCCAGGAGTTCCGTCATGGTTGCCAGACCGTTATCGTATTTATTTTTTGTAATTCGGTAATTTTCATTCGCCTGTTCAGCAGATTTTTCGAAAACGGCGATTCTCTTTTTAGAATAATCGGTATTCTGGTATTCCCTGTTTACATCAAGCTTAATGTTGTCATTTAACAACTCATTATTGGCGGCCAGCTGCATTTCTCGTGCCTGAGACTGCTTCAGTGAAGAGTTCTCTTTCCATAGGTTGGATAAGTTATAAGAAATCCCCACTCCGACATTCACGGCATTGTAAATGGTTAAAAATTTAGGAATATCCGCGGCCACATAACCTCCGGTAAAGGCAATAGACGGAAGGTTTTCCGCTTTTGCAGATTTGGTTCCCAATGCTGCAGCCTGTCTCTGTTTATCCAAAGCCTGAAGATCCTTACGGTTTTCCCGGGCTTCGTTGATGTAGAAATCAACTGGTTTTACTTCAGTGCCTTCTTCAATATAGTCCTGGTCTACTTCAATTTCGGTAGTTTCCGGAAGCCCTAACAGAAGATCCATATTGATGTTGGCGATGTTATAGTTGTTTTTCGCTTCCAGCAATTGCAGCTCAATGTTTGAAGTCTGAAGATTAGCTTTCAGACGGTCGTTTCTGGCAATTACTCCGTTATTTTCAAGTTTCAGAAACGTTTCATCTCTTTTCTGGGAGGCCGAAAGGTTTTCTTCCAATACTTTAATCGACTGGTTGGCTTTGAACAAATTGTTATAAGCCTGTGCCACATTGTAAGCAATAGCAACCTTATCGTTTTCCGTATTTAATTTTGATGCTTCCACGAGGTACTTTGCCGACTCAATCCCATACTTTATTCTGCCACCGCTGTAAATCGGAACGCTGAGGTTGGCTGATCCGTAAGCTACCTGATGGATTTCGGGACCGCCACCTGCAACGCCGGGAAGTTTAATGTTCACAGTAGGTTTCAGGGGAAGATACATATAGCTTCCGGAAACTTTAAGTTCAGGCAGCTGTCTGTTCTTTGCTTCCAGGAGATCTGCTGTAGCTTCTTCGATCTTGGCGGCATCAATCTTCAGATTCTTGCTGTTTTGGATACCGAGCTGCACGGCTTCATCCAGGGTGAGTGTTTTTTTCTCCTGGGCATTTGCGTTTGCTATTCCAACAAACAGAGCCAGCGCAAGGACTGAGTTATTTATTTTCTTCATAACCTAAAAGGTCTTTAAGTAAGTATTTAATATGTGTGTTAAGTTCTGTGTAGTACTTTTCGTCGAAAACGGTATCCTCCTCGGTCTCATTCAGGAATTCTTTATACATCTCCTTGGCATTCACAGCATAAAACAAGGTTCCGCTTACGGTGGAATGGAGCAGATAGATCGGAGGGTTCTTAGTAAAAATTCCGTTCTTCAGTCCACTTTCCAATATTTTGGAATACATGGCAAGAAATCCGAGCTTAGCCTGCTTCAGCATATCTACAATATTCGGATTTTCGGTATGAAGCTGCTCCCGCTGCATAATCCTGTAAAAACATTTCTGATGTCTTATCCTCCCTACAAACTGGTCTACGATCTTATTTATTTTTTCCCAATCGTTAATATCGGTTCGTTCCAAAATATCTTTCGAGAAGAACTGCCCTTCATTCATCCTAAACTCCACCAGCTTTTCATACAGCTTTTCTTTTGAACCGAAATAATAAGAAATCATGGAAATATTCACGTTGGCTGCTTTGGCAATCTCCCGGGTAGAAGTTCCTTCAAAACCTTTTTCAGCAAAAAGCTTTTCGGCGGCAAACAATATATTTTCTTCTTTTGAAATCATCTTAGTGCGTTCTCGTTTTTTGACGTTGCAAATTTACATCCAAATTTGAATAAATCAAACGATTGATTGAAAATTTAAGGTTTTTTTAATGTCTAAATTTTTAAAACATTGATTAACAATATTTTAAAATTATTCAAAAATTAAATTGGAATGATAGATGGGGTATTTGAGCAATTATTTATGGAAATATCAGGGCTGGATAAATGCCGTAAAGTTGACTCAACATAAGAGAAAACAAAATATTTCGGAAAAAAATTGGGTAAGTTTCCGGTTGTATAAAGCAAAATCTCCGGCAGCTGCCGGAGATCTTTTATGAGTTCTTGTGAATATATCGGGATAATTTTATGCCCAGATCGGTCCAGACAATTTTGGGGTTTCCGTTGCGGGTCAAATGCAGATCGGCAGTGCTGATTTCTTCCAGAATGCTTTCAATATTGGCCCCGCTGATAAATTTTGAAAAGCCGGTCCAATTGAAACCGTTGGCATTGATTTTTTTATATACCAGATCTTCGGATTGATAATTCTGCAGAAGCGCCAACCTGAAGATCTCGGAACAGTAATTTAAAAAGTTTTTCTGCTTTTCACGGTTCCATCCTGCAATCTCCCTTGCCCAAAGAATGATACTCCTCAAAAATTCAGGTTTCTTTTTTACCATAAAAGCATCACGGACCCACTGAACAAAAAGTTTCTCGAATTCTTGATTTTTGCTGCCTGATTTCAACAGTTTGATCGCATCATTCAGGTCACCCTGGGCTTCATGAACAATTTCCCTTACCTTTTCATCCCCGATACTGAAGCTCTTTTTTAAATAGGCTTCCAAGTCTCCGTCGGTAATTCTCGGAACTTCGACGATCTGCGTTCTGGAAAGGATGGTCGGAAGAATATCGTTGGTAGATTCCGCAGTGAGTAGAATAATCGTTTTGGCCGGCGGTTCTTCCAGGAACTTCAGGAATTTGTTGGCCGCTGCTATATTCATTTTATCGGCTCTCCAGACAATCAGGATCTTCGTTCCGCCTTCGTAGCTTTTTAATGAAAATTTCTGGTTCTGGTCATCGATTTCATCGGCTGAGATGAAGAGCTGTTTATTTTCAGACTGCAAAAAAGCGGTCCAGTCGTCATAGCTCGCATATGGGGATTTCAGCACCATTTCGCGGAATTCTTCAAATTTATTTTTGCTTAAAGAATTTTTATTGTCCGTGAACACCGGAAAGCTGAAATGCAGATCGAGGTGGTTGAGGTGCTCCACTTTCGAGGCGGCATGCTCATTCTCGCGGCTCAGGACTTCTTTGGCGTAGGCCAGAACCATAGGCAGCGTCCCGTACCCTTCTTTTCCTGTGAAAAGCTGGGCATGGCTCACCCTGTTTTCGGCGATGCTGTCTCTGAGAAGTTTTTTCAGGTTTTCCTGTCCGGCGATGTTCTCCCAATTCATGGCTCAAAGATAAAAAAATTGTAGGTTATTGTCATGTCAATTTTATGTCATGCATGAATTTTATGCTTCAGCCGAATAGGATCGGTCAACGGTGAATTTTGCTGGCGCAAGTGAATTTATGAATTTTACTTTCTGAAATATTCACAAGCAAAGCGAATTGACCATTCACCATTGATCTTTAAAGCCATCTCGTTGTAAAACCACCCCGTCAAAAATTCTTTGAATTTTCGACACCCCTCCAAAGGAGTGGAATTTTCGGTTAAGGCTTTATTAGTTGTTCTTTTTATTTAATTTATCCGTGACTTTTACTATTATTCAATGTTATCATTTACTAAGTATAAAGTCTGTACTGAACTTGCCGAAGTATCTTTACAAACTGAAAATATGCAGAATCCTTTAAAACAGAATATTGCTACCATTGCATTACTAAATCTATTTTGCCTATGAATTTATTACGCATAAGATTCACCAGCAAAGCGGATTGACCATTCACCTTTTATTGTCAATGGTGAATTTTGCTTCGCAAGTCATTGGTGAATCTTTTAGCAAAAAATTGACAAGCAAAGCGGATTGACCATTCACTTTTTTATTGTCAATGGTGAATTTTGCTTCGCAAGTCAATGGTGAATCTTTTAGCAAAAAATCGACAAGCAAAGCGGATTGACCATTCACCTTTTTTATTGTCAATGGTGAATTTTGCTTCGCAAGTTAATGGTGAATCTTTTAGCAAAAAATTGACAAGCAAAGCGGATCGACCATTCACCATTCATCATTCACCATTCACCAATATGGGCGGCTGTTTTCCCTCTATATCTGCCTTAACAAACTTTAACCTCATATAATTTTTACAATTCATTAATATTTAAGATATTTGCGCATTGTTTTAAAAATAAAGAATGAAAAAAATCTTTGTACTATCATTCCTATCTGTTGGGTATTTCCTTAATGCGCAGAACCTGAGTAATTCACCCTATGCGACTTACGGAATCGGAGATGTAAAATATGATAATACGATCGAAACGACCTCTATGGGAGGTATATCAACCGCTTTTATAAGCGATTTTACAAGTAATTTCAATTTTGCAAACCCTGCAAACAATGCCAATTTCGAGCTGACCAGCATCAAACTGGAAGCAACCAACGAGAACAATTACTTTAAAACAGATTACAACAATACGAAGGCGACCAAACACTCTACGTATTTATCCAATATTTCACTGGCTTTTCCTTTGTCTTCGAAGCTGAAAATGGGACTTTCCTATCAGCCGTATAGCTCAAAAAGCTATAACATTCTTCATGAAGAAACAAATCAGGAAACCGGAGTTACGGAATACAACAGATTCAAAGGAAGCGGAACACTGAACACTGCTCAGATCGCTTTGGGATATAAGGTAACCGATAAATTTGCGGTGGGCGCAAGAGCCAATTACTATTTCGGAAATCTTTATGACCTGAATGAGCTGGCTTATTCCAATGCTGAGCTGATCAATGGATATGAGACGAGAAACAGCATCCACAACTTCAATTTCACGTTAGGCGCGAGCTACCAAAACCTGAATACAAGCACAGACCGTAAATTGACCATCGGTGCTACCACTACTTTCGGGAATACCAGTAATATGACAACCGATTATGTAAACAGTACTTATTTCTACTCTGATGCGGCAGCTACTACAAAAAGTAACGAAAGCATTATTGAGCAGAGAAGTACGAAATCTAAAAACCTTCTTCCGATGCAGGCTTCCCTAGGGGTTGGTTACGGAGAAGAGAACCAATGGTTTCTGTCGGTACAGGGTGACTATAAAAAAGGAGAAAGCATCGCTTATTTCGGGAACATCCTCGATCTTCAGGATTCATACAGGATTTCTGCCGGAGGCTGGTATTTACCGAACTACAACAACTTCAGAAGTTATTTCTCAAGAATCGTTTACCGTTACGGAGCGTTCTATGAAAAAGGGAATCTTCAGATTGCCGGACAGAATATCAATAAATTCGGTGTTTCTGCCGGAGTTCTTCTTCCATTCAAAAACAGCAGCATTACGCGGATGAGCGGATTGGAACTTGGACTTGAACTTGGAAAAAGAGGAACTGTTAAGAACAACCTGATCAACCAGAACTTCATTAACCTAAGGGTTGGTTTCAATTTTGCTGACCGATGGTTCAGAAAAACTCTATATAACTAAAATGATGTTTTTTAGAAACATACTTCATAAAAAAAATATAGCATACCTTTTTAGTTGTGCTATATTTTTTATTATGACCTCCTGTGAGGAAGACCTCACGAAGGCTAATTCTAAGCAGAGTAAAAACTTCGCCTCACAGATTATCAACAATGCCTATATTATCCAGCGCGATTCGGGATTTGTTACCATGAAGGCAAAAGCTCCGATTATTGAAAAATACGAGCTGATCGACAGCCCTTACACGGTTGCGAGAAAAGGAATCGACATCCAGTTTTTCGATAAGAAAAAACCGAAAATTCCGGGAACCATCAAGGCCAAATACGCTAAGTTTTACGATTATAAAAAGTTCTACGAAGCCAAAGGCAATGTAAGGATTACAACCAATGAAGGCGATAAATTTGCGATGCAGAGCATTTACTGGGATCAGGTAAAGAAAAACATCTATACCCGCGATACGGTGTATGTAACGAGAAAAGACGGAAGTACACTGATCGGTGCCCACGGTATGCGGGCAAAGGATGACTTTTCAGAATATGTTTTCTTCCAAAACTCCGGAGACTTTGCCGCTCCTGAAATTTCTCAAAATAAAAAATAATTCATGACGTTCCATGCGATCGGGCTGATGTCCGGAACCAGCTTAGACGGCCTGGATATCTGCCTGGCAAGATTTGAAAAGCAGCAGGCATGGCACTTTGAAATCCTGAAGGCTGAAACTCTTCCCTATTCCGAGGAGTGGGAAAATAAACTCAGAAATTCCATCTGTCTTTCCGCGGAAGAATTGCTGGAACTGCATTCGGAATACGGTTTTTACCTGGGAAAATCCGTTAAACGTTTTATTGAAAAACATCAGCTTCAGAATATCGATCTGATAGCTTCCCACGGACATACGGTTTTTCATCAGCCACAGAAAAAATTCACCTTACAGATCGGTGACGGAAGAGCCATTAAACTGGAAATCGATATACCGGTAGTCTATGATTTCCGGAGCCAGGATGTCCTGATGGGCGGCAACGGCGCTCCGCTGGTACCGATCGGTGATGCGCTTTTATTTCCCCAGTATGATGCTTGCCTTAATCTGGGAGGCTTCTCAAATATTTCTTTAAAAATCAATAACCGGAGGATTGCTTTTGATATTGCGCCGGTTAATATTATTTTAAACGCATTTGCCCAGCAACTTAATAAAACTTTTGATGAAAATGGCGATCTGGCGAGAACCGGAAAAATCAACGAAGTACTGTTATCCCAATTGAATTCGTTGCCTTTTTATCAACAGTCCCATCCGAAATCCCTGGGAATCGAATGGTGCAACGAATCTATTTTTCCATTATGTAAAGAAATCGGAGTCCTGGATTTGCTGGCCACTTTTACAGAGCATGCTTCCGTACAGATTTCGAAAGTTCTGAATGAAAACCAATTGAAAAAAGTGCTTTTTACAGGAGGAGGAACTTACAATTCTTTTTTAACTGAGAAAATAAGATCCAAAACCGACGCTGAAATCATCATTCCTCAAAAGGATATCATCGATTACAAGGAAGCACTGATCTTTGCTTTTATGGGTGTTTTAAGGATAAACAATGAAATTAATGTCCTGGCTTCCGCGACGGGAAGTTCAAAGGATCACTGTTCCGGTATTATTGCATAAAAAAAGCCTTCATCGCTGAAGGTTTTTCTTTTATTTATAAGCTTCGATCTTATCCGTCAGAGTATTGATGAAATTCTGAAGCGGCTTCTCCACCATCATTTTAATGAACGGATTGAATTTTCCTTCAAACAGCATCTGTACCTCGGTCTGGTTTTCATTCAAAGGATTCAAAGTAGCCGTTAAAGAAAAATCAAGGCTTGAGCTTGCCGATTTTAATACCGCTTTCTGATCATTCACTTCATCGATTTTTAGGGCGATCTCAGGCATTCCCTGCAGTCCGAATTTAAATCCATCCTCTCTCGTCTCAAACTTCTGAAGACCGTCCGGCATAAAATCTTTGTAATTTTCCGGCGATTTCAGGATTTCCACCAACTCTTTAGATGATTTATTGACAATAATCTTTCGTCCTTCTAAATTCATTTTTTATTTTTGTATTAAATTCTTAATTCTTACAAATATATGTATAAAGTTTTTGTGAACGAAAAAAAATTACTGTTGTCTAAGCAATCTGAAAACTTAGAAAAAACGCTTGGATACGAAAACGTCACAAGCCTGGAGATCGCGCTTGATCTCCTTGAAAATACATCGGTAAAGGAATTAAATGTTTTTGGGGAAAACCTGGAAGAAATGTGGACAGAGTTTCAGAAACTCTTCAGGATCATCGAAGCGGCAGGTGGATTGGTGAACAATCCGCAAGGTGATATCCTCTTCATTAAAAGATTGGGGAAATGGGATCTTCCAAAGGGAAAAATGGAGAAAGGTGAATCACGCGAAGAGTCTGCCGTACGTGAAATTGAAGAGGAGACCGGCCTGGCGAATGTGGAACTGGTGCGCTTCATCAATACCACCTATCACATTTACGTAGAAAGAAACGGCGACAAAGTGCTGAAATGCACCCACTGGTTTGAAATGAACTTCAGCGGGGAAGATACTTCAAAACCTCAGATTGAAGAAGGCATCACCGAAGTCGCCTGGAAAAACACCGCCCAGATTGAAGACGAAGTTTTCCCTGGCACTTTTAAAAATATCAAACTGATCGTAAAGGAATTCTGGGATCTTAAGGCTGAATAAAATCAATGGATTTTTCCAGAGCGATCCCTCTGGAACCTTTTAACAATATATTTTCCGACGGTATTCTGTTGGCTTTTAGATACTCGCTCAATGCTGAGGTATCTTCAAAGCTCAGCGAAGAATCGTTTACGCTCTTAAAGTTTTTACCCACCGTGATGATCTGGTCGAAGCCTAATTCTTCTGCCAGTTTCAACAGGGTTTCATGCTCTTTCTCACTCTCCTCTCCCAACTCCAGCATATCGCCGATGATAATGGTTTTGGAACCTTCAAAAGTAATGAAGTTGTGCAAGGAGGCGGCCATAGAGCTTGGATTGGCATTATAGGTATCCAGCACCAGTGTTCTACCGTCTTTTTTTACAATCTGGGAACGCATATTTGTTGGCGTGTATTTTTCGATGGCATTTTTAATGCTTTCAAAACCGATCCCAAAATGAAGCCCGAGGCTTGCCGCTGCACAGAGATTGGTAAAATTGTAGGCACCTGTCAGTTTTGAAACCGCGTTTTTATCTTCGTACCTTAAACCGACAAAGTTCTCTTCTGAAAATAATTCAAACCGGTAATCGGAATGCTCTTTTCCAAACGTAATTTTCGGTGAATAATTTTCTGTCTTTTCCACCTGAATCGGGTCGTTTTCATTAACAAGAATGGTCTGCCCGTTATTTTTAAGGTAATCATACAGTTCAGACTTTCCTTTGATTACCCCTTCATATCCGCCGAAGCCTTCCAGGTGTGCTTTTCCGAAATTGGTAATATAGCCGAAATTAGGCTGCGCAATGGAACATAAAAGCTCAATTTCCTTTTGATGGTTGGCACCCATCTCAATCACGGCCATTTCATGTTCCGGCTTAATGGAAAGAAGGGTGAGCGGAACGCCGATATGATTATTTAAATTTCCGAAGGTATACTGAACATTGTATTTTTCTGAAAGAACGGCATGAATAATCTCTTTCGTCGTTGTTTTACCATTGCTTCCGGTAAGCCCGATGACAGGAATCTGCAGCTGTTTTCTATGATAGACGGCCAGTTCCTGCAAAAAATCAAGTGTAGAAGCAACATAGAAAATATTTTTGGCTTTATTTTCAAAATCCTTCTGCTCCACAATAACCGCCAGCGCTCCGTTATCGATTGCCTGCCCGGCCAATGTCGCCGCATTGAAATTATCCCCGGAAAAAGCGAAGAAAATATCATTCTTTCCGATTTTTCTGCTGTCGATGGTTACTTTATCAGCCTGTAAAAACAAAGGGTAAAACTGTTCTGTATTCATGGTTCAAAAATAAAAAAACCTTCCAGAATTCCGGAAGGTTTTTTTGAAAATTATTTAGATAAATATTATCTTCTAGTTCTACTCTTATCGTTTGCTCTGGCATCCTGTGCAACACGGAAACCGATCCATCCGAAAGCTCTGTCCTGAGTTTTGTATCTTCTTTGTCCCGGATCCAGCCAGTAAGCTGTATCCTGCCAAGAACCACCTTTTACAACTCTGATATCGTTAGAGATTTCAGAAGTTCTTTCTTTTCTGTCTTTCTGCAATACTACTTTACCGCTAGCATCTACAATAAATCTTGATTTAGGAGAATTGTACATGTCGTAAGTAGAAGCAGAGTCAGAAGCGTTTCTGTAGTTTAGGGAAGACATTCTGTCTCCGTCTCTATAGTTTCTGTAGTCAGCAATCGTCTCTCTTTCAAACTGTCCCGGAAGGTTTCTGTAAACCAGTCTTCCGTCAGCTAAAGTATCATATTTGATATTGCTTTCGTCTACCATTTTGTAAGTTCCGTCTCCGTTTCTTACTACTGCCTGAGGCATATTTCCTCTATAATAGTTGAAATCGCTGAAATCTTCGTCAATGATTGGTCTGTATACGTCAGCTGTCCATTCTGCAACGTTTCCGTACATTCCATAGATTCCTAAATCATTGGAAGGATATTGTCTTACGTCTGAAGTTTTAGCGGATCCGTCATTTTTCCAACCTGGAAGACCTGAATAATCACCGGCACCCATTTTGAAGTTTTCAAGGAACATTCCTCTTTCTCTTCCTTTGGTACCTCTCAACTGATCGATTTCAGGTTTTTTACCTAAGTATTGGTTGTATTCTCTGTTTTTAGCCATACCTAAAGCTGCGTATTCCCATTCTACTTCAGTAGGAAGTCTGAATTTCGTTACCATAGCCGCATTAGGAGCTCTGTTCGCAGCAAGCAATCTCTGGTTGGTAGTTTTCATACCGGTCTTCTGCTGCATTCTTTTTTCATTGATGTACCCTTGCATTTCAGGATCATTCGATTTGAATTTATCCATATTGAATGCCGTTCCACCCTGGTTATTAGATTCGTTGATATACAAATCTTTGGCAATGATACCAGCCTGCATTAAAGCTTTCTCGTTTGCTCTGTCTGACAACCATTCGCAATATCTGTTGGCCTGAGTCCAGGTTACTCCCACTACAGGATAGTAATCGAATTCAGGAGAACGGAAATACGTTTCGTTGAAATCATTTCTAGATAATTTGTTGTCCCACAATAAGGTATCCGGCAAAGCACCGTTGTAGATTTCCTTAAAGCTCGGATCACTCGGAGGGAATACGTACTTCAACCATGTAAGGTATTCGCGGTATTCGTAGTTAGTAATTTCAGTTTCCCCGATAAAGAACGAACTTACCTGCATTCTGCGTGGCGAGTTATTCCAATCGTGCATAACATCATCTTTCACTAATCCCATTGTAAAAGTTCCACCTTCTACATATACCATTCCCGGCCAACCTTTTTGTTTTTGTTGCTTTCCTGCAAAAAACCAACCTTGTTTCTCGTTTGGTTTCCAACCTGTTTTGCTGACAAATTTTTTCGTACCGCCGCCATTATTAGATCCTCCGCAACTGGTTAATGCAAGTGTAGAACTTAATGCTATTAATGAAAACAACTTTAGTTTTTTCATAGTCGATATAAATATTTTCAAAGTACAAAGAAAAAGTAAATTATTCAATAAATCAAGTAAAGAGTTGATTTTTTTGAAAAACGTTAACAAATTAATTTTATTGTATCACAATTTAATTATAAAATTTTCATTTATTTTGTAATTCAGAAATTTCAACCATAAACATGAAACAAAAAATCTCACTTTTATTTCTATTAAGCTTTGTATCAATACTCTGGGCTCAAAGAATTAACATCGAATGGGATGGCTCTAAAATCCGAGACTTTGGCGATACAAAACTTAATCTCCCCAATTTCAAAAATCAAGGATTTTTATTCAGCCAAAATAACATTTTTATCACAACCAAACAACAGGTTGGAGAAAAGCAGCTGAAAATTTCCAATCCGGTTTGGGAGAATGTTTCTGCCGGAGATTTGTTTGAAATGAGTAAAGGTCTTCTACCGGATTATGAAGTAAAAGATATAGCTTATTATTTTCTGGAAGGAGAAAGGTATGCGAGTATTAATGTTTCTTTATTTAAAAATGTAAAGGGCCAGGTGCAGCGGTTGTCTTCATTTGAAATTTCAGAAAGCAACCTACCCAACAGCATTGGAAGCACCCTGAAAGTCGGAACCACAAACAACCCTCTTTCAACAGGAAATTTTTATAAAATAAGAGTCGACAAATCGGGGATTTTCAAAATTACGAAGCAGTTTCTGCAGGATAACGGAATCAACCCGTCTTCTGTAAATCCTAAAAATTTCAGGATCTACGGAAACGGAGGGATCATGCTTCCGGAATTCAATCAGGATGTAAAATACAGTGCACTTCAGGAAAACGCGATCCAGGTAGTGGGAGAAAGTGACGGCGTATGGAATGACAATGACTACGCTCTTTTTTATGCTCAGGGACCGAATGGTTATAACCTGTACAATACAGCCAACGGAAACGGCTATAAAAGAAATGATACCAGAAGCGACAGAAGTGAAAACGTAAAGAATATTTACGAAGATTATTCTTATTACTATATCAATTTCGATAAAGGCCCGGGAAAAAGGGTACAGCCTGTGGATGTCAACTTACCTGCTACTCCGCTCATTACAAGATTCGATAATTATCAGTTTATCAACAACGATCAGAAAAACCTGATGAAGGTAGGCCGTGTATGGGTGGAAGATACCCCTTTCACTACAGATAAAGCGATTACCTTCAACACCGCTTCTCCTATCCAGGCAGGTGACCAGATCCGGTACAGGGCGCAAGTCATTGCCTATAAATCCCAGCAGAACAGCATTACCTATAATATTAATAATCAGAATCCTGAAACAACTACTGTTCAAGCCCCGAATACGAGTGGAACCAATGAATTTTATACCACAAGATATACCGGAACAATTTCAGGACTCAGCGGAAGCCAGATTACCTTTAATCTGAAACCGGATATTACGCTAAATCCTAACGGGACTTTTTATCCGGATTATTTTGAAGTACAATATAAAGACAACCTGAGCTTTAACGGTACCCAGATGAGCTTCAGGGATTTCTCACTGGTGAGCGGAAGCAATACCACTTATGGATTCAGCTTATCCAATGCTTCAGCAGCGGAACAGATCTGGGATGTAACCGATATTACAAACGCCAACCGAAGAGTAAATAAAGCGGCAGGAAATACTACTTTCAATTTCGCGTATACCGCTTCAGATCCTAATTTCAACAATGAGTTTGTGGCATTCAAGGCTGATGCAGCTTACAGCCCTCAGTTTGTGGGAAGAATTAACAACCAGAATCTTTCCGCATTGCAGAATGTGGATTACCTGATCATTACCGTTCCTGAAATGATGGGACAGGCACAGAGACTGGCGAATTACCACCAGACCAAAAACAACTATAATGTACAGATCGTCGATACAGATAAGATTTACAATGAATTCGGCAGCGGCAGCAGGGATCTTACCGCCATCCGGGATTTTGTTACCAAGCTGAATACTCCGACAGGAACCTTAAAATATGTTTTCATTTTGGGGGATGCTTCCTATGATTACAAAAACAGGATTTCAGGGAATTCAAATGTGGTTTCCGGCTATGAGAGTGAGATTTCACAGGATGTGATCCGGTCTTTCATCACTGACGATTATATTGTGATGACCAAACCGCAGACGACGCAGTATCTGGATTTCAACCTTCCGGATCTGCCTGTAGGAAGACTTCCGGCAGCCAATGTAACGGAAGCGGCGAATATGATTGATAAAACACTCGCTTATTATAACAGTTTATCCGGACAGTCCACTCCTTTCGGAGAATGGAAGATGAAACTGGACTTCATTGTGGATGATGACAACGACGGACCGGGTTCCGTTCCGTTCCATACCGTAATGAACAATTCTTTAGTTTCGGTTTTCGAACAGGCCTCTTCAACCAATCTGAAAGAATACAACGTCCGAAAACTGTACCTGGATGCATTTCCAGCGCAAAGTACTGCAGGAGGACAGCGGTATCCGCAGGTAAACCAGGCCATCTCCAATGATATCGGAAACAGCTTATATATGTTCTATTTCGGACATGGAGGGATCAACGGCTGGGCACAGGAAAGGGTATTAACCTTAAGTGAAATCCAGAATGCGAACAACTTCTCGCCGGTGTACAGCAGATTTCCATTTGTATCTACGATTACCTGTGAATTTACGCTTTGGGACGATCCCGATACCTCTTCCGCGGGAGAGCAGTTCATCAAGCTGAAACAGGGAGGTCCTGCAACGATGATTACTTCCAGCCGTGCGATTGATGTATTCTACGGGATTACTTTTACCAATACGTTTACCCAGAATATTTTCAAGCTTACGAATGACGATTTCGACACGTTAGGATATGCGCATTTAAATGCCAAGAAACAGGAAGGAGCTTCTACGGAACACCTGAAGGTAAATTTCCTGGGAGATCCTGCAATGAAGCTGAGCAGACCGAAAAGACTGATGGTTATCGACAATATCGAAACGCCGGTTCCGGGACTCATCAGAGGACTGGACTTCGTGAAAGTGAAAGGCCATATCAACAATCCGAACGGTACGCTAAATACGTCATTCAACGGACGGGTGGTCATCAACATTTTTGATAAAAGATTAAATAAAACCACATTGAACAACGACGGCGGACTGACGCCGGTTCTTCAGTACACCGAAGAAGGAAGTGCCATCGTCAAAGCGTCAGGAACAGCCGTAAACGGAGTATTTACAGTAGAATTCTATGTTCCGAAAGACATCAACTACGCGGTGGGTACCGGAAGAATCCTGGGTTATGCGGATAATAAGGCCAGCGATGTATTCAACAACCAGGCGGTACAGGTAGGAGATCTTAACCCGAACGGAATTAATGATAACGAACCGCCTAAAGTAAAATTATACATGAACAATACCAATTTCGCAGACGGTGGGGTTACTGATCAGAATCCGATGTTGCTGGCATGTATTACCGATGATACCGGAATTAATTCTACAGGATCTGGTATCGGTCACGATATTACAGTATATTTGGACGGGCAAATTATCAATACGGTTGTGCTGAATGATTTTTATGCTTCAGGAGAAGGAAACGGATGCTTAAGTCCGAGCCTGGCAGATTATCAGAAAGGGAATGTAACCTACCCTTTCAGAAATCTTGCGATAGGACAGCATCAATTGACATTTAAAGTTTGGGATATAAACAATAATTCTACAACTGCTACGTTAAATTTTGAAGTTAAGGATGAAGCCGATCAGCATCTCATCATCAACAGGCCGTTGAACTGGCCGAACCCGTTTACTAATAAAACGTATATCCAGTTCGAGCATAATTGTGATGATATCCTGGATGTAAACGTTCAGATTTATACCATTACCGGAAAACTGGTAAGAACTTTATCGCAGCCGGTAGTCGCAGAACCTTTCCTACAGGGCTTTAGAACGCCTCGTCAGGCCATCGAATGGGACGGAAGAGACGATTTTGGGGCAACTGTTGCAAAAGGTACGTATATTTTTAAGATATTTGCAAAAAGTCAGAATCAAGAAAAATGCAAAGGAAGTGCTACAGCTGTAGAAAAAATGGTACTTTTGAAATAAATTTAAAACGATTACAGTAAACATATTAACAAAAAACTGATAATATATAAAAGACAACATATGAATTTAACTACTAAACTGCTTTTAGGAATTGGGTTAGGTGCCGGTTTTTTAGGCTACTCTCAGGATTTAAGCCTTGTAAGACCTGTACTAACCGGAGCTCCTTTCTTAAGAATCGCACCGGATGCAAGAGCTGGGGGTATGGGAGACCAGGGGGTGGTAACCTCGCCGGATGCTTTTTCACAATTCTGGAATGCTGCGAAATATCCTTTTAGCAGAACAAGTTCTTCCGTAGGGATTAACTATACACCGTATATGGGGAAACTTACCAATGATGTGTTTTTATTATACGGAGCTTTCCATAAATTCTTAGGCCAGGAAGAAAGATCTACCATCTCTGCAAGTATCTATTACTTTAATATGGGGGAAGTGGACTTAACGCAGTTAGTAGGAAATGAAGTAACTTCCATGGGTACCTCAAAGCCAAATGAATTCTCCATCGATGTTGCTTACGGTCTGAAATTATCCGATTCGTACTCGATGGCGGTTACCGGTAGATTCATCCGTTCCGACTTAGCCGGAGGATTCAACACCGATACTACCCTGAAGCCGGCCAATAGCTTTGCAGTAGATGTTTCCGGATATTATACTTCTCCGAAATTTTCGGCTTTAGGAGGTATGGATGGGAAAATCAACGGAGGTTTTGCAATTCAGAACTTGGGTCCTAAATTAGATTATACAGGAAACGAAGAATCCAGATCTTATCTTCCGACGATGGCAAGATTAGGGGTTGGATACGATATGTACCTTGATGATATGAACCGCGTAGGATTAAGCGTAGAAGGTTCTAAAATCCTGGTTCCGGGTTCGGAATATGTAGGAATCGACCCTAATACAAGACAGCCGATCTATCAGGTACCGAACGTAGGTGTCATGTCTGGAATCGGAAAATCGTTCAAAAACGAAAAATCCATTATGTACAGCGGTGCGTTGGAATATTCTTACGACAATGCGTTTTCTGTAAGAGGCGGTTATTTCCACGAAAGCGAAGAGCAGGGAGCAAGACAGTTTGCGACAGCAGGTATCGGCTTAAAATACCGTTCTTTCGGATTGGATATTTCTTACCTGATCAATATGTCAAAAATCAATACAGCTTTGGATAACACCCTTCGCTTCGGGCTTACCTGGAACATCGGTGACGATACATCCAACGTAGATTACTAAAAATACAACTTTAAGTTGATAACAAAACAGGCTGCCTCATGTGAGACAGCCTGTTTTGTTTGAGGCAATGGTCAATTTCTTCTGGCGAATGGTCAATCCGCTATGCTTGTCAATAGTCAATCTGCTTCGCTCGTCAATTTTTTCAGATGGACTAAGATTTACGGAAAATCAAAAGAACAGCATCTAAACCCTTAACCGAAAATTCCATTCCTCCGGAGGGGTGGCGAAAATTATGAAATAATTTTTGACGGGGTGGTTTACAACAGCATGGCTTTAAAGGTGAATGGCCAATCCGCTGCGCTGGTCAATTTTCAATATAATTAAAATTCACCATTCACTCGCAGAGCGAAATTCACCCTTCCCCATTCAATTTTTAGGAGCTTAATCCGGCTCTCCGCTACTACTCCTCGCGCCAACGCAATCCTTGCGCTCCGCCGCCAAACCCATTCACTCCCAAACTTTCCAGCCCCCACTCCGGGGTAACCACTGCGATCCGGGCTAGGGCAGCAGCCACATGTTCAACAAAAAAGATAAAACTTCCAACTTCCCGCTTCCAATTGATCATCCTTTTTATCTAGCGAAGACAGATTCATCCTACCACTCTTTTCGAAAACAATCAAACCCTCTTACGCCCAAACCCTCAAACCGGGATCATGGTTTAAAATTTGATAATGATTTCTCAGTCCGGTACCTGTATATTTAAATTAAGACATCAGATGCCTGCAGGAGAAAATTCACTATTTATAAATCAATAATTCACATGTAACCCTTATTTTTGCAGCATGAACTACTCCGCGGAACTCAAAAAGTTTGTAACCAGCCAATATGTATATTCTGCCATCAGGATTACACTGGCCACTGTTCTGCCGTGCGTCGTTCTTGCCCACTTCGGAATCCTGAAAGAGTATTTTCTTTTCCCCGCTCGGAACCAGCTTTGTCGCTCTTACCGATCAGCCGGGGCCTTTCATCCGGAGAAGAAACGCGCTGACGTTTGCGATTGTCTGCTTTGTCTTTGTCGCCCTGATTGCCAGCTTGGTGATGCACATCAAAATTCTCGTTTTTGCCGAGATCATTATTTTCGGGATGTTCTTTTCACTGATCGGCGTTTACGGTCAGCGGCTGGCTGCCGTCGGCTCTTTATCGCTGGTAGTTCTTGCGATCTTTATCGACGGGCATCTTACGGGAACCAATATCCTAAAAAGCCTGCTGATCTTTGCTTCCGGCTGCACCTGGTTTTTACTGATCTTTTTAATCGTTACTACTATTCAGCCTTATAAGCTGGCCAGCCAAATGATCGGTGAAAATTATCTACAGCTCGCGGAATTTCTGAAAATAAAAGCAAATTATTACCAGAAAAACCCGGACTTCAACAAACTGACGACCCAGGTAATCGCCAAGCAGATCGAAATCAAAAATTTACAGGAAGAAACACGTGAAACGGTTTTCAAAACCCGTGTCATCGTTAATGAATCTACTACAACCAGCCGCCTGCTCATGCTGATGCTGCTGAATTCCATGGACCTTCACGAAAAGCTGATGACTTCCGAAAGTGATTACGAAAAGCTTCAAAAGAGTTTCGGCGATACCACCGTTCTGGTAAACATCCACGATTACCTGAACCTGCTGGCGGAAGAAATTACCAACATCGGCATCTCGCTTCAGATCGGAACCCGGGCAAAACCGATGTTTGATCTTAATGCAGAGCTACAGACCCTGAATCATAACTATTTTGATTTCAGGAACAAAAATATTTCGCCGGATAATTTTGAGAATTTTATGGTCCTGCGGCAGATCCTGATGCGCATTAATGAAATCACCAAAGAAATTGATGAGATCTACAAGGTATTCTCACAAAACGTAAAGCTTGCCAAAAGTCTTTCGACAGGTCTGGACCTGAGAAAGTTTATGCCGAATGAAGAAAAGCTGAATTTTAAAGTTTTAAAAAACAACATATCCCTTTCATCGTCTCATTTCCGCCATGCGCTGAGAATTACCATTGCTTTACTGTTGGGTTATTTATTTTCGCTGTTCCAGTTTATCGGGATCGGTCATACCTACTGGATCCTCATTACTACCGTTGCGATCCTGAAGCCCGCCTACTCCATTACCAAACAGCGGAACCTGCTGCGTCTTTACGGCACAATTGCGGGAGCCGTGATTGCCTATGGGATTCTGCATTATATCCGCATTAATGAAATCCTGTTCACCATGCTTCTTCTAAGCATGATTATGTGTTTCAGCTTTTTAAAAGGAAGGTATTTCTGGGCGGTCCTGTTCATGACGATTTATGTATTTGTAAGCTTTAATTTCCTCAGTCCCGGAAATGTCGATATTATTTTCAGGGACAGGATTGTAGATACCATTATTGCCGCTATCATTACTTCGCTGGTTGCCTATGTTGTACTGCCGGTTTGGGAACACACCCAGAATCTGGATTTAATGAAAAAATCGGCAGAGGCCAACCTCATCTATTTCCAAAGCGTGATCTCAAAATTTATCGGTGAAGGTTTTAATGTTGAAGATTATAAGGTAAAACGGAAAAACGCGATTATTTCCCTGGCCAACCTTTCCGATAACTTCCAGCGGATGATTTCCGATCCTAAAAACCAGCAGAAAAAACTGGAGGTCGTACATCAGTTTGTGGCGACCTCGCATCTGATCACTGCTTATACCGCTTCCCTCTCGCAATACGTAAAGGACAATGAAAAATATCCTGAGATCGATGCGGAAGGCTGGAGCCGGAAAATTGAAGCGGAAATGCAGAAAGTCTCCAATCTTCTGAACGGCGAAAAAATCACGGATACCCTGAATATGGAAAGCCGTATCGAACCCGAAGATTCGTCGCTGGACGACCTCATCCTTAAAAGAAAAGCTGAGCTTACCGAGAATGAATCGTACGATCTCCGGGATCCCGATAAAATCTCAAGGCTTACCGAGCTTAAAAATATTCATGATGTGCTGGAACTGATCTTTGATGTCGCCAAAGAACAACGCAAGGTTATTGAAACCTACAAAAACGAATCCCACGAAAAGCAGGAACCGGTACAACCTATTCCTCAACAATCGTAAAGCAGTAATCGTCGAAAAATTCGACCCTTGCTTTTAATTCATCTGAAATCTGATCATCGTAAACCCTGCATTTGATCTGGTGAAGATGCTTCAGTTCAAACGGCTTTACTTCGTAATGCTTTTTCAGCGACCAGTGCTTGGAATGATGGATTTTGTACATGCTTTCCTTTACACTCCAGATGATCGTATAAAATGTGACTTCATTATCAAAAGGAATAAATCCCCGCTCCTCTTCGTAGGTAAACTTATCGATAACCCTTAAAATTTTAGGATTGAATTTTTCAATATCGATCCCGATTTTGTTTTTTGAAATGGCAATTGCCGCAAACGGAAAAGAATGGGTAATCGAAATTTCCGCATCTTTCGGAGATAAAAACGGCTCTCTTTCCTTATATAAAATCTTGGAATTGGGCTTTAAGCCTTTTAATAATTTACGCACCATCAAAACCTCCTGGAGTTTCTTCGGATGGTAATCTTTTACTTTATCGGCATTTTCAGGTTCCAATAGCTTATGAATATCCAGTTCTTCAGATTCATCGTACTTCCATACAAGAATAGTGGCATTATCATCGGAAAAATCGCGGTAAAGAGGCATGGGTTTGGATTTATCCGACAAAAATAGTGAAAAATTTCCGGCAGGCGCCTCACAGTTTTATTAGGAATTAATTTGATCTTAAGGATCTGCTTTTTACAATTCCTGTTATAAATCAGTTTAGCTAATTCAAAGCATATCAATGTTTTTTTATCTTAATTATTAGTTGTAATTTTGCAGCTTATTATCGTTGAATTTAAATTTATTCATTACATATGAGTACGACAACACAATACATTCCTTATAAAGTTAAGGATATCGCCCTTGCAGAATGGGGAAGAAAAGAAATTACCCTTGCAGAAGCTGAAATGCCGGGCTTGATGGCTATCCGTGAAGAATACGGACCGTCTCAGCCGTTGAAAGGTGCAAGAATCGCAGGATGTCTTCACATGACAATCCAGACTGCTGTACTTATCGAAACATTGGTGGCTTTAGGTGCTGAAGTTACCTGGTCTTCTTGTAATATTTTCTCTACCCAGGATCACGCTGCTGCTGCTATTGCTGCTGCAGGAATTCCTGTTTATGCATGGAAAGGTCTTAACGAAGAGGAATTCGACTGGTGTATCGAGCAGACTTTATTCTTCGGGGAAGACAGAAAGCCATTGAACATGATCCTTGATGACGGTGGTGATTTAACCAATATGGTTTTCGATAAATACCCTGAATTAACAAAAGATATCAAAGGACTTTCTGAAGAAACCACAACCGGAGTACACCGACTATACGAAAGAATGAAGAACGGAACTTTGGTAATGCCTGCTATCAACGTTAACGATTCGGTAACCAAGTCTAAATTCGACAACAAATACGGATGTAAAGAATCTGCCGTAGATGCGGTAAGAAGAGCAACTGACGTCATGCTTGCCGGAAAAAGAGTGGTTGTTTGCGGATACGGAGACGTAGGTAAAGGAACAGCGGCCTCTTTCAGAGGAGCAGGTTCTATCGTTACGGTAACTGAAATCGACCCGATCTGTGCACTTCAGGCAGCGATGGACGGTTATGAAGTGAAAAGATTGGATACCGTAGTGGATAACGCGGATATCATCATCACAACTACCGGTAACTTCAACATCGTAAGAGGAGAACATTTCCTTAAAATGAAAGACAAAGCGATTGTATGTAACATCGGACACTTCGATAACGAAATCGATATGGCCTGGTTAAACGGAAACTACGGTTCTACAAAATCTGAGGTAAAACCGCAGGTTGATATCTATACCATCGAAGGAAAAGAAGTGATCATCCTTGCAGAAGGTAGATTGGTAAACCTAGGATGTGCGACAGGCCACCCGTCTTTCGTAATGTCCAATTCTTTCTCTAACCAGACTCTGGCTCAGATCGAACTTTGGAATAATTCTGAAGCATACGGAAATGAAGTATACATGCTTCCTAAGCATCTTGATGAAAAAGTAGCTGCCCTTCACCTTAAGAAATTAAGCGTAGAACTGGAAACCCTTTCTCAGGAACAAGCCGATTATATCGGAGTAAATGTAGAAGGTCCGTTCAAACCTGAATATTACAGATACTAAGCTTCTAGCAAAAATAAAGGCTCCCCATTGATTGGGGAGTTTTTTTATTGGGGCAATTCTGCCGGAGCAGGTGAATGGTGAATTTTGCTTCGCAAGTGAATGGTCAATTTTATACCAATGCAAATTGACGAGCGAAGCGATTGACTATTCACCATTCACCTTTTAAACCATGCTGTTGTCAACCACCCCGTCAAAAATTCAAAGAATTTTTGTCACCCCTCCAGAGGAGTGGAATTTTTCGGTAAAGGATTTAGCAGTTGTCCTTTTGATTCAATTTATCATTGACTTTTACATCCCTCACAAATTGATAAGCGAAGATGATTGACTATTGACGGTACAAAGTGAATCGTGAATTTTGCTACGCAAGTGAATTGTGAATCTTCTATCAATACAAAATTGACAAGCGAAGCGAATTGACCATTCACTATTGACCACACCCTTCCACACAATAAAATGCAAAAATTCCAGTTGGTGTTCATATTTAATTTAAATTAATATCTTTGGCATCTTAACAAAAACATTAAACATGAAAAAGCAAAATGTATCAACCGCGTTTGTCGCGGCATCATGGATCGCTTTAGGAGCCGGAATGATCGGCTTTATTGTAGGACTGGCAAGAGCTGAAATGCAGCTTAATGAGAAAGGATATTACTTTACCATCCTGCTGTACGGGCTTTTTGCAGTAGTATCTTTACAGAAAGCCGTAAGAGACCGGCTGGAAAACATCAAAGTAACGGATATCTATTACGGGATCTGCTGGTTTGCCACTCTTTCTTCTATTGTACTATTGGCAATCGGGCTGTGGAATGCCACCATTCTTCCCAGTGAAAAAGGATTCTACGGATTTGCCTTTTTACTGGCGCTTTTCGGGGCCATCGCGGTACAGAAAAACACCCGGGACAATATGCTTCAGGAATAAAAAACGAAACTCTCCGCTTTGGAGAGTTTTTTATTAATATATTTCCCTAATTAATTATTTAAATTAATATTTTCCATCTAAAATTATAAAATAATTAATAATTTTAAATATTTCATTACTTTTGTGAAACTTAAATCACAAAATATTGATATGTTTAAAAAACTAATAACGCTGCTTTTATTTATTGTATTTATTCAAATTACAAAAGCCCAAAACGAATTCATCACCACCTGGAAACCTGGTAATATTCAGAATCCTGTTCTTAACTACCCTCCTTTTCCTTCATCGGATACCCAGGTCTGGGCGCCCTTTCAGGGCACGAATTATACCATCCAATGGGAAGAAGTGGGGTATCCTGCTCATCAGGCAACCCTCACCGGAGTAACTTCAGTATACCAGGTTTTACTGGATTTCGGGACACCTCTCAATCCCAATCCCGCCGATGCCACTTATACTGTAAAGGTAAGCAACGGAAACGGCAATTTTCATAGGATCCATTTTAGAGATATTGTTACGTTACCATTTACTTCATATCTTACTGGGGACAGTTCAAAAATCATTGCAATCAATCAATGGGGCAATATCAAATGGTCATCCATGCAGTATGCATTTACAGCCTGTCATACTTTAGACCTGCTTGCCACGGATATTCCGGACCTATCGGAGGTAACCGACATGTCTTATATGTTTATGAACTGTCCTTCTTTGCTCGGAAACCCGACAATTAATACCTGGGATACTTCCAATGTAACAAATTTCACCGCACTTTTCAACGGATGCACTATTTTCAACCAGCCTGTCGGAAACTGGCAAACCGGCAATGTAACGAGCATGGCTGTTATGTTCCTGATGGCCCATAATTTTAACCAGCCGATCGGAAACTGGAATACTTCCAAAGTAACGGAAATGACCGCAATGTTCCACAACGCAAAAGTTTTTAATCAACCGATCGGAAACTGGAATGTCTCCAATGTAACGGATATGGAATTTATGTTTTGTGACGCTAAGGTTTTCAATCAGCCCATCGGAAACTGGAATACTGCTAAAGTAGCAGAAATGAATAATATGTTTTTAAATGCAAAGGCTTTTAACCAGGATATCTCAAATTGGAATACTTCCGAAGTGGTTCGTATGAACAGCATGTTTTCCGGTGCGGAACAATTTAATCAGAACCTGGGCGGCTGGAATACTTCCAAAGTAGTCCGGATGGACTATATGTTTATGAATGCGAAGGTTTTTAATCAAGACATCGGCGGCTGGAATACGTCGAACGTTATTGCAATGCAGGGAATGTTTTCCAATGCCTTTCAATTCAACCAGAATTTGGGCAATTGGAATTTAGGCAGTCTGACCAATGCAAGTGGCATGTTAGGAAATTCGGGGCTGAACTGCCAGAATTACGACCGAACCTTGGTAGGCTGGAGCCAGAATTCTGCTACCCCCAACAATATTTTCCTGTCATCTGTAGCACCACTAGTCTATGCCCATCCTGCAGCAGTAAATGCAAGGAACTATCTGATTACTTCTAAAAACTGGAACATCGCCGGCGACATTTATGATAAAGAATGCCAATCTGTTTTAGGAGTTTCGGACGTAAAGGCTGAGGACAACACCGGCATCTATCCGAACCCTGCCACCGATTTTATCTTTGTGAGGAACAGCGAGGCAAAAAAGTTTGTGATCTTCAACCCGAGCGGAAGGACGGTTTCAAGAGGGATGCTAAATGACAGTAAAGTCGATATCCGCAATCTGGTTTCAGGGAACTATATCCTTAGTCTAATTTCCGATAAAAATATCCAAAATTTTAAATTCATCAAAAAATAAAAAATAACCGGGGATCACGAATTTCGTGAGCCCCGGTTTCTATCATTCAATTAAAAAAATTACTGATCAAAATGGTTGGGATGTTTTGCTTTGATATCATCTACCGTTCCCAAAACCTTATCTTTTAACGCATCCTGATATTTCTGAAGGTTTTCAGCTACCTGCTCATCGGAAGTGGCAATAATCTTTGCTGCTAAAATCCCTGCATTTAAAGCACCGTTTAAGGCTACGGTAGCCACCGGAATGCCACCCGGCATCTGTAGAATAGAAAGTACGGAATCCCATCCGTCTATGGAGTTGCTTGATAAAATCGGAACACCGATCACCGGTAATGTGGTACAGCTGGCCACCATTCCCGGAAGGTGAGCGGCACCGCCTGCGCCGGCCACAATTACTTTCAGGCCTCTTTCTTTAGCCGTTTTCGCGTAATCGAACATTCTTTCAGGAGTCCGGTGCGCTGAAACCACCGTCAGCTCATACGGAATATCCAGTGATTTTAAAAAGTTGGCCGCCTGTTCCATGATCGGCAAGTCGCTCTGACTTCCCATTATAATTCCTACCATTCTTCAATTTATTAGATGCCCAAAGATAAAAAATTAATAAGGTTCTTCCAAAAAGGCGTAAAACTTGTTCTGTTATCCTGAAATCCGGGTACTGTAAACCCACTGAATATTTTTTAATTTAAATATTTTTGCAAAATACCATTGTTTTGAAAGATTACAAGCTTACCCTCGCCGTCCTTACCGTTGCCATTGTGTGGGGAACCACATTCCTGTCGATCCGGGTCGCCGTAGAAACGATCCCGGCGTGGTTTGTTGCAGGAATCAGGCAGTTCCTGGCCGCTGTTATCATGATGATGATTCTTTTATACCGCAGACAGTTTAAGTGGATTGGCTGGAAAAACCTGAGCTATCAGCTTGTTTTCGCCTCACTGATGCTGATCATCGCTAACGGATTGACTACCGTCGCGGAAGAAACCATTACCAGCAGCCTTACTTCGCTGATCAGTGCCACCTCTCCTATTATCGTATTTCTAGGAAGTGTTGCATTGAGCCTGCAAAAGTTTACCCTCAAGGCATTCATCGGGGTTATGCTGTGCTTCAGCGGGATTACCTTTATCTTTTGGGACGGGATCCGGGATCTGGCCAATCCGGAATACCGCTTCGGCATTTTCCTCTTATTCTGTGGAATTCTGGGCTGGGCTTCGGGAACTATTTTCACAAAAAAAATGAATATCCAAAGCAGCAATATTTCACTGAACCTTTTTTATCAGTTTGCTTTTGCCGGAATTATCCAGATCATATTTGCCTTTATGTTTACGGAAGATTATAATTTTGAAAACTGGTCTCTGAAAAGTGTTTCCGCAATGCTTTACTTAGCCCTGTTTGGTTCGGTAGCGGCATTTTTTGCGTATCATTATGCATTAACGAAAGTTTCTCCGGTACAGGTTTCTATTCTGGCCTACATCAATACCATTATCTCTATCTCTTTTGAGCTGGCTGATCCTGAATGAAGAAATCTCTGCTAAATTTATTATTGCGGCGGTACTGATTATTCTCGGTGTTTTCATCATCAATTACAACAGACAAATGTTTAAAAAACAGAAAATTTAATCCTACGAAGGTTTTATTTACAAGCCTTTTATAAAGTGGAAAGTTTTAATTTCTGCACATTTTTTCTTATCTTGTGTAAACCAAGCTATTCAATATGAAAAAAAACACACTATTTGCTTTACTTGCCATTGTATTCTTTTTAATAAGCTGCGACAACAGAAAAAAGGAAAATGATCTTACAGCGAGAGAACAGCAGTTGCTGGAAAAAGAAAAGGCATTTGCCCAGAAAGAATCCGAATACCAGTCATTATTAAAAATGCGGGACAGTATTTTTGCCAAGAAAGATTCTGTAACCATTAACGTCTGGCCCGCACAGATCGCCGGATCCTGGACGGGAAAAGTAATCTGTACGGAATCCAACTGCAGCGATTATGTAGTGGGCGACCAGCGTACTGATACGTGGGAATTCGACAGCGATTCGATCCAGCTGGTAACCAAGATTATCAACAACAACAATCTGGTAAGACTCTATTCCGGAAAATTTGAAAATAACGAAGTAAAACTTCAATTTAAAACCGATTCTACTTCGAAAAAAAAGGTAGAAATGAATGTGCTGCTTAATGATTTTTCCGCCAATAAAATGAGAGGCACGAGAACCATTACCGCCGATAACAACTGTATGGCAAAATTCTCTGTAGAATTAGTCCGTTCCACCAAATAAGCAAACAATGAACTTACTGAGCATACACAACCTGAGTCTTCCGATTGAAGACCCGGTGTTGAAATTCCTATTGGTTTTAATCATCATCCTTGCCGCACCGCTGCTTTTAAACAAGATAAAGGTTCCGCATCTGCTGGGTCTTATCATTGCCGGTGCCGTAATCGGTCCAAACGGCTTTAATGTCTTGGCCCGGGACAGCAGCATCGTGGTTACCGGAACTACCGGGCTGCTTTACATCATGTTCCTGGCAGGGCTGGAGATCGATATGGGCGATTTCAAAAAAAATAAGTGGAAGAGCCTGACTTTCGGAATCTATACGTTTACGGTTCCTTTTGTCTTAGGTTATTTCGGAGCGTATTATATTCTACATTTCTCCGTCCTTACTTCGATTCTTTTTGCCAGTCTCTTTTCATCGCATACCCTGATTGCCTATCCTTTGGTCAGCAAATTGGGAATCGCTAAAAATCCCGCCGTGAATATTACGGTCGGAGGAACCATGATTACGGATATCCTCGCGCTTTTGGTCCTCGCTGTGATTGTAGGAATGTCGCAGGGAGAGGTGGGTACCGAATTCTGGGTAAAACTTTCGGTTTCATTCGTCATATTTGGGCTTATCGTCTTGGTGGTATTCCCGATTATCGGCCGCTGGTTTTTCAAAAAAGTGAATGATAAAATTTCGCAGTATATTTTCGTACTGGTGATGATCTACCTGGCGGCTTTACTGGCAGAGCTCGCCGGAGTGGAAGCCATCATCGGGGCCTTCTTTGCCGGACTGGCACTGAACAGGCTGATCCCGCATACCTCATCGCTGATGAACCGCGTAGAATTCGTAGGAAATGCCATATTCATCCCTTTTTTCCTGATCAGTGTCGGAATGCTGATTGATTTTAAAGTATTTTTTAAAAGTTGGGAAACGCTGGAAGTAGCAGGCATCATGCTCGTAGCTTCTATCGGTGGGAAATATCTTTCGGCAGTGGCTACACAGAAAACCTTCCGGCTGTCGAAGGAAGAAGGCAAGCTTATTTTCGGATTAAGTTCTGCTTCTGCTGCGGCTACGCTGGCCTCGGTGATGGTCGGCTATAACATTATCCTTTCCGAAACCGAAACCGGAGAACCGATCAGGCTCTTAAACGAACACGTTCTGAACGGAAGTATCTTGCTGATCCTTATTTCGTGTACGATTTCCTCTTTCGTATCAATGGCCAGTGCCCAGAAAATTGCAGAACAGGATAATGAAGATACGGTTTCCGGCAACAGCCATGAGGAAGAGAATATTCTTTTGGCTCTCAACTATGAAACAACCGTAGAACGGATGGTCAATCTGGGGATATTGATCAAAGCCCACTCCAACACGGAACATCTGTATGCCTTAAATATCATTAATGAAGATAAAAACGAATCGTCGGTAAAGAATGCTGAAAAGCTGCTTCACACGGCCACCGATACGGCCGCTGCCGCCGATGTGAAAATCCAGTCGCTGAAAAGGTACGACAATGATGTGATCAACGGAGTAAGCAACGTGATTAAGGAACAGAAAATTACAGACCTGATCATTGCTGTTAATGATGACAAGGGCTTCTCCCCTTCTTTTGTCTACAACCTTTACAACGGATATTTACAGAATGAAGATGTGAATGTACTGGTCTATCATGCCGCCCAGCCTTTATCGACCGTAAAAAAATACGCGGTGATGATTCCGGAAAATGCCCATCTGGAAGCCGGATTTTTCCATGCCCTGCTGAGGGTCTGGAATATTGCAAGGAATTCCGGTGCCACCCTGGTGTTTTATGCTTCGGAAAAGATCCTGGATATCCTTCAGAGAATTATCAAGAAAGCAAATATCGAAGCTGAATTTATTATCATGAATTCCTGGAAAGACGGTGAAAAAACAGCCGCTCAACTGAAAGAGGATGAAGCCCTGATCATTTTTATGGCCAAAAGGGGAATGTCTTCTTATATCCCGCAGATGCGCCTGATCCCCGAACTGCTGAACAGAAACCTGGGCAACAACAACTACCTGTTGATTTTCCCTTTCTCGGAGCTTGACGAAAACAACCCCGAAAAACGTTCTGTCGGAAATCACGGTGATTTTATGGAGATTGGGAATGTGATTAAGAAGATTTTCAAATAAATGTTATCATTTAAATAAAATAATAATTATATTTCCCTTATAAACTAATATCATAAATGAAACCGAGAGAATAGATGAAGATCTAAGACAGTATAAATTATTTAAGATTCAAAGAGCAAATGCGCACAGTCAGAAATTCAGAGAGTTAAAGAAGGATTTGCAGCCATTCAGAAACATGAAGTTCTAAATTACATTATTGCTTTTTCAAACATTATTATTGCTGCATTTTTAATTATTACCATTTTCAGATTGACAACTGAAAAAAACTATTTTGAAGAAAACAGGGAACTAGTTTTTACTAATGTTGCATTGGTATTTCTTTTTTCTCTTTTTCTTACTTACAAATTCTGGGATTTTAATACCAAGCTAAAGAACTACAGGAAAATAGCCGGGGATGCTGAAAACCATTTTGAAAAAGAAAGCGAAATTCTGAAAAGTGTTTACGAAAGTTATGTTAATAATTACTTGGATAACCGTAAGAAAAGATAAAGCTATCTTATATCATATGAATTAAAGTCGAATAATGAAAAAAGCAGCCATACTTATAGATTCATTTTTTGCATTGATTATAATCTCAATAACAGTTTACTAGAACTTGCCGATCGAAATTACGAGAAAATTAGATATAGAATCCGGAAATAAAATCATCTGGAGTATTGAAAGCTTTCAAAAAAGTATGGAAGACTTCCCGAAAGAACAGATTATAAAACACTTGAGAAATTAGGACTTTCTTTTAAAGACTCAAAAATTTATCTTAATTACGCGACGGATCATAAGGGGAGCTTTGAACTTACTTACATCGAAGGTTTTGACGGTCCTTATCTTTTATGGAACTCTACAGACCGGAAATGGAAGGTTGGTTTTCCTAAAATCCATGAGTAAAAAGATTAGACACTTTATTGTAACATTCAATTTGAGTATATTTGCAGCTAAAAATCAATAGCCATTTTAATGAAAAATTTTTTCGCCATTATTTCGCTGCTTTTTATATGCTCATGCACGAACGATGATCAATCTGTACAGGAACAGAAATGTTATATTACAAAATTTAACAAAACGACTATAAAACATACCGGCCAACAATTTTACCTGTCCGAATATGTTTATGATGGTAACCGGATTACTAAAAAACTGGATTATAAACTGATTGATAACAGTACCTCCGGCCAGCAATATCCAACTTATGTGATTCAACCGGATAAAACAACCGAAGTTCAGTATAATACTTCATTGCAACCTATAAAAATCATTGAACCGATAAATATATCTACTAATATTCAATCTGTTGACAATCTTGTCTATGACAGCCAAGGGAGATTATCGGAAAAAAACAGGGTTTCTACCAACTTTACCGACGGCAGTAGCGATACAAGAAACTTCAAATATTCTTATAATTCCAACAATAAAATAATATTGATTGAAGAAAAAACCACCGACAGCTTCGGAGATGTTTACGGAGAAACTACGAAAACGCTTACCTATGATTCGGATGGAAATTTAAGACTGATTGAACAAATCGCAACATCGAGTCCTAATTAACGTGAGTTCGACGTAAGAAACAAGAAAAAACAATATAAAACAGCGGAAAATTTAGTATATTTAAGGTATTGAAATTCAAATATTTAAACTAAATAATCCGCTATGATTTCTAATGATAAAATTACGAATATTTATTATATTGTTGATGAGTTTTTTAAAGAATTCGATAAGGTTTTACAGCAATATGCTTTAGAGGACCCTAAAATCAGAATCAGAAAACGAAAATTTGCTATGTCCCAGAGTGAAGTGATGACCATTATGATCCTGTTTCATTATGGGGCTTTCAGAAATTTCAAACATTTTTACCAGGGCTATATCCAAAGATATATGAAAAAAGAATTCCCGGTAACGGTTTCTTATAACCGGTTTGTCGAGCTTCAGAAAAAAGTGAATATCCCAATGGCGGTTTTTGTGAAGATGATGTGCCTGGGAAAATGTACCGGCATTTCCTTTATAGATTCCACGCCTTTAAGAGCCTGTCATATCAAAAGGGAAAAGCAGCACAAAACCTTGAAAGGCATTGCTCAGAAGGGACAATGTTCTTTAGGATGGTTCTATGGGTTCAAGCTTCATCTGATTATTAATGACAAAGGTGAGCTCCTGGATTTTATCCTCACCGCAGGCAATGTAGATGACAGGGAACCGCTAAAGAGCATGGATCTGCATAAAAGAATCTTTGGGAAACTTTTTGGAGACAAAGGCTATATCGGAAAAGATCTTTTTGAACAGCTCTTTATCGACGGAGTTCATCTGGTAACCAAAATAAAGAAAAACATGAAAAATTCCCTAATGCTTTTACAGGACAAAATCATGCTCAGAAAAAGGGCTTTGATTGAATCTGTAAACGATGAACTTAAGAATATCTGTCAGATAGAACATACCAGGCACAGAAGTTTTGAGAACTTTATCCTCAATATCTTATCAGCTCTGGCTGCTTATTCTTTCTTCGATAAAAAACCTTCCATTAATACCAAGTGTGATATCATTCATGAAAGCAGAATCACAGCAGCTTAGATCGAACTCACGTTAATTATAAAATCCAGATCAAATATGATAATTATGATACCTATAAAAATCCTTATGCCAATGTAAATGTCCCTTTTGAGGATATTTTCTATTTAAGGCTCTCCAAAAATAATTATAGAAAATACAGTAAAATGACCTACTTAGATGGCTATCCGACTTCAACCTATGAAACCAGTGAAATAAGCGGTTACGAATATAATGAAAACGGATATCCGAGGTTTGCGGAATATCAATGTAACTAAACAGAAAGACTGCCTTTTCGGCAGTCTTTTTTATTATAATAAGTTCAATTATTGTGCAATTACCCTCACCATTCCTTTCACCATCACCAGCTTTTCCATCAGCTCTTCCCGGGATTCTGCAAGGACGTTAATGTGGCCCATTTTTCTTCCCGGCTTGGTTTCCGTTTTTCCGTACAGGTGAATGTATGTTTCCGGCAGTTTTAATACGTCTTCCATTCCTTCATAGATTACTTTTCCGGAATAGCCTTCCGCTCCTACCAGGTTCAGCATGCCGCTGTAAATAATCGCATCCGTATCCGCCAATGGCAGATTTTTTACGACGCGGTACATCTGCTCAAACTGGGAGTTTGCATTTCCTTCCTGGCTTTGGTGCCCGGAATTGTGAAGTCTCGGTGCTGTTTCGTTTACCCATACTTTTCCTTCTTTATCAAGGAACAGCTCAATGGCGAAGAGTCCCGGTGACTGGATGGCATTTAAGAACTTTTCGGTAATGGCATCGATCTGTGCTTCGATTTCTTCCGAAAGGAGAACCGGACAGATATTGAAATCCAAAAGGTTCAGCTTCGGATCGGCTACCATTTCCGTTACCGGGAATGTTTTGGTTTCACCATTCTCATTTCTGGCCACGATCACAGAGAGTTCTTTATCGATATCCACCAGTTTCTCAATAACCGAATCTTCCACCCATAGGTTTTTCATGTCTTCAGCCGTGCGGATTACCTGCACGCCTTTTCCGTCATATCCTCCCGTGTTCATTTTCTGTACAAAAGGCAATGGCATCTTGATCTCATCAGAACTTCCGTCCATTACTTCAAATTCAGGACTCGGGATGTCGTGGGCTTTATAAAACTGCTTCTGAAGGATTTTCTGCTGAATGGTTTTAATGATATTGGAATTCGGCACCACCTTTACGCCCTGACTTTCCAGTTCGGCCAGCGCATCAGCATTCACGTGTTCGATTTCAATGGTTACTACTTCTTTATCTTTTCCGAAAGCAAGAACGGTTTCGTAATCGTTGAAGCTGCCCTGGGTAAAATAAGAAATATTATGGCAGGGTGCATCGGAAGCCGGGTCCAGGGTATAAAATTCATCGTCGTATTTCAATGCTTCCTGAATCAGCATTCTTCCCAGCTGTCCGCCTCCTAAAATTCCAATTTTCATTTTTTACTTATATTTATTTCTGTTAGATTTAAATTTCAAATATTCCGTTATCTATTGCTTTCTGAATACAGATTTCACAGCGATTTTTCCCAGTACTTCCTGCTTTAAGCATATCACTTAAAAAAGTGCACTATGTTTTAATTTACAAAAAATCACTAACTCTTAAAACGCTTATTAAATTAATTGTTTACAATTTAATCGGTTCAAAATAGCAAGTGATGTCTATTCTTATTATTTACTGAACTTTATCAATTTTTAAATATCCCAGGCTTACAAAGTTCTCCTGATTTTCCGCCTCGGATTTTACCAAAGAGATTGCATATTTCTTTTTCATATCGGTAGGCAGGATTTCCTTTACCGGGAAAATATCATCGATATCCACCCCCAGTTTTTCATCGATATGGCTGGTGGCTCCTTTGAAGCCCATGGTTTTATAAAACTCCGTAGACTTTGCTCTTTTTACGGCATCACTCATGGAATTTCCCACCACAAGATGCTGCTCGTGGAATTCCTCAAAATAGCCTCTTTTATATCCTCCAAGATTGATGAAATACAGCTGTTCTTCGGAAGTCTGTTCTCCCCGTTCCACAATCTGTACTTCGTACCCGTCCACAAACTTCACTTCCTGATAGCAATCGATATGGATCTTTCCTTTCGCTTCCTTCCAGAATGCCTTCATATCTTCTACCAGATCTTTCAGGCTTTCCGCAATCCCAAAGAATACATCGTGCTGCTCTATATTTCTACCGGGCGGTGTGGCTCCCAGGATGACATAAAATAGTTTCATATAATTTTTGTTTATGCAAAAATACATCAAATTTATCTTTTTTAAACGTTTGGCAGACTGTTACAATAGTTTTATATTTGTAGCATGTCAGAAATCATCATTCTCTTCCTTGGAGCAATTTCGGCAGGACTTCTTGGGTCGCTGACCGGTTTAGGAGGAGGCGTTATCATTATTCCTTTATTGACGCTGGGGTTCGGTGTTCCTATGCATTATGCCATCGGTGCTTCTTTAATTTCCGTGATCGGAACTTCTTCCGGCGCGGCCGTTGCCTTTGTAAAAGAAGGCTTCACAAATATGCGGATCGGGATGTTCCTGGAGATCGCTACCACGGCAGGAGCCATCGTCGGAGCTTTGGTTTCCGGAATGCTTAATCCGAATACCATCGGAATTATCTTTGCCAGTATTCTTCTTCTGACCGTTATTTTAAATTTAAAAGGAAAACCGGATCATCAGGAACCTGTGGTACAGGGAAGCCTGGAGCAGAAACTGAAATTATACGGTACTTTTCCCGATAAAGGTATTTTGAAAAGCTATTCTGCAAGAAATACCGTTCCGGGATTTTTTATGATGATGTTTGCCGGTGCCATGTCCGGATTGCTGGGAATCGGTTCCGGTGCCCTTAAAGTTCTGGCCATGGATAATATGATGAGGCTGCCCTTCAAGGTTTCTACAACAACCAGTAATTTCATGATCGGCGTAACAGCCGTAGCAAGCTCGCTGATCTATTTCCAGCGGGGTGAAATTATCCCGGTAATCGTTGCTCCTGTTTTGGTAGGAGTCGTGGTAGGAAGTTTCATCGGTTCCAAAACCCTGATGGTTTCCAAAACCAAAAAACTGAAAACCTTTTTCGCAATTGTGATTACAATTCTTTCAGTATATATGATGTATAACGGAATAAGAAGCAATTTCTCATGAGAAAGAATTTCACGGACACGGATCTTAACCGTTCGGTAGGCAATCTTCTTCGTTTAGGTGTCATCTTATCGGTCACCACCTCACTGGTAGGTTTTGTAAAGCTCTTTACGGAAGGCTTTCAGATGCCTAAAAAATATAAGCTTCTCGATATGGGTGGCTCTTCGGAAAAAGTATGGAGCCATTTCTGGAATACACTCTGCAAAGGTGAAGGCATGGCCATCATCCAGCTGGGCATTCTCCTGCTGATTTTCACTCCGTTGATGAGGATTATTTTCGCTTTAATCGGTTACTTAAAAGAAAAGGATTACGTTTATGTGGTGATTTCCTCGATCGTGCTGGCTATTATGGCAATCAGTTTCTTTACCGGGTATGCTCATTAATAGGATCCTCTGACTTTTTTTCAAGATATTCTTTTTCGAGTTCATCCAGTTCATTAAAGTATTCTTTTTTATCCATAAAAACTTTCGGATTATACGGATCTGTCGGCTTATGCTTTTCGTGAAGGCTGAACTGACCGGCGTGGGCAGCTACCCAAACATCAAAATCCAGCTTTTTCATTTCCCTGAGTGTGTAAGCGTAATCTTTGGCGATACCAGGATATGCGGAGACATCCGAGAATTTATGATCGATAATGATGCTGGGCATATTGGCAATAAGAACCTTATAGCTTCTGCTTTTATCTTTCGTTTCAAGCAGGTAGCTGCATGAGCCTTTCGTATGGCCGGGATGGTGCAGCATGATCAGCTTGGTGCTGCCGAGTGTTACGGCCTGCCTGTCTTTTAAAATAACATCGGGAGTAACGGGCTTAAAGGTGACCCCATACTTTCCCATTTCGTAATCCGATTTCCCTCCGCTTTTTAATACTTCTGCGTCTGCCCCGTCCGCATACAATTTTGCGCCGGTTTCCTTTTTAATGTCCGCCATTGCACCCAAATGATCGTAGTGTGCCTGATTAAGCAAAAGGATTTTAATATCGCTATATTTAAAGCCAAGTTTTTTAATATTGTTTTTAATAATCGGAAGTGAATCGGCAAGACCGGTATTGATCAGGATGTTTCCTTTGTTCGTTACGATAAGATACGAAGCAAGGTCGTAAGTCCCGACATAATACAGGTTTCCGGCAATCCTGAACGGCTCATACGCCTGTGACCATTCTTTCGGATGATTTTTCGGTTCATGAACATCCTGGGCATTCAGCTGGCTCATCAGGGCGAGAGCAAATAATACTGCATATTTTTTCATTCTTGAAACTGCTTTATTTTTTATATTTCATAAAATTCTAACGGAAGATTGTCGGGATCCTGTGTAAAGAAAAATGCTTTCCCTGTAAATTCGTCGATCCTGATGTCTTCACAGGCTAATCCCTTCTGCATTAATTCTTCTCTTTTTTCCTGAACGCTTTCTACTGAGAACGCAAGATGCCTCAATCCGCAGGCTTCCGGCCGGGAAGGTCGCGGTGGCGGATCGGGAAAGGAAAAGAGTTCGATGACGTAATGATCTCCGATGGCCAGATCAAGCTTATACGATTTTCTTTCCTCCCGATATACTTCACGGATAATATTAAGTCCTATAATTTCGGTATAAAAATTTTTTGAGACTTCATAGTCTGAACAGATAATGGCGATATGATGGATTTTCATGCTAAAAATTTTTGAATTTACTGATGATAATGTCCTGATAAATTTTCCTGAGCTCTTTTCCTGCCTTATCATGATCCAGGTTCTTATCAATTTCCACTTCGCGGATGACAACGGTGCTGAATTTTTTCGAGTTTATTTCCCTGTAAGAAGGCTCAATAGACAACCTGAGGTTCTTTACTGTCCTGTCTCCTATTTTTAATTCCGGGATTTTATAATCTGAGCTTTCATATATTTTTCTCAGGATAAGCAAACGGAGCTCATCATTATCTATGGTGAAGATAGCACCTCCGTTTTTAAGAGCATTCTGATCAAACTTTCCCATTCTTGATGTCTCAAAACGAAGGGATTCTATAACCTCTGCCGTATCCTTTACCCAGGCTACGTGATGAACATCCATTTCTCTGAGAAGATCGGTTTTTGTTTTCTTGATTTCAATACTGGCACCCTTGAAAACCAAAGTGCCTTTTTCAGAAATATAAAAATAAGAGTAAGGCGGCGAAGTAGACATCAGTACAAATACTGTAGGAATCAGAACTGCGAAAACATTAACTTTAAGAAAGTTGATTTTCTTCAGATAAAAGCTGTTTTTAATCAGAAAATAGGGAATCGGCAATAGCAGCAATACCCACAGATCCGTGTAATCTACCACCCGGTGAATGGAAATCGGGGAAACCCGGTTATAAAGAGTAATAAGGCTTCCTGAAAACGGCGATTTCCAGAAAATAAAAAATGCTCCTGCTACAAACACAGCATTCTCCCTGAACTTCGGAAACAGGTAAGCCAAAAGCATCGGGAATAAGACAATCCCTGCCATATCCGACAATTTCCCTGTTGCTCCGTTATGATACATTGTTTTAAATAGATGATCATTCAGAAACAAAAGCGTAAGGCAGCCTACAAAAACAGGGTTTAAAATCAGATTTTTATCTCTCATTTATTAATCACTTTACAATTCTCTTTTCTCCTTGTATCAATCAGATACTGTATTTTCCACTCCCCGCTCTGCTTTACCAGCTGAAAACTGTTGGCTCCACAATGGGAGAATTTACCCTTAAAATAGAATGTGTAGGACGTAAAAACACTGGCCAGGTTTCCGTCCTTATGAACCGCTTCGATAGTAATTCTTTCGTCCAGCGCATCTTTCTCCATTTTTGAAACAGAAGTTATAAAATCATTAATATTTTCAGTTTTTACGCCTTCTTTGGTAATGGTCTGAAGAATGACAGCATCAGAAAATGCAGATTTCAACAGTCCGGCATCGGCATTTTTCATTCCTAAAAACAGGTTGCGGATCGGTTTTTCGATTTCCCTATTCTGCTGGCCAAAGCAAAAGTTTCCGAGCAGCAAGATAAGAGCGCATGTTCTCTTCATGAGGTTATTGATTTTATGACCGGATAAAAATAGTGATTAATCCGGATTCTTTTATTTAATTACTGAATTTTACCTACCCAGGCGTTTGAAAACTTAGAAATTTGAATTAAATTTATCCGTTTATTAAAAAGATATGTGGATACTGTATTTGAGTCTGACCGTTTTATTGCTAATTCTTACTTTATTGCCCAAAATCCAGCACGCACACTGGGTTTTCCGCACCCCTGAATTTGGCAAAATCCAGATTACATTTTTTACGGTTTTCACCATTATCCTGGGTTTCCTGATTCCCCGTTCCGAGTATTTATGGTACTGCCAGGGCCTTTTGGTACTTATTTTTATCCATCACAGCGTTATTTTAATAAAATATACTCCACTCTATCCCGTTAAAAAATTTACTCAGAAATATCAGTCTTCCGACAAACTGCATTTTATTTCCGCCAATGTTTACCAGTTTAATACAGAATACGACCGTTTTATCCAGCTTATCAAAAGATACCAGCCGGAAATATTTCTCACTATGGAAAGCAACGGCGACTGGGAAAAAGCTTTGCGCAAACTGGAAAATGAATATCCTTATCAGCATAAAGTAACTCTGGAAAATACATACGGTATGCATTTCTATTCGAAAATCAAAATAGAAGAATCCCGGACGCATTTTTTCGTGGCCGATGATATTCCGAGTATTGAAGCCCATCTGAAAACCGAAGACGGATTTTCATTTGTGTTCTTCGGCGTTCATCCGCCGCCGCCAAGCCCGACAGAAGAAGAAACTTCTAAAGAAAGAGACGGCGACCTGCTAAGCACTGCAAAGAGAGTGATCGAAATCGAGAAGCCGGTGATTGTTGTCGGTGATTTCAACAATGTGGCCTGGTCAAAATCTTCCATACTGTTCAGGAAAACAAGTCATCTTATCGATCCGCGAATCGGGCGCTCCTTTGTATCTACCTTCCATGCAAAATACAAACTGCTACGGTTTCCGATCGACCTGATGTTCCACAGCGAGGAAATTTTTATTGATGACCTAAAAACCCTGGAGAATTTCGGCTCGGACCATCTTCCAGTATTCTGCGAGTTTTTCATTGACCATGAACAGGAAAAGAAACAGGAAGAGAAAATCGATTACGCCACCGAAGAAGAAAAAGCCGAAGCCGAAGAAATGATTGAAGAGGGTAAAAAGGAGGACGGAGAAAGGGATGCTGTGGTAACGGAAGATTAAGCTATTCACTATTAGTCATCAGAAAACAGATTCCTTGCCCTCTATGTCTTTCCGGAGGAATCTAAACATGGTATTAGAGAACTAAGGAAAGATTTGTGTCTAATTCCTATGGAAATGGTGATTCGGCATATTCAAGCTCTTACACATTTTATACGCGAAAAGAACCATGCTGGTAACTCTGGGGAAGTCAGCAAAAAAGTCTTCTCAATTTGAGAAGGCTATATTTACTGATCGTATTTCCCTGAAAATCTAAAATTTCATTTCATCCTTTACCACACCATTATTCTGGGTGTGCTGTAACAATTCGGTTTCTATAAAAGATTGGATGGCCTTTTCGGAGCCGTTGTTCGGGAATAAAAGGTGAACATTGGCGCCTGCATCCAGCGTAAAGAATAAAGGGAGTCCTGTCTCTTTTCTGAAATCCCATATCTTATTGATAACGGCGAGTGTGCCTGTTTTCATGAGAATAAAGGCCGGATCGCTCATCATCATCATGGCATGAAGGGTTAATGCCTCATGTTCCACCAGCTTAATAAACCGTTCCATATCTCCTGCTGCCAGAATTTCCTTCATCGGACCGAAATTTTCACGGGCTTCCTGGAACCTCCGGTCTGCATACGGATTGGTATTCATCAGACCGTGCCCAACCGTCGAAGAGACACTTTTCTGCCCTTCATGAATTAACAAAACCCAATCATTAAAATTTTTAAAAACCTCATGGATTTCTTCGTTGGGATATTGAACGGCAAATAGATCCGAGCTGCCTTTCACCTGCGATTCTCCCCAAACCACCAGCCCGTTATATAAGCTTCTGCAGGCGCTTCCGCTTCCCAATCTCGCCAGAAAAGAAGCCTTTCTTAACGATTCTTCGTCTGAGATTTTCCCTGAAAACGATTCATCCAGATTCATCAAACATTTGGCAATCGCTCCAAAACCGGAAGCTGAACTGGCTATTCCTGAGCTGTGAGGAAAGGTATTTTCTGTTTTGATGAGGTATTTCCCCTGTAAAATCCAAGGCAGATACTGTTCAATGTTCCTGAAATATTTTTCGATTTTCTCGGCAAATTTCACTTCTTCATTTCCAGCTAAAAAAGTCTGGACGGAAAAGGACTCATTGGCTGTAAACTCCATTGTTGTATTGGTTTTACAATGGTTTAAGGTGAAGCTGATGCTTGGGTTTGCCGGGATCTGGTTATCATATTTTCCCCAATATTTAATCAGGGCGATATTTGACGGGCAGCTTTCAGAAGCCGTCCGGTTATGTATTGTAAATTCTTTTTTTCCTAAAAATTCCTGTGTTGTTGTCATAATTTAGTTTAGTGATAAACTTTATTTTAATCTTTGTTTGTAAGATACTTGATAACTTCTGAATCTTCTATTACTATATGATCTGTAATATGAAATACATCGGTTACCCATGGATGCTGCAAAGCCTCTTCTCTACTTAATATTTTTCCCAGAATTTCAGATTGCCATGGAGATTCTTCACCATCTATAATACTTACATTGAAATTGCCATTATTAAACCATAATCTAAACAAAAATGATACTCTGCATTTAGGAATTTCGTCTGTTCCCCATTCTCCTAAAGAAATCAGTCCCAAAACATGTTTATCATTGTGCTTTTTGGTAAAATGAATATAATAAATTGCAAATGCTTCATCATTTTCATATACGAACCGGGTAAGTTTTACGGTTGTATTTCCACAACATTCACAAACTTCATAATGCGGATTTTCAAATTCTATTTCAACCATAGTTTAATACATCCCTTCAATCAGATCCGCATATTTCTTCAGCACGACGTTTCTTTTCACTTTCAAGGTAGGCGTAATTTCTCCCGTATTGATGTCGAATTCCGAAGGCATCAAAGTAAACCGTTTTACCTTTTCGTAGTCGGACAGATCGGTTTGCAATTCTTTAATTTTCGCTTTGTAAAAGTCGTTTACCTTTTCATTCTTTACGATTTCTTCCCAACTGGTAAACGGAATATTATTCTTCTTCAGATAGTCCCTTAAAAATTCGAAATTGGGAACAATAAGGGCAGAAACAAACTGTCTTCCTTCCGCGATCAGAACAATCTGCTGGATGAAATTATTATTGGTTAAAAGGTTCTCGACCGGTTGTGGTGCAATGTATTTTCCGTTGGAGGTTTTCATCAGGTCTTTCAGGCGGTCGGTGATGGTAAGGTTTCCCTGGTCATCGATTTTCCCGGCATCTCCTGTTTTAAACCAGCCGTCCTCGGTAAAGACTTTCTGTGTTTCATCCGGCCTGTTGTAATAGCCTTTCATGATGCCGTTTCCGCGTGCCTGAATTTCGTCATTTTCACCGATTCTGAGTTCTACACCAGGCAGTGCTTTCCCACTGGTTCCGTGTTCAAAATGCGTTAGTGGAAATAACGTCAGCGTAGCTGTGGTTTCGGTCAGCCCATACCCTACCGTTACATGAATTCCCACCGATTCGAAAAATTTCGTGACTTCCGGCGATAACGAAGCTCCGCCACAAGGCAAAAACCAGAGCCTGCCGCCCATCTTATTTTTGATCTTACTAAAAACCAATGAGTCTGCAATAAATTCTTTTATCTTTAAGCCTGCTGGTACCGGCTTTTCATTTCTTCTCAATTCTGCTGCCTGCCAGCCTGTTTTTACGGCCCAGTCGAAGATTTTTTTCTTGAATTCCGAACCTTCTTCCGACTTCTCCAGGACTCCCGCATAAACTTTCTGGAAAAATCTCGGAACAGCACACATCATGGTAGGCTTTACTTCTTCCAGAGCTTTTGAGATATTCTTCGGATCTTCCAGGAAATACACCCTTGCCCCGCCGTACAGACAAAGCAAGCTCCAGCTTCTTTCAAAAACGTGCGTTAAAGGTAAAAATGCCAGCGAAAGCTCTTCTTCAAAATTTTTAAATTTAAAAAACTCAAAATGCGCATCGAGTGCTTTAATGAAATTTCCGTGCGTAAGCATTACCCCTTTCGGTGTTCCTGTGGTGCCTGAAGTATAAATGATGGTGGCTACGTCTTCGTATTCTTTTTTACAGCATTCAAGTTCAGGTGAAGCTTTGGCAATAAAGTCCTCCAGATAGAAACTGCTGAATTCTTTTTTGATCCACACGGCTTTTTTAGAAACAATGATTGTTTCAAGGCTGTTTTCTTTCTGAAGAATCTGCAGGGCAGCATCATACTGGGCCTGATCTCCTACAAGAATAATTTTAGCTCCGGAATCATTAACGATATATTCTGCCTGTTCGGCATTATTGGTAGCATAAATAGGAACACTAATGGCTCCTATCGCCATAGCGGCCAGATCGAAAATCATCCATTCGGAAGAGTTGTCGGCATAGATGGCTACTTTATCATTTTCTCCGACACCTGCATTTTTCAGGGCATTGGCTGTTTTAAAAATAATTTCACCGAACTTTTTCCAGCTCAGTTCTTTCCATCCTGCATCTTTCTTTTTAAACCCGATCGCTGCTTTCAGAGGATGTTTTTCTGTATTTTTTAGGATAATGGCCTCTGCAAGATTCATGGCTTCATCTTTTTATCGTTCATATAATTTTTCAAATGAAAATCAATGCTTTCCGAAACGGGAATAAACTGATAATCAAGTTTTTCTTTTATTTTTTTGTTGGATATCGTATGAAGGGTGGTGATGGCTTCAATGTTGGACTTGGTAATCAGCCTGAGCTTGGGGATCAGCCATCCGAAAAGGGTATTGGCCCATCTTCCGGCATTAAGCTGAAACTCGGACAATACTTTGGCCTCCTTCAGCCCTAATTTTGACCTGATCTGCCGGGCCAGTTCGGTATATCTTTTCCCTTCAGCCACAACCATGAAGCGTTCGCCGAAAGCATTTTTCTCCATGAGTTCCACAGAAATCCTGGCGACATCCCGTACATCCACATAGTTTGAGCCGCCTGAAAAGGTAAACCCGTTTTTTTCAAAGGTCGGAAAGATATCGCCACTGCTGTTTCCCCAGTTTCCGCTGCCGATAATCATGCCGGGATTGATGATGATGACATTCAGGCCTTCCGCAGAGGCTCTCCACGCCTCCATTTCAGACAGATGCTTGGATAATGCATACGCAGAATGTTCAAGCTTGGGGTTGAAGCTGGAATCTTCGTCCATTTCCCCCAGATCATTTACCGTATCCAGTACGGCGATCGAACTTACATGCAGAAATTTTTTCACCCCCGAACCTTCGCAGGCATACAGCAGGTTTTCGGTACCTTTGATATTGGTATGGTACATCTCTTTTTCATCGTTGGGATGAAAGCTTACTTTGGCCGCACAATGATAAACTTCTTCCACTCCGTCCAAAGCTGCCTGTAAAGAATATATGTCATCAAAATCCACGTCCACCCATTCGATCCTGCTGAAAAACCCATCTGGATCTTCCGTATAAAATGAATAGGAATGCTTTACTTCGTTTAAATTGCTTGTCGGCCTTTTTGCAGCACGAACGTTTTTTCCCTTTTTCAGAAGTTCCAAAACGACTATCCTGCCTAAAATCCCGGTTGCTCCCGTTACAAAAACCATCAGTTATTTTTACTTGGTTGCTGACTAAATTATGATAATATTCTACGTTTTGCAAATTTGCGATTTTTAAAGGAGAATTCGGTTTAAAATGGTGAAAAGCATGAAAATTTAGATTTGGAAGATATTGAATGACCTGGACTCAAAGGTACAAACCAGGTTTAAAGGTTGGAAAAGGAAAGCTGGATGCTGGAAGTTTTCAGTGGTATTATTATTAAATAAAAAGCCGCCTGAATATGATCCAGACGGCCTTTCCCAATATAATTTACTTATTTTTTAATGAGCTTTACAGACTGACGCGTTCCGTCTTTCATCAGCATCTGTACGATATATATTCCGGATATCAGATGGCTAAGGGTAAGCTTCTGCTCAGCTTTCACATTTTGCATCACTAATTTTCCGGAAGCATCGAAAATATTCAGTGAACCAATCAATTCAGGCCTGTCGATCGTTACGGCATCGGAAAAAGGATTCGGATAAATTTTTACCGTATTTTTTGTGCCTGCTTCCGATGTTGAAAGAGTGGAATCCACGCTTACCGTAACCGGGCTTCTGGCCGACTCGCATTTATTTCCTACTTTCCAGTCATAAAAATAGTAGTAAAGACCGGTATTAGGGGTATTTGTAGGAGCAGCGGCTGTAGTGGAGTATTTGATGTCTATTAAATTCTGAACACTGTTAGGGTATCCGAAATAGCCGGCAGTCGAATTCGATTCATATAACAATCCATCGATACCGGTATAGCCTCGGGGACGTAATTTGTAATTGGTTCCCGGGAAAATCGGGAAATCGAGACTGATGACCTGCGCTACGGGTGCAGATACCGGAGCACCTGTTACATTTACCGTTTTTGTATTTACGATTACACCGTTGGAATTGATCACGTCAATAGTTAAAGTTCCTGAAGCACTGGTCGTACTCAGAGGATAAACGGTTACACTCTCCAATACCAGATAGCTCAGAGCATCGAAAACCAACCCGAAATTAGTGGTTCCAAAACCGGTAAAAGCACCTCCGTTGGTGTAGATCGGTCTTCCTGTAGGGATTCCCGAAGTTCCTGTGAATGTGCTCACATAATAATTGGTTGTGGCCGTCAGTGCAGGGGTTGTAAAAGGATTTCCCGTAAACATCAGGTTGCCCCCGTTCGGTGCATCATACCAGCTGTAATTGGCAGATGATGACGGATCAGCGGTAAGAATGGCCTGGTGGTTCGGATAAATCGTTGCTCCACTGACAGAAGGAGCAGCGGGAGGATTGCTGCATTTGGTAGTGAATATCGTGGGATCAAGTGACCATAAACTCACATTTCCGCTGCCGCAGTTTGAGCGCACCCAAGCATAGTAAGTCGTTAACGGATTGAGATTGTTTATCTGATAGGAAGTCCCCGGAACATTCGAAATGGTAGGAACCGTCGAAGATGTTGGCGCTGTAGAACTGGTACTGTAATAAATATCGTATCCTCCCGGCGATGACGCAGAGGCGTTCCACGATAAATTTGCAGAAACCGATGTAAGATTGTTTACAGAGATACCGGTTGGGATGTAGCAGCTTGGCGGCGTCCAGGTGTAGACAAGATCTGCCGGTGGCATTCCCGGTACCGTACCCACGGTATTAAAAGCCTGTGCTGAACTGTTGGCAGTTCCGGCTCCTGAAGCTGTAAATACTGTAGTCGTCGGATTCAGACGGTTGTTGAATTCAGCGTTAGAAGCTCCTCTAATTCCTATTTCTGCAGTACCGTTTACCGTCGTGCTACCGGCCAGATACGATCCCTGGTCATAGGCCATCTGAATAATATTGGAGGTTTCCTTTAATCTGATCTGGAAAGAAAATGAATAAACAATGGTGCTTACTGTTGAAGCATTAGGCCTGAAATTCGTCCACTGGATAACAAATTCCCTGTTAGGCGCGTTTCCGGTGACCCCGTATGAAATTTTCCCTGTTTTTCCGTTTATATTATAAAAACTGGAAATATCCCTGCCCCATGCAGATACCGCACCCTGATAAGCGGTATTCCCTGAAATCGGATTGGTATAAAAGGCAGATGGTGCCACCGAACCAAAAGTGATAAACCCGTTGGAAGAAACATTAAGAGAAGTATAAGAAGTTCCGTTAAAGCTGAAAGCAAAAGGCAGAGCAACGGAAGAGACCACACTGTTGAGGTTCAACGTGGCGGTATTATCTGTTGCGGCAGTCAATACCGTTTCGTTAGCAACTGGCGTATAAACAGATGTGGATTGTGAAAAGGTGTAGGCTATAATCTGTGCCTTACAGTTTTGATTCGCCGATACTAAAAAGGCAGCCAAGACCGTCAGAAATGTAACGAAAGAAGTCCTGGTTTTTTTTCCGGGATTTCTTTCAATGGTATTCATTTGTAACGGTTGGTTAAAGGGATAGACTTTCTTCATTTTCGTAGATGTTTAGTTGTACGAAAATAACGGTCCATTTTATAAAAATCAAGGAAAGCTGTACCGGTTTTACAGAATATTCATGATTCCGGCAGGTAAATAAATTATCTAACCAATTGAATTTCAGAAGGTAGTATTTCATAGACCTCCTTTTTTAAGCTCTTACACTTTTTGCTCAGATTAATGGTTTTTTTCATCAGAAATAAGACAATTGGCAGGGTAAGCAGCAGCAAAGCACCTGTTAATAAAAAGTACTTCGGTCGATTTCTTTCTTCTTTATAGCATACGCTTCACCTTCCTGTTGAATGAGTTTATTGACGAGTTCCGCTGCAATCTGATTGTATTTGCTGGCACGGCTGATGTACAGATTCTGATAGTAATCGTGCTTTGCAACATCGTTCTTTTTTAGAAAATTATCTGCTAACAGCTTGTAAATATCATTTTCAATCTCTTTTTTTACCTGAATATTTTTCTGATCATTTAATATTCCGAAAAGAATGGCATTGGAACGGTCAGGATCATTCTGCACAGCATACATCTTGGCTTCCGCAAGTGCAGAAGTTGTTTCCATCCTTTCTACGAACAATGGCGGATACCTGTTCGGAGAAGATTGAGGATCTACTCTGGCCAATGCAAAGTTCTGTTTTGCCAGGTCGAAACGTTTCTGATCGATCAGTGCCCATCCTTTGTTGGTGTACGCAAACGTAAGATTAATCTTTGCAACAGGCTCTTTGGATAGGAGGTACTGATGAATGGCTTTGTCAAAATAAGAAAGGGCAATATTTCCGTCCATGCTGCTGAAATAGTTCATGGCTTTCAGGTAGAATATATTACCCCGTATAATGTTCATCGAATCGGGAACGGCGGGGGAAGACAGCAACTGTTCAGCCTGATCCAGATTCGTACGTAATTTTTCGTTCAGCTGTATCGACTGATATGTATTCCCCAACAACGTCAGTGCTTTGATTTTTGTAATGACGTCACCCTCTTCTGTCGCACTTTCCAGCGTCAGATTGCCATATTTTATGACATCCAGCGGATTTCCCAGGATATTGGAAGTATTGGTAAGAACAAACAGGCTGCGGACTTTATTATTATGGGCTAAAGAATGTTCCTTTAATAAATTATGGGCAAGGTCAAACGATTTTTTAGGATCCGAAAGCATTAATTTTTCAGCTTGTGCCACTGTCTTATCTTCTTCAGGATGATCTGTCCTGCAGGAAAAGCATGAAAACATCAATATAATAAAAATCAGTACTTTCATTCTTCTTTATGATTTAACAATTGGATATAATGAGCCGGAGACAGACCATTGACGGCCTTAAATGCCGCTGCAAAAGCACTGTGCGTCGAAAAGCCGCTTTCTTCGGCAAGGTATTTTATTTGGTAATTTCTGTAGACGGTATTTTCTTTTAGCTTATCGGTAATATAATTGATCCTCAACTCGTTGATGTACGTATTGAAGTTCTTCTGCTTGTGCTTGTTGATGATTTCCGATAAATATTTGGTATTGGTATCCAGCTTTTTAGCAAGGTTCTGAAGGGAAATATCGGGACGTATATAATCAGTAGTCTTTTCAAAATCCTGCAGCCTCTGCAAGAGCATGGTCTCCGTTTTCTCAGAGATGGCCTGGGTCTGAACTGTTTTTTTATCCTGGTTAAATCTGAGCTTGATCCGGAACTCTTCATATTCGCTGATCTGATTCCTTATTTGAAGAAGCCTTACCGAGATAAAGATAATCAGCAGTACCGCAATGCCAAAAAAGAGAACAAAATATACCGCCTGATGGTTATCGCAGAATCCAGCTCATGCCTGTAATTTTCTTCCAGGATGCCAAACCATTTGTTTTTGGCTGAAAAAGCGCCCCTGTCAATGGTATTAAACAAAGCTTCCTTTTTCTGAACCGCCTCTTTATAATCCAAATGCTGACCGGTTTTCGAATAATAAGTGACCAAAAGATCATAATAGCGGTATTTCAGGTAAAGGTTCGTGCTTTGTTCAAGGTTTTCTCTGGGCAGTTCTGCTATCAATACATCAGCCTCTCCGGCCCTGTTGTTTTCAAGCAAATATTTGATATACAGAATTTTAAAAGCCGGATCGTTTTTATAAAGAATTCGGGTTTGGTTCAGAAAATCCTGATACCTGTGGCCGGGATCATGCTGCGCGAGATATTCTGAAAGGGTAAGCATATTCTCCCGCTGTATTTCCAGATGATGGGCGCTGGCCTCTTTCAGTAACGCCGACAATTCCGCAGGAGCAACAGGCCTTCCTGTGCCGGATAAACGGGTTAGCAGCTGTCCTGCTTTTTCGGAAAACCGGTAATCGTTATTCACCGTGATATCCTTCGGAACGAAAGTATCTTTGATATTGAATGAATACAGAATGTTTCTTCGTAAAATCATCAGGTCAGGAGAAAGATGCTCATTTTCTTTTGAGATAATTTTTAAAGCTTCCGTAAGATTATTCTGGTAATAAAGCGATTTTGCCCTTAAATACATCAGCCGGCCCGATTCTTCATCATCAGGCGGAAAGTTTTTTTCAATGTAATCCAATACTTCCATCGACCGTTCCGGGGACAGTACGATCTCACTCTCTGCTTTTCTGAAAAGCTGATTCTTTTCCGGGTTTCCGGTCCCCGCCAGGACAAGAGAATAGATAACCGTAAAAACAAGAGAAAAAAATTTCAGCACTTACCACATTTTAGAGGATAAAATTAAGTTTATTTTTAGATTATCCTATACAGGCAGGGGGAAAATTAAGAGAAATGATTGAATTTTTTGAGAAATAATATGAATAACCCCAATAATAGTAAATATCTTTTAGAAAATAAAATTTAGGGCTTTAAATAAACCTTCAGGATTTTAAAAATCCTGAAGGTCTAATGGTATACTATCGATTTATACTAAAACCATATTGTTTCTTCTCGGAGCTTTATCGCAAAGTACATCGGCAATACTTTTGGAAATCAGGTTGCCTTCCGTAAGGTTGTCCAGCCAGAAAAATTCACCGGCTGCATTGATTTCGATGAAATAATAATCGTCTTCCGGCGAAACGATCATGTCAATCGCTCCGTAATCCACGTGGTAAACATCCAGAAGTTCCAGTAATTTCGCTTCGATATCCGTGGGAAGTTCGGTAGGAATCCATTTATCGATCAGGTTAACCCCGTCTTTTCTCCAGTCGATCTTTGCGCGTTCCGACTGCTGCGAATCGATCTCAAAAGCATAAACATCCCGTCCGACAATAGTCACGCGAAGCTCTTTTTTCTTTTCAATTTTTTTCTGGAACTGCATCGGGCAGTACAGCAGCGTGTCCAGTTCCTCTAGCTTTTCCTCGTTGATGACATTGGTAAAAACCACACTTTCTACCCCATCTTCATAAATCGCAAATCCGGTCTGCATTTTGGCAACTACGTTCTGGTGCTTCAGCACAAACTGTTTAGCCTCTTCGGGATTATTGGTGATGCAGGTTTCCGGAATCTTAAGTCCGATTTTATCTGCAATTTTCAGCTGTTCTTCTTTGCTGTCGAGCCTACGGTATACGCTCGGTTTACCTAATGAATACACCTCCGCAGATTCGAAAAACCCGAACAGCGTGTTGCGGATTTCGCCCAGCGCAGCTCCCAGGAATTTTCCGTCGAGCTCTTCTTTCAGGCCGTTTCCGATATTGTAAGCTCTTCGGTACCAGATGGCTGAAATATCGTCAAGACGGTACTTTTTCTCCGGTGTTTCGAGAACAGTGATCCACTTCCCGTCTTCAAAACGGGTGGAAAGCTTATTTTTCAACGGATAAAGGTCTACGTCGAAACGAATGACTTCGCATCCGTTCTTATCGATATATTCCGTTACTTTTTCAATGGAGAAATTATCTCCGGTATGGGTAATGATTAAAATTTTATTCATTGGTTTTCATTCTTTTGATAAGGTTGTCGGCTATTCTTTCCGCAATCGGGAAACCCAGCTCTTTTTGCAGCATGCCCCATTCTCCCTGCGGATTGACTTCCAGAAAGTAGTAATTTCCGTCCTTGCTTCTGATCATATCAATCGCTCCGATGTACAGTCCCATTTCTTTCATCATCGATGTGAGGTTGGCTTTAATCTCTTCTGACAGATAATATTCGGACCAGAAATAATTTCCCTGTGCAATCCTCCAGTCTGCATTTTCGCTGTTGTTGATTTTTCCGGTAAAAAATTCTCCGTCGAGATAGACGATCCTGAGCTCATATTCTTTTTCGATATAAGGCTGGAAGATCATCGGGCAGTAGACAATATCTTCCATATTTTCCAGGGAATCATCGTCAATAATATGCGTCGAAAGCAGGTTTTCCCCACCCATCGATTTTGAAATCACCCCGTGAAGTTTGGCGATCATTTTCCCATGACAGCTTTCGTAGAAAAATCCGGTTATCTTTTCAGGATCATTGGAAAAAATGGTTTTCGGAATAACTAAATGATTCTTCTTAGCCAGTTTGAGCTGGTGGATTTTATTGCCGTCTATCTTGTTCTCATTCTGGAGCGGATTGATCCAGGGTACATCTTCCAGCAAAGTAAAAAGATTGTAATGAAGGCTTGCATATTCTTTCAGAAAAATTCGGGCATAGCTTTCATCCAGTTCTTCCGGAATGGTGATTCCCCAGGATTTCCGATGCCATACCGCTTTTATTGTCCTGGAATCAAGCGTGTTCCCGGATTCATCCGTTAATTCAAAAAAACCGTCCTGAAGACTGATTTTCTGGAGATGGTTCAAACGGTCGGAATTCAGCCTGAAATACGGAATATCTTTGGTCTGTAAATAATCAAAAAAGAGATCAATATTGTAAAAATCCTGAGAGTGGGTGATGCAGAGAATCATGGAGCCGTTTTATTAAAAAAGGAAACTTAGAATGTAAGTTTCCCCTGATATAATTTGTAATGTGTACTGAAAATTGATTAGACAGTAGGAACATCGTCATCACCGTCCGAAGGATATTTCATGGTCTGAACCATATCCAGCGTCGGCTTGGTAGGCTGATCGGTAATCTTGTTTGTAGTGATTACCCCGTCCTGAAGAGGAGAAGAAACATCTGTTCCCCCTTTGATTTTTTCAGGATCCTGAATCTGTTTTTCTAAAAACGATGCGAAAAAAGGCTTCTTTTTTGAATTCTTGTTTTTCATATGATTTAATTTTGATTGTATTCTTGTTTGTTATTAAGGTGCCGGAGTATGTGGATCATCTCCAGGGGGTACCGGGTCGTATCCGCCGTCATCGCTGTCAGAAGGATATTTTAAAGTGATCGGACCATCAATGGTAGGAGAAGTCACGGCATCTCTTTCCGGAATGGTTACGATATCGGCTTTGGGATTGGTGGCGCCGCCCTGAATTCCTTCAGGATGCTCGATCTGCTTTTCTAAAAATGAAGCAAAAAAGGGTTTTTTGTCTTTCTTTTTCATAATGTTTGTAATTTGAATTGGTTGTCTGGTCTAGTTTATAACTCGTTACCGCCTTCATCGCTGTCGGACGGATACTTCATGCTTACGGTATCCTCTCCCGGCTTCGTAAGACTGTCTGTCGTTGGTGCCGTAACATTGTCTTTCAGTACTCCGGTAGAAGTTTCCGACCCTCCTTTTACTTTGTGAGGCTCCTGGATCTGCTTCTCCAAAAAAGAAGCGAAGAACGGCTTTTTAGGATTTTTATTTTTCATAATGTAATGATCGTTAATTGAAAGCTGTGGTAATCCGCAACCCATACAAAAACTCAATTTTAAGGCTAGAATGCACGAAAAGTCTAAGTAGCTTTATTTAAACTGAAAAAGACATTCCGTGGATGCAGGAATAAAAGAGTTGTTGATGAAAAACTGCGGGAATTACTGATGATTAATCCAGATCCTCAGCGGCATCACTGTCGGACGGAAACCTCATCGTTACGGCATCATAATTAGGAGCCGTTAAATTATCCTTAAGAACTGAGGTGATGTTATCTTCTGCCGGTGAAGTAACAACGCCGGATCCTCCTTTAATTTTTTCAGGATCCTGGATTTGCTTTTCGAGAAAAGAAGCAAAAAAAGGCTTTTTGGATTTCTTATTTTCCATAGCATTAATATTTAGTGATTTAGGAGTCACTAAAGTATTAAAAAAATTCACACTAAGAAGAATAAATGTATGTTTTAAGAAAATTTTAACAATTCAAAATCAGACCATTTGTATATTATGGGATAGGTAAAAATTCTTTGACCACCTTTGCAAAATCAACAGGATTTTCTGCCTGTACCCAGTGTCCGGCATTTTTTATGGTTACGAATTCCGCTTTAGGGAACTGCTGCTTAATGGCAAATTGGTCCTGCGGAAGAATGTAGTTTGATTTTTCCCCGGCGATAAATAAAGTCGGCCCTGGAAAAACCCCGTACTTTATAGCATTCGACACAAACTGATTGTACTTTTCCGACAATGTTTTCAGGTTAAACCTCCAGTTCAGTTTTTTGTTTTCGTCCCAATACAGGTTTTTGGTTAAAAACTGAATGGTCGATCTTTCCGGAATATACTGGCTTAAAACCGCTTCTACCTCACTTCTGGAATTTACCGTATTAAAATCCACCGTTTCCAATGCTTTTATAATTCCCTGATGATGCGGCGGGTAGGCTTTCGGCGAAATATCGACCACAATCAACCGCTCTACTTTTTCAGGATATTTTATCGCAAACTGCATTACGGCTTTTCCACCTAACGAATGTCCCAGAATATGCGCTTTTTCAATTCCGTAATGATCCATATACCGAAGAATATCGTCTGCCAGATCATCGTGAGACATATCTTCCGAATGAAAGCTTCTTCCATGATTGCGGAGATCGATCAGATGTGTCGGCATCAGTTCCCCGAAATCTTTTCCGAAGGTTCCCCAGTTATCAAGCATTCCGAACAGGCCGTGGAATACCAATAGCGGTGTTGAAGAAAGGTTTTCACCGAATATTTTTGAATTTAGGATTTGCATAGGTTTGTTTTTTGGATGGATGATGGATGCGGGAAGCCGGAAGTTTTCGGAGATGAAAATTGCAGCTGTTGGCATTTTTAAATTGTTCTGAATGTTTTTGGCTGGATGATGGGTGCGGAAAGCTGGGTGTTCACAAAGGTGAAGTATTTTAAAACTTGTCTTTTATTTTTTGATCACACCGATAATCATAACGGATATCATTCAAATTTTGTACTTTAATAACTTCCAGCTCCAGCACCCAGCTACTCTACCACTTTGCCAGCCTTTTCAGATAAGCCTGAACGGTGTTCTCCAATCCCATATACAGCGCTTCGGAGATCAAAGCATGGCCGATGGAAACCTCAAGAAGGTTCGGGATCTGGTCGGCAAAGTATTTTAAATTGTCTAAGCTTAAATCGTGTCCTGCATTGATGCCCAGTCCAAAATCGGCTGCAAGCACTGCCGTATCGTAATAAGGCTTTATTGCCGCTTCTTTATTCTGTACATAATTTTTTGCATAGGCTTCCGTATACAGTTCAATACGGTCTGTCCCGGTTTTGGCAGCATATTCTACCATTTCGGGATTCGGGTCAAGAAAAATAGAAGTACGGATCCCTGCATTTTTGAATTCAGCAATAATTTCAGTAAGAAAATCCAGGTGCTTTTTCGTATCCCAGCCGGCATTGGAAGTGATGGCATCATCAGCATCGGGAACCAGCGTTACCTGCTCGGGCTTTACCTCCAGGACCATATCGATAAAAGGCCTGTGCGGATTTCCTTCAATATTAAATTCTGTCGTAACCAGCGGCTTCAGGTCGTAAACATCTTTTCTGGTAATATGCCTTTCGTCTGGTCTCGGGTGAATGGTAATCCCCTGTCCACCGAATTCCTGGATCTTCACGGCAGCTTCCGCTACGCTTGGTGTTTCACCGCCTCTTGCATTTCGTAAGGTGGCAATTTTATTGATGTTTACACTTAGTTTTGTCATCTTCTAATGATAAATTTTAAATATAACCTGACGGACAATACATGAAATAATACCATCAGTTCTGTTGATAATTATACAGCTGCAAAGCTATTGATAAAATACAGATTCCAAAAATGAAAATCAGGTTTTCGCTCCTGAGATTTCGCATAAATTCAATGAAGCACTTTTTACATAGAGGGCAGCAATTAGAATGATCACCTTACACTTTTACCTGCATGATTTCAAGGTCGAAAGCTTTTGAAGCGACCAGCAAATGATCGAAAATATCTGCCTGGATCTGTTCAAATTGTACCCATTCTGTATCATTGGTGAATGAATAAATCTCCAACGGAAGTCCCTGCGGTGTAATATTGAGCTGACGCACCATAATCGGGCCTTCCTTATCCAGTTCAGGGATCCGTTCGATATATTTTTGGGCATAGATCCTGAACACTCCGATATTGGTAAGCTGTCTCCCGTTGATAATCTCTTCTTTATGCGCCATGTTTTCTTTTTCTTTTTTTAGATTGATGGCACTCTCTTCAAGATATTCCGAAATAAGGTTGATGCTTTTCAGGCGTTGGATGTCTTCATCTGTTAGAAACTTAAAGGAATTGATATTGAAATAAATTGATTTTTTAATTCTTCTTGTATTTTTTTCCGAAATCACCTGGAGGTTTTTGATCTCCGTGGTCAAAAGGTCATAGGTTGGAATTGTGGAAAAGGTTTTATCGAAATTATTGATCCTGGTCGTCAACAGGTTTATTTCGGCAATATTTCCTTCCACATTATATTTGGGAATGCTTACCCAGTCCCCTACTTTCAGGTTTTTGGAAGTGGCCACGTGAAGGCCTGTGACGAACCCAAGGATCGTATCTCTAAAAACCAATACCAGCACCGCAGTTATCGCCCCGAGACTTCCGACAATAGTGGTTCCTTTAATCCCGAAGACCACGCATATCCCAACCACTGAAAAGATAAAGATCCCCAAAATCTTCATGGTCTCGGAAATGGCATTCAGCGCCATGATCTTATAGTAATCCTGTTTGATCACAAAATAATTCCTGAAAGCCGTTAATCCCCGGTACAGCATACCGGCAAAGATCATCACAATTCCCAGATTGACGGATCTTACAATAAACTTTGTTGTTTTGGTAAGCGCTCCCGCAAAGATCGACTCATGTATTCCACCAATGATCAAAAGTGCGATCAGATGAGCAAGGGAATTGGTAATTCTCGAAGCATATACCGAATTTACGATCGGGTATTTTTCCTGATTGCGGAAAATGCTGAAAATACTGTTGATAATGATCTTCAGAATAAAATCGATCACAAAAAAAACAGCGCAAAGCAAAGCGAGCTTCACGATTATATGGAATACCCATTCCAGCCCGGTCGGCGAAATTTTGCTTATGTAAATATACAGAGGCTCACTGAGTTCCTGTATTAAATCTTTGGTTTCTTCTAACTGGTCTTTCATCAAAACAAATTTAATAAAATTAGATTCACCGGAAACCTCCTGAAAACAGGATTTTTTACCATAATCTATCTTAAAAAATTACGAATTATTTAAAATTATTTTCAAATCATAGAATATTTAACAATAAAATACCTAAATTGGTATTCTAATTAAAAAACTAAACCTTATGAAAAAGTTTAATCTTCTATTCATTTTCATTATTCTTTTATCATTGGGCGCCTGCCGCTCTGAATCTGAAACTCCTGCAGAAATTACCGTTGATAATACTGTAAAAACAGGGAAAGTCAGCGGAAAAGTCATGTCGCAAAACGGGGTGAAGCCCATCGGTGGTGCTTCGGTCTTTACATTTGATGAAAAATACAAGATCTATTACACCACGTCTGACGCTGACGGTAATTTTACGCTTGAAGCGCCTGTGGGAAACCATACTTTTTATATTCAGACGGGGAACGGCAGCAATTTCCGGACAGAAATTTCGGCTACGGTGAAATACGATGAGACCCTGAGCCTGGATGCGGGACAGACCAAGCTGAACCAGGTAGCAAAGATTGCTTACGTAAAAGGAAACTACGATAAAATCGAGGACATTATCCAGAGTTTAGGATATACCGCTACGGAAATTACCAATACCGATCTTGCGAATTTAACGGCCATAGCCCAGTATGATATTATATTCCTGAACTGCGGTTCGAGAAATAATTATTCTTCCAACCCAACCCTTTATGCTGCAGCCGAAGCCAATCTGGCGATTTTTGTGGCTAACGGCGGAAGTATTTATGCTTCAGACTGGGATGTTTCTTACCTGGTAGGCGGAACAAGCAATACCTCAGCCTGTTCTCCGGCCGGAGGATTTGTTCCCGATTCGAAATTATGCTCCAAAAATATTGGAAATGCAGGCAATGTAGGCGCTACCGTAACCAACACCGGCCTTACGACTGCTTTAGGCTTCAACAGTCTGAATATCAATTATGATTTGGGTACATGGCAGAAAATCATCAATTACGATCCGGCTTACTGGGAAGTTCTGGTGAAAGAAACCTCTACCAATGATGCACTGATGATCCGGACCAACCATTTTTCGGCAACCGGACTTCCGACGACACCGATCGGTAATGCACCAACGACAACATTTACCACAGTCTGCATTACCCTTCCAGGGAATATCCAGATCAGCATTTCCGTTCCTCAGGTTCTGGTACCGTACCTTGTGGCATTGGGAGCAACGGTTGGACCTTGTTCAGGATCGGCTAACAGCGGTTATATTTATTACACCACATTCCACAACCATGCAAGTGGAAACATTGGAAATTCGGGAGTAATCTTACAATATGTTATTCTAAACCTATAACAAAATTCAACTTAGACAAAAAGCGGCTTTCAGAAGAGCCGCTTTTTTTATATCTTGCATAGTATAATCAAATCTCATGGACGTCGTATTAATTGAAATTCTTTGCCTGGTCTTGTTATTTTTAGGAATCTTAGGAACCTTCCTTCCGGTCCTGCCGGGATTGTTATTAAGCATCTGCGGACTGCTGATCTATAAATTCGGGACCGACGCAGACCTATCGATGATCTATGTCTGGGTATTTGTGATCCTTACCGCCGCTTCGGTGGTTTTAAATTATGTAATTCCGGCGAAAACCAACCAAAAGTACGGCGGAACGCGCTGGGGAAGCATCGGATCAATTGTCGGAACCATTGTTGGTATATTTTTGCCTATCCCTCTGGGATTTCTTGTGGGGATGTTTGCCGGCGTTTTCATCGGGGAACTTCTTCATGACAGCAAGGATATGACAAAGGCCTGGAAATCAACAAAAGGCGCCTTCATCGGATTTATTTACGGTACGGGCTTCAGTCTTGTCGTAGGAGTGGCCATGTTTTTGGTGGTACTTTTCAATATGCTCAATATTATTTAAAAAAAAGAAATTATGATACCGCATAAAGCCTTACTGCTGAGCCTCGGTTCACTGTTTTTAATGAACTGCAATGCTCAAAAAAAGAATAATAAGATCAAAGTGGATACTGATAAAAACCAGGTGAATCATGTGAGTAAATCAGATAAGACCATCCTTTACTTTAACGAAGGTGAAAACCGTTTCCTGAAAGAGTACCAGATGAACGTAACTTTCAAAGGAATTTCCGAGGACAGCCGCTGTCCGAAAGACGTGAACTGCATCTGGGCAGGCGTTGCCGTAGCGCAGGTTGAAGTGGTGGGAACCGCAACCCGGCCGATGACATTGGAGATCGCCACAATCGATAATACATCCAGAAACTATCATGCGTCGGCTGTATTTAACGGCTACACCTTTTCTTTAGCGGATGTCCAGCCTTATCCCGGAGCGGTTGACGGAGCAAAGGCCCTGAAAGGAAAGTACAGAATCGGAATTATTATTACGAAAGGCGGTGATCCGTCTACCATGAAATAGGTTTCTTTCCTTTTGAAATAAGATATTCATTGATTTTAGAAAAAGGTCGGCTCCCGAAAAAACCCCTATGAACCGAAAATGGAGAAGGGTGCGCAGATTTTAAAATAAAATGTTTGGCCGGATTAATGAGTTCGGCCTTTTTTTGGGCAAAAGCGCCCCAAAGCACAAATACGACATTTTCTTTTTTATCCGAAATTTCTTTAATGATAAAATCGGTAAATTTCTCCCAGCCGATATCTTTATGGGAATTGGGTGAATGGGCACGCACCGTTAAGGTCGCATTTAACAATAAAACACCCTGTTTGCCCCAATCGTCTAATTCTTTTGAGGTCCTCACTACGCCTACGTCATCTTTCAATTCGATGAAAATATTTTTCAGCGAAGGTGGTGCCGTTACCTGCTCCGAAACGGAAAAACAAAGTCCGTTCGCCTGATAATCGTTATGGTAAGGATCCTGCCCGAGGATTACAACTTCAATATCATCAAAAGGCGTAATTTCCAGCGCCCTGAAAATCTGGCTTTTCGGTGGAAAAACTTTGGTCGTTGCATATTCCTGCTTTACTTTTTCCCAAAGATTGGTAAAGTATGGGGTATTTTTTATCGGGGCTAAAACTTCAGTCCAGGTCATAATTTTAATTTGAAAATGAGTGAATTTGAAAATCACTCCAATTATTTTTTAATTAATTTAAAATATTCGTGGAAACATTTTTTCCTAAGGAATATATTGGTGTTTACGGAACAATATCAATTTTCTTGCCTTTGTCATTATGACTATCCGAGATCACTTTTCAAGCAGATTTATGATTTCTGGATGATTATTGGTAGTATATGTAATTTCGGATGACAGATTCATTGTGCTTCAGTTTATGGATGATACAAATATAATAATTTTCAAAACGGCTATAAAAAAGTCTTCAGACTAAAAACGAGATTTTCCGGGAATCCTTCGTCCTCCCCTCCCTCGCCCAAGACGAAATGATGCTTTAAAAGAAGCTGTTTGGAGTTTTCGTTATCCTGATGGGTCATGGCTACGATTTCACCGAGATGCAGTTTGTGAAAAGCAAAGTCTGTAATGGCCGCCAAAGCTTCCGACATGATGCCTTTTCTGTGATATTCCGGCAGTAATTCGTAGCCCACCTCAGCAACTTTCCGGTCTTCCGAAAAATTCCACAGGCAGATGGTTCCAATTAGATGAGACTGGTCTTTCAGGGAAATCCCCCAATAAAACGTCTCATTATTTTTAGTCCGTTCCCGGATGGTGAGAATAAACTGCAGCGCGTCGTAATTGTTTTTCGGAGCGTTTCTTTGCACAAATCGATTGATGACTTCATTGCTCCGTATTTTCAGAATATCATCAACATGGCTTTCGTTAATTTCTTTCAGTTGCAGTCTTTTGGTTTCCAGTTTCATATATACTCTGTGATTATAGATATTTTCAAATACCCAAATTAACTCATTTTCAAACTAAATTCACATTTTCTCACTAAATTTGCATTGTGTATATAAATAAAGAAGATTTAAACGAATTAGAGTTTCCGCAATTGCTCGCGGAAATCTCTCCTTTTGCTTATTCTCCGAAGACGAGGGAAAAAATTCTCGAGCTGCGTCCGATGGAAATCGACGAGGCCGAAATTTCCCTGAAAAAAACGTCTGAATACCTGTCGAGTTTTGAAAGTTCAAACGCAGTTCCGTTTGACGAATACGAAGATATCGAAAGTGAGCTGAAGCTTATGCTGATCGAGAACTACCGTCTTGAAAACAGCGCTTTCATGAAGATCAAAACCCTGACAGAACAGATCGGAAAACTGCAGAAGTTTTTCCCCACCATGCCGGAAACCTTCCCTACGCTGATGGAAGATGTTTTGGTGCTTGAATTCAAAAAGGAAATCATTGATAAGGTAGATAAAGTTTTTAACCGTTTCGGAGAAGTAAAAAGTGAAGCTTCACCCATCCTGAAAGGGTTGAGAGCCGAAATCCAGATTGCTAAAAAAGCGATCCAGGAAAATTTCAACCGGGCTTTGTTCAATTACGGGCAAAGTGAGTTTCTGGATGACATCCGTGAGACGATTATTGATGACCAGAGGGTATTGGCCGTAAAATCGGGATTCAAGAAAAGGGTTCCGGGAAGAGTGCTGGGATTATCCAAAACCGGATCCATCACCTACATTCAGCCCGATTCTGTGGTTAAGCATTATTTCAAGCTGAAAGAAAGCGAAGAAGAAGAGAAAAAGGAAATTGACAAGATCCTGAGGAAACTGACGGCCGAACTTGCCGAGTTCCAGCCTCAGCTCTGGAGATACCAGAAATATATTTTCGATCTTGACCTGACGAGGGCCAAAGCGAAATTTGCAGAACTGATCAACGGGGTTTTACCGAAAATCAACCGGCATAAGACGCTGCGGTTAAGAGAAGCTTTCCACCCGCTCCTGTTTCTGAGAAATAAAGCACAGAATAAAACGATTTTCCCACAAACGCTTACGTTAACGGACCATAACCGGATTATCTGTATTTCCGGACCGAATGCGGGAGGAAAATCCATCACACTGAAAACCGTAGGTCTGCTTCAGCTGATGATCCAGAGCGGAATCCTGGTTCCGACCCATCCGAAATCGGAGATGTTTTTCTTTGATAAGATCATGACCGATATTGGAGATAACCAATCCATTGAAAACCATCTTTCCACCTATTCTTCCCGACTGAAGAAAATGGGCGGAATCATCCGTGAAGCCGATGCGAATACGCTTCTGCTGATTGACGAATTCGGTACAGGCTCCGATCCTGAACTGGGTGGTGCCCTGGCAGAAAGTTTCCTTGAATTTTTCTACGATAAGAAAAGTTTTGCGATTATTACCACCCACTATACCAACATCAAACTGGTGGTAGAACAGCTTCCGAACGCCCAGAATGCAGCAATGCTCTTTAACGAAGAAAACCCTGGAACCGATGTATAAGCTGGAAGTCGGACAGGCAGGAAGCTCCTTTACTTTTGAAGTAGCGGAGAAAAATAAAATCCCACGATTCATCATCCATTCCGCAAAGAAAAAAGTGGAACATGATATTGTCAACCTGGATAAAACCATCGTCAAGCTTCAGCAGGAAAAATATGAAGTGGAAAAACTGAAAACCGATCTCGCAGAACGGAAGGAATCTGTAGAAGACAAAAGGGATAATCTACAGAAACTGAACGATCAGCTTCAGCAGAAACTGTACAATTTCCAAAAACTGTATGAGGAAGAACACCGCAAATTGCAGTTCGGAAATAAGATCGAAGCTTTTATCGACAGCTATGTAAAAGGAAAATCCAGAAAAGATGTGGTGAAAGATTTTGTAAAGATTCTTGAACAGGAAAAGTTCAGGAAGATCGGTGCGGACAAGGATGAAAGCAAACGACTTCAGGTGGTGAAACGCAAAATTACCCAGCAGCTGAAGAAAGAGGAAGTAATCGAAAAAATTGCAGAAACCAACGAGAAGCTGGAAGAAAAACGTAAAACCGACCGTGCGCTCTGGCTGAAAGAAGGTCAACGTGTACGGATTATCGGAAGCACCAGCGTTGGAACCATTGAAAAAATTTCAAGGAATAAAGTGATTGTGAATTATGGAACCTTTAAGACGACGATCAATGCGGATGAGCTGGAAAGAATTTAATCTTGTATGATAACGGTAAAAACGCAGATCTGTTTCAGGGATTTCCTGATTTTCCATGTGAAAAGCTCGTTGCTTCGCCTCATTGTATTTCCATCAGCTCTGCTGGTATTTTTTATCATCAAAGAATCGGTGGACGGCAGCACGGAAAGAGAACTCCTGCAATCGGCTTCGATGTGGTATACCATTTTGCTTTTGTTTATGGTGGTACGTTCTTTTTTCAGTGTACGGTTTGCGTTTAATTCAAACAAGAATATCCAGGAACATATTATCTATACTTTTACGGAAGAAAAAATCCGGATTCAGGGAGAGACTTTTGACGGAGAAATGGCCTGGAGTTCCGTTTATAAGGTCAAGGAAAATAAAGACTGGTTCCTGATCTATCAAAGTGCGAAGGCCATGAATATGGTTCCGAAAAAATTTTTTACCAAAGATCAGGTTTCAGAACTGAGAAGAATTATTAAAACCAATAAAGTAAAAGCGAAACTCAGAGAAGATTAATTTTAATACAAGTTCAATATTACTCGGTTAATAAATGATATTGATAAACGATGAAAATAAAATATAAAATTTCACAAAAGGAATATATACGACTTATGTATTTCTTAGCCTACAGAAAACCCATTGTAATAGTGACTTTATTACTTGGATTTTATATGATTTATTTGGATATAAAAATCATTATTAGTGGCCAGCTTAATTTAATACCGATTTCATCTATTTTATTTAATATTTTTATATTGTTAGGAACATTCATTTTATATCCTTTATGGTATTATTATAAGTTCAGAAAAGATTATCAAACAAACAAAGTCATTTCATCAGAGACAACATCCCTATTTAAAGATGATATTATTCAGGATGTTGCCGAAAGCTTTACGGTTGAACTGGCATGGAACAATATTTACAAAATAGAGGAACTTAAAAACTGGTTTTTGTTTTATCATAGTAAATCTACCTATGGATTCTGTCCCAAACGGGCAATGACGAAAGATCAGGTTTCAGAACTTAGAAATATGATCAAAATAAATCATATCAAAGCGAAACTCAGAAACGATTAATTCTGGAAAACATAAGAAGCGGATCAGTGATGATCCGCTTCTTTATTTTAAACCTTCTCAATCTTATTCTTTAATAAACTTTAGTTTTGAGATATTGTTGTTATTCTTGATCTGAATAAAATAAGCCCCTTTTACCAGATCATGAACCTGGACTTTCTGATCGGAAATTTTCCCTTTATTTACCAATTGCCCGGCTGTATTGTAAATTTCAAATTCAGTTCCTTCGATTCCTGAAATATTCAAAACATCCGAGGCCGGATTGGGATAAATGCTGATGTTCTTCTGTTTATTAATTTCGTTGGTAGAAAGGTTCGCAGGTGTTAACAGATAAACCCCGTAATCCTCCACTTCGCCGTAACTGAAAGTTCCGCAGGCGGAAGAAGTTGTAACGGTTTCACTGATCATCACTCTCATGCTCACCCCGCAGGTTGTTCCTGTCTGGAAAGCTGTCGGCGGAACATTAAATGTTGCGGTGGCCGTTGATAAAGCGGAAGAACCGGAAGAAAGCATCATTTCCGATGACTGGAAAATTCCATCGCCGTTAAAATCGATCCAGGCCCTTACATATACGGGATTGGGAGATCCTACCCATGTCTTGGAAACGGAAATCTGGTTTCCCGTACTGCCGATCATCAGTTGCACTTTCCGGGTAGGATCAGGCCGGTAATCCGTATAATTGGATGTTCCGGAATTACTGACCATCGGAGAAATACCGCTTCCCGTAGGTGTAACCGTCACGTTAGACATATAAGCTACATTGGCATTTAAGGAAGATGCGGCGCAATAATTCATGTATAAAGTGGTAAAAACTACGGATTCGGACCACGCACTTGTCGTGGGAGAACCGGAGCATACTTTCGCTACCTGCACTTCGTAGGTGGTACACGGAGATAACGCGGTTAAGGTAAAAGCACTAATGGAAACCGATGTAAAGGTCATCCAAGCTGTAGCCGGATACTGCCTGAATCTTACCATATACGAAGAAACAGTAGGATCATTCGTCCAGCTTACCGTTCCCGAGGTCATGGTAATATTAGAAACCTGTACATTGGAGGGAGCAGTATCGCAGAGATAGCAGTATCCGGGCTCTCCCGCCGTTAGATTTTTGCTGTAAAACAATGAAATTCCTGAAAGGAAAAGAAAGAAAAAAAGTAGTTTTTTTGTCATATTTAATGGTTTAGATTGTTTTCAAAAGTTATTATTGCCTAAAGATAATCAATAAATCACAAGTTTTAGTTTTATTATATTTGAATATGATAAAAGACCTCAAAATCCTTTGGATATTTTATATCAAACTGCTGATCCCGACGGTATTATTTTCATTGCTGTTAGCCTTTCAGACGGGTTTAAATATCGGTAATTTCGGGTTCTGTTTTCTTGTGATCTTCCCTTCCTTTCATTTTTTAATTTATGAACTGAGATTAAAGCATGAATATGTGTTTTTTGCCAATTTCGGTTTTTCAAAATTATTTCTTTGGATCACCACGGTTTCAATTGGTTTCGTTATCAATCTGATCTCTAAATTTTTATGAGTATATTACATATCGACAGCGTTACAAAATCCTTTGGCTCAAAGAAAATTTTACAGGATGTTTACCTGACTTGTGAAACAGGAAAAGTTGTGGCTTTACTGGGAAGTATCGGTTCAGGGAAATCAACCTTACTTCAGATTATTTTCGGAACCATGAAAGGGGATTCGCAGTTCATTAAGTTTAATAATAAAGTTTTAACGAAGCAATCCGATAGAAAAAACAGGATTGCCTATCTGCCGCAACAGCCGATGTTTCCGAAAAACAGTAAAGTTAAAAATCTGATCCCGTTATTCTGTAATCGGGAAAATACCCTTAAACTTTTTAATAATAATCTTATCAAGCCATTCCTGAACAGGACCGTCAGAATCTTTCCGGCGGCGAAAGAAAGCTGGTGGAAGTACTGACGATCATTCATTCCGAAGCTGAATTTATTCTGCTGGAACAACCTTACAGCGGCCTGTCTCCCATTCTTACTGAAAAAGTGATGAAAACCATAAAAGAAATATCAAAGGACAAAGGATTTATTATTTCGAATTTTATGACGGAATATGCGCTGGAACTTTCCGATGAAATTTACTTTCTGCATGAAGGAATTTTAAAACAAATAAAAGATTTAAACGAATTACAACAGCATTATTATCTGCCGAAAAGCATTTAATTTATATATTTGAACTGTTAAAAAAATTTCATGATGATTTCCGTACATAAAGCATTCTACCTCTCCGTTTTCAGTCTGTTTTCCATCGCTTTTGCCAAAGGCCAGAACAAAGTTCCTTTTGGCGTAGTAAAAGCTGAAGAAGGGTATGCCATGGTACGGGTTCATAAAGATGATTACCGCAAGATCATCGACAAGATCCGCATGAAAACAGGGGATGTCTTTATCTATGAAAAGCCGGCACCGGGAGAAACCGAATGGATATGGATCAAATATCCTGAAAGAGAAGACACCGAAAAACCTTTTGTGCGGTACGACAGCATTACCAAAGAAGGGATGGTGAATAAAAACCGGGTGGTTTTCGTAGACAAGCTGCCGCAGTTTACCCCTTCCAAATCCAAAAACGGAAAATCCCTGATCTTCACCGATGATTCCAATCCAAAAATCCCGGGAAATCAGAGAACCAAAGTGATCATTGATGTCTATCCGTCTTACGCCAAGATCAAAAAGCAGGAAAAAGATGCTGAGGGAAACATCATCAAAGTGGATAAAGTAAAAGCCTGGGGGGTAGGAAAAGAGCTTCCTGAAGATTTAACCGAAATTAAATCCGTTCGCGTGCAACAGCCGGGACGGGGCTCCGTTTTTGTAAGGGATGCCATCAAAAACATGTTCCAGCCGACCATGGATTTCAATAATGTCGGGGTGACAGCCATCGACAATGACCATATTTTCCTTTATATGATCAACGGTTCAGGCCAAAACAGATACACAACGATCTGGACCATCAAACAGGGAAAGGTCGAAAGCCAGATCATTTTCAAAAACCCCGAATAATTCATCAATAATCACTACTTTTGCCAACGGAAAGCCCTGGAATTTGCTTCACAGCTATATTTTGAGCTTTTCAGAAACCGGTTCTGCTTAGCTGCAGATTAAAAGGGAACCGTGTGCAAATCACGGACTGTCGCGCAACTGTAAGTAACTGAAGTCTTTATTAAGAGTCCACTGTTCTGTCTCAGACGGGATGGGAAGGAAATAAAGATGTTACAAGTCAGGAGACCTGCCTTTTTCTTTACAATAAAAACTTTCGCGATCTGAAGTTTATTGATCTAACGGATGTCCGGAGATTCCCGTCTCTGCTGTTTTCTGTTGTGTCGATTTATTTCATTTCGCTTTAATTAATAATGAAATATGACGATAGAAGAAAGAATTGAAAAGTCCGAAACCCGAATTTTTAAAGCTGTTTTCCCCAACACGACCAACCATTACGATACGCTTTTCGGAGGCACGGCCATGCAGCTGATGGACGAGGTGGCTTTTATTGCAGCCACACGGTTTGCCAGAAAACGCGTAGTAACGGTAAGCAGCGATAAGATCGATTTCAACAGGTCAATTCCCGCAGGAACGATCGTTGAACTGATCGGAAAAGTGGTTCACGTAGGAAAAACAAGCCTGAAGGTAAATGTGGAAATCTATACGGAGCAAATGTACTCTTACGAAAGAGAGCGGGCTATTGTAGGTGATTTTACCTTCGTGGCGATTGATGAATTTAAGAAGCCCATCCAAATCCTTTAAATAAAGTTCCGGCAACCTTTCGCCGGAACCCATACTTCTCATGTTTTTTAAGGCGTTTCGGCGGGCTTTGCCCGCCGAAACTTTTTATTTTAAGATGAATTTCTAATAATATCCATTAATTATTTAACCAGAAAAGAAGCCTAATGACTTGAAATTTTTCTAATAAACAATAACTATTTGGTACTCGGAATAATTTATAAAAAAAAACTTCCAGCCTCCAGCTTCCCTCACCAACCTCAAGCGGAATCAATTTTATATTATTTCATCACCTTTTCCGTTTCCAGATTTTTGATCAGCAGCAATTGGAAGGCTTCTCCCAGCTCATCTGATGCTCTGCTGATGGCATTTTCAAGCATATTCCGGATCTGTTTTTCGGTAACGCCGGCTTCGGTCCAGCTTTTTCCGGAAGTATGGGAATTCAGGATAAACGGCATAATCCTGTCGATGGCACACGCAAAAATGGCATCCGGTGTCTGCTCTTCTTCAAATTCAAGCCACAGGTTGAAAAATTCGGATCGTAAAGGCTCGTCCAGAATACCGAAAATCTTCTGAGCTGAAATTTTTTCCCGTTCAAATTTCCCGACCATTGCCGCTTCATCAAATATAAAAGTATCCCCGGCTTCAATTTCCACCAGGTCATGAATAGACAACATGCGGATCACCCTCAACAAATCGATATCCGCCCTGTTTTTTGCGTATGGAAAAAGGATCTGGGCCAGAATAATAATCTGCCAGGAATGTTCTGCCGTGTTCTCCCTTCTCGAATCATCCGCGTTATAGTTTCTTCGCTGCACATTTTTCAGGGTGTCCACCGCCAGGATAAAATCGATTTCTTTCTGAATCTTCATCGTTGGATTTATATTTTATTTAGTGGAATGTTCTTTTATAATGCATCAGTGTCTGCATCACAGATCCATTTTCAGTTACAAAAATAAGGCTTTTAACAGTAATCCTGCTGTAAAGATGATCAGACAAAATGTAATCGATTTAAAATTTTTTTACTTCAGATATATCGGATAGCTTAAATTTCAGGTCTTCTCAAAATATCTTGTGAACAACCAACGTCTACGTAAATTTTAATCTCATGGCAATGCATAACATATCATACGTTTTATGTATTTATTATCAGAGATTAGTCGTATTTTTAGAATAAATTTTTCAGCATGGCTCCGAAATTCAATTACCCTACCGAAATCAAAGGAAAAAGAAAGCTCTACTCTCTGTTTAATGGAGTGAAAAATCCTTTGGGGGTAATCAGCGGGAATCATGTGCTAGCAGGAGACAGCTATTTTCTACGGGCAAGCTTGACGAATAAAAAGCTTATTTTCTCGCAGGATAAAGAATTTGTAGAGTATATTTTAAAGCAAAACCACAAAAACTATTTCAAATCTGAAATACAATCTGTTACTTTAGGTAAATATATTGGTAACGGCCTGCTTACCAACAACGGAAAAGATTGGCTGCAGCAGCGGCGACTGATCCAGCCCGGCTTCAGCAAGATTAAAATTACAAACCTGGTTTCTATTATGGATGAGGAGATCGAAAAAGCATTTCAGCCATTTGATCAGGAACCGGAAGTAGATCTGTACGACTTTTTTCATACGCTGGCTTTTAATATTGTGGCCAAAACCCTGTTCAGTTCGGATATTGAAGAAACTGAAATAAAGGAGTTGGGAAAAATCATTACCGAAGTTCAGGAAGTTTTTGCAAAGGAAGTAAGGATTCCGCTTTACACCCAGATTTTAAGTTTGTTCGGCATTATCGGCAAGACCATTAAAAAAAGCGAAAAAGCAAAAGCCATTATTCAGCGTGTTCTGGACAAGCGGCGGAATTCAGGGGAGGAAAAAAATGACCTGCTGGATATGCTGATTCAATCCAGATACGAAGATACAGGACTCCCAATGTCCGATAAGCAGCTGGTGGATGAAATGCTGATCCTTTTTATTGCCGGGCACGAAACGACGGCCAATGCGCTAAGTTTTATCTTTTTCGAAATCAGCCAACATCCCTATGAAGCGGAAAAATTACGGCAGGAGATTGAAAACGAAGGTGAAAATGCTTTCAGCACTGAGAGCTTGATGAAAAAGTCTTTTACAATGAATGTCATTAAAGAATCCATGAGGCTGCATCCCCCTGCCTGGGCTATTGACCGTCAGGCATTGGAAGACGACCGATTCAAAGACTATTCATGGGAGAAAGGCACGTTAATTATCCTTTACATTGCCGGCCTGCATCAGAATCCAAAATATTGGGACCATCCCACTTCGTTTATTCCTGAACGTTTTGACGATGAAAATGCAAAGAATTTTGCCTACTATCCTTTCGGAGCAGGTCCACGTCTTTGCATCGGCGAACATTTTGCGATGATGGAAATGGCACTCATCGTCCGTAAATTCTACAAAAAATACAATTTTCAATCATATCAGAAAGTGTTGGAGAAAAAGGCATTGGTCACTTTACGAACCACAAGCCTCCCAGGTAAAATTACTAAAATTTAGCCTGAATTTTCTGGTCTTCCCAATTTCTTAATTTTATCATTAAAAATAATTTAATTGATTATCAGTCACTTAAACAATTAATTAATATTTTTTCACTACTTTGTATTGCATAATACCATTCTAATTACATATCTTTGTAATGTAAAATCGAAACAGGTTCTGCTAGCTAGGTTCCGGGTTTCGAAAATTATATAACTAATTAACAAAACTTATTAAAGATGAATACCGAAAATACCAAAGCGCAAATGCGGAAAGGGATTCTGGAATTCTGTATTTTAAGCCTCATCAATCACCGCGAAATGTATGTTTCTGATTTAATTGATGAACTGAAAAAAGGAAAACTGGATGTTGTGGAAGGAACCCTCTACCCTCTTTTAACAAGATTGAAAAACGGAGAGTTTCTTTCGTACCGATGGGAGGAATCTACAGGAGGACCACCCCGGAAATATTACCAGATCACAGAAAAAGGTAAACTGTTCTTAGGCGAACTTCAAAACACCTGGAACGAATTGACAAATTCAGTTAACCAAATCACTCAAAAACATTAAAAACAAAGCTATGAACAAAACACTCTCAATAGGACTTGCAGGTTTTTCTTTTACGATAGAAGAACATGCTTACATAAAACTGAGCGACTACCTGAATGCGCTGAGAAGCTCGCTGGATGCTTCGGAGGCTGATGAGGTAATGCACGATATAGAAATCAGAATGGTGGAAATTTTCAGAGATTCCATGGCAAAACGGGAAGTAATCAATGATACGGATGTAGAAAGAGTTATTGCCCAGATTGGAAGCCCTGAAAAAATCGAAGAGCAGGAAGAAGCTTACTATTCTGAAAAAAACACAAAAAAAGCAAGCAGCACAGGAACCGAATATTCGGATAAAAAACAATTGTTCCGTGATCCTGAAAGACAAAAGCTCGCGGGAGTCTGTGCCGGTCTGGCCTCTTATTTCGGCATGGACATTACGGTAATGAGACTGATCTGGGTAGGCGCATTCCTATTCCTTTGGGTAGCACCGGGATCTTCTTTTCTGGTAATCCTGCTTTACTTTATCCTTTGGGCCGTACTTCCGCAGGCTGAAACAGCATCCGATTTTCTGAAGATGAAAGGAAAACCGCTTAATTTTGATAACCTAAAGGAAGAATCCAGCAAACTGGTACAGTTTGCGAATGAAACCACAACAAGAGCAGGCGAAATCTATATCGAAAACAAACCTTACATCAATAACGCAAGCAGCGGTGTATGGAATGTTCTAAAATACATCATGGGTGCATTCTTCGCTTTGATGGCTGTAGGATCTATTATCGGGGTGTTTGTCGTGTTCGGGCTTTTCGGGATCGATTCCGATTTTCCGGGTGCCAGTGAAATCAAATTCTATTTTGATGACAACGGATTGTACAGCGTACTGACAGCAATGATTATCATCGGATCTCTTATTCCTGCACTGATCTTCAGTTTATTAAGCATCAAGATTTTCTCTCCGAAAACCAAACTGCGAAATGTTGGCTGGGTACTGGGGGCTTTATTTCTTACGCTGATCGGACTGGGAACTTATTTCGGGGTGAGCATCGCAAAAAGAGAAATGATTTTCAAAGGTCATAAAGAAGATACGGAAGAAATTTCCATCAATACCAAATCGGATACGATTTATGCGGATTTCAAACAGGTAACCATTCCTCAGAACTTCACAGCTTATGATGACGATCTTTATTCCGACAGGGTTTCCGTTTACCATAAAGACTGGATCCATGTGGATGTAACAAGAAAGGCCGATGTAAAAACACCCTATCTGATCATCAAAAAAGAAGCAAAAGGATATAATCTTCCACTGAATGTAAGTGTTCCGGTAGATATCATTGACAATAAGATCATCTTTCCGAATTATATCAAATATCCTTACGATCACCGATTCAGAGATTACAGCATAGACTATGAACTGGTACTTCCAATGAAAACCGTAGTTATTCCGGTAAAACAGGACGGCATCAGCTTTTACGGGGATCTGAATGCAGATGGCATCAATGACAATGACCAGGATAGAGACGAGGACGGCAACATCAAGATTGAAAAAAATAAAATCACCGTAAACGGCTCTACGATCGAATACAATTCAGGTGACGAAGACCAGGACAGCATCATTGTAAACGGAAAAAAAGTAGCCAGTGATGAAGCAGACCACGTAATCGACTCGATGAAACACAGCATCAAAAAGATGAAAGGAGCCAATATCGACTTCAAAGTAGATAAGGATAAAAACGAAATTTCCATACAAACCAAATAACTAAACTTCAGAGAGTGGCAGAAGGTGTGAGTGGATAACACAACCGTTTGAAATTCACACCCTTCTTCTCTCAGAAAAAATGAAAAAATGTAAAAATTTAATTCTTCATATCAAGAAAAATATTTACATTTGTGTAGTAAAAAATAATAACCGAAACACTCATAAAAAATATTAAACAATTATGGTACAACTGGCATTAGAAATTGTAATGAAAATTGTTGATTTAATCAGCAGTCTGTTTTAAGAGCGATAATATTTCAATATATTTGTAAAGTATAACCACTTTGGTTATACTTTTTTGTTTTTAACCGAAATATTATGAAAAAGCTGATTGGCAAACTGCTATTAAAATTAATGGGTTGGAAGGTCGTTCTACAGGGCGATGCAAGCAGCCTGGACCGATGCATCCTGGTCGTGGCGCCTCATACCCACAACATGGAATACATCCTGGGAAATCTTGCCTATTGGTCGTTGGGAAAACCGTTGAAGATCATCATTAAAGATGCCCATACCAAGGCCTGGTACGGTGGAATTGTAAAAGGGCTTGGCGGAATCGGGATCGACCGAAGCCGGAAAAATGACCTGATTAATTTTGTCGCAGAACAATTTGCAAAAGACGATTTCAGTTTGGTGATCACACCGGAAGGTACCCGGAGCTGGGTTCCGAAATGGAGAAAGGGATTCTACCATATGGCACTGGCGGCAAAAGTGCCGATCGTTCTGGCGGCAGGAGATTTTAAACGAAATACCGTTTACTTAGGATACACCATTCCTTACGAAAGAATTGCTTCCGTCCCTTTTACGGAAATCATGAAAGAAATTCAGGATTATTATATTAAAAACGATATCGGACCGAAAGTTCCGGAAAACTGGAACCCCAATATCATGGGAACCGATTCCGAAACAGCAACTAGCAACTAGCAACTAGCAACTAGCAACTAGCAACTAGCAACTAGCAACTAGCAACTAGCAACTAGCAAAATTACTCATTACCCATTATTTATTACTCATAAAAAAGATGTATACTAAAGATAAGACGAAGGAAGAAATACTGGAATTCATCAACAGCTGGGGCGAAGAAACTTTCGCTAAAACCCTGGAAATCCATTTCACGGATATTGATATGGAAAATGAAACCTTAACGGCTACAATGCCTGTTTTACCAAGAATCCATCAGCCATTCGGGATCATGCACGGCGGGGCAAGCTGTGTGCTGGCCGAAACCATGGGATCAAGCCTGTCCAATATCTTTATCGACAGTGAAAAATACTTTGGGGTGGGAACCAACATCAATACCAACCACCTGAGAAGCAAAAAAGACGGAACGGTAACTGCGGTTGCCCGGTTTATTCGTAAAGGAAAGACCATGCACGTCTCCGAAATCGAAATCCGCGATGAAAAAGACGCGTTGATCAGCCACACCACCATGACGAATACCATTATTCGGAAGTAAGGTTAATGGAATAAAATACGAAGCTCAAGTTTTTTTGAGCTTTTTTTTATGTGCTGACTGCAACCTTTTTATTTTTGTGCATCTTATAGGAAACTAACAACCATGAAGACTCTTATTTTATCTTTTCTAATTTTATTGATATTCGGCATTCCGTATTTATCCTCGATGAATCAGTATGTAATAAAAATCGCGATGACGAACAATTTTTATTATAAGAACAATATCCAGACTTTTCCTACAGATTTTAATTTGTCTTTTCGTTCAGGATTTAACTATGCTTGATAAATCAGCAGACAAAATCTTTTTGTCGATAAGACTGGATTATTATCAGAAAAACAAAAACTATCAATCCGAAAAATATATTTATAAATGTTTTATCTCAGTTTTATTGCTACGAATTAAAATATTTTCAAAAGCACTGCAACCTTTTCATTTTTTTTCATCTTATAAGAAATTAATAACCATGAAGACTTTAATTTTACCTTTTTTACTTTTACTCACTTTCTGCATTTCATGTTCACCTGATAACACTGACGCTTTAGAAAAAAACGTCACTTCACATGACGTATACGTGGCGGGGATGGAAAATTACAAAGCTTGCTACTGGAAAAATAATATTAAAACAAATCTTTTTTCTCCAGATAGTACTACTGCCAATAAAATCATCGTAGAAAATAACAATGTACATGTTCTCGGAAAAACCCGTACGAACTTTAATGGCAGCTATTATTACTGGAAAAATAATATACGGCTGAACTTAGAACAATATCTAGGCATTCCAGCGGGGCATTACTATAAGATTTTAGATATAGCAGTTGATGGTAATGACACTTATTTTATCGGATATTATGATACGCTTTCACCCGTCGCTGTTCAAAGATATGCTTTTTGTCTTTGGAAAAACGGGGTAAAGACAGAGCTTAATACATCTGACAATATTATTTATGACGATTCGAAAATTAGTGTTTTTAATCATCAGTCCTATATTTCTGCAACAATACGAAATGCCGGTACAACTGAGTCCGGGTATTATGTAAATTCCGTATTTCACACAGTTCCTGGAATCATCCGTGTGTGTAATTTTACAGAAACCTCATCGGGAATCCAGTTTCTTTATATTAAAAATTACAATTACTATTCCATGCAATTATCTACCAATACAGAGATTCTTGCTGCGAATTTTTCACATCCTATTTTTACCTTTGGTAAAATTTCCGGAGAAAAAACTTCTGCTGACTATTATATAACAGGAAGAATGCTGATGAATAACTTTTATTATAAAAACGATATTGAGACGACATTCCCTTTGGACCCGGACTACGAGATTATTCAAGATCTTTTTGTTCTTGATGGTAATATATATGTAATAAAGCAAAAAGGTATACCTTTCGCAAGTAAAGTATACATAAACAATAATGAGATACAAAGCATTACTAATCCTGCTAATACGGTTGTAAATGCATTTAACTCAGTTTTTGTTGTCGTGAATTAAAATATTTTTCAAAAACACTGCAACCTTTTCATTTTATTTCATCCTTATATTATAAAACCAAATTTTTGTAAAAAATTATTTCGTATCCTTTTTATTAAATTTACCTTTATCCCAGGCAGTGCTGGGATGGGGTGAATTTAAAAATTAATATTATTTCGATGGGAAAACAATTGGTTATTGTTATCCCGAATAAAAATATGATACAGAATACCAATAATTTAGACTGGCAGAAAGTCTACAGCCAATATTCCCCGAAACTTTTGGGGATTTGCCGTAGATATATCACGGATATTTATACGGCAGAAGATATTGTACAGGACAGCTTTATGAATGCCATTCAGAAAAACAATCAGCTGAACGATGAAAAGGCATTATTTGCATGGCTGAAAAAAATTGTTGTTAATAACGCTTTACAGCACATCCGCAAATACAGCAAACATACGTTCGTCGATGCGAAACCCTCAGAAATCCCAGATACCTACGCAGACATGGACCATCCTTTTTCAGAAGAAAAAAACATTTTCATTTACGACTTTACGCGTGAAGAATTGTTATCATCGATCGACAACCTTCCGCCCCACCATAAATCGGTTTTTAACCTTTTTTTTATTGAAAACCATTCGCACGCCGAAATTTCCGGACTGCTTGGTATTACAGTAAATACATCCAAATCTCATCTTTTGAGAGCTAAAAAATCGGTTCAAAATTATTTATTGAACAACACGATCAACCAGAATACCCCGAAAAAGAAAACGGCACAGTTGCTTGTCATCTTTGGCCTGGGCGGATTGCTCTGGGCGCAGACATTCAAAAGTAAATTTGCAGATTTTCAAATTTCCCCTTCAAAAAGCTTTGAAATTCCATCCGGCAGTATGGGAAAAATTTTAATCCTTCCCTCCTCAAATGCTGCCATGCAGAAAAAAGGAATCATCGCAGGAACTGTTCTGATCATTATTATAATATCAATTTTCCTGATGCGGCCTGGAAACGGTTTTTTAACCGCTCGTCAATCTGCATCCTCGTCGGTTTCATTGGATAACAATCAAAATACTATAGAACATCCCCAGCTAAATAAAGCAATATCGGGTTCAGATTCAATACAAAATTCAGTCAGCCAACAGCTAAAAGAAGCATCGTCTGAAAATAACGGGCAGAACAATACTCCAAAAATTCAGAATGAAGAAAAAGTAATCAGCAGACAACACTCTAAAAAAGGCATTACCGGAGATTCTTTAGCAGAACCATCGCAGAAAGTTATGGTCGTTAAAAAAATCATTAAAAGAGATACTATCTTTGTAGAAAAATAAACTGCCGACAGACCATGATGCTCAGAAAACTCGTATTGCTTTTATCAGTCTTAACGGTAAGCCTTTCATTTGCCCAAAACCGTAAAAAAAAGAAAGTGGATACGGTATATATCTATGAAAAAGTAGTTGTTTATGATACGGTCTACCGTTTCAAGCCTTTACCGTCCAGGCTGAAAGACCTGATCCTTCCCGAATTGAAAGTTGAAGAAACAAAATTCGTACGGAATGTTTACAAAGAAGAAATCGATCGGCAAAGGGCTTCCAGAAGGGCACAATTACGGAGACCTGCGACTTTTCTGTACGGAATTGAAGGCGGAGCAGGCTTAAAAAACACAAACTGGACCACAGAAAATTCAGGGAACAACAACCAGTTCGGAGAATATCTTGGGTTTTGGGCCTCTAAAAGTTTTTTCAGTTCCCAGTTTTCAGTGCAGCTTTCTGCAAATGTCTATCACTGGAATTCCTCCTTCGATCTGGATGCCAACAAGGAAGATACTTTTTTTAACGGATATTATTTTACGAAAGATAACCAGCCACTCTTATTCCAACGATTTAACAATAAGCATTTTGAATATTCGGTTCAGCTGAAATTCATGTATAACTGGAGAAATATCCGCCCTTTTGCCGGGATCCTGGTGAATCGCAACACCTATAAGATGCAGTTTCTGGTACCGGAAAACAATGTTCTGAACCGGGTGGATGATTTTAAATCCAGCCAGACCAACCTGGGCTTTGCATTGGGAATTCAATACCGTATTTTACGGAGATTCCTTTTATCCGCAGAATATCAGCAATATGCTTTAAAGAATTTTTCATTAAAAAATGCTGACTTTGATTTTGAGATTTTTAAGACGAATAATACCTTTGCAGAAAGAAAAATAAGTTTCGGAATTTCCTATATCCTTTCGAAGCTCTGATTTCTGCAAATCCCTTAAACAATGATTTATTTCAAATTTCCATTCGACGAAACACTGTATTCCACAGACAAAGGTTCCGGACAAAAAAAAATCGGGTTTTATGCTTTTGACGGTTCAGACCCATTAGAATTTGCCGGAAATGTGGTTGAAATAAGTCCGGAATATTTTGCAGATACCGTTATTTCAAGCAAGCACCTGCCCGAAGGTACAGCTGGATTCGTTGCCGAAACCAAAGATGAATACCTAAACCAGCTTGAAAATGTAATCGGGGTAATTAAGGAAAACCATCTTCCAAAACTCGTCTATTCAAGAAGAAAGATTTTCAGGGAATTTCAGGAGATCGACCTCAAAAGCAGCTTTAAAAACCTCTGCACATCATATCCCAATGCTTTCAGGTATATTTTTAATGATGGCGAACATTCCTGGATGGGTGCATTCTCCGAAGTGCTGGGAAAATTCAACAAGACAACCCATGAATTTGAAACCATGAGCCTTGCCGGTACACTGCCGGTTTCGGAAAACTGGTCGGAAAAGGAAATCGAGGAACAGAAACCGGTGACCAATTACATCCGGACTATTTTAAATAATTATTCTGAAAATGTAGATGAATCCGGGACCTTTGACCATATTTCTGGAAACATCAAGCACCTCCGCACCGATTTTAAGGCAAAGATACAACCGGAAGATCTAGATGCTCTTATTCAGGTGTTACACCCTACCCCCGCCGTTTGTGGTATTCCGAAAGAATTCTGTAAGGAAAGCATTCAGAAACTTGAAAAATTTTCACGGGAACTCTATGCCGGCTATATTAAAATCGAAACGGAAGACACCGTTCAGTATTTTGTGAATCTCCGCTGTTCCAGGCTTTATCAGGATTCCGTTCATGTGTTTGTTGGCGGTGGCATTACCGCGCAAAGCAATCCTGAAAAAGAATGGATTGAAACCGAGCTGAAATCCGAAGCGGTATTAAAGAACCTTGTTGTTTTATAATTCATTTCCGGAATGTCATGATAAGCAAACGGTGGCTGAGGCAGTCTTCACCATGCAGGAAAAATATAACCACAAAGTCACAAAAGTTTTTTAGCACATGAGTCACATTAGATTTTAGTTTTAAATATTGCGCATATTTTTAGAGCACAGAAGAGAGAAAATCGAAGATTTTCGGTTGAGTGAAATCTCTAATATTATGTTTAGATCCCTACGGGATGACAACGTGGTGTTGTTTTTTAACTCATGTTTCCTGACATACTATCTTAATTCACATCTTTTTATATAATTATCTAGATACACGGGGCGATGACAACGTTGTGTTATTTTTTTAACTCATGTTTCCAGCATCTTGTCATTCCACAGGAATCTAAACCCGAATCTTTCCACGCAATTTTATAATATGATATCTAGGTTACCATAGGGGTAACAAACTTTGCATTGAAACGCGGATGCTAATTTCATCCTATATGGTAGAAACGGAAGATTTCCATTGGAGGAGCGAATCCTGAATCATAATTATTCCCTGTGAAATTCTGTGGAATCTATTGAAAATAAAACAGTTTTGCAACCCTGCTGCAAGTTTGGCTAAAGCCCTAGTGAAAATCGATCTCATAAGCGGACTAAAGTCCGCTCCTATTGATAATCAACCTCAGCTCAATATAACAAAAAACCTCCTTCAAAATGAAAGAGGTCTTGTATCTGTAAATTTTTAAAATTTATTTCTTTATGCCTATTTTACTCCAGGTATTCATTACGAACAGCAGCATCAGTCCGATAACGGCTGAAGCAATAGAGAATACGAACTTCGAGTTATCTTCGGACAACATATCCGACTGCCAGTCCAGCGCATACACATTGATCGCAATAAACACGATAAACACTACCAAAAATACTTTATAAAACTTCTGCATGATTCTTAAAAATTAATATAATTCTGCACCAATTGTGCAAAGTTTGCGGTAAATAATTTAATTGAAATCGCCAACAGGATAATCCCGAAAACCTTCTGTAAAATGGCCAATGTGGCATCCCCCATTTTCCTTTCCAGCCAGGTCGCAGATTTCAGCACCAAATATACGAAAATTGTATTGAGAATGATTCCGAAAATAATATTAATATCATGAAATTCAGCCTTCAGGGAAAGCGTTGTCGTTAAGGTTCCGGCACCTGCCACAAGAGGAAAGGCAATCGGAACAATGGAAGCCGCCTTCACTTCGGAAGTTTTGTTGATCTCAATCCCCAAAATCATTTCGAGGGCAATGATAAAAATCACAAAAGCACCTGCAATGGCAAATGAATTCACATCCACGCCGATAAATTTCAGAATTTTGTTCCCAACGAAAAGGAAAACCAACATAATGGCGCCTGCGGTAAGCGTCGCTTTTTCCGCTTCGATCTGTCCGTATTTCTGCTGAAGGCTTACTACAATAGGAATAGAACCGATGATATCAATCACGGCAAAAAGCACCATAAAACAGGTTACAATTTCTTTTATAGAAAAATGATCAAAAATATCCATCAATCTGTTATTAAAAATTTCGCAAAAATATGAAAATAAATTGATTATTTGCTAATTCTTGAATACAAATTAACAATGGCCGTTAAAAGCTCATCCATCGCTTCCGGTGATTTTACCGGTGCATACTTTTCCATCTGCACACGCTGGATAAGGCTTCGGTATTCTTCAGCGAAAGCAAGCCCGTGATGATTTTCCAGTGTACTGCTGAAATCGCTTACAGATCCGCCTGCATATTGTTTTCTTACCTCTCCGTCCAGCTCATCAAAAGCCTGAAAGAACCGTTCATAGTCCGAATTATCCTTAAGATTTTCCAGATAGCTGAAATAATCGTTGATATCCGTTTTCTGTTTCTCTCTGATTTCTCTCTCGGTTTCCTCAACAGATCCCGTTGGTTCTGGAGTTGCCGTTTCTTTAACAGATCGGTTTTTTCTTTGCCATGTTTTGAATCCCAGATAAGCAAGAAACAATCCAAGCAGAATAGCAATATTGGTGAAAAGGATGTTCCAGTGAAACTTGCTTTTTTCTTTTACTTTCAATGAGGTTGTTTTCAGAACTGGGGTGTTTACCGTTTCCAGGAAGGTGTTGGTGTATTCATTTACTTTCTCAACAGTAGTACGCGATTCAAGAATCTGATCGTGGGAAAAAGCGTTCACAGCCAGTGATTGTTCGCCAAGATCCACATATTCTTTGTTTGAAGGATCAAAAAATGCGAAATGCTCTGTTCTGATGGTTATTTCTCCTGCTTTTTTAGGAATTACAAGATAATTGGCCAGTACCTCTCCTTTCATTCCCTCGGTTCCTACCAATACCCGCGATGTAATCTTGGGAGCGAAAACTTCATAATCCGGAGAAGCCGCAATCTTTGGAATTTCCATACTTTTAAGATTCCCTTCACCGGTTACTTTTACCAATACATTCATGGGCTTCTTCACCTCTACTTTTTCTTTTGAAATATTGGCAACACTCACGTTGAAATTTCCGACGGCATTTTTGAAACATTCGGGTGAACCTTCAGGAAGTTTTTTTACGTTGATCTTTACCTTGTTGGAAACAATCTTGTCCCGATGGGAATAAGAATTCAGAGAAGCGGAAACACCCGGAACGTCTACATAGCCTGCTTCATTAGGAAAAACCATAAAAACGGCCAGGATCTGTGAGGCCATGCTGCCGTTATCCGACGGATCGATTTCGGATCTGGCAAAACTGATTGGAAATACATCCAGGTTTTCCTGCTCAGGAAGATGAATGTTTCTCACCTTCCTCAGATTATCCATATTTTTAGAATATACCTTTAATACGGCAACGGTTGGCTGATCCTGATAGACTTCACGGTCATCAATTTCCATATTCAGGTAAACGTCTTTTGAAGTATTGGCTGCCGTCGCAGTTTTCTTTTCCAAATCTTTAACGAGAATTTCGAAAGGTTCGGTTTTATAAATCTTATTGTTGATAGTGATTAGGAATGATCCTATTTTCAGTTTCCCTTTCTGTTTTGGTTCAAGAGCAAGCCTGGTCACTGATTGAGAAACTACCGTATTGGTTTCCGGATCCATGAATGCATTGTTTACAGATCCTGTTCCGATTAGATTGAACTTGGAGAAATCCGGCAGACGAAGTTTTGTCTGCGGATTATTTTCACTACCTGAAATTTCAAGAACAATACTCAAGTTTACGATATCTTTCCCATTGTAGGTTGTCTTATCCGGCGTTACGGTAAGGTTTACCTGCCCGTAAGAAATTACGGAAGTAAAAAGGATTAATATGTAAATAATTCTGTTCTGCATCACCAATCTTTCTCGTTGCTCTCGGGCATCGAATAAGAATTTTTATTTAAAATTCTTCTGGCGGTTTCTTTTTCTTTATCGCTTACTTTATTGAGTATCTGATTTTCGAGGCCTTTGGGAATCTTCCCTTCATTATTCTGGTTCTTGTTAGGGTCATTTCCCTGCCCTTTTCCCTGATTCTGCTGGCCCTGCCCCTGATCCTGCTTCTGGTCTTTAGGGCCTCCTTTCTGATCATCATTTTGTTGCTGGTCTTTACCACCGCCACCTCCTTTACCGGAGTTATTCTTCTGCTGTTGCTTTTGCTGGTTTTCCTTTTCTTTCAGTTTCGCAATTTCGTAATTTTTTCTTGTTGCTTCGCTGTATGGGTTTTGCTTCAGGGATAGCCTGTAAGTTTCCGCTGCCTTTTCCGGCTGCTTCATCTGCATGTACGTATTCCCTAGATTATGAAGAGCAGCCGCTTTATCCGGAAGGGTCTGCGCCAGCTTCTGCGCTGTCTCAAATTCCGCTTTTGCCTCTGCGTATTTTTTGCTTTTATATAATGCGTTTCCTAAATTGTAGTGCCCTGTAAAATCTTTGCTGTTTTTCCGGATCGCTTCCAGATACTTTACCGAAGCACCGTCATAATCTTTGCCGTTAAATTTTTCATTCCCTTCATATACCAGCGTGCGGTATTTTTCCTGGCCAAACAGGAAGCCTGAACACAGGAAAGCAGTAATAAACGACAAAAAAAAGATTTTAGTATTCATCAAGTACAAAATTATTCCTTTATATGTTAATAAACAGCGTTTTATTTGTTAAAACTAGGTTAAAGTAATTTACTCAAACAGAGACTCTAAAACTTTCAGATTAAAGATTAAAATCCCTTTTAGGATTAAAAATATAAATCAAAAAGAAGAAAAACAGGGAAACTGCCAGAAAATACTGGTAATAATGATTGGCATTCTGCGATTTCACCATAGTTTCCGAAGATCCCGATTTCTTTTTCAGGGCATCCAGAATACGGTCCGGTGCTTCGTTGATGTTATTTCCGTCGATATAAGTTCCGCCAGTCGCCTCCGCCATTTTTCTAAGGGCCTCCGTCTGCCTTTTGGAAATAACAGTCTGCCCGTTCATATCGCTTTTATATCCCATCAGCTGACCGAAAACATACTCCGGTACCGGAGCTCCTTCATCTGTACCGATTCCGACCGAGGTGATCATGATTCCCTCTTTTTTAGCTAACCGTATCGCTGCTTCATCATTTCCTTCATTATCTTCACCGTCGCTTAGCAGGACGACCTTTCTTCCGTCTTTGCTTACATTTTTAAATTTCTCGACGGCTATTTTCATCGCATTTAAAAAATCAGTTCCCTGAATTTGCATCGAATTGGTTTCAATTCCGCCAATGTAGGTTTCTGCTGAACCGTAATCAGTGGTCAGTGGCATAATGGAAGTTGCCTGTCCCGCAAAAATCACAATTCCGACTTTATCATTTTTCATTTTCTGCATGGTCTGAAGCATCAGGTTCTTCGCTTCCGTGAGGCGGCTTGGATTTATATCTTCCGCATTCATCGAATTGGAAACATCCATCATGAAAATAACGTTATTCAGCTTCTGGTTGGTTTTAATCTCTTCCGAACCGCTGAGTAGATCAATGATCGAAAAAATCAGGAACAGGATTGCCAGTAAATACAGAGCCGGGAAAAACTTTGTAAAACCTGATTTTTTTTCAAACAAATGCTCATGAAACTGACTGTCTGCAAAGAGGGCTCTCTTCTTTTTTTTCCATTTCAGATAACGGATCAGAAAGGCAGCTAAAAACGGCAACAGCAGCAGTAACAATAAATACCAATAATTACCTAAATACCAATCCATTAGCTTAAAATTTTATAAAACACCCATCTCATCAAAGCATCCAGGAAAAGCAGGCCTAATGCAATCCAAAGGAAAATCTTAAAATATTCCTGATAATTAAACAGTTTGGCTACCTTCACATCGGATTTCTCCAGCTGGTTGATCTCATCATAGACTTCCTCCAGACTGCTGTTGGAAGTTGCCCGGAAATATTTTCCGCCGGTCATCTGGGCCACTTCCTTTAAAACCGGTTCATCGATTTTCACTTCTGCTTCCGTGAAGACCAGATCCCCAAAAATATCCTGCTGCGTAGGCATCAGCGCATATCCGTTGGTTCCGATCCCGATGGAATAGACTTTTATTCCGTTATTTTTAGCAAGTTCCGCTGCAATAGCAGGAGGCATCGCATTTTCTATTGTATTTACCCCATCCGTCATCAGGATGATGATCTTACTTTTCGCTTTGCTGTTTTTCAAATGGTTTACAGCTACGGAAAGACCTTCGCCGATAGCGGTTCCTGGCTGCAATTCCAGCGGGTTCAGACTGTTCAATTCATCTACAACCACCTGATGATCGGAGGTTACCGGTACTTTTGTAAAAGCTTCTCCTGAGTAAGCCACTAAACCAATTCTATCATTCGGTCTTTTATTAACGAATTTAATAGCGATATCTTTTAAAGCAGTCAAACGGTCCGGGGTAAGATCCTTTGCCAGCATACTCAAGGACACGTCTACGGAAAGCATAATATCAATTCCTTTGGTATCATCCCTGTCCTGAGAAACTGTGAACGTCCTTGGCCTCGCCATTGCAATGATCAGTGCTGAAAGAATCAGGTATTTTGAAATTCTCAGGAAAAACATGACGATATGAATGCCGCCGCTGTCGCCCATATTTTTAACAGTGGGAACCTTGATGCCTTTTCTTTTCTGCTTACTGAGATCCATGAATAAAAGCGGGATGAACAGGACAAAAAGCAGTAAAAACCACGGACTGTAAAATTCAAAATTAAGCATCTTTTCTCAGGTTTTCGAATTCTAAATCCTTTGATGACCGTTTTACAAATGCGGTAATATCCGCCAGGTCTTTTTCCATCGTCTGTTTGTCCGGGAATGTTTTTGCAAATTTCACAAGATCACCTCTCACGAAAACCTCTTCCACCACGCGTTCATTTTCCTGGGAAATGGTATTGTTCTTCTTCATCAGATCGATAAGGTCATCGGTAAGCAGAACATCTGCCGGCAGACGGTATTGGGTTGCGAGAAATTTTCTTGAAATGTCGATCAGCTCCACATAAAATGAGCGGTAGTTTCCGGTCTCTACATATTTTTTCTTTTTCAGGGAATCCAGCTCTTTTAAGGTCTGGTTTGTGGTTACCACTGGTGAACTTTTTTTCTTCCGTCCGTATCTTATGAACATAATGACGGCAATAATCAGACAGATCAGCGCGATGGCAGCCAGGATATAAAACTTATACAGTTCCCAGTAATCGGTAACCTCAAGCTTTACATTTTTATTGTTCATAATGTCGTTGATCTGGTCCGTTTTCTGAGCCGTATTGATGACATCTATTTCGTAAGGAATGGTTTTTAACACTTTTCCTCCTACCTTAAATTCCAGTTCGGGAATGGTGAATTTCCCTTCATCAAAAACAGTAAATTCAATCCTTCGGTAATAAACATCCTGCGTCTGTGCGATGCTGTCTTTGATTTCCTCGAAATGAAAAGGCAGCAATTCATTTTCAGGAGCTGCAGAAACCTTTTCGTTATGAATATTATTGATGGTCACCACAAGATGGTTTACCTCTCCCAAAGCAATGGTCTTCTTCTCCACGCTTGAAGAAAGTATCTGTGAAAAAGCACTTGCACAGATTAAAAAACAAAATAGTAATACTAATTTTTTCAATTTCAATACATTTTAAAATGAGCTTTGCCCACTTCCGTTTGTTTTATTTTTTCTGAAAATAATTATACAGCAATTTAGAATAGTCCGCTCCCGTATTTACATTCATAAAGCTTGCGGAACTATTGGCAAAATCTTCTTCCAGCGTTCTCAGCTTCTGCTTCTTGGCTTCCGCAAAGGTATATCTCCACCTTGCACTGGACGTATTTGCCCAAACCTGTTTTCCGGTTTCGGCATCATATAACAGCGTATATCCTACGTCAGGAATTTCATTGTCTTTTTCGTCGTAAATCCTCATCCCAAGCAACTGATGTTTCTTAGAAGCGACCCGCAGCATTTTGGAATCATATTCATCCTCAAAATCCGAAAACAGGAAAACGAGTGATTTTCTTTTAAAAATGCCCATCATATATTCCATGGCTTTATCGATCTTTGAAACAGCCGGCACATAATCGGCCGTCAGGATCATACTGATAATCGAGAGAATATGCTTTCTTCCTTTTTGCGGAGGAATCACTTTATATACTTTGTCGGCAAATAAAATCAAGCCTACTTTATCGTTATTTCCTGCTGCCGAAAAGCCGAGACTTGCAGCAATTTCTGCAACATATTCCCTTTTCAGCTGGGTTTTGGTCCCATAATCCATAGACGCCGAAATATCGACGAGCAGCATCATGGTCAGTTCCCTTTCCTCTTCCATCACTTTCACGAAAGGCTCGCGGAAACGGGCCGTTTTGTTCCAGTCGATCCTACGGATCTCATCTCCGAACTGGTACGGACGCACTTCTGAAAACGTCATTCCCTGGCCTTTAAAAGCACTGTGATATTGCCCCATCAAAGTAGCTTCCGTCTTTTTTCGGGTACGGATTTCAATCTGCTTTACTTTTTTTACAATATCTTTTATCTGCATAGCACTTAATTCATTTAAGATTTAATGTTTAGGGTTAAATGTTTTTAGTTCGGATATTAAATTTTAAAAATCTTTAATATAGGTAATAAGAATTTTAAACCTTGCACTTTAAACTTTGAATTCGATCGAAACATTAAGCCACTCCTCATCAAATTTCGGACTGTATTTTTTATAGAAACTAATGGCCGGCTCGTTCCAGTTCAGTACCTGGAAAACCATGCCACTGTAGTTATTTGATTTTCCATAATCCATTGTTGCTTCAAATAGTTTCTTGCCAATCTGTTTACCTCTCATCTTTTCAGTTACTACCAGATCTTCCAGATACAGCCTCCTTCCCTTCCAGGTAGAATACCGGTCATAATACAAAGAAATTCCAAGAATCTTTCCGTCGGTTTCTGCTACAAAAGCTCCCCAAACAGGATTATTTCCGAATCCGTCTTCAGAAAACTGTTCCAGCGTTAAAGTAACCTCATGCAATGCCTTTTCATATTCCGCCAGTTCCTTGATCAGCGCCAGCATTGGCGCACAATCTTCCCGGACAGCTTTTCTTATCGTCACGTCATCCATTACGGAGCCTGAATTTTCGCTAAAATTCTGTTGATGATTTCTTCTGATGAAATTTCTTCTGCCTCTGCTTCGAACGTTAAACCGATCCTGTGTCTCAATACGTCTTTTGCCAATGCTTTCACATCTTCAGGGATCACAAATGCTCTTCCTCTCAGGAACGCATAAGCCCTGGAAGCAATTGCCAGGTTAATAGATGCTCTCGGTGAAGCGCCGAAACCGATATAGTTTTTCAGTTCAGCCAATCCGTAATTTTCAGGAAAACGGGTAGCAAACACCATATCGAGAATATATTTTTCAATTTTTTCGTCAAGATAAATCTGATTGATCAGTTCTTTCGCAGCTACAATATGTTCGAGTGAGATTACAGGTTTTACTGTCGGCTGGTGAGAAGTGGAAACCATCCGCATCACCATTCTTTCATCTTCAAATTTTGGATAATCGATGGTGCATTTCAGCATGAAACGGTCACTTTGCGCTTCCGGCAGAAGATAAGTTCCTTCCTGATCGATCGGGTTCTGGGTAGCCAATACGAGAAAAGGCTTCGGAAGCTTCATCGTTTCGTCCCCAATTGTTACCTGTTTTTCCTGCATCACTTCCAGCAGGGCCGACTGTACTTTGGCCGGTGCCCGGTTGATCTCATCCGCCAATACGAAATTCGCAAACACAGGACCTCTTTTAATAGAAAAATCATTGTCTTTCACATTATAGATCATGGTTCCTACCACATCTGCAGGAAGCAGATCTGGCGTAAACTGGATTCTAGAGAACTCACCATGAACCGCTTCCGCCAGGGTCTTGATCGCCAAAGTTTTTGCCAATCCGGGAACCCCCTCTAAAAGAACGTGACCATTCCCTAAAAGTCCTATCAAAAGACGGTCGATCATATATTCCTGACCGATAATTACTTTGTTGATTTCCTCGCGAAGACGGGAAAAATAGAAGTTGGCCTCCTTTACCTGTTCCGTTAGCTGACGAATATCATCCGCCTGATATGTATCTGACATAGTCTTATTTAAAATAATTGGTAAATTTCTAATAAATACTTGCATTAATCAACACAAAAAATGCCATCTTTGAGTTAAAGTTTGTTAAATGTTCCGACATCAATGCAGGATTGAAAATAGAATGAAACCATGTAATTTAACAGGATGATTGCCATTTTTCATAAAAATATATAAATTTCACTTCAATGCACCTTTCAAAAATTGTCATTTCCAGTTTATTAAACTATTTTTGGTGATTAAAAAATTTGCAAAATGAATTATCATTTTCAAGCGCACCGGCAGGTCCGAAAGAATCTTCTCGATATTTTACAGAATACTTCACATGAAGACCTTTTGCTGATTCCGGACGGTTTCAACAATAACTTATACTGGAACATTGCCCACACCGTTGCTACCCAGCAGCTTCTGCATTATTACCTGAGCGGAAATCCTTTCAGAATTGATAAATACTGGATCGAAACCTACAAGAAAGGTACCCTGCCGAATCTTGACGTTCAGAAATCCGAAGTGGAAGACCTGGAATTCCTGTTGACGGAGACATCAAAGATCCTGATGAAAGATTATGACAGCGATTTGTTTTCCGATTATACACCATACACCACCAGCTTTGGGATGGATCTGAAAAGCATTCAGGATGCAATTATTTTTAACAATATGCACGAAAGCCTGCACTACGGATATGCGCTGGCACAGAAAAGAGCAATTTTAGGAGAAAAAGGAAGATAGTTCAAGTGAATTTTGCTTTGCAAGTCAATAGTCAAACGTGAATTTTAAAAATATACAATTGACTTACGAAGTAAAGTTGACCACTGACCATTCACTATTTAAAATATCAAAATGACAAGAGGCTTTTTTTATTTTCGATTGACCAACAATGGAAATCTAGTAGGCGAATTTTTTAATGATGCCGATACATCTATACGTACAGAAAGTGCTGATACAATTAATAACGAAAATAGATTCGATAATAGTTATTTATCAACTTGGAGAGAAGGTAACACTTCAGAAATTGTAAATTTAAATATTAGAATTTCAGATAGTAATAGAAGAGTTTTCGATTTAGTGTGGTTCCGAAATAATGAGGATATAGCTATATTTCGAGGACAAGCAATAGAAATTGAAGAAAACCTTCTTTCTGGATATTATTTTGCCTCATAAACATTAATTTAAGTAAATGAACAACAACGATAAAAAGGACGATTTCATCTTTGGATTACGTCCCGTAATTGAAGCTATTGAAGCGGGAAAAACAATTGACAAGGTCTTTGTGCAGAATGCGCTGCAGGGACCGATTTATGCTGAACTTAAGGCTATTTTAGCTAAAAATAAAATCCGTCCCAATTACGTCCCGGTTGAAAAACTCAACCGTTTTACAAGGAAGAACCACCAGGGAGTGGTGGCGTTTATTTCGGATGTGCCGTTTCACAAAGTAGAGGATATTGTGCCTCAGCTTTTTGAAGAAGGAAAAACGCCGTTTTTATTAATTTTAGACCGCCTTACCGACGTCAGAAACTTCGGAGCGATCTGCAGAACCGCGGAATGTGTGGGAGTGGACGCGGTGATTATTCCTGAAAAAGGAGCAGCACCCATCAATTCAGACGCCATTAAAACTTCTGCGGGAGCACTGTATAATGTGAAGATCTGTAAAGCACCCAACCTGGCGCACGTAGTGGATTTTCTTCAGCAAAGCGGAATTTCCGTATATGCCGCCAGCGAAAAAGCGGAAAAATTGATTTATGACGTTGATTTTACCGAGCCTTCCGCTATTGTAATGGGTAATGAAGAAACCGGAATTTCCAAAGAAGTGCTGCATCACGCCGACGAAAAAATAAAATTACCGATTGAAGGAAAAACACAGTCTTTAAATGTTTCTGTAGCCTGCGGAGCGATTTTGTATGAAGCGGTACGACAGAAATTTACGAAGCCAATTAATTAACATTAAAAAAATCCCTAAATGAAAAACATAGCAGCAATAGCGCTGATCTCAACCATAGCTTTAGTTTCCTGTAATAAAAAAGAAACGGCAAAAATCACGAAAGTTGATCCTAAAACCGGAAAAACCATCACGGTGGAAGTTCCGGCCGATTCCGTGGCGAAAGTAGAAGAAAACCCGGCGATCAAAGATTCAGCGGGCATCTACACCCAGACGTTTAAGTTGGAAAAAGGAAAAACCTATCCTTTGACGACCTATCAGAGGGATACCAAAACCATGACGGATCCTAACGGGAAAACCATTAATGCGACCAGCGAATCTACGGACGAAATGTCTTTTACGGTAAACGATGTGAAAGGCAATGTTTACGACATTACCCTAAACCTTATTGCTAAAAGAAACTCACAAACGGCTCAGGGCAAAACCCTCGTTGTGGATACGAAATTACCAATTCCGAAAGAAGACGACCTGAAAATGATCTGGAATATCAACAGAGCCTTAACCGGAAATAAGCTGAACATGAAAATGGATACCAAAGGAAATGTGATCTCCATTACCGGATTCGATCCCATTTACAATAAAGTGGCCAATTCGGTAGGAACGCTTATTAAAGACAAAAGCCAGAAAGAAAACGTAGTCGCTAGCCTTAAAGAATCGTTTAATGAAAAAGTGCTGAAAGACCAGTTCACCAAAAACCTGACGATTATTCCTAAAAAAGGAGCTAAGATCGGCGGAAAATGGTCTAACAGTGAAAATGCCGATGCGCAGGGAAGAATTAAAGTAACATCAAATTACACACTGAAAAGCGCAGGAAATGGGGTGGTAGAAATTTCCGTAACAGGTGGAATTCCTAAAAAAGTTGAAAAACAGAACCAGGGCGATGTAACCCACAGCTTAAGCAGCGAACTGACGCAGAACGGAACCATTAAGTTTGACCAGAATACGGGGTGGATCAAGAACCAGAACATTTCCGTAAAAACAACCCAGATCGAAAGCATTTCAAAAGGGAAAGAATCACAGTCGATGACCAGTGTTTCCAACTCTTCTGTCATGGTAAATCCTTCCGCTAAATAATAATTAAAATCTTAAATTTAAAATAGTAACCTTGAAAAATTTATTTTACGCTGCTTTATTGCTACTATCAACTTTTGCTTATGGGCAAATTACTTTTGAAAATGGATATTTTATCAATAATAACGGTGAAAAAACTGATGTTTTAATAAAAAACTATGACTGGAAAAATAACCCTACCGTCATTGAATATAAAATTAAAGATGATCAAACTCCTTTAAAAATAAAAACTTCAGATTTACAGGAATTTTCGGTAGGAGACCAAAAATATGTAACCGCAAAAGTAATGATTGATAGATCCTCATCTAAAATTGAGAATCTATCTGATTCACCAAACTTTAATAGTAAAGAAGAAACTTTACTTTTAAAACAACTTTTAGAAGGGAAAGTAAGTCTTTATAGATACACAGACGGTTCTATTACACGTTTCTTTTATAAAAAAGAAAATGATAACACATTTAAGCCGCTAAATTATAAAGAATATTTAGTAAACAATAACTTACTTCAGAAAAATGAAGAATATAAAAGTCAATTAAAAAAAGAATTTTCAGATAATGAAAAAATTAGAGCCAAAGATATAGATAACTTAGTTTATAGAGAAAATGAGTTAATGAGGATATTTAAAAATTATGATGACTTAGCAGATATAAGCAGTAATAATAAAAATAATTTTCATATCTATGTTAAATCTGGTGTTGGTCTTTCACATTATAAAATATTACCTCCGTCAGAAAATTTATCTATAGGTGAAAAAAAAGAGAATTCAATTGCTTTTAAAGCTGCTTTAGAATTAGAATATATTTTAAATTTTAACAAAGGGAAATGGGCAATTTTTTCTGAGCCTAGTTTTCAGACTGTAAAATTTACGGTGAATGATTATAACAGAAGAAATTTTAGAGTCAATTTTTCATCAATTCAAATTCCTCTGGGATTTAAATACAATATGTTTTTAAATCAGAAGTCTAAAATTTATATTTCAACGGCATTATACTATAATTTAATGTTAAATAAAGATAATTTTACAGTAGATAATTTTTCTTCTAAAGCTAGCGGTGGACTTTATGGTTATTCATTTGGACTAGGATATAATTATGATAAGTTTGGTGCTGAATTAAAATTGGGAACAATTCCTAATTTTAGTTCTTCTTATTATGGTGCTTATCATGATATGACAATGGATGGCTTAAACCTCTCATTATCATATAAATTATTTTAAATAAAAATTATGAAATATATTCTTGAGCTCGTACTCAGCGCCATTATTATTTTCTTTGTCTGGAATATTCTGAAAAGGATTTTCTTCAAGACGTTTTACAGTTACCGATTCAATAACCAGCAGAACAATAATAGCAAGCCGGATCTACAAAACTCTGATAAGAATAACCAAGGCCTCAATTGGGATGCGGAAACCGTAGACTACGAAGAGGTAAAAGAAAGCAAGGACAAAAGGTAATCATTCCAAAAAATAAAGATAATAACCATCCACATGGCGAAAAATAAAAACCTGATTTATATTGCAATTTCATTAGTTGTATTTATCGTTTTAGCATTTTTATACTCCACTCCCGTGATTACGGGGAAACAGCTTTTCCAGCATGATATCGTGCAATATCGCGGTGGAGCGAAGGAACTCCTCGATTACCGGGATGCCACCGGAAAAGAAACGTACTGGAGCGACTCCATGTTCGGCGGGATGCCGACCTATCAGATGGGAAGCCGGTTTGAAGGAGATATCATTAAGAATATCGACTCCAAGCTGAACTTTTTCCCGCGGCCTGTCAATTACCTTTTTCTTCTTGCGGCTGGCTTTTTCCTGTTGGGAATGGTCGTGGTAAGAAACTGGAAATATGCGCTGTTGGGAGCTACTTTTTTCAGCCTCTCAACTTATTTTTATATTGCCATTGCGGCGGGACACAACGGTAAGATTAATACCATCGAGTATTTCGCCCCGCTTTTAGCCGGGATGCTGCTCGTTTATATCCGGAAGCAATACATCTGGGGATTCATTGTCACCACCCTTTTCATGGGGCTTCAGATTGCGGCGAACCATCCGCAGATGACCTATTACCTTTTCCTGGCATTAGGATTTTTATTCCTGTCCGAATTAATCAGGACTATTCAGAAAAAAACATCGGTAAAACATTTCCTGATCTCTTCCGGAATCATTGCCGCTTCCTGTTTAATAGGAGTTGGAATGAATTCCCAGAGAATCATGGCCAATTCAGAATATATAAAAGAAACTGTCCGCGGAAAGCAGATCCTTACCAATGAAAGCCATACCGGAGGAGATTCGGGAATGGATAAAGAAAGCATGCTGATGTGGAGCTACGGGAAGCTTGAAACCCTGAATCTTTTTATTCCGAGACTGATGGGCGGCGGAAGCCAGGAACCGGAAGGCAAGGAAATGATGGCGAAGATCCAGGAAATGGTTCAGGAAAATGTGGGTTCCCAAACTGAAATGGACAGGATATCGAAAGGATTTGGAAACCTTACTTATTGGGGAGACCAGCCGGGAACTTCCGGTCCTGCGTATCAGGGAGCAATCGTATGTTTCCTGGCTCTGTTAGGTTTGTTCTTTGCCTGGAAAAAGTACCGTTACTGGATTTTAGGTGCTTCGGTTCTTACCATTTTTTTAGCCTGGGGAAGCAATTTCATGGCGCTTTCCGATTTCTTTATCGATTTTATTCCTTTTTATAATAAGTTTAGGGCACCTTCTTCGATCCTGGTAGTGGTGGAACTGTTGTTCCCTTTAATCGCTATTATCGGATTGTACCGATTCTTTACGGATAACGAATTAACCAAAGAATACAAACAGAAAATTCTTTTGTACGTGGGCGGCGGAACATTAGGTTTTGTCCTGATCCTGCTGCTCTTCGGAAAATCCCTTTTAGGTTTCCAGACGGAAAATGAAAAGACCTATCTTCCTCCTTTCCTTTTGGATTACTTAATTGAAGAAAGATTTAAAATGTTCAGGGTGGATGCCATTAAAGCATTTTTCTATGTAGCGATTACGGTTGCGGCTTTGTTTATGGTATTGAAGCAAAAACTCAATCAGAATATTGCCTTGGTCATTATCGGCGCAGTGAGCTTATTCGACTTATGGACGGTAAACAAGCGTTATCTGAATGATGAAAATTATGTAGACAAAATCTTTGCTGAAAACCCTTTCCAAACGGAAAGTTCGGATCTGCTGGCTGAAAAGGCCCAGGGAAACCCGAACCTGGAATCGATCTTAGCGAATGTCAACGTTAATAAAACTTTAGAAACCATTGCCGACAAAGACAAAACGCATTACCGTATTTTCAATAATATTTTAGGAACATTCAGCGAGACGAATACTTCTTATTTCAAATCTTCCATCGGGGGTTACCACGCGGTAAAACTGAGAAGATATGACGATGTCATCAACGAATATTTCCAGGTGATGGACTCGGTAAAAGTTCCGAATATCTTAAACCTATTGAATGCCAAATACCTCGTATTAGGCGGACCGGAGCAGCCACAGGCCATTCCAAATCCCAAAGCGAATGGAAACGCATGGTTTGTCAGCGATCTGAAATTTGTGGATTCTCCGAACCAGGAAATCAAGGCGATCGGTACGATCAACAGTAAAAGAACTGCCGTTATCGCTTCTTCCGACCGTAAATATTTTGAAGGGAAATCCGTTCAGGCCGATTCTACTGCATTTATTAACTTAACGCGATACCAGCCGAACGAATTAGAATTTAAATCACAATCGAAAACACCGCAACTGGCTGTATTCTCTGAAATTTATTATCCTCATGGCTGGAAGATATTCATTGATGAAAAAGAAGTGCCTTACATCAAAGCTGATTACCTGCTGCGTGCCGTGCATGTACCTGCCGGAAACCACCGCGTAAGAATGGTCTTTGAGCCGGAAGTCATCGAAAAAGGAAAATGGATATCGCTGATCTGCTTCGGATTGTTTGTTATTTTAAGCGGACTGGGGATTTATCTTTTTTACCGCAAAAGAGACAAAAGAAAAGTTGCTGAATTGTAGAAATTCAAAAGTTTGAAAAAGCATTGTTTTAATGATTACTCAAAAATATATAACAGATCTGACTTATCGGATTAATGGGGCTTGTATTGAAGTTCATAAGATTTTGGGTGCAGGATTGGCAGAAATTGTTTATCATAAAGCTTTAGAAAAAGAGTTTAAATTAAGAGATATAAAATATAAATCCGAGTTTCAGATTCCCGTAATTTACAAAGATGAACATTTACAGTGTGATTTTAAATGCGATTTTTTAGTAGAAGATTTAATTGTCTTAGAAATAAAAGCAGTTTCTTCTATTCTGGAGATTCATAGATCACAGGTTATTAATTATATAAATTTGTTGAAAGTTCCTAAAGGAATTCTGGTAAATTTTAATGTAAAAAACATCTATCATTTTGGTCAGGAAACCTTCATTAATAAGTACTTTGACCAACTTAATTAAAATATCCGTTTACATTTTGTCAACTTTTGAATCACTGAAAAGCCATATTCATCTTTTGTCTCTTTTGCGGTTAAAATAAAAATCAATGGATTCTCAAAAAAAAATACTCATTATCACCTATTACTGGCCTCCTGCGGGAGGCCCTGGTGTTCAGCGGTGGCTGAAATTTGCCAAGTACCTGCCTGAAAACGGCTGGAAACCGGTGATCTACACCCCGGAGAATCCAAGCTATCCTCTATTGGACGAAAGTCTGCTGAAAGATATCCCGGAAGATATCGAGATGGTAAAAACAAAAATCTGGGAACCTTATCAGCTTGCCGAAAAACTGAATAAAAGCAATAAGAAGTTTAAAGCCGGACAGTTTGATGTAGGAAAGAACCAGAGCTGGAAATCCAGGCTTTCGATCTGGGTACGAGGGAATTTTTTCATTCCGGATGCGAGGGTATTCTGGGTGAAGCCTTCCGTAAAATTTCTGGAACAGTATTTAAAAAAAAACAAGATTGATGTCGTAGTTACTTCCGGGCCGCCGCATTCGCTGCACCTTATCGGCCTGGCACTGAAAAAAAAGCGGCCTGAGCTGAAATGGATTGCCGACTTCCGTGATCCGTGGACGGAAATTTCTTATTACAAACACCTGAAGCTTACGAAAAGCTCTGATAAAAAGCACCGTCAACTGGAAAGCGAAGTCTTCAGAAATGCCGATTTTACATTGGCCACGAGCTATACCGACGCAGAAAATTTCAGGAAGAATGGAGCCAATGCCATTTGCATTACCAATGGGTTTGATGAAGCCGATGCGAATTCCCATAGTCAGAAACCGGCATTAAACGGTAGCCAACCACAAAAATTCACCCTGAGCTATATCGGCGTTCTTGAACAATTGAGAAATCCTGAAAACCTCTGGAAAGCTTTAGAGGATCTGGTGAAAACAAATCCTGAATTTGCAGGGAATTTTACTTTAAAATTTGCCGGAAGGATTGATGATAAAATTCTGAATTCAATAGAAAATTCTGCTGTAAAGAATAACATTCTTAATCTCGGCTACCTTTCCCATGACAAGGCCATCGACGAAATGCAGACCTCGGATCTGTTACTAATTACCAATTTTCCCAACGCTTCTTCAAAGGGCATCATTCCGGGGAAAATTTTCGAATACCTTGCTACGGGAAAGCAAATCATTTCTTTTGGGCCCGATAAGGCTGATGTGGCAAAAATCCTTAAGGAAACCCAGGCAGGTAAACATTTCAGCTATGACGATACTGAAAAAATCAAAGCATTTATCCTCGAAAAGTTTGAGCTTTGGAAAAACGGCAGCCTGACTGCAAATGCCCAAAACATTGAGCAGTTCTCCAGAAGGAACCTGACGAAAAAGCTGGCTGAAATTTTAAATCGCTTTTTTAAACCGTAAAAGATTAACCCATCAGGCATATGAAAATTTGGTGACTGGGAATGTTGAAGCCACCTTTGAAAACATTTAGGGATCTCTAATACGATGTTGAGATTCCCTGCGGGAATGACAAACAAGGTGTTGGAGTTTTTCAGGTATGTGTTTTATAGTCATGGTTCAAATAACAATGTCATGGTGGCTGAGACTACTCGAAGCCACATCACATCCTTATCCGTAAAAAACTATTGAATCTGTGGGGACTTTTAGATTGTCCACTGATCATTGACAACTCCTATTAGGTAATATTTTCCCTGATACTGTTCAAACACAAGACGAAGGCATTTCCAATCCATTTCCGGGTTGGACTCTGAACCTTTGACAAAGTTTTCCGTAAAATCGGCTTTTGGATAAATTTCTTTTAAATTGTTCATTGAATTTCCTTTTCCCTGAAATTCATTGATAGATACCTGTCCGGTTGCAAAATCTTTTGAGTAAACCCATTTAATCAGATAATCGGTAATCGTCGATTTGTAAAGATCCCCCGAGCCGTCCAGCGCACCCCAGGTAAAAATAGTTTTTGTCGGCTGATATTTGATGAAATCCGACTTCGAAAAAAGCTTATCGCCTTCCGGACTTACAAAGGCATACATCGAAAACCGCACACCTTTTTCAGGATGGATAAAGTCGGCAAACCTTTTGTAATTTTTATCCTTTAATGCTTGGAGCACCCCTTCATTAGCTGCTTTCAGAGCAGTTTCCTTATCTACACTTACTGATGTCTGCTGTCTGTTTCCGGTCTGCGCAGGCTTAGTGGAGTCGGCTTTATCGTTAACGAATTTTTCCGGATTTTTCTTACAGGCAACTACAGCCAGAAAGGATAAGAGAATAACTGCTTTTTTCATATTTTCATGATATTTAACCTTTTGATGCACCAAAATAGATGCCACATTTTCTAAATCTCTACGCTTCCTTTTATCTTTAATTAGAAAACAATGGCCTGTTGTATGGTTTTTGCTGAGTTTATAATGTATTGCTTATCCGTTTTTTGTAATTTCGTTTTATGGAAATTTTAGATATTCTCATCATCGGAGGCGGCCCTATCGGATTAAACTGTGCACTGGAAGCCAAAAAAAATAACCTCAGCTACCTGATTATTGAAAAAGGAACCATCGTAAATTCGTTATACAATTATCCGTTGTACATGAGATTCTTTTCAACGGCAGAGAAGCTGGAAATTGATGGCATTCCGTTTATTTCTACAGCCCCGAAGCCGGGACGGCAGGAAGCGCTGGAATATTACCAGGGTATTGCCCGGCAGCGGAATATCAATATTAACCTGTATGAGAAAGTGGAAAAAGTTTTCAAAGAAAATGAAGTTTTCACCATTGAGACGACAAAAGGAAAGTATGCCGCCCGGCACGTCATTATCTCTACCGGATTTTATGACATCCCCAATCTTATGAATATTCCGGGTGAAAATTTAGCCAAAGTAAAGCATTACTATACCGAACCCTATCCTTACGCCCAACAGAAAATTGTGGTTGTAGGTTCCAGCAATTCGGCAGTGGACGCCGCTCTGGAAACCTACCGGAAAGGTGCTGAAGTAACGATGATCATCCGCCATGATGCCATTTCGCCCAGCGTAAAATATTGGGTAAAGCCAGATATTGAAAACCGGATTGAAGAAGGAAGCATTACCGCACATTTCAGAGCGGAATTACTGGAAATCAAAGAAAATTCAGTTGTATTTAAAGATCAGAACGGCGAACTCAATGAGATTGAAAATGACTTTGTACTGGCCATGACCGGTTATCTTCCCAACTTCGATTTCCTAAAAGATTCTGGTATCGAATTGCAGGGCGAATGCCTGAATCCTCTTTACCACCCTGAAACGATGGAAACCAATGTACCGGGATTATATCTTGCCGGTGTGGTCTGTGGCGGAAAAGATACACATCTGTGGTTTATAGAAAACTCCAGGGTTCATGCGGAGATGATTGTGAAGCATATTCTTAATAATAAATTTTCCGCAAAGAAATATAATTAATAACAAGTGACCGGATAAAAAAATCTTATTTTGCTTTGTTTATTGTGTCATTAAAAATCAATCTTCACTCCAAATACAAAATTTCTTTTGGCCGCAGGGTTGTAATACCGGTTTCCGAACGCGTTGATATCAAAGCCCAATACATAGTCTTCATTGTATACATTCTGGATCTGAAAAAATAAATTTAGTCTTGTTTTATCTAAATCTACTGGAAACCCAAACCGGATATTCCCGATCAGGTAGGCGTCTGACCATACCGAATTGGCGTCGTTCAAAGGGATTTTTGAAGTATAAAAATGGGAATAATCTATAGAAAGCTTTCTGAAAAAAGTAAAATTCAACAAACTGTTGATCGTTGTTTTGGGAACTCCGGTGAGCTCATTTCCCGAAAAGTCAGTTTCGTTCTGTCTGTAATTTTTAAATTTAAAATCATAAAAGCTGCCTGAAAACCGAAATTTAAACCGGCTCAGAAAATTATTTTTTAAATCAAAGTTTTTAGATTCCAATAAAACTTCCACTCCCTTCTGAACCGTTTCCCCGGAATTGACGAAATATTCCTGTCCGGCTTCGTTCTGCCTTCTTACAATAGCATCTTTCATTCTGAAATCGAAATAACTTCCTTCAACAAAAATAGAGTTTCCGAATTGTTTCCTGATACCGGCTTCCTTATTCCAGCCGAATTCAGGTCTTAAATCCTGATTAAACTGCTGCGTTGAAGAGCGGATTTCCTCATTCGTAGGTGCCGAATTGCCTTTTCCGATTTTTCCCCGTAGAGAAAACCCTTTTCCCAGCATGTAGGTAAGCCCGAAATTGGGCAGCCATTGATTCCCAAACCTTACTTTCCCGTTTTCTGACCGCGGATACATCCGTTCCCATTCGTATACATTTGAATTCAGGCTGATCGAAATATCGGTAAAAAGTTTTTCGCCGACATTCAGCTTTTGGGATAAAAAATAAAATCCTGAGATGTTTTTCAGCTGATCGAAATTCTGTGGGTTTCCTTCCATTCCCCTGTTGTTATCATAATTTTTAACCAGAATATCATTGATACCTCCCTCAAATCCGAGACGGTACGCCAATGAAACAGCGTTCCAGTTTTTTTCGTAATTAAAATGGGTTCTCAGTGAAAAATTCTTTTCAAAACGGTTTTCAAAATTGGTAATGAACGGATTTTCAAAATCAACATAAGAACCTTGGATCAATATGAAATGGGAAAATTCCGGACTAAAGCTGAATTCATGGGAAAGTCCGGCCAAAATCATTTTATTTCGGATTCCGGCATCCTGTTCTTTTGCTCCGGGCAACGTTTTTGTTGCCGGCCTGGCCTGTCTTCGGTCAGCGTTCATCTGCTCCAGGGTCAGTCCGCCAGGGGTTTGATAATCAAGGTCGGAGTACATCAGCATCGCTTTCAGCAATCCTTTTTCGGAATATTTAAAATGATCTTTAAGAAATACCTGTTTTCGCTGAACTTTAGCCTGTTCCCGATAGGAATCGGTTTGGTAATAGTTCTGAAAAACCTCAACAAAGTGTTTTCCAATCTGCCTGGATAGATCAAAACTCTGGTTGAAGGTTCCGTAGCTTCCGGCTGAAAGGCTGGCTGAAATCTGATCCGCGCTTTTTGTTTTCAGAAGAACAGTACCTCCCGTAGCCGCTCCGTAATCTCCACCTTCCGGACCTTTATAGATTTCTATCCTGTCGATCAGTTCAGGAGAAAGTACATTAAAATATGTGTTTCCCGAGGCATCCGATAAAATAAAATCATCCAGATATACTTTGACATTTCTCACCCCGAAAGGTGATCTCAGCGTACTACCACGCAGGGAAATCCGGTAACTTCCCGGTGAGCGCTCTTCCATTCTTGCTCCTGCAATCTGGTTGATGGATTCGAGCATCCTTTCCGGCGGGTTCTGGATCAGCAGATTTTGAGAAACCACGGAAACCGATTTGGTGGAAGAGATAAAAGCCGTCGGTTTTTTATAAGCATCGATACGGACTTCCGAGATCAGCTCTGCCGAATCTCTTTGTTGGGCGAACAGCAATGAAGCCGAAAAAATGGGAAGGAAAAAATAGAGTTTTGTCATCGCCTAACGATATGCAAAAACTGTACTTTCCTTTGCAATCAGGGTATATTTAAACTAAATTTTTTAATTTAACTTCAAGAGAGTGCGTATGTATTCCAGAGTTTTCAGGCTGATTTAAAGTACAATGATCTCCAATTCGCATTCATTGCAAGATTAATAAAGCAGACAAAAAGTTTCAATAGAAATGGGCTAAAGCCCATTTGATATATGATGTATGATAATCCGGCTTTAGCGAAAATTATTATAAGTTTTGGCTAAAGCCGGATTTTAAACTGCTATAATTACATCGGGCTGAAGCCGACGCTACTGATAAGTTTATCCAGACCAACCTTAACTAAATTGAATTTACAATAACTGATGTACTAAATAATACATCAATTACCATAACACCGACAGATCACTTTACCTAAAAAGAAAGAACCCGATTATCTACCGGCTCTTTCATCTAACATTATTTTAAATTTATTAATGCGATTCTTTTTTATTACCGATCATCCACGGAACAATATAATAGAAAGCGACTGCTGTCATTCCGAGAATAATTCCTGTTGCAGACCATAAAAAGGTGAACCCGAAACGTTCTGCGATAAACGTCCCCAGCGACGGCGTTATGATAAACGAAAGCGAAAAGGCAATTCCCAGCAATCCCATATAAGCGCCTTTGTTATGTGTTCCCGAACGGAGCGAAGTAATAGTCGCCATAAACGGCAGGGCCCAGATCTCCCCCACACTCAGAATGGTAATAGACACCACAAGGATCCATAACGAAGTTCCGGCAGCCAGCATCCCAAAAGAAACAGCACAGAACAGTGTACCCAACAGCATGGTGGTTTTCAGCTTTAAATATTTTTCCGCGATCTGTACCATAATCATTTCCATGACTACGACGATGACTCCGCTGAAGCCCAGGATATAACCTATTTTCTCAGCAGAAAGACGGGCTTCCTGCTTGTAGAATATGGTAAGCGTATTCAATATCTGGAAAAAGCACACGGAAAACAGAAAACAGGCCGCCGCAAAAAGAATAAACCTTGAATCTTTGTAAGGCGATACCGTTGTATTGGCCATTACCGGATCGGATTTTTCCTTGTTCCTATAACTTCGGTTTCTGAAAAAGAAAACATAGGTTAATCCCGCCAGTAAAGCACCGATGGCATTTGAGTAAAATAGGAAGTCATACGAAATCGCAGCCAGTATTCCGCCCAGCGCGGGGCCTACGGAAAATCCGAGGTTTACCGCCATCCGGTTCAGGGAAAATGCCCGGGTAATGTTTCCGGGTTTGGCATACTTGGATACTGCTACGGAATTGGCCGGCCTGAACGCTTCGCTGATGGAGCTCTGGATAAAAATAATCGCCGCCAGCCCGGTTTCGGTATGAAAAAGCGGGATCAGGCAAAACATGGGAACACTCAGGAACAGACTCATACTCTGTACCCGGAATTCTCCGATTTTATCCGTAATCATTCCACCCAGCCAGGAACCCACCACAGAGCCAATCCCAAAGAAACTGAGTACAATTCCGGCACTTTTAATGTCGAATTTAAGATGATCGGTCATATAAACGCCGAGGAAAGGCAACACCATCGAACCCGAACGGTTGATCAGCATCACCAGGGCGAGCATCCAGCTTTCCGACGAAAGCCCTCTGAATGAATTGATATATATTTTTAATAGTTTCACAATTTTGATTTTTTATATTTTATTATTTGAAATTAAGCCATTGCCTGCTTCATTTTTAACCACAAACAGCACTCATTTTTTTTCACGAACGACACAACTATTATTTGTGATATTTGTGAGCTTATTCGTGACATTAGTGTTTAATCAGCATTCCTATACTCTAACTACAAATACCACTAATGTTTTTCACGAATGAACCTTAATAATATTTGTGAGCCTATTCGTGTCATCAGTGTTTAAAAACAAAAACAGGACTTAAAAAATTAAGCCCTGTTTCATTTATATGTATAAATAAATTTCTACTCCGGCTTATAAGAGTCTTTTAAGGTTACGGTTCTGTTGAATACAAAATTTGCATCCGTAGAGTCCTGATCTTTCGTAAAATAGCCAATTCTCTGGAACTGTAGCGGTTCCCCAACAGCTACTTCTTTTAAGCTTGGCTCGGCAAATCCCTGAACGGTTTTTACGGAATCCGGATTGATGAAATCCAGGAAGTCCACGTCTTTCTCCGCATCAGGCTGTTCTACCGTAAATAATTTATCGTAGTTTCTGATCTCCACAGGAATGGCATGTTTTGCAGACACCCAGTGAATGGTCCCTTTTACTTTTCTCAAACTTTCCTCCGTACCGCTTCCCGATTTGGATTTTTCGTCATAAGTTGCGTAAATGGTCGTAATGTTTCCGTTTTCATCCTTCTCTACTCTTTCTCCTTTGATGATATAAGCAGATTTCAAACGCACTTCACCGCCTAATTTCAATCTGAAAAATTTATTATTGGCTTCTTCCTTGAAGTCTTCACGTTCAATATACAGCTCTCTGGAAAAAGGAATTTCTCTTGTTCCTGCATTTTCCTGCTCAGGATTGTTTTCTGTTTCCAGCCATTCTTCCTGGCCTTCCGGATAGTTTTCAATGACCAATTTCACAGGATCTACCACCGTCATCACTCTTTTTGCCACTTTATTCAGGTCTTCACGGACACAGAATTCAAGCAGCTGAAGCTCGATAAGGTTTTCTCTTTTGGCAACTCCTACTTTATCAATAAAATTCCTGATGGAAACCGGTGTAAACCCTTTTCTCCTCATTCCGGAAATGGTAGGCATTCTCGGATCGTCCCAGCCGTTCACTACCTTTTCCGCGATCAGCCTCTGAAGCTTTCTTTTGGAAGTGATCATGTAAGAAACGTTCATCCTGGCAAATTCCCTCTGCTTGTTCTTCACCTTTCCTTCTTCATATACCTGATCCAGGTACCAGTTGTACAAAGGCCTGTGGTTTTCAAACTCAAGAGAACAAAGGGAGTGCGAAATCTGTTCGATATAATCGGATTCCCCGTGCGCCCAGTCGTACATCGGGTAAATTTTCCAGGTGGTTCCTGTTCTGTGGTGTGGTCTTTTCAGAATTCTGTACATCACCGGATCACGCATGTTCATGTTCGGCGACGTCATATCGATTTTGGCACGAAGCGACATTGCTCCTTCCTCAAACTCCCCATTTTTCATTCTTTCGAATAAGTCCAGGGATTCTTCAACAGGACGGTTTCTGTATGGCGATTCCACACCCGGCTCGGTAGGATTTTTTCTCTGTTCGGTAATCACTTCGGAAGGCTGCTCGTCTACATACGCTTTTCCTTCTTTAATAAGCTGTACCGCCCAATCGTAAAGCTGCTGGAAGTAATCGGAGGCGTACAATACTTTATCCCATTTGAAGCCTAACCATTCAACGTCTTTCATAATAGAATCCACGAATTCCTGCTCTTCTTTTTCAGGATTCGTATCGTCGAAACGAAGGTTCACGGGAGCATTGTATTTTTCACCCAAACCGAAGTTGATGCAGATCGCTTTGGTATGACCTACATGCAGATAACCGTTTGGTTCAGGCGGAAAACGGAAACGGATCTGATCTCTTTTCAGGCCGTTTGCCAAATCATCTTCGATAATTTGCTCAATAAAATTGAGTGATTTTTTTTCTTCTTCCATTAAAATTCGCTTTAAAATGCCGCATATAACGGCAATTTGCAAATTTAGGAAAATTTAAGGGTTTACCCAAGTGATTATTTAAGACAACAAGTGTTTCGGGTACAATATTTTTACTTAATTTAGGCTTACTAAAACCGTTACTCAAATTCGATATCAACATGGCCGTCTACATCCTGAGCAATAGAAAAATCGTCCGTCACAAAGGTGAAAAAGCCGATTCTTTTTCCAATGATGAATATTCAATTCCTAATTTCAGAATTGCGAAATGTAACTTTGATAATTATAAAGAACCGACCAAAGCGGCCCGAAAGAAAAAAGATTACACCAACCGGAATATTCTAAATTATACGCTTTTTTCAGAACCCGAAAAGCAGGGCTACCAGGAAGTGCTGGAAGTGCTGCTGAATGAAAAAGGGATCAAGAATTCCTCTTTGACCGCAACTAATCTGGGCGGTACCCAGAGAATGTTTTATGAGCTTTATAAAAATATGTCTTCAGCAAAAGACAGAAGCGATGTAATGATTTTTATCCACGGATACGCCTATGATTTCAATGATGAATTAAAAGCTATTATTGATCTTAAAAAAATCTTTATAGACAATCCGGCATCCCCCGTAGAGCATATTCTGTTTATCAGCTGGCCTGCTTCGAGCAGTATTGTTCCGCTGACCTATTTCGACGATAAGGCTTCGAGCATCAATTCCGGGACTTCGCTGATGCGGCTTTTTTACTTTTATACCCAATTCTTAAAAGATGTTTTTTCAAACCGTGACCTGGCTCCCTGCAACCAGCGGATTCATATCATGGCGCACTCTATGGGAAACCGTGTTCTTCAGAGTATGCTGTACAGTTTAAAAAGTGAAAACATCCTGCGTGTGATCGACCAGGTTTTATTGCTGAATTCGGACGTAAGCTATAAAGTCTTTGAAGATTCGGAAGATTCCTTCAACAAGCTTCCCCTGCTTTCCAATCGGGTTTCCATTTATTTAAACAAACAAGACGTGATTTTGGGTATTTCCCAGTTTACCAAAAATATCCTGACCCCAAGGCTGGGAAAAAATGGACCCAGCAATATTGACCGTTTCAAAGATATTGTTTCGGTGATCGACTGTACTTTCGTTGAAGATGATATTTTGGATACTTTTAAATTTGAAATCGGTAATCATTGGGGTTATCTTTCCAGCTCGATGGTTCAAAACGACATTTTTCAAAATCTATATGGTATCGATCGTAATCTTATCACCAACAGAATAAAAAACAACGAAAATACCTTTACAATAACTTATTAACCAGCTCATTGCTTCAAACACCTAAATATCACACTTTATTGAATAATTGTGGTAGCACAGTCTGGCATAGAGATTGTAGCCATTCTCAACAATTAATAGTAAAGGAATACAAAAATTTATATCATGGAAAAAGTTAAAAGCAAGTTTTCTTCATGGGTAGAATACCTTAAGAAAGCAATTTTCATAAAAGACGTGATTTAATAAAAAGTATTAAATTTCACAGAACAGACACGATTTGCACTTATTATTATAGTTAATAAGGGAATAATAGATTTCAGTTACAGAATATACTGTTTTAATATCTGTTAAATACGCTGGAATTGTTGCAGATCTCCCAAAAGATTTTCATATTTACATTACCAATCAAATTAAAATGTTATCATGAAAAATCTAGAAAAAATCAAAAGAGAAAAATTGAGAACAATTCAGGGAGGAAGGCCTCCTCTTGGCTGTAACAATTGGAATCCGGCGGCTATGTGCTGCAGATCATGGGATCCCGATTATTGTGGCAAAACCACTTGTCCGGATTCACCTCCGCCAGCTTGCTAATTAATTTTCTTATTTATATTTTGAACCATAACATTTCGCCTTGCAAATCAAGATGTGATTCGAAATTATTTACAAATAAAGCTCCGGTCCCCAATCCTTGCGGCATCGGGCTTTTTTTTGTGAAAGTATATTGAGCAATGGCATTCAGTCCGATATTACTTTCCAACGCTGAGGTAATCCACCATCCGATCTTCTGGCTTTCCGCTAAAGAAATCCATTCATCCGAACCTGCAAAACCTCCGATAAGAGCTGGTTTCAGAATAATGTACTGAGGCTTTATTATTTCCAGTAGCTTTTTCTTTTCATTAAAGTCTGTAATTCCGATCAATTCCTCATCCAAAGCAATTGGGGTTGGCGTCTCCGAACATAGTTCAGCCATATCAGCTATATTTCCTGCCTTAATCGGCTGCTCAATAGAATGAATTTGTAAATCTGCCAGCTGTTGAAGAACGGTTTCCGCTTCATCTTTGCTGAAACCGCCATTGGCATCCACGCGCAATTCCAGGATTTCCTTTGAAAACTTCTGTCTCAGTTTCTTAAGAACTTCATATTCCGATTTCCAGTCGACCCCGATCTTTAATTTGATACAATGAAATCCCTGATCCAGTTTATCACGTATTTGTTCTTCCATGTAATCGACACTTCCCATCCAGATCAGCCCGTTGATGATGATCGGCGAAACTCCTTGAGTAAACTCACTTGGAAAGTAAATATTCCCCCCATGCTTCAGATTCAGCAATGCCTGTTCATATCCGAACCAGATGGAAGGAAAATCTTTTAAATAAGCTTTTAGAACTTCATAATCCTGCTGGATGTTTTCGCACAGCCACTGAAGCTTTTCTTCATAATCCGGGCGGTCGTCAAAGCTAAGCCCTCTGAAAACGGCACATTCTCCGACTCCTTTCTTTTCGTTTTCGGAAATTTCAAGGATAAAGGTTTCCTTTTCATGCAAAACGCCACGAGATGTTCCGCTCGGGCGTTTGAATTCCAATAAATATCTGAAATATTCTGCTTTCATTATTTTACACTGTCGATTCGCATAAATTCTTCCGCTCTTTCTACCATGTCAATGCTTCCGCAAAAAAACGGAATTCTTTGGTGCAGCTCAGTCGGCTCGATCTCCAGGATTCTTCGGAAACCATCGGTTGCTTTTCCACCCGCCTGCTCGGCTAAGAAAGCCATCGGATTACATTCGTAAAGTAATCTCAACTTACCGTTAGGTGCCTGTGAATAAGACGGATAGATATAAATCCCGCCTTTCAGCATATTCCTGTGGAAATCGGCAACCAGCGAACCGATATATCTTGATGTGTACGGCCGGTCCCCTTCTTCCATCTGGCAATATTTAAGATAATTTTTTACACCCTGAGGAAATTTGATGTAGTTTCCTTCATTGATCGAATAAATTTTCCCGGTTCTTGGAAAGGTCATATTCGGATGGGAAAGATAATAGGTTCCCAAAGATGGATCCAGTGTAAATCCATTCACCCCATTTCCTGTCGTATAAACGATCATGGTAGATGATCCGTAAATGATGTATCCTGCTGCAATCTGGTTGATCCCTTTCTGTAAGAAGTCTTCCAGCTGTACCGGCGTTCCCGGCTCGGTAACCCTTCTGAAAATGGAGAAAATGGTTCCTACAGAAACATTCACATCAATATTTGAAGAACCATCCAGAGGATCGATCAACACAACATATTTGCTTAAATGACCGTTTTCACCGCATTTAATATCGATAAAATCATCGTTCTCCTCGGAAGCGATTCCGCAGACAACCTCACGCTGAGACAGAGCCGTAATAAAAATTTCATTGGCAATCACATCCAGTTTCTGCTGCTCTTCTCCCTGAATATTTTGGTTACCGGCCGCACCTGCGATGTCTACGATCCCTGCTTTATTTACTTCTCTGTTTACCACTTTAGAAGCCAGCCTTATCGCACTCAGCAGGCGGGAAAATTCTCCGGTGGAGTACTGGAAATCATCCTGCTTCTCGATAAGGAACTCTCCTAAAGTCTGTAATGGTTGCTGTGACATATTTTTCTTTTTACGATTTGCTCAAATTTCGTAAAATTTATCACAAATTAAAATAATTATTAATAAAAGCCTATAACCTACTGTACCTAAATACAATAAACACTCAATCTCCATCTGAAAAGCAGGACTTATCATAAAAACATGCTCCCTTTTCGGTATTGCAACAATGCTAATTTCTGCTTATTACTAATTTTAATAAAATCTTAAGCCGGTGAAATTCATGGGCTATTTCATATCTCGTTGTAAATTTATAATTTTGAGCCCCGTAAAATATTCCCATAATTTTTATCTAACAATTTTATTATTAACAAATTAATGAAAATTTTCAAGTTTGGTGGAGCATCGGTAAAAGATGCTGAAAGCGTAAAGAACGTGTCTATGGTTTTAAAAAGCCAGGGATTTGCCAAATGTCTGCTGGTAATCTCAGCGATGGGCAAAACGACGAATGAATTGGAAAAAGTGGTGGAGCTTTATTTCAGAAAAGAGAACTATCAAACAGAAATTGAAAAGATAAAACGAAAACACATGGAAATCGCGGAAGGCCTATTTCCCGAAAATCATGCTGTTTTTGCGGAAATCAATTTATTTTTTGATGATATTGATTCTTTTTTACGTAGAAACAAGTCTCCTAACTATAACTTCGTCTATGACCAGGTCGTAAGCTGCGGGGAAATGATTTCCACGAAAATTGTGAGTGAATATTTAAACGAAATTCAGTTTACCAACCAGTGGCTGGATGCCCGGGATTATGTAAAAACCGATAATTCCTACCGCGAAGGAGTTGTCGACTGGGCGAAAACCGAAGAATTTATTTCAAACTTAAATAAAGAGATCTGCTACGTTACCCAAGGTTTTATTGGTTCGGATGACAATAATTTCACCGTTACTTTGGGAAGAGAAGGTTCCGATTATTCAGCCGCTATTTTTGCTTACTGCCTGAATGCCGAAGCAATGACCATCTGGAAAGATGTACCGGGGGTAATGACGGGAGATCCGAGAAAATTCAAGGATGTGACCCTGCTATCCAATATTTCTTACGAAGAAGCGATTGAGATGGCCTACTATGGCGCGAGTGTAATCCACCCGAAAACATTGCAGCCGCTTCAGCAAAAAAACATTCCTTTCTACGTAAAATCTTTTGTAGATCCTACGAAAGAAGGAACAAAAGTAGGCGCTTCAGAAAAAAATCAAAGCGAAGAATCTTATATCCTAAAGGAAAACCAGACGCTGTTAAAAATATCGACTCGCGATTTTTCATTCATTGCGGAAGACCATATGAGCCTGGTTTTCGGATATTTATCTAAAAATAAAATCAAGGTTTCCCTGATGCAGAATTCTGCTATTTCACTGGCTTTATGCCTGGAAGATAAATTCAATCATATCGATGAGCTTAACGAAGAACTGCAAAAATCATTTAAAACGGAAATCGTAAAAAATGTATCTTTATTCACGGTAAGAAATGCTAAAATCGAGAACATAGATCAATTTTACCAGGAAAAAAGTGTATTATTGGAGCAGATTTCGAAGAATACACTTCAAATGGTAACACAATAAAACTAATTGCGACTAAACACACATGAGTTTAATTTCGAAAAACGATTTAATAAAAGCTTCCGGCTTAAGTAAAATAGGATTTCTTAAGAATCCTGTAGCATCTGCTATTATGAGCATTGCTAAAATAAACGAAGTAAACAGACTATACGACAAACTGAAAGACAAGGAAGGTAAAGACTTTTTCGACTCATTTGTGAGAGAGCGTAAATTAAGTTATATCGCTTTTGAAGAGGATCTGGCAAAAATTCCTAAGACAGGTCCTTTTATTCTGGTTTCGAATCATCCGCTGGGCGCAATCGACGGGATTCTCATGTGTAAGGTACTTTCGGAAGTGCGACCGGATTTTAAGGTAATGGGAAATTTTCTTCTGGAGAAGATTAAACCTATGGAACCTTACGTAATTTCCGTCAATCCTTTTGAAAACAGAAAAGAAGCACACAGCAGCTCTTCGGGGATGCGCGAAACATTAAAGCATCTGCAAAACGGAGGCTGCGTAGGAATCTTCCCGGCAGGCGAAGTTTCAAACAAAAATAATCCTTACGGAGAGATATTGGATAAAGACTGGGAAAAACCGGCGCTGAAGCTGATCCGGATGGCTAAAGTGCCGGTGGTTCCTATGTATTTCCATGCAAAAAACAGCAGGGTGTTCTATCAGGTGGCAAAGTTTCATCCTAATTTACAGACCATCATGCTTCCTGCGGAGATGATGAAAGACCGGGAAAAACCGATCAGGATCAGGATCGGAAAGCCGATTACGGTAAAAGCCATGGATGATATGGAAACGATTCAGGAGCTGGGCGAGTTTCTGAAACGTAAAGTATACATGATGCAATCTTATTATGAAAAGAGGAAATCATTGGCTGAAAGCATCAATCTTAAGAATCTATCGGTAAAGTTCCCTTTGCTGAAGGAAGAAAATATTGTCCAGAACATCATTGATGAAACACCGAAAGAGGACATTTTAAAAGACATTTCCAAGCTGAAAGGAACAGATAAGATGTTTTTCAGCAATGGAAATTATGAAGTTTACTTTACCACTTACGAGGAGATTCCTTCGATCATGAGGGAAATCGGACGCCAGCGGGAGCTTACCTTCCGTGCCGTGGGCGAAGGAAGCAACCTGCCTTTCGACCTGGACGAATATGATAAGCATTACCATCACCTTTTCCTTTGGGATAATGCTGCGGAAAAGCTTGTGGGTGCCTACCGGATGGCTTTGGGCAAAGAAGTTATGAAAAAATCGGGGATCCGGGGCTTTTATACCAGTTCTTTGTTCGAATTTGAACAGGATATCCACCCTTTCTTCAAAAAAGTAATTGAAATGGGACGGGCGTACATCTGCCAGGAATACCAGCAGAAGCCTCTACCCCTGTTCCTTTTATGGAGGGGGATCGTACACGTCTGCCTCAGAAATCCCGATCATAAATTCCTGATGGGCGGTGTGAGTATTTCGAATAAATTCTCCGAATTCTCAAAATCCCTGATGATCGAGTTTATGCGTTCGAATTACTATGATTCTGCCGTAGCTCAGTACATCACGCCGAGAAATGAATATAAAGTAAAACTCCGGGACCGCGACAAGCACCTGTTTTTCGAGGAAATGGAGTCTGATCTGAATAAGCTTGATAAGATCATTGACGATCTCGAGCCGGAGCTGAGACTGCCTGTCTTAATTAAGAAATACATTAAGCAGAACGCAAAGGTAATCGCCTTCAATGTAGATCCCAACTTCAACGATGCGATCGACGGGCTGATGTATATCCGGATCAGTGATCTTCCCGAAAGCACGATTAAGCCGGTATTAGAGGAAATGAGCGAACAGATCCGAAAGGAACAGGAAAATAATCCGATTGAAAATCAGTAGGTTTTAAGATTTGTTAAAAAAAGTATTCTTAATACTTGCTTCATATACGAAAACTTACTACTTTTGCATCACTTTAAAACAACGAAGTAAAAGAATGGTTTCTTAGCTCAGTTGGTAGAGCAATGGATTGAAAATCCATGTGTCCCTGGTTCGATTCCTGGAGAAACCACTTAAAAAACCACCTGTAAAAAGGTGGTTTTCTTTTCAAAGTTATTTTAAATATCCTTGCATGATTTAATAATTATTATTAGTTTTGCACCACTTCAAAACGAAGTACAACCAAATGGTTTCTTAGCTCAGTTGGTAGAGCAATGGATTGAAAATCCATGTGTCCCTGGTTCGATTCCTGGAGAAACCACTTAAAGTCATCTCATACGAGGTGACTTTTTTGTTTTTTGGAATTTTGTTAAATGGTGGTTAATGTCACAATAATCACCAATCTTTTACCTGAAAATAAGTATATTCGCTTTTTGAAATTTCTATTTGAAAAATGAAGAAGATTATCTCCGGTTTATTTTTATTTTCCACGGTAGCAGCATTTGCCCAGGAAGCCATCCAGTTTCAGGACCTGCCTTTCAAAGACCTTATTGCCAAAGCAAAAAAGGAAAAGAAAATTGTCTTTCTCGATGCCTATGCTTCATGGTGCGGCCCCTGCAAAATGATGGAAAAAAATGTATTTACCCAAAAAACGGTCGGAGATTATTTCAATGCTAATTTCGTGAACGCGAGATTTGATATGGAAAAAGGCGAAGGCAGGGATATTGCTGTAAAATATGGGGTCCGCTCCTATCCTACCTACCTGTTTCTGAATGGTGACAGCGAACTGGTATCACAGAATTTCGGCTATATGGAAAGCAGCATGTTTCTTACTATGGCCCAGGATGTAAACTCTCCCAACAACAAGAAAGGTTCCCTGAAAGAGCGCTTTGCCAAAGGAGAGAAAGATCCGGAATTTCTCATCAACATTATGAAGCTAAACTCTTCTACGGATTATGCCTTTGCAAAGCTGGCTTCCGAAAGGTATTTTGAAAACAGGAAAACAACCGATGAATTCACAAAAGATGATGTCGGACTGCTCCTGTATTTTTTAAAGTCTACCGAAGATAAAAATTATAAAACCTTCGTCGAAAGAAAAGCAGATATTATTAAATTTTTACCCGAAGAAACTTACAAAGAGTTTGACAACCAGATTAAATTAGGAAAGATTGTGGAACAATCAATCGATCCGCAGAGTAAAAAAATTAATGAAAACTATTTCATGAAAAATGCTGAGCCTCTTGTGGGAAAGCATGACGCGGAAGTAAAACTCAACCAGACCAAATTAAGCTATTACGAGCAGAACGCCGATTTCCCGGAATACGAAAAGGCTGCACTGGCTTATTACAAAAATGCTGAAGCCTTTGAACCCAACGAGCTTTTAAAAGCTTCCTGGATATTTTCTGAACATATAAAAACCCCATCTTCTCTTAAAAAAGCCGCAGAATGGGCAGAAAAATCCGTCATGAGAGGCGAAACCTCCGAAAACACTTACATTCTTGCGAAGCTTTATTTTTTAACAGGAAATAAGGAAATGGCAAAAACCTATGCCGAAATGTCTAAAAATATAGCCACCCAATCACAAAAAGATTCCACTTTAGCTAATGAATTATTGAAACAATTGAAATAACGAATGTCAAAAATTAAATTTATTACAGGATTTCTTACCCTGTTTTTATTAGGAAGTTTAAACGCCCAGGAACAGGAACAGCCATCTGAAAAAAGCGTATATGTGAAGGGAAATGCTTTATTTATCCCTATCGGAATTGTAAATTTAGCACTGGAGCATCAGGTAAGCAAGAAGGTTACGGTGCAGGGTGATGTTTTTATTTCGCCTTGGAAATCTTTTGCAGGACATGAGATGCAGTATTATTCCATTTCATTAGAAGGACGATATTATTTCAATGAAGCATTTAACCACTGGTATATTGGAGCCAATATTGCAGCATCCCGTTTTAATGTACAAAAATGGAACTACTGGAAAGACAATATATATACTGAAGAAGAAACAGGGATTACCCGTAATTCTTCAGATTTTTATCAAAGAGGATATTCGTTAATCCTGGGAGTTACTGCAGGATACCAGTTTAAAGTTTCCGACCGCTGGAATATCGATATCTATGGAGCGGTAGGAACTTCACAGGACTTCTACAAAGGATATGACCGTGTTAGAGGAGACCGTTATGATAAAGCGACCGACTACAATAAGAGCGGTGAAATCATTCCATATAGAGGCGGCGTTATGATTTCTTATAAATTAAAATAATCTCATGAAGTTATTCGGAAAGAACCATATCATTATTTGTGTCATTACATTTGTCATCCTTTTCCTGATGAATTACCTCGGAAATGATCAGGCAGACAAGCTGGAAAGAGCGCTCATGATTGCCGGAGCCGGCGTTATCGGGCTGTCCATCGGTTTGGTTATTATGAACAAAGGAAAAGATGATAAGACACCGCCACAGAATTTTGACTGATATAATAAAGTGAATGGTCAATAGTCAATGGTGAATTCGCTAACGCTTGTGAATTTTAAAAATTGACTGGCGAAGCCAAATTGACGATTGACCATTCACCTTTCTATTTTTCATAAACCACATATTTCTTCCTGATCTTTTCGAACTGATCGAGATCGGATTTCCAGGATGCTTTTATCTCGGAAACTGATTTTCCTGCAACAAGCTGCTTTCTCAGCTCATCGCTTCCCGCCAGTGTATCAAACCAGAAATTCTTCCCTGCTGCAGGCTGAAGGAAAAAACTGAGATCCGGATTTCTGTAATTTTTATAGGCTTTCATCAGCCATTCGAGATTCAATTCCCTGAGGTCATGCGGATACTCCGACAGATTTTCGCCGTAACATAATTTCCCGTTTAAAAAGGGGTCTTTTGCTCCTTTCGTAGGCTTAGGGATAAACTGATAAGGCAGACTTTGGGTCCACGGTGAGCCGTAGATCTGAAACGGAAGATCCGTACCCCTTCCTACCGAAACCTGTGTCCCTTCGAAAAAGCAAAGGCTTGGATATAAATTGATCGATTTATCGTTCGGAAGGTTGGGCGATGGCCTGTCCAGCATTGGGTACCGCTTGGTTTTATGATAGTTTTTCATTGGGATCAGGGTGTACTTAGCCTGCACCTTATTTTTGAGCCACTTTTCACCATTGACCATTTTTCCGTATTCGCCGATGGTTAATCCGTACACCACCGGAACTTCATGCATACCGACAAAGCTGGTCCATTTTTTCTTTAAAACCGGTCCGTCTGTATAACCGTCATGCGGATTTGGACGGTCTAATACGATGACCTCTACATTATTTTCGGCTCCGGCTTCCATCACATACGTTAGCGTGGAAATATAAGTATAGAAACGGACTCCGACATCCTGAATGTCAAATAAAATAATATCAATTCCCTTCAACTGTTCAACACTTGGCTTTTTGTTGTTGCCATACAGGGAAACAATCGGAATCCCGGTCTTTACGTCCACCCCGTTTTTTACTTTTTCCCCGGCGTCGGCATCTCCCCTGAAGCCATGTTCCGGCGCAAAAATAGACTTGATTTTAATTCCGTTTTTTACCAGGAAATCCACCACATAAGTCCGGTCGCTCATCAGTCCCGTCTGGTTGGTCACGACCCCGACGGTTTTGCCTTTCAGCAAGGGCAAATACAATCCGGGCTGATCGGCACCGGTTTTAAAATTACCTGTATATTGAACCTGAGAATAATATTGATTGAATACTCCTAAAAAAATTAGGCAAATAAGAAGTAAATTTTTAATTTTGAAATCTAAATTCATCGTCTTGAGCTTTCCTTTATATTTTTCCAAAAAAATAGCGTTTTCCAAAGATAACAAAAATAACCTATCACGGGTCATCATCTTTATCGGCAGGCTTTCCGTGGCTTTGGGAATTATTGTTTCGCTGATCACCGTTTCCACGGGGTTTGGCTCCAAGAAAGCCATAAAAGAAAGACTGGCAGATTTCAGCGGGCATATTACCGTACGTTCAACCCGGTCCAACTCGTCGTATAATACGTCGGTACTGGATAACCAGGGGCTGGACCTGAAAAAAATAAAAGAGTTGCCGGATGTGGCAAGTGTCCAGAAATATGCTACGGTAACAGGAATTATGCGGAATGAGCACAATTTTGCCGGTATTATTTTCAAAGGGGTTGGAAAAGATTTCGACAGCCTTCGGTTTAAAAAATTCCTGATCGCCGGAACCTCACCGAAAGTTACTGAAAAAGGATATTATAACGGGGTTACCATCTCTCAGAAAATAGCCAATGATCTTCATTTGAAAGTAAAAGACAGCATCGTAACCGTTTTCTCCAAAGCAGATCAGAAGCCTATTTACAGAAAATTTGAGGTAGTCGGAATCTACAGGACGGATATTAAAATGATCGATGACCAGTTTGTGCTGGGTGGAATTAACCATGTACGCAAAATTCAGGATATGAAGCCGGATGAAATCGGCGGACTGGATATTTTTTTTAAAAACGTAAACGATATCGACCGGAATATGCCTGAAATTGAAAAGCTGATCGGCTATAAAAACTATGCGGAAAAGGCAACGGAAAAATTCCCGCAGATTACCGACTGGATCAGCATTTTCGACACCAATATCGCATTGATCATCATCATCATGCTGATTGTCGTGGTCATTAATATCATCATGGTTCTTCTGATCCTGATTATTGAGAGAACAAATTCCATTGGTTTACTGAAAACCCTTGGCGCAAGCAATGCGCAGATCAGGGCTACGTTTATCAATTATACGCTCATCATCATGGTTCCGGGATTACTGTACGGAAACGCTATCGGCCTCGGCCTGATTTTCATCCAGAAGATTTTTGGAGTAATTAAATTAAATCCGGAGAATTATTATGTAAGCACCGTTCCGGTAGACCTCAATCCAATTGCAATTATCTCCATTTCTCTCGGCATCCTGCTTATTTCGGGTCTGGCACTGATTGTTCCGAGTTACCTGATCAGCAAAATATCCCCGGTAAAAGCGATAAAGTATAATTAGGTTAATAGTTAATAGTGAATTTGCTTCGCTAGTGAATTTAGAATTATAAAATTAACTATTGATATTAAACATAAATAGTCAATAATAAACCATTACTTCATTTTACTTACAAATCATTATCCGATTGATACGGTCGAATTCTTATATTGAAATAAAAGGATTGATTTACGAATCTTTTAAAATTAAGTATGGTTAAATAAGATTATCATAAATAATCTGTCGGTAAACTTCTATCTATCACGCAGGTTTACAGTTAATCTATCTTTTTGATGATGGATGACTTATAATTAATTCGTTGAAAGCCGTATCTTTGCACGTGCTTTAAAAAACATTTATGAAATACGCAAACAACATCCTCGAAACCATCGGAAACACCCCATTGGTAAAGCTAAATAAAGTTTTAGGTGAAGATTTTCCGGCATTGGTTTTGGCAAAGGTGGAAACTTTCAATCCGGGAAATTCCGTAAAAGACAGAATGGCCCTGAAAATGATTGAAGACGCCGAGAAAGATGGAAGATTGAAACCCGGAGGAACCATTATTGAAGGAACTTCAGGAAATACAGGGATGGGGCTGGCTCTTGCCGCGATCATCAAAGGCTACAAATGTATCTTTGTAACCAACTCGAAACAGTCTAAAGAAAAATGTGATATTCTCCGTGCCGTAGGAGCCGAGGTAATCGTATGTCCGACCGACGTAAAGCCTACTGACCCGCGTTCTTATTATTCAGTGTCTAAAAGACTGGCTAAAGAGACGGAAAACGGATGGTACGTAAACCAATACGACAATTTATCGAACCGCGCGGCGCATTATGAATCTACCGCTCCAGAAATCTGGGAACAGACTGAAGGTAAACTGACGCACTTTGTAGTAGGTGCCGGAACAGGAGGGACCATTACGGGCTGCGGTAAATTTTTCAAGGAGAAAAATGAAAACATCAAAATCATTGGTGTTGATACCTACGGATCAATCCTGAAAGAAATTCACGAAACCGGAGAAATCAATTTAGGTAATGCTTATACCTATATTACCGAAGGGATCGGAGAAGATATTCTTCCTGAAAACTATGATATGTCGGTGATCGATCACTTTGAGAAAGTAACGGATAAGGACGGTGCGGTTTACGCCAGGAAACTGGCCAAGGAAGAAGGGATTTTCTGCGGCTATTCGGCGGGAAGTGCCATTGCATCAATGGTCCAGATGAAAGACCAGTTTACAAAAGATGATGTGATCGTGGTTCTCCTTCATGACCACGGTTCCCGATACGTTGGAAAGATCTACAACGACGAGTGGATGAAAGAAATGGGCTGGCTGGATTAATTAATCAGCTTCAATCATAAAAAAACTCAGAGCAAAGTTGCTCTGAGTTTTTTGTTTTATGTCGTAATATTCTTTTTTACCACCTGTTTCAATATGCTGTAATCCTTTTCACTCATGGCCTTCTTCGGAAATACATAGCTGTATTTTCCTTCCAGAACTATACACTCATTGTTATTGTCGAAATATTCGAAGTCTTTCCATTCGCTGGTTTCTTTTTCACCGTCGATATTCACGGTAAAAAAATTTTCATCAAACCTTATCTCATAGATGTTGCATTTTTCAAGCCTTGTCAGATAACGGCTGACCTGCTTTTTCCACCTTGAAACTTTGTTGATGCTTACGGAAAGGAAAACAGCACACAGTAAAAACAGAAAACTTACAAAATATAAAATCCCTGCTTTTTCCCGGGTAAAATCATTCCTGAAAATAAATACGATCAGCAGAATCGCTCCTATTACAATCGTAGTTATTGTTCTTCCTCTGGTGGTCGGCGAGAAAAACAGGCTTCCCTGGTTTCCGTTAAAATAGATCTCTTCAAAATCCTGCCTTCTCGGTTTTAAAACAATTACCTTTTCTTCGCTCATACTGATAAATTCTGAATACAAAGCTAGTTGAAAATTTCAGAACTCCGATACGGAATCTGATATGATTGTTTTTTAACCGGAGATTGGAATAAGGAAGTTGAATGCCGGGAGTTATCTTCTTCATATTACAACCAGAGGTTTTGATGATTAAAAGATATCAATCCGATTAGAAAGCCCTTTTAAACTCTGACAGATTCTTATTGCTAATTTACCTTAAGCATAATTCAGTAACTAAAAATTATGTAGTACTAAACTCAAGGTCTTAAAGCTTGCCACCTTCCATCACCCTTATCCTTCTTCGTACTTATTGCCGATTACCGAAAGCCTGTTCATCAGTTCACGGTTTCTCTGCTTCAGCACTTCCATCTTTTTAAGCATCTCATGAATCACCTCCAGTCCCGGAAGATTGATATCCAGATCATAATGCCAGTTGGTAAATTTCTCGAAATTAGGCAGGTCTTCATACATCAGATACCGGATTTCATTTTCAGTCTGAATATTCAGCAGGCCGGAATCGACCAGTTCATCAAAAAAAGTGATTTCGATATTGTATATTTTTACGAGTTCTTCCCTCGATATTCTTTCACTCATGACTTAGGAATTTTTTAGTTGTTCAAAAAGTTCTTTCTGCTTATCCGTGAGATTTGTTGGAAGCTTTACTTCGTAAGTTACAAACAGGTCACCGGATTCCCCTTCTTTTTTATATACGGGAAAGCCTTTGCCTTTCAGCCTTACCGTTGTTCCGTTCTGGGTTCCCGGTTTTACTTTCAGGTTGACGCTTCCATTCAGGGTATTCACTTTTACATCACCTCCCAAAACGGCGGTGTACATATCAATGGTGACCTTAGTTTTCAAATCGTCCCCTACTCTTTCAAAATCCGGATCCGCCGGAATAGTAAAGGTTATGTACAGATCTCCGTTCGGGCCTCCGTTAAAGCCGGGCTCGCCATGACCTTTCAGTTTGATCTGCTGTCCGTCGTACACACCTGCCGGAATCGTAATCCGTACTTTTTTACCGTTAATTTCAAAAGTCTGTGGATGCGTAACGGCAGCATCTCTCAAGTTCAGATTCAGTTCTGCATGAACATCCTGTCCTTTGAATTTTCCTGACGCGCTTCCGCGGGAACTTCTTCCAAAGCCTCCGCCGCCTGCACCACCGAACATGCTCTGGAAAAAATCTGAAAAATCTTCTCCTTCCCCAAAATCGGCACCTGAAAACCCGCCTCCGAAGTTTCCTCCCTGACCCTGGCTTTGATATTGTCTTTGCTGCTGTTGCTGAGCTTTTTCGTATTCTTCCCCGTGTTTCCAGTGTTCGCCATACTTATCGTATTTGGCTCGGTTTTCCGGATTGCTCAGCACTTCATTGGCTTCGTTGAGTTCCTTAAATTTCCGTTCCGCTTCCTTATCATTCGGATTAAGGTCCGGATGAAGCTTTCTTGCCAGTTTACGATACGCTTTCTTGATGTCTTCCTGAGTTGCATTTTTGTCTACGCCTAAAATGGTATAGTAATCTATATAAGCCATAGAAACAATTTTTCTTAAAATCAACAAATTTGAGACCGAAACAGGCAGTTCAAATATTAAAAATTACCGCTATCTTTGATCAAAAAGCATCCATGAACAGCGTCCTGAAAAACTACTCCGGAATTTTACTCCTGCTTCTCGGAATTACCATCGGCAGCATCATCGGAATTGTGGCTCCAAACCTGGTGGAGTATCTGAAACCTTTGGGCGATATTTTCCTGAACCTCCTTTTCGTAAGTGTGGTTCCGCTGGTATTTTTTGCAGTCGCCAACTCTATTGCATCGCTGGAACAGCAGTCTAAGTTCGGGAGAATAATGTTCGTTATGACCTTTACGTTTCTTTTTTTCATCATCACGGCGGCAATCTTTACTATTGGTGCTGTGTATCTGTTTCCGGTTTCGGGGGTAATGGGCAGCAGTGAAGTTGTGGAAGCATCAGCCGGTGACGACAGTTGGGCTGACAGGATTGTCGGGTTCTTTAGCGTTGGGGAGTTTACCCAGCTTTTTTCGAGACAAAATATGCTCGCGCTTCTCATCTTTTCGTTTATGACCGGATTTTCAGCGAGGAAAGCAGGGGAAAAAGGGATGGTTTTCAGGTCATTTATTGCTTCAGGATATGAAGTGATGAAAGAGCTGCTTTTAATCATCATGAGAGCCGCCCCAATTGGTTTGGGTGCTTATCTTGCCTATCAGGTAGCTACTTTGGGACCTCAGCTTTTCGGGTTTTATGCCAAACCTCTGGGACTCTATTATGTTGCCGGAGTTATCTATTTTATTGTCTTTTTTTCGCTGTATGCTTTTATGGCCAATGGGAAAACAGGGGTAAAAAGTTTCTGGACCCATGCTCCGTTTCCGACCTTAACCGCTTTGAGTACGTGCAGCAGCTTTGCCACGATGCCTGCTAATTTGGAAGCTGCCTCAAAAATCGGGATTCCGAGCCAGATCTCGAATATCGTCATTCCGATAGGGACAACCCTGCATAAAAACGGCTCGTCGATGTCTTCGATCATTAAAATTTATGTGGCATTCCTGATTATCGGAAGGGATTTTTTTGATCCGGTGAATCTGCTGTTGGCCCTGGGAATTACTATCTTTGTCAGCATTGTCGCCGGCGGAATTCCGAATGGCGGTTATATTGGGGAAATGCTGATGATCTCCGTCTACCAGCTGCCACAGGAAGCTGTTCCGGCCGTGATGATCATCGGTACCCTGGTGGATCCTTTGGCCACCGTACTGAATGCGGTGGGACAATTGGTCGCTTCGATGTTTGTAAGCCGGTTTGTGAAGGTGTGACCTTATTATTTATGTAATTTTCATTCAAATTACCATGAACTCTTTTTACAAAAGTATCGGACTGTACGATAGTTTAAATCTCAGCCTTGAAATGGACGGATCTGAATTTACAGAAAGTCTTCGGAAAATCACATATAAAACCAATACGACGTTCCTGTCATTAATTCCAGATAATGGAATACCTACACGATTTGAATACCGCGGGATTGTTAATTCGGATTATTTTATCATCAAAAAAAGAGTCTGTTTCTTTGACTTTAATGTGATTCATTCCGTAATCAAAGGAAATATATTAAAAGAAAATAATAGAACTGCTATTACTGTAGAATTCGTTCCTTTCCTTCCTTATCTTCCAACGCTCGTTTTTTTTGTTCCTGCTATGATCTTTATTGCTCTCCAATTCTTTAAAGAAAACGAAAATTTTATTCTTACTGCTTTCCCTTTTATTCTATTAATAATTCAGTATTTCGGATTAAAAAGAGCAATAAAAAAAGACAAATATGACTTTGAAAGGGAATTATACTTTATTGCCCGGAAAAACAATCAGTTCCAGAATATTAAATAAAAATTACTCACTCCGTTTCACCGGTTTCAGGTTTTCCAGTTCTTCGGGCGTGAAGAGCCTGTAAATAACTTTAAATGTTTTTCCCAAAGGGGTTTCAAGAGAAAACCCTCCCGGTCCGAAACCGTCGGTAACGTCTAAGGTAAAATGGGAATATTGCCAGTATTCAAAGAGGTCACGGTCGATCCAGAATTCATGGTTGTGGATGGTTCCGATCATGGCGTCGTTCATTCTGGGGAAAAATCCGCCTTTCTCAAAACACTGCGGCTGGGTTCCTTCACAGCATCCTCCGGCCTGGTAGAACATCAGGTCCCCATATTTTTTTTCCAACTCCCAGATCACTTCCAATGCTTTTTCGGTGGCTGAAAGCCTGGGTATTTTATTCTGCATAATTTTCTTTTTATAGATGTATTTAATCACAGACTACAGGTCCGCGTGAGGGATAGGAAGGGGCTCGCTGAAAGCGGGCGTGCAAAGCACCGGAACGAAGTGGAGCCCTGGATAGCCCGGCCGTTTCCCCGTTGCAAGACGGGGAAACGGACACGCCATCATGTATAAAAATTAAAAGAAACCGAGTTTGTTCTTGTTGTAAGAGATCAGCATATTCTTGGTCTGACGGTAATGATCGAGCATCATTTTGTGATTCTCACGCCCGATTCCCGACTGCTTGTATCCTCCGAATGGCGCTCCTGCCGGATAAGAATGGTACTGGTTGACCCATACCCTGCCCGCCTGGATCTGACGCGGAACATTGTACAACTGGTGTGCATCTCTCGTCCATACTCCTGCACCAAGGCCATAGATGGTATCATTGGCAATTTTCACCGCTTCTTCTTCATCTTTGAAAGTTGTAAACGCCAATACCGGCCCGAAAATTTCTTCCTGGAAAATCCTCATTCTGTTGGAGCCTTTAAAGATCGTTGGCTGGATGTAGTATCCTTCTTCCAATCCTTCTCCTACATTATTCACATCACCTCCTGTAAGCACTTCAGCTCCTTCTTCTTTCCCTAATTTGATATAGGAAAGGATCTTGTCTTTCTGGATCTGTGAGGCCTGCGCTCCCATCATTACGGTTTTATCCAACGGGTTTCCGACTTTGATGGCCTTCACCCTTTCAATCACTTTGGCGATGAAAGCATCTGCAATATCTTCCTGAACCAACAACCTTGAAGGGCAGGTACAGATTTCCCCCTGATTTAAGGCGAAAAGAACAGCTCCTTCAACTGCTTTGTCTAAAAATTCGTCGTCGGCGTCCATCACGGAACTGAAGAACACGTTTGGCGATTTACCACCCAGTTCCAAGGTTACCGGAATAATATTTTCCGTGGCATATTGCATAACCAGACGTCCGGTTGCTGTAGAACCTGTGAATGCCGCTTTATTTATTTTCGGATTGGTTACCAGGGCTCTTCCGAGTTCTGCCCCGAATCCGTTGACGATGTTTACAACGCCCGGAGGAAGAAGATCACCGATCAGTTCCATCAAAACCATAATGGAGATCGGGGTGCTTTCTGCCGGTTTCAAGACCACACAGTTTCCTGCCGCCAATGCCGGAGCCAGTTTCCATACTGCCATTAAGATCGGGAAGTTCCACGGGATGATCTGTGCGATAACTCCCAGCGGTTCGTGGACGATCAGGGAAACGGTATCTTTATCCAGCTCGTTGTGGGATCCTTCTTCTGCTCTGATGACCGACGCAAAATACCTGAAATGATCGATTGCCAGCGGAATGTCTGCTGCCAGCGTTTCCCTTACGGCTTTCCCGTTATCGATGGTTTCAACAGTGGCAATATATTCCAGATTCTGTTCGATCCTGTCGGCAATTTTATTTAAAATAATGCTTCTCTCCGTGGAAGAAGTATTTTTCCAGGTTTCGAAGGCTTTTTCGGCAGCATTAACGGCGAGCTCCAGATCTTCCTTAGAGGAATGGGCGGCCTGTGTGAAATTTTTCCCGTTAACCGGAGAAACCACGTCAAAATATTTTCCGTTTACAGGTGCGGTAAACTGCCCGTTGATATAGTTATCATATTTGCTTTTGAACTCAGGCCATTGTAATAGGGTCTCTGACTGCTGTTGTGTTGTAGTGCTCATAATTCGTACAATTTTAATTTTTATTATCCATCCAAATTACACTTCTCTTTGACATTCGTATAGCACAATCGTACAAAAAAACTTCAAAATCGTACACAGCATTTGTTTTTTATGGTTTCATTAACAAATTGATAGGCAGATATTTTCTATATTTGAGTATAGAGGCCCATAAAAAATGTTTAGTAATGAACAGCAACAAGATTTTATTAGAAACTCCTGAATTGAAAAGGGAAAACCAGCTTATGAGCCTGGTGGAAAATCAGACGACCTTCAATCTAAACAACTGCGAATTCAGCATCTACGAAACGCATCAGGCAGCTTTTGGGGTAAAGCTTCATTTTGAGACGATTGCTTTCACGGCCATGCTCCGCGGAAAAAAACATATGAAGCTGGATAATAAAACCGGCTATTTCGATTATTTTCCAGGAGAAAGCGTACTTGTTTCCCCGGGTGAAACGATGGTCATCGATTTTCCTGAAGCCGATGAAACGCCTACCCAATGCATTTCGCTGAGCCTTAATCCTGAATTTATCGAAGATTCCCTGAATTATCTGAATTATCATCTTCCGAAGGCTGACGAAACTTCCCACTGGAATATCGGGCTGGATGAATATTATCTTTTCAACAATACTTCCCTGGCCTCTGCAACCAATAATATTATGCGGATTGCGATGGATAACAATTCCCAAAAGGATATTATGGCCGATTTTGCGCTGAAAGAACTTTTGATCCGGCTGATGCAAACCCAGGCAAGGGGCATCGTGGAAAAGAATATGGCGAAAAACAGATCGAGGATCGGCTTTGTGGTAGATTATATTAAGAAAAATTTGCATCAGAAGCTGTCCGTGGAAAGCATTGCAAAAATGGCCTACGTAAGCAAGTCGAACTTTTTTAAAATGTTTAAGGAAGAACTAGGCACATCACCGAACGATTTTATTTTACAGGAAAGGATCAGCAGGGCGAAAGAGCTCCTGGCAGGCCGGAACAGCATTAAAGAAACCGCTTTCCAGACGGGCTTTTCGGACACGAATTATTTTACAAGGGTTTTTAAACAGCTCGTAGGGATCACCCCAAAAAGCTATCAGGATAAAACAACTTTTTTTGAATGAAACGGCTGATTGTTCTGACAGTTGCGCTTCTCCTCATGAGCCATGCTGCCGATGCACAGTCCGGAAAGCAGCCCTTTACTTTACCTTCAGATTCGGAACAAATTGATTTATGGAATGCTGTTATGCCGGATAAAGGCGGCTCAAGAGGTCCTGAAATTATAAGTAACAAGGGTTCTATTACTCATATTTCAACGCCACGGCTGATTGTTCACCGTCCTCAACATTCTAATGGAACGGCCATACTTGTCATCAGCGGCGGAGGATATGCCCACATTGAACTGGGGAAAGAAAGCCATCCTACGGCCAGTTGGCTGCAGTCGCAGGGAGTTACCGCTTTCGAACTTATTTACAGGTTGCCCCAGAAAGTCTGGAATACCACGAGTGTTCCTTTTGAAGATGCCCAGCGTGCGGTAAGGCTAATCCGCAGCATGGCGGATCAATATGGAATAAATCCGCATAAGATCGGCGTTCTGGGATTTTCGGCAGGCGGGCATCTGGCAGGCATTACCGCTACTCTTTTTAATAAGAAATTTTACGAACCGGTTGATTTTATCGATTCATTATCCGCAAGACCGGATTTTGCAGGGCTCATCTATCCTGTTATTTCCATGCTTCCGCCCAATAACAAAACCCATTCGCTGAAGAGTATTTTAGGTCTTCATCCTACCATTTCGCAGGAAACCGCTTTTTCGGTAGAACGGCAGGTTACAGCCGATACGCCGCCCACTTTTCTGGCGCAGGCTCAAGATGATCCGGTTTCACCCGTACAGAACTCTTATCTCATGAATGCGGCTTTAGAAAAGGCCGATGTTCCCGTAGAAATGCATATTTTTCGGAGCGGCGACCATGGCTGGGGTTTGGGAAAACCGGGAACTGAGGTTTCCGAATGGCCGCAATTATTTAAAAGCTGGGCACAACGGAATGGATTCTGGGGAAAATAACTCATACTTGCTATTTTAATCTGAAGAAGATTAAACACATAAGTCATATAAGATCAGGACCAAACTTTGAAAATAGTTTAGAATATTATAGAAAATCAAAGATTTATTTAAAATAAAAACCGGAACTCATTAAATTCCGGTTCTATATTTGTCTTTAAGTTAATCTTATTTTTTAAAATCGTAATATCTAGCTCCTTTCAATACCGGGTTTTCCAGTTCTACCGATTTCAGTCCGAAGCCTTTATAGTTTTTATTCAACGAATTTTCCAGCTGTTTGCGGTGAAGTTTTTCGTAGGTATCGAAATCGATCGCCGTCCTGTTTTTCAGCTCTTCAAAAATATTCCATTTTCCGGCAACCTCTTTCCAGTTGGCCGAAACTTTACCGGTAAACACTTTGGACTTCGAACCGCTTCCGTATCCTAAAAATCCGATTTCCTGCCCTGCCAGTTCTTCATTTTCATTAAATGAAGTCTGCAAAGCGGAAAGCAGGGCCATAAAAATGGAAGCAGTATACATATTCCCGATTTCGGAAGATGCCCTTTGTGATTTTTCAATTTTTTGATTGATAAACGCAAGGTATTCGTCTGACTTTGCTACGGCTTTCTGTTCTTCAGGCGTTTCGTAAGACAATCCGTTCTCAAGGCTGTAGATTTCCGTGAACACCCTTTTTCCGTGGAAAGCATACGGAAGGTGGAAAATGAGGTATTTCCAGTTTTCATAAGGCTTTTCTTTACTCGTGATTTCTTTGTAATGGCTGTAGGCTTCCCTGATCCTGTCCTGATAACACTGGTTGGAATATTGCCCGTCGAAAACAGGCTCATCAGTAAATATTTCAATTTTGTCAGGAAAACTTTCAGGCGCGTGAGAAAGATCTTCTTTTTTGAAATGGCGCCTCGGCTTAAAAAAATCGAAGACACTTTCTGTAGCTACTCCCCAATGGTTCTCAATTTCCAAAAGATTAGGAGTTGATGAAACCAGAACGGCTACTGCACCCCCTCCCTGGGTATATTCTCCGGACGAAGCCAGCTCATATTTTGCATAGTCACTGGCAATCACCACTGCTTTTTTATCAGGATTGGCACGTACGAAATCCAACGAATTGTGGAGTGCATCCACGGCACCGATACAGGCGAAGGTCATGTCTACCACATCACAGTTTCTGAAAACCCTTTCACCAAATTCGGCTCCCAAAGCGTCTTCAACCATCTGCATTGCGTACGAGGCGGTCGGCTTGGCTGCGTCGAGGGCACTTTCCGTCCCAAGATAAATTCTTGATATTTCTTTGGGATTAAGTTCGTAATCTCTAATCAGCTTCAGCAAAGCTTCTGCTGCAAATGTTGCCGCATCTTCGTGTACGTCGGGAAAGCCCATTTTGTGAAGGCCCAGTCCTTTTTCCAGTTTAGCCGGTTCAATGCCTCTTTTTTCCGCCAGGTCTTTAATTTTCAGATATAATGAAGGTACGTGGTAACTTGCCGCCTCAATTCCAAAAGTCATACTAATTTATTTTAGTACGAATTTAAAAAATGTAAACGTTTAATCATATATGATTTTTATCCGATTTTTCATTTTCATTAAAGAAATTCTATTTAAATGTAAAAGAGGAGCTTTTGACTAATAAAAAGGGCATTCCTATAAAGAAATGCCCAAGTGTAAATTATTAATTAAATTTGTGTTCAGCTATAAATCAAAAAAATTTATTCTTTCATAACCCTTCCTGAACTTATTGTTTCATAAGTAAGCGATGATCATTAAGAGCATTACTCAGGTATAATAAAAATAAAAGTCAGGGAATGTAAATGGTAATTTGAATAATGATTCTCATTGAATATCATCGGTTTGCAAGCAATTGTAATTATTCCTTTTGCCCGACTAGGGCCTGTATTTTTCTTCAATGGTTATCGGTATTAATTTGACAGCAAAACTACGTTAAAAAAACAGATAAATCAAATATTTTGTTAAAGAACTAAATTAATTTTAATTATAACGATTAAAATAAAATAACCGCCATCCAGGACAGCGGTTATCATATTTTATTAAATTATGGTTCTGAAATTATTTAAAATCCTCTATGGCTTTGTTGATGGCATCAATCTGCTTGTTGATGCTGGCAGCACTTTGCGGATTCTGTTTCAGCAGTTCCATTTTCTTATTCAGTCCGTCTTTCAGCATCTGGGTTATCATCATTTTAACCTGTGGGTTGTTTCCGATCTCCCCTTTTGCCCGGCCCAGCATTTTTGTAATCCCTTCCGTCGCCTTCAGATTGTCGGAGCTCATGATCCAGTTGTAGCCTTCTTCCGCAGACTTGCCCAATTCAGGATTCTGGAATTTGATAAACGGATAAAATGCGACAAGCTGGGTAATATTTTCCATTTGTGAAGTGACTTTATTTTTAACAATCACCGGCAGAAGTTTATTCATCAGGTCTTCAGAAGCATCTTTTAAATCGATTTTTTCAGCCAGCGCCCCTGCTCGTGAAGAATCGATTTCGATGATCGCACTTACCGAACTTCCTCTTACAGCATTGGAAACGGCATTCATGCCTTTTTCAAAAACAGGAAGGTATTTTTTATCCTTCGTTTTGGCCAATGCAGAAATGGCTGCTGCCTGTACCAGTGTTTTAGGATCGTTTCCTGCCAGTTTTTCGACGTCCGCACCCATAGCTTTGAACTGTTCGGCGTTGGAAAGGTCCATCATTTTTAGAGCTTTTATCCTTGTTCTGAAAAAAGGATCTTTTATTGCCGCGGCCAACAGTTTGGTGGCTGCGGGATTTTTTCCGACCTGGTCTTTGATCCCGTTCAGTGCTTCATATTTGCTTTTGAATTCTTTGGAACCCATGAACTGCATCAGGTTCTGCTCAGGAGTCTTCGTATCGGTAATTTCTGCCACTAAAATTCCATCTGCATTGATGTTTACCAGATCTGCATTTTTGGAAACATCAAAATTAAAGGTATTTTTTGCCTGTGCATCTACCCATACATTATATCTTTTTGGCTTCCCATTATCGTACACATCGATGGCCAGCGGAAACTGAAACGGCTGTTCCTGGGTCTGCTCGATGGTAACGGCAATCTGTTTTTTCACCGGCTCAAACGTATAGGAATATTTAAGCTTCGGATTTCCGCTTCCGAAATACCACTGGTTGAAAAACCAGTTCAGGTCTCTTCCCGAAACCTTTTCAAAGGACAATCTCAACTGGTGGGCTTCCGCATTTCCGTATTCGTAGGTTTTCAGGTAATCATTCATTCCGGCGAAAAAAGCATCATCGCCCAAATAGTTTCTCAGCATATGAAGAATTCCTCCTCCTTTCTGGTAGGTTACCAAATCGAAGACATCTTCACGGGAAGCATAATCGAACCTCACCAGATCTTTCTTGAAATCCCCAGGATTATGAAGATACATATTCACATCAGTCATCTGGTGATAATCGGCCTGGTCTTTTCCGTATTTGTATTCGTTCCACAGGTATTCGGAATAGTTGGCAAAAGACTCGTTTACGGTAAGGTTGCTCCAGCTTTCCGCGGTTACCAGATCTCCGAACCAATGGTGAAACAGCTCATGAGCGATGGTATCTTCCCACGTGTTTTCATCGACCAGCTGCCCCGGCTTCTGCAAAATCCCGCTTCCATGAAGGGTTGCCGTTGTGTTTTCCATCGCACCACTTACATAATCTCTTCCGGAGATCTGCGCATATTTTGCCCATGGATAGTCGTAGCCCAGCTTCTTAGAGAAAAACTCGATCATTTCCGGAGTGTTTCCATAGATCTGTTTTGCATACGGCTCGTATTCTTTTTCAATATAGTAGTCTACCGGGATGTTTCTCCATTTGTCTTTTACAATGGCATAGTCTCCGACGCCCATGAAGAAAAGATAAGTAGAATGTCTTTTATCCATTACCCAGTGATCGGTTCTGAGACCGTTTGCTTCTTTCTGCGAATCTTTTAAAATACCGTTGGAAAGAGTAACATATTTATCAGGAACCGTCATGTAAATTTCCTGGGTGGTTTTCTGGTTGGATTTATCAATCGTCGGGAACCAGGCCGATGAAGATTCCGTTTCACCCTGCGTCCAGATCTGGGTAGGCTTATCGGGCTCCTTACCCTGGGCATTGATAAAATAAAGGCCTTTTGCATCGCTAATGGCTGCACTTCCCTCCTGCTTTACTTCGTTAGGACGCGCCGTATATTTGATGTAAACCGTATATTCCTGATTTTTCTGGTAGATTTTATCCAGGGTAATTTTTAAAACCTCATTTTTATAATCGTATTTTAAAGGAGATTTTTTACCATTTGCTTCCAATGCTACTTCATGGATGAGCATTCCTTTGGCATCCAGTGTCAGTTCGTTGGTCGGATAGAAAAAGGGAGCGGCCGTAAGCCATTCTTCCCCGCTCATCTGTTCCTTCTGGTAATCGAAGTTTACTTTAAGTTTGGTGTGCTTCAGTTCTGTTACCTTGGTATGGGTAGCCCGGTACACTTTTTCACGGCCCGAAGTTTCGGTTTGTGCCACTGCATTTGTGGAAAAGAAAATCCCACCCAATAAAGCAATCGATAAAATGGCTTTTTTCATGTATTTCTAAAATTATTTTTTGGTTAGAATATCAAAAATATCGTTGACCAATGTTTCGTAATCCCCTTTTTTGAACTGTTCTTTTGTTTTGGCAAAAGCTTTTTTTAATTCGCTTTCCGGATTTTCATCGTCAATCGTTTCTACAGAATCCACGCCCTTCATCTGGAGAATGGCATTTTTCAGTGCTTCAAGATCGGCATCCTGTACCATGTTAATTTTTAAATATTTCATTGTCTTATTCTTTGGTAAAAGTATCTTTTTCGCCACCCTGCATGATGACAAACTGATTTTTCTCCGGGAAAAACTCGACGGTAATGCCGGCGGGTTCAAATTTGAATTTTGTGCCGGAAACCGCATCCAACGGGAATGCACCTTGCCCGGTAGCCTGTGCCATCAGTTTGTTATCCTGGATAAAAATATTAAATTTTACGGGAATTCCGGGACTGGCGTATTTTCCTGTAAATTTCTGAAGTTCGCTTTTGGCGATAGTGAATGTTTTAAAGTCCGGCATTTCAAAGTCATGTCCGGCAGCCGTTTCCAGAAGCTTAACGGATATTTCATTGATGTTCATATCCGATTGATTGACGGTAAAGGCCGCAGCTATTTTCAGATCAGGAAAATAATACAGGACCGACCTGAACTCATCGATCCCTCCGTTATGACCATACCCCCAATACTTTCCAAATGGAACTTTTGTAAGACCAAACCCATACCCATCGGTAAAAGTTTTCATTTTTTCAAGACTCTGTTTTCTGATCAGCTTTCCCTGTTCCAGCGCCAATATAAAATCCAACAGATCCCGTGGCGTCGAAATCATATTTCCGGCACCGATCGGAATGCTCATGTCCGTTTCGTCAGAAGCCTGATAGGTTCCGTTGGTACATTTATAGGACTTTGCCTGATTTTTTGAAGTATCGATCGGCCCACCGACTTCCGTAAAGGTAAGTTTCAGCGGCTTGGTAATTTTAGACCGGATCAGTTCGGCGTAGGGCTTTTTATATATTTTTTCGAGAATAAATCCCAGCAAAATGTAATTGGAATTGCTGTACTCATATTTCGAGCCGGGTTCAAAATCACTGTTGAATTTTTTAATAATCCCGATCAGGTTACTTTCCGTCTGCGTTTTTGTATTATATTGAAGGTATTCCGCTTCATCGGTAAGATTATGGATTCCCGAGCGGTGCTGCAATAAGTTCTCAATGGTAATTTTGGACGCGTTAGGAATTTCAGGATAAAAATCCGAAAGTTTACGATCCAGGGTAATCTTTTTTTCCTCAACCGCTTTCATGACCAGTACGGCTGTAAAGGTCTTGCTGATCGATCCGATGCGGTATTGGGTATCTACATTTGCCTTTTGCTGTTTTCCTGCATCAGCAAACCCAACCACTTTAATAAAAGTCGGACGGTCATTTTCCGCAAAAGCAAAACTTCCCATTACTTTGTGATGAGCGTAAAGAGAGTCGAGATAATTTCCCAGCTTCTCTTTTACGTTGGTCTGAGAAAAGGCGATGCCGGAAATTCCGATGGCTGAGAGAAAAAGTAACTTTTTCAACATACTTTTGAGATTTGATAATAAGTTGAAATATTTGACGAGATGTTACAAAAAAAGCGAAGTTTGGAAGCTTCACTTTCAGTATTCTAAGTAAGAAGATGTTTTAATTTTACCGGATTCTGTTTGCAGTGTCAAAATAATTTGATGATTATTTCATCTTTCTTAATTTCATAAATCAACTTAATTTGCTTTTTGCCAATAAGAGTATATTTAATTTCAGGGAATCTTTCTAATGAAGGATGTTTAATAATTTTATCGTTAATTGTCTGTCTGAATTTCTTAATATCAGATTCAACACTGCGATTTCTTTTTTAGTCCAATGCATTTGCAGGAAATCTACAATTTCCTCCAGCGAAATTCTTGCCGTCTCTGATATTGTAATTTTCATTTTTTATTAAAAATGCGCTCCAATAGATCATCAGTCAATTCCTGGGATTTCCCATTTTTATACTCATTCTCGCTCTGCTCCATCACCTTTGCAAAATATTCTGAATTCTCGATTTCTTCCCACGAATATGCTTTATCGTCTTCAGAAACTTCAATATTCGTGACGCCTTTTATTTGTGATAAAAGTTTTTTAATGAACGGAACATCGGCATATTCATCTAAACTGATCTTGATTTCCATAATTCAATATTTAGATCAAAGTTAATTAAAATTATTAAAAATCAGATGGCTACCGGCGCTTTAATTCCCGGATGCGGATCGTAATTCTCCAACGTAAAGTCTTCAAAATCAAAATCAAAAATATTCTTAACTTCAGGATTAAGCTTCATCACCGGGAGCGGACGCGGCTCTCTTGAAAGCTGCTTCTGAACCTGCTCAAAATGGTTATTGTAAATATGAACGTCTCCGAAACTGTGTACGTAATCCCCAACTTCCAGTTCACATACCTGCGCTACCATCATCAATAACAAAGCATAGCTTGCAATGTTGAAGGGAACGCCCAGAAATACGTCTGCACTTCTTTGATACAATTGAAGCGACAGTTTACCATCTGCTACATAAAACTGGAATAGCGCATGGCAAGGTGCCAAAGCCATATTCGGAATTTCCGCTACATTCCAGGCCGATACGATGAGCCTCCTGGAATCCGGATTTTTTTTGATCTGCTCGATTACTTCCGTAATCTGGTCCACTACTTTTCCATCGGCACCGGTCCAGCTCCGCCACTGCGCGCCGTACACCGGCCCAAGATCTCCGTTTTCATCAGCCCATTCGTCCCAAATAGAAACGCCGTTGTCTTTCAGATATTTAATATTGGTATCGCCTTTTAAGAACCAAAGCAATTCATAGATAATCGACTTCAAATGCACTTTTTTGGTGGTTACCATAGGAAAACCTTCAGACAGGTCATATCTCAGCTGATAGCCGAAAACACTTCTGGTTCCGGTTCCGGTTCTATCGGTTTTATCTGTCCCATTGTCTAAAATATGCTGTAAGAGGTCTAAGTAGTTCTGCATCGTCTTATAATTTATCGTTTAAAAAACCGCTGTTGATTTTTTACAAAATAAAGGATTTTTAATGTAAAAAAGTTCTTTTAAAATTGAAAAATAAAAATCTGTAACGATAGAAAGAAGCAATACTTCTATAAAATAAGGCCGTTCGTCTAATACTTTTGATTTTCTATCGGGAATCGGGGAATTTTGTCACCGTAAAGCAGAAAGACAATGAAAAATTACTTCACTATAGCGCTCTTTATCGGGATCCTGGCTCCTGCTCAAAAAGTATGGACGCTGCAGGATTGTCTTGATTATGCGGTAAAAAACAACATTACGGTAAAGAAAACCGTTCTCGATAAAAAGACGGCTCAGCTGAATTATCAGCAGCAGAAAAATAATAAACTTCCGACCATTTACGGTTCATCTTCATTGGGATTAACCAATGGTTCGAGTATTGACCCGATCACCAGCAGCTTTGTGAATCAGAATATTTTATCGAACAGTTTCGGGTTGAGCGGAAATATGACGATTTACCAGGGAAATAAACTGAATTTACAGATCGAGCAGAATAAAATGATCCTGGATCAGTCTTCCCTGTATCAGCAACAAGCAGAAAACAATATCATCCTGAATGTTCTGCAAGCCTATCTGCAGTCTTTATACTATTATGAAGGAATTGAAATTGCCCGATACACCGCAAATTCTTCAGTACAAGAACTGAAACAAACGCAGATCAAATATAAAAACGGAGCCATTTCACAGCTGGAACTGGCCGATGTGGAAACTCAGAACGCCCAAAACCAATATACCGTTGTCAATAATGAAAATCTGTACAACCAGCAGGTTTTAAAATTAAAACAATTACTGGAACTGGATCCAAGTGTAGATTTTGAAATTGAAAAAACATCGCTTCCCAATATTGAAGAAACCCTTCCCGATAAACAGCAGGTTTTTGCTCAGGCAGCAGAAAATCTTCCCGATCTCAAAATTTATGATGCACAAAATAAGATCCTGAACAAAGCACTGGAAATAACAAAATCCGGTTACAAGCCTACCCTTTCCGCAACGGCAGGATTGAATACCGGGTTTACCAGCACTCAGGACTATTCTTACATGAATCAGATTAAAAATAACTTCAATAAGTCAGTAGGAATTTCGCTTAACATTCCGATTTTCTCGAAAAAACAGAACGACACGAATGTAGAATTAGCGAAAATAGACATCGAGCAAAATAATTTAGACAAGATCAGTGCAGGAAAAACCCTGTATTCAAGCATCGAAACCGCATGGCAAAATGCGGTAGCCAACCAGGCTCAACAGAAATCTTCGAAAGTAGCGCGAGATAATGCCAAACTTTCCTATGACTTATCTGCCAAGAAATTCGAGTTCGGAGGCTTAACGACCACAGAACTTGCGGTAAGCAGAAATACTTATCTGACGAACGAACAGACTTATCTGCAATCGAAATACATGGCAGTTCTGTACACCCAGCTCCTGAATTTTTACCAGGGAAAAATTCTAACCACCAATTAAAAGTAACAGGAAATACAAGACTATGAATCCGAAATATAAAAAGACCTTCAGAAACTCTATATTATTTCTGGCAGCTGTGATTGTGATTGTTTTTGCTTATCGCTTTTTTGCAAAAGCCAAAGATGCTGAAATTAATGTGCAGACGGTAAAATTAACGAAACAGGATGTCACGACTTCAGTTACGGCAACAGGAACTGTAGAACCCGTCGACACCGTTCAGGTCGGTACACAGGTTTCCGGACTGATTAAAAATATTTATGTGGATTACAATTCGGAGGTAAAAAAAGGGCAGCTTTTGGCTGAAATCGATAAGACCAATCTTCAGGAATCGGTAAATGATGCTCAGGCGCAATACAATTCGGCTTTGAATGAACTTAGTTACCAGCAGCAGAATTTTAACCGTCAGAACAATATGTTTAAATCCGGGGTGATTAGCCGGGCAGATTACGAACAGGCTGCTTACCAGGTAAAGAATGCACAACAATCGGTTAACCAGAAGCGAACTACGCTGGCCCAGGCAAAAACCAATTTAAGCTATGCGAATATTTATGCGCCGATCGACGGGATTATTTTAGGCAAAGAAGTGCAGGAAGGACAGACCGTCGCCGCGAGCATGACGACGCCTACCCTTTTCACCATCGCAAAAGATATTACGAAAATGCAGGTCCAGGCCAATGTTGACGAAGCAGATATCGGAAATGTTCAGGTGGGCCAGCGTGTGACCTTCACAGTGGATGCCTATCCCGAAACGGAATTTAAAGGATCGGTAAGAGAGATGCGTCTGAGCCCAAAAACATCTTCAAATGTTGTTACCTACACCGTTTTGATTGATGCCGATAATTCAGAACAGAAATTAAAACCGGGATTAACGGCCACCATCACCATTTTCACACAGGAACTGAAAGGAACCAATACGGTTCCGGCAGCGGCCATCAGTTTTAGCCCCGATGCGGAAACATTAAAGAAATATTACCAGAAAAACAAAATTACTGCACAAATTCCGGAAACGAAAACCGGAAACGGCAAAGAAAAATATGTCTGGATCAAAAACAGTGACGGAAGCCTTTCGCAAAAGCTTATTACCGTAGGAATCAATGACGGCATCAACGTAGAAGTAAAAAGCGGGCTGACCGGCAGTGAACAGATCGTAACGGCTTTGGACGAGCAGACGGAAACTGTTGCAAAATCCGATTCGGGAGAAAGCAGCCCTTTCATGCCGAAAAGACCGAATAACAACAATAAAAAAGCAGGTTCCAGATAAAATCCGCTTGTGAAGACCCTGAACCTTAAACTCCAAAGAAAAATGAAACCCATCATCAAAATAGAAAATCTGAAACGTGAATTCCGAATGGGTGACGAGGTTGTTCATGCACTAAAAGGAATCGATCTAACCATTAATGAAGGTGAATTTGTAACCATTATGGGAACCAGCGGTTCGGGTAAGTCTACCTTTCTCAATACCTTGGGATGCCTCGACCAGCCTACTTCCGGAACCTATGAACTGGACGGTGTTCTGGTAAAAGATTTAAACAAGAATCAGCTTGCCGAAATCCGGAATACAAAAATCGGGTTCATCTTTCAGTCGTACAATCTTTTAGCGAGAACAAGCGCACTGGAAAATGTGGAGTTGCCATTGCTTTATAATTCCGCTGTTTCTTCGGAAGAAAGAAGGGAAAGGGCTGTAAAAGCCTTACGGCAGGTAGGCCTGGAAAGCAGGATGGGACATGTCCCGAGCCAGCTTTCAGGTGGCCAGCAGCAGCGGGTGGCCATTGCGAGGGCTCTGGTAAACCAGCCGGTGATTTTACTGGCCGATGAAGCCACGGGAAACCTGGATACCCGAACTTCTTATGAAGTGATGAATCTCTTCCAGGAACTGAATGATGAAGGAATGACCATCGGGTTTGTAACCCACGAAGAAGACATTGCCAGATTCAGCAAACGAACCGTGATTTTGCGGGATGGACTGATCAAAGAAGATAAAATGGTAACCAACAGACTCCTGGCGAAAGCCGAACTGGAAAAATTGGCAAAACCGGAATAATATATTTCAATTTGTATTAGCTGTAATGAAGAGGATTTAAATGCTGTTTCATCCTTTGTAAATCTGACATGAAGAGGAGATTTTTGTAAATCGAAATTGTTTAGAGTGGTATTAGTTTGTTGCAGGACAGATTTGCAAAGGATTTTTAAATCAAAAAATGAAATTATGAATTTTTCAAACTTATTAAAAATAGCCTGGAAAGCCATTATTCTCAATAAAACCAGGGCCATGCTGACCATGCTCGGAATTATTATCGGTGTGGCTTCTGTGATTGCGATGCTGGCTATTGGTGAAGGTTCCAAAGAAAGCATCAAGAAAAATATTTCGAGTATGGGCGCGAATCTCATCACTATTCGTCCCGGAGCTGGAATGATGGGTGGTGTACGTTCAGACCCTTCTGCGATGCAGACCCTGACTTTAGCGGATTACAAGGCGTTAAAAAAAGAAGTTAAATTAATCAAGGATATTTCGCCCTTGGTGAACGGAAGCGGACAAAGTATTGCGGGTTCTAAGAACTGGCCCACGTCTATCTACGGGACCTCTCCGGAATATTTAAAAATCCGTGACTGGGGAATTGATCAAGGTTCAATGTTCACGGATGATGATGTAGAATCTTTCGGAAAAATAGTGGTTATCGGAAAAACTGTCCAGGAAAATCTTTTTCCAAATGAAGATCCGATCGGAAAAATGATCCGTTTTAAGAATATTCCGTTCAAAGTGATCGGAGTTTTAAAGGAAAAGGGTGAAAATACATTCGGACAGGATCAGGACGATATTATTATTGCCCCTTACACGGCTGTCCAGAAAAGGAGTTTAGCGCAAACTTATCTTCAGTCGATCGTCGCTTCATCCATAAGCGAGGATAAATCTGAAGCAGCGGTGGACGAGATTAAAACCGTCATGGAAAAACAGCATCAGTCGAAATCCAGTGAAGATAATGATTTCAACGTTTCTTCTCAGCAGGAAATTATATCCATGTTCAGCTCTACCAGTGAGATGCTGACCCTCTTACTAGTTGCCATCGCCAGCATTTCCCTGATTGTGGGCGGAATCGGAATTATGAATATTATGTATGTTTCGGTGAAAGAAAGAACCCGAGAAATCGGTCTTCGGATGGCGATCGGAGCCAAAGACAAAGATATCCTGATGCAGTTTCTGATAGAATCGGTTCTCATCAGTATCACCGGAGGTACTTTGGGCGTAATCATAGGACTTATGGCCACTTTCGGAATCAAATACTTTGCCGGATGGCCCGTTCATATTACCCTGATGTCTATTGGAATATCATTTGCCGTATGTACGATAACAGGAGTCTTTTTCGGATGGTATCCTGCAAGAAAAGCAGCACAGTCTGACCCTATCAATGCATTGAGGTATGAATAGGTTCTCCCTGATGCCGTGGTTATAATTGCAATTGTACAAATTTTAATAAGTTTAGAAAAAATGGTAGAAAAAATTTTAAATTCACTGATCCAAAGGTTTTATAAGGTTAGATTCTTTGAAGGTTTAAAAAAATATAAATTTTAAAATCCAAGCCCTGTGCGATGGTTAATTTGAAAAACAAAAACGTTGAGATCAGCCTGCATTTCCTGATCTGGATGGTTTTATTCTTTCTTCCTGCTGCCTTTTCCATAGGCTCGGATGCAGACTGGAAGGATCTTTTTCGCCATTTTTGGCTACAGCTAATTTTTCTTGCGGTTGTTTTTTATGCGAATTATGCTTATCTCGTAAAACATCTTTTTGAGAATAAAAAATTGTGGTTTTTTGTGGTGAATTTGTTATTGATTCTCACGTTAATTTCCATGAAGAATCAGATTTCGGACTGGCTGGAACCTAGAAGGCATCCTCCTGGTGACAGGCGTCCTCCTATGGCCTTGTTCTACTTTATGGACACACTGATCTATATGATCCCGGTTGCTTTCTCTATCGCCATTAATGCCGGAAAGAAGATACAGAAAGCAGAAGAGATGAAGATTGAAGCCGATAATATCAAACTGCAGTCCGAGCTTCAACATCTTAAATATCAGCTTCAGCCGCATTTTTTCTTTAATTCATTAAATAATATTTATTCCCTGATAGATTTCGACCAGGAAAAAGCTAAATACAGCATGCACAGCTTAAGCAAATTGATGCGGCATCTTCTGTATAAAACCGATGTTGAAAGAATAAATCTTTCTGAAGACGTTGAATTTTTAAATAAATATATTGAACTGATGTCTTTGAGACTGACAGATAATATAAAAGTTTATACCAATTTTCCGAAGACCATTCCCGATCTGAAAATTGCTCCGCTGCTTTTTATTTCGATTGTTGAAAATGCTTTCAAACACGGTATTTCGGCAACTCAGCATTCCGATATTCATTTTAAAATGGAAATTATAGAAAAAGAAATTCATTTTACGGCTTCCAATTCCAACTTTCCGAAAACCGATATGGATAAAAGCGGTTCGGGAATCGGGATTGAAAATCTAAAAAAAAGACTGAATCTGCTGTATCCTGAAAAACATGAATTTTATTCGCACCTGAACAACGGAATGTATATTGCGGAAATAAAAATCATAACCGATTGATATGAAAAAACTAACCTGCCTGATTGCCGATGACGAACCTATGGCTCTGAACTTAATGGAAAGTTATGTTCTGAAAACCCCTTTTCTTGAACTTAAATACAGATGCAGCAGTGCGATCGAAGCTATGGAAAAACTTGAAGAGGATAAAGATATCGATCTGTTTTTTCTTGATATCCAAATGCCTGATCTTACGGGACTGGAATTTTCAAAATTACTCCCGCCAAGAAGCAAGGTCATTTTTACAACGGCTTTTGAACAGTATGCAGTTGACGGATATAAAGTGAATGCATTGGATTATCTTCTGAAACCATTCGATTACATTGAGTTTCTGAATGCGGCGACCAAAGCCAGAAATTATTTTAAAAGCCTTCAACCGGCTCAGGAAAAAACTGAAAAAAAACAGGAATTTTTCTTTGTAAAATCTGAATACCGGCAAATTAAAATCAATTTTTCTGAAATTTTATTTATTGAAGGTTTAAAAGATTATGTAAAAATTTTCATGAAAGATCAGCCAAAACCGGTTTTAACTTTGATGAGTTTAAAGAAGCTGGAAGAAGAACTTCCGTCTGATCATTTTATGAGGGTGCACCGTTCGTATATTATTGCCCTTGATAAAATAGAAGCCATTGAACGAAACCATATTGTCATTGGTGATCAGCAAATTGCCATCGCCCCGAATTATAAGGATTCTCTGATGGAATATATCAGAAGGAAAAGTTTCTGAAAATAAAAACAGGCTCCGGAAAGCCTGTCTTTATTTTTATAAATGAAATTTTTCTTTTAGACTGCTGTATATCCTCCGTCTACAAGATAATATGCTCCTGTCATAAACGAAGATTTATCCGAGCTTAAAAACAGGACGAGCTCCGCCACTTCTTCCGGTTTTCCTAATCTTCCCATCGGATGTTTGGCAATAAGCGCTTCTTTCATATCACCGCTGGCACTTTCCAAAAGCGGAGTATCGATATAGGCAGGACCTACTGCATTGCAACGGATATTTTTCTGGCCATATTCCGCACCGATATTTTTGGTGAGTCCTACTACCGCGTGTTTTGCCGAAGTATAGGCTGAAGAAAGTGGGGCTGCCACCGTTCCGTGGATGGATGCCATATTGACGATAACACCGCCTCCATTTTTCTCCATCTGCTCCAGCTCGTATTTGCAGCCGTAGAAAACGCCATCCAAATTAATACTCAGGACTTTTCGCCAGCTGTCCAGGCTGTAGTTTCCCGTAAGCTCCTGCTCTCCGCCGATCCCGGCATTGTTGCACGCAATATCCAGTTTTCCGTAAACCTCAACGGTTTTCTTAACAAGGGCTTCAACATCTCCGGCATTAGACGTATCCGCTTTTATAAAAGTCGCCTCGCCTCCTTTAGACTTGATTTTTTCAACTGCCTGATTTCCGTGTTCTTCATTGATATCAGATACAATGACTTTCGCGCCTTCCTTTGCATACAATTCAGCTACGGCTAATCCGATTCCTGATCCGGCTCCCGTCACCAATGCTACTTTACTGTCTAGAATTCCCATATTGATAAAATTTTAATTATTTTATTAACTTGTTTCATATAAAGTTACGGGGAAATTTCCGGTTCTTTTCAAATAGCAAAGATAAAGTTTTCTTAATTTATTAACTGAAATATTAAATATCTTAAATGGATGTTTTTCCGTACAGTTAACGGAAATTCTGTTTATCAGATATTCATTTTTAGATTGATTTTACTATCAATTTAGAAATGGCATTGCTTACCAGATTTGCTCAATGGTCTGGCTGACGGTATTTACGAAGAAATTCTGACCCTGGGTTAATCCTGCCATTGCCTTTACTAACGAGGATTCGGTAGAAACCGTCATGACTTTCTGATTTTCAACCGTAATTTCTCCAATCGAAGCTGAAATATAAAATAAACCTTTGTTTGTTTTTACGAGGGCACCCTGCTGTACTTTTGAAACTGCATCCCCAGTTATCTTTTGAACCAATAACTGCTGTTGTAGGCACTCATTCAGTTGCCGCTGCAGATTATTGATTTCCTGCTGAAGCATTTCGCGGCCGGTTTCGTATTTATCTCCCATCGAACTCTTCGTGTCATTGTTCGACACGCGGGTTTCTTCAATCAGGCTTTCAAATTTCTGAATTTTATCGGCGATCTTCGTTTTTACGAGAGTAAGTATTTTTATTTTATCCATAGACAAGCATTTCATTTAGCACAGCTATCCAAATGTATTAAATTTAAATATCAAAGTTCTGATCTCATCATAAAAAATCTCCGCCTTTTCAGACGGAGAATATTTACTTTATATTTTATTTTTCAAAAACGGCGTAATCGCCGGGCTTGAAACTGAAGTCTTTTCCTTCGTCAAAGTTTCTTTTGGTGCGATCAAAAACATTTTTAAATGAACCGGCAGCCTGTGAATCGTCAATGGTAAAATTCACCGGCTCTTTTGACATATTCAGGACCACCAGCACTTCACTATTTCCATTTTTCCTTACATACGCCAGGATTTTATCGTTGGCGGTAGTGTTTAAAAGATAAGTCGTAACGTTGGGATCTCCGCCTCTCAAAGCCGGATTGGAAGATTTAAGATCCAATAAGGTTTTATAAAAATCTGCCATCTGGTAAGTGTTGGTCCATTGGATCGGGTCTTTTTCAAAAAACTCCAGGCGTTTCATATTCGGCAATTCCTGTCCTGAATATAACAGCGGTACACCATTCCATGTTGCTGAAAATACGGCCATCGGTTTTGTAATTACACCATACTTTTCATATTCGGTTCCATTCCATGAATTTTCGTCGTGGTTGGTGGTAAACCATGCCCGCATAGAATTGTCGCCGATTGCGGAATATTTTTTTAAAAGATCCGTCAGTTCATAAAGCGGTTCATTATTTTTGTAGTAATCGGCAGATTTATGCATCCATTTCCACGAATAGCTGGCATCAAAGACTTTTCCATAGTCCGGATTTTCCAGTTCATCATATTCTCCCAGCCAGAACAGCGGCTTTAATTTTTCTACCTCAGGACGTGCCTGCTCCCAGAAATCCACTTCCACCCAGGATGCAAGATCACATCTGAAACCATCAATACCGGTCTCTTTTACCCAGTATTTCATGGCATCGATCATCGCCAGTCGCATTTCCTGGTTTTTATAATCCAGTTCGATGATGTCGTCCATTCCGGAAGCACGGTGAAAACTGCCATCGGGATCTTTCAGATAAAATTCAGGATGGGTCTTGGTCCAGACATGGTCCCAGCCCGTATGATTGGCCACCCAGTCGATAATCACTTTAAAGCCTAAACGGTGGGCTTCGTTCACCATGTGTTTGAAATCATCCAGCGTTCCGAATTCCGGATTGATGGAAGTATAATCCGATGCAGCGTACTGGCTGCCCAGGCTTCCTTTTTTATTCAGCTGCGCAATCGGCGTGATTGGCATGAACCAAAGGGTTTTCACGCCCATAGACTTCAGCCTCGGCATTTCTTTTTCAAATGCTTTGAATGTTCCTTCCTTGGTATATTGTCTTACGTTGACTTCGTATATATTCGTCGTATGTTTCCAGTTTTTAGGTAAATCCGTCATGTCTTTCGTAGCTTTTTGGGTGGTGGCGCAGGATACAAGTCCCATACCCATTACCGCAATTAAAATTAATTTTTTCATTAATTCTCTTTTAACAAAAATAGGAATTGTGATCGGAAAACGGGAAAACCGGCTATAAAATTTACAAAGTAATTATATGAAAGGTATAAGAGCGGACGCTTAAGCCTGCAGAGAATGGATGTAAGCAGCTGAGAACAGAATGAGAATATAAGCAAGAGCTTGCACCAACTGGATATAAATCTGTGCAATCTGTCCTAAACATCCTTTTATATTTGCTCCAATCCAGATCAGAAGTATCTTATACTAATCGCTAATACTATATTTAGATTCCCTTCGGGAATGACAAGCAAAATGTAAATGCAAAATAGTACGTAGATACCTAGACAGTCATTTTATCATTCCATAGGAATCCGGACGCGAGTAGTTCCACGATTATCCCTGATGTTATGTTTAGATTCCTCTGGCAATTATGGGCAACGTCTAAAAATATAATATATAAACAGAGATTGGGATTCTAAATACAGGAGTGAATATTGATATTCTGATCATAAAAAAGCCCCGGATGTTGATCCGGGGCTGTATATTTTTTAGTTGTTTCGATTATCTTTCGTCATCGTTGTCATCCTCATCATCGAAAACATCGTCGTTGTAATCTTCTTCTTCCTCATCATCAAAAGCATCGTCGTCTTCATCTGCGAAGTTTCCGGTTGCTCCGAAATCATCTTCGAAACCGAAATCGTCATCCATCAGTGGCATTGCCGATTTCTTTTTAGATCCTCCGGTACCGCTCTTGCTTGGTGCTTTCAAAGGTACATTTCCGAATCGGTATACGGTGATCGGGTAATTTACTCCTTTTGTTTCTTCGATTACTTCCACCAATTCGCAGAAAAACTCCCAAAGATCTAAAAGTCCGTACTGGAACTGAGCTTTATCTCCCGTTTTTTCGAAAGCCTCATCGATGTACACATCCGACATAATTTCGCCGTCTCCGTCGTCGCTCATATCTTCCAGCGGAACACTTTTAACGATCGTTCCGTCATCTTCCAGCAGGTTAAAAGTAGATAGCTCTTCTCCCTGCAAGCTGAATGCACTTTTAATTCCTAAATGTAAGTTCCACAGCGTCTGTTTTCCTTTAACTTCGATATCCCGGAAAATATCTTCTTTCGCATCTAATATTACGCGGATTTTGTAAACCATCAGTTTAAATTACTTTTTGCCTTTATTATTATGATAAATCTCTGTTGCAAATATAAAATAAATGAGATGTGACAAAAAAATATTTCAGGATTTTTTAAATTATTTTTTTTCCTTACATTTTGCCGGAATTATTTACTTTTTTCCAGCATAAAACTAAATTTTGTCCCCTCAAGATAGACACTTTCCACGGTAATATTTTCGTTGTGTGCCTCAAGGATATGCTTTACGATAGCCAGCCCTAATCCGGATCCTCCTTCCCTTCTGCTTCTGCTGGTTTCCACGCGGTAGAACCTTTCGAAAATCCTTGGAAGGCTTTCGGATTTGATGCCCATTCCGTTGTCGATAACTTCGATCAGCACTTTATTTTTAAGGATGCTTGTCTTCACCACCACTTTTGCCTCCTGCCTGTTGGCGTAATGGATGGCATTCGAGATCAGATTGATAAAGACCTGGGAGATTTTCTGTTTGTCTGCTTCTACAAAAATCTGTGGCTGCAAAGTCTGAATCTGCATCATGGCATTGTGCTTTTCGGCTTCAAGATCCAGCAGGTCGAAAATTTCTTTAATTAAAAGGTTAACGTCAAATTTTGAAACCGTAAGATTAATTTCTCCGGCCTCCAGCCGGTTGATCATATCCAGATCGGTAACGATGGCAATTAGTCTTTCCACCGACTTGTCGATCCTCTCCAGGTATTTGTCGCGGATGGTAAGATTATCCACCCCGCCGTCGCGAAGCGTTTCCACATAACCCTGAATGGAAAATAAAGGTGTTTTCAGCTCGTGTGAAACATTACCGATGTATTCTTTCCGGTAGCTCTCCATTTCTTTCAACATATCGAGCTCGGTTACTTTCTGCTGGTTAAGATCTGAAAACCGTTCTCCCAATTCTTTAATGGTGATATTCTCATTATCGTTATGAACAATCTCCTGCGGCAACAGCTGCGAAAGCCCGCGAACCTGCTTTTTACCATAATAGTTAAAGAGCAGCTCCAAAACAATATAATTAATGATAAAAATAAGAATGAGGCAGACGAAAAGCCCGATTTTAAAGAATGGGGTGTTGTAATAGATATCCTTTAGCGAATCGAAAATGATTACTAACAGGAACATCACCAATGTCAACAGACAAGAGGCGACGAAAGTAAGCCTGTAAAATTTCAATTTTACAACGTTTTATGGGTTGATATAAAGATAAGAATTGAAATTGAGTATTAAACAATAAGTTTATACCCAATTCCTTTTAATGTCTGGATCGTATTGATGCCTAGTTTCTCTCTCAGTCTTCTGATGTGTACATCGATGGTTCTTTCGCCTACGATGACATCATTACCCCAGACTTTCTCCAGGATTTCTTCTCTCTTAAACACTTTTTCCGTATTTGAAGCAAGCAGATACAACAGATCGAATTCTTTTTTCGGAAGCAGGAACTGCTGCCCGTTCTTTGATACTCTGAAATTATCCTTATCAATAATCAGATCTCCGATCTCGATTAATTTGGCATTATCGGATACCTGGGAAGTAAGCTGCAGTAAAGCATTTACTTTGGAAATGAGGATTTTTGGTTTAATCAGCTTTACGATATAATCGTTCGCGCCTGCCTGGAAGCCTGCCAACTGGGAAAATTCCTCGCTTCTTGCGGAAAGGAAAACGATAAGTGTTTTCTGAAGCTCTTTGATTTTGCGGAGTTCCTGGCAGGTTTCGATCCCGTCTTTTTCGGGCATCATCACATCCAGTAAGATCAGATCGGGGATAATTTCTTTGGCTTTGTCGATACCTTCATTACCATTGGTGGCTGTATAAATGTCGTAGCCTTCCTTTTCTAAATTGTAAGACAGAATCTCTAAAATATCCAGTTCATCGTCTATTAAGAGGATTTTCTTTTGGTTCATTTTCAATTTTTACGCGTCAAAGTTAATAATATTTTAATCACGGTTTAACAAAACGGGTATCGTTCACATAAAGTTAACAATTATATTCTTTTCTTAATGTTTAGTTAAGAAAAAATTAAATTTCGCTAAACCATCTACCCCATGAATTCTTTCTTTCTTTGCACCGAAAGAATATAGTAAAAAAGAAATGAATTTTAGAAAACTGAGTATCGCAGTTTTGTTTTTAACAACATCAGGAACTGTACTTTACGCTCAAGAGACCAAAAACGACACCGTAAAGAAAGAAAAGAAAATCGAAGGTGTAGTCATTAAAGGATCTACTAAAAAGGGTACTGAAGCGAACCTTATCAACCTGCAAAAAAAATCGGTAGAAGTTATTGAACGTGTAGGATCCGTACAACTTGCCAAGCAGGGTGTAGGAGATGCCGCTACAGCGGTAACCAAAGCGACAGGAACTACCAAACAGGAAGGAAGCGGACAGATTTTCGTAAGAGGTCTTGGAGACCGGTATAACAGTACTACATTAAACGGATTACCCATTCCATCGGACGATCCGGAATATAAAAACATCAATCTTGAGATCTTCAAGACCTCAATGATCGAATATATTTCATTAGATAAAGTTTACAACCCAAAAATGCTGGGAGACTTCGGAGGAGCAAATGTAAACATCGTTTCTAAGGAGCATACAGGAAAGCCTTATTTTAGAGTGGGTATCGGAAGCAGCATCAATCTTCAGACGTTTGATAAAAAAGACTTCAAAGTACAGGATGGTGCTCCAGGGTTTTTCGGATATAAAGAGGCAACTTTCACTAAAGGAAATCCTTATCAGAAATATCCTTTCCAGACAAACTGGAATTTTAAAAATGCAAAAAATCCTTTTAATACCGATATGAATATTGAAGGAGGTGCAACCTTCGGGAAGTTCTCTTTATTCGGTTATGCAGGATTTGAAAATTCTTACGAATACAGCAAAGGTCAGGAGGGTTATTATTTCTTCGATAATACACCAAGTAAAAATTATACTGATGTAGAACGCTTTAATTATAAAACGAATACGACAGCTTTGCTTAATTTAGGATATAGAATTAACAGCAATCACCGAATCAGCTTTACTTCAAACTACATCCATTCTTCCGATCAGTCGGCAAAAATTTATAAAGGGTATTCGTATGACGTCGATCGAAATGTAATTATCAACAGAGGAGATAATAAAATTACCACAACCTGGGTAAATCAATTATTAGGTACTCATAAATTCGGTGACTCATGGTCCGGAGACTGGGCATTGGGTTATAATATGCTGAACAGCAAAAGACCTGACCGTCTTCAAAATACCATCGATGCTACTAACCTTCAGCTTATTGCAGGAAGTGCCATCAACAACCACAGGTATTTCGACGAGTTGAAGGACAATACGGTTCTTGGACACGCCTATCTTACAAGAACATTTGAAAAGTTTAAAGTTACTTTAGGATACGACGGGCAGTACAAAGACAGACGATTCGAAAACACAACCATCGGGATGAACTTCAGCAATGTTGTTCCGGTAGATCCTAACAATATCGACGGATACATCAACGCAGGAAACAATTCATTATTCAGCTACATTACTTTCCAGCCGACAGATAAATTGTTCAAGCCATTCTTCTACACGGCAAAACAGAATATTCAATCTGGTCTGGCCAATGTGGATATTACTTTATCTGATAAGTTCATCATTCAGGTAGGCGGACGTTTCGATTATATCGACATGCAGATGAAGTGGTTGGATCCGATTGCACAGGACGGTAAAAAGAACAAGCAATACAACAAGTTCTTACCAGCTTTAAACGCGAAGTACAGCCTAAACGATAAGCAAAATTTACGATTTGCCTTCTCAAAGACATATACTTTACCACAGGCAAAAGAAATTATTCCGATTGCTTACTATGATGTAACGACCAATACATATGGTAACCAATTCCTTAATCCATCCGATAACTACAATGCGGATCTTAAATGGGAACTATTTCCTAAATCCGGTGAACTGATTTCAGTAACGGCTTTCGGAAAATATATCCAGAATGCTATTGCGAGAACAAGTTATGCGAGTTCTGCGCCAAGTGACATGACATATTTCAACATTTCAGATTGGGGATATATTGTAGGAGCTGAAGCAGAATTCAGAAAAGATCTATACTCTTGGAACAATTCTAAAGTGTATACTTTCCTTAATGCTACCTATATGCATTCTGAGCAGGAATTTAAATCGGAAAGCGAAATTGCGAAAAATAACGCCGGTAAAACCATCGTATTCAATACTCCGAAAGATAAAATCCAAGGGGTGGCAGATTTCATCGCCAATGTCAACATAGGATATAATTATAAATGGAATAATGTAAACAGCTTGGATTTCGTAGCATCTTATTCTCACATCGGTAAAAGCCTTTACGCCGTAGGAACAGGGTTTATCGGAAATTTCTATGAAGTACCGAGAGAGATTCTTGATCTGAACTTAAGCTTTACATTAAACAAAATCGGAATCGGGATTTCTGCAAAGAATTTGTTGAATCCTCATTTTAAAATCGAACAGGAAAACACCACCAAGACATTCATCCACAAAGATTATACGAAAGGTCGTCAGCTTGGATTGAATCTATCTTACAAATTTTAATACTATATAAATCGATAAAAGTTATGAAAAAAACAATTTTAAAAGCCGCTCTTTTCTTTTCATTAGCCGCATCATTTTCATCTGTTGCGATCTCTTGCAGCACGTCTGATGATGACACCAATGAAACGATTTCTTCAATAGATCCAAGCAATTTCAAAGGAAATATTGCTGCGGGAACTACCGTAACGTTAGATCCGTCAAAAGTATATACAATCACCGGGAAGGTAATGGTTGAAAACGGTGCAAGCCTTATCATCCCTGCCGGAACAAGAATTACGGTAGCGGAAGGTGCTAACTACCTGATCGTAGACAGAGGAGGAAAAATCTTCGTTAACGGTACCTCTTCAAGCCCTGTAATCTTCGAAGGTACTTCTCACAAGCAAGGACACTGGGGAGGTATTGTTATCTTAGGTAACGCGCCTACCAACAGAACTTCTGCAGGAACATCCACTTCAGAATTGGGTGATTTAACCTACGGAGGTACAAATACGGCTGATAATTCAGGTATTATTAAATATCTTGTAATTAAAGACAGCGGATTCAAATATAATCCTGAAAAAGAATTTAACGGCCTTTCTCTTTTCGGAGTAGGTAGCGGAACTACAATTTCTTATGTATACGTAACTACAGGTGCCGATGACGGAATCGAATGTTTCGGAGGAAATGTAAATTTAGATCACGTTGTAGTAACGGGTGTTGGAGATGACTCTTTTGACTGGACAGAAGGATACAGAGGTTCAGTAAACTACCTGTATGCTGCCAGAATGAAAACGTATCAGACAGCTGCTGAACCAGGAAACAGAGGGATTGAAGCAGATACTCAGGATACCAATCCTACAACTACTTTCGGAAACGGAGCTTCTAACCCGATGATCACCAATGCTACTTTCCTAGGAAACACTGCAGGATCAGAATCTCAGGGGATGAAGGTAAGAGCAGGATCAAACGGTCAGTTCGATAATATTGTATTAGCAAACTATACTACAGGTCTTGATTTTGAAACCGACAGAACTTTAGCATGGTTCCAGTCAGGTTCTTATTTGAAAAACTTAAGATTTGTAAACATCACTACAAAATCTAAAGCTAAAAACACAGCAGGAACAGCAGTAGATATTTCTGCCATTTATACTGAAAACACTTCAGCGGTAGGTGCAGGAAGCGGAACCGCATTGCCAGATTGGGGTAAAGGATGGACAGGTTTAAGCAGCTTCGACGTATCTGATGCTATGAACTAAAAAAAAATAGTAATTAGTTTCTTCATATTAAATTTAAAAACAGCATCGGAAAGATTTTCCGATGCTGTTTTGCTTATAAAAATAACGGCCGTTACAGATTAGTATTGGGATAATATCCGGAAAAATGGTAATTTGGTATTTTCAAAACAGACACTGTTGAAAAATTTCTCGTGAGGAAGTAAAATATGAAATATTATGAAGAAAAATCATTTAAAGATAATCCCGGCTGCATTTCTTATAGGCACTGCACTGATCATGAATTCATGCAATAAAGATGATGATGAAATTGCAACCACTGCTGTTGTAGGAATTGCCCAGGATCCCAGCAAACTTTAAAGGTGATGTTATCAGCGGACAGGTGGTTACCCTAGATCCTACCAAAGTATATGTACTAAATGGTCCGGTGCGGGTAAAAGACGGAGGAAAACTTGTTATCCCTGCAGGAACCCGAATTGTAGCTACGGCAACCACATCCTCATATGTCCTGGTAGAACAGGGCGGGCAGATCTATGCCAACGGCACTCCTGCTTCACCGGTTTCCTTTACTTCATCGGCAGCCACTCCGGGAACCTGGGGCGGTGTGATTATCTGTGGAAAAGCACCCATCAATACCGGAACAACAGGTACTTCTGAAATCGGAACCGCCGTCTACGGAGGAACTTCTGCTACAGATACTTCAGGATCTCTGACCTATGTACGGATTGAAAATGCTGGTGCTGACTTTTCGACTACCGTAAAATTCAATGGGCTTTCGCTGTTCGGTGTGGGAAGCGGAACCAAAGTGGAAAATATCGCTCTGGTTAATGGTGCTGAGGACGGAATCCAGCTGTACGGAGGGACGGTAAATGTATCCAATATCGCCTCCTTAGGCAATGCAGACGACGCCTTTGTATGGACCGATGGGTGGATTGGGACTGTCAACACCCTCTTCACCCAAAGAAAAACCAACGGCACAGGAAATACCGGGATCAAAGGAATGAACAATGCTTCTAATTCCGTAGCAACTCCGATTTCAAGCCCTACCATTAAAAATATTACGTTGCTTGGCGGAACCTCGGGGGAATCCAACGCCATCACTTTATCTTCAGGAACATACGCCAATTTTGACAATGTGGTGGTTTCAAACTGGGCAAAAGGATTCAATATCGCCGGCGATGCTACCGTTACTTATCTGAACGGACAAAGTAAAATTACGAATGTATTTTTTGACACGAATGTCACCAGCAAAATCACCGCGACCTCAACCGCAGGAGCCACTGTAACTTTGCTCAGCAATACTTATACGGAAAAATCCGACGCTACCGGTGCCGGAAATAAGATGGCCAACCCGGCTTGGGCGATTGGGTGGTCTACCTTACAATAAACACTTTTATCAAAATACAAAGAGTCCGTCTCACAACTAGTGAAAACGGACTTTTTTATGATTTTTCTCGACCTTCTGTCTGAGAATGATTTTCGTACAGTCGATTTTCAACCCACATCATTGAGTTGTGAGACTGATTCTTTTATTGATCCATATTCCAGTTCAAAATTTCAATATTTCTTTCTGCATAACTGATTGCTTCATATATTGACAAAAACGGACGCGAGCTGCCGTCTGCTAAGATATAGACATTTTATCGATCAGATACTTCACGAAATTAATATAAACTAATTTATTTATTGCAGAATTGGCATTATTAATGTGGCACACATAATATGATATTATCATGTTTCAAATCTAAATCATAATTAAATATCCTATCTTCATATATCCATCTATTTGTACCTATAATTAAACTATCGGCAATTATTAAATTTCTTTTATCTTCTGATAATATTTCAAAGACTTTTCCTCGAAATACATTATCTTTTTTTAGATCATCAGGCAAATTTCCTTTTTCTATAATTGATAGTGACAACGAATTTATAGTAGTAATCATATCCATATATTCCACACCTGAAAATTCTAAATCAATATTATAAGACGTTTCATCTGAATAGCCATTTTCATCATAAAGTTGAAGATAGCTTCTTAATAATAATGATTGATGGCTTGTAGTATATGCCCATATTTTAAATTTTCTGTTTGAATAAAACATCATATAATTTTTATTTAAAAAAAGGTGAATAATTATCTATAATTTTATAAGTTCCATCGAATGATTTATTGTAGAAAGTAGTTTTTTGTAATAATGCCGGATCATTCATAATAGTGTGCATTTCCCAATTTGTATAATTTCTATAAGAAATTGGAGTATTTGGTTTAAATCTAGAAAAATTAACCTTCCCAAATCCAGTAGTATTAAAATGTATCTTATCATAAGCTTTCATGGCATCTAAAATTTTATTTTTTTGAAATCCTGTCGAGAAATCCCTATAAGTTTCAAAACCATGATGCTCAGCAAAATTAAACAAATCATCTCCTAAACCTAATGCTAAATTTTTAGTTTCTTTCTCTACTATTTCTTCCGCAGCTTCTTTAGCTGCCTTCTCCATTCCCTCTTCAATCAGATGGGTTCCCAGAGTTTTCACTCCTCCTTTGATTATTGATCCTGAGCCTAATGTGGCAACGTCTAATACCAAACCACCTACTCCAAAACCAAACTGTACCCAGTTACCATCTCTTGCCCCTTCATAAATATCAAACCCGCTTCCTACAACAGGTACAAAACCTACAGCAGTCCTTCCTGCATCGGACCAATTAAAGCTTCCGGAAGCATCTGTTTTATTATCAACTGCCTGTCCCTGTAAAACGATTCTTTCAATATCAGCTCCTTTCAGGCCATCGCCCCAGGTAAGAGTAGATTCTACCCCGCCATCATATGACATTCCATCAAAACTTGCGCCTGAATTAACCAATTCTTTTTCTAACCCTTCCAATTCCCTTGCATCAATGACTCTGTTTTCGGAAAAATTATAGTGCGACTGATAGGCATATACTTCACTTAACGGGTCTATATTAAAAAACCTGGCCATGGAGGGATCATAGTTTCTCCATTTAAATGAATACCATCCTGTTTCCTGCTGCTTTTCCTGTTCCTGAAAAGAATAAGTATAGTCTGGAGATAGGCTCCCCGTTGTATTCAAAGATTTATCTCCACCAAACTCTAATCCAAAAGGATAAAAATCAGTAGTTCTGTCTATCTGTGCAATACCATTACTATCTTTATAAAATGATAATCTTACATTTCCAACCTGATCTTTATATTGGTAAATATATTTATTTTGGGCAAAATCATAATATCCCTCAGAAGTCGGCACAAATTGTAGTCCTTGTGAAGTTGCTGGAACTCCAAGACTATTTAAATCATAATTATATTGAAAACCGTCAAGATATTCTGTAATTTTGGAAGCATTATTCTGATTACGTCCGGAAAAATAATTATGAATCTTTTTTAATTTCGTTCCATCTGCACGATAGAGGTAACTTGTATTTTTATATTGTGCGGTCAGTCCAAATCCAAAAGGATCGTCACGCATTACATACTGATCAAATTTAACATAATCCGGAAGATCTAAAAAATTATATTTAATTTCCAGAAGGCCCTTGTCAATATGATCTGTCATATTTCCATTACTATCATAATTCATCAGGTTTCCAGACGATTCAGGATAACCAAAGTAATTAGGCTGGGATTCTACTATTTTATCCAGTTTATTTCCGGTGTAGAAATAAGCTAAATTATCGATCTGCTGCCTGCCAACATTCTCCAGTTTTCTATTTCTTTGCAAAGAAATTATATTCCCATTGAGGTCATAATCTACAGCTTCATTATAATATTCGTTTTGGGGAAGAGAATTGTTGGGCTCGGAATAGATACCTTTTCTCAAACGGTTAAGATCATCATATTGATAAGAATATCTTTTGAGAACACCATCTTTTGATGATGCCCAATCAACCTCTGCAATATTCCCGTTGTATCTACCTTGCGTCAGTGATGTATAAACAGGATCTGTATACTTTAATTCGTAGCCAAATAACTTTCCGCTCAGAGATTGCGGATCATTTACTTTCGTAAGCCAACCTCTGATATTATAAGTGTAATTAATACTTTGAAGATTATTTCCAACATTTTTACTGACAATCTGCGAGAGCTCATTATATATATTTTCGGTTAATAATTCGGGAGTATTCAGACCGACCTGATGCCAGTGCTTTTTTAATCTGTACTGAGGGTCATATTCAAAGGTTTCCGTTATACTTTTTGTCACATCAGATGCCAATCTTGAATGAGATGTTACTATTTTCTGAAGTGCTCCAGAAAAATCCAGTTGGCTTTCAACACGTGTGTATCCGCCTAAATGATTAATTGAATGGCTTCCGATAAGTCTTGACTTTTTATCATAATAGGTATATATTTTAGTCCAATTATTATCTTCAATATTTTTAATAAAGTTTAATACGGAAAGGCTTTTTGTACTTTTATTATTAGTAATCTGATCATCATTAAGCACTTCCTGATTCTGAATTGTAATAGGAAAAGCGGGATTAAAGCTATATTGAGGATAAAAATCGAAATAATTTACATTTAATACTTTTATATCTGTATTGGGATAAGCATCATTATTATAATATAATTCCATACCACTCACATCTGTGAAACCGATGGAAGATGTCCTTAAAGTATTATTACTACCTTTCGTATTGACGATATTTTGTTCAAAATTCCGGCCTTGGCTTCCGTAATTTTGCGAACCGGTATAAATTCCGGAATATACCAATCTTCCAAACTCATCATATTTATTATATGCCCACTGTTTTGAGGAACCAAGATTACCATCTTGGGATAAAACGACCCTATTCTGTTTATCATATACCAAATATTCCCAATTCTTTCCCGGAAGCTTTTTCTCAACCAAGCGATTTCTACCGTCATAACGATACTGATAACACAAATTTTTTATTATATCATCAGGTATTTGATCGTCAATTCCAGCACCATAAACATCAAAAAACTCGTTTACTGCTTTAGGAGTAATAACGGCTGCTAACTGATCGTATTCATTATAAATAAAATAAGTGTCTATACTAACTTTAGGGCTAAGGACCTTCCTAGATAAAATCAACTGTCCTTGACTATTTTTAAAAATTATATTTTTATGATTATTCTCATCGATAGAGGTTAGTTTATACAATTGAGATGGTTCATAGTTATTTTCATATTTTACAGTAGAAATAGTCATATCTGATGACCACATTGTAGTTGTAGAGAACTTCCTTACATTATCATTTGGCGAATTTGTATCATACTCAAGTTTTGAAGAATGATTTATCCAGTCATTCCCTACACTTATTTTTTCTTCAGGCCTACCCAATGGAGACTTCTCAAGTATACTCTCAGAAAAGTATTTTTCGCTACCATAAACAGCAGTTGCAGATGAAAACGGATTCGTAAATATATTTCCATTTTCTGTCGTTTGTTGAGGAATAGGAAGATAACTTTTAACAGATCGCCCGTATCCATCATATTCCAAGGGTACAACTACATCTTTACCTCCGGGCGAAGATTTTACACTAATAATCTGAATAGGCTTTCCTAAACCATCAAAATATTTTACGGTTTCAGATTTCTTAATACAATCTGCATCCAGGCATGTGGAAGAATAAACATAATTTTCAGAAGAGGTTTGTGAATGCAAAATTCCTATTAAAAATATATTGAAGAACAGAATTATTCTTCTTAAAAATTTTTTCATGATTAAGTGTTTATTGTTTGAAGTTATATTTCATTTCTTTTATCAATTTTCCATCAACATCTATTATTTTTTCCAGTCTGCCCAATTTGTCATATTGATAAGTTTCACGCATTCCTGAAGGTGAAGTGGTAGTTGTAATTCCTACCAAAGGATCATAGGTATATGTAGTAATCTGATAATTGACAAATGCTGTATTTTTTCTAAAAGCATCAAGAGCATCAATTAATATTTGTTCGGAAGATGTATCTGTATCATTATTAGATTTAGCAATAATATCTGAAACGTATTGAGAAACTAAGCTATAAGTTGCGCCTTCTATTTTTGCAATAGGTAAGGTTTTATTGTATCCCCAAATCATAGTTACAGGAATTCCTTCTTCTGTACTATATTCCAAAATATTACCCTTATCATCATACTGCGTAATTTTTCTTTGATTAATAATTTCCTCATTTCCATTAATCGTATTTATTTTTATATCTTCCACTTTTGAAAGACGCATATGTTCATGTCCAATCCAATCTCGCCCGTAGGTTATTAATGATTTTGAGATCTGCTTATTGTTTTTAAATTTCTCAATGATTAAAGGTATTCCTGTAAGACCAAAAGCAACATAATCATTGTTTCCTGAGGAAATGTCATTGATATATTTAAATTTGGTCTCATATATATTACCATCTGAAGATAGATTCTTTTGTAATGATAAAGCATATTGGTAAGGGCTGTACTCATAATTTGTAATCTCTTCAACAGATTCTCCTGATTGAAAATATAGTTTACGTTTACTAGTCTTTAGTCGTAATGGTCGCTGAAAGTATTGATTGGTATCTGTAAAAAATATAATAGCCCTTCTATATCTTTCAAAATGATGATACATTCTACTATAAGTAGGTACCGAAGAGTCTAGTTCGACAGATCTTTTTAAAGGATCAGTTGCATTAAAAACATGAGTAGCTACAGAAGAAACTTGAAAATTTCTGTTCCTCAATAGATGTAATGCTTTATCTATTGTAATTAATGGCTCATAAACAAAGTTTTCCTCTGAAACAATATTTCCTGCGCTATTCAGATATTCAGTCTTAATATTTTTCCCATTTAACAGCTCATTATTCATATCAAAATAATTCCTATCCGGAAAAGGAAAAATATTTTTTCCTTTTTTTTCTACAAATCCGTAAGACATTTTATAGTTTATACTTGTATATGAGTCATTCCAAGGCATATATATATCAGTAACTTTATCAATATGATGCAAATATTTATTTCCAGGACTTATATAAGTTGGCTCATCGGTAGGTCCGCTTATAGCATTAACTTCAGTAGAATTATCTTCGTAAAAATTATAAAATTTCTTTGAGTAACTCTCAGTATTATTCTTTGAATTAATGGTTTTTTCAGTAACATTTGTATATAGTATTTCTCTTCCAAAAATATCTGACTGAGGCCCTAGGTTTTGATTTGACAATACCACCATTTTTTTAATAATGCTATTTGAATCAAGACCTTGTATTTCTAATTCACGTGCTGTTGTAAAAATATTAAATCTATAAAAATTCATAAAATCCTGAGGAGAGGAATTAAGAGAATTATCCTGATTAATTTGATTATTCGCAACATGATTTGAGATATAGGCAAAAGAAGGCTTATATAATAAAATTTCCACTCGAATGATTATCTGTAAACTTATTATAGTAGTATTCTTTGATTGTTTGGTTATTATTGTTGTTATCATGAACGAGTTTCTTTACTCTTATTCCTGGTCCATAAGGATTTTTATTTAATCCCTTATCAAAAAAATAAGTGTTAGCTTCATAAGTAATTTTTAAATTTCCTTTTGTGGGGAAAATTATTTCGCTTAATGACCCCTCACTTGGACCATCTGCTCTTATCGGCCTTCTGTCAACGCCATTAGTTTCAACTGCTGTTTGCGAATAGGGCTCATAAGATATTCTATTTCCATCAGTTTCATCTGGATAAAGAAAAAGTTTTGGAAACGCAAGATTTGATAGCACTGTAGCTGCACCTCGATTGCCTAGGTAATATCCAAATAAATCAGTGTATGGTAAAAAGTTTTTTTGTGGAAGCAGGTTTATAGAATTATATAGAAAACTATATTGATTATCAACAATATTATTGTTATTATAATTACTTTTATCTGTAATTTTCATTTCTTTAAATGAAGAAAGAAACATACGATAATCCTGCGAATTTTCTTCAATTTCCGCATTTGAAAACTCTTTTTCTAAAACAATCTGCTTAATAATTGAATTATGATTATCCATAACACGAATATTATCTAAATTTTTTCCTCCAGTTATATAATCCGGACGGTAACTTGTATAGTTAAAATATATTTTTGTATTAAAATCTTCGGCGAAAATTGAATTAATATATTTCTTACGTGTGTAGCTTCTCATTTTATCAAAATATCCCGCATTATATTTTGGTACGGTATTATTAGAATTTCCAAGATATTCTCCGTCATGCTTTCTCTGCTGTACAAAAAATTCAGCATATTTGTCAGTAGTATAGGTTAGATTAATTTTTTTCCCGCTTGGATATTCAATTTTAGTAAGATACCAACGATCTACGTTAGCAGATTTCATGAGATGCTGAAAAATTTTCTTCCTAAACTGTGCAGATATAGCCTCGTCTCTTATCAATAACCATGGCGAAGAATCTACTGTCGGATCTACCGGAAAACGATAATAATCATATACATATTCGTTTTCCACAATTTCATATTCTTCGAAATAATATTTAACTCCTTTTTTATCAGTTACAATAAATTTTGTAAAAATACTTGTCTCCTGGCAATTTTCACAAACATTATACAAGCTGGTTGTTGGAGCAAATTTCTTTTCAAATTCAATTTTGATTCCTTTTTCATCCAATGGCAAAGCTATTTGTCCCGTAAATGGATCATTAGGATTTTCATCAATTAAAGCAAAATTAAAACTAAAATCACCTACACTAAATTTAAATATATCTCTTTGATATTCTTTAGAATATTGAGCCCTATTTATTTCGTAAACAGATTGCGGAATATTTTCCAATGCTGGCGGAGTGATATTGACCGGCATCCCAGAATAATAATTATCACTATGAATTCTTGGAAATTTCTCATTATATGTCGACATATTATAAAAAGAATTTACAAAGTACATTGATCCTGTTTTCATTAGTGTTGTAGTGAAAACATTTGTTCCGGATCCGAGTATACCCCCATTTGTATTAGTCGGAACTGCATTACCAGCATATTCTACTAAAGTCGTTCCTCCACTTGGTGATGTTGCTTCTTGTATTTCATCCCGGACACCATTTACTTTTCTGATAATACTTCCACCTGCAAATAACTCCCAATTTAACCCCACTTCAGAAGAATTCTGATCTAACTTTACTCCTGAAGTTGAATAAGATAGCCCAATGGGTAATTCCATATCTTGATCTTTAATAATCCAAACCGGAAGTGAAAGTCCAAATTTTCCTGTTGAAACATCGACAGTACCGTCTTTAGAATAATCTTTAAAAGACCAGTCAGATGGTTTTTGGGTAATTCTTTCCGTATTGTTATAATTTTTATAGTAGTCGTATTGATTATTGTTTTGTTGACTATAAATGTAGTTTATAGCAAGAATTGTAAATAGTAAGCTTAACTTATTTTTCATATTTTATTTCTTAATAATTTTAGCACTCGCCGTTTTCCCTGCATCCGTTTTCACCGATACCAGGTAAGCTCCCTGAACCAGCGGCTGTGTGTTGATTTTGGTTATTTTGTTTTTTGTCTTAATATTCTGAAGCTGCCTTCCGCCCATGTCATACACAGTGATCTCCGCTCCAAATGCTCCTTCTCTCATACCCTCAAACCCAAGTTCCACATACGCATAATCACTCACCGGATTCGGATAGATCTTAATATCCTGTTTCTCGATCAATTGGTCAACCTGCTTGTCACCCAGCTTTACAATCTTCCAGTTCTCTTTACCCAGTTCTTCGGCACTGGTTCCTGCCAGGATGATCGAACCGTCGCGGTTCAGCTTAATATCTGATAGCCGTTCTTCTCTTTTGCTGGATTCGCCTTTGATGTGCTTTCTCCACTGCTCATTCCCGTTCTGATCCAAATACAGCATCCAGAACTTTTCATCATCCGTTTCAATCCTTCCTTCTACCTGCGTGTAGCCGCCCAATAAAATCCCTTTCGTAGATTTATCGTCGGAAGCATGTAGAACACTCATGCCCATCAGAACATCGCGGTTCTTGAAATTGTAGGACTTCTGCCAGACCTCTTCGCCTATCGTGTTTACGGAGATTAACCATAGGTCAGTCCCTTCTTCAATACCTATGGTTTTATTCCCCGATCTTTCCGATCTTGATTCCCCGCCGATCAGATAACCCGTGGATGTCATCGCCAAAGTTCTCAAATGATCGTCACCTGTTCCACCGAAATTCTTTTCCCATTCTACCTTGCCTTCATTATTAAGCTTGACGATGTGATAATCACCTTCGCCATAATTGGAGGTGGTTTTTGGTTGATGGTTAATGGCTTTGCTACTTCCAGCCACCGCTCCACTTCTGGAATAGATCCCTAACAAGGCTCCGCCATCGATCGTTGGAATCATTTTTTCCACTTCGTCCAATCCTCTTCCTCCTAAAACAAGCTGTGAGATTTCTTTTCCGTTTTTATCAAGTCTTATAATAAGCACATCTTTGGAACCGTACCCTTGGAAAGTACCCTGAGGCTCTCGAAGGGTGATGTTTCCGGCAACGTAAAACCCAAAATCCGTCGTCTGAATCACAGCTCTCGCTTCTTCATCCGAAGCCCCACCAATGGTTTTCTGCCATAATTCGTCACCAAATTCATTTACTCTGATCAGCCAAAAATCACTTCCGCCCTTAGATTCGTCCTTCTTATCCAGGCCTTTTCCGCTGTAGGAAGTTCCTGCAAGCAAAAATCCGCCCTCCTGCGTATTAACGGTAGCGGATAAAAAATCATGGTTTTTCCCGGAGAAATATTTTTCCCAAACCTGTTCACCCATTTGGTTTAATTTGACCAAATGATAGTTGTAGCCGTTATTTTGTTTATTGTCTGAAGAAATTTTATTGGGCTGGATACTGCTTCCCGAAATAAGATATTGCCCGTCGATGGTTGTGGTAATCTGGCTTAAAAAATCCTGGGTCGAGCATCTGATGTCTTTTTGCCAGACTACTTCCTGGGCCGAAATGCCCGGCACTGCACATAAAGTAAGTGCACTCATGTAGAGTATTTTCATGTTCTTAGTATTTATATTTATTAATTTTAAAATTTCGCAAAAGATATTTAACTATCTATCAAAAGAGTCGTTTTATCATTTCAGACAAATAATAGATTGTATTATCAGTTTTTACTCGAAAAAGCCAATACTATTTTATTAATCCATATTCCAATTCAGAATCTCAATATTTCTTTCTGCATAGCCCATTGCTTCCTGTACGGACAAAAAGGGGCGCGAACTGCTGTCGGAGGAGACATAGCCTTTTTCATCGATCAGATATTTTCCGAAATGCAGATAATAGACTGTCCTGTCTTTTCCGATGTTTGATGAAAAAGCAACGGATGCAGATGGTGGCAAATGTGCAGGATCCTGCTCCACCAGTAGGATCGGCAGATAGGTATTGCCGGAATATTTCCACTCTCCTGTTTTAATTATTTTATGCATGATCTGAATGTTTTTTATGGCATAAAAATAAGCTGTTCAAAAATTTTCAGGATTTCACAAGTATTAATTTGATATTAAATTATTGATTACTAAACAAAAAAAGACGCAGCAAAAACTACGTCTTTTTTTATTTAATTGAATGGTCAATTGTCAATTCTGCTATGCAAATAAATTTTAAATCAACTAAAAATTCACTGTTCAACCTCAGGAATTGACAATTCACTCGAAGAAATTCACCATTGACAAGTGAATCGTGAATCGTCAATTTTGCTACGCAAGTCAATTTTAAATCAATCAAAAATCTTCACTATTCACCCAAAGGAATTGACAAATCACCTGAAAGAATTCACCATTGACAAGTGAATAGTGAATGGTCAATTTGCTGCGCAAGTCAATTTTAAATCAACCAAAATCTTCACTATTCTCCCGAACAGATTGACAATTCACCTGAAAGAATTCACCATGACAGTGAATCGTGAATCGTCAATTTTGCTGCGCAAGTCAATTTTAAAAAAACTTAAAATTCACCATTCACCCGGAGGAATTCACCATCGACCTTTTAAGAGTACTCAAACTTTCTCACTGCTTCCAGCGTCCTATCGATCTCGTTATCTTTAATAGCATCACTGATGAAATAGGTTTCATAGCCGCTCGGCGGAAGGTAAATCCCGTTCTGCAGCATCTGGTGGAAGAAGTTATTAAACAAAGCATGGTTGGCCTCCTGGGCTTCGTCAAAATTAGCAACTCTGTTCGTATGGAAAAATACGGACATCATCGATCCTTTTCGGTTGATTTTATGGGCAATTCCTTTTTCATTCAGGATTTTTCCGATTTCAAAATCCAGCGTTTCCGTGGTTTTTTCCAGCCTGTTGAAGAATTCAGGATCATTTTTGATCAGTTGCAAGGTTTTCAGTCCGGCTCTCATGGCCAGAGGGTTTCCACTTAAAGTCCCTGCCTGGTAAACCGCACCTTTCGGTGCCAGATAGTCCATGATTTCATTTCTGCCTGCAAAAGCACCGACCGGAAGTCCACCGCCGATTACTTTTCCGTAGGTCACGAGATCCGCCTTAACATTAAAAAGCTCCTGCGCTCCTCCGAATGCCAGCCTGAAGCCGGTCATTACCTCGTCAAAGATCAGTAATGCTCCGTTTTCATCACAGATGGTTCTCAGCTTTTGAAGAAATTCGTTTTCAGGAAGGACACAACCCATGTTTCCGGCAACAGGCTCAATAATAACCGCCGCAATTTCACCCTGATTATGTCTGAACAGGTCTTCTACCTGCTCCATATCGTTGTATCTTGCCAGCAAAGTATCTTTTGCTGTTCCTGCCGTTACGCCCGGAGAATTCGGATTTCCGAAAGTGGCTGCTCCACTTCCCGCTTTGATAAGAAATGAATCCGAATGCCCATGATAGCAACCTTCAAATTTTACAATCTTATCTCTTCCGGTAAAACCTCTGGCCAACCTGACAGCACTCATACAGGCTTCTGTTCCTGAAGAGACCATTCTGATCTGATCGATATTCGGGACATTTTCGACGATAAATTTTGCGATTTCCGTTTCAAGTTCCGTTGGCGCACCAAAAGAAAACCCTTTTTCGGCCTGGATTTTCAATGCTTCCAATACTTCAGGATGGGTATGGCCCAGAATGGCCGGCCCCCAGGAATTGATATAGTCGATGTAGGTATTGTCATCGGCATCGGTAAGGTAGGCTCCTTTTGCAGATTTCATAAAAACAGGCACTCCTCCTACGGATTTGAATGCACGGACCGGTGAATTTACACCGCCGGGAATGTATTGGTAAGCTTCATCAAATAAAGCCGAACTTCTCTGGTATTTCATTATATAAGGATTGGTTGGCGGAACTTTGGTTGGGTGTTATTAATAATATTTACTAATTACAATTAACCAAAAACCATCAACAATTTAATTTCTGGGTTTTTTATCAATTAAGTAGATCAGCTGTCCTGGTGTAGGCTTCTGGCCTTCATCCATTCTGTTTTTTGCATACAGCTTGTTTAGTTTGATTCCGAATTTTTGAGCGATATCATGCATGTCTTCGCCGGGTTCGGCTTTGTAGGTTGCTGTATTTCCTTCGGAATTTTTGGATTCCAGGAACACAATCTCATTTTTTTTCAGCACATTACTTTCCAGCTCGTTCCATTTCATCAGCTTGCTTTCACTGATTTTAAATTTTTTGGCGATAAACTCTACATTGGTATCTTCAGGAATAATAATGTATTTCAGGCCGTCGTTCGGGTGGCTTTTTATGAGAATCGTATTCATCATCTCCGCCCTGGTCTTGATTCTTTCTACCCTTTTCTGCTGCTGGGCATAAGAAGTCTGTTTGTACGGAACTTCGACAGTCACCGGTACTTTAGCTTTTTTAGCATACTTTTCAGAATCCATCTGGGCCATGAAGCTCACGTCGTTTTTCAGATCCGGATACATCTTCAGAACCGCATACAGCACTTCCTTGGAGCTGGTATTATCGAATTCATATAATTTGTACCGTTCAATTTTACCGATCAGGATCGATGCATAACGGGGATTGGTAGCATATCCCGCCTTTTTCAGTCCGGTAGCCCACGCTTTATAATCTTTCATATCTAAATTAAAAAGATTCGCGTAATATTTTCTGGTGGATAAAAAGATCGAATGGTCCTCGTAAGACTGCCTCGGATCATCGTATACACGGAAGCATTCATTCGGGGCATCATCGGTATGCTTCATGGTCTTTCCGGTCCAGTCTTCCTTACATTTGATCCCGAAATGGTTTTTGCCTTCCAGCGCCAGCCGGCTCTGCCCGCCTCCTGTTTCCAGCAGTCCCTGAGCCAGGGTAATAGAAGCCGGAATCTTATATTTTTCCATTTCCTCTACTGCGTATTTTGCAAATTTCTGGATGTATTGGTCTTCAGTAGCCCAGGTCTGAGCTGAGAATTTTGATAAAACTAAAAGGCTTACCAGCGTGAAAAGTCTTTTCATCTTATAATTTTTATGGTTTTAAAAAGAAAGATGGAACACTTCGTGTTTCATGTTTTCAATTTTACTTTATACGATTAATGTTCTGTTCTGTTTTTCCAAAAGTAGGTTCGCCCCTTCAATTCCCTGCAGTCCGCCGGTATGAAAGCACAAAATCTTACTGTTTTCAGGAAAAAAACCTTCTTCAATCAATTCAAACACTTTCTGCATCATTTTTCCTGTATAGATCGGTTCCAGAGGAATATTATATCTCTCTTTAAAATCATTGATAAAACGGATATTCTCATCCTTTATTTTACCATAACCCCCAAAGCTTGAATCTATTAGACTGAAATTCTTCTTTGAGGTTAATTCCAGGATTCTATTTTCCAGTGAATCATCATCAACTACCCTGAATCCTATAACTTTCTGATGGTCCTCGCTGTATTTCGAAAGCCCGGCAATCGTTCCCCCGGTTCCGACTGCAGTGCAAAGATAATCAAAATCTTTTGTTCCTTCATTCAGCATCATTCTCACGCCGGCTACGGCCTCGGCATTGGTTCCGCCTTCCGGAATAATCAGAGCATCAGGAAATTCCTTCTGCAAAAATCCGGTCAGCTTTTCTTTATGGCGGTATTCTTCACGGGTTACAAACTGCAGGTTCATGCCGTTTCTTTTTGCAAAAAGCAACGTGGGATTGTCACGCCATTTGTCTTTCAATTCCTCACCTCGGATGATCCCCAACGTCGGAACCCCTGCGAGATTCCCCACCGCAGAAACCGCAGCGATATGATTGGAAAAAGCACCTCCGAAAGTGATCATGTACGGCTTTGCCGGCTTTCGGTCCAGATACTTGTTGATATTGAAAAACAGCTTCCAATACTTATTCCCGGAAATCTGAGGATGAACAAGGTCTTCCCTTTTCATAAAGAGCTTCACTTTCTTTTCTGTAGGAATTTCAATAACAGGAATATGTATTTCAGGGATTTTCATCAGATGCAAATTTCCGAATTTATTTTAAATGATAATTTTTAAATTAGTTAAACTAAACTTAAAAATGACAACCATGAAAAAAACCGCTGTTTCTATACTCATTGCCGCCTTTGTTATCGCCTTTTGCGGAATAATCGCATTCATTGCTTTCCGTAACTATTTTCCCTCAAAATCAGAATTCGATACTCCAGGCAGGCAAAATGACAAAATGATCCGCATGCTGAATGCTGAGATTGATAAAGAAATAAACGATCATACCCAGAGTGTGATGTATCCCGGCTACATTCCTGAAGCACGGCAGAATACCATAGCGTTTCTGCAATCCATAAAATCCATTGAAAGCTATGCCCGGTACGGAGTAAAGTCTACCCAGCCCAGAAATTACATCGAATTAAAAATTACATTCAACGACGGAAGCGAGGCCAGTGAAGTATATACAGGCCGTCCATGCAGCGCTTATATAGAAACCTGTCTCCTGATAAAAGCGGAAATGAAGAACGGCAAAGCCCTAAAGGTTTATACCAACGGACAGGAAAGAAAAGGTTCTCCGGAATGGATAAAGCCTGATCTCAACCTCCTGATAGACCGTGCTATTTCATACGACATCGGGAAACATCACGACAGATATTTCGCCCCAGAAAAAACGCAGAAAGATTTTGATCAGGAATGGGAAAATCAGAAATAATATTTTTTAAAAGGTTTTAAACATTCTATTTATACACTCTGTAGAGATCTCACCATAATATTAAGCAACGTCTGTCATTTCGCAGGAATCTAAACACACCCTTATAGAAAACGTGGAAAGATTCGCGTGTGGATTCTGCGAAAATCCGAATAACAATAATACTTGAGATTCTTTAAACATTAAACTTTGAATCTTGAATCTTGAATTTTGAATCTTGAATCTTGAATTTTGAATTTTGAATATTAAAGATATTTCCTGAAACTCCAGAACGGCCTTTCACTGAGATAATTCAGGTTGCGCTCATTCGCATAAGCTTCCCTTTCAAAAGAGATTCTCTGGTAGGCCTGATCGGCGTTTTTCAGTTTGGCCAGCCAATAGTAATATTCAACAACATAGAAAAGATAAAAGAAAATAACGAGCATTTCAATCTGCTGCCTTAGGTGGATTTTTTCGTGGTTGATCAATACGTTATTTTTCTTATCTTCGGGATTCCTTATGAAGATAAAAGGAAAAAGAGCAATGCCGTTAATTTTTAATTTTTTTAAAGGCTTTTGGCATATAATTATCATAATAACAAATATAAAAGTTTTTTACTTAGAGATTTAACCTATGGCACTTTTTGACATCAAAGAAGGTGAAGACTTTTACTACAACGAACAGGGTTATAAGGTTTTTACAGAAAAATTCCATTTGAAAAGAGGACATTGCTGTAAAAGTGGCTGTAGACATTGTCCTTACGGATACGATAAAAAGACCGATACATTTATTAAAAACGATAAAAAAAATAAATAAAAATGAAGCGCTATATTTTTATTCTGCTAGCTTCGGCTACTTTGGGTTTAACGTCTTGCAGTCCTTTTAATGTACGTTCCGATTATGCGAGTACGGCTAATTTTAATACGTACAGAACGTATAAACTGAGAATCGACGATCTTAAACTGAATGATATTGATAAAGACCGGGTCTTAAACGAGTTGTCGAGACAACTTCAGGCGAAAGGTCTTCAGCCGGGCGAAAATCCTGACCTGATCATCAATGTAAAAGCCAACCATAAAAAAGTAACCGACATCACGACCACTTCGCCATACGGAGCCTGGGGCTGGGGCGGGCCTTTCGGTTGGGGAATCGGGATGAACAGAACCTGGACCAGCAATTACAATGAGGGAGCCATTATTGTGGATATGGTAGATGCAAAATCCAACAAACTGGTTTGGCAGGGAATTGGCAGCGGAATTTCCGTAGACCGTCCGAAAGCCAAGCAAAAGCAGATTCCTGAAATCATGATGGAAATAATGAAAAACTACCCGCCGCAACCGGGAAAATAAGATTCAACTAATCAGATATATAGAAAGTCAATGCCATTGCGGTATTGGCTTTTTTGTTTTGATATGAGTTGGAATAAAAGGCCGGAAGAAGGAAGCGGGATGTTGGAAGTTACCCACAGTTAATATGACAACCAATGGACTTTGGCTATCAAAAAGTTTTTTAAGCTGTTAAAATAAACACTGTTTAAAATTTTGACTTATGGTACATCCTAATTTTATTTAATAATTTAAAATTAAATGAATAAACTTAATTACGTTAGGATCTTCCAATTCCAATAGCAGTCCTTACCTTTCTTAAAATTAATTTTGAAATTACCCCAAATAGAATCTGGGTTAATGTATTGAAAAATGAATATTTGAAAATCAGACAAATACCACCAAATTAAATTTATTTAATTTAATTATTATTCGCTGACTATTAAAATTAACAATCCCGTAATTTTTTATTGATAAATTTATAGTAATCTTACCTACTTAAATATTTATATGAAAAATTCACTATTTCTTTTGGTATTGGCTTCCGGGCTGGCAGTTGCCCAGGCCCCTTCCGGGTATTACAATTCGGCCAACGGTCTTTCAGGAGCATCCCTGAAAACAGCATTGAGTAACATCATCACCAACGGTCACCAGGACAAAGGCTACAACGGGCTCTGGACCGGATATAAAACCACAGATATCGACAAGAACTACGAAAATGACGGTTCGATTCTGGACATTTATTCTGAAAAACCGTCAGGAACCGATCCTTATAAATTTACCCCCGTAACCAACCAGTGCGGAACGTATTCAGTCGAAGGAAACTGCTACAACCGGGAGCACCTGGTTCCGCAGAGTTTATTCAATGAATCTTCTCCGATGGTTTCGGACATTCATTTCATCAGAGCGACTGACGGCAAAGTAAACGGGATGCGTTCCAATTATCCTTTCGGGAAAGTGGGAACGGCCAGCTTTACTTCTAAAAACGGTTCCAAATTGGGGACATCCGCGTCTTCAGGATATTCCGGGACGGTGTTTGAGCCGATCGATGAATTTAAAGGAGATGTTGCCCGGATGATCTTTTATTTTGTAACCAGGTACCAAAGCAGGCTTTCAACGTTCTCATCCGGAAACATGCTGGGCAGCTCCGCATATCCGGGATTACAGACCTGGGAACTGAATGTCCTGCTGGCATGGCATAACCAGGATCCTGTTTCTCAGGCGGAGATCAACCGGAACAACGCGTCTTACTCCTTTCAAGGAAACCGGAACCCTTTTATTGACAACCCGAATTATGTAAGCCAGATCTGGGGCTCCGGATCTACTTCCGGTACCGGTACCACGACCCCACCAAGCTCAACAGGCTGTGCCAACGAAACGTTTGAAACCATTCCAACCGCAAGCTCAGCTTCTTACCTGACGAGAACCTGGACGAATAACGGCATTTCATGGACCGCCACAGACGCCAGAACCGACCAGACCATTTCTTCAAAAGCCATTACCGTACGGGACGGTTCGTTAGCTTCCGGCAGTTCCGCCAACGGGATCGGATCTCTAACGGTAACCACCCAGCTGAAATTCACGGGATCAAACGGTACCTTCAATGTAAAAGTAAACGGAAATACCGTAGGAACAGTGCCTTACAATTCCAATACAACGACCACTACCATCAATAACATCAACATTTCCGGAAATGTGGCGATTACCCTGGAAAATAATTCAACCAGCGACCGGGTAGCGATTGATAACCTGAGCTGGACCTGCTATTCGGGAACTTCAAGACAGACTCAAAACCTTTATCCGGCAGCGACGGACTTGAATCAGAATTCATTACAGATTTCAAACAATCCGGTTTCAGGCAATGAAATTTTTGTAAAAGGAAAAACAGAATCTATTCGGAAAGCGGAAATTTATAATCTTCAGGGCAAATTAATCCAGACGATTGACCAGCCTTTTAAAAATACCAGGAATTCGATCAGGATTAAAAATCCTGGGCAGGGTATTTATCTTTTGAAGCTGGACGATGTAACGTTGAAATTTATTGTGAAGTAAAAGATGGGTGATGGAAGCTGGATGATGGAGGTTTAAAAGCTTGCCGTTAAATCTTTCACATTTTAAAATATCTCTAAAAACAAAGCCTTCTCCGATTTGGGGAAGGCTTTGTTTTATTTCTGAAAGGAAAATTTATTGACCCATCAGGTCTCTTAATCTTTCCTGCATCAGTTGCGGGTCTTTCATTGCTTCCCAACCTACCGTTGAAATCAATACAACTACATAGATAGCGTATAAAATACTTAACACAATCCCGATGATTGCCATAATCTTTCCTGCATTCAGCTGACTGTAATTGGAATATAAAGCAGGATTTTTCCTGTACAGTTCTCCGTCCTTTTTAGCCAGGACAAGGGCAATGATCCCTGCAACCAACCCCGGGAGCCCATAACAGCAGCAGCCGATAATCGATACAATTCCTAAAATTAAGACCGCTGTTGCGTTAGGTAACTTTTGTTGATCCATAGTTATCATTTTAATGGTTTAATTTAATGTATATGTACAAATAGATGTTTATAAAAATAAGAAATAACCATTACAATGGCATTAAAAATGGCTAAAAAAACCATCACATTGCTGTAATTCCGTTTTTTATCCATAAAATTGAGAACCACCGTGGCAAAAAAGAGCAATAAGGTATATACCGCGGGAAACATATAAAATGCTTCTGTAAATCTGCCTTCAAAGACCATGACTATCGCCCGTTGGGTACCACATCCGAAACATTCGAATCCGAAAAATTTCTTGATCGGGCACGGCAGCATAAAGTCTTCTATTCTCATTTAAATGGTTTTCTTTTCCAAATATATAAAATTAAGTAGAGATTTTAGCCCTTAAATATTGATGCGGGAAGAAGCATTCTTCATTCATTTCAAAAGATCCCTGAACGGCCTTGTAGGGATTCCTTAAAATTTCTCTCGCAATAAAAATAAGATCGGCTTCTCCTTTCTGAAGGATTTCTTCCGCCTGTTCCGTGGTTGTAATCAGACCGACGGCTCCGGTTTCGGCCTCTGCCTCCGTGCGGACTTTTGAAGCGAAAGGAACCTGGTAACCTGCACGTACTTCAATTTTAGCACCGTGGATATTTCCGCCGCTGGAAACGTCCACCAAATCTACTTTATGCTGTTTCAGGATTTTCGATAATTGAACACTGTCATCTACATCCCAGCCATTTTCCGCATATTCTGTTCCGGAAATCCTTACAAATAAAGCTATATTTTCATCCAGCTCTTCGTTAACGGCGTCTACCACTTCCAACAGGAACCTGATCCGGTTTTCAAAGCTTCCGCCGTATTCATCCGTCCGGATATTGGACAGCGGCGACAAAAACTGGTGGAGCAGATAGCCGTGAGCCGCATGAATTTCAATGACATCGAAACCTGCCGCTGCCGCCCTTCTTGCTGCCAGCTTAAAATTCTGTACCTGCTCCTTTACTTCTTCTACCGTTAATGCATGCGGAATTCTCTCTTTCGGATGATAAGGAATGGAACTCGGTGCTACGGTCTCCCAACCCTCCTCTACCGGAATCTGTACATTGTTCCAGGTGGAGCCTTTCCTCCCGGAATGCGCCAGTTGAATCCCGATCTTGCTTTCTGAGTGCTGATGAACAAATTCTACGATTTTCTGAAGTTTTTCAGCCTGCTCATTGGTCCAGATTCCCATGCAGTGATTGGTGATCCGTCCGCGGGGTTCCACTCCGGTAGCTTCAACAATAATTAAACCCGTTCCGCCCTGCGCCCGGCTGCCGTAATGCACAAAATGGAAGTCATTCGCCAGTCCGTTTTCACAGGAATACATACACATGGGTGACATTACCCAACGGTTTTTCAACTCAACATTTCTGAATTTAATTGGAGTATATAACATTTTAGTTTGGTTTTAAAAAATTGAAAGTTGCAAAGAACAGGCCTATATTGCCCACCTCACGAAAAAGAAATAATTTTATCCCCCTTTTTTAATCCACAATATATGAAAAAAGAAACTCAGATCAGTTACGAATATTTTAAGAATAGCAGTGAGCTGAACGATATTGAGAAAAAATTGTTCGAAAGAGCTAAAGAAGCACGCGAAAATGCCTATGCTCCCTACTCCAATTTCCTGGTGGGCTGTTCGGTGTTGTTGGAAAACGGTGAAATGTACTCGGGAAACAATCAGGAGAATGCGGCTTATCCTTCCGGGCTTTGCGCGGAGCGAACGGCTTTGTTCTGGATCGCAGCCAACTTTCCGGATGTAAAGATCAAAAAGATTTTTGTGGTGGGCGGCCCGAAGGAATTTCACGAGAAAAACCCGCCGATTCCGCCGTGCGGCGCATGCAGGCAAAGCCTGATGGAATACGAAACCAAGCAGCAGGAGAATATCGAACTCTATTTTTCGAGCATGAATGAAGAAGTGGTGAAAGTGCATGCCATTAAGGATCTGCTGCCGTTTTATTTTGATGCTACTTTCCTGTAGCTTTTTATTTCGTTAATTTTTCTGCTTACTTTTTAAACCGCCCCGTCTAAATTTTCTCTGAAAATTTATCCACCCCTCCGGCCGGAGGGGAATAGACAGCGCATATTTTTTAGGGTTTATTTTTTATCAATAAAAAGTAAATTGTTGTAAGATAGCTGAGGATCGTGAATTCATCCTGTCGAGTATTTTGCTTTCAAATTACTTTGTCTAAATTTTTCTTTAAAACCTTCTACTCCTGTAATAGAAAATGGATTGCGCATGGTTTTCTGATCTCCATGATTCTCTTTTTTATAATTGAACGCGTCTGGTTCTGAGGGTGGCAGAGGCTCTCGAAGCCATCCTATCCCGGGTTTTTAGCCCCGATAGAAACGGCATCCTTTTTTGTTGCAGGCGGAGCAGCGCGGAGACTGTAACAAAAAAGATACAGTGGATAGCGGGAAACAGCTCCTGATATTTTAAAGGGTTGTGGGTGTAAGCGTTGGAGGGTTTTGGGGTTTTTGGGAGTTTGAGGGTTTTGGGGGTTTGAGGGTTTTGGGGGTTTGAGGGTGTGGTGGGAAATAGGCAGGGAATTTAGCAAACGTTTTTTATGGAGGGCAGTTTCTTTTATTTGCGGATGTTTACATTGTGCTGATACCACAGTTTGAAGCTATTGGGTCCGGGGATTTGCTTTTCCGGTGAATAAGTTTATCTTTGCAAAAATTTTGGTTTCCAATCATTTGGAATGAAAAGGGAATCGGGTGAAAATCCCGAACTGTCCCCGCAACTGTAGATCGCGCAAAAGATTTCTACGACAAACCACTGTGCAAACGGGAAGGTGTAGAAAGCGAAAGTCAGGAGACCTGCCAGAATCTAATTTTAAAATAATTGCTTTCGGAGGAAGGGCAAAAAAATAATGGATATAAAAAAATCGCTCGTACTGCTTTTTTCGTCTTACGGTTGTTTTCTTTTTGCACAGGAGACAGCTATCGATACCGTGTATGTTTTCGATAACCAGATGAGCAAGGTGAAGCTTTTCCATAAAGTGAACACCATCCGTCCGGAAGACGCCGAGAAAAACTCAACCAACCTTTCCGAAATATTGCGTTTCCAGTCCCAGGTTTATATTAAAGAAAACGGACGGGGTGCGGTTTCGTCACCTTCGTTTCGCGGGACCAGTGCCGGACAAACGGCTTTTGTATGGAACGGCATTAATATTAATTCGCAGTTTTTAGGTCAGGGAGACGTAAACAATATTCCGTCGATGGGATTCGACCAGCTTGAGGTAAAAGCCGGAAGTGTAGGCGTTATTTACGGAAGCGGCGCGGTCGGTGGAACGGTACACCTCAACAACAGCCTTGATTTTAACAAAGGGCTGCATGCTTCCCTTTTTTCCGAAGCAGCGTCGTTCGATACGTATAATAATTTTGCAAAAGCTTCGTATTCCAACAATAAATTCAGCTTTAAACTGTCGGGGAATTACTCGGTGAGTGAAAATGATTATGAAGTGGAAGAATCGAGGAATTATATCAACCGAAACGGGGAATACTCGAATACGAATTTTAATTTTGCAGCGGCTTATAAAATAGCACCGCATCATCAGGTTTCATGGATTTCTGAATTTTTCAACGGAAACCAGCATTTTCCCGTATTTTTCGACAGCCAGACCAAAACCAAATATGAAACCCAGAATGTGAGAAGCCTCCTTATCTGGGACTGGAATACTTCTAAGCTGAACAACGTATTCCGTGCGGCCTATACGGAAGAAAATTTCCAGTATTTCGATAATATCGACCGCCCAAAAAGCAGCGGCGGAGCGGGTAAAAATTATATCCTGAAGAATGATTTCAATTATTTCCTCGATCCGAAATGGAACATCAATATCATCGGGGAATTTCAGGTAAATAAAGGAGAAGGCTACATGAGCGGCATTAAAAATGTCAGTCGGAATGTGGGTTCCTTAGCCGGATTACTACGGTATTTTGCAACAAAAGATTTACGCTTCGAAGCAGGGATCAAAAAAGATTTTGTTGAAGATTACAGCACTCCGGTTCTGCTTTCTTTTTCGGGAAACTGGAACATGACGAGATGGTACAATCTTAACCTGAATGCTGCTAAAAATTTCAGGTATCCGTCCTTTAATGACCTGTACTGGCAACCCGGCGGAAATCTTGATCTGAAACCCGAAACTGCCTATCAGTTTGATCTGAAAAACCAGTTTACCATTGCCGGTGTAAAGCTTATGCTGACCCCCTATTACATCAGGATCACCAACATGATTACCTGGCTTCCGGGAAGTATGGGATATTATTCGCCGGTAAACACCTATAAAGTTCAGTCTTACGGGCTTGAATCCCAAATCGAATACGAAAGAAAATTCGGGAAACATGTATTAAGGTCCAACCTGGGTTATTCGTATACAAAATCCACCAATCTGGAAACGGATAAGCAGATGATGTATGTTCCGCTTCACAAGTTTTTCGGGAATATCGATTACCGCTATTCTTTTATGAAAGTTTATGTACAGGGAATGTACAACGGGCTTACGTATGCCGACAGCGAAGAAAAAAGAAGTGCTGCCATCGAACCGTATTTCGTAATGAATGCCGGAATTTCAGGAACTTTCCTTAAGCATTACACGATCGGCGGTAAGGTGAACAATATATTTAACGAAATCTATCAGACCACCGCTTTTTATCCGCTGCCTAAAAGGAATTACAGCGTCTATTTGAATATTAATTTTTAAATAAAAATAAATGAAAATCAGAAAAATTTTATCTCTTGCATTTGCTTCGGCCCTGTTGTTCAACATTGCCTGTAGCGATGACGAATTTGTGATGGAAACACAAAAAACAGATTATACCAACGGTATTATCATTGCCAATGAAGGAGGGTTCACCACACCAACTTCTGATGTTTCTTATGTAAGCAACGACCTTGCCGTTTTACAGAACGGAATCTACGCCGCAAACAACAACAAAGAAATTTTAGGTAACGTTCTGCAGACGATCGGTTTCAAAGGGGACAATGCTTATCTTGTGATGAATACGCCCAATAAGATTGAGATCGTTAACAGATCCACTTTTAAAAAGCAGACGACCGTTACTTCAAATCTTGATAACCCGAGATATATTGCATTTTCAGGAAACCAATATTATGTAACCAACAATAATTTCGGATCGGTAAAGAAAATCAATGTTTATAACTCAGGGGACAATACCTTTGTAAAGAGCATCAATTTCGACCGATACGCGGAGAAAGTAGTTGAAGCCGGAGGAAATATCGTGGTACAGACCGACGGTGTTTATTATGACTCTACTCCTCCTTACGCAAGTCACCCAACCGGAAATACCGTTACGATCATCAGTCCTTCCAATAACTCGGTTTCCGCTACGGTAAGCTTACCGAACAACGGAGCGATTATCAAAGACCTTGTATCTTACAACGGATCTGCGTATGTTCTTACGTCCAGCGATACCGCTTCTTATATTTATAAGATCAATACGGCTACAGGAGCTTATCAGACGACAACGCTGACTACCATTCCTCAGGTACAAAGGCTGAAAATTGATTCCGATAAGTTTTATTTTGTAGATTACAGCAAAGTATATTCGATGAGCATCACGGCTACTACTGCGCCTACGGCTGCGCTTGTTTCTTTAACAGGTATTACCAACCTCTACGGATTCAATGTCATCGACGGAAGATTATACATCGCCGATGCGAAAACATTTACTTCAGACAGCAAAGTATCGGTTTACAATGCAAACAACGGTTCATTGTTAACCTCTTTCAATACAGGAATCGCGACCAACGGATTCTATAAAAACTAATATTCCGCTTTACAGCGAGAATATTTCATTTAATTTTTTTTCATCATTTGTGTTTTTTCCGGGCGGTTCCTGAGAGCCGCCCGGATTTTTTGTTAAAAAAAGCAACAGATTAAAAATCCATTGCTTTAAAATTTATTAAATAAGAATCCGTTAAACCAATGCCAATCCCAGCTTTTCTGCTTCGGCAATGACGAACCTTTTAGCTTCTTCACTGTCATTGCCAATCTCTCCTTCCAGAATGGCCTCTTTTACTTTTTCCTTTAAAATACCAATTTCACGGCCTGGCTTGAGGTTGAACATGGCCATGATTTCTTCTCCGGAAATCGGTGGCTGGAAATTCCGCACTTGGTCTTTTTCTTCCACTTCTTTGATTTTTACCGCTACATACTCGAAATTCTTCTTGAATTTTTCCTGTTTCCTGGAATTTTTGGTCGTGATATCGGCTTTGCAAAGGGTAAACAGGTCTTCCATATCTTCTCCGGCATCAAAAAGCAATCTTCTCAGAGCAGAATCCGAAGCATCATCGGTAATCAGAGCTATCGGACGCGAGGAGAGCTTAACCATTTTCTGGACATATTTCATATCCGGACCCAACGGCAGCTTCAATCGCTGAAATAATGTTTTTACCATTTTGGAACCCAAAAACTCATGTCCGTGGAAAGTCCAGCCTGTTCCTTCTACAAATTTTTTCGTCGGTGCTTTTCCGATGTCATGTAACAGTGCCGACCATCTCAGCCACAGGTTATCGGTGTTTTCCGAAATGTTATCCACCACTTCCAGAGTGTGATAAAAATTATCTTTATGGGTCTGCCCTTCGACCTCCTCTACTCCTTTCAGATCAATCAGTTCGGGAATAATAAGTTTCATTAGTCCGGTCTGCTCCATGAGTTTCAGCCCGACTGACGGCTTTTGGGAAAGCATGATTTTATTGAATTCCACCATGATTCTTTCCCGGGAAACGATTTTTATCCGCTCTGCTTCCTGTCTGATCGCTTCCAAAGACTGATCTTCAATTTGAAACTGCAGCGTTGAAGCAAAACGGATGGCCCGCATCATCCTCAACGGATCATCAGAGTATGTCTGCGCCGGTTCCAAAGGGGTTCTCAGAATTCCCTTTTCCAGATCCTCCACTCCATTGAAGGGATCAATCAGCTCACCGAAATTATTTTCGTTCAGAGAAATGGCCATGGCGTTAACGGTAAAATCCCTTCTCTTCTGGTCGTCCTCAATGGTCCCGCCTTCCACTTCCGGCTTGCGGCTGTTTTCGGTATAGCTTTCTTTTCTCGCTCCCACAAATTCAAGTTCGAGATCTTTGTATCTGATCATGGCGGTACCGTAGGTTTTAAAAACCGAAACCTTCATTTTAGGATCTATTTCCTTTCCGACGTTTTGCGCCAGCTCGATGCCGCTCTGTTCAGTCACAAAATCAATATCCGTAGATGCTTTTCTTTTCATCAGCAAATCCCGCACATAACCTCCGACAACGTATACGGACTGATTGTTCCGGGAGGCAACCTCCGAAATGATTTTGAAAAGTTTCAGGTTTTTATTCTGATTTAAATTAATGAACATTTTTTTAGGTTTAGATAATAGGTTTCAGATAACGAAACTACAATCCAATACTGATAGGATCTTTACGTTATCTAATGTAAAACCATTAAGAAATCGGATATTCAGGTTAAAAACCAAACCTCCGGCTTCTTAATGGTTATATTATTCTGCAAAGATAATTAAAATCTTTTCTTTTATTCGCGAAGCACTTTTATTCTGTTGTCGTGCCAGATTTTGATAACCGATGATCCGGAATATTTAGATACTTTTTCGCGGTCCTCTTCCACGGCATAATCCACCATCTCAATCATTTTCGGAGAGATATCCGAAAATGTAAGCGGGCTTTTTTCACCGCTGAAGTTGGCTGATGTTGAAACCAGAGGTTTATTAAGCTTGGTAATTAATTTCTTACAGAACTCATTCTTCACCAAACGGATCCCGATGCTTCCATCCTCCGCCAACAGCTCTTTCGGCAGGCCACGGGGATTTTCGTAAACAATCGTCACCGGCTTTTCGCTCAGATCGATAATCTCCCAGGCCATCTCCGGAACGTCTACCAGATCCTGCAGCCTTTTTTCCGATTCTACGAGGATGATCATGGATTTGTTCTTTTCCCGTTTTTTGATTTCAAAAATTTTATTGACGGCTTCTATATTCGTCGCATCACATCCGATTCCCCAGATCGTATCAGTCGGGTAAAGAATGGTTCCGCCGGATTTTAATATGTTGATGATGTTTTCCATAAGTGAGTAATACCGGGCTTCAGCCGGTTTTCAAAGATAAAAAATCTATGGAATTGTGCCAAATGAATATCTTAAAAACAAAAGGAATGAAATTTCGTTTATGACTTTTGTTTGGTTATAATACTGCAAACTATATATATCAATAGAAACGGGCAATGTCATCCTGAGCTTGTCGAAGGAAGCCCGTTTACCAAAAGAATTATTCCATTGGCTTCAGCCGAAACTTATTCAAAACCGTACTTCTCCTTAAACCTTAAGTATTCTTGTTCAAAAGTCTGTTTTGTATGGTGGATTTCCTGATTTCTGATGTAATTCCTTACCGGCTCAAGCATGGATTCAGAAATGGAAACCGCAAAATATTCATCCTGCCAGGCAAATTTCTCCGGGGTCAGTTGATTTTTATTAATCCAGAAAGAAGATTCCCCTTTGATCAACTGAACAACTTTTTCTATATTCTGATTCGAACCTAAAGAAATTAAGCAATGGCAATGATCAGAAAATCCATTGACCATATCTATATAAATCCCCTTTTCCGAAGCATTTTCTTTAATATGTTTCCAGACTTTCACCCTTAATGCTGAAGTATTGAAAAACGGAATTCTATTTTTCGTTGAAAAACGAGATGGATATAAATTTTAATAAAAGGCATTTGTGTTGTTTTGCCAAAAATATAAATTATTTTTAAATTTTGGCTAAAGCCGAAAGAATAACATAATAGAAAAAACGGGCTAAAGCCCGTTCCTATTGATATTTTTTGAAGTCCATTTTTTTAATTTCAAATAAATCGAAGAAAATGCAGCGAATAAAATGGCTATCAGCCACAGAAAATATCCTGAACTTAATTTAATAATCGGTGCGATTCTTCCGCTTTTGGTCATAGTCAAATTTTCAAAACTAAGAAACAACAAAGCCAAAACAGAAGAAACAATAAGTGACAAAACAGTAGTATTAACTTTTTTCTTGTACAGTAAAAATAAGCCTGTAAAATAAAAAGGATTAGCCAACCAAATACAGCCCTCTGAAAATCCGCCGCCGCCAAAATGCATCCAGCCGAATAATAAGGCGTAAAATGACGGATACTCAACCGATCTGAAATATTGATAGGTCATACAATCTTGTGTCAGTGATATTAAAAATATGACTAAACTGATCAGGATTGCAATATGAATTTTACAGAATTTCACAGATTTGGCAAATACCGCTCCTCAATAATATTCAAATGATGCAGGTTGTGACCAACAATCAGTTTTCCGATAGTTTCAGCAGCAATCTGGTTTCCATTGGCGGTTCCAATGTTAGTTAAAGCAGAAGGATTCATGGTTTCCAGTAAAATCCGGGAGGACTTCCTGATCAATTGATATTCTTCAAGCAGGGAATCCAAATGCCTTTCGTTGGCAAATGACTGACTGGCGTAAAGTTCTTCATCAAAGCCCGGCAATTCATTTTTGTCGCCTCTGGCAATAGCCAGAATCCGGTACTGGAAAATTCTTTCGGTGTCGGAAAGATGCAAAAGAAGTTCTTTCAACGTCCATTTTCCTTCAGCATAGGCAAAATGGGACTGCTCTTCCGAAAGTTTTGAATAAACGGCAATAGTTTTTTCACCTGATGTTTGTAATTCTTTCACCCAGTCGCCGGACGGAACCAAGTCTAAATAGCGTTGGATATATTTTTGAAAATCTGTCATACTTTATAATTTAACATTATAATAATTTAGCAATGTAGCAATTAACATTGGTAGACTGTTAGATTAATACATCAGTACATTAATCCACTGTCCATTCATAAAAATTGACTTCATCGTAAAGTTCAAAGCCGCAGCTGGGATACAGCTTGTTTCCGATGTCGTTGGATTTTCCGGTTTCCAGGAGAATTCCACAGGCATCCGTTGATTTTGCCATTTCTTTTGCCCGTTCAATCAGTTGTTTTGAAAAGCCTTTTCCACGGTAACTTTCATTGACAAATAAATCGTTCAGCAGCCAGTAACGCTTCATTCTGGTAGAAGAAAACAACGGATAAAGCTGCACAAAACCGACCAGTCTCTCTTCGTTTTCAGCAACAAAAATTTTGGAATCTCCGTTTTCGATTCTTTCCGTTAAAAACTGTTCGGCCGCCGGAACATCTGAAGTCTTATGGTAAAATATCCTGTATTGATCGAATAATTCAGACAGCTGCCTGATGTCCTGAAGGGTTGCTTTTCTTGTCATGCTATAAGTAAAACTTTGTCAAAGTTAAAAGCGATGAAAATATAACTTTGACAAAGTTCTTTAGTTATTATTATGAAAATGCTCTTTCCAGATCAGCGATCAGGTCTTCCGCATCTTCGATACCTACACTTAAACGTACCAGATCATCGGTGATCCCCAGTTCCGCACGTTTTTCAGCAGGAATAGAAGCATGCGTCATCAGTGCCGGATGATTCGCCAAAGACTCTACGCCGCCTAAAGATTCGGCCAGTGTAAATACTTTTACTTTTTCCAAAAACTTAATCGCATCCTCTTTTTTTCCGGATTTAAAGGTGAAAGAAACCATGCCTCCGAAATCTTTCATCTGGGCTTTTGCCAGTTCGTACTGTGGATGAGATTCCAATCCGGGATAAATTACTTTGTCTACAGCCGGATGAGATTCAAGATATTTGGCTACAGCCCTTCCGTTTTCCGAGTGCCTCTGAACACGTAATGCCAATGTTTTAATTCCTCTTAGTACCAAATAAGAATCATGAGGGCCTAAAATTCCGCCGCTGGCGAACTGGATGAAGTGAAGTTTTTCTCCCAATTCGGCATCTTTTGCCACCAAAGCTCCGGCGATTACGTCCGAGTGGCCTCCTAAATATTTTGTTGCAGAGTGCATCACGATATCCGCTCCAAGATCGATCGGCCGCTGAAGATAAGGTGTTGCAAAGGTATTGTCTACGGCCACCAGGATATCTTTCCCTTTTGCCACTTCCACTACCGCCTTAATATCTACCAGCTTCATCAAAGGATTGGTCGGGGTTTCCACCCAGATCAGTTTTGTTTTATCTGTAATGACATCAGCAATTTTTGAAACGTCATCAAAATTCACGAAAGTAAATTTCAATTGGTATTTTTCAAAAAGGCGGGTAAACATCCGGTACGTTCCGCCGTAAAGATCATCTACTGCAACCACCTCATCTCCGGGATTTAATAATTTTAAAACACAGTCGATTGCTGCAAGGCCTGATCCGAAAGCCAGTCCTCTCGCTCCGTTTTCAATGCTTGCCAAAGAATCTTCCAAAGCCTGTCTCGTAGGGTTCGCCGCTCTTGAATATTCGTATCCGGAATGTACACCCGGACTTTTCTGTGCGAAGGTTGACGTTAAAAATACAGGAACGTTTACCGAACCTGTCGCCGATTCGTGGTGTTGACCACCGTGTATTACTTTTGTATTGAAATTCATTACTTTATAATTTACCAATGTATCCATGTAACAGTCGAGCAATCATCGTTACATTATTACATTTTTAGATTGTTATATTAATATTTACATTTTTATCGCAGATTTTACCGCAAATTCCTCCGCTATTTCTTCCATCCACTGGGCCACATCCTCTTCTCCGGTTGCTCTTTGGTAAGTATTTCCCAGAGAAACCAGGATTTGATGGATGAACATCTTCATTTGGTCAACGGGCATTTCTTTAGTCCAAAGGTCGATTCTCAAAGCTTCCATGGCTTTATCGTCCCAAACCGAAATCATCGTTGCCTTGGTTGCTTCCTTTTCGATGCCGCCATCCTGAGCGTTCCAGGTAATATTTTCCGGGATGTGGTTTTCATCCAGTTCTACATCTATCGTAATCTGAGTTTTTCTCATAACTTTCTATTTGTTCTAAATTTCGTACAAAGTTAATACTTCTTCAGCTTATCCAAAATTTCTACAAAGTTATCTTCATCCGGAAACGGCGTATTCAGGTTAAAAATTTTCCCCTGCGGATCAATAATGACAAACCTCGGTATCGACTGGATTTTATAAGTTGTCATCAGCTTTTCTGCATTTTTTAGCCAAAACTGAGGAATACTTGCCGGTTTTGTCTTTAAAAAGTTTCTCCATTTCGACGGGTTTTCATCAGCGCTTACCGAAATAAACTGGATATTCTGATAATATCTATACTGATTATTTCTTGCTTCGAAAACCGGACGGATCTGTTTACATGGTGCGCACCAGGTAGCCCAAAGATCAATGACGACATATTTTCCGCGGAATTTTGAAAGCTTTACGGCCTTCCCTTTATCATTTAACAAACTGAGATCCGGAAAAACCGCTCCTTTCTGGGAAATATTAATCTGTTCTAGCTTGGAATACAGGCTATTTCGGTAATCAACATTGTTAATCGTGTTGATTTCAGCAGCAAATAATTTTTTTCTGGATATACTGTCGGTCTGAAGTTCCAGCGTCTTTGCCAAATGCCGGGAAAGCAGCTGATCTCTTTCCAGCCCTTTCGGAAGCTGGTTGATTTTTACAAACAGGATACTGTCCGCATTTACCGACTGGTCTTTATCCGTAAGCAGATGATCCAGCTTAAACTGCAGGTAGCTTTCGTTTTTGCTTAAAAGAGGTGATGGCTTCTGGATATTGGCATTCAACTCTTCTACAAAGGCTTTCGGAGGGGCAAACTTAGGATCGTTCCATGAAGTCATTTTCCGGTAATTGCTGATCTCGTTAAGGTAGCGGATGGCCATCAGCTGTCTTCTGTATATTTTATAATCCTCCGACAGGGCATTGTTGGCAGGATCGGCAAAAACATTCAGGATTCTTTTTTTCTCCTTCCAGTCGTCCTGGGCCACTTCATAGAATTTTGCGGGATCATCGATATAGCTCTGGTCATCCAGGGCGTACGTAAACTCCCTTCCGAAAGAATCCTGTTTTTCCCGGAAGGTCTGATCCGCTTTCCGGTTGGATTTTGAGGTAGGTTACCATTTCGGTATTGTTGAATTTAAAATCCAGGTTAAACCAGTCGCCGCTTCCCATCACCAGGATCAGCTTTTTATTTCCGAACTCAATCAGATATTCGTCCAACGGAAGCTTTTTCTTTGTCGTCCAGCTGAATGTGTTGTTGATTACCGGAACGGCACCAACTTTTTTATGGAAATCCGACGTAAAGATTTTAACGGAATCAATTTTAAGATCAGTATCCAATGTTCCTTTGATGGAAATCCCTGACGCTCCGCTTCGATAAGGCTTCGGCAATTGGATAAAATACAGCAGACCGGCGCCGGCTGCAAAACATGCAGCTGAAACAGCCATCTGTTTCTTATTTTTACCAAAAGCATTTTTAAAGCCCTTTCGGCTGTACCATAAATAACCGATGACCAGGAAGATCACCATCCAGAATAAGCTCATATACTCGGAATGAGAAATAAAAGTATTCAGATTTCTGATCTCCGGTGCATTCCAGAACGAGCATAGAGAACCATACGGATTGAAAAAGTAAGATTGTTTCTGGATAAGTGCAGCAATATTCGACGCGATGCCCAGGGAGCCGATTAGGAAGGACCAGATAAAGCTGTGGAAAGCCACTGAAATACAGAGCTGAAGTGCTGCGATTCCTAAAATTGTGATGCAGATCCTGATGTACGTCTTAATCGTCCAGACCAAATCGAAATCCATCAGCTTCACCGCATTCGGATGGATATAATAATCGGCCACCGCCATCATCACACTGAATATAAAATAGGAGGTGATGCACATAACACTTAATATCACGACAATGATGTATTTTGATAAATAAAGCTGCAAACGGCTTACCGGCTGCGTTTCCATCAGCTGCCAGCCATTGTTTTTGTGATCGGTCTGTGCAATCCGGTTTGCCGCAACAATAATCAGCAGGGGCAATATGAAAAATACGAAATACCTTAACTGATCACCACCAATGGCATCTTCAAAAACAGAAAATTTCAGCGTCCCTTCCGGAACGGTTTCCGGCATGAAAAATGAAGGGGCATAGACTAACAGTGGGAGCAATGCGCCTAAAACAACGGCAATATAAATAATCCCTAATCCTTTCAGCTTCAGCCATTCCGTACCGACTGTCGTTAGTAATTTTTTCATAGTTTTTTAGTTTTTAGTGATTTCCATGAACCATTCTTCCAGTCCTGCACTGGTCTTAATTTCGAAAATACCGGCCTCTTTTAGCACCAGCTGTTTTACAAGAGCGATAACATCTTCCCTGGATGCAGCAGTAATTTCAATACCGGTCTCATCCAACATCTTCGGCGAATAGCTTCCGGGAATTTCGTTGATGAAAGCAGCCGCGTCATTCAGCCCGATTCTGATCCGGTTGTAACGGTAGCGTTCATTCAGGTCCTTAATGCTTCCTGCAAAACGGATTTCACCGTTGGATATAATGGCCAGGTGGGTAATCATTTTTTCAATTTCCTGAAGCAGATGACTCGAAATAAAGATGGTAACGCCCTCTTCCCTGTTCAGTCTGATAAGCAGTTCGCGTATTTCCAGCATTCCATTCGGATCAAGACCGTTTACCGGCTCATCCAGAATCAGCAGATCAGGCTTTCCTAGTAAAGTAATGGCAATGGCTAGTCTTTGCTTCATCCCCAGCGAATATCTTTTCGTTTTCATGTTCCGGCTTTCCCAAAGCCCCACGAGATACAGTACCCTTTCACATTCGGAAGGCGGGAGGTTTCTCAGCCTTGAAATAACCAGCAGATTGTCCCAGCCTGAAAGATGCTCATAGAAAGCAGCCGTATCGATAAGGCTCCCGATCCGGGTAAAGCCTTCGGGATATAGTGCAGATAATTCTTGGTCGAAAATCTGAATGGCATTGTGCTCATCAGGAATGCTGCCGATCAGCATTTTCATCGTCGTGGATTTGCCCGCTCCATTGGCTCCGAGGAACCCGAAAATACTTCCTTTCGGAACCGAAAGGCTGATGTCTTTTAATACAGGTTTGTCCCTGGAAAATTCAAAATGGAGGTTCTGAATCCGGATAATGTGTTTCATAGGTTATAATTTAATACCACAAATATATAATTAAAATAGTAATATGCAATACAAAGTAGTAAATTAATATAAAACCAAATGAAAAAACCTTCAGACAAGGCTGAAGGTTCATATTGTGATAAGGTTTAATTCTTACAATTTCGGTTTATAACCGGACTGGTTGAAAATGATGGTGGCATCCATCTTCAGGAAATCCTGAAGCTTGGTATCCGGCTTTTCTTTCAGATAGGCTTTACAGATCTGCCATCCTGTGAAAATCCCGATTTGTGGTGAAGACTCGTTATCAATCTCCGTATAAAATTTAGAAAACGGCCCCGGCGCAATGAAACGGTCTTCCAGCCTGTGGTCATCCCCGAAAATCAGGTTGTTCTCTACAAAGTAATTCCAGATATTCGCTTCATTAGCTACTGCCCACTCGTACTGCTTTTGGGTATAGTTCATTTTCAGGTATTCCGGATACGTAGGCAGAAAAGCGTCTTTAAGCACCATGATTTTACCGTTCAGGATCATCATATCGATAAATTTCTGATGGTCCGGTGATTCTTTTACAAAACCTTCGGCAAAGATCTGCGCTACCTTCGGCACGATATTATTCGGGTTCATGGATTTCTGAAAATACATTTCCAGTCCTTTATAGTTTGGGTTCCCGTCGCCCATAAAGCCGGTAATGTCTATAAAGAGAAGGTTTTCTTTTGCATTGTAAAAAATAGGATCCTGTACCATCTGCAGAGCGGACGAAAATAAAAATACTTTCGGGCTCTTAAATGAAGGAAAGTAATATTTGATATGCGAGAAAAGATCCTGAAGATCCGTTTGCAGCTTTTTCTGGTCTATTTTTGCAATGGCTTCCTTGTATATTTTAATTTCCCCTGCATCCATTCTTCTTTTGGCAAAATCGGCATCGCTTACGGTTCCCTGGAACCACGGATATTTTGCTTTAAACTGCTCTGAAGAAACACCTGGGTTATACAGCTCGTTGGAAATATCGGTAATTTCCACTTTTTCAGCGGGTGCTGTAATTTCAACATTCCATTGGTTCTGAGATTCTTTTTTACAGGAATTCAGGGCTACAACGAATCCTGCAGACAGGACAATAATTCTGAAAATCTTCATATTTTTACATGAAATTAAAGTGTACAAAAATAATGATTTAAACATAACCTGATGATGAAAAACAAAATTATTACCGCATTGCCTTTGATTTTGCTGCTGCCCTTTTTTAATGCACAGCAGCTTACTTTTAAAGATAGGAATTTTGAAAAAGCCGTTCTCGAAAATCATGACCTCAATAAAGACGGAAAAATAAGCCCTTTTGAAGCCGAAGCAGTGGAAAACTTATTTCTGATGAATAAAGGTATTACTTCTGCAGAAGATCTTTCTTATTTTAAAAATGCCAAAATGATTATTCTTGATGAGAACAATATCCCAAAGATCTCCCTGAAAAATATGGATGGTGTCCAGCTGATTTCCTGTGCAGGCAGCAAAGTTTCCATTTTCATGGCAGAAAACCTGAAAAGCCTTACGTCACTGTACCTGGACAACAATCTTATTGAAAATATTTCGCTGAAAATGACGCCTAAAATTAATCAATTAACCGTATCTTTAAATAAAATTAAGACGATTGATGTAAGCGCACTGAAATATCTTAAAAAGCTGAATCTTGAACATAACCAGATCCAGAAACTCGATATTTCCGCCAATGTAAATCTGGAAAGCCTGAATATCATGAAAAATCCCATCAGGGAAAAAGATATTAAAAAAGGGCCGGCAAATGTCACGATTTTTGGATTGGACCAACCTTAAGAATATGTACCTGGAAACAGAAAGACTGATTTTAAGAAAATTTGAAGAAACGGATGCCGAACGCCTGTTTCTACTTGACTCGAATCCGGAAGTTATGAAGTACATCGGGATTCCTCCCGTTTCAGACCTCAACGAATCGCGGCAGATTATCCGCATGATCCGGCAGCAATACTCCGATCACGGGGTTGGAAGGCTTGCAGTCATTGAAAAAGAAAGCAGACTCCTAATCGGCTGGAGCGGACTGAAATTTTTAACCTTGGAGACCAATGGTTACAAAAATGTCTATGAACTCGGCTACCGTTTCCTGCCGGAATATTGGGGAAAAGGATATGCTCTAGAATCCGTGCATGCTTCTCTTGACTTCGGTTTCCGTGATCTGAAAACGGATATGATTTACGCTTATGCCCATTGCGAAAATAAAAGTTCCCTGCATATTTTAGAAAAATCAGGCTTTGTAAAAACCGGTGAGCTCGCCGAACCGGACGGAATTTGTTTCTGGTACGAACTTAGCCGTGAAAATTATCGTTAACCATCATCAAAATCTTTAATTTTGAATTTCATAAATAATAACAGACTAAAAATATAAACAATGCAGACCCAAAAAATAATAGATCATATTGTAAGCTGGCTGAAAGATTATGCTGTGAAGGCAAATGTAAACGGATACGTTATCGGAGTTTCCGGAGGTGTGGATTCCGGAGTGGTTTCTACTTTATGTGCCATGACAGGCCTTGAAGTGTTGCTGCTGGAAATGCCGATCCGCCAGAAAGAAGACCAGGTGAACCGTGCTCAGGAGCATATGGAATACCTGAAGAAAAAATTCCCGAACGTACAGTCCAAAACCATCAACCTGACTCCTGTTTTCGAAAGTTTTGAGCAGGTGGTCCACGATCATGTGGAAGGAAGATGGAGCAATAATCTTGCGCTGGCCAATACAAGATCCCGTTTCAGAATGCTGAACCTGTACTATTTCGGGCAGCTTCACGGGCTTCTGGTTTGCGGAACCGGAAATAAAGTGGAAGATTTCGGCATCGGATTCTATACAAAATACGGAGACGGCGGTGTAGATGTTTCTCCTATTGCCGATCTTTACAAAACCGAAGTTTACGAACTTGCAAGAGGACTGGATTTAATTGAGAGCATTCAGAATGCCATTCCTACGGACGGGCTTTGGGATGCGGAAAGAACGGATGAAGACCAGATCGGTGCCACCTATCCGGAACTCGAAAAAATCCAGAAAGAATACGGGACAAAAGCCGTGGAAGATTATGAAGGCCGCGATAAGGAAGTTTTCATGATTTTCGACCGAATGCATAAAGCCGCAAAACATAAAATGGTTCCGATTCCGATTTGTGATGTGCCGGAAGAGTGGAGAGCTTAATTAATATAACAATATAATAATAGAGCAATGTAACAATGTAATAAGTGATGTAGCGATTTACTGAAAATAGATATAGGTAAATTGCTACCTTGTTACATTGCTACATTAATCAAAAGGTATGAACGGTAAAATGAGATCTCTTTTTTTTATTTGCCTCGGACTTCTCTTCGGAATGTCGGTGATGTATATTTACAATAATTTTATAGCAGATCATAAAGAAACAGCTATTGCTGCGGATAACCGTCCGAGGTACCACGCTCCCGGAGAAACTGCCGACGGAAGCTCGATTTCCGGATATAAACAAAATCAAAGCATCGATGAACTGACGGAAGAAAAAACGGTGATTCATTTTATCAAACAAAATCATAAGCTTCCGGATTATTATATTACAAAAAGCCAGGCCCGAAACCTTGGCTGGAATCCTTCCAAAGGAAACCTGTGTGAAGCCGCTCCGGGAAAAGCAATCGGCGGGGATGCATTCGGGAACAGGGAAAGAAGGCTGCCGGACGGTAAAAAATATTTTGAAGCCGACGTAAATTACCATTGCGGAAGCAGAAAATCAGACCGGATTGTCTTTACCCAAGATGGTGATGTTTATCTTACCAAAAACCATTATAAAAGTTTTGAGCAGCAGTAGTTTTGGGATAATGCTGTTCTGTTTTGCTTTTATTTTTTCCTGCTCAAAAAAACAACAGGAGATCATGAAGGATCAACATGCAGTTACCATTCTTATCCAGCCTTTCAAAGATCTTAAATCTGAAAATGCAATAGGTTTAGCCAACGAAATCAAAAAGGTGTATCCACATGTCAGCATCCTGGAGCCAATTGATTTTCCAAAGAATACTTATTATGAACCCAGAAAACGCTACAGGGCAGATTCTGTAATTTCATATTTAAGCAGGAATACCAAAGATGGTTTTGTGACGATAGGTTTAACCTCAAAGGATATCAGCTTTACCAAAGGTAAAATAAAAGATTTTGGAATTATGGGTTTGGGATTAAGACCTGGCAATGCATGCATTGCTTCAAGTTTCAGATTAAATAAAAACAATTCGGACGAACAGTTTTTTAAAATAGCTATTCATGAGCTAGGTCATACGCAGGGCTTAAAACACTGCCCGGTAAAGACCTGCTTTATGAGAGATGCAGAAGGTAAAAACCCAACCAATGAAGAAACTGATTTTTGTAAAAAATGCAAACAATTTTTAATTAATAAAAACTGGAAATTCAATTCAATATGAGTACAATATATATAGACTTTACAGACATAGGGGATTATGAAGACTTCTATGCACAACTCAAGGAAAAGCTTCCGCTTCCGGAGTATTTCGGGGACAATCTGGATGCCCTTTCGGATGTAATTACAGGTGGGCTGGAAATGCCTCTCCACCTCGAATTTGTAAACATGACGGTAGATCAGCTGGAAATCTTTGAGGACCTTCTCACCACGCTGGAAGATGCTGAAGACGAAATGGAAGATTTTACCTTTACTTATTTTCTCGAACAGTATGAGGATGATGAAGATGATGCTGAAGAAGAGTAACAATGATATTAAAACCCGCAACACTAGACTGCACCCAAAAGTTTGGACAAAATTAAACAATATTATTAAAGAAAAGAGTTCGGTACTGTACCGGGCTCTTTCCATTTAGATTTAACCGTATTCTGTCATTATTGTAATAAGTGATGTATTGTTTTATCTCTTTTTTCAGCTCATCAATTGTTTTAAACTTTTTGGTATAAAACATCTCAGATTTCAGTGTTCCGAAAAAGTTTTCAATCACGGCATTGTCCAGACAGTTTCCTTTTCTGGACATACTCTGGATGATTCCTTTTTCTTTCAAGATATTTTGATATGCCTTCATCTGGTATTGCCAACCTTGATCTGAATGTAAGATGATATTTTCTGTATTTTTAATTTTCTTTAAGCTCTTTTTCAGCATATCTGTAATCTGCGCGAAGACAGGTCTTTCTGAGAGATTATAGCTGATGATTTCACCGTTGAATAAATCGATGATCGGAGACAGATAAAGCTTGTTTCCCGAGACATTAAACTCAGTTACATCAGTTGCCCATTTTTTGTTCGGCTGCTCTGCTTTAAAGTTTCTTTTTAAAATATTGGGTGCTATTTTCCCTTGTTCACCCCGGTAAGATTTGTATCTTTTGACCCGTATAATACTTTTCAGTCCTAACGTTTTCATTAATCTCAAAACTGTTTTATGATTGATGATGACACCTTTTTCTTTCATTGTTAAAGTAATACGTCGGTATCCGAACCTTCCTTTGTGCCTGTGATAAATTTGTTTTATCATTGCTTTTACATCAGAATATTTGTCGCTCTGAGCTCTGTTCTGATGATAATAAAAACTGCTTCTGCCCATCCCTGCACAATCCAGCAACACAGAGAGATTGTATTGATGCCTTAACTCTTCGATGGCTTCTGCTTGTTGTTTTTGAGAGCTAAGGCGTCTAACTTTTTTAGAAAATCGATTTCGGCCCGAAGTCTTTCATTTTCCAATAACAGTTCTTCTTCTCTAGTCAGTGGTTTGCCGGACTTTTTCTTTTTTTGTTTGTAATTGCTCATTATTGATGCTCTTCCTATGGGTTTATTCTTTAACCCTAAAATACCATATTTTTCGTAAGCAACACGCCAGGTACTAATACTGGATTCTGCAGCGATATTGAATCTGGCAGCAGCTTGCTTTAGAGAAAGGTTTTGCGACTCCATCGTTTCCAAAACCCTGAGCTTAAATTTTACATCATAACAGCGGTTGCTCCTGCGTTGTAAACCCTGAATTCCGTATAAATCATAAAACCTTTTCCATTTGCGAATAATAGACTCATCCAAACCTATTTCCCGAGCTAAAGAGCGGACCGAAAGATTTTGTTTCCCAATTCTTTCTATGCAACTCAACTTAAATGATAAACTATATTTTGATATTCCCATAAATAAAAAATGCCCCTAAAAAGTGTCTAACTTTTTGGGGGCAGTCCACACATTTGCGGGTTTCTTATTTATTGAAATTGCTTTCTTAAAGTGACGGCTTTTATACATTCCTATAAAAAAGGATCAGAATATAATAGTAACAAAATCAAACATAGACCTCCTTCCAAATTTTTATTTTTTCTTCGCAAAACCCTTTATTTAACTTAAAATTCCGGCAAGCCGGACAAAAACATTAAAATGTAACCGCATAAGACATTTTTGGGGCATCTATGTGGTACCTTTATGTTTTCCGGCGATAGGTTATTTTATTAATTTTAACTTCTATAATCAACTATAAAAAAAATCTATGATCATCTCGGAAAACCTATTGTTTTCTCATGGAGCTGAACTGCAAAATTATCATTCCGGTGACTTTATCATCGAAGAAGACAGCACCCCCAAATATTATTTTCAAATAAAATCCGGCACTGTCAAATTGAGCAGCTTTTTGGAAGACGGTAAAGAATTTATTCACGGGATCCCGTTTGATGGTTATTGTTTTGCCGAAACGTATCTTTTTACGGATAAGAAATATGCAGTAAATGCCATTGCCATTACCGAATGTGAAATCATACGGCTGGAAAAGAACCGGTTTACCGATCTGTTGCTGGCGCAACCACAGCTTATTCTCAATTTGTATTCTTTCACGGCAGACCGGATGCATTACCGGTTTGTAACATCAGCCCCCTTCTTTTTTAAAGACCCGGTGACGAAATTACATATCCTGATGCGGTACATCAAAGCCCATTTCGGTTTTGAGGATAAATTCTCTTTTGCGATCCCCTATACCCGCCAGCAGCTTGCTTCCCTTACCGGAATGCGTATAGAAACGGTAATCCGCGCTATCAAAAAGATGGAAAAACAGGAGGTCCTGAAAATCGACAACAGCAAGATTTATATCTGATTTCAGCATGAAGAAAAACCTGATAAACAGGCTGGAAGAGAAATGCAGAAGTTTTGCCGTACACATTATTGCTAAATTCACATTAAAACTTTTTAAACAGGATTTACATTAAACCTAAATTTGCCATAAAAAAAATCCTTAACCGTTCAGACGGTTAAGGATTTAATTTTTATGTAAGAAGTATTTTATTTTCCAATCGCTTCACTGATCGGGTTTCCTACATTTCCGCTTGGGAACTGTATCTTCAGCAGGGAAGAAACGGTAGGCGCAATATCGGTCATGAAGTAAGGCTTGCTGCTTTCTCCGTGCTGGATCCCCCACCCCATAAAAATCAGCGGGATGTGCGAATCGTAGGAGTTCCATACACTGTGGGTCGTTCCGGTTTTAGAGTAAGGAGGAAGCATGGAATCGTGGGAAATCAGCTGGATATCTCCGCTTCTCTGCCTGTTGATCCCATTGATCACCCTTTGCTTGATCGGTTCAGGAATCGTTGCTTCGGAAACTTTCGTTACCGCTACGGCATACAGGTCGGAAGGATCATTTTCAATTTCCTTCACCGTGAAATCCACTACGTCTTCAAGCTTGATATTGTTGTCTTTTAACAATTTTCTGTCAAAATAAATCTGGTAATTATCTACAGCATTGATCAGCTTATCCACACCGAATTTTTCTTTCAGTTTCTGGTTGACATTTTTATCCATTCCGTCTCCAAAGAAACCGGTGGTAATTTTGTGTTCCTGTAAAAATCCTACAGAGTGGGCTCCGCCATGGTCTGCAGAAAGGAAAACTGTATACTGCCCTTTCCCCACTTTGGAATCCAGGTAATTGAAAAACTGAGCTAAATCCTGATCCAGTCTTAGATAAACATCCTCCACTTCGATGGAATTCGGCCCGAACTTGTGCCCGGCATAGTCTGTAGAAGCCAGATTGATCGCCAGCATATCCACTACATCGTCTCCGCCCAGCTTTTCCCCTTCGATCGCTGCTTCTGCCAGTTTCAGGGTTAGGGTATTTCCGAAAGGTGTATAGCGGATGTTGTCTTTTTTAGCCTGATAATCAGCTGCCAGATTGCTGTACGGGAAAGTCGGTGTTTTTGCGCTTCCCAGAAGCCCTTCCCATGACGAATTGTCCGGTGCGCTTTCGGTATACTGACTGATCGGAAGTAAGGTATTCCAGCCGTTTGCTACCAATTTTTCCGGCAGATTCTGTGCATTGAACGTCTTGATCCATTGCGGAAGATCATTCATGTACCAGGTGCTCGTAATGAAATTCCCTGAAGAATCGTCGAACCAAAAAGCACCGTTCGGCGTATGGCCTGCCGGCAATATCGAAGCCCTGTCTTTCAGAGAAACCCCGATCACTTTACCCTGGAAATTAGTCGCCAGCCTCAGCTCATCGGTTACGGTTGTCGACCACAGGTTTTTCGGAGAATGGCTTCCCACATTCATGTTAGTGGTTCCTACGGGGTGTACACTTTCGTCGGTCGTACAATAAACGTTTTTCCCGGTTTCCTTATCCGTCCAGTCGTTCCCGGCAATCCCGTGAATGGCAGGCACCGAACCCGTATAGATGCAGGTATGCCCCAAAGCGGTAACGGTAGGAACATAAGGAATATGAACGTTATTTAAAGAATAGCCGGTATTTAAAAGCCTTTTGAATCCGTTATTTCCATATTTGTTGTAAAAACGGTACAAATAGTCCCATCTCATCTGGTCCACTACCAAACCTACGACCAGTTTGGGTCTTTCCAGCTGAGGGTTTTTGTTCTTCTGTGCATTGATTGTGATTACAGACAGGCCCAAGGCCGCCGCAACCGAAATTTTCCTAAACATCCACTAAATTTTTATTGGAAACAAATGTAAGGGTTTTGAAAGTTTTGGTATATGAAGTTTTGATTAAATTTGATTTCTTTTTTATGATAACTAATGAAAAATATTTTATTCTTAATTCTGTTTGTTTCTTTAAAACTGTCTGCTCAGGATAATTTATCTCTGATACCTAATTGTGATGATTTTAGCTTTACTATAGAATCAAATACAAGAAATACTCTTAGCTTCATTAGTCAGAATGATTATAATCGAAAATTGAAAGACAGCATTAAGAAGCCGAAAAAAATCGCATTGAAAGAAGATAAAATACTTTATAAGGAGTTTCAGAAAAAATTTCCGGATAAAATTTCGACCCATTGTATTCGTGGCGAACAATACGGAAGTGGCAGAACAGAAAAAATATCTTATTGCAGTGACCGGCAAAAAATATTGTTGACCGGCAAAGAGCAAAACTTTTATATCTTCAAACTGGATGCTTTTGAAATTGACAGTTATATTTTATTCAATACAGAAAATGAGATAATTTATTATACAGAAAACTATCCATTGATTTACGACAATGGCAAAATTATTTTTGATATTGGTTATTTTTACGATGGCCTGAAGATTATCAGTTATTACAAATTCTATGATAAAAAGACTGAATATTTTGAGTTAAAACTTCCGGCACAATATATTATTAAAAATTATAATATAATCCGTAATCCTAGAATTCATCTTATTGCTGAGCTCGGAAAATTAAGCAATTCAAAAAAATCTTCTGAAGAAAATAATTTTTGCGGAAAATTTCTTATGATTGATCAATTCAATCTGTACTCTGGTTTTGGAGTTGCTAAATATCAACAATATGATAGAATTGAATGCTATTGAAGTGTATGTAACCCAAGAATTTTTATATAGATTTTATTGATTTCAGCTGTCTGCCCAATAAATTTTTATTTAAATTTGAATTAACACATTTATCGATATGTACCAATCTCAAACTTCCGTATTCATGAATATTGTGCGGCCTTTTCTTCTTTTTATTTCTATTTTGCTTTTCGGATGGCTGTTGATGAGCAATCTTAATCTCATCAATGTCGCTAAAACACTGAACGAAGCCGAGATCGGATCTGAAGTGGAAAAAGTAAATGCCTTTACCAATATGGATCGGCTGAAGGAATTTACCATTGAGAAGATCAACTACCTGGAATTGATCCGGGAAAGATTATCGGAAAATGCGATGGTAAGAATTGTGGTTATCTCCGTCCTGGTTGTTATACAAATCATGCTGTATATGACGAAAGGGAATTTCTCGGGCTCAAAATCATAAACTGCTGAACATGGAAATCAGAAGATTAGAAAGACTTACCGGCAATCCCACGCACTTTTGGGGAATGACGGGCTACCACACCGATAAAATTTTTGTTGTTTCCGCCATTGAAGTCGGAACTTCTTTCGAATTCAGCTTACGGGAAAAAAATCAGCCATATACCAAAAACTGGGAAATAAGTTCAAAGGATATAGAAGAACTGAATACCGTTATTGACCAGGGACATTCTTTCGGAGCCTTTTACGAAGAGGAGCTGGTCGGCTGGGCGATCTGCGAGTACAGGGAGTGGAACAACAGCCTGTTCATTCAGCATTTATTGATAAGCGAAGCGTTCAGAGGACAGAATGCCGGAAGGATGCTTATTAAAAGTATCAATCGCCGAGCCCGAGAACTGCAATGCCGGATCGTGGAAACGGAAACCCAGAATACGAATTATCCCGCTATCCGTTTTTACCGCAAAGCAGGGTTTGCCATTACGGGGATCAATACGAAGCGATATACGGATTCCACCGAAACCGCTTTGTTTATGAGCTTTGAAGTCCTTTAAAATCTGCTGAGTCTTAATAAAATTTGAGTTATCCACAGGATTTTAAAAGTTATCCACAAATTCTCCACTTTTATCCACAATCTGGTTTCCCCAATTGGTAATGGCTTCCAGTACCGGAATAAAGGTCTTTCCGAAATCCGTAAGTGAATACTCTACTTTGATCGGGGGCTTTTCGCCAAAAACCTTTCTTAAAATCAGCCCGTCTTTCTCAAGCTGCTTCAATTGCAGGCTCAACGTCATCTCTGTCACCGAAAACAATTCTTTCCGCAGCTCACTGTACCGTTTTTCACCGTCTTTCAGGTGGTACAGAATAACTGTCTTCCACTTCCCTCCTACCAGGTCCATCGCCAGGCTTACCGAGCATGGATACATTTTTCCATTCATTTTTACGTAATGGGCTGTGCATTCCTTTTTCATTTTTTTTGACCTATCAAATAAGATAGGTATTGCAAATGTAACCGACTCAAAATAATTTTGCAACTATAAATTGTATAGTAAAAAAAATAAAGAAAATGGCATTACTTATCCTTGGACATCCCGATATTGAAAAATCACTGGCCAATAAGACCATCATCGAAGAACTGGAAAACAGCGGTTTGGACCTTGAAATCAGAAATCTGTCAAAACTTTATCCGGACTACAACATCACTGCAGAAGCAGAACAGGAAGCATTATTAAAGCATCAGAACATTGTTTTTCAGTATCCGCTGTACTGGTACAATATGCCTGCCATCCTGAAACACTGGTTCGACGTGGTTTTTACCTACCAGTTTGCTTACGGTTCGAAAGGCGATAAGCTTAAAGGCAAAAACTTCATTCCCAGTTTTACGGTCGGTGCTCCGGAAAGTGAGTACTATACATTGGGCGAACATCATTTCAGGATATATGAATTCTGTAAAAATCTTGAACAGACGGCTTATTACACACAGATGAATTATGTAGAGCCTTTTTATTTTCACGGGACTTCCGTGAATGCCGGCTATACGGAGGAAGATGTAAAAGTAAAAGCAAGAACTCAGGGAAAAAAGCTGGCGGAGATGTTGAGCCGATTATAATTTTCTGAACTCAATATTGCAATGTGATTATGAAAAAAAATAATTTTAAATCACTATAAAGTGTATTAATAAATAATTTTGTATATTCGTTATCACCAAATTAAAACAATAGTATTATGAAAAATCTAAAAAAATTAGTACGTAAGGAATTAGCTTTGATCAGTGGCGGCGACGGTCGATGCCTTGAACCGAAGAGAATATGCGAGCCTTGGGAAGAAGGCTGCGGATGTGTTTACATTTAATAAACTTTATAATATTCTTTCATGAGGGCGGTTCTTACCGCTCTTTTTTGTGGGACTATGTTGAGAATAATTCTGATTATGGTTTTCCGTAAAGTTATAACAGGAAGATTGTTTAGTTTTGAAACATAAAAATAATAACCATGAAAACAAAAATGATTTCTTTTGCATTACCATTCCTTCTTATTCTCTTTAGCTGTAATAATAAGGACACTGCAGCAGAAGTTAAACAAATTGACAGTGCTAATCTTTCATCACAAGAAATTGATAGTCCAAATATTGCAATTAAATCTTCCCCATTAGAACATGGACCTGTAATAGATCCTGAGACTCGTAACAAAACTGATATTGAGGAGCTTAAAATTGAGGCTTATCGTCTGAACGGAGGAAATTCAATAAAAAATGTTGAATTAGAAAATGGTAAAGCCACAATTACCTATATCAAAAATTATAAAGAGTATAAGACACTAAATCCTCAATCCGGATTAACAGAAAATGATCTAGAATCTTATTGGTCAACAGGTGATTCTATCAAAAAGATGCTCGTTGGAAGTCCAGCAAGAATTATGAAAAATCTTAATTTCATTAATGAGGTAAAGATTATTTTACCATTTAGGAATAAAACCTACCAAATTGATGTCAAAAAATCTCAGCTGGAAAAATTTACTCATAAAAGTATAAGTGAAATTAAAGATGACTGGTCAAATAGTTTTGCTGATCCCTATATTTACAATAAAGAAGGACGGGAGAAATTTTTTAAAAAGTTCGGAAATTCAAATTAAACAATATAAAAACCGCGCCCAAGAGCGCGGTTTCAATATTTAAAGCGTTGTCAGTCAATTAAAACTTCAAATCTCCGTTTACTTCTCTTACTGCATTTGCAGCTTCAGCAAATTTCAATTGCTCATCTGCCGTAAGGGTAACGTTTACGATTTTTTCAACTCCGTTTTTCCCGATGATCGCAGGAACCCCTAAACAGATATCGTTCTGCCCGTATTCCCCTTCCAGCATCAAAGAACAAGGGATCATTTTTTTCTGATCGCAAGCGATTGCCTGAACCATTACCGAAACAGCTGCTCCCGGTGCATACCATGCAGAAGTTCCTAATAATTTGGTAAGGGTTGCCCCTCCTACTTTTGTTTCTTCGATAACGTATTTCTGTTGCTCAGCATCCAGGAATTCTGTTACAGGAACTCCGTTTCTTGTTGCTTTGCTCAATAGAGGAAGCATCCCGGTGTCGCTGTGTGCTGCGATTACCATTCCGTCTACATCGGAGATCGGAGCTTCCAAAGCCTCCGCCAATCTGTATTTGAATCTTGCGGAATCCAGCGCACCACCCATCCCGATAATTTTGTGCTTCGGAAGACCTGAGGTCTTGTGTACCAGGTAAGCCATGGTGTCCATTGGGTTGGAAACCACGATGATGATCACTTCCGGAGAATTTTTTACCAGGTTTTCAGTAACTTCTTTCACGATTCCGGCGTTGATACCGATCAGTTCCTCTCTTGTCATTCCCGGTTTTCTCGGAATTCCTGAAGTAATAACCGCTACGTGAGAACCTGCAGTCTTGCTGTAATCTCCTGTTGTTCCGGTAATTTTTGTATCGAATCCGTTAAGAGATGCCGTCTGCATCAAATCCATAGCTTTACCTTCCGCAAATCCTTCTTTGATGTCTACCAAAACCACTTCCGAGCAGAAGTTCTTCATTGCGATGTATTCTGCACAGCTCGCTCCTACAGCGCCGGCACCTACGACAGTTACTTTCATAATTTACTTTTTATTATTTTTTTTAATTTGTTTTCTTTTGATTCAGCTCTAAACTGAGAACGCCCAAATTTAACAATTCCTGAAAAATTGGGCAATCTTTCAGGAATTTAATTATCTTTAAAAGCGATATTTATGAGGTTTGAAAAGAAATTAATTAACGTTTAACAAAAACGTGTATAATTTTTTGGCTCCGGACAAAACCTCATCGTAGTTCTGTTCTTTCACTTCCGTATCGAGGACTTCCTTGAAGTTTTTCCACATCGGCCCCGTATTTTCCTGATAGCATCCGAAGAAATTAAACGTCACCTCATCAAAACCCTCTGTTTTGGAAAGCTGTTTGGCAATCACATTTCCGCCGAGAGTAGAGCCTTCAATCACATATAAAGCACCCAATGCTTCGTTTTCGCTGGTAAATTCAAGATTGTGGACAGCCGTTCTGTTCTCAAGGGCGAGGCTGGCAAGGTCTTTTTCAATAAGAGGAAGCTTTTTCCTGTTTTCGAGATTCAGTTTCTCGGCTAACTGGTCCGAAAGGCTGCTGAAAATCTGATCTTCCGAATGAAGCAGCATCAGGTAATTGGTCCCGATGATCTTTTTGTAATCTTCAAGCGTGAATGTTTTGTTGAATATTTTTTTTGAATTAAAAAGTTTTTCGGCAGCGTCGTGATATTCTGCCGTATGTTGCTTAAGATATTCAGATACCATAATAAAAATTCTGAAAATGCCTCAATCTAAGGCTTTTTAAATGTTAAAATAAAACAAGTGCCGTTGGCATCGCTTTCATAATCTACGCTTCCGCCCAATCTTCTCATAATCCGGTGTACAATGGAAAGTCCTACCCCATTTCCTTTGAATTTCTTTGCATTATCCATCCTGTTGAAGATCTTGAACATCTGGTGCTTGTTTTCTTCAGGAATTCCGATGCCGTTGTCCTTAATTCTATAGATTACCTGATCGCCCTCATCGCTTCCTTCGATTTCCACCCGCGGGTTTTCCTGTCTGGAAGAATATTTAATGGCATTGTTGATGATATTTAAGAACACCTGGTGAAGCATCGTTTTATCTGCGAGAACATCTGGACAGGCCTTGATAATAATTTCACTTCTCGGACTTCCGAAAGTGATTTTTGCATTTTGCGAAATTCTCTCGATAATATTAACGGTATGCAGGGCTTCCAGCTGGATTTCGCTGTGTTTGGCACGGCTGAGCTGCAGAACATCATTCATCATTTCCGCCATATTGTCGATTTCCTCGATGATGGAATTGATCTTGTTCCGGCTTTTATCCGATTCGTCGGTAAGGCTTTTCAAAAGCATCTGTGCATTAAGCTTCATCACCGTAAGCGGTGTTCCCAGGTCATGGGAAATGGTATATGAAAAACTGTCGAGCTCTTCGTTTACTTTTTTCAGCTCGTCATTGAGCCTTTTGATCGTATTATAGTTTTTATGGGAAGTTTCAAGGATAAGGTCTTTAATCGCCTGCAAAGCAGTAATATTTCTCGATCCCCATCTTTTAGAATTTCCTTTGATGTTTTCGGTAAATAGCTGAAAAGAAGTACGAGGTGAAACAATCCGCCGTTCTTCTCCATTTTGGGAGATGGTGCCTATCTTTTTCTCCGGGTTTCCGGCCCAATCGATATGCTCGTCGAATTCCTTACGGAACCAGATCACAAGATTATTTTTACTTCTTTCGATAAAATAAATGGCGACTCCGGCTGCATTTTCGGTCAAATCTAGTTCTGCACCGTGATCCTTAAGGAAACTGCGGCTCAGGTACATATCATCTTCGGTATGAGCGTGCGCCCACTTAATGATTCGTAGAATAGTATCTCGTCCCGGCACATTTCCTTCCGTAACGATGGTTTCATCGGCAATAATAGCCAGCCCGTCCGCTTCAGGAAGTTTTTTAATCTGCGCCTTATTATCAATCAGCGAATTGAATAAATTGTTATGTTTTAAAAACTCCGTTTTCAGGTAAGCCATCTTTCCATTGAGCTCCAGACGGTAGTTCAATTCATTTTTCGATTTAAACGAAGAATAGGCGTTAGACGCCAATGCCGTAAAAATCCCGGCCTGAACCCTGTCTTCCAGATCGATATGTTTAGGCTCTACGTTCTGACAGGTAACCAGCCCCCAGAGCTGATCATCGATAATAATGGAAATACTGAAGCTGGAAGAAGCCCCGGAGTTCTTTACATATTGCCCATGAATCGGCGACATTCCGCGTGAAGCAGAATAGGTAAGATCTATGGTTTCATGAGATTTGCTTAAAAGAGGAACCGTTTCCGAATACACATTGCTGAAAATCCTTTTTCTCTTTTTGAGATACAGATCTCTTGCCTGTCTCGGGATATCATTTTCAGGATAATGCAGCCCCAGGTAGCTTTCCAGGTTTTCATTGCTTTTCTCGGCAATTACTTTCCCGGATCCGTCCATAGAGAACTTATAGATCATCATCCTGTCGTAGTTCACGATTTTTGATAAAGTAGTCAGCAGCTGATCCCAGATTTCCTGGTAATCATCAATGATGTAGAAGTTGTCGTACTTGTTGGAAATTCTTTTATTGGGGTTAAGCAATACCTTTTCGAATTCAAGAAAAATAATGTCCTTGCTTTTAAAAACGGAGAAATGATATTCCTGTCCGCTGATAAAAATTTTATCGTAATAGGTTTCGTTTTCTCTTCGGGTAAACTTCGGCAAAGAACTATAAATATCCGATTCTATAATACTTGCAAAGCTTTCGGGAAAATCAGTAAGCTTTTTGCCGAAAAGCTGATTCAGGTTTTCGACAGAAAAAATATCCTCGATATTCTTGCTGAAAAAAGTAATGGAATGAGAATCTGCATCAATGCCAATCAGATAACCAAAACTTTGTATATAGCCCGGAATATGGATAGGCTCTTCATGACACTCTACAAAATTCATATAATACTTTGACCAATCAAATATAACTCTTTTTTTCGTGGTACGATGTTTTTTCTATACAAATAAGTACCACAGTTTTACGAAAAAATTCACACATTCAGGACATTTGCAATAAATTATTCTTTACTGATACGGCCTTTATAGAAATTTATTTTCCAATTCGTGTAAGTCTATGACAATGGAAATATAGCCTTTTTTCCATTTCTGCCCCATATTTAATCTAAGCAATACTCCTGCCGCTATGAATCCGCCAACAGTTTCAGGGAAAATGCGCATACCTTGACTTCGGAAGGCGGCAAAACAGAGAAGGTTTATAAACTGTTCCAAAGGATAATTTTATGGATGAGATAAGATTCCCAATTTAAACTTCTTTATCGAAATACAGCATATAATATTTTCCGTTCTCATCTTCTCCCTGCGCGATCTTCTGCCGGTCGCCGTGAATGTAGATGTGGAAGTTCTTATCCAGTTTGATAATGCTTTTAAAATGCCGCTGCGTTTTTTTTACGGCAGCTTCGCTGATTGGAAATTCTTCCGCAATATTGATCTGCATATCCTGTTCGTAATCGGTTTTAAAATTATTAAAACTTTCGATCACGTGCTCATCCCCCAATACTTCGCTTGCAAATTCGTCAAGCTTGAATTCTTCTTTTTCCTTAAAGAAATTGATGGACTTGTTCAGGAAATCTGCCTGATCGGCCTTTGAAACTTCGAATTCCTGGGGCAGCTGCTTCGTGATGTAATCTTTATAAACCATTAAGGCTTCCTGCGTATGAAAATATTCGTCGTCCCGCTGTTTCACCTTCAGGAAATCTTCAAACCAGTAGTACATATCACCGTTTTTGTTGTTATCCACCACGGAAAGCACATATCCGGTCTCCTTATCATTGTTGTAGATGAGGGCTGCTTTGTCAATCTTAGACAGACCGATTCCCTGGTCTTTTTCGATTTCAAAATTTTCTTCCTGAGGCGAAATTTTCAGGAAAGATTCTCTTTTTTCGGTTTTAAAGATCCCGATTTTATCTACCCTTTCGGTTCCTTCCCTTTCGTCTTCAAAATAAACAATAAACAGTTCCCCACCCTGAACGCGCGGGTTTTCGGCTGCTTCAAAAAGGTGCTTGGCAATATTTTCGGCCTCCCACATGAATTTTGCCTTGTCATCAAAAATCTCAGAAACCGAGCTGTATACCGGATTATTCACCAGATAGGAATCACTGTAAAAATGAAAAGTCTCTTCCGATTTGAAAGAACCTAAAAAATAGTTCTCCAGCATTTCTGCCATTCCTTCTTCCAGCTGCAGCTCTTCCTGCGAAAGAATTAATGATTCTCCGTTGATTTTATTTCCTACTCTGTGTACTACGATTTTTGAAAACATTTCCTGAATATTTTTGGACTGCAAAGATATTAATTATATCAGACAATCAGGATAATTTCATTCTGATAAAAACCATCTCATTTTGAAAGGATATTTTCTTTCTCTCGGCAAAGATCTAATTAACAACTAAATGAATTTCAATAACATATAATAAAACACCCCTCACAGGTACGGAATTTGGCATTATGCTTGTGAACATTTAAAATACAGATCATGGATTTGAAAACCTTAAACAGGATTGATACGCTGAGAAGACTCAGAACCAGAGGTCCGAAAACCCCGGAATGGCTGAGGCCTTACCACCTGCTTCTTCTTATATTGATCGCTATCGCCATAATCAGTTTATTAATAAGAATTTTTTAAACCAAACCACAAAATATATGAATTACTTACAAGCCACACAGGAAATTACCGTTGCGATTCCGGAAATCTGCGACGATCTCAAACAGACCACCATCCAAAGCCCTTACGAGATTATTGAATTCTTAACCGATAAAATGAAGGTGATGATCCGACAGAATAATACCGACTGCCTTTTCAAATGCCTTCAAAAGATGGATGACTTGTATGAGCAAGGTGACCGGATGGTAAAAGATGCCATAGAAAATTCTTTTATTTATTCGCTTGACAACTGCACGGCATTCTGCAGTAAGGAATACCGCGACATGATTTTCAGCCGTCTTTCTCCCGAATTGCAGAAAGTGTATGCACGGCAGATTTACAGCCATAGCATTTAATCATATTACATTTTCTACTTGCTTTATTACAAAATGTAAAAATTTTTAAAAATAAATCTACTCAAAATCAATTATTTATGAAATCCAAAATACGCAAAATATCTGACTGGAAAACCTTCCAAACCTCTACCAACAAACATAATATTGAGATTCTAGCTACTCATATCGCTGTTATCATAGGAGTTTTTGTTTTTGCAGCAGTTTTATAGACTTTGGTACGGTTTTAGCCACAGTACAGATACTTTGAAAAATTTAATTATGATGAACGTACAAATGCAGACTATTAATCAGAAAATAGCGACCGAATATTTAAAATTTTTCTATGCACCACTTCGCACCGAAATCACCCAATTGTCTGTACAGGATAATTTTGCAGGAATCATCCAATCCACCATCAATTATCTGAAAAGGCTCCTGCAGGAATCGAAAGTAAACATCATTGCCCATCACATCAAGCTGATGGAGATGATTTATAAAAACGGAGATTCTTATGTAAAGGATATCATCGAAAATCTTTTTGTAAGATCTTTTGAAAGCTTTAAAAAGCGTGCTAAAATTTCGCACTGGAAGCTTTTGTATCAATATATGCCAGTAACCTTTCAGTTGATCTACAACGATCAGCAGCAACAGGACAAAATATTCTTCGGAAAATAAATACACTCTGAAATTCAAAACGGCGAAACCAAAGGTTTCGCCGTTTTGCTTAATTCTTCTTCGTAAAAGCCGTCTTGATTGTTTGAAGTTCGGTATCGCTCATTTTTGAGGTCTTTTTCAGTTTAGCTGCAAAAACATCTACTTCTTCCGCGGTAGAAGGACAACCCAGGTTTTCATTTTTATCATTAAATGAATCGGCAAGGACCTCTCCTTTTGGATTCAGGATCAACCAGAACGGAAGTCCGGCATCCGTACCTTTATATTTATTCATCAATTCTCCTCCTCCCGGATTCTCAAGCTTTTTCTTATCCCCCATTTCCTGCACGTCCACATAAGCCGTAACGAACTTTTTTTCAAATACAGGCTTTGTTTCGGGCAGGTTCATATTTTTTTCCATCACATGGCACCATTTGCACCAGGAAGCATGAAACATCAGCAATACATTCTTGTTTTTGGCTTTGGCCTCTGTCAATGCTTTTTTTAGGATAACCTCTGCTTTCTCCTGAGCAAAATTTAATTGAAACAGTAATAATCCTGTAAGTAGAAGTATTTTCGAAAATTTCATATTGAATTTTTTTACGAATGTAATATTTTCCAAGGCATAAAAATCAATTTTAGCAATAAATTAACTTCACAACTAAAGAATTTTTATTTTTGCAGGATAATCCCTAACTATGAAATTAAAAATTTCATTATTCTTCCTGGTTATCATTGGTATTGGTAATGCTCAGATTTCTAAGAAGGCCAAAGTTCTGGCAAAACCTTTAGAAACATTCTCTTATGCAGAATCTCCCTACATCGGAATCGGCGGAGATAAGAGTGTCCTCTATGGTTACTTCCAAAAGCTTTCAGAAGTTGCCAGTTCAAACGACCTGTATTATCTGGCAAAGAATGGAAGCAATGCCTTGAAATTGTATTCCGGCCAGGAACTTATGAAAAGAAATGATAAAAGGTTTCCGGAAATTTACGAATATTATCTCCGTCACCCTTTGATTATACAATATAAAGATGGTTGTATGGGAAGAGAAGAAAATATTGCGGACCATATGAAACGGGAGCTTTATTCAGCAAAGGGAATTATTTCATTAAGAGATTCTTTATTAAAGGAGAAGACGGACGGTTTCATTAGAGCTCAGCTGCAAAGCATCAATAAACATGGATACAGAAAGCTCAATCAGGAAAATGTAGAATTTTATATAAAAGCGATTGAGAAAATAGATGCTCAAAAACCTTCTTTTCAGATTAAAGCCAATCAATAAATACCCGTAAATGAACAAACCTTTATTCTTCGTACTCTGGCTTCTGGCCGTTACAGAAAGCTTCGCCCAAATTTCTTCTCCGAAGGTTCTAAAAAAGGAATTTCTTTTTACCGAAGGTTCTTATTTTAAGCAATGCCATGCCTCCACCATTGCGCAGGCTGCTGATGGACAACTATTGGCTGGCTGGTTCGGCGGTCCTCATGAAGGCAGCCGGGAAGTGGCGATCTGGGGAATCCGTTCGGAAGGAAAGAAATGGAGCCAACCCGAAATATGGGCGGACGGACGTTTAAGCGACTCTCTTCGGTATCCCTGCTGGAATCCCGTATTGTTCAGGGCAAAGAATGAGAAAACGATGTATTTATACTATAAAGTCGGACCAAATCCTCGGGAATGGTGGGGAATGGTAAAAACCTCGGAAGACAACGGCAAAACCTGGAGTGAAGCAAAGCGCCTGCCCAATGGTATCCTGGGACCCATTAAAAACAAACCGATCGAGCTGCCCAACGGCGAAATTATTTCACCCTCAAGTACAGAGCTTAACGAGAACCGATGGATGGCACACGTGGAAATCAGCAAAGATCATCAGCAGACCTGGAAGTCTTATCCTATCGATCCTTCCTCAAAATTCAATGTGATCCAGCCCAGCATTCTGATGCATAAAGATGGAAGGCTGCAGGTACTTTGCAGAAGTAAGGAAGGGGTAGTCGCCACTTCATGGTCTAAAAACCATGGGAAAAACTGGTCTGCATTATCGGCAACCCGCCTTGCCAATCCCAATTCCGGAACGGATGCTATCTCGTATAAAGATTTTTTCCTGATTGTCTATAATCCAGAGCTTCCCGGTAAAGAATGGTGGGAAGGCCGTACGAAATTACGCCTTGCTTATTCTTATAACGGTATCGACTGGCAGGACCTCATGTCTCTTGAGGACGAGCAAAAAGGAGAATTCAGCTATCCTACTATTTTTAAGGATAAAAAAGGATGGGTGCATATTACGTACACTTATAACCGGGTGAATATTAAACACTGGGTTCTGAAATTTTAATTCAGCCACAAGACAGTAATTGCCATAAATAAAAGGGACTGGCTAAATTTAGCCAGTCCCTCCTGTTATAATCAGGTATTAACCATGATTTAAAAAAGCATGAAAATTATTTCTTGATGAATTTAAAAGTCTGCATACCGTTTCCTGTAAACACCTGGATCAGATACATTCCCTGAGGTAAAGCCTGAACATCAATACTTCTTTCTCCGGACTTCAGTTTCTTTTCAGTTACCAATCTTCCGTCAGCTGCAATAATTACTGCTTTCGTGATGGTTTCCGTTCCGCTGAAATTCAGAATATCCCTCACAGGATTAGGGTAAATCTGAAGCTGTGACTTCGATTTCGTGTTATCCACTACCCCAAGCGTACTGTTGATCGCCAATACAGCAAGATAAGCCGTTGATTCGCAAGTTCCGGATGTCTGCGTCGCATAATAGGTAGTATTGTTTACTAAAGCTGTAGTAAGCGGCAGGCTATTTACATGGTTCTGCGCATCTGAAGCTGATGCATACCATTTGATATTCTGACCTGTTACCACTAAAGCCGTCAGTGTGCTTCCCGGAGCAAAATTTTGTGATGCTGCGCCGGTAGGAGCTGCCACAGGAGCCGACTGAGTAATAGTAAATGTTCTTGATAAAGTACATCCTTTAGCATCAGTAACGTTTACCGTATAGGTCCCAGCAGATAATCCTGATGCTGTTGCTGCGGTACCTCCTGATGGAGACCAAGAATAAATATAAGGTGCTGTTCCGCCCGTCACTGTAATCGTTGCTGTTCCTGTAGCTCCGCCATTACAAGCCACATTGATTTGTGATGTAGTTGCACTAAGTGCTGTCGGTTGCGTTACCGTTGCGTTCACGGTTGCTGTACATCCGTTCGCATCGGTAATTACTACTGTGTACGTTCCGGCAGCAAGACCTGTTCTATCTTCGGTGGTAACACCGCCACCCCAGTTGAAAGTGTATGGTGCTGTTCCACCCGCTGGTGTTAAGTTGATCGCTCCGTTGGAAGCTCCGTTACAAGCTACATTCGTAACTACCGTAGTTCCACTTACTGCACTTGTAGGTTGGGTTACCGTAGCATTCACAGTTGCTGTACATCCGTTGGCATCAGTAATTACTACTGTGTACGTTCCGGCAGCAAGGCCTGTTCTGTCTTCTGTGGTAATACCGCCACCCCAGTTGAAGGTATATGGTGCTGTTCCACCGACTGGTGTTAAATTGATCGCCCCGTTAGAAGCTCCGTTACAAGCAACATTCGTTACTACCGTAGTTCCGCTTATCGCAGAAGCCGGTTGGGTTACTGTCGCATTTACGGTTGCTGTACATCCATTCGCATCAGTAATGATTACCGTATACGTTCCGGCAGTAAGTCCTGTTCTGTCTTCTGTGGTAACTCCGCTACCCCAGTTGAAGGTATAAGGTGCTGTTCCACCGGCTGGTGTTAAGTTGATCGCTCCATTGGAAGCTCCGTTACACGCTACATTAGTTATTACCGTAGTTCCGCTTACTGCAGAAGCAGGCTGGGTCACTGTTGCATTTACTGTCGCTGTACATCCGTTAGCATCAGTAATGATTACTGTATAGGTTCCGGCAGCAAGACCTGTTCTGTCTTCTGTGGTAACTCCACCGCCCCAGTTGAAAGTATATGGTGCTGTTCCACCGGCTGGTGTTAAGTTGATCGCTCCGTTAGAAGCCCCGTTACATGCTACATTGGTTACAACAGTCGTTCCGCTTACCGCAGAAGCTGGTTGGGTTACCGTAGCATTTACGGTTGCAGTACATCCATTCGCATCAGTAATTAGTACTGTGTACGTTCCGGCAGCAAGACCTGTTCTGTCTTCGGTGGTAACTCCGCCACCCCAGTTGAAAGTGTATGGTGCTGTTCCACCGGCTGGTGTTAAGTTGATTGCTCCGTTAGAAGCCCCGTTACATGCTACATTGGTTACGACAGTCGTTCCGCTTACCGCAGAAGCTGGTTGGGTTACCGTAGCATTTACGGTTGCAGTACATCCATTCGCATCAGTAATTACTACTGTGTACGTTCCGGCAGCAAGACCTGTTCTGTCTTCGGTGGTAACTCCACCGCCCCAGTTGAAAGTATAAGGTGCCGTTCCTCCGGCTGGTGTTAAGTTGATTGCTCCATTGGAAGCGCCATTACAAGCTACATTGGTTACAACAGTCGTTCCGCTTACTGCACTTGCAGGCTGCGTTACCGTTGCGTTCACGGTTGCTGTACATCCGTTGGCATCGGTAATGATTACCGTATAGGTTCCGGCAGCAAGACCTGTTCTGTCTTCTGTAGTAACACCGCCACCCCAGTTGAAGGTATATGGTGCTGTTCCACCCGTTGGCGTTAAGTTAATCGCTCCGTTAGAAGCTCCGTTACACGCAACATTGGTTACTACTGTCGTGCCACTCACTGCGCTGGCAGGTTGGGTAATTGTGAAATTCCTGGATAAAGTACATCCGTTAGCATCAGTAACAGTCACTGTATAAGTTCCGGCAGAAAGGCCGGTAGCTATTGCCGCTGTTCCGCCTGTTGGAGACCAAGAATATGTATAAGGTGCTGTTCCGCCTGAAACGGTAATACCTGCTATTCCTGTTGCGCCACCATTACATGCAATATTTGTCTGGGAAGTAGCTGCAACAAGAGCTGTAGGCTGTGTTACTGTTCTGCTTACAGTCGCGGTACATCCATTTGCATCAGTAATTACTACTGTGTACGTTCCGGCAGAAAGACCTGTTCTATCTTCTGTGGTAACACCGCCACCCCAGTTGAAAGTATAAGGTGCCGTTCCTCCGGCTGGTGTTAAGTTGATTGCTCCATTGGAAGCGCCATTACAAGCTACATTGGTTACAACAGTCGTTCCGCTTACTGCACTTGCAGGCTGCGTTACCGTTGCGTTCACGGTTGCTGTACATCCGTTGGCATCGGTAATGATTACTGTGTACGTTCCGGCAGCTAGACCTGTTCGGTCTTCTGTGGTAACTCCGCCACCCCAATTGAAGGTATATGGTGCTGTTCCACCCGTTGGCGTTAAGTTAATCGCTCCGTTAGAGGCCCCATTACAAGCTACATTGGTTATTACTGTAGTTCCGCTTACTGCAGAAGCTGGCTGGGTCACTGTCGCATTTACTGTCGCTGTACATCCATTCGCATCAGTAATTACTACTGTGTACGTTCCGGCAGCTAGGCCCGTTCTATCTTCTGTGGTAACACCGCCGCCCCAGTTGAAAGTATATGGTGCTGTTCCTCCGGCTGGTGTTAAGTTGATTGCGCCGTTAGAAGCCCCATTACAAGCTACATTAGTTACAACAGTCGTTCCGCTTACTGCACTTGCAGGTTGGGTTACCGTAGCATTTACTGTCGCTGTACATCCATTCGCATCAGTAATTACTACTGTGTACGTTCCGGCAGCTAGGCCCGTTCTGTCTTCTGTGGTAACACCGCCACCCCAGTTAAAAGTATAAGGTGCTGTTCCACCCGCTGGTGTTAAATTGATCGCTCCGTTGGAAGCGCCATTACAAGCTACATTGGTTACAACAGTCGTTCCGCTTACTGCAGAAGCTGGTTGGGTTACTGTCGCATTTACAGTTGCTGTACATCCGTTGGCATCGGTAATTACTACTGTGTACGTTCCGGCAGCAAGACCTGTTCTGTCTTCGGTGGTAGCACCGCCACCCCAGTTGAAGGTATATGGTGCTGTTCCACCGACTGGTGTTAAATTGATCGCCCCGTTAGAAGCTCCGTTACAAGCAACATTCGTTACTACCGTAGTTCCGCTTATCGCAGAAGCCGGTTGGGTTACTGTCGCATTTACGGTTGCTGTACATCCATTCGCATCAGTAATGATTACCGTATACGTTCCGGCAGTAAGACCTGTTCTGTCTTCGGTGATAACTCCACCACCCCAGTTGAAAGTATAAGGTGCTGTTCCACCGGCTGGTGTTAAATTGATCGCCCCGTTAGAAGCTCCGTTACAGGCAACGTTTGTTACTACCGTAGTTCCACTTATCGCAGAAACTGGTTGGGTTACTGTCGCATTTACGGTTGCTGTACATCCATTCGCATCGGTAATAATTACCGTGTAGGTTCCGGCAGCAAGACCTGTTCTGTCTTCTGTGGTAACTCCGCCACCCCAGTTGAAAGTATAAGGTGCAGTTCCACCCGCTGGTGTTAAATTGATCGCTCCGTTAGAAGCTCCGTTACATGCTACATTGGTTACTACTGTCGTTCCGCTTACCGCACTTGCAGGTTGATTAATGGTAAAGGTTCTTGTGGTCTGGCATCCTGAATTATCCGTTACCGTTACGGTATAGGTTCCCGCCGAAAGACCGGTAGCCGTAGCTGCAGTACCTCCAAATGGCGCCCATGAATAAGAATAAGGCGCTACACCACCTGATGGTACTACAGTAGCAGAACCATTGGAACCGCCGTTACAAGCGAGATCGGTCTTGCTGCCCGTAGTACTGATGCTTATCACCGTTAATCCGGCAGCATTGGAAGTTGCTGACCCGGAACCAGTTGCCACAGCACGGTACTGGTAACCGTTCATTGCTGCAGTTACTCCGGTAATAGTCAATGTACTGGTTGTCACTCCTGAGTAAGGAGCGGTATTGGTTAAAGCAATAAATCCGCTACCTGAATTCTGATACCATTGGTAAGAACTTGCTCCGGAAGCACTGACTGTAAATGTAGTGGTACCTCCAGCACAGATCGTCCGGTTGGCAGGGTTAGCCGTAATGACCGGACTGCTCGCAAGAAAAGTACATCCAGAATATTGCGATCCCGCAGCAGTACTAAGTGTCCAATTGGCAACATTCATAACCGCTGTTCTTATATTGGCAACAGTTGAGGTTGGCACTCCTGTACAATTAAACTTTCCTGATCTGGCCACTGTGACACCCGATACCGGTCCTGTATAGAATGCATTTGTTCCTCCCGTAAGCCCCGGTGGCATTAACGATGCGTTAGGGCTTCCAACCGCATCACTATTCCATGCAGCTATTGTAGATCCTGCTGTATAGAAATAATTGATACCGGCAATGCAGGTCACATTAGCTCCTGTTACACTTCCATTTCCTCCCTGAAATGCAATGATCTGGTCACCAACAGATGATAAAACCAATCCGTTGGAGGATGTCCCGTCGGTAAGCGCTACGGTACCATTGGAAAAAGATGTGCCTGTTGAAGGGTTATAAACAGAGGCCGACAACGCTGAAATATAAACTTCAGTACCGGCCGGCAATGCGGTACCACTGGTCCATGTAACTGCAGACTCAGTAGATCCGGCTGTCTGCCATGCACTTCCTCCCTGATATCCTCTGTCGGTAAAGCTTATTTGTGTGCCGCTTGAAATAGGAGCAAGCAATACAAATGAGAACACATCTACCGAAGTAGAACTCGAATCATAAGAGGTAAATGCTATTCCTCCTGGAGAAAGCGTCGTCTGCGCCTGGGCATATCCCAGTAACGACGCTCCTGCTATGACGACTGTTTTCGCCAGCGTTCTGATTGTAGAATAAAAATTTTTCATTGTTAATATATTTAAGTTATAAATTCAGAAATTGTCCGCCCTTTTTCAGCCCGAAAGCGGATAATTTATATCCGCTCATAAAGCCTTCTTCAGTATAAACAATATCTAATCTTAGGTATGAGTTATGAGTACATTTTACAATTAATCCGTTTTCCTTATCCAGAGTTAGAATGGTTCCGGGAAATCCCGTATGATCATTTACATTCTGAACGGCAGTAGCTTCCACTACCCGTATGTTCCAGCCCTTCCATTGCGTGTAGGCTCCTTTATTCCACGGGTTACAAGCTCTTGTCAATGCTTCGATGTCCTCCGCATCTTGCTTTTCCCAAGAAATACAGACATCGGAAGCACCAGGTTTTGGGTAATATTGCGCCTGGCTTTCGTCCTGTTTTGTTCCTTTAAAATGACTTTGTAAAAGGTTTAAAAGTTCATTCAGAAGATCAGCCCCTAACCATGACAAGTGAGTGCAAAGCGCGCCATGCGTCATGTCGGCAGTAACCGGAATCTTTTTCTTAAGGATAATATTTCCTTTATCAATGTATTGATCGATGGCATGAACGGTAATCCCCGATTGTCCGGCACGGCTTCTGATGGTTTCAAAAACAGGATCCGCACCCCGCATTTCAGGCAAAAACCCATAGTGGAAATTGTAGAATTTACCGGGATACAGATCAATAATTTCAGCAGAAATTTTCCAAGGAAAAGTCATGGTGAAAACGGCATCGGCACCAGAAATATTGATTATTTGCTTGATCTGATCGGAGCTATTTTTTTTGGTTATGATAAACAGAGGTATTGCGTACTGTTTTGCAAGCATGGAACAAAATTCAATTATTTCCACATTATTATCAGGTACTCCTAAAGCACAAAGTCGGCCTGCCGCCTGTAAGCACTGCAAAGCCGGAAACGCCATCCGATTATTACATAAAACTGCTATTTTAAATGAATTCGTCATGATTCCAAGCAGGCATACGCATTAAGCCAGGTGTTGGCTTCTACGGTTCGTATATATTCGATATTCTTTTCCAGTCCTTCGCGTTCCGCTTTTGTACCGGAAGCTGCATGAAGATCTTTTAAAAGACAGTTTCCTGTATTCTCATCTTTTGAAACGATGGTATAATAAACTTCAGCCTCCGAAAATCCACTGTCAGGATTCATATATACTTTTCCGCGTGGCGAATTGATGGTCATACCGCCAAACGTTGTGTTTTCCAGTCCTATAAACTGTGCAGCTTCCCATCCCAATACAGAAAAAAGATTAGCTTTCCCGTATTTGATGCCGTCCATTACAGTTACAAAAGCTTCGTTTTCAGGGGTCTTCAAATTTCTGGACCAGGCTACTGCCGCACTCCATTCATATCCTGGATATGGTATTTTTTTCAGCCATGTCTCATCAGAAGTGAAACCTGTACCATACACTTTACAGTAACCGGCCATATCGCTGCTTCCTGCAAAAAAATCTTCCGCCATATCTCCGCAAAAAGTTGCGAGTACAGCAGTTTCAGGTTCTTTCTCAAGAAATTCTGTAAGAGGTTTCAGTGTAAATTCCGAACGTTTTAAGGAAGTAATATGATTAAATACTATTGATCCTCCTTTTTCTTCAGTTGCAGCGGCATACACATAGGAAGGACGGTATCCGGCATCATAAAAAGAGCAGGTGAATGCAAAATTCCTGAATCCGTCTTCGATGGCTTTCTTTGTAATCATACGGGTACATAGACCGCCCTGCAGAGAGATAAACCATGCATTGGAGAGCTTTTCGCTGAATCTAGGGAACTGATAGCCACTGTCCAGAACAATCAGGGTCTTTCCCGAAGCTTCAAACAGAGGATGTACGAACTCTGCTGAAAGAGGATTCATATATCCTATGATAACATCGGTTCCGGCCAACAAAAATTGTTCGCAGTGATCATAAATTTCCTCATTTTTTGCAGCGACCCCTATTCCTGCCGAAACGATTTCATGGTATCCTTCCAGGCCCATATTTTTGAGGGATTGTTTGAAACCGTCCATAATATCGAATGAGATAGACGGATAAATAACGGAGCGTGGTAAAAGTAAAGCTATTTTCATATGATTGATAAAGTCTCCGGCAAAGCAATTTTGCCGGAGATTGAGTAAGTAAATCGTAATTTTAAGATCTTGAAGGGAAAATTCCGTACATACAGATAATGTAATTAATCCCCAAATACGGCTGGCGAATGCTTATTGGCTGATTGCCTCCTGAAACGCTTAAAGCGAATGCATTGGATATGCCCTTCATGCTGCTATCCGGCTGTTCACTAGAATACAAGCCCTGCAATGAAGCCAATGTGTTGCCTGCCGGAGACCCTGTATTTCCTTCATCTGAAAATGTTTTTATAGAAACAGTTTCGGATCCGGCAGTATGTACATGCGCTGGCATGTGCTGTACGTCGCACGTCACCGTTTCAGTTCCGACCATCATCCCTAATGAAAACACTTTGGTTCCTACTCCGGTTCCGGTTCCCATAGCCGTTCTTCCCGCAAAATTCGGCAACATAAAATTTGTCGTCCCATTACCTCCGTACATTGTGCCTAAAAGTGCAAAAAGAGCCTGATTTGTATTGATTGCTACTGTTTGCCCCTGACAAAATGCCCAATATTGAGGAGCAAAATTTCCGGCAAACATTCTTATTTCTGACATGGTTCCTTCCATAATAATTGTTTTTTAATAATTTAATGAATTAACCTCTTGACGGATAAATACCTTCAAGACAAATAATGTAGTTAGTAGCCAATACAGGCTGTATAATATTAAAAGGGATATTGCTTCCCACGGCAGATATAGAACCTGTTGTAGTTGCCGGTGCAATAAAAGTATCCGGTGCCTGAGTAGAATAAGCTGTGGCTGAACCTGCAAGCACATTACCTGCTGGAGATCCTGTATTGCCTTCATCCGAGAAGCTTGGAAATGCAATTGTTGCAGCAGCAGTATGGCTGTGCGCAGGCATTTGTGCTGAAGTCATGGTAACCGTTTCAGTTCCGCCTGTTTCTCCTAAATCTATGGCCGTAAGACCTGCGCCCTGGCCTGTTCCTACAGCGATCCTGCCACGAAGATCCGGAACAGCAAAGGTAGTTTGTCCGTTACCGCCATAAGTAGTTCCTACGATTGAGAATGCGGCCGTATATTGTGCTATACTGTAAGGCGTTCCGTCGCAGAAAGCCCATCCAAGAGGAGCAAAATTTCCACCAAATAAACGTATTTCTCCTATATAACCTTCCATAATGATATCTTTAATTGTTATTAATGTTATTTAAATTGCAGCAACTATCCTCTCGGAGGAAAGGCCCCATAGAGACAAATTATATAATTCATACCAAGCGAAGGCTGAACAAACGTGAGTGCATTATTTCCTCCCGACACACCGATCTGCAATGATAACGGAATCGGTTTTGTTGTAGAATCTGAATTTTGGGTACTATACATTGACGCCTTTGATGCCAGAACGTTGTTTGCAGGAGTTCCAGAATCTCCCTCATCCGAATAAGCAGGAATTACAACATTTCCTGATAAGCTGTGCGTATGGGTTGGTAAATTGGCCATCGTAAGCGTTACAGAATTTGTTCCCGTCATTTCTCCGAGAGAATAATAAGATAGGCCCGGGCCCTGTCCTACCCCTACAGCAGATCTGCCGGCAAGGTTTGGCAGACCGAAGGTCGTTACACCATCTCCACCATAAGTAGTTCCTAAAAGTGAAAATAAAGCCGTATTTGACCTGATGGCCAACAAAGCACCATTGCAATACTGCCAGTTTCTGGGAGCAAAGTTTGCGGCAAAGAGTCGGATTTCTCCAATTGTTCCGTCCATAATTATTGGTTTTTAAAATGAAAAATTTATTTGAGTTTAACTTATTCAAGAAAAAAAGAGATTAAAAACAGATTTCAAAATGAATAAATTCTAAGATTTTAATCGGTGATTTTTTGATACAAAGCATACGGTTTAGATCCGGATGCAAAAGCTATCAATAGACATTCGGAACTAAATAAGTCACAAAAAAGTGAAGACAAAATTATAAGAAAATGAGTTTAAAATGATAATCATGATTGTTTTAGTTAATTGTTAGTTTTTATATATTATAGTAAGTGTTTGGCAGTTACTACATTTCCTTACAAATTTAATTTTATTATTGACATAATTACTATTTATTAAAAAAAATTAATTAATAATTTATTATCTTAATTTTTTATTCATTTTATAACTTTATATGTTAGCAATTATTTCACGATAAAATTAGACATTCCGGATGTACCGGAATTACGTATTTCTACTGAATTTGAATTAAATTTTGTTATAGATCATTAATTACCGATCTTACTATTTTCCATATCCATATAAATTCTACTTTGTTATCTATTTGTTTGGCATATCTCGTAGCAGTAAGGGTTTTGTTTATGAATCAAATTTGAATTTTTACTGCACAAAAAAACCGCTTTAAACTTTCGTCTAAAGCGGTCTTATTTTTAATAGGAATTATCCTTATTTCACTTCTTCAAAATCGGCATCCTGTACATCTTCTGCACCACCTGCATTTCCTGTATTCTGAGCACCTGCATCAGCACCCGGCTGTTGACCTGCGGCATACAGTTCTTCTGAAGCGGCCATCCAGGCTGCGTCCAAAGCTTCTGTTTTTGCTTTTACATCATCACCATTTTTGGCTTCGAAAGCTGTTTTCAATTCTGCGTGAGCGGCTTCGATGGCTGCTTTTTTGTCTGCAGATAATTTATCACCAAACTCTTTCAATTGTTTTTCCGTCTGGAAGATCAAACCGTCAGCTTTGTTGAAGATTTCAACTTCTTCTTTTTTCTTAGCATCGGCAGAAGCATTTTCCTGAGCTTCTTTTTTCATTCTTTCGATTTCCTCGTCAGAAAGACCTGAAGAAGCCTGGATTTTGATCGACTGCTCTTTACCGGTTCCTTTATCTTTAGCAGAAACACTTAGGATACCGTTGGCATCGATGTCGAATGTTACTTCGATCTGAGGAACTCCTCTTGGTGCCGGTGGAATATCTGTAAGGTCGAATCTACCGATTTCTTTGTTATCGTTGAACATAGGTCTTTCCCCCTGTCCTACTCTGATGCTTACAGCCGGCTGGTTATCAGACGCAGTAGAGAATACTTCAGATTTTTTAGTTGGGATCGTAGTGTTTGCTTCAATTAATTTAGTGAAAACAGAACCCATGGTTTCGATACCTAGAGAAAGAGGTGTAACGTCAAGCAATAATACATCTTTTACATCACCTGTCAATACCCCTCCCTGGATAGCAGCACCGATAGCAACTACCTCATCCGGGTTAACTCCTTTAGACGGTTTTTTACCGAAGAATTTTTCAACTTCTTCCTGGATGATCGGGATTCTTGTAGAACCACCTACCAAGATTACTTCGTCGATATCTGAAGTTGATAAACCTGCATCTTTCAATGCTTTGGCAACCGGCTCCATTGATCTTCTTACCAGGTCAGCAGACAATTGCTCGAATTTAGCTTTTGTTAAAGTCTTCACCAAGTGCTTAGGACCAGTAGCCGTAGCAGTGATATATGGAAGGTTGATTTCAGTTTGTGGAGAAGAAGAGACAACTCGATTTTTGCTTTTTCAGCTGCTTCTTTCAATCTTTGTAATGCAATAGCATCAGATTTTAAGTCAACACCTTCTTCAGCTTTGAACTCGTCAGCCATCCAGTTGATGATCACATCATCAAAGTCATCACCTCCTAAGTGAGTATCCCCGTTAGTAGATAATACTTCAAATACACCATCTCCCAAATCAAGGATAGAGATATCGAAAGTACCCCCACCAAGGTCATATACTGCGATTTTCTGGTCCTTGTGATTTTTATCCAAACCGTAAGCTAATGCTGCAGCGGTAGGCTCGTTGATGATTCTTTCTACTTTAAGACCGGCAATTTCACCAGCTTCTTTAGTAGCCTGTCTCTGAGCATCGTTGAAGTAAGCAGGAACTGTGATTACCGCTCTTGTTACTTCCTGGCCAAGATAATCTTCAGCAGTTTTCTTCATTTTCTGAAGCGTCATTGCAGAGATTTCCTGTGGTGTATATTCTCTGTCGTCGATTTTTACTTTTACCGTATCGTTTGGCCCGGATACTACTTCATAAGGTACTCTTGAAATTTCTTTCGCATCTTCCTTGAAATGTGTTCCGATGAATCTTTTGATTGAATATACTGTTTTCTTAGGGTTGGTTACCGCCTGTCTTTTTGCAGGATCCCCTACTTTTCTTTCACCATCCTCTGTAAATGCTACGATGGAAGGTGTTGTTCTTTTACCTTCTGCATTAGGAATAACAACAGGGTCTTTCCCCTCCATTACAGCAACACAAGAGTTGGTTGTTCCTAAGTCGATTCCAATTATTTTACTCATAATATTTTTTATTTTTTCTAATTTTGTTTTAAATTACACTCAGTATTTCTCAATATTTATACCATTCAAAATTATGTGACAAATTGACATTATTCCCCTTAAAAAAGTTCAAATCAACTTATCAAGAAGAGGTAAAATGTTTTAAAAATATTGACTGAAATCAGCCTGAACTGGTTTTATCCCGCCTGTGCAGTTTTGTCATCAACCGTTTATTTTTAGCTGAAATCTAATCAATTTGTCACCTCAATATGATACTTAAGATTGACTTTCTTAAAAAATCCAGTCTGTTCTTTATATTTTTACTATGTTTTTTAATAACTTTAAGGGATTGCAGATTATCGTAAACGGTAAGGTTATTAATGATTAAAAATTAATCAAAGTTTAACGTGAAAAGATTTTCAGCCCTACCACGAATCTGTATTTTTGATAAATTATAAACTAGAGAATGTCATTACATTTCAATCCCAGAGATATTACCTGGCTGGCCTTTAACGAAAGGGTTTTGCAGGAAGCGATGGACGAAAAGGTCCCTTTACATTTAAGAATCCGTTTTTTAGGAATTTTTTCTAATAACCTTGATGAATTTTTTCGGGTTCGGGTAGCCGGGTTAAAACGTGCTATGGATTTTAAAGAAAAAGTAATTGCGGAATCTTTTTATCAGCCGCCTTCCAAAATCCTTCAGAAGATCAACGAAATTGTAATGAGGCAGCAGCTGAATTTCGATAAAACCTGGAAAAAAATTCAGGCTGAAATGGCTGAGCAGCATATATTTATAAAAACTTCAAAAAATTTATCGCCCCGGCAAAAAGAATTTGTACGGAAATACTTTGATGAAGTAGTGGAATCCAATGTAATCCCGATCCTGCTTCACGAAAATACGCCGATGCCTTATATGAGGGATAAAAGTCTCTATCTGGGTGTTTCGATGCGGAAAAAAGACTGGCAGTATTCGAGCAATTACGCCATTATTGAAATTCCGTCGCGTTTTGTAGGAAGATTTGTCCTGCTCCCTACGGAAGATCCTGAAGAGAAAAACGTCATGCTCCTGGAAGACGTGATCACGTTTAATTTACCACACATTTTTTCCTATTTCGGGTATGATGAATTTCAGGCCAATGCTTTTAAAGTAACCAAAGATGCGGAGCTGGACCTGGATAATGACATCAGGACCAATTTTGCAGAAAAAATTGAGAAAGGTCTGAAAAACAGAAGAAAAGGAAAGCCTACCCGATTCGTGTTCGACAAGGATATGGATAAAGCACTCCTTGAAATGCTAATCAGGAAACTGAACCTGACGAAAAAAGACAGCATCATCCCCGGTGGAAAAATTCACAATTTCAAGCATTTCATGGATTTTCCCGATGTCTTTGAAAAATATGAACGTCCTGTCGAAAGAACCTCTTTTACCCATCCGGCGTTTGAACATGGTGAAAGGGTAACCGATGTCATCTTAAAGCATGATGTACTTCTTACGTTCCCTTACCATAAATACAATCCGGTGATCGACCTGCTACGGGAAGCAGCCATGGACCCGGACGTAAAATCGATCCAGATCACGGCTTACCGTCTGGCAAGCAGCTCGAAAATCATCAATGCCCTGATCTATGCCGCAAGAAACGGCAAGGAAGTAACGGTAATGCTGGAACTCCAGGCGAGGTTTGATGAAGAGTCTAACCTTGAATGGAAAGAAATGCTGGAACCGGAAGGAATCACTGTATTAATCGGACTTCCCGGGAAAAAAGTCCATGCTAAATTATGTGTTATCAAAAAAAGGTCCCATAACAAGACCATCCAATACGGTTTCGTAAGTACCGGAAACTTTAACGAAAAAACGGCCAGAATCTACGGCGACCACTTGCTGATGACGGCAGACCGCGGCATCATGGCAGATATCAATAAAGTATTCAACGTACTGAAAAAGCCGAAAGACGATTATCTGCCTGTACTGAAAACGTGCAAAAATCTTTTGGTATGCCCGCAGTTTATGCGTGAAAAGATCGTCCATCATATCGATAAAGAAATCGAGGAAGCCAAAGCCGGAAGACGTGCCGAAATGATCATCAAAGCCAATTCCGTAAGCGACCGGTCCCTGATTGAAAAACTGTATGAAGCGGCCAATGCCGGAGTTGTTATTAACATGATCGTAAGGGGAATCTATTGCGCGGTCAATCAGAAAGACTTCAAAGAAAAGATCAAGGCCATCAGTATCGTAGACGAGTACCTGGAACATGCCCGAGTGATGTATTTCTACAACAAAGGTTCCGAAGACCTCTATATTTCCTCCGCAGACTGGATGACAAGGAACCTGGATTACCGGATTGAAGCGGCCGTTAAAATCACCGATAAAAATCTGAAAAAGGAGCTGAAAGATATTCTTGACATCCAGTTGAATGATAACGTAAAAGCTCGTATTTTAGACAAAAAATTGAGTAACGAGTATATTCATAACAACAAGGAGAAATGCCGTTCTCAGATTGAAACGTATCGATATTTAAAAGCTAAAACGAATAAAGAATGAAGATTGCAGCCATAGATATAGGAAGTAATGCAGCCCGACTGTTGATCAATGAAGTAAAAATCAATAACAAAAAGCCGGAATTCATTAAGCTTAACCTGTTGAGAATCCCTTTACGTTTGGGGATGGATGTCTTCACACTCGGGAAAATCGGGGAAGAACGGGAAAAAATGGTCATTGATTCCATGAAAATTTTCAGCGACCTGATGAAGATCTATAAAGTGGAACATTACCGGGCGTGTGCCACGAGTGCTATGCGGGATGCTGCTAACGGCCAGGAAATCATTAGTGAAGTACAAACAACTTCGGGAATCAATATCGAAATCATCTCCGGAGATGAAGAAGCCGGGTTGGTTTTTGAAAACCACATAGCAGAAGGACTGGATAATGAATTTGCCTATCTTTATATTGATGTGGGCGGCGGTTCCACCGAGCTTACCTTCTATGAAAACGGAAAGATGATCTATGAAAAGTCATTCAATATCGGAACCATCCGTTTGCTGAACAACCTAGTAACGCCGGACAATTGGAAAGATATGAAAGAAGAGATCCGGAAGAATATCAACAGCAAAAAGCCGATCGTGGCCATTGGCTCCGGTGGGAACATCAATAAAGTATTCTCCATGAGCAAGACCAAAGACGGCAAACCGATGTCTCTTTCCCATCTTAAAAAAGTACATAAAGAATTCAATGATCTTACGGTTGATGAAAGGATGACCAAATACAACCTCCGCGAAGACCGGGCTGACGTGTTGGTGCATGCCCTGAAGGTTTTCAACAACGTGATGTCGTGGTCGGAGATCAACAGGATTTTTGTACCTAAAATCTCCGTTGCAGACGGGCTGATCCATAATATTTACAGCAAGCTGCAGGATAAGAAGTAATTGCTTAAACATAAATTAAACCGGCCGAATTGTTATCGGCCGGTTTTCTTTTGGATAAACGGGTGCTGTGAATGGTGAATTTACTTCGTGGTGAATAGTAGTGAATGTTTGATATGCTACCGGTTTTTCAAAGCACAGAGATTGTCATTCCTTTAGGAATCTAAGCCCGAATCTTTCCATGCTGTTCGCTGATATGATATTGAGATCACCAAAACAGAAGCAGAACATTTTACTGAAAAGAAATTGATTATTCACTCATTGACTATTGAAATTGACTCTAAGAAATTGACCATTCACCCTTCACCCTTCTACAAATTTGTATAATTTTTGATACCACATAAAGTAAAAACAAAAGTCAAACGTCACTATTAGTAATAAGCATATAAATGAACTCAATTAAAATAATTCTAACAGGAGCAACAGGAATGGTAGGGGAAGGCGTTTTGATGGAATGTCTTGAAAATCCGAACATTTCCGAAATTTTAAGTGTGAGCCGGAAGCCCTCCGGAAAGAAGCACGCCAAGCTGAAAGAATATATAGTTTCCGATTTTCTGAAGATCGATCCGAATGACGAAAATTTCAAAGGATATGATGCCGTTTTTTTCTGTGCGGGAATCAGCAGCGCAGGAATGAGTGAAGAAGACTACACCAAAATCACTTACGATATGACGCTGCACTTCGCAAAAGCGGTGCTCAGCCAGAACCAGGATATGGTTTTCAACTATGTTTCCGGATTATATACAGATAAAACCGAGAGCGGGAAAATGATGTGGGCCCGGGTAAAAGGAAGGACAGAAAACGCGCTCAGGAAGTTGGGTTTCAGGGCCGCTTACAATTTCCGGCCGGGATTTATGAAACCGTTTGAAGGCCAGGAAAATGTAAAATGGTTCTTTAAACCATTTATTTGGATTTTTCCTGTTGTATTCCCTTCAAAATCATTAACTTTACAGGAAGTGGGTATTGCAATGATCAATGCAGTGCTGAAAGGATACCCAACCTCAACATTAGAAATCAAGGACATTAAAAATTTAGCGATATGAAAGAAATGTTAAAGAGAATTTTTTTGGTTGCTTTCATTTTATTGGTCCTGACTGCTATTTCAGGGTTTTTCTATATGCAGAAACATCCTTTGGAAGGAAATAATAAATTAACGGGAAAAAATTTACATTTTTCAGGTCAGGTTTCCAAATAGAATAAGCTTTACCAAAACTGAACGCTTCCATCGTTATCCGGGATGACGGTTTATCTTTTTTGTGGATTCCTGTATCTTTTTCACCCTGAATCCTTTTCGGAATATCTTTTTATTAATCATTTATTAAAATTTGCTTAAAATGTTTGCAAAACAGAAACTTCATTTTTGCATAAATTTAAAGTAAGTAAAAAATGATTAACAACTACTTGTTGAAAAGTTCTGTGATCGCCGCATTTTTCCTTCAGGGAGCGGTTTCCGCACAGACTTCCCTTATCCATTACTGGAATTTTAACAATAATGCTTCTTCAGCAGCCATTACAACGCCAACCTATACTGCCGTCAGCGGATCGATGACAGCAGTAGCCAATGGAAGTACCGATATCGATTTTGCCGGAGGAACAGGCCAGAACTTCAGTGTTCAGAATCTCAATGCCAGAAACGGAGATGCTGCCGGAAGCCACTTGCGATACAATAACCCGATCAACGGGAGCCTGCAGTTTAATTTACCGACGACGGGGTTCAATAATGTGGTGGTAAAATTTACCACAAGAAGATCCGGATCGGGAGCAGGCACTCAGACCTGGAAATATTCGACGGACGGAACTACGTTTACCACCTATCAAACCGTTTCTCCTCTGGATGCAGATCCGCAGCTGGTTACCTTTGATTTTTCAGCGGTGCCGGGTGTTTCCAACAATCCGAATTTCAAATTAAAAGTTGAATTTGCGGCAGGCAGCGGCGGAACCGTAGGCAACAACCGTTTTGATAATTTTACAGTAGATGCCACTCCTGCCACTGCTGCGGACACCACTCCCCCAACCGTAACTTACCTTCCTTCAAATAACACAAATAATGCTTCTACGACGGTAAACCCTACCCTTACCTTTAATGAAAACGTACGGTTAACGGACAATTCGGCTATCAACGATTCTAATGCACAAATGCTTGTGGATTTCCGTCTTGGAAATGCTACAGGTTCCCAAATTCCCTTCACTACGACTTTCGCCAACAATAAAATTACGGTCATCCCCACTTCCGGATTGGTTCCTAACCAGACGTATTACCTGGCCTTAAAGCCGAATATGGTGGAAGATACCAGCGACAATGCAGTAACAGCAACCACTTCTTCTATTTTTACAACAGCAGGAACATCGGTTTCTTTAGATAAAAATTTTATTAAAGTCAATGAAAATTCAGGAAACCTGGCTTTTAAATTAAATATTTCCAATCCTTCCAATGCAACGGTTAATTTGGTCATAAAGCCGGCTCCATTCAGTACGGCGGACAGCAATGATTTCACACTGGCCAATCAGACCATCACCCTTACCCCTTCCACAACAAGCTACACGGTAAATATCCCGATTATTGACGATACCGCAGAAGAACAGCAGGCAGAATATTTTGTGGTAAGCCTTGAAAACCCTGTCGGTGCAACGATTTCGGGCGATAGCAATGCAACGGTTTATATTGTAGATAACGATAAGCCGTCACCGATTCCCACCCAGCAGATTTCCCTGAACTACATCGGAAGTTTTGATCCCTCGGGAACCAACACCAGCTCCACGGAAATTGTCGTTCATGATCCTGCTACGCAAAGGTTATTCACCATCAGTTCGATTACAGATGTTTTTGATATTATTAATTTCAGCAACCCAAATCAGCCGTCGGTTGTAAATACCATCAATATGGCACCATACGGCGGTATTACCAGTATTGCCGTGAAAAACGGAATTATTGCCGCCGCGTCTCCGAATACCAATCCGCAGCAAAACGGATCAGTGGTTTTCTTTGATATCAACGGAAACTTCCTGAAGCAGGTAACGGTAGGAGCACTTCCGGATATGATAACATTTTCGCCGGACGGAACCAAAGTAATGACCGCAAACGAAGGCGAGCCAAATGATGCCTATACCGTGGATCCTGAAGGAACCATCAGTATTATCGATATTTCAGGCGGAATTGCCAATCTTACACAGAGCAATGTAACTACGCTGAACTTCAACGCTTTTGACTCGCAGGTAGCCGCGCTGGCAGCAACGGGTTTGAGAAAAGTAAGAACCAACAATACCCTTTCCCAGGATCTTGAGCCGGAATACATCACAATAAGCTCAGACAGCCAGAAAGCCTGGGTGACCTTACAGGAAAACAATGCCGTTGCCGAAGTAAATCTAGCTTCAAAAACCATCACCGGAATCTGGGGCTTAGGCAAAAAAGACATGAGCATTCCCGGAAACGGCTTTGACGCATCAGACAACAACGGAGAAATATTAATTGCCAACTGGCCGGTAAAAGCATATTACACACCGGATGCCGTACAGAATTATAAAGTCGGGAATACCAATTATATCGTAACGGCAAATGAAGGAGATGAAAAAGACCTTTCCGGTTTCAGCGAAAGAACGACGGTTGGCGCCAATGCCTATACATTAGATCCGGCAGTGTTTCCTCAGGCGTCGGTTTTGAAAGCATCGTATAACCTGGGAAGATTCAGGGTTTCGAATGCTACCGGAAATACGGACAGCAATGCCGATTTTGAAGAAATGGCAGCACTGGGAGCCCGTTCGTTTTCTATTTTCAATGCCGATACCCGGCAGATCGTTTATGACAGCGGAGACCGTTTCGAGCGTTATATTGCCGCCAATCACCCGCTGATCTTCAATGCCGATAACGAATCGAATACCGTGAAGAGCAGAAGCCGTGCAAAAGGACCTGAACCGGAAGGTGTGGCATTGGGCAATATTAACGGACAGACCTATGCTTTTATTACCCTGGAAAGAACCGGCGGCGTGATGGTATACAACATTACCGATCCGAACAATCCGACATTTACCGATTATAAACATTCTCGTATGACTTCGGCTTATGGAGGTGATAACGGGCCGGAAGGCATCACCTACATCGCTCCGGGCAATACCACTACCGGAAAAGGATATGTCATCGTAGCCAATGAAATCAGCGGAACCTTATCGATGTATGAGGTGACGGGTGCTGCCACCCTGGGCACCGGCGATGTGAAAGCTGAAAAAGCAACGTTCAATATTTTCCCAAATCCGGTTGCGAGAGGAAATACGCTGTATTTTAACAGAGCGCAGGATTACGAATTGTACGATATGTCCGGAAAATTAATAAACAAGGAGAAAAATGCTTTAACAATCGAGACTTCGAAACTTTCTGCCGGTGTATATCTGGTAAAGACTTCGGAAGGCTATGTGAAAAGAGTCATTGTAAAGTAGAATATATTATTTAGTTGATTAAATGAAGTCCCGGTTTTCCGGGGCTTTTTTTATTAATTAAAATTTAATTAGTTTTACTTTTTAAAGACCATGAAACAGCAGCTAGAAGAAATTATCCACCAGGTTTACCGTAAAGAAAAACGGAATCTTTTCACTTTTTTAACCGGCGCAGGAATTTCCTCAGACAGCGGAATCCCGACTTACCGGGGGATCGACGGCATCTGGGTGAAGGGAACTCAATTTCATAAGCCTGAGGAATTCGGGACGCTGCGGTATTTCAGGCAGCATCCTGAGGAAGTTTGGCAATACGCCTTGTTCAGAAAGAAAATGTTCGAAAATGCGGCTCCCAATGAAAGCCATTTTGAACTCGCGGAAATTGAGGGTATGCTGAAAGACAGGTTTCATCTCGTTACCCAGAACATTGATAACCTTCACCGCCGGGCAGGAAGTACAAGACTGTACGAAATTCACGGAAACAACCGGGAAATTAAATGTTCCAACGGCTGTAAAGGGATTATCGGCCTCCCGGAAGAGGTCAAAGGAAAAAATATTGACGAAGACCTTACGGAAAGAGAGATCGAACTGCTTACCTGCCCGGACTGCGGACATTGGATGCGGCCGAATATCCTATGGTTCGATGAATATTATGATGAAAAGACGAATAAGAAGTTCAGCGCTTTAAAAGTTGCTAAAAATAGCGGTGTCCTCTTTATTGCCGGGACTTCCGGAGCAACGAATCTACCACTGGCCATTGCTGAAACCGCTTTGAAATACGGTGCTTATATAGTGGACATTAATACGGAAGACAATCATTTCACAGAGCTGATCAAAAACAAAAAGAATAAACTGATCATCCGGGAAAGATCTACGGAAGTATTCGTTGTTATTAAAGAAATTATTAAAAATTTAAATAAAGATCTAATGTAATTTACCGGGTTATTTTTAATGCATATCATCGTAAATCCTCACAAGATCCACTATATTTTTTACCTGAAGTTTCTCGAAGATTTTCTTTTTGTATGTACTGATGGTTGACATTTTCAGATTCAGGCTGTTGGAAATTTCAATATTCCCGTTGCCTTCCGCCAAAAGCTTAAAGATCTGAAACTCCCTTTTGGAAAGCCTGTCAACAGAGTGGCTGTCTGCAGACTGAGTTACCAGCTTTTTCATCATGTTAAATGTATAAAAATATCCTTCCTCGAAAACGGAAGTTATTGCCGTGAGAATTTCAGCTTCCGAAGCGCCTTTATTCAGATAGCCGGCAGCCCCTTCTTCAATATACTGTATGCCGACATTTTCGTCATATGTTGAAAAGATCAGGATTTTAAGCTGTTTCTGCTTTCTTTTTAAATCTTTAATCATAGCCTTGAAAATACTTTGCGGTATATCAATATCAATAATAAGCAGGTCGTATGTTTTTTTGGAAACTTTTTCTTTTGTCTCGGTATATGTTTCTGCAAAATCAATATCGCAGGGATACTGAAGTTTGCTTTTGATGACAAGAGCAGTACCTGTTCTTACAACATAATGACCGTCAGCAATGAGTATATTTTTCATAGTCTAGTTTTTTTGACAAGATATTCCGTAAAATGATCTCCCGCTATGTAGGAAATCATTTTTTGAATTAATTTACAATTGCATAACAAGTAGCAGACCAAATACCATATTATTCATTACAATTTTTATCTGTTTGAAAAGGATGCGGTATTTTGTACAGCGTATCGACCTCAGAACTTTCAGAATTTCCTGTTTCTTATTTTAGCAATTGGCAGGAAATACTCAGCAAAAAAATGAAACAAAAAATTATATTACAAAAAGCCTTTGTATAAAGCGTTGCAAAAAAATTTCAGCAAAAATAATACATAAAACACTCATCTGAACGTAGAATTATTACTATGAAAATTTCCTAATTTTTTCTGAGCTTTTGTTAAAAAATGCAAAAATAAAGATGAAAAATCTACCATTGTTAGAAATTACAGGTATAATTTGTGGTTTAATAAGTAAGGTGCTCATCCACACAATCAAGTATAGACCTGTCTTTCCCGTAATTGATCGCATTTTTTTGATCTTAATATACTTCAATATACCACAATATATTATTAAAATTGATTTTTCTCTAATAAATATAGTTTACGTACATCCTTAAGTTATAAATTGATATAGTAGTAGCTTACACCATTCAGATTTAGAAAAAGGATTTAATTAAAAGTAAAAGTTGGAGTCGAAAATACATTGGAGAACAACCTCTATTTTTTTCTTCGAAGAAATTTTTTTCAATTTTAAAACAATCATTTCAAAATAATATATACCTTTGTACCATCATGGCAAGATTATTAGAATTTGATGAAGAGCAGGCAATTCAGAAAGCGATGGAAGTTTTCTGGAAGAAAGGTTATGCCTCAACTTCTATGCGTGACCTGACCGATGCGATGCAGATCAACAGCAGCAGTCTTTACAATACAATTGGGGACAAGCAGAAGCTGTTTATCAGATGTATTAAAAATTACACCGATATGCGGATCCGGGCAACGGAAGAGCGGTATAAAGAGTATGGCTCACCAATAGAGGCATTGGAAAATTTCATCCGGGATGCAGCACACATTATCACTACCGAGCCCAGCAGCTGCCTCTGCATAAAAGCAACGTTCGAAACCGAAGGTGAAAATCCGGAAATTCAGGCAGCCGTAAATGCCTATGATCATTTTAACCATCAATTCCTGCAAAATTTAATAGAAAAAGCCCAGAATGCAGGAGAAATATCCACTGATGAAGATGCCGGTATTATTGCAGACCATTTGGGCAGTGTATTGATCGGCTGGTACAATTCATTTGTGTTGCATCAGGACAGCCGGAAAATTACGGACATGGCCGATTTTGTAATCCGCCAATTAAAAAGATAAAATTTTTTACCCAATTTTAAAACGATCGTTTCAAAATAAAAAATAACTTAAAACAAAAATTATGATCCAATTAAACGGAAAAACCGCCCTTGTAACAGGAGGCACAAAAGGTATAGGAAAGGCAATCGCCGACAAGCTTAACACTGCCGGGGCAACAATTATTGTAGTGGCCAGAACTCCGCCGAAAGAAAATCCGGAAGAATATTATTTTATTCAGGCAGATCTTGCCCAACCCGGAAGTGCCGAAATAATGGCCAAAGAAATTCTGGAAAAATTCGGCGGAATTGATATTATCGTAAATAATGCAGGTGCCAACCTCAGTGAAGGCGGAAGCTTCAGCACCCTTACAGATGAACATTGGAATAACGATTTCCAGCTGAATTTAATGTCGGCGGTCCGTGTAAACAAGGCGTTGCTGCCTACGATGATCGAAAAGAAAAGCGGGGTTATCATCAATATTTCCACTTATGCCGCCCAACAGCCGCTCTGGGAGATGACCATGACGTATTCCGCCGCTAAAGCCGCGCTGAATGCATACACCAAAGCATTGTCACGCGAAGTCGGCCCGAAAGGAATCCGCGTCAATGCTGTTTCTCCGGGAGTCGTAAAAACGCCTTTGATGAACGAATTTATCGAAAACATCGCCAAATCATCGAATATTTCAACCGATGAAGCTTTCAAAACGCTTATGAGCAGAGTGGGAGAAATTCCGCTGGGCAGAATGGCTGAACCTGAAGAAATTGCAAACCTTGTGGGATTTCTTGTCTCCTCCGAAGCAGATTACATCACAGGATCCAATTATCTGATTGACGGAGGAGTGAGCCCGGTTGTTTAATCCTTAAAATTCTTTAAGGTAATATAATACTTTTTGAAGCAAACAAAAAAGACAGATCGTTATGATCTGTCTTTTTTATATTTTTCAGAGTTCTACTCTACGCTTACTACTCTTTCGATCTCAGGCGCGTGCTGTTTGATCGTATTTTCCACCCCAAGTTTCAGGGTCGAAAAATTCAGGGAACATCCCGAACAGTTTCCCAAAAGCTTTACATACACCAGGTTATCCTTTACATCGATAAGCTCGATATCTCCTCCGTCTTTATTGAGGAAAGGCCTGATGCTTTCCAGGGCTTCCATTACTCTTGTTACGGTATCTTCGTGTGCTATATTTGTTTCCATATTTTTCAGTTCAATTGGTTTTCAGATGCAGGAATATCTTATTTCGCTTTCGGCGAGCATCCTGCCATTGTTGTAATTTTTACGGCTTCCGTAGGAGGAAGGTTTTTATTTCTTTCCACCAGGCTTTCTACCATTTTACGGGCAGTTTCGGTATAGATCTCTGCAATTGTAGAATTTTCCTGTAAAGCAGCCGGCCTTCCGACATCACCTGCTTCGCGGATGCTCTGGATCAGTGGAATTTCACCCAGTACCGGGATCCCAAGATCGTCTGCCAGATATTGTGCTCCCTGCTGTCCGAAGATATAATATTTATTGTCCGGCAGTTCTTCCGGCGTGAAATAGGCCATATTCTCAATTAATCCAAGTACCGGAATATTAATGCTTTCCATCTGGAACATTGCAATCCCTTTTCTTACGTCTGCCAATGCTACATGCTGAGGCGTACTTACAATAACCGCTCCCGTTACCGGAACTTCCTGGATAATGGACAGGTGGATATCTCCCGTTCCCGGAGGAAGGTCAATCAGTAAGAAATCAAGCTCACCCCATGCCGCATCACGGATCATCTGGTTCAGTGCTTTTGATGCCATTGGGCCTCTCCACACCACCGCCTGGTTGGCTCCAGAGAAATATCCTATTGAAAGCATTTTAACACCGTAATTTTCAACAGGCTTCATTAAGCTTTTACCGTTTACCTCTACAGAAATTGGCTTTTCGCCTTCCGTATCGAACATGGTTGGAACAGACGGCCCATAAATATCGGCATCCAACAATCCTACCTTAAAGCCCATTTTTGCTAATGTCACCGCCATATTGGCAGAAACAGTAGACTTTCCAACTCCTCCTTTTCCGGAAGCGATGGCGATGATATTCTGAATCCCGGGAATCTGCTTCCCTTTGATCTGACTTTGCTGAATTTCGCTCGGCTCCGGAGAGACGATCTTTAATTTAAGATTCACTTCTTCCCCAAATTCGCTGGCAAACGCCTGTTTCATGGCTGCCTCCAGTTTTTTCTTTTCGTGCATGGCCGGAGAGTGTGCCGTCATGTCTATATATACATCAGCGCCCATGATCTGCAGGTTGTTCACCAAATCATCAACTTCTATTTCCTTAAGGAAATCCTGAACCTTTTCTTTCGTCAACATAAACTAAATAAATTGTTTACAAATTTACGTAATTTTTAGCTATTTAGAATAAGTAAAAGGACTGATAGATATTTTCTTTTGTGAAAACGAATTTTATAGTACTTTAGGGGAATTTTAATTTTTATCTATGAAAAGATTATTTATCATTCTTCTTGGGATTATTGCTCATAATCTGTTTTCGCAGCATTATTCGCAATATGTGAATCCATTTATCGGGACAGGCGGCCACGGGCATACGTTTCCGGGAGCCATCGTACCTTTCGGGATGGTACAGCTTTCTCCCGATACAAGAATCGACGGAAGCTGGGATGGCTGCAGCGGCTACCACTACTCCGATTCCGTGATCTACGGATTTTCCCATACCCATCTGAACGGAACGGGTGTTTCGGACTACGGCGATATCATGCTAATGCCGACGATGGGGAAACCTGGACTGACTCCCAAAGAATATTCATCATCATTTTCGCATAAAAATGAAAAAGCAACGGCCGGATTTTATTCGGTAAAATTGGATAAGCATAATATTGATGTGCGTTTAACCACGACTAAAAGAGTCGGTTACCATGAGTACACCTTCAACAATGCCGGAGATGCGAATATTATTTTAGATTTAAATCACAGAGATAAATTGCTGGAAGGCGAAGTAAAGATCATTGACAGCAAAACCATTGAAGTTTTCCGCAGAAGTGAAGCCTGGGCGACCAATCAGTATATCTATGCCAGAATTGAGTTTTCCAAGCCGATGAAAATTTCAAAAAAAACAGTAAACGGAAAGAATGAGAACAATCTTTTTACCGGAACACAACTGGCACTGGCATTTTCTTCCAAAGTTAAAAAAGGAGAAAAGATCGCTGTAAAAGTTTCCATTTCCCCAACAGGCTATGAAGGAGCCGGAAAAAATATGCTGGCTGAAGGAAAATCGAATGATTTTGAAACCATAAGAAGACAGGCTGTGGCCGACTGGGATCAGGAACTGTCTAAAATCGAAGTGAAATCGTCCAACAAAGATAAGCTGACTGTTTTTTACACGGCAATGTATCACGTTTTCACCCAGCCGAACATCAATATGGATGTGGACGGAAAATATAGGGGCCGAGACAACAAATTTTATATGGCCAGAGGATTCGATTATTATTCGGTATTCTCGCTTTGGGACACTTTCAGAGGTGCCCATCCTTTAATGACGTTAATCGACCGCAAAAGAACGGCAGATTTCATCAATACTTTTATCAAACAATACGAGCAGGGCGGAAAGCTTCCGGTTTGGGAACTCGCTTCCAACGAAACGGAATGCATGATCGGTTACCATTCGGTTTCTGTAATCGCCGATGCGATGACCAAAGGAATCACAGGATTTGATTATGAAAAAGCCTTTGAAGCCTCCAAACATTCGGCAATGCTGGATATTTTCGGGTTGAATGCTTACAAGCAAAACAATTTCATCAGCATTGATGATGAGCACGAAAGCGTATCCAAAACCGTAGAATATGCATATGACGACTGGTGCATCGCCCAGATGGCCAAAATTTTAGGAAAGAAAGAAGATTATCAGTATTTTATGAAACGTTCCCAGAACTGGAAAAACCTTTACAATCCTAAGAACGGATTTATGCAGCCTAGAAAAAACGGGAACTGGTACGAGCCTTTTGAGCCGAGAGAAGTGAATAACAATTACACGGAAGGAAATTCCTGGCATTATTCCTATTCTGTTCAGCAGGATATCCCGGGACTGATTGCCGCACATGGCGGAAAGGAAAAATTCGAACAGTTTATCGATGCTATTTTTGCCGCTCCCGATAAGACCACCGGCCGGGAACAGGTAGACATCACCGGACTAATTGGGCAATATGCCCAGGGAAATGAGCCGAGCCATCATATCGCCTACCTCTACAATTATGTAGGGAAACCCGAAAAAACAGATACCAAAATAAAATTCATCCTGAATAATTATTATAAAAATGCACCGGACGGACTGATCGGTAATGAGGATTGCGGCCAGATGAGCGCCTGGTATATTTTAAGCGTCATGGGAATCTATGCCGTAACTCCTGGGTTACCTGAATGGCAGACGACCACACCGTATTTTGATGAAATTAAAATTCACCTGGAAGACGGTACCACCAGAACCATCACTAAGAATACAGGAAGAGAAGAACTGAAAAAGTTAGGTTTTGAAAATGTAAAATCGTTCAGGGATTTTAAATATGATGAACTGACCGCCTCTCCCGTTATTGCGGCGGCAAGGATTTTCGACCTGAATACGAAAGTGGAAATTACTGCACTGAATCCTGATGATAAAATCTACTACATGACACTGGATGAAGACGATGCCAATGTAAGAAAAACGTTCACCGCTTATAAAGGGCCGTTTATGATTATGAAAACCACTCAGATTTCAGCGTATACAGAAAGAAACGGTGAGAAAAGCTCTGTGGTAACCGCTGCTTTCAACAGAAGGCCGAACAATTGGGACATCACGGTGAATTCAACTCCGACTCCGCAATATACAGCGAGTGGAAAACTGTCTTTAATTGACGGAATAAACGGAGATGCCAACTGGAGAAAAGGCGAATGGCTCGGTTACCAGGGTCAGACTTTTGAAGCGGTGATCGATATGAAATCGCCTCAGCAGATCACCCATCTCTCCTCCACTTATCTTCAGGACAGCCGGGCATGGATTTTAATGCCGAAAAAAGTGGAATATTATGTATCCAACAACGGAAAAGATTTCATTCTGCTGAAAACCGTAGACAACACGCTGGATCCGAAAGATGAAACGCCTCAGGTAAAAGATTTCTCCACTGACGTTTTACCGACGCAAGCGCGTTATGTTAAAGTAAAAGCTTATCATTTCGGCAAGCTTCCGGACTGGCACCAGGGCGCGGGTGGCGATGCTTATATTTTCGTAGATGAAATTTCAGTAAAATAATTGAACTCTGCTCAACAAAAACAAAACCCTCCGGAAGTTCCGGAGGGTTTTGTTTTAACGGTTTATTGATGTCACCCTTTCAGGGCTCTTTACATTCGTGTTGAATTGGTACATCGGACTTCACCCGATGCTGGTGATCGCGCCCTTTCAGGGCTTTACATGGCCTTTCAATCTTAGAATATTATTTTCAGAGCAATCGATTTGATATTTGCTATGAATCTTACAGACCGGAATAATACAAAACATCTTGAAAGAGTAAAATCAACAGCTTCGATAAAGGTTGATGAGTAAAATAAAAAACATCCGAAAACAACAGCTCTAAAAGAATGAGGTAAAAGCTCAATGACCTTGTAACACATGCAGAAACAATCAGCCCTGAAAGGGTGAAACCAACAGCATTGGGTGAAGCCCAATGACCTTGTAACATACGCAGAAACAATCAGCCCTGAAAGGGCGGAATCACCAGCATTGGGTGAAGCCCAATGACCGTGTAACATACGCAGAACAATCAGCCCTGAAAGGGCGGAATCAACAGCATTGGGTGAAGCCCAATGACCGTGTAACATACACAGAAACAATCAGCCGTAGAGAGGTAAATAGCGCAAATTTAATTTTAAAACACCATCTTTTCCGACCAGTTCAATCCATCCGGCAGTTGTCTATCGGAAAATTCAATATGGATCACCCTTCTCCTGTTTCCATTGATTGTGCGGTTGGAGCCGTGCAGAAGTAAGGGTTTCATGATCATGATTCCGCCGCTTTCCACGTTGCAGATTTCTTCCGTTTCAATGGTCCAGTCGATGGTTTCCGGGCGATAAATGCCTTTGGCGTGGGATCCGGGAACTACTTTCAGGGCTCCGTTGTTTTCATCTGTGTCATCAAGATGAATCCGGATCGTATATATATTTTCCAGGATATCCAGCGGTGGCTGAACGGCAAACTGATTCTGTTTGGTCGTCCAGGGTCCGAATCCTTCCAGCTGCATTTTTTGATCCACTGAAATCGTTAGGTCCTGATGATAAGCCACATACCAGTTTGAGGTTTCAGGCTTATCGAAATAAATGCTTTTCACCACAAAGTACTGATTTCCGAAAATCTTCCTGATTACCATTTTCATATTTTCGGTAAAGATCAGATCCTGTACTTCGGGAACTTCCTTTAAAAACTGCCGGATGGCAAATAAGTCTTCTGATTTTCTGAAAGTTTCCTTTGAGGTATCTATATTTTGAATCACTTCAATAATTCTCCGGATTTCATGATCGGAAAAAATATTGTTGATCACCGTGAATCCTTTTTCCTGGATGATGTTTTTATGATTTTGCAAATTCATTATAGAAAATTTAAAAGCGATTTAATTTTTATCTCACAAAATAAATGGTCAATAATGAAATATCAAAAATTCACTATTGACCACTCACCAGCATCAGCTGCGATTTATATTTTACAGGTTTCCGCCGTGGTTATCCAGCTGCCGTTCCCATTTGGAAACGGCTGAAGTTGCCAGGGCATTTCCCAGCACATTTGTCATGCTTCTTCCCATATCACAGAAATGGTCGATCGGCAGAATAAGGGCAATCCCTTCCGGCGGAATTCCGAACATCGAACAGGTCGCCACGATAATGACCAGGGAAGCTCTCGGAACCCCGGCAATCCCTTTGGACGTCAGCATCAATACCAGAAGCATCGTGATCTGTTGCCCGACAGTCATTTCAATTCCGTAGATCTGGGCAATGAAAATGGAGGCAAACGTCATATACATCATGCTGCCGTCAAGATTAAAAGAATAGCCCAACGGCAAAATGAAGGACACGACCCGGTTGTTGCATCCGAATCTTTCTAACTCCTCTACCAGTTTCGGGAAAACAGCCTCTGAGCTCGTGGTGGAAAAAGCGATCAGCAAAGGCTCTTTAATTCTTCTCAATAATTCGAAAAGACGGTTTCCTAAAATCAGGTAGCCAACCAACAGAAGAACCAGCCAAAGAATACCCAAAGCAAAGAAAAAGTCTCTCAGGTAAATGGCATATACTTTAAAGATCTCGAAACCATTGGTGGCTACTACTGCAGCAATCGCTCCCAAGACCCCCAGCGGCGCAAACCACATGATGTAGCCTACCATTTTCAGGATTCCGTGCGCGACAATATCAAATAACTTGATTACCGGCTGCGAATATTCTTCCCCCATATTGGCCAGTGCAATCCCGAACATAATCGAAAATACCACGATCTGCAATACTTCGTTGGTTGCAAAAGCTTCGAATATACTTTTCGGAATAATATGTTTTACAAAATCTTCCATCGAAAATCCTTTGCTCGTTTTCAGCAGTTCTTCTGCAGAAGCAGCATCCTGGATCGGAAGTTTGGTAACATGACCGGGCTCCAGCCAGTTTACCAGCATCAAACCGATAAAAAGGGAAATGAGTGAGGCGGAAATAAACCACAGCATGGCTTTGGTACCTACCCTCCCGATCATTTTAATATCACTCATCTTGGCAATTCCCACAACCAGTGTGGTGAAAACCAACGGGGCAATGATCATCTGAACCAGGCGGATGAAAACCGTCCCTAAAAGTTTAATGTTTTTTGAAAAAGGTTCTGCACTTTCGGGGTAGCTTACGTGTACCAGTCCGCCGATTGCCACGCCCAGGATAAGTGCGATGACAATGGCTATAAATAGTTTATTTTGTCCTTTCATATCAATAATTCAAGTTTCGCAAATATAATATTTTTACAATTGGAATGATGACGATTTATTATTCGATTAATTTTTGTCAGGAATGGCTTTTGAACACCAATCCGACTATTTTGAAAAGCATTGAGGAAAATTCATAAAAAATCATTCGAATTTTTACATTTTGGTATACATTTTACTATAATATTTACTTGTATTAACATTAAAAATATACAACTATGAAAAAATCAATTGCTATGGCTGCACTGGCTATCGCTGTATCTTTCGGATCTGTTTCCTGCAAGAAAAAAGTTTCTGATGCTGATCTTCAGACTCAGGCTACTACGGTAGTGGTTTCTAATCCGAATGCTTCCGTAGAAGTAAAAGACGGAGTAGCCCATCTAAGCGGAACTTTCGAAACACAGGAAGCTAAAGACGCCATGATCAAACAATTAAAAGCCATCAACGGAGTAAAAGAAGTGATGGATATGGCTACCGTAGCGCCTTCTGCAACCGCTGCTCCTGCTATTGAAACACAATCTGCCGTTGCTCCTGAAGTACAGCAGAAAGTACAAGATGCCGTAAAAGACATTCCTGGAGTGAAAGTGGAAGTAGTGAACGGAGAACTTACGCTTACCGGAAATATTTCTTCTTCTGATGCCAGAAAAGTAAAAGAATCGGTAGATGCTTTGAAAGTAGGAAAAGTAAATTATAACTATACTGTAACAAAATAATAAGCCATGAATACATTACAGGATAAATATTCAAATGTGGTTTCTGCGGCCCAGTCTGCAGGAATTTCCAATCTTCAGGTTCAGGAACAGGACGGAATTCTTTATGTTTCGGGAAGTGCTTCCAATACAGCAGCTAAAGACGCGGTATGGAATGCGTTAGGAGCTATTGACTCTACCTATTCTGCTTCAGACATCAATATCGATGTTCAGGTAGCCGGGCTTTCAGCAGGAACTGCCCTTACCGTTGCAACGGATGAATCTAATTTAAATATCAGACAGGAGCCTTCTACAGATGCAGCGGTTGTCGGAAAAGCAACAAAAGGATCTTCCGTAACACTGATCGAACAGACTTCGGACGACTGGTGGAAAGTAAAAACTGACGACGGACAGGAAGGATACGCCTATTCAAGATATTTGAGAGCTTAAATTTCAGTCTCAAAGTAATCATAAGAACATCTCTTTTTTAAGAGGTGTTTTTATTTTTTATGGAAACTTAACAATTACAGGAATTTTTGGGTGGAAATATTAACGGTATTTAACTCTGAGACTATTATTTTCAACATTATTTTTTCTATAATTTTGCGGCACTGATAATCATCAACTCTATGAGAAAACTATTGCTGCTGCTGGTATTAATGCTGAATATGCTGTTTTTTAATGCCCAAAAATTAAACATTAGCGGAAGGGTTTTAAACTTTGAAAAAAAACCTGTAGAAAATGCCACCATTTATCTTCTGAAACAGAAGGATTCTTCCATCATCAATTACACATCCACCAACCGGGAAGGAAATTTCTCATTAAAAACCGACGACCTTACAGAGCCGGGCATCCTGAAAGTAGATGCAGAAAAACTGGTTTCCTATTCCAAAAATTTTGAAAATATCAGCCAGTCCGTTTCTTTAGGAGAAATAGAGCTAGAAAGAAATTCGGTCACCAATATCCAGGAGGTGAAACTTACCGCTTCACCCGTTAAAGTAAAAAAAGATACCATTGAATTTAATGCTTCTTCCATAAAAGTGCGGCCGGACAGTAAAATCGAGGAGCTCCTGAAACAGATCCCAGGGGTACAGATCGATAACGACGGTAAAATTACCATCAACGGAAAAGAGGTTGACCAGATTACCATTAACGGCAAACCTTTCTTTGATAAGACCGGTAAGATCGCTTTACAGAATCTTCCTGCCGACATCATCAAAAACATTCAGTTCACGACGACCAAAACCAAAGAGGAAGAGCTCAGCGGCAAAAACTCAAAATCCAATAATGCCACCATCAATTTCAACATCGACGAAAAGAAAAACAAAGGACTGATTTCAAGGCTTACTTTAGGCTACGGCTCTGATAAGCGGTATGAAGGCAGCGGGCTTGTAAGCTATTTTAAAAACAATACGAAGATCAGCCTGCTGGCTGCGTCGAACAATATCAACTCCCAGGGTTTTTCAAGCGATGAGGTTTTCGACAGCATGGGACGCGGGAGAAACTCCTGGCTGATGCAGGGCGGCTCCGTTGTTACCAGCGGTGGAACCACTTACTATACTTCCGGCGGAAACAACACCAAAGGCATTCAGAAGTCCACCACCATCGGGCTGAATTACAGTGATAAATTCGGCAAAGATGCAGACCTGGATAATCTGAGCCTGATCCACATCGGCAATAACCTCGAAACCAGATCCAAAGTTTCAAGAACCACGCTGCTGCCGGATTATACGCTAAAAACAAATTCTGAAAGCAACGGTGAAAATGATTCCAGACAATATAGTCTCGACCTGGCTGCCCGGATCCATCTGGATTCTTTAACGAGCATTTATTTCTCGCCGGCGTTTTCACGAAATGAGCTTCATAACTTCAGTAACAGTAATTCCAGCACATTCAAGGATAATGACCTGCTGAATACAAGCAACAGCTATTCGAAAACCGACTCCGAAAACAATTCATTCAATCCCAATATTTATTTCTCTAAAAAATTCAGGAAAAAAGGCAGGGAAATGCATGCGAATATAAACAGCAGCATTGGTGAAAATAAAGAAAACAAACTGAACAGGTCCGAAAATATATTTTATCTGGGGACCCAGCCGAATGACAACCGAAACCAATTCTCACTGAAGAAAAACCAAAATAACAATTACCGGTTCAGTACCGGATATTCCGAACCCATTACCGATTCTATCAGTGTAGGACTGAATTTGAGCTACAATTCCGCGGCCATGAGAAACATAAGGGATGTTAATGATTTCAATACATCAACCCAGCAGTACTCCAGTTATAATGATGCTTTATCCAACCGGATGGATCAGAAGATCGATGAAATAGCTCCTGAATTATCCTTTGAAGTCAACAAAAAGAAAATCAACGCGTGGGGCTCAGTAAAAGCAGAATTTTCCAACATGAATGTAAATTCCCGCTTTAATAATCAGAATTACGAATTGCAGAAAAACTTCGTTCTCCCAAGCTATAACATGGGAATGAATTATGAATTTTCCCAGAATAAAAGATTAAACTTATACAATTTCGCCGATTTCACTATTCCTACGGCAGAACAGCTTACTCCTTACCTGGATGTCATCAATCCACTGGTTTCTTATCAGGGAAATCCAAACCTTAAAAATACATGGACAAATTCTACCTACCTGTATTTCAATAACTTTAACATGGTGAAAAACACCTCCTATTTCATGAACATTGGGTTTACCTATAAAAATAACGACATCATCAACTATTCTTCCTTCGACGAAAGCGGAAAGCAGCTGATAACCTATGCCAACATCAGCGGAAATAAAAACTTCAACTTTGGAGGAGGTTTCAGCAAAACGTTCAAATGGAAAGAAAACAAACTCACCATCAACCCCAGATTCAATTCCAATTACAATTTTAACAAAGGATTCATCAACGGACAGGAATTTTCCAGCAGTTCCTACAGCATCAATCCCGGACTTAACCTCACTTATGAAATTAAAGATAAGCTGACGGTAAAACCTTCTTATACCTTAGGATATAACTTTTCAAAATATAAGAATTACAGCATCGACCAGGTAAATACCAGCAACCAGATCCTGAAGCTGGAGCTTACGAACTACATCTTCAAAAGCAGGCTGATCCTGGGGAACGATCTTGAATACAATACCAATAACAATATCGCTCCGGGCTTCAAAAGGGATTTTTACTTCTGGAACACGAGCGTCGGCTATTCCTTTTTCAACAAACAGCTGACGGCAAAAGTGAAGGTATATGATGTGCTGAACCAGAACCAGAGCGTAAGAAGAGTTATCTCAAGCACTTATTTTGAAGACCGCGATGACCTGATTCTGAAACGCTACGTCATGTTCTCCCTTACCATGAAGCTCAACAAATTTGCACGCAACAAAACACAAACCCCATAGATTTAAAATTATTTTAAATTGCCGACATCCCTACTAAGGGATGTTTTTTTATATTTTAGCACGTTCAAAAGAAAGTTATGAAGAAGATTCTGTGGCTGCTGATGTTTTTACTGCCATTTCTCATGCTGAGCGGACAGAAGTTCAGTGTTGAAGGGAACGTTGTAGACTTTAAGAAAAAGCCCCTGGAAAATGCGACAGTATATCTGCTAAAGCGAAAGGATTCTTCCATTGTCAATTACACTTCTACCAATAAGGAAGGTAAATTTTCATTAAAAACAGATGAACTTAAAGAAGCATCCATTTTAAAAGTCGATGCAGAAAAATCAGCTTCTTATTCAAAAATATTTGACAAAATCAATCAGTCCGTTGATATCGGAACGCTGGAACTGGATCAGAACAAGGTAACCGATATTGAAGAAGTTAAAATTACCGTGGCCCCGGTAAAAATTAAAAAGGACACCATTGAGTTTAATGCCGCTGCCATCAAAGTGCGCCCCGATAGCAATATTGAAGAGCTCCTGAAAAACATCGGCGGCGTGGAAATAGATAACGACGGAAAAATTACCGCCAATGGAAAACAGGTCGACCAGATCATGATCAACGGGAAACCTTTTTTCGATAAGGACGGAAAGATTGCCTTGAAAAATATCCCGGCGGATATCATCAAGAATATCCAGTTTACCACCACCAAAACCCGCGAAGAAGAGCTTACCGGAAAACCAACGAAATCGGAGAATACGACCATCAATTTCACCATTGATGATAAGAAAAACAAAGGCTTCCTCTCGAGGATTACCGCCGGTTACGGCTCCGACAAACGATATGAAGGCAGCGGTTTCCTGAGCTATTTCAGAGACAAACGGAAGATCAGCATGGTTCTTTCTTCCAACAACGTGAATTCCAGGGGAGATTCCGGTGAGGGCTCCCGCAACATACAGGCCGGAAACAACATGAAAGGAATCCAGAAGTCGACCACCATCGGTGTCAACTACACCGACAGGCTGAGCAACGAAATTGATCTCGATGCATTGGGTCTTACCCGTACGGAAACCAACCTGCAGACCGCTTCTAAAATTTCAAAAACCACCTTTCTTCCGGATTATAACCTCAAGACCAATTCGGAAAGCACAGGGGAAAACGGATCCGAACAATACAATTTCACCTCATCCGTAAAGATAAAGCCCGATACGCTGAGCACCATTTACTTTTCTCCGGCTTTTTCGCATTCAACAACAGCGAATTCTACCACATTCAGCTCGGCCACTTTCCGGGACGATATGCTGTTAAATGAAAGCCAGTCCGCCGGAAGCTCGGATTCGGAAAGCAACGCTTTTACCCCGAACATCCATTACTCAAGAAAGTTCAGTAAGAAAGGAAGGTCTTTTTATTCCAGTTTAAATACTTCGATCACCGAAAATAAAAACAGAAGCCTTACCAATTCCCAGACCTTCTTTTACGACAACGGCATCGAAGATCCCGCGAAACGGGATTTCAGAAACCAGCTGACCCGAACCAAAGCGCAGAACAGCAGCTATTCCTTCAACGCCAAATACACGGAACCCCTTTCCGATTCCCTGAACATTAATTTCGGGCTGAATTATAATTCGGCCAATGCTTTTAACGACAGGCTCGTTCATGACTTTGATCCGGCGACCGGGCAGTATTCCAATTACAATCTAGCTTTGTCCAACAGTTCCGACGAAAGGAACAACCAATTTTCACCCCAAATTACTCTTGAACTCAATAAACAGAAATACAATTTCTGGGCTTCAGCAAATGTTGATTTTACCGATCTGAAGTACCAATCCGTTTTCAACGGTCAGCATTTTGAACTTAGCCGGAATTTTATCCTGCCGGATTATAATGCAGGCTTACAGTACAAAATCTCTGAAAATTCCAGGTTGAATATCTACAACTCGGCAAGCTTTACCATTCCTTCATCCCAACGGCTGATCCCTTATGTAGACGAATCGAATCCTCTGGTGACCTACCAGGGAAATCCGGATCTTAAAAATGCCTGGAGCAACCGGACCAGCCTTTATTTCAACAATTTCAATGTTCCGAAGAACATCAATTATCATCTCAGCCTGTCTTTTACTTACAACAGCAACGATACCACCAGCTTTTCCTATTATGACGATTCCGGGAAACAGTTTGTTACCTACACCAACATCAGCGGAAACAAAAGCGCCAATTTCTCGGGAGGTTTCAGCAAGACACTGAAATGGAGCGATCAGAAACTCACTGTCAGTCCGAAGGCCGGCCTGAGCTACCGGTACAGCCGCGGATTTATCAATGGCCAGCTGTTTACCGGGAATTCGTATGTGCTTACCCCCGGGATCAATATCATGTATGATAAAAAGGATAAAATCAATATCAAACCTTCTTATACGCTGACTTATTCTTTTTCCGATTATAAAAATTACAGTGTGGAAAGCATCAGGAATACTTATCAGACATTCAGGGTAGAGCTGACCAATTATTTCCTGAAAACAAACCTGATTTTCGAAAACGATTTCGAGTACAACACCAGCTCCAATATTGCTCCGGGGTTCAAAAGGGATTTTTACTTCCTGAATTCCGGCATCGGCTATTCATTTTATAAAAAGCAGCTTACGGCGAGGGTAAAAGTATATGACGTACTGAACCAGAACCAGAGCGTCCGAAGAAATATTACCGCAGCTTATGTAGAAGACCGGGAAGACCTGATCCTCAGAAGATACATCATGTTTTCGCTGACGATGAAGCTGAATAAATTTGCCGGGAATAGAAAGTAGTTCAGATAATTTATGTTCAAAAATTTGTTAATTATTTAAAGAAAAAAATTAAAAAAATATTAATACACTATTTGGTGTATAAAAAAAATTAATAATATTGTTATTAGATTGCAATCTAAAACTAAATTTTAAATTAAAAACTATGAAAAAAATTCTTTTAACTGCTATGATCGGCTTTGCAGGATTGGTAACTGCAAATACCACTACACTTACTTCAACCCTTTTTAAAACTTTAGAGTCAAAAAGTATAAACTTCTTTAAAAGAATTAAAGTTGATGAATACATTACTGACACAAATGGAACTTCATGGCATATCTATGGCTGGGTAGATGTTTCAATAGGTTGGTCAGGCCCTAAAGTTAATCATTATGATATTCATATGGTCGGTGGTGGACATCACTACCATTTCCAAGGAAAAATAATGCAGGAGCAGGGAGCAAATGGAGATGTTAAAAATACAATTGATGGTACTTTAACAGATGATGAAAAAGGTACTAAAGTAGAAATTGATAATAATATCCAAAATGTGTTATATCAATTAAATGATAATGTAATCAAAAATAACCCGGAGTAAATAATAATTAGCGAGAATATTGTTCTCGCTAATTTAAATATTATAGATATGAAAAAATATCTTATCATGTCAACAGTACTGATTGGCTTGTCATTTACTGAATTTCAGAAAAATAATTTTAATGGAAACTGGAATGTTGTTGATTCTTATAATATAGAACAAATCAATTTAAAGAATCTGGCATTGCATGAGATGGTAAAGAAAAAAATAGTTGAGCAGAAAAGCCAGATTATTTTTTCAGACCAGGATATTATGATTAAACAAAATGATGTTGTTACCGACAAAAGCACAGTCAAAGATTTAAAAAAAATCACTAATGACAGCATTGTTTTTAAATTCGACAATCATGTGGCTTCATTTAAACTAAAAAGTGAAAAAAGCGGAATAATTACGGTTGACAAAACCGCTGTATTTGTTGTTGAAAAATAATAATTTCACTTTACGTAATTAAATAACAAAAGTCCGTTTCATAATTTATGAGATGGACTTTCCCATATAATCCGCTTTTTTAATAATTAATTGAACCAATCCATTTGATTTTCAACTGTAATCATATATAATAAAAACCTGTATACCAGTATTTTGACACTTAATATCAAACATCCATTTAACGCAAAACAATTTATGATTAAATTAGCACTAAATTTTTAGATAATGAAGTTTCATTTTTCCATGCTGATGATTTTCCTGTTTGCTTTAGGGAATTCGCAGAATAAGCAACAGCCCGATACTTTTGTAAAGGATAATTTTATTAAAAAAGAAGTTTATATCCCGATGCGTGATGGGGTAAAGCTTTTCACTTCGGTATATATTCCAAAGGATATTTCCGGCAAGAACAAATATCCTTTCCTGATGCAGCGAACCTGCTACAGCGTGGCTCCATACGGGGAAAATGAATATAAGACGAAGGTCGGCCCGAATTCTTACTTAATGAAAGACAAATACATCTTCGTCTATCAGGATGTACGCGGAAGATATATGAGTGAAGGTACTTTTACCAACATGACTCCACAGGTGGACCACAAAACCAAAAAAGATGTGGACGAAAGCACCGATACCTACGACACCATCGACTGGCTGGTTAAAAACATTAAAGACAACAACGGGAAAGTGGGCCAGTACGGAACTTCTTATCCGGGGTTCTATACGGCAGTTGGGGTTCTTGCACAACACCCTGCTTTGGTAGCCTCTTCACCGCAGGCACCGATCTCCGATTTCTGGAACGACGATTTCCTGCACAACGGAAAAATTATGCTGGGTTACTTCAGGACATTCCCTGTTTTTGGGGTTCAGAAGACAAAACCTGAAAACAAAGCCTGGTACAATGATTCCATGATTAAAGCAACGTCTGAAGACGGACTGAAATTCTACCGTGACATGGGGACTTTGAAAGACCGCTACGAAAAATATTACAAAGACAATTTCTTCATGACCGAGATTATGAATCATCCCAATTACGATGAATTCTGGCAGAAGAGAGGTCTCCTGCCGCATCTTAAAAATGTAAACCATGCCGTGATGACCGTCGGAGGCTGGTTTGATGCGGAAGATCTTTCAGGACCTCTGAATATTTACAAAACGATTGAAAAAACAAGTCCGAAAGCCAAAAACACCATTGTGATGGGACCGTTTTCTCATGGCGGATGGGGTCGTGAAGAGGGAAAACATTTCCACAACCAGATTTATTTCGGCGACAGCATCGCGACCTACTATCAGAAAAACCTGGAAACAAAATTCTTTAACCACTATTTAAAAGGAAACACCAGGCAGGATGCCGGTTTACCGGAAGCTATGATGTACGACACCGGTGCAAAGCAGTGGAGAGAATTTGCAGCCTATCCGCCGAAAGAAGCAACAAAAGTAAACTTCTACCTATCCGGTGGTACTTTGAAAAACACAGCAGGGCAAGGTTTCTCGGAATATTACAGCGATCCGGCTAATCCGGTTTTAAGCTCAGAAAATTTAAGAGATTTCAATGGCTTCACTCCAAGAAATTACATGTCGGAAGACCAGCGTTTCGCAGAAGGCCGGCCGGATGTACTGACTTTCACCACCGACGTTCTGGCAGAAGACCTTACATTAGCCGGTGAAATTATGGCTAAATTAAATATCGCTTCCTCTTCCACCGATGCCGATTTTGCAGTAAAGTTAATTGATATTTATCCTGAAGATTTTAAACCTGTTGAAAAGAAAGAAGGCGTGATCTACGGAAACTATCACCAGATGGTAAGAAGCGAAATTATGCCGGCCAGGTTCAGAAATTCGAAGGAAAAAGCGGAAGCTTTAATTCCCAATCAGAAAACAGCGGTGAACTTCAGGCTTCAGGACGTGGTTCATACCTTTAAAAAAGGACATAAGATCCAGATTCAGATTTCCTCGACCTGGTTCCCGTTATTTGCCATCAACCCGCAGAAATTTATGGCCAATCCGAATTTTGCAACGAAAGAAGATTACACGAAGGCGTTTATCAAAGTGTTTGAAGACAGTGCGATTGAAGTTGAAGTTTTAAAATAAAAATAGGGCTGCGAGAACGCAGCCCTATTTTTTTTGCTTTATCTCACGCAGATTTTGCAGATGACGCAGATTTTTCAATTCGGGTTCGCTTTTTAATATTAAACAAAACGGTTGTCATTCCCGCAGGGAACCTAAACGGAGGATTAGAAGGCGCATGGAAAGATTTGCGTTGAAATTTCTAAGGAAACCGAAGGTTCTTCAATATAATCGATGACGGATGAGATGTTTTAAGCGTGTTGTTGTCATTCCCGCAGGGAATCTAAACTTAGTATTAGAGAAATAACGGAAAAATGTGGTCCGGATGGCTATTGATGGTAAAAAAAATCTCCCACAGATCTGCTTAGATTTTCTCAGATGATGCTGCTTTATTTTATCACATAAGTCACAGAGAATACTCGAATAGCTTGAAAATATTTTAGAATACATGAGATAAAAATCAAAGATTTTTAAAAACTTTTGTGCGCTTTTTACAGCATCTTATTGAACTTTATTAGCAGCATTAGTATCTTTTGTAACTTTTGCGGTGAAAATCCCAGGTTTCCGCGTTTCAAGCAGCCAAAAAGCTACTCTACGATCGTCCGGAATGTCAGGTTTACCCTTGGAGATTTCACTTTGGTTGTAGTCGGCAGGCGGTGCAGCCAGTGATCCTGCGTGGTTCCTTTCATCACCAGCAGGCTTCCGTTTTCAAGGAAAACCTCTGCTTTTTCATTTTCCGTTTTATGCTTGAATAAAAATTTCCTTTCGGCACCGAATGTTAATGACGCGATGGCTCCATGCTTTTTCAGGTCTTTTTCGGCATCGCTGTGGTAGGCCATGCCCTCACTGCCATCGTGGTACAGGTTCAACAGACAGGAATTGTAGGTTTCTCCTGTTACTTCCTCACATCTTCGCTTGAGTTCCAGCAGTTCCGGTGTCCAGGGCTTTGCCTGCTTTGTACGCTTGGAATAAGTATATTCAAAGGGCTTGTCCCCAAACCAGGCTACTTTTCTCTTGGTGATAATCAGTTTTCCGAAAATAACGGCTTCATCGTTTTCCCAAGGAATCCGGTTGAATAAATAGTCGTAGTAAAAATCCGATTTTTCTTTGGAGAAAACTTTCCCGTAATAATGAACGGTCCCGTCTTTAGGAAGGAGGTTTGCCGGATTTTCTGATGGGTCTTCAAAGAGGCTGAGCATTGCTATTTATGTTTTGTATTACAGCTTAAAATGTATAAATGATAAGCTTTGGCTAAAGCCCAATGTCATTAAGTTAAGGTCTTATAGATTTTTTTTATAGTTTTTAGTGACCTTTGGTTTCGCTCTGACTCTGTATTTTAAAATATTCCTTTTAAAGGATCTTTTGGGTCTGACGGGGATCATATGAGAAGCAAAAAGAATTTTAAGCTCTGCCACTATATCCTCTTTTTTTACATTGCTAAAGAGCAAATTCAAAATTCTGTTTTTCATCAAGCTGTAAGAAAGGGAAGTATTGACTTTGTACCGGTACTTCTTTTTCGTATCAACTTCATTAAGCTCCTGTTCGAGTTCTCTGACAATAAGGGTCTGTATATTGCTTACAAGCAAAGTAGAATAGAAATCCTGTAAGATGCTGTTGTTTGAGTAACCGGAAAATTCCTCCAGGTGAAGCTTGTTTTTGATTTCATCAAAATAGGTTTCTATGCCCCAGCGTTCAAAATATAGGGCTTTGAAAATCTCCGAAGGATAACAAGCCTCATCTAAAAGAGAGGTTGCAAGAACTTCGATGGTGCCATTATCCAGTACGACACGCAACAATCTTACCTTAAAAGTATAGTCTCTACCATAATCTTTTCCTGACAGATCTACGTTGGGAGAAGGCTTAAAGTCTGTTATCATACTGGATATTCCGCTTTTGACGAAATCTTTTATGGTTTGGTTCAAACCTACTTTTACGCGCATAAGGTAGTTAAAATTTCTTTTGTGATGCTGATAAAAGAAATCAAATGAAGCAAAACCACGGTCATATAGCAGCAGATCATTATGGCAACAATGAGCCAACAGCTCAAGAGCCTGTAAACGTTCATCAGTATCTATAGAAGAAAGTACCCCTTTTAAACAGATTTTATTGATTGTATCATACAGTACGCAGGCTTTGGCCTGTACGCAGGTATGAGAAGTCTGGTTTTTGGATACACCATAAATCTCTTCCAGCTCTCGGGTTTGAGGTAGATTAATTCTCGAACCATCAATAGCCAACAGACGAAGACCATTGAATTTGGTCTGTACTGCAGAATTATCTGTATAGAATTCTTCCACAAGCCGCTTGTTCAGATGAATAAAAACCTCGGGCTTTATCTTTTTTCTGTTCTGTACGTATGCACTTTTTGTAAAAGTATTCTGTGTCTGGCCCAAAGATCTTATATAGTGAATGAAATTTACAATCTCACAGGACAGGCTTTTGGTAATGAAGTTGAGCATAAACAAAAGCGTATTTGAAAAGCTCAACTTCCTTTTGCGGGTGAAATCTCTGCTACTCATCCTGTATTCATTACAAATAGCCACGCTGTGGATTTCCTCCTCCAATGATAATAAAATATCTGAAACATTTTTTTTGCATAATAAGAAAATGAAAGATTAAATCTCAAATTTAGCAAAAACATAACACTAAAAAATACTAACTTAATGACATTGGGCTAAAGCCTATAAAATTTTTCTATTTGGACGGGTTAAAGCCCGTTTCTATTGATGAAATTCTTTAACCGTATGGGTGAAAAACTGATCCGAAACGTTTCTAATATCCGGAATAAATCTTTGCGCTCTCCCACCCGATCATCATCTGCTTCCGGTCGATTCCCCACATGTAGCCGCCGATTTTCCCGGACGACTGGATCACACGGTGACAGGGAATAAGAAATGCTACCGGATTGCTTCCGATGGCGGTTCCGACAGCTCTTGAGGCTTTGGAATGGCCTATCTTTTCAGCTAATGTTCCGTAGGTTGATAATTTTCCCATCAGGATGGTTAAGAGGCTTTCCCAGACTTTCAATTGAAAATCGGTTCCTTTCAAATGGAGCTTTACAGTCTTGAGTTCGGTCCAGTCCGTACTGAAAATAGACAGTGCGGTGTTCTGGAAATCATCCTGTTTTTCAAAAAAAGAAGCATTGGGAAATTTAGCCCGTAAATCTCCCAATGCTTTTTGTATATCGTTTTCAAAAGCCAGATAGCAGATTCCTTTTTCAGTGGAAGCGGCAATCACATTTCCGAAAGGGCTTCCGGAAAAGCTGTAATTGATGTTGAGGCTTTTTCCTCCGTTTTTATATTCTGCCGGAGACATCCCTTCGATCTTCACAAACAGATCATGCAGCCTGCTGGTGCTCGAAAATCCCGTCTCGTAGGCGGTATCAAATAAACTCGCTTTTTCTTCCTTCAGTAAGCTTTTGGCATGTTCAAGACTGATGAACTGCAAAAACTTCTTCGGACTTGTTCCCGCCCAATCGGAAAACATCTTCTGAAAATGGGCCGGACTCAAACTGATTTCTTCCGCCACTTCCTCCAAACCCGGCTGAAGCTTAAAATTGCTGCGGATATAGGCTATCGCTTTGGCAATTCTTTCGTAATCGATCTGATTTTGTGTGGACATATTCGTTTATTTTACCTCACAAATTTCCGAAGAATACCGGGCAGAAAAAATCCGATTCCTGCGGAATTTAGTTGTTGTTATAGATATGGTAATACGCCAGCATTTTGTAATACAGCTTTGCCGCTAAGAATGCGCTTGGCTTTGCCATCGGAGAATCCATTAATTCTACGATATCAAATGCGACCACATTGCATTTTTCAAATACTTTTCTCAATAATTCCAAAGTCGGATACCATTGCAAGCCACCCGGTTCCGGAGTTCCTGTTGACGGACAAAGCGAAGGATCAAACGCATCAAGGTCGATGGTGATGTACACATTTCCGGAAACCTGCTCCAATACGTCATTCACCCAGTTTTCGTTGTTGGCAATTTCGTGCGCGAAGAATACTCTTCCTTCCGGCAGGTACTGCGCTTCCTCAACATCCATAGAACGGATTCCCACCTGTACCAGGTTATGCTTCTGGTTGGCTTCAAAAACCGCACAGGCATGGTTGGACGTAGAGCCGTGAAATTCCGGACGAAGATCGGTATGCGCATCCAGCTGAAGGACCGTTAAGTTTTCAAACTTCTCCCCTACCGCACGGATTGAACCGATGGAAACGGAATGCTCTCCTCCGAAAAGAGTAAACAATTTTCCGTCATGATTCAAAAGCTCTTTTATTTTCTGGTAAACGGCTTCCGTCATGGCTTCCGGTGTAGCATTTTCAGAAATTTCTCCGGCTAGATAAACACCTTCCAGATAAGGTTCCGTCTGCGTTTCAATGTCGTAAAGCTCCATGTTTTCGGAAGCATCCAGGAAAAGTTCCGGGCCTTTATCGGCTCCTTTTCCCCAGGTTGAGGTTCCGTCATAAGGAACGGTTACCAGCACTACTTTCGAGTTTTCCAATGATGCATTTTCTTCAGGAATTCCTGCGTATGTCTTCATGTTTTGTGTAGAATTAAATGATTTCGGCAAAGATACGAAGAAGTTTGGAGATGGGTGAATTGGTAGTGCGCAATAAGCAATGAGTAATATTCTTATTAATGTTTAATAAAAATAATTTACAGCTCAAAAAATTGATATTTTTAATTTTATTAAAAATTAATTTAACTTTATTAAAATAATTTTTACTTTTGTACAAATTATCAGAAATGAAACTTCCTATTGTATGTCCGAGTTGTGAATCGGCTTTGCAGGTCAGCCAGATGAAATGCAGCCATTGTGAAACGACGGTTAACGGCAACTACGAGCTTCCTCTTTATTTACAGCTTACCCGCGAAGAGCAGGAATTTATCCTCAGTTTTTTTCTTTCAAGCGGAAGCATTAAGGAAATGGCAAAACAGGCAGGACTGTCCTATCCAACGATGAGAAACAAGATGGACGATCTGATCGGAAAAATTGAAACCCTGAAAAAATAACTTATGAACTGGAAACTACTCTTTAATCCTTTCGGAATCTACAGTGAAAAGCAGCTTTTGGTATCCGGTATCCTGATTACCGCAGCAGGTTCCTTTTTAGGCGCTCTTTTAAATGTGACTTTTGACGGCGTCCTGGATGTTCATCAATATGAAACCAACTTTTTAACAAGCTTAAAAGAAAACAGCATCAACGTCGCCTGTATTTTCATTGTGCTTTTCATCCTGGGTAAACTGATCAACCGAAAGACAAGGGCGATTGATATTCTTAACACGTCCATGGTGTCCCGGTTCCCGCAATACATCAGCGCGGTGATCACTGCTTTGCCGCTGCTGAAAAGAATCGAAGATGAAATCATCAATCACCAAGACGACCTGCAGCATTTGAACTTTAAACCATTGGACCTCGCCCTTCTTTTTGTAATAAGCATGCTGCTTCTAACGATTACGGCTTATTATATTGTTCTTTTGGTGAACGGTTTTAAAACCGCTGTCAATGCCAAAAAATGGCAGCATTTTGTAGGTTTCGCCGCTGCTTTGATCATTGCTGAAATTATTTCTAAACTTTTAATATCCCTTTAATCATGAAAATAAAAACATTATTTGTACTCGTATCATTACTGTTCACCTATTTTTTACAGGCACAGACCATCGAAGGATCATGGAAAGGCGAACTTGAATTCCAGGGCATGAAACTTCCATTAATTTTAAACATTAAGAAAAACGGAAGCCTTTACTCTTCCACTATGAACAGTCCGAAACAAGGTGCCAAAGATATTCCCGTCGATAAAACAGATTTTGCGAACAACGAACTTTCCTTTGAACAGAAAATGCTGGGCGCTACTTATAAAGGAAAACTGACCGACGGAAAAATCGAAGGAACGTTTTCCCAGAACGGTATGCAGCTGCCACTGACTTTTACACCGAATACAGAAAACGGATCCGGCCTTAACCGTCCGCAGACCCCGAAACCGCCATTCAACTATGATACGGAAGATGTTTCCTTCCAAAATCCAACAGATAAAAACACACTGGCAGGAACCTTCGCTCAGCCTGAAAATTTTGATAAAAACAAACCTATTTTGGTGCTGATCACCGGTTCCGGAACCCAGAACCGCGATGAAGAACTTTTCGGGCATAAGCCTTTTGCCGTGATCGCCGATGATTTCGCGAAAAAAGGAATTGCGACATTGAGGCTTCATGACAGGGGAGCCGGAAGCTCTTCCAAGGGTTCAGCAAGCGACACTTCCTATAATTTCGCCACCGATATCAATACCGCAGTCGGTTACCTGGTTTCTAAAGGATATAAAAATATCGGGCTGCTCGGGCATTCCGAAGGCGGAATGATTGCACCGATCGTTGCTGCTACGAACAAGAACGTAAAATTCCTCGTCCTGATGGCAGCACCCGGCACTCCGGTAGATCAGCTGTTGATTCAGCAAAATGAAAAAGCAGGAAAACTGATGGGACAAAGTGATCTTCAGACGCAGCAAAGCAGAAAAGTCAATTCCGAAATTTACGGTTTTATTAAAAATTATTCCGGGAATACTTATGAAAAAGACCTTCAGCAGTTTCTGACTAAAAATTTTGCAGGGCAGCTGAGTGAAGAAGCCATCCAGAATATTCAGCGTCAGACTTCCAGCGCCTGGTTTCGGTATTTTCTGAAATTTAATCCGGACAGCTATCTGTCGAAGATCAAAATTCCGGTTCTTGCCTTGAACGGAAGCCTCGATTTCCAGGTTCCTGCAAAAGAGAACCTTGAAGCCATTAGTCAATCCCTGAAAAAAGCAGGCAATATGAATTTTAAAACGGAAGAATTGCCGGGGCTGAATCATCTTTTCCAGGAAGCCAAAACAGGTGCCTTTTCCGAATATGCCGATATCGAGCAGACCATTTCTCCTGCCGCCATGGATAAAATGACCGATTGGATCGTAAAAATGAAAAAGTAATGAGCAAATGCTTTCCGTAATTCTGAAAGGTTTGTTATTTTAGTAAAAAATTTCAGATATGCCTTTAAAAGCTGTGCTGTTCGATATGGATGGCGTGATTGTAGATACGGAACCTTTGCACAGAAAAGCCTATTTTAAAACATTTAACGACCTGGGAATCGAAGTTTCCGAAGATCTGTACACTTCTTTCACGGGAGCTTCGACGAAAAGAGTCTGTGATACACTGATTCGTGAGTTCGATTTAAAGCAGACCTTCGAAGAGATTGCAGATACCAAAAGAAATTATTTCAAGGATTACTTTTACAATGATGAGGACTTTGATCTGATCTCCGGAGTAAAAGACCTCATCCAGCATTATTACGACAACGGAATCAAATTAATTCTGGCGTCTTCCGCTACGATGACGACCATCAATATGGTTTTTGAAAAATTTGAGCTGGAAAAATATTTTATGGGAAAGATCAGCGGGGCCGACCTGAAGGAATCCAAACCTCATCCCGAAGTCTTTCTGCTGGCCGCCGAAATGGCCGGGGAACCGGTAGAAAACTGCATGGTGATTGAAGATTCCACCAACGGAATTCTGGCGGCGCACCGGGCAAAAATTTTCTGTGCAGCATACAGAAGCCTGCATTCCAAAAACCAGGATTATACATTGGCAGACACGGTGGTTTCTGATTATTCGGATCTGGAAATCGATAAAATTTCGCAGTATTTTGATTAAACCTCACCGGTTTTAAGATACCTACAACGATAAAACAGGCCGTCCAAATGATTGAACGGCCTGTTTCTATTGTTGGATAAGACTTTTTCAGCAAAAATCTTATTTATATCCTAAGAGTTTCAATATGTCTTCCGGTTCCTGTTTTTCACGGAAAATCTCGTACTGCAAATTGCCGTTTTCATCTTTATGAATCAGGATATGTCTTGGCTGCGGCATCAAGCAGTGATGAACTCCGCCGTAACCGCCAATGGTCTCCTGATAAGCTCCTGTGTGGAAAAAACCGATGTATAAAGGTTTGGTATCACTGAAGACAGGCAGGTAAATGGCATTGGTATGCTGTTCGGAATTGTAATAATCATCGGAATCACAGGTTAATCCACCTAAGAACACCCTTTCATAGGTATCATCCCAACGGTTTAACGGAAGCATGATGAAGTGTCTTGAAATTGCCCAGGTATCGGGAAGGGTTGTCATGAAAGAAGAGTCGATCATGTTCCACTTTTCCCTGTCGTTCTGACGCTTTTGGGAAATGATTTTGTAAATGTTCGCGCCGCTTTCCCCTACGGTAAAGCTTCCGAATTCGGTATAAATATTCGGTTCTTCAACGCCTTCTTCTTCACAGAATTTTTTGATCTGGGAAACGATTTCTTCCACCATGTACTGGTAATCGTAATCAAACTGCAAAGACGTTTTAATAGGGAAACCACCACCGATATTTAATGAATTTACTTCGGGAGCAATTTTCTTCAGACGTGCATATACACGGAGACATTTATATAATTCGTTCCAGTAATATGCCGTGTCTTTGATTCCCGTATTAATAAAGAAATGAAGCATTTTCAGCCTTGCATTCGGGTGCTCGGCAATTTTCTGGCTGTAATACGGAATGATATCCTTATATCCGATTCCTAATCTTGAGGTATAAAATTCGAATTTCGGCTCTTCCTCGGAAGCAATCCTGATTCCGATATCAAAAGTCGTGTCGATGCTCTCTGTAAGCTTATCCAATTCACGGTAATTATCCAGAATTGGCGTAATATTTTCAAAACCGCTATTGATCATTTCTGATATTTTCGCCAGGTAATCATCGGTTTTGAAACCGTTGCAGATTACTTCTATATCTTTCGTTACTTTTCCTTCGTGATAAAGGGATTTCACGATATCCATGTCATAGGCGGAAGAAGTTTCAATCGAGATATCGTTTTTCAACGCTTCTTCAAGAACGAATTTGAAATGACTGGATTTTGTGCAGTAGCAATACGTATAATTCTTTTTATATTCGGTTTTCTCGAAGGCTTCCTTAAACCAGCTTTTGGCTTTCTGGATATTCTGAGAAATTCTCGGCAGATAGCTAAGCTTTAGCGGAGTGCCAAATTTTTCCACTACTTCCATTAAAGGAATATCGTGGAACAACAAATTGTTCTCAGAAACATTGAATTCCTCGGTAGGGAAATACAACGTCTGATCAATAAGTTCCGAGTACTTTATTTTCATTTCTAAACAGGTGAATTAAGAATGCAAAATTGCTAAAAAAGTTTGGTTTTTTAACGTTAAAATTATTATAAATTTCAATCGCTTTATTTGCAAAAACGCAGCCTTATTATCAATATGTGAACTTCTGAATATATTCTTCCCGTTTATTTTCAGAGATTCCCAAAACCTCTTGAATATATCGATCTGTTGAACCGTATTTCTTATTAATTTCGTTAAATGCAGCATCAAGATAAGAAGTTTGTACCCAACTTAATTTTTCCAGTACACCGATATCCAGTTTAGGATAAATGAAATGAAGGTCTCGGGACAGGCTGAGACGCCGCTTCACCAATTTTTCTCTGTAATTGTTAGATAAAAGATAATCGTTATAAATCGTTTCCTTATCAAACCTCAAAATCGTAAGGATCAGAGCTGTAATGATTCCCGTACGGTCCTTTCCGGCAGTACAATGATACAAAACAGGTGTATCGGAGTCTAAAATTTCCGTGATGATTTTTCTGATGACTTCGGGATGTTCCGTTACATAATTCCTGTAGAAATCCAGCATTCTTTTTTCGGCATCGGCACCGTTTACTTTTCCTTTCAAAACTAGTTTTTTTGCCTGATCCAGCTGGTCTCCTTCATCTTCAAATGCTGAATAATTTTTATAGGCAATTCCTTCCGGAAGGCGATCCGGCTTCTTAGCGATTTCTTTTGAATTCCGCAGATCGATGATTTCCTGTATTCCCAGGTTTTCAATTCTTTTAAACGATTTCTTTTTGAGCTTAAAAAGATTAGCCTCAGCGGTATTTTGTCCGTATTCCGGTTCGGAAATTTGCTGTGTTCTGCAGGAGAACACACTGATGAATACGAGCAAAAGAAAAGGTATTTTTAGAATGGATTTCATATTTATTTAACAGTGGATTTTCGTGTAGAATTGCAGGTATTTAGGTTTTGGCTAAAGCCGATTGGATTAGATTTATTTGTAAACGGGCTAAAGCCCGTTTCTATTAATATTAAAAAGACTTAATTCCCAAATCTACCTGCTTGTGAGAGAAAAGTTCCATTCACAAATAATTTTTCCCGATAAAAATCAGCAGATCACCCTGTTCATATTCAATGCTTACTTCATCTTCTATGGCAAAATTCCGGGTTCCTATTCTGGAAGTGATGCTTAAATTTCCTTTGGTCAGCGGCCAGTTCAGTCCTTGGGTGGTAATATTTTCTACAGAAGGAAATGGATAAAGAGAAATCAATTTACCTTTGACTCCTGTTACCGTTATTTTTTTAGGAATAAAATAATATTCGGAAAATTCGTCATAAAATTTAATGTCCATCCGGTCTTTACATCCGAAAGCTACGGTAAGATTTCCCAGAAAATGGTCCTGTTCTCCCCCACTTCCGCCCAGCACTTCTACCTGATGAAAGCCTTTTTCCATTATAATTTCAAGGGCCTTTTGAAAATCGGTTTTGTCCTGATCCGGGGTATAAATAAATTTTTCATCGTAAATCCCTTCATCCTTTCCTGAATGCGAATCGAAATCACCGGAAACGAAATCCAACTTTTCGAGCGGGAAGCCCAGCTTTTTCAGATAATGAAAGGCGCCATCGGTACAGGCTACCAGCCCATATTTTTCTGGATCGGGGAAAGATTCAGGAGCGTCTCCGTTAATGAAAAGTAGGGCTTTATCTTTCATTCGGATTCCAGTATTCTTCCGGTTCGTTATTGATTTTAGAGATGTATCTTGCCAGAACAAAGAGATAATCCGACAGCCGGTTCAGGTATTTGATCAGTTCGGGACGCACTTCTTCCGATTCATTTAAGAACACCAGCGAACGTTCTGCTCTTCTGCAGATGGTTCTGGCCGCATGCAGAAAAGTAGCTGCTTTTCCGCCGCCGGGAAGAATAAAATATTGCAGGGGTTCCACCTTTTCGTCGAAAGCATCCATCCAGTGTTCCAGCTCTTCAACCTCAACATCCGAAATGACCAATGGCAGACGCGATTTTCCATTCGCCAGCATCAGCTTATCAACAGGAGTTGCCGCTTCGGAGCCAACAGTAAATAAATCGAACTGGATTTTTTTTAATTGTCTTAAAACTTCTTCATCTTCGATATGGCTTTTGGCAATCCCGATAAATGAATTCAATTCGTCTATATTGCCGTAGCTGTCTACCCTTGCGCTGGCCTTTGAAACCCTGGTCCCGCCGTAAAGTGCGGTCTGGCCTTTATCGCCCGTTTTCGTATAAATTTTCATAAGACTAAATTACTTTTTTAAACTAAAGGCGGCAAATTTTGGAAAGGAAGATTTGATGATGGTGTCTGTAGAAATTAAACTAATCTTTCCCATGCTTTTCTCTAATACTATATTTAGATCCCTTAGATGACAAGCAGGCGCTCAAAAAATGTAATTTATCTCCTATTTTCAACTTCATTACATCATTTTTAACGCAAAGTATTATTTGCTTAATAGATATAATTTAAAGAAATCAAGAAAGGATCAGCAGGCTGATCTGATGAAGCGGACACATTATTTGCCTGTTTCTCAAGTGGCTTTGTTGCTATGCTTTGTTTCCTTTAAAACAGAAGGAGCAACGATCAGATTTTGTGTTAATTAAATTCCATTCATACTAAACAAGTCAGTATCAAATAAAATAATTACAATAAAAATGACCGGTCCTGAAAGGCCGGCCACTCTCAAATTATTTATCTACCTAACATTGCTTAAGTATGAGTATTTAACGCAAAAATGTCCATAATTATTTTAAAAAATCAAAAATATTTTCATTCTGAAAATCCTACTGACAAACTGTTGTCATCACTCAGTTTTACCTTTGTATCAATCAAAATAAACAATATTAAAAATTATGACAACAACAGCAACTACCACGAAAAAATTCATCACAGCCGAACAAATTTTAGAGCACTGGCAAGGACACCGCAACCTGACCCGAAGAGTAATCGAAGCATTTCCTGAAAAAGAACTGTTCGAATTTTCAATTGGTGGTATGAGACCGTTCGCCAAACTGGCGGTCGAACTGATCAGCATTGGAGGACCAGGGACCAAAGGAATTGTTGAGAACCAAATGGAAGGTTACGATGAAGAGAAATTCAATCCGAAAACAAAGGAGGAGCTTCTGAAAAAATGGGATGAAGAAACGGAAATCATCAACCGGTATTTTGTACAGATCTCTGAGGAACGTTTCCAGGAAACTTTCAATCTGTTCGGGCAATATGAGTTCCCGGTATACCAGAACATTTTATATTTTATCGATAATGAAGTGCATCACCGCGGACAGGGTTATACTTACCTCAGGGCTTTAGGCATCGAGCCGCCATTCTTCTGGGAAAGATTCCCTGTGATGTAGCAGTCATCAGACACCGGATCTGTCAAATAATAGAGCTTTCAGAAATTCTGAAAGCTTTTGTAATTTTTTATCCCGGAAGAATATTTTTAAAGAAGGTGATTATATTGTATTTAAGTTTTATAAAAATTTTCGAGGTCCCGAATTCTTCTTTATCATAACCGATGGGAAAACCTTTTTCCTTCCAGCAAAAATGCAGAACAAGCAGAAACTGCTGTTGAGGAAACAATGGCACTAATAAGAGCAAGCGCATCCCTAAAAACTTCATAATTTCTGTATAAACGGTTTAACTAATTTCAGTATTTCTTTAAAATATCTTTAATCAAATCTTTAAGGCTATCCTTTAAAAATTCAGGTTCCAGCACCTCTGCATAATCGGCAAACGTAATCAGCCAGCGTGGAAATCCTTCTTTGATCCAGTCGGTTTCGAAGATCAGCTCAATTCCGTCTTCGCGTTCAATCTCTTCTACCAAGCCGTAATATTTTTTGGAATTCACCAGATGTCCGATAATCTTTTTTTCCACCAAAAGCCTCACTCTCGTTCTGTTTCCGTTTGGGGACTGCCGGTAATCGTTGATCTGTCCGTATTCCTGTAAGAACGGGTTTTGGGTTTTGAAGATTTTCAAAATACGGTCTACCCGGAATTGCCGGAAATCATTCCGCAAGGTACAGAACGCCATAATATACCAATAGTTGAACTCAAAGAAAACACCCACTACTTCGATGGTCCGGGTAGAAACTTGGGCATCTACCGTTTCGTATTCCAGGGTCAGCTGCTTTTTTTCAGCAATGCTTTCAAGGATTATCGGAATGATATTCTGAATTTTGTCTTCCGTCTTGGGATGGTAATTAAAAACATCAATCTGCTTTTCAATATTCTCGATGAGGTTTTTATCCGAATATTTCAGGACAGAACGTACCTTTTCCATCGCATTCTGGTAATGGTTTCCCAGACTTTCATGCAAAAATTTCTGCATCAGTTTCTCAGCCGTGATAAAACTCAGAACTTCTTCTTTCGTGAACATTACCGGCGGAAGCTTATAGCCTTCCATCAGGGAATAGCCGCTTCCGGCTTCACCGATGATGGGAATTCCTGCATTTTCCAGGGTCTTTACATCCCGGTAAATGGTCCGGACGCTTACCTCGAATTTTTTAGCCAGGTCCTGTGCTCTCACCAAAGGTTTAGATTGCAGCTGTGTGAGAATAGCGGTTACCCGGTCGAGTTTTTTGAGATAATGGTCGTTCATTTTTTATGATTGATAAATGATGGGTTATGGTTATGGTGATAGATGATCTATTTTTTATTGTTACATTGATAAATTGTTACATTGTTACCTTGTTACATTTTAAGACTGTTTACCAGTTTATCCAGATTCAGGCTTCTTGCTGAGGCATCGAAGATTTCCCGGTAGGTTCCGTTGATCTGCACCAGTTCGTCATGGGTTCCGCTTTCCACGACTCGGCCTTTTTTCATCACATAAATTTTATCCGAATCCAGAATCTGCGACAGCGAATGGGAAATGATGATCACCGTTCGGCCCGCTTTGATCGCATCCAGAGAATTTTTGATCTGTTCGGTGGCGATGGCGTCGAGACTTGCCGTAGGTTCGTCCAGGAAAATAATCGGCGGATCTTTTAGAAATAACCGTGCAATGGCAATTCTCTGCTGCTGGCCTCCCGAAAGCTGTGTGGCATCATGCCTGTATCCGTCCGGCAAATCCAGGATCTGCTCGTGAAGATACGCTTTTTTGGCGGCTTGCTCAATTTCTTCAAAAGAGGCATTCATGTTTCCATATCGGATGTTGTCTTCTATACTTCCCTGGAAAATATGGTTTTTCTGAAGCACCAGTCCAAGGTCGTTACGGAGAAAAGTATTATCATATTCATTAAGCCCCACATGATCCAGCAGAATTTCCCCGGAATCCGGCAGGTAAAATTTACACAGCAGATTGATGATGGTCGATTTCCCCGCGCCGCTCAGTCCTACAAGAGCTGTTGTTTTTCCGTTCTCTATTTTCATCGAGACGTCATGCAATGCCTGGGTTCCATTCGGATAAGTAAAATTGATATTTTTCAATTCAAAATTCCCTTTGATCTCTTTTTCCACGAAATTTCCGTCCGGTTCCTTCTCATCATCTGCATTCAGGATATCAAAATAGCCTTCCGCATAGATCATCGCATCGTTCATATCGTCATAAATCCGATGCAATTGGCGGATCGGTGCTGAAACATTGTTAAACAGCATAATGTGCAGCATTATTGCTCCGATGGTCATCTGCTGATCCAGCACCAGGTAGACCGTCAGCAGAATGATTAATACGACACCAAACTGCTCGATAAAGGTTTTCAGCCCATCATAAATAAAATTCGTTTTCCGGGTAAACATCTGGCTTTCCATAAGCTGCATCTGTAAGTCGTATTGTTTTTTGCCTTCAAACTTTTCGCGGACAAAGCTTTTAATCACCATAATGGAATTGATCAGGTTTAATAAACCGGAAGTCTTTTGTTCACGCTGATTTCTTAAAGTCCTTCTTACCCCGCTAAGCTTTTTTGCCTGCAGGGAACTCACATAAAAGTAAATTGGGACAATGATCGTAGAAACAAGACCAACATAAACGTTTTGCAGATACATGATAATCAGTGCGATGATAGAATTGGAGAACAGCGGCAGCATATCAATGAAAAAATTCTGTACCAGCCGCGTCAGACTTTCAATTCCTCGGTCAATCCGGATCTGCAGTTTTCCCGATTCGTGGTTTTCATCATTAAAATAAGCCACTCGATACGTCAATATCTTATCAATTGCCGATTGCGCAAGTACGGAACTGACATTGATTCTGATTTTCTCACCGTAAAATTTCTGACCGAAATTGATGAAAATGTTCAGTAATTCCTTTCCCAGTAAAATGACAGAGATTACAACCAATACATGAATGCCTTCCGACATCGGATGAGGGAGATGGGTGAGTTTCGTTACTTCATCTACCGTATATTTCAGCACCAATGGGTTTACCTGTGCGGCAAGGGCTCCTAAGAAAGTAAGGAACAGCGTTCCGTAGATCATCAGCCGGTAGGGTCTGATAAAAGGAACCAGTTGCTTATAAATGCCGAATAAAGTAAGGGTTCGGTTGAAAGGTTTTGCCATAGGAAATGATTTTAAAGGAAAAACGTACCGTTTCGCAGAGAAAAGGTACGTTTTATTCTATTTTTAAGCAATGATTCTGCCCGTAATTTTAGTTTTCAAACAGGTAAGTGGTGAGATAATGCAGCTCCGGTGTGCCCGCTGCTCTGGATTCGGCTTCGGCCTGCTCCAGCGAATAGAGGGAATTGATTTCCTTCTTCTGGAAAACAAAAGCATTGTTGGCATTTTTATCCACCACTTCATTAAAAATATGCTGGATTTCAGGATTTCCCATAGAGGTAAAACTGATATCTTTGAATCCGTACATCAGTCTCAGGCCATCATACTGTGCAAAATTTTCATCTACAAAGCTCTGCAATTGAGCTCTGGATTCAAAATTCCCTGCCCAGATATTGTAGGCATAGCTTTTCTTATTCGATTTATCGAAAATACTCTGGTATACGAAATTTTCTCCTAGATAGGCTTCCCGTACCTGAGGATCGTTCGCCAGCTCTTCCGGAAGACCCTCTTTCAGGATTCTTCCTTCAAACATGATGTAGGTTTTGTTGGTAATCGCCAGCGTTTGCTGAACGTTGTGGTCGGTGATCAAGATCCCGATATTTTTATCGGTAAGGCTTCTTACGATTTTCTGGATGTCTTCCACGGCAATCGGGTCTACCCCTGCGAAAGGCTCATCGAGAAGAATAAAACTGGGGTCGGTAGCAAGACAACGGGCAATTTCCGTTCTCCTTCTTTCCCCTCCTGACAAAAGGTCCCCACGGTTTTTACGGACGTGCTGCAAAGAAAATTCTTCAATCAGCTCATCACATTTGATCTGCTGCTCGCGCTTTGAAAGCTTGGTAAGCTGCAATACACCCATGATGTTCTCTTCCACCGAAAGTTTCCTGAACACGGAAGCTTCCTGGGCAAGGTAGCCGATGCCCTTCTGGGCCCTGCGGTACATGGCATCTCTCGTAATTTCCTGTTTGTCCAGAAAAATTTTCCCGGAAGTCGGCTTAACCAACCCAACAATCATATAAAACGAAGTGGTTTTCCCCGCCCCGTTCGGACCGAGCAATCCCACAATCTCCCCTTGCTGAACCTGTACAGAAACGCCCTTTACCACTTTTTTAGGACCGTATTCTTTGATTAAGTTTTCTCCGCGTAAAATCATAAAGGCAAAGATAAAGTTTTTTTGAATTGGATATTAACGTTTAAAAACCAGAACATAAAGTTTATGATATTTTAATACTGCTTTTTTATCTCACTTTGCAGAAGCTTTCTGTCTTAAAACCCAACAATTTTAATTAAATTTAAACTCAAAACTAACACTGCTATTACTATGGAAAATAACAAGCAACTGACTGAGCTTCTGGCCCTGGATCTCGGCGTGAATATCATCAACAGGAGACCTTATGCCAAGGAGGTTTTCAAATGGCAGGATATGGATCTTCTTCCGCATTCTTCCACCGATACCCTGCTTTGCGAAATTTATGAGTGGAACGGAAGAAACTGGAGAACGACGAATAATAACCTGATCGGCTATCTATTTTCAGGCGATCAGTTAGGCACTGTTAAAAACCAGCTGATGAATGTACAGAAGTTTCCTGCCCTGATTCCTGATTTTGAATTTACGAAAGAAAGCATGATAGAGTTTGGACTTTCCCTGCCTTCTCTATTCAATATCGGAATTCGGGGAGATATTGATAAGGCCAAAAATTTTTCAATCAAAGTAAACGGCGTCACGAAATCCAGGATTACAAATATCGATTCCCCAGGCATCGAAATTCTGAGAAAATATTCCGAATTCACCCAGAATGAATCACGATCGTATAGGAAAAATATCAAGTTCAATTTTTTGAGCACTTCCCTTTTCTATGCAGAGAGTGTGGAAATCAACCTGGAAAAAGAAGCAGGGGTAAACCTGGATGTCAGCTTTGAGACCCAGCATGTTGAGGTACAGGCAAATGTAAACACCGATACCAAAAAGAATTTTACCTTAAAATATACCGGAAACCAGGCACCTTTCGCCGCTAAATTTACCAAAGGGAAAGATTTTAATATCATGTAATTAAATTATTTCCAAACTGTGTGATAATTTTTATTACCTTAGGTTTCTAATCCAATAAAATATTTATCATGAAAAAGTTAACGAAAAAAGATTTAATGAAAATCAACGGTGGAAATATCCGTCCGCCGGATGCCAACGGAAACTGTCCTGCAGGATGGTACCTGTGTCCGTCCAATATCTGTGTTTATGATAACGGCGGCCAGAGCCCTATTGTTCCGGGAAGCCCCCATTACAATGCATGCTTTGGTTAATATGAAGATATCTGCTCAATCAAACCTCACAGGTTTTTGAAACCTGTGAGGTTTCACTATCATACAACAAAATGAGAGGCTGTCCATATGATCAGAACAGCCTCTCATTTTATTTAAAGCAAATAATATTATCCGTTTAAAAGCATTGCCGCTTCTTTGGAAAAATACGTAAAGATCATATCTGCTCCGGCTCTTTTGATGCAGGTCAAGCTTTCAATGATCGTTTTATCGTTATCCAGCCAACCGTTCTGTGCAGCAGCTTTTACCATGGCATATTCTCCGCTTACATTATACACTGCAACCGGAAGATCGATCGCTTCACGAACTTTAGTGACAATATCCAAATATGGAAGCCCCGGCTTGATCATAATGATGTCTGCTCCCTCTTCAATATCTTTAAAGACTTCATTAAGTGCTTCGCGGGAATTATGAAAATCCATCTGATAAGTCTTTTTATCTTTCGGAATCTCCATATTATCTTTCGGAGCACTGTCTAAAGCACTTCTGAAGGGTCCGTAGAACGAACTTGCATATTTTGCTGCATAGCTCAAAATCCCCACATCTGTAAATCCGTTTTCTTCCAATGCCTCACGGATTACCTGAACCCTTCCGTCCATCATGTCGCTGGGTGCTACAATGTCAGCCCCTGCTTCTGCATGTGACACCGACATTCTGGCCAACGCGTCATTGGTGGCATCATTTACAATTTTCCCGTTTTCGATGATTCCGTCGTGGCCATAGATTGAATACGGGTCCAGCGCGACATCGGGCATAATGATCATTTCCGGAACAGCATCTTTAATGGCTCTGATGGTGTTCTGCATCAGTCCGTTTTTATTCCATGCCTCTTTACCGGTATTGTCTTTAAGGTCATCCGACACTTTCATATACAGATTTACCGCTTTTACGCCTAAAGAAAACAGCTCCTTACATTCCTTCACCGTCAGATCAATACTTCTCCTGAAAATTCCCGGCATCGACGGGATCGGTTCTTCTTTATTTTCGCCCTCCATTACGAAGATCGGCATTACAAAATCGTTGGTGGTAAGGGTGCATTCTCTTACCAGACTTCTCATGGATTCGTTTACCCTTAGCCTTCTATTTCTTGAATGTATCATTTTGGAATACTTTTTGAACAAAATTTAATACAAATTTACTACAAGTATTATAAAAAACTATTGCGTAGCATTATAGAATTAATTAGTTTTGTTTAAATATTCCTAAGAAATTATAATTTGATGAGAAAACTTTTACTTTTGTTAATCTTTTTAGCCGGTTTTGTTGGATTTTCCAACAATGTAAAGGCGCAAATTAAGGAGCCGGCTGCCTTCTCTCAGAAGTCTGATGATGGGGTACTTGTTGCTTATCCAAATCCTGCTAAGGACTTTCTTATCGTTAAAGCAAAAGATCAGAACCTAAAAATAAAAAGCGTAATTTTTTATTCTATTTTAGGTACACAGGTCGCCAGCTATTCGGTAAACATGAATTCAGGGGAGATCAATATTGAAAAATTAAAGCCCGGTAAATACCTGATCCGGTATATTTTGAGTGACAACACCATGAAGGTCACGCAAATTGTAAAACAATAAATTAAATCCTGATAATCATCAGGATTTTTTCTTTTAGCTTAATTATTCCGTAACTTTCGGAACATTTTTATACTAATTATAAAAACAGATTAATGCTAAAAGCCGAACATATAAGAAAGACCTACAATGCAGGCAAAAAGGTGGCTTTGGATGATTTCAGCATCCATGTTCCGAAAGGCAGCGTATATGGTCTTCTGGGTCCGAACGGAGCCGGGAAAACCTCTTTCATCCGCATCATCAATCAGATTACGCAGGCTGATTCCGGAAACATCCAGATCAACGGACAAAATCTCAATCCAGACCATATCAAAGACATCGGCTACATGCCTGAAGAACGCGGATTGTATAAAAACATGACGGTCGGCGACCAGCTTCTTTATTTCGGTGAGCTGAAAGGTATGAAAAAGAGCGATGCGCTTCAGGAAGCCAAAAAATGGTTCGACAAACTTCATATCGACCAGTGGTGGAAGAAAAAACTGTCTGAACTTTCTAAAGGGATGGCTCAAAAAATCCAGTTTGTAGTAACCATTCTCCACCGTCCGCATCTCCTGATCCTTGATGAGCCGTTTTCGGGTTTTGATCCTGTAAATGCCAATCTGATCAAAGACCAAATCATCGACCTGAAAAACAACGGAACGACCATCATCCTATCGACCCACCGGATGGAAAGTGTGGAAGAAATGTGTGATTATGTTGCTCTGATCAATCATTCCAAAAAGATTATCGACGGGCGGGTTTTCGATGTTCGGGAAAAATTCAAAAAAAATATTTTCGGGATTACCCTTTCTGACGTAAATGATTCCCAGCTGGAAGCTTTCAGGAGCAAATACGAGATTTTCAATATGAATCATGAGAACAGTCTTCTTTCTTTTGACCTGAAAAATGCAGCCGATCAGAACCACATTCTCTTGGACCTGATCAACGTAGGAAAGGTAAGATCATTCGATGAAAAAATTCCGAGCATGAATGAAGTTTTTATTAATGCGGTAAGCACCGATTCTTAATCATGAATAATATTTTTTTAATTACAAAAAGGGAGTTTCTTACGCAGGTTAAGAAAAAATCCTTCATTATACTTACTTTGCTGGCTCCTATCCTTTTAATCGGTTTTGCCAGTGTGATCGGGCTGATGTTCAAAGCGAATGAGTCACACAATATCATTGAGGTAGTAGATAAAAGCGGACTATTTAAAAATCAACTAAAATCTACCGATAAGCTTGAATACGTTTTCGTTTCCATGGCAGATGAGAAGGCTAAAATGAATAACCTGAAAAGCAATGAATCATTGGACGGGATATTGATTCTGCCGGAATTAAGAGACCAAAACTATGATGGGCTTTTGCAGAATACAAGGCTGGTGATCAACAATAAAATAGGCTTTGATACGAAGCAGAAAATCGCTTCGGACATCAATGAGGTCATTAAAAAGGAAAAGATTAAAAAACTGGGTATTGCTGAAATCCAACTGGATAATCTCGATAAAGGTTTTAGTTTAAAAACCATTAATGTTTCCGAAAATAATAAGGAAGACTCAGATCTTGCTTTTGGGGTAAAAAGTGTTCTGAGCATGCTTCTGATGTATGTTACTTTTATGTTCATTATTATCTACGGAGTCCGGGTGATGAGAAGCGTATTGGAGGAAAAAAACAACCGGGTGGTGGAAATTATTATCTCTTCTGTAAAGCCTTTCGAGCTGATGATGGGAAAAATCCTTGGCGTGACGATGGTTGCACTGACGCAGTTTTTGGTTTGGATTACAATGTCCGTTATCGGAGCATTGGTTCTGAATACAGGGTTCTCAACAATTCCGAAAAATATTCCTGGCGGTAATGAGGAAATGATGAGTAAATTTGATATCCTGCAGATGGGAACCCAGATTTCCCACAGCCTGCTGGAGCTTAATTTCCCGTTGATTATTTTCGTATTCATTGTATTTTTCCTGTTGGGATATATTTTTTACAGCTCTATTTATGCAGCGATCGGCTCTGCAGTAGATAATGAGACCGAAACGCAGCAGTTTACCTTATTTGCTATTTTGCCTTTAATGGTGGGGATGTACGGAAGTTTTACATTTATGAACAATCCGGATGGCCCACTTGGCTTCTGGCTTTCTATTATCCCATTTACTTCACCGGTTGCGATGATTGCGAGAATTCCTTACGGGGTACCCGCTTGGCAGATTATCCTATCGATTGTACTGCTTTTGGGAACAACAATTTTCATGATCTTCCTGGCCGGGAAAATTTACAGGGTCGGAATTTTAATGTATGGAAATAAAGCAACGTTAAAAGAAATCTGGAAATGGATTAAAGGATAATTTTCATCTGAATCTCCGAGATTTTAAAAACATCGGATCAGATTACTGCATCGTTAAATCTCAGATTAATACGTGAGAATTTTAAAATTATTTATAAACAAAAATCCCGAAACCAAAAGTTCCGGGATTTTTTATTTTTCAACCTGAAATAAATTTTTAGTTGAAGATATAGCTTAAGGTTACACTAAGAACCTGCTCAGATTTTGATTTGGTAGTACCTTTCGGCTCTTTATCAAGCCCTGGATAGGTATTGCTTAATCCGAAATCATATTTTGCGGCAAGTTCAAGCTGCCTTTTGTAGCTGTATCCTACTCCTATTCCTACGCCAAAATTAAATTTGCTCGCTTTTCCGTTTACGTCCGGATAGGCGGGATCAACAAAATTCGGGTCGTAATAAGGTCTTAATACCGGTACGTTCTTTACATTCTGGCTCATCAGAAAGTTGAATCTCGGACCGATCATTCCAAAGAATTCTGATTCTGCTTCAGAAAAATAGGCTTTAAAATAAATCGGAACGCTCAGGTAGTTATTGGCATACACAGCGTTATAACCGTCTACTCCTTTTGCGTCTTTATCCTTTCCTGTTTCTCCCGCACCGTAGTAAGTAACTTCTGGCTGTAAGAAAAACTGATTCTCGGAACCGATCGGAACTAAAGCCAATACACCGCCCTGGAATCCGAATCTCGGACCTGACGGGTTATGTGCATTTTTCACCCCGGAATAGTTGCCCCCGGCAATAATACCGAATCTTGTACTGCTGAAATCGATCTGTGCGAAAGACATTGCAGAAAAGGCCAATGCGGAGGCTAATAAAAATTTTTTCATATGGTTATGTTTTTAAATTATCCTAGAATTTTTGCTACGGTAGCACCGATATCAGCAGGAGAATCTACTACATTGATTCCATTTTCTCTCATGATCTCCATTTTAGCCTGTGCCGTATCTTCTGCACCTCCTACGATTGCCCCTGCGTGGCCCATTGTTCTTCCTTTAGGAGCCGTTTGCCCTGCGATGAAACCTACCACCGGTTTTGTAGAACCGCTGGCTTTGTACCATCTTGCCGCTTCTGCCTCAAGACCACCACCGATTTCTCCGATCATGACCACCGCTTCCGTCTCAGGATCGTTGATGAATAATTCCAAAGCTTCTCTGGTTGTAGTCCCGATGATCGGGTCTCCACCGATACCGATTGCCGTAGAGATACCGTAACCGGCTCTTACTACCTGATCAGCAGCTTCATACGTAAGGGTACCTGATTTTGATACGATCCCTACTTTTCCTTTTTTGAAAACGAAACCTGGCATGATTCCAATTTTAGCTTCTTCAGAAGTAATGATTCCAGGACAGTTCGGGCCGATTAATCTGCAGTCTCTGTCAGCGATGTAAGATTTTACTTTTACCATATCCGCTACAGGAATACCTTCCGTAATACATACAATCACTTTGATCCCGGCTTCAGCAGCTTCCATAATAGCGTCAGCAGCAAATGCAGGCGGTACGAAAATGATACTTACGTTTGCTCCGGCTTTTTCCACAGCATCCGCTACCGTGTTGAATACTGGCTTCCCAAGGTGCTCGCTTCCTCCTTTTCCCGGAGTAACCCCACCTACTACGTTGGTTCCGTATTCGATCATCTGGCTCGCGTGGAAAGTACCTTCATTCCCGGTAAATCCTTGTACAATTACTTTAGAATCTTTGTTTACTAAAATTGACATTTTATTATTTATTTAATTTATTTATTACTTTTTAAATGCAGACAAATTTAATTAAATTTCTTTGATTAAAGATAAATCTAAACAATTTGTTTATTTGAGATTTCTCAGTTTCACCTCTTTTTTCAGGTAGGTTTTGAAATCTTCTGCAAACATCCCGATGTAGGTTCCTTTTTCAAGATCCCGGTTGACTCCTGTTTTTCCCAGCAGTACAGATCCGCTCTCGATTTTATTTCCGGAGGCAATGCCCACCTGCCCCCAAATCGTTACTTCGTCGCCGATTACACAGCAGCCTGCGATACCGACCTGAGAAGCAATCAGGCATTTTTTTCCGATCACCGTGTCATGACCGATCTGGATCTGGTTATCCAGCACGGAACCTTCCCCGATCACCGTAGAATCAGTTACCCCTCTGTCGATGGTACATCCGTTTCCGATTTCAACATTATTTTCAATCACCACATTTCCCACCGAAATCAGACGGTCGAAATTGCCGTTTAGCTTCCGGTAATAGAAAGCATCGCCACCCAATACCGTGTTGGCCTGGATCACCACATGATCGCCGATCACCGTTCTGTCACCGATTACCACATTCGGGAAAATAAGGGTATTTTTTCCGATTTTCACATTGTTGCCGATCACCGCGGAATGATGGACATGGGTTCCTTCGCCTATCTCCACATCATGAAGTTCTTCGGTGAAATTGTAGATTCTTGTAAAATGGGTATTGATCCTGTTAAAGTCTCTGAACGGATCATCTGAAACCAATAATGCCTTCCCTTCCGGGCAATCCACTTCTTTATCGATCAGAATAATGGTGGCGGCAGAGTTTAATGCTTTGTCGTAATATTTCGGATGGTTCACGAAAACGATGTCTCCGGGTTTCACCATGTGGATTTCATTGGTGCCCAGGACTTCGAAATCTTCGGGACCTACAAACTTTGCCCCGATAAGCCCGGCGATGGTATTCAGTTTTTGTGGAGAATGGAATCTCATAACAATTGATTTTCTTATAAAACAAAATTCGGAATGCAGAGGCAAACCGAATTGATGTGAATTTTATTTAAAATTATTCTTTTACTCTTTCCAGGTAAGAACCGTCTTCAGTGCTCACTTTGATTTTGTCTCCCGGCTCGATGAACAGAGGAACCATTACTCGAGCTCCTGTTTCTACGATTGAGTTTTTAAGGGCGTTGGTTGCGGTGTTTCCTTTTACTCCCGGATCTGCTTCCACCACTTCAAGGTAAACCGACTGCGGCAATTCTGCGGAAAGAGGGGTTTCGTCAGCTTCTTTAAGAATGATGGTCACTTCTTCTCCTGCTTTCATCAGGTTGGAGTTTTCGATCATTTCCTTATTAAGGTAAAGCTGAGAGAAATCGTCGTTGTTCATGAAGTGAAACCCGTTCTCATCATCATAAAGATACTGGTATTTTCTGGTGATCACTTTTACCTCTTCGATCTTGTGACCTGCAGAGAACGTGTTGTCGATTACTTTTCCATTAGTTACCGACTTCAATTTTGTTCTTACGAAAGCCGGTCCTTTACCAGGTTTTACGTGAAGGAACTCGATTACTTTATAAATATCATTGCTGTACTCGATGCACAGGCCTTTTCTGATATCGTTACTTGTTGCCATTACTTTTGTATATAATTATTTTCTTTTATTCAATTGGATTCCCTGACCCTGAGTCTGCATTCTATTGAAAACATTATTATTGAATGTATTCACATTATTATTCAGCTGATTCACATTTGTCTGGATCTCGGAATGGTAGGGACTGGCGGTTCCTAAAACCGAGTTGCCCGAATTATTCTGTTTCAGAATGTTGTTTAAATTATTCTTAGCCAAACTGTCTCCTGATTTTCCGGGAATTTTCCTTTCCAGGATTGAGGTTCTAGCCGTTTTCTCCGTCTTTAACCCTTCCGTCTGTTGCGCAGAGAGAAAAGATGTGGCAGAGATCACTGTAAATAATGCTAAAATTCTCATCAGGTATGCTGCTAAAAATTTAATTATTCCCTTTCCTTGCCCGTTCCGTATCCTTTTACGATACCTCTTGGAGAATTCTGGATAAACTGAAGGATTTCATCTCTTTCAGCCGTCGGAAGCATTTCTTTTTCAATATACAGCAATGCCTGGGAAACGTTCATTTTCAGCTGGAAGATCGCTCTGTAGATCTTTTGGATTTCAAAGATTTTCTCATTCGTAAATCCTCTTCTCCTTAAACCTACGGAGTTGATTCCCGCATAAGACATCGGCTCTCTCGCTACTTTTACATAAGGCGGGATATCTTTCCGTACCAGAGTTCCTCCGGAGATCATCACATGCTTTCCGATTTTTCCGAACTGGTGAACCGCAGATAAACCTCCCATCACCGTATAGTCGCCGATTTCTACGTGCCCTGCAATACCGCAACCGTTAACGATGATCACATGATCCCCGATTACACAGTCGTGTGCGATATGGGAAGTAGCCATGATCAGGCAGTTTTTGCCGATTTTGGTAAAGCCAAGCGCTTTTGTTCCCCGGTTTACCGTTACACATTCCCGGATGGTGGTTTCATCACCGATGATTACCTGGGTATCTTCACCGTCAAATTTCAGGTCCTGAGGGATCGCAGAAATTACCGTTCCCGGAAAAATCCTGCAGTTTTTACCGATCCGCGCTCCGTCCATAATGGTAACATTCGGACCGATCCAGGTGCCTTCCCCGATCTCCACATCCCCTGCAATGGTAGTAAATGGTTCTACGATTACATTTTTGCTGATTTTTGCACGCTTGTCTACGGCTGCTAACTGATGAATCATTTAATCAACTTTATTTTTTGCAACTTGGGCCATTAGTTCTGCTTCTACTGCTACCGTATCTCCCACGTAACCGTATCCCTGCATATGAACAATTCCTCTTCTGATAGGCTCGATCAATTCAATCTTAAAGATAAGCGTATCTCCAGGAATAACTTTTCTTTTGAATTTTACTTTATCTATTTTAATAAAATAAGTAGAATAATTTTCAGGATCCGGAACACTTGCCAGCACCAGGATTCCTCCTGTCTGTGCCAAAGCTTCCACCTGTAAAACCCCTGGCATTACAGGTTCTTTCGGGAAATGCCCCACGAAGAACGGCTCGTTCATCGTTACATTTTTCAGTCCCACTACATGAGAATCCGACAGCTCAAGAATTTTATCAATCAATAAGAACGGCGGTCGGTGCGGCATCAGCCTCATGATCCCGTTGATATCGAAAACCGGTTCTTTCGTTAAGTCGAAATCCGGAACGTTCTTCTTTTTCTGCAGTTTCCACTGACGGTTCAGTTTTTTAGCAAACTGAGTATTCACAAAGTGTCCCGGCTTATTGGCGATTACCTTGCCTTTTATTTTAACGCCTGCCAAAGCCAAATCACCGATTACATCCAGTAATTTGTGTCTTGCAGCTTCGTTAGGATAGTTTAGGTTAAGGTTATCAAGAATTCCGTTCGGTCTTATCGACACATTGTCTTTACCGAAGGCTTTTTTCAGTTTTTCTGTTGTTTCAGGGGTAAGATCTTTATCCACGTACACGATCGCATTGGAAATATCCCCACCTTTGATCAATCCGTGATCCAACAGCATTTCCAGCTCGTGTAAAAAGCTGAATGTTCTCGCCGATGAAATTTCTTCTTTAAATTCTGAAATATTTTTTAAGGTAGCGTTTTGGGTTCCCAATACTTTGGTGCCAAAATCTACCATAGTCGTTACTTCGTACGTATCGGAAGGAATGATGGTGATCTCGGATCCTGTAGCCGGATCGCTGTACGTAAGCACTTCTTTTACAACCAAGTATTCTCTGGCGGTATTCTGCTCTACAATTCCTACACTTTCGATAGCTTCTACAAAGAATTTTGAGGATCCGTCCAAGATCGGAGGTTCGGAGGCATCCATTTCCAGAATGGCATTATCTACATCACATCCTACCAAAGCGGCCAGAAGGTGCTCGCAAGTATTGATTTTAACGCCTAATTTTTCTAATGTTGTCCCTCTTTCTGTCGCTACAACATAGTTTACATCTGCTTCGACCTGGGGATGACCTTCTAGATCGGTTCTTACAAAAACAAAACCTGTGTTTTCCTTGGCAGGTTTCATGGTTAATTTTACTTCTTTACCTGTATGAAGTCCGATTCCGGAAAGTGTCACTTCCTGCTGAAGTGTTTTTTGCATATCACTCATTAGTTTTATCTTTTGAGTTATTCTCAAGATTGTTTATTCTTTTTACGATTTCAGGAAGATTTCTGAAATGGACGTAGCTTCTGAGATAATCGTTGTAGCTGATGGCCGGTGATCCGTAAATGGTATCTTTATCATTTACATGGGTGTTTACCCCGCTCTGGGCCTGGATTTTCACCTGACTTCCTATTTTAATATGGCCTACGATTCCTACCTGTCCGCCGATCTGGTTCCAGTCGCCGATGGTCGTAGAACCTGCAATCCCCGCCTGCGCGGCAATAACGTTGTTCTTACCGATCTTTACGTTGTGGGCAATCTGGATGAGATTATCGATCTTGGTTCCTTTACCAATCACGGTAGAACCGATAGTCGCCCGGTCGATGCTGCAGTTTGAGCCGATCTCCACGTTATCTTCAATAATGACATTTCCGAGCTGCGGGATTTTTTTGAAGCCATCCGGTGTCGGCTGGAATCCGAATCCGTCGCCACCGATTACAGTGTTGGAGTGGACCACACAGTTGTCGCCGATGATGCAGTAATCATAGATTCTTGCTCCACTGTCTATTTTACAGTTTTTACCGACCTTCACCCCTTTTCCGATGTATACCTGCGGATAAATCTGGGTTCCTTCACCAATTTTTGCTTTTTCGGAAACATAGGTAAATGTACCGATATAAACGTTTTCTCCAATTACTGCCGTTTCATGGATGGAAGCACCATCTTCGATACCGCTTTTCCGTCCCTGCATTTCCTGATACAGGTTCATTAAAATCTGAAATGAAAGATAAGCGTCCTTTACAGCAATAACAGTAGGCGCATAGGTATCTTTTGACAAAAGATTCTCCGAAACGATGATAACAGAGCATTTTGAATTTTCCAGATAATGGGAAAACCGCTCCTGTGCTATAAAAGAAAGGTGTCCGGTTTCTCCGCTCTCAATAGGCGAAACTCCAGTAATAAGCGCATTTTCGTCACCTATTATTTTTCCGTCGATAAAACTTGCAATTTGCGAAGCTGTAAATTCCATATTCTGCAAAGATAAGAAATTCTGTAATTCGCAAACATTTTTTAATTTTCTGATTTTGAATTTTATTATTCTTTAAGAAATCAGACCTTCAAGATCCCTGGGAAAAGTGAGGATATACCGTTTGGTCTTATGGGTCATGAGTCCCGACAGAAGCTGGTCTTCGGATTCGTCCAGCCTTATTTTTTCTCCGTTTTTCTGAAGCAGGTAAATGGGCTGTTTTTCGGTATCATAAGGAAGGAGTTTTCTTTCGATTTCATGAACCAATTCGTTCCCGTTATCAATTCCGAAAAATTCATTTACATTTTTTATTTTTTCTTCAATAAATTCCGGATCGAAAGCATGGGATGAGATAATGGTCTTCGGAAGATTTCTCCGGATTACACAGGTACACCAGTAGGATAAGATCATATCATCCGCATTCTGCCAGTTCTTCATAGCCTGAATAATGTCGTTGTCATCCAGCTGGGTAAACCGTTCTACATCTTCATCCGTAGCAGCGCTTTTTTCACGGTACAGGAAATACTTCAGGTTATCCGTAGCCGGCAGATCAACGCCTTGGGAAACCAGGTATTTTGCTCTTTCCAGGATTTTAACCAAAATAAATTCTGCCAGCGCAGACGTTTTGTGATAATACACCTGCCAGTACATGAACATCCGGGCTGTAAGGAAATTTTCGATAGAATAAATCCCTTTGGCATCAATTACCAATTCGCCCTCGTCACAGACATTCATCATCGAAATAATGCGCTGGGTATTGATATTCCCCTCGGAAACCCCGGTGAAAAAACTATCCCGTTTCAGATAATCCAGACGGTCGACGTCCAGTTGGGAAGAAATCAGCTGGTTGAAAAATTTCCGGTGGTATTTCCCCTGAAACATTTCAATAGCATAGGAAAGCTCGCCGTTAAACTGATCGTTCAGGCGGTTCATCAGCAGCAGAGAAAGTTTTTCGTGATGCCAGTCGTCCATGAGCATACATTCGAGTGCATGGGAAAAGGGGCCATGGCCGATGTCATGCATCAAGATGGCCAGCATTGCGCCTTTTTCTTCTTCGGGCGATATGCTTATGCCTTTCTGTTTCAATGTTTCCAAAGCCGTAAACATCAGATGCATGGCACCCAGGGCATGATGAAACCTGGTATGCGTAGCTCCCGGAAAAATGAGGTTCAACAATCCGGTCTGCCCTATTCTTCTCAACCTTTGGAAGTAAGGATGCTCGATGATGTCAAATAAAATTTCGTGGGGAATTTTGATGAATCCGTGAACGGGATCATTGATGATTTTTAGCTTATTCTGCATTGGAAACGTCCGTATTTATCACAAATTTAGGAATTTTTAATTTTAGATTCAATTAAATTTTATTAAAACACCCTGATCTTCTTGGGATAGACGTTCTATAATCTTCCAGCTTGGAGGTAAAAGTTTTGCTATCTGGTATATGAGAATAATAAACCGAAATGATAACATTACAGCTGGTAATTTCCATAAGGAATTCTTGCTTTTATTTAAAATGTGAATTGCTATTCCAACTAAAATTCTTCTTTTACAGAAATGCTTAAAAATAACAGAAATATTGGGTTTATTTCATTAACTTATATTTAACTTTACGTCTGCGCATTTTGGCAGATTTTACCAATAAATGGTCAGCAATTTGATACAATAACCGTGTAAAAAATTAGTTATGTCGGAAAAGATATTATGGATAGATGATGAAATAGATTTACTTAAACCTCACATCGTTTTTCTTGAAAAAAAAGGGTACCAGGTAACCCCCGTGAATAATGTAAACGAAGCCCTTGAGCTTATGGACTCGGAAAAGTTTGCATTGACCCTGATCGATGAAAATATGCCCGGAATTTCCGGATTGGAAGCCATCCCAATGATTAAGGATAAAGACAATTCCCTGAAAATCGTGATGGTAACGAAAAGTGAAGAGGAACATATTATGGAAGAAGCGATCGGCTCACAGATTGCCGATTATATTTTAAAGCCTGTGAATCCTAACCAGATTTTACTTTCACTCAAGAAAAATCTTCAGGAAGATAATCTGGTCGAGCAGAAAACAATTCTTCAGTACCAACAGGAGTTTAGGAATCTTTCTATGGAGCTTTCTTACCTAAGAACGTATCAGGAATGGGCAGAATACTATAAAAAGATCCTTAACTGGGAAATTAAGTTCGATAAAGTGACAGATAATGAATTTGCAGACCTTTTGCAATCGCAGAAGGAAGAGGCAAATATCCAGTTTGCAAAATTTATTGAGAAAAATTACGAAGACTGGCTGCATGATTCGGATAAGCCGATGATGAGCCATACGCTTTTCAAAGAAAAGGTAAAGCCGGAAGTAGAAAAAGAAAAAGTTTTGCTGCTAATGGTAGATAACCTTCGTTATGACCAATGGAAAGTAATAGAGCCTTTATTTACGAAATATTACAATAAGGTTTCTGAAGATTATTATTATAGTATACTTCCTACCGCCACACAGTATGCGAGAAACTCGTTCTTTGCCGGTTTAATGCCTTCTGAAATTGAAAAGCGTTTCCCGGACAAATGGTTTAATGACAACGAAGAAGGGAATAAAAACGAGTTTGAAAGGGACTTTCTGGAAGATCAGATGAAGAGAATCGGCTTAGGCTCGAAATCCATGAAATACCTGAAGGTTCTGAATGCGGATTTTGAGAGAAAGATCTACGATGATTTCAACCAGCATAAAAACAATGACCTGTTGGTGATCGTTTATAATTTTATTGATATTCTTTCCCACGCAAAAACAGATAATCATATTGTGGACCAGCTGATCCGTGATGATAAAACATTCAGGTCTCTAACATTGAATTGGTTCGAAAATTCTTCGTTGTTAAAAATTATTAAAGTAGCAGCAGAGAGCGGTTTCAAACTGGTTATTACGACCGATCACGGAACAGTATATGTGAAAAAACCAAGCAAGGTAGTCGGGGACAGGGAAACCTCAACCAACATTCGCTACAAGACCGGAAAAAGTTTAACATACGATGACAGCGACGTATGGGCAATTACAAACCCTGAGAAACTGTTTTTACCAAAAGGGAATCTAAGTTCGAAATATATTTTTGCAAAGAACAATATTTTCCTGGCGTATCCTAAGAATTACAATCACTTTGTGAATTACTACAAGGAAACCTACCAGCATGGTGGGATTTCACTGGAAGAATGTATTATTCCGATCAGTGTTCTGGAACCTAAATAATTTCTGACCTAGAATAAAAAAGAAGCGGAAAAAATCTTTGATTTTTTCCGCTTCTTTTTTATTAATATTTTTGGAGCATGAAATTAATCACTTACAACGTAAACGGAATCCGAGCAGCTTTCACCAAAGATTTCTTGGGCTGGCTGAAAACAGCAGATCCCGATATTATCTGCATTCAGGAGAGTAAGGCAGGAAACGACCAGATCGATATTGAAAGCCTGGAAAAGCTGGGCTATCACAGTTATTGGCATTCGGCCATAAGAAAAGGCTACAGCGGCGTTGGAATCGCCTCAAAAATCAAACCTAACCATGTAGAATATGGCTGCGGTATCGAGAGCTATGACAGCGAGGGAAGAATTATCCGTGCAGACTTTGACGGCTTTTCTGCCATTTCGGTCTATGTACCTTCCGCGTCCAATATTGAGAGGCTGGAATTCAAGATGCAGTTCTGCCATGATTTTTTAGATTATATTAAAAACCTGAAGAAGGAAATTCCCAATCTTATTATTTCGGGAGATTTCAACATCTGCCATGAAGCGATTGACATTCATGATCCGGTGCGCCTGAAAAATGTTTCCGGATTTTTACCGATGGAACGGGAATGGATGACGGATTTCATCAATGAATGTGAACTGATCGACAGTTTCCGGTTTTTTAATAATGAACCTGATCATTACACCTGGTGGAGTTACAGGCAAGGTGCGCGAGGAAAAAACAAAGGCTGGAGGCTGGACTATAATTTTGCGTCTTACAGCCTAAAAGACAAGCTTACAAGAGCCGTTATTCTTAAAGAAGCGGTGCACTCTGATCATTGCCCAGCTTTGGTGGAACTGAGCCTTTAAAATAATGCAAAAAGCCAACTTTTCAGTTGGCTTTTTAATTTAAATCATAAAATTTAATCGACAATTTCATATTCCACCGGAATGGTACCGTTGCCGGTATCCCCGATTTCATCGAACGCCGCTTTAGACATATCTAAAGCTCTTGTTGAATGGTAAGGCCCTCTGTCATTTACTTTCACTATTACCTCTTTACCATTGTTAAGGTTTGTTACCTTAATACTTGTTCCAAATGGAAGCGTTCTGTTTGCCGCAGTGAACTTTGCATTATCAAAGATCTCTCCGCTGGCTGTTTTTCTACCGTTAAATTTATCGTGGTAGTACGATGCATAACTTGTTTTTTTCGCATCTATGGCATTCATTTTGAACGAATAAATACCAAGGGTTGAAATCATCATTATGATTACGAGAATGAATCTTTTCATCATGTTGAACTTTTATTGGTTTTGACAGGGGCAAATCTATAAGGATTCTTTCAACGAGCCTATTTTAATTGTTAACAGATGTTAACAAAAACCAAAAAATATCTTAATTTACTCTGTAACCTTCTCATATCAGCTACTTTAGGACCTATTGTTAAAATATGTTAAAAAAACAACCAAAACGTTAATAAATTTAACTAAACTATTGAAATTAACATAAATTTAACACTTACTTAGGTTTGATAATCAATATGTTAAATATTTTCACAAAGCTTAAAATCCTTTGGTAGCTTTTTCAAAAACGCCGGAGAGACCCATATCCACAGGCTTTATCCAGGCTTTGAACTGTAAAATAAAAACCGGTGAAAATTTCACCGGTTTTTTTATTATTGCTAATCTGCAATTTCTATTGAGGTTATGGCTTTATACCAATTCCCCATATAAATCGAATTCTTCAGCAGAGGTAATTTTTACGTTGGCAAATTCTCCGATAGAGATATAGGTATTTTCCGCAGAGACAAGAACGGTGTTGTCTACATCCGGAGAATCGTATTCCGTTCTTCCTATAAAATAGTTCCCTTCTTTTCTATCGAATATACATTTGTATATGTGCCCGATCTTCTCCTGGTTCTTTTCCCAGGAAACCTGAGACTGGATCTCCATGATCTCCTCTACTCTTGCTTCTTTTATTTCCTGCGGAATATTATCTTCCAAAACGTAGGCGCCTGTATTTTCTTCATGGGAATAGGTAAAGCAGCCCAGCCTGTCGAATTTCTGCGTTCTTACCCAGTCTTTCAGTTCCTGAAAGATTTCTTCCGTTTCCCCTGGGTATCCTACGATGAGTGTGGTTCTGATGGCCATATCCGGAACTTTCTCCCTGAATTTGGCTAAAAGCGTATCCGTTTTTTCATGAGTGGTTCCTCTTTTCATGGATTTCAGCAATTCTGAATTGATGTGCTGAAGCGGAATATCAATATAGTTACAAACTTTCGGTTCTTCTCTGATGATATCCAGAACATCTTCCGGGAATCCGCTTGGGAAAGCGTAATGAAGACGGATCCATTCAATCCCTTCTACTTTCACTAATTCTTTTAACAGATCTCCCAGTGCACGTTTTTTATAAATATCAAGTCCGTAATAGGTAAGGTCCTGTGCAATAAGAATCAGTTCTTTTGTTCCTTTTTTTGCCAATTTCTGCGCTTCGGTTACCAATTTTTCAATTGGCGTAGAAACGTGCCCACCTCTCATCAGCGGAATCGCGCAAAACGAACAAGGCCTATCGCAGCCTTCGGAAATCTTAAGATAAGCGTAGTGTTTCGGGGTGGTGGTTAAACGCTCTCCTACCAGCTCATGCTTGTAGTCGGCTCCCAAATGCTTCAATAATATCGGAAGATCCCTTGTCCCGAAATATTGGTCCACGTCCGGGATTTCGCGGATCAGGTCCGGCTTGTATCTCTCGGAAAGACAGCCGGTAACGAAAACCTTTTCTACCTCACCCCTGTTTTTAGCCTCCACATAATCAAGAATCGTATTGATGGATTCCTCCTTTGCGTTATCGATAAATCCGCAGGTGTTGATCACCACAATATCTCCTCTGTCTTCATGCACCACCTCTTTGCCATTGGCTTTAAGCTGGCTCATTAACACTTCGGAATCATAGACGTTTTTGGAGCATCCAAGCGTTACTACATTAATTTTCTTTTTACCTACAGATTTTGTGCGCATTTTATATTGAATAATAAGTAATTAGTAATCAGCAATTTTTGTGGGTGCAAATTTACGCATAAAAAAAGAACCGGAAGATTCGGTTCTTTATTTAGAGCTATTATAAATAATATTAGTAAGCTTGATCGTCTCCTTTTACAATATTATATAATGTCAGAAAAATAATTTTCATATCTAAAAAGAAAGACCAGTTTTGAATATACCAGATATCCTTTTCTATTCTTTTTTCCATATCCTTTAATGAAAATATTTCACCTCTGGACCCCATAACCTGTGCCCAACCAGTGATGCCTGGTTTCACGATGTGCCTAGTCATATATTTTTTTGTGATTTTGGAATACATTTCGGTTTGTGAGAGCATGTGCGGTCTCGGACCTACAACCGACATATCACCTAAAAAAACATTGATAAATTGCGGTAATTCATCAATACTTGTTTTACGCATGAATGCTCCAAATTTTGTTATTCTTGCATCATTTTTTTTTGCAACTTGAAGATCAGCATTTCTGTTGCTTTTCATACTTCTGAATTTCAGACAATTAAAAGGTACATTATTTAGACCTGATCTCTTTTGTATAAACAAAAACAGATTCATTGCTTTCAATTTTCACAATTAAAGCCACCAATGGTACCAGCCAGGATAATAAGAATATAATTGCAAATAGGGAGAAGGCTATATCAAATGATCTTTTTAAAAACTGTTTTTTAGGATTTGAAAGAGGTTCTCTTATCAGTTTAATAAAAGGGATTTCGTTTATGACATCAAAATAATTAGGTCCTAAATTGGCATATTTAAAATCCGGAACCATATAAATCCTGATCATTTTGTGTTCTGCAATATCTACTATTTTTTTATAAATATCTACTTCAATATTATCATCACAAAATATGATATTGTTTATTTTGGTATTTTCCAGATCATGAAATAGCTGATCAATACCACCCAAATATTTATTTTTAGTCTCCTTACTTAGAGGAGTATATGTTCCCCTTATTCCAATAGCTCTCCTTAAATCATTATTTGATATTAGTGAAGTAGACAGTTTATTTTCTCCGACAAGAACGGTATGAAATGAATAAAGCTTTCGTCCTAGCCTTACTCTGTTTCTTTTTCTATATAAAAAAAGCAGGAATCTTGTAAAGGTTATAAAAAACCCGAGTAATAGAAAATAAACAATAACATTTCTATAATTAATCTTAACAGAAAAAATCAGGCTGGGAAAGATTGCTGAAGCAAAGATAAACAGAATAAAAGCTTTACTTAAAGCATTAAAATGAAGCGATGATTCTTTAACTTTTAAACTTTTATATGGTTTTGTAATCAGTGTAATAACAAACCAGGAAATATTAATAAGAATTAATTGCGTTCTGAATTCCTGAGCAAAATCTTTGTAATCAAACTCAAAAAAATATAATTTACCAAAAATAAAAAGACAATTGATCGTGATGTAATCAATTATCAAAAAAATCCTAGGCAGATGTTTAAAAAGATAAGCTAACATAAAAACACACAATTCGCAGATTGATTATTATTTTCCGCAAGCGTAGACTAATAATCAGTACATTTTATTTTATTAAATCCTAATATATTAAAAGTTTTTTGAAGCAAATGGTGGTAAAACTTTATCTTTTTCTGAGAGAATAATATCTTTAGCCGGTAATTTCCAATCAATATTCAAATCTGTATCGTTCCATAACACTCCACCTTCTGAAGCTTTATCATAAAAATTATCGCACTTATAAGAAAATACTGCAATCTCACTCAGCACAGAAAAACCATGACCAAAACCTCTTGGAACATAAAGCTGTAATTTGTTTTCCTCTGTAAGCTCTATCGAAAACGATTTTCCGAATGTAGGAGAATCTTCACGAAGGTCTACTGCAACATCAAGAACTTTACCTTCCAGACAGGATACCAATTTTGCCTGCGCTTGATCTCCTTTTTGTAAATGAAGCCCTCTAAGAACGCCATAACTTGATTTTGAAATATTATCCTGTACGAAATGACCATTCATACCTGTTAGTTCTTCAAACTTCTGTTCATTGAATTTTTCGTAAAAATAACCTCTGTCATCTTCAAAAACAGTCGGTTCAATAATATAGCAGTCTTTAAGGGGGGTAGATTTTATTTTCATCAATAAATCACTGTATTAATTTAACCACAAATATAATGAAATGAATCTCTTCTTCTAAAGGATTTGTAGACTTCCATTTATTTTTTTACTGACAAATAATAATTTTGTAAATTAATGATAAAGTGATCTAAATTATATTTCCTCTGTAAATCCTTTTTTGCCTGCAATCTTAGGTCGTAATTTAGTTGTGGATAACTCACTGCTTTCTTTATGGATTCTACATAATCATCTAATTCCATACAAGAAAAACCGTTTTCATTATTGTTGATAACGGCACAACAACCATCACACTTACTGGTTACACAGAGAATATTCTCATTTATAGCTTCTAATAAAGCAAATGGAAGACCTTCAAAAATAGACGGCATTAAAAAAATATCCAAAGACTTTAAATAATGCTCTACCGATGGAAATGAACCCCATTCATGAATTGTAAAAGACTTTTCAAGATTATATTTTGAAATTGCAGCTAAAAATTCCGGCTTTAAATCATCCGTAAAACCCGCCCCTAATACAGAAAATTCTGCGAAGGGATAAATTTGTTTGATCTGATTTGCAATTTCAACAAACAGGACAGGATTTTTGGCATAAGTAAGTCTGGCTACGGTACCAATATGAAGCTTTGTAGATGAGTCTTTTATCTGAGGCAATATATTATTAACTTCAATAGAGTTAGGAAGTACTTTAATTTTTTCTTCAGGAATTCCAACTTCATATCTACATCTTATTTTTTCAGATTCTGAACAAGCCAACACGTTCGATGTATATTTTTTTGCGAAAACTTCAAGGGAAAAGAAAATTGTTCTCTTGATTCCTGTAAAGCCTAAATAAGAAATTCCGTGAGGAGTATATATAGATTTCGTACCGGCGATTTTTGCCGCTATTCTACCTAAAAATCCAGCTTTGGCACTATGAACATGCACTAAATCAGGCTTATTTTTCTTCAGAAAATTATATAATTTTAATAATCCTATGAAATCTTTAAAAGGATTAAACCCTCTTTCCAAATTAATAACGGTATAAGGAATTGAATGCTCTTCGCAAAAAATTCTGCACTCCTGGTTTTCCGGTGCGATAATTTCCAATTCAAACTTTTCGTAATCTATTTTTGTTACGATCTGTTTAATATATGTAAAAAGTCCGCCAAATCCCTGTGTAATATGAACAACTTTTGTTTTCATTAATGTTATAAAATTTTAGCCAAATTCAGGCATCATACTGAAGTACTAATTTAACTTTTTACTAAACTTAATTAGGTAAGATTGAGTGATACAATTCTATATATTTATTCACCATTTTTGAGATATCATATTTACTTGCCCTTTCAAGACACTTTACAACAATACTATCGTAAAACTCTTTGTCATTTTCAAAAGATAAAATAATGTTTGCCAGTTGCTTTTCATCACCTCTTTTAAACAAAATTCCCGCATCTTTTACTATTTCTGTTAATCCTGGAACATCAGATGCGATAAAAGGCTTTCCTGAAGACAACCCTTCAACAGAAGATAAGGAAAGCCCTTCAAAATGAGAAGAAAGCACTACAAAATCAGCACTTTTTATTAGCTTATAAACATCCATTCTTTGCCCTAGGAAATTAACCCTTTCCAATAAATTAAGTTTTGAAACCAAATCTTCTAATTCTTTTCTCCTCTTTCCAGTACCTACTAAAAGTAATTTATATTGTGTCGGGAGGTGTACCAGTGATTTTATTAAGGTATCTTGATCTTTCTGATCCTCGAATCTTGCAACCATAATCAATAGTTTCTCATCCTCGGCATAGCCTAAATCTGATTTTGTATAAGCCTGGGAGGTATTTATTTTCTTGATATCAACACCATTATTAATCGTTACAAGTTTATTGGGTAAACCTAAATAATTTTGGTATATATCTTTTATTTCATCCGTAATACAGATTACTTTATCGTACTTATCATAGACAAAACGCTCTATTGGCTTAAAAACTCTATTTTTTATCCTGCTATTTGAAGTATTGTGTTCTGTAAGAATGAGTTTGGTTTTTTCACCATTTAATAAATTGGCAAATACCGCAAAATACTGTGAAGGAAAAACATGCAAATGAGCGATATCATAGTTACTTAGAATTTTTTTGATACCCAATACTGCTGATGGGTTATACACATCCTTTCTATTTTCTGATTTTTTCAGTATATAGATATTACAGCAATTTAATTTTCTCAGTGCGTTTGTAAAAGGAAAATCATTATCCCAAAGCAAAAGAATATCCATTTCGATTCCTTCTTTTACATAAAGCGGAATTGTATCTAAAATTAACTTTTCTGCCCCTGCAGTTTCTAAAGAATTAATTACTTGAAGAATTTTCATTTTTACTCTAAATTTAAAATGTGCAAACAGAACATTAAGAAATGGAATTCTTTTTATTGAGAAGCATTATCATAAATAATTTTATAATTTCTTATTTATGGAAAACTACTAATAAAAAATCAAAGATTTTAGATTTTGATCGTAAACTATTCTTCAACTTCTAAAATTTTTGTATTCCGTGCAATACAAATAAATATTATAGGAAATAATGGCGACAAGTGTTTAACAAAGCTACCATAATCGGGTTCGAATAAACTTTGTACCAACATAAATGAAATAACAAATGAAAATATGTTTGTATACTCTTTATTATTATTTTCCTTCCAGTAAAGTTTTATAAAATTAAAAAAGAACATTACTATAAGAAGAGCCAATATTATATAGAAAGGTTTTCCTAGTAAAATTAAGGGAATGGGAATAATCAGGAAAACCAATGTAACAATAAAGTTTATAGCTTCAACGGCAAAATTACTTCCTTCTATGAAAATTGCGATGGCAGTTTGTGCAGATTCTGCATCCCGATCAAGATTCGTTAAATAACGAATCATTGATAGAGGAACCCCAAAAATATAATTATAAACAAAGGATATTAAAAAATAAAATACCGGAATGAAGATTAATAACATCTTAGGTTTTTTTACCACGAAGTATTTCATCCCCCAAAACATTAAAATAATAATAAACCAGTAACTTCTGAAAAAAGTAGCATAGAATATTACAAATAATGTCCAGATCAAAAGGTATTTCTTTTCAAAAAGTACAAAAGAAACAATAACGCATAGAAACAAAACAAATTCTTTGCTGTAAGTAGACATATATACCATTGCCATCGCACTATAAGTAACCATAAGCAATAGATTAAAAAAAGAGACAGTCTTTATATTATATTTTCTGAAAACAAAAACTATTACCGAAAAATATGATATTACCGCTAAAAGAGGAGCTAAAAAAAATCTATCAATGTGTAGATAACGATAAAAAATTGACGTATTGGTAAACCCCGTATCCCCTTCATCTTTGTAAGGATGTTCGATCAGCTCCTGTATTCTAAATGAATCGAAAAAATATTTTTCCGGAAATATAGATTCTTTAAAAAATGCTATAAAAACGCAAATTAGAAATCCTATTGCAAATAATAACCTTGAGTCTAATTTTCGTAATATAGAATTATTGATAATTATATTCATTATTTCTTAATAAATTACCGTATCGTGTTAAAAATAATCTTTGCCTTGGTAAAACTGCTTTTATCGAATTTAAGAATTCCCAGAAAAACAGATTGTAATCCAAATAATAATGTCACAAACCTTGCAGAAGCCTTTCCATGACATTTTTCAAAATATAAATATCTGCATTCGGAAAAAACTTTCTCCTTTTTGATTCTAAGCTCAGGCGTTTTAGAGGAACTGCCCTCCAGATGAACCAACGTTGTATTGGCTAGAATATAACTTTTGTAGCCGCGCTTTTTAAAACGGAAAGTCATTTCAGATTCTTCATAATACAAAAAAAAGTCAGGATCAAAAGCGCCGGACTCATCCAAAACCGATTTTCTTAAAAACATGTCTGCTCCTAAAATATAATCTATTTCATACTGAGTCCCTTTTTCCGGATAATGTTTCATTCCGCCTGCCAGATGCCTCCTGTAGTACGAAAGAAAAAACACAGCAAATCCTAATCTTGCAATTGACTCTTTTACTGTGGGTAAGTGGCCGCCAACAGTCACATTATTTCCTGATGCATCAATCATATTGGCTCCGCAGCAAGCTACATCTTTATTTTCAGGCTTTTCCATGAAGTCATAAAACACACTCATAGAATCTTCAATTAGGTAGGCATCAGAGTTCAGTAAAAATACATATTTCCCTTTTGCTTGTTCAATTGCCAAATTATTTGCTCTTCCAAAGCCTAAATTTTTTTCGGAATAGATGTAAGTAATGCGATTATCTTTTTCAAAATAGCTTTTACTTCCGTCAGCAGAAGCATTATCGACAACAAAAACTTCAAATTTAAGGTCTTTCGGCTTAAATTCAAAAATGGAATCAATTGATTTTTTAGTAAGTTCTAATGTATTATAGTTAACTATAATGACTGAAATATCCATCATTTTTATCGTTTTTAGATATTGCTCTGCTTTCTATATCCTAGTTTAAGTTTAACCTGATGAAGGATCTCAAGAGTATTTTTTTCTTTTATAAGCACTAAAATCGTTGCGTAAGTTAATACAAAAAGTAAAGACATAGCAATCCATTCGAAATAACTGTCGTTTTCTAAAAAATATTTTCCCGCAAGCACAACCACCATTACAATTCCATTTACAAATACTACATTGAAAAAATTCTTATCAAAGAATTCTGAAAAGTCATTTTCTTTCCGAATGTAATAAAACATAATACAAATGGCAACACTTTCCACCAATATTGCTACTGCTGCAGCTCCGTTCTGCTGAAAGTTCTTTATGGCAAAATAATTCAATAAGACACTAAGCAACGCAGAGACAATTGTTGCGAAAGTATAAATTTTTTCTTTTCCCTGCGGATAAAGGATTAAAAAACCAAAAAAGTAAGCAAAACTCACGATAATGCAAAGTGGTGACAGAATCTTCATGGTAAGATCGGCAACAATGAATTCTTTTCCTCCCATGAATAGAATAATTTCTTTTGAAAATATTAAAAAATAGACTGTGCTGGGAATCGCCAACAACATCATTATATGGAATCCTTTTTTCAAAAGAGCTGCATACTGCACTTTGTCATTGTGGTGAAGATAAGACAACCTGGGAAGCATTACCGAACCAATAATGGTAATAAATGTAATCACAAATCTTATCAATTTATTTGCAATACCATAATAGGCAACGTAGCGGTCCCCGGAAATACTGCCAATCAGAAAATTGTCTAATTGAAGATAAATGTTAACGGATATAGTGGCCACAAAAATGGCAAAAACCGGCTTTAAATGTTTTTTCAGATTAAGATCCTGAAATTTTATTTTATTTGAAATGATCCTTTTCAGGATTACGATAAAATTAATCACGTTAGCTCCAAAAAGCATAAGGACAAACAATAGGGCATACACTTCATAGTCTGACTTCTTTTTAACCAATATAAAGAGTAATCCAAAAATCAGAGAACGGACCACGACATTTCTGATGGTTATAAATTTTTGATTTTCAATACCCTGAAAGTACCAATCTGCTCCTATATTATTCAAAATCACAAGAAATGACATAATATAAAGAAGATTCTTGTACGAACTCAAAAAATCCAAGTGGATGATAATTCCAAAGATAATAATATACGAAGCAATCGTCGTGACGGAAAGAATGACCATCAGCTCTGAAACTAATGTATAGAGTTTTTTTGAATCGTTTCTGGCTTTAGACACTTCTCTGATACCGTACATGGGTATTCCGATCGATGAAAAAAGAACAAAATAATTGATTATCGTGTAAGCATATTCTACCTTTCCTACATTTTCAGCTTCCAACACCCGATTAAGATAGGGCATTGTAAAAAGAGTTATTAAAGCGGTTGAAAATACCCTTAAAGCATGTAATACAAAGTTCAACTTTATACTGACCAACTTTCCCTCACCTGATTTCATGCTTTAATAAAAGGAATTATTTAAAAAATTGCCACCACTTCTTTTCTTCTGCCTGATAGCCGTATCCAAACTTATTACCATATCCGAAATTAGATTCTTCTACTCCATTCAGGATGATTCCTATATTTTTTAATTTACCGTCTTCTACTGAATGATTTAAGAATTCAATATATTTCATTTCCGTAACCTCAGATCTTGTAACATAAATAATTACATCGCTCTTGTTTGCGATCAGGAAAGAATCTGTTACCAATAAAAGAGGAGCTGTGTCCAATACAATGTATTTGTATTTATTGAGACCTTTAATTGTTGATAATAGCTCATCGAACCTTTGGCTTTGTAAAAGATCAGTAGGATTAGGCGGTATAGATCCTGAATAGATAAAATCACAATCATTATTATAACCGCTAGGATGAATTATCTCTTCAATCCTTGTTTCTTCATCACTTAAATATTCGGTAAGACCTTTAGCCGATTTCATCATCGGGTTGTACCTCTGCAGCTGCGGGTTTCTTACATCAGCTCCTACAACCAAAACTTTATCACGCGAAGATCCTAAAATCATAGACAAATTAGTTGATATAAATGTTTTACCTTCCCCTTTTACAGATGATGAAACCATAATGATATGAGGAGCATCTTTTTTCGGTAATAAAAACTTAAGGTTTGTCACCAGGATCCTGAATGCCTCCGCCATTGGAGATACATCATTAAAAGTTATCAGGTTATTCTGCTTATTTTTAAGTCTAGGGATTTCTGCAATCACCGGCAACTGTGTAAGTTTTGTAATATCGTTTCGGGTCACTAAAGTACTTTGTAGTAGTTGCTTCAGATAGATCATTAAAAACGGAATAAGAATCCCTAAGAAAACTGCAATACTAAGAATAACAAGTTTTTTAGGGGCTACCGGTTTTTTAAAGGTGAAAGCACGGTCTATAACTCTCGCCTTTTCGGAAGTAATCTCCATACTGATTGCTGCTTCTTCCCTTTTTTGCAACAGCAATAGGTAGAGATTTTCTTTGATCTGCTGCTGTCTTTCTATACTTCTGAAAAGCTTTTCCTGAGAAGGGATTTTGCTGATCATAGATTCCGATCCCCCCAGCTGGATGGCTGCTTTTCTTCTTGCAAATTCTAAATTGGTAATATTTCTTTGCAGAGACTCCGTAAGCGATGATTTTATTTGCTGTATCTGTTTATTGGCCTCTTTTACAATCGGGTTGTCGGGAGTAGCCTCGTCAAGATATTTATTTCTCTGAATAACTAATGCATTGTACTCTTTAATTGCATTCAGAGCGGCTTCGTTTTCAAGTCCTATATTTAATGGCAATACATCCGAAGTTCCTTTTTGAGAAAGTGAATTTTTCAGCATTCTATGAATCTCAAGCTGAGTTCCTAATTCTAAAAGCTGATTTTTTGTCTGCTCTTTCAATTGAAGATTGATTCCTGCTTCTGTTGGTAAGTCAACAATATTATTTCCGGATTTAAAACCTTCTTTCTGTGTTTCAACATTTCCCAGCTCTTTTGAGATCAAGACGATTCTTTGATCTATAAAATCTTTTGTTTTTTTTGACTCTATATTTTTATCGTTAATAGCATATTCGTTATACTGCTTAACCAGATTATTAAGAAAATTTTTAGCTTTTTCTCTATTTTCAAAATCTACCGAAAGATTAATAATCGTACCCTCTTTATCTAGTAAATCTACAACCAAAGATTCCTGATACTGATTTACAGTACTTGCAAAATCATTATAGGTGAAATAAATATTATCTAATTTTACTTTTGGAGGAGCCTTATACGCTGGGTTTTTCACAAACATGACGATAGCAAAAGGCAGACTGGTCGTTTTTGCGTAAGTAGTTTGTATATCTTTATCCCATTCTTCAGAAGAAAGAATAATTTTATCTCCGTTAATTTTTACCGATATAGGTTTCTTCGGAAGTTCCGCCTCGTTTTTCTCCTGAATTACATTGATAAGGAAAGGTGAAGTCGTCCCGTAAAGTTCTATGCTGTTAAATGTCTGCTTAGCATAAATAGGAGTCTGAAAGTTGTGCTGTTTCAATACATCTTCTACAATAGTTTTTGATTTAAAAACACCGATTTCATTCTCAATACTATTGGTACCCATCCCATTAAAATTCCCAAAATTCTGAAGAACATTAACATCCCCGGCATTTGCAGACATTTTCTTTGCATCTTTTATGAGTACGGATGTTTGGGCTTTGTAAATTTGCGAACTGGATTTTATATAATAAATGCCCAACAATGTCATAATGATTATCATGACAACAAAATATTTCCATTTATTAAGATAAGGACTCAGTAGTTCTCTAAGACTAATTTCTTTGTTTTTTTTGTTATCCATTTTTTGGATTATATTGAATTTAGATTCTTTTACTTTTCTATTTAAACCCTGCAAATATATTTATAATTTATAAACTAGAATACTTATTTACTCATTATAATGGTATCTTAAAAAACTTTTTGTTTCTTTTGAAATGGAATATTCATTTACAGTTGCCCTGAAAGATTTCAATGTATTAACGAAAATATTCTTAAATAAGTATTATCATCCACTTTATAGGTAAAGCTATTTCCTTTCTCTTGTGGAAATAAGCAGCTCATTTTATTCCAATTAATTTCATTATAATGTGCTTATTATGTTTAAAACTAGCATCAACGTAGAACGGATAACGTTTTAAGCAATATCCTAAGGTCATTTTTAAATGTTAGATTATGGTAATAGTCGAGATTCATTTTTACCTTTTCAGGAAACAGAACTTCGTCATTATATTCTAAGGCATTGGTTTGCTGACTCAATATCTTTTCTTCATTCTTGTATTTAATTCCGGCCTCGCTGGTCAATCCTGGTTTTAATTCAAGAATTAACCTGTCATCCCCTTTTAAGAAATCATAATATCCTGAGATATCCGGTCGGGGTCCAACCAAAGACATATCCCCTTTAAGGATATTGAACAATTGTGGCAATTCATCAAGCTTATTCTTTCTCATCCAATTCCCTACCCGTGATTTTGTATGAGTTACCGAGTGGTACGTTCTGAATTTATAAATTATAAAAACCTTACCGTATCTCCCAATTCTTTCCTGCCTGAAAATGCAGGGAAAACCGGTATCTAAAGATGCGGCCAAAAAAAGAATTAAAAGAACAGGGAGCAATACGAGGATTGCCGGTAAAACGATACCATAATCCATCATTGCCTTCCACCAAGGATATTTTTTCACTTCAAAAAATTGCTTGGTAAAGATAACGAAAGCTGTCGATTTCGCATAAACAGATTGAACAATTTTATAAAATCTTCAAAATAAAAAACAGCTTACTTCATGAAAAGCAATCTGTTGTATTTATACCAGAATTCTTATGAATGTAAATTAAAAGGCTGGAAGCTGGAAGCCGATGCCGGAAGTTTCTCTTGTTAAACATTACGATCAATTAAATCATTTGTTATTTATCTACAGAAACTCTGCATCAATCCTGACTCATCAAATTGAACCTTAATTCTTCATTTAATATAAACGACTTACAAGGTAATTTATGAAAAAACTTTTTTTATAACGATTTGTATTCTTAATCGATCTTCATCAGAAAGGTTGGAACCTGAAGGCAGACACAGGCCGTTGTCAAATAACTCTTCTGCTACATTTGTTCCATAGTACAGCGCATCAGAAAAGACTGGCTGCAAATGCATGGGTTTCCATAAAGGCCTTGATTCAATATTCTCTTCTAGGAAAGCCAACCTTAAGTCTTCCCTTGTCTTTCCGTTAATTTCAGGATTTATAATGATAGTAGACAACCAGTGATTAGAAAAATAATCTTCAGAGGGCTCGGAAAAAACCTCAACGCCTTCAATATCTTTAAAAAGTTCAACATAAAAATCATGCATTTTTCTGCGCGCTTCTACCCTATCATTTAGAACTTCCATCTGCCCCCGGCCGATCCCAGCTACAATATTGCTCATGCGATAGTTATACCCAATATGAGAATGCTGATAATGAGGCGCATTGTCTCGTGCCTGAGTTGAAAGAAAAACCGTTTTATCTTTATCTTCCTGATTATGGCAGACCAAAGCTCCTCCTCCTGAAGTCGTAATAATTTTGTTTCCGTTGAAAGACAGAATACCGAAACGACCAAAGGTTCCACAGGCTTTTCCTTTATACTTTGAGCCTAAAGCTTCGGCAGCATCCTCAATAACAGGAATATTATACTCTTCTGCAATTTTTAAGATTTTATCCATCTTTGCAGGCATTCCGTATAGGTGAACGACAATAATTGCTTTTGGTTTCTTGCCATTAGAAATTCTTTCTTCAATCGCTTCTTTTAAAGCAACAGGACACATATTCCATGTTTCTTTTTCAGAGTCTATGAAAATTGGAGTGGCTCCGCAATAAGCGATGGGATTGGCTGAGGCTACAAAGGAAAATGTAGAAGTAATTACTTCGTCATTTAATGAAATTCCTAATATTATCAATGCTAAATGAATGGCAGATGTAGCAGAATTTAAAACGCATACATTAACATCATCTTTGAGAAATTCTTGAAGACCATTTTCGAATTCACTTATATTTTCACCCAATGACGTTACCCAATTCTGATCAAAGGCATCTTTAACAAATTCTATTTCTTTGCCTGAAAGATGTGGTGGTGAAAGCCAAATTTTGTGCTTCATTGTGTTGTGTTCAAAAAAGTAAATATAAGGTTTTTCGATAATCGGAAAAATTACTTTTGAATTCTGTCACCTTGTCCTTTTCCGCCAACAGTAGAAAAAATATATCTAAAGTAATCGGAAATCGTTAAGCTCTTAAGCATTTCTGCATCTTTTTCAGCTAGCTTTACAGGCGTTGACATATCAATCTCGTTAATTTGCGCTAAACCTGTAATTCCTGGAACAGCACTATAAACCCCTCTTTTATCCCGTTCTTCAATTAATTCTGTCTGATTGAACAAGTTAGGCCTTGGCCCTACTAAACTCATATCCCCTGTTAAAACATTAATTAATTGCGGAAGTTCGTCCAATTTTGATTTACGTAAGAAAGAACCGAATTTAGTTATCTGCACATTCTGAGTAAGATGGGTGGCTACTGATTTTGTATTAACCGGCATCGTACGAAATTTTATCAGTTTAAAAGGCTTTTTATTGCGTCCTACCCTTTCCTGCACAAAAATTGGAGAACCCGTATCGAACAGACCGACAATATACAATATAAGCAGGATGGGCCATAAAAACAATAGTCCGAAAAATGAAAAAAGAAAGTCGAATATGCGTATCATATTGTACTGAATTATATAAGTGAATGTTACTTTTCTTTTTGAAAGCTTTTAATGGTTTTAATTAAACCTTCCTCGGCTGAAAAAGGAAGTTTTTCAATTCCTAATGCTGTCTTTATTTTTTGATTGGAAACCACATAAGATTCTGTCAATTTTTTCAATCTTTCAGAATTTAAAGGTAATTTTAATTTATCTCCTAAAGAAGCAGTTTTTTCCAGCAAGCTTTTCGAAATATTCCAAAGTTTGGCTTTTTTATCTAAAGCTTTATTTATTGTTTCTATCAACTGGTTTGTTGAAAGTGCACCGTCATCTGCAAAATTATAAATTCCTGACGGCAGATCTTCTTTTAAAAGCATTTGGTGGATAAGATAATTTAAATTATCAATTCCTAAAAAAGATCTCTGATTATGAAATGCGGCAAGCGGCCAAGGCAAACCTTTGTCAACGATTTTATATAAAAGATTCAAATTACCTTTATTTCCCGGGCCATGAATCATACAGGGACGAATGATATACACTTTTTTTGCTGCAGGTAAATTCTGACTCAAAATATATTCTTCAGCTTCAATTTTCGATTTTCCATAATGCGTCATCGGATTGGCATTTTCGTTCTCAGTTAAAGTACCTTTCACAGAATCCGCAGCAGCTTTAACAGAACTGAAATAAAAAAATTCTTTTATCTCTGAATTTAAGAATTCATTAAAAAGCGCTACAGTTAAATCCCGGTTTATTTTGTAGTACTCATCCGGATCTGAAATATTTTTTGTATCATGAGCTTTGCCGGCTAGGTGAATGATGGCATCAGCGGATTTTGGAAGATGGGTTTTCCAGTCTTTATTTCTTAAAGAAAGATTGTTTACTGTACATCCTTTATTTTGTAAAAAATCTGAAAGATTATTACCAACAAAACCGGACGAACCTGTGATGATTATTTTCACAATACAATTTTATTAAAATTATTGATCAATTATTTTTTTAAAAGATCTAAAAGCTTCCATACCATTCTGTATTTTACTTTAAAAGGTGAATATTTAATATCATTCGCCTTAAAAGCCTTGTCTACTTCTTCCGTTATAATATGATAACTTGACATTCCTGAACTACTTGCTCCTCCAACGGCCATTGATGTTGTAATTAAATTTGAATATTTCCAGGAGATTTCTTTTTTAAGAAAATAGCGGATAATCAATTCATAATCGGATGCTATTTTATAACCCAATGTATAGTCTCCGTACATCTCAAACAAACCCCTCTTGAAAAATATTGAAGGATGGGGAGCCATGAATCCAATTTTTAGCTTTTCAGGAGTCCACTTTTTAGAAGAATAGCGTCTAATTATTCTTCCATTTTTATGCTGAACGATATCCCCCGTACATGCATCAATGTTATTATTTTTCAAAAATGCTGCCACTTTTTCTAAAGTCTGAGGTTCATAGAAAGTATCATCAGAATTAAGAATTCCTATATAATCACCTGTCGCCATATGGATGCCTTTATTCATGGCATCATACAAACCTCTATCCTTTTCTGATATCCATTTTGTCACGGTATCAGTATATTTTTTTATAATGTTTAAAGTTTCATCTTTTGAGTTCCCATCAACAATGATGTATTCAATATCCTGATAAGTTTGTGCTGCTACCGACTTTATCGTATCTTCTAATGTTGTCTCACTATTATAGCAAACTGTTATTATGGAGATTTTCATTAAGCTATTTTCAATATTAAATTATACACAGAGTTACAAAATCTATTAGGATTATAAATCTCTCTTGATTCATTATAATTTTTTTTCTGCATCAAATTTAAAGATTCTGGATTTTCTAAAAGGCAGTCGATTGAATTTTGAATATCATCAACACTACCACAACCTATTAATATGCCATTTTTCTCTTTTACAATCCCCGGCAGATAATTATGATTTGTTGTTACAATTACGTTACCATAGTACATCGCCTCTATAATTGTAAGTGGGAAAGCTTCAGTTTTATATATAGTTGGCAGAATGAAAATCGAACTTTTCTGTAGTATTTTTTCTTTAAACTTTCCACTTGCCAATCCGTAATAATTAATCCGATTTGGAAATTTATCTTTGAGCTTTTCTAGACCATCAAAAAAGATATTGGAAATTTCCGATTTATTTTTCAGATAATCTCCCATTGGTACACCAGCAATGCTTACAGTTAAATTGATGTGCTTTGTTAGTAAAAATGGCAATGATTCTAGAAAAAAAACAATCCCTTTAGAATACATAATATTAGATAAAAAGATAATATTAAATCCTTCAGATTTTTTTATGTTTTTTAAATGTTCAAATGGTATTTCATTAAATGCTTTTGGATATGAATTTGGAATTACTTTCACCGTCATTTTATCAAAATGTTGGAATTCTTTTTCCATTCCATCTGTAAGAACAATAGAAGTTTGAACCTTATTGTATGCCCATTTAATCAGATTTTTTAAAAATGAAGATGAATTTTCAAAAAAACTATTAAAATCTGCACCATGTAAATGATTAATAATTCTTGCTTTAGCTAAATAAGCAAATAAAATAACATACAGGTCTTTTATGAAACCTAAATTTGACCGTGAGCAAGTGAAATATACAACATTGATTTTGTTAAACAAAAATAATTTGGGAATACAAATAAATACGTAAAGTGTATTCAAAATCTTGTTTTCCTCAAATTTTGTAATGTTACAGAGAAGTTTTGGAGAATCAAAATGGTCAAATACTTCTTTAAATGCCATAGATTGACCTGTAACAGGTTTAGGGTAAGGTCCGAAAAAAAGAACAGAATTCTTCATTTTTAGATTAAGCTTTAATGACATTTAAAAATAATTTATTCCAATCTTCCATTATATATTCTTTAGAATACTGCGTAGATTTAACAATACTTTGTAAACCCAAATTTTCTCTAATTTCCGAGTTTCTACTCAGTTCGACGATTCTATTTGAAAATTCTTCTATATTTCCCAACGGGACTAAAAAGCCATTATCTGAGTTTACCATTTCAGAGGGACCTTGCGGACAATCGAAAGAAATAACTGGCAGACCTACTGTCATCGCCTCCACAACGGCTAAACCGAAACCTTCATATCTTGATGAAAACAAAAACATCGAACTGTTTTGAAGTTCTGTTCTTATATCATTCGTAACTCCTCTCAAATAAATATTTTTTTCAAGTTTATAATCAATAATTTTCTGTGCCAAAAAATCTCTCCATTCTCCTTGGCCAAATATATCTAATGTCCACTCTTTCAATTGTCTTTTATTAATGGCCCATGAATCTATTAGCATGTCAAATCCCTTTTGTGCATCAAGCTTACCCACCGCTATTGCTCTCTTTCTTTTATAAATAGGTAATTGTTCTGATGTAAACGAGCAAAAATTGGGTATTCTTTGTATGTTTGTGTGGGATTTCTTCCAATCATGTAAATCATTATTTGTTAACACTACTACTTTGTCCAATCTCTTTGTTTGACTTTTCATTTGTTGATTCCTGAACCAGCCTATAAGAGATGATTTTAGGCTAGGATTGCGTGACATAAGAAATTGTCTTCTATAATCTTTGGAAAAATGACATTCAAATATAAATTTACACGTGACTTTTAGCTTATGCAAAAATTCCAATTCTTTTCCTCCGGTCGATATACAAATATCTATATTCTCGTCCTGTAGAAACTGATTTAATCTGCATTTATAATTTTTGAGTTTTTTTCTAATTTCCCGAAATTTTGTTATTAATGGTAACCCATAGCTTTGATCGAAACCAATATCCCAGTTCAGAACAGTGACTTTATCACTAAGTTTAAAAAAAAATTTAGAATCACCCTGATCAGTTGTTATTAGAAAAATATTATATTTATAGTTGTTAACCAAATAATTTATTTTTTCAGTTAAAATTCTTTCCATTCCACCAGGATTATACATAGCAGGAATCAGATATACTAAGTTAGTCATTTAATATTTGGATATAAGTATTTACTTGATTTAAATCTTTTTTATTTAGATCATAATGCTTTACGTTTTCTAGTAATTCTTTATAATTATTAATAACATTATTTAAAGCAGAAGAAAAGGAACTAGAATCTAAAGGATTGAAAAATTCACCAGTACCCGGTTCAATTAACATCTCATTAAGACTTCCAACATTCTCACTTAATAATAGTACACAATTATTATACAATGCTTCTTCTACAACTAGTCCCCATGGCTCAACTGTCGACGGTAATACAAAAACATGATGTTCTTGATAAATCTTATAAATTTCATCATTGGAACAATGTCCTCTAAAAATTATATTATTATTTGATATACTTTTTAGAGAGCCTAATAATGGACCATCACCTACAATTGTTAACGGTAGGTTCAGATGATTAAATATTCTAATGATAAACTCTACGTTCTTTTTCTCTATAAGCCTCCCTACATAAAGAAATTTAAGTTTTTTCATTTCTCTTTCTTCCTTTAAAATTTGCTCATCTACCTGTTTTTTACGAAGTATGCCAACACCTTTAGTAATCATAATATTTCCTTTAAAACCAAGTGATTTTAGTGCTTTTCGATGAGAAATACCTGAAACAATAGCAGAATAGTAACGAGTGAGTATTACCCTTTTTATCCATTTCTTCCAACCTTTCACAACTGATTCTATAGCCGACTCAGATTGAATGATATTTTTGTTTTTACTTATTAAAAAAGATAATAAAATAAATTCTTTTTCTATATATCCGCCGTAAATAATTTTTTTACATTTTAGATTTTTTACTATGTGCAAAAGCTTAGCAAAAGTATTTAAAAAAAATCTTTTTTCTACTTGAAACTCATTCAGTATCTTAAAATCAAAATCTATATTTTTTTTAAAATTATCATCTATAACAACCTGATCTGACAAACCTAAAAATATCACATAAATCTTTATTGATTTATTAATCTCATTATACAGGTTTATTTTGTAAAACGAAGGGCAGTTATTTAAAATAATAATGTCGTAGTTATTCATTAAAAAAGAAGGTTAATCGTTGAGGTGTAATAACCAAAAATCATACGGTATAAAAGAAATTTTCTCAAGTGTCCCGCTTAAGTATGCTTTTATATGAGAGTTTATTAAAAATGCAAAGATAAGTAATAATGCTGAACTAACCATAAACTTATGAAATACAAGGAGCTTAGAAATCTTTGGATAAGATGGAAAAATTAGTATCCAAAAAGACATAAACATTCCACCAATTCTAAATGCTGAATGTGGTTCAAATTCTAAAATATTATATAAAAACACTCCAAATGTTGATAATGATATAAAAATTGAGTTTATTGGCTTGAACCGAACGAGATCTTTGTAAAAATATATATTGAATAGAGTTAAAAAGTAAAATAAAAAAGGCATATATATACCCTGCTTTGCATCATCAGAATTTCTTAGATAGATTAAAATCCTTGTATCAAAGTTATTGTAGAAAGAGAATGAAAAAATTACATGTTGTAATATACTTGACATCATAAAAGACGATATAAATAAGAGTAATAAGAAATTGCGAGTAGCTTTCCAACGAACTATTGGATATATTAATAATCCAAAAATCCCAGAGGAATGAAAAAGATAAGCAGTTAAAATTACAAGAAGAAATTTGAGATATTTTTTCGTGTACGCAAAAGTAAAACTATATAATAGAAGACTAGAGGCTAAAGCTTGTCTAATTGTTGAAAGAGATGCCGAAAAAAGAAAAGGTATTGAAAAAAAAGCAATCCAAGATATCGTTATATTTTCCGAATATCTATCAATTACAATTTTTGTATATATCAAAATCAAAAAAGAAAAGATGGCAAAAGGTAGCGGATAAAAATCAGCATAGTACCCTATATTAAGAACTAATCTACTAAGAAACTCAAATTTTTCCGTTTCACCACTCGTTATAAAATCTTTATATTCAAAATAATCCCAACCTACACCATATCTTAAAGATGTAAACAGGAAAAATGCTGAAAAGATGATTAAACTTTTCTTTTTTTCGGTAATTGTACATGTGGTCAGCATAACCAACAATAAAATTACAATAAAAATATATGGAAGTAAATCTATGGGAGAATAATAGTAGCTCATGAGCTTAAATCTACCAAATTACCAATTTTTTGACTCTTCTTACCTTATGCTCATTTCTCATAATAATTTTATATACAATATAAAATGAAACAGAATAACCGCAAACATAAGCAAAAGCCGACAATAGATCACCCCTTAAGATAAAGATTAAAAATCCTGTAAAAATAAAATAGAAAACCTCGAAATGTTTATTATAAAAACGTCCAGCTCTTGAATAAGTAGAATAAATGTTGTCTAGCTTAGCACAGAAATAAGATAGAAATAATACGAAAAGCAATATTCCAAAAAATCCAAAATTAATATACCCTTCAGCAAAGAAATTCATTGAAATATTATCTAAATTCAAATCTAATTGTTTAGACATAAATGCTCCAGAACCAATTGGCTTATTTGACCACAAAGATCTTGGAACCCACACGAAAATAACGCCTAGTAATTGACGACCATAAGTTATTATATCAAACTTCATCACTCGCATAAGGCTTGAGTATGTATCAAAATGCCCTTCTTCGAACATAGCATAACTTAAATTAAAACCACCAAAATCTTCATCAATCGCATATCGGAAGTTATCTAAAAATGGAAAAACAATTAGCAATCCAAATATCATCAATATGTTGAAACGTGCTCCTTTCCTAAAAAAGGGAAAAACAACTAGTGTGAAAGGTATGTAAAGTGCAGCAGCATTGTATCTAGCAAAACCTGTTGGAAAATTAGCAAGCAGACCTATTGCCAAAAAAATAATCGAAAAAATGTCAAGTCTTTTTACATTGTTATAGTATACCATAAAAACAATAAGTGAGAATGGTCTACAGATATTGAATACTATTTGACTTAATGGGTTGAATTCTATCTGTTCATCTAACATACCTCCTCTGTAAAACATTGCAGCAATGTTTCCATTAAATAGTATCAAAGTAAAAGCGAATGAAGCTACCGAAAATATTAGTAATAATAATTTGGTTTTCAACTTAATTTGATAACTTTTAAACTCAGGTAAATTTGCATGACCTTTTATCAACTTTTGTTTGGTTTTTGATAAACCCTTATAAAAAAATTCGAAAAGTGTCATAATAAATAAAATGACAACGTTTGTAAAAAAATAGTCTTCACTCCTAAAAGTTACCAAGCCGCCCCACATTTTTACCGCATTTGAATATTGTATGTAGGGTGCTATACCAAAAAAGAATAAAACAAATGTGTAGTAGATTTTGTACATGCTAAAAGAAGGTCTATCACTAAAAAATATCGCTAACAAACTCCAGCAAACAATAATACAGTAAGAAATATCAACTCCTAGATGAAAACCTCTAATATTTTGGCTAATAGGAATTAATGCGAAAAACAATGATGAAAAAAAATAAAAATACTTCATATTACTACACGATTTAATCAACTATAAAACTATTTAATCATATTGTTTATAGAATGAATTCCATTTTTCTATTAATTTATCATCACTTAATACATTCATAATGATTTTAAAGTTATTTGATTGTTCTTCTAATTTCAATGGCGCTTTAAAGCTATCTATATCTAATGATTGTAACTCATTAACATGATAAACTTTACAACCAAGAGAAGTTATATAATCAAAATTATTTCCATTTAAAAAAATTTTTTTCCCAAGCTTCAATGCTGCGTAGATAGCGCCAAGTCCGGTCTGCTCTTCAACCGAACATATATAAATATCACATTTGTCTATATATGATGGAAAATCCTTTAAAGGATAAAGTTTTTCATCGGTATTAAAATTTGAACCATAAATATTTGAACCAGCTTTTAATAAATTAAAATATGTATCATTTTTTACTAAATCATAATTTAACATTGCTGTTATTAGAATGCCCTCCCTAAAAATTTTTAGTGTATGCAATAAAGGTAGATATGTAGATATTGCTGAAGAATTATTCCCTATAAAAACAGATACATTATCCCTATATTCTAATCTAAGATTTTCTTCAGTAAAATTGAATATATCATTGACACTTTCAAAGTATGGAATATTGTGAACATTTTTTACAAAAAATTTTTTTTGCAATTTCTCTTTATCTTTTATCGAAAGTGTAATAATACTTTTTAATCTACTATACAATAAAATCTTAAATGAATAACTTATCAAGGATTTCAAATTTATCCTCAAGTCTACTCCACTTCCCCAACATATCCAATGAACGTTTTCAAAATTATTTCTGTGGAAAAAAATTTTCCAGTTATAAGAATCACTGTGGATTACAACAAATGCAGATTTTTTAATTAAGTTATTCTTAAAAAAACTTTCAGACGTATTGAAAAAAGCCTTCTGCGTATAATTTAATTCATTAAATAAATCATCGTATATTGTCCAATTAATATTACTTCCAGATGATCCTAATATAATAAAAAAATGATTATTAGGCGTTTTTTTTATGATGCTGGTAATCACTTGAGGGGTAATATGATATGTATGAGCTGGTAATATATGATAAATCATTTTTTTTACTTTTTAAAAAATCTGTATTAATAATTAAGGTTTAAAGTATTTAAGAGAAAAATATTAGCAATTTAACTTTTCAAATACACACTTAAGATTAAACTACATAAACTGACTGAGTGACAATATATTATAATTCCTTTTCCATAAAAAGGGTATCTAATTCATTCCGAACAAGATAAAATCCATTTCTTTCATAGGATTTTACAGCACCTAAATTATTCTTATTAACTTTTAGATAAACTCGCGATAACTTTAATTCTTCTTTTGCATAAAAAAGAATTTGCTTAGTAGCCTCGTTAGAAATACCTTTCCCCCAATTTTCTTTTTCTCCTATAAATATATGAAATTCTGCATCTATAGAATTTATATCTGTTAACTGTACATTCCCAACATATTTATTATTATATAAAATTGCAAATCGTCTACTCGTCTCATCAATTAGTACTTTTCTAATCCAACTTAACTCAATATCTTCTGTTATAATAGAATTAGGTTTTGATCCTGTATACTTCCAAATTTCAGGATCATTTCTCCATTTGTAGGAAGTCAAAGCATCACTCTCTTTTAGAGCTCTAATAGAAATTATATCCACTTTGTAATTATCTTTAAGATTTTCAACATGTTTTCAATATTATACCTTTGATCAATTGGTAATGCTAGAATCCCATCAGTTAAAAAATACGAATTTTGGCTATCGTTACACCACTCTAAAACATTTGGCCAATATTTCGCACAGAAAATTTTATTTTTTAACAAAATATCTCTTATTATTACACTTTCTTTAACTTTATATGGATATATTAATGGAACTTCTTCACTGCAATTGATTAGTTCTAATTGATTAGAACTTTTCAAATGTTTATGTAAAAAATTAAAGTTTTCAATTCTTCGTATCTCTATCGATTTATAATCAATATTGTATAAAATTCTTTTAGTAAGATTAGACATTTTCATTATTGTTTCAGTTCCAACAATTTTTTCTGCCCTCTGAAAATCAATATATGCTTCCTGAGCGCTTAGATCAATTCTTTTTAGAAGATGAAACATTCTGTTATAACTTGTTGATTGTTCAAAATTATCGTTCAAATCCAATTCAGTGCTCAATATTCCTCCATCAGCAACACCAACGAACTTTCTCGGCGAATAAAATGTATCAATACCATCAATTGGTTTGGCAAATAACGCTTGTGCATTGTCGACTATAACATTCTTGATTTTTTCACAAATGGATTGAATATATTTATCTTTTAAACCAAAATAATTTGTTAAAATAACCACTTCATTTAATTGTAATCTCGAATAATCAAAAATAGCCTCTAATTTATCATTTACATCAAAAAATTCATATTCTAAACCCAGTTTTAAAATAGGTTGAAGAATAGCATCACACGTAAAATATGGCAAATAAACTTTTGAATACATTCTTTTTGTCAAGATATACTCAAGACAATTTCTACCAGAATTTAAGTGAAATAAATTTGGATATAAATAATTATTTTTAGAATCTACTTGTAATTCAAAATATCCTCCTATTTCTTGTCCCATTTAAATTAATTCATATTGATCAACCATTACATTAATTTCTTCAATACTATTAAAAACTAAGACATCAATAATAGAAAGCCAAGGTATAAAGTCATTACTAAACTGCTTGTAAGTAATAGATTGAGATTTGATAAAACTCAAAGTAATTTTTCTGTCTGAAAAATCTTTCTTATCATATAATTCAACACCACCTATAGCATTAATGTACTGATCTGCTTGTGATTTTTCACAGATATCTAGTAATCTTTCTGTTCTTTTTAATCCTTTGGAATTTATAAAATCTACTGAAGAAACTTTGAATTGAGTCTTAATTTTTAAATATTCACAAATGGATATTATGCTTTTAATAGCTAATTGTGAAATAGTCTCAGGATTATCTTGTAAAATTAAATTAATAATTGGCAAAACATTTTCGAAATACGGAGCTTTTGAATAGTTTTGATACAAGATTTTATGTAAATTCAAAAATTCTTTTGAATCTTTTCGAACCTCAATATCGTTAATCAATTTGTTAGAACTTGAACCAATTAAAGGCACTGTCAAATATTTTGCCTCATTATTTACCAAGACTCTATTTCTATTAACCCAACCACTTTTCATGAAATTTACATCGTCATAAAAAACAAACACATCCACAGCCTTAATCATCTGAAAATAACCTATATACGGAACAAAATAAGGTTGCATGATAGCAATTTTTTTCATATTTAATTATTTTGATATCTTAAGATTAAACGAGCTATTAAATCTATTTCTTCTTCAGTTAAATCAACATAGAATGGTAAGCATAAAGCTCTTTTAGCAATAGAATCTGTCACTTGCAAATCTACAGTTTTTAAGTATGGTAACGTATTTGCTAAAGATGGATAAAAATAACGTCTTGTGAATATCTCGTTATCATCTAAACCCTTTTTTATTTTCAGTAGTAATTCTTCACTCTCCAAAAGTATGACATAATAAGGGTAGTTTTCAGTAGCAGAATTATTCCATTTAGGCTTTACAGCTTTGACGTTTATTAATTTCTTGTCGTAATAAGTAGCTAAATCTTTTCTTCTCTCTAAGATATAATCAATATGTCTTAAATTTACTAACCCCATAGCAGCATGAAATTCAGAATTTTTACCATTAATCCCCAAATTATCAAATGATTCTGGACCTGATATTCCAAAATTTCTTATAGATGCCATTTTTTTTAATAGTTCAGGATCATTTGTTGTAGCGAAGCCTCCTTCAACAGTATGAAATAATTTGGTTGCATGTAAGGAGCAAGTTGTAATATCACCAAATTCAAAAACTGACTTTCCATTAATTTTCACTCCAAAAGCATGCGCCCCATCATAAATTACTTTTAAGTTATATTTTTTAGCAATCTTATCAATAGCATCTACATCACATGGATTTCCATATACATGGGTTGCTAAAATAGCTTGCGTTTTGTCTGTAATAGCCTCTTCAATTTTTGTTGGATCAATACATAAAGAATCTTTATCAATATCTACAAATACTGGAGTACATCCTTCCCAAACTATAGTACTTGTTGTAGCAACAAATGAAAATGGTGTCGTAATTATTTCACCGGTTAAATCTAACGCCTTTATTGCCATTTGTAATGCAATTGTCCCATTTGTAACAAAGATTAAATGATTGATATTTAGATATTCTTTTAATCTTATTTCTAAATCACTAGCTAACGGTCCCATGTTTGTTAACCACTGGCGTTTCCAAACTCCTTCTAAAAGTTTGGTATATTCCTCCATAGGAGGTAAAAAAGGTTTTGTTACTGGAATCATTTTCTTAAAACAATATTTTTTAATTCTGATAAACAAGATACTTTAAATAGATATGACAGTCCTACATATAAAGTGAGACCACTAACTAAACTTAATGCAAGACGTATAATATCTGTAAAATTATTAAAAATATAAGTATCTATTAGATAAATAGTAGACCCCACAAACGTAATCAATATATATAAAGGTAACATATCCAATAATTGGTTTTGTGTACTATACCCAATCATTTTACCTGCAAAATATGTATTGATAAACAAAGCAATTATAGAAAAAAATAGTTGTCCCCACAGCAGACCATATAATCCGTAATAGAAACTTATAATAATAATAATGGTTAACAATACTTTTTTAATAATTTCAAGTCTTAAAAACAAATCACTTCTTCCTTTTACCTGTAAAATTAACAAATTATACAGATGTAATGGATACAATAAACCCGATAAACAAATTACTTGAAATATTGGAACCATCGGCAACCATTTTTTGGTAAATAGTAAAACTGTTATTGGTTCAGCCAAAACAAGCATTAATACAGTTATTGGATTAATTATATATAGAACTAATAGCATGATTCTTTTATAAGCATCTCGCAATCTCATTTCATCATTCTGTAACTGAGCAAATATGGGAAATGCAACTTTATTTAAAGCAGTCGAAATATTACCAATAGGCATCATCATTAATTGATTAGCTCTTGTATAATATCCAACGGTAGTAGGTGTAAAAAAACGACCAATCACAATTTGATATATATTTGTAAACACAATATCCAAGATTCCCGACAAAGTTAGTTTATAACCGTACTTAAAGTGTTTTTTAAACTTAACTAAGGAAAATACTAGGGTTGGTTTCCAAGATGATGTAATCCATAAAAAGCAACTTAATACAAAAGTGTTTACTAATGTTAAACCAACTAAACTCCAAACACCATAGCCTTGCTTAGCCATCACTAATGCTACGGTACTCCCTAATACAATTGCTGGCACACTTAATAATGCTTGTTTTTTAAAATTCATCGTTTTTGTTAACATTGTATTTTGTACAGAACCAAATGAAGAAAATATAAAAGATAAACAATAAAAACGTGTAATTTTTGTTAAAGATGGTTGTTTATAAAATTCTGCAATCAAAGGTGCTGAAAAAAATACTATACAGTATACACCTATGCTTACTACTAAGTTAAAAATAAATACAGTTGAGTAATCAGAGTTTTCTAAGTTATCACTACGAATCAGAGAGCTCGTCATACCTCCATCGAACAGTGTATTTCCTATACCCATAAAAATAGCAATCATACCTATCAGACCAAATTCCTCTGGTATCAACATACGAGCTAAAAAGATTGAAACGACAAAATTTACTATTTGTGTGCCAAATTGTTGGATGTAAGTCCAAATAGCTCCCTTAATGGCTTGTTCTTTTAATGACACTTAAAATTATTTACTTACGTTTAATACTTTTACACAAAAAATAGAGGTTAAAAATTTTAAAAAGAAATTTATAAGCATACTTAAAAACATCTATTCATATTTTGTACGAAATCTTAAGAAGATTCTATCTTTTTTCTAATACAATTTCAAATCACTCTCCACCATCTCTCTCACCAACCCAGCCAAGTCATATTGAGGCACCCAGCCCAACTGTGTTTTAGACTTTGTAGGATCACCAATCAAAAGATCTACTTCTGTAGGTCTGTAATATTCAGGGTCTACGGAAACTACAGTTTTGCCAAGTTCCAACTGATATAAAGGATTGCTGCATGATACTACTTTAGCCACTTCAGATTCATTCTCTCCTTCAAAAGCCAGTTCAACACCTATTTCAGAAAATGCCATTCTTACAAAATCTCTTACCGAAGTAGTTTCTCCCATAGCGATGACGAAATCTTCAGGTTTGTCCTGCTGAAGGATTCTCCACATAGCTTCTACATAGTCTTTGGCATGTCCCCAGTCACGCAATGCATTCAGATTTCCTAAGTACAGACATTCCTGCTTTCCTTTGGCAATAGCTGCTGTAGCCATGGTGATTTTACGGGTTACGAATGTTTCCCCTCTTCTCGGCGATTCGTGGTTGAACAGAATACCGTTGCAGGCAAACATTCCGTAAGCCTCACGGTAGTTTTTGGTAATCCAGAAACCATAAATTTTTGCAGCACCATATGGTGAACGTGGATAAAAAGGAGAATTTTCATCATAAAAACCTTTTTCATTTTTATTTTCCGGTAGGCCGCCATAGAGTTCAGAGGTAGAAGCCTGATAAATCCTGGTCTTTTTTTCCAATCCTAAAATACGAACAGCTTCAAGAATTCTTAAAGTACCGATACCATCAACATTGGCAACATATTCCGGTGAATCAAACGATACCTTTACATGGGACATTGCTCCCAGATTATAAATTTCATCCGGTTGTACTTCCTGAATGATTCTGATGACGTTCATAGAATCCGTCAAATCCCCATAATGCAAAGTAAAGTTTACATTCTGCTCATGCTGATCCTGGTATAAATGGTCGATTCTCTGTGTATTGAACGAAGATGCTCTTCTTTTAATACCATGAACTTTATATCCTTTTTCTAATAATAATTCTGACAAATATGAACCGTCCTGTCCGGTAACTCCTGTGATTAATGCTGTCTTCATCTTCGTGATGTATCTTTTATAATTGATGATTGATGGGGCGATGTTTGATACCAAATGTATCAAGACATTTTTACCTGCTTAAAGCTGTTGATATTGTCTAAGAACCAATGATACGTTTTTGTAATTCCATCTTCAAGTTCTACTTTATGTTTCCAACCTAATTCGTGCATTTTTGATACATCCATTAATTTTCTCGGAGTACCATCAGGTTTTTCTGAATCCCACAGAATTTCCCCTGTATGCCCGGTAACTTTTTGAATAAGTTCTGCTAAATCTTTAATTGTTAAATCAACTCCTGTTCCTACATTATATAAATGTTCCGGAAGTTTATTTTCTAAAGCAAAGATAACAGAACCGGCCATATCGTCGACAAACAGAAATTCTCTCATAGGCGTTCCTGATCCCCACAATGTTACAGGTGCATGATCGTTTTCCTTCGCTTCATGAAATTTTCTGATCATAGCAGGTAACACATGTGAGGTATTCAAATCGAAATTATCATGCGTGCCATACAGGTTGGTAGGCATCAGGGAAACATAGTCTTTGTCAAACTGTTTCCTGATGGATTCAACTGCTTTGATTCCTGTAATTTTAGCTACGGCGTACCATTCGTTGGTGGGTTCCAGAGAATCTGTAAGCAAATATTCTTCTTTTAACGGTTGCGGTGCCAATTTAGGATAGATACAGGATGAACCCAAAAAAATAAATTTTTCAATATCATTTTTCAGTGAAGAATCAATCAGGTTATTCTGAATCTGCATATTTTCCATCAAAAACTGATAAGGATAAGAGTTATTAGCCAATATTCCACCAACTTTTGCTGCTGCATCAATCACCACATCCGGTTTTTCAGTTTCAAAAAACTTGGCTACTGCTTTTTGATCTTTAAGGTCTAGTTCACGACTGGTTAAGCCAATCAAATGAGTATATCCTTTCTCCGTTAACTGTCTCCAGATTGCAGATCCTACCATACCTCGATGTCCTGCAATATATATTTTGGATTCTTTTGAAATCATTTTTTTTCGATTTAATTATCTTAAGGTAGACTTATATTTTTCAAGCTGGTTATACACTTTCTTTACATCCTGTGATTTCTCTTTATGAAGGATCAATAAGGCATCCGGAGTATGAACCAAAATAGAGTCTTTCAATCCTACAAAAGCGGTAAATATTTCCGTTCCGATCACCATATTTCCATTTTCATCTACAGGATGGCCGGTAGAACGTAAGTAATCGTATAAAGACTCGAAAGATCCCAGATCATTCCATCTGAAATGGGCAGGGACTACTTTTATTCTTTTTGATCTTTCCATCACCGCATAATCAATACTTATAGAAGGAATCTGAAGGGAAGCTTCAAGATTTAAACACCTATTTTGCGAGGTCTGCCATGCGTCATGACATTTTTCAAATACTTCAGACTGATAATTTTTTAGCTCGTCTAAAAGTACACCTGCTTTAAAACAGAACATCCCTGAATTCCAGAGAAAAGTACCTCTTTCTAAAAATTCCTGAGCCGTTTCCGTATTGGGCTTTTCCCTGAACGAAAGGACATCCTTACTTTCATATTCAATATAACCGTAGCCGGTTTCCGGTTTTGAAGGCACAATTCCGAAAGTGACCAGAAAATCTTTCTTAGCTAATTCAACTGCTTCTCTTATAGCTTTTTCATAAGCATCCTGATTTTGAATCAGGTGATCAGACGGTGTGATAATCAATATATCGTCCGGTTCAACCGCCAATGCTGCAAAAGCAATTGCCGCCGCTGTATTCCGGGCAGCCGTTTCGGTGATGAAAGTTTTAGGGATGGAAATCTCATTTAACAGTTGCTTGCTCCATTCGATATGATCCGTATTACCTACTACCATGATTTGATCCACCACCTTCTGATTGCGTTCCGCCGTTAATTCAAATAAAGCTTTACCTGAAAATAATTTCAGAAACTGTTTCGGGTGTTGCTTACGGGAAAGAGGCCAAAGACGGCTTCCTACCCCTCCCGATAAAATGACGTTGTATATTTTCATACTCTGTTGTAATCATCTTCCACTCTTACAATATCGTCCTCACCGAAGTAAGTTCCGTATTGTACTTCTATAAAAATAACCGGATCCTTAGTTTTGTTATCCATACGGTGATGCGTTACTAAAGGGATCTGTGCAACCTCTCTCGCTTTATAATTTTTAATTTCATCATTTATGGTGATCGTTCCTATTCCTGATACCATAGTCCAGACTTCAGCCCTGTGATGATGATATTGTAAGGAAAGCCTTCCTCCCGGATTAACCAGAATTCTCTTTACTTTATGCGTTTCAGCATCTTCTAAAACCCAGTATTCTCCCCAGGGTCTTATATCGTGTTCCAACATTTTTTGTTTATGTGTACCCTGCAGATCTGCTACAATTTCCACAGGAATTATTGTTAATACATTTTAATTATAATCTCTTATCAATACTCTCCTTTGAAAGAACTCCTTTGACATCATAACTCACGCCTTTTTCTTTCATTAACTGATCTAAATTAAGATTAAGAAACTGGTCATGAGCAACGGTCAGAATGACCGCATCATATTTTTCATCCTCTTCCAGATCATTTAGTGATATTTCAGAATAACAGTTAATTCCATATTCATCGGCCACTTCCTGGCAATTTGCCCATGGATCAAAAGTTATCACTTCGGCGCCATATTCTTCTAAATTCGTAATCACATCAATCGCTTTCGAGTTTCTGATATCCGGACAGTTCTCTTTGAACGTAATTCCTAAATTCAGAATTCTCGACCCTTTAATTCTAATATCATTCTTGATCATTAATTTAACCACCTGCGATGCTACAAAAGCTCCCATTGAATCATTTAATCTCCGGGCTGCTAAAATCAATTCGGAATAATAGCCAATTTCCTGTGCTTTCTGAGCTAAATAGAAAGGATCAACACCAATACAGTGGCCACCTACTAAACCAGGCTTAAACTTCAGGAAATTCCATTTTGTAGCGGCTGCTTCCAATACATCGTGGGTATCGATATCCATCAGAGAAAAAATTTTGGCAAGCTCATTCATAAAAGCGATATTCAGATCCCTTTGAGAATTTTCAATCACCTTCGATGCTTCGGCAACTTTTATGGTGGGTGCCAAATGAGTTCCAGCCGTGATCACAGATCTATATAAATTGTCTACCACTTTTCCTATTTCAGGGGTAGAACCGGAAGTGACCTTCAATATTTTATCAACCGTATGTTCTTTATCTCCCGGATTAATTCTTTCAGGTGAATAGCCTACGAAAAAATCTTCATTAAATGTTAACCCTGATATTCTTTCCAATACAGGAACACATTCCTCTTCGGTAACCCCCGGATAAACTGTTGACTCGTAAATAACGATATCTCCCTCGGATAATACATGCCCCACCGTTTCACTTGATTTGTAAAGAGGAGTCAGATCCGGTCGGTTATGTTTATCTACAGGTGTTGGAACCGTTATAATATAAATATCGGCATCTTGAATATCATGTATAGACGCTGAACAAAATAACCCATTGTTGCTTTCTGTTAAAAACGGATTACTCTCTAATAGAACAGATTGTAGTACTTTGTCTTCTACCTCAAAAGTCGTATCAATACCTTTCTGAAGGTCTTCAATTCTTTTTTGATTGATATCGAAGCCCACAACCGAATATTGAGTTGCAAAAAGTCGGGCTAATGGTAACCCCACATAACCCAAGCCAATAACTGCAATTTTATATTTTCTATCCATTATTTTTTTTCACCTATGATTTAAGCAGAAATTAAAATACTTAAAATTTATTTTCTGAATAGTTTTTTCCAGAACGATTGATTAGCATCAGCTGAATATCCATAACCATATTTATAGCCATAGCCATAGCCACTATGCATCTTATCTACATCGTTAAGTACTAAGCCTACATTCTTAATTTTTTTATCTTTGATTTGCTTATTGATAAAAGAAACCAATTCTTTTTCAGTATAGCCGGAACGGGTCACATAAACAGTTACATCTGCAGTATCTGCAATAAGAAAGGAATCTGTAACCAACATTAAAGGTGCTGTATCTAGAAGAATATAATCATAATCGGCTTTTAAACTTTCTATAAGCTCATGATACCTTCCATTTGATAATAATTCTGTAGGGTTTGGAGTAATAGCCCCCGAGTAAATCACATCGCAATGCGGATTAAATGAGGTAGGATGAATAATTTCACCAACTTTCATTTCGTTATCATACATGAATTCAGATAAACCGATAAGCCCCCTTCTGCTTTCATTATATCTTTGCAATTGTGGATTTCGTATATCAGAACCGATGATGATAACTTTTTTTCGTGGAGTTGCAAGAGTTAATGCTAAGTTTACTGAGGTAAATGTTTTCCCTTCACCTTTTACAGTTGAGGTCACGAAAACCACATTACCTTTTTTGCCCTTTGGAAGCATAAAATTAACATTGGTGATAAGTATCCTGAATGCTTCCGCCAAAGGCGATAAATCGTTAACCTGCACGATTTCCTGCTCTCCTTTCTGCAAAGAAGGTAATTCACCAATAATGGTAGCCCCCTTTACCAATTTTTCAAGATCATTTTTAGATTTAATCTTATTATTAAATAATTCTATCAGATAAATAATCCCGAAGGGAACTAACAAACCTATAATTAATGATGCTAAGTAAATCATCATTCGTTTAGGAGAAACCGGAGACGGATTTGTCAAAGCATCATCTACAATCCTGGCTTTAGGAGCGGCAATTGCTAATGATATCGCTGCTTCTTCTCTTTTTTGCAATAACAATAAATAAAGCTGCTCTTTTATATTCTGTTGTCTCTCAATACTTCTGAATAATTTTTCCTGAACGGGAATCTTCGAAATTCTTCCTGATAAACGGTTTTGTTCATTTACAATATTGTTACGTGCAATTTGAAGAGCAGATCTGCTTTTTTGTAAACTCTGAATAATGGAGCTTCTCATACTGCTTATTTGCGAAGTGATGTTCTGAACAAGTGGGTTTGCAGTTGTTGAATTTTCCAGCAAACGGTTCCTTTCGATGATCAGCTGATTATAACTTCCGATATCGGATGAAGTATCAGTATCTGAAAGCCCGACATTTAAAGGTAAAACCTGGTAGTTTCCCTGCTTGTTGATTGAGTTTAACAAACTGTTAACCAATTCAAGCTGCGATTCATTTTCTATCTGTTTTTCTCTTCCTGATACAGCAGTTTGCAAAGAAAGTTCTGCTTCTGTCTGAATATCTGCAATATTATTTTGTACTTTAAAGCTTTGCTTCTGGGATTCGACATCTCCCAACTCCTTACTGATCAGCCTAATTCTTTCGTCAATAAAGTTCGCAGTCTTTTGAGCCTCTGAATTCTTATCCAGATTGGCTTCCCTGTTATAGTTTACAGCCAAGCGATTGAGAATATCTTCAGATTTTTCTGAAACAGGATCTGTAATGGCGATTTTTAATACAGTAGCTTCTTTCTGTACCAGACTTACATTTAATTTGGATAGATAATATCTCGTCCTATCCATAGCAGACATAAACTGAAGCCTGAAAATATCTTCCGGTTTTGATACCTTATAAATCGGATTTCTTTGAAATAAGACAACACCAAACGGTAGTGATACAGCTTTATTAAAAGGAGCCTTAATCGGATGCTTAAAACTTTCAGATTCAAGAACAACAGTATTGCCGACAATCTTTGCAGTTACCTCTTTTGAAGGATAAATGGTTTTATTTTTTTCATTAATAATTCTGATAAGAAAAGGCGTGCCATCTTTGTAAATTTCAGTTTCTCTTATCTTTCCTTTGGAATAGACATTGGTTTCTAATGATAACTCACGAACAACAGAAAGCATCAGCTTTTTCGACTTTAATATCTCTATTTCATTATCAACCGAATTTGTTCCCATACCACCGATTCCGCCAAGCTCTGAAATAACGGACATCTCCGGCTGACCGGATGTTGATTTTTTAACTTCTTTAATTAATAAAGTAGATTCGGTACTGTAAATGGGTATACTATATCTCAAAAAAAACCACGCAATGATAATCGCAGCGACTATACCAATTACAAACCAGTACCAACGGTATATATAAGGCTTAATTATTTCTCTAATGTTAAGATTTTCTTCCTGAAACTCATTTTGATTATTGCTGTAATCCACTATCGATTTGGTGTAAATAGTTAAATATTAATTTTTTGTCAACGCTAGAACTCCAATTACTAATGAAGCAATTACTGATGCCACAGAAATATACAATCCTGTATTAGGATCCACTCTTGCTGATTTCTCCCTGTTGGCATTCGGCTGAACGTAAATGACATCATTCTGTTTCAAATAATAATAAGGAGAATTGATGAACTGAGCACTTGTTAAATCTACTCTTTCTTTTGTAATTTGTCCGTCAATATTTCTAACAACTAACACATTTGTTCTAATTCCAAATGGAGTTAAATCTCCCGCCAATCCCAATGCTCCCAATAAAGTGGTACCTCCATCAGGAATCACATACTGACCAGGTTTATTTACTTCGCCCAATACAGAAATTTTAAAGTTAATCAGTTTTAAATCTACAACGGGATTTTTTACATAAGCAGAAATAAGATCAACCAACTTTGAACGCAGGGTCTCTACATTCTCACCCTTAGTACTTACCGTTCCGATTTGCGGAAAAGTAATATTTCCATCAGTATCTACAATATAAGTAGACCCAGAAACAGGAAGCTGCTGAGGCAGACTATTTGAATTTGGTTGTGAATATTGGGTTACTGTTGTACTCGATGAATATGACTGATTGAAAGGTTTAACCACATCCATGTCCTTTGCGGTAACCGTTATAATCAATTGGTCTCCCGGCTGAAAAGTACTTCTGCTGTTTTTAATTGAATTATCAAGAACAACATTCTCGATATCTTTCATGTAATTAATTTCCTGTCGAGGCGCACAAGAGAACACTACCAAACCTAAGGTGCCACATATAAGATATTTCTTAAAATTCATGTGTGATATTTTTTTTCACAAAAATAGGATTATTATTTTCTAAATAAAATTTGTTTTTGATTATATTAAAATCTATAGTTATAAAGTAGCATCCGGTTCTCCCAATAGTAATTCTTTCTGTTCTAAAGAATCACTTTTTTTATCTAAAGCTTCAAATTGAGAATTATTGCTTATAAATTCAGGAACAATAACCTTTAAAAGGGTCACCACCTGTATTTTATCTCTTTTAACTGCTGATGTAATAATTTCTTTGCATAAAAGATCTATTTCCTCAAATACAACACATGGATCCTTTGAAATCATAATTTTCTCGTGATGGGTGGGAATTGTAGTTGCATTGTTGCTTAACAATTCTTCATAAAGCTTTTCGCCAGGTCTTAGGCCGATAAACTTGATCTTAATGTCTTCATCCGGTGTATATCCGGAAAGTTTAATCATTCTTCTCGCCAAATCTAAAATTTTCACAGGTTCTCCCATATCAAAAACATAGATTTCTCCACCTCCCCCCATTGTTCCCGCTTGAAGTACCAGTTCACACGCTTCAGAAATCGTCATAAAATACCGGATAATATCAGGATGGGTAATGGTTACCGGGCCTCCTTTTTCAATCTGTTTTCTGAAATGTGGAATGACAGAGCCATTTGATCCCAAAACATTACCAAAACGGGTGGTAATAAATTTTGTAACGTTACCTTCAGAATTTTGTAGAGATTGTACAAAAAGTTCTGCAGTTCTTTTCGAAGCACCCATGACATTGGTTGGGTTTACTGCCTTATCCGTAGAAACCATCACAAAACGGTTTACTTTATATTTTTTAGAAAGAACAGCCAAGTTCTTTGTGCCTAAGACATTAACGAAAATTGCTTCATGCGGGTTTTCTTCAATTAAAGGCACATGCTTATAAGCTGCAGCATGATACACCATTGAAAACTGATATACTTCAAATATCTTTTCTAATCTGTAGCTGTTTGAAATATCCGCCAACACAAACTTAAACTCCTGTTGCGGAAATTTTTCCAATAATTCCAGTTCCAATTCATACAAAGGAGATTCTGCCTGATCTAAGACTACAATTAAAGAAGGATTAAATTGAGCAACCTGCCTTACAATTTCACTACCAATCGAACCTGCACCGCCTGTTACCAGTACATTCTTTTCAAAATGTCTTTTTCTTACTTCTTCATTTTCAATTTTTATAGGTCTGCGGTTTAAAAGATCCTCGATCTGTAACTGACGAATCCCACCCACCAAATCAGAATCACGCATCTTGCTCAAAGTAGGGGCTTTCAGAACTTTCAGTCCATTATCCAGTGCGCAGGTCATCCATTCTTCAAGCTCTTGTTTTGTCATTATCTCTTTAATAATTAAAACAGCGTCAAATTGATTAATTATAGGTTTATTTCCACAAAATCTGTCAATATTATAGATTTTATGCCCCAGTAACAATGCTTTATGAGAATCTGATCGTCGTGTAAGAAAACCTTCGAGGCGATAAGGATAATTGGGATTATGTAAAATAGCTCTTGCTAAAGATACAGAGGCATCTCCAACACCTACTACTGCAACTCTCATTTTGGATGCGGAACCTTTGAAATCGATCAGGACATTAAAGAACTGTTTGGTAAACATCCTGAAAAAGAACATCACCGTTACCGAGATAAAAAAATATAAAAACAGATATGGATATAAAAACAAAGATTTCCCCAGCCAGCTTTCAATTATAAAATTGACTGCAAGTAAAGTTATTAATGTGCTTCCTGAAGATAAAATAATTTTGAAAAAATCAAAAAAGGTAGAATGCCTTATGATTCCTGCATATGTTTTAAAAACAAACATAAACAAGATATTAATTCCTATCAATAAGATTTTTTGTTGTAAAATATATTGGGGGAAATTAATTCTTACATGAAGCTTTTCAAGAAAAAAGTGAGAAAAAAATATGGAAAGCACTACTATTGAGATATCAATAAGAATGACAGACCATCTGGGTATATATCTAAGTTCAGTGAGCTTAACAATATTATCTCCCTTGTAAAGAGCATTAAAAGCATCATTTAGCTTTTTCATCCCGCATTTTTGGTGTTTAATTTAATTGTACAAATCTAATAATATTATTACTATAAAAAAATTAAATATTAAAGTTATGTTATTCTAAAAATACATCCCGATCATTATCAAGAGATTAATCTAAAAACAACTAAAATAAATCTGTACAAACAGAGGCATTATATTTCTATATAGAGTCGAAAAATGACTCTGTATAGACTATTTAAAGTATTATAAAAAATTCCCGAAGCAAATACTTCGGGAATATAATATCACATGAAATTTAATTTTTTTCGATTGACTTTGCCTTATTTGAAGCGGTAAATACCAGAACAACTGCCACCATAAAAAGAAAAGGAAGATACTCATCTATTGGAGCGGCACCAGGATCTCCCGGTCCTGCAGGAGTATCTCTTTCCTGCATTGCAGACGTTTGATCTTGATCATAAACATATGGGTTATCAGATTGAGCCAGCGAGAAACCAGAAACTGCCAGTGAAAGTGCTATTATTATCTTTTTCATTTTTATTTAATTATTTTTTGAGTAAATTGTTTTCCTTCAGAAACAGCTTTCAGAATATACACCCCATTTGTCTGAATTTTTACCTGTACTGATTTTGAATTAGGTGAGATCTGCTGAATTTTTCTTCCGGCGGCATCAAAGACTTCAACCGATTGAATAGTATTATCATTTCTGACTACGAAATCTTCACCATCTCTGTACACTTCAAAAGTTACCTTTTCCGTCTCGTTTGTAGATAAAACATTTAATTTATATACGATTTCAAATCTGTTTGTAAAGTCTCCTGCGTTTGCTGCAAAAGTATAATTTCCTGATTGTAGATTGGTATAGGTTCCATTTTGCTTATCGTGCAGATAAATGGGTTGACCGTTTGTAAACAATCCTTCTTTATGAGAAAGGGAAATTGTAAAATCTCCGTTTTCAAAATGCTTGTTGCCCAACGGCACAACATCAGTAATCTGGAAAGGTGCCCTACCCTGAATGACCAATTTTTCAGCTCCGGCTAAACTATAGAACGCGTCAGAGCCCATTCCCATTGCTTTTGAATCATACCCATCGTAAGCGTCAGAAGCACCTTGATTGTAAGTGACTGCCTGAGTAAAAGTGTTTCCGTAAGATGTTGTAAGCTTAATCCAATATTTACCTTCTGCCGTATTTACATTTTTATTCATTGTAACTGCCGCCGCTGATGCACGCATGGCATTCGTAAATGTTGCAGATCCTGCATTGATGGATTTTACAATAAAACCTTGACCAATTTTAGCAAAACTGCCTAAAGAATTAAGCGATGCAGAAGCATAAGACTGTGTATTTGGAGCTTCTGTCCAGGTTCCGGATTGCACATTAAAGGTAGCAAAACCTACATTTATAGAGGTATTACCGGTCTGGGTCGTAACATTTCCTGTTGTGTTATCCCAGAACCATAATGTCGGTTCAATGGATGAATTGTTAGTGGTATAGAAGTCTGTTAGACTGATATTTGAAGGATAAGGATTACCAATTAAATTATACCCACTTCCAGCATTACTCAATGCGACGTTGATCGTTCCGTTGTTAGGAACTTGAGACGCTCCTCCAAAAACCAGACTTGCATTAGCAGCCGGAACTTTTACCGAATAGCCTTTTCCTGCATTATTTGTGAAGTTAGCATTGTCATTCGCAACCATTGGGTACAAATTCGTTGCCGGATCATAAGTCATCACATAAAGTGGAGCTGTAGATGAAGAGCCGTTGGAATACGCCGTAAACAGGTTTTGGTTAGCAACCGGTGAAGACCAGAAGACGTATTTGTTCTGCACGCTTGTTGAATTTTTAAGCACTTTAAATGATCCTGTCTGATTCAGAACTCCTGAATCTTTAATAATGAGGTTTCCTCCGTCTTCTACTGTTACATCTGCAGCATTGATTGTGTTTGTTCCATTTACTTCCAGAACGCCGCCGTTTTTAATGGTGATATTTCTTGCCGTGAAAGCAGATTGTGAGGTTGTTGAATAATTTGTCGTAATGATTACATCCGTTGTGGAATTTGGGGCACCATTACTCCAAGTAGAACCATCCCAAGTTGAAGGTAATTTTTTATATAACTGTGAATAACTATTTGTTAAAATAGAAGAGGATCCGTAAGCTCTAAAATCTCCGGTTGAAGAATTATATCTCAAAAACCTTCCTGAAGTTGAGGTATCACCATTATTCTTAATAGTAAAATACTGATTGGTATTATCATAAACTATTGTCCATTTCTGAGAATCTGTTGTTACAGCAGAAGGAGCTGTTAATGTAGTACTTGAACTCCAGCCTATAAAATTTCCGGTCTGAACACGTTGCAACGTATATACATTATTTCCAAGTGAAACTATTTTTACAATAATATTATCACTTGGATTCGGTATTGCTACTCCTGATAGAGTAATAGAAATTGCATTGTATGCTCCGGAAGAAGGAGCTCCAACTGCAAGTTCACTACTTTCATTGGTAATAATATAATATCCGTCTACAAGATCAGACGTAGAAGTGATCTTTTGATATATAATTGCAGACGTCACAACCACATTTATCGTTGCACTATATGCGTTCCAATTAGTGTCTCCGGAAGCATTTGCCGTTATTGTTGCAGAACCAACTCCAGCTACACTAAGTTGATTATTATTTACAATAGCAACTACTGATGGGTTGTTGCTTACGTAAGATATATTTTTATTGGCATTGGTTGTAGCATTTAATGTGACACCAGTACTTCCAGTAAATAGATTATAAGATGCATTATTAGTTGTGGTTTGCGTTCCTTTAGCTAAGTTAATAACAAAATTACCAATACCCGATCCATTAGAATTAGTTGCAGTAATACTAAAATTAAATGTTCCTGTTTCCTGTGGTGTCCCGGAAATAATTCCAGTTGTAGAATTTAATGACAACCCTAAAGGCAAAGATCCTGAAGAAACTGAGTAATCAGTAGGAATTTCAGTAGCAACTATTTGATAATTAAAGGCTGTATTATATATTCCGGACAAGTTATTGTTACTTGTAACCGACGGTGGATTTACAGGAGCTAGTACCCCCACCAATTTTACATCATCAATTCTCCATTCAACGGTATTCGTACTACGAAATCTTATTACAGTTGTAGTATTTGGGATGGATGATGTAGAACTTCGATAATACCATCCGGTTTCTCCTGTAGGTAAAGCATCCTTAGATATAGGAGTAAAGCTAGAACCGTCGATACTGTACTCAACAATGAGTCCCGAACCATTTTCTGTACCCGTTCCTTTTCTGATTCCAAAAGACAAAACCAAATTAGTATACGAGGATAAATTAAAGCCTCCAATGATAAGACTTTCATTGTTAGCATTCAGCATCACATTATTTGAACCAGACGCTCCAGTATATCCCGATGAAACCGAGGTATTTCTTAAATCACCAGTTCCTGAAAAAGTGTATGTTCCTGAATTTTGAAATCCAGAATAATTTCCTGGTATAGGATTTCCTGCAAGGGATGTTCCCATATTCTCAGAAAAAATGATCGTCTGCCCCCATCCCCAAATCGAGAACAGAGTCATCAAAAACGCATAAAGTATCTTTGATGTCATGTGTAATTTTAAATTCATATAATTATTATTTTCATTTGACAAATCTAAATAATATTAATGAATATTAAAATTACGTATACGTTAATTTTCAATCACTTACCTGCAAAATCGCATCATACTCAAAACCTCTTGTTAAAAGATATTTAACAGTTTTCATCTTTTTTTGATAATCGTTCAAGCCTTTTAATTTACTCTCATAATTTTCGTATACTTTACGAATTATCATTAAATAATCATTATCATCAATTTCATCAAAACAGGAAAGAATTAGTTTATTATTAATTCCTTTTTGTTTTAAATGAATCTTAATTTTTGTTTTTCCCCAATTTTTCAAATAAAACTTTCCACGGATGTAGCTTCTTGTAAACCGTTCCTCATTGAGATAGTTTTCTTTCATCAAATACAAAAGGATTTCTTCACGCGCTTCCGGAATCAAAACGAATTCCCGCATTTTCTGCTCTACCTCAGCATGGCAACGGTCCTGATACACACAGTAATTGACCAGTTTTTGTTTTATTTCTTCGAATGTATATAATTTTTTGTCGGAATTCATCTTTTAACTTTGGTGTTGATATTTGGTCATTCAAATTACCGTTTACAAAAGAGAGGCGCAAAATACTTTGCGCCTCTCTTTGTTTTGTATATTGAAAGTCGAAAGCAATCTTTAATAGTTAAATAAAGCTTTACCTTCCATTAATTCGTTTACCTTCTTTCTTACGGAAGTGATTACCTCTTCATTTTTGATGTTGTCTACCACTTCGGAGATAAATCCAGCGATCGTATCCATATCATTTTCTTTCAATCCTCTTGTCGTGATGGCTGCAGTACCCAATCGGATTCCCGAAGTCGTAAACGGCGACTTATCGTCGAACGGAACCATATTTTTGTTGCAGGTAATATCGGCCAATACCAATGCCTTCTCGGTTTCTTTCCCGTTCACATTTTTATTTCGAAGGTCTACCAGCATCAGGTGGTTATCTGTTCCTCCGCTCACAATATCGAATCCTCTGTCGATCATGGCTTTGGCTAAAGCCTGCGCGTTGGACTGAACCTGCTTGGCATACGTCATGAACTTATCGTCCAATGCTTCGCCGAAAGCTACTGCTTTTCCTGCAATAACGTGCTCCAGCGGGCCGCCCTGGATTCCCGGGAAAACAGCTCCGTCAAGAACCTGGCTCATCATTTTGATCTCGCCTTTCGGTGTTTTGTGTCCGTAAGTATTTTCAAAATCTTTCCCCATCATGATCATTCCTCCCCTCGGGCCTCTCAATGTTTTGTGAGTCGTCGTCGTTACAAGATGACAGTGCTCGAACGGGTTGTTCAAAAGACCTTTGGCTACAAGACCTGCCGGGTGTGCGATATCCGCCCAAAGCGTAGCTCCGATTTCGTCTGCCACTTCTCTGAATTTTGCATAATCAAGATCTCTGGAATAGGCTGAGAAACCGGCGATAAGCATTTTCGGCTTTTCTCTTAAGGCCACTTCTCTCATCTGATCATAATCGATAAGACCGGTCTCCTGCTGAACGCCATAAGAAACCACATCGTACTGGAGCCCGGAAAAGTTGACCGATGAACCGTGGGTAAGGTGTCCTCCCATAGAAAGGTCCATCCCCATAATTTTATCTCCCGGTTTCAGAACTGCCAGATAAATAGCAGCATTGGCCTGAGATCCGGAATGAGGCTGAACATTCGCGTACTCGATTCCGAAAAGCTCTTTGGCTCTGTTGATCGCCAGGGTTTCGACCTCATCTACGACTTCACATCCTCCATAATATCTTTTTCCGGGATATCCTTCAGCATATTTGTTCGTCAATACACTTCCCACCGCTTTCATTACATTATCAGAAACAAAGTTTTCTGACGCAATCATCTCAATACCATGAGTCTGTCTTTGTCTTTCTTTTTCAATCAGGTCGAAAATAATGTCCATTTTACTTTTTATTTTAGAAATTTTTCATGCCAAAAGTACGAAATTTCCGGCGAGATTGAAGCATATGAAAATATGATTTTTAGTCTTAAAAATTATCAGATCAGCTTATAACAGGTTTTCTTTAACGAAATGTTCACTATATTTTTTAATTTCTTCCCGAACATTTCTAAAGGCCAGCGCGATCTCATCTCCGGTTCCCACCGCTTTTGCAGGATCCGGGAAATTATGATGAAAAATTTCTGCGTTTGAAGGAAAATAAGGACAGCTTTCTTTAGCGTGGTCACAAACGGTAATCACAAAATCAAAATTGAGGTTCCTGTATTCGTCGATGTGGTTGGAAGTATGCCCGGAAATATCAATACCGTCCTCTTTCATGGTGGCCACGGCCTTTGGATTCAGACCGTGGGTTTCAATTCCGGCACTGTAAATTTCAGCTCTTTCTTGGGCAAAATAATGCAGGTAGCCTTCTGCCATCTGGCTTCTGCAGCTGTTTCCGGTGCAGAGAACAAGGATTTTCTTTTTCATATTTAAACTAGTAACCAAATAATATTGATGATACAGAATTTCGGGTCGAAGCCGAAAACAAGCTGCAGGAAAACAACCGAAGCCGTTATAATAACAGGCTTTTTGTATTTAAATAAAAGATCTTTCATCCTATCAGCAACATCCGGAATCAGGACGGCATCCGGAACCCTGTTTTGCTAATTCACTTAATCTTACCTTTTGCTTTTGCGGCGTTATTTCACACGCATCCTGAGCCAGGCAGGCTGTTGCTTTGTTTTTCAGGATAAAATGCTTCCCATTGAAATCGAGATCGTATTTTCCGATGGTCGTTTCCTGGTATTCCACTTCGATTTCGAGATCTTCTATTCTCAGCTGTTCTTCGGAGAGCCGGATAATATCGAGGAGTTTTCCCGGCTTCAGGCGATGTTCGGTATCGTCGGCATTCCAGAGCTGAAAATTTACTTTTTCCTCCTTTCTGACGGTTCCGCCGCAATCGATAAAATGTTTGCTTACCTTTCCGATTTCAGTTACGTGAAAATGTTCCGGAACAAAAGTTCCGTTCTCCAACTGAAACTCCACATTACTGAGTCCAGGAAGGATTTTTTTAATTTGTTCAAGAGTCATCTTATTTTTATTTTAATTGCAATATCGCAATATTACGATAATCTATTTTAAAAAATTTTAACAGCAATTCTGCTTTTTAACGGCTGTAATTACCGTTGAGAAAAATACATTCAGTACTTCAAAAGCTTTTTCATCGATACAATAGCAAACGGAATTGCCTTCGATATTTCCTTTGATCAGACCTGCATTTTTTAATTCTTTAAGGTGCTGGGAAACGGTAGGCTGTGCCAGAGGAAGTTCATTCACGATATCACCGCATATACATTCATTTACTTTCAGCAGGTATTCGATGATGGCGATCCGTGCCGGATGTCCCAATGCTTTGGCAATGGTAGCGATCCTGTTCTGCTGTTCGGTGAAAAAATCTGTTTTGGTAGCACCCATATCGAAAACTATATCGCAATATTACGATAAATATTTCTAGTAACCAATAGGTTTTAAAAAAAACCTCCCGGAAACCGGAAGGCTACAAAATAATTTATATATGAAGTTAAAAACTCTCATCAGCCAGCTCTTTATTTACAAGAGCCCCAGTTAGATTTCCCTGAGCTACCGCATTTGCTACAGCACGCATCATTGTGGTATTGTCTCCGCAGGCAAAAACGCCTTTCACATTGGTTTTATGGAAATGGTCTATTTTGATGTAGCCATGTTCCGTAAGTTCCAGTCCCAGATCTTCGGTATTAACATTCTGCTCAAAAGGGATTTTTGCATACAGTGCATCCAAAGGCACTTCTTCTCCGTCTTTGAGAATCACTTTATGGATCTGCCCGTTTTCATGTTCGATTCTTTCTATTTCAGTTTCTGTGATGCCGATTTTATTTCTTCCGAATATTTCAGTCTGTTCTTCATTTAGTGTTGAGCTGCCGTTGGTAAAGAGTTTCAGATCTTTAGTGAGGTTATAAACAATTTTAGAAAACTCGAAACCCAGCTCGCCGTTAGACATAATCCCGGTAGTTTTCCCATGAACTTCATACCCATGACAATACGGACAGTGAATCACCGAGATCCCCCAGCATTCTGCAAACCCGGGAATATCAGGTAAGCTATCCTTCACTCCGGAAGCCAGAATTATTTTTTTAGCACTGAACAGATCTCCGCTTGCCGTATGTACTTCGAAATTTTCGGGATTCCGGGCCATTCTGTTTACCAATCCTTCATGAAACTGAACGGTTTTATACTTCGATACCTGTTCTTTAGCAAGATCGGAAATTTCTTTTGGGGTTTTCCCGTCGTGGGTAAGAAAATTATGAGAATAAGGAGTATGGCTGTTGCATGGCTTTCCGCCGTCGATGATTAAAACTTTTCTCAGCGATCTTCCTAAAGACATCCCTGCCGATAGTCCTGCATAGCTTCCCCCGATAATGATCACATCAAAGTTATTTTCCATAAGCTGTTATTTAGTGCTACTGAGTACAAGTACTGCACCGTTTGTTGATTACAAAGATAAAATAAAAATCATTAACGCAACAATGTTTCAATAATAAAATTATGTTTAATCGGCTGGAAGAGGTAGGCTGGATGCTGGAAGTTTCCCTATTTTAAGATCATAGCCAATGATTTTAAGTATCGGATGATATTATTTGTGAGTCTCTTAATAGGAATTCTGCTTATTTTATTAATCCGATCTTTCTCGTTAATTAGTTAAAAATTAAATAAGTGCAATGGAATTTACGTTTCCTCAGCTTGTTTTCGATGAATTAAACCAACTGAAAACCGCAAATAATCCCGGAAATCTCATTCACTTAGATCGTTGAAGAAACGACCTCCGCCCTAGCCCTGATTGGAACGGCATCCTTTTTTGTTGCGGCCGGAACAGCGCGGAGGGCGTGACAAAAAAGATACAGTGGAAAGCAGGAAACAGCTCCTGAAAAATTAAGCGGGACACATCCAGGTGAAACAAAAAATCCCGGGGATAAGCCCCGGGATACAGTTTAAAGAAATGTATAGTGATTGTTTACTATTTTTTTGATTTGTCTTTCAACTCTTCCTTGTCTTTATCGGAAGGATTCCAGACTTTTACTTCGGCATTTTTATCGAGCCCCTCAAGGATCTGAACATTGATTCCGTCGCTGGCGCCTAATTTTACGTATGCTTTTTTAAATTTGCCGTCTTTCTGTTTTACCTCAACAAAGGGAACGTCTTTTCCGTTTCGCTTTTCGTACTGGATTAAAGATTCATCCAGCAGCAATGCATTTTTCTGGGAATTCAGCACGATTTCTCCGTTGGCCGAAAAACCGGCTCTGATATATTCATTATTCGGGTTGAAAACATCACCTTCCACCGGAAATTTGATGGTTCCATTATTGTCTTTTCCTTTCGGAGCAATCATCGTCAGCCTTCCCGGGAACGTTTTGTTCTGAAGGGCACCGATCACGATGTTCATGTCCATTCCCTGCTTCAGTTTTCCGGCCTGGGCTTCATCAATTTCCCCCTGGAAGATCAGGGAATTAAGGTCCGCAATCGAACAGATGGTTGTCCCCGCATTGAATGAATTGGCTTCGATCACCTGGCTTCCTACTTTTACCGGCACTTCAAGCACCGTCCCTGATGCCTTAGAGCGGATCTGGGTGGTTGCCAGCCCCTGCAGTTCCGGCGTAGAACCCGTTCTTGCGATCTGCAATGATTTCTGTGCGGTTACCAATTGCTGCTGGGCATTTCTGAGTGCCTGCTGGGTAGAGTACAACTGCTGCTGCGCATTTAAGTATTCCTGTTTGGAAGCCACCCCCTGCTTGTAAAGCTTTTCCTGCATTTCATACTGCTTGCGCATATTGTCGACATTCAGCTTGGCATTGCTGATCTGAAGCTGCTGGTTGTTTACATTCTGCTGGGCATTGTTCACCTCGGAAAGATTAGGAACAATCCTTACCGTAGCGATCAGCTGGCCTACTTCTACCCTGTCGCCTTCATCAACTAAGATTTTATCGATAATCCCGGCGATGTTCGGCTTGATCTCGATCTCTTCTTTCGGAACGATTTTTCCCGTAGCCATTACTTTATCATCCATATTCTGGACAGTAGGTTTTCTGGTAAGGAAAGCCTCGCTTTCTTTGGAATTGGATTTTACAACGTATCCAATTACTGCAAAAAGCGCCACGGCAAACAAAAGGCCCAAGACTATATAAACGGCTTTTTTCCAGGTGGATTTCTTTTTCATATGTATAGTTTATTTTTTAAATTCTATTAAAATTAAAGTTTAGGAACTATTCTGTCCGCAGTGCTTCGATCGGTCGGATTTTCACGGCTCTCTGCGCCGGGATCAATCCGATAATCAGCCCCAGGATCACCATCACTGCCATCGCGGCGAAAACATTCCCGTAGTTGACGGTCGGATTGTAAAACGGAAAGGAGTCCTGTCCTTTGGTAGCAATATCCAGAATCATCAGGACGAAAATACCAAAGATAAAACCGAGCAGCCCTGATGACAGCGTAATCACTACACTTTCCAGCAGGATCTGGTTCCGTACCTCGGAAGGTTTGGCGCCCAGTGCTCTCCTGATCCCGATTTCTTTCGTTCTTTCCTTTACCGTAATCAGCAGGATATTAGAAATCGCAATGACCCCTGCCAGGATGGTTAAAGTTCCCACGATAATGGTTAACAGCTGCATGCCCGTTAAAAATCCGGTAAGCTTCTTAAATTCTTTTCCCAAGTTGAAGCTTCCGAAGGCATTGGTATCTTCCGGAGAGACTTTGTTTTTGGACTTCAGTTCCAGCTTTACTTTCTCCTCCACCGAGTTTACATCTACATTCGGCTTGCTTACGATGGCAAACATATCGATCTGGTCTGCGGCATTGTACATCTTCGTATAGGTAGAAAGCGGAACAAAAACAGTCTGGTCATTTTCAAAACCACCGCCTTTCTTCACCCTGAAAACCCCGATCACATTGAAAAAGATCCCTTTGATGTTGATGGATTTCCCCAGCGGGTTCTCGTTCTTTTTGGCATCGAAAAAGTTTTTGTAGATCTCTTCCCCGATTACGGCTACATTTTTATTTCCTGAAACATCGGCATCATTGATGTATCTTCCAAAGATTAGTTTTTTCTCGGAAATTTTATTTCCTACCGGATAATCCCCGGTTAAAGAATAGGTCCCGGTTTTCCCGTTTCTGGACATGGCTTCCCCCGGTGTTCCGGTAAAGCTCCCGCGTGAATTCTGTGGGGAAATATAATCGATATCCGGGATTTTTCTTTTCAGCATTTCGATATCCGGGAGGTGAAGGTGCACCTGTCTTCCTTTTGGAAAACCTTCATACGGAATGGAGGTGTTCTGTGCCCAAAGGAAAATAGAGTTGGTCGCAAAACCGGAAAACAATTTGTCGAAACCGTTTTCCATCCCTTTTGCCGCCCCCAGCAAACTTACATACAAAAACATACCCCAGCCCACCCCAATCATGGTAAGGAACGTCCGGAGCTTATTATTCCGCAACGAATAATAAATTTCCTGCCAGGTATCTTTTTTAAATATTATGTTCATTTTTAATTGTCAATCTTTTTAATACTGTCAATGGTCAATTTCTGCGAGTCAATGGTCAATTCCTTTGGGTCAATTCGCTGTGCTTGTCAATTTCAGTTTACTTATAAATTCACTATTCACTTGCGAAGCAAAATTCACCATTCACTTTTATCATTCCGTTCTTAAAGCTTCGATCGGCTTGATTTTCGATGCCCGGTATGCCGGAACAAATCCTGCGATCAGTCCTGAAAAAACCAGCGCGATAAAGGCTGCAATAATATGCCCCCATCCTACACTTGGGTCTTTTATAAAATATTCTTCGAGGTTATCACCTATTAAATACAAGGCCAATACGCCAAGCCCCACACCTACCAATCCGGAAACGACGGTAATCACGACGCTTTCCTGAACGATCAGGGCGACAATACTCCGCGGTTTGGCACCGATGGCTTTTCTCACCCCGATTTCTTTGGTCCTTTCTTTTACGATGTAAACCATGATGTTACTGATCCCGATAATTCCCGCCAGCAATGTCCCCATTCCGATAAATCCTACAATTCCGGTAAGAACGGCCATGAAGGCGAACGTATCGTTCATGTTCTGGGCGTTGTTCCAGACCCGTACTCCGTTTTCATCATCGGGCGCTACATTTTTCCGGGCTTTTAACCGTTCTTTCAGTTCGTCACCATATTTGATGGCCTGTTCCGGTGTCATCTTATCATTGTAGGCAATATAGTTGATGCTTACCGTATCTGAACCTTTTTTCATCTGCTGCAGGGTGGTAATCGGAACCGTAATATGCCTTTCGTCCCAGTCGCCGCCGTCATCCGAGAAAACCCCCACCACTTTAAACATGGTTCCGTTGATGCTCAATTCTTTACCGACAGGACTTCCGTTTTTAATGAGGTCACGCTGAACCATTCTTCCGATCACAGCCACATTCTGTTTCCGGTCGAGATCCGTGGGTGTCAGGTAACGGCCTTCCAGTATCTTCCGGTTTTCGATTACCTGCTCTTCAGGTTTTGCCCCATTGATCTGGTAGTTTCCGCTTTCTTTTCCATATTTTACCAATAAATTCGAGGTATATCTCGGCGTGGAGCTTCCCACTTTTTCTTTATCGATATTCACCAGGAAATCGTAATCTTCGTTGTTCATTGTCACCTGGCGGTCAGACTGAAGTCCGTTGTAAGCAATGGTTGTTTTTCCTGTTACAATCGAGATCAGGTTTTGGGCATCCCGCGCAAACCCCTGCGTAAAGGCATTCTGCAATCCCGAACCTATTCCGAAAAGAACAATGAAAATAAACAATCCCAACGCCACGGTAAAACCGGAAAGTACTGTCCGTAATACATTACTGCGGATCGAACTGAATATTTCCTGCCAACGATCTAGATCAAACATATTTTTAAGCTTGAAGCGGGAAGCTGGATGAGGGAAGTCTCATCTATCCGCTGATTTAATTACTTTTATTATAACACCCTTTTCTTTCAATACCTAGACACTACCTCACAGCACATGCTGCTTAATAAACTCATCGCTTTCAATGATTCCGTCTCGGAGCACGACGTTTCTTTTGGTCTGGGCGGCAACGTCAGGTTCGTGGGTAACGACGATGATGGTTTTCCCTTCGTTGTTAATATCCTGTAACAGCTTCATGATGTCGTGCGTGGTTTTGGAGTCCAATGCTCCGGTAGGTTCATCTGCCAATACCACTTTCGGATCAGTGATCAATGCTCTGGCAATGGCGACCCTCTGTTTCTGCCCTCCGGAAAGTTCATTCGGCAAGTGGTTTGCCCACTGCGCCAATCCTACTTTTTCCAGGTACTCCATCGCTTTCTGGTTACGTTCTTTTCTCGGGACATTCTGGTAATACAGAGGAAGTGCTACATTATCCAGGGCGGTTTTATATCCAATCAGGTTGAAGGACTGGAAAATAAATCCCAAAAAGCGGCTTCTGTATTCCGCAGCTTTTACCTCAGACAGATGCTCGATCGGCACATTATCCAGTTCGTAGACGCCGGAATCTTTTTCATCAAGAATACCGATGATGTTCAGAAGCGTAGACTTCCCGGAACCGGAACTTCCCATGATCGAAACAAACTCGCCCTCGGAAATGCTGAGATTGATCCCCTTGAGTACGTGCAGCTTGCTTTTTCCCGTATCGTACGATTTATGTAAATCCTGAATTAGTAACATGAAGTGATGTTATGTTTTATACCCAATAAGTAGGTACAATTTTTAATTTGTTACGGAGAATGGAAATTTCTTTACATAAATTCATGTTTAATAAATTAATCCTTTATTTATAAGGGTTTACAATTTTTTGTTTAATTCAAAACCGGCAATATCCCGTATTTTTCCACGATAAAGGTTTGTAAGTCAATATTTAAAGGCTTTCCGTGCAAATGTGGAAAACTTTTACTGTTAAAACTCAACGAATTAGTGTTTGCCCCTTTCATTTACAGTTCTTGTTTTCTAACTTTGTACTTAGACGGCCGGGAATATGCAGCAGTTTTGATTGTGAATAACTTTTAGCAATAAATCATTATCAATCAGCAACTTGCTTATCACACCGGACTTTTCCACACTGATCCGATTAATTAAATTTAAAGACATTTTAACATGGGAGTTTTTGATAAGAGAGTAAGTTACAAGCCATTTGAATACCCTGAAGTTCTTCAGTTCGTAGAGGCGATCAACAAATCGTTCTGGGTACATTCCGAAGTGGATTTTACTGCAGATGTTCAGGATTTTCATTCGCAGCTGGAGCCGCATGAAAAACATGCTGTGAAAAATGCGCTTTTAGCGATTGCACAGATTGAGGTGTCTGTAAAGACCTTCTGGGGAAATCTATACACGCACCTTCCGAAACCTGAATTCAACGGGTTGGGTTCTACCTTTGCAGAGTGTGAATTCCGTCACTCGGAAGCGTATTCGCGTCTTCTTGAGGTGTTGGGATACAACGATGAGTTCCTTAACGTGGTGGAAATTCCTGCTGTGAAAAGCAGAATCGAGTTTTTAGGAAATGCCCTGAGACATGCCAATTCCGCAACGCCTAAAGAATATGTTTCGGCTTTATTGCTGTTCAGTATCCTGGTAGAAAACGTATCTCTTTTCTCTCAGTTTGCCATCATCCTTTCTTTCACAAGATTTAAAGGATTTATGAAAAATGTTTCCAACATTATTGCCTGGACTTCCGTAGATGAGCAGATCCACGCGAATGCCGGAATTTATTTAATCAACAAAATCAGAGAGGAGCAGCCGGATCTTTTAACTGACAGCGATATCGAAGACATTTATACATTGGTGGATGAATCAATTGAAAGAGAAGGCGACATCCTGAGCTGGATCTTCGAATTGGGTGAAATCGACCACGTTTCCAAAGAAGACCTTTTAAATTTCATGAAATACCGTGTTGATGACAGTTTAAAGAAAATCAACATGACGCCGAGATATAACATCACTGCTGAGCAGTACAGACCGATGGTTTGGTTCGAGGAAGAGGTTTTTGCCAATTCCATGGATGATTTCTTTGCAAAAAGACCGGTAGATTATACTAAGCACGATAAGAGTATTACGGCTAATGACTTGTTTTAAATTTGATTAAATTTTTGTGACAGTAAGGACAAAAATATGGAATGATTTATTAGATACTAAAAAAGGAGATATTTATTTAGTTTCTTACATTTCAAATCAAAGAAAATGGAGAAAATGGTTTAAGATAATAACAATACTTTTTTCTGCATCTGGAATTTTTACAGCATTTAAAAATTTTGAAATTCCTACTGTAATATCTTTTATTGTAATTGGATCAATCCAATTACTGCAAAGTATTGAAAACTTTATAATTAGTTCTGATAAAGATCTTGATGAAATAAAGAAACTACGATTACTATATTATGAAAGAACTTTAGAATTAGAAAAATTATGGATTGATTTTGAAGAAAATCATATTAATGAAACTAAGGCTAAAGGAAGGTTATACAAAATTATGGATGGTAGTAAAAAAATTGAAGATATTGACTCATCCATTAATATAAAAAGTATAAAAAATCTAAATAAAAAAGCAGAAAGCGAAGTAAACATTTATTCACAAAAATTAACAAGACATGAGTAAAAAAATAAATATTTCGGAAGTAAAAATTAATTCTAATCCTCAAGGTGGAATAGTGAAGAACGGACAAGTACCTACAATGCATAACCCGCCTCCGCCTCCGCCCAAAAACAATAGCTCAGCCAATAGTTAGTTAACATAATTATCATTTAGCGAGCGTCAAAACAGATAGTACTAGCAATGTCATGCTGAGCCTGTCGAAGCATTTGTAATCCAATTTTTAATAACATAAGAAACAAAATTCCTGAGCCTTAAAACCGCTCGGGAATTCGAAAATATAACAACTATGGACGAACAGAACAACAACATATGGTGGCTCAATGAAGAGTCTGAGCAAATGCTGAACAGAGGCTATTTGCTGAAAGGGGAAACGGTAGATGGTGCGATCGACCGGATTACCACTGCGGCAGCAAAAAGATTATATAAGCCGGAACTTCAGCCTGCGTTCAAGGAAATGATCACCAAAGGATGGATCAGTTTCTCATCGCCGGTTTGGGCCAACATGGGAACCCAGAGAGGGCTTCCTATCTCGTGTTTCAACGTCCACATTCCGGACAGCATTGAAGGCATCACCCACAAAATGGGGGAAGTGATCATGCAGACGAAAATCGGAGGCGGAACTTCAGGGTATTTCGGGGAGCTCCGTAACCGTGGAACAGCGGTAACGGACAACGGAAAATCTTCAGGAGCGGTTTCTTTCATGAAATTGTTTGATACCGCAATGGATGTTGTTTCCCAGGGTGGGGTAAGAAGAGGAGCTTTTGCCGCTTACCTTGACATTGACCACGGGGATATTGAAGAATTTTTATCGATTAAAGATATCGGAAGCCCGATTCAGAACCTGTTTACGGGAATCTGTGTGCCGGACTACTGGATGCAGGATATGATCGACGGGGATATGGATAAGCGTAAAATCTGGGCAAGGGTATTGGAAAGCCGTCAGCAGAAAGGTCTACCTTATATCTTCTTTACGGATAATGTAAACCGTAACAAACCTCAGGTATATAAAGATCTTGGATTAACGGTAAACGCCAGTAACCTATGTTCCGAAATCATGCTTCCTTCCACCAGAGAAGAATCTTTCATCTGCTGTCTGTCTTCCATGAACCTGGAGCTGTATGACGAGTGGAAAGATACCGATGCCGTAAAACTGGCAATTTATTTCTTAGATGCCGTATTATCCGAATTCATCGATAAAACGGAAGGAAACTATTACCTGCAGGGCGCGAGAAACTTCGCGATGCGTCACCGAGCATTAGGATTAGGTGTTTTAGGATACCATTCTTATCTGCAAAAGAATATGATCCCGTTTGAAAGTTTTGAAGCAACCCAGTTCAACGCGAGGGCTTTCAGACGAATCAAAGAGCAGGCAGAACAGGCATCAAGAGAACTGGCCAATATCTACGGAGAACCTGAATTGCTAAAAGGATACGGTTTGAGAAATACCACGACGATGGCAATCGCTCCTACAACCTCAAGTTCTGCAATTCTAGGGCAGACTTCTCCGGGAATCGAGCCATTTGCGTCCAACTATTATAAAGCCGGACTTGCGAAAGGAAACTTTATGCGTAAAAATAAATATCTGGCCAAATTACTGGAAGCAAAAGGGTTGGATAATGAAGAAACATGGAGAACGATCATGTTGAATCACGGTTCGGTACAACATTTGAAGGAACTAACCGATGAAGAGAAAGCAGTGTTCAAAACATTCAAGGAAATCTCTCCAATGGAGATTATTTCCCAGGCTGCCCAAAGACAACAGTACATTGACCAGGCGCAGTCTCTGAACTTGCAGATCCCTTCAACAATGCCTGTGAAAGATGTGAACTACCTTTACATCGAAGCATGGAAGAAAGGTGTAAAAACCCTTTATTATCAAAGAAGTTCTTCTGTTTCTAAAGAAATGATGGTAAATTTTGTTACCTGCACGGCTTGTGAAGCATAAGACTCCCAAATAATAAACAATACATATTCACTTCGGCACGCTTTTTAGCGTGCTTTTTTGTGGTAGGAAACTGCTGTATTCAATCTCATGGAAAACAATTTCTGTGGGTTTTGTCTTATATTTGTTACAAGACTAAAAACATTCAAATATGAAATTCGGAAAAGTAGAGGATCCTTCAAAGATCGATTTTGCATTGCCTAAAGACCATTCACAGACTAAGGAAATTTTAAGCCAGAACAAAAAAGGGCTTGAGAATATTTCAGTAGGAGCAGCCAAATGGAATAAGACCGATATGAAAGGATTTTACCCACGCGGTACGAAGGATGAACTTACCTACTACTCTACCCAGTTCAATTCCATTGAGCTGAACGGGACATTCTACGGAATGCCGGCTCCGGAACAGATTATTACCTGGAAAGATAAAACGCCCGCAAATTTTAAGTTTTTTCCAAAACTCACCAGCACCATTTCCCATTACCGACGGCTGATTGATATAACCGACCACGTTACCCAGTTTGCCACTTCGATCCTGAATTTCGAAGAAAAGCTGGGAATGGCGTTTCTCCAGCTTCATGATAATTACCAGCCTAAAGATTACAGCAGGCTTGAAAAGTTTGTAAAAGAATGGCCAAAAGAAGTTCCGCTGGCCATCGAGTTGCGGAATGCGGAATGGTTTGCCGATGAAGAGATTTTCAATACCACCTGTGAGCTTTTTGAAAAGCATCATATTACCAATATCATTGTAGATACGCCCGGAAGAAGGGATATGCTGCATATGCGGCTCACCACTCCAAATACCTTTATCCGTTATGTGGCGGCCGGGACAGAAATCGACTATGCGCGGCTGGATGAATGGGTCCAGCGTCTTACCCAATGGAAGAAGGAAGGCATACGCAATATATATTTTTTTGTGCATCAGGGGCTTGATAAAGATAGCCCTCTCCTTTCGGCCTATCTGATCAAAAAAATGAACGAAACCTGGAAAACCGACCTCCACGTCCCCAAAATGGCGACTGAAAATCTTGGAACCCTATTTTAAAGATTAGGACTTTTTTAATATTATTCGCTAAATAGTGAAATAAATTATATTAAAAAACATAATTTTAACGAAAATAATTCACTTTTTTAGCCGTAAAAAAAATTCCGTGCAATCCTGCATTTGCGTCCTTATATTTAGTACATTAGGAAGTGTGACAAACTAAAATGAATGTTGAACTATTTATTAAAAAGCAATGGAAAAGGAAATCTGCACCATAAGCATTACCAATAACTGGCTGGGAGATGCCTATACTTTCTACGAAAACAATAAAATAAAAAGGACGTATGATAATAACAGCCTGAGTTCTGACAAAACGGAATGGCTGGAACCGAAACAGATCAGTAAGCAGAATAAGGATAAGCTGGTCAAGAATTGCCCCGAAGAATTCAAGGAGACTGTTATGCTGATCCTGGACTATCCTTAGACGGCCAAAGTTTCATCATCTAAAAACATAAACCCGGCTCATTTAAAGAGTACCGGGATTTATTATTTACGTTTTCTCGTCAGTAGGACCAGATTCAAGAATAGTAGCAGGAAATCCAGTGTTACCCAGATGCCGACCTTTGTATTTTCATAATTGTACGCCTCCACCTGCTTTTTAGCAATCTCTGAAAGTTTTACACTCTGGTTGATGTAATTATTGACTTCGATGATCTGATCAATATTTTTATTCGGAACGGAGTGCTGGGAGAAATATACCAGATTTTTTTTACCGAGGTAACCAACAATCCAGTATTCATCAGACTTGTCCATCCTCAGGTATTCGATCCTGTAGTATTCGGAACGGACGTTTCCGATATGCTTTGTTTCAATTGCTTTTCCGGCCTCGGGATCATTCAGATTGATCACATAAAAATCGATCGGCTGCGGAAGCTTGTTGATTACCTGCAAGGCAACAGAATCCTGGACGATTCCAACGGAACTCCTTTTAATAAACCAATAGGTAAAAAAAGAAATGGAAAAAACCAGTGTAAGGATCCGGAAGATCTTGGCCCATTCCGCGCCCCTTCCCTTCTTCACCTTAAAAAGGATCAGAGAGAAAACCAGTGCCCAGAAAATAAGCAAAACCATAAATACCATACTGCAAAGATACTTATTTAAAAGGGTTTATCGGGAATACTCGTCTACATTCCATTCTTTGTAGAACTGATCTAGGAAATTCAGCATAAAATCGTGCCTTTCAGCTGCAATCTCTTTTCCTTTTTCCGTATTCATCAGATCTTTCAGCAGGAGTAGTTTTTCATAAAAGTGATTGATGGTCGTGCCGTTGGATTTTTTGTATTCTTCCTTAGACATATTCAACTTTGGCTTTACATTAGGATCATACATCGGATTGTTTTTAAAGCCTCCGAAATTAAAGGTTCTGGCTACCCCGATGGCTCCGATGGCATCCACCCTGTCGGCATCCTGTACGATTTTAAGCTCAATAGGAAGATACTGCGGAACATCACCCCTGTTCTTAAAGGAAATGTTTTTAATGATAAATAAAACCTGTCCGATCACTTCCTCCGAAGCCTGCTGACCTTCGAGAAATTCTCTTGAGACTTTAAGTGCAAGGGTTTCATCCCCGTTATGAAATTTCGGATCGGCGATATCATGTAGCAAGGCCGCAAGCTCTACCACTTCCTGATTGCAGTTTTCGGTTTCAGCGATCTTTTTAGACAGTTTCCAAACTCTTTCGATGTGAAACCAGTCGTGCCCGGCTTCCGCGCCTTCCAGTTTTCCCTTTACAAATTTTACCGTATTTTCGATCAGATTACTCATGTATTATCAATTTCATTTAAAATAATGTCCCAAAGGTTTTTATTGTAGCTCCTGAAAAAATTGACGTGACCTATTTCGCCGTGTTTTGATTCTGAGGTTTCAACAAATCTATACGCCGGCTTAAGGTTTGGATATGTATCTTCCAGCAGGCTTTTTACTCCTTTTTCCGTCAGCCATCCATCATCTTCTGCCCGGATCACCAATACACGCTGTTTCAGCTCCCTGGCATAGCTCTCCGTTTTTTCCAGCAACCGGTTGGTTGATTTTCTGTTTAAAATTAAGGTTCTCCAGTCAGATGCGCAATTTTTCGGGAGACTTTCTCCAAGCCCGAACCAATTAGCGGGAAAATATCCCAGTAATCCGGTTGTTAAGGGCTGGACAATTCCGAATCCTAAAAGAGCTTCTATCCTGGTCCTGAACTTCAGGTTTCCGATGAAGGCATTCTGTGTGCCTACAAAAACAAATTCATCGAATATCAGAGAACCCTCATTCATGCCCAGAATTAAAGCGCCTACCGAATGGCCAAGGCAATATTTTTTATACTGTTTAAAATGGAGCTGAATATAATCCGTCAATACTTTATAATCCACTGATCCCCAAACCCTCATCGAGGCTTTGAACCCTTTCATACGGACAGGTTTGGAAAGACCGATCCCGCGGTAATCATAGGTGATCACAGTAAATCCTTTTTCCGAAAAATAACTGGCAAATGAAAAATAAAGTTGCTGCTTTACTCCCGTTGCCGAATTGATGAGCAATAATTTACCGTTACTAATCTCCGGCAGAAAAAGATGGGCAGTAATGGACAGCTGATCCGGGGTTGTAAGCTTGAGCTCTTTCATATCTAAAAGAAAAAAATCCACTATAAAAGTGGAAATTTTACATTTTATTATAATGCTTTGTTCGTATTTTCGATATGCAGCAAATAGTTTAAAGAAAATCCGAAACTCTCGGAAGACCCGTCTGCGAACCTTTTTTACCGGAAACCCTTGCAGAAACTTCATTCCCGAATTTTACACATTCTTCAATCGGATTTTCATGGCATAACGCTACCGAAAATCCGGCGGTAAACGCATCGCCCATTCCCATTTTGTGTACGGTTTTATCTTTATCATTCCTGCAGTATTTCATTTCCGTACCATCAAAATAAACGGTGGAATTGATATCATCCCTCACGAAAACTTTGTTAAAATATTTTTTAAGGATTTCTTCCCGTTGTTCTTCGCCGAAAACAATGTGCAGCTCACTGCTTTTTACAATAATGAAATCTACATTATCAATGACTTCATTGCTTAAACGTTGTGCAGGAGAAGCATACAAGCCGACTTTTTTACGGTACTTTTTGGCTTTTCTTACGGTATATTCCACAACTTTCATGGGAACTTCAAGTTGGAGAAGAACAAGCTCTGTGGTATGGAAATATTTATCTGCTGCTTCTACATGCTCGATGCTCAAATAATTATTGGCCGCAGGAACGACAACAATGGCTGCATTTCCCTCTGAAGTGGTCACATAAGCTGTTCCGGTTGCTTCCTGATCGGTTTCAAAAACAAAACCCACGTTTACGTTTTCATTCACCATATTTCTCATGATCTGCTGGCCGAGAGGATCCATACCCACACAGCCTATGAAATAAACGCTTGCCCCAAGTCTGGCAGCGCCAACTGCCTGATTGGCTCCCTTTCCTCCAAAATAGCTTTCGGAATTATAGGCAATAACGGTCTCATTCTGACAGGGAACTTTTTCAGTTTCTAAAACAAGATCTATCGAAGAGCTTCCTACAACGATGATTTTCGGCTGGTCTGAGGAAAAATTCATTGTGTTTTATATTGGCTTTTTATTATTTTGTGATTCGGACAAATTTATCATCTCGCGGCTGTGTTTCAAAAACAATTAACTTTAATTAACTAATTTCGATAAATTCAGTAACAATCTTTACCGGCGCGCCGCTTTTATCATAGGCAATATAGCTTGCATAGAAACCTTCACCGTATCCGGTTTCAAAGGCAAAAATGGTTCCAGGATGTGCTTCCGACGGCTTTAAGAATGCATACTGGTCAATAGCTCCGTTTTCATCGAAGAAGTATTCATGGAAAAATTCTTCATAAATCCCCATAAAGTCTACCCCTTTGCTCCGGTACAGCCTCTGTTCGAGATCATTAAGGCCATTTTGGGTATCGGCATCCATGAAGCAGCCCATCCCGCTTTCTACAGGATATCCGAATACTTCCCCTTCTGCAAGGTCTTTTACATGCTGCCCTTCCGTTACAGCCAGTTTCCAGTCTGCCACTTCTGCATCACCGAAGATAATTTCAGCGTAAGCCACACAATTGCTTTCCCTTTCCTTATGCAGTAAAACAGAAAAATCTCCTTTCGGAAATTTTGTAGTGAACGGGTTCATATCGCTGGTGATTACTGGATCACAGGCAACAAGCTTCCCGCTGGAAAGATAGATTTTCCCGACTTCGAAGCTTTCCAGCAAAGGACTTTCTACAAAGTTTTTGGAAAATAGTTTTTTTATGTTTTCTATATGTGTCATTTAATATTAATTAATCTCCATCATCCGAAATGATGGTATTCAGATAAAGTATCTGATTATTTTTAGCCTGATCAATCTACCAGCTGCTGTCTTCCGCAGAAAGTTTGAATAGCCCTTCTTTGTAAGGCTGGCTAATCTGTTTGATCCTGCTTTCAAGAACTTCCCAGCTTTCTTCGGAATACGAACGTAAAACGGCATTCAATTCCGCCTTATTGTTATTGACATATTCTACCGGAACCGGAAAAAAATCGCTCCAGTGAGGAGTACAGCTTGAAGTACCTTCGTAAAGCGCCACTGTCCCGATCCTGTCGTTCAGTTTTCCTTTTCCTTTGTAAGGTATTATTTTAACCACCGGATAGCTTCCTCCGGCAAATCCTTTTGACAGATCGGTTGTAACGGCAATCAGTTTGGGATTTTCAGAAACCACAATTCCGCCGTTGGAATCTCCATAAGCAAAGTGTTCACTTTTCCTCCTCCAGTAAAAATAATTTATTACAAAAAAGAAGGCAGAAGGCAGAAATCCCCACAGCAGGGAGACCTCAAAAGTAAAAACCAATGAAGCCAATAGAGGGATCAGCAGCAGAACAGATTTGGGCATATACCTCATCAGTACGAAAGGCATTACCCTTACCCTTGCCGGATTAGAAGCCACGGTATCACTATCCAGCGTGAAAATACCTCTATCGTCTTTCATTGATATTATTATTTTAAAGTTATAGGCTTTTCAGCTTTTCTTCCAGAATCGCAATTTTGTCCAGCGCATCTTTTTGTTTTTTACGCTCAACCTCTACAATTTCCGGCTTGGCATTCGCCACAAACTTTTCGTTAGACAGCTTTTTGTCTACCGAAATCAGGAAGCCTTTTAAATATTTAAGCTCTTCTTCGGTTTTTTTCTTTTCTTCTTCCAGGTCTAAATTTTCACTTAGTGGAATTGAAATTTCGGTTGCTCCTACCAGGAAGGTGAAGCTCGGCTTGTCCGTTTTTGTTGCAAAATGAATTTCTGAAACATTCGCCAGTTTTCTGATAACGGCTTCATTAGCAAATTCTGTAGCATTGGTATAAACTTCAGCTGCTTCTCTTGGAGAAATCCCTTTGGTCTGACGGTAATTTCTTACCCCGGAAATTACGTCTGACGCTGTTTCGAAGTTTTTAATAATGGTTTCATCAAATGCTTCCGCTTTTTTCTGCTGGGCAATAATCAAGGCATCTTCATGACTTCTTTCAGAAATCGTCTGCCATAATTCTTCCGTTAAGAAAGGCATGAATGGATGAAGCAGTTTTATTAATTCCTCAAAAAGCTTTACAGTTTTATGGTAAACTTCTTTGGAAATTCCTTCTCCGTAATTTGGTTTAATGGCTTCCAGATACCAACCGCAGAAATCGTCCCAAATTAATTTATAGATCAAATGCAGAGCATCAGAGATTCTAAATTTTTCAAACTGATCATCGATTTCAGCAATGGTCTTGCTTAGCTTATTTTCAAACCACTCAATCGTTTGGTTTTCTGTATCATTTGCAGGCTTATCTTCATGGTTCCACATATTGATGAGACGGAAGGCGTTCCAGATTTTCGTCATGAAGTTTCTTCCCTGCAGCATCAGTTCTTCATCAAAAAGCAGATCGTTTCCAGCTGCGGAACTCAGTAAAATTCCAACACGTACGCCATCAGCTCCATATTTCTCTATCAACTCTAACGGATCTGGTGAATTTCCTAAAGACTTGGACATCTTTCTTCTCTGCTTATCCCTTACAATGCCTGTAAAATAAACATTTTTAAAAGGAACCTCTTTTCTGTATTCCAATCCGGCCATGATCATCCGGGCTACCCAGAAGAAAATAATATCCGGACCAGTTACCAGGTCTGAAGTCGGGTAATAATAATTGATGTCTTTATTTTCAGGATCAATCAGCCCGTCGAATACTGACATCGGCCACAGCCAAGATGAGAACCAGGTATCCAGCGCATCTTCATCCTGCTTCAGGTTTCCGGCAGTTAGCTGATCATTACCTGTTTTTTGTCTGGCCAGTTCCAGCGCCTCTTCAATGGTTTCTGCAACTACGAAATCGTTTTCGCCGTCTCCGTAATAGTAGGCAGGAATCTGCTGTCCCCACCAAAGCTGGCGGGAAATATTCCAGTCGCGGATGTTTTCCATCCAGTATTTATAGGTATTCTTAAACTTTTCAGGATAGAATTTTACCTCATCGTCCATGACAACACCCAGGGCCGGTTTTGCAATCTCAGACATTTTCAGGAACCACTGAACCGAAACCTTTGGTTCAATAACCGCTCCGGTTCTTTCTGAAGTTCCTACTTTATTTACATAGTCTTCTGCTTTCAGCAAAAGACCTTTTTCTTCCAATTCTTTCGCGATCTGCTTTCTTACGTCGAACCTGTTTTTTCCGGAGTAATGCAATCCGTGATCGTTCAGATTTCCGTCGTCATCCAGGGCATCGATCATCTGCAGGTTATGCTTCTGGCCGATTTCATAATCGTTCACGTCGTGCGCTGGCGTGATCTTTAGCGCTCCTGTTCCGAATTCGATATCCACATATTCGTCTTCGATAACCGGAATTACCCTGTTTACGATCGGTACGATTACTTTTTTTCCTTTCAGGTGAGCATATCGCTCGTCATTCGGGTTGATGCAGATCGCCGTATCCCCGAAAATAGTTTCAGGACGGGTCGTCGCTACCGAAAGGAATTCTTCCGAACCTTCAACGTTGTATTTAAGGAAATATAATTTTCCGTTCTGTTCTTTGAAGATTACTTCTTCATCGGAAATGTTGGTCTTGGCTTCCGGATCCCAGTTTACCATCCGGTATCCACGGTAGATCAATCCTTTGTTGTACAAATCAACAAAAGATTTAGTAACCTGCTGGGAAAGCTTCGGTTCCATCGTAAATCGGGTTCTGTCCCAATCGCAGGAACATCCCAGTTTTTTCAGCTGCTCAAGGATGGTTCCGCCGTATTTATCGGTCCAGTCCCAAGCATGTTTCAGGAATTCTTCGCGGGTGATATCAGACTTGCTGACCCCTTCGGATTTCAGTTTGGCAACTACTTTCGCCTCCGTAGCAATGGAAGCGTGATCTGTTCCCGGCACCCAGCAGGCATTGAAGCCCTGCATTCTCGCACGACGGACCAGAACATCCTGAATGGTATTGTTAAGCATGTGCCCCATGTGCAAAATCCCCGTTACGTTAGGCGGAGGAATTACAACAGTGTACGGCGGCTTATCATTCGGTTCTGAGTGGAAGTATTTGTTTTCCAACCAGTAATTGTACCACTTTTGTTCTGTTTCCTGTGGATTGTACTTTTCTGAAATCTGCATAAATTCTGTTTCTTTACTTTACAATTTGCAAAAATAGTCTAAAGAAAAAAAATTTTAAGTATGAATTAAAATAATTTTTAACTTTGTTCTCGAAATTTATCTAACAACATATTTAACATTCAAGAATATGAAAAAATTAATCGCAGGAATTGCATTATTCGGAACATTCGCTCTTGCATCTGCACAAACGATTACGTTTGACAAAACTACTTTCGACTACGGTACTGTAAAGCCTAGTTCAGACGGTATCCGATTTTTCACTGTAACCAATACTGGTGATAAGCCTCTTATCCTTTCCAATGTAAAAGCATCTTGCGGATGTACGACGCCTGAATTCAGCCAGGATCCTATTATGCCGGGAAAATCTGCTAAAATCAAGGTGGGATATAATACTGCTATCAACGGCGGTTTCAACAAGATGATCGAGGTATTCTCCAATGACCCTGTGAACAGCAGAAGCGTGATCTACATCAAAGGAAACGTAGATCCTAATGCTCCTGAGCCGAAGCCATTGACTCCGGAAGAGCTTAAAGCGAAAGAAAAAGCAGAGAAAGCTGAAGCAAAGGCTGCGGCTAAAGCAGCTAAAAAAGCGGCTAAAACTGCTGCAAAATAGTATATCTCTACTCAAAATAAAGAAACCGTCTCCAAAAGAGGCGGTTTTTTTAGTATATTTATGTGGGGATTGAAGTTGGATGCTGGAGGATGGAAGCTGGACGTTGAGAGAAACCGTTAATGAATGTAATAAGTTTTTGACAAAATATGAACTTACTAAAATTCTGATTTTAATAACAATCTTAACAAAATTTGATAGGATTTACTTCTCTATCAGTAATTTTGACTTTATCAAGATGATTTGATATTTAAAAGTATTAACGATTCATTAACTGAAGAAACTTCCAGCATCAAGCTTCCCTCTTCCAGCTCTACAAACCTGAGTTTACACTAATCTTAATCTTTAAATAAAATATGAATACCAACTTTTCAGACGACTTCTTAATCAAAGGGAAATTTTCGATCAAAAAAGCGGCAACGGAATATAAAGGCAATCTAACTAAAGAAGAAGGCGCACAATTACTCATTAAGGAAAAAGAAAAACTTCGTGAACTCCAGGAACGGCTATACTCAGACGGAAGCCAGTCGCTTTTGGTCGTACTTCAGGCGATGGATGCAGCGGGAAAAGACAGCATGATCGAGCACGTTTTCGGCGGGGTAAATCCGCAGGGATGTAATGTAACGAGCTTTAAAACCCCGAGTTCCCGGGAATACGCGCATGATTTCCTGTGGAGGCATTACCTGGCATTGCCCCAAAAAGGAATGATCGGGATTTTCAACCGTTCGCATTATGAAAGTGTACTTGTTTGTAAAGTGCATCCAGAATATAACCTCAGTGAAAAAACATGGACATCGGTGAAAGATTTTGATGAAAAATTCTGGGAAAACCGATATGAAAGCATCCGGAATTTTGAAAAGCACCTCGCACAAAACGGAACGACGATTGTAAAAATATTCCTTCACGTATCCAAAGAAGAGCAGAAGAAACGGCTTCTGGACCGGATCAATGAACCTGATAAAAACTGGAAATTCTCTTCTGCCGACCTCCCGGAACGTGCGCTTTTTGACAAGTACATGGAATGTTATGAGACCGCCATAAACGAGACCTCCAAAGATAATGCTCCCTGGTATGTACTTCCCGCAGACAACAAATGGTTTGCCCGGGTGGCAGCCATACAGATTATTATAGATGCACTTGAAAAGATGAACCTGAAATATCCTGAACTTTCGGAAGAGGAGAAACAGAGTTTGGAAGATTCAAAGAAAATACTGGAAAACGAATAAAGATTTATTATTTTAAAGTTATTATGAAATTCAGTGATTGTTTTCTTAAATATATCCTATATAAAAAATGCGGAGACTGGTCTCCGCATTTTTTATATCTGAATTTCAGATAAATCACGAGAAAATCTATAAGCCGGATTTTGTATCCCGTTACAGGAACGGGATGCCTGTTATTTATCTACGTCTTACATTGCTGCAAAACTTGAGCTGATTACCCCTCGGCTTTCAGAGCGAGTAACTCCTATTTTCATTGCTGAAAAGAACCGATATACTTATCATTGCACCACAAAGAGTTTACCTGATTTCACTACAGCCGAACTGTACATCCTTTCTGTTGCACTGGTCCTACCCTCGCGGGTGACGGATGTTATCCGCTTTGCTGCTCTACGGTGTCCGGACTTTCCTACCTCCCGAAAAAACGGGAAATCAACAGGCCGACTTTCTCGTGGGTGCAAAGATAACAAAATGTGAATTAAATCCGCGTTTTGCGGATTGTGAATTGTCAATTATTTATCAACTTAAAATTCACTATTCCTTTACGAAGTAAAATTGACAATTGACTAATAATTATTATCTTCGTGCAACCATTTATTACATCTGCCTTGGCTTCAAAAGAAAAAGAATTTGCGCAGCTTATTAAGGATAATCAGGGTTTGATTATCAAGGTTTCGCGGCTTTATACCAATTCTTTGGAGGACGAAGAAGATCTTTTCCAGGAAATTGTTTTACAGTTGTGGAGAAGCTACGATTCTTTTAAGGGAAATTCCAAGATTTCTACGTGGATGTACCGGGTTGCCCTGAATACAGCCATTACCCTTTTCAGAAAAAAAAGCAAGAGCCTGCCCACCAATGAGCTGGACATCAACCATGCCGATTTTATCGAAGATGATGATGAAAAGCAGCAGCAGGTATCACTTTTGTATACGGTAATCAAAACGCTTCCCAATGTGGAACGTGCGATTGTTATGATGTATCTTGACGATTTGCCTTACAAGGATATTGCAGAAAACCTCGGAATTACCGAAGTGAATGCGCGTGTGAAAATGAACAGATTAAAGAAAACCCTTAAAGAACAGATGGAAAAATATGCCTGAATTCGATTTAGACAGTTTCAAGAAAACATGGCAGGAACAACCTGTTCAGCAGAAATACGGCAGCAATGAAATCCTTCAGATGCTCAACAGGAAGTCACGAAACTATGTGAAGTATATTTTCTGGATCAGTGCAGCGGAATTTCTCTTTTTTACATTAATCGGTCTGTTTTATATAATCCAAGGAAAAGAAGCAAACTCATTCCTTAATATTCTCGACAGGCTCGGCGTACAGAAAACTTCGGAGCTGGAGCTTACCTTCGACAATATTTATCTTATTCTTAAAATAGCAAGCCTTTCGGTTACCGCTTACTTTGTCTATCGGTTTTACCAGAATTACAGAGGCATTAAGGTAGAAGAAAACCTGAAAAAATTCATCCTTAAAATCATTCAGTTTAAAAAAACGGTCAATGCTTTTATTATAATTAATATTGCTCTGCTGGTTACTTTTACTTCTATTTTCACGGTGTTTGTGTTCTATATTCTCAATACCCAGAATATCGAAATCACCAATTCCACGATCATCGGCTTTATAGCAGGTACCGTTATCAGCACCGTTTTTACCGTACTGATGGTATGGCTTTATTACAGAGTGGTGTACGGGATTATTATTAAAAAATTAGACCGTAATCTTACCCAGCTTAAAGAGATCGATTCGCAGGAAATTTAGTAGATCAGGCAGGAATGTGAGATTTTATTGTTAATTTTATTTCACCAAATCTTTCATTCTATGCAACTATCTTATGTTCACGGGGCTTCCGATATTCCTTTGTTAGGGGAAACGATCGGAAACAGCTTAAAGCACACCGTTGAAAAATTTCCGAATCACGAAGCATTAATCTGTGTTCACCAAAATTACCGGGCCACCTATCAGGAATTTTATAACCAGACGACAGCCGTAGCAAAAGCCCTCATTTTTCTGGGAGCTAAATCCGGCGACCGGGTCGGAATCTGGGCGGCCAACCGTTACGAATGGGTTCTGCTGCAATATGCCACTGCCAGAATCGGGGTCATTTTAGTGAATATCAACCCGGCCTACCGAACCAGCGAACTGATTTTCGTAATTAACCAATCGGAAATATCCCATCTTTTTTCTTCTTTGGCTTTTAAATCCAGCAATTATAAAAAAATGATTGCCGATGCCCGTGAATTCTGTACCACGTTAAAATCAGAGATTTTCTTTGATGACAACTGGGAGGACTTCCTGAACAACGGACAGGAAATTTCCGATGATACATTGCACAGTTTTGAAGAGCACGTTCAGTTTGACGACCCGGTAAATATTCAGTATACTTCGGGAACGACAGGCTTTCCGAAAGGAGTTACGCTTTCACATCACAATATTTTAAATAATGGTTATTTTATCGGAATCCGTCTGAAGTACACCGAGAAGGACCGGGTTTGTATTCCTGTTCCGTTTTACCACTGTTTTGGTATGGTAATCGGGAACCTCTGCTGTACCGCTCACGGCGCGTGCATGGTGATTCCGAATGACAGCTTTGATCCTGAAATTACTTTACAAGTAGTTTCTACTGAAAAATGCACCTCTTTATATGGAGTTCCGACGATGTTTATCGCCGAGCTGGCTGTAAAAAATTTCGATACTTTTGATTTTTCAAATCTGAGGACCGGGGTTATGGCAGGCTCCGTTTGCCCTCCGGAAATTATGAAAAAGGTAGAAAGCCTGATGAACATTAAAGAAATGAGCATCTGTTATGGAATGACGGAAACCTCACCCGTTTCTACGCAAACGCTGATCGGAACGCCATTCGAAAAGCAGGTTAATACCGTAGGAACAGTTCATGATCACCTGGAAATAAAGATCATCGATAATGACGGGAAAATTGTAACACGCGGCGAACATGGCGAACTTTGTACCCGTGGATATTCGGTAATGCTGAAATACTGGAACGATCCCGAAAACACCCGAAAAGTAATTGACGACGGACGCTGGATGCACACCGGTGATCTGGCGGTAATGGATGAAGAAGGCTATATTACTATTTCCGGAAGAATAAAAGACCTCATCATTCGCGGCGGAGAGAATATTTCGCCTAAAGAAATTGAAGATTTCCTGTATACGTACCCTAATATTCTGGATGTTCAGATCATTGGAGTACCAAGTGAAAGGTTCGGGGAAGAAGTGATGGCCTGGGTAAAAATACGGAAAGGCTTTAATGTTACCGAAGATGAGCTACTGGACTATTGTAAGGGAAAAATTGCCCACTATAAAGTTCCGAAATACTGGAAATTTGTGGAGGATTTTCCCATGACGATCTCAGGAAAAATCAGGAAAGTGGAAATGAGAGAGGTCTCGATAAAGGAACTCGGCTTGGAAAATATAAAAGCCTGAAACTTTACTGTATCATAAAAACGAAAAAAAGCATTTCAATTTGAAATGCTTTTTTCGTTTTATTTTAAAGTTCTTTTCTTAACCGTGCTACCGGAATATTCAGCTGTTCGCGATATTTGGCGATCGTTCTTCTTGCAATATTATAGCCCTGCTCTTTTAAGATTACGACCAAAGCATCATCGGTCAATGGCTTTCTCTTATTCTCTTTGCTGATGACTTCCTGAAGATGGGTTTTGATCTCTTTCGTGGAAACTTCTTCACCGTCATCATTGGTGAGACTGTCTGAGAACAGATCTTTAAGATAGATAATTCCGTTCGGCGTATCGGCGTACTTGCTTTTTACCACTCTGGAAATCGTTGAAATATCAAAACCGGTAATATCCGCCACATCTTTTAAGATCATTGGTCTCAGGGATTTTTCATCACCGGTAAGAAAATAATCTTTCTGGAATTTCACAATGGCTGTTATCGTCTGTAATAACGTATTCTGACGCTGATTGATGGCATCGATATACCATTTGGCAGCATCCAGCTTCTGCTTGATAAATAAAGCTGCCTGCTTATGCTCTGAAGAGTTTTTATCATGAGAATACGTTGATAAAATATCTTTGTACTCTTCGGAAACCCTTAATGTAGGAGCGTTCTTGCTGTTCAGCATCGGAACAACCTGCCCGTCTTTCACCTGAATGACAAAATCCGGAATGATTTCCTGGTTGATTGTAATGGTCTGGGTATCGAAGTTTCCGCCTACTTTCGGAGACAACTTTGAAATTTCGTCCAAAGCATCACGGAGGTCTTCTTCTTCGATATCGTATTTCTGAATGATTTTATTGTAATGCTTGTTGGTTAAAGCATCAAATTGATGTCTCAATATATTTGCAGCCAGAGAGACCGCTTTATCAGAGCTTACTTTCTTCTCGATCTGTAAGAGAAGGCATTCCTGAAGTCCTCTCGCGCCTACTCCCGGCGGATCCAGCTTCTGCACATAGTTTTCAAGGATATCCTCTACATTTTCCTTTGTGGTATAAATTCCCTGCGAGAAAGCCAGGTCATCGACGAGGGATTTGATCTCTCTTCTTAAATAACCGTCGGTATCAAGATTTCCGATGATATATTCTGCAATTTTCTCGTCTTCTTCACTGATGTTTACAAGGTGGATCTGCTCGAGCAGATAATCGTATAATGACTGACCTTCCGTTAAAAGGCTTTCGTTATCGAATTCTTCATCGTCTGAAGAATAGTTGCTGGATGCAGTTTTATAGCTTGGTTCATCGTCGTACAGATACTGGTCGACATCAAAATCAGTTTCAATGCTTTCCGTTCCTTCAGTTTCATATGAATCTTCAAGGGTGGCATATTCATCTTCTTTAGATTCTTCTTTTGCAATTTCTAATGCCGGGTTTTCTTCTAATTCTCTTTCAAGTTCCTCCTCAAATTCTAATGTGTGCAGCTGGATCAGCTTCATCAACTGGATTTGCTGGGGTGCCAGCTTTTGCCCTAATTTGAGTTGTAAGTGTTGTTTTAGCATATTACTGGATGGTGTTTTAACATAACATATTCTACGAATTTAATAAAATATTTTGAGAAAAATAGTTTTTAGCACGATTTTTGTACTCAATGCCACATAATAAGCTATTTAAAATAAACAGAAAAAGCCCTGAAGTATGACTATCAGGGCTTTTTTGCGTTTATTGTTAAAATGATAACAGGAATAAAAAAATGGAGAATTCCGGAAGAAAAATAAAGCCTGCTCTTTTTATACATCCAGATTTTCAGGATTTCTACGGTTATCCAAGAAAGCAAGAATTTCTACCGCATCTTTATTGAATCTGTAATAAAGTGAAAAATTTTTATCAATTAAGATAAATCTTATGCCTTTTATCTCAGAGACCGAACCCATATCCGGATTTTCAGCGATCAGCTTTTGCATCTTTTCGACTTCCTTAATTTTTTCGAATATTTTTCGGAAGAATTATGAACATTCCAATACTTTAAAGTATCAGCAAAAGAACAAAGCGCTTTTCTGGTCCATTTTATTTGAAGCCTTGATCTAGCGTTTCTTTAACCTCATTTTCAGTAACAAAATCTCCACGGTCTGCCTGCACGATTCCTTCTAGCTCTTTTCTCTGACCATTCCACCAAGTCCCCTGTTAATTAGTAAAGTTATAAAAAAAATCCTTCTGAAAAATCAGAAGGATTTCAATATTATTTAGCCAATTTTTTAGAACTCTGCATTTTTCGGTGTTCTTGGGAAAGGGATTACGTCCCGGATGTTTGTCATTCCCGTTACGAAAAGAACAAGTCTTTCCAATCCTAATCCGAAACCGGCGTGCGGTACGGAGCCGAATTTTCTGGTATCCAGATACCACCAAAGCTCATGTTCGTCAACGTGCATATCAGCCATTTTCTGCTTCAATACATCCAGCCTAGCTTCTCTCTCAGAACCTCCGATAATCTCGCCGATTCCCGGGAAAAGAACGTCCATTGCCGCAACGGTTTTGTTATCGTCATTAAGCTTCATATAAAAAGCTTTAATCTCTTTCGGATAATCGAACAACACTACCGGGCTTTCGAAATGTTTTTCTACCAGGTATCTTTCGTGCTCGGACTGAAGATCCGTTCCCCAGTTTTCTACCGGATACTGGAACTTGCCTTTTTTATTTTCTTTTGAATTTAACAGGATCTCAATAGCTTCGGTATAAGAGACTCTTTTAAACCGCTTAGCCACTACATTTTCAAGCTTCTCGATCAACCCTTCTTTAGCTCTCTCTTTTTCCGGCTTGGATTTTTGCTCTTCTGCAAAACGATTATCCAGGAACTCAAGATCATCTTTGCAGTTATCCAGTACATATTGAATGACGTATTTCAGGAAATCTTCCGCCAGATCGATGTTGTCTTCAAGGTTATTGAAAGCCACTTCCGGCTCGATCATCCAGAATTCCGCCAGGTGTCGTGTCGTATTGGAATTTTCTGCACGGAATGTCGGTCCGAAAGTATAAATTCTCCCTAATCCCATGGCTGCCGTTTCCCCTTCAAGCTGTCCGGAAACCGTAAGGTTGGTTTTTCTTCCGAAAAAATCCTGAGAAAAATCAATATCGCCCTGCTCGTCTCTCGGGATAGCATTCAGGTCAAAGTTTGTCACCCCGAACATTTCCCCTGCTCCTTCCGCATCAGCACCCGTGATTACCGGTGTATTGATGTAAAAGAACTGGTTTTGGTTAAAGAAAGAATGCACCGCAAAACTTACGGCGTGACGTACTCTGAAAACCGCTCCGAAAAGGTTTGTCCGGAATCTCAGGTGCGCCTGTTCTCTCAATGTTTCCAAGGAGTGCTTTTTCGGCTGAAGAATGGTTTTATCTCTGTCTTCCGTAAAGTTATCGCCTAAAATGGTAATTTTCTTTGCCACGATCTCCACGGCCTGTCCGGCTCCCTGGCTCTCCACCACTTCACCTACGATCTTCAGAGAAGCTGCCGTACTGATTTTACCGATAAGCTCTTCATCGAAATTTTCGAAATCAACAACAATCTGCAAATTATTAATTGTAGAACCATCATTTAGCGCAATAAAGCGATTGGCACGAAACGTTCTTACCCAGCCGTAAACCGTAATGTCATGATGTAATACTTTCTTGTAATCCTGTAGGATTTCCTTAATGGTCTGCTTTTTCATTTGTTGATTAAAATTTTTGTGTAAAAATTAATGTCCGCAAAGGTACAAAAAACGTTTTAAGACTTAAATATTTATCGTTGTTTAATTTTCTTCAATACATAAGAGAAAATTACTTTCACTTTAAAATTTTCCTATTTTTATCTTTTATCTGAATTAGGTTTAGTTAAACAAAACCGTTTTCTTACGTTTTTTCCCTTTCCTGATTTTCCATGCATGGTAGGAGCTCGGAACATCATACTGCCACTTCGGAAGCAGTAGAATAATCAAAATTACGTCGACATGCGAAATAAAACCCAGGATTACCGTTAAGCTAAAAGGCCAGCCTGTTTTCTGAAAACCGATTACATAAGTTAATGCCAGAAGAAGGCTTAATCCCCATAATTTTGAAAGCCACGCATGAGTACAGGTTTCTTTACCGAATTTGAGCCAGCTGATCACATAACAGAGAGCTTCCATGACAAAGATTAGAACAACGCCCTTCCATTCGCTTTTTATCAATCCCGGATTCAACAAGTAAGCGGCAAATCCCAGAGAGAGCCAGAAAACCAGATCGGTCTGGCTGTCCAGCCTTCTTAATTTTTCCGAAGAAACACCGGCCTTCCGGGCAATAATCCCATCGAAAATATCGGTAAATAATCCGAAATACATGAATGCCAAAATTAAAAATCTGGCTTCTGCACCTTTAAAATAGGCTAATAAAAGGATGACAGGTGCTAAAATAAATCTTGCAGCAATTAATAAATAGGGTATGGTTTTCATGGCTTTTTTATTTTCGCTTTAAAATTCCAATTAACGAAAGGCAGCTTTCTTTTCTCATTTTCATTCCACCATCCCAGCTGTATCCCTCTGAAATCTTCGCATTTATTGAAAATTCCGATCTGTAGACCCCGGCATTTTTTACCGACATTTGCTAAAGGGGCTATCGAAAAACCTTTCATCTCATGATGAATATTAAAAAAAGGGGATACAGCAACTCCGTTCGTAACCGCACTGCTTCCCATATTACTTGAAACATTGATCTCTAAACCGTTTGTAATTGTTGGTTCCATATTAATCAACGACAGCTGCATTCCATTGATTTTGTTCATTTTATTTTTCTCCACAGTTTCATCGCTTTTCAAATTCCAATGCTCCGCCTCCGTTACGTTAAAAAGCAGCAGGGCGGGTACAAAAATGCCGATGATATTCAGCCCCATTCCTAAACCGTTTACCTTTTTAGGTTTAAAGCCCTCACCTTCCTGATCAAAATATTTCACTAAAATTCCGTCAACATTTTTTACATTCTTAGAAGGAGAAAAACCGAAGACTTTTGTTCTGGAAGTTTTCACCTGTCCATGATCCTGTGCGTGACAAAAATTAATCAGTAAAAAACTCATTATTAATACAGTTCGTGTTTCCATAATTCATTATTTTAAAATTATTGACTCAAAATTATCAACAGAAAACGCAGAAGCAAATGCGGAAAAAAATTAAAATAAATACCTACTTTTGTGAAAATCGCAAAAACCATGCATCAGGAAATTCTACTTAAACAGATCCGTCGGAAAATAGGTGATAAATCATTGAATGACGAAATCGCCAACATCCTTAACATCAGTTATGATGCCGCGCACCGAAGAACTTCCCTGAAAGCGAAATTCAGTTTTGAAGAGGCGCTGGAGCTGGCAAAATACTATCAGATTTCATTGGATCAGCTTCTGACTTCGGATCACCAGATCTTAGTACAGAAAACAAAAGCCGTTACTGAGACCGGGGATTTGCAGTCCTTTTTTAAGCATAACCTCGCTATCTTTGAAAACCTTCCCCTTTCGGACGGAATGACGATCTACTATTCGGCGAAAGACATCCCGTTTTTTTATACGCTGTCGGACACCCTGCTCTCGCGGTTTAAAATTTATGTCTGGATGAATCTGCTGAATGCAAAACAGGTGTTTATTCCATTCCTGGAATTTTTGCCACCCGATTTTAATTTAGACACGAAAGAATTAAGGAAAAAATATGAAGAACAGAATGTGGTGGAATTATGGAATGATCATACGGTTTCCAGTATCTTGCAGCAAATCTTATTTTATTTCGAAACCGGATTGCTGAAAAAGAATGAAGCCCGGATTATTCTCCAGGAACTGACGGAACTCATAGAATATATTGAAGGGAAAACGGAGAACAGCCCGAGATTCCGGTTGTACGAAAATGAACTGATGCATCTTTCAAATGATATTTTTTTCCACCATCCGCAGCAGTCTCTTTTTGCCATTCCCACGAATATGTTCGGCTATATCCTGATTACAGATGATAAAACCTGCACGGAAACGCAGAATTATTTTGAGCATCAGATCAAAAACTCAAAGTCGATGAATACTTCCGGAAACAGGGACCGGAAAATATTTTTCAATAAAATGTATAAACAGATTGAAAGTTTGGGAGAGAAATTAAGCTAAACCAGTGCTTATGGCGATTATTCGTCTTTCTTGGAAGGTACCAGAAAAACATCGATGAGCCCTTCAGGAAGCTGCATTTTGATGAAGCGTTCTTCACGGTTTACTTCAATAATCCAGTCCTTGATCATTGGGATCACGACTTCTTTTCCGTCCAGATTCGTAACGAAATACACCTGTGCCGTCTGATCGTTGACTGATCGGATGACGCCGCAATCATTGTCGTTTTCATCGAAAATAGTAAATCCGATGATTTCGTGATAATAAAACTGCTTGCCGGAGAGTTTTGGCAGTGTAGATAGCGGCAGATAGACATCTTTGCCTAAAGACTGGTCTACCAGGGCTTCCGTAGAATTTTTAAAAGCAATATTCAGAGCATCGTTTTTGCTCCAGGATGATTTTGCAATAAAAAAAGGAACCAATAATCCGTTGATTTCAACGAATATTGATTCCAGTTTATTGTAAAGCTCGGGTTGATCGGTATCCAGTTTAAGGATAACGTTTCCCGCAAGTCCGTGTCTGCGTGTGATTTTTCCTAATAAATAGCAATCTTCTTTACGCATCCCGGATTTTTCTTAAGCTTCAGTATTTTCTTCTGTAGATTCAGCAGCAGGAGCTTCTCCTTCAGCAGTTTCCTCAGCAGGTGCGTTTGCCGCTTCTTCAGCAGCCTTAGCATCAGCTTCAGCTTGTGCAGCAGCAGCGATTCTTGCTTCGTTTACTTTAGCTTCAGCTTCTAACGCAGCTTTTTTAGCATCGGATTTAGCAGTTGCCAAACCTTCTACTTTACCTTGTACTTTAGCTTCTTTAGCATCTACCCAAGCAGCAAATCTTTTTTCAGCTTCAGCTTCATCAAAAGCACCTTTAGCTACACCACCTTGTAAGTGTTTTTTGTAAAGGGCACCTTTGTAAGAAAGGATTGCTCTTGCAGTATCAGTTGGCTGAGCACCGTTGTTTAACCACTTCACAGCAGAATCAACGTTCAAATCGATAGTTGCAGGGTTCGTAATTGGGTTGTAAGTTCCTAGTTTCTCGATGAATTTACCATCTCTTCTAGCTCTAGAATCTGCAACCACGATGTGGAAGAAAGGTTTTCCTTTTTTACCGTGTCTTTGTAATCTGATTTTTACTGACATAATGTTTGAATTTTACGGGAACTCGTCCCAGTTAAATATTTAAGAGTGCAAAGATAGTAAAAAAGTTTAAAGTAAAAAGACCCAGGTAAAAAGTTTTACAAATTCCGCTATTTATTTCAGGAGCCGGGAACCTGTTCTCACTACTTGCTTTTTTCTTCTGCAAAGAAAAAGAGCTCAGACAGGCCGTTCGATCAGGGCTATTTTATTCTAGATTTCCTAAGTAAAACAATCCCAAGCATTTCTGGTTTTCTTCGATGGTGAGGGATTCTTTCAGGTGATCGACCAGTTTCGGAGAGCTCCAGTAGCAACCAATCTCATTGGCCGTACAGGTAAGGTACATATTCTGGACAGCCATCGAAACCGCAGCAATTTCTTCCCACTCCGGAACCAGCCCGCTGAAATTCACCACAATGGAAATTACAGCATCTGCTTTATTGATTTTGAAGCCGATATCGTTGTACTTTTTCTCCAGAAACATCTGTTCGGGTTGGGTAGCTTTGTAAATAGCCTGCATTTCAGAAGCAAGCTTAGCCTTTTCTTCCCCTCTGAACGTTTTGAAACGCCATGGTTTGGTCCGCTTATGGTTAGGAGCCAGTGTTGCCGAATGTAAAATTTCATCAAGAGTTTCCTGAGGAAGTTCCGCGTCGGTGTAATCTTTAGGAAAAATACTTCTTCTTTTTTCTATAATTTCTTTTAAGACTTCTGCTTTATTCATGAAACAAAATTACGAAAAAGATGAAAGCCGGAAGCAGGATGAAGGATGTAATGTTTGGAGTGGATTCTTAATGGATGATAAACAATGGGTAATTAGTAATGGTTGTTTATCAAAACTACTTTTTACTTTTTACTTTTTACTTTTTACTTTTTACTTACAAAACCTCGACAATCTTCTGATGGATTTTATTTAAGGTAAATTCATCGCCGGGCTTCATGCCCATCATTTTTTTAGCCATGGGACTTTCTGAGGAAATCGCATAAAAGCGGTCGCCTTCAAAGAAAAATTCCCCCAGAGAGACCGAAATATAAAACCGGGCTTTATTAGTAATCACCAATGAACCCAGCTGCACCCTGTCGGTAGAATTGTTCAGAACTTTGCCCATGTTTCTTCGAAGATCATGCAACGCTCCCAGCTGACGTTGCATCTGGTAGATTTCTTCCTGCATTTCTTCTCTCATGCTGTCATATTTCGGGGTCTTTTTTATTTCGCGGCTTGCTTCAAGGGTAAATTCTATAAAATTTTTCAGTTTCTCTATTTTTCCGGCAATTACGTCTTTTACATAATTCCTGATGTTGTTCTTTTCAAATACTATCTTCTCCATGTATCGAATCTTTATATAAAGATAATATTTTTTAAATAATCTCTATTCAGCTTAACATAAAATAACAGTTTGATTTATTTTTTCAATTTTTAAAAATTATTTCTATTTTTACGGTCTTAATTTTAAAACTAATATCATGTTTAAAGCACCGTTTTCCTTCAACGGCAGAATCAGAAGAACAGAGTACGGATTGTCTTATCTTATTTATTTAGCATTTTCTGTTCCTTTTAATCTTTTCACTTTTAATAATGATGAACCTTCAGGAACCGTTCTTATCATCTTTTTACTTTTGGCTATTCCTTTAATTTGGTTTATGTTGGCACAAGGGGCAAAGAGATGCCATGACCGCGGCAACTCCGGATGGTTCCAGATCATTCCTTTTTATGGCCTGTGGATGTTGTTTGCCGACAGTGATCACGGACCCAACGAATACGGTCCGAACCCGAAAGGACAAGGGAATTATAATTCAATTAACGAAATTGGTAAAAAAGAATATTAAATAATAAAGCCTTGTCCGTCGACAAGGCTTTCATTTTATTTTTCAGCTAATTTTTTCAGGTTGTTCAGTCCTTCTTCGTAAGATTTTCCCATCTGGTAATCCATCATCGGTCTCATGACCTTCATCATGGCATCCTGTTCCGTATCCATCGTCCAGGTTACCTTCGTTGCATTTCCTTCTGGAGACAGCATAATTTCGGAAGTCGCCTCACCCGCAAATGGTCTTATAAAAATCATTTCTGTTTTCTGCTTCTGCTCCGGAACCAATTCTTTGATTTCCTGACACCCAGCTCCTGCGTGATCATCTTTGCTGTCCCAGCAGTACTTGTCTCCTACTTCACCAGCATTTCCGGAGTAGGCAATTTTCATCGACGGATCCAGCTTCATCCACGGGTTCCATTGGTTGAAAGCTTTCATCGAACTGACCTGTTGCCAGACTTTCTCTTTCGGAGCATTGATTACCATTGATTTTTCATAATGATAATTGTTACCGAACGCCAGCATGGCTACAACAGCATAAACAATAAGCAAAAGAATAAGGATACCGATAATTTTTAAGAAGGTTTTCATAGTCACCGTATTTTAAGGTTATTTTTTAATAAAGTCAGGATTCGACTGCTGTCAAAATTAATTATTTCCGGCACATTCCGGCTTTGCATATGACAAGATTATGCAATACCGTCAATTTTGTCACACCGCTTTACTCAGGCATTATTTTTGCGCAATTTCGCTGTCGGTTCGCAGGAATCGTTACATTTACAAATATTAAAATCAGACTATGAATATTTTAACAGAAAAATTTAATACCCCATATCATTCAGCGCCTTTTGATCAGATCAGCAATGCCGATTACCTTCCGGCTTTTAAGGAACTGATCCGGAAATCGGAAGAGGAGATCCATGCGATCGTCAATAGCCCCGAAGAGCCTACTTTCGAAAATGTAATCGAAGCACTGGCCTATTCCGGAGAGCAGCTGGATGTGGCTTCCAATATATTCTTTAATTTAAATTCTGCCGAAACCAGCGACGAGCTGCAGCAGATTGCGCAGGAAGTTTCCCCGATCCTGACAGAATATTCCTCGAAAATCTCCCAGAACGAAGCTTTGTTTAACAAAATTAAAAAAGTCTACGACGAAAAGGAAAAATACAACCTCAACGAAGAACAGCAGATGCTTCTCAATGAAACCTACAAAGGTTTTGTAAGAAGCGGTGCTTTGCTGAACGAAGAAGACAAGGAAAAACTAAAGAAAATCAATATGGATTTATCTTTAAAGTCGCTTCAGTTCGGGCAGAATGTTCTGGCCTCAACGAACAATTATTTCAAGCACATCACCAGCAAAGAAGATCTAGCAGGAATTCCCGACGCTATTCTTGAACAATATGCCGAGGAAGCAAAAGAGAGAAACCTGGAAGGCTGGGTCGTAACATTACAGTACCCGAGCTATATCCCGTTTATGACGTACGCCGAAAACCGCGACCTGAGAAAGGAGCTGGCCTTGGCTAACGGTAAAAGGTCTTTTGACGGTGGAGAATTTGATAACCAGCATCTTGTTAAAGAACTTCTTTCACTTAAACAGCAGAAAGCAGAACTGCTCGGCTATAAAAACTATGCGGAATATGTACTGGAAGAAAGAATGGCGAAATCCCCTGCGAAAGTAATCGACTTCCTGAACGAACTTTTAACCAAAGCAAAACCGTACGCCGGAAAAGAAATCGAAGAATTGAAAGCATTGGCTAAAGCTGACGGTATTGAAGAAATGCAGGCTTATGACCACGCTTTCTACGCGGAAAAACTCCGTAAAGCCAAATACGATCTGAATGATGAGGAACTGAAACCTTATTTCCCTCTGAATCAGGTTCAGGATGCCGTTTTCGGATTAGCCAACCAGCTTTTCGGACTTACTTTCGAGGAAAGAAACGATGTCCCGAAATACCATGAAGATGTAAAAGTGTATGAAGTTAAAGAAAATGGGGAATACAAATCTCTATTATATGCAGACTATTTCCCACGAAAAGGCAAAAGAGCCGGAGCCTGGATGACGAGCTATAAAAACCAGTATAAGAAAGACGGTGAAAATTCCCGTCCGCACATCTCCATCGTCTGCAATTTCAGCAAACCGACAAAGGATACGCCAAGTTTACTGACCTTCCAAGAAGTAACTACCTTGTTCCATGAATTCGGTCATGCCCTGCACGGAATGCTGGCCAATACCCAATATCCAAATCTTTCTGGGACTTCTGTGAAATGGGATTTTGTGGAATTGCCGTCCCAGTTCCTTGAAAATTTCTGCTACGAGCCGGAATTTTTAAAAACATTCGCCAAACATTACAAAACCGGTGAAGTATTGCCGGATGAAAAAATAGAAAAGATCGCCCAGTCGAAAAACTTCATGGAAGGCTACCAAACCCTCAGACAGCTTGGTTTCGGACTGCTGGATATGAATTATCATACCAAGGTTGGAGAGTTGGAGAATAAAAGTGTAAAGGAGTTTGAGGATAAATATACGAAAGCTACCCAATTATATCCAGCCAATCCGGAAATGGCAATGAGCCCGAGCTTCTCGCATATTTTCCAGGGTGGTTATTCGGCAGGATATTATTCTTACAAGTGGGCAGAAGTCCTCGATGCCGACGCTTTCCAGTACTTCAAGGAAAACGGGATATTCAATCCGGAAATCGCCGCCAAATATAAAGTCCTGCTTTCTTCCGGCGGTACCAAAGATCCGATGGAATTGTACAAAAGCTTCAGAGGAAGCGAACCGAAAGTGGAGAGTCTATTGAAAAGGGCGTTTGGGTAAAAATATTTTTAAACCATTAAGTGAATCAGCTTAATGGTTTTTTATTTTAAATTTGACTTATTGAATTTATACAGGATATTGTCTGCCAGGTATATTTTGACGGAAAGTCATCCGAAAAAATATTTAACCTTTTAAATTTAGACCTACCAAAACACGAACATTTAAATTTAGATTATACCTACAGACCGGATAGTGAGAAAGAGTTTGAAAGCAATAAATAAATGATTGATTATTTTATAGATACGGATTATGTTCAGCAGACATTTTACTGGAATCAAAATATTGACAACCCTGATAGAATTTCTTTTGTGTCAACATAACGGATGATAACAAAACCATATTCAGCCTGACGATTGACGGTACCATTGCACTAGCTGAAATTTATTTACATGATTTAAAACAGAAATTAAATTCCAACATCGGAGTTATTACTTTTGTGAATCCCGCAGAATATGATAGCGGGACTGATTTTAAAGAAAGATATCAGCCAATTAATATTTAGAAAACAATGTATAATATTCAGAATCTTTATGAAACCCTGAACGAGCGCAAACGTCCGGAAGATGTTGCAGAAATCATTGCTGGTATAATTCAGGACAAACTTACTACTGCTGAAAATGAAGTCCTCGAAAAAGCTGCACAAGGTGCCTTAAACAGAAGTTTTTTTGGATACACATCCATGCTGGAAAGTTTCGGTGAAGTCATCGGAGCCGACAGGCAGATTAACAAAGCTCTTAAAATCTTCAGGGTTCAAAATCTTTCAGATTCGGATTACAGTAAGACCGAAGGGATTGAACAGTTTTTATATGATATTTCTCCTCTAATTTCAAAACCGGTAGGTCAGAATAATTTCAAAACGGACCGGTTGAATAAAACAGAACGAAAAGAAGTGGGCCTTGATATTTCCAAGAGGAGTTATAACAAAAAATGGCGACTTTTAAAAAGGATAGAAAAAAGACTGCAGAAATTTATTATTGAAAGTAAAAAGCTGGAATTCCAGAAAATTTCAAAACATGGGTTAAGCCACACGATTAATTTCGGGGATTTTAGTGCAGATATAAACACCGCTTGTTTCATTGCTTACTATAATGCACGCTGCAATGTAAGAAGTGCATTTACTAATCATAGCCAGGAAAGGCCTTTTGATGAAATCTGTGAAATGTTATTCAACAGATGTAGGAGTAACGAAGCAAACACTAACTGGTGGGCCGTCTCTCACATCTACGCAAGTGATGAAACGTTATCTCATTTAACGGAGGAACAAAAAGGGATACTCTTGGGAAAATGGACCTCAATTATCCAGGAGATTGCAGAATTTATGAGCGATTTATGGAAAAACAATGACATTAATAGAAAGACCATGGCAGTAAAAAAAGGAAATGATTCATCTACATGGAATAATACGGCAGGAGCCTGGAATAAAGCCAGGGATAGCTGGATGAATCTGGTCTATTCCTTAGGAATGGAAGTTATTCTGGATGATCTCTGCTTTGGAAAAGTCATGAGGCTAATGGCGGCCGATGTCGTTGCCTGGCATTATGCAACAGGAGGTAAAATTGATCCGGATACGGAAGTCTGGAATAAACTTCCACTACCTTGGGAAGTTTTTGAAGGAAAAGCTTTTTGTAATAAAAAATTAATTGCAGATATTTGCAAAGAGGTGAGAATAGATCCGGAAAAGTCCGGGTGGATTGCCCCAAGAACTCACACGATTGCAAAATATAAACCGACTCCCGAACTTGTGCACGGAGTAATGGTTTCAAATCCATTTATGGCAACAATACTTAAAAAAAATAAATTTTTCTCAGGAAAGATTAATAAATAAAGACAGGTTAATTCAGTGGTAGAATGTCCGGCTCTTCTTCCGGATCGACGCAGGTTCGAGCCCTGCACCTGTCTATTTTTTAGGATCACTCATGAGCAGAATACCTCTGATCTTCATCCAAGAGGATACAAGTTCAAGTCCTGTTACCAAAACAAAATTTAGAAATACCAAATCCCAATTAAAACTTCAGATTAAAGAAAATGAAAATTAACGGGATAAAATTTTAGTTGAACACATTAAAAAACCCTTATGAAATCTCTTCATTCAATTGAAATCATCCCCTTTTCCGACGATCTTCAGGATCCTGTTAGAATCCTTAACTACGAATGGCTGGAAAAATATTTCAGGATTGAAGAGGGCGACCGGATTTCATTATCTAATCCTAAAAAGGAGATTATTGATAAAGGCGGGTTCATCTTCTATGCAAAACGGGAGGGTGAAATTGTGGGAACGGCCTCCCTGCTGAAAAAATCCGGATCTGTTTTCGAACTCGGGAAAATGGCCGTCTCCGAAAAAGCACAAGGTTACGGGATCGGAACGGCTTTGCTTGAGTACTGCATCGGCTTTGCCAGGGAACAATCCGCAGAAAAACTGATCCTGTACTCCAATACGAAGTTACAGTCAGCCATACATCTTTATCAAAAATACGGGTTCCGAGAAATCCCGCTCGAACCCGGACTTTATGAAAGAGCAGATATCAAAATGGAAAAACATTTAATTTAAGCATTTTACATTTCTCATTTAAATCATGAATATCATAATCAAAAGACTGGAAAACGTAAAAAAACTTCAGGCCAAGCGTTGGGAAAATGAAGATCACTGGGACCAAATCAATGATCTTCTGATTCAGGAGCTGGATGATATTTTATCTGAAGAACCTCAGAATACAGCTGCATTAATCAGTATCGGGGCAGTGTATTCGGATATGGGAGAAGATGATCTCGCTCTGGAATATCTTCACAAAGCATTAAACTTAGGTTCCGTTGATAAAAACCTGTTCATCAACCTTGCCATTGTCATGACGTATATGGGAAAACATCCTGAAGAATACCACGAATACCTGGAAACAGCCGAAGACAAGCAGGAAGATCCGCTGACTTTTAAAGCGCATTTCGATCCTGAGTCCCGTTAATTATACAGTTAAAAAAATCATATAGATAATCGAAAAACATTAAAAATCTGATAAATCGTAAAGTCCTCTGATTTTATGTGTTTTTTTTCATTACCTTAGTTATGAAATTGGCTCAGAAACAAAGCATCACATAAGATTATGGCAGAAAAACTTTACTTCATAAAGACCAATCCGGTTGTAGCAAAAATCAATTTATACAACAAACTCTGCCGTGAAGAAGAGCATGTTCTCCAATTTTTAGAAGAAGACAGAAAAACAAGCCTGGAGCTTATCAAGAAAAAAACACTTCATCATATTGACGATATTTCAAAAGAAGAGCTGGAAGGTATTCTTAAATGGTTCAATGCCAGATGCAGTGCTGATCCGGAAGAGCTGAAAGCCCAGCTATTTATTCACGGGATCGATATTTTCCATGAAATTTCAGATTCTTCGGAAACGGAAATCTTTCATCAGATCCAGTCGGATTATGAAAAACATTCGGAGATCAGCCTCGGGTACAAAACAGATGCAGACACTTTTAATCAGTTTCTGATCTACGGAATCTTTTTTTCAGGAATAATGAATGAAAAAGACAGCACCAACTTTCATTTTGATTATCTGAAAGCAGGCAACAGGAATCTTTATTCCCTTGCGGAAACCGTACTTCAGGAAAAAACCTCTGCCGTAACGCAAGCGCCAAAAGTACACCAGCATTTCTCCGAGCTGTATGACTGTACAAAATTTTACAAAGGAAATATTTTAAGGCTTCACAGCAATTAACCTGAAAGCTAGAGATAAAATTTCTATATTTGCAGCAATGAAGCAACTTAACTACATCTTACGATTGCCTTTTTTCAGCAATTATTATTACCCGGCCTATTATTGTTCGGGAAAGCTTCTGTAGATTTATTTCAGTAAAAAATTCAACTAAAATAATAGAGAACCCGGACCTTTTCGTCCGGGTTTCTTCATGTTTAAAATTCAAAAAAAATGATTCGTACATTACAAGAAAATGCAGAAATTATTCTGCCGAAAAACGGTCTGGAAGAAAAACTGCGACAGGCCGAGAAAGAAAACAGAAAGCTCATTATCAAACTTGGCTTTGATCCCACAGCTCCCGACCTGCACTTAGGTCACGCCGTTGTCCTGAAAAAACTGAGGCAGTTTCAGGAACTGGGGCACCAGGTGGTGATCGTCGTGGGAAGCTTTACCGCAAGAATCGGTGATCCGACCGGTAAAAACAAAGCCCGGAAACCCCTCACTGCCGAAGAAGTAAAGCACAATGCAGAAACCTACATCCGACAGCTTTCCAAAGTGATCGATGTAGAAAAATCAAAAATTGTTTTTAATTCCGACTGGCTGGATGCGCTGCCGTTTTCGGAGGTCATCCAGCTGATGTCTAAAGTAACGGTTGCCCAGCTGATGCACCGGAATGATTTCAATAAAAGATTTACCGAAAATACGCCGATCGCTATGCATGAGCTGGTATACCCGATTTTACAGGGATTCGATTCGGTACAGATCGGAAGCGACATCGAAATGGGCGGAACCGACCAGCTTTTCAACTGCACGATGGGAAGACAGCTGCAGGAAAGCCACGGAAATCCGCCACAGATCGTCATGTGCATGCCATTGCTGAAGGGGCTGGAAGGAAAAGAAAAAATGAGCAAATCGTTAAACAACACAATTGGACTGACGGACGGACCTCACGAAATGTTTGGAAAAACAATGTCTATCCCGGATTCTTTAATTGATGAATTCATTGATTTAACGACCGATTTTCCCCCTATAGAAAAAGAAAACATAAAGCTTTCGGCCCAAAACGGAGAGAATCCCATGAACATCAAAAAACGGATTGCCCGGAATATAATTGCACAATACCATAATGAAGAATCGGCGGAGCAGGCCGAGCAGTTTTTTATGAATCAGTTCCAGAATAAGAATTTTGACGAAAAGGTTTTCGAACCGGTCCTTATCAGTTCACTTCATCATCACCGCCCCATGACTTTAGCGGTACTATGTCATCAGCTCAAAAATAATGAGAGCAAATCTTTTATCCGGAGACTGATCCTAAACGGCGGCGTTCAGGTGAATAATGAAAAATTAACCGATCCTGATGAAGAAATTGAATTGATAGTGGGAAAGAAAATAAAAATCGGAAAAAGAAGTTTTTTTGAACTTTTGTAAATACCGGACTTTACAAGTAATTTTTTGATATATTCGTCAGGTTAAAAATTAAAAACACAAAATATGAGCTACATCATGGTCGATATAGAATCGGACGGTCCGATTCCCGGGGATTTTTCAATGATCTGTTTCGGAGCGGTACTGGTAGATGAAAATCTCGACAAAACATTCTACGGAAAGCTAAAGCCGATATACGGAAGCTTCAATGCCGATGCACTGGCGGTTTCAGGCTTTACAAGGGAAGAAACCCTAAGTTTTGAAGACCCTGAAGAAGTTATGCTGAGATTCGAGGAATGGATTAAGGAGAATTCAAAAGGAAGACCTGTTTTCATCAGCGACAACAATGGCTTTGACTGGATGTTCATCTGCTGGTATTTCCATCACTTCATCGGAAGAAATCCATTCGGGTTTTCATCACGAAGGCTGGCCGACCTGTATTGCGGACTGGAAAAAGATACTTTTGCCCAATGGAAGCATTTGAGAAAAACGGCGCACACCCATCATCCGGTAGATGACGCACGTGGAAATGCGGAAGTTTTATTGCAGATGAAAAACGAAATGGGACTGAAAATCGCGCTGAAGTAATTTACTATTTAAACAATAACTATGAAAAACGATATTGAACTTTATAAAAGCTTCTTTCAGAAAAGAGATGATTATTATCTTGAGACACTAGACAAATACAACCAAGGCAAAAAGTTTACTTTTAATTATGCCACATTAATCTTTGGAATATTCTGGTTTCTTTACAGAAAAATGTATATTGAAGTTATAATTATTTATTCATTTATTTCCTTAGAGAGTTTATTTGAAAATTTACTTCTTAAAAGACTGATTGGTGAGGAAAGAACTGTTATTTTTAGTTTTTGTATTACTGTACTGTTTTTAATTACCACAGGATTTTCAGGAAATATTTTATATCTGAAAAAAGCAATAAGAACAATCGGTAAAGCCAAAAAAAAGTATCCTGATTTTGAAAACCAGAATAGTTATGTCGCTAAAAAAGGAGGTACAAGTCTGGTTGTAATTACAATTTTAATAATATCTCTTGTTTTAATTTTAGCATTATAATAAACAAAGTATAAATGCTTTACCAGCATACTTTTTAATAAGTATACGGTACCAGTACATCGATAAAGTTATCCGTCCGGTGTGGTTCACCGATGGCGCGGAATTTCCAGTCGCCGTTGTGGCGGTAGGCTTCTGCAAAAACCATGGAACACATGCCGTTCATGCTGTCGTCACCGGAAAGGCTGAATTTGGTAATTTCCTTTCCTCTGGCATCTACTGCCCGGATGAAAGCATTTTCGATCATTCCGAAATGCTGCCGGTGAACAAGTCCCTGGTAAATGGAAACAACGAAAAGGATTTTCTGATACCGCTCGTCGAGTTCGTCAAGTTTTACGACAATCTGCTCATCATCCCCATCTCCTGCTCCGGTTCTGTTGTCGCCGGTAAGCCAGATCTTTCCGCTCGGATGACGCATGGAGTTAAAATAAACCACATCGCCTTTATATAAAACAATTTCTTTTCCATTGCCTGCAGGACAGGTTTTCCCCATGTTGGCAACCTTTCCGTTGGCATCCAGAAGAAAGGCAATGGCATCCAGATCATATTCCGGTCCGTTATTGATGCCAAACAAACGGCTGAAGAAACCACCGCATTTGCGTACGTCCCAGCCAAGGCCGATGGTTACGGATGAAAGATCGTACATTTCATTCCCGCTTTCGCTCTTGCGGAGATTGATGGTCTGTCCTTTTTGTAAATTGATCGCCATACTATTTTATGATTTGTCCTTTGTAATATTTTTCCAGGAAAAAGCCGAGATCTGCACGGTAGCCGATTCCTGACGCTTCAAATTTCCAGCTTCCGCTGCGCTTGTACAACCTTCCGAACTCAATTCCCGTTTCTATGGAGAAATCTTCGTCCAGCTCATATTTTGCAATTTCCTGATGCGTCATATTGTCGATAATGCGGATATAGGAATTCCTTACCTGCCCGAAATTCTGCTTTCTTCTTTCAAAATCCTCAATCGTTACTACAAAAAGGATCTCTTCTACCCTGGGATCTACTTTTTCCAGATCCACGACAATGGCTTCATCATCATCACCGTCACTGTTTTTCCCGCTCGGATCGTCGCCGGTGTGCGTAAGAGCGCCGTCGGGCGAATTCAGGTTATTATAAAAAATGAAGTATTCCTCACTGACCAGTTTCCGGTCGGCATCGATCATAATTGCTGAAGCATCCAGGTCGAAATCATATCCCATCCCTTCATTCGGATCCCACCCAAGACCGATCGTCATTTTGGTAAATCCTAATTCGATCCGCTGACCTTTCTGTAAATTAATTGCCATAATAATGATGTGTTGTTCTCTCTAAATTAAAACTCATTCGGGAATTTTCCAAATGAAATCCTCATAAATTATTATGTAAATTGCAAAATATTGGGCACATAATTAAAAAGCTGACATTGTAAAAGCATAACTATTGCGTTTAATCGGCTTTAAAACGGCATTTGCCTTTCGCAGATTTTTAAAATAAATGTTTTGAAAAATTCAGATCCGGAATATAATCAGTATACTATTCAGGTTCCTTTGGAGTTTGAAGAGGTGTTTTCCCATTTTTACTATGCCGAAAACCGATCGTCATTTCCGGTTGTAAAAATACTGCTTCCCCATTACCGGATGATCCTGCTTTTCTGTTTCGGAGGAGAAATCACCATGACAACGCCGCAAGCATCGGTAAAAATCCGGCAGTGCCTTGTTATCGGCCCCGTAAAAAAAGCCTTTGACTATTCCCTTCCTCCCGGAACTTCTTTTTTGGCAGTGAATTTCAAAGGAGATGCTTTCTATCGTTTTTTTGGAAAATCGCTGGCAGGATCGCATGCTACTGGTTCCGATCCTGATGGTCTTGTTCCTGACAACTGTTTCACAGACGTCTGGCAAAAACTTTCCCAGCTTTCTTCTACTGACGAAAAATCCCGTTACCTGCTTGAATTCTGTAAACCTTATTTACAGGACCAAAATACACTGGATGCTCTTTTGGGTGACCTTTCACAAGGAGCTTTCGACCCCGTTAAAACAGCTGCCGGAATTACAGGACAGACGGAAAGAAACGTTCAGCTACATTATAAAAACAGGCTAGGATATTCGGCAAAGGAGATTCACCGCTATCAGCGTTTTCTCAAAGCGATTAAAATAATTGAAAAAGAAGCAGATAACGAACGGAAAACCGATTGGTTTTATATAATCGATTCATGTGGCTATTACGACCAGAGCCAGCTCATCCGTGATTTTAAGCACTTTCTCGGGATGACGCCTTCGTGCTATGTAAAGTTTCAGAAGAGCATCTGTAATCCCGTTTCAGGATAAACTGATTTCGTTTTCATACAATTTTTTCATTCCGGCAGAGGGTAATTTTGTCTTATTAATTTAAACAAAAACAATGAGACATTTAATTATTTATGCCCATCCTAATGAGAAAAGCCTTAATCATCAGATTTTAAAAACGGTTACCGATACGATAAAGGAAGACGGAAATCATGAACTCATCATCCGGGATCTCAACACGATGCAATTTAATCCCGTTCTCTCTTTAAAAGATCTTCAGGATCAGCGTGCAGGAACTCTTGCGGAGGACATTAAGAAAGAACAGGAATATATTTCCCGGGCAGAATGCATTACTTTTATCTATCCGATCTGGTGGACCGGAATGCCGGCCGTAATGAAAGGATATATCGACCGGGTTTTTACCTACGGTTTTGCCTACCGGTACGATCAGGGAATTCAGAAGGGACTTTTGAAAGGAAAGAAGGCTGCTATCATCAACACCCACGGCAAATCCCATGAGGAATATACACAGACCGGTATGGATAAAGCACTCCAGCTGACCTCAGATGACGGTATTTTTTCATACTGCGGTTTCGATGTTATCCAGCATCTCTTTTTTGACCGGGCAGACCGGGCCACTGCGGAAAGTGTGGACCTATGGAAGGAACAGGTCAAAACCTTTTATCGTCAGATCTAAAAAAATCCGGCGCAAATGCCGGATTTTATATTGTGGTAAATTTTACAATATTTAATTGATTTTAAACAACTTAAAAGACATCTAAATTAACAAAAGAAGGTAATCAGACATTTGATAGATAAGACCGTTAGTCATACGTTCATCAAGTGAACATCCAGCATCCTTCTTCCCTCTTCCAGCCTTTTAATCTCTATTTAATATGATGATTCTGATACTGAATGTTCGGTCAACCGGTTTCTGGCCCGGGCCAGCATCGGAATGGAAATAAGCCCCATTACCAGCATAATTACAATCTGTAAAGGCAGGGAAATAAAAGAATAGGTTAATCCCACTTCGCCACCCAGCTCACCGCTTTTTCCCATGGAGATAAACAAAGCCATAAAACCGTACTTCATCGCCAGGTTGAAAGCTCCGATCCCGCCACTTGCCGGAATAATCATTCCGAAAGTCCCTACGACCAGGATCAAAAACCCGTCATCAAAGGTAAAACCGGAAGTTTCCGGTAAAGCAAAGCAGACCAGGTAAGCTGCAAAATAATAGGAAACCCAGATGCCTATGGTATAAAGGATAAACTTTCCTTTCTGTTTTAATTTAAAAATTGTTTTTAAACCTTCAATAATTCCCAGTATAACTCCTATGACTTTTTTATAAAGGTTATTATTTTTTAATTTATTTCTAAATACAATGAAAATAATTAAGAAAATTATAAAGAAGGCAATAAATATATAGCCGTAAAAAATAAAATTTTCGATCTTCTTAAAAAATTCCTTTTCAATATATTTCCAAAAAGAAATAATAGTATCAAACTTAAAAACTAGAGTTAGTCCCAAAACAATAAACATACATGCTAAATCTACAACTCTTTCCAAAATAATTGTTCCTATAGATTTATCTACCGGCACTTTTTCAACCCCGTACAAAGCAGTAGCTCTTGCTATTTCTCCGCTTCTCGGAATGGTAAGGTTCATCAGGTAGCCGAAAGAAATAGACCACAGCGAATTGGAGTTTGAAATATTGTGTCCCATCGGTTCCAGCATCAGGTTCCAGCGGATGGCCCGGAACCAGTAAGCAGCAATCCCAAAACAGGCTGCAAACAGAACCCACCAGTAATTTGCCTTGGCTAAAGATTTTTGAATAACCTTAAAATCCAGTCCCTTTAGAGCAAACCATAAAAAAAAGCCTGCAAAAGCAAGCGAGATTACAATGGTAAGGATTGTTTTTAAAGGCTTTTTTGATTTGTTTTCCATCCGGTTACGTCAAAAGATTGGTTTTTTCGTCCGGGAAAACAATTTTCGGCTGGAACGCCTGTGCTTCTTCAGGGGTCATCTGTGCATAAGCAATGATAATGATGATGTCGTCCCGCTGTACTTTTCTTGCGGCCGGCCCGTTAAGGCAGACTTCGCCGGATTTTCTTTTTCCTTTTATCACATACGTATCAAAACGTTCTCCGTTGTTTACATTTACGATATAAACCCGCTCTCCCACTACCAGTCCTGCCGCTTCAATAAGCTCTTCATCTATGGTAATACTTCCAATATAATTAAGGTCAGAAGCCGTAACTCTCACCCTGTGAATTTTAGACTTGAAAACTTCTATTAACATGGTGCAAATTTATTAATAATAATTTATAAAACCGCCTTTTATACTGAATTTAAAACTATCAGATACACAGCGCATTATTTTCTATAAACATAATTTTTGAAGATTTTACTTACAGAATTTACAACCATATCCTGAAAACCATTAATTCTTGATATTAAATTTAGGATTTAATAAATGTTAAAAATAAATTTTCAAATTTACTAAAGTCAATACAGATAAGCAATTGGCATGATTTTAGTAACGTGTAACGTAGATTTTCCGCAAAATTACAAATTATGATATTTTAATTAATTTTACTTAAAATCAAAAAAATTATTTATTTTTCAGCAATAAAATTGCACATTTACAAAATAGTATTATATTTGCTTTAATAACGAACTAACTTTAATAATAACAATTATGAACAAGTCTGAATTAATCGACGCAATCGCAAAAGACGCAGGGATCACTAAAGTTGCAGCCAAAGCTGCTTTAGAATCATTCATCAACAATGTAATGACTACTCTAAAGAAGAAAGACGGAAAAGTTTCTTTGGTAGGATTCGGAACTTTCTCAGTAGCTGAGAGAGCAGCAAGACAAGGAATTAACCCTGCTACTAAAAAGCCGATCAACATCGAAGCAAAAACTGTTGCTAAATTCAAGGCAGGTGCTGATCTTTCAGCTGCTGTGGCTTCAGCAAACGCTCCTGCTGCCGGAAAAAAGAAAAAATAATCATTCAAGATTACAAAAATAAACCTCATCAGTTGATGAGGTTTTTTTATGCTTATCCAAAGTCTAAGGTGCCAATCTTGAGATTTTCCAGTCAAAATCTTCCTGCAATTCATACACAATCCGGTCGTGGAGTCTGTTCGGCCTTCCCTGCCAGAATTCTATTTCGTAGGGTTTTGCGATATAACCGCCCCAGTTTTCAGGTCTCGGAACTTCCATGTCTTCATATTCCTTTTCCAGCTCCTTCAGCTTACTTTCCAGAAATTCACGGTTCGGAATCTCACGGCTCTGTGGAGAGACTACCGCACCAAGCTGGCTTCCCTTCGGCCGGGAATGGAAATAGCCGTCACTCAGATTTTCAGCCACCCGCTCCAGGCTGGCTTTAATAATAATCTGCCGCTCCAGGCTGGGCCAGAAAAAATGGAGGCAGGCTTTATGGGTTTTCTCAATAGCACGTCCTTTTTTACTGTCATAATTGGTGTAAAAAATAAATCCTTCGAATGTATATGCTTTCAGCAGAACCATCCGGGTACGCGGACAGCCGTCTTCCTCTACGGTAGAAACCGCCATTGCATTGGCCTCTGAAATATTCGGATTTTCACCGGCTTCCATAAACCAATCCCGAAATTGCTCAATGGGGTTTTGTTTTATCTCACTTTCAATAAGTTGGGATTTATCATACACTTTTCTTTTGTCGTGCAGGTTTTCCATAAATATTTTTTATTAAATTTGAGTATGAATTACTCTTACAAAGGTAAAATATTAATTTCCACACCTGACATTTCCGGCGATATTTTTTCCCGATCGGTAGTGCTTGTTGTTGAGCACAATGAAAATGGTGCTTTCGGTTTAATATTGAATAAAAAGAACAGCCAGATGAGCAGTAAGTTCAAAGATTTTTTTGATTTTAAAATCGAAGTGTATGATGGAGGACCGGTGGAAAACGACAAAGTTTTCTTTATAGTAAAAGGCAAGAAAGTTACCGAAATTTACACTGAAATAACTTCTGAGTTTTATCTGACAGAAGATATCGAAAACATCATCAGTGCCGTTCTAAACGGCGAGCTGGATATTAACGATGTAAAGATATTTTCCGGATATTCCGGATGGACAGCGTTGCAGCTCGACGGCGAGATCCAGCGGAAAGTGTGGACCGTAGTGGATGTCTACAATCTTGATTACACCCTGCCGAATGACCAGACCTTATGGAAATCGATCATGCAGAATCTCGGCGGTGAATACCTGCTGTGGGCCAATTCTCCTGAAGATATTTCACTAAATTAAAATTTATCTTACAAGCTGAATAAAAATTTAACAAATTTTAAGAATCCATTAACTAAGTTTAAGCCTGGAATTGCCGTTATTTGTTAAACCAAATCTCAGCCATATGAAAGGAATAAAACTATTGGCTTTAGCCGCTTTTTCAGCAGCATTTTTATCTTTTACCCCTGAAACTAAAAAGCTGATCGTAATCGACGCCGGTCATGGCGGAAATGATATGGGAGCCAGTCGAAACGGGATCTATGAAAAAGATATTGTCCTCAGCATCGGAAAAGAAATCCAGAAATTCAATACTACCCAAAGTAAATATGAAGTTATCTTGACCCGCGATAACGATACCGACCTCCCGCTGAGCGGGCGCACCACATTTATTAATCAGCTTCATCCTGAACTGGTTATTTCTTTGCACATCAACAGCAGTGCCGATCGTCATTCTACACAGGAAGGCCCGGAAATATACACACAGAATACAGAAAATTCAAAAAAACTGGCCGAAAGAATTTCCAGAAAGTTCAATGTTTAGAAGATCGAAGAGAGAAACCTTCATATTTTAAGGGAATCCGAAGTTCCTGCGGTCATTATGGAATTGGGATTTATCAATAGTCCAAAAGATGAAACCTATATGAGCAGCGAAGCAGGCCAGAAGGAAATTGCCCGGAAATTAACAGAAGTCTTCAAAGAATATTAAGATAAACAAATTCTGACCTGTTCAGAATAAAACCCGGTAAAGGACTGTGATACGTTGTTTACCGGGTTTGTCAATTTAGAGTGATATATATTATTGATTTAGAACTTTGTTGCTGTATAGAAAGGATCTTACAAAATATCTGTCACAAATAATAACTCCACTTTTAGAATAGCATGGGATTAAAAAAATTAATAATTTGTTCATAAATAATTTTGTGGTACCACAAAATTTCACATATTTTTGCTCTGTCAAAAAATTAATTACAATGAAAAAAACTCTAATCATGAGCTTGGTTGTCGGCTCATTATTTTCTTCTTGTTCTTCGGAAAGAGAATTTGACACTGAAGCAAATTCTAATTCAAATGCAAAAATATCAGCTAAAGGACGTGAATCCGTTTGTGATTTCTTTGAAAATTCTACCGCAAGTAGTATTATTCCGGGCATAAAAGCTGTCAATTTAGATAACAGTCTCGCTACTTCATGCCAAAACAACATCTTAGTATTTCCTACATTGCAGGATTATGAAACAGCTATTGTAAAATTAGATCAGCAGATTGAAGATTACAATGATGCTTTTGATCAACAAACTGCCGGTATGACAGATGAAGAAGCAGATGATTATGCTGAATCAGTAGGCTTTGATGAAAATCAGCCACTAATTGATTTTGAAAAAGATCTGCATTTTTGCTCCCTAAGGCAATACCTAGCCGAACTGGATGATGCGTGGCTGGATCAACAAGGTGACGGAGCGTGGGATTTAAATACCGCTCCTGATGAATATTATATAGACGATGAAACAGAAAGAGCATTATTAAGCTTAGGTTCAGAATTTATTGTTGGTGACTGTAAAAACGGTTATACGCTTTATAAAAGATATGATTGGGGATACGCAAGTTTTCCTATCAATGATATCGGAACAGCAACTGATATTCTGACTGCCTTAAACAACATTACAAACCCTACACAACAACCGATCAATATTGGCGGAGCTACTCAAGGGCAGGTATCCCAAGCAGTTGAACCTTATAAAGATTCAGGGGTAACTGTTGTTGCCACTGTTCCTCCTTCACAGGGCGGTTACTGCCACAGCGAGATTAAGGATAAAGGTGAACATTTATTCAGTTCAGAAAGAAAAATAGTTTGGAAACATAAATTTAAAGATGCTCATTTTCCTAATTTTCCGGGGCAGACACTAATGAAAACTTATACAAGATCATATAGAAAGAAAAAAGGGAAATGGAAGAAATTCAAAGCAACTATTTACACTGGTTTTTATGGTAAAACAGCTACAGCTTATCAGTGTAATGACTATGGTGATGAACCATTAACCGGTAGAGAAAAAAGGAGAAAAAAAATTAAGGAAAGAGCAAAGATACTCGGTGATGTATCCGTAAAACAAAATGTATTTTTCAGCGTACATAAACAAGAAGGAAATTCTTATCAGAATGAAGTGTATTAAAATAAATGAAAACATTGGGGACAAGTTCCTCAATGTTTTGTTTTTGCTATTAACAATTTTAACCTATTCGCAAAAATATCCATTAAAGTACGGTATAAAAGCAGGCTGGAACTACTCTAATATAAATGCAATAGATGAAAACGGTGAGCCGTCAGGCTATCTAAGCGATATTATTGATGAAGCTTATACAGGGTTTGTGGTGGAAAAGCAAATTTCCGAGAAATCTTACATTCAATCAAACTTATTAATTTCTTTTACTGATCGGGTTACATTTTTAGAACTTCCCGTGTATTATAAATACAATTTTTACAAAAGATTCTCTTTAGTAGCAGGTCCAAAACTAAATTATATTCCTGACAGTGAAGAAAGTCAGCCTTATTACTTCAGAAGAAGATTCGGCATCAGCGGAGATATAGGATTAAACTATAAAATATCAAATCATTTTATTTTGGAAGGAAGCTTTTCAAAAGGGTTTACCAAACAGTATGATGATCTGGTGTTAACTTACTATCATGCTCGCAGGGATGTTTACAGAATTGGCTTAATTTATTTCTACTAACATTTTTCATCGCATCAAAAAACCCGGCATTATTGCCGGGTTTCATTTATATAAAATTTATGAAATATTCATTATAAAAAACTGTTTCTCCAGTTTTCCGTCAGTTCTTTAAGACGGGTATTTCCAAAGGTTTTATTCCTGATTTTGCCCACAGTGAAAATTCCTTTTTCATCGGAAATCAACAGGATTTCTTCAGCTTTCTGGGATTCAAAAGCAATGATCTCATGCTCCTGGATATCGGCAAGGTTGTTCTTATGCAGGAAGGTGACAAAATTTTCCATCAAAGGCGAAATGTAAGCCCCTTCGGTCTGTTTAGGGATTTTAATAACGTTTCCTTCCAGAAAGAGTAGATTTCCAAAAGTCGTACGGGCAATCCTTTTATTAGGATTCAGGAGAATTACATCATCCAGGTCATTTTCCTGGGCATAAATCTCCCCGTAAATGTTTTCCGGGCTATGAACACGGATATTGCTTAAAAGGTTATTATTAACGTTAATTTCCTTTATTAAATCCAGTTCTAAAGCTCTTTCATGAACTGCCAGCACATCGGACATTTCCGTTACTTCATAAAAGTAAGAAACCGAAGATTTCGAAAGGGTCATCCCATCCAGATTTCTAAATACCTGGAAATTGATAATTCCGTTTTTGATCCCTTTCCCATCGATCAGTTCTTTCTGGAAAAGCGACTGGAAAAACTCAAGGGTATAGGTTAAAGGAATGTTCAGCCTCATTTTTCTCATGGAAGCCATCAGGAAGAAATAACATTCCTCATCCATGATCAGATTACCGTTCCTGATAAAAAAGGAAACCTTCACCGTATCTCCTGAAAGAAAAGCCCTGTTCCGTACCGCTATTTCGTCTGATGTAAAATATTGATTTTCCACTTGTCTCTGATTTGTTTATAAAAAAATAATGAACGATAAATCGTTCATCAGTTTTATCATGCAGCGCGGCCTACGTTTAGGCAGCACCTAATTTAATTCTAAGGTTTTCTATAAGGTTTTCCCAATACATGGCATTTTCATTTTCATCGCCTTCTTCGCAGAAATCTGTAATATTGAGGGATAGATCTTCGGTAATATCATCAATAGTGATCGTCATTTCAAAGAAGTTTTTCGTTCCTTCATCTTCTTCCCATCGGAAACGCACAAAACCTTCAGGCTTATATCTGATTAAAGTCGCCTTCTCAGAAGGTCCTCCGCCCCAGCTGAAAAAGAAGTCATCGCCTTTCTCTGTTACCTCATCCGCAAACCATTCAGACAACCCCTCCGCAGTCGCCAGATATTCATATAAAATCTCTGATAGACAGTGCATTGGGAATTCGTAATGGACTTTATGTTTCGCCATATATCTTTGTTTTAATCGTCCCGCAATATATAAATTAATTTTTTTATTACACAAAAATGTATTTATTTTTTTATATAATCTTCATGATATTTGTCAGAGAATTTTAAATAAGCGTTTAGTTCTAATTTCCTGCTGATACTGCGGCCTGTTTACACGAAAAAACCCTTCGGATGAAGAGTTTTCTATTTTAATTTTCGTTCAGTACATCAATGATAATGTTACAGCCTTCTTCGATCTCTTTTTTTGAAATGGTGAGCGGCGGTGAAATCCGCAGATATTCATTCCTGTATAGCTGCCAGAAGACAATCAGCCCTTTATCCATACATTTCTTGGCTACTTCAAGCGTATATTCCGGCGATCCCAGATTTACTGCCAGCATCAGGCCTTTCCCGTTGATATTTTTAATTTTGGGATGAACCAGCAGGGTTCTGTATAGCTGCTCTTTTTCATCCACTTCGCCCATCAGTCCGCTTTCCAGCACTTCCTCTAAAGTGGCATGGCTGGAAGCAGCAATCAGCGGATTGCCTCCGAAGGTTGTAATATGGCCCAGTTTCGGAGAATGGGATAAAGTTTCCATTATCTTTTTTGAACTCATAAAAGCGCCTACCGGAACGCCTCCACCCATTCCTTTTCCCATCACCAGAATATCCGGAACAATTCCGAAATGCTCAAAGGAAAACAGTTTTCCGGTTCTCCCGAACCCCGGCTGTATTTCATCCAGGATCAGCAAAGCACCGACTTCTTCACATCTTTTCTTTAAATTGACTAAATAGTTTTTATCAGGAACCAGAAAACCTGCGGCTCCCTGAATCGTTTCCATTATTACACAGGCCGTCTTTTCCGTGATCTTATCAAAATCGTTTTCATTATTGAATTCAATAAAAGAAACCATCGGCAGTAAAGGCCGGAATTCCCTTTTATGAAATTCATTTCCCGAAACACTCAGGGCGCCGTGCGTATTCCCGTGATAAGAGTTTTTAAAGGAAACGATCTCTTCCCTTCCGGTATATCTTTTGGCCAGCTTCAGGCTTCCGTCGATCGCTTCTGCCCCACTGTTCACCAGATAGGTAATTTCCAGGGGATCAGGGGTAGCTTCGGCCAACAGCCTACACAACGCAACCGGTTTTTCCTGAGCATATTCTCCATAAACCATAACGTGAAGATATTTTTCCGCCTGCTGCTTGATAGCTTCGACGATTTTCGGATGCGAATGCCCCAGTGTATTTGCAGAGACCCCGGCTACAAAATCCAGGTATTTTCTTCCGTCTTTACCGTAAATATAGCTTCCTTCCGCTCTCTCAACTTCAAAACCTGCGGCAAATGGTGTCGTCTGGGCCTGATAGGTAAAAAAATCTTTTTGCATTTCCATTTTCCTGAAAAATTTCAGCAAAGCTAAAAAACATTCGCGATATGCAGAAATAATCCCGATAGAATAAAAAAATCGCTTACAGTAAATTCTGTAAGCGATACCACCAAATCACAAAATATTAATATAGTTTCATATATTTTCTATGATAAATATATAGAAAAATTTGAATAAAAATACACATTCAATAAAAAATATTTTACTTTTATACTGATCTGCTACTTCAATTCAACATATCATGAAAATTAATTAATCCCAGAAGGCTCTGGCAGCGGGGTTTTTACGTTCACTGGTTTTTGAATAAATGGATTGAATTTTTTTAACATTAAAGCAAAAAAAAGCCCTGAAAAGGCTATGTACACAGAGTTTTTATAACGATAACTCACCATTTCCGCTATAGAAAATGGTGAGCTGATGTATTTTTTCTTAGTTGACCGGTAAAAAACGGTTATCTTCTTACCCGCTTAGGCTTCTTGGCTTCTTCTTTCGCTTTCTCTTTTTCTACTGCCTCCTGAGCTTTATTGTATAAGGTATTGTCGGATTCGTACTTGATTTCTTCATAATTCGGCGTATCGACCAGGATATCCTGCCATTTGAGAATACGGTCTTTGGTATTCCAATTGAAATCCGGAAATTTCCGTTTTTCAGGCTCGATCATACTCATCGGATAAGTGTCTGAAGTGGCACCGATATTACATTCCACCACATAAAGCAGCTTTTCCTCGAATATGGCATCGATGATTCCGCATGAGGTGAGAGAAATCCCTATTCTTTCCTTTTCTTTGGTCTGCTTGTTTTCGTCATCAGAATAAGATATGGCCTGTGCATTTCCGATCACCTTGGCTTCCTTAATGTTATTATCTTCGCCATAGTATACCGTCATCAGCTTTCCTTTTACCTGGTTGAATTCATCTTTCAGGTTCAGAGAATCCACTTTGCTGATGGCAAAAGCATTTCCGATTACTTTTAAAGAGTCGATGCTTTCGGTTTGGGTATTGAAATAAGCTTCTACCTTGTCTCCTGTTACCTGCTTACCGTTGCTCCAGAGAATAGGATCCGTGTACATATGAAGCACCCCATCCGTTTCGTTAAAGGCAATAGAGTCTGCCCTTCCCTGTGCATTCGATTTGTAGAACCTTCCTTTACGGAAAGCCCGCAGAAAGCTTTTTTTAACTTTGATATCTGCAGAATCCGGACGCTGGAAAGAAATGATTTTTTCTGCAGCGAAGTACATGGAATCTTTTTCCAATGCCTTTACCGCATACGGATTTTTAGTCATCATAGCAGAATCTTTCTTTTCGAAAATTTCCCCGTAGCCTCCTTTTATCCATCTTCTTTCGTTAGGATCATCCAGGGTAACATTTCCCGTTGCCTTTCCGAAACCGGTCAGCTGGTTGTAGTACATTTCATCCCCGGTAAGGATTTTATCATTGTAATACACCTTTGAATTTTTATAAAGGAAAGCTTCTTTCGTATTTGTATTGTAATTCCCTTTGTCGGTTACGATCCGGTTCTTAGGATTCTTTTTATTGACGATTGTCGTCGGACCATTAATGTTGACGATATTGGTATTCTGGTTCTGGACAACATTATCGCCTTCCAGAACATATTGGTTATCCTCAATCTTCACCCTTCCGGTAAGATCGATCGTCCTGGTCGTAAGATAATAGGTTGCAGATTTTGAGTACGTCGTACTTTTACCGTCATTGATTGTACCTCCGGTATTGTAATAGGCCTGATTGGAAACCCTGTCGTAATACATGGTTTCGGTTCTGATGACGGTGCCTTTAGGATCGGTAAGCACGACATTTTTACGGGCGATCCCTTTCTGCGTATTTCCGTCATACTCCATTTCATTGGCGGTAATTACGGAGCCGTCTGCATTCTGAAGCTTTACGTTCCCGATAGCTTTAATGAAGTTCTGTTCTTCATAAACAATCACCAGATCGGCATTCAGCAGAGATCCCTGATGGGAAAACTGCACATTTCCTACGAAGTAATTATTCCCGTCGTATTTTTCGTCCTTCCGCAGCTCGTCGGAGTGGATATGCTTTACCTTTTCTGCGGGCGGAGCATTTTTCTGCGGAGTAGCGGGGGTAAAATACGGATCTTTCTGGAAAGGCTTAGGCTGTTCCTGTGAAAAGGCAAACGTTGAAATAAAGACCACTACCAAAAACAGCAGTCTTAGCGGCAGGGACATATTAGTCATTCTTAGTGCCATAAAAATACAGCGAATGGGAATCAATTTTTACACCAAATGCTTCTTCAATAGCTTCTTTAATCCCCTGGATTCTCGGGTCACAAAATTCAATGATTTCCTCAATTTCCTTATCGGAATCTTTCTTATAAATCACGAGGTGATCGTGCTGTTTATCGAAATAAGATTTCTCGTAAGATGAAGAAGTGAGCGTTTTTTCCCCGAACTGGTGCTTACGGATCAGTCCTGCATCCAGGAAAATTTCAATCGTATTGTAAATGGTTGCTTTTGAAACATGGTATTTTTTCTGCAGCATCAAAAGGTACAGATCATCCACATTGAAGTGATGATCCATACTGTAAATTTCCTCTAATATTGTATATCTTTCAGGGGTGTTCCGGAAACCTTTTTCCAGTAAATAGTTTCTAAGAACGTCCTTTATAAGTGCGATATTTTTTTCTTTCTGTATCGTATCCATCAAAAAATTTATCTACAAATTTATTGATTTTTATTTAAATACTTATGGTCGGCCAGTGTTAAAGAATTTAACTGTTGTGACGGATAAAATCGCATTGCTGGATTTTTGAATTTCCTACACAGTCTTCCGTCATAGGCGCAGATTCCACCACTACATTATGGGAAGTTACCCCCCATGCTTTGAAGTCGTCGCTTCCGATATATTTAACAAAATTATAGATATTTAAGATAATTTTCTCTTTTACTGTAAGAAGTATATCGTTGATATAGGTATTATCTATGATCACATACTTAAGATCAGGCGGAATATTATGTGCTCTCAGGGAAGGATGGCTGCTTCGGGAAGGAATCGTTCCGTCTGCCATCAGGTCTCTCAGCACCATATCGAAATAATCGTTGATTCTTCTGTCGATCTTAAAGCCCAGCATGAAATTGATTTTATAAATCGTACCCGGCAATACTTCATCTACAATGTATTTAAATGTATACGGATCTTCCTGGTTGGTGATATTCAGGATAAAATAATGGTCTGCCCTTTTCGGTTGCTTTTTGATGATGGAGTAAATAATCTTGGATTCAATTTCATCATTTCTTTTGGCACGGCTCAGGTAGGCTAAGTTCGTCGCGTATTTCGGAATGGTTTCATCCAGCTTCATATCTTTAATAATCGGAATGTATTTTTCCAATTTAATGAACTTGATGAATTTGGTCTTGATCTGTCTTCCGTTATACCACGCATACATACAGATCCCGATAGAACCGGCAAGTACAACGGTAATCCAGCCTCCTTCCAGGAATTTGATAACGTTTGCACTGAAGAAACCAAGTTCGATAGCCATATAAACCAAGGCAAAGACTAAAATGAAAAGCTTGTTTACTCTTCGCTTCAACAGCCAGTACACCAGAAGTACCGTGGTCATCAGCATGGTTACGGTAATAGATAATCCGTAAGCCGCTTCCATTTTTCCGGATTCCCTGAAGTGGAGTACCACGACGATACAGAAAAGTAAAAGCCCCCAGTTGATTCTCGGAATATACATCTGGCCTTTTACCCCTGAAGGATAATCGATTTTTTGGTTTGGCCACAAATTCAGAGACATTGCTTCTGAGAAAATGGTGAATGATCCTGTAATCAAGGCTTGGCTGGCAATAATCGCAGCTGCCGTTGCCAGAATTACTCCCGGAACTACCATCCATTCTTCCATAATCCCGAAGAAAGGATTTACGACAGAAAAACCGGGTTTATTATAATTGGTTAAAAGCCACGCTCCCTGTCCAAGATAGTTCAGAATCAGCATAATTTTTACAAATCCCCAGCTTACCCTGATATTCTTTGCCCCGCAGTGTCCCAAGTCGGAATAAAGAGCTTCCGCACCTGTTGTACAAAGGAAAACCGCCCCCAAAATCACGATCGCGCTCGGTGAGTTGACAATCAGTTTATAGGCGTAATAAGGATTAAAAGATCTTAAAATTTCAATATTCTCGCTTAGATGCGACAGTCCCAGACCACCTAATACCAGAAACCAGATCACCATGACAGGTCCGAAGAACTTACCGATAAAGCTTGTCCCGAACTGCTGAACCACGAAGATCACAATTAAGATCCCGATAGTGATAGGCACAACCGGCGTGTGCGGATTGTAGATTTCCAGACCTTCGATGGCGGACATTACCGTAAGGGAAGGCGTGATTACCCCGTCTGCAATAAGGGCTGCCGCTCCAATGATAGCAATCAGGTACAGCCAGCCTTTTTTCAGATTTTTTACAAGGGAAAATAAGGCAAGGATCCCCCCTTCTCCTTTGTTGTCTGCTCGTAAAGCAATGATCACATATTTGATGGTGGTCTGAAGGGTAAGCGTCCAAATAATACAGGACAGCGCTCCCTCGATATATTCATTGAAAGGCATTGAGCTTCCGCTTTCTCTAGCGTTTACAATGGCTTTCATTACGTAAAGCGGTGAAGTACCGATATCTCCGAAAACAATTCCAAGAGAGACTAAGATTCCAATGAAAGAAAGCTTCTTAATGTCAAAATGATGACCGCTTTCTGCAACTTCTGCCATACCAGCTAATTTAATTTTTAAAAGCGCAAATTTAAGTGAAATTTACAACCCCATGAATTTTTCTTCATGAATATAATAAATGAAAAAACTTCCTTTCGGAAGTTTTTCTCTATAATCGTTTCGTTACTTTACATACATTGCTTTTTTGATCTCCTCTTTTACTTTTTCAAGTTTTGGGAACCATTCTGCAAATAATGCGGAAGAGTAAGGAGCCGGAGCGTCAGGAGTTGTAATTCTCTTGATCGGAGCATCCAGGTAATCGAATGCTTTCTGCTGCACCATGTAGGTAATTTCAGAAGCTACGGAACCGAATGGCCATGCTTCTTCAAGAACAACCAGTCTGTTTGTCTTTTTAACGGAAGCTAAAACCGTATCGTAATCCAGAGGACGAACGGTTCTAAGATCGATTACTTCTACAGAAATCCCTTCTTTCTCCATATCTTCAGCTGCCTGAATTGCCAGTTTCATGATTTTCCCGAAAGAAACCAACGTTACATCGGTACCTTCTTTCTTGATGTCTGCCTTTCCGATCGGTAGGTAATATTCTTCTTCAGGAATTTCCATTTTGTCTCCGTACATCTGCTCAGATTCCATGAAAATCACCGGATCGTTATCCTGGATCGCAGTTTTCAATAATCCTTTCGCATCGTAAGGGTTTGAAGGAACCACAACTTTAAGTCCCGGAATATTTGCAAACCAGTTTTCGAAAGCCTGGGAATGGGTAGCTCCCAACTGACCTGCAGATGCCGTAGGACCACGGAAAACGATAGGACAATTCCACTGTCCGCCGCTCATCTGACGGATCTTTGCGGCGTTATTGATAATCTGATCAATACCCACCAGCGAGAAGTTGAAGGTCATATACTCTACAATTGGTCTGTTACCGTTCATCGCAGCACCTACAGCAATCCCTGTAAAACCAAGCTCAGCGATAGGGGTATCGATTACTCTTTTAGGACCAAATTCATCAAGCATTCCTTTTGAAGCTTTATATGCACCGTTGTATTCTGCAACTTCCTCCCCCATTAAAAAGATAGATTCGTCTTTACGCATTTCCTCGCTCATTGCCTGTGCAATTACCTCACGAAAAGTATATTCTGCCATATTTATTTGAAAAATTTAGAGTACAAAAGTAGTGTTTTTTTATTATTTACATAAAAAAAACGACATTTCATTTGTTGAAATGCCGTCTATTAATTTTAATTAATCCTGATCAGGTTAATTCACTTTCTGCCAAGTCTGCGTTCTGCCAAAAGCAGAGATCCCCAAATACCCTCGTACGTTTAGCTTATCGCCTTCTCTTTTGATGGTACACTTATAGGTTTTACCGGTTTTAGGATCGGTAATGGTTCCGTCTGTAAATTCGTTACCGTCTTTTTTCAGTCCTCTGATGATCTCCAGTCCCAGAATCGGCTTGTTTTTACGGTCATCTTTACATTCCGTACAGTTCGGATTGGCCGGCTTGATCAGAAGCTGGTACACTTTCCCGTAATACTGATCTCCTCTTTTATAGATTTCCACAATCGATTTTGCCTGTTTTGTTTCGTCATCTATGGTTTTCCATTTTCCCTCGATCTGTGCAAAGGTCATTACGCCGAATAGCGACAGTACGAAGGTTAACAACAATTTTTTCATATTCTTATCTTTTAAATTTTAGTACAGTAATTTTTTACTTTTATATATTGCTAAAAATATAAATTAATTTTAAAACCGCAAAAAATTTTATTATACCCAGCATATATTACAAAGGATATTCCAAAAAAATAAGAATACCTCTATTATTTATTTAATTTAGTTTTCTGTTGATTACCCGGTCCATATAATCCTGGAACCAGGCTTTTGCTATTTTCTTACCTCTTGCTACCTCTTCATTTTCTTTCGATGAGGACATCAGATTTTTTTCCAGTCCGAGGTCATTCTTATCAAAAATGCCTACAATTTCCTTTCCGTCAAAACGGTAAATGTAATTTCCGATAATGAACTGTTCTACCGTTCCGTCGGAATTGGCAATAATTGGCTGATACTGCTTCTCGCTCACCAGGCTTCTTCCCCAGCTTCTGATTTTCTTATTGTAGCCGATTAAATCGGCCAGTGTCGGATAAATATCGATCTGTTGCGCCAGTTCAGGATTTACACCTTTTAAATGATATTCAGGATTCGGAGAATACAAAATAAGGGGAACGGCAAAGCGGTTCATGGCTTTTTCATATTCCGGATAATACATTTCATTGGTATGGTCGCCGGTAAATACAAAAATCGTGTTATGATACCACGGCTGTTTTTTTGCCGTTTCGAAATATTTTTTAATCGCATAGTCGGTGTACTCGATCGGCTCGTGCATTACAATTTTCCCTTTTTTAAATTTCCCTTTGTATTTTTCAGGGATTTTAAAAGGATGATGGGAAGAAGCAGTAAATACCGTTGCCATAAAAGGCTGTTTTTTCCCGACATTTCTGGCAAAATACTGCAGGAACGGCTCATCCCAGATCGCCCAGATCCCATCGAAATCCTGGTCGTTGTTGTATTCCGTTTTTCCGAAATAATGCTTAAACCCCAGGATATTCCCGAAGCCCAGGAAGCCCATGGAACCATTCGGAGCCCCATGATAGAAAGACGTATCGTAGCCCATATCGTTGCACACCGAAACAATCGACTGGATTTTCTGGTTGGAATACGGTGAGCTGGTAAACGCATCGGTAAGGCTTGGTATCCCGGCCAGCACGGAGCTCATGCCGTGGATCGACTGTCTTCCGTTGGCAAAAGTATTTGGGAAAATAAGGCTTTCGCTGGCCAGACTGTCGATAAACGGGGTATAAGAAACGTAATCTTTTATATTTTTATCTTTATTAAACGCTCCTGAATATTCCCTTCCGAAGGATTCCACGATAAAAATAACAATATTGGGTTTGGAAACGACGTTCCGCTGGTATACTTTGTAAGGATGTATATTTTCATCTATGAATTTCTGATCTACGAAATGAACTTCTTTAAAATTATTCGTATTTAAAGTCCGGAAAAATGAAAAGGTACTGTTTAAAACGACATTTCCCTGCGAAGGCAGCCTGACAAACCGGTTGGCATCCACCAGATTGATGGGCCTTGTACTGTGCTTGAAATCTCCCCGGATTCCGCCAACAGCCAGAACCGCCGTGAGACAGAGCACCAAAACCGACCAGATAAAGTACGGCACAAGCTTAACGGGCTTCCGCTCATTGACTCTTACTTTTTTATACAGAAAAACCCATAACGCCATTAACAACACAAACCACAACAGGATAAAAGGGTTCTGAATAATGGAGGCCGTAAAAACCCGGAACATATTGTCTTCATGTTTCGCTACCTGCATGGCCGCCGAAGTCAGCCTCATCTGGGAAAATTTGAAATACACAAAATCCCCGAAATTCATGGCATAGGTAATTCCGTTGGTGATAAAATACAGCCAAAACAGGAATTTCTGATATCCTTTTTTTGTATTAACAACAATCGGAATGAGGCTGAGAAAGATAAAAAGAGCATTAACATATAAAATGGCCGTCGTATCAAAAGCAATCCCGTGATACGCCAGGCTGAAATATTCTGAAACGGAATCTATTTTGATCAGTCCTCTGTTGAAAAACCAAAAAAGGAATCTCGCCATCTGGTAGAAGAAATAAGCCAGAAAGATTCTGTACAACAGCACCAGAACCTCCTGTTTTCTAAATTCTTTAAAAAATTTCATGGTGCAAATTTACATCAAATAATGAAACAATTTAATAATGTAGCAGTGTAGCAATATAATAGTGTAGCAATGTTATAATGTAACGAAATACCTGCTGACTTCAATAATTAATACATTATCAGATTACTGTACTGCCGTTAGATCAAAAGATGGTTATATTGTTACATGGTTAGACTGATACATTGTGCTCTTGTTCCGCTGATAAATTAATTAATTGTTTTAATTTTGTATTTATGAATTTTATCAAAAACAATCTGGCCAACGCCATTACTCTAGGGAATCTGTTTTCCGGATGTGTAGGCGCGATCCATCTTATCCTGGGCGATTATCAGACCACAGCCATCTGCATCCTGTTTTCATTGGTTCTTGATTTTTTTGACGGTTTTGTAGCACGGGCTCTGAAGGCCAATTCCAATCTGGGAACACAGCTGGATTCTCTGGCGGATATGGTGAGCTTCGGGCTGGTTCCGGGTTTGACGATGTTTAAAATGCTTGAACCTTTCAGTACCGATGTACTTGGCTTCTCATTGCCTTTTGAGATAAAATATTTCGGATTGTTAATTACCCTGTTTTCCTGTTTGAGGCTGGCTATTTTCAATCTGGATGAAGAACAGAAATATTATTTTAAAGGATTGAATACGCCGAGCAATACGATTTTGATTTTCGGGCTGTATTATGCTTTTAAAGAAAATCAGAGCTTTCCTTTTCTATTGAACAATGAATTGTTTCTTATTATTTCAACCGTCTTTTCATCATGGCTTTTAATTTCGCCTTTGAAAATGATCGCCATGAAATTCAAATCGATGAAGTTGGAGGATAATTATCCGAAGATAGCTCTATTGGTCGGAGCTGTTCTTATTTTACTTATCTTTAAAACGGTCGGAATTCCTTTAGTCATCATTTATTATATCCTGATTTCTCTGATCTTTCAGAAACAATTAAAGTAAAATGATAGAAGACAGAAATTCTGTTCTCAAATTGAAATATTCTAAAATTAAAAAATAAACATAGGCGCGAAAGCAACCCGCCATTAGCTAAAAGCAAATTAAAATGAATTTAAAATTACATAAACCGCTTTGCATATTCGACTTAGAAACGACAGGAACCAACATCGGGAGAGACCGGATCGTGGAAATCTGTATCCTAAAAGTAAATCCTGACGCTTCCAGGGAGAGCAAGACCTGGAGGGTAAATCCTGAAACGCCGATCCCGAAAGAATGCAGTGAAATCCACGGGATTTACGACGAGGATGTAAAAGATGCGCCAACCTTCAAAGAAATCGCTCCGAAAATTATGGAGATGCTTGCCGGAAGTGATCTTGGCGGCTTTAACTCCAACCGTTTCGATGTTCCTCTATTGGCTGAAGAACTGCTGCGGGTAGGAATCGATTTTGATCTGAGCAAATTCAGACTGGTGGATGCCCAGACGATTTTCCATAAAAAAGAACCGAGAAACCTGAGTGCCGCGTACCAGTTCTATTGCGGAAAAACATTGGAAAACGCACACTCTGCGGAAGCCGATGTGATGGCTACTTTTGAAGTATTGGACGCGCAGGTCGGAAAATATGACGATATCCCGAATGAAATCGGTCCGCTTAGTGAATTTACCTTCCACAACAAACACGCAGACCTTGCCGGATTTATCGGGTACAACGAAAAACTGGAGGAAGTATTCAACTTCGGGAAGTATAAAGGGCAATGTGTAAAAGTTGTCTTCAAGAAAGATCTTGGATATTTCGGGTGGCTTCAGAATGCCGAATTCCCATTGTATACGAAGAAGGTATTTACTAAAATTCAGTTATCCAGCAGATTCTAAAATGAGCGAGCTTGTAAAATTCAAATTCTACGAAACGGCGCTTCAGGCGAACCGTGACAAACAGATCCTGGCGGAAAGCGGCATCAACAGTTTTATTGCGAACGAGCAGCTGATCCAGTCGGACTGGCTCCTGTCTCAGGCGGTTGGGGGTATCCAGCTGCAGGTATTTGAGGAAGACCTTGAAAAAGCCCATCAGGCTTTGCTGGACTATAAAGAAAATGAAGAATTTCCGCTGGAAGTAGAGCATACCATCGAAAACCCGCCTTTTGATTTTGTATGCCCGAAATGCGGTTCCAACCATATTTACCGGGACGACAGTGCCACCAGCTTTTTCGGGATTTCAATCCTGACGAGCCATAAGTTTGTATGCTATTACTGCGGGAATGAGTTTACGCACTGACGATGAACGAGCTTTTCAACTTTTCACTATTGGTATTTGTCACGGGCATTTTTGCTTTTTTTATAAAAAGAATTCCTAAGCAGCCTCATTATAAAGCAGCCAGGCTATTTTTGATTTCAGGGCTTATCCTGTATTCTTTTTATATGATTGAATTTCTAGGAATTGCACATTTTTACGGAGTCTGGACCCAGAATTTTTTATACGGGTTCTCTCTGAGCTGCCTGTTGCTGGCCATGAAATTCGGCATCAGAAATCCGGGATTGCTGATCATCAATCTATTTTCTTTTGTCTTTAATATCCCGGTTATACACCAGTTTATTTTAATCATTATCGGATTGTTAGGAATAAAAGCTTATCATATCCCATCCGTGATCAGAGAAAAGGAAAATTACAGAATTGAAAGCGAATATCATTCGTCCGGAATGACGAAAGCCCAGGATATTTATTTTGTACGGAAAAAATTTCCATTTGAAGAGAAAGAAGAATTGTTCTCTATTCCGGATAAAAAATATCTTGATAGTATAACATTCAAACAAGACCACCAATTTTTACATATCCGGTATATGGGCAACGAAAAATTATCCATCGATACAACATTTAATATTAAATAAATTATGAAAATCATCTGCATAGGAAGAAATTACAGCGAACATGCCAAAGAACTGGGCAATGAGATCCCGGAAAGGCCCGTGATCTTTATCAAGCCGGACACTGCAGTGCTGAAAGGAAACGATTTTTATATTCCCGAGTTTTCGGAAGATGTCCATTACGAACTGGAAGTTGTCGTGAAAATTTCAAAAGGCGGAAAATACATCCAGAAGGAAACCGCTCACAAGCATTATGACGAAATCGGTCTGGGAATCGATTTTACGGCAAGGGATCTTCAGAGCGACCTGAAATCGAAAGGGCTGCCGTGGGAACTGGCCAAAGGGTTTGACGGATCTGCCGTGGTAGGAAACTTTTTTAAGAAAGAGAATTTCAGCCTCGAAGCTTTATCGTTTTCATTACTCAAGAATAAGGAGAAGGTGCAGGACGGTAATACGAAAGACATGATGTTTACCATCGATGATATTATTGCGTTTGTTTCCCAGTATTTTACCCTGAGGGTGGGAGATCTTATCTTCACGGGAACGCCGAAAGGGGTAGGTAAAGTGGAGGAAAATGATATTCTGGAAGCGTATCTTGAAAACGAAAAAGTGCTCGACATCCGAATATTGTAGGCATTTTGTGGGGTCGTTTGGCATAATTTTCCTATCTTTAATAGACAAAATTAAAGATCATGGTAAATATAGTATTACCCGTAGATTTTGGGGAAAAGACCGATCAGCTTTTAGAAGGAGCCGTACGATTTGCTAAGCAGATCAACGGCAGGATTTATCTTATTCACGTGGCGCCTTCCGATATCGGTTTTGCCATCGGCGATATGGGCTTCCAGTACTTTCCGGAAGTGGAAGAAAATGAAATCCGTGAAGAGCTGGTGCAGCTGAACAAACTTCAGCAGAAAATCCTGGCTCATGGCGTAGACTGCGAACATATTCTGAAGCAGGGCTTGGCAAAAGATATTATTCTGGAACACGCTAAGGATAAGATGGCCGATTTTATTGTGATGGGGTCACATGGAAGAAGCGGCATCTATGATGTTTTTGTGGGAAGCCTGACAAAAGGCATTACAAAGGATTCCGATATCCCGGTGTTGGTACTTCCAATCCATGAAAAAAGTGAAAATTAAATTTTAATCGTTAATAAAAAAGCCGATCAGATATAAAATCCGATCGGCTTTTTACTATATAACCAATTAATTAACCTTCATTTTTGTAGATCGTCGGATCGTAGTAAGGATGCTTACCTTCCGTTGGAGAATAGTAGTCTTTATCTTTATTGTTCCCTAACGTGGATACTAAAACGTAGCACCAGTACGTGAACATTACGCAGCAAACGATAAACAGAATCCAGTTCAGAACATTACCGAAAGCATCAAAGAAACCGAAAGACCATTTGAAAACTTTGCTTAAGAATAGAAAGAAAGACGTCATTATTTTCCTTTTTTAAATTAACTTTGTACAAATTTATAAAAAATGTTTAAATTACTTTCAAAAGAAAGCAATATTTTTTCAATTCCTGTGTACATCGGGTTTCTTCTTTTAATCGTAATAACTTTTAATTTATTGAATTTCAACACCTATGAGGCGATTATTGCCGGGATTACTTTTCTGGGAATTGCTTTAGGATATTTCTGTTTCCACAGCATTGCCCTGAATTACCAGACCCACCTGCCTCTGTTTTTATATACTTTCTTTATTTCCGGTCTGTATCCCGGACATCTGGACATCGGGATTGCCGTTTCCCTGCTTACCAACTCTTTTCTTCTCCTGCTGCTCACAAGCACAAACGAAGATATCAGAAAGAGATCATACGTGCTGGTAGGTTCGATCGTTGCCCTCAATTTTATTTTCCTTCCGACAACCTGGCCTATGGCGGTTTTTGTGATCATTCACGTGATTGCCACTTCGGAAAGGATCGGATTAAATATCTTCCGCTTCCTGCTGGGGATTATCCTAATTGTATTCAGCTATTTCTCGGTGATGTTCTTCTTTGGTTTCACAAGCTGGAATATCGATTATTTCCCTTTCGGAAAGCTGAAACCGGCTGAAGACTACAAAGAGCTGATCCCTCTGATCCCAGTGATGCTGATGCTGATCTACGCGATCTACGACCACTTTAGAAATTACAACAAAAAGAGCCCGATAAGCCGCTACAAATATACCTTCCTCCTGGTATTCTCCGTAGCACAGCTGATCACGATTGTTCTTTATATGAATAAAAGTTACGAATATTTACTGCTTCTGGCTTTCCCCTCGACGATTATCATTAGCCGGATGCTGAGGTTCCTGCCGAAATACTGGATGCAGGAAGTGAGCCTGTGGCTAATAATTTTCAGCTTATCCGGTTTTAAAGCCGGAACGTATTTTAACTTATTTTAAAAGATTATGATTCAGATAGACGATAAATTGATCTCCGAGGATATTTTTTCCGAAGAGTTTGTTTGCAACCTTTCGAAATGTAAAGGGGCATGTTGTGTGGAAGGAGATGTAGGTGCTCCTTTAGATAAAAGTGAACTGGAAATTTTAGACAACATTTTTGATAAAATCAAACCTTACCTTACCCAGGAAGGCATCAGATCCATCGAACAGATCGGAACCTGGACCACCGATCCGATGGACGGAATGTACGTGACCCCCATGGTTGAAAACCGGGAGTGCGCCTACGTAACTTTCGATGAAAACGGAATTACGAAATGCGGGATTGAAAAAGCGTATGAAGACGGCGCGGTAGACTGGCAAAAGCCGATTTCCTGCCACCTCTACCCGATCCGGGTAACGGAATACTCCACTTTTAAAGCATTGAATTATGATGTATGGAAGATCTGCAGCGATGCCTGTGCGCTGGGCAAAGAATTGCAGGTTCCCGTTTACAAATTCCTGAAAACCCCGTTGATCCGTAAATACGGAGAAGATTTTTACGATACTTTAAGCGAAGTAGCTGAGGAGTGGAAGAAGGAGTATGGAGCTTAGTTGAGTTTGAGGGGTTTGGAGTTGGAGCGTTTAGAGTATTTGCTAGTATTATTTAAGTGCTGCCCGGATTCTAATACAGACGGCATTATATAAAACAAAACCGTCCCGTAAAATTACAGGACGGTTTTTCTTTGAATTTATATCGGATATCAATTATTTAAATTAATTCGCTGCGCCGGTTTTTATTACTGCAGTTTCTGCTTTTGTTTCCGGTTTCTTGGTATTTTCCCAGCCGTCTTCCGGCATCAGTGTTGCAACGATCCTGCCTTTGGTAAGGTATTTTTTGGCAACGTCCTGAAGGTCTTTTACCGTAAGTGCCTTCACTTTTTCCTGATAGTTTAGGATTTCGTACTTATCGGTACCGTCGAACTGGTTTTTGGTAAGATTGCTCATCCAGAACATATTGTCTTTGATCTGGGTATTGTAATCGTTCATTTCTCCTTCTTTATACTTATCCAGATCTTTCTGTTCCGGGCCTTTATCAATTAATTTCTGAAGTTCCGCAATCGCACTTTTGGTCAGTTTATCCACATTTTCCGGTCCGCAAGGAAAATTGATGCTGAAATTATAGCTTCCGAAAGGTACTTTGTACATTCCTCCCCGGGCACCTCCGCCATAGATCCCGCTCTCATCTTCTCTCAACTTTTCAATTACCTTAATGGTGGCTACTTCGCCTAATGCTTCCATAGCCAGAGCTTCTTTCTCATTATAAGGTGCTTCTCCGCTGTAGGAAATGGTAACCATGCTTTTAGGATCTTTTCCTTTTTTGTAAACCTTTGTATAATCACCGGTCATCTGCCTGTATCCGGTATCCTTGAAATTAGTGGTTTTTCCAGTGGACGGAAGGCTTGCGATATATTGCAATACTTCATTCTTAAGTTTGGCTTCATCAATGTTTCCGATAAAGTAGAAATGGAAGTTTCCGGCGTTGGCAAATTTTTCCTTATAGATGTCGTAAGCTTTTTTATAATCCGTATTGGCCCAGTCTTTTTGCATCGGGATAACACCGATGAACCTCGGGTTCTTCTGATTCATGAATTTGGCATGCTCACTGGAAAAATAAAATTGCGGGTTTGAAAGCAGATTGTCCAGCATCGCAGACTGTTTTGTTTTATAAGCATTGAAAGCATCCTGATTGTAGTTCAATCCTGTGAAGTAAGCATACATCAGCTCCATGGCCGTTCCCAAATCTTTCTGGTTCGTTCTTCCTGAAATTCCTTCATAATATGGACCTATCATTGCGTTTACATTTGCCTGCTTTCCTGCCAGGTAATTGGTAAGATCAGCTTTTGTGAAGCCATTTACCCCTGCTTCGGGCAATGCGGGGAAGGCAAACTGTGTTTTATTGAAATCCACATCATTGATTAGGGAACTTCCACCCATACTTCTTGCTGAGAATACAATTTCGTCATCTTTGAAGTCTGTTTTCTTAAAGGTCACTTTTGCTCCGTTGCCTAAGGTCCAGGTTGTTGTTCCTAATTTTGCATCCGTCTCGGTTTTAGCGATTTTACCTTCCGATTTAAAGGGCTTCACCAGGTTTTTAATAGTGGCTTTTTCCTGATACGGTTTTAGGTCAGCGATTTTTACCGCATCAAAAGTATTCATGACCATGGCTTCGGTCGGCATCTGCACATTGTCTTTTTTAGGACCGGTGATTACCACTACCCTGCTGTCGTCTTTTACAAATTTTTTGATGACTTCATTGGTCTGCGCAAGGGTTACCGAAGGAAGAAATTTTTTGGTATCTTCATATTCCCAGGCAATTCCCGGCATCGGCTCATGTTCGAGGAAATTCCTTACATATTCATCTACCAGCTCATCGCTTTCCGTTTTGTCACGGTTGTTATAGGTTCTTTCGATATTGGACATTACCTGCGCTTTAGCGCGATCCAGTTCCGTTTGGGTAAATCCGAATCTTTTTGCTCTTTCCACTTCCTCTAAAAGGACCTTCAGGGCACTCAGCTGGTTTCCGTCTTTTACCATCGCAAATCCTTGGAATGCTTCTTTGCTTCTGGCATAGGTTCCGCCGTGGTAAACCGATCCGTAAGTAAAGGGAGGATTGTTGGAGTTGACAAGTTCACCCAGCCTATTGTTCAGCATCGTAGAGGTAATCTGCTCTATAAGGCTTTGGTTATACTGCTCCACGGTAACGTCCGGCTGATAGGCATCAGCATCTTTCATAATAAACTGTACCATCGATCTCGTCGCATCGGGATCCGTTTCAATAGCTACCAATGTTTCCTTATGGTTCGGAAGATCGAATACTTTTCTTTCCTTCGGCGTTGCAGGATTTTTGTATTTGCCGAAATTGTCTTTGATTTTCTTTTCTACTTCGTCCACATTGATGTCCCCTACTACAACGATGGCCATAAGATCCGGTCTGTACCAATCTTTGTGGAACTGTCTGATCACATCAGGGCTGAAGTTTTCCAGCACTTCTTTTTTACCGATCGGCAGCCGGTTGGCATACTGAGAATTATACAACAATTTCGGAAGGTATTTATCTGACATTCTTTTATCCGCTCCCAGACCGAGCCTGAGTTCTTCCAGTACGACTCCTCTTTCCTTATTGATCTGTTCGTCTGAAAGGGTAGCATTAAAAGCCCAGTCCTCCATTACTTTAAGTCCGGCATCCAGATTACCAGGCTTATCCAGCGGCACAGGAAGCATATAAACCGTTTCGTCGAAACTGGTATATGCATTTAAGTGCTGTCCGAATTTTACACCGATCGACTGTAAGAAATCCACCAATTTGTTGTCGGGAAAATTCTTGGTACCGTTGAAATTCATGTGTTCCATGAAGTGAGCCAGCCCGCGCTGGTTTTCATCTTCGAGGATGGATCCGGCATTGATAGCCAGACGAAAATCCACCTTCTTTTCGGGTAATGTGTTTTTTTTGATATAATACTTCATTCCATTGGAAAGCGTACCGGTTCGTACAGAAGCATCCGTAGGAATATTCTGAGCAAAAACATTTGCAGACATCAGGAAGACCACGGCAAATGACGAAAACATTTTTTTCATAGCTTGTTTTTTGATTATTAATTTTGTTCAAAAGTATAAATTATTCACTTAATAATGAAATAAAAGACATGTTATTATCAGTTAATATTTTATAAATTATCATTAAAATAAACAGACTGATTAAATAGGTATCAATGAAACCAAAAGAAATTGGACTTTTTCATTCGGTAATTATTTTTTTTCATCATTTGTATTATTTTGTGTGTTTTTATCTCGACAAAAATAGATGATTTCCAAAAACAAAATATAAATATTTAGTTAAAATTAAGTTAATATAATAAACTCAATAAAAAAACCGGGATAAACCCGGTTATATTATGTTAAATCTATATTTTTTTATTTAAAATCAGCATCAGAAACTCCTGAATTAAGAATTACTTTCGTTGTTTTAATAGTAACTTGCTGTCCGTTTCCTTCTGCGTTGATTTCTTCTGGGAACTTAATCCCGTCTACAGTCATATAACTTTTTATAATCGCATTTCCTTCTTTCGATATTGATTTATATAATAAGCCTGTAGCAGTATCAAAGTAAAATTTACCTTTGTCAGAACTCAGAACGTTATAATCTTTACCGTCCAGCTTTTCAACGGTTACTGTTGAATAGTTCGCCGCATCATAAGCCAATGCATCGATGGCCTTTCCTTTTTTCAGTTCCGCAAGTCTATCCGCAGAAATTTCGGTTTTTTGACCCATTTGCTGAAAGTAGCCTTTCTCACCGTCAAAAAGCTGGGAAGCAGCGACCTGGCCCATAAAAGACTGTTCAGATTTGAATTTATTACCCATTTTCTTTGCTGTCATTTTGATTTCGCCCGGTACGGCACTGCCGGTAATCGTATTTTCAACTATTACGGTACGGACAGCTTCCAATTTATCTTTTCCACCCAATGCTTTCAGGTAGTTGTCTATCACTTCTTTCGGTGTAAGTTTCGATTTTACAGCTTCCGTCTTAGCGGTTGCCGTAGTAGTAGTTTGTGCCGCTACGGAGGTAGAGAAGAGTATAGCGCAAAAAAACGGAATGATGATCTTTTTCATAAATTAAGTTTAGATTGTAAATATATGGATATTAAGTGAACAAGAGCTGAACGTCACCAATAAAAAAACCACCGCTTCAACGGTGGTTTTCAAATATTTATTGTATAAATAAATTATTTTTTAAGCTCTTCTAAAAACTCATCGTGAGAAATAGCTGTTTCTTTTTTCGTTGCTTTCTCAAGAATAACATCTTTCAGCTTCGTCATGGCTACTTCAGAAGAGATCTGTCTTACCTGCTCCTGGTCTTTAAGCATTTCAACCGCATACTTCTGGATCTCTTCATCCCCTAAGTGGTGGATTCCGTAGATAGCTAATTGGTTTCTTACCAATTGTTCAGCCTGTGCCAAAATATCTGCATAATCCAACTGGATTTCGTTTTCTGTCATCAGTTTTCCTTCGATGATCTGGTATTTCAACTGGTTTTTCTCAGATTCAAGGATTTCTTTTGCCTGTTCTGCAGACTGGATGTTCTGGTTGGAGAACAATAACCATTTTACCAAAAATTCTTCAGGAAGCTTTACTTCTTCTTTTTCAGAAACCTGCTCCAATACTTTATTCACAAAGTGAACATCAGCATTCTGCTGGAAATACTCGTCTAATTCGGATTTTACTTTTTCCTTCAGTTCTTCTTCAGACTTGATGTTTCCTTCTCCGTATACTTTATCGAATAATTCCTGATTAAGTTCAGCAAGGTTAAGACCGTAGAAATCTTTTACTTTTACTTCTACCTCATTGTGGTGAAGGTGCTCTGCTTCTTCTTTAGAGAATCCTAATTCTTTAGCAAGCTCTTCGTTTTCGGCAAGCGTTTCTTTAGAAACTTTTACAGAACCGTCCATTTTAAGAGACTTTACCAATTTGAAAGCTTCTTTGTTTTCAGCAGTAATGGTAACGTTCTTCGGCTGGTGGTGGTGCTCTCCTTCAGCGCCCTCTTCCACAACCTGGGAAACTTCCAGCGCGATGTATGAGTCTTTATTAATTTTGTCTTGAGGAGCCTGCTCTGCGAAACGCTTCTGCATGTTCTCAATACTCTTGTTGATTTCTTTTTCAGAAGCTTCTACTTTATAGTGAGGCGCTTCATATTTAGCTAAATCGATAGTGAATTCCGGCTCAAATCCAATTTCGAAAGCAACTTCCAACTGATCCGCATTGTAATCGAACTCGTTTACCGGCTGTGGAACAGGCTGGCCAACCAATCTTAGTTTGTTTTCGTTTACGTAGCTATTTAGAGCATCAGAAACCTGCTTGTTGATTTCTTCAAAAGCAATACCCGCTTCATATTGTTTTCTAACCATACTCAAAGGCACTTTCCCTTTTCTGAAACCAGGAACTTGTGCATTTTTAGCATAATTAATCAATTGTTTCTCAACTTTTTCCTTATAGTCAGATTTTTCCAATGTCACTGTAAGCAATGCACTTACATCATCATGGTTTTTTGCAGTAACCTTCATTATTGATTAAAATTTTAGGTTGCAAAAATATGAAAATTTTATGAAAATCTATCAATTAAAGTCAACTTAAAAAGCCAAATACTGTTAAATAAAAAACCACCGGAAGATTCCGGCGGTTTTCAGCTAACAAGATTAAGGATCTGTTAATTGGTAATATTATAGTTTGCCTGCGCATCGGTTTCCCCGCCGGTATGTGTTCCGTACACCACTCCGTTTCCGCTTACCGAAGATGCTTCGGAAACCGTTACCGGCTTATGATATAAGGTTAGGACCAACTGAGCAGGTGCCGATGAATTTTTAACTGCCGTGTTTACTACCCATTTTGTTTTTATACCTACATGATTTCCATCCTGTCTTACGAAATCCTGATCATCCGTACGGGTAAGGGTAATATCGGAATTCGGGAAATTATATACCAGGAAATGCTCGTTTACCGCAGCTTTAATTTCCCCGGTAGCATCTTCATTTCCATTTTTGAACATTACTTCCACGTTATAGGTATGCCCGTTAATTAATTTAATGTTCGGGTTGGTTGTACTGTTTACCTGGTAATCATAAACCACAGGAGTTCCCGTAGCCTGGTCCGTTACTTTCAAAAGAACATCCGACAGTTCTTCCTGCGGAAGGTCATCCGATTCGTCATCGGTTCTGTGACATGAGGTAAGGCTAAAAGAAAGCGCTAAGAACAAAAGGCCTAAGATAAAGGTCGTACTTTTAAGGGTATTTTTCATTTTTTTAAATTTTTAAAGTGATTAAAATTGATATTTAAGAGTTAGAATAAAGTTTCTTCCCATTTCATTGGAAAAGAAACGAAGCCTGTTCAGGTAATCCCTGTACGACTTATTGAATACATTCCGGACTGAAAAGTCAACCCCGAAATTTTTAGACAGATTCACCCCCGTCTGAAGGTTCCAAAGGGAATATCCGTTTGGCGGAGTGGAAATATCCACTTCTTTGTTGTAAGGGTTTCCGTCAGAATCAAATAATCTGATCGGAACATTGTAAACAGGAAATCTTGTTTGTTTCAGGTAGGTGTTGTTGCTCACATTGAAATAAAAGTTTTTCCATTCTTTTTTATTGAATTCCAATGAGTTGTTGAAATTCGGCGGCATCATCAGGATCAGAGGGACATTGTGGGTAAGATCCTGACCATAGACATAGGATCCGCTTCCTTTATATCCGAGGTTATCTGATATTTTAAGCTGTACATCCAGATCGATTCCGTACATTCTGGCATCCACCTGCTCATAGTTATACACGACGAAAGCTCCTCCCCACTGTGTATTCTGATAGCCAGTAGGAATTTCGTTGATGAAATTTTTGGTATAGAAGAAATAAGGATTTACCGAGATATTCAGTCCTTTTAAAACATTCGCCTTTACGTCGGCAACCAGGTTGAACTGATTTCCGGTTTCATTTTTCATCCTCATATTCCCTCTTTCGATAATCGCTGCCGAGTGGTGAAGCCCGTCAGCGAAAAGTTCGGCAATATTCGGAGACCTTGATACTCTGGCATAATTAAACTTCAGATCAAAATAGGCGGACGGGTGGTAAACAACCCCCACATTTGCCGAAATATTATTATAGCTTAATGACGGCTTGGTAAGTATCCTGTTTTGGTTCACCCGTACCACGAAGTCTTTGTAATCTGAAGCATAAAGCCTGTTCCAGTCGCTCAGGTCATACCATTTCGTTACTTCATAATGATCAAAATCGTATCTTCCTCCTGCTTCCAGCTCAACCTCAGGGGCAATTTTATATTTAAGTACCGAATAAATTCCTGCATAATACCGGTCATAATTCGGCACAAGGCGCCTTGCTTCCGTCTGCGTGCTGGAATAGTTGTTCTGGTAACCGGCATTGATCCCGGTTTCAAGATTCCAACTCCCTCTTTCGATGAGATGATTAACATTTAAATCATGGGTTATCAGTTCCAAATCGAGTGCCGGCTTTTTGCTAAGCTCTTCCGTACGTCTGATATCATATTCTTTTCGATGATTGTACTGGAAACTGTATGTTGCCGTAATCTTTCCGAAATTTTCAAACCTTTGATAGGCAGAGATTTTAGCGATATGATGCTCAATATCCTGTCGGGGATTATCAATGGTATAGCTGAAATCCCTTTGATAAATGGGTTCCGGTGCGGTAAGAGCCAGCAACAGATCCTCAGAATTTCCTACATGGGAACTCCGGAGAATGCCTATCGAACTTTTCGTCAGGTAATAGTCAAAAGAAAAACCTTTATTGAAAGTCATTTTCTGAACCCCAAAATTGAATCCGGAACTTTCCAGCCCGGTGTTCATCAGGCCATAATCCGGCGCTTCAAGATCGCCCAGCTTTTTGTAGCTGCCGTTGGTCTTGATGGCCCAGCCGTCTGACCAGGTTTTTGCCAGCTTCACATTAAGGTTCCCCCCTCTCCCGTTGGATATTCCTGAAAGCGATACATTGCCCATCAGGGTATCTTTCTTCGGTAAAACCTGAGGCTGCAACACCACAACACCGCCCACAGCACCGCTTCCGTACTTTAAAGCAGATGCCCCTTTTACGACATCGATGTGCTCAAAATTGTTAACATCCACGTTGGGAGCATGTTCTACGCCCCACTCCTGCTCGGCAAGCTTTACCCCATCGTTAAGTATGGCAACGCGGCTTCCGTATAGCCCGTGAATAATGGGTTTTGTAATGTTATTACCTGTTTTAAGAGCATTCACCCCGGAAATATTGGTCAGCAGGTTACCGAGATTTTCAGAAGCATTGCGGGAGATCATCGCTTTGTCGATGGTCTTCACCACCATGCTTCCGTTGTTCTTGTGGCTTCCGTGTACCGTTACGGTTTCGATATCCTGGATGTGATGCTCCAGCGTGATCGCCAAATGCAGATCCCTCGTAACTTCTATATTTTCAGTATAATCATCACAATCCGGATGTTTGGCAGTAAGCGTATATTTTCCTGCAGGAATCCTGCTGAATGAGAACGTACCGTTTTTATCTGTTTGTGCAGAGAAATTTCCGATTTTCACCACCGCATTTTCCAGTCGGGTCTTATCGTGAAAATCCTGTACTGTTCCTTCCACCGCATAGGTCTGCTGTGCGTTCGATAATGCAAATCCGCAAAGGATCAGCATAAAACTATAGATTAATTTCATTATTAAATAGATTGATTGCGTACTTTTTTAAAAGCACTTTTTCGAAAAAATGTTGGAATGACGACTGATTAATCAGAGTAAAGCCAGATGGACAGGAATTGATATCAAAATCTGTTAATCTTCAAAAATCTTGAACATTAAATCTTGAACATGATGCCCCAATGCTGAACTTTAAACCCAATTAAAGCCGTAAAGAATTTATGAATTATGAAAGGGCGGGCGGACCGCGGAGCTGAAAGGTAAATTTAGTCTGAGACCATATTTTTTCCTGAACAGCGATACGTTGTTTTACTGTGTGGGTAAAATTTTCAAAGGAAATGTTGAATTCTTCAGGAACCAAAGTATGTCCTGTTGCCAAGAAGTGACAGGCCAGACAGTCGGCTGCTTTTTCTTTTGCCGTATTTTTGGTCAGGGTATTTTCTGATTTTTTAAAGCTGAAATTCTTAAAAACCTCCTCCGAACTGTGGCTGTGGAAGTTCTGGGAAAACAGCGCAAGAAAGTAGATCCCAAACAACAATTTGGAAATGAAATTCTTCAGAGTTCTGCTTTCTTTAAAAATCATGCTTCAAAATTATAAAAATATTTTAAAAAACCCGGATTAAAGTTTTCTTAAAATGTTTTAAATGATAGGTAGGAAAGATCTCAGCTTTGTTACAAAGCTTCCAATCGTTTTTAAATACCGTTTGCTATTTTCTTAACCTATTGAAAATCTAACCCCTGTTTTTGTCATGACTATGCCGAATGAATCTACGATTTCCCGCAGAGAATCCAACTATAGTCTTATAGAACTAACTGAAAAGGTTTACGTTTTGTATTTTTTTAAATTAATCTAGCTGAGTTCCCAAGTATTCCCATTCCTGAAGCGCCAATTCCAGCTCTTCTTTCGTACTGTTGTATTTTTCCAGTGTTTCTTCGGAAGGGTTTTCTTTGGTAAAAGAAGCTTCAAATTCCTCTACTTTTGTTTCAAGCTCGGAAATTTTCTCTTCTACTTTTTTAATTTTATTCTGAATATTTTTCTGTTCTTTGCTTACGATCACAGCAGACTGAGCGGCTGCTTCAGGTTTTTCTTCTGCTTTTTTCACCTCAGCTTTAGGAGCTTCACTATGAAGTTTTGCTTTTTCTGCGGAGATTTCACGGATCGATTCTTTCTGTCTGAACTCAAGATACTCGTTGATATCGCCCAGGAATTCTTTCATTTTTCCGTCGCGGAATTCGTAGATCTTGTCACAAAGCCCCTGAAGGAACTCCCGGTCGTGCGAAATCACAATCAGCGTACCTTCGAACTTCTGCAAAGCCAGTTTGATGATCTCTTTAGACTGGATATCAAGGTGGTTCGTAGGTTCGTCCATGATCAGGGTGTTAAACGGGCGCAACAGCAGCTTACAAAGTGCCAGACGGTTTCTCTCCCCTCCGGAAAGTACTTTCGTCTTTTTATTAACCGCTTCTCCCTGGAACAGGAAAGATCCTAACAGGTCACGCACTCTCGGTCTTGTTTCTTCCGTTGCAGCATCTTCCGCTTCTTCCTGAACGGTTTTATTCGGTGTTAAAACTTCTTCCTGGTTCTGGGCAAAGTACCCGATATTCACGTTATGACCCAGATTCCAGTTTCCGGAATAGTCTTTAATATCGCCGGCAAGGATTTTTGCCAATGTTGTTTTTCCCTGTCCGTTCTGTCCCAGCAACGCAATCCGGTCACCCCGTTGAACAATGAAATCCACATCATCAAAAATCTGCTTTTCACCGTAGGATTTTCCTAATTTTTCAGCTTCAAAGATCACTTTTCCAGGAACTACCGACTGAACGAAACGGATGTTGAATTTGGAAACGTCTTCGTTATCTACTTCAATCCGTTCGATTTTATCCAGCTTTTTGATCAATGACTGTGCAAAAGAGGCTTTGGTTGCACTCGCCCGGAACTTGTTGATGTTGTCTTCCATCTGCTTGATCTCCGCATCCTGATTCTTTTTAGCCTGAATCAGTTTTTCGCGGCGGTCTTCACGCATGATGAGGTATTTGGAATAATTGGCTTTATAATCGTCTACTTTTCTGTTATTCACATCAAAAGTACGGTTGCATACCGCGGTCATAAACTGCTTATCGTGGCTCACAAGAACAATGGCCCCCGGATAGTCTTTCAGGAAGTTTTCCAGCCACATGATCGATTCCATATCGAGGTGGTTGGTAGGCTCATCGAGAAGCATGATGTCGTTCTTTTGAAGCAGAAGCTTGGCCAGTTCAATTCTCATTCTCCAGCCCCCGGAAAATTCATCGGTGATCTTCTGGAAATCGTCGGCTTTGAAACCTAAACCGAAAAGCACTTTTTCCATATCGCCTTCCAGGTTGTAGGCGTCGTGGTTCATCAGAAGATCATTCAGCTCAGTCATTTTATTAATCAGATCCGTGTACGAATCACTTTCATAATCGGTCCTCACCGTCATCTGGTGGTTTACCTCTTCAAGCTCGTTTTTCCAGGCATTGATCTGTTCGAAGGCCTGCATGGTTTCTGCCCATACGGTTCTTCCTTTTACGAAATCAAGATCCTGTTTTAGGAACCCGATGGTAATGTTCCCTTCCGGAACTACATTTCCTTCATAGAAAGTAATTTCCCCGGAAAGCATTTTCAGTAAAGTGGATTTTCCCGCTCCGTTTTTACCGACCAAACCAATTTTATCATCTTTTTTAATCGTAAAATTTACGTTTTGAAACAGATAATTTCCCGAATGATGTAATCCTAAACCTTGAACCGAAAGCATGTGTTAAATAATGATTAATGTGAATAATGAATTTTCGGGTGCAAAAATACGGAAAATAAAGCAATTCAAGATAAAGAAAAAGAGCCACTTAAAAAAGCGGCTCTAATGGGGAAAAACTTATACGCTTATAAGTTTGAATAAGACAAAATTCTGAAAAATAAAGAGGATACGGTACCGTAGAAATAACCAAAATTCCGATACCGTATTTCTACGGATAGAGAAATTCCATAATGACAAAAAAGAGCTGCCAAACCATGGCAGCCCTACACCTAAATTTAAAACTGAAAAAGTACTAACATTTATTGTAAAGACTTTCTTTCATCAAAATAGTACGGTTCCAATGGTCATTGTTCGGAATATTGGTTCCGTATGCATAATCCACAAAGGAATCTTCGATGTGATGGATCTCCGACTGTAACCTGGCCCCGTTTTTTTCCTGCTGATCTTCCGAATGGCCCGGAACATTCAATCCGTTGTTGATAAATTCTGCATGAGCAGTACATTTCGGATGCTGAAGCAGGGCAGCATGATACAGCCCGAAATTTGCCGAGATATGGGTATAATCTGCCAGCATCTCGTAATGATAATCCGGTTTTGCATCCGGCGAAAAGGTCTGCACATATTGCTGCAGGGCTTCCGATAATTCGATCAGGTAAGGATGCTCACAGGCTTCAATCTGAAAATCTGAAGCGCTGAAATCGGTTCTGAACACCTGCTTTTCCAAATTGGTTTCTGCGATCATCAGCTGGCCATAGACTTTCGGCAGTTCATTATACACCCATTCTTTAGCGACATACGCCTGTGACGTGATTCCATCATACTCCACACCATAATCGCTCAGCAGATAATCCCAGATTTTAGGTATGCCTTCATCCTGCGCCAGGGCTGTGATGTTTTCCATATAAGAGAAAAGATCCTCATGCTCTGTATAATTCGGAGAAACATATACCGATTGCGAGCCCTCTAAATATCCTCCTCCCACATCGGCGTGAGCGCCCGGAACGAAAATCTCTTTCCATACCGAATGTTCCGTTATGTATTGTGAATCGGTTCTTTCTCTTGAATCTTCCAGCAGACCGCTCAGCGGGAAAAAAAACCGGCATTCATTCAGTGCGCAGATGTGCAGCGCCCGTTCGGTTTCCGGGAGCACGGCTATTTTATAATTGCTGAAAGCTGCAGATTCCACCGTATCAAAGACTCCCAAAAATTTCACTTTCAAAGAATAACCTGAAAATTCGGAATACTCTTTCAGCAGCTCATAGCAGAAATGTCTTGCCAACATGGCTCCGCGGCTGAATCCGTAAACATAGAAGTGATATTCTGCCGGCCCATCCGAAAGAAGGGTTCTGGTAAATGAGAATGCTTTCTCCAGTTTATCATCTGAAGAATACCCGGAAACTCCCGAAGGGTTTTTGCAGGTGGCCATCGCAAAATCAAGATCCTCCGCTCCGGTAACCGTTCCTATTCCTTCAATATAAATTTTTTCATCACCGTTAAAAAGACTGAATAATTTATAGATATTGGTACTCTCACCATGATAGCTTTCATTATTTTTCTCAGGCTTCTGCTGGGAAGCTGCATTCGATCCGTTGTTTCCGGTTCCGTCGAAAAAGATTCCGACCGAGATAATTTTATCATTCATTCACTTTGTGGTTTTATCTTATCTTCATTACGGATAATGAAGTGCTTCATTATATGAATTCTCCAAAGTAACGATGAAAAAAAATGGAATGATAGCGTATAAAATACCAAATAAAAAATTCCGTATTTCTACGGAATCATATTCTTTCTAAAGGATGGATGTTGTTGATGATGGCATAAATCACAATACCAACCGTATTTTTTGCGCCGATCTTTTCGACAATTCTCTGCCGGTGGCTTTCTACGGTCCTGGGGCTGATGAAGAGTTTTTCAGCAATCTCATTGTTGGTGCATTCCTGGCAGATCAGCTTTACGACTTCCTTTTCCCGTTCGGAAAGCTCATCGTCCATTTCAAAAAGAGTTCTCTTTTTTGTGGGGCTGTTCATGTAAGACAGAATCATCTGGTGGTCTTCCGGGGTAAAGAATATCCCGTTCTTATAAACCATGGTGATGGCTTCAATAAAAGCACTGCGGTTGGAATTTTTAGGCAGAAAAGCAGAGACTCCCAGTTTTACCATATATCCTAAAATCGTAGTCTTGTAATGCGAAGATAGGATAATGATTTTGAGGTTGGGATATTTCTCTTTCAGGATTTCCACGAGCTGAAACCCGTTCATCGGCAGCATCTGTACATCAACCAAAGCAATATCGGGAAAATCTTCCGCAGAAGTTTTTTCCAGGGTTTCCAAAAAGTAAGGTCCGTTGTTGGACATTGCCACTACGGAAATATTCTGCTCGGAAGACAACAGCATCTTTACCGCTTCAAGGATCAGTTGCTCATCATCAATTAACGCTAATTTGATCTGGGAATTCATTGTTATACGGAATTTTAATAATTAACCGGCTGCCATGGCCTAAAATATTTTTCCATTTATGCGCCGCATTCATCGATTTTATTCGGGATTCGATATTCTTGATTCCCATCCCCTTTTTCACCTCTTCATATTCAAAACTCTTGCCGTTGTCCGAGATGACAACCGCAAGGCTGGTGGTATTGTCTTTAATATAGATCCAGACCCGGGTGGCTTCCGAATGTTTAAGAACATTGGTGGTAAACTCCTGAATGATCCTGTATAACTGGACTTCTATAAAAATTTCTTTTTTCTGAAATTTCGGGCTTACATTCAGTGAAATATTAATTCTTCCTGCCAAGTTGGCAATCAACTCTTCAATATAAAGCACCAGCCCAACAGATTCCAGGTTTACCGGATAAAGGGAGTGGGAAATGCTTCTGGCGGAATCGATCAGCGAAGACATCTGGGTCGTAATATTCTTCCGGATAAGTTCATCACCTTTTGTATCGAGGTTATTCAGCCATAGCGAAAGAATGTTAAGACGGTTTCCGATATCGTCGTGGATCATGACGGCAATCCTCTTCCGCTCCGATTCCTGAGCTTTTATATTTTCTAAAACCAATGTTTTCTGATACTGTACTTCCGCTTCGTACTGCGCATTCTTTTCTTTAACAATTCTGCGGATAAAACTTCGGTAAGCCAGCAGAATAAAAGACATGATGATTGCCATAACGGCAAGCAGCGCAATAAAGAAGGTAATATTTAGCGTTATTTCTTTAATTTTAAAAAAGTATAAATAAGTGAAACATATAAAAGACTGCAGAGGAGGTTATTCACATTCCAGATCATGTTGGCATCTTCCGATTTAAAATAAGCCAGCTGCCCGAGAACAAAAAACATAAATACCGACATGCCATAATACAGGAAAATAAGACTGTCTGCAATGATAAAGCGTGCGTTGATCTTCGGGTTGTTAATTTCCATCAGCAGCGCATATCCTGCAAAACAGATAATCACGATACTGGAAATCACCTTTTTTGTTTCGTTGACGATAATATCGGTACTGAAAAGAAAGAAACCTGCCATTAAAACCAGCGGAATGTGTAAGTAAGCCGAAAGATTCAGTTTACGGATAAAGAGAGTGCCCAATATAAGCAGCTCCCCGGAGACGTAATACGGAAAGATATGATTCAGTTCTTTTGCGTGGAAGCCATAAATAGCAGTTTTAATGGCACATTCTATTAAAAAAAGAAAAATGATATAATAAACATACCATTTTTCCGTATTTTTAAAAGATCTGTATTTTATAATTCCAACTAAGACACAAATTACAAGTAAGATGTTATTAAGATAAAGTATTACCCCGGAAATATCCACAGTACAATCTAATTTTTAATTATATAATCCCACAAGAGGGCGGACAGGCATGAGACCAATCATAGGTATTCGATATGGTTTTTATGCTTCCGTTACCTTCAAGGTTTTCATAGAAGGAAATAAAAATAAGGGTAGGCAATACCCGTCCATAAATATCAGAGTACTTCAACCCGAATGAACAGATAATATGGGTAAGCGCCTCTTTTGACTCCTCTTCCTTAAACTCTGAATGAAGGATGTCCTGTGCCGGTACATAAAATCTCCTGAAAATCCTGTCTCCGCCAAATTCCGTACATTCCCTGTAGAACCACATCATTCCTTCGTTTCTCCACGATTCTATTGCTGTTACAGCTCTATCCTGGGCCAGCACCGGTTTACCTGAAACCGGGAATGACGTATCGGAAGTATCGTCCACTTTTTCCAGATCTTTGGAAAGAACGGCATTCTTAACGATGGTATATACCGCCTTTTCTCTCAATGTTAAGTCCTGTCGCAGTTCCTGTAAAGGACTGTACACGTAATTGTCGATAACAATTTGACGTCCGTCTGTATTCATCGGATACAGGATCGCAATCAGCTGCCCCTGATGAATACCCACTTGCGTACAGAATTCATTGTTTTGATTTTCCTTCTTCATCCAATCGATTTCCGAAGCATCAAAATTAAAAACATAGTTGGTTGGGATCAGCTTTTTGATCGCTTCATAATTACCACAGCAATTTTCCCATGCTTCAATAGCTCTTTTAGACTCTTCTAAGTTTATTGTATTCATTTTTTTCACGGTTTTGATGTGTCAAAATTATATAAACTAATTTATCTGTGCAAGTATCTCACAAATAATTGAAAATTTGTTAATAGTTCCTTACCGTAATATGAAAACAGCTTTGTTGCCTCTCCTTGATGTAATAAATCTTTCCCGCATCATAATAGAACTTCAGCACCTTCTCCAGGGCAGCTTCCATTTTAGGATTGTATTTTAAGGCATCATTAAAGCGGACATAAGAGATGTCGAAAGAGTTGCCGTAATTATGAGAACTGATCCCCAAAGCGGCATTGGAATTCACCCGTCTCAGACGGCACTGGTCTTCCAGCGTCCTGGTAAGGGATGAAACCGTGAAGGTATTGCCTTTGGTTTCTTTGCTGAACCGTGATGCGATTTTTTCAAGCATGAACTTGCCTTTGGAAACCATCCAGGCCCTGCTGTAATCGAGCTTTTGAACACGGTATCCCTTTCCCGATTTTTTGATTTTGTGAAGTTTCCCGTTATCAATGTATTTCTGAACCGTCTTTGAATCTTTAAGGAGCTTGATGCCAAAACTTTTCGCGGCATCCAGATGCGGCTTATACAGTGCAGTAGGTTCTACTTTTACAATTTCTTTCAGATCATAACAGGGGAAATCCCTGCTGGCCTGCTGGGTGTAAAAAAACGGTCCTAAAAACAGGATATGGATGTATAACAGTTTTTTCATCTGAGAGATCAGGCAAAATTGATATATACAGAAATTTATTTCACCCAAATATATTAATTTAAATCAAAATCATAAATTTTTATCAATACAAATAATAAGTTAAAAAATGTTAATTAAAAATAAATTAATTACTAAATACACTTAATAACCATTATTAAAATTTAAAAACAGGAAATAATTTTGAATTATTAATTTTTTGTAAATTAGACCTCTAACTAAAAATTTACAATGATGATTTCAAAAACATCCAAATTTGTTGCAGAAATGCTTGGCACGATGGTGCTTGTTTTCATGGGCTGCGGAAGCGCCGTTATCGCCGGTGCGGATGGTACTACCGGTGTCGGGTTTCTGGGAATTTCTTTTGCATTCGGACTGAGTGTTGTAGCCATGGCTTATGCGATCGGGCATATTTCAGGCTGTCACATCAACCCGGCTATTTCGATTGCTATGGTTGCAGCCGGAAGAATGAAAATGGGGGAAGCCGTCCGGTACATTATTGCCCAGATCCTGGGGGGCATCATCGGAGCCGGAATTCTATATATTATTTTTACGGGACATCCGGGGGCAGAGATGAAACCTTGGGCACTAGGTTCCAACGGCTGGGGAACAGGTTACCTGGATCAGTACAATACCGTTTCAGCATTTCTGGCAGAATTTGTATTTACCTTCATTTTCCTGATGGTTATTTTGGGAGCAACTTCCAGCAAAAATATCAACGGCGGTTTTGCCGGTCTGGCGATTGGTTTTTCCCTGGTGCTGATTCATATTGTGGGAATTAAAGTGACCGGAGTTTCCGTAAATCCGGCGAGAAGTATCGGCCCTGCAGTATTTGCAGGCGGTGAGGCACTGAATCAGCTATGGCTGTTTCTTACGGCTCCTATCCTGGGAGGCATTGCGGCGGCTTTTACCTATAATTTACTGATCGAAAGACCTGAAAAATAACAGAACCAAATCCTGTTGCTTTCTAATGTGATTCGAAAAAAAGATAAATTCAATAAACAGCAGATAAAAATTCCTACAAAAAAATCCTGTTTTTGCAACAGGATTTTTTTTATCTCAGCCTTTTAATATCAAAAGGGCTTCTGAAAATAAGTTCTTCGTGCTTGCCTTTTATTTCCAGCTTTTTCTGAAGCAGGCTCAGTGCCATTTTCCGGATGAAGATATCTTTGTCGTTCAGTTTCCAGTAAGAATCTTCATGAACGCGCTTCGGCTCACGAATGCGGTAAAATTCCGTATCCCAGGTATCTACGTTATGATAAAATTCGATGATCCCGCAATGTACAGGAATAAGATTATGATCCACCATTCCCATCGGCAACAGGAAACTGAACGCATTGCAGATGTAATCGCCACACGAAATCTTATCGTGCTTTAAAAACTTCTCGCCGGTATTCGAATTGGTGTACGATTTTTTAAAGTCGTTTTTAAAATCGCTTTTCGAAAGCTTGATTTCGATCTCATGACTGAAGCCTTCCGAATCCACTACCAGAATATCGGCTTCCCAATCGGCCTGAAAATGATTAGTGAGCACCATCTCCTTCTCAAAATTACACTGAGAATGGATGAACGCATGCACCAATTCTTCTATTTTTAACACTTTTGTTTTAATTAAAATTTATTGATTTACTATTTAACGGAGAAACGGTCATTTTCTTTCACATCCCAGTACTCTTCTCCTCAAAAGTACTTTTACCACTCCTTAACCCTCAAACACTTCTACTCTCAAACTCTCCAGCTCTCCAACTCTCCAACACCTCAAAATCTCCAACTCATAACCAAACCCACACCTCAACTCACCAGCAGACTACAGCCGCGGATATCCGAATGATCAATCCTTCCCAATACCTGAAACTTATCTCCAACGGTCTTTCCTAAATCCTGTGTAGCAATAAAGGAACAGGAATGAATGTTTGCCAGATCGATAATATTGATAGCACCGGTCCTCCCTTCTTTTTCGTAATTAAAGGGATCTTCCGCATTTCGGATCAATATTTTCATCCAGTTCGGACATTCGTATTCATTATTCCCAAGTGAATAAGCCTGTGAAAGCAGTTCCGTCATGGAGTATTCCGAATAAATCTTATCCGTTTTAAAACCTTCCTGCATGATCTTCAGCAGCTCATCTTTGGTCATTTCCTCTTTTCTTCCTTTCATTCCGCCGGTTTCTATAACGATCAGATTTTCCGAAGCATTCAGAGAACCTTCACTTTGCCGGGATCCGCAGTAATCGATAAAATCCAGCAGGGCGAAAGAAACCCCGAAAAGAATTACTTTCTTGTGGCTCAGGGTATTCAGAAGGCTAAACAAATCCTCATGATTGTACAGGAAATAGCCGTTTTCCGGTTGCCCGGATTTCTTCATCAGGTAATCTACCATATAAATAAGTGAAGAATTCTGCTTTTCCAGGTAACTTGGCAAAAGCCCCAGGAAAATAAAATCTTCCGGCTGGCCTATAAACTGCGCGAAACTTCGGTAAATGCTTTCTTCATATTTGCTTTCATCTGCGATAAAATGCTTTGAAAGGTTCATCTTTGTAGTCCCCGAGCTCTGAAAAAACAGGCCGGCTGTCGCATTTCTATCTAAAATCTCATGATTTTTAAACATTTCAATCGGCAGAAACGGAATATTTGCCAGGCTGTTTACACTTTCCGGATCGATGTTCAGATAATCCACAAAACGCCTGTATATCTCAATATTTTCATATTGGTAACGGAATGTATCGAGGGCTGCCGTTAAAAATTCCTGTTCTGTCTGTATGCTGAATATATTTTCCACTGCTGAGCTGTTGAATTTATTATCTCATTATGAGCTGATTAATAAAACGACTTTTTATTTTAATATTTTTTTAATAATTTAAATTAAATCCTGGTCGGTTTATTGTATTGAAATAGGCGGAATATGGATTAAAACAAGAATGAATTTTTCATTCAAGAATTACCTCTTTTAGGGGTAATTTTTTTGTGCTTTCGCCAAAGGTCCTCAGTTCGAAGTCATGTTCGAAAACCCCGTACGTAAAGTAAGTAATCCAGTCGCCCAGGTTGATGTATTTTGCTTTTCCCTCCAGGTCAAGAACCATCGGAAGATGCCGGTGCCCATAGATAAAATAATCGATCGGTTGGGTTTTGAGCTTTTCTTTGGAATAGATAATTAAAAATTCCCTGTCCTCACCTAGAAACTCCTTATCTTCATCCCCCGAAATCATCTTATTTTTCTGGGACATATACAAGGCAATCTTCATTGCAATATCGGGATGCAGCCATTTGAAAAACCACTGCGCTACCGGATTGGTAAAGACTTTTTTCATTCTCTTATATCCTTTATCACCCGGCCCCAGCCCATCACCATGGGCCAGTAAAAACTGTTTCCCACCCATCTCGAAGTACTGCTTTTTATAGAAAACCGTACATCCGATTTCATCTTCCAGGTAATCCTTCATCCACAGGTCATGATTTCCTACAAAAAAATAAATGTGGATTCCGCGGTCCTTCAGTTCGGCGATCTTTCCCAGTACACGAACGTATCCTTTCGGGATCACATGCTTCCATTCGTGCCAGAAATCAAACAAATCCCCCATTAAAAAAAGAACCTGTGCATCATGCTTGATCTCGTCCATCCAACGGATGAAATGCTCTTCCCGGATTTTGCTTTCCCTGGGAGTAGGCGCACCAAAATGCTGATCTGAAGCGAAATATACTTTTTTTCCAGGTTCTAGATTGATGGTTGTCTTTAACACCTTCTGAATTTTTGTTGAATAAATTACTGATTATCTTCTGCAAACCACTCTCCGTAAGAGTTTTCGGTTTCATGAAGCTTCAGGTAAGCGAGAGAGATGCCTTCCGGCAACTTCGATTTTATTTTTGCTGCAATGGCATACAGCATATTTTCACAGGTCGGCTGAAAAGTACAGTAGATTACTTTGTGCCCTTTCTCTTCCAGGTCTTCTCCCAGCTCGCGGTGTGGCGAAAGGCCGTTGATCAGAACAGCATGGTCCCAGACATCTACAATCTCAGACTTTACGATACTTTTGATATCTCCAAAATCCACCACCATCCCATTCTTGGGATTCTCCAAATCATTAACCGGCTTTCCTTTTACCGTTACAAACAGCTTATAGGAATGCCCGTGCATATTTTTACATTTCCCGTCGTAATTGTACAGTACGTGAGCGGTTTCGAATGTAAAAATTTTTGTTATACGTATCATCCTGCAAAGATAAGGAATTTGGTTTGAGTTTCGGTTTGCTTAATTGCTGATCGTTGGCTCGGGAAAATTTATCAATTGATGATCAGTCGACGGAATTACTGATAAAACTTTTAGACAGTTTAGTTTTTCTAATCATTGCAAATTATCAAACCAGTTTCTTTCCAGCCTTTTAATTCTCTGTGTTTCCGCATCGACCAAGACCCATAGGGTCGTGGAATCTACCACCAGCTGATCATTACAATAGAATTCCACTTTTCGGGGCTGCCGGATTCCTTCCGGTGCCTTAGGATAGGTTTTTATGGTAATGATATCTCCTAAAAATACCTGCTTTTTATACTGAATATGATGGTCCAGGAGCATCCAGATGTCCTTCGGGTATTCCGTCCTGTGTTTCACAAAATCCCAGTGTTCTCCTGCGATCTCTTCAACCCAGTGAACATACTGAACATTGTTCACATGATTAAGACCATCGATATGTTTTTCCGTAACCGTAATTTGTTTTTCAAAAATCAGACTCATCTTCCTTAATGTTTACTCAAATGTAAAACTTAAAAATTAAATAACATTCATTCCGAAAGTTGCTATATTAGCAAAAAAATTACTTACACAAATGATTCTGGATATTTTCTTTCCTAACCGCTGTATTGCATGTAGCCGGATTATTGAAGCAGATCTATTGGCCTGCTCCCTCTGCATGGAACAGATTCACTTTACCCATACCGGGTATTTCGAAGACAGTTTTATGAAACAGAAATGCAGACTGCTATTCCCTGTTGAAAACGCTTTTGCCCTGATGAACTTTGAAAAAGAGAACGCCAGCCGCCAGATTATTCACGATTTAAAATACAGAAGCAGGAAGAACATTGGAAAAATCCTCGCCAACTGGACGACCGAACGATTAGACTTTCAAAATGAGAAACCCGATCTGCTGGTTCCGGTGCCGCTTCATCCGAAAAAGCTGAAGGAACGGGGATATAACCAGCTGCATCTATTTACCGAAAGCCTTTCTGCATTTTACAGCATTCCATTTGATCACGAAGCCGTCAAAAGGAATTACTATTCCAAAGCACAGGCTTTAAAGGACAAACAGCACCGGCTGGAAACAAAAAACACGTTTTCCGTAATAAAAGAGATTTCAAACAAGCACGTTTTGCTGATCGATGATGTTTTTACCACCGGAAATACCCTTGCCACCATTGCGTGGGAAATCCTGAAGTCCGGAAATAATAAGGTAAGTGTATTAGTAATGGCTGTTGACTTGTAGAAGGATTAAATTCAAGGTTCAAAATTTAGGATTTAAGATTTAAAATTCTGGAGCTGAGGTTATCCATTATAATTGAAAGCATAAACTGTAAGCGAAAAAAACCGTATTTTTCTGGTAAACAAAATATAAAATGCTTGATCTGATATTATTACATGGCGCTTTAGGACACAGCGAGGTTTTCGAGCCTTTTCAAGAAGAGCTTTCAACTTATTTTACCGTGCATACCCCATTGTTTTCAGGACATGGCAGTAAAGTGCTGCCTGAAAACGGAATTACCGTTGAAAGATATGCACAGGAACTGCACGGGTTTATCCTTGCTGAAAACCTGAAAGACGTCTATATTTTGGGGCACAGCATGGGCGGTTACGTGGCACTCTGCTACGCAATGCAACATGCTGAAAACATCAATTCGATCATGACATTAGGAACAAAGTTCGAATGGACGGAAGAACAGGCTGCAAAAGAAAGCAGCATGCTGAATCCTGAAATTATTGCTACAAAAGTCCCGAAGTATGCAGAATTACTTGAAAAACAGCACGGCCCGGAATGGAAACTACTGTTACCTGCTGTTGCTGAAATGATGATAGCCCTGGGTAAAAATCCACCGCTGAAAGGCAACATTTCCACCATCAATATTCCTGTCCAGATCATGGTAGGCGATAAAGACAGTATGGTGACGCTAGAAGAAAGTATGGAAATATACAGGAGCCTGCCCACCGCAAGTCTGGCCGTACTTCCCGATACAAAACATCCTATCGACAAAGTACGGCCAGCGTTATTGTTAAACCTGATGAAAGATTTCTGGAAACTTTCCTGAATTACCGTTGCAATTTTTCTCCGTAGCTCAGGTCTCCCGCATCTCCTAATCCTGGTGTGATGTAACCTTTTGATGTTAAATTTTCATCAATTGCCCCAACCCAGATCTTCGCATCAGAATAAGCTTTGGCAATAGTTTCAACCCCTTGCTTCGAAGCAATGGCAGCTACAATATGAAGCGATGACGGTTTTCCATTCGTCAGCAGATCCTTAATGGCTTCGATCAGCGACGCACCGGTGGCCAGCATCGGATCTCCGACGATTAAAGGTCTTCCTTCGATATCCGGGCAGGTAAGGTAATCTTGCTTGATCGAGAAATAATCATTGGCATCATGTTTCCGGTAGGCGGCCACAAATCCACAGTCTGCCTTATCGAAATAATTCAGCAAACCTTCGAATAAAGGAACTCCGGCTCTTAAAATAGTAGTGATTACGGGCTGAACTGCAATTTCCTTAACACTGATCTTATCCAGAGGGGTCTGAATATCCACTTCCTTATACTCGAGCGTTTTGCTGATCTCGAATGCGGCGATCTCGCCGATTCTTTCCATATTTCGTCTGAAACGCATCCTGTCCTGCTGCACCTCAACATTCCTTAGTTCATTGATCCAGGAATTTACCAGAGAAAACTGTTCTGATAATACAACTGTATTCATTATTGTGAAACTTTTTATCAAAAATATAAATTTAATACAGAATAAAATCCCTCTCAGAAAATCTGAAAGGGACTAAAATTATTTTTGTCTGAAATAAACTTCGATCGGAACTCCGGTAAATCCGAATTCTTTTCTCAGCTGATTTTCCGTAAATCTTTTGTAAGGCTCCTTCACATACTGCGGCAGGTTGCAGAAGAATACAAACTGCGGCGATGGTGTCGGAAGCTGTACACAATATTTAATTTTAATATATTTTCCTTTATTGGCCGGCGGCGGCGTTCCTTCAAAAATCGGAAGCATCACCTCATTCAGTTTGGAAGTCTTGATTTTCTTTTTACGGTCTTCGTATACCGTCATAGCGGTTTCCACTACTTTTAGGATTCTCTGCTTCGTCAGTGCCGATACAAATAGAATTGGAATGTCGCTGAACTGTCCGATTTTATCCCTGATGGATTTTTCAAAATCACGGGTGGTATTGGTCTGCTTATTTTCAACAAGATCCCATTTGTTAACCACGATAACGATTCCTTTTCTGTTTTTTTGTGCCAGTCCGAAAATATTCATATCCTGGGATTCCCATCCTAAAGTGGCATCCACCATAATAACTACGACATCGGAAAATTCAATAGAACGGATGGAACGCATCACGGAATAAAATTCCAGATCCTCGGAAACTTTTGATTTTCTTCTCATCCCGGCGGTGTCTACCAGCACGAATTCATGACCGAATTTATTATATAGAGTCTGGATACTGTCCCGCGTGGTTCCTGCCACATCGGTTACAATATTCCGGTCGGTATCAAGCAAAGCATTGGTTAGTGTAGATTTTCCTACGTTCGGACGGCCGGCAATGGTGATTTTCGGCAATCCTTCAAACGGGTCTTTATATTCTGTAGTGGGAAAATCTTTTACAATATCATCCAAAAGATCACCAGTTCCCGAACCGGTAGCCGAAGATAAAGTATAGTATTTCTCGATTCCCAATTGGTAAAATTCCGTAGCGGCCAGTTCTTCTTTAGACGAATCTACTTTATTTACGACAATGTAAACCGGTTTATTCGATCTTCGAAGCATCTCATAAATCTCATAATCGGTATCGGTAAGGCCTTCTTCCACATTCAGCATGAAGATAATCGACGTAGCTTCATCCACAGCAAGCTGAACCTGCTTTGAGATCTCCCCCTGGAACACATCGTCATTATTCACATCATACCCTCCGGTATCGATTACCGTAAAATCAACCCCGTTCCAGTCGGATTTTCCATAGTGACGGTCACGGGTTACCCCTGCCGTAGAATCTACGATGGCTTCTCTCCTTTCCAGTAAACGGTTAAACAATGTGGATTTTCCTACGTTGGGACGCCCAACGATTGCGACAATATTCGACATAAAAAAATGTTTAATAATCCTTCGACAAAGCTCAGGACAAGATTATCAATGGGTTTCTCCAACTTTTGGAGCCCAATTTTTTTTTTGCAAAGATAGGATTTTTATTTAATTTAAATGATTTAACCATCAAAGCTGTCTCCTGCAAACCCACTCAAATTTCATCTGCGTCAGAATTTTGATCACAAAATATCATAAAATTAATTCTTTGACTATCAATAAATAAAAGCCACCACACCCATTTTTGATCAATTAATCTTGCTGCATCCCTTTTATTTTTAAAATTATTTTTCTAATTTCGCGGTACAGAAATACAGACCCATGGTGTAGCGGTAACACTACTGATTTTGGTTCAGTCATCTGGGGTTCGAATCCCTGTGGGTCTACGAAAGCCATCCTGTTTCAGGATGGCTTTTTCAATTACAACTTGCACAATATTTTTTATCGACATATTCTTTAGACGTATTCTTTATTACCTCCGGAAGATAAATAATAGCAGCCACCTTTTTCCCCGACATAGAATGTTGAAAACAACCTCATCGCCTGCAGCTACTGTAAGTGCTGATAGTTCTCGGTCTACGTATTCCAGATCAATATACCTGTACTCTCCGTCAGACCAAACCACATTGGCAATATCGCCATAAAGATTTATTTCATACTTCATTAAAATCCATTCTACCTTATACAAATATTCGGATTCTTTTATATAAATTTGTATTAATATAATTCAGTTTAAAATGATGTTAAACAAATGTTTATCAGTCGTTTATAGCCGTAACGAAAATTTAATTTCGCACTATATATGATTTTAGCATTTTACTTTTTGGCAGTCGGGTTCTTTTTTATGGTCCGGGCAATCATTTTAAGTAGCAGGAAGCAGCATAAACAACGCTTTGCAAACCCGTATATTGATGCCCACAGGGAGAAAATGAGGGATGATAAGTTGTATAATGATTACTTGGAATTCTGCAAGTTGCACGGCGAATTACCAATGGATAAAAAAGGGTTCCGGGATTTGAGAAGTAGGGAAGAGGATTTGGAAATGAAAATTAAAAATGCAATAAAATAAATATTATGTGTTATCATTCTTTTTAGAATGCCCAAAAAAGTATCCCAAAATTAGGAGAAATGCGCTCTCTATTATTTTTATAGGCTCTTCTTGAAGGAACATCATTACAAGTAGACATATTCCCATTATAAATAGGAGAAGAGAACCTACAATTGAAGCAATTGATTCACGATTCAAAAATTTTAGAAAAGTGTCCGTTCGTTTTGCAAACATTTCTGCTCTATGCTTGCCTAACTCAATTTCTTCCTGGAACTTATCCTTATCAGAATGTTTAGAAAGCTCCTGTTCTCTCTTTGCAGCTTCAAGATCTTCAATTTCTAACGTAAGCTTTTCCTTGATGTCAGTTTCTTGTAACTTGTTGATAAGTTCTTTTATCGACATTACTTTTGAAAATTGCTCTTTATCGTATATCTTATCTCTAATATTCTCTATCTGTTCGTCTATAAAGTTTACTAAAGAAAATGGGATAGGAGTGCTTGTTTGATCTAATATTTCAAAATCATATTTGTTATAAAATGCCTTTGTATGGTGATACATGAGCGCACGTTCACTTTTTAAATCAACAAGTCTTTGCTCTAAATCTTTTAATTCTTGTAAGTTTTTTTCTGTTAAATTATTCCAAAAAATACCCCTGCTTACTGACAAAAACCTTCCAAAGTAATTATAAGCTAATGGTCTAAAATAATCTTTTGCTTGATCAAATGTTTCAAATCTGAGTATTTCCATGGTTGTTTGCTAAAGCGCTAAAATAATAAAAATTATTGATAAACATATTTACGACATCCCGTAATTTCCATGTAAAAAAAATGCTTTTCTTTGTTAAAATTAAAGTCATGAAGAAAGTAATACTCACAGCATTTCTATTTTTTTCAATATATTCTTATTCACAAAGTACAGAGTTTGTACTAAATAAGGATGGTTTTACAGATTATCTGGTAATTGACGCTCCTCAAAAAAGCGCTTCTATGCTGTATGAAAAAACAATAGAATGGATAAACAAAACATATAACAACCCACGAGAAGTTATTAAAGCCAATATCAAAGACGATTATGTTCGATTAGAAGGAATTAAATCGGATTTGTATTGTTATTCTCCACTCGGATTACCTGTGTGTTTTGATGTAAGGTATCAGATTGAAGTATCATTTAAAGATAATAAATACAAATTTGATATAGCACAACTTGAAGAATATGTAAAACCTTCACAATATACTTCAGGCGGATGGAGAGGGTTAATGACAGATAATTCAACCAGCGGCTTTTTTAAAAAGGATGGTTCCATAAAAGGTGGATATAAAAATTATCTTCAAAACATTCCGGACTATTTTAATAATCTTCAAAAAAGCTTATCTGATTACATAAACAGCACAGGAATGCAGGCGCAGAAAAAAGATTGGTAACTAAATAGCCCTCTTCATTGTTTGAATAGCTATTTCAACGGTGCGAACGTTACCTTGCAGAACACAGCAACAACTTTTTTGCGCTCCATGCTAGATTCAATATGTTTCTGATTTTCGTATTGTTCGTAAATTGAAAGATAATCAAGTGCGGTTTCAATGTTTTTGATTCCGCACTTGTTTAATTTATAAAATAGTCCCCCTGTTTGTATTCACCGCCTCTCTCACTGTTCCCATCTACTACATTTTTTAACCGATTGTCTCAATTTATACGCTAAACACACCCACAATCTCCGCAGGTTCTGTCAGTCAATTCCGAAATTTTTCTATCTTTTACCCGAAGTTCATCGATTGGTTCCAGAATGTTGAACTCGCAGCCCTGACAACTTTTTTAAAATCTTTCATTTGCCAGAGCCTCAGCGCTTTCATTTACAAAATTAAAGTTTTTTACGCCTATTCCGATAGCTTTTGTATCACGAATTAAATTTATTTTTTCCTGCCTTTTGAGGCTTTCGCAAAACCTCTTTATTTGTTCCTTCATATCTAAAAATTAGCTCCTCTTTGTATTTCTTTATTCTCTGTTAAATTCGCTATCCCTTGACGACTTCCCATCTGTGTACCACTAGCTGACCCTTCAAAAACGGCTGTACTTATCATTTCCGACATTAGCGACATGTCAATGGTTTGCTTAATATTATTTTGAACTGTTGGAAGTTTTGAAAGATTTCCAACTCTGCCGCCGGCAGCAAACTTTACCCCACCGCCCATCGCTGGTGCCCACTGTATTTACAATATTCTGAATCATTATCGTCTCCGCTTCCTGTTTCTCCACAGGAATAAACTGTAAATGCTGCTAAAACGAGCAAAACTAATTTTTTCATAATCAAATTTTAAAATAATAAGACCGCAAAACTAGTTTACAAAAATTTCTAAAAAATACGGAAACCATAAGAGACAAAAAAAGACAGCCCAAAGGCTGCCTTATCACTTAAACACTATATATAAAATTACTTTATATCAAAACGGTCCAGGTTCATTACTTTTACCCAGGCAGCCACAAAATCATTGATGAATTTTTGTTGGGCATCGGCGCTGGCGTAAACTTCGGCAATGGCCCTCAGTTCGGAATTCGATCCGAAAACCAGGTCGGCGCGGGTGGCCGTCCATTTTTTCTCCCCCGTTTTCCGGTCGGTTCCTACGTATAATTCGTTATCAGCAGAAGCCGATTTCCATCGGGTGCTCATATCCAGAAGATTAACAAAGAAATCATTACTCAGGACACCAGGATTTTGTGTAAAGATTCCATGGGAAGATCCGTCGAAATTGGCATTTAACGATCTCATTCCACCAATCAGCACCGTGAGTTCCGGAGCGGTAAGGGTTAATAGCTGGGCTTTATCAATCAATAAAGATTCCGTAGAAACCGAGAATTTTTTCTTCAGGTAATTTCTGAATCCGTCTGCTGCGGGCTCAAGGAATTTCATGGATTCTACATCGGTCTGCTCCTGCGAAGCATCCATTCTTCCGGGAACGAAAGATACGATCACATTATGCCCGGCATCTTTTGCCGCTTTTTCGACCGCTGCGCTTCCCGCAAGAACGATAAGATCCGCCAGTGATACTTTCTTGCCTCCGGTCTGGCCTTCATTGAATTCTCTCTGAATATTTTCTAAGACGCCCAACACTTTCTGCAGCTGAGCCGGATTATTGACTTCCCAGTCTTTCTGAGGAGCCAGGCGGATCCGTGCTCCGTTAGCCCCTCCTCTTTTATCACTTCCTCTGAATGTAGAAGCTGATGACCATGCCGTAGAAACCAATTCGGAAACGCTTAATCCTGAATCCAGGACTTTAGATTTTAAGGCTTCAATATCCGAATTATTAATCAGGGCGTGATCCACTTCCGGAATCGGGTCCTGCCAGATCAGTTCTTCTGAAGGAACATCCGGGCCAAGATAAAGGGCTTTTGGTCCCATATCCCTGTGGGTAAGCTTATACCAGGCTCTGGCAAAAGCATCGGCAAACTCTTCAGGATTTTCGTAAAACCGTCTGGAAATTTTTTCATATTCAGGATCTATTCTTAGGGAAAGATCCGTCGTCAGCATCGTTGGCTGGTGTTTTTTTGTTGGGTCGAAAGCATCAGGAATAATGGCTTCTGCATTTTTAGCCACCCATTGGTGCGCTCCGGCAGGGCTTTTGGTAAGTTCCCATTCGTTTTCGAAAAGGTTTTTAAAAAAATAATTGCTCCATTCGGTAGGGGTCTCCGTCCAGGTTACTTCCAATCCGCTGGTAATGGTATCCGGACCTTTGCCTGATTTAAAGCTGTTGTCCCATCCAAATCCCTGCGCTTCGATGCCGGCTGCTTCAGGTTCTTTGCCAACGTGATCTGCCGGCCCTGCCCCGTGGGTTTTACCGAAAGTGTGGCCTCCGGCGATCAAAGCAACGGTTTCTTCGTCATTCATCGCCATTCTCCCGAAGGTATCGCGGATGTCTTTGGCAGCAGCTACAGGATCAGGATTTCCGTCCGGTCCTTCAGGATTTACATAGATCAGTCCCATCTGTACGGCAGCTAATGGCTTTTCCAGATCCCGGGTATGGATTTTCCCGTCTGCATCATCATCCGCCGAAAGGACACCATGACCTTCAACTCCTTCGGAACCCTGGGAATATCTTAGATCTCCACCCAGCCAGGTTTTTTCAGTACCCCAATAGACATCCATATCCGGTTCCCAGACATCCTCACGTCCTCCTGCAAAACCGAAGGTTTTAAAGCCCATCGATTCCAAAGCTATATTTCCGGTAAGGATCATCAAATCGGCCCATGAAATTTTCTTTCCGTATTTCTGTTTGATCGGCCACAGTAATCTACGCGCTTTATCAAGGCTCACGTTATCCGGCCAACTGTTCAGCGGCGCAAAACGCTGCTGTCCTGCTCCGGCTCCTCCCCTTCCGTCACCTACCCGGTAAGTTCCTGCACTGTGCCAGGCCATACGAATAAACAGCGGACCGTAATGCCCGAAGTCAGCAGGCCACCAGTCCTGGGAATCCGTCATCAGTTCATGCAGGTCTTTTTTTACCGCTTCAAGATCAAGGCTTTTGAACGCTTCCGCATAGTTAAAACCTTCATCCATTGGGTTGGAAAGATGAGAATGCTGACGAAGAATATCCACACGCAGCTGATCCGGCCACCAGTCTTTGTTTTGAGTACCGCCGCCGGCAACATTTTCTTTCTTTTCTTCCTTCATGCTTCCATTGTGAAAAGGACATTTGCTGATGTCTCCTGAAGTATTTTCCATATCGTTGTAAATTTTTTTATGTTGATAAACAGTTTTGTCATTTTGAATGAAGCAAACTTACAATTGTTACGCTATAAATACAATCTATCAAAAATATTTTTACAATAGTTAAAAACAATAATTAAAAATTAACGTAAGTAAGCATTCCCTGAAGTTATTCAATCCGTGCAATTAAATTAGTAAATTTTGCATTAATTGAAATACAACAAAAGGTTAAATATTCATATTTGAAATAATTTAATCTAAAATTGCTGTTGCCCTATCATTTTCTATTTTTTATTATTGAAAATTTAATTAATTTTATAAGTTTGGAAACTGCTATATACCTTAATAAATTATTTAAAAAAACAAATAAAATCTAACAGTTGATATACAGAAATCCACCGTTGCTTTTTAAAGTTTGTGATACATATTAGCTTAAACTGTAACATCAAATCCTCAACAATACATTATGAAAAAAGTATTCACCGTTATTCTCGTAGCTTTCATTATCATCCAGTTTTTTCCGATCGATAAGAAAAATCCGGCCCCAACACCGGGAATGGATTTTATAAGAATAAAAAATACGCCTCCCGAAGTGGCATCCATTATCAACCGCTCGTGTTATGACTGCCATTCCAATGAGACGCGATATCCATGGTATGCCAATATTGCCCCGTCTTCGTGGATTTTAAAAAACCACATCGATGAGGGCAGAAAAGAGCTGAATTTTTCTACTTTTGCAGTTTATGAGCCTAAAACACAGGCACACAAATTGCAGGAATGTATAGAAATGGTGGAGAAAAAGGAAATGCCTCTGGAATCTTACTTTATCGGTCATCAGGATGCTAAACTTACGGATGCGCAAAGAAAGATTCTTACAGATTATTTCAAAAGAGAAAAACAGGAAACTGAACGGAAAATGTCGCTTTAAAAAACAAGAGTATGGAAGAGAACTGGCAGGACAAGCACATTGTATTCTTCGACGGAGATTGCGGAGTCTGCAACTTTTGGGTGCAGCGGATTTTGGAGAGAGATAAGAAGAACCGGTTTATGTTTGCTTCTCTTCAATCGGATTTCGGGCAGAAATTTTTATCCGAAAGAGGTTTAAATACAAAGGTTTTCAATACCATGTACCTGTGGAAACCCAACCGGTATTATCTCGAAAAATCAAGGGCTGTACTGAAAATCGCGGATCTGCTGGGTGGAGTTTACAAACTCTCGGCCATCGGAAAACTAGTTCCGAAATTTCTTAGTGACAAGGTTTATGATAAAATTTCCGAAAACCGAATGAAACTGGCTAACCAAAAATGTTATTTACCTACGCCTGAGGAGCGAAAAAAATTTATACAGGTTTGATAGGCTGGAAGGTGGAAGCCTGATGCCGGAAGTTTTTCAGATACAGGTAAAAGATATTGTAATTTATCAGTATAAAAAAGACTAAAGACTGCTCTTGGAAGCAGTCTTTAGTTGTTGTGGACCATATAACCTTGAAGTAACGAAATTTTTTAATACATGAGTCACATTAGATTTAATGTTTAAAAGCATTACGCGTATTTTTAGAACACATAAGAATCAAAATCAAAGATTTTTATTCCTGAGAACTTTATTATCTAATATCATTTAAAAAAACCTTCAGTGCTTCAAGATTTTAAACAGTATTTACTGATTTAAAGACCAAACAGAATACGAATTCGGCGGACACTGGATCTTCACCCATTTGTCTCCCTGCGTAGTCGGATACCAGGACGAGTTGCCGGTAAAATCCTTGATCTGCTGGCTGGCCCAATTGGTTTGGATCCATCTTTCCTGCCAGCTTGAAGAACTGTTGATATATACTACCAATCCCGGATTTCCGTTGTAGCCGTTTCTGCGGGCAATATATTCGTCATTATCCGTATACAGGATCGAAGTCGTTCCGGTAGCCTTATTATTATGAATCCAGATCAGGTTATTTAGTCTTTCTTTGCTGAGCCATTCTTCGTAATCCCTGTAGAAGATTGTGGGATAGCCTTCATGGGTAAGAATATACGCATATGCCGGCATTTTATTGTAAATAATATCCGTATCATGATTCGCTACAAAGGTTACCGCTTTGAAAGGATTTCTTTTCCACATCATATCATCATTCAGCACATTCAGGTTTCCGTTATCGAAAGCTTCATCCATTTTGTAATAGGCAGCGAAGTCAAATACGGAACTGTTGGCATTATTCGCCCAGGATTCTAAGGTGTTGACGTTGGAATCCCACAATTCTCCGACAGAGAAACCGCCGACATTGGAATTCCAGTTATTTACTACCCAGGCCCCGAAGCCTTTAACGTAGTCGAACCGCCAGCCGTCAAATTTCATCACGTTCTTATAATATTTTCCTACCGAATCGTCCCTTCCCCAAAGCCAGTCCTGCACATACGGATTGGCATGGCATAAATCGGGAAATCCACCGAAAGCCCCCTCATCATTATTTCCGTAAGAATTCTTATAAAAATCGTTATAGTTTCTTGGAAATTTCCCTGAGGCAACTCCCGAAAAATTAGTCCATGTATTTGAACCTACATACGGATTGTATTCCGACTGCCCGCCGCTGTTGTGGTTGATCACGATGTCGGCATATACCTGCATATTTTCGGTATGGGCTTTTGTAATCAGGGATTCCAGCTCTGCTCTCGAACCGAAACGCGTTTCCACACTTCCGTTCTGGTTGTAGTTTCCGAAATCGTAATAATCGGTAGGGTCATATCCCATAGAATAAGCCCCATTCTGCGCTTTGGAAGCCGGCGGAAGCCAGATGGCCCCGATTCCCGCATTCGACCAGTCGGTCACCTTTGATTTTACAGTGTTCCACCAGTTCCCGCCATCCGGGACGTCCCAGTAAAAGCCCTGCATGAGCACACTGCCGCCCGGGCCCGCAACAAATTTCCCGGTGGAAGAAGATGTTCCGGTACTGAACGGCCGGCCGTCATGATGGGTAACGTTCACAATTTTAGCATGAACCTCAGACTGTTCATGGTTTTCGCTGATTATTTCATCATTGTTCTGACAGGAGCTGACCAGCAACAAACCGACTACTGAAAGTAAGTAATGTCTTTTTTTCATATGATAAATTTTAATTATTGAAGTGTTAACTAAATTACATTTTTATTAATATAAATTCTAACAGAAGAGAAATATTTTTTATTATTACCAAAAAACCTCAGCAAATCGTTACATAAAATATTCATTAAAAAATCATAAACTTTTAAGATTTTCGGTACATTTTTTCTATTAATCCATATATTTGCAGACTATGGAATACAACACCCAAAAAACTCAGCTTCATTTGCCTGAATACGGCAGAATTATACAACAGTTGGTTGAACGTTGCAAAGAGCTTTCCTCAAAAGAAGAAAGAAGTGAAATGGCAATGGGAATCATTGATTTTATGGGTCAGAGAAACCCGCAGCTGCGAGACGAAGAAAATTATAAACATAAACTTTGGGACCACCTCTATATTTTAGCCAATTATGACCTGGATGTAGATGCACCCTACCCTTTTCCTACCAAAGAAGAACTTGAAGAGAAACCTAAAAGAATGGAATATCCCAAACTTCAGGGCGATTTTAAATTTTACGGGAAAAGTATTCTTCAGCTGATCGAAAAAGCAATCGAACTGGAACAGGGCGACGAAAAGGAAGCGCTGATCGAAGTGATTGCCAATAACATGAAGAAGTCTTACAATGTATATAATAAGGAACACGTTACCGATGATGTGATTTTCCGTCATCTGAAGGAACTTTCGGAAAACAGGTTGGACCTTACCGGAATCGACACGCTTGAAAAGAGTAAAATATACTACAGCACCAACAATAACAACCGGAACAACCAAAGTAACAACAACCGGAACAACAACCGGAATAACCAAAACAACAAAAGACGGCACAATAACAACAATAACAATCATAACAAAAACAGAAAGTAGACATGAGTGGAACATTTCAGATAAGAGGAGGAAAGAGACTGCAAGGTGAAATCACTCCACAGGGGGCAAAAAACGAAGCCCTTCAGATTCTTTGTGCTGTTTTGCTGACCGATGAGGAAGTAAGAATTAAAAATATTCCGGATATCCACGACGTTAATCGATTAATTGAGATCCTTGGTGACTTCGGCGTGAAGGTTACTAAAAATGGTCACGGGGATTATACTTTCAAATCCGACAAGGTAAATTTTGATTATGTAAAGTCCAGTGAGTTTAAAAAAGACGGCGCTAAGCTGAGAGGTTCGATTATGCTGATGGGTCCGATGCTTGCAAGATACGGGGAGGCCTATATGCCGACTCCCGGAGGTGACAAGATCGGGAGAAGAAGACTCGATACCCATTTTCAGGGATTGGTAGAGCTTGGTGCGGAATTTCATTATGACGAGGAAGAATACTTTTATTCTTTAAAAGCAAAGGAACTCAACGGAAAATTCATCCTTCTGGAAGAAGCTTCCGTAACGGGAACTGCCAATATCGTGATGGCTGCTGCGCTGGCAAAAGGAAAAACAAGAATCTACAATGCCGCGTGCGAACCTTATCTTCAGCAGCTGTGCAAAATGCTGAACAGAATGGGTGCCAATATCTCCGGAATCGGTTCTAATTTATTGACCATCGAAGGCGTAGAATATCTTCACGGAACGGAACACACAATGCTTCCGGATATGGTGGAAATCGGATCATGGATCGGTCTTGCTGCAATGACCAAATCTGAAATCACCATCAAAAATGTAAACTGGAACCAGCTGGGTGTTATCCCGAATACGTTCAGAAAATTGGGGATCGAGCTTGAACAGAGCAATGATGACATTTTTATTCCTGCTCAGGAACATTATAAAATACAGAAATTTATCGACGGATCCATCTTAACGATTTCCGATGCGCCATGGCCGGGATTCACTCCGGACCTGCTGTCTATTATTCTGGTTGTTGCTACCCAGGCTAAAGGAAGCCTTCTGGTGCATCAGAAAATGTTTGAATCGAGATTATTCTTTGTAGATAAATTAATCGATATGGGTGCACAAATTATCCTTTGCGATCCGCACAGGGCAACGGTAATCGGGCTAAACCAGGAAACACCTTTAAGAGGCACAACCATGGTTTCCCCGGATATCAGAGCCGGGAATGCTCTTTTAATCGCTGCTCTTTCCGCAGAAGGAAAATCGATTATCCACAACATCGAACAGATCGACCGGGGGTATGAAAACATCGACGGCAGGCTTAAAGCCATCGGTGCCGATATTGAGAGAATTTAAATTTACTTATCATATAGAAACCGCCTTTCGGCGGTTTTTTGTTTATAAAGCTCTTCTGTACTAATTTTTACTGAAGATAAAAGTAAAACGGCTGCCATGAACCGACAGCCGTTTCTTGTAATCAAAACCATATGAAATCACTTATAAATATTTCCGGCAGGTATATTCTACCGTGGTATTCAAAAGCTTATTTTTATTAAGATAATATTCGAGCTGCTCAAAATCTTCCTGATAAACATTGATGTACAGCTGAACCGTACCGAAACTCATTCCGTTAAAATATTCTACATTGGCCGACAACACTTTGTGGCAGATCCCGAACTGATGGTAAATAGCATTCATCAGATGTTCGAACTTCATCTTTCCATTTAGTTCTATCTCCAGTATCAATTCTTTTTTAGGCAGGTTCAGCGTATTCTGTAAAACCTGAAGTCCGGGATTGGGCGTTATCATATTTAACATTTTAGGATTGAACATAACTCATAAGCTTTTGCAAGAAATTTCCTCTTCTCACATTGCTTAGCTATGACAAAAATATAAAAAATTATTAGTCTACCAAATCAGTAGGATAATAATTTTTAATTTTAACATTTGAGAGTTCGTTAAAATTAAATAAAACTTATAATTTCCCTTGATTATGATGATTATGTAGTAATTTGAGCCAGTGAGTAAAAGTAAAAAATAGAAATAAGTATAAACTTTAAACAGCTTTATTTACATGTACTCTTTACTGATTCCATACGCTAGTTGATAAGCCATCAGGATTATTTCAGCTCCATTATGCGTTTCAGTTTATCAGAAGCTGCGAGGCCATTCGGGTTGCAGCCAGGTTTACCTTCCGGAACTTTCAGGTTTTTCTTTCTATAGAATTCTTCCCAGAAAAGGTTGGTTTTCCCGGTTTTCGGATCGATAAAGCTCATGGGCTCAAGCCTGAAGATCTGGTTTTCCCTGAATGCCCTTTCGATAAAATCTGAACAGTAATATGAACTTTCGTCGAGAATATAATTGAAATTATAGGGTTTGCCCAGTATAGAATTTGCCTTACTGATGGCAGCAGGAATGGTATTTTTATACTGAGGCTTCAGTCGGTACACCACTACCCGCTGCCCGTCATCGGCCTGGTCTTTCAGAAAATCTTTAAGGCTTTGTTTCTGGGAGCCGCCTTTCGGGGCAGCATGAAGCACAAAACTACCGGTATTATTCTTCTCCAAAATACCGATATGGTCAAATGATGCACTTTTCTGCTTTTGGGTAACATTATTTATTGCTCCCGACAACCCCGTTTCCTTAGCCGTTACAAAAAGAAGGTCTCCGTTTTCCAGTCCGGAAGCCGGTGTACTCTTGCAGCTTGTGATCAGGCTTAAAATAAAAATTGCTGCCGATAAAAGCAGCACAAAATTATTTCTTTTTAAAATTGGTCTCATAAATATCGATCCACTCTTCAACAGTCATTTTTTTGCTTAATTCCGCCAATAATTCCAGCGGAATATCGTCCATCTTTTTAAAACGGACGCAGGATTTTCCCATATCCAGCTTTCTTTTGGAATATTTCGGATATTCTGCTACAAACCAATCCAGCAATTCAGGCTTCGCATACATTCCCATATGATAAAGCGCTATGAAATTTTTCTGTGAAGCAATGCTGATAAATGGCAGCGGCGAACCCGGCGCACAGTGATATCCCGCAGGATAGGTTTTCAAAGGAACGCCCCAGCCGATCATTCCATAGCTCGAACCTTGGGAAAAGCCTTCCGGCAGGTGGTCGTTGATGGTATTAAAAATTTCCCTGAAGATCTCCTGTCTTTCTTCGGGAATCTGGGAAATATAGTCTTCTACGGAAACGGATTGGATCTGCATATTTTTTCAGTTTTAATAATTTTCAAATTAACAAAATTTAAATGAATCCTTGCTTTTATCAGGATAAAAAAAACAGCTGAACGATCGTCCAGCTGTTTATTCAATTTATTTATATGTAAAAATTATTTCTTGATGGCTTTGGCTGTTGAGCGTGAACCGTCTTTATAAGTTACTGTCACCAGATATACTCCTGAATTAAGCTCGCCTAAATGCAGTTCGTTACCCGGATTTTCGATTGTTTTTACCACTCTTCCCGAAACGTCTGCTACGGAAACTGATTTCACTTCTTTGGTTTCAGCGATATACAGAACATCAGTGAATGGATTCGGATATACCCTGATTTCATTTTTCTTCACAGAAGTTTCAGCCGTTGCCAAAACAGACTGCGTAAGAGAGAAATCATCAAAGCCCATATAGTAAGGAAGCGTGGTTGTATTGAAGGCTTTGATTCCGAAAGAATAGTCTCCTGTTGTTGTAGGAGTATAGGAAACACTGACCTGAGTATAGTTCGTACTATTATTTCCTCCAATTGCTGTCTGGGTAGGGGTAATAAAGGTCGTCAAACTCGTAGCTCCGGTTGCTGTTTGTCCATTATTTACCAATACTTCATTCTGCCATCCTGTTTTTCCGTCTCCTACCCAATAGAAAGAGAAGGTATAAGATGTCCCTGCATTCAAGGTAAACGTTGGTGTCCATAGGTAGGCTGCGTTAGTATAAGGATAATAAATTGTTATATAATTTGGTGCAGATTTAGGGTCATTATAAGTTTGCTGAGAAGCATTTGCTGTTGTAAAATTATTAGTAGAACTTGTTCCTCCCGGATTTTGTTTCCAACAATTTGGAAGTATTCCCGATCCTATATTTGGAATAGTATCAAAATTCTCACTCCAAGGCAAAGTTGTTATAGGAATACATGTTGTTGAAAATGTCACGTTAGCCATACTCCATATACTCTTATCAGAAGCGCTGCAGCTTGATCGTACCCAGGCATAATAAGTTGTAGAAGGAGTAAGACCACTAAGTGTTGCTGAAGTTGATGAAGACACTACAGAATTGGAAGAGTTTAAAACAGTAGTGGATGTAGGGGCTGTATTACTTGTGTTGTAATATACTTCATAGCCACCGGCAGGTACAGGAGTAGGAGCTGTCCACCCGATCACTGCAGAGTTTGCATTTACATTAGAAGAAGTTATTGCTGTAGGCTCTAAACATGAAGGGATCGCCTGTACCGTAATATTATCAATATATACCGCCTGAAAAGTGCCATTCATCCCATGCTTGAAAGCAAGTTGTACGTCCGAACCTGAAGGAATATTCACAGTATATAATGTATAAGTAGTAGTTAAAGAAATAGGAGATCCGATCTGTGTAAATGATGCAGGATCTGTAGGATTCGACAAAGTACCTACTGATACAGTCGTAGAAGTTCCGGATGATGCCCTTGCATAAAATCTTACACGCTTGGTACCATCTGAAAGGCTTACGGTAGGAGGAGATACCAGCATCTGGCTCCCTGTAGTAGCCCCTGCATTATATAAATAATAACCATTAGGGGAAGAATATGAAGTTGATCCAATAACGTATCCGTATCCTGCAAATCCGGAACTTTCCAGATAAGCCCAGCAGCTAGGGGCATTATTATTTGTTGAAGAACCTGCGCTTGTGGTATCGAAATTCTCCGTATATGGAACGGTGAAGGTTGAACATGCTGTTTTGAATGTACCTCCGAAAGACCATACGCTCTGGCTCGTTGAAGAGCTGCAATTGGTTCTTACCCAATAATAATAATTGGTATTGGAAGTAAGACCTCCGATCGTCGTGCTCGTACCGGTAACACCTGGATAAGTAGGTGTTGTTGCACTGGTAGGTGCCGTATTGGAAGTACTGTGATATACGTCATAACTTACTATACTGCTGGAAGGAGCCGTCCAGGAAACCAGGGCAGAAGTGGCCGTAATGCTTGCCGGAGCCTGAAGAACAGGAGGGTTGCAATCTGAATAGGCATCTGCTGAAAAAGCAAAAATATTCGGAAGACCCGCGCCGGCAGTCTTGGTTACTGTTACGCTCTGTATTGTTTTTGTCTGGTTGGCAGCACTGATGGCCATCTCAAACTGATATAATCTCGGATTTGTACCGCCTTCAGGTGACGGAACATCATCCGCACTATTGGGAGTCGCTCCTGGTTTTTTAACCCTACCTATCCCCTGAATGGCGAAATTTGACCCACCATACCAGTCTGAAATACTGATGCCTGTAAATGTCTGGGAAGTTCCATCAGAAAAATTTACCACTGCACTTACCGTCGAAGTACCGCTACCGCTAACGGCGAGCATATATAGTTTGGTAGCTGCTTTTGGCGTTGTAAAGGTTAAAGTACCGGCATCATTTACAGCCACCAATCTCAATGAGTTATTAGCACTCAAACTTGCTAGCTGATAGGTTAAGCCGGGCGTTGCGGCTACTGCAGAACTGATAAGTCCATTTACAGGAATACCGTATGTAAGTGCCGCGCTGGAAGACGTCAACTGAAAATCACGGGCTACAAACGCATAACTAGCACCGTCTACATCATTATTTGTAGAAACAGTGGAAGATCCTATACCATTGGCGATTACATCGGCAGTAAAACCTGAGGAAACAGGCATCTGTTGGTAATTTTGTGCTGCCACAGAAGAAGCAGCAAACAGAGCCATCACATTGACGGCTCCAAAAAGTAGTTTTAATTTCATATTTACTAACTATTGTTCATGTAAAATTATAAAAAAACTAACACAAAAACCAATTTAACTATAATTTTATATAAAAAATTTATTAGCATTAAAAATATAACAATTAATCACATTTATTTGAATTAGATACTTAAATAGATATAGCTGTTAAAAACCTATATTATTTAAAAAATCACTGTCATAATTACGGATTTGAAAATTGATATAAAAAGCTTTATTTAAAAGCTTTATTTTAATATTGAAAAATTAAATCTTATTTTTGTCATCAAATTTTTTGAACAATGCCTAATATTTCAAACAGAGCACTACACATGCCGCCATCGCCGGTAAGAAAACTGGTTCCTTTTGCCCTTAAAGCAAAACAGAGAGGAACAAAAGTATATCACCTCAACATCGGGCAACCGGATATTGAGACTCCGGAAACGGCACTAAATGCTTTAAAGAATATTGATCTGAAAGTCTTGGAATACGCGCTTTCTGAAGGTAATATCGAATACAGAAAAGCACTTACGGAGTATTATCACTCCCTGGATTTCACGGATCTTACACCGGATAACTTTATTGTAACCAACGGAGGTTCGGAAGCTTTGAATTTTGCCATTTCAACCTTATGTGACGACGGTGATGAAGTTATTATTCCTGAACCGTATTATGCCAATTATAACGGGTTTACCAGCACATTCAATGTAAATGTAGTAGCCGTTCCTTCTACCATCGATACCGGTTTTGCCCTTCCTCCAATTGAAGAATTCGAGAAAAAAATCACGGCAAAAACCAGAGCCATCGTAATCTGCAACCCAGGCAACCCTACCGGTTATCTTTACACCCGTGAAGAACTTCAGAAACTAGCAGAAATTGCTTTAAAATATGATATCGTTGTGATCTCCGACGAGGTTTACAGAGAATACGTATACGACGGAAAACAACAGATTTCCATGCTCGCTTTCCCTGAACTGGCGGAAAACTGCATCATCATCGATTCGGAATCCAAACGTTACTCCATGTGCGGCGTAAGAATCGGATGCTTGATTACCCGTTCCAAAAAAATCCACGATGCAGCCATGCTTTTTGCACAGGCAAGATTAAGCCCTGTTTTACTGGGGCAGATCGCAGCAACGGCGGCCCATCAAAATGACGGAGCCTACATCAGATCCGTAAGGGAAGAATACACGCACCGAAGAAACGTTCTGGTTGATCTGCTGAACGCTATTCCGGGTGTGATCTGCCCGAAGCCCAAAGGTGCTTTCTACTGTGTGGCGGAGCTTCCGGTAGATGACACTGAAAAGTTTGCCCAATGGCTGCTGGAAAGCTATTCCAGCAACAATGAAACCATCATGGTAGCACCGGCAGGAGGCTTCTACAGCAATCCTGAATTAGGCAAAAAGCAGGTACGAATTGCCTATGTTTTAAAAGAGCAGGATTTAAAGAGAAGCGCAGCTATTCTTAAAGATGCTCTTGAAAAATACAGAGCGGAATTCAGCCTTTAATTATTAAAATTCAATAGATGTCAGCAATAAAATATTCCGGTTTGAAAATATTCTTACTCTGTATTTTATTGCTGACTTTTGTTTCCTGCAGCCAGAAAGATTCCGGAACAGGCCATCAGGGTGCCTCTGAAATTATCTCGATTAGCTATTCGGATATCGGCGGACATCTCGGGAACTATAAAATCGTAAAGGTGACCCAGGATTCCATTCATGCAGAGCAGGGCGTTACCAAAACCAAAACCCATAAAGAATGGAAGTCGGCCATCAGCCCGCAAACCTGGAAAAAGTTGACTTCTACCATCGATGCAAAAACCCTGGACCGGATCAAAAGCTCGCCCAGCCAGCAGTCTGTAGATGGATTCGATGAAACTTTCCAGATCCGCACACCGAAAAAATACCATGCATATGTAAACGCGTTTGCAGACACCGCCCACTACCAACAGCTGAAGAAACTGAAAGACCAGATCCAGGCCCTTCTACCAACAGAATACAACTAAATCATGCACGAAAATTTTTCACTGAAACCTTACAATACGTTTGGGGTAGATGTAAAAGCAAGATATTTTACGGAAATAAACACCATTGAAGCGTTACAGGAAGCACTCCGCTTCTCCAATAACAATAGACTTCCTCTCCTTTTTCTGGGCGGAGGCAGCAATATTCTGTTTACGCGGGATTTCGACGGATTGGTGATCAAATTAAACTTAAAGGGAATCTCCATACAGCCTCTGAATGAAAACGAAGTGCTGGTCACAGCAAAAGCAGGAGAAAACTGGCATGAACTCGTAATGTTCTGTCTCGACAAGAATCTCGGCGGATTGGAAAACCTTTCCCTTATTCCCGGAAATGTAGGAACCTCTCCCATGCAGAATATCGGCGCTTACGGCACCGAAATAAAAGATATTTTTGTGAATTGCAGCGTACTGAATCTGGAGACACTGGAAACCGAAATATTTGATCTCGAAAAATGCAGGTTCGGGTACAGGGATTCCATTTTTAAACAGGAAGGCAAAGGAAAATACGTCATTCTGGAAGTCACTTTTAAACTGACGGCACAAAACCATAACATCAAAACCGAATACGGCGCGATAAAATCCGAACTGGAAAAATCAGGTATTGAAAGCCCGACCATCCGCGATGTCTCAAATGTCGTGATCAGCATCAGGCAGAGCAAGCTTCCCGATCCGAAAGAAACAGGGAACGCAGGCAGCTTTTTTAAGAACCCCACGATTCCTCTGACACAGTTCGAAGCACTGCAGCAGAAATTTGAAAATATACCCGGCTATCCGAACGGAGATGCTGTAAAAGTTCCTGCGGGCTGGCTGATCGAACAATGCGGCTGGAAAGGAAAACAGATCGGCAATGTAGCCTCGCACCCTTTACAGGCCCTCGTTATCGTAAATGCTACAGGAGAGGCCACCGGAAAGGAAATTTATGACCTTTCAACGGAGATCATCAATTCTGTCAAAGAAAAATTTGGGATCGAACTGGAAAGGGAGGTGAATATTGTTTAACAAACTTTGTCAAAGTTCGGAACTTTGACAAAGTGATCATCAAACATAAAACAAACACATTATGAAAATTGCTATTCTCGGCGCCGGAAACATGGGCCTTTCTTTTTCGAAATCGTTTTTAAAATACGAGTTGATCAAGCCGGAAAATCTACACCTTATTATCCGAAACCAATCTAAATTTTCCAAAATAGCAGAAGAATTCCCAAAATCGGAGATTTCTACTTTTGAGGAAGTGGAAACACTCGATGCCGATCTGATCATCATTGCCGTAAAACCTCAGGATTTTACCCATGCTGCCGAAAATCTCAGGTTCCCGCTGAAAGAAAAGCAAATGGTTTTATCGATCATGGCAGGAATTAAAATAGAGAAGATTCAGAAACTGCTGAACCATCCGTTAGTCGTAAGAGCCATGCCGAACTCCCCTACTCTTCTCGGGATGGGAATTACAGGCTATACGGCAGCGGAAGGAATTTCTTTTAGCCAACTCATCCATATCGAAAGACTTTTGAATTCGACGGGAAGATCGGTATACTTGGAAGATGAAGAGCTGCTGGACAGCGTTACGGCCCTCTCCGGAAGCGGACCGGCATATTTTTATTATATTGTCGACGCGATGATCAAAGCAGGGATGGAAATGGGAATTGAAGAAAATTTGTCCCGGCTTTTTGTACAGCAGACGATGTTGGGGGCTTATCACCTGATTAACAATTCGGACAAAAGCCTTGAACAGCTCATTCAGGATGTGGCTTCAAAAGGAGGAACTACCGAAGCAGCCCTGAAGACCTTTAACGATAATAGTCTGAAGGACATTCTTAAAAACGGAATCCTGAATGCGGAAAAACGAGCGAAGGAACTGAACGGATAATGGGTTTTACTGAAAAACTTTGTCAAAGCTTCCATCAATCCGCAGCTCCATCATTTTGAAAATACCCCAATCTCTTTTCAATAATTTTTTTAATTAAAAACCCTAAAAACACCCCGAAAGTATTCAGGATAATATCATCCACTTCAAAAATTCCCATCCTTGAAAAATACTGGAGCGCTTCGACGATGGTAATGGCCGAGACAAAAGCAAACAGCAAATTTCTAAGATCTTGAAGCCTGGAAAAAACCCATCCGAGGAAACCGAAAGGCATAAACATCACAATGTTTCCTACGACAATCTTGAAAGCATCTTTCCATGAAATACAGCCTTTAATGAAGTTTATGGTAGAGACGATAGGCGCTACCGTCAGAAGGTGATCATCCATCTGCTTGCGACCCATCCCAAAGAACATAAGATACAGCAGAAAAAGGGTGTAGGGAGCAATAATAATTTTATAAAATTTCTTTACCATCGTTTACAAATTTATTCATTTCAAAAACATTAAATTTGTATATTAAAACAAATTCATGAAATACGTTTTGCTTACGCTGATTTCGGCGATGCTATTGTCCATTTCCTGGCCTACTTACGGGGTTCCGTTTTTTATATTTTTTGCATTGGTTCCGCTTCTGATGATGGAGCACGGCGTTTCCAAATTCTCCGATTACGACAGAAAAAGCTGGGTGGTTTTCGGGCTGTCCTATTTATGCTTTGTAATCTGGAATGCCGTAACGACCGGCTGGCTGTATGGCTCCAAAAACCCTGATGGAAGCCACTCGATGATGGCAGTTTTATTTCCCGTACTCGTAAATTCATTTTTGTATGCCCTGGTTTTTCAGTGCTACCACTGGTATAAAAACGCACAGGGAACGTACTGGGGGCTGGCCTTTCTGATTGCCATCTGGATGAGTTTTGAGAAATTCCATCTGGGCTGGGAACTTACCTGGCCGTGGCTGAATTTAGGAAATGTATTTTCGGATTACCCTAAGCTGATCCAGTGGTACGATACATTAGGAGCTACCGGAGGAAGCTTCTGGGTTCTGCTGACGAACGTTCTGATTTTCTATACTGTAAGAATCTGGCAGGCAGGAAGAAAAAGAAAAGATTTAATTAAAAACACCTCGATTGTAGCCGCATTGGTGATCCTGCCTATGATCATTTCTGTTGTAAAATATAACAGCTTTGACGAAAAACCGATCGGCAGCGTAAATGTCCTGATGCTTCAGCCGGATCTTGATCCTTACGCTGAAAAATATTCTCAGGACAGCCTAACGATCGAGAACGATTTGTTAAGTCTGGCCGAAAGAAATTCAAAAGGAAAAATAGATTATTACATCGCTCCCGAGACCGCGCTTCCTGGAAATGGGTCGATTTCCGAAACCGCTTTTGAAAAAAGTTTAATTTTAAATAATATTAAAGGTTTTCTTTCAAAACATCCGGGTTCGGTTTTTACGACGGGGATTTCTTCACATCATTTTTACACTTCGGAAAACGGCCTGCCGAAAGAAGCTTATCAGCTTAACCCGGGACTTTGGGTAGAGCGTTTCAATTCTGCGATCCAGGTGATTCCGAATCAGAAGGTTGAGGTCTATCATAAAGGAAAACTAGTGCCGGGCGTTGAAATTTTCCCTTACATTAGCTATCTGAAACCGCTTTTGGGTAATGCGATGATCAACCTCGGAGGAACGGTTGCTTCTCTGGGAACCGATAAAGAACGTACGGCATTTTCAAACCCGTTCAACAAAGGTAAAGTGGCCCCGATTATCTGCTATGAAAGCATTTACGGTGAATTTACAGGAGATTATGTGAAGAAAGGAGCCAATTTCCTGGCCATCATGACCAATGATTCGTGGTGGGGTGTTACGGAAGGCCATAAGCAGCTTTTATCGTATGCTAAATTAAGAGCTATTGAAACCAGAAGGGAAATCGCACGTGCTGCCAACAGCGGAATTTCCGCTCATATCAATGTAAAAGGCGAAATCATAGAAGATACTTTTTACGGTGATAAAACCGCACTTTATGCAAAAGTAAACCTGTATGACGGAATGACGTTTTACACCAAGGCCGGAGATCTGCTTTCCCGGTTTTCAATTTTTGCATTAGGGTTTCTGCTGTTTTATTTCTTAATCAAACGGTTTCAGAACAGGACAAAAAGAAATTAATATCCGATGAAACTTTTTAAATTGATAAATTTAAAGACGACTTTCAGATTTATTTAAATTAAATTCGGAATGTATCTTTCTTATTCTCAATGCGTACTGTGACTGATCCACGGTTAAAATCCGGATTGTCCGTCAGTAGGTTTTTTATAAATAATTTTATAAAAGATTTGTCTATCTGAAAAATTCTTCGTTATTTTGCACTCTCAAATATTATAGTACAAATAAGAACATCGAGATATGTCAAGAATTTGCCAAATAACAGGAAAGCGTGCAATGGTTGGTAACAACGTTTCTCACGCTAATAACAAAACGAAGCGTCGTTTTGAAATTAACTTATTAGAGAAGAAATTTTACCTTCCGGAGCAAGATAAGCACGTAACACTGAAAGTATCAGCTCATGGATTGAGAGTGATTAACAAAATTGGAATCGAGGAAGCTATTGAAAGAGCGACTAGAAACGGATTGATTAAAAAGAACTAAATCATGGCAAAAAAAGGAAACAGAGTTCAAGTAATCCTTGAATGTACAGAGCACAAAGAAAGTGGTATGCCAGGAATGTCAAGATACATTTCTACTAAAAATAAAAAGAACACAACCGAAAGATTGGAATTGAAAAAATACAATCCTGTTCTTAAAAAGGTAACCGTACACAAAGAAATCAAGTAATTTATAAAATATAATTTACCATGGCAAAGAAAGTAGTAGCGACGCTACAAAGCGGACAGTCTAAAAAAATGACTAAAGTGGTGAAAATGGTGAAGTCTTCTAAATCAGGAGCTTACGTTTTCGAAGAAAAAGTAATGAATGCAGACGAAGTAGATGGTTATTTGAAAAAATAATCTCCACTTTATTTACAATATAAAAAACTACTCATCTTTTGGGTAGTTTTTTTGTTATCTTTGCTTTAATCTAGCTGGAAGTCAGAGGCTGGAGGTCTGAAGTTTTAATCATGAAAATAAGAAAAAGATTAAGCACATCAGGTCTACATTGCCCATCTTCCTTCATTAATTAAATTCCGTAATTCATAAGATGAGTTGGTTTAAAAATATTTTTAAAAAAGAAGAAAAAGAAACATTAGACAAAGGATTGGAAAAATCCAGCCAGGGTTTCTTTGAAAAAATGACAAAAGCCGTTGTCGGTAAAAGCAAAGTAGATGATGAAGTACTGGATGACCTGGAAGAAATCCTCATTGCCTCCGACGTCGGTGCCTCCACCACCATCAAAATTATCGAACGAATTGAGGAACGCGTTGCCCGCGACAAATACGTCGGTGTAAGCGAACTGGATAAAATTCTCCGGGAGGAAATTTCAGGATTGCTACTTGAAAATCCTCATGCCGGAACAGGAAATATCGATGCGTCCAAAAAACCATACGTGATTATGGTTGTTGGCGTAAACGGTGTTGGGAAAACCACCACCATCGGAAAGCTGGCCCACCAGTTTACAACGGAAGGAAAAAAAGTGGTGCTTGGAGCTGCCGATACCTTTAGAGCTGCAGCCGTAGACCAGTTGGTCATCTGGAGCCAGAGAGTAGGCGTTCCTATCGTAAAACAGGAAATGGGGTCCGACCCTGCATCCGTTGCTTTTGATACCGTACAGAGCGCCGTGGCACAGAATGCCGATGTCGTAATCATTGATACGGCAGGAAGACTTCACAATAAAATCAACCTGATGAATGAGCTTTCAAAAATCAAAAGGGTAATGCAGAAGGTGATTCCTGACGCTCCTCACGAGATTTTGTTGGTTCTTGACGGTTCTACCGGCCAGAATGCTTTCGAGCAGGCCAAACAGTTTACCGCCGCAACAGAAGTAAATGCCTTGGCCGTAACGAAACTTGACGGAACCGCTAAAGGAGGCGTTGTTATAGGTATCTCAGATCAATTCCAGATTCCGGTGAAGTATATCGGGGTAGGAGAAAAGATGCAGGATTTGCAGTTATTTAATGGTACAGAGTTTGTAGATTCATTTTTCAAGAAAAGATGATGTTCATCATGTTTTCCCCACATTAATAATGAACCAAATTAAATATTAACATTAAAAAATGCGACTATGGGATTTATAACATGGATTATTTTCGGACTACTGGCCGGAGCAATTGCTAAAGCGATCATGCCTGGAAAACAGGGAGGTGGAATGCTTATCACGATGATTCTGGGAATTATCGGAGCCTTCATCGGAGGATCAATCGGGGTTTACCTGCTTCATTGGGGAGATGTAGATTCTTTCTGGAACTTCAGAAGCTGGATCTTAGCCATCGGAGGTGCTTTAATTGTTCTGTGGATTTACGGAATGCTCACGCGAAGAGCTTAACAAGCAACCAATAAAAAAATTAAAACGGCGGATTTGAAATTCAAATCCGCCGTTTCTTTATACAATAGTTAATTTAGCTTAGTTGATCTTAATCTGGTAAGGCATTTCCATTTTTACTTCAGACTGCAGTTTTCTTTCTTCCACGATCTGTTCCAACAGTTCATAATTCGCCTTTCCTATTTTGTTTTTAACCACCCTTGCCGAAATATCATCCTCATTAAGATCTTTGAAGATCTGTTCGAACGGTGTCATTCTTTTCGGATAAGAGGCTACGCTGTAGGATTTCAGCCCGGCCTTCTGAGCCGCAAATTTTACCGCATCATTTAATGTTCCCAATTCATCCACCAAACCAATCTGTTTAGCCCGTGTTCCGCTCCATACCCTTCCGCCACCGACGCTGTCGATCTGCTCAAAACTCTTTTTCCTGTTCTGCGTTACGAAATGTACGAATCTTTTATAAGTTCCTTCCACACTTCTGGTAATCATATTTACCCCGTAAGGCGTCACTCCGTTAAGTGATGAATAATATTGAGAGTTGGCATTTGTAGAAACAATGTCTGAACGGATCCCGTTTTTATTGGCAATTTCCTTAAAGTAAGGGATCACCCCGAAAACACCGATCGATCCTGTAAGGGTATTCGGTTCCGAATAGATCTTATCGGCAGCCATGGCGATATAATATCCTCCTGACGCAGCATAATCTCCAAACGAAACAACCAGCGGCTTTTTCTTTTTCAGCTGCTGCAGCTCAAATAAAATCTCATCAGAAGCATTGGCACTTCCTCCGGGAGAATTGATCCTGAAAACAACGGCTTTTACCTTATCGTTTTCCTGCAGGTCTTTGATATATTTGATATACTTTTCCGAATGAATATCATTATAATCATCTCCTCCGTTAATGGAACCCGAAGCATACAGAACCGCTACCCTATCTCCCGAATTTTCATCATCGGAATATGAAGCGATGTATTTCCCCAAAGAAATCTTATTTAATTTGTCATCTTCTTTTATATTTAATTTTGAGCGGATGATCTGGTCATATTCCGTTTTCTGGATCAGCTTGTCCGCCAGTTTGTATTTCAGACCCAAATCCGGGATCATCCCATAGAGGCTATCCACGACAGTCCTGAATTGTGCCGTATCGATCTTTCTGGAAACCGCTATTTTTGAAGAGGTATTTTTCCAGATGTCATTTAGAAGGGTACTCAACTGCTCCTTGTTTTCCGGGGAAATATCATTTCTCAAAAAAGGTTCAACCGCAGACTTGAATTTTCCGTGACGGATCACCTCAATTCCGATTCCGTACTTGTCTGCAAACTCTTTAAAAAATGCAACTTCAGTAGCTAAGCCTTTCAGCTCGACCATCCCGGCCGGATTCAGATAATATTGATCTGCCACGGATCCTAAATAATACGCTGCCTGAGAAACTGCATTTCCGTAAGCATATACAAATTTTCCACTTTTCTTAAAATCCTGAATGGCATTTCGGAGATCATCGATCTGGGTAATGCCCGCATTGAGATAATCGGTCTCGATGCTTATTCCTTTGATGTTATCATCGGTCTTCGCCTTGTTGATGGCCTCGATTGCATCGTAGATCAAAACATTTTTATTCTGGTCGCTGAGGTCAAAAAGTCCTTTTTTCTCTTCGGTAGGGCTGTCTATAATATTGGTTTTCAAGTTAATGGTAAGGACAGAATTCTTTTTTACCTCTACCGACTTCTCACTTCCCATTGCGCTGAACACAAGCATTATGATAAAAAAGAAGAAAAACACGACACATAAGATGACAATAGCCACTATATTTGCCAGTACATTTTTAAAAAAACTTTTCATATATCAATCATTTTTTAATATGTCGCAACATAAAGTCGTTTTGTTACTGGGAAGTAATCTTGGGGACCAAAAAAAAAATCTGGAAACCGCAATAAAAAAATTGGAAGAAGGGGGAAATGAAATATTAAAAATTAGTGAATTTTTAACATCTGAGCCCGTAGAATTTGCCAGTTCCAATATTTTTTGTAATATTGCATTGATAATATTTACAGATCTTTCGCCTATTCGGCTGCTTGATCAGATCAAGAGCATTGAAATGGAAATGGGAAGAGTAAACGATTCTAAAGTATCAGGCGGATATACTGACAGAGTAATCGATATAGATATCGTTACCTTCAACGGGTTAAAATTTAGCTCAGAAAGATTGGAAATCCCTCATCAAAAGCATCTTTTTGAAAGAGAATTTTCCAGAATATTATTAAAAGATTTTATCTGACATAAAACATAAAACATATTGTATGAAATTAGGTTTATTATTATTGGCCACATTGCCTATTGCTACGTATGCACAGGATAGTATAGCCGTTACTTCAAATGATAAGTATCCGAATACATTCTCTTCAGGTTCTGCCAATGTTCAACCTTTTAACAACAAAGCCAAAAGATTCAACGACTGGTCTATATCAGTGGGGGGTGGTGCTGCCTTTATGGTGCATTCTGACCTCAAATCCATCTATGATAAAAAGATCAATTGGGGGTATAACGCGTATGTAAGTTTGGACAAACAGATTACACACGTTTTTGGACTAAGCCTTATCTACCAGAGAGGTGAAACAACACAAAAGGCTCAGTTGGAAGGTGCAGCAGGTATTGCTGCCGGAGTTGCGACAGCAAACACCAAGTATAACCAGGTTGCTTTGATGGGAGACATCAACTTCTCAAACCTTTTAAGAAGAGTTGATAACCATTCTCCGTACAGATGGGCACTACACGGTTATGCAGGTGCTGGATTCATGAATTTTGATACTTCTTTGTACGACAACAATGAATTCAGATGGAGCAATGATCCTAAGCGAATTCCTTTGTTTATTGAACAGAAGTTTGCACTTAACTCTCTATATTACCAATTTGGTGCAGGGGTTAAATATAATGTTTCCAAACTAATCGATATCGAAGCCAGAACCATGTATATCATGAGTGGTGATGATGAGTTCGATGGTGGAGGATATGCTGGTCCTGCTGATTACGATCCTTCTTCAAAAGTATCGAAGTACAACATGATTAGTAAAGGAAGATCCGACAATGCATGGACCGTTAACCTGGGAGTCTCTTTCAAACTTGGAAAACACGAAAGCCACCTGGCTTGGCATGATCCTCTTCAGGAAGCTTACTACAAAACGAATGTATTGGAAAACCAAAGCACAGAGCTTGTTGTATGTGAAAAAGGAGACCTTGATAACGACGGAGTTTGCGACGATTGGGACAGACAGCAAGATACTCCTGCAGGAGCAAGAGTAGATGGCGCGGGAGTTGCATTGGATATGGACCTGGATGGTGTGATCGATTTATACGATAAATGTGTAACCGTTCCGGGACCGGTAGAAAACCAAGGTTGTCCTACCACAACTACAAAATAACTAAATCATTTAATTAACTAAATAAAAAATACACTATGAAATTAAGTTTAGCAATTGTTGCATTGGCTTTAACTGTTCCTACAGTTGCTTTTGCACAAGACTCAACTGCAGTGGCTTCATCAGGACAGTATCCGAATACCTTCTCTTCGGGCTCTGCGAATGTTGCCCCGTTTACAGATAAATCAAAAAGGTTTAACGATTGGGCAATTTCAATTGGTGCTGGTGTACCATTGGTACAATCTGCAGACTTAACCTCCATAAAAAACGGTAACGGTAACAACCTTTTCGGATATTCTGCATATATAAGTATCGATAAAGCAATTACGCATGCTTTTGGTCTTAATTTACAGTACGACCGAGGTGAAACCAGGACAAGGTTTCTTCAATACCAAAGATGCTGCCCCTGCCAATGCATCCGTAACGCAGCAGGTAGGAGCAAGAACTCAGTATGATGCAATCTCATTATTAGGGGATATCAACTTCTCAAATCTTTTGAGAAGAGTAGATAACCACTCCCCTTTCAGATGGGCACTTCACGGATATGCTGGTGTGGGAGTTTTATCTTACAGAGCATACCAAAAGGATGAAAACGGACAAAGAGTCGCAAATGAAGTAAAAGCATTTGAATTAGGTACTATGTTTGCTCAGGCAGGTGCTGGTCTTAAGTTTAAAGTGAACAGAAGACTAGACATCGAAGGTAGAGTAATGTATGTAGTAACCGGTGATGACCAATTTGACGGTGGAGGTGCTAAATATAGTGCAATCAATCAACGTGAAGAGCAGGTTTCCGATAACTTCGTTAACGCTACGCTAGGGATCTCTTTGAAACTTGGAAAACACGAGTCTCACCTAATGTGGCATGACCCGCTTCAGGAAATCTATTACAAGCTTGATGTATTGGCTAACAAAAACCAGGATATCGAAGTTTGTAAAAAAGGAGATCTTGATAATGACGGTGTTTGCGACGATTGGGACAGACAGCTTGATACTCCTGCAGGTGCAAGAGTTGACGGTGCGGGTGTAGCTCTTGATACTGATCTTGACGGAGTAATCGATCTTTACGATAAATGTGTAACTGTTCCGGGACCTGTGGAAAACCAAGGTTGTCCTACTACTGCTCCTACACCGATAGGACCTGTAACTGACGATACGAGAACTTTAGAAGGAATTGAATTCGATCTTAACTCAGACAGAATTTTACCTTCTAACACGCCGATCCTTAACAATGCTGTTAACTACATCAACTCTTCGTCAGGTACTTACACCGTAATTGGTGCTACCGATACAAGAGCTTCTGAAGCATACAACCAAAGATTGTCTGAAAGAAGAGCGAACAACGTTAAAGATTATTTAATTAAAAACGGAGTTCAGTCCGGTAAACTTGATGCGGTAGGTAGAGGTGAAAAAGACCTTAAATACCCTGAGTGTGATCCTGCTACTAAATGTCCTGAATGGAAAAACAGAGCAAACAGAAGAGTTTACTTCGAAGCTAAATAATAATTTTATTATTAAATTATATAAAGCCATGCAATGCGTGGCTTTTTTTATTATATTACTTTTAGTATTTTTATCCTATGATTTCCCAGCAAGATTTTCAGGAGTTAAAGCGTAAGACATTGAAGCATTTTTGGGGTTACGATCATTTTCGTGATGCCCAGGAAGCCATCATTGATTCTGTAATCAATGCAAAGGATACGCTTGTCCTGTTGCCTACCGGTGCCGGAAAGTCTTTATGTTACCAGCTTCCCGCGTTACTCAGAGAAGGAACCTGCCTGGTGATTTCACCATTGCTGGCCCTGATGAAAGATCAGGTGAACCAACTGAAGTCCCGGGGAATTGAAGCGGAATATTTATCGTCCGAACTGGATGAATTTGATGCAGAAACCATTTATGACCGATGCAAAGAAGGGTTAACAAAAATACTATACATTTCTCCTGAACGAATTACCAACAAACAGTTTATCCAACATATTGAAGAGATTACCCTATCTTTCATTGCGGTAGATGAAGCACACTGTATTTCGGAATGGGGACAGGATTTCCGTCCCAGTTATCAGAACATAAAAGAATTCAGGAAAAATAATCCCGAAATTCATTGCCTGGCTTTAACGGCAACCGCAACTCCGAAAGTGCTGGATGAAATCAAAATAAAACTTGGGCTGAATGATCCCAACGTTTTTCAGAAAAGTTTTAAAAGAGATAATATTAAAATCTTCACCGAGGAAATTTCAGATAAATTTCAGAAAGTGTTTGATATTTTAAAATTTACCAATGAATCCGGGATTGTATATGTCAGAACCAGAAGAGAAGCAGAACAGCTCAGCGAGTTTTTGCGGAAGAACCAGCTAACGAATGTTGATTTCTTTCATGCAGGATTATCCACCAAAGAAAAAAATACCCGTCAGCACATCTGGAATACCAGCGATAACCATGTTCTAATTTCCACCAATGCTTTCGGTATGGGAATCGATAAGGATAATGTGCGTTTTGTTCTCCACTATTCTCCGGCCCCGTCGATTGAAAATTATTATCAGGAAATCGGAAGATCCGGAAGGGACGGTAAAGAAAGTTTTGCTTTTCTGTTGTGGAACAAACAGGAAATCATAAATTTCGACCAGATTCTAAAAAACCAGATTCCCAATAAAGCGGAATTCCTGAAAATTATTACCTACCTCTACTCTATTTTTCAGGTGGCTGAATTTGAGCTGCCGGAAAAAGTTTTTCCTTTAAACATCAATGGAGCTCAGAATTTCACGAAACTGTCGAATGCCAAAATCAGAAATGTCCTGAACTTTCTTCACAATCAGGAAATCATTTATTTTAATGATCATAAAAGTCTTTCATCCTTACAGCTTTTGATGCAAGCCCATGAAATTGATCAGCTTCCCAAAAAAGATGCTTACTTTATTGAACTGATGCTCCGTACCATATCGGGAATTACCACGCATAAGGTCATGTTCAGCGAGCAGCAGGTCAGTGGAAAAATCGGGGTGAGCATCGAACTGATTAAAGAAAGACTGAAAGAACTTCAGCAGAAAGGCTACGTAGAATATGTCGATGGGGCTTTATCAAGCATCAAATTCTTAAAGCCGAGGGACGAAAGATTAAACAGTTCAGTCTACTGGAAACTTTTTGAACATATTCAGAAAAATAAAATCCAGAAGTGGGAAGAAATGAAATTTTTCCTGGAAGACAGCCAATATTGTAAGATGAAACTGATTCTAAGCTATTTCGGTGAAAAAAATGCCAAAAATTGCGGTCAGTGCTCCGTCTGTGAAAAAAACAAACAGTCTATTTTCGGAAAAAACATTTCAAACCAGATTCTTAATCTGTTGAGCAAAAGACCTGCGACTATTGAAGAGCTCTCCATCCAGCTGAGTTATCATTCGAAAGAGAATATCCTCGAAAACCTCATTTTCCTTCTGGATACCGGGAAAATAAAAATGCTTAATTTCAGAACTTATGCCATTGCATGAGTAATGAGTAATCATTAATAATAATTTTTTTAATTTTTAATCCTTCGATAAAGGGTTTATCTTTGCAGCATGAAATCATTGAAAGTCGTATTCTTAGGAACTCCGGAGTTCGCCAAAACTTCTCTGGAAGCCATTCATCAGTCTCACCATGAAGTTGTCGGTGTCGTTACCGTTGCTGATAAAGCAAGCGGGCGTGGACAAAAAATCAACCAGTCACCCGTAAAAGTTTTCGCTGTAGAAAACAATCTTCCGGTTTTTCAGCCTGAAAAACTGAGAAATCCTGAATTTTTAGAAGAACTGAGAAAGCTGGACGCTGATGTTTTTGTAGTAGTTGCGTTCCGGATGATGCCGAAAGTTTTATTTGAAATGCCTAAAATGGGGACTTTCAACCTTCATGCTTCCCTGCTTCCCGATTACAGAGGTGCAGCTCCGATCAATTATGCGATTATCAATGGTGAAGAAAAATCCGGAGCAACCACTTTCTTTATCAATGAAAAAATTGATGAAGGAAATATCCTGTTACAGGAAGAATTAACGGTTCTGCCCGATGAAAATGCGGGAAGCCTTCACGACCGGCTCATGGAAATGGGCGCCAGGCTGGTGGTAAAAACCCTGGACGGACTGGCAGAAAATTCAATTACCGAAAAACCTCAGCCACAGGTGGAGCATCCGAAAAATGCTTTTAAAATTTTCAAGGAAGATACAAGAATCAACTGGGCCGGAGATTCAAAAGAGATCCATCAGTTTATCCTCGGAATGTCGCCTTACCCGGCAGCTTTCACCACATTAAAGATTGGAGAGGAAGAAAAAGGATTAAAAATTTTCGGTGGCAAATTTGAGATTTCAAAACATGGGAAACCGGCCGGAAGCCTGGAGATTTCTAAAAACGAATTTAAAATCTATACCGCAGACGGAATTTATTTTCCTTTAGAACTGCAATTGGAAGGAAAGAAAAGAATGAACATCAAAGATTTCCTGAACGGATTCAGAAGCTTTGAACACATAAAAATGGCTTGAGAAATTCTCAAGCCATTTTTATATATTGTCAATAGTGAATTTTGCTTCGCAAGTCAATAGTCAATTTTTAAAACCTACAAAAAACTGACAAACGCAGCGAATTGATAATTCACCATTTACCCTAAAGCTGCACCATTTCGGTAACCTCCACATCATATCCTCCAACCTGAGGCTTAATGTTCGGATTTTGGGTGATTACTTTAAATTTATTGATTCCTAAATTTTTGAGGATCTGTGTTCCGATACCGTAATCTCTGTAATTGAACGCCAGGGTCGGATGCTGCTGTTGGCCATCCTGATAATTCAGGAACTGCTGTAATTTTTTCAGCGTATTTTCAGCATTTGAAACGTTATTGATAAAAATAATAGCACCTTTCCCCGCTTCATTCACCATATTGGTTACTTTCTCAAGCAAAGGCTTTTCACCGTTGTTTAACCTTGTCAGTACATCAAAATATGAATCTGAAGACTGCACCCTCACCAATACCGGTTCGTTTACTGTCCAGCTTCCTTTCGTTAAAGCAAAATGGATCTGATCATTGGAAGTTTCCCGGAAGGCATAGAAATCGAAATCGCCGTAAGCGGTTTTTACCTTTCTTTCTTCAAGTCTTTCAATCAGGTTTCCTTTTTTAAGCTGATAATGGATCAGGTCTTCGATAGAAACGATTTTCATATCATGCTTCTGCGCAAAAGCATACAGCTCCGGCAAACGCGACATGGATCCGTCTTCATTCATGATCTCGCAGATTACCCCACCTTCTTTCAAACCTGCAAGACAAGTCAAATCGATGGCTGCTTCCGTATGTCCTGCTCTTTTAAGAACGCCTCCTTTTCTGGCACGTAGCGGGAAAATATGCCCCGGTCTCATAAAATCGGTCGGCTTGGAATTCTCATCCATCAAAGCAAGAATGGTTTTTGCCCGGTCCGCTGCTGAAATTCCGGTAGATGTTCCGTTACCCAAAAGGTCAACCGAAACGGTAAAAGCCGTTTCTTTCGGGTCGCTGCTTCTGCTTACCATTACTTCAAGGCCCAGCTCATCGCATCGTTTTTCTGGAAGCGGCATACAGATCAGCCCTCTTCCGTGAAGCGCCATAAAGTTGATAATTTCAGGGGTCGTAAGTTCAGCTGCACAAAGAAAATCACCTTCGTTTTCTCTGTCCTCATCATCCACTACTATGATTATTTTACCATTTTTAAGGTCTTCGATAGCCTCAGGAATAGTATTTAACTTAATATCAGACATTTTACTTTTTAATTTATGCAAAGATACTTATAAAAACAGGCATCTTCCAATTAATCTAAATTCTTTATTATTCGCCGAATACGGCGTTTTTGGCTTTTCTGAAAATATGATAAGACGCCAGTCTTTTCTGATGATCGTAGATGTGGGAATTGATCATCAGCTCATCTACATTGAATTTTTCCTGGAATGTTTTCAGCTGTTGCTCGATCTCAGACTGATGTCCGATAAAGGTATACCTCAGCTTCTGCAATACCATCGATCTTTCCATCGGCGACCAGATGTCATCCATATTGTCTACCGGCGGCGCGAAAGGCTTTCTGTCGTTCCGGATGATATTGATAAATGCCTGGAACAACGTCGTGGAGATTTTATGTGCTTCTTCTGAAGTCTCTGCGGCAACGCCATTTACGCAGGCAATAACATAAGGCTGATCCAAATATTTTGAAGGCTCAAAATGTTCCCTATAAATGTTGAACGCCATTTCCATCTGCTCCGGGGCAAAATGCCCTGCAAAAGCATACGGAAGTCCCAATTCGGCAGCCAGAAAGGCACTGTCGGTACTGGAACCAAGGATATACAACGGAATATCCAGTCCTTCCCCCGGAATGGCCCGGACCAGCGCGTTTGAATTTTCCTTGGAGAAATATTTCTGCAATTCCAGGATCTGTCTCGGAAACTGCTCGTTGATGATGGCCGGATTTCTTCCCAATGCCTTAGCCGTAAGTCCGTCGGTTCCAGGAGCTCTCCCCAAACCAAGATCAATCCGCCCCGGGAAAAGGGATTCCAATGTTCCGAACTGCTCGGCAATTACCAGCGAACTGTGGTTCGGAAGCATAATTCCCCCCGATCCTACTCTTATTTTTTTTGTTCCGTTGGCAATGAAACCGATCAGGACCGAGGTTGCAGAACTCGCTATACTTTCCATATTGTGATGTTCCGCCAGCCAGAATCTTTTATAATCTAAACTTTCAGCATGGTTGGCCAGAGACAGACTGTCCTGAAACGTATCATGAACCGTTTTCCCTTGTTTTACCGGCGCAAGATCCAACACTGATATTTCGAAATTTTTCATACTTTTTATTTTAGTTTTAAAAACTGAACAAAGATAAGGCTAATAAAATTCATTAGTTACTTTTTGTAATTGATAGGATTGATGGTGATGGAAAGGGAAAAGCTATTGGAAAAATTGATGAACTAACCTAATGTATTTCGGAAAACCCGTTTATCTTTATTATTGAGAATATTTAAGGTTAAATCACAAAGGCTAGCAATAAGTTTATTTGTATATTTAAAAGCATAAAAACTTTAACCTTATGATACCTGAATTTTTAAATAAATTCAAAGCCGATCTTGAAAGATTCCGAATGGAAATGGTAGAAATTCAAGCAATTGCTGTTTCTGCTCAAGAGCCTGTCTCCATTACAGGAAGCAAATTTTTAGGCAAGCCTTACCTTCCTAAAAATACGGAATACCCCAAAGATCAGAATAACAAGCCAATGATTCTCTGGGCACAGATCAATTTCAGTGAAGTTCCCCAGCTTGACGGATATCCAGACTCAGGCATACTACAATTATACATGTCTTCAGATGATTGGTACGACACTACCGATTATAAGATTATGTTCCATGATGATACTGCAGAGGAGGCTCAGGATGATTTTTCCTTCCTGACTGAAGATCTTTATGACGAAGTTCCTATCTACAAAGAACACCGTTTAATCTTCACAAAAGATACGAAATTTGGCAGTAGCGAAGACCATAGGTTTTCTATGCAGTTTGACGGTAAAGAATTTTGGGAATTCCGTGATACACTCAATCACACGGAACAGGAGGAAATCGATAAAATAATTGACGGGGCTGGTCACCACATTGGTGGATATGCTTTTTTTACTCAAAGTGATCCTCGGGATTATACTGAAGATAAAGAGAATGACCTTCTGCTTCTCCAAATCGATACGGATGATGAAATTATGTTCGGAGATTCAGGAGTAGCGCATTTGTTTATAAATCCAAAAGATCTTGCAAATAAAAAGTTTGATAAAGCATGGTTTTATTGGGATTGTTGTTAAAAATATCAAGTTTATGAAGCCAAAAATAATGTATATCGAAAACAAGTCTTCAGGTCATCACGGATACGCCTGGATTGGATTTGTGGAGTTTTCAAAATCCGGGCAAACAGTTTATTTCAACAATAAAGCGTTGAAAAAACTTAAAGTCCCGGGTATTTGGGGAAATTATTTTGATATTGAAACCGGCGAAGAATATTGGATTTCTGGAGTAAAGAAAAACGGACAGGACAGACACCGGTTTGGAAGCGGAAAAATTATGATTGACAAAAATTCTATTTCGGAATATTTAAAGCTTGTTGATTTTACAGCTCTCGATGAAAACCATTTTGAATTTGTTGAGGTTGATAAAACTGATAAAGAAAGATTTAATGAATTGGAGAATGCAGAAACTTTATTTCGAAATAGATCTCGTGCTGCCTCTTTTTATGATAACAATCGAAGAAAACTAATTTCAGACTTAAAACATCCTGATTGAAAATCGCCACCCTCAATATCGACTGGGCCAGAAAAAAGAACCCACAAAAAACGGCAGCATTCCTGAACCGGTTTGATTTTGACTTTCTGATTCTGACTGAAGCCGTGGATCTCGATCTTACCAGGTTTCCTTATAAATATCTCTGCGCATCCATCCCTGAAAATACAGTGTATGAAAATCTTAATTATACGGATTATCTGAAAGGCGAAAAAGCTTTCCGAACCATTTTATATTCTAAAATTCCTTATTCGAAAAAATATTCAGTAACGGATGATAAAACAAATCTTGCTGTAGAATTTGAAACTGCATTCGGAAACATCGTTTTCTACTGTACCATTATCGGGACATGGTTTAACCGCCAGCCCTTTGCAGATAACGAATTACGCAATACCATTTCAGATTGCAAAAGAATTCATGCGGAGAACCCTAATCTGTTTATTATTGGGGATTTCAATACTTCTTTTAAAAAGGGTGAAGAAAATCTATGCATCAGTTCTAAAACAACGGCAGATTTAAAAGAGCTGTTTCTTGATTTAAAATTAATAAATGTTACTTCGGAAATCCAGAATAATATTGATCATATCGTGATTCCTGAAGCTTTTACTAATCAGTTTTTCGATACCGGAATTGTCGTAGAGAAAGACTTGATCAGCGATCACCAGGGGATTTTTATTTCTACCGATCATAAAAAAAATCAGTAATTCATAAAATTGCTGACTGTTTTTTTATTCTAATGCTTCTCATTCTATTCTAATCAAGACTGAGACTTCTCCTTCAGATACGTAAAATGATTAATCAAAATCCTGATTTCATTGAATTCAAAATGGCTCGGCAGCGCATTCTTCCATTCCGTTAAAGTCTCTTTCCGGTCTTTGTAGAAAAGTTCTTCGAAAGCTTTGATTTTATCGGAGGTAATAACCCTGGAAATATCAAGCAAACCCTGTTCTGCGAATTTTGCCAGGTGTCCGAATACCGTTTCTTTGACCAACCCTCTTTCCAAAGCGATTTCGGCAATGGTTTTTCCCTGCTCAAATAACTGGAACGTCAGAACCTGGGACGGGACTTTGGCGATTTTCATGCTCACTTCCTGATTGTTTTTTTCGTCCAGCAGCTTGGTTTCCAACAGATGGATTTCCTTCAGGCTGTTCAGGTATTCTTCCACATCTTCAAGCCATACCCGGAATTCTTCATTATATTGTTTTAAGCCTTTGGTTCCCTTGATCTCCGCATAAAAATCTTTCAGCGGATTAAAAACCTTATACCGGATCTCTGTAAAAAAGAAATTAACGGCGCCTTTCGTTTTGCTTTCAATCTCCGACCATTCTTCTTTCTGCTCGATGAAGTTATTAACCTTCTGCGAAATTACCCGTTGCAGCTTTTCGTAGATTTTTCCAAGATTGACAATCTCATGCTTCAGCTGCACGTACAGCTGATTGGTTTTTACGTGGTCAATGCTTTTCGTAGCCACCGACAGTTTATTCCATTCTTCCACTTCATTCAAAAACCACAAGCAGTCGACCGTACGGAGAACTTTTTTGATGCTGTAATCGTACTTTTCGTTATTCAGGATGGCTTCCACTTTATCATTGGCCACCGTATCGGTATGGAAATACAGGATCCTGTTATCTTTGAAAATAACTTCCGGTGTGATTCTGGATTTTAAAACAATTCCTTCCAGCGTGCGGCAACGGGACAAAGCCACATACACCTGCCCGGCCGTAAAACTCTTTCCGGCATCGATGATGACCCTGTCAAACGTCAATCCCTGGCTTTTATGGATCGTAACTGCCCAGGCCAGCTTGATCGGAAACTGTTCGAAGCTTCCCAATACTTCTTCCTTGATATTTTTATCGGTGTCCAGGAAATATTTTTTCTGTTCCCAGACCTCTCTTTTTACCGTAATTTCCCTTTCGCTTCCGTCGAGGATCACTTTAATTTCGTTTTCATCAAGGGCAGAAATTTCCCCCAGCTTTCCGTTGAAATACCGCTTCTCCCCCGACACATCATTCCGGATAAACATGATCTGCGCGCCAATTTTCAGGTCCAGGAACTGCTCGTTTGGAAACTGGTTCTCCCTGAATTCTCCGAAAAGTTTGGCTTCATACGTTTTGGCCGATACTTTAATTTCATCCAGCTTTTCCTGGTTGATATCATCTGCCATTTTATTGTGCGAACACAGGTAAACATAAGGCTCATCCTCCGAACTGAAATCCGGATCGTATCTTTTATTCAGCTTTTCAAAATCGATATTGGCAATATCGCCGTCACGGATGGCATTTAAAATCGCCAGAAAATCCTCGTCGGACTGTCGGTAAACTTTTGTTAGCTCAATGGTGATCAGTGGAATTTCCTTGATCGCATGACTATCGAAAAAGAATGGGGAATTATAATACATTTTTAAAATATGCTCATCCCGCACCACCGGCGGCAGCTGGTACAGATCCCCGATGAACAACATCTGTACCCCCCCGAAACGCTGGTTGTTCCTTCTGATGAATCTCAGGGAGAAATCCATCATATCCAGCACATCAGCCCGTAGCATCGAAACCTCATCGATGATGATGATCTCTACTTCCCGGAGAAGCTTTAATTTATCTTTACGGTACTTGAAATGCGGCATCAGGTCGGCAATATTATTTGCCAGACTGGTATCTATTCTTTCAGTCGTCGGTAAGAAAGTTCTCAGCGGTAATCCGAACATGGAGTGAATGGTAACGCCACCTGCATTGATGGCTGCAATCCCAGTGGGAGCAACGACAATGTGTTTTTTTCTGGTGCGTTTTACAAAATCATTAAGGAAAGTCGTCTTTCCCGTTCCGGCTTTTCCCGTTAAAAATACGCTTCGGTTGGTGTGTTCTATTAAGTCAAAAAAATGATTGTTCATCGCAGTCAAAATTACGGAAATGAATCTTAAAAACCTTACCTTGGCATAAGTTTTGAAAATTTTGAAACAGATTATGTTATTATGTTAAAAACGATTCCGTGCATTTCGGCTGTCCTGTTGGGCTTAACTTTATTTGTTTCCTGTGGTTCTGCAAAAGATGTGGATGCCAATCTTCCCAAAGATATCTCCGAAAGACCGGTTGATGAGAGCAGCCAAAAGTACGATCAGGCTCAGCTGGATCAGTTGAGGGCTTCCATCGAATCTGAAGTTACGAAAGAAAAATGTACCAATGCGTCCGCATGGGCATTTGCTCCGATGGGCGCCAAAGCCTGCGGCGGCCCTCAGTTATACATTGCTTATCCGAAGAAAATGGAAACCGTTATTCTGGAAAGAATTAATGATTATACAGAAAAAGTAAAAGCATTCAATCAAAAGTATGGAGTTATTTCCGACTGTATGATGGTCAATCCGCCTACCGGAATCAAATGCATCGGCGGAAAAGCTGAATTGATAAACCCTTAACACATTTTTATATATAAATTCCTACAGGATTTTTCGCTAAGGAAAAAAAGCATTGCCGGATAGGGCAATGCTTTTTGTGAATGGTGAATTTCTGCGAGTGAATGGTGAATTGATTACATTAAAAAATCATTTGCAAAGCAAAATTCAAAATTCAAATCCTTTATTGTCAATTTTTAATTTTAGAAACATATTGTTAATAAATGCATTCATTTGCTCCAAAGGAGCAATATCTGTAGTTTACATGTATAAACCATTATCAGAACTCCATAGGAGTTTTATCTTTTACCATGCTACAGATAGCACACCTACGGCGTGCTGATATCTAATCCATTTGATTTTCGGCTAAACAGATATTATTCCTACGGAATATTTTTTATCAATAGTCAAAACGAAAATTCACTTGCAAAGCAAATTAATGAGCCACAGTAAAAGTCAGTGGTCAATTTCTGAAAGTCAATGGTCAATCCGATACTAATCAACAAAACTCACTTTCGAAACAAAATTAATGAGCCCCAGTTAAATGTCAATAAGTCAATTTCTGCGAGTCAATGGTCAATTTCTACTATTCAAAATTCACTTGCAAAGCAAAATTAATAAGCTACAGTAAAAGTCAATGGTCAATTTCTGCGAGTCAATGGTCAATTTCTACTATTCAAAATTCACTTGCAAAGCAAAATTAATAAGCTACAGTAAAAGTCAATGGTCAATTTCTGTGAATCAATGGTCAACTTTTATTATTCAAAATTCACTTGCAAAGCAAAATTGACTATTCACCATTAACCTTATTCACCGCATTTTCCTTATACCAGGAAGAATATTTTACATAATTGTCTGCAATCCTGTTCACTTCTCCTTCCAGCAATTGGGAATTGATATCCTTGATTTTTCTTGCAGGCACTCCACCCCAGACTTCTCCGGATTTGATGTGCGTTCCCTGTGTTACGACCGAACCCGCACCTACGATTGAGTTTTCTTCCACCAGGCAGTCATCCATAACAATAGAGCCCATTCCGATGAGAACATTATCTTTGATCGTACAGCCGTGAACAATGGCATTATGGCCGATGGAGACATTGTTCCCGATATTTAACGGATGTTTCTGGTAAGTGCAGTGCAGCATGGCATTATCCTGAACATTTACTTTGTCTCCCATTTTGATGTAATGCACATCACCGCGGATCACGGCATTATACCAGATGCTGCAGTCTCTTCCCATCGTGACGTCCCCGATGATCGTGGCGGTTTCCGCTAAAAATGTGTTTTCCCCTATCTGTGGTGATTTTCCTAAAAGTTCTTTGATCAGTGCCATATATTTAATTTGAAAATTTGATAATGTATTATCCTGAAATCAGTTTGGCAGAAATCTGTTTACCTTCCGACTTTCAAATGATGCCGATAGCAAAAATCTAACTTCCGATGCCTGCCTCCTAATTTCTAATTGCGTATTTTTGTATCTCAAATTTAAAGAAAAAATGCGTACTATACTTATAGAGCCAACCGAAAACCCGAAAGTGATGAAATTTGTAGCGGATTACAACCTGATCCCGGGATCTTTGGAGTTGGACAGAGATTCAGATATTTCGGAACTTCCGATCGCACAGGAACTTTTCAATTATCCATTTGTAGAAAGAATTTTCATTACTGCCAATTTTGTGGCCATTGCCAAGCAGGATACGGTAGAATGGGAACATGTAGCAGAAAGCCTGAAAAACGTCATTGAAGACGAACTGCTGGCCAATCCGAGAATTTACCTTCAGAAGAAAAAAGAATTATACCAGATCTATGCGGAAATGACCCCGAATCCTAATGTGATGAAATTTGTTTCCAATAAATTACTGCTTGAAGGTTTCGTAGAGGTAAAATCTCCAGAAGGTGCGGAGGGTGTTCCACTGGCGCAGGCGATATTTAAAGAATTTGATTTTGCCAAGGAAGTTTTTATTTCGGATAATTTCGTTGCTGTAACGAGAGATAACTCCGTAGAGTGGCACCAGGTAATGATGTCGGTTCGTGCATTGATCGCAGAATACCTTCAGAATGGCGGAGAAATTTCCAATATCGAAGCGCAAAAACATGAAAACCCGGTGGAAAAGATCATCAACAGGGATTATACCGACGATGAGCAGAAAATTTCCGACATTTTAAATGAATATGTGGCTCCGGCGGTAGAAAACGATGGTGGAAAAATTTCATTAATGGAATATGATCAGGACAGCAAAACAGCAAGAATGCTTTTACAAGGTGCCTGTTCCGGATGCCCGAGCTCTACGGCTACTCTTAAAAACGGGATTGAAAACATCTTAAAACAATTTGTACCGGATCTTGTAGAAAGAGTGGAAGCCGTAAACGGATAAAAAACACAGGCGATGGGTCATAAGCAATTATCGACAATTACTTATTACCCATTGCTCATTACTTATATTTTATGAAAGGAATTTTATTAGTCAACCTAGGATCACCAAGGTCAACTGCAGTAGAAGATGTAAAAGAATATCTGGATGAATTCCTGATGGACGAGCGGGTAATCGACTACCGTTGGTTTTTCCGTGCGCTGCTGGTACAGGGGATTATTCTTAATACAAGGCCTAAAAAGTCTGCTGAAGCCTATAAAACGGTATGGACGGACGAAGGTTCCCCTCTCATTGTTATTACCGAAAAAATCCAGAAAAAGCTGCAGAAGCTGGTGGATGTTCCGGTGGAAATCGGGATGAGGTATGCCCAGCCGAGCATTGAAGCGGGAATTCAGAAGCTGGTGGATCAGGGAGTTTCGGAAATCGTTCTTTTTCCGCTCTATCCGCAATATGCGATGAGTACTACAGAGACCGTTATTGAAAAAGCAGAAGAAGTACGAAAGGAAAAGTTTCCGAAAATAAAGATCAATTACATCCAGCCTTTCTATGACAGGGATATTTATATCAATTGTCTTGCGGAAAGCATTAAGGAGAAGCTTCCTGAAAACTTCGACGCTTTACAGTTTTCCTATCACGGGGTTCCGGAGAGGCATATCTATAAAACCGATCCTACGAAAACCTGTAACCTGAACGACTGCTGTTCGAGGGAAAGCAATCCCAGCCACAAGTTCTGCTACCGTCACCAGTGTTTTACTACCACCAACAAGGTGATTGAAAAGCTCAACATTCCGAAAGAGAAAACGATTGTTTCGTTTCAGTCACGGTTAGGAAAAGATAAATGGATTGAACCTTATACCGACGAAACGTTGGAAACGATCCCGGGAAAAGGAGTAAAAAACCTGGCCATTGTCTGTCCGGCCTTCGTTTCAGACTGCCTGGAAACACTGGAAGAGATTTCTGTAGAAGGAAAGCACCAGTTTACCCACGCCGGAGGAGAAAGCTTCCATTATATACCCTGCCTGAATGATGAAGACCGTTGGATCGAAGTTGTAAAAACACTTTGCGAAGAAAAGCTCCATGAGTTTTATCTGGTATAATAAAATACATATTAAAAAAAATAAGACCACGGGAATTCCCGTGGTCTTATTTTTTTAAGGTTGTTATCGTATTACTTTTTAATTAAGTTTCCAGCTTTTTGTCCGTTCACAGTGACGATATAGATTCCCGGAAGCATATTGTTTGAAAGCTGAATTTCCACCCTGTTTGCTCCATCCGTTAACTTTACTTTTTCGGAAATTTCTTTTTTACCGGTCAGGCTCACCAATTCCACTACTCCCGCTTCCTGCTTTCCCTTCAAATGAAACGGTGAATTTGTCTGTTGCCGGGTTAGGACTGATAGTGTACAGCAAAGCATCGGTAACAGCAGTTTTTCCTGCGGCAGAAGTTCCGCCGCCTACTCCTACAGCGTTCCAGGCATTGGCAACCTGTGTAACTTCATTACTTCCTGCCCCATACAGATCAGCTGCCGCCTGAAGAGAATAGGTTCTGGCATTCTGATAGGTAGAAGAAGAGGATAAATAAGTGGTAAGCGTTCTGTACGCAATAGCTGCCGCTTTATCCAGGCCGATTCCTGTCACATTGTAGGCAAAACTCTTATCGTTGGTTCCGCTTCCTCCGGTTACCAATAAATAATACCAGAAATTAAGAACGCCTGAATTGGTATGAACTCCACAATAGTCGTTTGATTGTGTAGGACTGGCACAACCCGATGTTGTTGTTGCTTTCCAGTAAGTTCCAAGATAGGTATCCGGCTGGCCGTACGCATTAGGATTGGCCATATCCCGGATCACATAGCTGAAATCTTCCCCTAATTTCCAGCTTGCCTGCTGGGGTCTTGCCCAGCGTTCTATTGAATTCCCAAAAATATCGGAAAATCCTTCATTCAATGCTCCAGATTCTCTCTGGTAGGCAAGGTTGGCTGTTTTAGAGGTCATTCCGTGGGCAATCTCGTGACCGCAGACATCAAGAGCTGTCAATGGTTTCCCTCCGTTTGTCGATGAACTTCCGTCACCATACGTCATTCTGGAACCATCCCAGAATGCATTAAAATAATTGGTAGAATAATGAACGTATGACTTTATAGCAAAATGATTGTTATCGATACTTTTTCTTCCGAATTTCGTGTACAGATAATCCACTGTCATTTCCGCTCCCCAATGGGCATCGGTAGCATATTGATCTTTATTGGAATTAACGTTGTTCCAGCTGTTATCCGCATCTGTAAAATCCACTGCAGAAGAATAGTTGGTCCCTTTCTGCAGATTAAAAGTCTGCACTGCTGTACCGCCGTTTCTTCCGGTTTCTCTTAAACGGTAACTTCCGTTATAAGAATCCGCCGTGATGCTTCTGGTTCCGCTGTAAGCCGTGACAGCCGTTCCCGGACTATTCGCCTCATGGATAATCGCGTCAACTCCCAATACTTTTCCGTCTCTGGCATCTACAAAAACATATTGCCTGCTTACCGGTTTTTCAGCATAGATATCAAATTTATAAGCCAGCTTCAGATTATTTATGTTTTCATCCGCAGGATCAGAATAATAAACAATTTCACCTTTGGGAGCAAAAGTTGCCTGTGGATTATCAGATTCTTTTTTAAGGAAAGATTCTTCTTCTTTATTTTGCCATTTGTACGATTCCGCACCTACAAATGCCAATGCATTCTGTAACGCGATGCTTTCGGAAATTTTAGCGCTCTTATCAAGATTTTTAGGCACTTTAATAATCCAGCTTCCCGATTCTCCTGCAATTTTTCCATCCAGGGTCTGTACAGCCATCATGCCATATTCTACGGGTATATTATTGATGAGCTGCTGAAACCGGTGGGTTTCATATCCCAGTTGATCTTTTTCAGAAGCCATCTTACGGCCATTGGCCAACGACAATTTCTGTGAAACCTCATCAAACAGAACCGGACTTCCCTGAAATACGGGCCGCTCTTTTTCAAATCGGATAAACTCTGCGTGAAGCCCGTCTTTAGCAGGAACGATTCTGGATGGAATATACTGCCCGAAAGTAAAAGAGCATACAGCAACACTTGATAGTAAGATAAATTTCATTTTCATAATAAATATGGATTGGTTTTAAAATAAATTAACAAAAACTTTACATAAAACTAATAAAATAAATGAATATAATTCAACATATTTTACAATAAAATACTTTAATCATAATAACGATTTTAAATAAAATGTTTTTAAATTCTAAAAATTTCAAACGAATCAATCTTTATAATTAAAATTTTAAACCCAATCAACCATTATTAATTAAATATTTTTTCGCTATGCCAGACATTATAATTCATTATTTGTTGAAATATAATCTTAGGATCGTTTTTAAGGTGCAAAAACATTTATTTATACAATTTCACACAGACACCCCCATAAAAAACAACATCAAATCGATAAAAAAAACAAAATATTTAATTTAACCCCTAATATTTTTAAATAAAATTATAAAATTTAAATATTTTCCTTACCTTTACCCCATCAAAACAACATCGTCAACCTTAAAATTTAAAAATGATGAATGCAACTGCCGAAATTCTGAAAAACAAAATTGAAAATTTCAATCCTGAAATGTTAGAAGCTTTTGCACAAATGATGGAAAGCTTTGAAGAAAAAAAGCCGATGGCGATCTCCCAGTTTCATCTTGATGAAATTTTATACAGAATTCAGTTTCACAACGAAAATCCTACTACCAAGCTGGATTTTTACGAAAATCTTTCGGAACTGAAACAATATTGTGCCTAGCATGAAAGTATTGCTCTCGTCCATTGCCAAAAACGACATAAGGCTGCTTATGCGGGTTTTCAATGCGGAAAAAGAAAGTAAAGGAAACGATTTCCTGGAAGGCCTGAAAGAATCGATTGACGGAATTCTTCAGACAAAAGGCCATACAAAACATAAAGAAATATTTGTGAGTACCATGCCGGATTTTCCGGTAAATATTCACTACATCTTCGAGGATGAAGAGAATCTGCTGATTACTGCAATTTTTAAATCTTAAAAACTAATTCCAGACTATTATTATATTACAAACCTCACAGGAAATTCCTGTGAGGTTTTTATGTCATAAAATGATAAGAAAGTAAAATTGTGTTTAAACCTCTATAGTTTAGAAGAGCAATTCCTATGATCACCGCTATCTCACCGGCGTCCTGAATTCTCCATATCCCATCAGCCCATCATAATTCCTTCCGAACGGAGCATAATATAAAAAGGCCTGGTACAGGTTTTCCGTCTGCCAGAAATTCCCGTTGATCTCACCGAAATTCAGGCTTCCGTCAGGGTTTTTGGTCGCTAAGATATAGTTGTAAAAGCCCTGCTTCAGATAAATTCTGGCAACATATTTTTTTGCGGCTTCGTCATACTGCATCTGGTTTTCTTTGCTGGGTATGAAATTATTAAAGCCGCCCAGCACATAAATTTCTTTATCTACCGGTTCAGAATCCAGTGAGAAATGCACCCACGAATAGTCTGCTTCTCTTGCAGCATCCCTTTCACGGCCCAAATCATTTCTCCGGTAATACCAGGCCCCGTTTACATCCGGCTGATACTGGTAGTTCAAGGGAAAAGCCCAAACCGGATGAAGATAAGTCTGGTTTACCCCGTCGATCTGCTCGGCTGCACGAACCATGTCCGCAGCCATGTTCATATTTTTATTGTCGAAGTAATAAAACTCATTATTCCCGGGGAAGACAAGCGACATCTGCTGAAAAAGCAGCTGGTTTCCCAAGGTGGTACTCGCTTTCAGATTTTTCACCGTTTCATTGGGATTGTTGTTCTGCATCACATTCAACGTGATGGAATTCACATTGGAGGATAGATCTCCGGCTTTAGAAACCGCCTTCACCTCTACCCTTTGCTGGGCTTCAGGATTTCTTGCGTCGGCAAACCTGGAAACATTAACAGCAAGAGCAGCTCCGTTTTCCACCAGGTAAAACCTTTTTCTGAACAGGGGTTTATCTGCAGAATCTTTATAAACAATCAGTTCGAAATTTCCGGAGATCTTCGGCTGGATCTTATCATTCGGAAACGTCAGCGTATAATGCGTATACGATTGCAGCGTATTGAAAGAATACTGAAATTTATCCAGGAGGCCGTTCATGCTTCCGTTGGCGATCTCCGTAAAAAACAGATTGTCATCTTCCCAGTTGCGGTTGTAATGTTTGATCGTATACCGGTAAATTTCACTTGCATTGGTAAGGTCGTCGAAGCTCAAAACCAACTGTTGTCCAAAATTAATAACCGGGGTTTCATCATTGGTCTGAGGGTTGAATAACTGGATGCTCTGGATGTTCTGTCCGAAGACCAGTCCGCTTAAAGAAAGTAAAAAGAGTCGCAATGTTTTCATTATGACGAAGATAAAGAAAAATCGCTTACCCCGTAAAACGAAGGGGTTTTTATTCATTAAAAGTTTATTAAAATTTTCAATCCAGCACTTTTGTACCTACCTTTGTTGTTATTAAAAAACATTCAGCGTATGCTTCAGATTCAAGGTTTCGTATTCAATTTTGCGAGCGAGAACACCTATGTCCTTTATAATGAAAATAAAAAAGCATGGCTTTTTGATCCGGGAAACCGGAATGGGCAGGAAACAAAAGCCCTGGAAAATTTTATTGCAGAAAAAGAATTAACCATCGATAAGATCCTTTTGACCCATGCGCATATCGATCATATCCTGGGTTTGCAATGGGCTTTCGACACTTATAAAGTTCCTGTAACGATGCACCGGGAAGACAAAGAAGTTCTGGATATGTTTCAGGTAAGCGGGATGCGTTTCGGGATCGAGCTGGAACATATTGATGTTGAAATTAATTATGTGAACGAGGGGGACGAACTGGATTTTGACGGAGAAAAATTTAAAATCTATCATGTTCCGGGGCATTCTCCGGGAAGCGTGGTGTACCATAATGAAAACCAGAAATTCATGATTTCGGGCGATGTTTTATTTGAAGGCAGCATCGGCAGAACCGATCTTTACAAAGGAAACTATGAACAGCTGATCGAAAGCATTAAAACAAAACTTTTCATCCTTGAAGACGATACCCAGGTGTTATCCGGACACGGAAATCCAACCACGATTGGTTTTGAGAAGCAGTACAACCCGTTTTTAAGATAATGAGATTCTAAAACCTAAATTATATAACCATAAACGAAAATTTTACGAGAATGACATTTTTAGAATTAGCAGAAAGAATTCTTATTGAAGAAAAGAAACCTTTAACAGCAATTGAAATATGGAATATAGCAACTAAAAAAGGTTATGAAAAACAATTAAATTCACAGGGAAAAACACCTTGGGCTACTTTAGGAGCTCAAATATATGTTAGTTCAAAAGATGATTCAAAGTCAATTTTTGCAAAAACAGATTCGAGACCAAAAAAGTTTTATCTAAAATCAATGGCAAGCCAGATAGATTTAGAAGACACTACACTTCCTGAAGATATAATAGTAAATAAAAAGAAAAAATTTGAATATTTAGAAAAAGACTTACATAGATATCTTTCCTATTTCGCCTACTATCATTTAAATTGTTATACAAAGACAATTAATCATAATATTTCAAGCAAAAAAGAATTTGGAGAATGGATACATCCAGATATGGTTGGCTGCTATTTTAGAATGGAAGACTGGAAAAAAGAAGTATATGATTTTAGTAATTCAATTGGAGTAAGAGGAATTGTAATTTACTCCTTCGAACTTAAACGTGAATTATCATTTTCCAATTTACGTGAAAGTTTTTTTCAATGTGTTTCTAATTCCTCTTGGGCGAATGAGTCTTATTTAGTGGCATCAAGAATTTCTGAAAATGATGATTTCATGGAAGAATTATCAAGACTATCAACATCATTTGGGATAGGCATAATTGAACTAAATATTGATGATCCTGATTCATCAGAAATTGTAATCCCTGCTAAATATAAACAAGATTTAGATTTTGAAACAATTAATAAATTAGCAATGAATAGTGATTTTAAGGATTTTATTGAGACTGTAAAGATAGATTTGACTAGTAAAAAAATCCATAAAAAAGAGTATGATTTTGTAGATAAAATCGAAAATTTGAAATCAAAATAAAATTATAATATTGCAAAAACCACCTTATCTTAATAATTAACCTGCCTCATTAATATCTCTAATCGTTTACTAACAGTAAAACTTATTTAGAACGGAATAAAGAAAAAAAAGAAAGCTGTTCTCCGCAAAGAACAGCTTTTATATTTTAAAATTGCAAGTCCATCAGACGAAAAACCAACAACCATCCATTAATAACCATGAACTATTTCCACTTGATATTACATCCCATGCTCGGCTTCTGAATCTCTTCCTGCGGTTCGCCCAGTAAAAGATTTTCAAAAGCAATGATGAGGTCCTCACCGGTTACTTCCTTATGGTTTCCGGGTCTTGAATCATCCATCTGTCCTCGGTAGATCAGATCCAGTTTTTCATCAAAGAAAAAGAAATCGGGTGTGCAGGCAGCGTCATATGCTTTCGCGATGGCCTGGCTCTCATCATACAGATAAGGAAAATCGAAGTTTCTTTCAATCTGGAATTCAATCATCTTTTCCGGAGCGTCTGCCGGATACTTTTCTACGTCGTTAGCATTGATCGCGATAAATTCAATTCCCCTTTCATTGTAATCTTCATAAAGCTCGTTAAGCTTATCAATAACATGAAGTACAAACGGGCAATGGTTGCACATAAAGATGACCAAAGTCCCCTTTTCTCCTTTCAGATCATCCAGTGACTGAATTTCGTTGCTTTTAGACGGGTTTGGCAGTTCAAAAAACGGTGCTTTTGTACCAAGATCGATCATATTTGAAGGCGTGTTCATAACTTTTTCTATTTAACCACAAAGATAAAAATTTCTTTGGTTATATGGCTAGGGAAGATGGAAGCTGAATGCTGGAAGTTTATTCGGCAACATTACAAAAAGTTATATATAATTGTTTGATCACTATTAGTAGGAAATCTGTTTAGAATCCTGCCCCCATCAATCTGGCTGCTAAGCTTTCGTCCTACTAACCCACTGAAAATAAATTGATACGATTGAGTTCACATCAAATATAACCGCAAATGTTCAATTAATTTCTATAACCGCTTAAAAACTAATGACTAACAAAACTCCCAGCATCCATTCTTCCAGCTTCCAGCTCATTTAAAAGTTAAACTTTAAATTTTATTTGGAACTTATATCCAAAAGTTTGTAGTTTTGCTAACACTGTTAGAAATAAAAAATCATGGGTTTACATGAACGCCGTCAGAGAGAAAAAGAAAATATACGTACCAGTATTCTGGATGCGGCATTTTCTCTGGCTAAAACCGAGGGGTGGGCTTCACTTTCCATGAGAAAGATCGCCGATGCCATTGAATACAGCGCACCGGTAGTCTATGATCATTTCGAAAACAAGGAAGCTATCCTCTACGAAATTTCATTAAACGGTTTTCATTGTCTGCACATCGAACTTCTGAAAGCTCAGCAGGCTCACGATACTCCTGAAGACAAACTGAAGGCAATTGTAGATGCTTACTGGAAGTTTGCTTTCAAGAACAAAGAATATTACCAGCTGATGTTTGGGCTGGGAATGCAATGCAGCGGAAAAGGAATGATGAAACAGGAATTTTCCTCATTCCAGGATATGCTTTATGAAGGAACTCTGGAAATTATTAAGAAGAAAGGTTCAAATCCTGATAATGCCTGCCACTCGTCTCATGCCTTGTTTTCAGCAGTACACGGGCTGATTTCCATTATGATGATGCGTAATGACGATATCCCTTCCACCATGAATAAAACGACCCTGGACGAAACCGTTTCGGCTTTTATTAAGTCTTTGTAAATTTTTTTTGAACTTAAAATTAACACCGTTAGGATTATTAACACTCAATTATTTTACTAAAAATTAGAAAAATGTATTAAAATTTCAGCTTGTTACTTAACACCGTTAGTAAAAATAACACATCGTACACCTATCCAAGCCCTATTTCAAACAACCTTAAATTTATTCGCTTATGAAAACAGCTATCTGAAATTGCCTATACCAATTCTTTATATTTTTTAATCAACTATTAACACCGTTAGAAAATATAACAGAATTTACATTAAGAAACATCATTATTAAATCTAACATTTCATTAAAAATTTAAACTCAACATGAAAATATTCGCAAAAACAAGGATTATTGTACTGATGGCCAGTATTATCCTTCTACAAAACTGTACCCAGGCGGCAGAAAGTTCCAGTGCGGCTCCTCCTGCTCCCGAACTTCCCGTTTATACGGTAATCTCTTCTCCTGCGACCGTCTATCAGGAATTCCCGACAGCCCTGGAAGGAAAAAACAATGTAGAAATCAGATCTCAGGTAGATGGATATTTAGACAGGATCTATGTGGAAGAAGGCGCTTATGTGCGAGCGGGACAGCCTTTATTTAAAATCGATTCAAGAAGCTACGGCGAGCAGATGAATATGGCATCCGCCAATCTTCAGGCAGCCAATGCGAATATCCAGAAGGCTAAAGTAGAAGTTGACCGGTTGGAGCCTCTGGTTGCTGCAAAAGTAGTTTCTGATGTCCAATTGAGAACAGCCAAAGCAAATTATGCTGCTGCCGTAGCCGCCGCTTCACAGGCTAAGGCATCCGTGGGAAGCGCACGGATTAATGTAGGATTTACGACCATTACCGCTCCGGTAAGCGGTTATATCGGAAGGATCCCATACAAAAAAGGAAGCCTTATTTCCAGAACCGACCCTAGTCCATTGACGCTATTATCGGATATCAGCGAAATCTATGCGTATTTTTCATTAAGTGAACTGGATTTTATCGCCTTCCAGAAGAAATATCCCGGCGCCACTTTAAATGAAAAACTGAAAAATATGCCGATGGTGGAACTGGTTATTGCAGACAACACCATTTATCCTGAAAAAGGAAAGATGAGCATCGTTGACGGACAGTTCGATAAAACGACCGGAGCCATTAGTGTCCGCGCCGTATTCCCGAATGCCGGAGGAATTTTAAGAACCGGAAATACCGGAAGGGTAAGAATGCCGCAGTTATTTAACAAAACGCTGGTCATTCCACAGGAATCAACGTATGAAATCCAGGATAAAACCTATGTGTATGTCGTTGGAAAGGATAAAAAAGTAACAGGAAAACCCGTGAAAATTTCAGGTAAAACAGACAGCTACTACTTTATCTCCGAAGGACTTTCTGCCGGCGATCATATCGTATTTACAGGACTTGGCACCCTGAAAGACGGAGTTTCCATCAAGCCGAAAGCGATTTCTTCCGACAGCTTGCTGAGAGCAAAACCTTTATAACCGTTTAAATTTCTTTAACCGCAAAAGGTTAAAAACAACAGCTTTTATTCTGAGTTTATCATAATACTGTTGTGCCTTGGGTGGTAAGAACATTATTTAAACAACATTAAAAAATAAACTTCTTATGTTAAAACAATTTATAGAAAGGCCGGTGCTTTCAACGGTCATTTCCATCATCCTCTTATTACTGGGCGCTTTATCGCTCTTTAATTTACCTATTGCCCTCTTTCCGGATATTGCGCCGCCGAGTGTTCAGGTAACTGCCTTTTATCCGGGGGCGAATGCGGAAGTGGTCGCCCGTTCGGTAGCCACTCCTATTGAAGAAGCCGTAAACGGTGTGGAAAATATGACCTACATGACTTCCAACTCGAGTAACGACGGTACCATGACGCTGAGTGTTTTCTTTAAGCAGGGCTCCGATCCGGATAATGCTGCCGTAAACGTTCAGAACCGGGTATCCAAAGCGATGAGCCAGCTTCCACAGGAAGTGGTGCAGGCGGGAATCTCCACTCAGAAAGTACAGAACAGTATGATTATGTTTATGGGATTAACCAGCAATAATTCCAAAGAATATGATGAGCTTTTTCTTCAGAATTATTTAAAAATCAACATTATCCCACAGATCCAGCGTATTCCGGGTGTCGCTCAGGCACAGGTTTTCGGAACAAGGGATTATTCGATGCGTCTCTGGCTGAAGCCGGACCGTTTGGCAGCCAATAATCTTTCTCCGCAGGAAGTGCTGAATGCAGTAAAAGACCATAACCTGGAAGCAGCTCCTGGACGTCTCGGACAGGGAAGCAAGGAGACTTACGAGTATATCCTGAAATACAAAGGGAAATTGAATAAAAATGAAGACTACGAAAACATTGCCATCAAAGCCAACAGCGACGGCTCTTTCCTCCGGCTGAAGGATGTGGCGCGGGTAGAATTCGGATCTTATACTTATACCGCAGCCAACAGGGTTGACGGGAAACCGGTAGCCGGATTTGCCATTATGCAGACTGCCGGTTCCAACGCCAATGAGATCTTAACGGAAATTGAGAAACAGGTCGATCAGTTCAAAACAACCCTTCCCCAGGGTGTTGAGCCGATTATTATGTACAACTCCAAAGATTTCCTGGATGCTTCCATTCATCAGGTAGTAGAAACGTTAGTGATTGCCTTTATCCTCGTATTCATTGTGGTGTATATTTTCCTTCAGGATTTCAGATCGACGCTGATTCCGGCCATCGCTGTTCCGGTTGCCATTATCGGGACCTTCTTTTTCCTGAATTTATTCGGGTTCAGCATTAATATGCTTACGCTGTTTGCTTTGGTTCTTGCCATCGGTATTGTGGTAGATGACGCCATTGTGGTAGTAGAAGCCGTTCACTCCAAAATGGAACACACCGGAATGCCGGTAGAACACGCAACGATGAATTCGATGAGTGAAATTTCCGGAGCCATTATTTCCATTACCCTGGTAATGTGTGCCGTATTTATTCCGGTAGGCTTTATGCAGGGCCCTGCAGGGGTATTTTACAGACAGTTTGCCTTTACCCTGGCCATTGCGATCCTGATTTCAGCAATCAATGCCCTAACGTTAAGCCCGGCTTTATGTGCGCTGCTTTTGAATGATCCTCAGGCCGATCATGGGGAACACGGTAAAAAGACAGGTTTCGGAGCAAGATTTTTTAATGCTTTTAATACGAGCTTTAATAACCTGACCAAAAAATATATTTACAGCCTTAAATTTTTAATTAAAAACAAATGGGTGGCTGTCGGCGGACTGGTTCTTCTTACTGCCGCAAGTGTTTTCCTTATCAGAAAAGCACCGTCAGGATTTATTCCTACCGAAGACCAGGGGTTTATTTTATATGCCGTAAACACGCCTCCCGGAAGTTCACTGGACCGAACGCACCGTGCTACCGAAGAGATCGACAAGATCATCAACGGGGAAAAGGCAAAGAACCACCTGTGGGTTTCCGACGGTTTGAATTTCATCAGCAATGCCAATGCGTCTCCGTATTCTGCCGGATTTATAAAGCTGAAAGATCACGACCAGCGTGGTGAAGTTACCGATCCGGATCAGATTGCAGCAGGGCTGACCGGTAAAGTTTCCCAGGTGAAAGATGCAAGTGCTTTCTTTTTCAACTTCCCTACGGTTCAGGGATTCGGGAATGTTTCCGGTTTTGAGTTTATGCTCCAGGATAAGACCAACGGCTCGCTGGAACAGTTGGGAACCACGACCCAGGCCTTTATCGGGGAGTTAATGAAACGCCCGGAAATCGCTTTTGCTTTTACCACGTATGCCGCGGGAAATCCCCAGTTTACCATTGAAGTTGATAATGACAAGGCAAATCAGTTAGGCGTTTCCATTACCGAACTGATGCAGACGATGCAGATCTATTACGGAAGCAGCTTCGTATCGGATTTCAACCGGTTCGGAAAATACTACCGGGTGATGGCACAGGCCGATATCCCTTACCGTACCGATGCCAATTCTCTCGAAGGAATTTACGTTAAAAACAAATCGGGCGAAATGGTTCCCGTAAAAACGCTGGTGACTTTAAAAAGAGCTTTCGGACCTGAAACGGTTACCAGAAACAACCTCTTCAACGCGGTTACTATTAACGGAACGCCGAAACCAGGATACAGTACCGGAGATGCGATCAAAGCGGTAGAAGAAGTTGCCCAGAAATCACTGCCGAGAGGCTATGGCTACGAATGGACGGGAATTACCCGGGAAGAGATTAAAACCAGCGGACAGACTGCCTTCATCTTTATGCTGAGCATCCTGTTCGTCTACTTCCTGTTGGCCGCACAATATGAAAGCTATATTCTTCCGTTTGCGGTTATCCTAACCATTCCTACAGGGATTTTCGGGGTATTTGCCTTTACGGGACTGGCGGGAATTGATAATAATATTTATGTTCAGGTCGGCCTCATTATGTTGGTCGGATTGTTGGCCAAAAACGCGATCCTGATCGTAGAATTTGCCGTACAGCGGAGAAATGCAGGAAGAACGTTGCTGGAATCTGCGCTTCAGGCATCGAGACTGCGTTTACGTCCTATTCTAATGACCTCGTTCGCCTTTATTGTCGGAATGCTGCCGCTTGTTTTCACCCAGGGTGCTTCTGCGAAAGGGAATCATTCCATCGGATTCAGTACGGTGGGAGGAATGCTGACGGGAGTTGTATTCGGAATCTTTATCATCCCGGTGATGTTTGTGATCTTCCAGTACCTGCACGAAAAAATGCCGAGCAGAAAAAAGAAAAGGATCCAGAGACAGAAACTGGAAGCAGAACTTTTAGCAACTACGCATTAATTAAAATGAATACCAATCTTTGAGCGGTTTACATTTAATTAAATCATTAAGGTGCTGATTAAGAAGATAAAAGTTATTAAGATGAGCTTCGTTTTAGTTTAATACTTAAAAATCAATCAGTTTTTTCTTAATGATTAAAATTAAATAGCACCGATCAATACCATAAACTATAAACCTATATATAAAGCAAGCCATTCTTCTACTAAAGACAGCCTGCGCAGATAAACCCTCAAAGTTGGTGTTCAACTAAAATTTTAAAACTATGAAAAGAGTAAAAAATATTTTTCTAACATTCATTTTGGCTTTAGGTTCGGTTTCGTGTGTGTCCAAACTGGCATTCACGGAACCTGATCCGGAGCTTCCTGAAACATTCCGGTATACCGCCACTGCCGATACGGCAAGTGTAGCCAATCTGGAATGGAAGCAGTTTTTCAGCGATCCTATTTTACAAAGCCTGATCGAAAAAGGAATTAACAACAATTACGACCTGCAGATTGCGCTGAAGCAGGTTGCCGCATCCCAGGAAAAGCTGAAGCAGGCAAAATATCTTCAATATCCTGACATCGGTTTCGGCGTTTCCGCACAGATTTCAAAACCTTCCAAAAACAGCATGAACGGGCAGAGCTTAAATTTGTTTTTAGGCCAGAATCATGTGGAAGATTACAACGCCGCATTTAATTTATCGTGGGAAGCGGATATCTGGGGGAAAATTAAAAATCAGCAGGAAGTTTCAAGAATGCAGTACCTGCAAACTTATGAAGCCACAAAAGCTATCCAAACCCAGGTTGTTGCAGCAATTGCACAAGGCTATTACAATCTGCTGATGCTGGACAAACAGTTGCAGATCGCCAAGTCGAATTTAGAATTAAGCACAAATACCCTCGCCATTACAGAAAAGATGTGGCAGAGCGGAGATACGACGTCGCTCGGTGTGCAGCAGGCAACGGCTCAAAAGCAGTCTACCGAGCTTCTGATTACCCAGCTGGAACAGAATATCGCGGTTCAGGAAAATGCTTTAAGTATTCTGGTCGGTGAAAATCCCGGTAAGATCAGCAGGACGATCGAAATGTCCGAGACTTCCCTGCCCCAGGATCTTTCAGCAGGACTTCCGGCAGCGATGGTAAGCCGCCGTCCGGATGTTCGCCAGCAGGAATTGGTGCTGCTGGAATCCAATGCACGGGTGGGTATCGCCCAGGCAAGTATGTACCCTGCACTGCGGATTACGGCTAATGGTGGCGTAAATTCTTTTAAGATCGACAACTGGTTCCAGATTCCGGCATCGTTGTTCGGATCGGTATTGGGAGGTTTGACCCAGCCTATTTTTCAGAAAAGACAGCTGAAAACGGATCTGAATGTCGCTAAAATCCAGAGGGAAAGAAATGTATTGGCCTTCCGCCAGTCTGTTTTAAATGCAGTCGGTGAAGTTTCAGATGCCCTGGTTTCCAACGAAAGTTTAAAGGTTCAGGAACAGAAAGCTGCCGAACAGGTAACTACGTTAAAAAACGGGATCAAAAGCGCCGAGATGCTGTACAAAGGCGGAATGGCAAATTATTTAGAAGTGATAACCGCCCAGGGAAATTCTCTGCAGGCTGAGCTGAATCTGGCGTCCGTCAAAAGACAAAGGCTAAGCAGCATTGTGGATCTGTACCGGGCGTTAGGAGGTGGTTGGAAGTAGTAAATTAAATTATATTTGTTTTAAATGCGGCCTTTCGGGGCTGCATTTTTATTTTGCCCAATACCATTACATAAATTTATCTGAACCATTATGAAAAATTTTCACTCAGCATAATGCTAAAGTAAGTTCAACTTTATTTAATCAAATAATTTATATTAAGAACCTGATCGATTCATAAGCGGTCTATCAAAACTGAAAGCGAAGCTTATCTTAATAATTCTTAACTTCTTAATAAAAAACTTCATGGTTAAAAATTATTTCTGAATCTGTTCAACAATGTATCCGATCAGCCGATCAAAATCCTCCTGCGTATATCCCAACGGCATATAGTGAATGTCATCCGCTTTCCGGTACCAGGTTAACTGTCGCTTGGCGTATCTCCGGCTGTTCTTCTTGATTTCGGAAACTGCAAAATCAAGATCCCATTCACCATCAAAATATCTGAATAATTCTGAGTATCCAACGGTGTTTAACGCGGTCAGGTGCCTGAAAGATTCCAGGCTTCTGGCTTCCTCAAGCAGCCCTTTTTCCATCATCAGGTCTACCCTTCTGTTGATCCTTTCATACAGATCTTCCCTCGGCGCTTCAATGCCGATTCGTAGGGTATTAAAATCCCGCGAATCCTGTGAAACAGCAATTAATTCTGAATATTTCTGATTGGTCTGCCAGATTACATCGATGGCCCGCAGCAGTCTTCTGTGGTTGTGAAAGTCTACGACGGCGAAATATTCCGGATCGAGTTCCTTTAACAGCTCCTGAAGTTTTTCAATCCCTCCGTTTTCAAAAATTTCCTGTAATTTTTTTTGGTTTTCTTCATCGGCTTCCGGCAGGTCGTTCAGTCCTTCGATCACCGCTTTTTCATACATCATGCTTCCGCCCACCAGAATTACGGTGTCGTGATTTTCAAAAAGTCCGTTGAGCTTTTTTAAGGCATCTTCTTCATATTGCCCGATGGAATAATAATCTTTCACCGAAAGATTACCGATGAAATGATGGGGTGCCTCTGCCAGTTCTTCCGCCGACGGAGAAGCGGTTCCTATTTTCATTTCCCTGAAAAACTGCCGCGAGTCGCAGGACACGATTTCCGTGCTGAAATATTTTGCCAGATCAATAGCCAACCGTGTTTTCCCAATTCCCGTGGGGCCTACAACAGAAATTAAATTTTTCTTTTTCACAAGGCAAATTTACAAAAATGCGTTTACTTTAATTTGCTGTAAATGGAGCAAATGATTTTCCCTAGATATTTAAAGTTGATCAAATGATACGTAGACTTTTCATGAGTTCAAATCATTAAAGGTAAGATCGGTTACTATTGGAAAGCTTTAAGCCAACTACCCTTATTTCAGGCACTGACTTTAGTTATTCGGTTAACACACTATAGAGTTAAATGTTTATCTTTGCAGGACAATAAAAAACTATGATTTTATCAATGACCGGCTTTGGTAGAGCCGAAGGTGTTTTTGAAGGGAAAAAGATCACGATCGATATTAAATCGCTGAACAGCAAAAGTTTTGATTTAAACATCAAAATTCCTTTGAGGTATAAAGAGAAAGAATTCGAGATCCGAAAAATTCTTAACGACCGTATTATCCGTGGAAAAGTAGACTGCTACCTCAACCTGGAAAATCTGGAAGAATCGACTGATGTGAAGATTAATAAAAGCCTTATTGACTCTTACATCAATGAACTTAAGAATATTGCCTCTGACGGCCCTGATTTCGAATACCTGAAAATGGCGGTACGTCTGCCGGATGCCATCACTTCGAGACCCGATGAACTGTCTGAAGGAGAATGGGAAGCATTGGCTAAAATCGTACATGCAGCCATCGACCGTTTTGAAGAATTCAGAAAGACGGAAGGAAATATCCTGCACGAAGAACTGGGAAGGAATCTTCAGAATATTGAAAAAAACCTCGCAGAAGTGGTTCCTTTCGAAGAGGAAAGAATTGTTGCCGTAAAAGAGCGTTACCAAAAATCACTGAAAGAATTCGAAAACGTAGATGAAACCCGTTTTTACCAGGAAATGGCTTACTTCACAGAAAAACTGGATATTTCAGAAGAAAAAGTAAGGCTTGCCCAGCACCTGAAATATTATAAGGAAGTAATGGACAATGAAGATTTCAACGGGAAGAAACTAGGCTTTATCTCTCAGGAAATCGGTCGTGAAATCAATACATTGGGTTCCAAAGCCAATCACGCCGCCATTCAAAAATTAGTGGTGATGATGAAGGACGATCTGGAAAAAATTAAGGAGCAGACCTTAAATGTACTTTAATTTAAGGTTTAATGTTTAAAATTCAAGGTTAACAGACTTTGAAAATAGATGCTACGAATTTAACTTTAAACCCTAAACTAAAAACATTGAACAGTAAAGTTATCATATTCTCGGCGCCGTCGGGCAGCGGAAAAACAACATTGGTAAAACACGCGCTGGAAGTTTTCGGCCAGCTGCAGTTTTCCATTTCATGCACGACAAGAGCACCGAGGGGCAGTGAAATCCATGCGGTGGATTATCACTTTTTAACACCGGAAGAATTCCGACAGAAAATTGCAGAAGACGCCTTTGTGGAATTCGAAGAAGTATATACCGATAAATATTACGGCACCCTGAAATCCGAAGTCGAAAAGATCTGGAGCCAGGGAAAGGTAGTAATCTTTGACGTAGACGTAAAAGGCGGGATTTCTTTAAAAAAATATTTTGGATCGCAGGCGTTATCTATTTTTATCGAACCGCCTTCCATTGAAGAACTGGAACGGAGATTGATCTCCAGAGGAACAGACGATGCGGAAACTATCATAGTCCGTGTTGCCAAGGCAGAAGAAGAAATGTCTTATGCCGGAGAATTTGATAAGATCGTGATTAATTCCGATTTAAACGAAGCAAAAAAAGAAATAGAAAGTTTAATACAACATTTTATCGAAAATTAAACCGGATTACAGGACGGATTTGGGAACCTAAAGATTGTACCTTTATTCCCGGTTTTTACCCGAGTTTAATTTCTGATTCAAAAACATTGAGGTGGACATGAGTACCGAAACATTAGAAAAAGCTAAATCTGCGATTCCGGTAAGGGGATTTTTAGATATCAAAGACCTGATTATTCCTGAAGGCGAGGAATTGGTAAAAGCAATTCTCAAACTGAAAGAGGAAAAAAATGCGGTAATTTTAGCGCACTATTATCAACCCGGAGAAATCCAGGATATTGCCGATTTCCTTGGGGATTCTCTTCAGCTGGCAAGACAGGCGAAAGATACCGATGCCGATATGATTGTATTCTGCGGGGTTCATTTTATGGCCGAAGCGGCAAAAATTTTGAATCCGACCAAAAAAGTTGTTCTTCCTGATACAATGGCGGGATGCTCTTTGGCAGACGGATGTTCGGGAGAAGGATTAAGAAAAATGCGCAAGCAGCACCCGAATGCTTTGGTTGCCACTTACATCAACTGCAATGCGGAAACAAAGGCGGAAAGTGATATTATCGTTACCAGCTCCAATGCGGAAACCGTAATCGAAGCACTGCCGAAAGACCGGCCGATTATCTTCGCTCCGGATAAAAACCTGGGAAGATACCTTTCTCAGAAAACGGGACGTGACATGATCCTTTGGGACGGAAGCTGCATCGTCCACGAAGCATTTTCCATGGAAAGAATTGCCAAACAGCTGGCCGATAACCCGGATGCCAAATTAATTGCCCACCCGGAAAGTGAAGAAGCGGTTCTGAAGCTGGCTCATTTCATTGGCTCCACTTCTGCCCTGCTGAATTTTGTGGAACAGGACGACTGCCAGAAATTCATCATCGCTACGGAAGAGGGCATCCTGCACGAAATGAAAAAGCGTGCTCCCCATAAAGAACTGATTCCTGCATTGGTTTTTGATGAGACCTGTAACTGCTCCGAATGTTTCTATATGAAAAGAAATACAATGGAAAAATTGTATCTGTGCATGAAATATGAGCTTCCAGAAATTCTGATGGATGAAGAATTGAGATTGAAAGCATTAAAGCCGATTGAAGCTATGCTTGATCTTTCGAAAAGTATAAAATAAATAAAAGCACTGTTTAGACAGTGCTTTTTTATTTTCAGTTATTGTTCATAACAATCCGCGCTTGCATCTACGCACCTCTGACAATCTTGAGAAAGTGCAAAGTACTGGGCACAGGTGTTGGAATATTCGGGTCCTGTTCCGTAATTATTATTGACAGGACATCCTGCACAGTTTAAGGAACCTTTAATGGACTTCAATGCTGATCTGGTTAATTTTTTCATACGAATGTGTGTTATGAAGGATTACCCGGACATTCCAGAGGCTTATAAAAATATAAGCATACTTTGCGCCCTTTGAAGTCGGTACATGCTGCACATCCGGCCGGTGCACAGTCTAAATCTGTAGAACATTCATCTCCAGCACTTCCCTTTATTGTGCTTAGATCCCTTCTGTTTAGTTTTTTTAGATTTTTCATATTTTTTTAGTTTAAAAAGTTTATAAATCATTAAGAATTAAAGCATTCGGAACTTACCAATACACACGACTTACACCGGCTTGGCAACACATTATAATCTTCACAGGAATAATTATAACCGTTGGATGCTCCTCCTGGACCATATCCTCCTGTCGGACATCCGGTGCAGTTGAGGGCTCCATTAATTTGATAAAGATCCTTTCTTGTTAATTTTTTCAGGTTTTTCATAGGTGATAATTTTTATTTGATGTTTTAAATATAGTATTTTTTCACATAATTTCTACACTTGACTGAAAATATTTCTTATTGATGTGAAAAATTATATCTGGTACAATATTTCTTTGAGTAAGATACCGGCCTGACTGGATATACTGAAATCATGATCATTGAAATTTAGTTTTAAAAAGATGCAAATAATCTAAAATTCTCTTGCTTTTCTAAAGATAATTAGTACATTTGTTTCAGTTACGATGAATTTTTTAAGAAACATATCTGATCTTTCAGCTCGAAATTTTTCAATTTCGGAGGTTTCTTTTGTTTCTATTATTACAACAACGACTACTATTACCCCATAACGGGGTCGATTTTCACATATTATTCACAGGCATGTACTCTTTTCTGAAAGAGTAAATTTCATTTTTTCTATAACTTAAAACAATTCGCAATGAAAGTTTTAAAATTTGGAGGCACCTCCGTTGCCAATGCTCAAAATATACGGCAGGTCGAAAACATTATAAAAAAAGCATCTGCAGAAAGTAAAATAGTGGTAGTCGTTTCAGCACTTCACGGGATAACCGATCAATTGATCAATGCAGCAGAATCTGCCGCTGATCAAAAAGAGTCTTATCCGGAAATCCTAAAAGAACTCGAAAACAAACATCTGAATCTGGTAAAAGAGCTCATGCCGATCCTGGCGCAGAGCGCATGGCTAAGTTTCGTCAAAAAGCATTTTAATGATATCGAAGAGATCTGCAACGGAATTTTCGTCTTGGGAGAATTTACCGCAAAAACTAAAGACCGGATCACTTCGTACGGAGAATTTCTTTCCTCCCGGATCATCCATGCAAAACTTCAATCCGAAGGCTTGGATGCCTCGTGGATGAATTCTGCCGAGCAAATCGTCACCGACAGTAATTTTACCCACGCAAAGGTAGATGCTGAACACACGGAAGAAAACATCAGAAAATACTTCGCGGAAAACCACAACCGGATTATCATTGCTCCGGGTTTTATTGCCAAAGATAAAGACGGAAACGGTACAACGCTCGGGCGGGGCGGCTCCGACTATACGGCATCCATTATTGCCGCCGCAACGGATGCGGAAGAACTTGAGATCTGGACGGATGTAAGCGGAATGATGACGGCAGATCCCAGGTTAGTATCCGGGGCAAAGCCGATTTCTGAAATCTCCTATGCTGAAGCGATGGAACTTTCCCATTTTGGAGCAAATGTTTTATATCCGCCTACTATTCAGCCGGTGATGGCAAAAAATATCGATTTACGAATTAGGAATACGTTTGATCCTGAAGCTTACGGAACTTTAATTTCCCATCAGCCGAAGATATCAGCTAATGAAAACCAGGAAATTGCAGTGGGAATTTCAAATATGAACCATATTGCGCTGCTCACCCTTGAAGGAAGCGGGATGATCGGGATCCCGGGATTTTCCGCAAAATTATTCCAGTGTCTTAATAATGAAAAGATCAGTGTGATTCTGATTACCCAAAGTTCATCGGAGCACTCCATCACTGTAGCCATTAATGAAAAAGATGTTTCCACTGCAAACAGAGCGATCAGCACCTCCTTTGAAGATGATCTGAAATTAAAAAGAGTTGAGCCTGTAAAAATTGAAACCGGTCTGGGCATCGTTGCCCTCGTAGGAGACAATATGAAAAGCAGAAGCGGCGTAAGCGCAAAAATGTTTGGCTGTCTCGGAAACAACGGCATCAATATCCGGGCGATCGCGCAGGGTTCTTCGGAAAAGAACATCAGCATCGTTATTTCACAGGAAGATATCCGGAAAGCGGTTAACATCCTGCACGAAGAGGTTTTTGAATCTGAAATCAAGCAGGTTCACCTGTACATCTGCGGAACCGGAAATGTAGGTACTAAATTAATCCGCCAGATCTATGATCAGAATGAATACCTGAAGGAAAACCTTTCGATCAATATAAGAATCGCAGGACTTTGCAACAGCCGCAAAATGCTTTTTTCCGATAAAGGAATTTCCGAAGATGATTTTTTAAAGCTAAACGAAAACGGGAACGAATTTTCTGAGGAAAATTTTGCTGATGAAATTATTTCCAGAAACCTGAGAAATTCCGTTTTCGTAGATGTAACAGCAAGCCCGGAAGTCCCTCCTGTCTACGAAAAACTTTTAAAACGCAGTGTGAATATCGTAGCGTGCAATAAAATCGCAGCCTCTTCAGACTTCGCGAATTATAAAAATTTAAAAAATACGGCCCGGAACCACAACTGCCGGTTTTTCTTTGAAACCAATGTCGGAGCCGGACTTCCCATCATCGGGACCATTAACGACCTCATCAGAAGCGGTGACCGGATCAATTCTATTCAGGCTGTGTTGAGCGGAACATTGAATTTCGTATTCAATCATTATGATGGCAGCAAGCCTTTCTCAGAAGTGGTGGCGCAGGCCCAACAGGAAGGTTACACCGAACCGGATCCAAGGCTTGATCTGGCAGGAACAGATGTTGCCCGGAAAATACTGATCCTGGCCAGAGAAGCAGGCTACCCGCTTGAGTTCGATACCATTGAAAACGAAAGCTTCCTGCCTGAAGAATGCATGAAAGGAAGTGTAGAAGATTTTTACAAAGCACTTTTCAAATATGAAGATCACTTTAAACAATTACTTGAAAATGCAAAAATCGACGGAAAGATCTTAAAATATGTTGCTGAATTTAAAGAGGGAAAGGCAAAAATAGGATTGCAACATGTGGCTCCGGAAAGCGATCTTTTTCATCTGTACGGTAAAGACAACATCGTTATCTTTAAAACGCTGAGGTATTCTGAGCAGCCTTTGGTGGTGAAAGGCGCAGGAGCCGGCGCAGAAGTTACGGCCAGTGGTATTTTTGCTGATATCGTACGTTCCGTTTAAAATACTATCTATGAAAAATGTAAGATTAAAAGTACCGGCCACCGTTGCCAATTTGGTTTGCGGATTTGATATCCTGGGAATGGCCATCCACGAACCTTATGATGAAATGGAACTGAAGCTGCTTGAAACGCCTGAAGTGATTATCCGGCATACAGACGGTTTCGGACTGCCGGAAGAGCCTTCCGGAAATGTCGCAGGCGTTGTCCTGCTGAAGATCATGGAACACCTGAACCTTAAAAATGGATTTGAGTTAATCATCAATAAAAGAATAAAACCGGGAAGCGGGCTTGGGTCGAGTGCTGCCAGTGCCGCCGGAGCTGCCGTAGGAGCTAATGAGCTTCTAGGAAATATCTTCACTAGGGAAGAGCTCGTTTATTTTGCCATGTTTGGGGAAGAGCTCGCATCCGGGGTAAAGCATGCAGATAATATTGCGCCGTGCATTTATGGCGGAATTACGTTGGTTAAATCCTCGGATCCTGTAGATATCATTCCGCTGAATGCCCCGGATTTATTCGTAACGGCCGTACATCCGCAGATTGAGGTAAAAACATCGGACGCAAGACAGATCCTGAAGAATAAGATTCTCCTGAAAGATGCGATCGAACAATGGGGAAATATTGCCGGACTGGTCGCCGGAATTCAGAAAAACGATTCCGGACTGATCGGCAGAAGCCTGAAAGATGTAATCATCGAACCCGTCAGAAGCATTCTCATTCCGAAATTTAATGAAATAAAAGAAAAAAGCATGGAAGCAGGAGCCCTGGGCGGGGGCATTTCAGGCTCAGGCCCTTCCCTGTTTATGCTGTCTGAAACCGAAAAGATTTCAAAGGACATTGCAGAAATAATGCAGACCGTGTACAATGAAACCGGAATCGACAGCCTGGTCTATGTTTCAAAAATAAATCCTTCAGGAATTACTGTCATTGATTAAAACCGAACAGAATGAATTACTATAATTTAAAAGATAAAGAGGAAATCGTTGATTTCCGTACCGCAACCGTTAAAGGCCAGGGAAAAGAGAAAGGATTGTTTTTCCCTGAATCTATTCCACCGTTAGACCGGCAGCTGATCGAAAACCTGCACCAGCTTTCCGATGAAGAAATTGCCTTCCAATGCATGAAAGATTTTGTAGGAGATGAAATTCCGGCGGATATTTTAAAAGCAATTGTCTCAGAAACCGTCAGCTTTGAAATTCCTTTAAAAAAAATTAATGAACATATCTATTCCTTGGAGCTATTTCACGGGCCGACATTAGCCTTTAAGGACATCGGTGCAAGATTCATGAGCGGCTGCCTATCTTATTTTCTGAAAGATCAGGATAAGAAAGTTACGGTTCTGGTAGCCACTTCAGGAGATACCGGAGGCGCAGTGGCACATGGGTTCTATAAAACACCGGGAATAAATGTCGTGATTTTATACCCGAAAAACAAGGTAAGCCCGGTTCAGGAAAAGCAGCTCACAGCGCTTGGTGAAAATATTTCTGCACTGGAAATCAACGGCAGCTTCGACGACTGTCAAAGTCTGGTAAAACAGGCCTTTTCGGATCAGGAAATTACTTCAAATGTATTTCTGACCTCTGCCAATTCCATTAATGTGGCGAGGTGGCTTCCTCAGCAAATTTATTATCTGCTCGCATTGAAACAGTGGCAGAGAACAGAAAAGGAGCCGCCTGTAATCTGTGTTCCCAGTGGAAATTTCGGGAATATCTGTGCCGGAATCCTTGCCCATTTAAGAGGTTTGCCTGCCAAACATTTTATCGCGGCCTGCAATAAAAACGACAGTATTCCGAGGTATTTAGAAATCCGGGAACTGGTTCAGAAAGAAACGGTACCAACGCTTTCCAATGCGATGGACGTGGGAAATCCGAGCAACTTTGTAAGGGTCTCCGAACTTTTTGAAAACCGGTTTGAAAAAATAAAAGGTGCCGTTTCTGGGTATTCTGTTGATGACAAAAAAACTTTGGAGACCATAAAAGAAGTCTACGAAAAATACCATTACCTGCTCGAACCACATAGTGCAGTCGCCTATACCGCCCTGGAACAATACTTAGAAGAAAATCCGGGCAGGAAAGGTTTTATCCTGGGAACAGCCCATCCTGTGAAATTTCCTGAAGCCATCGAAAAAGCAGTAAAAATCAAAACCGACATTCCGGAATCGCTGGAAGAATTAATGAAAAAAGACAAAAAAAGTACTGAGATGCAGTCTGATTTTGAAGAATTAAAACGATTTTTGCTTAATAAAACGAAACAGCAATGAGCAAGATTTATCTTGAAGATATAAAAGTATACGCCTATCACGGGGTTTTGCCGGAAGAGAATACCATCGGCACCTATTATATTCTGAATACGGAACTTCATACAGACTTATGGAAAGCCGCCGAATCTGATGACCTGAATGATACCATCAGCTATGCGGACATCAATGATATTATTCATGACGAAATGAAGATTAAATCCAAACTGCTGGAACATGTGGCAGGAAGAATTATTGCTGCCCTGCACAAAAAATTTCCGCAGATCGATTATATCAAATTAAAGATCACCAAAACCGCTCCTCCGATGAAAGGTGAAATGCGTGGGGCGAGCATCGAACTAGAACAGAGTTTTAAACCTCAAAATTAAGCTTTCCTCCGTTTCATCTTTAAAATTATCCCTTTTGAAAATCATCAAGCTACTCCTTCTGATCCTTTTTATCAATGCATCGGCACAGACCGTCGCTGATAACCCGGTGGTGCATTACAATTTCCCGAAAGTAAAATCGAGCATTACGATGCCTGTAACAATTCCATTAGCGGAAATCAGCAATCTGATCAATGCCTCGGTGAAAGATCTTATTTACCAGGACGATTCTTATACCGATAACAACAATGATCAGTTTAAGGTGAAAGTCTGGAAGACCCGCCCGATCCGTCTTGTCGGCGGAACCAGCCAGAATCTCCTGATTGAGGTCCCGTTAAAAATATGGGCAGAAAAGGGCATCGGCACATTAGGCATTTACACCTATCAGAATACGGAGTTTGAAACGGTAATGTCTTTCAGTACAACGATTAATTTCCAAAATAACTGGACCGTAAAGACCACTACCGAACCCAATGGATTCCGGTGGGTGGTAAAGCCCGTCCTTGATTTCGGCAGGATCAAGATTCCGATTACGGGCCTGGTGGAAAAAAGCCTGATCGAGCAGCAGCAGAAATTCAGCAAAACGATCGACCAGCAGCTGGCCACTCAGCTTAATTTCCAGCAATATGCGGTATTGGCCTGGAATGCGTTTTCAAATCCGTTCAATATTTCGGAGCAATACAATACCTGGCTGAAGGTTACGCCAATTAAAGTGAATATCACGCCCTTGAAATTTTACGGCAATCAGATCAATACCAATCTGGGAATTGACGTCTATTCCGAAACCTTTACCGGAAACAAGCCGCCTTCTTCCCCGCTTGTAAAAACGGCTGCTGATTTTAATTTCGTTCCTGCCTTAACTGATAAATTCCTGCTTCAGACAACGGCAAATATTCCATTTTCAGAAGCAACGGAAATTGCACGGAACATGTTTTTAAATAAAGAATACGACCTCAGAGGTTCTTCCGTAAAAATCAAAGACATCAAAGTGTACGGCGTAGACGATAGAGTAATGATCGAAGCGGAAACGGAAGGCTATGTAAAAGGGAAAGCTTTTATTTCCGGAATTCCCGTTTATGATGAGACCAAAAAGAAAATCGTGCTGTCGAATACCAAATTCAATCTGCGGACCGCCAATTTCCTGCAAAAAACGGCAACCCTGCTTTTCAAAGGCCGTATCGTAAAGATGATCGAAGACGAATACGGAATCCCGACACAGGAATTGGAAAACAGCTCGAAAAAAAGCATCGAAGAAGCTTTTAATAAAGAATACTACAAAGGATTAAAAATGACCGGAAAAGTCTTTAACTTAAAGCCTGGCCAGATCCTTATGAACCCGTACGGTATTACCGCTGTTATTGATACGAACGCGACTCTGCGATTGATTTTAGACGGAATATAAAATAATTAAAAATTATGAAGCTGAAAGACAGACAAAAAGCGATATAGAAAGCATAGGCACGAAAGAATTTGCCTAAAAACTTTTGTTGAAAACTAAATTTTAGTATATTTGCACACCTCAAAAATGGTAAATGGTACTTTGGCCGAGCGGCTAGGCAGTGGTCTGCAACACCATCTACAGCGGTTCGAATCCGCTAGGTACCTCTTAAAAAGCCCTAATCCACTTATTTACAGTGCTTTAGGGTTTTTTGTTTATAATAATTACAACTAAATTATAACGACATTCTAAATTCTTAATAATTAAATCACTACAATCTTACAAAGAACCACATATAAAAGATGAAAAGTAAGATAAAAAAAACATCCCCGGCCGAAGCCAGGGAGTAATTTGAAAGATATAGTGGTGATTAAATGATTTTGTAGATTCAAAGAACGTACCAATATATCTTAATTTTTTATTTAAATGGCGGAAGCCGTCAATCTTCTAATATAACTTTTCGGGTATGATCTAAACCTGATGAAACTTTATTTTATATCGTAATATCATTTACTGCTTTACAAATTAAACAGCCTTTCCTTTAAAGTATTGTATTCGGCTTCAGAAATGGCACCCGTATTTCTGAGTCTGGCCAGCTTCTCAAGTTCATCGACATTCGTATAGCTATTAAAGGATACTGGTTTCACACGGCCGTCGTTATATTTTATGCTAAATGTTGTCTCATCCATGGTTAAGTAAATAATCCCTTCGACAAAAGCGATCAGTGCCGGAATAAACGTCCAGAAAAACAAAAGATAGATGATTCCCTGAACCGGCCTGTTCAGATAAAATTTATGAATACCGAATCCTCCCAGGAATAAAGCAAAAAGTGCCGCTGTAATTTTATCTTTCATTGTTAATTAATTTTTCACAAAGAAAGCGATTTTTAATATCTCATAAAAGATTACAAGGCGATATTCATCAAAAAACTTCCCAGTATTCTGAGAAGTTTAAACTGTTTAAAAACGAATGGAAATTAATTTCGGTAAAGCTACTCCGAAACATTCTGCTTACGATATGACTGAAGTCATAAAAAAAACCTCTCGTAACGAGAGGCAAACTTACTGAGAATAAATATTGTGTTATTGCTACTGTAAATATATAAATCATTATATAGAGATTTTATGATCAAAATCACAACGAAAAAATCCCCATATTTCTATGAGGATTAAAAACTAATAACCATGAAAACTCAATAAACATGAGAATCGCTGCAAATATATTGATTTCTTATTTTCCGATTTTATGATTACAATCTCTATTAAAAATTTTATTTTTCACACAATATTGATTAAATTTGCATCAACTAATTACATACCATGACGTTCAACGAAGCAATTAAACAGAAGAAAAATATTTTGAAAAATTCCAGTGAGTTTACCAAGACTCTTTATGATTATATTATAATTCCTGCACTGGAAGAAGAAGGCAGGAATTATATGGAGGAATTTAAAAAGAATCCCTCTCTTTTTATGGATGACAGCTGTAAAAACTATAGCAGCAATGCGAGATTCAGAGTATTTCTTTTTCCAAAAAACAAGAACTGATAAAAGATTCCGTCTGGTTTTCAAGGAAACTTTTACAATAAAAAAATCCCCGTATTGCTACAGGGATTAAAAAACTAATAACCATGAAAACTCAAATTAAACATGAGTGACTGCAAATGTATGAAATGTTCATCTTAAATACATCTATACATAACATAAATTTTATCAATTAACATAACTTTATTATAGATTAAAAATAGTTTAACTGATGATAAGAAGCGGAACTATCTGATCTTATAGGGATTTGCAGTAATTTATAAATATGTAAAAAACTAAACAATCATTTAAAAAATGTTAAAAAAATAAGCTCTCATTTCTGAGAGCTTATCCTTTATTATTATCAATTTATTTTTATTCTTTGATAAACTTTTTCTGTACAGTACCTTTTACGTCTTCGATATCTATTACATAAATTCCGTTGATTAATACATGAACATCAATCTTGTTATTCAGAATGATTCCTGATGAAACAAGCTGCCCAGTAGAATTATAGATTTTATAATTGGCTCTCGGACTGATGTTTTTCACATTTAATACAGTTCTTACCGGATTAGGATAGATTAAGATATCCGTCTGATTTACAGGATTAGGTACCGGAAGTTTCGAAATTCTTACTGTGTAATCCTCAACCTCACCATTCGGGAAGTTGGTACAGTTTACAGGGATGGCATCTTTTGACATCGCCACTCTCATCACTACATATTTATAGTCTGTCAGGCTGACAAAAGCATCCGCAGGCACTGTAAATGTTCCGCTTACCGTTTGGTCCGTATTCGGTCCGGAAACAAGGATCCTTTCGTTGATATCGAAGTATCCGTTTCTGTTGAAGTCAATCCAGACAGCTACCCCAGCATTTCCTGAAGCAGTTTTATCGATGCTGATCTTATTATCCGAAGATCCCTGGATCAATTCGATAAATGTATTCGTCACTCCGGTGTAATCGGTATAGTTTGATGCTAACGACGGGTTCGTCTTTACCGGTTTACCATTAGGAGTAACAGTAACCTTTGAAATGTAATTCGTGCTTGCCGTTGTCGCCTGCATCTGGCAATATACTACCGTTGGTGTTGTAAACAGATACGGAAGTGTATAGTTACCAGGAGTTCCGCTACAAACGTTTGCTACCTGCATTTCATATTGTGTCAATTCCAACAGACCGGTTAAGGTAATGGTATTGGTATTGGAAGTTACCGTTGTCCAGCTCGGAATACCTACTTTTCTGTATCGTAAGATATAAGTGGCACTTGGGAACGGATCCCATGTTACCTGTGCGGTAGTGGTGGTGAGATTCGTAATGGTTAATCCAGGAGGAGCAATTTCACAAGTTCTTTCCGTTGTAAATACTTTAGGGTTAGACCATGGGTTCAATGTATTCTCATTGTCACACATATTGGCGATCTGAACTTCATACTTTGTAAATACACTTAGTCCTGTAAGCGGATAAGTATTGGCAGGAGCAAGTGGTAAAGCAATATTTGCACTCCATCCCGCATTACCGCTTCCTACGATTCTGTATCTTAAGAAATAATGAGAGCTTGCTGCAAGCGGAGACCATGTAATCAATGCCGATGTAGTCGTAATATTACTTACCGTTACATTCGGAGGTGTCGGATCACATCGCGTTGTAAATGTACTGTGGGAATATACTCCCGTATTCGTATTACATATCGCTGCAACCTCCACTTCGTACTGAGTAGCTGATAAAAGGTTGGTCAGTGTCGTCGTATTCGTAGTTGCCGGATAAGCCGCTGCTGCCACATTTACCGTCTGCCAAGTTGAAGAATTAACCGGTCTGTATCTTATCGTATAAGTAGCACCACCGATATCTTGGTTCCACGTTAACACAATTGAGTTGTGGGTAGGCGTTCCTAATGTAACGGTTGGCGTCGCATTGTTACAGATACGTAAATTAATATTATCAATCGCAATCGGAGGCTGTGTACCACCGCTTGAATCGTTTCTCCATTCAAATACCAAACGCATTGTTGTGCCTGCAAAGCTTGAAATATTCAGCGTTGGATTAAAGACATTCTGCCATGTCGTCTGTTGATTGTAGTTTGCACCCACCTGAATTCTTCCTGTACCTGCAGTGATCTGCGTTCCGGAAACAGGCATAAAGGTTGTTGGTACCAGCCATACTCTCAAATAATCCCAGCTCGATTCTCCAACTCCTTTCCAGTCAAAAGAGAAAATAGCCGTAGTAGTTCCTGCCGGTACAATAATGTCTCTGTAAGCATGCACAACACTTGATGAGGTAATGCTGTAGGCATTGGTTGTTCCGTTGGTATTGGAAATATAAAGTGAATTTCCGGTATTTCCGGTAGCACTTCCGTAAGTCCATTTGTTTACCTGGGTACCGTTGGTATATCCTAAATCACTTCCTGTAGTGAAAGGCTGGATATAAGGAATAGTAGCAGGAATCTGAGTGGTCGTAAAACTAGGACCCGCTGCCCAGAAGCTTCTGTCTGACCCTACACATACGGAACGGATCCAGATATAATAAGTTGTATTAGGCGTCAGAGAAGTTAAGTTAAGCGTTGTTCCTGCGGATGAACCTGTTGGCGTTGTAGCTGAAGTTGGTGCTACGTTAGTTGTAGACAGGTAATACTGATATCCACCCACCGGAGTCGGTACCGCAGCAGTCCATGTAACTGTTGCCGTAGTGCTTCCTACAGTGTTGATTGCGATATTGGTAGGAACCTGGCACGTCGGGATGCTTAAATTGATATTGTCAATCGCTCCGGCAGGCTGTGTTCCGATAATACTGTCATTTCTCCATTCGAAAACCAAACGTACCTGCTGACCGGCAAAAGTGCTCAGGTTTACCAGGGTATTGAAATAGTTCTGCCAGGTGCTTTGTTGATTAAAGTCGGATCCGATCTGGATTCTTCCTCCTCCTGTTGTAATCTGTGTTCCGGCAACCGGCGTATAAGACATTGGAACAAGCCATACTCTTATATAGTCAAAGCTGGATTCTCCCATGCCCCTCCAGTCGAATGATAAAGTAGCATTAGTAGTTCCTGCAGGAACAATAAGATCTCTAAAGGCATGTACTACGCTGGTAGCTGAAGTGTTATATGCATTAGAAACCCCATTGTCATTTGTAATATACAATGAGTTGGCCGGATTTCCTGTTACAGAACCGTAGAACCAAATGTTTGGCTGTCCGGAACTCGTCAGCTGAAGGTCATTTCCAGTTGAGAAGCTTTGTGTATAAGGAATAGTAGTAGGTACCTGAAGTGTTGAAAAACTTGATGCCGCGATCCAGACACTTTTATTGGCTGCTCCACAAATGGAACGTACCCACCAATAATAGGTAGTGCTTGAAGCTAATGCAACGGTAACACTTGTTCCGGCATTGGCTACACCCGTGGTGGCTGCGGTAGGTGCTGTAGGATTGGTACTTATATAATACTCATATCCGTTAGCGGGAGCAGTCCCGGGAGCAGTCCACGATAAAACTGCACTGTTGGTCGTAATGCTGCCTGTTGTAGGGGCAGATGGAGGGAAACAGCTTGGTACGCTTACGTTGATGTTATCAATAGCAATCGGTGGCTGTGTCCCGAAAAGATCATCATTTCTCCACTCAAATACAAGACGCATAGTAGTTCCTGCAAAAGAGCTGATGTTTAAGCTGATGGTGCTGTACGTTTGCCAGCTTGCCTGGTTTGTAAATTCGGTTCCCACCTGAATTCTTCCACTGCCTGCAGTAATCTGCGTTCCCGGTGTAGGAGTAAAGGTTGCAGGAACCATCCATACCCTCAGGTAATCCCATCCGGATTCCCCTACCCCTTTCCAGTCGAATGAAAAGTTGGCTACGGAAGCTCCCGTAGGAATGGCCAGATCCCGGTATGCCTGCACAACACTGGTTGTACTGGTTGAATAAGCATTCGTGGTTCCGTTTGTGTTTGAAATGTAAAGGGAGCTGCCCGTATTTCCCGTTACAGCACCGTAGAACCATTTATTCGTCTGACTTCCGTTGAGTAACGTCAAGTCATTTGCCGTATTAAAGTTCTGCGAATAAGGTAACGGAGCAGGTGTCTGCCCATAGGCGTCAGGAATGGCGCCCAGATTTAACAAACACAGAAGAAGTACTAAATAAGTAGAAAGTTTCTTCATAAGTTATCATTTAATATTAATCCTTGCAAATCTAATTCGTTTTTTGATATTTTATAGCATAAATCGCTATAATTTTTTAAAGAAATTATATTAAATCCAATAGTGCATCTATTGAAAAACAAATATATAAGTGCATGTGTAAAACAAAACGTTGATTCAGCTGTTTTATTGCTTTCTTTACAATTTATATAAAACCGATTATTATCTATTTCTTTATTTGATCGCCGATACTCCTCTTTTTTAATTGCAGTTGAAATAATCAATTAATTCAAGACAAAAAATAAGGTCTCCTTTTTGCAAAGGAGACCAAAAAAAACACAAATGATGAAAAAAATTTTATTGAATCAATTATTATTAATCCATGTCGTAAAAGTAATAAGCTCGTTTACTATATGCTTATGATTGAGATCATAACGTAAAATTTTTATTAAAATATTTAGAATTTCTTCTAATTTATAAATGGAATTTCAATAATACAGATCGTAAATAGACTTTCACAAAATCCTGTATTTAAACTTCATAATTTTTTATTTCCAATAAATATCTAAAATTAAACCCATAGAAGTATTTTTATAAGATACATTTTATTTCATATAAAAAGATTGATTTAGATCATCTTCTTTAAATATTATGTTAAGTACTTTTGCTTCCAATGATAAATCCAATTAAGGTGAATAAAATATCTATACTTATTGCCAATTATAACAATGGAAGATATTTCAAGGATTGTTATGATTCTATTATTTCACAGAGCTACGACAACTGGGAAGTAATTATTGTAGATGACTGCTCAACTGACAATTCGGTAGAGCTCATTAAAAAGTTTATCGATGGCGATGAGCGCTTTAAATTTTATCAAAATACACAAAACAAAGGATGCGGATATACCAAAAGAAAGTGCCTGGATCTGGCAACCGGAGAATTCTGTGCTTTTCTGGATCCCGATGATGCAATTTTCAGCTATGCTGTTGAATGCTTGCTTGACGAGTTCAAGAAAAGCAGTAAAATCATTGCGACGTACTCCAAACTAATTTTCTGTGATGAAAATCTTAATCCGAAAGAGGTTTTTTCGAAAATAAAGCAGATTCATAACAATAAATATTTTTTCAATATTCCCATTCAAATTCATGCATTTTTTGTTTTTAAAAGAGAGACTTACCTGAAGACCTCCGGAATTAATCCTACCCTCAAAAATGCTGTCGACCAGGATCTGTACCTGAAGCTTCTGGAGTTTGGTGATGCGAAATTTGTAGATGAAGTTTTTTATAAATACCGGCTTCATTCCAACGGAATTTCTCAGCACAGTGCCAAGCAGAGCGCAAAAGAGTCTTTTGCGCGGGTTATTCATGAGACCATGCAACGGAGAAAAATTACCGTAATTGATGGAAAGCCTGTTCCGGTAGCTTATACTAATGCACAGGATATTTACAGTCTTCTCAACTACCAGACAAAAATACCTTACAGGTTAATGAACAAAATAAAAACAGCTTTCCAGTATTATTAAGCGTGTTAAATTAAGTTACTGGAGTTTCAAATGCGCCTTACAGGATAAGAACCACTATTTAAAACCTACACATTTTATATAAAACAAAGAGGCAGTCTATGAAGACCGCCTCTTTTTTAAAAGGTATATGGGTTGGAAAAAGTATCTTATCCTTATCTGGCAGAATCAGTTCTGGTTCCTCCGTTAGACTGTGTACCGTTTGATCCGTTCGTCTGGTTTGTAGTAGTACTTCTCTGGTTATTCTGAGTGTTCCCCTGATTCATTGCGCTGTCACCAGCGGTGCCTGTAGAATCCGTAGACATAGTTCCCGTACCTGAAGTATCGGATGTTGTTCCCGATGTACCTACAGAATCCGTAACCGCATTGTTTTCATTCTGTGTTTCCTGCTTTTTACAGCTTACCGCAAAAAGACTTAATCCCAGCATTAATAGCATTACTTTTTTCATATAATAATTTTTGATGTTTAATATTAAATCAAAATTATGCTTAAAAAAACAGGGATTCTATGAGCGGAGTCATATTCCGTATAAAAAGATTTTAAATAAAATAGCCTCCCTTTCAGGAGGCCGTAAAAACACAAATGATGAAAAAAATCTATTCAGAGTGCACTGAACAGAGCTTGTCAGTAACATATGCTACTATATTTTGGTCTTACAATATTTCTTCCATTATGGATGATTACTGTAATATAAAAACCAGTTCTGTAACTTCTTCTCTGCAAGATGACAGAAAGGCCAAAGATAACAAGCATTAATGAGATAAGCAAAATAGTAAGCATTAAAATTAAATAAAAATCAAAATTTTACATATCCCTCAGAATTTCAGTTTTTTAACTATAAATTAATATTAAAAGAAGGAATTAATAAAAGATAATAACATACTAGTTATGAACCGTTACTATTATACAGAGTCAACAACAATATTGATGTAGAGCTTAGAATCCTAAAATCAATAATGTTACTCATAGATAACTTTTGATTTCTATGATTTCATGTATATACAAATTAGGTATAAAAAAATCTCACTGTTTCCAGTGAGATTTTCTTTTATTCTTCCCAGGAAACCGGGATATAAATCGTGACATAGCCATCCGAATCCACTTGGGCATCCGAAACTTCTGAAGTTACAGAACCGTATCCTGCCCAGCCGCCCTGGCCCTGCATTGCACTAAACGTGTAATTTCCGGCAGGAAGATCATCAAAATAAGCGGGCAGGGTCTGAAAACCGCCGCCATAGTACGTATCATAACTTTGTCCGGTTACCGTATTGGTAGCAATAAAGCTTCCCACATCATAACTGCCGGACAACGTTTTGGTTCCGTTTTGTCCCAAAAGACCGTAACGGATTTTGTACGTTTTCGCTTTTGAAACCTCTTTCGAAACTTCATCTTTTCTCTGAGGATCGTTTTCACCGGCGGAAAAAGAACTTCCGACAATCATCACCCCTGCTATTAGAAAGACTTTTACAAATGAATTTTTCATAATACTGTAATTTAGGTACTACAAAAATAACCAATTCATATTAATTCAATACACAGGGAAAATTAATAAATGTTTATATTTTTAATTTCATGTCTATCTTTTTTAAACTTTATCAAATAAAGGGTTTATACAAATCAAGCTTTTAAAATTCCAGAGAATTTTTCCGCACTTTCAACACTTTTAACATTGCTTAACGAACTTTGGCTTCATAATTGAAAACAGTATAAGATCAAAGTCAGGTTGGCTTAACATCCTTACCTTATAAAAATTTGAATTATGAGAAATATAGTGTTAACAGGTCTGATGTCGGTTTTTTTACTGACCGCCTGTAAAAAAGATGACCAGATCGCTGAACAACAATCGTTGGAACAACAGAAAATGGAGTTTCAGATGAGACAGTTGGAAATAGAGAAGCAAAAGTTAGCCATTGAAAAAGAGAAAATGGCTTATGAAGCACAGAAGAAAGCAGATAGTATTGCTGAAATGCAACAGGCAAAAGCCGCTGCTGCAGCTAGTGCCAGACCTCAGGTAATCAGAGAAACCCGTACGATATACAGAGACCGATCCAGCAGTAGTTCCAGCAATGGTAGCTATGCCAGCAACGGAACTTCTTCCCAGACAACTGCTAAAAAGAAAGGGATGAGTGAAGCTGCTAAAGGTACTATTATTGGTGCTGTAGGGGGTGCCGCTTTAGGGGCTATCGTTAACAAGAAAAGCCCGGGAGCAGGTGCTGCAATCGGTGGGGTAATCGGTGGTGCAACCGGTTATACACTGGGTAGAGCGCAGGATAGAAAAAGCGGAAGGGTTCAGCCTAGATAATATTTTTACAACAATATAATAGAAAGATTGCTTATTTTTAGGCAATCTTTTTTTATGATCTTACTCCTCCTTTCCACAATCCTTCTGCTTCCTGTCTTCATGGGAGCAGGAAAAATGATGGAAAGCTTTTCCGGAAAAATAGCCAATGGAATTTCCGGAAAAATTTTATCCGGAATTTTAGGAATCAGTGTATTGTGGACGGTATTGTCTTTCTTTATTCCTTTAACTATTTATGTAGAACTACCTACAATTGCGGTTGGACTAGCTTATTTTTTCCGGAACAGGTTATACAGAGCGTTTTCAGCCTTTCCGAAAAAAGAAGTGCTGCTGATCGGTATAATTACCGGGATGATTCTATTCTGCGGATCTTTTTACCCTTATATCTTAGACCATTTTGGATATTATGTTCCTACAATAAAATGGCTTACTGAGTTTGGTTTGGTAAAAGGGATTTCTAACTTGGATCTGACCTTGGGGCAAATGTCGGTATGGCATATCTTTCAGGCAGGGTTTTCAAATTTTTCCGATCCGTTTTTAAGAATCAATGCCATTTTACTGGTTGTTTACGCTTTGTACATTGTGGAAAATAAAAACTGGCTGCAGTTGTGCTTTGTTCCGGTTTTATTTTTGTTTTCGCAATCCCCGAGTCCTGATCTGCCAGTAATTGTTTTTTCATTAATTATTTTACATCAGATCTTGAAAAGAAACGGAAATACAATGATCCTATTCGCCTTTTCGGTGTTTGTTTTTGCCATAAAACCAACAATGATCTGGCTGCCGTTGCTGAGCTTCCTCTACTCGATTCTTATCATTAAATCAAGATTGACAAACTTTATTCCCGGTATCTTTATTGCGCTTTTATTCTTTATAAAAAATATCTGGACCTTCGGCTATCCGGTTTTTCCGCTGGCTCTCGGAGATTTGAATGTAAGCTGGAAACCCAATCCGGAAGTCCTGAAAATATCCTCCCGTTTTGCCATTCAGAAAACTTATGATATGCAGTATTCGTATGAAGAGATTCAAAGGTTTTCGTTATTTGACTATGTTAAAAACTGGCTTTTTTTAGAAGGCATAAAATCAAAGATACACCTTCTTTTTATCTTTAGCATTCTAATTTTTGTCATTTTCAGTATCATTAAAAAAAACAGAATTATCAGCCTGATCTGTATTTCAGTAGTGGTTAAAAGTATTCTTGTCCTTCTTTTCTCTGCTCAATATAGGTTTTTCATTGATGTATTCTTTGTAATCTTTTTTGTGATTTTTATGGATTATTTTAACCGGAAAAAATCGATCGCTGTATTTTCTGTCTTAAGTCTGATGTTCATTGGCAGTATCACTTTACCAGGCATTCTTCAGATGTATCTGCCAAGCTTCAGGCCAGGAAGTTTTATGGGTAAATTTGAAGTGGAACAACTGTATCGACCTTCAACTTATCATTATAATAATTACGCTTCTTACAGACTGGGGAATTTAAAATTTAATGTTTCTAAAAAATATCCTTTCAACTTTGATACGGAGCTGCCTGCTATTTCCGAAAGCTATATTTCCGATGATGTAAAAGCCGGAATTTTTCCACAGATGCGCGACCCGCAAAATGTGAAGAAAGGATTTATCTGGAAAAAATTAAATCCTGAAGAAAGAAAATCCGCGCTGCATATCATCAATTCTATCAACTGTTCTTATCAACAGAACTGAATTTTATCCTATTTCCATCTGGATAAAAAGCCTTAAATTTGTATCATGTTAAATACTCTAGGTAATCTTCTCAGCCTTACAACATTCGGAGAAAGCCATGGTCTGGCTTACGGTGGAATCATTAATAATTTTCCGGCAGGTTTAACGGTTGATCTCGATAAAATCCAATATGAACTGGATCGCAGAAAGCCGGGGCAGTCTGCTATTGTTACCCAAAGAAAAGAAAGCGATACGGTAAAATTCCTGTCGGGGATTTTCGACGGAAAAACAACGGGAACCCCAATTGGCTTTATCATTGAAAATGAAAATCAGAAATCGAAAGATTATGATCATATCGCTAATTCGTACCGTCCCAGCCATGCCGATTTTACCTATGACCAGAAATTCGGACTGAGAGATTATCGCGGCGGTGGAAAATCTTCTGCCCGGGAGACAATAAACTGGGTCGTTGCAGGAGCTCTGGCCAAACAGCTGCTTTCAGATATCGAAATCAATGCCTACGTTTCTTCGGTAGGCGACATTTTCTGTGAAAAACCTTACCAGGCATTGGATTTCTCGCAAACGGAAAGCAATGAAGTCCGTTGCCCGGATGCGGAAACGGCCGAAAAAATGATTGAACGGATCAAAGAGATCAAAAAAGAAGGCAATACGATTGGCGGAACGATCACTTGTGTTATTAAAAATGTTCCGGTGGGAATTGGCGAACCGGTTTTTTCAAAGCTCCAGGCAGAACTCGGCAAGGCTATGCTCAACATCAACGCGGCAAAAGGCTTCGAATACGGGAGCGGGTTCTGTGGGGCAAAAATGACCGGCAAGGAACACAACGATCTATTCAATGAAGATTTCACTACAAAATCCAATCTTTCCGGGGGAATTCAGGGAGGAATTTCCAACGGGATGGATATTTATTTCCGGGTCGCTTTCAAACCGGTGGCCACCATTTTAAGACCTCAGGAAAGTATTGACAAAGAAGGAAACCGTGTAATTGTAGAGGGAAAAGGCCGTCATGATCCTTGTGTTCTTCCAAGAGCCGTTCCGGTAGTGGAAAGCTTAGCGGCTTTTGTGCTGGCCGATTTATTTTTGATCAATAAAACAAGAAATATCAATAATTTTTAAACATAAATATTGTTAGTAATGGAAAATTACTGGGATAAAGCAGTCTCTTTCGAAGAGTATGTGCAGATAGGAAAACAGAGACTGGAAAATCCTGCCGATCAGCAGGAAATCGATTATAAGCATTATTACGAGCTTGGCCTTCAGCGGATCGATAGGACTTTAAAAAAGTATGTTGCCGATGAAGAACAACTGAAAGAGCTGGAAGGTAAAAACTTTGATGGAAAAATCCTCATTATTTCCGAGGTTTGGTGTGGTGATGCAAGCTCGACCGTTCCGGCCCTGGTTAAATTTTTTGAAGGGAGAAATGAAGTCAGAATTTTCCTAAGAGACAGCGATAAAAGCCTGATCAGCCAATTTCTCACCAACGGTACCGAATCGATTCCGAAAGTGGTAATCCTGAACAATGATTTCAGTGTGAAAAATTCCTGGGGGCCACGTCCGAAATATGGAAGAGAGCTGCTGGCAAAATTTAAAGCAGACCCCGAAAACTATCCGAGAGATCAGTTTTACAATGACCTGCAGCTATATTATGCTAAGAACAGAGGAAAAGATGCCGTTCAGGAAATCCTGGAACTGCTATAATTTCAGTACCTTGTCCTGAATTACCTTTGCATTTTCAACAGAAGTTATACTGAAAATCAATAAGGTTATATTTAAAAATATCATCAAGCGTAAAAAATGAAAAAAAATATCATTTATATCATACTTATTGCCCTAATCGCGGTGATAGCTTTTGTACCGGGAGTGAAGGAAAAGCTTCAGGACACTTTTTTCCCGATCGCAGCTATTGAAAATGCCGTTCATATCGGAGACGAGGATTACGATATCGAGCTTCAGGGAATCAATGTTCCAAGCACCAACCTTAAAACATTTAAAGGGAAAGCAGTTTTTCTGAACTTCTGGGGAACTTGGTGCCCGCCGTGCCGTAAAGAATGGCCTTCTATCCAGAAGCTGTACGACACCCGAAAAGATCACGTAAGCTTTGTGCTGATCGCCATGAATGATCAGGAAGAGGCTGTAAGAAAATTTTTAAAGGAAAACAATTACAACGTTCCCGTTTATATTGCCCAGAGCCCGATCTCCGAAAAGATTCTCCCGAAAGTCTTTCCTACAACGTATCTGCTCGACAAAGACGGCAGAATCCTCATCAAGGAAGATGCTTCAAGAGACTGGAATACAGAATCTACGCACCAGTTTATCGATAATATTATTAAATAATTTTAACTAAAATTTGCAATTCGTTGGTACAGAATTTGCGAAATCTTCAGGGTTAAAAAATTATTTAAAGCCAAACACAGAATGAAGTATTCTAAATTAAACCTGGCAAAAGAAGCCATCAGCCATAAAGGTTTCGTACAGAAGATCCCCGATATTTTCAGAATGGTGAAGATGTGGAGAAGAGGAGAATATCCGATGCGCTCGCTTGATATCATCCTGCCTTTGCTGGGACTTTTGTACATCATCTCCCCTATTGACCTGCTGCCGGAAGTGGCAGTTCCTGTAATCGGGGTGTTGGATGATCTTGCCGTATTATCGCTGGCCATCCCGAAACTGATCCGGGAAGTAGATAAATTCCTGCTTTGGGAAGCCGATCGAAAATATAATTCAGGCGGTGCGAAGATTATCGACGCCGAAATTGTTGAATAAGTAATAAACCATCTTTCAGGGATGGTTTTTTCGTACAATAGAATTGACCATTCAGAGACGAAGCAAAATTGACCATCGACCTTCTTCCCCTTTTCATCTCAAATCCTTAAATTTGCAAACATCTAATAAAAAATAATGGAAAGTAAAAAAGAATTCTTTTTAGAATGCTATAAACTAGGCATCATCAAATTCGGAAGATTCACTTTAAAAAGCGGTATTGAAAGCCCTTTTTATGTAGACTTAAGACCACTCGCATCAGATCCTAAGATTTTGAAAAATCTTGCCAATTACCTGCTGGATATGCTTCCGCTGGATAATTTCGACCTGATCTGCGGAGTTCCTTATGCTGCGCTTCCGATGGCTACAGCGATGTCTTTACAAAGCTATATTCCGTTAATTATTAAAAGAAAAGAAGCCAAAAATTACGGCACCAAAAAACTGATCGAAGGAATTTACCAGAAGGGACAGAACTGCCTGTTGGTAGAAGACGTGATTACTTCCGGAAAATCTCTGATCGAAACGATTGCTGAAGTTGAGCAGGAGGATATCAAAGTAGCTGATATTGTCGTGGTTCTGGATCGGGAACAAGGTGGAAAAGAACTTCTTGAAAGCAGAGGATACCGTGTTCATACCCTCTTTAATATTTCCGAAGTCTGCTCAATCCTTAAGGAAAACGGCGAACTGTCGGATGATGAAGTAGCAAGAATCCAGGATTTCCTGAAAGGAAACCATATCCAGTTTGAAGAAAAAACCAGACTTTCTTATCAGGAAAAATTTGAACACGCCCAGCATTCCGTTTCAAAAAAGCTGTTGGAAACGGCATTGGCTAAAGAATCTAATCTCATTGCTTCTGCAGACGTTACAACAACTCAGGAATTGTTGGATCTTGCCGAAAAAGTAGGTCCGCATGTAATCGCTTTAAAAACGCATATCGATATTATTTCCGACTTTGAATATGAAAAGACAATTACCCCTTTAAAAGCGCTGGCTGCAAAACATAATTTCCTTTTGATGGAAGACCGAAAATTTGCAGACATCGGGAATACACAGGAACTTCAGTTCACTAGCGGGGTATTCAAAATTACGGATTGGGCCGATTTCGTAACCTCTCAGGTAATCGGAGGGTTCGAATCTCTGGACTGCTTCCGAAATGTAGGCGTGGTAGCGATTATCGGAATGTCTTCTAAAGGTGCTTTAACAACCAATGCTTACAGAGAAGAAGCATTGAAAGTAGCATCCTCACATCCAAATGTGATTGGAGGTGTTTCCCAGAATCCGCTTCCTGACGAAATGCTGTTGTTTACGCCTGGAGTAAATCTGGCAGATTCCGGCGACGGAAAAGGACAGCAGTACAATACGCCTGAACATGTTTTCAAAACACTTCATAGCGATTTTATTATTGTCGGAAGAGGGATTTACAAAGCTGAAAACCCGGAAGCAGCAGCAATGCTCTATAAAAATGAAGGCTGGAACGCTTATTTAAATTCTTTGGAAAAAAAAGCAATTCAGGAGTAAAATCTTTACGGAATTTATACAAAATAAGTTATATTTGATACTTTATCACAGTAATTGAAAAGGATTAGTATTTGTCTTATTTTGTTTTTGGGTGCTGCAGAGGTTTCTGCACAGAAGGACAGCATTTATATAGAAGCCAAACTGTCGCAAGACAGCAAAATGCTGAATGTGAACGAAGAAATCGTTTATTACAACCATTCTGCAAAAGACCTGGATTCCATTAAACTTTTAAATTGGGTATCGGCTTACAACAGGCGCAGCACATCTTTGGTATACCGGAAACTGGAGGATCGGAATACCGATCTTCATTTTGCCAAACAGGAGCAGCTGGGTAAGGTTCTGCAATTGCAGGTGAAAAGTTCGGACCAGGAAATTCCCGTTAGCAACACTTCCGAAGAAAACCTTTTTCTCCCGTTAAAAGAAATCCTGAAACCCGGAGAAAAAATAAAACTGCAGCTGCAATATCAGATACAGCTTCCGGATAGCCGATTTACAGGATACGGAACTTCTGCTACCGGTGCTGCCTTGAAATATTTCTTTATTGTTCCGGATCGTTTTGATCCGGACAATAATTCTCCCCGCGAATACCAGGACATCGAAGAATCGGTGAGCTTCAATACATTCTGGACGGTAAACTTTGATATTCCGGCAAATTACTTTGTAGAAAGCAACTTAAAACAAACCCAGATCAATTCGTTTAATGGCTACCTGGATGCTGATCCTGAATTTATAGTTTCCCTAAACGAATACCCTTCCATTACCGTCAATACCGGAGATATCCGTACAGAAGTAAAATTTGGGTATAATTTAACTCCTGAACAAAAACAGAACCTGGAATTTTATCTTCCTTTACAATTAAAATTTATCAAAGAAAGAATAAGTATCCTTCCTGAAAAGATTTTTATTTCCGAGAAGTTCAGGAATAAGGAAGATTTTTTCGGTAATAACGATATTGCATTCTGGAAATACAGGTTCCGGCTGTTTACCCAGGCGGAAAATACGGATATGGATTATTTTGGGATTATTTCCAAAAAAATCCTGGATGAAAGCATCATTACAGATAAACAGAATTTCCACTGGTTCAAAAACGGATTGAAATCTTATCTTGAAATTCAGTATTTAAAGAAGTTTTATCCTTATACCAAATTGCTGGGAATGCTAAATGACACAAAAATTTTCGGAATCAAGCCCCTGAAACTTTTTCATGCTTCGGATGTAAAGCTGATTGAAAGATACGGCCTCGCCTATCAGTATATCATGTCTCAAAATCTGGATCAAAAAATTGATGAAAAGTTTTCCGCATTGAGCAATTTTAATGATATGGCTATCAGCAGCTTTGAAACCGGTACCTTATTCAATTATTCTGCGGATAAAATGGGGTATCAGAATTTTGAAAATCTAGTCCAGGATTTTATTGCGAGAAATACGGATAAGAAAGTCGATCCGAGAGATTTTTTAAAGGAACTGGCAGAAAAAGATAAAAGAACTTCTTATTTGTCTGAATTTATCCAACATAAAAACAGAGTAAATTTTAATCTGAAAAGGTTTAGAAAAGAAGGTGATTCGCTGGAGATTAAGATCCAGAAAAATACCTCTGCCAATATTCCGGTAAAACTTCAGACCACTTCAAAAGATGGCCAGATAAACGATTATTGGGTTGAAACGGAAGAGAATCAAAAAATAAAAACCGTTTCGATTCCTGCTCTTGATATTTACAAAATAACTCTGAATGATGAGTACATTTTCCCGGAATCCAACTACCGGGACAATTATCTTTACACCAAAGGCTTGTTTTCCAATACCAAAAAGATCAAGCTTAAGCTGATTAAAGATATTCCGAATCCTGAATTTAACGAGATTTATATCAATCCACGCGTTAAATTCAGCAATACGTATGACAAATTCCTGATTGGTCTTAATTTTAAAAACCAATCTTTTTTTGATCAGAAGTTTCTATACTCCCTGACTCCTACTTACAGTACGGGAACAGGGAAACTGACAGGTTCTGGAGCTATCGCCTACTCGTTTTTACCTGCGGAAAGCATTATCAGAAGCCTGACATTCGGCGTTTCAGGATCTTATTTCCACTATGATTATGATCTGGCCTACCGGAAGGCTTCCATTTATTCCAATTTAAATTTTATGAAAAATCCTCGCAGCACGGTAAGCAGCAGTCTGGGGGTCTCATATAATTATTTTGAAAGGGATTTAAGTCCGTTAATGATTGCAAACAACGATTATGACCGGTATAATCTGTGGAGTGCAGGTTATGGATACAACGACAGCCAGAGTATTCATGAGAAAAGTCTGGGTGTAAGTACACAGTGGATGGAAGATTTTCATAAAGTAACGGCAGAAGGATTTTATCGGTGGGAATTTGCACCAAGGCAGAAACTGAGCGTCCGTTTATTTGCTGGATATTTCATTAAGAACAATACCCGAAACAATACGTTCAACTACGGAATCTCGAGAGTTTCGGATTATTCCTTTTCCTATAACCTATTGGGACAAAGTGCCACCGGCGGAATTTTATCGCAGCAGTTCATCCTTGCGGACGGAGGTTTTAAATCATTTATTCCCGGAACCGTCAACAAATGGATCACTTCCGTAAACGTAGATACCAGTGTATGGAAAATTTTCCATGTATATGCGGATGCAGGGGTTTACGATAATAAAAACCAATCGACGAAATTTATCTGGGACAGCGGCGTGAAAGTGAGGATTATTCCTGATTTCCTCGAAGTGTATCTTCCGGTACAGTCTTCCTTAGGATTTGAGCCGGCATTTAAGGATTACGGAAAAAGAATACGATATACGCTGATTCTTAATCTGAGTTCAATTATTAATGCGGCCCGACGAGGATGGTACTAACTTAAACAGCGTGAATAATAGGATTTAAGTATAAATCTTTTTAGTCTAAATTATACTCATTTCATACTCAAAGCTCTTGGTTATGATGTAGCGATGATAACTTCTAACTCCTCTTTTCCAGCTTGTTAAGTTCATATTATTTAATCCTTAACGATCTGCTGGGATACCGGTGAATTGTTGATCATTCCGGTTACTGTATATTTTCCTTTGGGCAGTTCAATCAGATTCATTCCATAAGAAGTCTTTATAGGCGATTGCATTACAACCTGACCGAATTCATCATAAATTTTCACATTCTCTATTTCACTGCTGAAAACCACTTCTGTATTTTCTTTAAGGAAAGGATTGACAATAAAATTGAATTTGGAATAGTCCGGATCTACCACTGCAACAGCAACAGTAGTATTTCCAACAGAGGAATTGATAGGATATGCAGGTGCGGTAACAAATTCTATAGTATTGCTGCCTGTGTTTTCAAATATTCTCTTAAATGCGGTATTGGCTGCAGAAGCGAAGACTGGAATGGCATTCGTTGTTCCATAAGCGGCAAAATCAATGATATTGTTGCTTTTGAAATCTTCAACTTGTACCGGTCCGTTTACTAAAGCGATCTTTCCGGCCCTGTTATCAAGATCCAGCCCTCCGTAAGAATTTTGTGAACCATTAAAATTTACCACTTCATCGGCAATAAAATCCGGAGCAGGCAGATCTACCTTTCCGGAAACGTTGGGTCCTTCCTGAATCAAATAGCTTTGTCCCGGATTCAGGACAATGTTGGGAAGCATATGATACTGTGAAAAATTTCCTTCTGCGGAACCATACTGTATGGTTGCTCCATTTAAAGAAGCCGTTTCAGTGCCTATATTTTTAAGCATGATATAATCATGGCTTAATGCCAGACTCGGGCTTCCGCCGCCGCCATATATTTCGCTGATTACAATCTGAGCTTGAGTAAAGATTAAGGAAACAATCCCGATAAGAGTAAAAACTTTTTTCATGATGATTTATTTGTGGTTGCTGTGAAAACTACAAAAACGATACCACCGAAATAAAAATGACACATTAAAATTTGCTTAAATACTTATTAATCAGAAATAAAAAATCTCCGTTTCCAATGAAACGGAGATCAATATTTTATTCACAACTAATTTCTTAGTCTTTTAAAATTTTCTGGGAAACCGGCTTGTTGTTTACCGTACCCGTTACGATATAGTTTCCTTTTGCGAGTTCAGCAACGCTTACCGATTCGTTTTCTTTTACAGAAACTGTTTTTACAAGCTGTCCGCTCATCGTGTATACTTTTACATCTTTTGCTTCAGCTCCGAAAGTGATTTCGTTGTTTTTTACGAAAGAGTTTCTTACAAAATTTCCTTTGGTTGTAGCTACATCTGACACGGCTAGAGTTGCTGAAGCAGGAGTAACACTTGCCCAAGTTGTTCCAATTCTAAGTTCATCTATTTCTAAACTAGGTGTTTCGGTAGAGCTATCCTGTCGTAATAGAAAATTATTTACACTTGTTAAATCAGTAGTAGAATTAGTATCTGTAATAGTTGGAGCTGGAGGCGTTGTAGTACCTGGAACAGGATTTACCCAAAGACTTACTATATCGTCTGCCGTACCTCCGGTATTAAATGTATATCCAACAACAAGAAGATATGTTTGTCCTGTAGCGTACGTAGCACTTGTCCATGTCGTTGATACACCTGTATTTGATCTAACTTCAATACCAAACTGCAGGTTATTATCATCCACTCTTTTTGTCCATAATGTACCTCCAAAAACATTTCCTGAAGGACTTCCCTGAATAAGCCCTGCAAAATAACCTCCATTTGCATCTGTAACACCAGCCATCGAAACAGGATTAACTAACATTGAATAATATACAGTTCCTGAATTTTGTGCTGCTACTGATAAAGCTGCATCAATACCAGAACCTGCAAAACTAATCTTATTTCCAGTGGGAGCCTGTAAACCTGTATAGGAAAGATTACCTGAAACCAAGGCTATATCATCACCAGAGTTAAGAGCTGACCAACCTGTTTGAGTTTGCAAAGCAGTACCACTATATGCAAAACCATCATAATACGGTAATGCAGCCTGGCCAAATGCAACAGCAAAACCCAACATTCCTGATAAAAGATAAATTTTCTTCATGATTTAAAAATTTAATTATTAATAATTTACACGACAAAAATAAATCAAATTTTCAAAATAAGACAATAATCAGGTTAATTTTTTGTTAATAGTAGTAATGCCTTTTCGGTAAGGTATTTTTAAGTATTTTTACGAATTATTTTCAAAGGGTTGCGAAATTACATTCTGATATTCGTGTTGTTATTTATGGGCTTATTCTCCGGTAATGCCCAGATATTCACGTGGAAGAATCCAAACCTTCCGCAGGATAGTCTTAAAAGGGACAGCATTCATCAGGACAGTATTCTTGCCGCCAGATTTGAGCAGGATATTTTCGCAAAAGATACCCTGGATTTTGTAAAAACCAACAACCGTATTATTGTTGATGAAGGAGTGCTTGCCAGAAACGATAAAAAAAGATTTCTGGGAGAACTCAATTCAAAAGGATCAATTATCCGGGGGATTACATTCGGTAACAACCAGGGCCAGTCTGTACAAAGTTCAATGGACTTGCAGATTTCGGGAAGGCTTTCTAAAGATGTAACCATTCTCGCCAGTATTTCCGATCATAATTTACCGATCCAGGCAGACGGTTATACCCAGACATTGGAAGAATTCGACAAAATCTACATGCAGCTTAATATCAAGGATAAATCCATCCTGAGAGCAGGGCATCTCGATTTAGTGGAAGCTAAAAACTATTTTGCCAAATACCAGCGGCGAAGCATGGGCCTTGAGTTCCAGACGGAATTCGGAAAGGAAAATAAAACATTTGTCGATGTTTCGATGGGTGTGGCACGAAGTGAATTCCACAGGATCCGTTTCCAGGGGGTCGAAGGAAACCAGGGGCCTTACCGTTTGACAGGAAAGAACGGCGAGCAATTCATTACCCTGATCTCCGGTTCCGAACAGGTTTTTATCGATGGAATATTGATGAAAAGAGGGGAAAACCAGGATTATATCATTAATTACAATACCGGGGAAGTGACTTTTACCAGTTTCCGTCCGATTTTCCAGCAGAACTTTATTACCATTTCGTATAATTACGCCAACAGAAATTATTCACGATACCTTTTTACCGGAAAACTGGAGCATAAAAGAGAAAAATTAAGGTTAGGATTGAATTGGTTTATGGAAAATGACAATAAAAATGCACCATTGTCTTTGAACCTTTCACAGGAAGACCAGCAGATTCTCGCAGCAGCAGGAAATGATCCGAACCTGATGTATGCACCTTCGGGAGTCGTGGCAGAATATGATGTGAATAAGATTTTATACCGGTTGGTCCAGGATCCTGCCGGAAATCACTACGAATTCTCCACCGATGCCACGCAGACGCTTTACACTGTTTCTTTTACGTATTTCGGAGCCAATCTCGGTGAGTATAAGGTAACCCAGACTACCAATAACGGCCGGGTATTTCAATATGTCGGTCCAAACATGGGCGATTATCGGGCGGTAAGAAAACTGCCTTCTCCACAAAAATCACAGGTTTACTCTTTCAATTCCGAATATCTGTTGAAGGACGGAAAAATAGGCGCCGATATTTCCTTAAGCAATTACGATGTGAATTTATTTTCTTCCAGAGATTCCGAACAGAATATCGGGTATGCCTGGAGGGTTTTCGGAAATAAAACGTTTACCAAAAACAGCTGGAAGGGAACGCCGAATTTCGAATATCAGTATATCGACCGGCAGTTCCATATCCTCGATCGGATCAACGATGTGGAATTCTCCAGGGATTTCAACCTTGCCCAGGAATTCAGTGGAAGAACCCAAAACCGCTTTATTTTCAGCTTTCTAAATAAATGGAACAATAAATCCACCCTGAACTACAGAATCAATTACCTTGATGAGCAGGACACTTATAAAGGGATTAAAAACGATCTGGACTTTGGATGGATCAAAGGGAAGTTTTTTACCAAAGGAAATCTTTCTTATCTGAGCACCGATGCCGTTCTTCAGGATACCAAATTCATCAGAGGCGGAGTTTCCACGGAGTATACCGGGAAAAAAGGAAGCTGGGCAATGGGCGGCAGCATGGAGCACAATGAGAAAAAGTATAATGATACCGGCCTGATGGATGTTACCAGCTTCAGCTGGAAAGAAATTTTCGTACAGAAGAAAGTCGGAGACAGTACAAGAACGAAATTGCTGGCTAAAGTCTATATGCGCGACAACGACTCGGTTCGTGACAACAGGCTGCAAAGCATGAACAACATCTTAGGTTTTATGGCAGAAAGCCAGATCATCAAGACAGAAAAGACAACGTTGAACGCCCTGCTTCATTACAGAAAGTTCTTTTACCAGAATCAGGATGTGGACATGTCGAGAAATAACGATTTTGTAGTGGGGAACATCCTGTATAACCAGCAGCTTTTCAGAAACGGAATGCGCCTGCAGGCCTTCTATGAACTCGGCAATGGGCAGGAAGCTCAAAGAGAGTTCCAGTATATTAAAGTTACGGACGGGCAGGGAATCTACAAATGGACAGATTATAACGGTGACGGTGTTCAGCAGCTTGACGAGTTCGAGATTGCCGAATATTCGGATCTGGCGCAGTACATCAGGATTTACACCAATTCCGTACGGTATATCCCCTCCAACAAAAATAAAATTCAGCTGGCTTTGTTTGTGAATCCGTCGATTGTTTTTAATTCCGAAAATAAATTTTTAAAACGCTGGAATTTTAACATTTCCCTGAATTCCCAAAATTCATTCTATAAAAAAGATAAAGTCCTGGTGCTAAACCCATTTGAAAAAAATGAAGACCAGATCCTTAAAAACCAGAATATCCTGGCATCCGTACAGTTCAGCCCGACCGATAAATCCGGCTGGAACGGGAACTACCGCTTTATCTCGAATGACAACCTCATCAATGCCAATTTCAGTAATGAAGAACGGGAACAGACGTCTCATTTCCTGAATATCGGATACTGGTTCAACAAAGAATTCCGGATCGACTGGGAAAATTCCGTTCACGACATTCAGAATTCTTCCCAATTATTTGCTACGAGGGATTACCGCTTAAATAATTTTGAAACAAAACCGAAAGCCACTTATAAATTCACTGATGCCATCCAGGCAGAGTTTTCTTCCGCATTCCGCCAAAAGCAGCGTGTGGACGGTGAAGAATTCCTGAAAGCATTTGATGTTACGGGGACGATCCAGTGGGAACGCCGGAAAACGTCCATCCGAGGGAACTTTTCATTTATCAATAACGATTTTACAGGAAATAATTTCAGTATTGTCGGCAACCAGATGCTGGATGGTTTAAAGCCCGGAAAAAACCAGGTGTGGAGTGTATTTATCCAGCAGGCCATCAATTCCTTCCTTCAGCTCAATTTAAATTATGAAGGCAGAAATTCAGGCGACCGTACCATTCATATCGGAAGCATGCAGGTGAAAGCGAGTTTCTAAAATATCAGCCTAAAATAACCGGATCAGAACCTCTTTAAAACGCATTCTACGCAATCATTATAATTTTGTAAATTTGCACCATGATAAAAATTGGCAACATAGAACTGCCGGAATTTCCGCTTTTGCTTGCACCTATGGAAGATGTAAGTGATCCGCCATTCAGAAGATTATGCAAAATGCACGGTGCAGACCTGATGTATTCTGAATTCATCTCATCTGAAGGGCTTATCCGTGATGCGATAAAAAGCAGAAAGAAGCTGGACATTTTTGACTATGAGAGACCTGTGGGAATCCAAATTTTTGGAGGGGATGAAGAAGCAATGGCCATGTCGGCAAGGATTGTGGAAACAGTAAACCCGGATCTGGTGGATATTAATTTCGGATGCCCAGTAAAGAAGGTAGTCTGCAAAGGAGCCGGTGCAGGTGTTCTTAAAGACATCGACTTAATGGTACGCCTTACCAAAGCAGTCGTACGTTCCACCAGCCTGCCTGTGACGGTAAAAACACGTCTTGGCTGGGACAGCACTTCCATCAATATCGATGAGGTGGCGGAGCGTCTTCAGGAAACAGGGATCAAGGCACTGACGATCCATGCAAGAACACGTGCGCAGATGTATAAAGGAGAAGCGGATTGGGAACATATTTCAAGAATTAAGCAAAATCCCAACATCGAAATTCCTATTTTCGGGAATGGCGACGTCGATTCACCGGAGAAAGCTTTGGAATATAAGCAGAAATATGCCTGTGACGGAATTATGATCGGCCGCGCCGCTATCGGATACCCATGGATTTTTAATGAAATCAAACATTTCTTCAAAACCGGGGAACATTTGCCGGCGCCTACTATTGAAGACCGACTGTTAGCTGTTCGTCAGCACGCAGAATGGAGCGCAGAATGGAAAGGCGAAAGACTGGGACTGGTAGAAATGAGACAGCACTACAGCAATTATTTCCGCGGAGTTCCTCATTTTAAAGATTTCAGGAAAAAATTCCTTGAAGTATTCACGTTAGAAGAAATGGATGCTCTGATAAAGGAAACACAGGAGTTTTACACACAATATTTAGCGCAACAGGCATAAAAGAAAAACCATCAGGCAAATCTGATGGTTTTTTTATGTTGTTTAATATCCTTCTGAAGATTGATTTTTTATTAAGGCTAGCGCAGAAGAAGTTCCGATTCTTTTTACCCCCAGGTTAATCATCTTTTCGGCATCTTCGGGAGTCCTTACTCCTCCCGCCGCTTTTATTGGAAGCTTACCCGCATTTTCAAGCATGATCTGTATTCCTTCAAAGGTAGCGCCGTTGGGTTTTCCATTTTCCGTCTCATAAAATCCGGTTGAAGATTTCACAAAGATTCCGGACAGTTCGTTTTCGCTGAAATTTTCTCCGGCCCATTCGGAAATATGTTTGGTAATATCGGCGATCTGGTCATCCGTCAGTGCCGCAATTTCAATAATCCATTTTGCAATTTTATGATGCTGCAGGCATAGAGCCGTACATTTGACAAATTCTTCTCTTACCAGATCCAGTTCTCCTTTAAGATAAGCAGTATAATTCACTACAAAATCCAGTTCATCTGCTCCATCGGCAATCGCTTTTTCAGCTTCTGCCAATTTCTCCTCAACGGAGTAGGTTCCTTCATGAAAACCGATAACCGTTCCTACCACGACATCCGAATTCTTATCTGTGATATATTTTTTAACCGCCGATACATAATCCGGACGGATCATCACGGCAAAAATTCCGTTATCTATCGCTTCCTGAGCCAGTTCTATGTCTTTCTGCAAAGTTTCCTCTTCCGAAAGCCCCGACTGTGCAGGAGTTTTCAGATAGGTTGAATCTAAATATTGCGCAATGTTCATAATCTGTTATACTTTCAATTGTCTGTAAATACCCTGTTCCAAAGATATGAAAGTTTCCGTTCTTATTACCCCTTTCAGTTGCTGAAGCTTGCTGAGAATCTGCATCAGGTGGTCATTGTCCTTACAGATTACTTTCAGGAATATGGTATAATTCCCGGTGGTATAGTGGGCCTCCACTACTTCATTAATATCTTTCAGAGATTTTACCATATCCGGATAGTGGCTTGGCAGATCCAGAAATACACCGATATAGGAAATCACCTTGTACCCTATTTTCTTAGGGTTTAAAAAAGAAATTGAAGTTTCAATAACCCCTGCCTGTTCAAGTTTTTTGATTCGCTGATGAACCGCCGTAGTCGAAATCCCGACACTTTTCGAGATATTCGCTAAGGAGGATTTGGCATTGTCCATCAACATGTAAATAATTTCTTTGTCGATAGAATCTAACTGGTAGCTGGTATTCTTTGAATTTTTCATTCTTTCTTTATTTATGTTTTTACGTTTATTTATTAATTTCAAATCTTACAAAAACCGGAAAATGATCACTATAGCCTCCCAGATATCTTGTACCCGCATACGTTCTGAAGGGTCGTCCTTCCTGTTTTCTGTCGCGGCTCCTGATTTGTCCGGGTCTGAATATTTCAGCATTCCGAAATATAAGCATATTATCTTCCGAAAATAATGATTTGGATAATATAATCTGATCGAAAAGCAATCCTGATTTATAATGAAAAGTAGAATAATTTCCTGCAGAAAACAGAGGCACAAAAGGATTTTCCATCACCTTTTCCTGTGCATCGTTGTACAGAATGTTCTTTAAATTTTCATCATCCGGGTTTTCATTAAAATCACCACACAAAATTATATTTTCTTTATCTTCATTTACTATATTCAGAATCCGCGTACGGATCTCGTTCATGATAAAGTCTCTTTTTGGCTTGTTGATATCTTTTTCACGCTTTGAAGGCAAATGGGCGATAAAAACATGTACAAATTGTCCTCTATACTTTACTTTTGAATATAGTACATCTCTAGTTGTGTCGTAGTTTCCCTGGTTTTTATTAGTTATTTCAAAAAAGAATGTAATGGCTTCAGAATCCATCACCTCTATTTTCTTTTTATTATACAGTAATGCCACATCTACTTTCCTTTCATCCATGGAATTGTAGTGTACAATTCCGTATTCGGCACTGAAAGGCTGCATCTGTACAAGATCTTCAAGCACTTTTTTTCCCGAAACCTCAGAAAGACCGATCATAAAAGGCAATATTCCGTTTTCTTCCTTGATAAGCTGAAATACATGAGCTATTTTAAAAAGCTTATTCCTGTATTTCCTGTCGTCCCAGTTTCTCAGCCCCGATACCGTAGAATCCAGCTTGTGTACAGGCTTTGGATCAGGCAGAAATAAATTTTCAACATTATAAAAACTGAACAGCTCCATCAGGACGTTTTTCTGGAATACATTTCACTGACATTTAAAAGAAAGTGTAAATTTATTATTTTATTTATATATAATAAAGAATTTGCTTAAAATCTTACATCAATTTACCTTATAAATATAGCAAATTATATGAATTTAAAAGCAATCCAATTATTTTAATTGGAATTATTAAAAATTAATGGGAAAATAGATGTTAAAATTAAAAAACAACAGCCTTAATTTCTTAAGCTGCGAAAAACTCATTAGATTAACTTAGTTTCGTGAAAATCTTTGAAATTTATTCTTTACAAAAGATCAGGACGTTTTTCCCTGGTAATTCTTACCGCTTCATCATGACGCCATTCTTCGATTTTGGCAAAATTTCCGCTCAGAAGAATTTTAGGAACTTCAAGCCCTTTGTATACTTCGGGCCGGGTGTAGATCGGAGGTGCAAGCAAATCATCCTGGAAGCTGTCTGTCAGGGCACTCTGCTCGTCATTTAGTACACCGGGAAGCAGACGGATTACTGAATCCGCCAACACGCAGGCTGCCAGCTCGCCGCCGGTAAGGACATAATCGCCGATAGAAATTTCTTTGGTAATATGCAGATCCCTCACCCGCTGATCAATCCCTTTGTAATGACCGCAAAGAAAAATCAGGTTTTGTTTAATCGATAACGTATTGGCAATTTTCTGGTTTAAGGTAATGCCATCAGGTGTCAGGTAAATTACCTCATCATAGGTTCTCTGGGATTTCAGCTCCGAAATGCACTTATCCAGAGGCTCCACCATCATCACCATCCCGGCTCCGCCCCCGTAAGGCTCATCATCGATCTGGCGGTGCTTGTTGATCGCCCAGTCTCTCAGATGATGAAAATGTACTTCCGCCAGTCCTTTATCCATTGCTCTTCTTAAAATAGAAGTTTGAAACGGACTTTCCATCAGTTCCGGAAGTACGCTTATAATATCAATTCTCATTGTAATGTTCCGTTTTTCTTATTCGGCAAAATTATTAATCTTAAAGAAGAATCTTTGTTAAAATAGCTCCACATCCAGTTAAAAAATACAGCAAGCTTGTTTCTTACACTCAGAATCAGCATCAAATGTAAAAACATCCAGAAAAACCAGGCTAAAAAACCCTGGAATTTTATAAAAGGCAGATCAACCACCGCTCTGTGTTTTCCAATGGTTGCCAAAGAGCCTTTGTCTTCATACTCATACTCTACCCACTGGTTTTTATTCTTCTTTAAAAGATTCTTTCCTAAATTTTTTGCCTGATTGATGGCTACGTTGGCTAGCTGAGGGTGTCCCTGAGGATATTTGGGCGTTTCCATGTAAGCAATATCGCCAATGGCGAAAACATTATCGTAGCCTTTTATTTTATTATACCGGTCGGTAATATACCGGTTTTTAATCAGATTTTCTGCCGGGAAACCGCTTATTACATTCCCCGTTACTCCGGCTGCCCAGATCACGTTATTGGAAGGAATGGTTTTTCCACTTTTCATGTATACTTTATCGCCGTCATAGTCCGTTACATATTCCTGGCTGAGGAAGGTTACACCGAGATCCTTTAAATATTCTTCGGATTTGTCCTGAGCTTCTGTACTCATTACTGCAAGGGGCTTTTCCGTGGAACTTACCAGAATAATCTTAAGGTGGTCGAAATTCATGTAAGGATAATCTCTTGGGAGAATTTCTTTCTTCATTTCGGCAAATGCTCCGGCCAGCTCTACCCCGGTAGGCCCGCTTCCGACGATTACAATATTCCAGTTTCCATCGTCGCTGCGGCTTTTCTCCAGAATCAGCTTCTCAAAGGTCAGCAGGATGTTATTTCTGATGCCAATGGCCTCCTGGGTATTTTTCATTCCGAAAGCTCTGCCTTCAAGATCTTTGTTTCCGAAAAAATTCGTTTTACAGCCTGTAGCAATAATCAGCTTGTCATAGCTGAAATCCGCTTCATCGGTAATCACCCGGTTGTTGGCCGTATCGATTTCTTTTACTTCCGTGAGGCGGAACTGTGTATTTCTGGAACGCTGGAAAATTTTTCTGAAGGGAAAGGAAATATTAGAAGGCTCGATCCTTCCGCACGCTACCTGATAAAAAAGAGGCTGGAACATGTGATGGTTTACCCGGTCTAAAACAATGACTTTTTTGTTTTTATTGTTTAATGTTTTTGCAAGTTGCAGCCCCGCAAAACCACCCCCGATGATGATGATCTTTTCGCGTGTTTCCATAGTACACAAATTTACTGATTTTATTTAGCATTTAGAAGTGAAAAAAGTTAGTTTTGCAATAACTTTATGTCACCCGGTAAGTACAGCAAAAAAACCGCCAAAAAGATCCACCGCAACAGACGGAAGAATTACTTTTTCCGCCGCAGGATCCTGCTGGCCATACTGATCATCGCCCTGATAGGCACAGGTTTGTACCTGAAACAGTCCGTAAGTTACTACTATGCCCTGTACTTCAATAAATTCATCCATAAAAAGCTTCACAACAGCGAAACCGAGACCCTGAGAATCCAGAAAATCCTTTCCGATAACCTCGACAAAACTTATGGATTTGATATTTCGCATTATCAGAATAAAGAAGACATCAAATGGGACAGCCTTACCATTGGAAACAAAACGATTCCGCTAGAATTTGTGGTGATGCGGGCAACCATGGGAAACCGGAATGCCGATAAACATTTTGATGATTTCTGGGAACAGGCCAAAAAGCAGAAGATGATCCGCGGAGCTTATCATTTTTACAGGGCCGACGAAGACCCGGTGATTCAGGCCAATAATTTCCTGGAAAATGTAAAGCTTGAAAGCGGAGACCTGCCGCCGATCCTTGATATTGAGAAAATCTCGAAACGGAAAACCAATAAAAAGCTAATTGAAGACCTGAAAGTGTGGTGCAGAATCGTTGAGGAAACCTATGGTGAAAAACCCATTATCTACACTTATTACCATTATTATAAGGATTTCCTAAAAGGTGAATTTGACGACTATCCGCTCTGGCTGGCCAATTACAATGATGTTCCAGCACCCTCTCCCAACGGCCATTGGGATTTCTGGCAGTTTACGGAAAATGGGATCGTACATGGGATCAACACCAAAGTGGATCTGGATATTTACAATGGAAGCTCGTGGTCTTTAAAGAGACTGACACTGGATTAATCTGCTTCTCCCGTTTACGAATGATGATCTGAACTTATTTTAAAAGGATTTCTCTGAATCCATTCCGTTTTGGGAGAAAGTGAGAGAAAAATATTTTTCATGAATGGATTGATTACAGGATAAGTATGTCTGATGAGCCCGAAAATTTCAACCGGTTCCGCTCCGATGGTGGACTTAATCTCCAGGGCGGTCCTTCCGAAAATAATTCTTTTAAACTGATGATCAATAGCAAATTCAACCATGTCCAAAAGCATATTCAGGTAGATCTGTTTTTCTTTCTGAAGCTCTTTATCATAACCTAAGAAATAGGTATCAATGTCCTTATTGTTGAGGATTAAGGTATAAAATCCAATCATTTCCTCTCCGAGAAAGTACCCGAACATTTTAAAATTCCTCCCTAAATTTTCCTTCATGCTCTCAAAATGTTTTTCTTCCAGGAAAAAAGTATTGAAGGGAGCGTTCTCAGCTACATTCTGATACAGCATATGCATCATCTTGCGGTATTGGGTAATATCCTCAGCCTGCAATTCGCGTTTCATCATACCGGAAAGCTTTTTCCGGGCTGTTTTTGTCCGGCTTCGGTACTTTGTCGAAAAGTCGTTGGTATAATCTTCAAAAGATTTCCATGTCTTTCTGATGTTGAGCATCATCGTCGGCTGGACGGAAAACTTAAAATAGTCCCGGTATTGGCGGTCCCGGAAATACGAATAAAAATCCGCCTGGTAATCTTTATACATAACAAGCGAGGTTTTCCTTACCTCTTTCTGCATTTTCTGTACCGCGACATCCAACAGCGAAATCATTTTTTCCGGATTGATCTTTGAAGGATCGAAATAAAATCCGTTCTGCCCCGTAAGCATATTGTTTCCCAGGATCATCAGATCCCTGCTGAACTTTCTGGCTGCAAAATTCCTGATGCTGCACCAGATCTCATTCCTCTGAAAAGTTCTGTGCCGTATAAAATCCAGATACTGGAACAGGGCACCTCCGATTAAATCATGATCCTTAAAAAATCCTACGAAGTAACAGCTCATGTTGTCCGGCTTTGAAGTTTCGAGAACGTGAAAATAGGCTGCGGAAAGCATGATGTTATGATTTCCGACGACCGCGTCCCAGCATTCGGGAAGCCCGTAAGCTGAAGTATAAATTTCTAAATGATATGACATATAAAAGGCTACGCAAAAGTAGCCTTATCTTTTAAACCGTTAAAATTATTTTTAAGTTACCAGTAAAAATGTTTCACATCGTGCCACCCGCAGATAATTCCGCCCATAATGGTAATACACAAAGTCCAGTATCCGGTGTTGATCATGGTGTACTTCCAGGATTTTCTTTCGAACATGGCATTGATCGCCATTATGGGAAACACAAAAAGCACTCCGGCCATCAATGAATGCAGCGCACCATGGCCCAAAGACCGGTAAGCCGTACCGTAATCTTTCATGAAAGCATGATAAGACGGGTTGGCATTCATTTCATCACCGCCGATCATTCCGACCGCGCCGAACTGATGAATGGTAACGTACTGAAGGAAAAATCCCATTAAAAAGGACAGGATTACCGTAAAAACAAAGACTCCGGCCATAGCACCCTTCATCTGAGCATCTGTTAATCCGACTTCCTGCATCCATATTTTTCCGAAAACTTTCGGATGATACCATAAAAAACCCAGCATCAGGGGAATAAGCGCAGCCGTAAAAACAGCCCAATAGTTGATATGCATCATATGTTTAATTTTTAAATAATGTTGTCCCTAAATGTACATCAAAAAGCTATACAAAATACATATTACTTAAAATATTACCAATTAATATAACATATCATAATTAAAACACTATTTAACCATCGATAAATACACATTTAATACTTTTAATTAAATAAATCCCAATTCGATTATTTTAAGAAATTTAAATCATATCATGGCTGCGCCAAACCTCTTTTTCTTGTTACATTTTCGTACTTTTGCGGCTCGTTTAAGTTTTAAAAACCAAACCTTTAATTTCCCATGAATTACGTTTCCGTTGAAAACCTCACCAAATCTTACGGCATCAAAGTTTTATTTGAAAATATTACCTGCCACGTCAATGAAGGTGATAAAATTGCTATTGTTGCCAAAAACGGAAGCGGAAAATCTACCCTGCTTAAAATCCTTATGGGTAAAGAGATTGCGGACAGCGGAACAGTAAACATCAACAAAGATATCCAGGTCGTTCTGTTCGATCAGGAGATCGATTTCAATCCTGATCTTACCATCGACGAATTTATGATGACCCTAGATTCGGCACCGATCATGGCCCTGAAGAATTATCATAAGTCCCTTCATTCTACCGATCACGATTTTATTGAAAAGGCGCTTCTGGATATGGAAGCCCATAAAGCCTGGGATCTGGAAAATGAGATGAAGCAAATCCTTTCCCAGCTTAAAATCACGGATCTTGAAGCCAGGATGGGAACACTTTCCGGTGGACAGATCAAAAGGGTTGCACTGGCCAAGCTGCTTACGGAAACGCGGGCGGAGCATCGGCATACTTTGCTGATCATGGATGAGCCGACCAACCACCTGGACGTAGAAATGGTGGAATGGCTGGAAAATTATTTAAGCAAAGCAAAAATCACGTTACTGCTTGTGACCCACGACCGGTATTTCCTGGACAGTGTATGTGATACGATCTGGGAAATGGAAGACGGAAACCTGTACACCCACAATGGATCTTATGCCACCTACCTGGAAAACAAGATGATCCGTGAGGATAACATGAATGCGACCATCGATAAAGCCAACAACCTTTACCGGAAGGAGCTGGAATGGATGAGGAGACAGCCGAAAGCAAGAACTACAAAATCCAAATCGAGAATCGATGCTTTTTACGAAACGGAAAAAGTAGCCAAAACCGACACCCGCAAGCAAGGCCTGGAGCTGGATTTCGAAATGAAAAGACTTGGAAGCAAAATTCTTGAGCTTCACCATATCGATAAAAGCTTTGGAAACAAAGTGTTGCTGAAAGACTTCAGCTACCAGTTTCAGCGCGGCGAAAAAGTAGGAATCGTCGGAAAAAACGGAGCTGGTAAATCGACTCTGCTGAATATTATTCAGGGATTGGAAAAAGCCGACAAAGGGGAAATCGAAACCGGGGAAACCATCCATTTTGGTTATTTTTCGCAAAAAGGGCTTACCTATAAAGAGGACGAGAGGGTAATCGACTTCATTAAGGAAGTCGCTGAATATTATCCTTTAGCCAATGGGAAAAGCCTTTCGGCATCGCAGTTTTTACGGCTGTTCTTATTTGACGACCAGACGCAGTACTCCCCTATTTCCAAACTTTCCGGCGGAGAAAAAAGGAGGTTGCACTTAATGTATATTTTATATCAGAATCCAAACTTTCTGATCTTCGATGAACCTACGAATGACCTGGACCTTCCGACACTGACGGTACTGGAAAACTTTTTACAGCAGTTTCAGGGCTCTCTGATCATCGTTTCCCACGACCGTTATTTTATGGACAGGATCGTGGATCATATTTTAGCTTTTGAAGGCGAAGGAAAAATCCGGGATTTTACCGGTAATTTCTCGGAGTACCGTGAAGCGAAAAGCAAGGAAGAAGCATTGGAAAAATCGGTTGCATCAAAACCGGAACCTGTAAAAGAAGCTACGCCGACTGCCAACATACCGAACCCTTCCAAAAAGAAAAGGCTTTCCTTCAAGGAACAAAGGGAACTGGAAACCATCGAAAAAGAAATGCCCGAACTGGAGGAGCAACGGGCAAAAATTCTGGATCAGCTTAATAATGAAAGCGATTATGAAAAGATTTCAAAGCTTTCTGCAGATTTGGAAAATATTTCCGGTAAACTTGAAGATCATGAAATGCGCTGGCTGGAACTTCAGGAAATGCTGGGAGAAGCGTAGTGGGTTGGAGTGTTTGATGGTCTGAGAGTTGGAGAGTTAGAGAGTTGGAGCGTCTGAGAGTTGGAGTGTCTTAGGGTTGGAGAGTAATGAGGTTGGGAATACAATATCTATTTTGAATTTTATATTCAAAAAAAGCGCTCACTTACGCTTACCCTAAACTCTATCACCCTCAAACCCTATTACCCTAAAACTCTACCACTCTCAAACCCCTATCTCTTACAAATAAACCACCCGTTCACCTGCGGCGCTTTCCAATGCTGCATCGATGATCTTCATATTTCTGATGATTTCTTCGGCCGGTGAAGGCAGTGCATATCCGAAAACAATAAATTCATAGATCTGCTGATAGTAATTCATGTAATTTCCGGGTTCACTGGAAGTAAGGATTCTTTCGGTTTCTTTATGGTCATTTAAAAAATTCAGGATGCCGTCTGCCTGTTTCAATGGCTGAGTCCAGTCTTTACCGTATGCAGGAATGGTTCCTGCCACCAGTTCATTCTCCTGATTGTCGGATCTTTCCTGTAAGAAGCTTCCTTTTTCACCATGGATGGCATACGCATAATGCGCTTCTTTTGTAAATACGGAAGATTTCAGCCTTACTCGAAGATCATTTTGATAGAACAGAATAATTTCAAAATAATCATTGGCGAATGCTTTTCCTTTCATTGAAAACACATCGGCAAAAAGCTTTTCGGGAAAACCGAAATATTGTACCGCCTGATCTACCAGATGGGATCCCAGATCGTGCAACGAACCGGAACCTGTTGCTTCAGGGTTTTCTTTATGTGCTTTCCCACTCGGATCGGTACGGAACCTGTCGAAACGGATCTCTGCTTCTTTAATCTCACCAAGCTTGCCTTCACTCATAACTTTCTGTACCTGCAGGTAGTCGCGGTCGAATCTGCGGTTCTGGTACACGCTCAGGAAAAGCCCTTTTTCTTCGGCCAGCCGCACCAATTGTTCGGCTTCTGCAACATTTACGGTAAAAGGTTTTTCTACCACTACATTTTTCCCGGCTTCCAGAGCTTTTTTTACATATTCGAAATGCGTCTGTACGGGAGTATTTACAACCACCAATTCAATATCCGCATTCTGCAGCATCTCTTCTACCGAACGGTAAATGGTGGTCTGAGGATATTTCTCTTTAGAATCTTCCTTACTCCGTTCGACTATGGATGATAAAAAAAATCCGGGATGTTCTTTAAGGAATGGTGCATGAAAAACTTTTCCGCTCATCCCGAATGCACAAAGCCCAACTTTTACTAATTGCATATGATTATTTTTAACAAATATATTTATAAAATTTTTCATTTCTTATCAACCTCATAATGAGACAATAACAGATTACAAGACATGCTGATAAAAATCATTATTTTTATTTTGAATAAATATAAATAAACAATACATTTGCGCCTTATTTAAAACCACTCTAAATAATAAACTAAAAATGAATAAGCAGCTGGTAACTTTAGGATTATTATTCACAGCCCTATCCTTAAGTGCACAAATGAAAAATACCGAAGCAGATACGGTAAGAATCCAAACGATCGAAGACGTTAATCTTCACAAGACAGGAAACCCGAACAAAGCCAGGCCTCTATCTACCAAATCCAACCTTACGGTGATGGAAACCCCTCAGCCGATCGCCATCGTAACGCATGAAATCATCGAACAGCAACAGGCCAAACAGCTGAGCGACGTTCTTCAGAATGTAAACGGTATTTATGTAACTTCTTCCCGTGGAAATTCTCAGGACAGTTTCGGCGGACGCGGTTTCATTTTAGGGAATGATAATATGTTCAAGAATGGTTCAAGAATCAACAGCGGTGTTTTCCCTGAAGTGACCGGACTGGAAAGAGTTGAGGTTCTGAAAGGAGCCAATGCCATGCTTTACGGAAATACGGCAGCTGGTGGAATCATCAATATGATCACGAAAAAACCCAAGTTCAATTTCGGTGGAAGCGTTGGCATGAATGCCGGAAGCTGGAATTCCTATAAACCGGTGGTTGATCTTTACGGGCCTTTATCCAAAAACATCGCATTCCGGGTAAACGGAGCTTATGAATATGCAGAAAGTTTCAGAGACGTCGTACAATCTGAGAAATATTATTTTAATCCTTCGTTTTTATTTAATTTAAGTGACCGGTCACAGTTGATCGTTGAAGGGGACTATCTTAAAAATAATTTTACCCCTGATTTCGGAATCGGTTCGATTACCAACAAAGACCAGAGTTACCGACTGAACGACATGGTTTCCAGAAACGTCTTCTTCGGAACAAACTGGCAATACCAGAATGTGCAGCAGGCCTCCACGAATGTAACCTTCAATCATCAGTTCACTGAAAGATGGTCCTTGAATGCGACGGCTTCTTATCAAAACTATACAAAAGATTATTTTTCTTCGGAAAGGGTACAGTGGGGATATGAAAAATCTACAGACAGGCTTTTCTGGAAACGTCCTTTGAACAGAACTTATAATGAACAAAATTACACTTCGGCTCAAATAAATCTTAACGGAGAATTCAATACCGGAAAAATAAACCATAAAGTTCTGTTCGGAACCGATGCAGATTATGGTGTGGCTGATTCTTATTCTTTCTATAATCCAACCAACAGACTGCCTTACGGAAACAGCTATTTGTATGGAACGAACGGAAATAGTAATGGCATACTTTATCTTAATGACCCTTCATCTTGGGCGAGCGGAGCTATTCCTGATGCCGAAAAACTTGAAAAAAACAGAATCAATACTCGAAGAATTGGTGTATATGCTCAGGATTTTATCAGTCTTACCCAAGAGTTTAAAGTAATTGCAGGATTACGGTGGTCATATATTGAAAATATGCCGACCATCAATACGAAATTTAAAACCAGTACTAATGGTTTAGTTAATCTAAATTCAACAACAGGTAAAGGCTTGGTAAATAATTCTTCTTCATCGGATCAGGCAATTTCTCCAAAATTCGGATTTGTGTATATGCCGAATGATAATTTTTCAGCATTTGCCACTTATACCAATTCCTTTGTTGCCAATGTAGGTAAACTTAGAGATGGAGAAGCTTTAACTCCAACTAACATTGACCAGTATGAAATCGGTGCTAAAAAGAATATCTGGAATAATGCATTAGCGATAAACCTTACAGTATATCAGATTCTATACAGAAATTATTATCAGAATGCGCTGGACGACAAAGGTAATCCTATAGATCCAACAGGCCTTACAAAAGATTTCGCAGGAAAAATGAGAAGTCGCGGGGTTGAGCTTGATATCACAGGAAACCCAACAGATAACTTATCCATTATTGGAGGATTCTCTTATAATAATTCAGTTTATCTTGATACTCCTGAAGTATTTGGATACGTTGAAAATCAAAGACTTGTAAGAACACCGGCTACTACAGCTAATGCTTCAATATTTTATAAATTCACCCAGTATATTCCTGGATTAAAAATCGGAGCAGGAGCTTATTATATAGGCAACAGATTAGCGGGTTGGAACGATACGAAGACAGGTTCAAACAGTTTACAACAGAGAAATGGAATTAGCAGAATATTTGAATTAAAAGATTACACGACCGTTTCTCTTTCTGCCGGATATGAGTGGAGTAAATTTTCTGTTCAGGCAAGAGTCGGAAATCTTTTCGATGTGGTTAACTACAATGTTCACGAGAATTATTCCGTAAACCCGATTACTCCGAGAAATTATTATTTCACCCTAACCTATAAGCTGTAAAAATAACAGAAGAATAATTTCTTTAATTAAAGTGGGAATTGCATTTTTGCAGTTTCCACTTTTGAAATTTATAAACAAACAATAAGATATGGATAAGATTAAAGGCACACGAAGTTTCATGAGAGTTACCCACCGCTACCTGGGATATTTCCTTGCCGGAATTATGGCGGTATATGCAGTAAGCGGCGTACTACTGGTCTACCGGGACACCGATTTTCTGAAAAAGGAAAAGAAATACGATAAGGTGATTGAAAAAAACCTGGATGAAAAAGCACTGGGCAAAGAATTGAAAATCAAAAACTTGGAAGTACAGAACACGGAAGGTACCGTCTTGAAATTTAAGCAGGGAACATATGACCAGGCAACAGGGCAGGCAAAATATTCTAAAAAAGAGCTGCCGTTCGTTCTGGATAAAATGACAAAGCTTCACAAATCGCAGTCTAAAGAAACGCTTTCGCCGTTAAATACTTTTTTCGGGATCTCGTTATTCTTTTTTGTGATCTCCAGTTTCTGGATGTTTAATCCCAAAACAAAAGCGTTCAAGAGGGGAATGATTTTTACCGTTGCCGGATTGGTGGTCGCCATAATTCTCTTATTGGTGTAAATATATCGCGCTATCCCTTTAGCAGCGCGGTTTAAATTAGTTTTAATTAGCCTTAATTCATAAACAAATGAGTAGTATGGCACATTTATTGTTTTTCTGATAGCACAAATGATAAGCATTAAACATTAAAATAATAAATTATGAAAAAGCTAATTTTATCAGGAATACTAGCAGTAGCAGGTTTAGCTACAACTGCAAATGCACAGATCCAAAGAGGAAACTGGATGGTAGGAAGTAGCATTTTATCGAGTAATTTCGGATTAAATACAGGAGGCGGTTATAACATCGCATTACAACCAAAAGCAGCATACTTCATTGAAGATAACGTAGCTGTCGGTGGATATGTAAATCTAGGATTCAGCAAAGTAACAAACGGAAGCCCTACAAGATTTGATTACGCAGTAGGAGGTTTAGGACGTTATTATTTATCTCCGGGAGAAAAAGGAGTAGATAACCTATTGAACCACGGACGTTGGTTCTTCGAAGGAAACTTAGGAGTTGGAGGAGCTTCTGTAGAAAACGGAATTTCTACCAGCGGACTTGACTTCGGTGTTGGTCCAGGATATTCTTACTTCATTACACCGAACATCGGGGTTGAAGGATTGGTAAAATATCAGGGACAGGCAGGATTCGGAAGCGAAGGCCTTAACTCAAACATTACTTTCAACGTTGGTTTCAGCATCTTTATTCCTACTTCAAAAGGAAGAGACGTTATCAACGATGTAAAATAAAAGAAGCAATCACTTCACACTCACTATATACTTAACAATGAAATCGTCCCGGGAAGAAATTTCCGGGACGATTTTCGTACAAATTAAAACTAAACTATAAAAAATCAAATAAATCATGTATTCGGTTGAGGCGTATATCTCAGATACGGCTTTACTTCGGTTACGCCTTTTGGGAAGATTTTTCTGGCATCTTCCGTGGAAACTGAAGGCGGAACAATTACATCGTCTCCATCCTGCCAGTTTACTGGCGTAGCAATTTTGTGGGAGTCAACCAACTGCAAAGAATCTAGAACCCTAAGGATTTCATTAAAATTCCTTCCTGTTGAAGCAGGATAAGTAATGATCAATCGTACTTTCTTGTCAGGATCGATAATCAGTAAAGAGCGTACCGTCGCTGTTGCAGAAGCATTCGGATGGATAAAATCATACAGTTCGGAAATCTTTCTCTCCTTATCCGCTATAATCGGAAACTGTACTTCCGTTTCCTGTGTTTCGTTGATATCCCGGATCCAGTTCTGATGGTCTTCTACTCCATCTACACTCAAAGCAATCACCTTCGTTCCTCTTTTATCAAATTCTTCCTTCAGCTTTGATGTATAACCCAACTCTGTAGTGCAGACCGGTGTGTAATCTGCGGGATGTGAAAATAAAATCCCCCAGGAATCTCCCAGATATTCGTAAAAATTAAGATCTCCTGCAGAAGTTTCTGCCTGAAAATCGGGTGCGGTGTCTCCTAGTTTGATTGACATAATATTTTGTTCTTATTAGTCTACAAATTTAGTAGAGTTTTTGAAACTGGCAAAATTTTTGTTGAAAAATTGTATCTTTAATTAAATATTTTTTTTGGTATGGAGAAAGGCACTCTTGGATATATTGACGTTGTATACCGGGTTTTGGAAAATTGGTATTTGAAATTTGCGGAACTTACCCCTAAACTCGTGGTCGGCATCCTGGTGTTTTCTTTATTTCTCATCACCAGCAAATATCTGAGCAAGGCTGCCGTAAAACTTTTCCATAAATTATTCCCTAAAAGCAAAAAAGAAAGTTCGCTGGTTACCACAATCAGTGTATTCCGGTTCCTGATTATGATTATGGGAACGTTTATCGCGCTGGAAATTATGGGATTCAGCGGTTTCCTTTGGAAGTTCATCGGAAGTTTGGGAGTAGCCGGGGTGATTGCCGGGGTTGCCCTGAAGGATCTCGTATCCAGCATATTTTCCGGAATGCTGATCGGAATTGATAAAGCATTTAAAATCGGGGATTACATTAATATCGGAAACAATTCGGGCACTGTTTCTGAAATCGGTTTCCTGACAACGAAAATTATAACGGATGACGGCAAAAAGGTTTACATTCCCAACCAGGTTATTTTCAATGCGCCGTTTTCCAATTTTACCGCTTCACCTCAACGGAGAATTATTTTAAATTTTGAAATTCCGGCAGATGAAGATATTAATAAAGCGCAGCAAGGCATTATGGAGGTAATCCAAAGCCTGGAAAATGCAGACCGGTTAGATGGTGCGGAAGTAATCTTCACCGATCTGAAGCAGGGTATTTTCAATCTTCAGGCTAAATTCTGGATGAAGGTAGGAGCCAATATGGTACAGCTGAAAAGTGAAGCTTACCTGCTGATAAAACAACGGCTGGATAAAGACGGGATTCATCTCGTTACTCCAACCAGCATCAACATCACTGGCGGAGATCCGGGCAGTCTTACAGGAAATTCCGATAAATAAGAGGGAAGCTGGATGCCAGAAGTTCTTTTAAATAACCCTTAGCCATCACATGATTGTTGTTTCCTTCAAGTGAAAACTGTATTTAAAATTCAACATTTAAATCACTGATAACAATCAAGTGTTAATAAATTTAGATAAAAAAAGCAGCCAATTATGGCTGCTTTAATTTTATATGTACTGAAACTTATTTTTTAACAATCAGCTTTTCAGTAATCTTCTCTCCATTCTCAAGGATAATCGTGATCAGGTAATTTCCATTGATCAGATCATTTACCTTTACTTTCGTTTCACCTTTGAAGCTTCCCTCTTTTACCAGTCTTCCGGAAGCGTCAAACAATTTGTAATCTGCTTTTTGTGAAGCATTTTTCAGCAGGATGTTAACGACATCATGCGATGGATTCGGGTATATTGAAAAACTTTTTACCGAAGCTTCCGAAGTGGACAGTGTATTTTGGGTAATGGAAAAAGCAGATGAGTTAAGAGCATAATAAATATTGCCTACTGCCTTCACCATGATCCTTGCCGAAGAAACGTTTTCATTAGGAAGCGTTACATTGGCAGAACCGTTGTTGGGAACACTGGCCGCCAGTACCGTATTGAAAGTCAGTCCGCCATCTTTCGATAAAATGATGCTCACATTCTGTGTATTGATAGATCCTGTATTTGTTCCTGCTACATTCCAAGTGACCGGAATACTAGTGTTTCCCGTATAATTTGTTCCGGTTGTTCCCTGTGAAGTCACGGTGAAAGGCCCGTCACCGGTTACCGTTACGACCATCATATCTCTTGCTGCCTGGTTTCCGCTGGCTTTATTGTCATTCACGAGCAATGAAAAGTTAAGAGTTCTGGCAACACTTGGCGTTACTTCCCATTTAGGAACCAAATTATTGGCGACTACAGAGCTCAGCAACGGAAGATATCTTGAAGGAGAGCTCAGCGGAGTTCTCGAACGGTAAACCGGACCTACCGTAGCTGTGGATACCGGAGGTTGGGTATTGTTGGTATTATCATATTGTTCCCACAGATAGGTTAGTGGATCTCCATTAGGATCAGTACCTGTTCCCGTCAGCACAAAAGCCGTTCCGTTCGGTATCACATAATCGGCACCTGCATCTGCTGTAGGAACGCTGTTGTTATTCAAAGTTTTAGATGAACAGTCGGAGGATCGCTGCAGAACATTATACATTTCGATCACACTGGCGGCATGGAAATAGGCATCACTGTTATTCTGCACGTTATTATTGGACCCGCAGATTCCTGCATACGCCATAATGGTGCTTCCGCTTCCAGGTTCGTAAGCCGTACTGTTATTGAAATTTCCTGCACATGAGCTTGTTGCTGCCCGGAAGGTATGGTTGGCCCCGAACTGGTGCCCTATTTCGTGTGCTACATAATCAATATCAAACGGATCGCCTACCGGAGCGCCAGATCCTGTAACCCCTCTTGCTTTGTTATTGGCAACACAGACAACGCCCAAGCCGGCAAGACCGCCGCTGTTGGTCCCGAAAACATGGCCGATATCGTAATTGGCTGATACGATTACATTATTCGTATTGGTTTGGTTTTCATTAATCATCGCACTGGGATTCCCATTCGAAAAAGGATCGGTAGAGGCATTGGTATAAATAAGCTGGCTGTTGTTGGCGACCATCACCATGGTGGATGAAATGGTTTTTTCATAAATTCCGTTCACCCTGTTCATCGTGGTTACCATCGCGGCCATCGCTTGGGAAACGGTCCCTCCATGAAAAGTGGTATATTCTCCGGTAGCCGACAAAGCCAATCTGTAGGTTCTGAACTGTCCGTCAGAAACCAACGGTGCTTTGTTTGCAGATCCGTTGTTTTTCAACTCATCCAGTTCACTTTCAACATGGCATTCAAACAACCTGTCATTTTTCGGTAAATCTTTTCTCTTATAAATAATGAAAGACGAAAGATCCTTAGTGTAACTGTCGAGATAACTTACTTCCCAATTATCAAAATACATCACGCTGATTCCGGTGTAAGGCGTTACACTGAAACGGATGGTATTTTCAGGATGATTTTTCTGCCATCCGGTGTAGGAACGCATATCCGGAAACTCGGCCTGCAGCTTAGGCTCCATAACAGAAGCTTCCTGCACGATGTAATCTCTTATATTTCCATCGGCATCCGGAAATTTAACGACCAGGTTCTCATTACCCGAAAAACGCTGAGGCGCTTTTTTAAGGTCTCCTTTAATTTTTTCAAGATCCAGATGATAGAGGGAAAAAGCCGTTGGATTGGTCCACCGCGGACTGAGGTTTTCCCTGTTTACTTTGTTGTCCTGTATTTTGGACCAATAATTCTGCTGGCCAAAACCCTGCATAGCCATCAGCAGGCATGAGAGAATAAATGTTTTGGATTTCATGTGAATGATGTATATATTATTATTTTATGGTAACTTTTTTAAATGAGACGTTGCCTGTTAATTTCAACAGGATATTCGGTGAAAGCCTGCTCTTCTTACTGAAGTTGGGATTATCAAAAGGGGTAACTGTAATATAGAGGATATCTTTATCCACTATGACAGACTCAATGGCAACGTCATTCGTATTTTTCAATCGGGGCTTTATGATAAGATAAGTCTCGTTTTCGATGACGGCAGGAATCGGTGAAAATCTGTTTCCGGAGTTATGCTGATGAATAATGCTGAAAATCTCATCCATTTGTTCCTGCGACTGAATGATGAAAAAGTCTTTTGACGTTAAAGAAAAAGCATAATGGTTTTTGTCTTCAAAAGGAATCGGTTTTCCTTTGGGCACCACAATATTGCCGGCAACCTGCGATTGACAATTAAGAAATAAAAGGAGAAAAAAGTACAGATATAATCTCATTTAAGAGTCCTTTCTTGTAAATATAATAATTTTAAAATGGATAAATTATATTTTAAAAGAAAATGTTATTGAAAATTAATGACCTTTTTTATTTTTTGCGGAACGGTCCTGTTTATTAATTTTAGCAGATCTGCTTTCTTCAGGAATTTTAGCTTCTCCGATTACATAATCCTTATGATTTAGAGTATCCGTTTGTGTATCCGAAACTACAATTCCAGTCGTTCTTCCATAAGTTGCTTTCTGTTTTGAACAGCCTGCTAAGAACAAGAGCATCGAGAGAACGGAAAGGATCATTTTATTATGCCGAAAACTTGAAGGGATGTAATTAAAAAATCTATTTTTTAATGTATCGTATTTACCTACTGAGTTTATCTGATGATTATAGAGTCTTCCACAAATCCTTTCGCCCTGCTGCTCTTCTACGATCCGCCGGATTTCTTGCAGTTGCATTTGTGTGAAATCGACTACACATTTGTTGCAGACAGAACAGAATCTCCCTTTTCCTGATTAGACATAAGTTCCCAGTCTTCTGAACAGGGATTAGGAACGTTTATTTTTTCCCATGATAGAAGTTTTTTTAAAAGTACAAAAATCTAAGCTTAGGGATGATTTAATTTATCCTTCAAAATCAAATTGAATGAAGCTGATTTTAAATTGGCTACGCCTCATTAATGTACAGCAGTAACTAAATAAAAAAACCGTTCCAAAAATGAAACGGTTTTTTAGGTATATGAAAATTTCAGCCTTATGCTAAAACTTCTTTTACTTTGTTGGCAGCTTCTTCCAAAGTAATTGCTGAATGTACAGGAAGACCTGATTCATCAATTAACTTTTTCGCTTCAACTGCATTGGTTCCCTGAAGTCTTACGATCAAAGGAACAGGAAGGCTTCCCATAGCTTTGTAAGCATCAACAACCCCCTGAGCTACTCTGTCACATCTTACGATACCACCGAAGATGTTGATCAGAATTGCTTTTACGTTCGGATCTCTTAAGATGATTCCGAAAGCGGTCTGTACTCTTTGTGCATCAGCAGTTCCACCTACGTCAAGGAAGTTAGCCGGGTTACCACCTGATAACTTGATAATATCCATAGTTGCCATCGCAAGACCAGCTCCGTTTACCATACAAGCTACGTTACCATCCAGTTTTACGAAGTTAAGACCGGCTTCACCAGCTTCAACGTCCATTGGATCCTCTTCTCTCGTATCTCTAAGCTCAGCTAAATCTTTGTGACGGAACAATGAGTTGTCATCCAAAGTTACTTTAGCATCTACTGCGATAATTTTGTTGTCGGAAGTTTTCAATACCGGGTTGATTTCGAAAAGAGAAGCATCAATTCCCGTATAAGCATTGTAAAGGGAACCGATGAATTTTACGAATTCTTTGAAAGCATTTCCTTCAAGACCTAAATTGAAAGCAATTTTTCTTGCCTGGAATCCCTGAAGGCCCAAAGCAGGATCAATGATTTCTTTGTGGATCAGGTGAGGCGTTACTTCTGCAACGTGCTCGATGTCCATCCCTCCTTCAGTAGAATATACGATGGTATTTTTACCTTCAGCTCTGTCTAAAAGAATAGAAACATAAAATTCTTTTGTTTCAGATTCTCCCGGATAATATACATCCTCTGCAACCAAAACAGAATTTACTTTTTTACCTTCAGCAGAAGTTTGTGGAGTAATCAACTGCATTCCGATGATGTTCTGAGCGTTCTCTTTAAGTTTATCCATGTTCGGAGAGAACTTTACACCGCCTCCTTTACCACGGCCACCTGCGTGGATCTGAGCTTTTACAACCCATCCCTGAGCGCCGGTATCGGCAGTTAGTTTTTCAGCAGCAGCTACTGCTTCATCTACGTTGTTTGCAACGAAACCGCGTTGGATAGCTACTCCGTACTTTGATAAAATCTCTTTTGATTGATACTCGTGAAGATTCATATTATTTTTATTATTTTATTTTAATAGTTAATGGTTGACAAATTTAATAAAAATGAACAAGGTTAAAAAGAAATTTGTGGAACTTTTAACGGAATGGGAAAGCTTCAGTATTATCTGATCCGGATTTTCCTCGGTTCAGGGCTTAATAAAAAGCTTTTCAGTAAAATAAGTCTAATTATTCTAATCAGATTTTAATGGCATTCTAATTTCATTATGTGGTAGTAACGCACCTCATCATTATCTTTGTATCTGTAAAATGACAAAACCGCATTTCCGCTTCGGATCTGCATCACACCAAATTACAGTACAGATTATTAATAATATAATCAGGGCGTTAAAAAATGTCCTGAAAAAAGTATGTAAAATCATCTTACTTATAAATAAAAATGGCGGCAACAGCAAATGAATACGGGATAAAACTCCTGAAGTACATCACAAAAGAAAAAAAAGATGTTACCAATATTTATTTTTATGCAATTCTGAACGGATTGGTATCCCTGAGCATTCCTCTGGGAATCCAGTCCATTATCAGTTTTGTAATGGGGGCAACGATGGTGACATCCATTTACCTGCTGATCTTTTTTGTGGTCCTCGGGACTTTTTTTGTCGGGCATTTCCGGCTGAAGGTACTCCAGATCATTGAAAAAATCCAGCAGAAGATTTTTGTTGAATTTTCCATAGCTTTTACCGAAAAGCTGCCCAAAGTAGACCTTTCTTCAGCAAGAAAATATTACCTGCCGGAGTTGGTTAATCGTTTTTTTGATGTGCAGAATCTTCAGAAAGGGATATCGAAAATCCTCCTGGAAATTCCGACCGCTTTAATCCAGATTGTTTTCGGGATCCTTCTGCTTTCCTTTTACCATGTATGGTTCCTGGCATTCGGAGGTCTGGTTGTACTTTCCGTAGCGGTTATCTTTAGGTATACCATGGAGAGCGGTATTAAATCCAGTATTGAAGAAAGCGATAAAAAATATGATACCGCGGCATGGATCGAAGATATTGCCGGCTCGGTAAAAACGTTCAAAATGCATTCTGAAAATGAGACTCATCTCCAGGGAACCGATGAACGGGTAACGGAATACCTTGATCACAGGACTTCCCACTTTAAGGTTCTGATGTTTCAGTATAAAACCATTATCGCCTTCAAAGTCATCATTACGCTGGTTATGCTCGTTATCGGGACGTACCTGATGCTTGATCAGCAGCTGAATATCGGAGCGTTCATTGCCACGGAAATTGTAGTGCTCAGCATTATGGCCGCTGTAGAGAAGCTGATTATAAGCCTGGAAAGCTATTATGACGTGATTGCTTCGTACGCAAAGCTGACGAAAGTTACCGAACTGAAAGAAGAAACCGACGGAGATATCCAGCTATCCCAGAAATCAAATGGGACCGAAGTAGAATTTAAAGATGTCAATTTTGCATTTCAGGATGCCAATCCGATACTGGGTGATTTAAATTTTAAAATAAAATCCAACAGCCTTAATGTCATTACCGGAAATACAGGAACCGGAAAATCGCTTCTCCTGAATATGATGGCAGGTTTCTATGAGCCTGCATCAGGAGCCATTCTTTTTGATAAGATCCCGCTGAAAAATTTAAATAAACAGCTCTTGAGATCAGAGGTCGGGCTATATCTCGAAAACATGAAAGTGATCCAGGGAACCGTACTGGAAAACATCTTACTCGGAAATTCAAGCAGTGATACCGAAAGTGTTCTTCAGATCTCCGAGAAAATAGGAATTGAAAACATTTCCCATCTTTTCAGCAACGGTTTTTACACCGACATCAGTGAAACGGATTCGGAAATCACGTTCAGTTCCCGGAAAAAGATCTTAATGCTCCGCACCCTTTTAGGCGAAAAAAGGCTTATCCTACTGGAAAACCCGCTGGCCGGAATGCCGGAAGAATTTCAGAAAAAGCTGCTTCAGTACCTTCATGAGATTAAGGAGAGAGCGACCATCGTTATTGTGTCTTCCGATCAAAACCTTATTGCAGGCGCAGACCAACACCTTCATCTTGACAACGGAACATTAAGAATTATCTTCTAAAAAACAGAAAATGAAACTACAATCCTTCGATAAAATATACCGCATCCATAAAAAATCCAGGGTAAAAAGATGGTTTTTCTTCATCCTTTTCGCTGGTATCGTCACGCTCTTCCTACCGTGGACGCAGAACATTAAAATTAAAGGAAACGTAAGTTCCCTTTATCAGGAACAGCGTCCCCAACAGCTAAACTCGCCCATCCCCGGAAGAATCATCAAATGGAATGTGAAAAATGGAGATTACGTAAAAAAAGGCGATACCCTACTACAGCTATCTGAGATTAAAGATGATTATCTGGATCCGCTTTTGGTACAGCGTACAGAAGAACAGGTGCAGGCAAAAAAGGGAGTAAGAGATTATTACGAAGCCAAAGTAGGTACAACAAAGAACCAGTTACAGGCTTTAAATGCTGCACGAGAACTGAAGCTGAATCAGCTGAAAATAAAGATAAGCCAGCTCAACAACAAGCTTACCGGTGAAGAGGCCGAGCTTGAGGCGGCAAAAAACGAACTAAAGCTTTCGGAAGACCAGTTTGCCAGACAGAAAAAGATGTATGACGAAGGGCTGGTTTCCTTAACGCAGTTTCAGCAGCGGAGCATTTCCTATCAGAATTCCGTTGCCAAGAAAACCGCTTCCGAAAACAAAGTAGCCCAGACGCGGCAGGAAATTGTCAACACACAGATCGAGCAGAATTCCGTGATCCAGGACTATACCGAAAAACTGAGCAAAATTGAAGGCGAACGTTTCCAGAGTATGGGACAGATCGAAGGAAGCGACGGTGATATTGCCAAACTTCAGAATCAAGTGGCAAACTACAAGGCAAGACAGGGTTTATATTTCATCATCGCCTCTCAGGACGGGCAGATTGTCCAGCTGAACAAAGCCGGTATCGGGGAAGTGCTGAAAGACGGGGAAAACATCGGGACCATTGTTCCGACAACAGTAGATTATGCTGTGGAAATCTATATCAAGCCGGTGGATCTTCCGCTGGTAAAAGAAGGACAGCGTGTGATGTGCATTTTCGACGGATTCCCGGCCATCGTATTTTCCGGATGGCCCGATTCCAGCTACGGAACTTTTGCCGGAAAAGTGGTTGCCGTAGAAAGTAATATCAGTCCGAACGGACTCTTCAAAGCATTGGTAATTGAAGATAAAAATGAAAAAAGATGGCCTCCGAAAATAAAAATGGGAACCGGTGTGCAGGGAATTGCGATTTTAAACGATGTCCCGATCTGGTACGAATTATGGCGGAACATCAACGGCTTCCCACCGGATTATTATGAAGTAACGAATACAAAATCAGCAAAAGATGAAAAAGGCAAATAAAGTACTCTTTGTTTTAATCTTTTTACTTTTCCAGTCGGGTTTTGCACAGGATTCTCTTAAAATATCCGTGAACGAATTTATTTCGGTCGTGAAGAACTACCATCCTTTAGCCTTAAAATACCGCCTTCAGAATAAAATGGCGGAAGCTGAAATCCTGAGGGCAAGAGGAAATTTTGATCCGGTCCTGGCCGGCAAGCTCGGAGAAAAAAATATCGACGGAACCCAATATTACGAGCAGAAAAACTTGGCCCTGGAAATTCCCACCTGGTATGGAGTTGAAGTTACCGGAAGCTACAATTATTTAGACGGCGAAAAGCTGAATCCAAGTGATACCAAAGGCGGATTGTATCAGTTCGGCGTCACCGTTCCTTTAGCGAAAAATTTGCTTTACGACAAAAGAAGAGCCATGCTCGACCAGGCAAAATTTGCTTTGAAAATGACGGAAGCAGAACAGGCGGTCCTAACCAACGATCTGCTGCTGGAAGCTGAAAACACCTATTGGGAATGGGTACAGAATTACGAGATTTATAAGTTGAAAACAGAAATTGTAGACATTAACAGAGAACGTTTAAAGCTGACCAAGAAAACTTTTGAATACGGGGAAAAACCGGCCATCGACACGATAGAAGCCCTTTCCCAACTGCAGAATTTTGAACTTCAGCAACGGGACGCTTTTTTAAGCTTTGTAAAAAGTACCCAGCAGCTCCAGCTGTTTCTGTGGAAAGACAACCAACAGTTTTATGAGCTCCCGGAGATGATCTACCCCGCTGACGATTTGTCGAAAAACCCCGCCTATACGGAATTTGAATTCCTGATCAATGACGTTGATTCCAGACAGATCAATGCTCATTTTTCCGTTTTATATTATCAGCAGAAACAGAATATCCTGGAAAGCGAGAGACGCCTGAAATGGCAAAGCTTCCTGCCAAAGATCGATTTCACCTATAATTTTTTTAACAAGGAAAATTACAGGGCCGATTATCTGCCGTTGTTTGATAATAATTTTCAGTACGGCCTGAAATTGGAAATCCCGGTTTTCCAACGGGAGGCACGTGCCAATTACCAGATGGCAAAGATTAAGTTGGCTCAGAACGAACTGGATACAGATATTAAAAGAAGGGAGCTGGATGTAAAGATCGAAACCTACAAGAACGAAATCCTGAATTATTATACCCAGATCGGACTTTCCGAAAACAACCTGCAAAACTACCGCAGGCTTCTCAATGCCGAAGAAACGAGATACAGCAACGGAGAAAGTTCGCTTTTCCTGATCAATTCTCGGGAAAATAAAGTAATTGAAGCGCAGGAGAAATTCATTTCCATCCGGACGAAATTCCTGAAAAGCTTCAATAAGCTGAAATGGATGAGGGAAAATTTTTCTTTATAAAATGAAAAAGTTCAGGTCTCCCTGAACTTTTTTTATGCTTATTATTCCCGTCATTTATTAGCCAGGAAGATCTGTTTATATTAAATCCTGTTTTTAGCAAAGTAAAAAATCAGCATTGCCCAACTGATGATCATCAGCAATCCGCCCAGCGGGGTGATCGGCCCTAAAAATTTCAGGTTCATCCCCCAATAATCCTGCATGCTTAAGGCGTAAATGCTGAATGAAAACAGCATGGTTCCTGCAATCATCAGAATGGAGATCCATTTTTGGGAAGACGTGTCGAATTTCAAAATATAGCCGACGATCAGCAAGAAAAATGCGGCATACATCTGATATCTTACCCCGGTTTCAAAGCTTTCCAGCCTTTCTACCGATAAAATTTTCTTTAAAGCGTGCGCGCCGAATGCACCCAAAATCACGGAAAGCATTCCGTAAGCGGCTCCAAAAACTAAAGTAATTGTTTTCATGCTAAAATTCTTCTAATTCTAATGTTAAATATTTTTTTGTCTTTTGATTCTGCCAGGTTCCGGTCATCTTCCTGCCTCGTAGATCTGCTTCTATCAATGCTGTAACCATCCACTGCCGGGCTTCTTCATTGTACTCACTGCTTTCAACAAGGGAAATGTGATTGCCTTTTACAGTCCCGTGCCACTCGATCAGTTTCCTGTTTTTATCATACCAGTATTTTGCAGAAAAAGAGCCGTCGGCATATACCTCCCCTATCAGAACCGTAATTGGATACTTCCCGTCTATTTTTCCTTTGTATATTTTATTGCTGAAACCCGTCTGGTCCGCCTGCTGAGAGCCGGATAACAAATTCTTTGCATACGGGCTCCAGTATTTTTCTAATTCTTGATAGGAAAAACCGACCTGATGGCTGCCTAAATCGTCCAACGCCAGCATGGCATGATTGGAGCATCGTTCTGCAACAAACCGGATGCTGTCTTCTGCAAAATAATATCCGATGCTTCCTATGGTGTAGTCCGTAGAACATTCTTCATACATGGCAATCTGATCCTGTACTTCCTCTGAAGGATTTTTCCGTGATTTTAAATCCGTGAGGAAATCGCTGATTTCTTTACGGACTTTTTTCCGGATCAGGCTCTCCATAAGCTTAACGGCGTCAGGACGGAAAAGATCTTCGGCACTGATAAAATTTCCGGTCCTGAGATCAAAATTCTTCCAAATAGTAAAACCTTCCGGATACGCTCCTGAAGCTTCGCCATCCATGATGATGCTCAGGATATTTCCAGGTGTTTTCATCTTCTTCCAACTGTAAAAATACACGTAATTGGAGGATGAATTCTTACCCGACGTAACCCGCTTAGACGGATCACCCGCCGTTCCGGGAATATATTCTAGCTGATCTACCTGTAGATAGGTATTGATTTTCTCTGCCACCTTCGAATTCTTTGAATAAGAAATCACCGGAAACACAAAATTTTCAGATGTTGGCGGCAAATCTGTAATTTTAATGGTATTCTGCTGGCCAAAGCACAGTCCTGAAGCCCATAAAAACAAGACCGTCATTTTTGAAACAGCAAGTCCGGAGGCATCCGGTTTTACGGATAACATGTTTCGTAAGGCTTCAAAAATTAACTGAATTGCTTTCATTTATAATTTACAATTTTAAACACCAATGCGATAAGCCCAATGGCAATGAACATCCATGCAAATTTTCTATTCCGGGCAAACCCAGGATCTTTAGACAGTGCGAGAAAGATCCCAAAAGCCAGCATCAAAGCGGATACAATAATTCCAAACATTACTGTCCTCTCATTCGGTTAAACTCATGGATGACCTCGTGATGGCTCACCGTCTTGTCTTTGAAATACGTCACGAAATGCTGTTTTTCCTCTTCGGTCGCGCCCATCTGGTTTAAGATGTTCAGCAAATGCATTTTCATGTGTCCTTTCTGGATTCCGGTGGTTACCAGGGAGCGCAATGCCCCGAAATTCTGGGCCAGCCCTGAAACCGCCAAGATACTCATCAGTTCCTGCGCCGACGGTTTTCCTAAAAGGGCTAAAGAAAATTTAACCAAAGGATGGAGATTCGTTAATCCTCCGACAACGCCTACGGAAATCGGAAGATCAATCCAGAACCTGAAAATTCCGTTATCGGTAGTGCAATGGGTTAAAGAAGAATACTTCCCGTTTCTTGCAGCATAGGCATGGGCACAGGCTTCAGTGGCCCTGAAATCGTTTCCGGTAGCGATAACTACCGCATCTACCCCGTTCATGATTCCTTTATTGTGAGTGGTCGCACGGAAAGGTTCGATCTCGGCAATGGTAACGGCCTGCTTGAACTTCCAGGCAAATTCTTCATTGGAAATTCCGCTGTCGTCCTTCAGATCTTCTATTTTGCAGGAAACCTCAGCTCTTACCAGGCAATCCGGTGTAAAGTTGGAAAGAATATTCATCACGATCTGCAACGAATTCTTTTCTTCCTGGCTGAAATCTTCACTTACCGCCACTTCTGCTTTTAACGTCTTTCCAAACTGCTCCAGGCAGGAATTGATGAAGTTCGCACCCATCGAATCCACCGTATCGAAGCTCGCTTTAAGCTGATAGTAGTCGGGCATTTCGGCTGTTTTATCGATCAGTTTGATGTCTAAGATCCCACCGCCTCGCTTCCTCATATTTGCCGTTATGTCTTCCGTAGCTTCGAGTAATTTTTTCTTTACATTAAAATTGAAAAAATGCTGCAGCTTGTGAGATTCAACTTTAAAAATGAAATGGGTATGCCCTAGTTTTTCATTGTTGATGATGGTTGTCTTAAACCCGCCCTTATCCAGCCAGAACTTTGCTGCCTTTGAAGCAGCCGCCACTACAGAGCTTTCTTCAACCGCCATCGGAAGGGCAAACAGTTTCCCGTCGATTAAAAAATTCGGGGCAATCCCATAAGGCATATAGAAATTGGAAATCGTATTTTCGGAGAACTCATCGTGGAGCTTCTGCAAATCCGGGTTTTCATTCCAGTACTGCTGCAATATATTCTGGTATTCTTCATTTCCTTCAAGATATTCGTTAACGAGCCAATCGATTTTCCCCTGTTTTGTTAATTTGGAAAAACCTTCAACGGGTGTATGATTCATAGTGGTGTGTTTATTTCTCTGCTATCACAGGTGAAATCAGACCCTGCTGATTTCATTATTATTTGATGAGCGTAAAGATACTAATTTTGTCACTTTAAACTGTTGATAACATCAATGAAAAAAGGTTGACTTTTATCAAATTTGGAACTATCTTTGAGAAGTAAATAAGATCTAAAATAATTATTTCCAACACTATATATGAATTTTGACCGCCTGAAAGAAAAACTTGAAATACTTGCCGATGCGGCGAAGTATGATGTTTCGTGCTCGTCCAGCGGAGGATCGCGGAAAAACAAAAAAGGCGCTTTGGGAGACAGCTCTGCAAGCGGAATCTGCCACACGTATACCGAAGACGGACGTTGCGTTTCCCTTCTAAAAATTCTTTTGACCAATCACTGTATTTACGATTGTGCCTATTGTGTTTCCAGAAGCTCGAATGATATTAAAAGAGCTGCCTTCACGGTAGAGGAAGTCGTAGATTTAACCATTAATTTTTACCGAAGAAACTATATCGAAGGGCTGTTTTTAAGCTCAGGGATTTTTAAAAATGCGGATACCACGATGGAACGTCTGGTGCGTGTTGCCAAAAAGCTGCGCCTGGAAGAAAATTTCAACGGATATATTCATTTGAAATCGATTCCGGGAGCAAGTGATGAACTGATGCAGGAAGCGGCCTTATATGCCGACCGTTTATCCATTAATCTTGAAATCCCAACCGAAAGCGGACTAAAACTACTGGCTCCTGAAAAAAACCGCCAGGATATGCTCAACCCGATGAAATATATCCAAAACGGTATTGCCCAGTACAAAGACGAAAAGAAAATCTTCAGGAAAACGCCGAAGTTTGCTCCGGCCGGCCAGTCGACCCAGATGATTGTAGGTGCTACCAATGAGAATGATTTACAGATTATTAAAGTAGCCGATCATTTTTATAAAAATTTCAGTTTGAAACGGGTTTATTATTCAGGTTATGTTCCGGTCCTGGAAGACAAAAGGTTGCCTTCTTTAACAACGGAAGTTCCGATGCTCCGTGAGAACCGTCTGTACCAGTCGGATTGGCTGATGCGTTTTTACGGTTTCAAAGCAGAAGAAATCCTCGATCCGAATATGCCGTTCCTGGATCTGGAAGTAGATCCGAAACTGAGCTGGGCTCTGAGACATCTCGACCAGTTCCCGGTAAATTTACAGACCGCGGATTATCAGATGATCCTGAGAATTCCGGGCATCGGGGTGAAAACAGCCCAGAAAATTGTAAGTGCCAGACGGTTTCAGGTATTGAATATAGACCACCTGAAAAAATTAGGTGCTGCCGTAAATCGGGCTAAATATTTTATTGATTTTAATGCAGGAAATGCTTTCTTAAGATATTTGACCGATAAAAATTTAAAGAAACTGCTGATCGGCGGAAGCTCTTCTAAGTTTCATAATCAGTTTTCACAGCAGCTTACTTTGTTTTAAAAAATATTTATATTTAAATAAACATGTCCATATTTGCTAAATCTGGATATATTTGTAACTTAGAGAAAACAATTTGTAATGAATGTAAGTTTTACAAAAAAGCAGGAACAATATATTTCCAATCAGATTGAATCTGGGGATTTTCAAAATGCCAGTGAAGTTGTACGGGATGCACTTCGCCTTCATGAATTCTACCGGCACCGCATCATTCAGGATTTAAAAACTGAAATTGAAAAAGGTTGGAGCGGCAATACAAGCCCTCGCTCGGTAAAGGATATTATTACATCCAGAAAAAAAACAAACGGCAAATAATGGCTGAAAGATTTTATCTTTTATCAGAAATTGCAGATAAAGATCTTGAAGATATTTTCGATTATTCTATAAATAAATTCGGGTTTGACCAGGCCGAGAAATATCTATTGGAAATTGAAAACATTTTTCAAAGTTTGGTTCTCAATCCGTATTCCGGAAAAAAACGTGATGAGATAAAACAAGGTTTATATAGTTTTCCAAAAGACAATCATGTTATTTTCTACCGGATTTTAGATAAACAAATTCGGATTGTAAGAATTCTTCACGGAAGCAAAGATCTTCCAAATTATTTTTAATTTTATTTTTAAATGTAGTATAACGTTCAGACCGCTTCATTTCAAAATTACTGATTTGCTACATAGCTACACTTTATAAATTGTTACATTAATTCATGACCACCCTACTCTACGACGGCAGTTTCGACGGACTTTTAACGGCGGTATTTGAGGTTTTCGAATATAAATATAAAGATGTGGAGATCGCAAGCCGCGAAAGATTCCATCAGGAAAATATTTTTGCGGAAATCCATGAAGTAATTACTCAAAACGACAAGGCAGAAAGGGTTTTGCTTAAGCTGGAGCAGCAGATCGGGAAGCAGGGAATTCATGAGCTGTTAAAAGTGTATCTTTCGGAAGATCCGGAACAGGAACAGCTGATCTTATCGGCCATCAGGCAATCGGTCAGGCATCCGGATGAAAATATCCTTCAGAATTATGCAGACGACGATATTCTGAAAATCTCCAAGCTCTGCAAATCCGTAAACCGGGAAAGGCATCGGATGACGGCTTTCGTACGTTTCGAAAAAATGCAGGATGGTGTTTTCTTTTCCAAGATCGATCCCGATTTTAATGTACTTCCATTAATACGGAAACATTTCAAGGACCGGTACCAGGACCAGAAATGGATGATCTACGATCTGCGCAGGCATTACGGCATCCTCTACGATCTGGAAACCTGCGATTTCTTTTATCCTGATGAGAAGATAGATCTCAACCAGTATCATCAGAAATTCCATGATGAGGAAAAAAGCTACCAGACACTCTGGCAGCGGTATTTTACGAGAACGAATATCGTAGAAAGGAAAAATCTGAAACTGCATATTCAGCATGTCCCTAGGAGGTATTGGAAATACCTTACGGAAAAATGGTAGACTCTAACTTCTATTTCTAAATGTTTGGAAAAGAATTTTTCTGGTACAGGTTGATTAAGTACCAAAAACCTTTTGCAATAATTTTTAAAATGATAAATTTTAGAAGTTTTTAATTCTTTATATTCAAATCTCCTATAAACTTACTGCGTTTATCTGAACTTGTTTTTGTAGATTTGTGTTCGAAATTTTTTACCAGATGAAAGAGAGTGCTGTAAAAAAAATTGCAGTTCTTACCTCAGGAGGAGATTCTCCGGGGATGAATGCAGCGTTACGGGCGGTGGTAAGAACCGCAAATTACTATAACATAGAATGTTACGGAGTAAGAGAAGGCTATAATGGCCTGATCAATAACGATTTCCTAAAAATGGGTCCTCGTTCCGTAAAAAATATAATCAACCAGGGCGGGACTATTCTTAAATCCGCCAGATCCCAGGAATTCAGAACCCCGGAAGGACGCCAGAAAGCTTATGACAACTGTGTAAAACACGGAATTGAAGGGCTGGTGTGTATCGGCGGGGACGGAACATTTACCGGGGCAAAAATCTTTAACGAAGAATTCGGCATCCGCGTCATCGGTATACCGGGAACGATCGATAATGATATTTTCGGTACCGATAATACCATCGGTTATGATACCGCACTGAATACGGCAATGGAAGCCATTGATAAAATCCGTGATACGGCCACTTCCCACAACAGGGTTTTCTTTGTAGAGGTTATGGGCCGTGATGCAGGTTTTATTGCCTTGAATAGTGGTCTGGCTACCGGAGCTCTCGATATTTTGATTCCTGAAACCAAAGACAGCATTGATGAGCTTTTCAACAACTTCAGAATTGCGGAGAAAACCGGAAAAGCGTCCAGCATCGTGGTGGTAGCGGAAGGAGAAAAGTTAGCCAATGTGTATGAACTCGCAGAAAAAACCAAACATGAATTCCCGGATTACGACATCCGTGTTGCCGTGTTAGGGCACATGCAGAGGGGCGGTTCTCCAAGCTGTGCCGACCGGGTATTGGCAAGCAGGCTGGGCTATGGTGCCGTAACCGGCCTGATGGAAGGGCAAACCAATGTTATGGCGGGAATGCGCTCCAATGAGCTGGTGTACACGCCTATCGAAGAAGCCATCAAAAAACATAATGAAATCAATCAGGATCTTTTATTGATTTCGGAAATTTTAGCAATTTAATATTTTTTATATAATTTAAAACAAACTATTATGTCAACAATTAAAGTAGGTATCAACGGGTTTGGTAGAATCGGACGTCTTGTTTTCAGAGCAATGACTGAAAGAGATAACATCGAAGTAGTAGGAATCAATGACCTGATCAATGCAGAGTACATGGCTTATATGCTTAAATATGATTCTGTACACGGTATTTTCCCGGGTGAAGTTTCTGTAGAAGGAAACGACCTTGTAGTAAACGGGAAAAAAATCAGAGTAACTGCCGAGAAAGATCCGAACAACCTGAAATGGAACGAAATCGGGGCTGACTATATCGTTGAATCTACAGGTTTATTCTTAGATAAAGACAATGCTGCAAAGCACATCAACGCAGGAGCTAAAAAAGTAATCCTTTCTGCACCTTCTAAAGATGATACGCCAATGTTCGTAATGGGGGTAAACCACACTGAACTTACAGACGATATCAAAATTTTATCCAATGCTTCTTGTACTACCAACTGTCTGGCACCTTTGGCTAAAGTAATCCACGATAACTTCGGGATCGTAGAAGGTTTGATGACAACCGTACACGCTACAACTGCAACCCAGAAAACAGTAGACGGTCCTTCAATGAAAGACTGGAGAGGTGGTAGAGCTGCATTAAACAATATTATTCCTTCTTCTACCGGTGCTGCAAAAGCAGTAGGAAAAGTAATCCCTTCTCTGAACGGAAAATTAACAGGTATGTCTTTCAGAGTACCGACTGTTGACGTTTCCGTTGTGGATTTAACGGTAAGATTGGAAAAAGCAACTTCTTACGATGAGATCTGTGCAGCAATCAAAGCAGCTTCTGAAGGTGAACTGAAAGGAATTTTAGGATATACTGAAGATGCAGTGGTTTCTCAGGACTTCGTAGGAGATAAGAGAACTTCAATCTTCGATAAAGATGCAGGGATCATGCTTTCTCCAAACTTTGTAAAGCTTGTTTCTTGGTACGATAACGAAATGGGTTATTCCAACAAATTGGTAGATATGTTGATTCATGCTGCTTCTTTGTAATTGTTAAACAATACATAAAAAAAGCCAACTTTCGGATCGGAAGTTGGCTTTTTATTTCAATTCTATTGTATAACTTTATTAAATAATTTATCCGTATCCTCTTCTACGGTTACAGCGATATAATCGGGCCTGTATTTATATACGGCATATAAAACACCGGCGTTCCGCCCTCTTCCCGCTCTTGTCATTTTCAGGCCTGCAGAGCTGCCATCATTGGAAACCACTGTTCCTTTATTATCTCCTTCTACACTGATCCATTCTTTTGTCGTATAGAATGCAGGAGATGGTGCTGAAACATATTTATACCCGCAATTCTTTACGCCTCCGGAATTTCCCTTCGTGCAGGAATGCGAAACGGAAAGCTTTGTGGATTTACTCTCGAATTCTGTTTTTCTCACCTTTCTGAACTTGTCTTTAAGCCTGGAAATTTCTTCATTCAGCCGTTTAAGTTTTTCTGGTAAAGAAAGATCCGGATTGGATTCGATCTGGGAATATACCATTTCATAATACGGTTTGTATTCTGAAAGATAAGCCGTATAAGGCTTTACTTCATATTCTTTCTGAATCTCCTGGGCATTACCCCACAATGATGCTATCACAAAAGCAGCCAGTAATAATTTTTTCATGATGATAATTTTAAGATTAATATTTGATTAGGATCTATGCAAATATTAGCAATTCAGAAATAGTAAAACATTACCCTTTTGTGTACTTTTTAAATACAGAAAATTTGAAGGTAAATAATGAATCCCCTACAAATTGCAGAGGATCCCAGTTTGTCCTTTTCAACAGCTAACAGAAAATTCTAAACTCTTTTCCGACATACAATTAATATGTCTATATAAAAGTGTGTTTTGTGATAAGTAAACCATCCCGGATTTGGGGTATTTTTAATTCAAGCTTCCATGGTTATTGGCGTATACAAATGTTAACATTTTATCCTTACAAAAAAATCCCCCTTTTGTGGTATTTTTTAAGAAAAATTTAACTATTTTTAATTATGATAATTTTTTATGGATAATTCAGAGAAAAAACACCCTTTGGTCGAAGTCTGGAATTCTTATACAGGGGTAAGAAAAGAAAGAAAAAATCTCGCTAGTATCCCTCCGATCGAACGTATTATCGGTGAGATGTTTGCCATCGGCGAATTTTATTATTACGTGTTGAATCTTACCAACAGTACCCTTTCCCACCATCACCCTAACCTTCTGAAACTTCACGGTTTGACAGAGTATCCTGAAAACTTAAAAGAGGTTATCGATCTTACTCATCCCGATGACATTCCTTTCATCATGAAAGCGGAAGAACAGGTCGTCAAAAAGATCATTGAAGTCGGGAGAGAAAGCCAGCTTTATCTTAAATCGAGCTATTGTTTCAGAATGAAAACAGCAAAGGGAAACTATGAGCTGTTCCATCATCAGGCCATCCTGACAATGGAAGATGAAAACAAAACCATTATCCAAACCGTTAACATACACACCAATATTCATCATATTACCCAAAAAAATCCAAATACGGTACTGATAACCGGGATTAGTCCGCGGGACGATTTTTACCAGATCAAAATCGAAGACCCTTCGAAAAATATTCCGGAAATTCATTTAACCAAGAGGGAAACTGAGGTTCTGGCATTGATCGCCAAAGGATACTCCGGTCCGGAAATTTCAAAAATGCTGATTCTTTCGGAACATACTGTCCGTACGCACCGCAAAAATATTTTAGCCAAAACCGAATCCCGAAACAGCAAGGAGCTGCTACGGAAAGCTTTTGAATGCGGGCTGATTTAGCGGATCAATGGTGAATTTGCTGTGCAGTGAATAGTGAATTTTATTATGCTTAAACCGAATTAGAAATCAGATTAATAGGCTGGTAGAGAAGCTGGACGCCGGAAGTTTTTTGGTTAAAATACTGCTGATTGTCTTGATACTGTTTGCTAACTATTGAGGGAAAGATTCATTTAAATCTCTACTGAAAAATTCACCATTCACTGCACAGCAAATTCACCATTCACTAATTGCCACCAACCGAGAATTACCCCTGACAAATTTCACCCGGGAAGTCCGGCGTAAAACTTGTACCTTTATTTCAATGAAAAGGACAATTTTACAGCCACGTTTCAAAGATTCGGAACATTTCATCAATTTCTGGACAAAAGGCAACGGAAAACAACTGTTGGAATTTTCCGGTGCGGAGGTCAGCTTTACAGATTTTGATAAGTTTGCTCCTTATTTCTATCATACCGATGAAGTTGGCGATCAGGTCGTAAAAGATGTTTATTTCAAAAAGACGTTTTATGAAGCTTCAAAAGAAATTGAAGGCTATATCCGAAACGGCATCTCCGCGCAGGACGATGTTCCTGAAAGCATTAAACAGCTTTTTCTGCAAACACAGAACATTCCTGACTGGCTGGATCGTGAATTAATTAAAAGAGGAGCTGAACTCTGCATGCGAAGCAACCTCGACTCCCTGATTTCACTACGCGATTACTGCCTAATGGGAGGCTACGATTATGCCTACCTCAACAAACCGCTTATTGCTACTGAAGCCCTGAAAAAAGGAGCAGTAAAACGTCTTTCTGAAACGCTGGACTTCTGGATAAACGTGACACGGTATAATGCCCTGGACATTCACCAGAAAGGCTACGAATTCGCTATTAAAACACGACTGATCCATTCCTACGCCAGGCTCTCTATCAGAAAACATTACCATAACTGGGATACGGAGAACTGGGGCGAACCCATCAATTCCTGGGATATGATGGCCACCTACATTGGCTTCAGCCTGGTTTTTATGCACAGTCTTCATAAATTAGGCAACACGATTTCAGCAGAAGAGGAAAAAGGCCTGTTCCACCTTTGGAAATACGTCGGATATCTTCTGGGAATTCCTGAAAATCTCTTGCCCAACGATAAGCAAGAGGCAACGCAGTATTTTTACCTGTGGACTTCCATTCAGCCTCCTGCGGATGAAGATTCGGTTTTGCTGGCCCATTCTCTGCTTAATGAATCTCTGATCAATCCTGCTCTTAAATACCAATTCCAGAGAAGAAATCTCCGCTACCTGCACATTTGCTGCACCTGGTTTCTGCTGGATGATGAGGTTTGCCACCGGCTTCAGATTCCTGAAGTCTCAAACAAAAAAGCCTTTCCGCTGATAAAGCGTACGCTTAACAAAATATACGACAGGCTGGTTAGCAGAGAAGCCAGGATCAGAAAAGGAAATACATCACAGCTGAAGGTGCTGAGCGATTATCATGCTATTGTACAGAACTCGAATTTTCATTAGTTTAATCTGACAAGTTAGCCACATTAGATTTTTTAGTGGCTTTTATTGTGTATATTTTAGATCACAGAAGAAGAAAATCAAGGATTTTCATTTGTTTTTAACGCCAGCTTTTGACATTTTGTAAGGATTTAAATGTGAATATTGCTAAACGATTTCTAATACTATATTTATATTCCCTCCCGGAATGACAAGCTGGGTGTTTAAATTACTAAACAACAGTTATCGACATTTTGTCATTGACTACGTCGAATCTTCGATTTCTGAAAGAATCTAAACATGAATCTTTCAGGCGACTCTCTAATACTATGCTTAGATTCCCTGCGGGGATGACAAGCGTGCTGTTGGACTATTAACAATATTACTAGAGCATTTTACGGCATTCTTAAACTTCATAACCCATCTGAAAGGCCCCATTACCGAAATGATATGCTCCGGTAAAATCTACCCGCCAATACCCTAGCCGGGATTGCAGCGGAAATCCTTTTTTGAAGAAAAAGATTGCAGCGGAAAGCGCGAAAAAGCTCCTGAAAAAATGCATTAGAAACGGTCTCTAACAATGGTGAAATTTTATATTTTTTTTAACTATAAAAACAAGTCCGCGTGGTAGATATTATTAGTTTTTCACGTTAAAATTTTGTATTTTTGATCAATTATTTAAACAACAGATGAGTAATACAGACGACAAGAAAAAAGCACTAGCACTGGTGCTGGACAAATTAGATAAAACATACGGAAAAGGTACTGTAATGACGTTGGGCGACAGTGCTGTGGATACAAACATCGAGGTGATCCCTTCAGGATCTTTAGGACTAGACATTGCTCTTGGAGTAGGTGGTTATCCGAGAGGAAGGATTATTGAGATCTACGGACCTGAATCTTCCGGTAAAACAACCTTAACGCTTCATGCTATTGCCGAAGCTCAGAAAGCAGGCGGAATCGCAGCCTTCATCGATGCAGAGCACGCTTTTGACAGAGGATATGCCGGGAAACTGGGAATCGATCTGGAAAACCTGATCATCTCACAGCCAGATAATGGGGAACAGGCTTTGGAAATTGCCGATAACCTGATCCGTTCAGGTGCAATCGACATCGTGGTAATTGACTCGGTGGCGGCGCTTACACCAAAAGCGGAGATCGAAGGGGAAATGGGAGATTCCAAAATGGGTCTTCACGCAAGATTAATGTCTCAGGCATTGAGAAAGCTTACCGCTACCATCAACAGAACGAAATGTACGGTGATCTTCATCAACCAGCTGAGAGAGAAAATCGGGGTAATGTTCGGAAACCCGGAAACAACAACCGGTGGTAATGCTTTAAAATTCTACGCTTCGGTAAGAGTAGACATCAGAAAGGCAAGTGCGCCTATTAAAAACGGTGACGAAGCGATCGGAAGCCGTGTGAAAGTGAAGATCGTGAAAAATAAAGTAGCGCCCCCTTTCAAGCAGGCTGAATTCGACATCATGTATGGTGAAGGAGTTTCCAAAACCGGAGAAATCCTGGATCAGGCGGTAGAACAGGGAATCGTAAAGAAAAGCGGTTCATGGTTCAGTTATGAAGAAACGAAGCTTGGACAGGGCCGTGATGCGGTGAAAGACGTCTTAAAAGACAATCCTGAACTTTCAGAAGAACTGGAAAATAAAATCAAAGAAGAGATTGCCAATAAAAAGCAGTAATTTCTGATCTTTATGAAAAACAAACCCGGCGGAGCTTTGCTCCGCCGGGTTTGTTTTTGTGTGTATTTTCTTTACGGTTTTTCGTCCGTTAATTCAAATCCCCAATCTTTTCCTTTCTGGGTTGCCGGCACTCCTTTGGTCATCCATACCGGAGCTTTAGCCCCCTTCAGATAATAATCGAAGAACTGCTGTTCACGGATCTGGATATCTTTCCGGTTCTGGCGTTTTACCAGATTATGGTCGTCCTCATTATAATTGAGAAGCCAGGCCGGCTTTCCGAGACGGCGCAGAGCGGTAAACATTTCAATTCCCTGATACCACGGCACAGCGCCATCCTTATCGTTGCTCATAATAACTACCGGTGTCTTCACCTGATCCAGGGCAAACAGCGGTGAATTTTTAATGTAAAGATCCGGTGCTTCCCACAGGTTTTTCCCCAGTCGGCTTTGTGATTTTTCGTATTGGAACTGCCGGTTCATTCCGGAAGACCAACGGATTCCGCCGTAAGCAGAAGTCATGTTGACTACGGGAGCACCCGTCCATGCCGCCGTGTACATATCCGTATGGGCGATCAGGTAGGCGACCTGGTAGCCGCCCCAGCTTTGGCCCTGGATTCCGATTTTCGTACCGTCTACCCACGGATTCTGCTTTAGCGTTTCCACCCCGGAATTGATGTATTCCATAGCAGATTCTCCCGGCTGGCCGTCGGTATATGAAATATCCGGAGTGAACACCAAATAGCCGTTACTTACGAAATACGAAATATTTAACCTGGAAGGTGTCGGAGCCGGAGCTACATAACGGTTCAGGTTGTCCGAAAGTTTTTCATAGAAATAGACGATCATCGGATACTTTTTAGCAGGATCGAAATTTTCAGGTTTATACAGAAGCCCTGAAGAAGTATTTCCTTTCGGTGTCGTCCAGTGAACCAGTTCGCCTGTTCCCCAATTATAAAGGCTCTGCTGCGGATTGGTACTGCTCAGCTTCTGCTGTACCGAGAAATCAGAGGTTACAAAAATATCGGGTGATTGGATGTAGGATTCTTTTACCAAGATGTATTCATCTGCATATTTAGCCTTCTGTAGACTGCGATACCCCCACACATCTTCCATTTTCACTTTTACAGGATCCCCATTCGACCGTATTGAAGTTTTAAAAATCCCGTTTGCCTTCGTTGTATTATCAAATGCCGATAAATAGATGGGTGATTTTCGGTTCAGGCTTTTGATATCTTTGTCTAAATCGTAGGTTTCAAACGTGATTTTATTTTTGCGGCCAAACCCGTTGGTTATATTTCTCGGTTTCTTTGAACTGTTAAGGAAAAACTCCCAAATATCATAGCGGTCCCTGATAATCACCGATTCATCATTCTCCGTCCAGGTTGCAATCCCGTAAGCTACCGGAAAGTCAGGCATATCAAACTCTTCATCCACAAAAGAAACCGGTAATTCACTGTTAAGCGTAGTTGTCTGCTTTGTTTTCACATTATAGCTCAGCCACTGCCCTTTTTCCCGGTCAAAAATTACAGCGAAGCGGCCAAGTGGTGATACGGCCACCGAGCCGTTCAGATTTCTTATAATTTCCGTTCTTTCTCCTGTTTTATTATCGATAATGAAATAGGTCTTCTTTGTACCTCCTTCCCATTGTGAAGCAATCCGGTTGTTTACGCTGGTAATGCCCAACACAAACTCTGCATTTCCTTCATTTACCAACCGAAGGGTATCCAGGTCTTCTCCATCGATATTGACAAAGAAATCCGGTTTTTCCGGCTGCATAACGGCTGCATAGGATTTTTTGAGATCATTTTTCAGTTCTTTCAGCTGTACGGTCTGAAGATAATCATCTTTATAATTCCAGATATCCACCACCGCATGATCGTTGGCAATCATGGCCGTATCTTTTGCCACAGGTTTCGGCGCAACCCCAAAATACAGCTGCCTGCCGTTTCTGCTAAACATAGGCAAACGGTTTTCGGAAATTACCCAGTTCTTTTTCATCTGGGAATGATCATTGGTCACGGCTTCCTTTTTCTTCTGTTTAACATTAAAGTAATACAGCTGATAAAGTTTTACCAGATCGTTCTGTGCTGAAGAAGTTCCCACAAATGCCAGCTGGCTCCCCTCTTCATCGAAAGCCAGTTGAGAGAAATCACCTTCCATTTCTGAAATTTTATTTACGGATCCTGTCTGGAGATCAACGATCTGTACGGTTTCCAAAGGATATTTCTTCGGCTTGGATTTGTCGGTGCTCTTTTTTTCAGCAACCTTTACATCGGCAGAATCTTTTTTCTCTTCTTTGTTTTTACTGATTTTTTCTTCCTGCTTTTTGGTGACAAACACCAGCTGATTTCCGTTTTTGCTGAATTCATAACGAACTACATCATTATAAACAACTGTTTTTCCGTCGACCAGATTCCGAACTGTCAGTTGCAGCGGCTTGGTATTTTTATCCTCTTCATTTTTATCGTCACCATCCTTTTCAGAATCATCCGAAGATTTATCTTTCATGTTTTCCAACAAATAGGCAATATGAGACCCTCCTTTCTCAGTAATTTTAAATCCTTTTACATTAGGAATTTTCTCAGTTTTACCGGTTGAAAAATCAACAATTGCCAAAGTATCTTTGGTGAGCTTACTTTGCTTCAGCTTTTTATCTTTTACAGCTTTGATGTCCTTATAAAACGGACGGATCTGAAAAACGGCAAATCTTGAATCGCCTGTAAATTCAGGTCTAACTCCTCTGGGGAATTTTTTTGTGCTTCTGTCTTTTACCGAATGCAAAAAGAGATCGGAATTTCCTTCTTGAACATCTACGGAATAGGCAACCCATTTCCCGTCATGGGAGATCTTTCTCGCCCCGATGTTCTGCCAGCCGTCATATACGGAATGATCCAGCGGCTTTTTCTGTCCGTACATGAAACAGCCCATAAGGAACAGCATAAAAACTGAATATTTCAAATTCATTATGATATAAAATTTTTAAAAATTAAAAATAAGCTATTTCCATGATAAATCTATAGAGCTTTATTGCCTCATAAGAAACAATGACAAAATGTCAGTTTATTCTAAACGGTATTTTTTTTGAGAAACCAAAGGAAATTAAAAAACAAAAATTATTATGACTAAAGGAAATATTAATGTATCGGTGGAAAACATTTTTCCGCTAATTAAAAAATTTCTTTACAGCGACCACGAAATCTTTTTGAGAGAATTAATTTCCAACGCAACGGATGCTACTTTAAAATTAAAGCATTTAACCAGCATCGGCGAGGCTAAAGTTGAGTACGGAAATCCTAAGATTGAAGTGAAAATTGATAAAGAAAACAAAACCCTTACAATTATCGACCAGGGAATCGGGATGACCGGTGAAGAAGTTGAAAAATACATCAACCAAGTTGCTTTCTCAGGAGCTGAAGAATTTTTAGAAAAATATAAGGATACGGCGAAAGATTCAGGAATCATCGGACATTTCGGTCTTGGGTTCTATTCTGCTTTTATGGTAGCAGAAAAAGTGGAAATCGTAACGAAATCCTACAAAGATGAACCGGCGGTACGATGGATCTGTGACGGAAGTCCGGAATTCACTTTGGAAGAAACAGCGGATAAGTCTGAAAGAGGAACTGAAATCATCCTTTATATCGCAGAAGATTCTACAGAATTTCTTGAAGAAAGCAAAATCCGTGAACTGTTGCTGAAATACAATAAATTCATGCCTGTGCCGATTAAATTCGGAACGAAGACGCATACGTTGCCTTTACCGGAAGACGCACCTGAAGATGCAGTGGCTGAAACGGAAGAAGTGGATAACATTATCAACAACCCTACTCCGGCATGGACGATCGCTCCAAGCGAACTGACGAATGAAGATTACATGAAGTTCTATCACGAGCTGTATCCGATGCAGTTTGAGGAGCCTTTATTCAATATTCATTTAAATGTTGACTATCCATTTAACTTAACCGGGGTTTTATTTTTCCCGAAACTGAGCAACAATTTAAATATTGAAAAAGATAAGATCCAGCTTTACCAAAACCAAGTTTTCGTAACGGATGAAGTAAAAGGTATTGTTCCGGACTTCCTGATGCTCCTTCGCGGGGTAATTGATTCTCCGGATATTCCATTGAACGTGTCGCGTTCTTATCTGCAGGCTGACGGTGCCGTAAAGAAAATTTCATCTTACATCACGAAAAAAGTAGCCGATAAAATGGCTTCCCTGATCAACGAAAACCGTGAAGATTACGAGAAAAAGTGGAACGATATTAAAGTGGTGATCGAATACGGAATCGTAACGGAAGAAAAATTCGCTGAGAAAGCCGACAAGTTCACCTTATACCCAACGACTGATGGAAAATATTTCCTTTGGAATGAACTGGAAGAGAAAATCAAGGCAAACCAGACGGATAAAGACGGAAAGCTGGTAGTGCTTTATGCTTCCAATGCGGACGAACAGCATTCTTACATCCAGGCTGCAAAAGACAAAGGCTATGAGGTTCTTTTACTGGATTCGCCGATTATCCCTCATGTAATTCAGAAACTGGAAACGTCAAAAGACAAAATTACTTTCGCCAGAGTGGATGCGGATCACATCAACAACCTGATTAAAAAGGACGAGCCTGTAATTTCCAAATTGAACGAAACGGAAAAAGAATCGCTGAAGAAAAATGTAGAAGAATCGATCAATGACAGCAAATTTACTGTACAGCTTGAAGATCTGGACAGCAGCGATGCACCATTTACGATTACCCAGCCCGAGTTTATGAGAAGAATGAAAGACATGCAGGCGACCGGCGGTGGCGGTATGTTCGGCATGGGCGGCTTCCCGGAAATGTACAACCTGGTAGTAAATTCCAACAGTGAATTCGCAGGACAGATCCTGAAAACGGAAAATGCCGATGAAAAAGCAGGATTAATCAAGCATGCTTTGGATCTCGCCAAACTTTCCCAGAATTTACTGAAAGGAAAAGAGCTTACCGACTTCATCCAGAGAAGTTATAAGCAACTGGAAAAGTAAATTGACGATTTTTATGAAAGGCTTAAGAGGAAGCCGGATGCTGGAAGTACCTCAGCTAAGATCCTTTTAAGCCTGTTGAATATCTAATTCATGTATTTTAATAGAACCCCGGCGGAGCTTTACTCCGCCGGGGTTTTTAGTCTTATGGTCAGCTCATCGAGAATCTGATATTCATTTCATTATCATCTTTTCAATAGACATGATGATCTTTTCAGAATCCGTCTTCATCGCCTCCAGATGCTTTCCGGCATACGCTATAAATTCTTTGGGTAGGGAAGCTTTGGAATAATTTTCAAAACCCTCTTCATACGGTACATCTTTATCTTCTTTGCTGTGAATAAAAAGTTTAGGCAGTCCTTCTGTATCCTGGAGATCTTCTTTGGCTGCATAAGGCGAAATCACATACTTGGAAATCATTTCTTTATATTCCGGCTTATAATACATGGCAATATCGGTGAAGGAAGAAAGGCTTCCGTCCATGACCAATCCGGCAATTTTATCTTTATTATTCCGGGCCAGATGGGCAGCCACCTGCGAACCCAGGGAAGCTCCGTAAAGGATTATTTTAGTCCCTACAATATCAGGTCTCTTGATCATCGCATCGAAAAAAGCCTGCCCATCTGATGCGACATTAAGATGGGTAGGTTTTCCTGTTGACTTTCCATAACCGCGGAAATCAACCATTACCACCTGGTAATCTTTATCTACCAAAGGCTTTGTCATAAACATGTAGGAAGAAACGTTACCTCCGGCGCCGTGAAAAAACAAAACAGTAGCTTTTACTTTTGACTGCGGTTTTAGAATAATTCCTGTAATGGTATCATTTTGTACAGGAAGGGAGAAATCTTCATACGTAACATTTTCTATAGGACGAAATACTTTACTTGGTTTGTAAAAATTGTCATCCTGTGCTTTAAAAAAGCAGATCGTCAGTAAAAAAAATGCGGAAAATAAAAGTTTTGTTTTCATAGCGTATTATTTATACCCCAAAACTAGAGCATAAAAATATTTCCCGCTAAAAAAACAGACCCAGCCGTAATTTCCATACACTGAACCGTAATAATTCCTTATAATTCCTCCAACGGATTCCAGAACAGGGTTTTAAAATTCTTAATCCTGCCGTTTTCCACAATAATACCTTCTGCTTCCAGCCTTTTCTGAAATTCCGGGACTGACAGAGCGCCCGAGCTTGAAATGACGCGGTGGGCAGGAACATCTTGGGGACATCCGCCCATGGCCTTGCCGACATGTCGGGAATGATTCGGAAAACCGACCGCTTTAGCAATAGTACCATAGCTGGTCACCCGGCCTTTAGGAACCAGCCTGGTAATTTCCCAGACCTGCTGTTTGAAAATTTCGTTCATTTTATATTTTATCAATTAAAAATACTAAATAATTCAGTGTGTAAACGTAGAGCGCTGGAAATTATTTAATGATAATTGACTGAATTTTTTAAAACTTATCATAGATCAAGGCAGTGTAGGCTATTATTGTTGTAAATTGAAGCAATGACACCAAAACAAAAATAGTATGGCAAATTTAAAAGGAAAAGTAATTATTGTAACAGGAGCCGCTATGGGACTTGGATTAGCTGCTGCAGAGGTATTGGCTTCTCAAGGCGCCGACCTTACCCTCGTAGATTACAACGCTGAAGCTTTAGAAAAAACACAGGCAGATTTACAGTCGAAGTATCAGGAAAACAAATTTTTAACGGTTGCCGCCGATGTTTCCGTTGAGGAAAATGTAAAGAATTATGTTGATGAGACCGTAAAAACATTCGGAAAAGTGGATGGATTATACAACAATGCCGGAATTGAAGGAAAGCAGGCCCCTTTGATCGATTATGACATTAACGTTTTCAAAAAAGTAATCGACATTAATCTTTTAGGCGTTTATTACGGAATGAAATACGTGATTCCTGAAATGCAGAAAAACGGAGGCGGAAGAATTGTAAACGTAGCTTCTGTAGGAGGAATAAGAGGGGTCCTGAACCAGACCGCTTATGTAGCAACAAAACATGCCGTAGCCGGGATGACAAAAAATGCAGCTTTGGAATACGGGAAAGATAATATTTTAACCAACGCGATTGCGCCTGGCGCTATTTTAACACCGATGGTTGCAGAAGCTTTTAAACAGGTAAATCCTGATGATCCGAAAGCAGCAGAAAAAGAATATGCATCAAGAAATCCTACGAGAAGATTGGGAGATCCGATGGATGTCGGGCATCTGGTAGCCTATTTATTAAGTGATGAAAACGGGTATGTTTCCGGACAGGTCATCGCGATCGACGGAGGAGAATCCAATATGTACGGAAATCCGTAAATGTGATTGAGAAATGATATAATTAATTTAATATTGTTAGTTCTGAGATTGCCTGTTATTTTGCAGGCAATTTTTTTATTCTGACCTTCTCAATAAATCCGAAATTATACTTTAACCTAAATCGCACAATTTTTGAATACTCTTCCTTAAATACTGCATCATGAAAAAATCATTTTTCCGTTTTTTGAATAAGATCAACAAAGCGGTCCTCCCAAAGCTCAGCAATAAAGATCCAAATAAACTGACAAAAGTTCAGAAAGGCATTTTAGCATACCGCTATTTTGTCCTGGTAAATTCCCTGGATTAAAAATCTATTTAATTTTACCAATTAAATTTCTGCACCATTCGTATAAGGGTTTTTCAATCAGAAGATAAATAATAATGGAGCAAATCCATAACAGCACAAAGTTGCGGTCCGGCAGATAAATATAAGATTTCAGCTTCATATTAAAATAACTGAGATGGATCAGGTAAAAAACAAACGAAGCATTTCCTAACAGAATTGCTGTTTTCGTGGACAGGATTTTGGAGACCCACGTCTTTTCAGTCATTAGTCCCCAGAAAAATAAAGCAATAGCTACCGGTAAAAGAAGTTCATGAATCAGCCTTCCCTCCCACCGTTCGACGCCGTGAATGAAATTATTGCGGGCAAAACAGGCAATACCGATGGTTAAAACCGTCATCATAATTCCGCCGGTAAGAGTTGGTTTTTTCAGCCTTTTCAGAAACTCAATTCCCTTTTCTTTTTTCATCAGATAAGCCAGCAACATTCCGAAAAAGAATTCGGTGCTTCTGCCGAAAAATGTACTTCCGGTCATGAATTTCAGAGGATATAAAAATCCTTCAGGATTCCCGTTGTATACATAAAGCCCATATCCTATTCCCCAACCCAGCAGGAAAAACCCGGCTAAAAACAAAAGAACGTACTTCCAGTTTTTTTTAAGCAAAAGAAATAAAATCGGAGCCAGCAGGTAAAAGCAAAACTCTACGGTAAGCGACCACGCCTGGACGATCCCAGACACCGAATATTTCTCAAACAGGGAATACAACAGGGAATATTGCAGAAAATAAGTATCCACGTCTTTGGAATACTTCGTATCCAGAAAAAAGGCAGTCAGCAGGATCCAGTACAGCGGAAAAATCCTTGCGATACGCAGCAACAGGTATTTCAGGTAGGACTTCCCGGATTGCAAAGGCGAATCTTCATAACGGTAAGCCAGTAAAAACCCGCTCAGCACAAAGAAAACCGTCACCCCGATATGCCACTCGCTGATGAAGCGCATGATTTCAAACGGCAGGTCGTTGCGCCAGTATTTCCGGTTATGGTAAACGAATACCATAATCGCCGCAACAGCACGCATTCCCGTCAGCGCATCAAATTTGTTTTTTCCGGTTGTATCCAATAGCTAAAAAAATAAAAGGCTTACGGATAAGCCTTTTATGTAAATTTTATAAGATTTTGTCTTAAGAATTTTCTAAAATATAAGAGAACATCAATGGTGCACAGATGGTAGCATCACTTTCAACGATAAATTTCGGTGTCGTGATGTCCAATTTACCCCAGGTAATTTTCTCATTTGGAACCGCTCCAGAATAAGAACCGTATGAAGTTGTAGAATCTGAAATCTGGCAGAAATATGACCAAAACGGAATATCATGCATTTCCATATCCTGATACAGCATCGGAACTACGCAGATTGGGAAATCCCCTGCAATCCCTCCTCCGATCTGGAAGAAACCAACTCCTTTTCCAGCTGAATTTTTCGTGTACCAGTCGGCTAAGTACGCCATATATTCGATTCCTGATTTCATGGTAGAGAATTTAAGCTCCCCTTTGATGCAGTAAGAAGCGAAGATGTTACCCATTGTAGAATCTTCCCAGCCCGGAACAACGATCGGAAGGTTTTTCTCTGCCGCTGCGATCATCCACGAATTTTCTCTCGGGATTTCATAGTACTGTTCCAAAACTCCGGAAAGGATCATTTTATACATGTATTCATGTGGAAAATATCTCTCTCCTTTGTCGTCCGCATCTTTCCAAAGCTCATAGATATGCTTCTGCAGTCTTCTGAATGCTTCTTCTTCAGGAATACAGGTATCGGTAACACGGTTTAATCCTCTTTCCAAAAGATCCCATTCTTCCTGAGGCGTCAGATCCCTGTAGTGAGGAACTCTTTCATAATGAGAATGCGCCACAAGGTTCATCAGATCTTCTTCAAGATTTGCCCCTGTACAGGAAATGAAATCCACTTTGTCCTGACGGATCATCTCGGCAAGGATTTTTCCCAGCTCTGCAGTAGACATTGCTCCTGCCAGTGTAATCATCATCTTCCCGCCATCCTTAAGGTGGGCAACATATCCTTTTGAAGCATCCACCAAAGCCGCTGCGTTGAAATGCAGGTAATACTTTTCTATGAATTCAGTTATCGGTTTGCTCATTTTTTTAAATTTGTGCAAAGATAAAACTTAAAAACGGAATGTAGCGGCTGCACCTAAAGAAAGTCTCGTTAAGCTTTCTTTTTGGTCGTCGCCCAGCTCTACCGTCTGGCCATTGTAGCTGATTTTGCTTAATGTTCCTCCGGAGAGCCCTATTTTAGGCCCGATTAAAATATTTTTATTGATCTGATACTGGTACGCAAAATCCAGCTCGGCACCGAAAGTCGTTCCTTTACCTTTTACGTTTTCCGTTTTGGAAGTATAGGTCATAGCTCCTAAAGCCGCCGACATGAAAAGTTTGTGTCTTGTTTCCTGGGCATCGTTGGTTAAGGTAACCTCCGGACCGTAAAAATTGATGTGATCTTTGGTACTGATGTTGGCAGAAACAACATTCCCCATATTATCCATAACGCTGAACCTACCGCTCGTAGAGGCACTGTAATTGGAATATTTAAACCCGATTAAAAGTCCGGTTTTTACTTCGTAACGTAAGGCAATGTCAAAGTTTACTCCGCTTTTTAAGCCTTTTACGTATTCTTTCTGGTCTCTGGAAAGGCCCGGCGATGTTTTGGCAAGCCTCCAGGCATACCCTACGGACGGAGAAATAGAGATTTTTTGGGCAAAAGAAAAAAATGAAATGGAGAATACTCCTAATGTAATAAGTTTTCTGATCATTAGTTTAAAAATTTGCCGTAAAAATAACACGAATTGATGAATTTCGTCGTATGCAAATGAAATTTAACAGTAAAATTAGATGGACCCGAAGTAGAAATCAGGTTAATAGACTGGAAGAGGGAAGCTTGATGCTGGAAGTTTTCTTATTGATTAATATTTAAATTTCCTATTTTCTTTTTTCTCGGAAAGTTTCTTTTTGGTATCCAGTCTTTTTTGTTTTTGGTTTCTGGAAGGTTTCGTGGCCAAACGTTTTTTTGGAATTATTAAAGCCTGGTTTACAATATCAAGGACTTTTTCGATGGCTTTATTTTTATTGGCAAGCTGTGTCCTGCTTTCGGAAACCGTTAAGAACAACAGTCCTTCCGCATTAATCCTATTTTTTAATTTGTTTTGAATTAAATCTTTCTGGTAATCATTAAAAAACCCTGATTCCAAAACATTCCAGAGAACCGTTACCGAAGTTTCAACCTTGTTCACATTCTGTCCGCCTGCACCACTGCTGCGGGAAGTTTTGAAGCTTAGTTCTCTGGTGAAATCTTTCATTGGAATTTTAATTTTTGTAGTGTAAGTTTTTTTTTAATTCAATCCTGTTTACTTTTCCATTCTGAGTTCTCGGTATTTTTTCCACAAAAACAATTTCTTTTGGTTTGTGAAACTTTTCCCGGTAATCCACAGCGGATAATTTTTGATGTAACTCTTCCGATGGATGACCTTCAATAACCAATATCAATTTCTGCCCCAAACTTTCATTGTCGATGCCTAAGAAAACCGCTTCATTTGGAATTTCTTTCTTTACCAAAGCTTCCAATTGCTCCGGAAAGATTTTTGCCCCTCCGGAATTAATTACGTTATCAACTCTTCCGAGAAACCTGAACTGATTTTCATTTTTAATATCAACTAAATCATTCGTCTGCAATATTTCTGAGTTAACGTTCGGCGCGAATATTTTTAAACATCCCCTTGCGTCTGTAGAAATTTCAACATTTTCAAATACTTTGAAATAGTCTTCTGCCTGTGGAGCAATCTGCTTTAAAGCAATATGGGAAAGGGTTTCGGACATTCCGTAAGTTTCGAATATCCTGGTTTGTACATGAGATGCGGCAAGAGCATGAAGGATTTTATCTTTAAGACTTTCGGAAACTGCTGCTCCGCCAATAATCAGATTTTTAATAAGGTGTAATTGATCCAAAGAGTTTTCTACCTGTAACGGTGTCATGGCACAGAAATCAATTTCATTATTCAGATGCTCAATCGGTTTTACGGAAGGATCAGCTATAATGAGTTTTAATTTTCTTACCACCGACCGTACTACCATCATTTTCCCGGAAATGTATTCGATAGGAAGACAGATCAGAGCTGTATCTCCTTCTTTCAATCCCAGGAAATTGCACGTCATTTCTGCAGAGTTCACCATTTTCTTTTTCTCGATCTCAAAAATCTTCGGCGTTCCCGTAGAGCCGGAAGTTTGTACTTGTACCGTCTCCGAACTAGAGAACCACTCCTCCAGAAAGTGTCTGATTTTGACTTCAAATTCCGAGTTGAAGGATAATTGATTCATATTGAGATTATTAAAATTGATCTGCATAGTTACCATGTCTAAAAGTACAGTAAATTTAAAAAAAACTTTAAAAAGTACTTGCATGTAATGAAAAAAGCTGTAAATTTGCACCACTAAAACAAACAGAGACTCATGGTGTAGCGGTAACACTACTGATTTTGGTTCAGTCATCTGGGGTTCGAATCCCTGTGAGTCTACGAAAAACCACCTTTTGAAGGTGGTTTTTTTGTTTTTAAGCTAATTAAAAAGCTTTCCGATCAATTTGGATATTTCGATAATTGATATCATAACAAATCCTTCGGAACCTCAATCCCGTTCTTCTTCATATAAGCTATCAGGTCGTGGTACTTGTCTTCAAAATCGTTGCCACATTTGTGGGAAATGCTGCAGATATCGGAGGGTTTGATCTCTAAGATATCAGAAATTTTAGTCAGGATTTCCAGGTTGATCTTTACTTTGGAATTCTCGATATCCGAGTAGGCTTTCTGAGAAATGCCCATCTCGAAAGCCATGTATTCCTGCGTAAGGTCCCTGCTCCGCCGGATTTTCCTAATGTTCTGTCCGCATATATTCAGCTCTTTCATTTTAGTAGTTTTCGGTATATTTTAGAAGGATATCTATTAGACTCACACAAAGTTAGTGAATACCTTTGTCAAAACATTACGACACTGCATGATATTTATTTTTTCTGACAGTTCAGGCTAAAAATTTACAGTACAATTTCTGTTTCAAAGAAAAAAATATCACCTCAGTACAATACATAGGAATTATGGAGACGCAACAATTCAAGTATGACAATCATATTGTCAGAGCATTCCTCTATGCGACCATCGCATTCGGTCTGGTAGGATTTTTACTCGGACTTACCGCCGCCCTGATGCTTTTTTATCCCGAGCTGCCGGAATTTCTGTTCGGAACCGATGATACCACCATCAAAAGTTTAACCTCAGGAAATATCCAGGGACTGATCAATACCCAGGGAGCTTTAGGCTTTGGGAGAATCAGAATGCTGCATACCAGCGCCGTGATTTTTGCCTTTGTCTGCAACTCGTTTTTCTGTGGGGCTTATTACAGCATGCAGCGGTTGCTGAAAACAAGAATGTACAGCGATACCTTATCCTGGATCCACTTCTGGACCTGGCAGATTATGATTGTTTCGGTAGTGATTACTTTTTTGATGGGAATCAATACGTCCAAAGAATATGCGGAACACGAATGGCCGATCGATATCTTAATTACCGTTTCATGGGTGATCTTCGGGATCAATATGTTCGGAACGATTGCGAAAAGAAGAGTACGCCATTTATATGTTGCCATCTGGTTTTATATGGGAACCTGGCTGGCGGTGGCGATGCTTCATATCTTTAATAATCTTGAAGTTCCGTTGTCGTTTACCACCTGGAAATCCTATTCCATTTATGCGGGGGCAAAAGATGCTTTGGTGCAGTGGTGGTACGGCCATAATGCAGTAGCTTTTGTATTGACGACGCCGGTTTTAGGCTTAATGTATTATTTTTTACCAAAAGCCGCCGACAGACCCGTGTTTTCCTATAAACTTTCCATCATTCACTTCTGGTCGCTGATCTTCGTTTACCTTTGGGCAGGGCCACATCATTTGCAGTATACTGCGCTTCCGGCCTGGGCCCAGGCGGTGGGAACCGGATTTTCCATCATGCTGATCGCACCATCCTGGGGCGGAATGCTGAACGGGCTTCTGACCTTACGGGGAGCCTGGGATAAAGTAAGGGAAAACCCGATTCTGAAATTCTTCGTCGTAGCTGTTACCTGTTACGGGATGGCTACCTTCGAAGGTCCTCTTTTAGCCACCAAATCTTTAAATAAAATCGGACATTATACAGACTGGGTCATCGGCCACGTACATATCGGTGCTTTGGGATGGAACGGATTTATGGCCTTCGGTATTGTTTATTATCTTGTTCCGGTGATGTGGAGAACGGAAATCTGGTCTAAAAAATTAGCCAACTGGCATTTCTGGCTCGGAACATTAGGAATCATTTTCTACGCCGTACCGATGTACATTTCAGGATTCACCCAGGGGCTGATGTGGAAGCAGTTCAACCCGGACGGAACTTTGGTTTGGAAAAACTGGCTGGATACCGTGACTGCAATTATCCCCTATTACAAACTGCGGTTTTTAGGAGGCCTGTTCTATCTTTCAGGGGCGATCTTAATGACAGTGAATGTTTTTAAAACCATTAAAGCAGGTTCATTCCAGAAAGAGGTTCCGGCAGAAGCTCCGGCGCTGGCGAAAATTGGTTCAGGAAGAAAAGAGGGCGAAGGGCTTCACTTATGGATCGAAAGAACCCCGAGAATTATGGCCATCCTTGCTTTTATTACCGTAGCGATCGGAGGTCTGGTGGAAATTATCCCAACCCTGACTTTAAAACAGAGTGTTCCGACGATTACAGCCGTTAAACCCTATTCACCGCTGGAGCTGGAAGGAAGAGACCTGTACATCCGGGAAGGCTGCAACGCCTGCCACTCGCAGATGATCCGTCCGTTCCGTGATGAGATCGTCCGGTTTGAAGGAAAGAACGGACAATATTCCAAAGCAGGAGAATTTGTTTACGACCGGCCTTTCCTTTGGGGTTCCAAAAGAACCGGCCCGGACCTGCAGCGGGAAGGCGGAAGAAACCCGGATTCCTGGCACTTCAAACACATGTATAACCCGAGAATTACCTCAGCCGGTTCCATTATGCCGCGTTTCCCTTGGCTGATCAGCAATACGCTGGACCGGACCCAGACAGTAAATAAAATGAAGCTGATGAAAAATTACTTTGATGTCCCTTATACGAAAGCGGAAATCGATTCGGCTGACCAATGGGCAGATAATCAGGCCGGCGGTATCGTGAAACGAATTTATTCCGAAGCGAAAGACGTCAAAGACCAGATCGAAAAAGATAAAGCTGCCAAAGGAACCTCTTTTGTTCCGCTGGAAAAAAGAGAAATCGTAGCGATGATCGCCTATCTGCAAAGACTGGGTACCGATATCAAAACCACACAGATCCAAACGGCCAGTGCTGAATAATTTAAATGAATCAACATGAAAACAAGAACACCCATTTCCATCTATATACTCGTTACGGCAGGTCTGGCGATCATGGCTTTTGAAATGTTCGCCCCGGATTCACGCTATTTATCATCACCGTTTTTCTGGGGACTGATGCTGGTGGCAATAATTCTCCTGCTCATTATGAATTCCATCGGGGATCTGATCGAGAATGAAAATTTCAAAAGACTGTCGGATGAAGAAAAAGCAGCTTTTATAAAAAGTAAAAACACCCCTTACTTTCAGAAGCTCTGGAATTCCGCATTCAAAAAGCAGTCGGCTACAGAAGAAAAAGATATCCTGATCGACCACGGATTCGATGGCATTACGGAGCTCGACAATTCGCTTCCGAAATGGTGGGTCGGGCTGTTTTACTTCGGTTTTATTTTCTGTGCCGTCTATCTTACCGCTTTTGCATTAACCGACTATGCCCATCCGGAGGCTGAACTGAATAGTGATACCAAAACGATGCTGGCTTCCATTGCAGAATTTGAAAAAACAGCTCCGCAGGTTACACTGGAAAATGCAAAATACAGTGCAGATAATATTTCGGAAGGCAAAGAACTCTTTAAAACTAACTGCGTTACCTGCCACGGCGAAAACGGGAAAGGCGGTATCGGGCCTAACTTAACAGATACCCACTGGATCAATGTGAAACAGAAAAGCCTGTTCAAAAACGTGATCTGGATGCTGGAAAACGGCTCGCCGAATAATCCTACTATGCGCCCCCTGATTAAAGAAGGAACCATCACCGGAAGGGATGCCGAAAAGATTGCGGCTTACATTTATCATATCAACCAGGAAACGTCTCCCATTACGGTAGCCCAAGGCGGGGCCGCTCCTCAGGGAGAGGAAGTGAAATGGGAAAACGGAAACGAATAAACATTTTTATCTCAACATATAAACCATGCCATGCCCTCTTTTTGAATTAACTTAAACTTAATTTCATTTTACCAAAACTTTTCAACAGAAAAAATGATTAAAAAAGAGGGCTTTTTAAAAATCAAATCCATGCTTTGGCTGCCTCCATCAACTAATTCACTTGACAATTAACTAAACTAAATTCCATTAGCAGGCAGTCAAGGCAGGATTTTTGTATACACAAAGGGTACTACAATATGTCGACAGTACAATTAGTATTATTATATTTGTTTTAAACCCGATCACATTTGAAACTGAAAATCAACAAAAGAAAACTCTTAAGGCGTTTTGCAATTACCATTATATCTATATTGGTATTTTTTACGTTACTTATCCTTAGCTTACGGCTTCCGGTAGTTCAGAATTTTATAAAGGACAAACTGGTCGTTTATTTAGAGAAAAAAATCAAAACAAAAGTAAGCCTGGAAAGGGTTTACATCGGATTTCCAAACAGTCTCGTCATGGAAAATCTGTATTTAAAAGGCCAGAACATCGATACCCTTCTGGCGGTAAGAAAGCTGGACGTGGGACTGAATATGATGAAGCTCATCAAATCCACAGCAGATATTACCTCGGTGGATCTGGAAGGGGCAAGAGCCAATGTCGTGAGAAAACCGGATGGCACATTTAATTTCGATTATATACTGAAAGCCTTTGCGACAAGCGATAAAGAAGAAAGCCCATCAAAACCTTTCATTATTTCTCTGGATAAAATTAATTTAAAAGATATCGGGATTACGTTTAACGATCAGCAATCCCGGAACGACATCCAATTATATTTCAAATCTTTTGATACAAGGGTTAAAACTTTCGATCTTCAGAATAATAAATATGCCGTCAACGACATCAATCTGGACGGCTTAAAACTGAAGCTGAAACAGGACCTGATCGAAGAGGTTTCTAAAAAGGTCGAAAAAAAGGTCGACTCCCTGAACAATAAAAAGCCGATGCAGCTTGGGTTGAGAGGGATCAAGCTTACCAATTTCAACATTGATTATGGTGACGACAATACCAAAACCTTTGCAAAAGTCTTATTTAAAGAACTCAGTACGAAAATCAACAAACTGGATCTTGAAAACAATGCCTACGATGTAGGGAATGTCTTTTTATCAGGTGCAGATGTCCATGCCAACCTTTATCTTCCGGCTCAGAATGCAAATCCGAAAGAGACAAAAGAGCCTGAAACATCAAAAACGACAGACAAAGAGAAAGCTTTAGCTTTACTGCTTGGAAAACTGGTGTTGAATGACGTAAAAGTAGCCTATAACAATACCGCCATTGCCCCGACAAGACAGGGAATGGATTTCAATCACCTGAATTTTTCCAAGCTGAATATAGAAGTGAGGGATTTCAAAATGCAGGACAATACCTTTGCCGGAAGTGTGAATTCAGCGGAAATACAGGAAGCCAGAGGTCTGGATATTCAGAAATTCAATACGGATTTTGTTTACAACCAGAAAGAAGCTTATTTAAAAGACCTTTATCTTCAGACTCCTAAAACCGTGTTGCAGGATGAAATTGTTTTAAACTATAATTCGATAGAGCAATTGAGCTCAAATCTGGGAGCAGTACAGGTTTCCGCCAATATTGAAGACTCTAAAATAGGGTTCTCCGATATTCTGAATCTTGTTCCGACGCTTAGAACTACCGCTCCTTTCAATAAATATCCAAATGCTGTTGTAAACATTGATGCCAATGTAAAAGGAAGTGTAAACGATTTACTGATTAACAACCTTAAAGTTTCCGGGCTTGACCAATTGCGGGTTGCTGCCTCTGGAAGGGTAAAGAATGCGATGAATCCTAACAATCTGTATTACGATTTACGAATTGCAGAACTGTCTTCATCCGCAAGAACAATCTTTAATCTGGTTCCTAAAAACACTATTCCTTCTACTATTTCCCTGCCTTCCCAGATGAGTATTAAAGGGACTGCAAAAGGGACGACGAAATTGGTGGACGCCAACCTGAACCTCTACTCTACGCTGGGAAATGCTTCAGTAACTGCCAAAGTAGACATGCGTAGAAAAAACAGGGAACTTTATGATGTAAAAGCCAACCTTCAGGGATTACAAATCGGAAAAATCATTCAGAATAAAGACATCGGGCCGATCTCTGCCCAGATTTACGCCAAAGGAGAAAGCTTTGATTTTAAAAATGCCAATGCTGATGTTAGAGGAAATGTAGCTTCTGCTGTTTACAAAGGGTATCGTTATCAAAATATGAACCTTACCGGTAAGATCAGACGTGGGGTGTATAATGTGGTTTTAAATTCAAAAGACCCGAATGTCAATCTGTTTTTAACGGCTTCCGGGATTTACAATGAAAAAAATCCTATTGTAAAGGTAAATGGAAACGTCAATAAATTAGATTTAAATAAATTAGGATTTTACAAAGATCCGATGATCCTTGCCGGGAAAATCGATGCAGATTTTCAGAATTTAGATCCGGATCATCTGAACGGTTATCTTAATTTAAAGGATTTCGCGTTTTCAGACACTAAAGAAATTTATCCGATCCAGGAAGTGAATCTAAAAGCAACCTCTACCAACGACTCCACCAATATTGTTTTCAATTCTCAGATCGCCGATGTAGAATTAAGAGGTAAATATAAGCTGACCCAGATTTTCGGAGCTTTATCCAATACGATCAATCAGTATTATCAATTCCAGAAGCCGGCTAAATCACAGAAAATAGAGGCCGGACAGTTCTTTACCTTTAATGCGAAAATTAAGAATGACGACCTGATCAGAAAGTTTGTTCCGGAGCTGAAAAGCTTTGAAACCATCAATCTTACCGGAAATTATGATGCCGATTCTCAGAAGATAGAGATCGACGGACAGATCCCACAGGTGCTTTATGGTGAAAATTCCGTTGAAAATGCAACCATTAAAGTGACCAATCAGAATCAGGCTTTACAGTATAACCTATATGTAGGCGGCCTGAAAAGCTCAAGCTTTGCTCTGAATAAAATCGGAATTGCCGGGGATGTAGCGAATAACATCATCAATTATAATATTACCACAAAAGATGAAAAAGATATGACCCAGTTCCTGATTGCCGGAAATGCAAAATCGCTGAATGACATTACCGAAATTTCATTAAATCCAAACGGACTAAAGTTAAATTACACCGACTGGACTGTAGCGGAAAACAACAGAATCCAGATCGGTAAAAACGGAATTCTGGCAGATAACTTCAGGCTCTCCAATGCAGGAAGCGAAATTTTGTTGCAGTCTGAAAGTCAGACCCCGAATGCTCCTTTGAATGTTTCACTGAAAGATTTCAAGATTGAAACCATTACGGAGCTGATTAAAAAAGATACGGTACTTGCCCGGGGAACGATTAATGGAACAGCAAAGCTGAGAGATCTGACCAAAAAGATGACATTTACTTCCGACTTGAATATTTCGGATCTGATTGTCTATGGAAGCCCGGTCGGAAATCTTGCGGTAAAAGTAAACAATACCACACCGAATCTCCTGAATGCCAACATTGCGCTTTCAGGCAATAATAATGATGTCAAAATTCTGGGAGACTATAATACTTCAACGAGTACTTTTGATATGAATATGGCGATCAACCAGCTTCAGATGAAGTCGGTACAGGGATTCTCCATGAATGCGATTACCAACACCGAAGGCTATATTTCCGGAAATTTAAAAATTACGGGAACCACTGCCAAACCGAATATTTTAGGGAAAGTGAAATTCAATGATGCAGGGCTTGAAATTGCCAAAACAGGAAGCGATTTCAGAAAATTGAATGATGAAATTGATTTTACCAGCCGTGGAATTGAATTCAATGATTTCAAGATCAACGACAAAGACGGAAATTCACTGAATATCGACGGACAGGTTTTAACGCAAACCTATAGAGATTTTGCCTTTAATCTGGATCTGAATGCCAAAGACTTCAAGGTGGTAAATTCTGAGAAATCCAATGAGGCGCTTATGTATGGTGTACTGGCCATCGATGCCGGTTTAAGAATCAGAGGAAACCTGGATTTGCCGAAAGTGGACGGAAGGCTGTCGGTTACGGATGATACGGATTTTACTTTTGTACTCCCACAATCTTCCCCTACACTACAGGAGAGAGAAGGTATTGTAGAATTCATCGATCAGGATCAGGTAGCTTTAAATAAAACCATCAAAGCAGATTCCCTCAATTCACAAACCCGAATTAAAGGAATGGATGTGAGTGTAAATATCGAGCTCAACAAAGAAGCCAAGCTTTCGTTATTGATTGATAAAGCCAACGGCGATTTTGTAAAACTTCAGGGAGAAGCGGAATTAACCGGTGGTGTGGATCCTTCAGGGAAAACCACATTAGTCGGCGTTTATGAAGTAGAATCCGGAAGCTATGAAATGACGGTAAGCGTTTTGAAACGTAAGTTTGACATCCAGAAAGGAAGTACGATTACTTGGACCGGTGAACCGACTACCGCAAATCTGGATATTACCGCTGTCTATAAAACCGAGACCGCACCGATCGACCTTGTTGAACAGCAGATCAGTGGGGAAGCCGCTTCCACTTTAAATCAGTTTAAACAAAAAATTCCTTTCAATACATTGCTGATCATGAAAGGAGAACTGCTGAAGCCTGTCATCACTTTTGATATTACCACCGATGAGAAAAACAACGCAGTTTCTTCCAATGTGACGGATATTGTCGATCAAAAGCTTTCGCAGCTGAGAACCCAGGAATCCGAAATGAACAAACAGGTCTTTGCCCTGCTGCTTCTGAACCGGTTTATCGGAGAAAACCCGTTCCAATCAGGAGCCGGAACCTCCGGAGAAATGCTGGCCCGGCAGAGTGTGAGCAAGATTCTATCGCAACAGCTTAATAATCTTGCCTCCGATCTAATCAAAGGTGTTGATCTAAACTTTGATCTTGAATCTTCCGAGGACTATTCCACAGGAAATAAAAATACAAGAACTGACCTGAATGTAGGGCTTAGCAAAAAATTGCTGAATGACCGTCTGAAAGTTTCCGTAGGAAGTAATTTTGCCCTCGAGGGAGAAGCCCGACAGAATGAAAATACAACAAATATTGCCGGTGACGTAACAGTAGATTACAGCCTTTCCCGTGACGAGAGATATATGCTCCGGGCCTACCGTAAAAATGAATATCAGGTAGCTTTACAGGGACAGATTGTTGAAACCGGACTGGGCTTCATCATCACGCTGGATTACGACAAATTCCGTGAGATCTTCCAGAGATCAAAAAATAACAGGCAGAGAGAACAAAGAAAAAATAAGCAAAACCAGGTTGTAGAATTTAAATAATGGAAAAAAATTATCAGACCTATTTCAGATATTTACTCACTTTCGGAATGGCTTCGGTTGCACTTTCCTGCAGCAATACGCGGTTTCTGAAAGAAGGACAGATGCTGTATACCGGAGCGGAAGTAAATATTGAAAACGATACCCTTCCCAAAAAAGAAAAGAAAGAGCTGCAAAGTGCTATTGAAGCCAATCTTACTCCAAAACCCAATTCATCATTTCTGGGGTTGAGACCTAAGCTTTATTTCTACAATATCGCCAAGGAACCGAAAAAGGAAAAAGGCTTCAATTACTGGCTGAAATATAAAATAGGGGAAAAACCTGTTTTGCTGGGTGATGTAGACCGGGAATTCAATAAAGATATTATTGAAAATTATTCTGAAAACCAAGGATATTTCAATGCAAGAGCAACCTATGATACGGTTTCTAAAAATAAAAAAGCAAAGGTTATCTACACGGTAAAACCGGGAGCAAGATACCTGATCAGCGATGTGAAATTTCAGAAAGATTCTTCTTTGGTGAACCGGGAAATCCGAGATACTTCAGACCGGACCTTACTGAAAAAAGGAAATCCTTTTGATCTTGATGTCATTAAGTCTGAAAGGGAACGGATTGACAACCGGTTAAAAGAAAGAGGATTCTACTACTTCCATCCGGACAATATTATCGTTCAGGCCGACAGTACCGTAAGCAAAAACCATAAAGTTGAACTGAACGTAAAACTGAAAGACAATACCCCGGATATTTCTACCGAGCAGTTCAGCATTGACAAAGTAATCGTTTTCCCGAATTACAACATTCAGGATGTGAAAAACGGGAAGTACGATGTACCGATGAATCCGGATTCTCTTCAGAAATATCAGCACAATGATATTTACGTTATCGATCCTGAACACAAATTCAAACCAAAAATTTTTGACCGGGCTTTGTATTTTAAAACAGGAGATCTTTACAACAGGACCAATCATAACCTGACGTTGAACCGGCTGATCAGCTTAGGGGTTTTTAAATTTGTAAAAAATGAATTTATCGTTTCGGATTCTTTACAGCATAAATTTGATGCCTATTATCTACTAACGCCAAGGCAGCTTCAGTCGTTACGCCTTGAAACATTAGGAAGGACAAACTCTGCCAACTATGCGGGTAGTGAAGTGAATCTCAACTGGACCCACCGGAACTTTTTCCGCGGTGCCGAACAGTTTAAAGCTTCTATATACGGTGCTTTTGATTTCCAGATCGGAGGTCCGGAAAATGCAAAGAATATTTTCAGAACCGGTGCAACTGCTCAACTTTCCATCCCGAGGATTGTAGCGCCTTTCAGGTTTAATTCTTCGAGTGCTTTTGTACCGAGAACCAATATTTCCTTAGGCTACGAATTCCAGAACCGGACGGAATACTATTCTCTGAATACCTTTACCGGCTCATTCGGATATATCTGGAAGGAAAATGCTAGGAAGGAACATGATCTTAAGATCCTGGACATTACCTATGTTTCTCCAGCAAATATTACTCCGTTGTATGATTCAATTTCAGCTACCAATGATGCAATGCGGAGGGTTGTAAAACCGCAGTTAATTTTTGGTCCGATCTATTCTTATACTTATACTAACACGATGCTTCCTAAAGCCAACACCTTCTACTATAAAGGAACGTTGGATCTGGCAGGTAATTTAACGGGATTATTAACCGGTGCTAACGCAAAAGAAGGTAAGGAGAAAAGTATTTTCGGCGTTCCATTCAGTCAGTTTGCCAAAATAGAAAATGACTTCCGTTTTTACCATAAATTCGGCGAAAAAACATCATTGGCCACAAGGGCTATTGCCGGTATTGCCTATCCTTACGGAAATTCGGAATATATTCCGTTCTCCAGACAATTCTTTTCCGGAGGGAGCAACAGTGTAAGAGCTTTCCGCGCAAGGACTTTGGGACCAGGAAGCTTTGATCCGAGAACCATTAAAGAAGGATATTACTTCGATCAGTCGGGTGATGTAAAACTCGAACTGAATGCCGAATACCGAGCTAATCTATATAAATTTTTAAACGCTGCTGTCTTTGCAGATGCAGGGAACGTCTGGCTGATCAATGATGACCCAACGAGACCGGGCGCAAAATTCTCTAAAGACTTTTTAAGTGAGATTGCCGTAGGAGCCGGAGTTGGTCTGAGACTTGATTTTTCTATTCTGATTTTAAGACTGGATCTCGCGATGCCTCTGCGGGTTCCTTATTATGAAAAAGGTGACCGGTGGGCTTTTGACAGGATTAATTTCGGAGATTCGAGCTGGCGCAGAGATAACCTGATTTTGAATATCGCTATCGGATATCCTTTCTAATACCAATGATTGCAAAATGATGAAGCGTATTAAATTTTTCTGGGAAACTTTAAAAGAAACATTTACCCAATGGAATAATTCTTCCGCATCCAACGATTCGGCAAGCCTGGCATATTATGCGATTTTTTCCATTCCGGGATTATTGATTATTATTATCTGGATTGCCGGACATTTTTTCGGGGAAGAAGCCATCCGCGGAGAAATCAGCAGCCAGATCAGTGGGATTATGGGAAAAGATGTGGCGAAAAGTATTCAGGATATGATCGCCGGAGCCTTAATTGATAAAGAAAATATCATTATGAAAGTGATCGGCGTCGGTTCCCTGGTATTTGGTTCGACTACCCTATTCTTCCAGCTTCAGCACTCGCTTAATAACCTTTGGGAAGTGAAAGCTGCTCCCAAAAAAGCTTTTGTTAAATTTCTCGTCGACCGGGCAAATTCATTGGGACTGATTCTGATTATCGGATTTTTACTGATGATTACCATGCTGCTTTCTTCAGTCATCAGCATTCTGAATGACTGGATCACAGCTTATTTTGGTTTGGAAACGTATATTTTGGCGCAGCTCATCAATTTTAGCGTAGGCTTTTTAATTACCATGCTGTTGTTTGCTTTGATGTTTAAATTTTTTCCGGATATCCGGATCCGGTGGAAGCCTGTGTGGAACGGAGCATTTCTGACTGCGGTTTTATTTACTTTGGGAAAGTTCCTTTTAAGCCTGTACTTCAGCAAAGCACAGCCAACATCTGCGTTCGGTGCTGCAGGAACGGTTATTCTGATCATGATGTGGATTAATTATTCCTGTATGCTGGTGTTTTTCGGTGCCGAATATACCAGAGTCTATGCACAACGTAAAGGATTTAAGGTTATCCCCTCTCAGCATGCCAAATGGAACGATGCGAAAATGTATGAGGACAGCCTAAAGGAAAAGGCGGAAAAACAAAAAATATAATTACGGATCAGTTAATAAAAAAACCTTCAGACAATCTGAAGGTTTTATTTTACATTCTGTTTACTGTTTTTATGCCGAGTAAACCTAATGATTTTTGTATCGTTTTTGCCGTAAGGTATGATAAATTCAATCGCATCTGCTTGATATTTTCATCTTCCTGAATCATAATCGGATTGCTCTGGTAGAATGAATTGTAAGATTTTACAAGATCATACAGATAGTTGGCAACCAAAGCCGGACTTAATGATTCGGCCGCTCTTTCAACAACGATCTTGTAATTGGCCAACTGCATGATTAAAGACTTTTCATACTGATTTAGCTGAACATCTTTAACTTCTTTATATTCAAAATTCGCTTTTGCCAGTAAGGACTGGATCCGCGCATAGGTATACTGAATGAATGGTCCGGTATTTCCGTTGAAATCAATACTCTCTTCAGGATTGAAAAGCATTTTTTTCTTAGGATCCACTTTCAACATAAAGTACTTCAGAGCACCCATTCCTACACTTTCGTAGTTTTCCTCTTTTCTCTTCTTCTGTTAAATGTTCCAGTTTACCCAATTCTTCGGCTGCGGATTTCGCGATGTTGTGCATTTCCTGCATCAGATCGTCAGCATCCACCACCGTTCCTTCACGGGATTTCATTTTACCATTCGGAAGCTCAACCATTCCGTAAGACAAGTGGAACAGCTGATCTGCCCAGGAATATCCCAATTTTCCCAATATTTTAAACAATACCTGGAAATGGTAGTCCTGTTCGTTTCCAACCGTATAAATTAATTTCTGAATATCATTCTGTTTGAAACGCTCAACAGCAGTTCCTAAATCCTGAGTCATGTACACCGAAGTTCCGTCGGAACGCAGCAACAATTTCTGATCCAAGCCCTCATCCGTAAGATCACACCAAACCGAGCCATCTTCTTTCTGATACAGCACGCCTTTTTCCAGACCTTCCTGAATAAGATCTTTTCCTAAAATATAAGTATTGCTTTCATACTGCACCTGATCGAAATCAACGCCCAGCCTTTTATAAGTTTCGTTAAATCCTTTATAAACCCAGGAATTCATTTCAGTCCAAAGATCTCTTACTTTTTCGTCACCGTTCTCCCAGTCCAGCAACATTTTCTGAGCTTCTCTGATTAATGGAGCTTCTTTCTTGGCCTGCTCTTCGGAAATACCCTGAGCCACCAATTCAGCAATTTGCTGCTTGTAATCCTGATCAAACTTCACATAATAGTTCCCGACGAATTTGTCCCCTTTCGTTTCCGTTGCATCAGGAGTTTCGCCTCTGCCGAACTTTTCCCAAGCCAGCATTGATTTGCAGATGTGGATTCCCCGGTCATTAATGATCTGTGTCTTAATAACGTCATATCCTGCTTCTTTTAAAATTGCAGCAACAGAAAATCCTAATAAATTATTTCTAATGTGCCCCAAGTGCAGCGGCTTATTGGTATTCGGAGAAGAATATTCGATCATCACCGTAGAATTTTTCTTTTCTATAGTATCAAAATCTCCGGCAATACCTGTAAAATTATTTACAAAAAGTTCGTTCTTAACTTTAACATTAAGGAAGCCTTTTACCACGTTGAAGCTTTCCAAAAGATCGGTCTGTTCCGCCAATGCTTCTCCCAGCTCAACCCCAATGCTCTCAGGATTCTTCTTCAATTGCTTCACCAGTGGAAAAGTTACAACTGTAAAATCTCCTTCAAATTCCGTTTTATTTTCCTGAACTTCCAGCTGAATATCTTTCAATTGGTAGACATTCAAAATAACCTCCGAAAGTTTTTCTTCTATTATATTTTTAATATTCATTATCTGTCATTTTTAAAGAACCTACTCGTCCATCAATTTGAACTGCAAATATACGGAAATAAAAAAACCGCCCGAAGGCGGTTTTGTATTAAAATTTGCTAGGCAAATATTAGTTTTGATTCCAGAATGGAGTAAATTGATTTTTAGTAAAGGCCTGTGCCTGAGTTACATTTGGAACATTACTAGAGTTCCCTGTATATTCAGACGAAGGGTAAATCAATCTATAAGGCTTGTTAGGATAGATTGCATTATCTGCAACAGGAATATTAGGATATCCAGTTTTAAGGAAATTGATGTAAGTTTCAACCTGTCTTAAGTTAGCAAAAGAAGCAAATCTTTGGTACTGAATGGCAGCAATTTTGTTTGGAGCCCCTGTCCAACCTACTGTAGTAGTGTTTATAGCGCTTATATATGTTAATGCTTGCGCAGAAGTAAGACCATAAAATGCAAATGAATCCTCAATTGCAGACTGGTACATTGACTGAGCACTGAATGTGAAAATTGTCGGATATAACGTTGCAGCCTCAGCAAGTAATAACTTATTCTCAGCGCCTAAAGCTAAATATCCATCCATAGATGAACCAATTTTAGCTATTTCAACACCTCCTGAAGTATCACCATTTAACATACGATATATTAATTGATTACTTTCATCCGGATTTTGTCCGTTTACCGGAGAATCTGTTGGAGGGTTAGGAGATGGTAAATTTCCGTTCCACTGGCTGCCTATAAATTTCCATCCAAGGAAAGAAACCTGCCATTCACTACCACTCAATTTTGCAGCACCTTGTCTAATCCCTACTACAGAAGCAGCGGATTGTTGTGCATTACTATTAGAAAGTCTTCTGAACATTTGGCTACCACGAAGGTCTCTTGATGCTGTTCCATATGTAGTCCCGTTAACTGAATTAGCATAATATTGAGCTGCTTTATAGAGTCTCCATCCGTTAGTGTTAAGAGATGTCCCTTGATAGTTAACTGCTCCATAATTGGTAAACCACGGGTTAGGAGTTGATGCATTTAAATTGCTGTATCCAGGATTTATAGCTACATCACCAGTATAAAATGTATTAATAGTAGATCCAGCAAATGTCTGTAACTGTGCATCTACAAAGGATCTTACAGATGTATCAGTAACTTTAGACTGTCTTAAAAGAATTTTAAGCTTTATATTATTGGCAAATAATATCCATTTATCTATATCCCCTTGAAATATTACATCTTCTGTGGGCAAAACATTATTACCTCCATTAATACCACTGGCCTTGGTTGCTTTAATATCAGCAATAGCTTTATTAATTTCTAAAACAAGTTCTCTATAAATGCTGGAATCATCATCATATTTTGGGGCAAGGTTTTGTTGTCCCTTAAAGGCTTCTGAATAAGGAGCATCTCCATAAAAATCAACAACATATTGCATAGTATAAGCTTTCAAAATTCTTGCAATTGCAGAATGTAATGGAAGCGATGCACCATTGTTGATTATCCCCTGTAAATTATTGGCCGCTACGTAGCTGCTTGTCCAAATTCCTGTACCAAAGGTATTAGAAATATCAAGAGAATATTCTCTTGTTAATGGGTTACCGAAGTAAAAGTTATTACCAGCCCAAGTATTTGTCCAAACATTGGAAAGGGAATTCATTGTTCCTGCCTGAGCAGTGAAAACTAGATTTTCAGACGCTGTTAAGGTTTGTCTTGGCGAAATAAGTGCCGGATCGACATTATTCGGAGAAATATTATCATCCATTTCTCTACACGATGAGAGAAAAGCTGTAAGTACAATTGATGAATATAAGAATACTTTTTTCATTTTTTTTCTAATTAAAAATTAACATTTACACTAAAACCATAAGATTTTATTGAAGGATACTGTCCAACTGTTGCGTATCCTTGAGCATTTCCTGTAGTATAAGCTGATTCAGGATCTACAAAGTTTCTGTTGTTATCAGAGTATTTCGCAAATGGATTTCTTGCATGTACTCCAATTGTTAGGCCTGATAAGCCACTATTTCTTAGTACGTCTGAAGAGAATGTATAAGAAAGAGCAACTTCTCTCAATTTAAAGTAAGACGCTGATACAACTTGATTAGCTCCTACCGTACCAAATTGACTTTGATAATAGTATTCTACACCATCATATAATGTATTCCCTGTACCACCACTAGCATATTGATAATATACACTATTATTAGCAACATACTGACCTCCAGAAAGATAAGAAGAATTAGGCATTATAAAGCCTTTCTCTCTATCAAAGTCTCCACTTGCTGGTAAACTACCACTAAATGCCATATTTTGAAGAAGTTCTGTGGTAATCTTTCCACCAATTCTCCAGTCTGCTGTAGCAGTAAGCTTAAATCCTTTATAGTTTACGCTTGTATTGAATCCCCACAAATATCTAGGATTTACCGATCCTAAATTCTGTAATGTAGAAGTTACTGTTGGTCTACCATTAGTGGCATCTACTATTACTCTACCTTGGTCATCTCTTACGAAATCAGTTCCCATCAATTGAAGACCTTTCATGCCTTTGATTGCATAGATACCCACCAATGATGTTCCTCCGATAGCAACTCTATCTGTATCAGGAGCTACTTCAAGTACTTCTGTAGCATAAGTTGTGAAGTTTGCGCCGATATCCCATCTGAAATTTTCACTTTTTAGTGCTGTTACATTGATATCTGCATCAATACCTCTATTTCTTAATTTACCGACATTTGTCAATAAGCTAGAAATACCAGAAGCTACAGAGGTACTTCTATTCGTAATCATATCTGTTGTATCATCCTGATAAACAGATCCATTTAATAAAATTCTGTTATTAAAGAATCCTAATGAAAGCCCTACTTCTTTCTTAGAAACCTTCTCAGGTCTGATAGTTCTATCCGTTTGAGATGTAGGCGAAAGGAAACTTAAGCCACCACTAGCACTAAATGGAAATCCAGATCCTAAACCAAAGTAATTTCTAACACTGTATGCACCCACAGAAGAAGCATTTGCTGTACCACTGATATTTCCGTAAATTTTCATGTAATTTAATACATCTCCACCAATATCAGTAATTTTTGTAGGAACAAAACTCACCCCAACAGAAGGGAAGAAATAGCTTCTTTCACCTTCAGGAAGAACAGAATTCCACTCATTTCTTGCGGTAGCTGTAAGGAATAGATAATCTTTAAATGCTAAATCTAAGTTAGCGAATACTGCTTGGGAATTATATGATCCTCTTGTATTATCTAAGCTATATGGATTGGTTGGATTTGACAAGTTCCAAACCTGATATAATCCTGGAATGATTAGTCCTGAACCTCCTGCACTTGTAGTATTATAGCTAAAGTTTTGGAAATTATGACCTAAGTTAAGCTTCATATTTAAGTTATCCGTAAGATCATAATTGAAGTTAACTAATAAATCACCGTAATATTTATTCTGGCTTGCATTTGATTGTGCATATGAAGAAGTAATTGCTGCTGCATCAGTAACCAAAGTACTACTCCAACCATCATTCCATTGATTATTGTAACTTCCTACATATTGTAAGTTCGATCTATACAATACATCAATATTTTTATTGATTTTATATCCTACGGAACCAATTAAATTCAATCGATCTGTTGTTGAATTAAATCTTACATGTTTAATGCTCCAGTATGGATTTTGATAATAAATATTCCATGCATATGCATTATCCGGATAATCCTTCCATTTCGTAATAGGAATATCCGTTGAAGACATTAATAAATCTTCATAAAGATTAGAATCTGTTGTATTTGTCGTTTGTCGAGTATAGTTTACAATAGCATCAAAGCTCCATTTTCCAAACTTAGTCCCTGCTTTTAAAAATGCAGAAATTCTTTTTAGCTTATCATCTGGAACGATAAATTCTCTTTGAAGATGATCCAAAGACATTACTAAGTAACTGTTTTCATCACCGACATTTGCTGTAATACCATTTTGAAAGACAGTACCTGTCTTAAAGAAATCTCTAACGTTATCTTTTCCATATGGTGCATACCTTGATTGAATCATTGCAGGATCATCAGGAGTAGCAGTATCATCATTAGGGTTCACATCGATATGACCATCTCCGTTATAATCATACAAAGGGATACCATAACCAACAGTCTGTCCACCTAAAGGCCCATTAAAAGGTGCTCCCCAAGAACCATTCTCCACATTGATTTTTCCTCCATACCATCCTTGGCCATAGTTTCTCTGTCTTTCAGGTGTATTTAAAACTGATTCGAAATCGATAGACCCATTGTAAGTAACTCTCATCCTTCCCTTAGTTCCTCTTTTTGTAGTCACTAAAACAACCCCATTTACCCCATCAGAACCATAAAGCGCAGCTGCTTGAGAACCTTTAAGAATATTCATGGATTCAATTAATTCTGGTGCTAATTGATTTAATGCAGCAGCAGAAGAAATTACATTATCAATCACTACTAGAGCATTATTATTTCCAGTAAGAGATCTCATACCTCTGATCTGAATTTTTGGTGTACCTGTTACACTGCTATTAGTATTTGTAATTGTTACCCCAGAAACTTTACCCTGAAGAGCCAATACTGCATTCGGGTTTGATGCTGCTGTAATTTGATCACTACTAACAACCTGTACGGCAGCAGTTTGAGCATCTGCTTTTTTCTTAAGACCTAAAGCTCCAGTAATAACTACTTCACCAATGTTACCTTCTCTGATAGTATCATTTTTTCTTTGCTGTGCATTAACTACTGCGAAAGAAGATGATATAACCACCAGTAAAACACTTGCTGTTAATTTCTTCATATTTAAATTGATTATTTTTTATTATTTGCAAATATGTAAAACTTTCTTAAAGTAACCAAATGTTTTGTTAAAAATATTTAATATTGCATAGTTAAATGTTTCATATTTTAAGATAATTATGGATTTAATAAAAAAATGGTCAGTTTTTTATGTTGAAGCGGGTTGTGATGAGGTAGGTAGAGGCTGTTTATGTGGTCCTGTGGTTGCGGCGGCGGTTATCTTGGATGAAAATTTTAACCAAAATTTAGTTAATGATTCAAAAAAACTGAATTTTAAGACAAGGATGGATCTTGATGGTTATATAAAAGATCATGTTAAGGATTATGCAATTGCCGAACTTCCCCCAGTATTCATAGATCAACATAATATTTTGAATGCCAGCATTCACGCGATGCATCAGGCACTTGACAAATTGATCATCAGGCCGGAATTAATTTTGGTTGATGGCAACAGATTTCATCCGTATAATTTTATTCCCCATGAGTGTATTATTAAAGGTGATTCAAAAGTATTGTCTATTGCTGCGGCTTCTATTCTGGCAAAAAATTACAGGGACAAACTGATGATTCAGCTTCATGACGAGCATCCCGAGTACGGATGGGATACCAATTTCGGATATGCGACCAAGAAACATCAGGAAGCCCTGATAAAGTTTGGACCAACCAAATACCACAGACAGTCATTTAGACTGAAGTATGATTGAATTGATAAATTATATACCTTATTATATGTACAAAAAAGAGAAGCAATGTGCTTCTCTTTTTTTATACTGAAATAAAATTATTTCTTTTTATTTTTCTGTTGTTCCTGATAGGCTTGCTGCTGTTGAGCTTTTTCCATCATCTCGCGCATTCTTTTCTGGAATTTCCCTTCAGTTTTCGGCTTTTCTTTGTTAGCCTGGATCTGAGCATGAATTTTCTTTTCATCCAGAATCACATATTTGATAACGAGTATAATCAAAATGTTGATGGCATTTGATACGAAATAATACCAGGAAAGACCGGATGCAGAAGTATTTAAAAAGAACAGGAATGTGATCGGGAAGATATACATCAACACTTTCATGTTTGGCATTCCTTCCTGTTGTGGCTGTTGCATATTTCCTGAAGTCATTACCGTATAAATTAAAATTACCACCGTACACGCCAAAGCAAAAATACTTAGGTGATCTCCAAGGAAAGGAACTTTAAAAGGCAGTTTAATCAGATCATCATAAGCTGTTAAATCTTTAGCAAACCAGAATCCTTTACCTCTTAAATCAATAAAATTCGGAAAGAATCGGAATAGCGCATAAAAGATCGGAATCTGAACCAGCGCCGGAAGACAGCCTGCCATTTGATTCACCCCAGCCTTTCGGTAGACTTCCATCGTTGCCTGCTGTTTCTTCATAGGATCAGCATCTTTGAACTTGGCGTTTACCTCATCAATTTCCGGACGGATTACTCGCATCATGGCACTTAGCTTATGTTGCTTATACATAATAGGCGATAAGATCAGTTTAACCAAAATGGTTAATACGAAAATGGCCCAACCTGCAGTTAATCCCCAAGAGGCAATGAAATTATAAATAGGAATAAAGAATCCTCTGTTCATCCATCCGATGAAAGCCCAACCCAATGGAAGGATCTCATCGAAATTTTTATCGTACGATTTTAACAACGGTAAATCCAATGGCATAAAGTACCAGGTGAAATCCTGATTCAGTTCGCTGCCCGTCATCTGAACAAAACCTTCATAGTTTAATTTTTTCAGATACTCCCCTTCTTCTACAGCTTCCTGGTTTCCTTTACTCTGAGTAAATCCTGTCTTGGATTCGATGACAGAAGCAAAAAACTGTTGTTTAACACCTATCCAGTTAAGCGTTTCTTTTTCTTCATCCATCGTGGTTCTTCCGTCATATTCATAATCTTTATAATTATTGAATGCATAAGAGAACTCTGAGTGGGACTGTTCCTGTGCTCTACCTTTTTCAAGATTTCTCACACTGTAATCCCAGATAAAATCGGCCTTGTTATCTGATGTGATTTTTGCAAGCCCCTGTGTTCTTACTTTAAAATCTAAAGCATATTGATCTTTCAGTTCTGCTTTAGGATTATTGTTCAGCGTATATACGAACTGAATGGTCGCCCCATTGTAATCAGCGGTTAAAGTAGCCACATTCCCGTTTATAGCCGGAGCAAAAACCAAATCTTTCGTATTGATTATTTTTCCGGTTTTATCTTTAAACTGGAAACCGTAATTCGAGTTGTTTTTCGTGATCAGATAAAGCGGAAGATCTGCCTGGTCTGTTTTATGATCGTACGCTTTGTATTTTACAAGTTCCACCTTGGAAACCTGTCCTCCTAAGCTATTGAATTCAAGTCTCAATGCATTATTCGCAAGACTGGCAGTCTGAATGGCATTAGGCGTTACATTAGGATTGATATTATTTGCCTGAGTGGGTTTTACGGCATTTTTTACCTGTTCGGTTTTCTGTTGCTCAGCTTTTATCTGATCCTCTTTCGACTGCTTGTTCTGGAAATAGAACATAAATACGATAAGAACCACACATAAAACCGCAAAACTGATAATCTGACTTTTATCGAGTCCGTTGTTCTGTTGCATTTTATTTTAATTAAATTTTATCTTTTTCTGTACATAATTTCATGTACCTGATTTAAGTCGACAAAAATACTGTTTTTTTATCAAAACTCTATACTCTACTCTATTACAATATAATAAACTCAGGGTGAGAATAATCAGTAAAGATATATGATGAGACGTGCGAAATTTAAATTTACTTTTTACAGCAATTCCTGTGAACATAAGAGTCCGTAGACTTTTATTTAAAAAGATTTAATTTAGCAGAATCAATATGGCTCACTCAATGATAAATATGGAAATACCATGAAAGCGGACATTTGTAAATTTTTTATTTTTTCATGCATCTTATCTGCTGTCAACATCTATGCGCAGCAGCAGGTTGAAAAATATACCATCGATTCTTTAACCCTTCTTCATAAAAGAATCCTGATCAAAAATGATTTTATTAACTTTTTGGAAATAACGAAAGATCCTGAGTCCGGCAGAAAAAAAGATCTGATCTTCTTTTTGCAAGGCTCTGATCCATCCCCTTTAATTTCAGAAGACGATAACGGTAAGTTTCTTTTATTACCATTCGATATTAAACAATTATCCCGGGAAAATATTTTTGTCATTATTTCAAAACCGAAAATTCCCGTTTACCAGCATTTTAAAGATTTAGACGATAACTTTAAGGTTGATGATCCGAAAATTTTAACGTCGTATTTCAAGTATAATACATTGGAACATTTATCCGATGAAGTAAATCTGCTGACAAAAATTTATGCAAAAGACAAAAGAATCAGAAATATTTACGTGATCGGATATTCGCAGGGAGGACGCGTCGCATTGCATATCAGCCATAAAAAGATCAGGAAAATTGCCGTTTTATCAGTGAATCTTTTTGGCAGATATGAAGAAAGTATAAATAGAATGCGATATGAAGAAATCTCACGACAAGACAGTACCTTAGAAAAGAAAATAGAACAGGAGTATATCTCGTACAACCAGCTTATACGCAGAAGCCTATTTAGCAATACGCTGGATGATCTGTCACTAAGATCATATAAAACCTTCACAATTCCTGGAAGTTTTACTGCATTAGAAAAGATAAGAATCCCAATTCTAATCGCTTATGGCAGCAACGATATCGGTGTTGCCTTCAGCAATGATACGATCAGATTCAGATTAACTGACAAAAAAAATATCAACTTTAAAGTTTATCCTCTTCTGAGTCACAATTTCGAGAAACTTATTACTGTAAATAATGAAAATGAAAACCATTGGCAACAGGTATTTGAAGAAACTCTAACATGGCTTAAAAAATAAACTCAGGCTGATTATTCTTAGCCTGAGTTTTATGACGTCTGTACTTTTTCAATTACTTTATTTCTGAGTACATGCTTTTACAAAAGCAATAAATAAAGGATGCGGAGTGTACACTGTACTCTTGTATTCCGGGTGATACTGAACCCCAACATAGAACGGATGATCCGGCATTTCCAGCGCTTCTACCAATCCTGTTTCCGGGTTGGTACCGGTAGCCAGGAAACCGTTTTTCTCGAATTCCCCAATATAATCGCTGTTGAATTCATATCGGTGACGGTGTCTTTCCGTAATATTTTTAGAACCGTAGATATCGTTAAGCTTAGAACCATTCTTCAAAGAACATTTCCAGGCTCCTAAACGCATCGTTCCTCCTTTCTCTACTACATTTTTCTGTTCTTCCATCAGGGAAATTACAGGATGCTCTGTTGAAGTATCGAACTCCATAGAGTTGGCTTTGGAATATCCCAAGACATTTCTTGCAAATTCGACTGTCATGATCTGCATCCCCAGACAGATTCCCAGCATCGGAACTTTATTTTCTCTTGCGTACTGCGCAGTAAGCACTTTTCCTTCAATTCCCCGGTCTCCGAATCCTGGTGCTACCAGAATACCGTCTACTCCGGCTAAAGTTTCTTTTATATTTTCTTTTGTAAGATCTCCACTGTACACCCATCTGATTTTCACTTCAGTTTCCAAATCTGCACCGGCATGCTTGAAAGCTTCGGCAATAGAGATATAGGAATCCTGTAGAGAAACATATTTTCCAACCAGAGCAATTTCAACCGATTTCTTAGGATTCTGGAATTTCTTTAAGAAAGTTTTCCACTCTTTAAGGTCTGCATCTTTATCGCTTTTCAGATCCAGCTCTTTAAGAACTACATCATCAAAGTCCTGCTTCTGAAGATACATCGGCACTTCATAGATGGTATCTAGATCTTTACATTCAATAACATTGTCTAACGGCACGTTACAGAACTGAGCCAATTTTGCTCTTTGGTCTTTCGGGATTTTATGCTCTGTACGGCAAACCAGAACGTCGGCCATAATTCCGCTTTCCATCAATTGACGAACAGAGTGCTGGGAAGGTTTTGTCTTTAATTCTCCACTCGAAGCCAGGTAGGGCAGCAAAGTAAGGTGAATAACCATTGAATTCTTCTCACCCAGTTCCCATTTTAACTGACGAACAGTCTCGATGTAAGGCAGAGATTCGATATCCCCTACCGTTCCACCGATCTCCGTAATAATGATATCGTAGTTCTGTTTGGATAAAATTTTGATCCTTCGCTTGATTTCGTTTGTGATATGAGGAATTACCTGAACGGTTTTCCCAAGAAAATCTCCTTTTCTCTCTTTTTCGATTACCGTCTGGTAGATTTTCCCTGTCGTAACGTTGTTGTTTTGGGAAGTAGGAGCATCAAGGTAACGCTCGTAGTGACCTAAATCCAGATCCGTCTCCGCACCATCTTCGGTTACATAACATTCTCCATGTTCATAAGGATTCAAAGTTCCCGGATCGATGTTGATATAAGGATCAAGCTTTTGAATGGTTACATTGAAGCCACGTGATTTTAGTAGAAGTCCAAGAGAAGCTGAAACGATTCCCTTTCCCAAAGATGAAGTCACACCTCCTGTCACAAAGATGTACTTAGTATTCTTTTTACTCATTAGATTAGGTTTGTGCAAAGTTATGGGAAAAAGAAATACAAAGCAATTTTTTAGAATTATCAATTTGAGAAATGGCAAACTATTTTCTAAAGCTTAACGAAACTTTTTATTTATATTTGATCTTATCAAAACGCAAAAAACCAATAGAGATAATGATTTCTATATCTAATTCATGCCAAGGCAGCGACAACTGTTCCGTCCTGCATCATTGCTTTACACAAGAAAATAAAGGTAAAGTTCATCCGTTTGAAATCTTGAACTTTTGGCATTTCCCATACGATCACTTTATTTAATTATAAATCTATTTAACCCAAATAAAAGTCATCTTCAAAGAAATTGAAGAACAAAAATGATTATTTTCCTTTAAAGACAAATCAGATAATGAAATTACGACCGGATCTTCCCTCTTTATTGCTAAATCCTATGATGTTGAAAAAGCGAATGACTGAAAAGCAATTGAAAATCTGGCAGCAGATATTTGCATTAACGGTCTGTACGATCGTTTTTATGACCGTCTATAATTTTTGTACCTGGTACGCATCTTCCTTAGATGACGTGCCGTCATTCACTTTTGATTTTGAAAAATCAATCCCGTTCATGCCTCTGTCGATTATTCCGTACATGGCAAGCGGGATTTTCTTCTGCATGGTATTTTTTTCATGTACAAGTAGACAGCAATTAAAAATATTAACGTGGAGAATGCTTTTTGTAACGATTACTGCAGGAATATTTTTCATTACGGTGCCTTTACGATTTTCATTTACAAAACCTGAAGTTTCTCAGAATATTTTAGGACTGCCTTTTTCCTTCTTAAAAACTTTCGATTCCCCCTTCAACCAGTCGCCATCGCTGCATATTGCTTTTGCTTTTATTATTCTGGTCAGTGTTTAAAGAACTCTCAAAGTGGCGGATTTTCCTGATGATCTGGCTAATCCTTTTGGGAATTTCAACCTTAACAACCTATCAGCATCATTTAATTGATATTGTAAACGGAGCCATTCTCGCCCACATCAGCTTTATCATCATCCCTTATCGCAAAAATGATCATCAATACCGAAATTCCCGCGTTGCAAATTATTATTTTCTATCGGGATGGATTCTCATTTTAGCGGCTTTAATTCTTTATAAATACATAGAAAATGAAGGATTAATACTTTTATTACCGGCAGTTGTAACGATGATTATCGGTTATCGTTATCAGAAAAATACTGGATAAACTCCATCGATTCGTATTTCGTTATCAGCCTTTAAATAAAAAAAGGTTCTCAATATCTTGAAAACCTTTTCTTAAACCAAATTATATATAAAATTATTGCTTAACCAACTCAAAATATAAGTTAACGTCAACATCTTTTGCCACACCGGCTCCTGTAGGATCATATTTGATATTATAATCCAGACGGTTTACCTTAAATGTGGTCTGGAATCCCATTACTTCTTTTCCCTGTTGGTTTTTTGTTACCCCTCCGAAAGTTACCGGTACAGTGATTTCTTTGGTAACATCTTTAATCGTCAGTTTTCCTTTCAACACGTAGGTATTGTTTTTATCTTTGGTGATAGAGCCGGATTCAAAAGTCATTCTCGGAAATTTTTCGGTATCGAAGAAGTCTGCACTTTTCAGGTGCTTGTCTCTCATTTCAACACCGGTGTTGATGGAGTTCACCTCAACAAAGAAAGAAAACTCTGCATTGTTCAAATTATCCCCAGCAGTCACTACTTTTCCGTCAAACTTATCAAATCTTCCCTGTACAAAGCTGATCCCCATATGCTTGATGTTAAAATTAACTGAGGAATGCATTGGATCTACACTCCACGCCGTCTGTGCAAAACTTACAACACTGAATAGTGCCAGTACAAAAGTTAAAAATACTTTTTTCATATTATAATATTATTAATTAATTTCTTAGACAAAGGTAGACAAGTGATTATCATAAGACGTTGATCTATGTTATTTTTTACTGCCCCAACGAATTATCTTTAAATATAATAAATGAGCTATAAACATGATAAGAAACACCACAATTGCATTTCCGTATGTCATTATCATTAAAAGGTTTTCATTGGTCGTTTCATAAAAATATAAAAAAGGGGTATTTCCTGAGATGATCAGAAACAAAAGATAAATAATTTCAAATAAAACAGCAGTTCTCAGAATGGAATAATACGTTTTTCTAAAGATAATCACCGTAAGCAAACCGATTCCGGTAATTATGGAGCAGAGAATAAGCATAAATACAGACAACATTCCATAACTTCCGCCTGGTAATTTCAGAAAACTTACTTCCCAATCTGCCAATTGCGCATGTAACAATGACATGACCACAAATACCAGTAAGCTCAAAAAATATTTTTCATGGCCGAAAATTAACTAAAAATCGAAACCAAAATCCAAAAAAAATTTTGAACTTCGCAGTATGGCAAAATTAAGAACGGCATATTTCTGTCAGAACTGCGGTGCCCAGTATTCCCAGTGGATGGGGCAATGCAAGAACTGCGGGCAATGGAATACTTTGGTGGAAGAAGTTGTGGAAAAAACCTCATCCCATAAAACTCCGCCTTTTTCAAAATCAAAACAGCATGTTATCAACATCGTTGAAGTTGAAACCAATGAAGAACCGAGAATTAAAACCCCTTCCGAAGAACTGAATCGGGTACTTGGAGGCGGAATTGTCTTAGGATCGGTGACGCTGATCGGAGGTGAACCCGGAATCGGAAAATCAACCCTGCTCCTCCAGTTGGCGCTTAAAATGAAAAAGAAAATCTTCTATGTTTCAGGAGAGGAAAGTGCCTCTCAGATTAAAATGAGAGCAGACCGTCTTACCGATGTCCAGAATCCGAACTGCTTTCTTTTCACAGAAACCAATCTGGAGAAAATTCTTCATGAAGCCAACAAACTGGAGCCTGATTTTGTGATTATCGATTCCATTCAGACGTTACAGTCCCAGCTGATCGAAAGTTCACCGGGAACGGTCTCCCAGATCAGGGAATGTTCCAATGAAATTATTAAATACGCCAAAGAAAACAATGTTCCGGTTTTCTTAGTCGGGCACATTACAAAAGACGGACAGATTGCCGGACCGAAAGTACTGGAACATATGGTGGATGTTGTCTTAAACTTCGACGGCGACCGGAATCACTTATTCCGATTGCTGAGAGCCAATAAAAACCGTTTCGGTTCTACTTCCGAAATCGGGATTTATGAAATGGTTTCTCAGGGATTAAAGGAAATTAAAAACCCTTCCGAAATTCTCATTACCAAAAAATTTGAGGAACTTTCCGGAAACTCGGTAGCCGTAACGTTGGAAGGAAACCGGCCGATGCTTCTGGAAATCCAGGCGTTGGTGAGTACCGCAGTATATGGGACACCCCAAAGGAGCTCCACCGGTTTTGATGCCAAAAGACTGAACATGCTTCTTGCTGTCCTTGAAAAAAGGGCTGGATTTCAATTGGGAGCCAAAGACGTTTTTCTCAACATCACTGGGGGAATCAAGACAGATGATCCCGCGCTGGATTTAGCGGTCGTCGCATCAATCCTATCTTCTAATGATGATGTCGCCATTTCCGAACATTACTGTTTTGCCGGAGAAATAGGTCTGAGTGGAGAAATACGTCCAATCGCCCAAGCTGAGCAGAGGATTACCGAAGCTGAGAAATTAGGTTACGAGAAAATTTTTATTTCGAACTTAAATAAGCTTCCCAAGAAGAAATTCGGGATCAAGATCGAAGAGGTGAGTAAAATCGAAGATTTTCACGAAAGATTATTTTAACACACAAATTCAATGATGAAAACCAGCATTCTCAAGTATTACGACAATCTTGCTGCTAACTATGATGAAAACCGTTTCGGAAATTCCTACGGTAAATATATTGATCAGCAGGAAAGATCTTTTCTGAATTATTTTTTTAAAGACAAAAATTATTCAAAAGTTTTAGACTTAGGCTGCGGAACTGGAAGATTACTGAATTTTGCGACTCACGGGACAGATTTTAGTGAAGAAATGCTTAATGCTGCCCGACAAAAGTATCCTGAAAAAATTCTGGCAAAAGGAGAGATTTCTCAAATACCATTTAACAATGAATTTGATTGCATTTTTTGCTTTCACGTAATCATGCACCAAAACAAAAAGGAAACGGAAGCTTTTTTAAATGAATGCTATTCAAAATTAAATAAAAATGGCACTTTAATTTTCGATTATCCAACTAAAAGAAGACGAAAGGTTATTTCGCCACAGGAGGATTGGCATGCCGGAAACCGTTTTGCACCAAAAGAAATTGCTGAATTATCAGAGAAACGATGGAAAATAAAAACTACAACTGGAATTTTACTGTTTCCCATCCACAGAATTCCTAAAGGTTTAAGAAAATATTTTTTGTCTCTTGATATTTTATTGTGTAAAACTTTCCTGAAAAACTGGGCTTCTTATCATATTGCTATTCTGGAAAAGATATGAAACAACAATTAAGAGAATGGATTCCACATCATTGGAAAATGCAGTTAAAATTATTGCAAAGATATTTTGATGAACGAAAAACACAATATTGTTATTCGAAGAATTACAGCCCGGATAAAATTGGAAAATATGAAATTGAGCTGCATCAGACTATTAAAAAAAGTGAATTTCATGAGAATAAGATCCATAATTTAAAAATTGTAGAAGAAAAAATTAACAATTTGATCATTAAACCCAACGAAGTTTTTTCTTTCTGGAAATTGATTGGAAAGCCCAGTAAAAAAAATGGCTTCAAAGAAGGTCGAAATTTAATCAAAAAAAATATTTCAAGCGATTTCGGAGGTGGAATCTGTCAGTTTTCTTCTATTATATATTTTCTTGCTTTACAATCCGGTTTAAAAATTATTGAGAGATTTCACCATTCCATTGATATTTATAAAGAGAATGAGCGTTTCACTCCTTTAGGTTCAGACTGCACGGTGGTCTATGGCTACAAAGACCTGCAAATACAAAATCCATTTTCATTTCCTATTCAGATAAAATGTGTGGTCAGTACTGATGAACTTTTGATAAGCTTGATTTCTTCAAAAGAAATCTCTAAAATTCCCATTAATTTTAAATATTCCGAAATCGAAAAAGGAGTGTGGGTAGAAACATTTAGCAACAACAGGATTCTGACTAAAAATTTCTATATTCGTTTATGAATTATTTGGCTCATTCCTTCCTTACCTTTACCGACGGGCAGATCGTCGGCCAGTTCCTGGAGGATTTTATCCGGAACAGGGACCGTTTTTCGTTCCCGAAAGATATTCAGGACGGAATTACGCTGCACCGCGCCATTGACACTTTTACGGACGCCCACCCTGCCATTCATGAAGCAAAAAAGGTGTTTGCGCCATTAGTAAGATTGTATGCCGGGGCTTTTGTGGATGTTTCAATGGATTATTTTTTAGCCAACGATCTGAATTTACATTCTGTACAGGGCTGGAAAAACCATTCTGTAAAAGTCTATCGTGTTCTAAATGAAAATTACGAATACCTGCCCGAAAATTTTAGGAGAATGCTGGCAAAAATGGAAGAAGGCGACTGGCTTTACAATTACCGGTATGATAAAAACATCGGTTACAGCATGCGGAACGTTCTTAATAAAGCTAAATATTTAGACAAGGATATTCCCGTTCATGAAGCTTTCCTGAAAAATAAAAATTTTCTTCAAGAATGTTATAATAATTTCTTCCCTGATTTGCTGGAGCATGCCCGAGGAATCAATGCCCTGCTGCAGATGGAAAACTAATCAAAACTGCTGAAACAGATACCGGTTTGGATAGGTCAGTTTTTCACTTTTTCTCTCCCCGTTCACGATGATATGAACGATATTGATCTGATCGTCAAATAAATTATAAAGAAAACTTACGGCAGCTTCTACTTTTTTAGGAGTATCTACCTTTTCAGATTCAAGATAAACATTGATCGACTCATGATCTTCTTCATAACCCACATAATTCACATTCAGGAATTTGTTGTTGGCTTTAAGCTTAAAATATTCAGCGGTGTAATTTTTCAGGGATTCGTTGAGCTGGGTTTTAAATTTCGGATCATTAAAGTGAAGGGATTTTCCGTATTTCGTATTCAATCCGTTCTCCAGGTCATCCAGAAAAAAACGTCCGGTGACTTCAAAAGTTTTTGATTTCTGATTATAATTGATTTCCACCGAGCCTACATGATAAGGATGCTTTGCCCGTGTAAAAGAGAAAAATACAAATAGGACCGAAAAAAAGAGAAGAAGCTTTTTCATGACAACAAATCTAATAGTTTTTGCGGATCCTGCCGCATATCGAAAAAAAGAAGAACTTTGATCAGATCATCATTTTCTTTTCTGAAGAACATCCGTACGTGTTTTTTACCGATCAACGCAGAACGGACATCATGAGAATATTTTTGATATAAATTAAATTTACCTTTTTTTAATTTACCGGCTACCTTTTCTGCTTCATCGATAAACAGGCTGATTTCTTTCTCAGTCCAATTTCTGGAAAGAAATTCAATGATATCTTCATAACTTCGGCTCGCTATTTCCGAGAATATAATTCGCATACTTTTTTTCTGGCGTTTGCAAAAAACTCTTCCTCGGAAATCATGTCTTTCTCTTCAAGACTATCAGCATATTCAGACAGCTTTTCGATAAACCATTTTGGTGTGCCGTCTTCATATATTTCGTTATTCTGCTCTATAGAAACCGACTTGATGCCTTTGATATTTTCCAGAAGCTGTTTTATAAACGCGAAATCTGCCGTATTTTCTAATTCTATATTGACAATCATACCGTTTAATTTTACACAAAGTTAAAATAAATTTTGTATCATCGCAGTTCGATAAATGATTTAGAACATGCAGGATTTTTTATTTTACCTCAACCTGGGCTGGGAGCACATTATTTCACTCGATGCCCTTGATCATCAGCTTTTTGTCTTAGCATTGATTGCCGTTTATTCTTTTAATGATTTAAAACAGATCTTAATCCTGATCACGGCTTTTACCATCGGCCATTCGATTACCTTGGCTTTGAGTACTTTTGATATTATCAGAATCAATTCCGCATGGGTAGAGTTCCTGATTCCGCTGACTATTGTTATAACATCGCTGGACAATATCCTGATGAAGAATAAAAAGCAGACGCTGATGAAGGCCAATTATTATTTAGCTCTGATTTTCGGGCTGATTCACGGAATGGGGTTTGCCAATACAGCAAGGGTGATGATTGCCAAAAGCCAGAGCATTGCGGTTCCGCTGTTGGGTTTTAATATCGGACTGGAACTGGGCCAGATAGCCATCGTTTTCGGGATCCTGATCTTCCTGTTGATCCTGCTTAAAATATTCAAGGTAAACCAGAAAGACTGGGTACTTTTTGTCTCTTCCGGAGTTTTTGCACTGTCCCTGAAAATGACATTGGAAAGAATTCCTTTTTAACGCTGAAACATTTCCGGTTTTTCAGCTACTTATCATTATATTTGAAAATTCTTAAAACAATTTCGGTTATGAAACTAAAAGTTGCCATACTTTCCCTTTCTGTATTTGCGTATACAGGTTTCACCGCACAAAATATTCAGAACAATCCGGGAAGCAACCACGGAAACAGGTTCGAACAGTTGGGAACCATCCTTCCCACGCCCAACATCTACAGAACGGCCTCTGGAGCACCGGGCCACGGCTACTGGCAGAACAGGGCGGATTACACCATCAATGCTTACCTTGACGAAGATAAGAGGAATCTAAAAGGTTCGGAAACCATTACGTATTACAACAATTCTCCGGACGATCTGGATTACATCTGGCTGCAATTGGACGAAAACCAGCAGTCGACGGTGAAGAAGGCCGATTTCCCTTCCTCCTCTACCCTGCCGAAAGCAGCCACGGACCAGCAGCTGAAAGCTTCCGAATTACCGGCTTCCGATAACGGATACGGGGTAAATCTTGAAAAAGTAACCGATGCTTCCGGAACACCGCTGAAATATACGGTCAATAAAACCATGATGCGCATCGACCTGCCAAAGGTGCTGAAAAAAGGAGAAAAGCTGGTCTTCAAAATCGACTGGAACTACAACATTCCGAACCGGATCAAAATGGGCGGCCGCGGCGGTTATGAAAACTTTGCCGAAGACGGAAACGACCTGTATACCATGACGCAATGGTATCCGAGAATGTGTGTATACAGCGATTTCCACGGATGGCAGAACCACCAGTTTACCGGGAGAGGCGAATTTGCCCTTGTTTTCGGGAACTTTAAAGTAAACATGAACGTTCCGGCAGACCATGTAGTCGGCGGAACGGGAGAATGTAAAAACTACGACCAGGTTTTAACGTCTGAACAGCTGGCTCGATATAATAAGTCTAAAACTTCAACGGAACCGGTAGAAATCGTAACCCTGGATGAAGCGAAAAGAGCGGAGAAAAACCATTCCAAGCAGAGAAAAACCTGGAGCTTTGAGGCGAATGACGTAAGGGATTTTGCCTGGACGTCTTCAAGAAAATTCGTTTGGGACGGAATGGGCGTTACTATTCCTGAAAACAACAACAAGGTAATGGCCATGAGCTTTTACCCGAAAGAAGCCTACAATTTATACCGTAAATATTCAACGAAAGCGGTAGCCCATACGATCAAAACATATTCGGAGTTTACGATTCCTTACCCTTATCCGGTAGCCCAGTCGGTGGAAGCCGCCAACGGAATGGAATACCCGATGATCTGTTTCAACTACGGAAGAACGGAAAAAGACGGAACCTATTCCGAAGGGATCAAGAACGGTATGCTCGGGGTAGTCATTCATGAGGTAGGACACAACTTCTTCCCGATGATCATCAATTCCGACGAAAGACAATGGAGCTGGATGGACGAAGGACTGAACACTTTTGTGGAATACCTTACCGAAGAAAGATGGGACAATAAATTCCCGTCCAAAAGAGGTCCGGCATGGACGATCACGGATTACATGAAGCTTCCGAAAGATCAGTTGGAACCTATTATGTCCAATTCGGAAAACATCATCCAGTTCGGTCCGAATGCTTACTCAAAACCGGCAACAGGGCTGAATATTCTTCGTGAAACCATTATGGGAAGAGAACTTTTCGACAAAGCATTTAAAACCTATGCGAAAAGATGGGCCTTCAGACATCCTGAACCTGCGGATTTCTTCAGAACAATGGAAGACGCGAGCGGCGAAGACCTCGACTGGTTCTGGAGAGGCTGGTTCTACGGAACGGATCCTGTGGATATTGCGATCGATAAAGTAACCATCGCCACACCGGATCTGAATACGCAGCCAAGAGAGGCCAAAGAAACGAAGTACAAAGTTGACAAGCCTGCTCAGAATGAATTTGAAGACATTTCAAAAATCAGAAACAGGGAAGATAAAAATATTACCTTCTATGTAGATAAGGACAAAGAAGCGCAGGATTTCTATTATCGCTATGACAGAGGCCAGGAAAAAGTGGACAACGATAAAGAGTATACCTTCAAATTCGACGGAACGGAACCTTTAACCCAAAAAGAAAAAGACAAGTTTAAAAACATGACCGCTTATCAGATCGACTTCACCAACAAAGGCGGTCTTGTAATGCCAATTATTCTTGAATTCACCTTTGAAGACGGAACGAAACTGAAGGATAAATCTTCGGCCCAGATCTGGAGACTGAACGAGCAGAAAGTTTCCAAGACGTATTATTTCGACAAGAAATTAAAATCCATCCAGCTGGACCCGATGAGGGAAACGGCCGACATCGATACTTCCAATAATTTCTGGAGCTACGATGGCGGAAATGCCCAGGTTTCCAAATTCGATCTGTTTAAGCAGAAAGAAGCCGGCGCCACAAGAGGTGCTTCCAACGGGAAAGTAAACCCGATGCAGGCGGCAGGAAAGAAAAAATAAATTTATCACTAAAAAGTACTCAGAATATGAGTACTTTTTTTTTAGCTTTGCGCAGATTATAAAAATTAAAAACCATGAAAAAATTCAGCTTCCTGATTTTATTGCTGCTCTCGGTACAGCAGCTCTTTGCCCAGTCTTTACAGTTTTATACCGGAAAGCGGGATTTTATCCCTATCGAAATCCTCATGGAAGACGGCAGTACCAAAAAAGGATTTGCCCAGGATTTCATGCTTCCGGATGTAGCTACATTCACCATGATGGGAAGAGGTCCAAAATATGCCAATCTGGATCGGAAGGAAGTGAAATTCAAATCTGCCAAAAGCGACGCACAGGTTCAGCTGATTCCCATTTCTGAAATCAAAAGCCTGATCTATACCAATGAAAACACGCAGGAAACATTCCAGCTCGATAAACGACTGGTGAAGGAAATCAATAATAATCTGGAGGTGGAATCGGAAGGAAAAGTGCTGATGCTTCCGCTGATGGAAAAAGGGAAAATCAATATGTACGGTTACCGCAGCATGCTATGCAAGGCCGATTTCGGAGATCGTGTTTCCGCCGGATTCGATGGAAATGAAGACCAGTGCCAACTTACCTATGTGATGATTTATCTGAGTAAGCCCAACGAAACGTTTGCCATTGCGCCCGTAGATTACAGCTCGCTGACCCCGCTTGATTTATTCAATATGAAAAAACTGTATAAAAAGTTTTACAGAGCTTATGAGGAAGTAGGCGCCGACTGCCCGGAATTCCTGGCTAAAGTAGATGAAGCCCGGAAGAATGACTACTTCTCCAACAAGACATTCAGGGAAAATAAAAAAGCTACTGATGCCGAGCGTAAAGCCCTGTTGAAAGGAAAAAGAGGCGGTGAGGCTTCAAGGATCAACATGAAATATAGGACGGAACTATTCACCGGCATGTACAAAAAGCTGCTTGATGATTATGAAACTTCGTGCAAGTAAACAACAATATTGAAAGTTCACTCCGGTGGACTTTTTTTCTGCCAAAATTTCACTTCATCCGAAAAAATTCTGCCATTTCAGTCACAGACCGCCGATGGCATACTATTAGGGAAATACAAGTCAGAAATAATTAAAAAATTAAATATATTATGTCAGTAAACTTTAAACCATTAGCAGACAGAGTTTTGATCGAGCCGATCGCTGCAGAAACGAAAACCGCTTCAGGGATTATTATTCCGGACACCGCTAAAGAAAAGCCACAGGAAGGTACCGTAGTGGCAGTAGGTCCAGGTAAAAAAGACGAACCGACTACCGTACAGGTGGGCGACAAAGTGCTTTACGGAAAATACTCCGGTTCTGAGTTGAAACTGGATGGAAAAGATTATTTAATTGTAAAGGAAGGAGATCTTCTGGGAGTAATCGGGTAAGCGAATAGCTACCGGCTTCTTGCAAATGGCTTTCCAGCGTTGAAAATAGCGTATGAGGGATTTTAAAAAGTTTGAGGTGTGGCAATTGAGCAATCAGTTAACTTTAAAGATATATACCTCAACCAAAAATTTTCCTAAAGAAGAGATTTTTGGATTAACTTCCCAGATCAGGAGATCATTCGCTTCCATTGGATATAATATTTCGGAAGGCAGCGGAAGAAATTCTGACAAAGAATTCGCTAATTTCATCAACATCGCACTGGGATCGTCCAATGAAGCCGAAAACCAATTGATTCTTGCCAAAGATTTAAACTACATCAACAAAGATGATTATCATAATCTTTTAGAAGAATTAACAACATTAAAAAAGAAGCTTGTCGCCCTTTGGAACAGGCTGAATGGAAATTAAAATCAAATTATAAAATCAAAACCGCGAATCGCCAAGGCCAACAGCCAACAGCTATTCGCCAAAAGCTTAAAACAATGGCAAAAGAAATAAAATTCGATATCGAGTCTAGAGACGCTTTAAAAAGAGGGGTTGATGCATTGGCAAATGCAGTAAAGGTAACTTTAGGTCCTAAAGGGAGAAACGTAGTGATTGAAAAATCTTTCGGTGCGCCTCACGTAACCAAGGACGGGGTTTCTGTAGCGAAAGAAATCGAACTGGAAGATAGAGTAGAAAACATGGGAGCACAAATGGTAAAAGAAGTAGCTTCCAAAACCAATGACATCGCAGGTGACGGTACTACTACCGCTACCGTTTTAGCTCAGGCTATCGTAAGAGAAGGTCTTAAGAACGTAGCAGCAGGTGCTAACCCGATGGATCTTAAAAGAGGGATCGACAAAGCCGTAGCAGCTGTTGTTGAAAACTTAAAAACACAATCTCAGGAAGTAGGTGATTCTACCGATAAAGTGAAGCAAGTGGCTTCCGTATCTGCTAACAACGACGAAACCATCGGTGCTTTGATCGCTGAAGCTTTCGGAAAAGTGGGTAAAGAAGGAGTAATCACCGTAGAAGAAGCAAAAGGAATCGATACAACCGTAGACGTTGTAGAAGGGATGCAGTTCGACAGAGGATACCAGTCTCCGTACTTCGTAACCAATCCTGAGAAAATGGTGGCTGAACTTGAAAACCCATACATCCTTTTGGTAGAGAAGAAAATTTCTTCCATGAAAGAATTGCTTCCGGTTCTTGAGCCGATCGCTCAGGGAGGTAAATCTTTATTGATTATTTCTGAAGAAGTGGAAGGTGAAGCTTTGGCTACTTTGGTGGTAAACAAATTAAGAGGTTCTCTTAAAATTGCTGCTGTAAAAGCACCTGGATTCGGAGACCGTAGAAAAGCCATGTTGGAAGATATCGCAATCCTTACTGGCGGACAGGTAATTTCTGAAGAGCAAGGTTTTACTATGGAAAACATCTCTTTGGATATGTTGGGAACTGCTGAAAAAGTAACCATCGACAAAGACAACACAACTGTAGTAAACGGTGGTGGTGAAGAAAGCAAGATCAAAGGAAGAGTAAACCAGATCAAAGCGCAGATGGAAACCACAACTTCCGACTACGACAGAGAAAAGCTTCAGGAAAGACTGGCTAAATTAGCCGGTGGGGTTGCCGTACTTTACGTAGGGGCTGCTTCTGAAGTGGAAATGAAAGAGAAAAAAGACCGAGTGGATGATGCCCTTCACGCAACAAGAGCTGCCGTAGAAGAAGGTATCGTAGCTGGTGGTGGTGTTGCTTTGGTAAGAGCAATCTCTGCTTTAGACAATCTTACAGGAATCAATTCTGATGAAACTACCGGTATCAAAATCGTAAAAAGAGCGATTGAAGAACCGTTAAGACAAATCGTTGCCAACGCCGGAGGTGAAGGTTCTGTAATCGTAGCCAAAGTAGCAGAAGGCACTGCCGACTTCGGATACAACGCGAAAACCGACGAATATGTCAACATGCTTGAAGCAGGAATCATCGACCCTACGAAAGTAACGAGAGTAGCCCTTGAAAACGCTGCTTCCGTATCCGGAATGTTATTAACCACTGAATGTGTGATCACTGAAGTGAAAAAAGACGAACCAGCCATGCCAATGGGTGGCGGAATGCCGGGAATGATGTAATGGCGTATCGCTGAGACCATTTATATATTAACCGCTCTATTTATAGGGCGGTTTTTTTATATTATATTTGACTACTAACCATTATTTATGAATATCAACATTTTTTCTAACTTATTTATAAGGCTGTCACTAATAGTGCTGCCAGGATTTGTATTTTCACAGTCAGCAGACTTTACCATTCGGGATGTAAAATTTGAAAGTCAGAGGATCACTCTTGCAGGATCAATAGTAAAATCTGAAAAGCCATGGGCAGCAGTGGTCATCGTTCATGGGTCCGACCCGGTAAAAAGAGAAATGGAGTTTGCAAAACGGCTCGCTAAAGAAGGCATTGCCGTACTTACCTATGACAAACGCGGCGTAGGAGAATCCGGCGGTATATATGTAGGACCGTCCGTTGGTACCAATAACATCGACCCTGCTAATTTCAATCTATTGGCTCAGGATGCAGACGCTGCCGTAAAAATATTCCGGACCTATTTGAAAGACCAAAAAATACCCATCGGACTCGTAGGTTTTAGTCAGGCAGGATGGATCATTCCCATGGCTGCCAGTAAAAATCCGCAAATTAAATTTATGGTTTTGTTCAGTTGCCCTACCATCACCACACTGGAGCAGCTCCGCTTTCAGTTCTATACCAATGGAAACCCCAATTTCTGGGAAAACCATACCCAGGATGACGCCGTTGAGCATACTAAAAACGATCCGGACCGGTATCAGTTTACAGCAACTGACCCCAAAATATCCCTGAATACCCTTTCCATTCCGGGACTCTGGCTTTATGGTGAAAAAGACATCCAGATTCCGGTAAAGCTGTGCATCGAACACCTGAATACATTCAAAGCGCAGGGCAAACCTTTTGAGTATGCTCTTTTCAGTAAGCTGGGACACAGCACCTCTTCCCGCAGTGATACAGAACCGTTTGACATTGCTGTTCAATGGATAAAGCAGAAAGCTTCATTACGAAAGTAATAAGAACAGTCCTTGAAAACGCTGCTTCCATATCAGGAATGCTTTTAACCACTGAATGTGTTATCACTGAAGTGAAAAAAGACGAACCAGCCATGCCAATGGGTGGCGGAATGCCGGGAATGATGTAATGCGGTAAGCGACCGAGGCAATTTAATATACTAACCGTTCTGGATTTTCAGAGCGGTTTTTTTGTTTAAATTATTATTTTGCAAAGGAAATAGCTAAAACAAAAAAAATACTATAGCAATTATATATTAGAGTAATATGTAAATTTATATATTCTTTGCAATTTCACAACAATACTATGGAAAAAAAGAAAAATTTATGTATAGAATTAAAGAGACTGATTTCTCAAAAACCTTTAGAAAACACTGATTATTATCAACTTTTAGTATATTCTGAGGAAAATAACAAATTCAATTACACCATTATGACAAATTGGTGTGGAAATGATGAAAATAATCCATTGATTGAAATAAGAGAGCCCTCTCTAATTATCCCAGATATTGCAATTCAACTTTTTAAAGATGTTAAAAAACCATTGTTAGTTATTAATAACAAAACTGATTTGGGATATTTTATGAATTTATTTGGAGGTAATGGACTAATTACAAAAGAACTATGTGAATTATATCTATCAGAATTAATTAAACCCAAAAAAAATATAAAGACCTATTATGGAGGTTATCACAACATAGAGTCGATTCCAAAAACTAAATTCAACAGAGCAGCCAACCCCAAATTAAGGATGAGAATTCTTAAGAGAGATAACTTAAGATGTAAAGTTTGTGGAGCTTCTCCTCAAAATAATGAGCACGTAGAATTACATCTACATCATATAACTCCCCATTCTCACTGTGGTTTAACAGAAGAAAAGAATCTTATAACATTATGTCATACATGTCATAAAGGACTTGAACCACATTTAGATTATTCACTATATTCATTGATTGATGTTGGTATGTTTTCAGATTATACATATCAAGATGAATATATACAAAGAATAAAAAATAACATCAAATTAGGAATTGAAAGAATAAAGAAAAAACTGTAGCTATTGTTTAATTTATAAGTAACTACATAAAAAGATTTGTAAGGTAGTACGAAAATAGTATATTATTTAATGATTAATAAATATGTAAATTTAGATACGAAATGTAAGTTATGAGAAACAATGTCATAGAAAAGATTAGTTATTTTTATCAAGATAGAATTGATTTCATTTATAAAATCTTAGAGACTTTCGCAAAAATTGAATTTGATTTAGAAATGTCTTCAATCTCACTGACAAAATCTGAAGGTATAATGGAAGATGGAATTTTAAAAATAAATCTTTCAGATTCTAATCACTATAATGTTAAAATTATTTTCAATGAAATTCTTGAAGATTTTTTTTGTTCACTTGATTTGCTAAAAACAGCATATTTTAAACAATCCTTACAAGTAGTTCGAAATATATTGGAATTATGCACAATGCAACTTTATTTTACTCATAACATTGAAGAGACTTCTAACTGGAAATATGGGAAAAGAGGTATAGAAAAAATATTCAAAATGACTGGAAAATTAAAAAATCAGGTCAATTCCGATATGAAAAGTACTTTATTAGAAATAGATAAATTTTACAATCTATTAAATCGATCAACTCATTCACACAAATTAAATTTAAATATTTATTCTATTCATAAATTTGATATTATGGGAACATATGGATTTGAGTATAAAGCATTTCAAAATTCTTATTTAATCATATTGTGTTGTTTAAAAATATTCTTGAAAATTTATGAATCGTATATATTTACATTGGATGAAGGTTTTTTTAAGCAGAATATAAAAAACACACTTGAAGAAATTAAAGAGAAACTACAAATATTTGAAGATGATATAGAAAACTACAAAAAAGGTGATTATGAAAACGGAGAAGGTTATCTTATATATAGAAAACATATGGTAATTAATGGAAAACAATATTTATATTCATTTTCAGCTAGTAATCAAATCATTTGGAATTCTAAAAAGAAAGGATTGAACAAAGATTTTAAAAAAATATACGCAGAAATTGATAAATATTTAATCAGAAAAATAAAATGTAGCTAGCATTACATTGGCATAATGCATTGTGAAACTAATGTAAATACCTCTTGGCATAAGTTTCTAAACTTGTCATTTCACTCTCAAAGCAAAAATCACTTTAAATCCACCAACTCCCCCAAAGAAATTTCCAAAGCATTCGCCAGTTCCAACAAAGTATAAAGCGTAGGATTCACTTTTCCATTTTCAAGCTTTTCAATCGCTTGTCGGTCTTTACTGCACGCACGAGCGAGATCAGATTGGCTCCAGCCCTTCTGTTCACGAAGCATGATAATTCTTTTACCAAATTCTTTTTTTAACTGATCTCTGGTCATGAACCCGTCGATACCAATAATTCCCGGATATCTACTTCCAGAAACTTAGATATTTCGTAAAGTGTTTCAATGGAAGGCTGGACTTCATTGGTACACCAGCGTGAAACGGTGGATTCTGTCTTTCCTAAATGACCGGCGAGATCCTTGCTGGTCTTATTTTTTTCTGCTAAGACAGACTTTATTCTATTTAAATTTATTTTCGACACAGTGCTCGATGATTAACTTCTCCTGCAAATATCGTAAAATTCTAAAGACCTGAAAATCATCTCTAAAACAACAATAATTATAATTTCATGCGGTTTTGTTTGTTTTAAATTATAATTAATTATACTTTTACAATAATAAATTCGCATAATGAAGCAAGAAAAAAAATTTAACCATAAAAAGGATCGTTATTTGAAAGTATATGGAAAATACACCGGCAATTCCAATCCCTGGCGACCTAATATCCTTCCTGAAATCCGTCTATGTGGCAAATGGCTGCAGGAAATCGGCTTTGAGCAAGGCAATACCATCAAAGTGCAGCAGAGAAAAAATAAAATAACCATTACGCTGGATCCGCAGGCAAAAAATTAACCTCTGCATTTGATCAAAGCAAAATGATTTTGTTATGGGCAAAGTCCAAGAGTATTATCGAAAAGCATTTGATCTGTAATCAGATTTTAGGAGAATTTCCTGAGGTTCCCGGTCATTTTAAATTATTTCAAAACTTCTTTAGTCACGAACAACCCTGTTTGTAATCTCCTGCAATTGTATTTAATCGCAAACACACCTGTTTCTAATTTCCTGCAATGGTATGGGAACGCGGCAAAACCTGACGGGTTTTGAAAACCCGTCAGGTTTCTTGAAAGTTAAGCATTTATCTTTCGGTACTCCTCTGTCGGCACGAACTTCCAAGCTCGTGTCCCCATACTTGCACCGACATCTCAACCATCCCTCAACAGAAAGACTATTTGCTTAAAGCACGAGACGCTCGCGCTGGCAAAGGAAGAGCGCTTTTCATTTCACAAAACTCAACATCAGCGATTTACACTCCTTATTTTTTCCCTATCTTTAAAAATCAATTCAACATAACCTCACCGCCATTGAAAAAAACAGTATTTCTCCTTTTCATTTTCGGCTTATTCCTGGCGAATGCGCAAACCCTTAATTTTAAGCATCTTGCGGACATGTCTGTTCGCAGAGGAGGGATAAGCAGTACAATTTCAGGTGATCATATCTATGTGAGTAACGGGTACAGAGACAATGATGGCAGTGCCACTTTTATTGAGAAATACAGCATTAAAGATAACCGCTGGAGCGTCGTCAACGCTAAGTTGCTTCCCAGAAGATTCGGTAATTCGGAGACGGATGGTCATAAAATTTATATTTTTAACGGCTGGGGAAACAGCCATCTTGAAATTCTGGACCTCGAAACAAATAAGATCACAAAGGGAGCTGTTAACCGTGCCTACACGGGAAATGCAGGTTCTGCCATCCATAACGGAAAAATATATGTGTTTGGAGGCAGTGGGCTAAACAATGCTTCAACCACTTTGTTTTCCAACAGATTCCAATACTATGATATTGCTTCCGATACCTGGCATCCCTTACCCGATATGCCGACAGCCCGAGAAGCAAAAGGCAAAATTGTAAATGATAAACTGTATGTCATCGGTGGTTTCAACGGTACGCCTTCCCGGCTGGTCAATGTTTACGATCTCAACAAAAATCTCTGGACTGAGCAATATAAAATGCCTTTGGCAATATCCGGTCATTCATTGGCGGTATCCGGTCATAAGATCTTTATTGCAGGAGGGAGCAATAATCAGACGTTTTTAGCCTATTTCGATACGGAAACCAATACACTGCACCAATTATCCTCCAATATGATTCCCAGAAGACATACCGCTGCAGAAATCTATAACGATAAACTCTACATCATCGGCGGAAGTACGACATCTTCCACCAAATCGGCCCTTAAAAGCCTTCAGGCTGCGGATATCAGCGAGGGAGCACTTTCTGCTGAAAGTACCCGTTAATGGCTTCTGCCGGCACGAGTTTCCAGGCTTGTGCTCATTTTGAAATTTGCAGATCTCTTTAAATTTTAACCTGAACCTCAACCCCGATTAATACATGAACTGTAACCAAAAGAAATTTGAAGAAATCAAAAAGGTCCTCATTGAAAAATTAGGAGATGAAGTTGAGTATTCAAAAGACGAAGACGGAACCGAATATCTGGCTGTTAAAAATTCAGATTTCTGGCTTTCAACAACTTTTGGAGAATGGGTGGTGGGTTACGGTTTATATCATACGCATTTCAGCGAAGAATTCGAAAATGTAGACGACGGAATCATTCAGGCTTTCGATTTATTAACCAACAGGATCAAAACAACTAAATACATTAAAGGAAACACGGTATTTAAGACAACGGTAGAAATTGAATATCCCGATGCTACGCTTGTCAACATCGGAAGTTCAGGCCTGATCTTTTTCCCCTTCTGGAAAAAAACAAAGCTTGAGGTAAAGTATGATGAAAAAATTTTAGAGAAAAAAGAAATTGTCGATCAGGTGAATGTAATTCTGGAAGCCTGAACTGATTAATATTGTAAAAATGAAGTTAACCGGGCTAACAATTTCCTGCAGTCTCCAATTTTTTTTAAGATATTAATACATTTAATCATAATTTTAAAGTTCCATATGCCCATAATTAGATATTCAGGACAAAAGAGTATGGCACTCGAAGAATTCTACCGTGAATTAATGAATAGCGAGTCAACTGGCATTGAAAATGAAACAGGAAAATCAATGCTCGAATTTATTTCAATGGTAAACCAAACTTTTACAAAAACCACATTATATGGAGTGACTTCTCATTATTCACTTGTCATTCAGGCGACAGATAATTGGGAAGATGATTGGTTAGTGACAGTCAATAGTATAGGAGACAAAAGATTCCAGTTCGAATACCGGATGCCCGAAGAACAGAGTCCTTGGAACTATGCAGTCGTTAAAGGAGAAGCTAACACAATGGACGAAGCAAAAGATTTCCTCATTATTGCCATGACTGAGAGTAAAGGCTGGGTAAACAATAAAGAATTAAAAAAACTTTATGACCAATTAAAAGGTAGAAAACCGGAAGGCAAAAAATTTACCTTGTGGTTGGAATTTGAAGAAGTTGAACCGGCAAACTGGGACAAAGAAAATGACTTTTGCAATATTCATGTTGATATGGAAGACGGGCGACATTATGGCCTAAATGTCTGGACTTATACGTTTTTAGAAACGGCCATTGAAGAAGACAAGAAAACGGGCAAAAACTTAGATGCACTTTACCAAAAGCCGCCGGATTTATTTGTGAAAGAAATCACAAGAGAATGTATTGAAAAGGCTATTGCAGATTTACTAAAGATTGGCGATTTAGAAAAGGTTTTGAACCCAAGTATTTATAATTGAATAATTTCAAGATAAATTGTGCTGGTTTTAAATATTTTTCTTCAGTATATCTAAGATTTGCAATTGGTAAACTACTCATTGCATAACTGATTAATATTTTAAAAAATTAAATGAACCATCGGATGATTAAACTATACCCTTTAGCAGCTGCACTCCTTTTATTTTTCCTCGGCTGCACAAAAAAAGACAACATGGAATACAATGTGGGCCAAGAATGGAAGTATAAAACCAGACCGGGGGAAGAAAACTCAATCCTGAAAATTTTAAAGATTGAAGAATATCCGGCTAATGGAAAAGTAATTCATATTTCAATTAACGGATTAAAGGTGAAAGATCCTCAGCATCCAAAAGGGACTGCCGATAAAATAAGCCATCTTCCGATAACTGAAGAAGCATTGGATCAAAGTGTCATCAGCATTAAAAATGATACCCGACAAATGCCCGACTCTATTGAAACAGATGAATATTCTTACTGGAAAAAAGAATTTGATAAAGGAAATGCCGGCGTCTTTTCCATCCCCGTTTCCGAGATTGTAAACGTAATGGAAAAATTCATTGTTTCAGGAGACTACACCAAGTAAATTACCTTATTTTTGTTAAAAATCGTCAAGATGAAAAAAGCCTTTAAATTCCTTAAGCAGCTCGAGAAAAACAACACCCGCGAATGGTTTGCCGCACACAAAGCAGAATACGAGGCTATAGTAAAAGAAAACAAGGCTCTTTTTAACCAGATCTACGCTGAACTTCAGCAGCATGACTGTGTGAATGGCATCCATATATACCGGATTTACAGGGATGTCCGGTTTTCAAAAGACCAGACGCCGTACAAAACCCATTTCGGAGCCGGATATTCCCGCCTGAAACCGATGTTGAGAGGAGGCTATTACATTCATCTTGAACCCGGCAACAGTTTTGTGGGCGGCGGATTCTGGGGACCGGATGCCAAAGATCTGCTCCGCATCCGTAAAGAATTTGAAATCAGCAACGCGGAAATTGAAAAGATCACTTCAGACGATACCTTCATCAACTATTTTCAAGAAATAAAAGGCGACGCCGTGAAAACCGCACCGAGAGGTTTTGATAAAAACCATCCCGCCATTAATCTCATCCGGAAAAAGCAGTACGTGGTCATGCGGCCATTTACCGACCAGGAAGTTCTATCAGGTGATTTTGCGAAAGAAGCAGTCCTCACCTTTCTTGCCATGCGCCCTTTCTTCAATTACATGAGCGAAGTGCTGACGACAGATTTGAACGGAGCGTCTTTGATTTGAATGTAAAGGATAATTTAAAAATAGTAGCCTCTTATAAAATAACCATGAACATAAAGTTTCTTATCTTATCATTTCTGATTTCAGTAAAATCATTCGGATGCAAATGCGAGAACATGAGCATTCAGGAATCGTTTAAATATGCAGATTTTGTGTTTACAGGAAAAGTGTATGACATTGTTGAGATCCCTTCAGGATTCAAAACCTTAAATAATTACCTCAGCAAAATACAGATCAATACAATTTACAAGTCAGAAACTTACGGAGAATTTTACAAAAAAGAGGCCGTCCTCTTTTCATCCCGGCTCAGGTCATGCGATCTGTCTTATGAAAAAAATACCGAATATCTGATTTTCGGCTATATCGAACCCGATACCGGCTTGCTCTACTCCGAATTCTGCACCTATACCAGACCTCTGAAAAACGTCACGAAAGACGAGCTGAAAATCTTACAGGAGTTGGAGAAAGAATACCTGAATCAGGATGAATATGCAGTTGTAAAGCCTTTCACAGAAGACTTTGAACTGGAAACAAATAAGCCGGATATTTATATTAAAAAACTAAAAAGAAAAACCGATCTGGCCGAGTCCAGATACGAAGCACTGAAGGCTGAGCATAGAAACCTAACGATTCTTCTATGTATTATTCTCGGAATTTTAGTGTTGGGAATTTCTTTGATGTTTGGGAAAAGAAAAGATGCATCCAGGTAGCTTTAACCAAAATCACCTAAATGTAATTGAAATAAAATGGAAAGATTTTCAAACCGTATCGAAGCTGTGATTCATGAAGCTGAAATTGAAATAGGAAACTTTGATTTAAAAGACGGAGAAATAATCATTGCTTATTTATCCGAATTACCTTCAATCAGCGGGTTTCCGTATAAAATTATTTTAGTTCAAAATTCTGACGGAACAATCTGTTCAAGGTTCAGGCAATGGGATACGGCGTACAATGTCAAACAATGGACTTCCGGAATTTACAACCTTGACAGACTCAGGATCATCACTGTAGAAAAAACCTTTTCTGAAGCAGATACAACAATTTTAAAAGAAGAAATGTTAAAATTAGAAAATATCAGATTGCCTGAAAGCATACAAAATGAAAAATCAATTATTCTGGATGGTTCTGAATGGAAATTTGGAATCATCCTGGCAGATAAAAATATTGAATATGCCTGGAGGGCCGCAACGGAAGAAATCGATCTATTTATACCGATCATTGAGCTTATGAGAAAGAAGTATTCGGATAAAGTCAAGTATAATGTTACTTAAAAAAATCTATCTTATAACTTTGCAGCAAAAAGTAAACTAATCAACCATTCAGATCATCAATGGAAAAAAATTTCAGAGCTTACGAGGAAACGATTGCCAAAAAGCACAGCATCAGCTTTTCTCCAAAATATAAGGAAGAATTTAAGACTCCGGTTAATGAGGTCATCTTTATTGCAGTTGCAGAAAAGGCAATTGAAAAACTTGGTTGGGACCTCGTTTATAAAGACGATTTCAATATCGAAGCAAAACGCAAGGGAGCCGGCTGGATGAATGAACGTTGGACGGAAATCATTACCGCAACATACAAAGAAGAAAACATTGCTGTAAAAAGCGAATCTTTGGGCAACGAAATCTGGGATGCCGGCAAAAACTCTAAAAGAGTAAAGCTGTTCATCTACGCTTATCAGGAAACCCTAAAAACATTCGATCAGGAAGCACTGCAGGAATTAGAAAAAGAAGCGGAGAGAAAAAACAACTGGGACGACTATATCATTCCGGATACCCTGCCAAAACCGATACAGACAAAAACTCCCAATCTTACAATTCCCTTAATCGGCGGTTTACTCGCTTCACTGATTCTAGGATTTACCGTAGCATTCCTTTCATAAAAGGACTGTATTTGATTATCTTGTTTGAATTTCTTGTAGCAACAGCCCTTGTTTTTGTCATGAAATATTTCATCAAACTTTCAAATTATACCGATTTTAGAAAACTTAAATATTTGCTAGCGGTTATGATCCTATTGATTTATGCCTCAAATCAGTATTTTCAGTATGAAATAATCCTTCACGAAAATAATCTGGAGAGAATCGGATTCCTAAACTTTTTAAAAATCCGGTTTTCCCAGGGCTTTACGGTAAATAAGATCAATCTGGGCTGGATCGGCTGGATCATCAGCTGGATTATTCAGTTGGATTATTCAGTTGGGACTAACCGGCCTTTTCACTTATCTGAAAATAGTAACGGTTCTTACCAAATATGTCCTTGAAAGAATACCTGCCGAAGTCGTGGATTTTGCCTGTTACCATGCTGTTAAAAATAAATCGGAAGAGGAAATAAGAAAAGAACTTGCCGGAAAAGGATGGTCCAATAAAAAAGATCAGGATGAGGTTTTCGAAGCAATCGGAGGACTCTACAGTGCCACCGAAATCAATAGAATGAAGTAAAACATACGATCGGTGAAGATTAATCTTTAGTATAGCCCGATAACTATTCCCTATTTTTCCGTACCTTAATTCCTCAAAAATCCACCAATGAACACAGAAGAATACAGAAAACAATTTACGGAAGACGATGCGGTCGGATGGGAATACATTAATAAAGAACTTGAAAAAATTTATCCCGGACAGGAACCGCTACATTTTGCACCACCACTCCATTACGTGGCAGGAGGCAATGACCCGCTGGACGGCATCAGCGTTTACCGTAGTGAGAAACAGGAAAAGCACTTTCATTTTGTAACGTATGGATTTTCGGAACTGTACTACAATGAAAAAAGTGTAGGCGGGGAATTCAGCAAATTCGGATTTGAACTCACTTTCAGACTGAAGATGGAACAGGAAGACGACAACATCCATTGGGTGTGCAACCTCCTTCAGAATTTAGCGCGGTACGTTTTCCAGTCCGGGAAGTGGTTTGAAGAATATCATCTGATTCCCGCCAACGGCCCGATCCGGAGCGGATACGATACCGATATGACCGCACTTGCTTTTGCACTCGATCCCGAACTCGGAAAAATAAACACGCCACACGGAGAAGTTTCCTTTTTGCAGATTGTAGGTCTCACCACCGACGAATTCAAACAATTGGAACAGAATCCGGGCCCTTCCGAAACCGAAAAAATGCTTGAAACGCTGAAATATAATAATGGGCTTTTGATTACAGATTTGCAGAGATAATATTTTACCTTTCATAATTAGTCACCTTCTAACAAAATCTGCGAGCTTATTTTGATAGCTTACTAATTTTTGAAAAACAAATTTTTATTATACTCCAATCCTACCAGCCAGAATGTTCAGCAAGGCTTTAATTACTGGAACACACTTTAATATTTTAAAATGAAAAAAATAATTTCATCCGTATTTGCCCTATTTATAATTGCGAGCTGTGGTAGGGAAATTGTAGATTCTCAAATGATTGATAGATTTAACTATGTAAATAACAGCAATGTTGATATAAATATATTATCCTATCATCATGGAAAAAAAATAAAGTATGACATTTTTAAAGACAAAACCTATAGTCAGCAGTTAGATAATAATTTCGGATCTATTGATGATATTATTTTTTATGCAGATAGTGTTAAGATCGTATACGGAAATTCAAAATATAAAACTTGGAAATCAACAGACGAAAATACAAGAAATATTATCCTGCGATCTAATAACTATACCAAAATAGCTGAAAAAGAGAATTACAATGAATATCAGTTTGTTTTCACTATGCAGGATGCCAGTCTTACACAGCCTTGTAATGGCAATTGTAATTAGTTTCAAACTAAAGCTTCTGTAACTAAAGCGCTAATGGAGTTACCTTAGTGCTTTTTGTTTTTAGACTATCTATTTTTTGCTTTACAAATATGAAGCTAAAATAAGAAGATGTTTATTGTTGTTAGATAGGTGTAAAGGATGTTGCATCATGCCAAAATAAATTTTTATCTTAGTTGCTAAGTTTAATTTCCTAAACAGAACAAAACCATCACTTATGAAGAATTTAGAGGAGAAAATGGATGAGGCATTTCAGGAAAACATTCTCTTTCCGAGGGAGCAGACCGTCATCGATTTCTTGGTATCCGTTTTAAATAATCCTGAAAAATTCAGGGGAGATGGCCGGAAGATTGAAGTGATCGGCCTGTATTATTACGCCGCCAGCCCTTTAAGCTTCCTTTTTGCCATGCCCAACTACGCGTATTATGCCCCTGACAAAACCGTACATATCGCAGAACTCCATTTAAAAGAGCATGGATTTGAGGATTACAATTACATAGACCTTCAGGAGCTTTGCAAAAACGTGTTGGATGCACATGATTTCTCCTATGACTCCCGCATGAATAGAAACAGTCTTCCCGACCTTTCCAGCTACTGGGAAAACCAGTCTGGACTGGAACATGAATTCCTGAGGCAGTGCTGGAAAAAGGCAAAGGAACAAACCCGCTCAAAAATCCTCGGATTTCTGGAAGCTTCCGACTCAAGCAGTCTGGTCTATGATCTGGACAACGGCTACGATCTCCCTTTCGAGGTAGACCTGGATGAGTATCTGCAGGCTCAGGGCTTCCGTTTTGAGAAGGAAAATTAATCATTTGGACTAGTTGGAAAAGCCTTTTGCAATTAGAAATAGCAGTTATTAACCGTAAAGATTTATTTACTTCAAGATAGCAAAGGCAATAAATTGCTGCGCAAAGCTAAACCGCCAGCTTCATCAATCAGTCCTGCCGATTCACTCTTTGCCACTTAAAATAGGCAGGTTAAAAAAAACCTTAGGTTAAAGAAAAATCACGCTGATTTGGAAGATGACGCAGATATTTTACCTAAAGTTTAAACTCGTTACATCATAAAAAACAACGGAATTCCGTACATTTAAAATAAAAAAATGAATCCTACCGCAGAACAGTATATTGCCGGACTGAAAAAAGCGTATGACGAAAATCAGGGGAAAGAAAGCTGGGACCACTTTGAAAAAATAAAGCATGGTCTTGCCGAAGAAAACACTCAGAAGCTGAAAACACTTTATCCGGAAATTCCTGAAGCGCTGATTGATCTTCTGAAATACGTAGATGGTACCTACTGGCGGGAATATGAGGGAGAGAAAATAGCATTCTACTTTCTCGGCTCCGATATGGAAGAGTATCCTTATTATCTGCTGTCTTCCGGTGAAATTATTGAAAACCATGATCTGGCATTCAGATATTACGCCGATTATATTGAAGGAAAATATGAAGGAGTAGATATCGACGAAAAAATTACGGTTACTGCCAAGAACCTGAATTGGCTCCATTTTTCGGACTGCATGAACAATGGCGGCACTTCGCAGCTGTTTATCGATTTCAGCCCGTCGGAAAATGGAAAGAGAGGACAGATCGTAATGTTTGTTCACGATCCCGATGAATTTACGGTCATCGCCGATAGCTTTGAAGACTACTTGAAGATGCTAATGGCTAACGGATACGATTTTATCAACGAAGAATTTATGGAGTAAACAATAAAAAACACAAAACCGATGAAATTAACACAGGAACAGCAGGACATTATCAACTCGTCCGGCAACATTAAAATCAACGCCGTAGCCGGATCGGGAAAAACCACCACCGTTATCGAATACGCAGCGACACGTTCCGCCGAAAGCAAAATCCTCTATCTCGTGTTCAATAAAGCGGTGCGGATGGAAGCGGCTAAAAAATTTGCCGATAAAGGACTTCATAATGTAAGAGTGGAAACCGCTCATTCGCTAGCGTTCCGGTATATTGTTTTCGGGCACAATTACAAAGTACGCGCACAGGGCTACAAAACCCATGAGATCGCCGCGTTACTCAACCTGCAGGGCAACGGTGAGAAACATGCCGAATATATTGTGGCCAATCATATCAACAAGTGCATCGCCTATTTCTGCAACAGCGATAAACGAAAAGTCCGGGACCTGAATTACCTCGACACGGTTACCGATCCGAAAGCCAAGTCATTCGTTTCAATGTTTTACGATTATATCATCGCCCAGACCAGGCTGCTGCTGAGTAAAATGGACAAAGGCGAAATTGAGGTAACCCATGATTTTTATCTGAAGAAATTCCAGCTGCTGAACCCGGAGCTTGGCTACGACTATATTCTCTTTGATGAAGGACAGGATGCTTCCCCGGCGATGCTCGATCTCTTCTTTAAGCAGAAAGCGGTAAAAGTAATCGTCGGAGATACCCATCAGCAGATCTACAGCTGGAGGTATGCCGTAAATTCCCTGGAGAAAGCAGACTTTACCACCCATCATCTTTCCACCAGCTTCCGGTTCGGACAGGATATTGCCGGGCTGGCTTCGGAGGTCCTGGAACTGAAAAGTCATCTTGATGAAAACTTTAAAGCCTCAGTTTCCATAACCGGAGCAGGCCTCAGCAAAGAAATAAAAACAAGAGCAACCCTGGCGAGAACCAATCTCGGGCTGCTGCTCAAAGCCATCGAATACGTAACGGAAAACAAAAGATCCAGACAGATTTATTTTGAAGGGAATATCAGTTCCTATACCTACGCCGATGACGGTGCATCGCTTTATGATGTATTGAATCTGTACAGCAACAAACGCCATCTCATCAAGGATGAATTGATCCGTTCCATGAAAGACTTAGCCGAGCTGGAAGATTACATTGAAAAAACAGAAGATGTGCAGCTTTCCCTTATGGTAGAGATCATTAAAGAATATGAAAGCGAAGTTCCGGAAATCATCAACACCATCAAGAAAAGGCATGTCGGTAACAACAGCAAAGAGGAAGCAGACATGATTTTCTCTACCGTTCACCGCTGCAAAGGCATGGAATACGACTCCGTTGAATTGGTAAATGATTTTATCTCCGAAAAAAGACTGGATAAACTTAAGGAAGACCGCCAGAATTTTGAACTGAACATTCCGAAGCTCAACGAAGAGATCAATCTGTTGTACGTTGCGGTAACAAGGACCAAAACCGATCTTTTTATTCCTGAAACTTTGCTGCCGGATACTTTTAATTCGGAATCAAAACATATTCATGTTGTAAAAGTGAAAAATGAAGATGACGCGCTACCGAAGAAAACTTCTTCTCCCGGTACCAAAACCAGCAATAAAACAGAGAAAACTTATTCCGTAGAGCAGATCCGTACGACCCACAAAGGAGCCTACAAGCCGTGGACCCAGGACGAGGACGAAGAACTGGCCGGAATGTTCGGCGACGGCTGCCCGATTAAAGAAATCGCCGATCATTTGGGAAGAACCAGAGGAGCCATTGTTGCCCGGATTAAAAAACTGGAACTCGAAAACTTTTATTAAATTAAACTTAAAGTAACCACTTAAAGGGTTGAAGAGAAAGCTGGATGCCGGAAGTTCTTTCTTTCAATATAACACCAAATATTCCGCAATGAAAAACATCAAATCAATTATCCTCGATAAATACAATACTCCGGTTTACGAATCCTTAGACCATCATATTTACAGAAATACAGAAGAAAATATCTCTGTCACTGCCCTCAGCTTTGAGCTGGAAGCGGACGAAGATTCACAGTATCCTTTGGAAGATCTGCTGGATCAGTTCAACCTGTATATTTCAGGTTTTATACATCCTGACGTAATCGAATCACAACATCTTAGCCTAGAATTTACTGGCAATCCGGAAGATCTTCGTGATTTTTTGAAATCCGTTATTGGTAAACGGGTGTACAATAAAGAGGTCGAAGGAGAAGACGGTAAAATTTATGTTAAATTAATTATTGAATAGAATCAATTCATCTAAACGATAAATCTAGTTGAAGAATTATCGTAAAAAACGCTGAATCCTAAGGATTTGACCGATGCTGTTTTCAATATTTGCTTGAAGCCAGATAATAAAAAGAGAAAACCTTGAAAAAAGATCCGGCAGAAATTTAGTTTATCGTTAAATAGCAAGACACTGAGATTTCCTACATTTGTTTTAGAGAAACCTATGGAAAAAGAATTCAGACTGAGACCCTGGAAAAAGGAAGACCTCAGCAGCCTAGTAAAATATGCAGACAACCGAAGCATTGCCCAAAACATGACCGATATGTTTCCGCATCCTTATTCGGAGGCTGACGGATTAGCTTTTATTGAATTTGCGGCCCAGTCTGCTCCTGCTCATATTTTTGCTATTGAAGTTGACGGCGAAGCGGCAGGCGGGATCGGCATTCATCCCCAACACGATATTCACCGTAAAAATGCGGAGCTCGGCTACTGGCTGGGGGAACCTTTCTGGGGAATGGGAATCATCAGCCGGTCCATTCAACAGGCCGTAGACTTTGCCTTTCGGAATTATGATGAAATCGACCGGATTTTTGCCCGCCCGTTCGGAAGCAATACGGCATCGCAGAAAGTATTGGAAAAGAACGGATTTGCCCTGGAAGCACGGTTTGAAAAAACACTGATTAAAAACGGTGAATTACAGGATGAGCTGATCTATGCTCTACGCAGAGAAAACTTCTATTAATTAATACATTATCCTTACCGCATGGATATTAAAAACATAGCCCAAGAAATCATCCGGTTGAAAAATGCCGATCTCGAACTCCGTAACCAGCTGCTCCGAAACGGAGAACTGGGAGCAGGATACAACCAGGAAATGCAGAATCTTCACTATAAAAATGCGGAACAATTAGATGAAATCATGGGTCGTATCGGATACCCTACGATAGAGAAAGTGGGTAAAGAAGCGGCTGAAGCCGCATGGCTGGTTATACAGCATGCCATCGCCAAACCGGATTTCATGAGAAAATGCCTGAAACTATTGGAAGATTCCACTCCCGAAGAAAATGCTGAGAGAATCAATATCGCGTATCTGGCCGACAGGATTGCGGTTTTCGAAGGAAAGCCACAGCTATACGGAACCCAGTTCGACTGGGATGAAAACGGGCAGCTGAGCCCGAATTGTTATGATGATCTGAATAAAGTGAACGAAAGACGAAAATCGCTCGGCCTGAATTCACTGGAAGAGCAAACTGCGATCATCAGAGACCGTGCCCAAAAAGAGAGCCAGCATCCTCCGGAAGATCTGAAAAAGAGAAACGAAGAAATGGAAACCTGGAAAAGATCCGTAGGATGGATCATTTGAAAACTTCCAGCATCCCTCTTCCCTCTTCCAGCCGCTAATTCGACTTTACCTCAACTTTACCTAAAAAAGTCTTTGTTTTAATTTCGGAAAGCTCAATTGCCGTCGTCGGAATTCCATAGGAAATTAGCCGGTCGATCAGCTCCTCCAGATGGCGGCTGTCTTTCAGCACACATTCTGCAATAAGACAGAATTCTCCCGTTACTCTTTTACAGCTGAGGATTTCCGGGAATTTATGCACATCATCAATAAACCTGCGGAATTCGTCATTCTTAAATTTAAGGCTAATGACTACCTTCAGCGGATACCCCAGTTTTTCATAATCCACCTCAACCGTAAATTGCTTTATAATCCCATTCTCGACAAGGTTCTGAACCCGTTCTTTGGTAGCCGATTGGGACAGGGAAATTTTACGGCCGATTTCCGCGTAGCTTAACCGGGAATTTTCACTCAGGATCTGTAAAATCCGGTAATCAAAATCGTCTAACATTATTTTCACTGAAATCTATTAATAAAAGAATTAATTTAATGCAAATCTATCACTTTATCCGTTAAAACCGTTTTTGATCCGGAAGAATATTCCTGAATTTTGTCTCATTAAAACAACAGATATGACAACAATACCTTTTTCTGCAAACGGAACCACCCCTTTTGAAAAACTGCTCGGTCACAATCCGGCAATCCTTATCCACTGGAATAACCTGGAAGAAACCTTATTTACAGAAACAACATTAGACAAGAATATGCTCGAACAGATCCGCAGGGCCATGGCTTTTGAAAACGGCTGCGAATACTGTATGGTAAAAGCAGGCCGGCCCGACTTCGATGCCTCACAGGTAAAAATTTCCATAGCCGTGGCATTTGCCGAGCTTTTTTGCAAAAACCATACATCCGTTTTCCCCGCTCATTTTGATATGCTTCGCGAAAATTTTACCGATTACCAGATTTCAGAACTCTGTGCTTTCATTGCCTTCGTGCAGGCTTCCCAAAAATTAGGTAAAATATTTAATCTTTCTGAAAATGAACAGCCGAATCCTGCCATCAGGCTCTAAAAGCCTAGTCATACAGCGGAAACTTTAAACAAAGCAATTCATTATATTATAAATCACTAGCTTACCGCTAAAAATTCCTAAAATATCTGAGTATGACGGTGCCTTTTTTGCTTATCTTTAAAACAAAAAAATATATGAAACAGTCTTTACTTTTTCTGCTTGCATCAGCAGGTATTTTATCGGCTCAGACCACGATTACTAAAGCATTTAATGATCCTGTTGCCGGTGAAACGGTAGCTTATCTTGGCGTCATCGGAACACCGGATAATTCTGCTACGGGAGCCAATACAACATTCAACAATGGCTCGCTTACATTTGCCGGATCGGCAACGACGGTGTATTCCACTCCTTCTGCCAGTGAGGTTACCACATTTCCTGGATCTACCTTGAAAATGACGGGTACCGGAAATATCGTATTTTATAAACAAAGTGCTTCCAAGCTTGAAATTACAGGATTGACAACTCCGGATGCCACCCTGAATTTATCGGCTAACAACGGGACGTTTATCAGCTACCCTACTCAATATACCACCACAACGGAAACAGATCAGGCACAGGGAACATTTTCATCAACCACCATTAGCGGGCTTTGCAGGGGAACCATCACCATCAATCCTAATGCTTCAGGGACACTGATACTGGGCGCTTCTACTTTTACGAACGTATTAAGGGTAAAATCCGTTCAGGCATTCAACCTCTATTTACCGAATGATACCAATTTCCTTTTGCCGATCGGAAGTATTACCAATACGTCTTATTCCTACTACAGCAGCTCCAGAAAATTCCCGTTGCTGACCACCATTCAGACTATTATTAATGTACCTGTTGCCAACATCAACAACCAGACAACCGACGGGGCACAGGTTCTGAGCGCAGCTGTTCTTGCAACCGGAGAAATAAACGCTAAAAAAGCAGGGCTGCAGATCTATCCGAATCCGGCTCAGGATTTTATCGGGTTTAAAGGACAGACCGGTGAATATTCAACGGCAAAAATTTACAGCGTGGACGGAAAACTTATTAAAACTTCCGATATCCAGTCAGGAAAAGTACAGGTTTCCGACCTTCCTTCCGCTTCTTATTTTATCGAAGTATCCGGGAAAAACAACCAGAAGCCGGAAAAGTCAAAATTCATCAAGAAATAAAATTTTATTGCTGCAGATAAGAACAATCCGCCTGGAAATTCCGGGCGGATTGTTTCTATTTAAATATTAAAGGAAATAAATGGTAGGAACCGTCTTAAAAAGTAGCGGCCGGTGCCGTATAATTGTTCAGCTTCTTATTCAGTTCCGTTTTTTTACCTTTGGAAAAGTCATAGCTGAAGCCAAGTATGAACATGGATCTGTTGTTCATGATACGGTTGACCCGGCTATAATTGACAAGGCTCTCCGGAAGGCTTTTGGTTTTATACTCCGAAGGCATCCCGATCCAGTACATTCCGGCCGTCAACGCCCATTCCTTCTTTTTATAGCTCGCAAAAAAATGGTTTTGATTTTCGTTGGTGCTTAAGAAAGCCCCGTTCAGCGTATAAACAGGAATATTTAGCTGGTATTGCAGGCTGAACGATTTATATTCGGAAGACAACACGAGATTGTTAGCGAGATAATTATTCTTAATCAGGGCGCCGTTACTGGTCCGGATGGTTTCGGTTGCAGGAGTCAGATTTAACTTTGCTACCAAAAAACTGTTCCCGAAAGGCTTGTACGATCCCGACAGCTGAACCCCGAAACGTTGTGCATTTTTTGCATTTTCATAGGTCAGCGCATAGCCGAAATTTTCATCTGCTACATAATACTGGTTAATGATCCGGTCTGTATATTGGTAAAACAGATTGGCATTAAAATCAAAATATTTATTATTAAATGAATAAATAAAATTATTGGCAAATACCTGCTGGGATTTCAGGAACGGATTTCCTTTCTGCACGATATTCGGTGCCATCTGTACGATATTGCTGCTTAAAGCACTGCTCCACGGACTCACCGGTTTATAGCTGCTGGTGAAACGGAGACTCTGGTTATCTTTCAGCTGATACCCCAAAATGACCTTTGGCGTGAAGGCCCACTGAGCGAAAGTATTTTCAGCACTTTTATTATGAATATTCGTCAGTCCGGCACCGATCCGGTAGCTGAATTTTTTTACCTTTCCTGAAAACTCGGTATAAAAATACTGCTCCAGGTAATTGACGCTGTATTCTGAAAATCCGGCAAGGTTCTGAAGATCATTGGAGATCGCCGTATTGGAAATCCGGTATCCCGAAGAAAGCTTCCCTGCTTCAAAAGTATGGACGTGAGCCAACTCCCCGACAATTCCGGTCTGTTTTGTCCGGAGGTTCATGTCATTATCGAAAACGGAAGCTCCTGAAGAAACGATCCATTCTCTTGCAAATTCGGAAGTATTGGTTGTGAAGGTTGATCCTACGACATTTATACTCATTTCATCTTTCTTACCGATATTCTTCGAAAAATAAAGGTCTAATGTCGGAGTAGTATAATTAGATGATCCGTTTTTCAGCATGGCATGCTCTTCCGTAAAGCTGTCTTTGGTAAAAATACTGCCGCCGTTTCCTTTGATAAAGCTGGTAAAAATATCCACATCCATTTTAGCTTGGAAAGCATAATGATCAGGAACCATCCGGGTGTATCGCAATGCCACATTCTGCGAAGTATATCCAAAATGGTCGACTTTATTTTCGTCGGTGCGGTAATGGCTGCCTTCCAGCTGATAGTCGTAAATACTATGCACCTTCCGGTTGTTATAATCCCTGAGGTTAATAGAGTATTCCAGCCCGATGTTATTTTTTCCTTTCGTAAAGTTAGCATATGCCGAACCGTTCATGAAACCAGTATTCAGTGCCGAGCTTACATCCGTCCCGAATACATATCCTGTCTCCGTAGAACGAGTAATTAAATTGACCACCACATCGGCTCTTGTAGCCCATCTCGCGGGAGGAATATCATAGTATTCCACTTTTACCACTTCAGCCGGGGCCACGCTCCTGATCTGCATGTCCGTGGCTTCAATTCCGTTGATTAAAAACAATGTGGTTCCGCCTTTCGTGCTTTTCAACGTATTGGTTATAGGATCCAGCTGCAATTCCGGTAAAGTTTGTATTAAGTCTTTCGCATAACGGGCTTTTTCCATAGCCTCTTTATCAAAAGTATAGACCGCCCTGTCTGTAAATTGCTTTTTGCGCTGGGCTTTTAAAATAACTTCCTGAATTTCGGCCGTCTTGGATGAATTCAAAGTGTCATTTTTTGTATTTTCCTGGGCAAAGACTAAAATCCCACCAAGAAGAAGTACCGAACATAAAACTTTTTTCATTTCTGAATGTTGAATAATATGGAATAAGACATCTGTAACTGATTAAATATTACATCTTCAACTCACTGAATCCAGATAGATGCTTCAAATAGTTTGTAGAGAGAATATTAATTTTACAATATGAATGCACATACTTCACTATTTTTGCCCGTTTTTTGCTTTCAACTCAATAATACTTTAAATATGCAATTATGAAAAAATATCTTCTTTTGTTCCCATGCTTTATGTTCTCGGGAATATCCGCGCAGGAAAGTTCCGCTTCTGAAACCTCGGATAAGATGAACATCGTTAAGACCAACGTTACGGCTTATGCATTCAGAAATATTAACCTTTCCTACGAACGGGCTTTCACCCAGTGGTTTTCAGTAAATATGGGATTTGGGGTGATGCCTGAAGGTAAAGTTCCTTTTATCAATTCTTTTTTGAATGATGAAGATGAAAAAAGGCTTCAGAATCTGGAAGTAAAATCCTTTAATTTCACCATCGAGCCGCGTTTTTATCTCGGCGCAGGATACGGAAAAGGATTTTATATTGCCCCGTATTACCGCTATTCCAAAGTGACTTCCAATACATTTGACTTTTATTATGATTACACCTTCAATGGGGTAACCTATGAAATTCCGTTAAAAGGAAACGGCAGCGCCCACGGAAACAGCGGCGGACTGATGGTCGGTGCACAGTTTTTCCTTACGAGAAGCCGGAATCTGGTGCTGGATTTCTGGATTGCCGGGGCGCACTACGGAAAAGGACAGGGCGATTTTATCCTGACCAGCGATGTGGTTTTAACTCCCGATATGCAGGCAAGGCTGAAAAAAGAAATCGAAGACCTGGATATTCCTTACGTTAATTATACGGTAGAAACCAATTCCAGCGGAGCCAAGGTAAATGTAGATGGCCCTTGGGCAGGATTCCGGACCGGACTGTCTTTAGGGTATCGATTTTAAAATCTTTTTGTTTAAATATTTCAAACCGTTCTTTTTCAGGAACGGTTTTTTTCTGAAAGTTGTATCTTGGCTGCTTATTCGGTAAAATTCATGAATACTGTACAAATCACCACCGCCCAAAGAATCAAAGCCATTGTTGGCGGATCGATCGGGAATCTCGTAGAATGGTATGACTGGTATGCTTATGCTGCCTTTGCCATTTATTTTTCACATTCTTTTTTTCCCGATTCGGATATGACCGCCCAGCTGCTCAATACGGCAGGGATCTTTGCGGTCGGTTTCCTGATGCGGCCCGTGGGAGGATGGCTTTTCGGAAGTATTGCCGACAGGATCGGGAGAAAAAAAGCCATGACGCTTTCGGTTTTGCTGATGTCTTTCGGATCTTTATTAATTGCGCTTACTCCTACTTACCAAACAATTGGTGTCCTGGCTCCTCTCCTCCTGCTGCTCGCGAGACTGCTGCAGGGATTAAGCGTCGGCGGAGAATATGGGGTATCGGCAACGTACCTCAGCGAGATGGCCACTTCGGACCGCCGGGGATTTTATTCAAGCTTCCAGTATGTAACGCTGATCGGCGGACAGCTGATTGCCTTGGGAATTCAATTGATTTTGCAGAAATTTTTGCTTACTGAAAACCAGCTTGAAAGCTGGGGCTGGAGAATTCCGTTTGTAATCGGCGCACTCCTTTCTGTTATCGCCCTGTATTTGCGGAGTAATCTTCATGAAACCGAAGCTTTTGAAAACAAAAAGGATTTGGGCGAAAAGAAAAAAGGGACGATCACAGAACTGCTGAAGCACCCAAAAGCACTGATCACGGTAGTCGGGCTAACACTGGGCGGAACACTGGCGTTTTACACCTATACTACCTATATGCAGAAATTCCTGGTAAACACCGTTCATCTTACCAAAGAAGAATCAACTTTAATCTCTTTTATCTCGCTTTTTATTTTTGCCTGTCTGCAGCCTGTTTTCGGTGCTTTGTCTGATAAGATTGGCAGAAGGCCGTTGCTGATGTCTTTCGGCATTCTGGGAACGGTTTTCACTTACCCGCTGCTGAATGCATTAAGCCATACAACCTCCATGTGGGCTGCTTTTTTCCTGATTATGTCGGCATTAATTATTGTGAGCGGTTATACCTCGATCAATGCCGTCGTAAAGGCAGAGCTTTTTCCTTCCGAAGTAAGAGCGCTGGGAGTAGGTCTTCCGTATGCCCTGACGGTTGCCATTTTCGGAGGAACGGCAGAGTATATCGCTTTATGGTTTAAGAAAGAAAATACAGAACATTATTTCTATTGGTACATTACAGCCTGTATCTTCTTTTCTTTCATCGTTTACATCAGGATGAAGGATACGAAAAAAACATCTGCTCTGGATAAAGATTAGAAGGATCTGCGGAGATAAAAAAATTCGCGGCCCGGTTTCCCGGGCCGCGATTCTATTTTAATGGTAGGCTTGCTTAAATTTTGCCAGAATATTGTCCAGATTATGTCGCTGAACATACACGCTCTTCACATCTTCATACCGTGGCGACTTGTAAAAGACTTCGTGGAAATCCATACTGCCATTTCCAACCTTCACCACTTTCTGTACTTCGATATTCAACTTTCTCAATTCGTCTTTAAAAACCTGAAATTCGTCTTGGATATTTTTCATCTATTTTGGATATTTTAATTAAAAAGTACTTATTTACATCAAACACCCTACCAAAGTTTAGGGGTACCGTTTAAATTTTAAATAAAGTTATCAATTATTTTAATATAAACCCAATATTTTGATAAAAATTATTCATTTTAATTACAACAAATAAAATGATTTTGTAAAATCCATGCGTTTTAAATATATTTCATAGCTCAAAATTATACTGTATTACTGATAACAGTGCTTTTCAGATGCCCGTTGTCTGTTACTTTTGCGGTAGTGTTTAATTTTTTTATAGCTACTGACAACATCGGTATCGTATTCCGGAATGTTCTAGAAACGTCAATACTGGTTACTTTAAAATGTTTTCCAGAGAGAGGTAAAAGATTATTTCTTCAATTAGAAAAAAGATTGTAACAATTTGCTTTTCTTTAAAACCTATTGGTAAAAATTTCCGTGAATTACTTTCTTCGATTGAAAAAAGATGCTGCCGGTCTGTGGCATTTTATAAAGAAGCCGGACGATGTCCAAATCCGTATTAATTCTAAAAACAGATTTTTTCTGATTTTTAACCTTTTGATCATTGAAATTTTATTACACTTTATTATTGTATTCCCCTGCAATTACCTAGTGGAGAATTTTATAACCGTTCAGGAAGCCTATCCTTTAGACAGTCTTACTTTATTAAATCTGTTTTTGCTGGCAGTCGTTGCAGCACCGTTGCTAGAGGAACTTCTTTTCAGGTATTCGCTGAGGTATCACCAGCTGTTTTACCGTTTTATCAGTCGGGAAAAATGGAACAGAATTTTTCCGTACCTGGTATATATTTCCACGGTGGCTTTCGGCTTTGTTCATCTGGATAATTATGTAAATGATTCATGGAAATTCTATGCTTTATCCCCGTTGATCATCATTTCTCAATTATCGGGCGGATTTATTCTAAGTTATATCCGTATACGACTGAATATTCTATACAGCTTGCTGTATCATGCTGTGTGGAATCTGCTGTTTGCCATAATTGTTCCATCTGTTATCCTTTTTTGTACCCCACCTTTTACCGCTCATACTTCTCGTTATAGCATCCGTACCGAGCAGAAAGCTTTCCTTCTTCCCGGCGATGCAGTAAGTCTTGAAGCAAATATTCAAAATGATACAATTTACAGCTTAAAAGCGGATCATTACCGGCTTCAGTATCTGCTGGATTACCTTTATGGCACAGATCAGCGGATTACGGATGAAGGTGTGGTAAATATCCGCTTCTCTTCAAGAAAAGGAATTTCTAAAGATGAATTTTTAGACATCCTCAAAAAAAATTATAACATTAAATAAAAAATGAGGGTTAAAATCTATGCTGATTTTAACCCTTTTTATTCATAACAATTATTTACCGCTTTCCTCTTCCTCCAGCTCGATTTCATGTCTCAGCTGGGCTTTATATAAGGTGGCGTAATATCCGTTTTTATCCAGAAGCTCAAGGTGTTTTCCTTCTTCTACGATCTTTCCGTGTTCCATCACAATAATTTTATCTGCTTTTTCGATGGTGGAAAGACGGTGGGCAATAATAATGGAGGTCCTGTTTTTCGTAATTTTCTCTGTAGCCCGCTGGATTAATTTTTCACTTTCATGGTCAATGGACGATGTTGCTTCATCCAGGATTAGAATTTTAGGATCAGACAAATAGGCTCTCAAGAATGACAGCAGCTGCCTCTGGCCTAAGGAAATCGACGAACCTCTCTCGCTAACCACATAATCGTATCCGCCGGGAAGCTGATCGATAAACTGATCGACTTCAATTTCCCTGGCTCCCGCTTTTATTTTATCCAGCGTTATGCTCTCGTCACCGAATGACAGGTTTTCGAAAATACTCCCGTGGAACAGGAATACATCCTGCAATACAACTCCGATATGGCTTCTCAGGTTATAAAGTTCATAATCCTTCAGATCCACATCGTCAATAAGGATATTTCCCGAATTGATATCATACAATCTTGTAATCAGGCTGATGATCGTCGATTTTCCGGCTCCGGTAGCCCCTACAATAGCAACGGTTTCCCCGGGATTTACCTTGAAATCGATTCCCTTCAATACCTCCTGCTTTTCGTCATAGGCAAAATGAACATTTTTAAATTCAATTTTCCCGTCAAAATGATCTTTCTGAACTTTCCCTTCATTTGGCATGGCATTATCTTCATCCATTAAGCCCAATACCCTTTCTGCACCTACGATACCCCGCTGGATGTTGTTGAAACGGTCGGCAATCTGGCGTAATGGACGGATCAGCATAGAAATATACTGAATAAAAGCGATCACGACTCCCGCACTGATCGTAATATACCCTCCGTAAAAAAGAATAAATCCGATAAACAACGAGGAAATCAATTCTACTACCGGGAAAAACAATGAGAAGATAAAAACCGTTCTCAGCAAAGCGCTTTTGAGTGTAATGTTGATGTCATCAAACTTTTTGAATTCGGCTTCCTGCCGGTTGAATACCTGAATGATCGGCATCCCTGCCAGCCTTTCCTGTACAAACGAGTTTTGGTTGGAAGTCCAGTTTCTTTCGTCCCCGAAAGCCTTTTTCAGCCGCTTCTGAAAAAATCTTGTGATGACGACCATCAAAGGCAGAATAGCCAATGTAATATAGCTCAGGTGAACATTCGTGCTGAACATCATCACCAGAACGAATACGATTCTGAGGACATCTCCGAAAACCATCAGGAATCCGTCGGTGTAGACCGTGGCTATGGTTTCCACATCTCCCACCGCTCTTGTTACCAGCTGCCCGATGGGGGTTTTATCAAAAAATGAAGTTTTAAAATAAATCAGCTTATTGTACAGCCTTTCCCTGATATCCCGGATTACATTCTGCGAAATAAAATTGGAGAAATAAACGAGGAAAAAGTTGAGCACCGTTTCTGCACATACAAGACCTACCAAAAGATAGATATGCTTCATCATCAGGGCTTTGTCTTTCAGCCTGGTGATGTCGTTATCCACCACTTCCATGGTAAGGTAAGGCCGGTACGTAGAGACCATGGCAAGTATAACGGAGATGATTAAAGTAAGGATGAACCATGAGCGGAACTTCATTCCGATAAAGAACAGCCGCTTTACGATCCCCCAGGTATCTTGTTTTTTCATTGTACGAATTGAAGAAAAGAATCAAATAAAATTCTATGCAAAAATAAGACTTTCTAAATTGTCAGGCTTTACATCCTTATGAATTCGTGATGAAAATTTGTGATGAGTATTATTTAAGGAATAGATAACCATCAGATAAATAGGCTGGAAGAGGGAGGCTGGAAGCTGGAAGTTCTTCATCCCTATCAGAATCGGGGACCAATACTTCATAGAAGTACTAAAGTCACCGGATCCAAAAGTATCTTACAGTTCTTTTTTTCCGATTTCTTCGATTTCCAATGCCGGCTTTTTCAGACTTTCCTTCCGGAATTTATCTTCCAGGATTTTATAAAACCCCCAGACTGCGACTAAGGAAATAAGCCAGCCCACCAGGTTTAACGCGGAAAATCCCATATAGTTGTTGTCATCCAGAGAAGCTGGATCTGTAATGCCTTTGTAGATGCCGTAAGAAAATGCGAAAACAAACTGGGTTCCCAGGTAAATTCCCAAAGCCAGAAGGCCGTAATGCCATTTTGTTTTTCCGAATCGTCCTGCAAGACCTGCGTAGTAACGGTAAGCGGCAATAATAATTAAAATTCCGATCATGGTATTAGTTTTTGTGTTAAATAAGGACTTCAAAGATAGTGATTTTCACGTTCCTCCGAGAAAGTCAAGGCAGATTTTAACGGACCAGGGTTCAGGTTAATTTTACTCAAATTCGTATCCTACATCCACCAAGTACAGCCCATGCGCCGGCGCAGAAGTTCCTGCCGAATTCCGGTGTTTATCTTCAATGACTTTCCGCATGTCTTCGGGCTTCAGCCTTCCGGCACCCACTTCTACCATGGTTCCTACAATAGCCCTTACCATATTCCGTAAAAAGCGGTTGGCAGAAACGGTAAATTTCAGCTCGCTTCCGTTCTGCTCCCATTCCGCTTTATAGATTTTACAGAGATTGGTTTTGTTATCGGTATGGAGTTTGGCAAAGCTGGTGAAATCTTCATACTCGAATAAAATTTTACAGGCCTCATTCATTTTATCAATATCCAGCGGTTTTCTCCAGTGCTGCCACGCCGCTTCCTCGGTAAACGGATTTTTTTCCAGCGAAATATAATATTCATACGTCCTGAAAGTGGCATCGAACCGGGCATGGAAATCATCCCGTACCTGAAAAATCCTTTTGATGGAAATATCAGCCGGAAGGAAACTGTTCAGCTTCCTCGTAAGATCCTGATCCAATGTTTTTTCCGTATCGAAATGGGCGAAAATCTTTTTAGCGTGAACGCCGGTATCGGTTCTCCCTGCTCCTGTTGTTTTGATTTTTTCCCTTAAAATGGTGGAAAGTGCCTTTTCCAGTTCTTCCTGAACGGAAATGGCATTCGGCTGGATCTGGTAACCGAAATACTTCTTGCCGTTGTAGGAAAATTCAATAAAATACCTCAATGTAATAAAAATAACTCTACAAAAGTAGTCTAATTTAATGATAATCAAGACCGGATTTTTTAAAATAAATATTGAAAAGTCACTACCATATTCATCCGAATCCATGCGAAATTTCCTATTTTTGCAAGGTATGAAAAGATGGTACCTCTATCCTTTTTCCTTAGGTTATCATTTGGTGACGGGTGTCCGAAACACAATGTATGATCTGGGAATTTTTAAATCTACGAAATTCAAAACGCCGATCATCTGTGTCGGAAACCTTTCCGTGGGCGGAAGCGGAAAATCGCCGATGGTGATGTACCTTGCCCAGTTTTTATCCAAACACTACCGGACGGGCGTGCTTTCCCGCGGTTATGGCCGGCTGACGAAAGGCTATGCGGTGACCAACTACGAAAGCAACTATAAAACGGTAGGCGACGAAGCTATGCAGCTGTTTGAGCGGTTCAAAAACCGTTTTGTGATCGCTGTTTCAGAAGAAAGGGTTCCCGGAGCGAAAAAAGTGATCGATGATATGGACCTTGATGTCCTGGTACTGGACGATGCGATGCAGCACCGCGCCATCAAACCCGGCTTCAACATCCTGATGACGGATTTTAATGATCCGTATTTTAAAGACCACCTTCTTCCCGGCGGTGATCTGAGGGAATCGAGAGCCGGTTCCAAAAGGGCAGACATCATCATGGTAAGCAAGTGTCCGGACGAGCTTACGGAGGAAACCAAGCAGTACTACATTTCCAGGATCCGGCCGGACCGCACCCAGAAAGTATTCTTCTCATCCATTGGATACGACGAAAACGTCTACGGAAAAGAGAAAATGCTTCCCGATAACAACCTGAATTATTACGATATCCTTTTAATCACAGGAATTGCCAACCCGAAACCTCTGCTTACCCATCTGGCTAAATTTTCGCAGCGGGTAAAGCACCTGAAGTTCCGGGACCACCATAATTTTACGGAGGCGGACATTAAAAATATCGTTGCCGAATATAAAAAGCTGGGTGAATATAAATTAATCTTAACCACTGAAAAAGACTACGTGCGTCTTAAAAGTTTTGACTATCTTCGAGATATTGTTTACTACTGGCCGATCAATGTCATTATTGATAAAAAGGAAGAATTCAACCAAATCATCTTAGATTATGTTAGAAAAAATTAAGCAGACCGCCGAGTTTATCAAAAGCAGGATTAAAGATACGCCTGATTTTGCCATCGTTCTCGGTTCAGGATTGGGAAAACTACAGGATGAAGTGGAAGCCATCGACGTGCTGGAATATCCCGAGATTCCGAATTTTCCGCAGACCACCGTGGCCGGCCACGGCGGCAAACTAATTTTCGGAATGCTGGAAGGTAAGAAGGTCCTGATGATGAGCGGCCGTTTCCATTATTACGAAGGCCATTCCATCGAAGCAGTGGTTTTTCCTGTCAGGGTCTTTCATTTACTTGGAATTCAAAATATGATTCTTTCCAATGCTTCCGGCGGCGTTAACCCAAATTTTAAAGTCGGCGACATCGCGATTGTGAAAGACCATATCAACATGATGCCAGAACATCCGCTTCGGGGCAAAAATATCGATGCTTTCGGACCCCGTTTCGTCGATATGAGCGAACCTTACAGCAAAAAAATGATTTCTGTGGCGGAACAGGCTGCCGCTGAAAATTCCATCCGGATCCATAAAGGCGTTTATGTTGCCCTGCAGGGTCCTACCTTCGAAACCCCGGCAGAATACGGCATGATCAAAGCCATCGGTGGTGATATGGTGGGCATGAGTACCGTTCCGGAAGTCATTGTCGCCAAACACATGGGAATGGATGTTTTCTGTATTTCCGTGATCACTGATCTTGGCGGACCGGATATTTCTTTTTCCGTTTCCCATGAAGAAGTGTTGAATGCGGCCAACAAAGCCATGCCAAATGTGATTACCGTGGTGAAGGGCTTACTTAAAAACTATCAATAGAAATCCTCAATCTTACCCATGCTTACTATGTTGGAAAATCCGTTTCCGGATTTCGTTGCATTGTCTAGATTTGTACAATTAATTTTTTTAAATATGAAAAAGCTGTTATTAGTAGTGATGATGGGAATTTTCGGACTAAGCTGTTCCCAGCAGACTCCGAAGGTCCTGAAAACAGGCTTTTCCAAAGAAGCACTCGCTCAGAAACTGGAAAATGAAGAAGGAAAAACAGTAACCGTCCAACAGATCCTGGATCAGCATAAAGGAAAAATCCTGGTAATCGATTTCTGGGCCGGGTGGTGCAGAGACTGCCTGAATGCACTCCCGAAGGCTAAAGAATTGGAAGAGAACAATAAAAATATAGATTTTGTATTTCTTTCATTAGACCGTTCGAAAGAAGGTTTTGAAAGAAGCCTGGAAAGATTTGATATGAAAGGCAAGGAAAATTACTGGTTTTCTTCCGGCTGGAAAAACGATTTCAACAATTATGTGGACCTCAACTGGATTCCAAGATATATGGTGATCGACCAGAAATCCGCTATTGCCAAGTATTACGCCATCACTCCGGATGACCCGGAAATTCAGGCAACCATCAACAGGCTTTTGAAATAAAGTCACGATAAAAAATAAAGCTAAGGTATATTTAAGCTTGAATTAAAAAACCTTGAACTTTAAACTCTAACAGGAATCCATATCTTTGCGGTATGGATTTTCCTTTTCCCCTCCGCAAAATAATTCATGTTGACATGGACGCATTTTATGCTTCCGTAGAGCAGCATGACAATCCTGCACTGAAAGGAAAAGCTATCGCTGTCGGTGGTCAGCACCGCGGTGTGGTTGCAGCAGCCAGCTATGAAGCAAGAAAATTCGGGGTACGTTCTGCTATGCCCAGTAAGACGGCCAAGCAGAAATGTCCCGATCTTATTTTTGTGCCGCCACGCTTTCCGCGGTATAAAGAGGTATCCAGGCAGATCAGGGAAATTTTCTATGAATATACCGATTTGGTAGAACCGCTGTCGCTGGATGAAGCGTACCTTGACGTTACGGAGAACAAAAAAGGAATGGAATCTGCCAATTTAATTGCCAAAGAAATCCGCCGGAAAATTTTTGAGAAAACCGGACTTACCGCTTCTGCCGGGATTTCCGTAAATAAATTTCTAGCAAAAGTCGCCTCGGACATTAATAAGCCGAACGGGCAGAAAACCATTCATCCGGACCATATCGAAAGTTTCCTGGAAGAACTGCCCGTTGAAAAATTTTATGGGGTCGGAAAAGTAACGGCCAATAAAATGTTCAGTCTGGGGATTTACAAAGGAAAAGATTTAAAAAAGAGATCCATTGAAGATTTAACGAGACTATTCGGAAAATCGGGATCGCATTATTACCATGTGGTCCGCGGGATCCACACTTCAGAGGTGAAGCCGCACCGCATCCAGAAGAGCGTGGCGGTAGAAAGGACATTTTCCGAAGACCTTTTTGAAGAACAGCAGGTGAACGAGAAGCTCGAAAGCCTGAGTGAAGAGCTGCACAGCCGGTTACAGAAGAACAACATCCTGGGCAGAACATTAACGCTGAAAATTAAATACAAAGATTTTTCCTTATACACCCGGAGCATTACTCAGGAAGATTATTTTTCACTCCCGGAACAATACCTGAAAACCGGTAAAAAATTATGGGAGCTGCGGCCTTTCGATAAGCCTGTACGGCTGTTGGGGTTGTCTCTTTCCCATCTGAATACGGAAGAAAAAAAGCAGGTTTCTGTACAGCTTAAAATTCCTTTTGAAGAATTTGGCAACCGATAATCCGTTTTTTTTCACTAAATTGTAGTAACCAAATTTACAATTTTATGAATGAAACGATGATTCAGTACTTCCATTGGTATTCGGAAGGAGATGGAAAACTGTGGAAACAGGCACAGGAAAACGCAAAATATTTAGCCGACCTCGGCATCACATCAGTCTGGTTTCCACCGGCATACAAAGCGGCAGGCGGAAAAGATTCTATCGGGTACGACACCTATGACCTCTTCGACCTCGGAGAATTTGACCAGAAAGGCACTGTAGCCACCAAATACGGCACCAAGGATGAATACATCAGTGCGATCAACACCTTAAAGGAACACAACATCAAAACGATTGTCGATATCGTCCTGAACCACAAAGGCGGCGGCGATGAACTGGAGACTTTTAAAGTCGTAAAAGTTGACGAAAACGACCGTGAAAAAATTATTTCCGACGAATTCGAGATCCAGTCGTACACCAAATTCACTTTTCCCGGAAGAAACAAAAAATATTCTGATTTTGAATGGAACTTTACCTGCTTCACCGGCGTAGATTATGCCGAAGGAATGGATTCGCACATCTATAAGATCAAATCCGAGTACGGCGACGACTGGGAAGAAATGATCGATGATGAAAAGGGAAACTACGATTACCTGATGTTCAACGATATCGAGCACCGGAACCCTTTTGTTCGCGAAGAACTGAATAAATGGGGAAAATGGTACTTTGACCAGACCGATTTCTACGGTGTACGATTGGATGCCGTAAAACACATTTCTTATACATTCTATAAAGAGTGGCTTACAATGCTCCGTTCCAATACCGGACAGAATATTTTTGCGGTTGGAGAATACTGGGCGCCGGGCCGTCTGCCACTGCTGCGAAAATATATTGCGGCGACCGAAGGCTGCATGAGCTTATTCGACAGCTCGCTCCACCATAATTTCCATAACGCCTCAAAAGAAGGCGGTTCTTATGATCTCCGCAGGATTTTTGATGAAACCTTAACACAGGAAGATCCTTTGCATTCGGTAACCCTGGTGGATAATCACGACACCCAGCCATTGCAGGATCTGGAAGCCCCGGTGGAAGAATGGTTCAAGCCGTTGGCTTACGCTTTAATTCTTTTAAGAATAGATGGCTATCCGTGTATTTTTTATCCTGACCTGTACGGCGCTCATTACGTAGACAAAGATAAAGAAGGCAACGACCAGGAAATATTCCTGAATAAAGTAGATGGCATCGAAGAACTGCTGAAAGCCAGAAAAGACCATGCTTACGGTGAACAGAGGGATTATTTTGAGGATGCTAATTGCTTAGGATGGGTGCGCTTAGGTGATGAAGAACATTCCGGCTGTGCGGTGGTGCTGAGTAATAAAGATGCTTATGAAAAGCCGATGGAAATGGGCGAAAGATACATCGGAAAAACTTTCTACGACGCATTGGGAAGATCCGAAGATAAAGTAACCATCGATGAAAACGGCTGGGGAAATTTCCCTGTGCCTGCCGGTAACGTCAGCGTATGGCTGGAAGAACAATAAAAGATTAATAGGCTGGAAGAAGGATGTCGGAAGCTGGGAGTTTTTCCTGCCGAGCGCCTTAAAGTCTCAATCAATATTCTCTGTTAATGGGTAAAACGAATCTTTTAAAATCTAGAATTATTAAAAATCGTTTTTTCGTATTAACTCATTGAAATAAAATTAAATATAGTCGAATTTATTTATAACTTGACTCTATTGTCGCTCCGGAGGATTTTCAGTTTCGATTTGCATTTCAGCAAGTTAGATCTGATTTCCTGCGGAGCGATCTTTTTTAAACCGCTTGCGGATTTTTTAGACTAAACTTTTCGGAGTTCAAGGATTTCCGGCCGTTCTGAATGACCGGATATTTTCCCGGTTGCAGCAAACTCAGCCCAAAGAGCCCGGAGCTTTCTCCCGTTTTCCTGAATATACTTCCAAGGAACTTCTTTGAGCAATTCCGAATCTTTCCAAGCTTCTTCATTTTCAAAAATCAACGGAAGATCGACACAATGCGACGCGCCGATATAATTTCTTTTTAAAGTGGATTTAATGGTAAACCGATAGACATTTCCTCCGCCATCCGCGTAATTCCTGGCAAAAATGTCAGCAGGTTTTTTATAAATGGATTCCGTGGTTTTGCGGACGATGCTGTTGAGAATTCTGTTATGGAGATAAGTATACAGTCCTTCCTGCGCGGTCTTCACATAAAAAGCAGTTTCATCCTGATTGGATCCGATCAGCACATCATATTTTTTTGCATTTTTCTTCCATTGGGAAAGGCTTTCCTCTTCCGTACATAACGGGGCAAAACCATATTGCGTACAGAAAGGCATAGCGGTTTTTAAACCGTACTTCCGGAATGAAGGCAGGAAATTCACATATTGATCCACCATTTTTAAAGGATCTTCCCAATTTTTTAAAAATTCGGTCCTGCGAAAAAACTCCAGCGACATTTTCTGTCTTTTGAGTCTGAAACCGAGCGGTGCGCTGTGAATAATGGCTCTCCGGAACAATCGGTCCACACCTTCGGAGATCATCAGATGGGCAATCGCATCACCTCCCGAAGACTGCCCGAACAGGGTAACATTTTCAGGATCTCCTCCAAAACTCAGGATGTTTTTTCCGATCCAACGCAAAGATTCAATGATATCAAACAAACCTAAATTGGCAGGCCGTTCTTCACTCCCGCCCAGGAAACCAAACAGCCCAAGACGGTACGAAACGGAAACGACAATCATCTGCTGTTCCTTAACCCAAACTGCAGGATCGGAAGTCGGCAGATCTCCGCAGCCTATTTCATAAGATCCGCCGTGGATCCAGACAATAACGGGCAGCTTTTCGTTTTCAGTAAAATTTTCCGGACGGGTAATGGTCAGGAACTGCGGCGATTCATTAGGCTGAAACTGTTCCACCTCCGTTTTCTGGATTAGTCTTTCCAGCAGCGGGCTGATGTGCTGCGGACAGACCGGTGTCTTGGACGGAATTTCATGCAATTCTCCGGCATCCACAGCTGTGGGCATTTTATATCTTTCGGAACGAGCATAGCGGATGCTTTTTGCTCTGAGAACTCCATTGTCGTGTATTGCAGAGATCTTTCCTGAGGGCGTATGAAAAGTATGAATTGTTTTATGCTGGTGTGTGGTCATTCCGAAAAAAAATTATAGCATTTTAAATATAATGATTTTTTGCTAATGGATTTTTATTTGGCTTAAAAATGGGCTGAACGATTTAATACATAAATCATATAAAATGAAGAGGCTTTGAAAATATTTTAGAGCATATAAAGAGGAAACCTTCGAAAAGATTCGCTGATTCATTCGCTCTATGTAAAAAATAGCGAAGGTAGAATCAAAGATTTGCGTTGAATTATTCAGACTTTCTATTCCTTTGTCTTTCTGAAAGAACCTAAACGCGAATCTTTCCATCCTATTTTCTAATACTATGTTTAGATTCCTCCGGAATGACAAATAGGATGTTTAAATTTAAAAGCCAGATAATCCAGATACGGTACAAATTATGCGCTATCATCTGTGAAAATCTGTGCCATCCGTGGGAGATTCTTTCTTACTTCATACAAATTAAGGTAAAGCTTTCATGCTTATCGCTAGTGCCGTGTTTAGATCCCTATGGGATGACAATAGGACGTTAAATCATAAGGCTTATAATAAAAATATTATTTAACCCATACTTATTTGTGAATTTGTGTGGATTGTGGTAAAAAAATACGAAAAATCAGTTCAATGACTTATACTCACTGGGAGAAACGCCGACTTTGCTTTTGAATAATCGGGTAAAATGCTGCGGGTATTTGAAGCCCAAGTCATAGGAAATTTCACTGATGGATTTGGCAGGATCGAAAATCTGGTCTTTGGCAACGTCAATCAGTCGGTTATGAATATATTCCTGCGCGGAGACGCCGGTCTCTTTTTTGATGAGGTCACCGAAATAATTCGCCGAAAGATTCAGCTGCTCGGCAAAATAATTGACCATCGGCAGACCGATATTCTTAGGTTTTTCAGATCGAAGGTAATCGTTCAGCAATCCATCAAATTTACCGATAACACCCTGGTTGACATGATCCCGGGTAATGAACTGGCGGTCATAGAAACGCATGCAGTAATTCAGGAACAGTTCGATATTGTTAATAATTAACGATTTGCTGTGCTTGTCGATCGGCTGCGCAATTTCGTGCTTTATATTTTTAAGACATTCTAAGACGGTTTCCCGCTCTTTTTCCGAAAGGTGCAATGCTTCATGCACATCGTACGAAAAGAAATTATAATCTTTGATGTTCTTTCCGAGGTTGGTTCCTTTCAGCAGGTCAGGATGAAATACCAGCGCAAAACCGGCAGGTTGAATGTAGGTATCCGCATTATAGATTCCATAGGTCTGGCCGGGCGCAATGAATACCAAAGTACCTTCCTGATAATCGTAGCTGTGCTTTCCGTACTGCATATCGCCGCACATCACATCTTTCAGAAATACGGTATAAAACCCAAACTTCCTGATGAACTGGCAGATCGGATCGGCTTTGGAAAAATCCACCACACTCACCAGCGGATGCAGGGTTTCATGATTCAGCATTTTGTTATAGTCCGATACGGTATTGAAAATTTCAACGCCCTGATTTTCCATGACTTTATTTTATGAATTCAAAATTACCATTTTCTCTGAAACATTCTGCATAGCCGGTAAAATTGGTAATTCTTTCCGTAATTTATATAAGCAGATTTATTGTAAAAGGTTCGACTTTTGCAACGATAGATTTGAGAAAAATCGATTCAGGTATGCTGATAGGTAAGCTTGCCCTGATTATGTATGATCTAAAAATAACAAATCAAATAATACTAAACAAATGAGCACATTCACAGTAAAAGCTTACGGAGCAGAATCCAAAACTGCCGATCTCCAGGAATTAAACATCGAAAGAAGAGAAGTTACCGCAAAAGACATCGAAATTGATATTCTGTATTGCGGTGTATGCCACTCCGACCTTCATACGGCCAGAAACGATTGGGGCGGATCGATGTATCCTGTGGTTCCCGGACACGAGATCGTAGGAAGAATTACCAATATCGGAAGCGAAGTTTCCAAATTTAAAGTAGGCGACCTGGCAGCTGTTGGCTGTATGGTGGATTCGTGCGGTGAATGTGAAAGCTGCAAGCATGATCTTGAACAATATTGCCAGAACGGATTTACCGGAACATATAACGGAAAAGACAAGCATCTGGGCGGCCATACTTTCGGAGGATATTCCCAAAAAGTCGTAGTGGATGAAGATTTTGTTTTAAGCGTTCCTGAAAACCTGGATTTAGCAGCCGTCGCACCTCTTTTATGCGCCGGAATCACTACATGGTCGCCGCTAAGACATTGGAATGTAGGACCGGACTCCAAAGTAGCCGTTGTCGGTCTGGGAGGTTTGGGACATATGGCAATCAAACTGGCAAAAGGCCTCGGTGCTGAAGTTACTCTATTCTCAAGAACGCCGGGTAAAACCGAAGATGCTAAAAAACTGGGTGCGGACCACGTCGTAATTTCAACAGAAAAAGAACACATGGATTCCGTGCAGGGAAAATTCGATTTAATTATCGATACGGTTCCTTATGAGCACGATATTAATCCTTATCTGCAAACGGTCGCGTTAAACGGAACACTAGTACTGGTAGGATTCGTAGGACAGTTTGAAGAAACCAAGCCAAGCACGGTACCGATGATCTTCCAGAGACGTTCAGTAGCCGGTTCCCTGATCGGAGGAATTGCCGAAACACAGGAAATGCTGGATTTCTGCGGCGAGCACAATATTGTTTCAGATATTGAACTTATCAAAATGAACGAAATCAACGAAGCGTATGAAAGAATGCTGAAAAGCGACGTGAAATACCGATTCGTGATCGATATGAAATCTTTATAACCTTCGTCTATTTTTTAAACAAAAGCTCTTCGGTTCCGGGGAGCTTTTTGTTTTAAGATCAAAGAGGTAAAAAAAAGATCTTCTTTTTAATGCATTAATCTGATCTTTTCTCCGCGTCATGTTAATTGGAGACCATTCCTCTTTTGGCTGTTCATTCCAAAGCCACAATCCATTATTATTTCTTTGAGGAACCGTATTTTCCATCCATGTCTTTAAAAGCCCAATCGGCCATGGAACTGATAATCGGAATTAACCCTTTTCCCGCTTCGCTCAATTCATACGTTACATGGGGCGGAACAATAGGTTTTGCGACCCTTATAACCAATCCGTCATTTTCAAGCTGTTTCAGGTGCTGAATAAGCATTTTCTCCGTTACCGCAGGAATGGCCCTTTTTAGTTCGCTGTATCTTTTCGCTCCGTTCGAGAGATGATAAACAATTATCGGTTTCCAAAATCCGCCGATCTTTTCCATCACATAGGTTACGGGGCAGGAATCCAGCGCATATTTTTTATTTTGCTGAATGGTTGATGATTCTTTAATAGCTGTCATGATACATACTTTAGGGTAAGTACTTGTATAAAAGTAAGTACAAATATACCTTTGTATCGGGGAATAAAAAAATATTATTAACAAAAAATAAAAATTATTATGGAAAATTTTAATCACCGGTTCATTGGGAAATGTAGCCAAACCTTTAGCGGAAGAACTTATTTCAAAAGGACATGAACTTACCATCATCAGCAGTAACGAATCCAGAAGAGGCGAAATTGAAAATCTCGGGGCACGTGCAGCCATCGGATCCATTACCGATCCTGATTTTTTGATCGAAACTTTTAGAGGGAATGATGCGGCTTTCTTAATGACTCCACCTAATATGGGTCTTGAAAATATTGTTACCAACACCGTTAATGCAGGGAAAAATTATACCGAGGCCGCCCGGCAGACCGGGATCAAAAAGATTGTCATGCTAAGCAGTATCGGTGCAGATTCTCCTGTAGAAAACGGTCCTATAAAAGGTCTTCATCATATCGAAAAATTTTACAGCGAATTGGTAAATACTTCTGTCGTATTTTTAAGAGCAGGATATTTTTATCTGAATTTCTTCAATGACATTCCACTGATCAAAAATGCCGGAATTATCGGAGCAAATTATCCCGGAAATATAAACATTCCCTTGGCTCATCCGAAAGATATTGCCAAGGCTGCTGCGGAAGAACTGTTGGAAGATACCAAAGTCCATACGATAAAATATATCGTAAGTGATGTACGACCTGCATCCGATTTTGCAAAAGTTCTTGGGAACGCAGTTGAAAAACCGGAACTCCCATGGGTAGAATTTAAAGATGAAGAGGCGCTGAACGGAATGCTGCAGGCCGGGCTTCCTCTGGAGATGGCGGAATTATATGTTGAAATGGGACGAGGGCTCCGAACCGGAATTGTACAAAAGGATTTTATAGAAAATGGTGCTGTAGTGAAAGGAGAAACTACTTTAGAAGGTTTCTCAAAAGAATTCAAAGAAGTATTCCATGGGTAATGGATCGATATTAAACAACTCCGGTGGTCTGTGCCCGCCGGAGTTGTCTATCTGTTTTCTTTTAATATTTTTTTCAACACCTTTAGCTTTCCATCGATAGGGTGATCGATTTTCAGTCCTAATACCTCAGCAACCAACGGATAGATGTTGACATTCTGAAATTCGTCAATGATCAGATTATTTTTAAGTTCCGGGCCCCAGGCGAAGAAGGTAGCTTTCATTTCAGGAACGATTCGGGGGTTGTACCCGTGTTTCCCGACTGAAGTTTTCTTACCTTTTTCCAGAAATATTTTCGGAGCTTTCGGGATTAGCAGAATTTGTCCGATCCGGTTGTACCGGTCATCTCTCGTTGCAAAATGGAGGTATTTCGGAAGTCTTTTATCCAGATACACTTCATAATCCATTGTCTTCTCCGCTTTTAATTCTTTATAGGCACTTTTGACATCGTCAGGATTTTTGACGTAAACCCTCAACAGGGTCTGGGAATTGTAATAGTCGAACTTTTCTTTATTCAGCAGCATCGCCGGAATTTCCAAAGGGTTCCCTCCATCTACTTTGATCATCCCGTGATCTGATACGAAGACAAAATTTACATTTTTCAGTCCGAGATTATTTACTTTCTGTACCAGATCTCCAATGGCTTTATCAACTAAATGTACAGCATCTTCTGTTTCTTTAGCTTCCGGACCAAAATGATGGCCGGCAGCGTCCACTTCCGGAAAATACAGGGAAATAAAATGCGGCCTTTTTTCCGCAGGCAGTTTCAGCCAGTTGATGACTTTATCCACTTTTTCCGAAGGTGAAAATTTTTCCTGATAAGGATAGTAATAAGAAGGTCTTTTCCCTCCGGCATCACTTGCAGATCCCACCCACATCATCGAAGCGGAGACCATTCCCTGCTTTTCAGCCAATGCCCAAAGCGGAGTTCCGCCGTACCAGCTGCCATCTTCTGCATTCTTTCGGCTGCTCATCGCATATCCATCCTTCCTTTTATAATCGTAAAAAAAATTGTCGATCAATCCATGATGAGACGGATACAATCCCGTAATAAGACTCCAGTGATTCGGAAAGGTAATGCTCGGATAGCTGGGAAGCATCGCTTTTGCCTGAACCCCTTCTCCGGAATATTTCAAAAGGTTTTCAGCATGATATTTTTTAGCATAGTCATACCGGAAACCGTCGGTAGAAATCATGATGACATATGGCTTATTTTGTACTTCAACACTATTAAAACGATTCGAAACAATAACCTGAGCCGTGTCGACATCCGCTTTCTGTGCAAAAGCTGCCAGTGAAAAAATCAGCATCATAAATGATAATCCTCGCTTCATTGTTTAAATTTTCTGCAAAGTTACTTTTCGTATTTCTGACAGGAAAGTTTAGCAGGTTAAAAAAACATTAAAGCTGGGAAACTGGCTGCTATTATAGTCAGAAGATATCTTTCGCAGGAATGGTTGTGGCAGAACAATATTCATTATATCCAATTCCAATTAATTAAGCTTTCTGCTCAGTTCAAAATTTTAATACTGATGCTTTTTCTTACCAGCTGTAAATAAAAAAGCCACTTTGCAGTGGCCTTCGTTTTATTCTTTAATCAATTGTTCAAAAACGGTCGAGCCGTCTTTTAAGGTAATTTCCAGGTAATAATTTCCTGATTTCAATTCGGAGATATTTACCTCTTTTCCATCTGTTTTTACGGACCTCACTTTCCTTCCTGTAGACTCATAAATAGCTACACTTTTAATTTTATCCACATTTTTAAAGGTAAATGTTTCTTTGGCAGGATTTGGATAAAGCACCACTTTTTTGCTTTCAGCAGTAACTTCGCCTGTTGCCAGGACAGCTCCCATAGTAAGCGTTGCGTAACCTCTCAAGCCTCCACTGTGATAGGCGATAGCCTGCCCACCGCCAGTTCTGGCATAGAAAATATTGATATTTCCCGGTGAATTCGGAATCGGGAAATCTCCGGACCCTCCGTTAAGTGAACGTGTTGCCACAACCGTTCTGGTACTTCCCGAAACGGTATTTGAAGTCTGAGTCCAGTCCTGGGATGCATCAGCCGAAGGAGTGGTATATCCGGCAAATGTATAATCCCTGTTTGCAGAGGAATTATAAATAAATCCGTCTGATCCCGACGCCATTCCGGAACTTCCGAAACCGATACCCAGCATTGAATTGCTGTCACCGGTTAAGGTAATGGTAACCGTTGTGGCATTGGTGTCCAATTTCACCGTCATTCCAGCAGTGGGTAGATTTACAACCCCTGAGGAATACTGCGCGCTGAATGAGGAAGCAGCAGCCAATGATAAAGTAAGTAAAAGTTTTTTCATTCGTTAATTTTTAAGCAGATTAATAATTTCTTTATTGTTTGTTTGTAATGCGTATTCAAAAGGCGTCATTCCCTGAGCGTCCTTGAGGGTTTTATCGGCTTTGTGTTTCAGCAGCAGTTCCGTCATTTCTTTATTGCCGAATTTCACTGCCCAGAATAAAGGAGTGGATCCGGAAGCATCTGCGATATTGGGGTTTGCGTTTTTGCTGAGGAGATATTCTGCCAGCTCTCTGTTGTATTTCACAGAAAGCCCGGATAAGGCTGTGCCCTCCTGGCTTTTGTAATTGATATCCTTTACATGGTCCATCAAAAATTTAGCAACCTCAACATTTCCTCTGTAACAGGCAAGGATAAGCGGTGAAAATCCGCCCTCATTGGTCTGGTTGATGATGTCAGGGTTTTGTTTCATCAGTTCTTTTACTTCTGCTACCGTCCCGCTTCTTGCAATATCATAGATCGATTTTGCTTTTTCCTGAGCGGATAACAGGGCGATGTTCAGAAATATGCCTAAGAGTAAAATGATCTTTTTCATTGTTTTGAAAGGATATAGTTATACTGAACATTTACGCTTTCGGCAATTTTTTTAGTCACCATTTTCGGGATGGTCACCTTATGATCTGCCGGCCGTACTACAAATCCTCCGGACATGTAAATCTTTCCGTCTTTGGCATAAATAGATGCCGTTGAATTGTATGCTTTGTCTACACCGTGAAAATTCAGCGTTCCCTGGACCGTATATTTCTGTGGTGATGAAGAAAGTTTGGATTTGTCGAAATTGACAATTTTTCCTTTGAAGGTTGTCTTGGGGAATTTTGCCGTTTCCGCATAGCTTTCGTTGAAATGCTCTTCCATTAATTTTGTTTTGAAATGGAAATTCTTAACGTTGGAAACCGAAGCAAACTCACCGGTATCCGCATTGATTACCGCTACATTGTAATCATCCTGTGCGAAAACATCTTCAAATAAAGGTACCGATGCTTCGAACGTTACTTTTCCTGTCTTCGCCACATATTTCTGTGCAAACGTAACGTTAGCAAAAAGCACGGCGGCTATAAGTAAAATGAGCTTTTTCATAGGAATGGATTTAATTTTCGAGAAGCCCGTCGGCTTTCCATTTGTTGATGATGTTTATTTGTGCAGGAGAAAGACTTCCGCCCTGCGGCATTTTCAGCGGATCTCCGTTGGCACGGCTTATCCTGTCGATGATACTGTTGATGTTGCTTTTCACCTGGGTGTAATTGGTAAGGGCCTGCGGTCCCGGCGAATGGCAGCTTACACAATTGGCATCAATGATGGCTTTTACATCTTTGTTGTAGGTTACCACCTGGGTAATGGGTGTATTATCCGAGATTTCTTCGTAGGTTCTGCTTTCACACGCTGTGATTAAAACCGCTATGGCAAGGGTAGATATTAACTTTTTCATACTTAAAATACTCTGTAAAGATTAAACCCGAAGAAAATCTGGCCCTTTTCCCATTTTCCGGCGGCATTGGTAAGATAACCGATATCGGAATTAAGCTGGGAATTGGTGAATAAAAGCTGAAACACGTGTCCTCCGGTTTCTATATCCATCCCCAGGGAAAGCGGATTTTTGTAGAAGCTGTGATTGTCGAAATTCACAAAATACTCGGCATTGATTGAAATTCTTTTCGAGATTTTGTAGCGGCCGCCCAATCCTGTCAGAAACTGGTTTTTATCTTCAATCAGAGGCTCATACAGGTTTTTATGAACGTATGACGGTGTAAGCTGTAAAGAGAATTTATCACTGAATCTACGTGAGATCAAGGCTTGGGTAAGATAAGACAGCCTGTCGCCAAACTGGAGGTGCGGATAATTGTCTTTGCTCAGGTCCGTATTTACTGCCATTACATTGTATCCTGCAATATCTACCGGAAAATTCTCGCTTTGCTTTATCAGCTTGTATTTTACGGCGCCTTCAAAAGTTTTAAGATTTGTTTCCCTGGAAAGGCTTACTGAAATACCGTCGGTAATCCCATAAATAACCCCCAGCTTTGTAGAGGCATCATCCAATCCGAAAAAGTCCTTGAATCCTTTGCTTACATCTCCGAAACGGTGGGCTACCACAATATACCATTCATTCTTTGCAGGCAGTTTGGTAGACTGTCCGGTTACGATCTGGAGTGCCTTGAATGCGGGCTGTTCGGTGTCGGGAGTTTTGGCTTGGATGGTGTCAATATCTTTCAGCAGATCGTCCTGTGCAAAGGCGAAACCTGTGATGAACATCGACAAAAATAAGAGAGTTTTTGTCATACACATTATTAAAAAATTAGTATGACAAACTTAGAAACTTAGAGGGTTAAAATCGTGTGATAAAAGTCACCGACCAGATTGTTTTTATCAATAAGAATGTTAATATTATTTAAAAGAGACAATTAGTCCTGTCTAACATTTTCATTTACAGGGATTTTTATTCCTTCTTTGGTCTGCACAAGCTCGCCTTCGTTTTCCATTTTTTTCATCACTCGGCTGATGACTTCACGTGAAGTCCCTAAGTTTCCTGCAATTTCCCGGTGGGTGAGCCGTATTGGATTGTTCCCGGTTATTGAAACCTGCTGCCGGATGTAGTTTAAAACCCTTTTATCCAGTCTGTGGAATACGGCATCATTTACCATGCTCATGACATCGGAAAAGCGTTTGTCGTATTCGTGATAAAACACTTTATTGATTTCCGGGAAACGGATCAGCCATTCGTGAATAACCGAAACCGGTACCAGCATCATCTCGGAATCTTCTTCGGCAACGGCATAGACCCGGCTTGTATAATCAGTGAAAATGGATGAAAACGTCATCATACAGCTATCATTTCTGCGGATGTAATAGTAAATAAGTTCCCGGCCATCATTTAAAGTGAAAACCCGGATGGATCCGCTGATAAGAAACGGAACAAATTTATTCTTCTGCCCTTCCCTTACAATCTCGGTCTTGGCCTTTACCTGAGTCATCACGGCATGCCGATCAAGTTCATTTAAGAAATCTTCACCCATAAAGCCGAATTTATTGAGAATAAATTGATTATTTACCATATCCTTTGTACCCTATCTAACGGCAAAGATATAAAATTGTAAAGTTTGTATCCTATTTTTTTATCTATTTGAGTTATTTTATAATAAGTTTAAATAGATTTTCCGATTTTATTAATAAGGATATTTTAATAAAAACAGTGTAAGCCTTAATAAAAAATGCCCCGGCTTTCACCAGGGCATCTTATTTTATGTAAGAATAAATCTTAAGCTTGTACGTTGTTTCCTCCTAATACGAAAGGCTCAACTTCTTTGATTTCTCCGAATTGCTGCTCATAGTTCGCAATGTTTTGCTGAAGAGCAGAAAGTACTCTCTTAGCGTGAAGTGGAGCAAGAATAACTCTTGATCTTACTTTAGCTTGTTGTACACCTGGCATTAACTGGATGAAATCTACTACGAATTCAGATGGAGAGTGGTTTACCAAAGCTAAGTTAGCATAGATACCCGCCGCTACCATTTCGTTTAATTCGATGTTGATGTTTCCGTCTTGTGGATTTTGATTGTTGTCCATTTGTTATAAATATTTTTTAATTCGAAATTTTGAGGTTGTGAAAATATAAAAATAAATCCAAACCTCAAATTTCCGAATCATTAATTTTAGTTAAGATCTTCGAATTCTTTTTTAGAACCTACGATCACATTCTGATATTCTTTAAGACCTGTACCTGCAGGAATTCTGTGTCCTACAATTACATTTTCCTTAAGACCGTTCAGATCATCTACTTTCCCTGCTACGGCAGCTTCGTTCAGTACTTTTGTAGTTTCCTGGAACGATGCGGCAGACATGAAAGATTTGGTCTGAAGAGCTGCTCTTGTGATACCCTGCAATACAGGTGTTGCTGTAGCCGGTAAAGCTTCTCTCACCTGAACCAAAGCCTGATCTTCACGTTTCAGCTTGGAGTTTTCATCTCTCAGTTCTCTCGCCGTAATCATCTGACCCGGCAGGAATACTTTAGAATCTCCTGCATCTACAACTACTTTAAGACCGAATACTCTGTTGTTTTCTTCCAAGAAGTCATATTTGTGCTCAAGAGCTCCTTCAAGGAATTGGGTATCCCCTCCATCTACGATTGATACTTTCGTCATCATCTGTCTTACGATGATTTCGAAGTGCTTATCGTCGATTTTTACCCCCTGAAGACGGTAAACTTCCTGAATTTCATTTACTAAATATTCCTGAACCGCTGTTGGGCCTTTGATTCTTAAGATATCGTCCGGAGTAATAGAACCGTCGGAAAGTGGCGAACCTGCTCTCACGAAGTCATTCTCCTGTACCAAGATCTGGTTGGATAATTTAACTAAATAAATTTTTCTTTCACCGGTCTTAGCCTCAACGATAAGTTCTCTGTTACCTCTCTTGATTTTTCCGTAAGAAACTACCCCGTCGATTTCTGTAACCACCGCTGGGTTGGATGGGTTTCTTGCTTCGAATAATTCGGTAACTCTCGGAAGACCTCCGGTGATATCCCCTGCTTTTGCAGATTTTCTCGGGATCTTGATTAAGACTTTACCAGCCTTGATCTTTTCACCATCGTTTACCATTAAGTGGGCTCCTACCGGTAAGTTGTATGCTTTCTGCTCAACCCCTTTAGAGTCTACCACCTTCAAGGTAGGTACGGCTTTCTTATTTCTGGATTCGGAGATTACTTTTTCTTCGAAACCTGTAGCTTCGTCGATTTCCAACTGGAATGAAACCCCCTGGATGATATCCTCGTATTCTACTTTACCTGAAGTTTCAGCAATGATTACCGCGTTGTAGGCATCCCACTTACAGATCACATCCCCTTTCTTCACTTTATCACCCGGTTTCACAGCTAATATAGATCCGTAAGGTACGTTGGCAACCATTAATGGTGTTCTGGATTCGTTATCCGCCACCAATCTGAATTCCGTAGAACGGGAAACCACAACCTCAGCCGTGTTACCGTTTTCGTCTTCAGAAGTAATGGTTCTGATCTCGTCCATTTCAACGATACCGTCTCTTCTTGCCACGATAGATGGATTTTCGGAAACGTTTCCTGCAGTACCCCCTTGGTGGAAGGTTCTCAACGTAAGCTGAGTACCCGGTTCCCCAATGGACTGTGCTGCAATTACCCCTACTGCTTCACCCATGTGGATGGTTTTACCTGTAGCCAGGTTTCTACCGTAGCATTTTGCACAGATTCCTTTCTTCGCTTCACAAGTTAACGGCGAACGTACTTCTACCGCTTCCAGTCCAGCTTCTTCAATTCTTCTGGCAAATACTTCGTTGATCACTTCATCGGCATTGATGATTAATTCATCGCTTTCAGGATCATAAATATTGTGTAGTGATACCCTACCTAAGATTCTTTCGGAGATTCTTTCAACGATCTCGTCATTTTTCTTAAGCGCGGTAACTTCTGTACCTCTTAAAGTTCCACAGTCGTCCTCTGTAACGATAACGTCCTGTGCAACGTCTACCAATCTTCTCGTTAAGTAACCGGCATCGGCTGTCTTAAGAGCGGTATCCGCAAGACCTTTACGGGCACCGTGGGTAGAGATAAAGTATTCCAAGATCGAAAGACCTTCCTTAAAGTTTGCAAGGATCGGGTTTTCGATGATCTCCGCTCCGGTAGAACCGGCTTTCTGCGGCTTGGCCATCAAACCTCTCATCCCGGATAACTGACGGATCTGTTCTTTGGAACCCCTCGCCCCGGAATCAAGCATCATGTATACAGAGTTGAAACCACCTTGGTCGGTTTTCATTCTGCTCATGATCATCTCCGTTAATCCTGCGTTGGTGTTCGTCCAAACGTCGATTACCTGGTTATAACGTTCAGTATCGGTAATAAGACCCATGTTATAGTTGGCTCTGATTTCGTCTACTGTTTCAATAGATTGAGCAATCATCTGCTTTTTCTCAACAGGAACCACGATGTCTCCTAATGAGAAAGATAGACCTCCTTTGAATGCGTTTGAATATCCTAAGTCCTTCATCGCATCAAGGAACTTCACAGTTGTAGGGAAATCCGTATCTGCAAGGATCTTACCGATAACGTTTCTCAATGATTTCTTCGTTAAAAGCTCATTGATATATCCTACCTGCTTCGGTACAATCTGGTTAAATAAGATTCTACCTACAGAAGTTTCGATCAGTCTGGTTACGATCTCTCCGTTTTCTTTAACCGGAAGTCTACATCTTACTTTAGCATTTAAAGATACTCTTCCTTCCGCATAAGCGATTTCCGCTTCTTCAGGAGAATAGAAGGCAAGACCCTCCCCTTTCACTTTCATCTCTTCGGTAGAGCTCAATTCTTTAGTCATGAAATAAAGACCAAGAACCATGTCCTGAGAAGGTACGGTGATCGGAGAACCGTTAGCCGGGTTCAAGATATTCTGAGAACCCAACATCAGTAACTGCGCTTCAAGAATTGCTTCAGGGCCTAACGGTAAGTGTACCGCCATCTGGTCACCATCGAAATCCGCGTTGAAGGCCGTTGTTACTAACGGGTGAAGTTGGATTGCTTTCCCTTCGATCATTTTAGGCTGGAATGCCTGGATCCCCAGTCTGTGAAGCGTAGGTGCCCTGTTCAGAAGAACCGGGTGACCTTTCATCACGTTTTCAAGGATATCATATACTACAGGTTCTTTCCTGTCGATGATTCTTTTTGCTGACTTTACGGTTTTTACAATTCCTCTTTCAATCAGTTTTCTGATGATGAACGGTTTGTAAAGTTCCGCTGCCATATCTTTAGGGATACCACACTCGTGAAGCTGTAAGTTAGGACCTACAACAATTACCGAACGCGCCGAGTAATCTACCCTTTTCCCCAATAGGTTCTGACGGAAACGACCCTGCTTACCTTTCAATGAATCGGAAAGGGATTTCAATGGTCTGTTGGATTCAGATTTTACCGCAGAAGATTTTCTTGTGTTATCGAATAGGGAATCTACAGATTCCTGAAGCATACGCTTCTCGTTTCTCAAGATTACTTCCGGAGCTTTGATCTCCAATAGTCTTTTCAAACGGTTGTTTCTGATGATCACCCTTCTGTAAAGGTCATTCAAATCGGAAGTTGCGAAACGTCCACCATCCAACGGAACCAATGGTCTCAATTCCGGCGGGATAACTGGAAGCACACGCATGATCATCCACTCAGGCTTATTGATCATTCTTGTATTGGCACCTCTCAATGCTTCTACAACGTTCAATCTTTTAAGTGCTTCGGTTCTTCTCTGTTTTGAACCTTCGTTGTGAGCTTTGTGTCTCAGGTCGAAAGATAAAGCATCAAGATCGATTCTTTTTAATAATTCCTCAACCGCTTCAGCACCCATTTTGGCGATGAATTTGTTCGGATCGGAATCATCAAGATATTGGTTCTCGATCGGAAGAGTTTCCATGATATCCAGGTACTCTTCTTCTGTCAGGAACTCCATATTTTCGAAATCGGAACCGTCCAGTTTTTTAGCAATACCCTGTTGGATCACCACATATCTTTCGTAGTAGATGATCATATCCAATTTTTTGGAAGGAATTCCTAAAAGGTAACCGATTTTGTTCGGTAAAGAACGGAAATACCAGATGTGAGCGATTGGAACTACCAGGTTGATATGTCCGATTCTTTCTCTACGTACTTTTTTCTCCGTAACTTCTACTCCACAACGGTCACAAACGATCCCTTTGTAACGAATTCTCTTGTATTTACCACAAGCACATTCGTAATCCTTTACAGGACCGAAGATTTTTTCACAGAACAACCCGTCTCTTTCAGGCTTGTGCGTTCTGTAGTTAATGGTTTCCGGCTTAAGAACCTCCCCTCTCGATTCCTGAAGAATCGATTCCGGAGAAGCTAAACCGATGGTTATTTTATTAAATCTACTTGATTTATTTTTATTTGACATTTGTTAGATTTTAAATTTTAGATTTTAGATTTTAGATTAATTTCCGAATGTTTCCATCCGGCATTGATAATTTAAAATTTAAAATTATTCCTCTAGTCTTACGTCTAATCCAAGACCCTGTAACTCATGAAGCAATACGTTGAATGATTCAGGAATACCCGGTTCAGGCATCGATTCACCTTTTGCAATGGCTTCGTAAGTTTTTGCTCTACCAATCACGTCATCCGACTTCACAGTCAGGATCTCTCTCAGGATATTGGATGCTCCGAATGCTTCAAGAGCCCAAACCTCCATCTCTCCGAATCTCTGACCTCCGAATTGCGCTTTACCTCCTAACGGCTGCTGCGTAATTAATGAATAAGGACCGATAGAACGTGCGTGCATTTTGTCATCAACCATGTGACCCAGTTTCAGCATGTAGATTACCCCTACTGTAGCTGCCTGTGTAAATCTTTCTCCGGTACCACCGTCATAAAGATAGGTATGACCGAATTTAGGAAGACCTGCTTTTTCAGTATATTCAGTAATCTGATCAAGGCTTGCTCCGTCGAAGATCGGCGTGGCAAATTTCAATCCTAATTTCTGACCAGCCCATCCAAGAACGGTTTCATAGATCTGACCGATGTTCATACGGGAAGGTACCCCAAGCGGGTTCAATACGATATCTACCGGTGTTCCATCTTCAAGGAACGGCATATCTTCTTCACGAACGATTCTCGAAACGATCCCTTTGTTACCGTGACGTCCTGCCATTTTATCCCCTACGTTCAGTTTACGTTTCTTAGCGATGTAAACTTTAGCAAGCTTCATGATTCCTGCCGGTAGTTCGTCTCCGATGGAAATTGCAAATTTCTCACGGTTTTTAACCCCCTGGATATCGTTGTACTTGATTTTGTAGTTGTGGATCAACTGCTTGATCAATTCATTTTTATCAGCGTCAACCGTCCAGTCTGAACCGCTAACGTTTACATAGTCTTCAACAGAAGTCAATAATTTGTGAGTGAACTTCACCCCTTTACCGATGATCTCTTCATCAAGGTCATTTTTAACCCCCTGAGAAGTTTTACCGCTTACGAGTGTATTTAATTTTTCAATTAAAGTGTTTCTCAACTCATCAAACTTAGCTTTGTAAGTGTTTTCAATTTCCTCAAGCTTAAGTTTTTCTTCTGTTCTTTTCTTTTTGTCTTTGATGTTTCTGGAGAACAATTTCTTATCGATCACAACTCCTCTTAATGAAGAGTCTGCTTTCAATGAAGCATCTTTCACGTCACCGGCTTTATCACCGAAGATCGCTCTAAGAAGTTTTTCTTCCGGAGTCGGATCAGATTCACCTTTTGGAGTGATTTTACCGATCATGATATCTCCAGGCTTCACTTCAGCACCGATTCTGATCATCCCGTTCTCGTCAAGATCTTTGGTAGCTTCTTCTGAAACGTTCGGAATATCTGCCGTAAGCTCTTCCATACCCAATTTGGTATCACGAACTTCAAGAGAATATTCATCTACGTGGATCGAAGTAAACCAGTCTTCACGAACTACTTTTTCATTGATTACAATCGCATCCTCGAAGTTATACCCTTTCCAAGGCATGAACGCAACTACAAGGTTTCTACCAAGAGCCAATTCTCCTTTTTCGGTAGCATACCCGTCGCAAAGTACCTGTCCTTTTTCCACTACATCCCCAACTCTTACGTTTGGTCTTAGGGTAATGGTTGTACTCTGGTTGGTTTTTCTGAACTTGGTTAAGTTATATGTTTTTGTAGCAGACTCGAATTGTACCAAATCTTCGTCTTCGCTTCTTTCGTATTTAATCACGATTCTGTCAGCATCCACATACTCTACTGTACCGGTACCTTCAGCGTTAATCAAAATTCTTGAATCTCTTGCAACCTGCTGCTCAAGCCCTGTACCAACGATCGGAGCCTGTGGCTTCAATAGAGGAACGGCCTGACGCATCATGTTGGATCCCATCAATGCACGGTTCGCATCATCATGCTCCAGGAATGGAATTAATGAAGCGGAAATACCGGAAATCTGGTTTGGCGCTACGTCGATAAGGTCAACCTGGTTAGGTTCTACTACCGGATAGTCACCATCCAATCTTGCAATAATCCTGTCGGTTTCGAATTCACCGCTATCGCTCAATTCAACGTTGGCCTGAGCAATTACTTTAGATTCTTCATCTTCAGCATTTAAGTAGATTGGATCTGCCGAAAGCTTGATTTTACCGTTTTCTACTTTTCTATATGGGGTTTCAATGAAACCAAGTCTGTTGATTTTAGCATAAATCCCTAATGAAGAGATCAAACCGATGTTTGGTCCTTCCGGAGTTTCAATCGGACAAATTCTTCCGTAGTGGGTATGGTGAACGTCTCGAACCTCGAAACCTGCTCTTTCTCTTGATAGACCTCCAGGCCCTAGTGCAGATAATCTTCTCTTGTGAGTAATCTCTGATAATGGGTTGGTCTGGTCCATGAACTGAGAAAGCTGGTTGGTACCAAAGAATGAATTGATCACCGACGTTAACGTCTTAGCATTTACAAGATCAAGCGGAGTAAAGATTTCGTTATCTCTAACGTTCATTCTCTCCTTGATGGTTCTTGCAATTCTTGAAAGACCTACGCCGAATTGTCCTGCCAACTGCTCACCAACGGTTTTAATTCTTCTGTTTGATAAGTGGTCGATATCATCAACATCCGTTTTTGAGTTTACCAGCTCGATCAAGTGTCTTACGATCGCGATGATATCTTCTTTGGTAAGAACTTCAGTCGTTGTAGGAATATTTAGGCTTAACTTTTTGTTTAGTCTGTAACGTCCTACTTCACCTAATGAATATCTTTGCTCGGAGAAGAATAATTTTTCAATGATTCCTCTTGCCGTTTCCTCATCTGGCGGATCTGCATTTCTTAACTGACGATAGATGTATTCTACCGCTTCTTTTTCAGAGTTGGTAGGGTCTTTCTGTAATGTATTCTGAATAATAGAGAACTCGTTGCTATTTTCTTTGTGAATCAAAATAGATTTCACTCCAGCATCAAGGATCAGATCCAAATGCTCTTTTTCAAGAATAGTTTCTCTATCCAGGATGATCTCGTTTCTTTCGATAGAAACTACTTCACCTGTATCCTCATCTACGAAGTCTTCGAACCAGGTGTTCAAAACTCTCGCAGCCAATGTTCTTCCTTCTACTTTTTTAAGGGCAGCTTTAGAAACTTTCACTTCCTCCGCAAGGTCGAAGATCTGAAGGATGTCCTTATCAGACTCGTAACCGATCGCTCTTAATAAAGTGGTTAATGGTAATTTTTTCTTACGGTCGATATACGCGTACATTACGCTGTTGATATCGGTTGTAAATTCCATCCAAGATCCTTTGAAAGGAATGATTCTTGAATAGTAAAGTTTGGTTCCGTTTGCGTGGTAGGTCTGTCCGAAGAATACACCAGGTGAACGGTGCAACTGTGTAACGATAACCCTTTCAGCACCGTTGATGATGAAAGATCCGCTAGGCGTCATGTAAGGAACCGGCCCTAAATATACATCCTGAACCACGGTCTGGAAATCCTCGTGCTCAGGGTCTGTACAATACAATTTAAGTCTCGCTTTAAGAGGCACGGAATACGTTAATCCTCTTTCCACACACTCATCGATTGAATAACGTGGAGAATCTACCAGATAATCCAGGAATTCCAATACAAATTGGTTTCTGGAATCCGTAATCGGGAAATTTTCCTGGAAGGTCTTGTATAGGCCTTCGTCTCTTCTGTCTTCAGGAAGCGTATCAAGCTGGAAAAACTCTGCAAAAGACTCGATCTGGATATCCAGGAAGTCCGGCGTAATGATTTTTCCTTTCGCTGAAGAGAAATTTACTCTCTGATTTCCCCTAGTTGTAGGTGTTGTTTTACTCATAAAACTTTTAAGAAAGGTTAAAAAATATTTTGATTCATTAAAAAATATCAGAAAAGAACAAGAAACAAGCTAAAACTGTAAGGTAAAGTGTTTTGGCGCTCACGAAAGACCTTGACATTTTACGTTGTACTTTATTTTTTTCTAACTGCAACACTGGTATATCTTTTCACAGCGTAATGCAAAATATTTTTATTACTTTTGAGGCAGAACCGCCACTGTATCTATAATGCAAGAAATCTCCTTCACAATCATGAAAGAGGTGATATTCAATATTTTATAGATATGTATACAATTATTCGCGCCAAAAGAGACTGCAAAGATAGAAAAAACTTTTCACTTTTACAAATATAAATGTCTTATTCTCAACAATTTCTTTAAATTCAAAGGTTAGTTCTTAATTCATGTGGAATGGCTGCCAATTTAATTTCTATTTCTAACGCGAATGGATAAGAGCATTAAAATTATAATGCAGGCCATTAATTATTTATTATCTGCGGAACACGATAATTTATCGTTATAATAAAAGAATACCTCATCCGTTGCGAAATTCCAGTCTGCAATATGGCGGTGAAAAGCGTTTCGAAATAAAGCATCTACACTGTTTTTGGTAGAAGACTGAATGAGCAAAGGCCCGTTTTGCTGAAGCTGTGATGAAGAAAGCGCTGCCGGCATCACCAAAGCGATATGTCCGGGTTTATGCGGGTCTGGATTTTGTGCACAAACAACGACTATATATCCTTCATCCGACATTCTCTGGGCTTCAGATAAAATATTCTTTGTTATAGGATGCCATCCGAAATCTTTCGCCTGATCTGAGTTCAGCCATCTGACCTGTGCATTGGCAAGCAATTCCTGTCTGTGTTCAGGAGGTCTTAACAGGTAAATTCCCCGGCGCTCGCAGGCGGCTGCCACAAATGCACTGCAGTGGGTTCTTATTCCGGAGACCGCATCAGGATCATCCGGTTCACCGGTCTGCCAGTTAATATGCTGTCCGGCCTGCCATTTGTGCAGGACATCCATACCGAGATAAAACGATTTCAGCTGTTTGCCGCAGTTGGTTATTTTCAAACTGTCCTGCCCGTAATACATTACCGAAATAAAAAGTATCAAGACTAAGCGGAATTTTTTCATATATCTGCTGTATGTAATGTTATATTTGTTTGGCTCAGTAACCGACCTATCCCTAGCTTTAGAACTGCAAATTAAGGTAAAAGTTAAATTAATCCGATGAATTTACACAAAAAAGACTAAAGCTCCGGATTTTTCCTTCACTTTAGTCTGATGTCAATTATTGTCATTTTGCAGAAACTTTCAGCATCCGCATTTTTTCCAGATCTGTTTTTACATTTTCTTTTTCAAAATGAAGCTAACACAATTACTGAAAAATTCTCCTGATCTTACAAGGGTTTCCAGAAGGACCACACTGCTCCGTTAAAGACAGCAAGCTGATGTTTATCCGTATCATACACCATCATTCCCGCTGCAGGGTTGATAATGTTCAGGTGAGGGCTGGCTACTTTCGGAAGGATCATCGCTTTATCCGTATCTTTTAACACAAGAATTCCCGGGGTGGTATCAGAAGATCCTCCTGTACCGATTACTACTTTCGCACCGGAAAGCTCCGTTTGAGAAGCCTGAAGTACCGTATCTACGATCCCACTGGTATTTACCGACAAATCAATCCAGGAACCGGATTTACGGTATTTTACTTTTTTATCGGCAATGTCATACACCAATGTTCCGTCTACTGCTCCGGTTACCGAAGCGGCAGAGGTGACCCAAGGTAAAATAATCCCTTTGTTTCCGCTGCCGAATTCCAGAGAAACCGACGCGTTGCTTACCGAACTTTTACCGATGGCTACCTGAGAAAAACCCGAGGTAAATAGAAGTAAAGAAAATATATTGATTGCTTTTTTCATTTTATAAAATTTAATTTTAGATGTTGTAACTTAAAATTAATCAGGGCAGGTTTGGTTTTCCATACAGTACCATCCGTAGGTAGTACCGTTATCTTTAGTCGTATATACTTTAAGGCAGTTGTTGGTTGTATCATAAACCATCATTCCTTCTACAAAGTTAGACGAAGAGATCCCTACCGGATTGCCTGCATTATTAAATGCCACTCTGTTGATCACCAATCCTTTTGTTTTGGATTCAAGCGCGGTCCAGGCACCTTTTCTTACCATTGGCCAGTTGTCTGCATTTACTCCTGCTCTGCCTAATGCGGAAATCCCTACATTGGTATTCAATGTGGTTCCGGATGTTATGGAAGGCTTATAACAGGCAGTACATCCCGGAGGCTGCACGGCATTGTTCTGCGAAGTCCCGATGCCCTGTCCTTCATCACCACCAATGTCAGCAGCCCCTCCAGAATTTACCAGATTCGGTACGCCGGAAGCATTAACACATGAAGAAGAAGCACAAAGATTTTTGTTCGGCGCCGTGGATCCCGTTCCTGACGTCACATTTCCGCCGGCAAACACCAGCTGGTTTAAAGCTACATTCTCATCCCCTTCGATCGCATCCAGGCATCCGTCGTTATCGGAATCCAAATCCAGTTCGTTTGGAATGCCATCTCCATCAGTATCCAGTTCCAACGGAAGCTGAGAACAGAAGTCGGCATACCTTACACTCTGCTCGTTAACAGCTGCTCCCGTAGAAGCGGTATATCCGAAATAAACCCTACTGGCTCCGCCGAAATAGTTGACAATAGGATTGGATGGCGGAAACGTGTAAGTTCCGGCCAGAATTCCGCCAATGGTATATGATAATTTCTTGGTTGGGAAATCCCATGTAATCTGTACCGCTCTCCACACGTTATCCTCTACATTTCCCAGATCAACGGCTGTTGTCAAAAGGTTAGCCCCGCTTTGGCTGGCCGAAGCCCAAATCTGGCCATGATCGTTAGGAATATCTCCTACAGCAGTCCCGTTATCATAAGTATCTACTTCAAGCACAATCCCGTTTTGTATTCCCAATGCTCCGATACCTCCGCCTGCAGCTCCAACAGCATTTACTCCTACCGGAGAATTATGGAATACGGTGGCAATTCCGTCAGCTCCTCCATCACTACTGCCGAAATTGGCCTCATAGCTCAGAACAAAACTCTTACTGAAATCCACTTTTCCATAAGACCACATCTGACCTGCCTGGTTAGTTAATGCCGGCGTTAAACGAACCTCCTTGCTGCTTATCTGTGCAGCATTTCCATTCAGCTTGAAAATGGTGCTTACCGTTGAATTGGAATCCAGTCCTTTTTCGATACAATCTTCAATTCCGTCGTTATCGTCATCAAGATCTAGGGAATTGGCAATTCCGTCGCCGTCTGAATCACATTCCACAGGGGTAAAAACAATATTATCGATCCCAACATCGTTTCCACTATTACCATTTTGCTGTAAATTAACAATTTCGAGTTTAACAACAGAAGTAGAAGGGGTAAAGGAAAGATTAAGCCTTCTCCAGACATCGTCATTCGCTACGCCCAAATTCCCTGAGTTGGCAGTAGCCAAGATGTTATCATTGTTATCTTTAATACTCAGCTGCAAATTAGGAACGTCCTGGCAACCGTTACATAATCCGGCCATATCAATCCTGAACCGGTAAAGCTGTCCAGATACTACATTTAAATTATTGACACGGTAAATAACCGAATTCACTGTTGCACCGGAATTAATATTGATCGCCAGATATCTTCCGGTCGTAGATCCGTCTGCAATGTTGTTATAACCCGCATCCTTACCCCCTGTAAGATCGGTTTGCGTATATCCTACAGTTTGTGCGGAAGAGGTAGTTACACTGTAATATCCATCCTGAGGACTAACTGCTTGATAAGTATGCCCAATTACATACGGATCCGTAGTAGTGGTATTGCTGTTGCTGGTTCCCGTGCCGAAATTATTGCTGAATATGGGTTTTCCTTCTGCTGTGGTAGGACAGGATTGTGCAAAGCCTAAACAGCTTGCAAGTGATACCAGCAATAATGCTGTCTTTTTTATTTGTGTTAAATGGGATTTTTTAGTCATAAAGTAATTAATTATGTAGGCATGCCTTCCAAAAGGAAAGCATTTAATAAATTTTTATAAGAATTTGTATTTAGACTAAAAATAATGGCGGAGGCCTCACAGAAAAGGTTTTGGAGAAATAGCAATCCAAAGACCGGTTATTAAAATAATGATAATTCCAAATGTAGCAATGTTCCAATACCAACCTAATCAAAAAACTGTAATAAATTATATATGCTTTTGAAAAATCGTTAGAATCGGTAGAAGGAACAATATAGTTTCGGCTGGAATCAGAAGAGTATGGCAGTTCCCGGGAAAAAGGAGTACCATGAATATTACGGAAAGCAAATAATTTCTTTCGCTGCTCGAAATCCGATATATTCTTTTTTATTCTCTTTAGGCTTGCCTGGTCAATATTCTGAACTGAAGTCTTTGCTTTTCTTTTAGCAATTTTCTTTACAGAAGGATCTGCTTTCGATTTGAATACATATGCTTCTCCTGAACTGCTGATTTCGTAATCTGTATTTTTTTGAGCCATAAACTGGCTGTTGAAATCGGAATCGACAGAATAGATTTTTGCACCGCCAATGAGGCTGATGGTAGGAGCGGTACTTAACCCTTCCTGGGAATAAAGAAAATTAAGAAGAAGAAATAGTATGCAGAAAGCAGCTTTCCCGAATCCTATAGAAAGGATCGTATAGGGGCAAGTGCCTGAAATACTTTGTATTCTTTTTCCCAATTTGTGCAATTTTTTTGCAAATATAATTATTAATTTCAATCTTGCAATAAAAATCAGTATTAACTTTGCAATAAATTACAATAAACCTTTCAAAACTTTATCATATCTATAATTCTATATAGGATGAATTATAAATATCGTAAGGATTAGATAATAAAGAATACTTTTTATTACCAGCAATCGTAAGTATGTGGGTCTAACCACGTAAATGAAAAAAGCCACTCCATATGTGGAGCGGCTCTGTATTTTATAAAGTAAATGATTACTTCAATTCTACTTCAGCACCAGCTTCTTCTAATTGCTTCTTAAGAGCTTCAGCTTCGTCTTTAGAGATACCCGTTTTGATTGGAGCAGGAGCACCATCTACGATATCTTTAGCTTCTTTAAGACCAGCACCAGTTAAATCTTTTACTAATTTAACGATTGCTAATTTAGAAGCACCTGCAGACTTAAGAATTACGTCGAATTCAGTCTTTTCTTCAGCAGCTTCACCAGCACCAGGACCAGCCATTACTACTGCAGCAGCAGCTGGCTCGATTCCGTACTCATCCTTAAGGATAGCAGCTAATTCGTTTACGTCTTTTACTGTTAAGTTTACTAGCGTTTCAGCTAAATTTTTTAAATCTGACATTGTTGTAATGTTTTTGTTGATTATTGATTATTTTTTGAGTGTAAATTATTCAGCAGCTGGAGCTTCTCCTTCAGCAGCTGGAGTTTCCGGAGTTTCAGTAGCAGGAGCTTCTTCTGCTGCAGGTGCAGCCTCTTCAGCTTTAGCTTCTACTGTCTCAGGCTTGTTTTGAAGAGCAGAAACAACTCTTTGGATTGGAGACTGAAGTAATCCGATGATTTCACCGATCATTTCTTCTCTAGACTTGATGTTTGCCAACATGTCTAGGTTATTGTCACCAACATAGAAAGTTTCCTGAACAAAAGCAGACTTCAAAGCCGGCTTCTCTTCTTTCTTTCTGAACCCTTGGATTAATTTTGCAGGAGCGTTAGCCGTTTCAGAAATCATCAATGCTGAGTTTCCTTTGAACGACTGGAACATTTCAGAGTAATCTACTCCTTCCATTTGCTCCATTGCTTTTTGTAAAAGTGTATTCTTTACTACTTTTACTTTGATATTTTGCTTGAAAGCCTGTCTTCTGAAATCAGAAGATTTAGCAGCGTTCAAACCTTCCAGATCTGCTACATAAACTACTTTTGCATCCTGAAGCAAATCTTTGATCTCTTGTATTGCTACAACTTTTTGGTCTTTTGTCATTGTCTTAAGGATTAAAATTAGTTAACAGATTTAGTATCGATTGCAATACCCGGACTCATAGTAGAAGACAAATAAATCGACTTCACATAAGTACCTTTAGCAGCAGTTGGTTTCATTTTGATCAATGTAGAAATCAATTCCTGAGCATTTTCCTTGATTTTGGCAGCATCGAAAGATACTTTACCGATACCAGCATGGATAATACCGTATTTGTCTACTTTGAAATCAATTTTACCTGCTTTTACTTCAGTTACCGCTTTACCGATTTCCATCGTTACAGTTCCTGATTTAGGGTTAGGCATCAAACCTCTTGGTCCTAATACTCTACCCAATGGTCCTAATTTACCCATTACAGCCGGCATGGTAACGATAACGTCAACATCAGTCCAACCTTCTTTGATTTTTTGTAAATATTCATCAAGACCTACATAGTCAGCACCCGCTTCTTTAGCTTCTGCTTCTTTATCCGGTGTTACCAAAGCCAAAACTTTAACATCTTTACCGGTTCCGTGAGGAAGAGATACAACACCTCTTACCATTTGGTTTGCTTTTCTTGGATCTACTCCTAATCTTACAGCGATGTCTACAGAAGCATCAAACTTTGCAGTGTTTACTTCTTTTACCAGTGCTGAACCTTCTTCAAGGTTATAGATTCTTCCTTTTTCTACTTTGCTTAAAGCTTCTTTTTGCTTTTTTGTCAATTTTGCCATTTCTTTAAGTTTTAAGCGTTAGTTGGTTTAGTTCCTGTTACTCTTAATCCCATCGATCTTGCAGTACCTGCAACCATAGAAATAGCTGAATCCATCGTAAAGCAGTTCAGGTCTCCCATTTTATCTTCAGCGATTTTTTTCACCTGATCCCAAGATACAGAACCTACTTTGTTTCTGTTCGGTTCTCCGGAACCACCCTTGATCTTAGCCGCATCCATCAACTGGATTGCTGCAGGAGGAGTTTTAATTACGAATTCAAAAGATTTGTCTTCGTATACTGTAATAACTACAGGTAAAACTTGTCCTGGCTTATCTTGCGTTCTTCCGTTAAATTGCTTACAAAACTCCATGATGTTCACACCTGCAGAACCCAATGCTGGACCTACTGGTGGAGAAGGGTTAGCTGCGCCACCTTTCACCTGAAGCTTTACCATTTTAAAGACTTTTTTAGCCATTGTTTGTTTTTTAAATTTGAATAATTAATGAGTTTGGAAGCATTATTATTCAGTAGGTTATCCATTCTCACCTTAAATAATCCTACTTTTCGGACTGCAAAATTATGAATTATTTTTGAAATAGCAAATGGATGGGCTTTATTTTTATAAAATAATACATAAATAAAAAATCCCGCTTATTTCTCAATTAGCGGGATCATATATTTTTAAGTAATTATTATACTTTTTCAACCTGCATGTAGCTAAGTTCCATTGGCGTCTTTCTACCGAAGATCAAAACAGAAACTTCAATTTTCTTTTTATCTTCAAGAATTTTCTCTACGGTTCCGTTAAATCCGTTGAATGGTCCGTCAATTACTTTAACGTTCTCACCCACGATATAAGGGATTTCAACATCGCTTGCAAATTCTGAAAGTTCATCCATTCTTCCAAGCATTCTGTTAACCTCCGATTTTCTCATTGGAACAGGATCTCCTCCTTTGGTTAAACTTAAGAAAGAAATAACGCCGGGAATATTTTTGATAACGTGCGGAATTTCTCCCATCAAATCAGCTTCAATCATTAAGTATCCAGGATAGTAAGGTCTTTCTTTAGGAACTTTTTTACCGTTTCTGATCTGAATAACCTTTTCCATAGGAATGACTACCTGAGTAACGTACTGTTCAAACCCTAAACGCTTGATTTCCGTCTCAATGTAGTTCTTCACTTTATTTTCCTGTCCGCTGATTGCTTTCAGCACATACCATTTCAATTCGCTCATTTTGGGAAAATACTTTTATAATTAATTGAACACGTTGATGAGCATTCCTATAATGTTGCTGATTGCTTTTGAAAACAATTCATCAACCCCGAAAGTAAATAACGCCAGGATCACCGTTGCTACAGTTACTACGATCGTAGAAGACTGCAGGTCAGACCATTTTGGCCATTCAACTTTGTGTCTGAATTCGTTATAAGAACCTTTTAAAAAATCGACAAATGAACTCATAATTGTATTTTGCACGGGCACAAGGATTCGAACCCTGATCAACGGTTTTGGAGACCGGTATCCTACCATTGGACGATGCCCGTAGTTTAAAAAAGCTCCGTAAAGAAATTCCTTACGGAAGCTTTTTTGTATTGTTTAATAGATGATTAGTCTAAGATTTCAGTTACCTGACCTGAACCAACTGTTCTACCTCCTTCTCTGATCGCGAATCTAAGACCCTCGTTAAGAGCGATTGGTTGTAACAATTCTACAGTGATCTCTAAGTTATCACCAGGCATTACCATTTCTACACCTTCTGGTAAGAAGATTTCACCTGTAACGTCAGTAGTTCTTACGTAGAACTGAGGACGGTATTTGTTGTGGAATGGAGTGTGACGTCCACCTTCTTCTTTAGAAAGGATATAAACAGATGCTTTGAATTTTTTGTGTGGCTTCACAGAGTCTTTCTTAGCGATAACCATACCTCTCTTGATGTCGGTTTTTTCAATACCTCTCAACAATAGACCTACGTTGTCACCAGCTTCACCTCTGTCTAGGATTTTTCTGAACATCTCAACCCCTGTAATTGTAGAAGTTAATTTTTCATCACCCATACCTACGATATCTACAGGATCACCAGTATTGATGATACCAGCCTCGATTCTACCAGTTGCTACAGTACCTCTACCTGTAATAGAGAATACGTCTTCAATTGGCATCAAGAATGGCTTATCTGTATCTCTTGTTGGCTCTTCGATCCACTCGTCAACAGCATCCATCAATTCTTCTACAGACTTGAACCACTTGTCATCAGAATTACCTTCTGTAGCAGCAGTAAGAGCCCCAAGAGCAGAACCTTGGATTACTGGAGAGTTATCTCCGTCGAATTCATAAGTAGATAATAAGTCTCTAAGCTCCATTTCAACAAGCTCTAACAACTCAGCATCATCCACCATGTCAACTTTATTCATGAAAACAACAATTCTAGGTACGTTTACCTGACGGCAAAGTAGGATGTGTTCTCTTGTTTGAGGCATTGGTCCGTCAGTCGCAGCACATACCACGATAGCTCCGTCCATCTGAGCAGCACCTGTTACCATGTTCTTTACGTAATCCGCGTGACCTGGACAGTCAACGTGAGCATAGTGTCTTTTTTCAGTTTCGTATTCGATGTGAGCAGTATTGATAGTAATACCTCTTTCTTTTTCTTCTGGAGCAGAGTCAATTGCAGAGAAGTCTTTTTTCTCAGCAAGACCTTTGCTAGCTAATACAGCAGAAATAGCAGCTGTAAGAGTAGTTTTACCATGGTCAACGTGACCAATAGTACCAATGTTCAAGTGTGGTTTGTTACGATTAAACGTTTCCTTTGCCATGATTTAAAATTATTTATTTATTGTTTTTCAAATTTTCGGTGTGCAAATATAATGAATTTTTAAATACCAAAACCTTTTTCTTAAAAAAAGTTTCAATATTCAAATCCAATGAAGTACAAACCTTATATTTCAATGTATTGAGATTGCAAATTTACACATTTTTCTCAATTGTGAAAATCCTTCATCGACGTTTTGCCTAAATTATAAACTATCTGTTTAATTCTGAATACGATAAATTAATGTTCATACAAAATAGCAATCAGGTTAAAAGTTGGAAGACAGCAGCTGGAGACTTGAAGTTTATTTCTAACTCTCTAATCATCGTACTGAATATCACATGTTTTGTCAGCCTTTAAAGAAGAATTTATTTAATTTTTACACATCTACCGATTCTTTTCATTTTCGTAATGCACTGAAAATAATTGATTAGTATCGAATTTACTCAAATCGGACACAAAAAAATTTTCGACCTCCAAAACCGCTATTTATATTTTATCGTAGATAGAAATACGAACTACTAAATAATAATATTATGAGAAAACTATTACATTTATGCATGGCAGTCTTTGGCACAGCCATTTTATTTTCGTGTGACGATTCAGAAAACATAATGTCTTCCGAAATTGCCCTGCAGGGACCGGATCTTTTGGTATACGGAATTACCTCAAATAACGAATTGGTGGCTTTCAATGCCAATAATCCCAAAAGTTTTACTTCCAAAACCACCGTTTCAGGCGTTGCTTCCGGAGAAAAACTGATGAGCATCGATTTCAGGCCGGCTACCGGCGAGCTGTATGCTTTATCCAGTGCCAGCAAACTGTATGTCATCAACCAGTCCAACGCTTCGGCAAGAGTGGTAAGCAGCACTGCTTTTACGCCTGCCATTTCAGGAAGCACCGTTTCTATAGACTTTAATCCGGTGGTAGACCGGATCCGTCTGGTAAGCAGCAGCGGGCAAAACCTTAGGCTGAATCCGGAAACAGGTTTGGTGGCCGCAACAGACATCAGCATCAATGGCGGAAGCACTCCTTCCATTATGGGAATTGCTTATACGAATAGCAAATCCGGTGCTTCGAGCACGGTTTTGTATGATATTGATGTAACTACCGGGAAACTGTACAAGCAGGATCCTCCTAACAATGGTGCTCTGGTAGAAGTAGGAAGCCTGGGAACCACTTTCACTGGGCAGGCTGCTTTTGATATCAAATACGACAATGCTACTGCTCTGTTGGCTGTGAATACGAATCTTCATTTATTAGACCTCAACAGCGGAAAAGCAACGAATATCGGAACGCTTCAGCAGCAGGTGATCGATATTGCCATTCCTACCGAAGCAGTGGCGTATTCAGTAGACAGCTCGAACAACCTTCAGATCTTTAACCCGAATAATCCGATGCCGGTTTCAAAAGCAGTAACAGGGCTTCAGAGCGGTGAAACTATTTTAGGAATCGATTTCAGACCGGCCAACGGGCAATTGTATGCTCTGGGAAGCACCAGCAGAATGTATACGATCAATCTCGGAACCGGTGCAGCAACAGCTGTAGGATCCTCTCCATTTACTACTGTACTGGCAGGTACGGATTTCGGATTCGATTTTAATCCGACCGTTGATAAAATACGGGTAGTGAGCAATACCGGACAAAATTTACGTCTGGATCCGGTTACCGGCGCCATTTCGTTTGTTGACCTTACCCTGAATCCGGGAAGTCCGATGATCGGGGCAGCAGCATACACCAATAATGTGGCAGGAGCTACTTCCACTACTCTATTTGTGATCGACCATAATACCGATAAGCTCTATCAGCAAAATCCTCCGAATAACGGGGTATTGGTAGAAACCGGATCTCTAGGCATCAATATCACCAGCAGCAATGGCTTCGATATCGGAAGCATGAGCCAAAAAGCTTATCTGATGGCCACTGTAGGTTCTACTACCAAGCTTTACAGCATTAACACGACTACCGGAGCTGCGACTTCTGTTTCAGATTTCCCGAATGCAGTAAAAGGATTTGCCGTGGGATTAGGATTCTAGACTCATAATAATTATTTCAATAGCAAGAACCGCGGAAAACTGAGTTTTCCGCGGTTCTTTATTTGGAGATGTGTTTTAATTTGGCTGGAAGAAGGAAGCTGGAGGTTGGAATTTTTTTTCCAAAATACAACCAGTAATCTTTAAATACTGAATGATCTTCTTCGAATTCTGTTAAGTGTAAATTGTATTTAAAATCCCTGATCACTTGCTTTAAATAGCTAAAAACAAATTAAATATTATCAAATTCAAGTTAAATTTAATTAAGCTAACTATTTGATATTAATAATACGGCAAGGAAAAACCTCCAGCTTCCCTCTTCCCGCATTTTAACAGCACGCCCATGTTGAACCTAAATCTGCTGCGACTTTCTGGTCCTGTTGAAAATCCAGAAGATGATCGGGAATATCAGCAAGGTAAGAACGGTGGCCGTAATTAGCCCTCCGATGATCACAATAGCCAAAGGCTTCTGCGATTCTGAGCCGATTCCTGTAGATAGCGCGGCAGGCATTAACCCGATCGACGCCATCAGGGCTGTCATGATCACCGGACGTGTTCTTGATTTTACGCCGCTCAGGATGGCATCATCCAGGTTCAACCCGTTCTTGACATTCTGGTGGAATTCCGTAATAAGAATCACTCCGTTCTGGATACAGATTCCCAACAGGGCAATCATCCCTACCCCGGCTGAAATTCCAAAGTTGATTCCCGTCACATGCAGGGCAATAATTCCCCCGATCAATGCGAAAGGTACATTCGCCAGTACCAGTAAAGAGTCTTTCATATTTCCAAACAGGACAAATAACAGGAAGAAAATCCCCAGAATACTGATCGGCACTACCTGCGTAAGTCTTTTGGAAGCCCGCTGCTGGTTTTCAAACTGTCCGGTCCAACCGACAGAGTAGCCGTCCGGAAGTTCAATTTTGGAAACCGCTTTCTGTGCATCAGCGATGGTACTTCCCAGATCGCGGTCTCGGATAGAAAATTTAATCCCGATATATCTTTTGATATCATCCCGGTAAATAAATGCGGCTCCGTTATCTTTTATAATCGTGCTGATCTCTTTTAAAGGAATCTTAGCGCCGTCCTGCGTAGGCACCATCAGTGCTGCAATATCATTTTCGTCTTTCCTGTATTCCTGGGAATAGCGGAGACGGATCGGGAATTTTCTCTCCCCGTCGAACATTTCAGAAGCGGTTTTCCCACCGAAGGCCATTTCCAGCACCGACTGCGCATCATCAGGCATAACGCCGTAAGCCGCCATCTTATCACGGTCAAGCACAACACTTACCTCGGGCTGTCCGATGTTTTTAATAATCCCGGCATCCTTTACCCCTTTGATGTCCTTTACCTGCTTCAATACTTCTTCAGCAAGCCGGTCAAGGGTCTGGAGGCTATCCCCATAAATCTTGATGCCGTTCTCTGCCTTGAAACCGGCTACTGCTTCGGCCACGTTATCGGAAATAGGCTGGGAATAGTTGAACGTAATTCCCTGGTAGTTCCTGAGCTTTTTATCGATTTCTTCGATCAGCTCTTCATAAGTGATCTTCCGTTTCCAGTCTTCTTTCGGTTTCAGGTTGACGGCGAACTGTACGAATCCGAATCCGTTCGGGTCGGTCCCGTCGTTGCTCCTTCCGGTCTGTGCGAGTACATCCGTAACTTCCGGAAAGCTCATGATGTCTTTTTTCAAAAGGTCTGCGGTCTTTAAGGACTCCTTCAGAGAGGAGCTCATCGGCATTTCCGCGGTGATCCACAATGATCCTTCATTTAGCTGAGGTAAAAATTCCGTTCCCAGAAATTTTGCCGAGAATAAAGTAGCTGCGAGGAATGAAATGGCAACGATCAGGCTTAATTTTTTATGCTTAAAAGTATAATTAAACCCTTTAAGAACGCTCCGGTCCCAGAAATTCACAAAAGGATTGTTCTTTTCCTTTACATTCTTATTTAAGAGAATATGGGAAAGCACCGGCACCAGGGTTAAAGTAAAAATCAAAGCGCCCATTAAAGCAAATCCCAAAGTAAAGGCCAGGGGCGAGAACATTTTCCCTTCTACCTTCTGGAAAGAGAAAATCGGGATCAGCGAGGTGATGATAATTAATTTTGAAAAGAAAATCGCTTTTCCAAGGCCGGTCCCTGTCTGCTTGATCCAGCCGGCTTTGGCCATTTTATTGAATTTTTCATCCCCGTATTTGTGGGCTTTATGATCGAGCATCACAAAGAGCCCCTCCACCATGACGACGGCCCCGTCGATGATAATCCCGAAATCAACCGCTCCGAGCGACAGTAGATTGGCACTCATCCCCGCCATCTTTAAACATAAAAAGGCAAATAATAGGGATAGAGGAATGATGATGGAAACAATCAATGTTGTTCTCCAGTCAGCCATAAAGATCAGAACGATCACCGTTACCAGCACGATTCCTTCGATCAGGTTGTGCATTACGGTATGGGTGGTGAAATCCATCAGGTTGTCCCGGTCGTAGAACGTCACCATTTTTACATCTTTCGGAAGGATTTTTTCATTCAGCTCTTTAATTTTAGCTTTCACGCCAACCAACACTTCACGGGGATTTTCCCCTTTCCTCATCACAACGATTCCCTCTACGGTATCTTCCTGGTTGTTGAGTCCGGCCTGCCCCACTCTCGGCATCGAGCTTTCGTGTACATCCGCCACATTTTTTACCAGCACCGGGTTTCCGCTGTCATTCTGTATCGTGATATTTCCGATATCGGCTACCGATTTTACCAATCCGATCCCACGCACCACATACGCCTGTCCGTTTTTCTCGATGACGTCTCCTCCTACGTTCAGGTTGCTCTTCGTGACCGCATCGTAGACCTGAAGCGGTGTAAGGTTGTATTTATCCAAAGCTCTCGGATCGATGCTCAATTCAAAAACTTTGTCCTGCCCGCCGAACACGTTAATGTCTGCCACACCGGGAACGCCTCTTAAAGCCCTGTCGATTACCCAGTTTTGCAGGGTTAGCAGCTCACGGGAATCTTTCTTTTTGCTTTGTAAAGTGTATCTGAAAATTTCCCCGGTCGGCCCGTATGGCGGCTGCACCTCAGGATCCACCTCATCGGGAAGATTCACGGTCCGAAGCTGATTGTTCACCTGGTTTCGGGCAAACGTATCGTCTACCCCATCGTCGAAAAGGATTTTCACAATGGAAAGCCCAAACATGGTGGTACTCCGCACACTGGTCTTTTTCTGTACCGGGCTCATTGCCAGCTCAATCGGCGTGGTTACGAAACGCTCGACTTCTTCCGCGCTCCGACCGTTCCATTGGGTAATGATGACGATCTGGGTATTGGTAACGTCCGGGAAAGCTTCAATGGGCATGTTTTTGAAACTGATGAATCCCGAAACGGCCAGAATCGCTACCCAGATAAAGGTAAATGCTTTATTTTTAAGCGAGAAAGCAATTATATTTTTAATGAATTTGTTCATGATGGATTTTTTTTACCTGGAAAAGTCATTGAATTTGTTTTAAACGCGAAGGGTGCAAATATTTCTTTGACAAACTATGTGTTTTTTTAGGATCGAAGGTACTTCGACCGGCTCAGCATAACACGTTTCACTCAGCAAAGGAAATTAGGACTGAACTACTTATATAAGTGATGTTTATCTTAATTTAAGTTTAATTAAAATATTAACTGTTCAGAGAACGGTAAATCAGCAATTGATTGTTCGTGATCACCTGTTCCCCTTCGGAAAGTCCTTCGGAAACGTAGGTAATATCGTCGACCTGCTTCAAGACCTTTATCTCTTTTACTTTTACATCCGTTCTGGATTTATAAACCACCACGAAACTTCTGTTGTCATCAAAAATCACAGCTTTTGACGGGACGGCAAGGGCCATGGTATTTTCAGAGTTGATTACTTTGATGGTGGCTTTGCTCTCCGGGATCAGCAGTCCGTTCTGATTGTCTAGCACTACTCTTGCCTGCATGGCGTTGGTTTCAGGATCGATAATCTTAAAGATCTTATCAATTTTCCCGTCAAACACTTTATCCGGGTACGACAGCGTGGAAACCTGGGCTTTCATGCCAAGGCTGATTTTATCGATGTCAGATTCATTCACATTCATAATGGCCCAAACATTCGAGGTATTGGCCACATCAAAAATATTATCGCTGCGGTCGCTTCTCAGCTGCATGTCCTTATTGATGTTTTTCTGGACGATATACCCGCTGATGGGAGCCACCACACTGTAAATATTTCCTTTTTTCACATTGTAAACGGTACTTACCGCGCTGGCGCGCTGCATCTGGTCCTGGGCTTTCTGAAGCTGGCTTTTGGCTTCCAGCACATCCCTTTCGGTATTAAGCTTTCCTTCGTACATTTCTTTGGCTACCCGAAGGTTGTTCTGGGCCACCACCAGATCGGTCCGGGCATCGCTCACATCTTTCTGAACCTCCGCCAGCTCCGTACTCCGGATGGTTGCGAGTACCTGCCCTTTCGTCACATGATCTCCAAGCTCGACGTTCACACTTAACACATTTCCGCCAACCAGGGGATAAACATCGATATAGCTATTCTTATCCGCTGAAATCTTTCCGTAGAAATTGTAGCTGTCTTCAATGTATTTCTTTTCAACCTTAGCCAGATCGATTGATTTAAGCATCGTATTGCTCAGCTCAAAACCTTTTTTTGCCTGTGGCTTCGGGTCTGCTTCCTTTTTAGAGCAGGATAACACGGACAGGGCCACCATGAACGGGATTATATATTTTTTCATATGCGTATTAATAGAAGATTTTCGTTTGTACCAGTTGATTCAATTGTTCCGCGGACTGTATGATCTGGTTTTTCATATCATAGATCTGGAGCGCGGTTTCCCGGTAGCTGTCCATAAAATCCGTAAATTCGATGAGGCTGATGTTTCCTTTCCTGAAATTGCTCAACATGCCGTTGTAGACCATTTCCATATTGTTGAGATCCGCAGGCTTTATTTCTGTCAGCTGGTCATACTGCGTTTTCCATGTTTTGTAGGCTGCCTGCACTTTTGTTTCAAGGGTTAATTTCTGAAAGTCTGCATTTTTCTGGTTCTGCTGGATTGCGAAATTGGCTTTTTCCACGTTTCCTTTATTGGATTTCCATAAGGGCAAAGGGATACCTACCATCAGATTGATTTCATTTTTGAAGGTTCCTCCGTTCTGGTCCCATCCCGCTCCTAAGTTAAGATCCGGAACGTTCAGTGATTTCTGCCATTCGGCATACAGCCTGCTGTTGTCGATCAGTTTCAGGTTGTACTGATAATCCGCATTGTTCTCCAGCGCTTTTTTCTGCAGTTCCGTTTCATCGCCGAAAGGCTGGGCAGCAAGAAGATCTTTGGCTTCAGCATCTGAGAGCTGGGGATCGATATCTTCTGCAATTCCTGTAAGCACTTTCAGAGTTTGTTCAAATCCCAGAATATTTTTATTGATTTCTATTTTGTCGTTATTCAGCTGGATAACGATGCTCTGCAACCGTACCTGGTCTTTCAGGGATACATTGCCTTTGGCGGACTGCACACGGTAAGCTGCCAGAAGATCATTCATATACCCCAGCTGCTTCTCGGTATTTTCCAGTTTCAGCTGTTCGTAATAGAGATCAAAATACGCAGACCGAAGCTGGGACCTTAAATCTACCAGAAGCTGCGAAAACTGGAGCTGGGCCAGTTCTTTATTGGATTTTGCAAAGGCAATTTCATTTTTCTTTTTACCTCCCATATAGATCAGCTGCGTTACCTGTGCGCCCTTGGCATGTCCTGCATCAAAGATTTTTCTGCCCTCCGGATTGTAAGCGTTGATCTGCCCGCTCAGCTGAGGAAGTTCCCATATTTTAGCCTGAAGAATATCGGCATCGGCCATATTGATGTTGTACTGTTCGGCAAGCAGCTGTAAATTATTCTTCTGAAATGCCTCTTCGCATTCTACAAGCGACATTTTCTGCTGTGCCGCCAAGAATGAGGAAATGACGATCAACAGCCCTGCGAATTTATTCATGTCGGTTATTTTTATCATACAAAGGTGTCTTTACGGAATTAAAATGCTCTTAAAGAATCCTTAAAAAAAAATTAAATTTGGTTTTCACAGTTTATTTGAAGATTTGTAACTTTATGAATCGCATTCAAAAAGCATTCAAAACCAATTGATTTTAAATCACTTAACGCTCGTTAAGACTTTGTAAAAAATAAGAGAATCTGGAAACATATCAATATAGAATGCCTTCGATAGCAACCTATCAAAGAATAAAGAAAATTTCGTGTAGGATGTTATTCCGGGAACCCGGTGACTTATTTATTAAAAATAACCGTAAATTTATTAAGGAGATCTTCCGGTGAGGTGTATCGGATTTCGGCACCGTGATATTCCAAGATTCGTTTGACGATTCTCAGCCCCAGTCCTGAACCGGAGATGTTCTGGGAATTTTTTCCCCTTTTGAAAGCTTCGAATAATTTCACCTGCTCTTCTTCCGGGATGGTATTGCCGTGGGAAATTACATCTACCAGGAAATGCTGCTCGTTTTCCGTAATCAGGACATCGACTTCCATATTGTCGGAATAGATGGCGGCATTCTTGAAAAGGTTGATGAATACAATATCCAGTAAAGACTGCACCCCTTTTATGGTTAAAAGTGCGTCTTCAGAAGTATCTTCGGAAATCTGGAAATCCATTTTAAGCTTCGGATAGCTTTTTTCCACCGCTTCAAAAGATTCGAAGATCACCTCATCGATCCGTACTTCTTCGTAGATGCTCTGGATATTTTCTCTGTCGAATTTCGTTAAAAGCAGCAGTGAGTTCGTAAGATCCGAAAGCTGGTAAACATCCCGCTGAATCTGCCGTAAGGACGACAGCGTTTCCGGAGCATGATCCCCAAATTTGATAAGATTTTCAAGCTGAAATGCCATCCGGGTAATTGGGGTGCGGATTTCATGGGAGGCGCTGGCCGTAAAATCTTTTTGTGACTGAAATACATCGTCCAGCCTTCCGATCATCGTATTGAAGGATTTCGCCAGTACATTAATTTCATCGTTGGAATCGCGGACGGGAATCTGCGTGGTCAGCTTATGGGCGGTGACTTCAGAAATTTCCTGGTTGAGGTCTTCCAGCGGTTTTAGGAACTGCCCCATAAAATAATAGCTGAAAAAACCGATAAGCAGCGCACTCATTACGTATGCCGTGATCAACAGGTATTTCAGATAGGCTAATTTGGAATTTCCGTTAGTATCGTAAGCACTGGTAAGGATGTAATAGTTTTCTCCGTTGATGGTTCTGAGGGCAGCATAGATCTCGGGAACCGTTTTTTCGGAATAGATCACCTTCTTATCATCCAGTTCTTTCAGCAGGGCATTGTCCCAGGTAACATTCCGGTCTTTGATGGTACTGTAAATGAGCTCTTTTTGGGAATTGAATATCAGAATGGTCTCATTTAAAAGGATATTATCCGAATTTTCATTAAAAAAAACCGGCGCCTCTTCTTCAAAGTCTTTGGATTTGGCAATGAAATGCGAAGTAAATTCCAACCTTTGCCTAAAGCGTTCCTTGAATTCATCCCGTCGGAAATCATTAAAGGACATATAGATCACCACCATCACAATACCGAAAAGCAATGAGAAGGCGATACTGAGGTTGAGTGCGATCTTCCTTTTTAACGACATGGTTTTCTATAACGGACTTAAATAATACCCGAAACCGGAACGGGTGTGGATCAGCTTCACTTTAAAATCCTTATCGATCTTCTTTCTCAAGAAATTAATGTAAACTTCTACCGTATTGGTGTTCGTATTAAAATTGTGTTCCCAGACATGTTCGGTAATCTGCTGTTTGGAAACGGTGCGTCCCTGCGCTTCGGCCAGGTAAACCAGCAGCTGGAATTCTTTCAAGGTCAGGCTGATCTCATTACCACCTCGGTACACTTTCTGCTCGGTTTTGTTTACAATTAAATCATCCACCCTGATCAATTCCTGGTCATTGGTTTCAGAAGGTGTTTTTCTGCGCAATAAAGAATTCATCCGCAACAGCAATTCCTCAAACTGGAAAGGCTTCACCAAGTAATCATCGGCCATCCTGGTAAACGCATCTTTTTTATCCGACAGGTCGCCGTAAGCGGAGATAATAATGATCGGGGTATTTTTATCGAAAGAACGGATCGTCTGGCAGACATCGAGCCCGTTGATCTTCGGAACATTGATGTCCAGGAGGTACAGATCGTAAGAATTGTTCCTGATCTGGCGCAGAAATGTTTCGCCGTCATAAATTTTATCGCAGGTAAAATGGTTTGATTCTAAAAACTTACAGAGCTCTGCTGAAAGAATTAAGTCGTCTTCCAATAAAAGAATATTCATCGACAATTATTTTATACGAATGTAACAAAATTTTTCAGGATGGTAAAGTGTGTTTAGATCGGGATCCAACTTTTAATTGAATTTTAAGAATAAAAATCCAAAAGGCATTTTGATTAATGTGATGATCGCAAAGTTTTTAGGTAATCATACGCTTATTTTTCGGTTGCAAATCCTGAACTACGTTCGTACACTTTCAGTTTATGTTCAGCAAATGATAGCAGTGGAAATTCCTTATGAACATTTGCATTTTGAATCTGCCGCGTAGTTGGCAATTTTAACATGACTGTGAATGACCATATACCAATCTTAAAGGTTTTTGTTGATGTAAAGACTGCAGCCCTAGCCCGGATCGCAGCGGTTACCCCACAGCGAGGCGGAAAAGATGTGGGTAGGATTGGGTTTGGTGGCGGTACGCATTGGAACCTACTGGCGCGAGGAGTATGAGCGGAGAGCCGGAAATAGCTCCTGAAAAAATTACAGATTGGCTGTAAAACTTATACTTGATATTTCAATGCTTCCTGAAACCTATGACGGTTACTTGTATTGGAAATAGTGGTACGATAAAGCTTCTTGTTAAGATGTTTTGAATGACCGTAAGATTGTTATTAAAAAATATCAGAACAATGTCTGAATAAATAGATGATTTTGTGGATATTTTATAACGATTGAAACAGATTTAACATCGCGGAAGATCTCCCTTACAAGCTTAAAAACAAAAAAACACATTGATTTTCAATGTGTTTTACTGTGAGCCAACTACGGGACTTGAACCCGTGACCTCTTCCTTACCAAGGAAGCACTCTACCGCTGAGCTAAGTCGGCCTAAACCAAAAAATCACACCAGAAAAGCGTGATTTTTTTTGAGCGGAAGACGGGGGTCGAACCCGCGACATTCAGCTTGGAAGGCTGACGCTCTACCAACTGAGCTACTTCCGCAATTTTGTTTCCAAAACTATTGGTAACGCTGTGCAAACTTAAGGAAAATCCTCTAACCATGCAACTTTTTTACTAATATAAAATGTGGGGAGAGCAGGATTCGAACCTACGAAGCCGAAGCAACTGAGTTACAGTCAGTCCCATTTAGCCACTCTGGAATCTCCCCAGATATTTTATATTAAAATGAGCCTTCAGAGGGATTCGAACCCACGACCCCGAGATTACAAATCACGTGCTCTGGCCAACTGAGCTATGAAGGCATTTTAATGTCCGACTGAAACTGCGAGAAAATCTACTCGGCATTTCTTTCAGGAGTTAAAAAAAATTCACCCTCTTTGAAAAGTGTGAATTTTCTGAGCGGAAGACGGGGGTCGAACCCGCGACATTCAGCTTGGAAGGCTGACGCTCTACCAACTGAGCTACTTCCGCAATTTTGTTTCCAAAACTATTGGTAACGCTGTGCAAACTTAAGGAAAATCCTCTAACCATGCAACTTTTTTACTAATATAAAATGTGGGGAGAGCAGGATTCGAACCTACGAAGCCGAAGCAACTGAGTTACAGTCAGTCCCATTTAGCCACTCTGGAATCTCCCCAGATATTTTATATTAATGGAGCCTCCAGAGGGATTCGAACCCACGACCCCGAGATTACAAATCACGTGCTCTGGCCAACTGAGCTATGGAGGCATAATTAAAAAGAATTCAAAAGAACGCTATTCCCTTTTTGCGAGTGCAAATATAGAACGGTTTTTTTGAATTCTCAAATTTTTTAATAACTTTTTTTAACTTTTTTCGTTAAGCCATTTCTTTTTTCTTGATTAAGAGCTTTTTAGCCGCATCCACGCATAAATCCAAACTTTCTTCAAATGAGGTGGTGGTCTTTTTTACTACGATATCGTCTCCCGGAACTGCCAGAATAAGCTCGGCCGTTTTATTCGCTTTATCCGAGTTGTTTTCTACTTTTAAAATTACTTTGCAATCCTGGATCTTATCATAAAAAGTTTCCAGCTTGCTTACTTTTTTTTCAATGTGCGATTCTAGTGGTTCGTGTGGAGTTAAACCAATTGATTGTACGGTGATCTTCATAAGTCGTCATTTTTTGAAGCTCTTGGATGAGCCCGATTAAACACTTTTTTCAATTGTTCGATATTGGCATTCGTATAGACCTGCGTGCTGGCAAGGCTGGAATGGCCCAATATCTTTTTTACTTTGGATATCTCTGCCCCATTGTCCAGAACGTGCGTTGCAAAGCTGTGCCGGAGGATGTGGGGACTTCTTTTTTCTTTTGTTGTTACAAGACTAAGGTACTTATTCACCAGTAGATACACAAATTTTTCCGTGAGTTTTTTGCCCTTCTTGTTGACAAAAAAGTATGATTGGTACTCTGCCTGCGGGCTTCTGGTTATTGTATACCTTTTGAGCAGATCCGAGAGTTCTCCGGAGATCGGGATGTATCGTTCTTTGTTCCCTTTTCCGATAATCTTCAGTTCGTTTCCGCTTAGATTTACATTTTCAAAAGTCATACCACAAAGCTCGGCTTTCCGGATTCCCGTCTGGTAGAGCACTTCGATCACACATTGGCCGAGTACCTCATGAGTTTCCTCAAAAACCTGGTCGTTAAGATTTTGCATTTCTTCCTCCGACATCGGAATCTGCTTTTCAGGGTAGAATTTTAATGACGAAATATTTTCCACCGGTGAGACGCTGATCTCCCCTATTTTCAAAAGAAAAAGGTAAAAGCTGCGGAGCGAGGATAATTTCCGGTTGATGCTTCTCTTGGAAATATCCTTTTCACTGAGATTAACAATAAAGTTGCGAATGATTTTTTTATCGGCTTTGAGAAGATCTTCGGAGGCTTCCGTTCTCAGGTAGAACTGGGAAAAATCTTCAAGATCTTTCCGGTAACTTGTAATGGTGTGCGGAGAATAGCGTTTCTCCAGCTGTAAATAGTCCAGGAATTTGTCCAGCATTATGAAATATATAAAAACAAAAATTCACTCTTCAAATATAATCATTTAAAGAGTGAATCTAGTATGTGGGTAAGAAAATTTCTTAAGCCTGTTCTTCTTTGCTAAGATTTCTTTGCTTGTGAGCAGCCTTTAATCTCGCTTGTCTTAAAGTTACAGAAGGCTTGATAAACTGTTGTCTAGCTCTTAACTGACGCACAGTTCCTGTTTTATCAAATTTTCTTTTATATTTTTTTAATGCTCTGTCGATGGATTCACCATCTTTTACTGGAATTATTAACATATATTACATCTCATTTTGGATTGCAAAAATAAACATTATTTATGAAACCGCAAAACTTTATTAAAAAATGCTTTAAGAGAGATAGAGGCTAAGGTAAAGATTAAGTTAAAGATATTCTTTATCTACAGCTGTTACGAGGCTGAAATAAATAATCTCTTAAGTGTAAAATATTTCAAAAATTTTAAATATTGACTATAATCACAACCTAAACATGATAATGAGTATTTAAAAAAGCAATACCCATTTCAGGAATATTGGAACAATTTTCGTATCTTTGCTTTCACTTTATTTATGGGGTTGACTGGTTTCGACAGCAAGGTCAATGGGTAAGTAAGCATGCAGAGAACCGTAGCGCGATCTCTATAATCCCTTGCTACAAAATTTTAACTGGCAACGAAGAGTTCGCTCTTGCAGCTTAATATCGAAGTATAGTAGATCAAGCGTTTTCCCGAAGATTTCAGTAGGGAAGCAAGATGTCCCACAAATGCCCTGTTCTGCGGCGTTTGATCCTGGGATATAGGAATGCAGGAATAAGGCTTTAGACGCTTCGGCTAAAGTTCGAAAATCTCAGAAGATAAGCTGGAAGTTGGGTGTCTGCTCTCTGCCTCCAGTCGAAAACCAATAGCAGAATAAGCATGTAGAAAGCTTATGTATTGCTTGTTTGGACGAGGGTTCGAATCCCTCCAACTCCACCGAAATGGAAGGTTATAAAACCTTTTGACAACTAAAAACCCTTTATATCAAAGATATAGAGGGTTTTTAATTTCTCATCTTCACTCATTGATTATCTTTAAATATCACTTCTGTGGTAGCAATAGTGGTCGCAACATATTTTGTAACCACCAAATTAATTTTCGAAATCATTTCTCATCAATTTCATTGTACAAAATATCTAATATTTCATGTGTGTGGCTAGTGAAATATTTCTAAAATGCCGCCTTTTATCTCCACTTTATGCGCCTTATCTTAGCCTAAATCAATACATTATGAGTGTAAAATTATATCTAAGAAAAAACAGCGGAAATGTAAAAATTAGTCTTCGATACAGACCAAATAGACAAACAAATATTGTGGTTTCAACCCCATTTACTATTGAAGCTGAAAAGTGGGATTCCAAAAAGGAAATTTACAGTGAATCTTTTAAAAAGAAAAAACCAACTAATGAAATTGATAAAAAGCAAAATATTTTTATTGATGAATTTAATTTTAAACTTAGCGAATTTAAGACCTCACTATACTGTTTTATATTGAGTAACAACTTTGATGTTAGTAGTACAAAACTTAAACATTTTATCAATAAAAATTTTGGAGGAAAAGAAAAAATTAAATCTGTAAAAAAGATAGTTGCACTAAATTCGATGTCTCAATTGATAGAAGAATATATTACCGAAAAAAGTGTCCATTCTTTAGGTAAACATAAGCCATTGACTTTAGCATCAATTAAGAAATTCCGGGTAATCAAAAACAAACTTGAAAAAATCAATTCAAAATTATCTATTCAAAATATCGATGATAATTTCCGGGATACTTTTACTCAATGGTGTATTAAAAATAGATATTCAGAAACGACCATTGTAAAGGAGTTAAAAATCATCAAAACTTTTATCAAATTCGCCAAATCGAAAAAATATAAGGTTAACGATGATGTATTTAACTGGAGTTTTTACATAAATCCAAAAGAATATAAACATCCTACTTTAAGTTTTTCTGAGTTACAGAAAATAGAATCTATTGATTTGGATTCTGATTACTTGGATAACGCTAGAGATTGGTTGTTGATAGGATGTTATACCGGTCAGAGAGTCTCAGACCTTTTAAATTTTAATCATAAGGATATATTTGAAGAAGATTTTCTAAGTTTTACACAAAAGAAAACTAAAGAAAATATCACCATCTTTTTACCTCCAAAAGTAAAATCTATTTTACAGAAAAGAAATGGGCAATTTCCTCGTAAAATTTCCGATCAAAGGTTTAATGATTATATTAAAACTGTATGTAAATCCGCCGAAATCACAGAATTAATGATTGGTGGAAAGTTAGTTAACAAACGGAAAGTCGTTGGTGAATATAGCAAATGGGAATTGGTTACGTCACATATCTGTAGAAGGTCATTTGTAACAAATTTTAGACATATTTTGGGTGATGAAGGAGTGATGATTAACACCGGGCATAAATCTCAATCAATGGTTGATTTATATGATCAAAATACATCTATTGATAAGGCTAAGAAGATAAAGGATATTTTAATTAAGAAAATGGAATTATCAGAGGAGATGGAAAAATAAAAATGGAACTCAGATATTGAGTTCCACTTTACTAAAGTAATGGTAGTTCTGATCTTTTGAAATAGACTTTGTTCCCCAAATAATGACAGCTGATCTTACCATCATTAACCCAACGATGGAGAGTAGACTGATGAATATGAAAATATTCACAAACTTCTTTTTTAGATAAAAGTTCATCCTTTTGATTGGAATTGCTGTTTGACAATTTCAAAATTTCTTTTAATTCTTTTAAAATGGATTCTTTTATTTCTTCCACCAATTCGGAGGAGGAAATCTGCTGTAATATTATATTATTCATATTTTATTTATTTTTAAAATAATCTATTATTAATTAATTCCGTTTCTAATTTTAGACATATATCATCCTGTCCACAATGTATGTGAATTACAAAAGGTGATAAAATTTAATTTAAACTGTAAGAGATGGTAAAGAAATTACCATTTATCTATTAAAGATTTTTAGGCAGCTAGATCGTTATGATCATTAGAAGAGAGAAAATCATTTTTTAAATTAATGTAATCTTCTTCATTGAATTCAGAGATACCTTTTTCAAGAACCTCCTTGATTTTTGGAATATTTTTGTCGTAAAGCTCACTTATAATCACTTTACGATTTAACATAAGTGCGGCTCTTCCAGTGGTTCCTGTTCCACCAAACGGGTCCCAAACCGTCCCGTCTTCTGGAAAAAAAGATAGAAGGAATGGAATTGGAAGCAAAGTTGGAAAAGAACCGAAAAACCCGGTCTGTAAACCATTCTGCTGTGATCTTTCCTTTGAGATATTTAACTTTAAAATCTGTTCAATATCATTGTCACAAAGAAAATTTCTTACCGTTCTGTATTGATTGGAAATATGGAAAGAATATTTACCATCCGCTCCTTTATTTCCCTGTTCAGAACATCCCTTTTTCACGGTTGCTGACTTGGAGGGATCATAAATTTTTAATTGGTTGTAATAGTAATTCCTCGATTTTGAAAAGAGAAGGACAGATTCATAACCATTAACAAATCTTTTTGTTTTATTTCCTTGTGGTTTATTATTTGATTTCTGCCAAATTACTTGGTCAATATAAAAAAATCCTGCTTTTTGCATTTCTGTGGCTAATAAATGAACCACGCCCAAACAAATACCATCTTGATATGAGTCATGGAGATTAATAATGATAACGCCGTCTTCAGTCATGTTGTCCGCGCCGATTTTCATAACGTCAACTATGTTTCTTACAAATAATTCTGGTTTCTTTTCTCTTCCAATTTCAAACTCGCTGTTCTTGGAATCTTTTTCAGAATATTCAATCTGATTATAATACGGTATTGATGTTATAATACCATTTATAATAGTGCCTTTAGGGAATTTTGTGTCAAGAGAATTTCCCGGTAAAATCATATATTTTTCAGATGAAACCTCTCTAACAATGTTGATATCTGTTGTTCCAGTTTCTTTTTTATGGTTATACTGACGAACAAGAGATTCTGTTTTTCTTAAATCGTATTTTTTATTTAAAAATCCATCAATAACCTTTGCTTCCTTCTCTTTTTCTAAATCATAGTTGTTTCTTTCATCATCCAAAATATCCAAGACACATTTTACCCGATCAAAAGATACTTCGTTTTCCAAAAGTTTATTGGATAGGTTTAGGCTGTTTTCAGGATTCTCTTTTTCAAAAACGAGAGATTTTTTAAAAGTAATTACATTATTACGTCCCCAACCTCTCCCGTACTGTTCAGATATAAACTTGTACTTTTCATTATAAGTACTTTCATCAAGTTCTGATTCGGTATCAATAACTCTTAAATAATGAGAAAGAAGTCTTTTGCGTTCTTCCAGACTTGGAACAGACTTTAAGTTAAATTCAATAATCCAGTCTTTAACTTCATCTCTAGAGTTGGGACAAATATCAAGGATAATACAATCGACCTCGTTTAAATTTAAATCCTGTACCGCTAAGAATCGCAATACTCCATCAACGATAACATACTTATCTTCAAATTTAAAAACAACAATTGGATTGCAGTAACCGGATTTCTCTATCTGTTTTTTAAGATTTTGAATAAATTGTTTTTTTTCTTTTCTTTCAAAAAGTTCATCCCATTCTTCCGGAATTTCAAGTTGAGATAACTTTAATTTTGTTACAACATTTAGTAAAGGTAACACCGCGCTAGAATTCAATACTGACTTTTTCATAACTGAGATTTTTTATTTGTTATTTATATGTCAAAATTGAGGAAATTCGAAACGCACTTTCCGATTCTGCGACGCTGCAATTATTGATCTAACCTAAACCTTTGGAATTGTTTATGTAAGTCGATATTGTTATTTAACGATGATATTTTGTATGAATAAAGGTCTTGTTCTTCTACTGATGATTTAATTTTAAACAATGAAGCAAGAACATCACTCTTGCAATGTTCAACTATGACATCGTTTGATCTGTTATGGTTGCATCTTAAATTTTTTAAGTGGCTATTATAATTAGCATCTGTCATATCATGGTCTAATAATGAAGCTAATTCTAAAAATTTCTCCTTAACTCGATCATCCTTCATGAGTTTACCGGTTAACGGAATATCATGATTTATAAGATGGAAAAAATAATTGACTTTTGAGATCTTACTTTTTTTAAAATCAACTACATTGTCTCCGATCTTTATATTCAGCTCATCATCAAAAGTAACAGTCATCTGTTCTTTTGTTGGAGAGTGATTACTATTATACCGGAGCTTATTACTTATTTCGGTCAGTAAATTTTCAATATGCTCAATATACCTGAAATCATTTAACCTAATAGCATTGTCCTTACATTTCTGGCATATGTAGCCCGATCTAATTTTCCCTTTAGTTTCTTGAATATCTGCACAATAATCATTAATACAAATTTCAGTTTCCTGGTGGACATTTTCCAACTGTTTCTGAGAGTTGAGTTCCATATGGGAGATTGCTTGAAAAATATTTTCAACGATCTGATGTGCAACTGCCAAATAAATATTACCATTGGTTATTGAATTCCATCTTGAAGAACAATTCACAGCGATATTTTTGTGAATAAAGACACTATTCCAATCTTTTTCTTTGGGGAAGTTGTGAACCGGAATATCCAATCCTTTATTGGTAACCATCACCACATAATCAGTAATGTCGAATTTATCTCTAACTTCATTGCATAAACTAATGATTTCAGACTGATTTATTCGTTTAACATCTTCAAATCTATACTTTATATCCCTTTCAACATTAATACTCTTAAAATTAATAATACCTTTTATTGGGCTAAATAAATTGATCACATTTTTGATATGGATTTCGGAACTGTTATCTAATCCGAATAATAAAACCTCCATCTTTATTTTTTTCGAAAATTAGCAACAAAAAAAGGTTCTCGCAAGAACCCTTCTCTACTTTATCTTTTATTAAATTTTTCTTTTCTTCTTTTAGAAATAACTTTTTTATATGATTTATTCAATATTTCTAAAGCTGTCTTTTCAATTGTTTTAAAAGGATCTTCACGTTCTTTTATTGATAGTCCAATTTGTTTTCCGGTAGTTTTAAATATTGCGGATGAAAGTATATTTTTAATCTTTTCTGCCATTTCCTCTTCAACTGCAATCGAATCGTGAATCGTGAAAAAGTTTAGGTTGGGAATTTCTTCCAATAGTTTCTTAATTCCAATATCCAACAAAAGAGTTGATTCAAACCTTTGAAGAAGGATAGCAAGGCAACCTTTACAGTTATCTAATCCATTAATCAATTCGATAACCTGACCTACGTTTGGGAAGATTTCATTCATCTTTCTAATGAACGTATTATTCTCCCGGTACTTTTTTAAGTTAAGATAACTCATTACGTTTCTCTTTATATACTCCCTTGTTTTTTCTCCATTAAAAAGGATGTTGTTTAAATACTGATACAAATTATTATCAAACGGTAGGTCGTTGAATTGTTCAACATCTTTCTGATTCAGAAAAGTGCCGCACATATAGGGTATATATGATTTATTTTTATATTTAAATTTATTTTTAATTTGTTCTTTTAAATAGTACTTAGATTTATAGAATTCTGATTTTATTATTTTATAAATTTTTTTATCTATTTTTATTAAGGAATTTTGATTACTATTAATATAGAAAGATGGATATAGAATATTTGATAATAGGTATAAATGACTATTACTGATATCTATCTCGTTAATTTTTTTTCCATTAATCCTAAGAAATTGTCTTATCTCCTTTTTACAAGAGGTTAAAGTTGAGTAAAGTCTTAAATTATTATTATTTAGAGTTGGATCAAATTCTCCGTTTTTAATTTGATTAACACTTCTTTTCATTGCTAGAATTTTATCCTCAACACTTTTTTTAAGATTATGATAATAGATTTTATTTTCCTTCTTCTTTAGTTTTGATTCTAAAAAAATTTCCATTTGCTCTATATATAGGTCAACAGAACTATCAATGGTGATAATTTCACTTTTTAATTGTGGGAATAAATGTTGAAATTGAGAATTATCTTCTAATTTGGATTTAGTTTTATCCGTACCGGTGACAGACTCCATCATTTTTAAATAATTATCTCCAACTATAGAGTTCATCGTAATTTTTTCAGCTTTGCAGAATAGGAAAAAATCATTTTTAAGTTTGTAGGATTTTGAATACCTTCCAACTTTATAAGTTCTACTTTCTATTACCGGATAATCGGAATGTTCTAAGAGGGTAACAGTTTTTTTAAAAAGATTTCTAGTAATTTCATTGAAGTCCGTACTCTTTATTTTCTTGTGAAAACCATTATTCTTAGTATAAGTCATATATTTGGAAGACGGATACAGATAGTGAAGAAATAGTAATATTGAATCTTTTAATTTGGATTTATTCCTTTCACTTAGGTCAGCGTTATTTTTAATTTTATCCCAAATTTTTTCGTAATTAATATTGTTTGGGATAATGAGGCTTACATCTAGGTATTTGCTCATTAGTATTGGAAATTATTCTTTTATACCGTTTTTCAGGTTATTATAATATAAGGAATTTTTATGACTTTTCCAAATGAGTAATATAATAGAAATTATTGTTGTAATTAGCCGTAAATCTAGCTATGTGATCTTTTAAAGTAACTTTCAAAATTATCTATGATCTTCAAGAGGAAAATTCAAGATTGAAAAAATCACGTAATCATTAAAAGTCTATTTTCCAGACAAAAAAATGAAAAAAATTTTATTTTATTTTTGGATCTATATCTTTTAATAAAGTTTTTTCCGGTTTAAATTTAAATCATGGAAAGACAAATTTCTGATTCAAAAACCAGAAAATTTTTATTTTTAAAAATGGGTTTTAAAAAAATCTCAAAGTAATAAACCTAAGACTACTTGTACACATTCGAGCTTGGTTTTTCAAGGTTCTATACACCCACAGAGGCAAGGGGGGATTTGATACCCCGGGCTCCCGGGGGCTATAGTAATTTGATATATCCTGAAAAAAGAAATATTTTGCCCAAACGAGCAAAGTAAATTCAACATCCGGAGATCGACCGTTCCAGACGCAATTCCAGTTCCAGATCTCTACAGGACCTGCGCTAAAGATTATTTTGCTCTTCACTTTACTGCATTGACTTGGGGACCTTGAGAGCTAATTTTATTTTGCTCTCCAACTATAAAAACCAGACTCCGTTCCTGATCAACAGCATGTGATTATTATTTTGCATATTTCTGCGGTCATAAAATTTAAAACAAAAAGTACATCTGTTTTAAACGCTAAATAGTGCTAAAAGCGTAGGCAGAACGTCAATTTCGCCGTAAATTTAATCTGAAATTAAAATTACAACAAAAATGAGGGTTAAATATAATAGAGTTTCTACTTTAGGTCAGACAGGAAATCGTTTTGAAGCAGATACGGATAAATATGATTTGGTATTATTAGACAAAGTTTCAGGCACAGTAAATTTTAGAGACCGAGAGAACGGACGGATCTTAATTGATCTTGCGGGTAAGAGTCAAATAACTGAAATAGTTGTCGAAGAAATTTCCCGTCTGGGTCGTAATACAAGAAACGTACTCGAGACGATCGAGTTCTTTCACGAGCATGGGATTAATGTGGTGGTAAGAAACATGGGACTACAATCCCGACCTAATGGCGAGACTAACCCCATATGGAAAGTCATCATCACTATAATCGCCAGTTTATATGAGCAGGAGCTAAATAACCTCAGGGAAAGGATCGCCGCCGGAAAATTAATCGCCCGTCAGCGAAATGTGCGATTTGGCCGCCCCACTGGATCTAATGAAAGTGAAGCGATCTTTATCAATAAATCAAAAAATAAGAAGGCATTGGAATATCTGAGAAAAGGAAGAACTTTGAGAGAGATTGGGAAACTTCTTGAAATGTCAACAAAAACAGTACAGAAAGTAAAAAAAGTTGCTATAAAACTTGATATGATGTAAATGTAAGTAAGGTTAATCCAATCCATTTACCCTTAAATTTTGAATTTTTCAAAAAAACTAGCACTTGTTTGTTTATAGGTACGGTATTTTTCGGTGCAAAATAATATTGTATTTCATAATACAATTCAATAACCACTGTTACACGTTGCCAGATAAAGATTTTGATCTTCCAGTTTAAATTTTAATCTTTTATGATTTACGGCAAAAATGTACCTTAAATGTACCAAAAAGTACATATAAAGTCTTAATAACTTAACATAAAGTACACTTTAAACTACTTAATTTTAAGTTTTGTAGATTCTATTACAATATTTATATAAATAAATTTTCACCTTAATGATAGACTAATTATATTTGCTGTTGATAGGATTAAATAATCCTATTGAATACATTTCGAACACATAGAACGCTTGTCTAACGACATTCCTCAGGTAAATCTGGTACATTTAATTAGGGGGAATATGTTAGCAACTCTCATGTCATATCTATATGGCGTGGGGGTCTGCTACTTATTTGACCCTAACGGTTTACCAGAACCTACCTGATAGAATAAGTTTAGTAGTCCTCACGCTTTCTTTATTAATTAACAACTCTTTTTCGGGACTGAAAGGAAATAAAACTTTAACTATGAAAAAAGTTTATTTATCTCTATTAACAGTAATCTTATTAGGTTCATGTTCAAACAATGATTCTGAAAATACAGAAGAAAACAAAAATCAATCACAACAATTTGTCGGTAAATGGCACCGGTACAAAACGGTAATTCTCAACGGTAAAACCGACACTCCCCTAAATTCTTACGATCATGCTAAATGTGAAATAGAAGCAATACATGAGTTCACAACAAACAGTAAATACCTATTGACAAATTATGTCTTAAATTCTTCCACTCAACAATGTCAACAAATAGGAAATGTTGAAACATATCCATATTCATATATGACCGCTACTAATATTTTAGATATAGATGGTGAGCGTTATTATATTAAGCATGTTGATTCAAAAGAGTTAATTCTTCAAGATTATGATTATTACGATCAAAATGGTGATGGTACAAAAGATAAGAGATTGAATTATTATAAGAAATAATTGAGAAATAACTAAACCATGAGCTACATAAATTATTTAAAAGACTTCGATTTTGATATCCTTTATAAAACATCTTTTATACTACCTTTTATAGGGTATAATAGTTATCTTAAAGATTTTATCACTTTTACTTTTTTCTATTGGAAAATCTGAAGATGATGATAATAAGGTGACGATATTTTCAAATATATTTTTTTATTTAATCATATCTTTCTCTATCATTACAATCTATGACCATGAAGATCGAAAAGATATTCAAAACTTTAGATTTTCCAATCTTGGAAAATTAGATGATGATAAAGCTTTATTTATAGAAAATAAAGATGAAGAAAATAATAATTTCGAAAATAATTTTTCAACCAATTCCACTTCTAATAGTGAGACATCAAATATTCCAACTCAAGAAGAACTCTTAAGATTGGAGAAAGATCCGGAATATCTTCAAACGTTTGAACAGTTAGTAAACGATCTTAAAAACATAAAAGACCTGAGTGAAGTTACCTCTTTTGAGGTTTGTGGACATGAAGATGGAAAATGTAAATGGTGCGGAAATATTTTTTCTCAAGAAAAATTACTCAAACCTACCTATTTGGCTATGGGCGAAGTTTTGGGTTTTAGAATGACAATCATGGAAAGTGGATGGAATACACCGGAAATTTATCATTACATAAAAGACTATCATAAAGGTATCAAGTTTCAATGTATTACCGAAAAGAAAGAATTCTGTTCCTTAAAATGTGAAAAAGAATTTAAAAATAACAGAGGATATTAAAATTAAAAACGAACTTATGAAAATATTATCACTTGTCGGAATCTTAGTAAGTATTTTAGGTATAATCCTATGTTTTGGAATTATTGACAATTATGTAGAATATGGTAGTAAACTTGTTGGCTATTTAAATTTAAACCACAAAGAAATTAAACACGAAGTTTTCTCAATGACATCTATATTAGATTCCGGTAGAATCATCTGTTTTGCGCTAATGGGACTTTTTGTATTCCACCTATATATATGTATTAAAGTTTATCGTTCTAAAACCTTATAAAATTTCCATCCCCAATAATTGATAAAAAATTAATACAAGTAAAAGGCTGTCTCTTTTTTGAGACAGCCCATTTTTTTTTACATTCTTAATATTTCTTATAGGTAAACTATTTAAAAGATGCTTCCTTGATATATTTATAATAACTTATACCTTTTATCTGGGCCTTCTGTGCCCATAAAGCTGAAAATAAAATATTAACATTATATTTTTCTGCAGTACTCTCGATAAATGAATCATCTAATGTTTGTCCTTTTTTAGAAAATATAAATTTTCTCAGTGAATCACCGTTAAATAAATGAAAACTTGCAAATTCATTCGCTTCTTTTTCTTTTTTTGTTACTTGATTTTTGCTTATATCATTACCTTCAAATATTTCATCATTTTCGTGCTTAATTACATGACCAAGTTCATGAAATAACACATACCAAAGATTAGCTAAATTCTTACCTTTATCAGATATTTGAATCACAGGTCTACCTTCAAACCAACGAACACATCCAAAAACTGTTTTTTTTAGATACGGTGTTAAGATCAATGCAACACCAAATTCCGATAAAATTTTTGGAAGCTGCAGAAAATATTTAAGATTGTTTATATTATTTTTCCATTCGTTACCTGTAATCCACAATTTTAATTCTTGACTATTATATTTTGGAAAAGTATTTTTTCTAAAATCCCTCTCACCTTTTTTAAGCCATGCATATAAGTTTAAATTATCTGGCTGAAAATTAGAGATTTTATATAATGCAATATTATCGTTTACTTCTTGAAAAATATTTTTTTCATCATCAATTTCTAAAAATAATGCAATATCTTCCAACTTATCCATTCCATCAAAATTCTCATCGCAAATAAAATTCTCGAGATGTTTTACTTTTGAATAAACTTTTTTTAATGTTTTGTATTCCGATTCAGAATTATCCTTTGATATTTTATAGTCTTCCTGAAAATTAATTAAATAATCATAAAGAAAATCGTTATTAGTAAACTTTGCTATTTTACTTATATTATTTTTACTAATTTTTAATACTTCCTTCGGCTTCTCAATTGAGATATTTAACGAATTTAAAATATCAAAAGAATATTTGTTCTCATTGAACATTTCCAACAATTCTTCACCTATTGTATTGTGCAAATCAATAGGGTTAAATATTTCTATTTTGGTTTCGAATGTATTCATCTTTAAGCTTTTGAGTAATCATGATTATTCATCTCGTAGATATAAATATTACACACATCATTAAATTGTCCCACCCAATCTTTATTCAAAGAAAAATCCTCCTCACTATTTTTACAAAAAAAATGAAAAAACTTTCTGTATCCATCTTGAACTCTAAGTTTTAAAACAGTTGGTTCACTTTTCTTTACTCCAGATAATAATTCAATTTTGTTATCAGCGGAAGAAACCATATTATAAGTATAAGCATTTTCTGCCAACGTTAATTTTTTACATATTTTAATAGTTGGTTTCAATAAATTAGCATTATACCTTTTATTAAAATTTTTCACAAAACTTCTATCTGTAGAGTTTTTACTTATATTTTCAATAGCTAAGCAATCTTTATTCTTGCTAAAATTCAATTTCATGTTACGGTATTAGTTTTTAATACTAATGAATTGACTTCGAGCGATAATTATATCTAACAATCAAATATATTTATAGCTGACGACAAAACACGTCGTAATATTTTTGCAAAATAACAAAAAATAAATAATAAGATAATACGGTTTCCCGTAATTCTCAGATAGATACAATTAGTTAAACAAAAATAGGTAGAAAAGATATCAAGATATAAATCAAAAACTTTAAGTAATATTCATACCTGAGCAATTTTATCTAAAGTAATTATTCCTTGGTAGTCCAATTTCATGTTCCTGAGGATACGGTTTCCTAAAAGTCATACTCACATCCTCTTTAATTTGACGGTGAATATCATATTGTTTTTCTCTATCATAAGAATACCGGGGATCGGGGATCATCGGCATCTTTGCCATTTTATGAATAGTAATGGTAGGAAAGTAAAAATCAACTTCAACCGTCCCGAGTAATAAATAACAACCACCTCCCTGAAAATCATATTCCTTTAAACTATTGGGAAAATGTGCGGTATCAAAATAATCACCGTTGATATCGATCCAAGTCCCAAAATACATCGTTCCTTTTTTAGTGGGAACGTGTTTTCTGGAAATAAGATATGCTAACATCTTTACCTGTCTTTTATGAAATTTCAACAAGTCTTTTACAAATACTGATCCTCTGTATTTGGTCTTTAATAAATCAAAAGGACTACATGAAACCGGAAATCCAATTAACTCAATTTCATCAAATGCATCCTCGAAATTTTCTCTTTTAAGTTGTGGAAGTTTAAATTCCTGAACAGGTTCTTCAATTAACATTAACCCTCTATTCTCAGGTTTAAAATTTATTAATAGTAATCTTGCTTCAACAAGCAATTCATTTTTTGGTTTACAAGTAAACCGGAATGCTCCAATAAAAATTAGAATCTGTATCGTTTCAATCCCAATATTAATTCGTCTTATAAAGTCTTCTAATGATTTATAATCTCCGTTAATTTCACGTTCCTTTACAATATCATGTGCTACTTTTGTTTCCAATCCTTCTAATAACATCAATCCCAAATAGATATCTGTTCCTTTTAATGTTGTTTGAAAGTCACTTAAATTAACACATGGAACCTGAATATTTCCTCCTGACATTTTCGCCTCATGAATATAAACTTCGGTACGGTAAAAACCGCCTTGATTATTAATCACCGAAACCATAAATTCTAAAGGATAATATACTTTTAAATAAAGACTTTGATAACTTTCTACAGCATAAGATGCTGAATGGGCTTTACAGAAAGAATATCCGGCAAAAGACTCGATCTGTCTGAACGCTTCGGTAGTTAATTGTTCCGAATGTCCTTTTCTCTTACAGGAATTGAAAAAATTATCTTTCACCTGTTGAAGTTTTTTTAGTGATCTTCCCTTTCCACTCATTGCCCGTCTCAAGATATCACCATCAGCTAATGATAATCCCCCAAAATACTGTGCAATCTTAATTACATCCTCTTGGTAAACCATAATCCCGTAAGTCTCATTTAAATTTTCCTCGAATACGGAATGGAAATATTCAAATTTATCCGGATTGTTGTGTCTGAAAATGTATTCTCTCATCATTCCGCTTTGGGCAACTCCCGGTCTGATAATGGATGAAGCAGCAACAAGCGTACGGTAATTATCACATTTCAATCGTCTTAACAATCCGCGCATTGCTGGAGATTCAATATAAAAACAGCCGATCGTTCTTCCTATTGCTAAATACTCATTGCACTTTACTTCATCTTTTGACAATGCTGTATCACGAATATCAACCTTAATTCCTCTTGTTTTTTTAATGAGATTAACGGTATCATTAATAGTTCCTAAACCTCTTTGGGAAAGAATGTCAAATTTTTCAAGTCCGATATCTTCTGCCACATTCATATCAAACTGAACAATCGGGAATCCTTTCGGTGGCATTTCAAGTGCTGTATAATGGGTAATTGGTTCTTCGGAGATTAAGATCCCACAGGAATGCATACTCCTTTGATTAGGGTACTTTTCTAATAATCTACCATATTTCTGAACCATTTGCACAACCGAATTTCGGTCATGAATTTTCATCGGTTTTGTAGCCAGGTCATCCAATTCTTCCTTGGGCAAACCGAATACTTTTCCTACTTCTCTAAAAATTGATTTGTATTTAAACTCAACATTAGTTCCACAAAATGCAACATGATCTCTTCCATATCGATCAAAAATATATTCCAATATTGTATCCCTGTTCTGCCAAGACCAATCGATATCAAAATCCGGTGGTGTTTTTCGGTTAAGATTGAGAAATCTCTCAAAATAAAGATCCAGTTCCAAAGGACAAATGTCAGTAATTCCTAAACAGTAACTTACAATAGAATTCGCACCACTTCCTCTACCCACATGCATAAATCCCATACTATTACTGTAACAGATGATATCCCACGTAATTAAAAAGTAAGAACAGAAATTAAGTTCATCTATTACTTTTAATTCCTTTTCAATTCTTTTCTTTGCGATCTCATGATTTAATCCATATCTTTTTTCCAGACCCGAATATGCTAATCGGCTGAGAAGTTTCAAATCTTCTTCTTTAGATTTGGTATAAAACTTTTTATTTTTAACTTGTTTAAAATTAAACTCAAAACGGCATGCATCAAGAATGTTTTTCGTATTGCTGATAATCTCAGGATATCTTTCAAAGATTTTAAGAAGTTCTTTTTCAGAAATAAAATATTCAGATTGCCTACAAATTTCTTTCTTTGTTAATTTTGAAAGTAATGTATTATTATCAATTGCCCGTAAAATTTTATGTAATTCATATTCTTCATCAGTCCCGAAAGTTACAGAATGAAGAACCACCATTTTAGAAATATGTTTTTTATATTCAGGTCTGATTAAAAAATTCAATTCATCGATCCGTACACCTATAAATTCATCTTCCTTCAATATAGGTGGAATATTACTCATAGGATAGATCACAAAAACATTTCTAAATTCCGGCGCAACCTCTGAAAGTTCTTTATTTTTACAATTATACTCTGTGATCATTTTATTCACTTCACCGATGCCTGAAAACTCTTTTGAGATGGTTATATAAAGAAGTTTACCATCTTTTCTTACTTCCATTCCTACAATAGGTTTAATTCCTACTGCTTCACATCCTTTCTTGAAATCATAAATTCCGGTAACCGTATTAATATCGGTTAATACCAATTGTTTGATCTCTAATTCATCTGCCTGTTTTACCAATTCTTCGATTGATAAAGTACCGTAACGTAGACTATGGTAGGAATGACAATTCAAAAACATAATTGAAAGATTTTTAGCGTTTATTTTCCAAATCAAAACCCGAAGCACGACCAACCGCATCAATTCCGAATCGGTTTTTTAGATAATCCATTGTTTGATATAAACTCATTTGCTCTTCGGTATCTTCAAACAAATTCATTTGATGATTACCATGCACAAGTCCTGTAAATCTGATTCCTATCAATCTAAGTCTCATTCTTCTAGTGTAAACCTTATTGAAAAGTTCAAGGGCAACTCTTGACAAAGTATGATCAGCGGATGTATAAGGTACTTTGCACTGTTTAGTTTCAGTATCGAAATTGGCATACCGTATTTTAACTGTTACTGTTGAAGTCAGCCATTTTTCCTGTCTTAATTGATAGGCTAATTTTTCGACCATCCCGGATATGAGTCTTTTTAATTCGATAATATCCATTGTATCATTAGTAAATGTGGCCTCTGTTGAGATTGATCTTCTTTCGGAATAAGGTACAACGGGATTTTCATCAATACCGTTCGCCTTCTTCCAAAGTTCTTTCCCGTTTACACCAATCATTTGTTGAAGAACCAGTACCGGCATTTCAGATAATGTATGAATAGTACGAATTCCAATCCTTGACAATAACTGAAATGTTTTATCGCCAACCATTGGAATCTTCTTAATGGATAATGGATTTAGAAAAGGTTTTATTTCCGTTTCTTGAATTTCTAATCTTCCAACCGGTTTTGCTTCGCCTGTACCTATCTTTGAAACTGTTTTATTGGTCGATAAAGCAAAACTTATTGGAAGTCCGGTTTCTTTAGTGACAGCCGATGCAATTTCTTTTGTCCACTGATAACATCCGAAAAACTTATCCATTCCTGACAGATCCAGATAAAATTCATCTATACTTGCCTTTTCCATCACTGGAACTTTCTGTTGGATAATTTCTGTTACGGTATGGGATAAGTTAGAATACATTTCATAATCACCACGAATTACCTTTGCATCCGGACATAGTCGAAGTGCCATCCTTATTGGCATGGCTGAACGCACACCAAATTTCCTTGCTTCATAGGAACAGGATGCAACAACTCCACGGTCTCCACCTCCGATAATTAGAGGAATACCGTGAAGTTGAGAGTTGTTAAGCCTCTCGCAGGATACAAAAAAAGTATCCATGTCCATATGTACAATACTTCGATTCACGTTACAAAATTAGAGACCATTTGTCCCAAAATTATTATATTTGTCGGTACAATTTGTCCCAATGTCAATTTTTGCAGATAACATAAGGTTTTTGAGAGGTAAGAAAGGATTATCTCAACAGAGTTTTGCCGATGAAATTCTTATCATCAGTCGGGACCGTTATTCTAAATATGAAAACGGTCGTTCAGAAGCACCGTATGAAGTTTTAATCAAAATTTCAAAGTATTTCAATGTAAGTATCGATTTACTTCTTACCGTCGATATCAGAAAATATCCATTAGAAGATGTTTTGAAACTCCCTGATAATAGGATTGTTTTGCCCGTTGTGGTTGATAAATTAGGAAACAACAGTATTGAAATTGTTCCTCAGAAGGCATCTATGGGATATTTGTCTGGTTATAGTGATCCAGAATATATTGAAAGTTTACAAAGGATTTCATTACCCTTTCTCACTAATGGAAAACACCGGGCATTTCCGGCAAAAGGAGATTCAATGCCTCCTTTTAAAGACGGTTCTTTTATTATTGGAAAGTATATTGAAAATATGGAGGAATTGAAACCAAACAAGAGTTATGTTTTTGTAACGCTTAATGATGGTATCTCTTATAAAAGATTTAAAAGTAGAAATGAAAAATCTGTAACGGTGACTTCTGACAATTCATTTTATCACCCTTATGATATTCCTTTGAGAGAAATTGTTGAAATTTGGCAGTATGCATCAGGTATATTTCCAGAGGATTTTGAACCGGATAATTTCGAAAATTATAATTTGAAGGATATGTTTTTAGAATTGAGAAGTGACATTAAAAAATTAGATGATAAAGTTTCTAAATTTTAATATTTGCAAATTACAATTTTAGATTGAGAACTCTTATTTATTCTAAAATTTTAAGTAATAAATTTTTATATTTTTACATTGGAAATTATTTATCATGAAAGTAAAATTAGATCAAGCGGTTAAAATGTTTTTTGGTAGTTCATCTTTGGAAATGGTTTATTTCGAGGCTATCAGTAATGCATTAGATGCAGAAGCAAATGAAATCAATATAAATATTTCTATTGATGCTATCAACAGGGCTGAAACGTTGAATATTAGTATTTCAGATAATGGTCTGGGCTTTGACGATTGGCGTTACAAAAAATTTTCAAATTTATTTGATGTTGAAGAAAGTTCTCATAAAGGATTAGGAAGATTAGTTTATCTATGCTATTTTGAAAAGGTTTTAGTTCAAAGCATTTTTGAAAAAAATAAACAACGAGTATTTACATTCTCAGAAGGTTTTGATGAAAAAGATTTTAAAATAAATAATGTTGAAAATTCAAATTCCGGAACAGTTTTATTTATGCAAAATTGCTTACTCCAAAAAGTTGCAACATATGACTTTCTTCTTCCTAAAAATCTGAAATCAAAAATTTTAGATGAATTTTATTCTAGACTTTTCCAGTTAAAAATAATTGGAAAAAGTATTTTCATAAATATTAATACGAAAATTGGTGATAAAGAATATAACGATATACTTTCAACTGATGATATTCCAAAAATGGATTTAGTGGAAATTGATTCATCTTTGAATCTTTACGATAAATTTCAACTATATTATTCAATTCAAGAAGTTGAACCGAATGACACGTCACTTACATCTGCAATATCAGTTGATAACAGAACTGTCAAAGTTGACATTATTGCCGAAGAAAATATACCTACAAGTTATAAAATGGTATTTCTACTACTCTCAGATTTTTTCACAGGAAAAGTAGATGCTTCAAGACAAAACTTGACTTTAACTAAAGTAGAATTACGTGAAATTCAAAAAGTATTTAGAAAGGAAGCTACAAGATTAATCGAGGAAAGAATACCAAGAGTAAAGAAAACAAATACCGCCATTCGAGAAAGCTTGGTTAACCGATATCCTCATTTAAATGGATATTTTGATGTTGATAATATTGGATATTTAAAAAGAAATGACATATTAAAAGATGCTCAAGAAGAGTTTTTTAAAGCTCAAAAAGAACTATTGGATGCTCACTCATTAACAGATGAACAGTTCAAGAAATCTTTAGAAATTTCAGATAGAGCATTAACTGAATATATTTTATTTCGACAATTAACAATAGAAAAACTTAGAGATTCCACTAAAGAAGATTCTGAATCTTACCTTCATAAAATAATTGCGACAAAAGGTAAAGATGGAAAGTTTCTTAAAGAGAATTTAATAAATGATATTTATAAAAATAATTCTTGGTTATTGGACGATAAATATATGACCTATGAAGTCACTTTAAGTGATAGAGAAATGTCTGAATTAGTAACTTATCTGGTGGAAGGTGAAGAGGTATTGAGGGATATTGACCGACCAGATTTCGCTTTCATTTTCTCAAATAATCCTAATGAAGATAAACCCTTTGACGTTGTAATTGTAGAATTGAAAAAACGTGGTGTTGATCAGTATGAGAACCAAAAAACCATAAATCAGTTAGAAACTCGTGCAAGAAACTTAATGAAATACTACAATAATAAAGTGCAACGTATTTGGTACTATGGAATTATTGAATTTAATGATGAAATTGAGCTTGCACTATCCGGAACATTTACAGAATTGTATTCAAGTGGTAAACTATATTATAAAGAAACTGAAGTTGCCATCTCATTAAGACCTAAAGTCACAATACCGATAGGTATTTTTATGTGGGATATAGATGCAGTTGTAAGAGATGCAGATGCAAGAAATAGTACTTTTCTTAACTTTATTAAAAGTAAGTTTTCAACACAGTAGATATAAATTTATTTGAGATAACAAGGTTTAAATTTAAACTTAAAACTCAGAAATCGAAATCGAAATCGATTTGATATAATTAACTCCAACTAGATTAAAAATCATCAATTCTTTGTGACATTAATTTTTATCAATAAAATAGAAAGTATCGAGCTTTGTATATGTCTGAAAATAAAAAAATCATTGTGTGAGTTACAAAAATCATGAAATTTATTTGTTGAAAACAAAATAACACCCGACTGAGAATTAGTAAGTCGGGTTTTTATTTAGAAAAAAAATTATCTTTGAAAAAACTTCACCGTGAATAGACTCATAATTATAGGGAATGGCTTCGATTTAGCTCATTCTCTACCAACCTCATACAGTTCCTTTATAAATTTTATTTGGAGAAATTTTCATAATTTAGATAAAATTCCAATGATTAAAAATTTATTTACATTGGAAAATCCTATGTTTGATATTTACACAGGATTGAAAATGCAGTTCAATGATTATAATGATTTCTGTAATCAAGTTAAAAATAAATTTAACACAGCAAATTATACTTATAGAGAAACATTCCACGGAAGTAAATCTTTTCAAATTATTGAAATTAATCCCTACGACCCTGATGATACAACTTATCAAGTATATTTTGACTATAAAAATCAATTTTTTGAATTAATTACGGTGCAGAATGCTGATAATTGGGTAGATATTGAGAATACATACTATCAGGTTCTAATTTCAATGCTCAAAGGCGAAAGTAAGTATAAGTATATTGGGAATATTAAAAAGCTTAATAATGAATTTGAAGAAATAAGAAAACTTCTTGAATTTTATTTAACCGGAGCTGTACAAAATTTTTATGATTTCGAAAACCAACCTTCTAACTATTCTGAAATTGTCAATTTGTTTGAATATAAATATAAAGCTCTTCATGAAATTGATAACATAGATAATCCATATTTTTTTGAATTTCCACCTGATTGTAGAAAAAAACTCATTGAGTTCGATTCCCTGTTTAGTGTAAAGTCTCAAAAATCATCTATTCTTTACGAAAATTTATTTTTAAATTTTAATTATACACCAACAATTTTTTCCTACCTATCAATACTTAATAATATGCCAAGTTTAAGATATGGTATTTCAACACAATTGCAGATACATGGTAAACTAGGCGATGAAAATAATTCAATAAACTTTGGTTTTGGAGATGAAATGGACGATAACTATAAAATTTTAGAAAAGGCGAATGATAATAATTATTTGGAAAACATTAAATCTTTTATGTACCTAAATAATTCTAACTATAAAAAACTGTTAAATTGGATTGAAAGTAATGAATATCAAGTATTCATTATGGGACATTCTTGCGGTTTATCAGATCGAACACTTTTAAATACAGTTTTTGAACATAATAACTGCAAATCAATTAAAATATTTTACCATAAAAAAGAAAATGGTCAAGATAACTTTAAAGATTTATCTCAAAACATATCTAGACATTTTAATAAAAAAGCTTTAATGAGATCGAAAGTGGTGGATAAAAGCAACTCAATACCACTACCACAAAATATAAGATTTAATAAAATAGATCCATCTCCTAATTAAATACTCTATTCATAAATAATATCTCATACGGATATAATTAAGAATCAGAAAATAAATAATCTTAAAATAGTGCTGAATTTATTTAGTTGCAGTTTTCAACAAGAAACTATGTCAATTGATAATTTTTCGTATCATTTTTCAATCATTTTCGATTTTTATGAAGATAAAATCTTTTCTATACTTGTATTTTGGTAAAAAAAATTACGGTTATCCATTTTTTTCTTTTTAAAACACATAGTATATTTAATTTTTATGTCAATTAAATGTAAAAAATTATAAATTAATGAATTACACTGAATTCAATAATTGGGTTTACAATTATTATCTAGAATATTTAATTCCGAATCAAGTCAATTCATTGACAATCCCAAAAAGTGAAATTGATTTTCTTATTCAATCTAAAAATCTTAAGGTAAATTGTTTTCGAGAAATAAATAGTGAAAGTTGGTCTTATCTTTTGGGTAGAAATAGTAAAGGAATACCTAAATTTTTAGGTCTTATTGCACTGCAATGTCACGCAGCATTTATTATGCAAAATGATCATATCACTACTGCGGCCAATTTTCGTGATCGTTTTATAAAACTAACTGGTATAAAATCAGATATTAAACTGAATTCATTTTTCAGTGAAGAATTTACCAATAAAATGAATGTTCAAGAAGTGATATGGAATCGAGTAAATTCATTTTTTAACGAAAAGAACATAAAAATAGCTCTTCCCCTCAAAAAAACTCACACTGGACGTAATACTCAGTATCCATTATCACAATCGGTGTTAAATTATGAAGACTTAAAAGAATATAAGCCTTTCTATGAATATATTTCTAAAGAATATGATGTTATACATTATGATGACTTTCTAATAGAATATTATCATAATATTTCTCGATTTGAATTTTACTTTCACCGTGTTAATAATAAGAAATCACTTAGTGAATCGGAACAAAATATTAAATTCAAGCAAATTTTTGATTATTACATAGGACAACAATGGATTCAAAATGATGGTGAGCTAGAAAAAAGACAAAGAAACAGTTCTTCTCAGGTATTCTTTTTAAAACTGAATAAAGAAGTTTTTGATGTTTATAATGAAGAACTTGAAAATACATATAATATTAATATTGTTTTCAACAACAAAAAAATTGTTTTTTTTCAAGAGGATGAAATTTATAGAAATGAATTCAAATCAGTTAAAAAAATTTCTAAGGGATCACGATATATAATATTACTGAAAAATATTACTGAAAACGAATATTTAAAAAAAAGATTTGAAGAGAATAATTTATGCATTAAAATCGGAGATGAAAACTTCAATATTACATCCTACCTTTTAAATTTTAAGGATGAAGTTCCAGAATTTTTAAAACAATTTGAGGGTAATAATTATCCTATAAAAATTGTTGGTACTAAAGTGAGTAGAAAAAGACAGTATTTAGTTATTGCACCACCAATTATATTTTCTCAAAATAATGAGTCATATTCTCTATATCACAATTCAAATCGGGTTATAAACAACCAACCTTTAGAAATAGGATCTTATTTAATAAAAGTAAAAGGTTTCAGTAATTATTCATTTGAAATAATTGATACACCAGATATAAAATTCTCTTTACCGATTTTAGACAATAAACTTAGTCTACAAAATCTAGAGCTAAGAGATAACAATTTTGGTGATATGTCTGGATTTTTTGTAATTAATAGGGACATAGAAATTACAGATGACTTATCAATAAAGAACTGGATAGAGGCTAATACAGGTAAAAAGAATAAATCAAATAATATTATTTTAAAAGCTATTAACCAAGGCGCATATGGAAAAAATAAGTAAAATTTATGCAATAACTTTGGATAGGTCCGAAAAAGGTTATGGTAGTGGTGGGAATTGTAAAGTAGTTTCTTTGATTAGAAACGGAGTAAATATTAATAAGGAAGAAGATATTATTAAATACATTGAAACTGATTGTAAGATTTTTTCTAATAAAATATATGAATCTACTCCAAGCCCTGATATTGGTGATCTTATTGAGATTAGCCAACCAAAAATCAATCCTAATGTAGATAAAGGAAGAAATTTTTATGTTTCACATTCTACAGTAAAAAAAGTTGGTACACCAGTAATTGATATACCTTCTGAATATATCTCAAACGAATATATAGATTTGGAGCAAGTATGGAATTTCCTTACAGAAATAGTTCTATTAAAATACAATATTTCACAAATTTACCTATGTGACGAGAGGAATATTTTTGGACCATTCAGAATTGCTAATAACAGTTTAATTCCAACAAAAGGAACACATACCTATTCATTTGAATACAATATTGATGAATTGATTGAAGATACGGATTTAGAATTTTGTTATTTAATTACTGAACCCAAAAGTAAAATTAAAGCAATTGATTGTAGTACAACTCAACAACTAGTTGATTTTTTAAAAGACCGAATACAAATTGATCGAGTAGATCTCAATCTCTTAATTAAAATTAGTAAGGAAATTCAAGATAAGAATGAGGGAGCTTTAGATTTGGATGCTATTAGATTGAACAGAGCTTCAAATTATATTGATCGTCTCAAATTATCTCTAGTAGAACTTCAAAATCTACTAAATAAAAAAGATCAATGGAATAAGGTAATAAATGATATCACAGAGGAGTATAAAAAAGATTTCAAAAATTTAGCTTTACAAAATATAAATCAAGAGCTAAAACAGCAAGATGATTTATTAGAATTAAAAAAACAAGATATTATAAAGGTTACTAAATTAGTTGATGATAAAGAAAAAAAGCTAAAAGAATTGAGTGATGAATTTTCGTCAATTGTAGAAAAAAAAGAGGATTTAATTTTAAATATAAAACTATTAGCGGGTTTAAATAATATTGAGATTTCCAAACAGGTTAATCAATATTCATTTGAGATATTTTCAAATTCGAGGGCTTCAGCTTATAATGATTTAGATGATTTTTATGAGGATTTAAATGATCAATGGAAAGTTAAAATTCCAAATCAATTTGAATATCAAGAATCACTTTTTCTTTTGAAGGAAAATAAATTTATCATCGCAAATAACACAATTTTTGTTTTGAATCTGATTTCGCATTTAGGAAAAACTGAAACTCTACTACAAAATGCAGAGCCTGATTGGTTGAAATTTAAATATTGGAAAGAAAATGGGTTAGATCTAATTGTTGAAAAATCTGCAAAAAACCCTGATATAAATTATTTTTATATACTACAAGATTTTAATGTTGCAAGTTTTGAATGTTATGGAAAACCTATTTTAGATTTCTCAAACAAAATAAGAAATGTATTTCCTGGCACTGGAATTCCATACCCGAGTAATTTACATATTATTTTAGTAAGGGCTGATGAAGAAATCGATGATTTTGGATTTCCAATTAATAAATCAAGCTTTAAGAATTGGAGATTTTTACCCATAATTTCAGATATTTCAAAAATAGATTTTCAAAATTCTGATGGTATCAATCTTGAAAAAATTGATATTACAAGTGCTGTTAAGGATTACTCACAATTTTATTTTTGATAGATGACAGAAGTTCTATACTATACATTTATATTTCAGAATCAAACAGGAAACCCTGTCTTATCATACAATACCATTAAAAGAATCTTATCGGTTAACTTAACAGATTTTGCAGAGGATAAGAATAAGATGGATGCACTTTATAATCTTTTGAATTATGGACTTATAGATTCTGTAGGTGAGAATAAGTATTCCTTAACAGCTTCAACATTATTTATAAATCCAGTTACAAACATTGGACTAGGAGTCAATTTGCCAGATACATATATCTTAAAACATAAAGAAAATTTACTAAGTGAGAGACTAGGATTAACTATTTTTAAACTAGACAATTTAGTTTTATTTAGTGAAGGAATTGAGATGCATCAGTTTAATTTTAATCTATATACCAATAGATTTACGGACCTAAAAAAGATGACATCATATTGGGAAAATATGTCCGAAGATCAGGCTCATAATTTTAGATCATTAGAAGAATACGATTTTATAAAAAACCAATGGTGTAAATCTAACACCTACAGTGACGGTTACTCTCTGTACAAAATATATCCTTTCAATGATAATTATTACAAGTATATTTTTAAATGGGGAATTAAGTATTACAAAATCAATTTAGAAGAACAGGAAAAAGTCAGAATGATCATTTTATCAAACTCAAACAAAGTTTACTTAAAGTATGTTGAAAACAATGGCGAATTAATTTTAGACCCTTATTTTAATTATCCAAACTTTTTTTTCAAAACGGTTTTATTAATACATATTCTTAACACAGGAAAATTTCCTGAAAAGAGAAAATTTAAAATTCACAAAAAACAATTTGTGCACATCATAAAGAGACTAAAACTAAATTATGAATTAGTATGAGAGAAAATTTATTTAATGTTTGGACGGATTTAAGGGAAGCCTATCAAAAATATATTGATACAAGCTTGTTTTTCAGCAATAAAAAGATAGAAGATGAAAGGAATTTGTTGTTTAGTATTGACGATACAATTACCAAACATCCAATAATTGAATTTACTCCCAAATACAATGAATATGATACTATTCTGAATATCTGTCACGAACTCAAAATAGACGCTACATTTGCCGATTTTGCTGAACAAGGTCTTTTCCCTAATTACAATGGTATTAAAAGTAAGTTGTATTCTCATCAATACGAATCACTGAAAACTGCTGTTGTGGATAGGAAAAATCTAATTGTTACAACAGGAACAGGATCTGGAAAAACTGAATGTTTTTTGTTTCCTCTATTGTATGATATCCTAGAGGAAAAAATAAAAAATAAAAATTCGAACCACAATTCATCAAATGCAATAAGAGGACTTATTTTATATCCTCTAAATGCGCTGGCTGAAGACCAAATGAGAAGATTACGCCGATCACTATCTACTACAGAAGTGATATCATGGTTTGACAGTAATTTGGATAAGGATTATATAACCTTTGCAAGATATACAGGATCAACCCCAACATCTGGAGATCGAACAAATTCTAAAACTATTGAAAAAAATAAGAAAAATCTAAAAGAGCTAGATAAGGAATGGAATTCATTAAAGGAATTAATGGCTGAAGATGAAAATATTTCTTCCGATTACTTACTTGATATTCCAAACAGAGACAAACCTGAAATTGAGTTATGCGATAGATGGTCAATTCAAGACAGCCCACCAGATATTTTCATAACTAATTATAGTATGTTGAATATAATTCTCATGAGAAAAGATGAGGAAAATATCTTTAATGAAACAAAAAAATGGTTACAACAATCAGAAGAGAATGTGTTTCATTTAGTAGTTGACGAACTCCATTCTTATAGGGGAACTAGTGGAACTGAAGTAGCCTATTTATTAAGATTATTGTTGAATCGTTTAGGATTAAGCCCTAATTCAAAACAAATACAGTTTTTATGTTCGAGTGCATCTATGCAGGATACACCTAGAGTAAAAAAATTTATTTCCGGATTTTTCGGCATAGAAGAAAATGAGGTAGATGACAGATTTACAATCGTTAAAGATGGAAAGAAAGATTTCGATGAAGAGATTTTACCTGAAATTATTGCAAAAGATTTTCACGAATTACAAAACTTGAACGTTGATAGTTTGAATGTAATTTTCGAAAAGTATAAATTATTAAAGAGGTTACGGTTTATTTTGAAAACACCAACAGAAGCCGATAAAATTGCTCAAAAACTGTTTCCTAATGACAATTTACAAGATTCCCTATTTGCTTTAGAAAACATTCTAGAATCATTAACAATTTTGAAAGATGGAAATAACAATACTTTACAACCAATTAGAGCACACTTATTTTTTAGAAATATTGATGGTCTATGGGCTTGTTCAAATCCAAACTGTTCAGAAGTCAGTAGTGAATTTAGGTTTCTTGATCGTAATATTGGAAAATTATATAAGAGACCTCAATCTAAGTGTGCTTGTGGTTCTGCAATACTCGAATTATTAAACTGTCGCCAATGCGGTGAAATATTTTTAAATTCTTGGTTGAATAAAACGGATATTAAAATTGATAAAAAATATAAATTACTTCAAGATACATCTATCGAAAAAGAAAATTTTGTTAATAGAGTTATATACAATAATGTCCATAATAAGATTAAGGAAGACGATATAAATGAAATTGAGAATTGGAAATTAGGCAAAATCTATTATGATAAGAATGAATGGGATTACTCTAGATTAGACTCAAATGCTCTGGTTTTTAAGGTAGATTCCACTTATAAAGGAAAATATCCCAACACATGTGTTTGTTGTGGTGCAAATGTGAGACAAGATAAGGTTGATGAAAACTCATTAACTCCAATTCACAGACATTATACTGGTGTTCAGAAAATTAATCAATTAATGGCAGATAGTTTAATGCGGGGATTAGTAAAAAAAAACCCAGATAATGCGAAATTAGTACTGTTTTCAGATAGTAGACAATCTGCCGCAAAATTATCTGCTGGAATAGAGTTAGATCATTATAAAGATTTAGTCAGATCATTATTACTTAAAAAAATTGGTGATGACACTTCAATTTACGATTTACTATATGAGTACTTAAATGGCACAATAGATAAAGATGATAAAAAAAATCTGCGTAAAATTTCTCGTGAATATTCAAATATCGGTAAAATATTCGACAGGATTTCAGATTACTTAGATGACGAAACTAATATAGAACAAGAAAAGAAAATTAAAAATGACATTTCTATTGAGCAAAAAAGTGGTACATCAATAGCAACTTTGGTAGAAAAACTTGCTTACGAATTACTTCAAAAAGGTGTTAATCCTGGTGGTCCAAAAGATTCGTTAACTCGCACTTCCAACGAAATTCCTTGGTACAATGAAGCAGATTTCTCAGTGAATTTTTTTAAAGAGTTTGTAGATAAGAGTTTATTCGCAAACATTAAAAAGTCATTAGGTGATGAAATTATAATTAGTTTGCTCTCTGGAAACAGAAGATCTTTTGAATCGCTAAACATAGGTTTTGTCAAACCAATATTCAAATCCCATCCAAAGTATTCTGATGAGTTTATTATCAATTGTATTAAATTACTTGGTGAAGCATATCGTATTGAAACAAGTACTTCTTCTAACTTTACATCCTTACCACAAAAAGTTTGGAAATATGCGAGAGCTTGTTTAAAATTCAATGGTTATAAAAATCCGTTTAAATCTGATTTTTTAGAATTACTAAAGGATAACAAATTGAATAGATTAGATAATTTTGTTTTAACCGGGCAAAACTTGAATTTTGTCCTAAATAATGAATCTACAGTTACATTTAGATGTACTACTTGTAATAACATCCAACTTATTAATTTTGAAAATGTTTGTACTAACTGTTGTAATAATACATTAATTAAAGCTGAATCATTTGAAATAAAAAATATTTTAGACAGGAACTACTACTTACATTTAGTAAGTGACATTGATTATGATTACAGGAGACTTCATTGTGAAGAACTATCTGGACAAACTGACTCAAATGAAGGAAGACGGCGACAAAGACTATTTCAAGGCAGATTTTTAAAATCTGAAAATAAATTAGTTGAAGAAATCGATTTACTAAGTGTAACAACTACTATGGAAGCTGGTGTAGATATTGGATCGTTAACCGCAGTTATGATGGGAAATGTTCCACCTCAAAGATTCAATTATCAACAACGAGTAGGAAGAGCTGGGCGTCGGGGTAGTCCTGTTTCAATCGCATTGACAATCGCAAAAGGAAATTCTCATGATCAGACACACTACAACGAGTCACACAGAATGGTTTCGTCTACCCCATCAGATCCGTATTTAGAGATGAGTAGAGAACAAATCCTTTTGAGATTTATTAATAAAGAAGTTTTACATCGTGCGTTTAAAGAGTTGGATGTAAGATCCAGCAATGTTCACGGTAATTTCGGTAAAGATTGGGATTGGAAGAATAACAACACAAAAATAACAGAGTATATATCGAAAAATGAAAATAGCATTCTAGAAGTCATTACTTTTTTTATAGAGGGGTCAAAAATTCCGTATACTTCAAAAGAAATTTATGAAAACTTTATCAAAACACTTCCGGAAAAAATAGATAATATTTGTAGTAATGAGATCGATTTTCCTCAAGAAGATTTAAGTGAAAAACTAGCAAATGCAGGGATTTTACCAATGTTTGGTTTCCCAACACAGGTTAGATCCCTATATGAAAAAAAGCCAAATAAATTACCTGCGGAAAATACAGTCTCTAGAAATCTAAGTTTATCAATTTCCGAATTTGCACCAGGTAGTGAGATTGTTAAAGACAAGCGTATCTTAAAAAGTGTAGGGATAGTGTCATATAAGACAAAGTTTAATTCGGTTGTTGAAGATGATTTATCACATAGTATAAGAATTGGAGTTAGTCGATGTATTGATTGTAAAACAATTTATTCTGAGAAACCAATAAATGGTAAGTGTATTCAATGTAAAAATGTATTAGAAGATCTAAAAGTTATTTCTCCAAAAGGATATTGTGTAGATGAAACTGTCCCCTTCAAAGATTTTGATGGTAGATTTGAATTCAATTCGAGAGCTGGTGAAGTATGCTTAGATCCAAATTCTAATCTCAATTGTAAAGAATCAATAAATAATATTTTAATTTCTTCGAACATTATTCCTGATGAAGGTATTGTCCATCAAATAAATGATAACAATGGAGATCTATTTAAGTTGGGTAATATCAGAAATACACAAAGGTGGGTTGTAAAAGATCTATTAGCGGATATAAAAACTCAAGTTGATAATGAAGATAACTATGCCTTATTAGCAACCCAAAAAACAGGAGTTTTAGCTTTACAACTTATAGAAATTCCTTCCGAGCTTGATCTAAATCCAAAGGATATTTATCAAAAGGCAATCTTTCTTTCATGGGGATATTTGGTTCGAAAATCCATTTGCGAGGAGTTAGATATTGAAAATTCCGAATTTAATCTTGGCTACAGAATTTCTCCTGATACAAATTCTCATGAAATATTTATTGTAGAAACAGCAGACAACGGAGCTGGTTATACAAATTATCTGAATGGAAAATCAGATCCCGAAATATCACAAAAGGTTTTTATAAATAACCTACTTCCAGACGGTAATATTTTCAATAGCCTTCTAAAAGAATCACATAGTAATGATTGCTTCACGTCATGTTACGATTGTTTAAGAGAATATTATAATCAGAATCACCATTTTATGTTGAATTGGAGATTCGCATTAGATCTAGCTCAATTAAGTAATAATAATTTAGTAAACCTTAATTACAGTCAAAATTATTGGCACCATTTTTTTGATGATTATCTCGGAAAATTAATTGCGAATAAATATTCAAGTAGATTGGTTAGAAGAAACAATTTATACAGTATAGAGTCAGCTGAAGGAAAATCTACTTTAATAATACATCCATTTTGGAGTAAAATGTATGTTGAATCTTTATTGAGAACTAACTATAATGAAACTATTCATTTGATGGATATTTAAAATAACTTTTCATTAAAAACTTTATGATTTTTTAATCAATCATTTAAATTTAAACTATACGTGTTCTACAAGATTGGCACTACGAAAAATTGAATTCAAGATTTGCTGGTCTTTCAATATTTTTTCACTTATTTGGTGGTAGCAAAGGTGGTAGCAAAGTTTAAATTTAAACACAACAAATTGATAATCAGAAATCATTCGACATCCTCCAACTCCACATAAAAACCTGTAAATTGATAATTTACAGGTTTTTTATTTTTAGATGCCAATTAATTGCCACTTCGATTGTAGAAAAAGCATTCATTTTTGAGATTATTTTCTACCTAATAATTTTTTATATTGGGAAGCTAATAAATACAAAGGAATTACGAGTGATAATCAAGAGGTGGTTAGTTGTATTAGAGAAGGAAATGGTGGTGCAAATCTAGATTATCATAATGCAATAGTAACATGTTGGCCAAAAATTATATAAAAATTATGAGTATTATAACAGACTATCAAATAAGCTTTGGAATTAAAAAAATTCATAATACGGATTTAAATTCATATCTTCGATTAGACCATCTTTAAATGCTATTCTTTTTGAATTTAGAAGTATAACTAGCTGTGACGATCTATTAACAGCAATTGATCTTAGACTTGCTGCCACCCCACAATCACACGATTTTTTATTCCTACACAAGGATTACAAATGATACGAATAGGTTATTCTGATACTAAATTTTATCATGATGTCGATAAATATAATGCAAACCCTAATATTGTACCAGGTGGCACAATACCTACAGCAGATTTTAAAGAAATAGTAAAAGTTTGGAGAAATTTTGTAAGAATATTGATAAAACAAACTTAAATCAGAAAATAATATATATATATATATATATATATATTAAATCAGGCAACCGATAACATATAGGTATTACCTGAAATTATTTTCTATGGTTATAAACAAATAGATCACAGATATTTATTAATCGAAAGGCAGACATCAGATCGTAAATCTCATTAAAATTATCTTAACTTAGGAGACTATACTAAAATTGCAAATCACTTTGGAATATTTGAAATTAATATTCTATCCATCACTGAAGAAAATACAACTGTATTATGACCAATTAATTTTCCATGAATATAAAAATTCCTCAATACGATATTGACTTTACAAAAGAAGGTCAGGATCATTTCTTTCTATATTGTAAAGACCTTAAAGAGCCTTCGCGTCCAGCTAGTACCAGTCCTCACAGGCACAATTATTATTGCCTTAGCTTTCTTTACGAAGGCCAGGTTCCTGATTTTGTAGATGTAACCTATGATCTTATCCACGCACCGGCAATCTTAATCCTAAATGTAGAACAAATACATATCCATACCGATCTCAAAGATTGCAAGATCGTTTCAATGGCTTTCTCTCCTGAATTTTTATATGGACAGGATAAAAAATTAAGATTACATACGGAAACTGTTTTTACCCAAACTTCTTTAAAGCTTTCTGACGGTAATATGGATGATCTTGACCAGTATATAAAGTTAATCATTCAAAACTATAAAATGCCTGATAAGGATCCGGAAGTCATTAAATGCCTGTTGGATATACTGCTTATCAAATGTGCAAAATTGATTGAAAATTCTGATTTAAAAGATGCCGGGAATAAAGATGTTTTTAAAGATTTTCAAAAGCTTTTAAAAAAGCATTATAGAGATAATCATCAGGTGAAATTTTATGCCGATGCATTGAATATTACACCGGCAGTTCTTACACAGACCGTAAAAAAGGCAGGCTGTAATACTCCGAAAGAAATGATTGATCAAAGATTGTTAATAGAAGCAAAAAGACTTCTGTACTGGTCTGATGTTACTGTGAAGGAAGTAGCATGGGAGCTGGGTTTTGAAACCGATAGCTATTTTAACAGATTCTTTAAAAAATTTACCGGTAAAACACCGCAGGCATTCCGAATAGAAATGCTTTAAAAATAAAATTTGAAGCACGTCTGATCACTTCTTTCCTTATTATTTTTTCTAAGTTCACTGCTTTAAAAGTACAATAAAACGCGGCAAAAGTATAATGTGAATTTTTGCCCAGGCTTCTAAATTTGTGGAAGTATTAATAAATCTTTATCATGTTTTTAAAAAGTCTGAACAAATTACTAGAAATTAAAACAATCGTCTTATTATTGTCATCTCTGATGATATCAATCCATATCAGTGCCCAGGGTTCCGGAAAGACAGAACTGAATTTCGAAGAAGGGAAAAAAATAAAAGTAGGATTCCTGGCCTATGAGGGAGTAGAAGCACAGGATCTCAGTGGCCCCCTGGATGTTTTCGTCAAAGCGAACCGGATGGGTGGAAATTTTGAAATCTTCCTGATCTCTGCTACACCGGACAGAAATATCAAGACTGAATCAGAGATTTTGCAGATAAAAGCACAATATTCCATCGAAGACGCACCGCAGACAGACATTTTGCTTGTACCGGGAGCCGCTCCGGATATTGTACGTAACCTTGCAATTACCAATTCATCCTTAAATAAATGGATGATTACTCAGAATAAAAATACCAAAATGACAGGATCCATATGTACAGGAAGTTTATACTTAGCTGATGTGGGTCTTCTCAACAATAGGCAGGCCACCACGCATCCGGCCGCTATTTCTGCTCTGAAGGGGATTAAAGGGATAGAAGTAAAAGAGAATGTAAGGTTCGTAAATGATGGAAAATATATTACCGGATCAGGTATCACTTCCGGAATTGATGTTGCGCTTCAGATCATAGAAATGATTCAGGGAAAAGAGCGGGCAGATTTTATCGCTAAAATAATGGTCTATAATCGAAACGGCGACATGGTATTTTTGCAGAAGTAATAAAGCAGATGAAATAGCTATTTTCTCCAAGAATTTTTAATGAATAAATAAGCAGGCTGATTTACTCAGCCTGTATTACTATTAATAGCAATCGTTTTGTGAGACGATCTCGAATTAGCGACAAATATGCCTTATAAATGTACAGTAAATTCTATTTCAGCAACATATATTTAATAATGATCTAATTCCAAATCTGACTTTTTAATCCACAAAGAATTTTTGATAGGATTATGATTTTCAACCTTGAATTCATTGAGATTTTTACTAAATAAGACTAGAACTCTTCCATCATTAATTTCGGTATCGTCTATAACTTTTCCTCGTTCTCCGATTAATTTCCAATAATTTTCTCGTTCTTCAACTTTCTTTGAAGATTTCACCGTACCTAAAAAAGTTTTTAGTTTAACTGGTGTGTCTTTTCTAATTTGCATATGGTCTTATTATATTGCTAGTGATTGCCACATTTACATATTGCGTCAATCAAAACAATATGATATTCGTAAAGTCATTTATACGGCTAAAATTAAATTTTATTTTGCTGGCGAATCAGCTGATTAATTTTATCCCGGTTAATTTTTACAAGATAATCGTTAACTCTAAAGTTTTGAGTTCAGGTGTATTTAGCTTTAGAGTAAACTTTATAATATTTAGAATTGCTGCAATTTTAAGCCCTGTAGATTCTTCCGGATTCTTTAATAAACTATTTACATAAAGTGTTGCACTTTCATTTGAAAATCCAATTTGAGATAAATAATCTATAAGTATTTGCTTTTCTTGCATTTGATCATTTTTTTAGATTTATCTATTAGATTTAGTATTAGATTAAAAAATAAAGCTACAATAGTAACCATAGTTGATAAGATAACCGCTGAGTAAATAATATCAATATATACATTTCTCACTTCTATCTGTATTAAAATAAAACACAAAAGAAACACTATTAAGAATAGAAAAGATGTTATATAGAGTAGCTTTTTATTTTTCATCGAATAGTTTTGTGAGACTTAAATATTATCTGTAATCTAAACAATTTTTTTTCTTCAATATTATATCTCTTAAAAATTAAATTATATACATTACATAATCAATATATTTGATATTTGTTTTCAGAAAAAGAATTTAAAATATAATCGTTTGTGATTATTTAATATGGATTGTTAAAATAATCCACTTCAAAAAAAGTTTCTCTACTCGGATTAAACAATGCAATTTTTTTTGAAATTTCGGGTTGTGAGACAGTTTCTTCAGCAAACTTTTCAAATGCCTCTTTCGACTCCCAGATTGCGTAGTTAACGATCTTGGATTTATCTTCGTTGCTAAGAATACGAGAAGATAGAAAGCCTGGAGTTATACTTACTTCTTTTTTAAAAAAGCTTTTAATAAGCGAGTAAAGGATTTCGAAATCCTTACTTTCTATTTCAAAACGTACAATAACATAGTATTTACTTTTCATTATTTTTTAGTTTTAGGGTTTATTAAAACAAATATTACTCCTAAAAGATAAATTCCACATTTTAAGTCTCAAACTTTAGTCGAATCAAATTATTCTTTCATAAAAAAGTCACTTAACTTTAAATAGTTGAATGACATTTGATTTCTATGATTTTCTCAATCTAAACTTAAAGCAACTACTTTACAACCGTTGCTTCAAGCTCAACTGTCAAAGTTGCAAAAAGTCCTTTCACTTCCAGTAAAGTTGTAGCTTGTTGTATTCCATATTTCATAAGAAATGGCACATAAACATCCATACAAGTGTTGAAAAAATCATTAGTGTTGGTTGTGTACACATTTAATCTAACAATATTTTTACATTCATAACCAGATTCACTGATGAGTTGTTCTAAATTAGCAATAGTTTGTATAAGTTGGCTTCTCATATCCGCACTACTGGGAACACCATTTTCATCTAATGCAACCTGTCCTGAACAGTAAAGCGTTCCTTCTGCATTCTTTACTTCTACAGCTTGTGCTGAGTTCGTGTTTTTACCCCATACCCAAGGGTCAATTGTTCTTTTTTCCATTTTGAAAATTTATTACGTATTAACTTGGAGCAAAGATAAAGTAGGGTTGTGACAGCCTAATGTCAGGGGTTAAAGTGAGCTAATAAAATTTATCAAAATATTCTTGTAAAGTCATTTTATGAGGTTCAAATTTCTCTGCCAGCACTTCCATTTTTGATATTCTGTCTAATCGAAAATATCTAAATTCTTTTCTCGACCGACACCAAGCAATAAGTAACCAGTTTTCTGTTGTACTGATTAAAGAAAACGGCTCAACAGTACGTTTTGATGATAAATTATCTTTGTTTACGTAGTCGATACTGATGAGTAAAAAGTTAGTCAGCGCATATTGTAATTCAGATATAAAATTACTACTCCGCTCCCTATTTATATTTTGATCAAAACGGGTTCGATCTCCCAATAAATTAGCCTTGCTTTTTGCAGATTCTTTTAATATTGCCTTTATTTTGTCAATTGCATCGCAATAATCATTAACAAAAGATTGATCTTTATTTTTCAAAACCAATTGTTCAGCAAGAATTAATGCATTTGCTTGTTTTTCTGTGAACATGAGAGGTGGTAATCGATAGCCATCCATCATATAATAACCTTTGCCACCTTCCGTCAAAATCGGAACACCTGCCTGCTCTAATGCTCTGATGTCTCGGTATATTGTTCTTACACTTACGCTAAACTTTTCAGCTAAATTTGTCGCTGTAACAAGTCTTGTTGTCTGAAGCTGTGTTATGATTGCGGTAAGTCTTGAAAGACGCTTGGTATCATTATCATTCACCATAAGTATTCTACTGATTTTATTATCGTTTTGTGAGATCTATAATTGATAGATTAACTCTTAACAAAATAAATCCATTCATGTAGTAATTGTTTCATTTCTGAGAGTTTTATTTTAAAATAATCAATCTCTATATTTGGTGGAATTATTTTAATTGTGATGTGTATAGCTCCATCTGGAGAGTAATACTCCCCATATTGCCCATTATTCATTGCTAAGTGTATTTCCTCTAACAAGTAATGTGGTTCTCTATCAGATAAAGTGGTAAAAAGATTACCTAATATATATGAACCAGGAATTGAATTTCCTTTGCATATATATGTGTCGCTATATTTTGAACTTTTTATTTTGATAAATTCTAATAAATATTTATCCTTCTGCATCATAACTGGTTATTTAGACTTTAATAAAGAATCAATTGTATAGTCATTAAAATTAAAAATTTTTAATAATGTAGAAGATAAGTGATTATCGTTTTTTGAGACTAATTGATCAGATCCATTAGTTCCTATTATATATTAATTAGCTTTAATTCATCTATACTTACTTTTTTAAGTTTAAGTATCTGTGTTTTAATACGATTTACACTACAAATCTTATTATATTTATAGGTTGCTTGGCCTATTACCAATAATTTCATTGCGATGCAGCAATCCCCATTCTGCAAGATTTTTCATGATCGGTTGAAGGGTTCTGCCATGTTCTGTAAGCTCATACTGCACTGTTACTGGTCGCGTATCCAGGATACTTCTCTTTACTATATTATTCGTCTCAAGTTCTTTGAGTTCCTTACTTAACATCCTATTTGAAATTCCTGTGATATCATTTGAAATATCAGTAAATCGTCTTTTATTAAAACAACAGAGAGAAGAGATAATTGAAACTTTCCATTTGCCTTCCAACACATACATGGAGTCTTGGATTGATCTCAATATTTGCTTACGTACATATACCTGGTCTTCTTCTGATTGCATCATAACATTACTTAGTTATTTTTTTGTTACCATTATTATTAATTACAAAGTAACTTAAAATAACTTCATTTAAATACCTTTGACCTATTAAATTTCAAAAAATGAACTTTACAAAAAAGAATGTAGTAATTTGTGGTGGCACTACCGGGATCGGATTTGCTACTGCAAAAAAATTTATTAGTGCTGGGGCAAATGTCTGGATAACCGGCAGAAACGAAAAAAATTTGAAGGCAGCTGCTGAACGGATTGACAATCCTCATCTAAAAACTATTGTTGCTGATGCTTCCGCTCTGGCAGGTGTTGCTTCGTTGGAAAAAGCCATCGCAGAAGCGGGCATCAGTATAGATGTACTTTTATTAAATTCTGCCATAATAACACTTAAACCAATTACCGAAACTACTGAAGAAGAATTTGATCAGCAATTCAACACCAATGTTAAAGGCCATTATTTTACTTTGCAAAAGTTGCTGCCCTATTTGGCTGATGGCTCTTCGGTTATATTCACTTCTTCAGGTTCAGCAAGTCTTGCTACCCTTAATACAAGCGTATACTCAGGCTCAAAAGCAGCGATAAATAAGATAGCTCAGGTTGCCGCAAACGAATTAGCAGGTAGAAAAATTCGTGTTAACATTGTCAGTCCAGGTCCAGTCGCTACAGAATTAGTATTATCAGCTGCGTCCGAACAATTACTTGATCATTTTGCATCTTCAACCGCATTGCAAAGATTGGCTGAACCAGACGAGATCGCAAAAGCAATATTATTTTTAGCTTCAGACCATGCAAGTTTTATTACGGGGACAGAACTCGTTGTCGATGGTGGGTTTATTAATTATGCAAAAAAATAGAGTTTATAGATCTCGAAAAGTAGTTATTTAAGTTATAATCGAAAAGAAGGCTGTTCATAAAAGACAGCCTACTTGTTTTAAACATTGTTTTGTGAGATTCGTGTTTAATTTTTATGCCTGTAGCCATATATCTTTAAGAGCTCCGGAACCGGTAACCATTTTTATGTGCTATCCTGGATATATCCGATCCAAGACCCCTGGAGCTTATTAGATTATTATTTTTATCAAGGTGAGTTTTTTACAAGGTGATATTATTAGAAATATCTGAACTAATGTTTTGTCAGATTTTTATTAAATATAATCTACCTTATGTAATAAAAGAGTTATCTAAAATGTCTTATAGTAGGAGCTGCTTTAAAATTTTATGATTTAAAAACATCTGATGAAAATAAATTAAAAATATAATCTATTACAGGAAATAGCCATGAAAAAGATATTAATCCTCTTTTTACTGATCCACATCAATTCGTTTGGTCAAAAAAACATTAGTGTAAAAATTGATCATAGAATTGAAGCAATAAGTATTTTCTATACTTTGGCAACAATGGATACTCTAGATACCAAGCCTACTCCATCAATTTATTACAAACAGTTCAATCAGTACTTTGCAGATTGTAAAAATCATAAAGCAATAGATTGGTACAGAAATCTTAAAGTATGGGACGGCTATGATCTTTCGAGTATAGGTTTGTATCTATCTGATAAATATCCATTCAAATTAAAAATCCCATACTCAGATAATCAATTGCGCAGCTCAGAAATTAATATTTTTTTAGAAAAATTTAATGCTTTTTATAGAGATTGTAAAGTAGATGAATTCTTAAAAGCTCATAAGACAGATTACGCCGAAATTATAGAATTTGCTAGAGATAAAATTATTGCAAGCGACCTGTTAGATGATGTTGAGAAATATTATAATAAACCCACCAAAGGAGAAATCATCATTTTTATAGATATTTTAAACAACTTGGGCAATAATGCCATTTCAATTGATGATAAAAGCTTCCGAGGAAAAAAATTATTTAAGCTCGCCTATCTGAAAGATAAAAATATTGTTCAGACTAATGATTCGAAGGTAACCTTCATACCATTATCTAATGTAGTAATTCACGAAGTCTCTCATTTATATCTTCGTGATTTTATTCCGTTATATAAGGAAAGATTGAGTAAGATAAAGAACATTTTTTTAGTTACAGCACAAGGGGAACAGCTTAAAGAAAGAGAATGGGAAAATGAACTTGACGAATTAATCGTCAGGGTCTGCGTATCGAAAATAATGGGTGAAAAATATGGTCCAGCAGCAGAATTAAAGGAAGTCGAAAATCAGTCAAAACATTTTAAATACTTTAAAAAAATTAATTTGTTTTTCAATAAATACAGTCAAAACAAAAGCAAATACAAAAGTATATCAGATTTTTATCCCGAAATGATTGATTATCTGGAAACATTAAATTAATTAAGTTGTTAGTTCAGTATTTATTAAGATAAAAATCGAATTTTAAAAAATATCGTTTAAGAGATATATAAGCAATCGTTTTGTGAGATCTATAATTGATAGATTAACTCTTAACAAAATAGATCCATTCATCCAGTAATTATTTCATTTCTGAGAGTTTCATTTTAAAATCATCAATCTCTATATTTGGTGGAATTATTTTAATTGTGATGTGTATAGCTCCATCTGGAGAGTAATACTCCTCATATTGCCTATTATTCATTGCTAATTGTATTTCCTCTAGCAAGTAATGTGGTTCTCTATCAGATAAAATGGTTAAAAAATGACCTAATATATATGAACCAGGAATTGAATTTCCTTTGCATATATACGTGTCACCACATTTTGAACTTTTTATTTTGATAAATTCTAATAAATATTTATCCTTCTGCATCATAACTGGTTACTTAGATTTTAATAAAGAATCAATAGTGTAGTCATTAAAAATTTTTTAAAAAGTAGAAGATAAGTAATTATCATTATTTCGGATATTTACGGATCCAGTCTCCTGAAACTCGCCAGCTGATTATTTTTAATCACAGCTAATTTTGACAAGATAATCGTTTTATGAAATTTATTTTGGTTTTTAATTTTACATCAACGGAAAACTAATCTATTAAAATAACAAACTGAGATAAAATAAAAGTCTCTCGATTGAGAGACTAAAAAACACAAATGATGAAAAAATGTCGACGCTAAATTAGCGTTCGAATATTTTTCATATATATATATCTTTTAATAAATCCTAAAGATCACAGAAAGTCATTTTCTTTCAAATTTGTAAATTATCCTAAAATAAGATTTTAGTATAGCATTTAATGTCTGATTGTTACTAGGGATTTTTTATGTAAATGTAAATTTATCCTTAATTAGTTATTTTCAAACACAATAATAGGCCAACTATAAATGGTAAAAAATGTATCATACTTGCTATCGTGTATTCACAACTATCCAGGCGATTTTTCCATCACGGATCACGGCTACTGCTACTCCGGGAACTTTATTCTTTAAAGTAAGTTCTTGTCCTAATTTCTCAATTTCAACATATAGAGAGTCTGTCTTATACGGAATTTTATTCTGTGAAAATCTTGCTGTCGAACAAGAAAAAATGATCCCCGAAAAAACAATTATAAAGGCACTAAAATAGCAGGTTTTCAGACAAATATTATTTCTCATTATTTAATTTTCAAGTTTATGGAATCCATCAAACATTCAGCAATTTATTCAAAATTACAATAGTACTTATTAATCGTTTTGTAAGACTAGCTTTTAATTTTTATTTTCTGCAAATAAGTTTTTTGAGCAACTCCGGAATTGATCATAATCATGGTTACCTTTCCGGGATATTCTTGGATTCAATCTTCCAGAACTTCTAGCTAATTAATTTATTATGGTTAAATGTTTACAAAATCATTGCTTGAATGTTTAGCTATAATGATTTATTACTCAGAAGAATAGTGATTGTTACAGAAGTAGATATTGAAATGATATCTCATTGGAGACCAAAGTGATAAATTTTGATTTATATTCTAATTAATTGCGTTCTCATGAATCCGCATCAATTTTAATGCGGATTAAATATACTTTTTCCAAGTTTCAAAGGAATTGATCAGACAAAATCTATCTTTTATATTATCTGCGAGACCTAATCCAATAATATATGTTATCCATATTGGGTTAAGAATATTATTTGACATTTTAATAACCATATGCCCTTGGTCATTGTCTTTTTTTCTTGTAGAAAAATATTGCTCCCAGTTCAATTGAGAGTATGTATGAATAAACACTTCTCCAAAATATATTCCAATATCTACTAATAAAGACCTAGTTTTATTAGTTAGATCCCAATCTTTCAGTTCCATATAATCGGGAATTTCGGCTCTTTTTTTCTTATAATCATCATCAGGAATTTTTTCGATTTCCACGTTTTGTTTTAACCAAGTTCCAAGTTCCTTTAAAGAATTAGATGTAAAGTCTGAAATCCAACCTTCAAATCCCACTGTTGAACTAACTGCTCTAAATAACTCATAAATTCTTTTATCTTTATTTTCATAAAACCACTCACCGTAAAGTTCAAGCTCTTTTTTTGATTTTGTACTAAACTGGTAATCAATTGGTAGATTATCAATTATGCCGTAATTCATTTATGTAGGGTATTAATTTTTATCTAATTTAATTATTATTTTTTACTGTCATTTTTTTATTTCTTCATCCGGATGATTATAGCATACCTGTAAAATGTCGCCCTTGTCATCCAAACGGCTTATAAATTTCTTCCGGTCATTTCGTGACATCCTTGTATATATTACGTAAAAGCAAAAGTTTTGAAATTGTTTCTTGAGTATACCCTTTCGGTCTTCCTCCTAATCTACCTCTTGCCCTGGCAGATTGTAAACCGGCATTGGTTCTCTCCCGGATCAATTCCCGTTCATATTCAGCAAGCGATGCCATCAGATTTAAGAAGAGTCGGCCATTTGCAGTAGATGTATCTATTTCGTCGGTTATACCTTTTATAATAATACCTTTATCACTTAAATTTAAAACCAGATCAATAATATTTTTCAGGTTTTTTCCTAATCGGTCAAGTCGCCAAACATAAAGTTCATCACCTTTCCGGAATTGTTCGATCATCTTATCAAGCTCCGGACGATTTTTTGTTGTCCCAGAAATTTTCTCCTGGTAAATTTTTTCGCAGCCTGCTTTTTCAAGAGCTGCAATTTGTAAATCTAAGTTTGGTTTTGGGTTGAGACCCAGGCATATCCTATTTTCATAATTTATACATTAAACTCATACTTTTTAAATTTATGAAACTTTGTTTAGCGATATGACATTTTGAGAAAATATATTGAAAAAAAATAAAGTTATTAAATCCGATCAGTTTAAAAATCTCATAAAAACCACCATCTACTCAAAATAAAAGCTGTCCAACAAAACAACCATCAATTATAAAAAGTCAATTCTAATATTTTCCTCACCAGCTCCTCAATCACACCACCCTTCTACATTTCCAGCAACCGCTCATACAGCTTCTGATTTTCTTCATAAACTTCTACCAACTTATCAATCGGATGTATTACCGTACAAACACCTAATCTTACAATTGGTCATTTACACGCTGTTCCGGATGTTTTTTTCTGCGTTACTTTGGCATAACCAAACAACTAAAAACAGACATCATGGAAGCAAACACAAGCTACAATGCAAATTCAACAGGAGAATTAAAATTAGGAGGAGGCGCCCAGTTCTGGGTATATCTTTCACCCCAAAATGACACCGCTAAAATGATCGGAAAATGGAGGGTAACGTTTTCGCAAGAAAACTGGCAAGATACGGTTTCGAGTGACAATCCTACCAGACAGCTTCAGACACCAAATCTTTCAGGGATTTTTGACATCAAAGTGGAACTGTTAAGCGGTTCTACAGGAACATGGAGAGAGATTCCGGCCCAGCAGGGAAGCAAAAACCAGATCGGATGCAACTCCAACTGTGCCTCCATGGTAGGAATCGTTGCAGACAGCACCAGCCCGGCACCGGGAGCCATCAATGCGCACTTCTGGACCACGTGGGATGCCATGTGCAGATCATAAGCTGAAAATTAAGCATTCTATTCCGCACTGTATTATTGCAATAGTTGATGAACATTAGGAAAGTATAAATGCTTTCGCACATCGTACTGCACTCCAGATCAAATGATTTGGAGTGTATTTATTTTGCCTTATTCTTTCTATTTTTCCTGAAATCCCACGGCGCTACTGCTTTTTTATCGGCCCATAAGCCCAGCTTTCCAGCCTTGGCTTCATCCTGCAGTTTCTGAAGCTCCGTGTTTTTAGAAGCCTTGAAATACCACCATCCGAAGCCCGCTTTTACGATTTCCCGCGAGAGGTATTTGTCGTTGTCATAGAAAACACCGGCAACACCTCTTCCGTAGCGGTCCTTCCCAATTTTGTAAAAGGTCACGGTTTTCCCGAAAACCTGGTCGGAAGTAAACTGTTTTGCATTCTTTCCGAAAGCCTGGCCGCTCTCCGGACAGTCGACTTCGGCAAGGCGGAGGGTCTGCTCGGTGTTGTCGGAGAGTAAAACCACGAGGGTATCGCCGTCTTTTATTTTGATCACTTTTCCTTTGGCCTGTGAAAACAGAGATACGGAAAAGGCGAGAAACAGGAGATGGAAAATCTTTTTCATGAATGTAAAAACTAAATAACGGGCTAAAAAATTAGTCTGCAAAGCTAGTGATAATGTTGCTTCGCAAAGAAAATAGGAAGAAAAATAATAATGAAACAGCTCGGGTGTAATAGGCCGGACGGCCATCGGTATTTCCGGATTTTCTTTCGGAGATCAAATCTCAAGCAGCCTTTCAAGTGGCAAAATATAAACAACTGAAAACTAAAAGACTAAACCTCCGCATCATAAAATAAGTACCTACAGGCCACAAAAAAGACTAAAAAAATGTTTTATCGTAAAGAATTTTATATATTTGCACCATCTAACAATTAAAAAAAAATTTACTATGTCAGACATTGCATCAAGAGTAAAAGCTATCATCGCTGATAAGCTTGACGTTGAAGAAACAGAAGTAACTCCAGAGGCTAGCTTCACAAACGATTTAGGAGCAGACTCATTGGATACAGTAGAACTTATCATGGAATTTGAAAAAGAATTCAACATTCAGATCCCTGATGACCAAGCTGAAAAAATTACTACTGTAGGTCACGCTATCGCTTATATCGAAGAAGTAGTAAATAAATAATATTCTTCAACAAAAAAGAAATTAAACAAAGTTTATGGAATTAAAAAGAGTAGTTGTAACCGGTTTTGGAGCAATAACACCGATTGGAAATAATGCAAAAGAATACTGGGAAAATCTTGTAAAAGGTGAGAGCGGAGCCGCTCCTATTACTCTTTTTGATGCCACAAACTTTAAGACCAAATTCGCCTGCGAAGTAAAAAATTTCGATCCGCTGCAGCATTTCGACAAGAAAGAAGCAAAAAAAATGGACCGGAATACCCAGCTGGGGCTTGTAGCAGCAAGGGAAGCGGTAGGACACTCAAGAATTATCGAAGACCAGGTAGATAAAAACAGGGTCGGCGTAATCTGGGGTTCCGGAATCGGAGGTTTGGAAACTTTCGAAACCGAAGTTTTAGGATGGGCCAACACGGAGATCCCGAGATTCAACCCTTTCTTTATTCCTAAAATGATCGCCGACATCACACCGGGGCATATTTCTATCGAATATGGCTTCCACGGACCGAACTATACCACGGTTTCCGCATGTGCATCGTCAGCGAACGCGTTAATTGATTCCAAAATGCTGATCCAGCTCGGAAAAGCAGACGTTATTGTGTGCGGAGGCTCTGAAGCTGCCGTTACCGCAAGCGGCGTAGGTGGTTTCAATGCAATGATGGCGCTTTCGACAAGAAATGATGATCCTAAAACGGCTTCAAGACCTTTCGACAAAGACCGCGACGGTTTTGTACTGGGGGAAGGCGCAGGATGTATCGTTCTTGAAGAATATGAACACGCCATAAAACGCGGGGCGACCATTTATGCAGAATTAAAAGGCGGAGGCCTGAGTGCAGATGCACATCACATGACGGCACCGCATCCTGAAGGACTGGGCGCTTACCTCGTAATGAAAAACTGCATGGAAGACGCGGGACTAACTGCTGATGAAGTAGATCATATCAATATGCACGGTACTTCTACTCCATTAGGGGACATCGCAGAATCCAATGCCATTTCGAAATTATTGGGCGAGCATGCTTTCGACATTCAGATTAATTCTACAAAATCAATGACGGGCCACCTGTTGGGTGCTGCCGGCGTTATTGAGGCTATTGCTGCGTTGGGAACGATTATTCATGGTATTGTTCCTCCTACCATCAACCATTTTACTGATGACGAAAATATCGACAGCAGACTGAACTTCACGTTCAACGAAGCTGCGAAGAAAGATGTAAAAGTAGCCATGAGTAATACTTTTGGGTTTGGTGGGCATAACGCTTGCGTTCTATTTAAGAAAATCTAAACTTACTGAATGGAGTTACAGAAATACTTTTCTAAATTCCTTCTCAAAAAAAGAAAAAGACAGCTTACGGAGAGAGACTACTTTCTCAGTACCGAGCTTACTAAAATGCTGGGTACTGAAGTACAGAATGTTGCCCTCTACCGCGAAGCCTTTTCTTTGAAAAATTCTTCTAAAAAAGACAGCAATTACGAAAGGCTCGAATTTTTAGGAGATTCTGTTTTGGGTACAATTATTTCCTGTCATCTGTTTCATACCTATCCTCAGGCCAATGAAGGATACCTGACGCAGATGAAATCTAAAATTGTTAATAGGAAGAACCTGAATAAATTAGGAGACGATCTGAAACTTACCGATCTGCTGCAGAAACAGAATTCCGTAGCGTTGGGAGAAAACATCTCCGGCAATTTACTCGAAGCCTTAATCGGTGCCGTTTATCTGGACTTCCAGTATGATACCTGTAAAAGGATTATCCTGGAAAGACTGCTGACGCCGACGGAAATTAATAAATTAGAGAACAAAATTGTAAGCTACAAAGGCCTTCTGCTGGAATGGAGCCAGAAGAAGAAGTTGAATATAAAGTACGAGACCTGCGAAGAGATCCAGGTGAATAAGTCGATTGTCTTCCGCTGCCATGTATGGCTCGGTGAGGAGAAAATCGCAAACGCCACTGAAACTTCAAAGAAAAAAGCAGAAGAAAAAGCTGCCCAGCGCGCATTTTATATTTTAAACAAAAAAGAAAACATCCTTGGAAATCCAAAAACTTTATGACCTTGACGATACGGAACTTGAAAATATTACCATTGGGTTGGTAAGATTGGCAAAGCATATCCCGGATCATGAGTTTTTTTTTAAAGTAAATCAAATCAACAGCTTTACCTTCAGAAGGATTGAAGATGTTGTCCTGACCGGGGATTATTTTGACTATTATTTTCCAAGATTTGAGGCTTATCATAAGTTTACCCGTACCTGTTTTACTTTTATTTCCAATAAATCTGCAGACAGCAAACAGAAAAAACTGCAGACTGAGCTCTTTTCAGAAGAAGAAAACATTAAATTTTTATTAAATAATCAGGTAGAAGTGCAATATATTTTGCATAGTTCGGAACAGTTTCCTGATTTTTCCGTAATTTTGCTCCCTGAAAATCTTGTATTTCCTATTCAAGATCATATATTAGGTTCTGAGGAAGAACTTTATCAAATTATCCAGTATTATGAATAAGTATTTAAAGAAGACAAAAATTATCGCAACACTTGGTCCGGCTTCATCGTCGAAGGAAGTAATGTTAGGGTTAATGAAAGCAGGTGTTGACATTTTCAGAATCAATTTTTCACACGCTGACTACGACTTAGTTCGTTCAAATATCGAAATCATCAGAGAACTCAACAAAGAATACGGTTACTCTGTTGGAATTTTAGGGGATTTACAAGGTCCTAAATTACGGGTAGGTGTTGTAAAGGAAGGTTCATACCTTAATCCCGGAGACATCCTGACCTTCACCAATGAAAAGATCGAAGGAGATTCTACCAAAGTATACATGACGTACCAACAGTTTCCACAGGACGTAAAAGTAGGGGAAAGAATCCTTATCGACGACGGGAAGCTGGTATTGGAAGTAACGGAAACCAACCTTACCGATACGGTAAAAGCAAAAACCATCCAAGGGGGGCCTCTAAGCTCTAAAAAAGGGGTAAACCTTCCGAATACGAATGTTTCACTTCCTGCCTTAACGGAAAAAGACATCCAGGATGCCAACTTTATGCTCGATCAGGAAGTAGACTGGATCGCACTTTCTTTCGTGCGTCACTCCCAGGATATTATCGATCTTAAAGAATTAATTTCAAAACACCCGAACGGAAAATTCAAGACGCCGATCATCGCGAAAATTGAAAAGCCGGAGGGAGTAAAAAATATCGATGAGATCCTTTTGGAGTGCGACGGCGTAATGGTAGCCCGTGGAGATTTAGGAGTTGAGGTTCCGATGGAAGAAGTTCCTGCCATCCAGAAAACATTGGTAGAAAAGGCAAGATTCTATTCCAAACCGGTAATTATTGCTACCCAGATGATGGAAACCATGATCAACAGCTTAACACCAACCAGAGCGGAAGTAAATGACGTTGCGAACTCGGTATTGGATGGAGCGGATGCCGTAATGCTTTCAGGAGAAACTTCTGTGGGAAGATATCCCGTTCAGGTAGTGGAAAACATGGCAAAAATCGTGAAAAACATCGAAACCACCCATTTCTACCAACACAAGAACGAACCGATCGAAAAAGATTTCAATTGCATCGATGAGAGGTTTATTACAAACCGGGTTTGTCTTGCAGCGGTAAGAATTGCGAAAACAACCAATGTTTCGGCGATCGTTACTTTAACAAGCTCAGGCTATACAGCTTTCCAGCTTGCAGCACACCGACCGAATTCCCATATTATCGTTTACAGCGGTAACAAGAGGGTAATCACCATGCTGAACCTTCTTTGGGGCGTTCACGCATATTATTACGATATGAAGAAATCTACTGATGAAACGATTATCCAGGTAAATATGCTTACCCACAATCACGGGTATATAGAGGCCGGAGATTTCGTAATCAACATCAATGCGACTCCATCTTACGAAGGCGGAAAAACCAATACATTAAGACTGACTACGGTTTAATTAAGCTAAACCGTTTGCAAATACAAAACTCCCGGAAATCCGGGAGTTTTTATGTTTAATTAAAATATTAATTAATTACCTACAATCGTTTTAGCTGTCACAAACTCCTTTAAAGCCAACAGAGAAAGCTCTGTTCCGTATCCCGATGTCTTCGTTCCTCCGAATGGAAAACGCGGGTCTGAGCTGGTCATCCTGTTGATGTTTACGGTTCCGGATTCCAGGTTTTCAATAAAAAGCAGCTGACGGGTTTTGTCATTTGTCCATACCGAATTGGAAAGTCCGAACGGAATATCGTTGGCCATCTGTATCGCTTCTTCATCATTCTTAGCTACCATCACCATTCCCAAAGGTCCAAAAAGTTCTTCCTGAAGGATCGGATTGCCTTCTTTTACACGGATTAAACCAGGTTTAAATTCGTTATCGGAAATCCGTTCCAAAGGTAAAATGATTTCGGCACCATGTTCCACAAGCTTTCTCAAATTGTTTTTCCAGGTCATCCGCTAAATCCGGTCTTGCCATCCCGGCAATTTTCGTTTCCTTATCCATCGGATCTGCCGGAACGAATTTTTTGTATTCTTCGATAAATTTCGGAAGGAAAGCATCTTCTATTTTCTCATCGATGATAAATCTTTTAGCTGCGACACAGGTCTGTCCGCAATTTTGTAGCCTGGCTAGGGCTCCTACTTTCGCGGCTTCATCCAGATCAGCATCATCCAATACGATAAATGCATCGCTTCCGCCCAATTCCAAAACGGATTTCTTGATGTTCTGACCCGCGATCGAAGCGACTTCAGCACCGGCTTTCTCGCTTCCGGTAAGGCTTACCCCGGCAATGGCCTTATGTTCAAGAACTTCTCTCACATCTTTGTGCCCGATTTCAAGATTCTGGAATACGCCTTCCGGAAAACCGGCTTCCAGCAAAATATCCTCAATTGCATTTCCGCTGCCGAAGCAGATGGAAGCATGTTTCAAGACCACGGTGTTCCCGGCCAGGATAGCAGGAACGGCAAACCTCAACACTTGCCAGAATGGGAAATTCCACGGCATAACACCCAGGATAACCCCTTTTGGAACATAATGGATTTCTGAATAAGCATATTGAGAATCTACGTGTTCAGGTTTTAAAATATTTTCCGCATCTGCATAATAATCCATCATCAAAGCGCATTTTTCTACCTCAGCAACCGACTGTGAAATAGGCTTATTCATTTCTTTCGTAATGATGGTGCCGAATTTTTCCGCGTTGTTCTTCAGGAGTTCTGCCGCTTTGGCAATGAGTTTCTGTCTGTCTTCGAATGGTACCTTTTTCCATTCTGAAAATGCCTTATCTGCTTTGATAAGTTTATTTTCAATTGATTGTTCCATAATGTAATTTCTGTTTCTAAATTCAGCCCTGCCGAATTTAATTATTACTCTGTTAAAAGCATCTTATAAGCAACAAACTTTGTTCCTTGGAATTAAATAAAATAATGATTTTTTCTATTGGAATATTGTTAAATCCTGTCTTACACCATAAACCATTCGTTAACGAGTGTCGCAGCCAGCCTTGCCGTTCTGTCCTGAATATCATATGCCGGATTTACTTCGGCTACATCTAGCGCCAACAGCTTTTCGCTTTTCAGGATATGCCTGTAAAAATGCATAAATGCCGCATCGGCAAAAATCCCATTATAAGCAGAAGCCGAAACCCCGGGAGCTACCGACGCATTGAAAACATCCATACAAATCGTGAGATAAACATAATCCACACTTTCCAGCAGATCGTTGATTCTCTGGTAAACCGAAGGAAGATTTTCAAAGAAAAGTTCATCGGCCAGGATGTATTTCATTTTGTACTGATGAGCGGTATCAAACAATTTCAAAGTATTTGAATTTCTCTGGATGCCAATGTGCAGGGAATTGATTTCACCTTCCTGGGCAATCTGCCAGAAACCGGTTCCTGAACTTGCTCCTACTCCATCCTCGGGCATTCTATTATCAAAATGAGCATCGATATTAATAATCCCGATTTTCTGCTCCGGGAACGCCGTCTTCAGTCCGAGATAATGTGCATATGTTACTTCATGACCGCCACCCAGCACCACAGACTTTCCGCCTTTCAGCAATACCTTGGAAACATTTTTCGCAAGCTTTTGCTGCACGTCTTCCAGCCTTCCGTCTTCACACATTATGTTTCCAAAATCAAGCAGCGAAAAATCCGGACGGATCACTGGGAAATTAGCCATATTTTTACGGATAACAACCGGGGCATCTTTAGCGCCCTGCCTCCCTTTATTCCGCCGAACGCCCTCATCCACAGCAAACCCGTGTAAAACGAAATCTTTAGTTGAAACAAGATCGTAATTATTTTCTTCTTTTACCCGTTGGAATATTCTGTGGTAAAGCAAGTCTGCCCCGTCTAATCTTCCCTGCCAAATGGTGTTCATACTACGTTTATTTTTTTGTGATGTTGTTATTCTTTATATCTGTAAATACCGGTAAGAAATTTAATAAAAAAATAAATAATGGATATCAAGCCTCCCAACCAGATCAGGACGATTAAAATATCTTTAAAACCTGACGACGCCTCACCGACTCTTTTTGCAGCAATCTGAAAAATCAGAATGATCGATAAAAAGTACTGGACAATGATCAAAAGAGCCGTCATGATAAAATTAATGACGATTTTTTTCATCAGATCCGGATCCCGTCAATATACACATTTTCGCATTTCAGGCTTCCCTGATGATAAAGGATGTTCTGGAAATTATTCGTTTTAAACGTTACAAAATCTGCCTTTAATCCCTGTTCCAATCTTCCCCTGTCTTCTAAGCCAAGCGCAAAAGCCGAACGGAAGGTAATTCCTGCCAAGACTTCAGCGGTGGTTAGCTTTTCAAAGGTTGCCAGGATAGAAGCCTGTGTAATTAAATTTCCCATCGGTGCCGAACCGGGATTCCAGTCGCTGGCAATGGCGACGATGGCTCCTGCATCCAGCAACTTCCTGGCCGGGGTAAATTTTTCGCCAAGCCCTAAGCTTGCTCCCGGCAAAGCGGTAGCAACCGTTTCCGATTGTGCGAGAAACTCAATATCTTCGTCAATGGTTGCTTCCAGATGATCTGCAGATTTTGCGCCAACTTCCACTGCAATCCTCGAACTTCCCGGCGTAAATTGATCGGCATGAACCGTTATTTCAAAACCCAAGCCTTTCGCCTGAAGCAGGAAATCTCTACTTTCTTCCGGCTGAAACGCCAACTTCTCTATGAAGATATCCACTCTTTCGGCTAAATTTTCTTCTTTTACTTTCGGTAAAATTTCAGTTAAAATATATTGCAGGTATTCTTCATTGCTTCCTTCGAAATTCCTCGGTTTCAGATGCGCGGAAAGACAGGTCGGAACAAGGGTCGCCTTCGTCGACTCCTGGGCTTTTTTAATGATCCGGAGCATTTTCAGTTCGTTTTCCACATCCAGTCCGTAGCCGCTTTTTACTTCGATCGTCGTAATGCCTAAGGCTAATAAAAAGTCAATTCTTTCCAAAAGGGTTTTCAGCAGTTCTTCTTCTGAAGCTTTCCGGGTATGCTGTACGGAACTCCAGATCCCTCCTCCGCTTTCGGCAATTTCCAGATAGGATTTTCCGGCATTGCGCATGGCAAAATCATTCGCCCGGTTCCCTCCGAAACAAATGTGGGTGTGGGAATCTACAAAAGCTGGGAGCACTATCTGTTCGCCAGCTACTTCCTCCATTTCAGCATCGGGATTTTCCGATTTTAAGGTCTGATAATTTCCAACTTCGCGGATCGTATCCTGATCAATTAAAATTCCGCCGTCAGCAACAATTTCAAGCTGCTCGTCTGCAAGTTTTCCTCTTAAAAGGAGATTAGCAAGTGTTACTACCTGCTTAAAGGGGCCAATTAACCTCATTTATTTAATTTAAGCTAATGTTTAGATAAATAATTTACTCTTATTATTTCAGATGTTTTCCAAAATGACAAATTATGCGCTTGTCATTCTGTAGGAATCTCAGCATAGAGGTTTCCTGCCTCTCAAAAATACTCAAAATATCTCAATCTTATCAACACTGAAAAAGAACACCTATAATCGTAACCTCAGCCTTTACCTTAACCTATATTAAATCCTCCATCTCAACCCGAAATTATTCTTCATCTTAAACTCAATTTTGCTATCTTTACCATAAATGAAATTGAATTAATGCCTGACTTTTTACATCCAGACAAAGACAATTATTCCCGTGAAGAACTGGCACAGGAAGAGCAGATCCGTCCCCAGAGTTTTAAGGATTTTGCGGGACAGCGGAAAACGCTGGAAAACCTGGAAGTGTTTGTATCGGCTGCCAAAAGGCGTGGCGGAGCACTTGATCATGTCCTGTTGCATGGCCCTCCCGGTTTGGGAAAAACCACTTTGGCCAATATCATTGCAAACGAGCTTGGGGTAAACTGTAAGATCACCTCCGGTCCCGTGCTGGATAAACCCGGAAGCTTAGCAGGGTTGCTGACGAACCTTGAGGAAAACGATGTTCTTTTTATTGATGAAATCCACAGGCTTTCGCCGGTCGTGGAAGAATACCTGTATTCCGCGATGGAAGATTATAAGATCGACATTATGCTGGAAACCGGACCGAATGCAAGAAGTGTACAGATCGGCCTTAATCCTTTTACCCTAGTGGGAGCAACAACAAGAAGCGGAATGCTGACAAAGCCGATGCTGGCCAGATTCGGAATCCAAAGCCGATTGGAATATTATACAATTGAACTTTTATCGATGATCATTATCCGGAGCGCAAGAGTATTGGGTGTAAAAATCTATGAAGATGCCGCCATTGAAATCGCCAGAAGAAGCCGTGGAACCCCGAGAATTGCCAATGCTTTGCTGCGGAGAGTCCGGGATTTCGCAGAGATTAAAGGAAACGGTGAAATTGAAATCAATATTACCAAATATGCACTGGATTCACTGAATGTGGATGAGTACGGCCTGGATGAAATGGATAACAAAATCATGCGGGTGATGATTGAAAACTTTAAAGGAAAACCGGTAGGTATTTCCGCATTGGCAACTTCCATCGCAGAAAACCCGGAGACTCTGGAAGAAGTGTATGAGCCTTTCCTTATCCAGGAAGGATTTATCATCAGGACGCCAAGAGGACGTGAAGTTACGGATAAAGCCTACAAGCATCTGAATATCACCAGACCTAAAAATCCGGGTGAACTTTTTTAAAGAATATGTTTATTCCTAAATTGTATAAAAGCGAAGATCTTAATCTGATGAAAGACATTATCAGGGAAAATGCCTTTGCTTTATTGATTTCCTCTGAAGAAAAGATCCGGGCAACACACTCGATGATGATCCTGAATGAAGAAGACCGGGAAAACATCTACATTGAAACCCATGTTTCCAAAGCAAATCCACAAGCAAAGATCCTGAAAAACGGAAGTGAGGTGCTTTGCGATTTTTTGGGAGCACACACTTATATTTCGAGCAGCTGGTATGACCACATTAATGTCTCAACATGGAATTATGAAGCCGTGCAGATTTACGGAAAAGTTGAGCTGATGGATCACGAAGAGCTGTATCTGCACCTGGACAAGCTTACAACCCAATACGAAACATCCCAGCGATGCCCGTTAATGCTGAAGGATATGGGAAATGCATTTGTAGAGAGGGAAATGCACGGTGCTTTCGGGATGAAAATTATTCCTACCGAGATTTTCATTCAACAGAAGCTTTCCCAAAACAGAAAAGAAAATGATTTCCGTAATATTATTGCTAATCTAGAGGGTGGTGACGAGAATGCAAAACAGATTGCCGGAAAAATGAAACTGTTACAAAAATAATACATTATAGAAACCTGATATTATATGAAACTATATCCAATACAATGTGGAAAATTTAAATTAGACGGCGGAGCGATGTTCGGCGTCGTCCCAAAGAGTCTGTGGGAAAAGACCAATCCGGCAGACGAAAGAAACCTGATTGAGCTGGGCACACGTTCCCTGCTTGTGGAAGACGGAAAAAAACTGATCCTCATCGATTGTGGACTCGGTAATAAGCAGGATGATAAGTTCTTCGGGCACTATTCGCTCTGGGGCGACGATACATTAGACAAGAATCTTAAAAAATACGGTTTTGTACGGGAAGATATTACCGATGTTTTCTTGACACACCTCCACTTCGACCATTGCGGCGGCGCCATTGAATGGAACGATGATAAGACGGGATACAGACCCGCCTTTAAAAATGCTCAGTTCTGGACAAACGAAAACCACTGGCAGTGGGCTACCGAACCGAACGCACGAGAAAAAGCCAGCTTTTTAAAAGAAAACATCATCCCGATCCAGGAAAGCGGACAGCTTAATTTTTTACCGCTGCCAGCGAACGGAAACTACGGTTTTGCCCCGGATCTTAAGATGGATGTCATCTTTGTGGACGGCCATACGGAGAAGCAGATGCTCCCGGTTATCCAATACCAGGAAAAAACAATTGTTTTTGCTGCGGACCTTATTCCGACGGCAGGACATATTCCCCACGTTTATGTGATGGGATACGATACACGCCCACTCTTAACACTGGAGGAAAAAGGAAAATTCCTGAAGCAGTGTGTGGATAATGAATACCTGTTGTTTTTTGAGCACGATGCCCACAACGAACTGGCCAGTCTTAAAATGACTGAAAAGGGCGTAAGACTCGATGAAACTTTTAGCTTTAATGATGTTTTCGGATATTAATTTTTAGATATGGAAGAATTGCATTCAGAAACTCAGCAGGCAGAACCGGACCCGTTATCGGCACCCAAAATCATCGGTCTCACCGGCGGAATCGGCTCGGGTAAAACGACCGTTGCCCAATTTATTGAAGAGTTCGGCTTTCCCGTTTATTATTCGGATGACAGGGCAAAAGAAATCGTGAATGAGAATGACGATTTAAAGGCAAAAATCAAAGAACTCCTGGGAGAAGAGGCTTATGATGAAAAAGGGCTTTATAACCGGAAGTTCGTCGCTGAAAAGGTATTTAATAATAATGATCTGCTGGAAGGCCTCAACGGGATTATTCATCCCGCGGTCCGAACCGACTTTGAAGACTGGGTGAAGGCGCAGAAAAAATATCTGGTCTTTAAGGAAACCGCCTTATTGTTTGAACTGAAACTTAACCAGCAATGTTACAAATCGGTTCTCGTGACGGCAGAAGATAATATCCGGATGAAAAGGGTGATGGACCGCGACGGCAAAACCTATCGTGAAGTACAGGCTATTATGGAAAATCAGATGCCAGAAAAGGATAAGATAAAACTGGCAGACTGTATCATCTACAACAATACCAATCTTGAAGATTTAAAAGAACATACCGAAAAGGTAATCTTCGACATCGAATAAAACAAGACCCGCTGGATTTCCGGCGGGTTTTTTATTGTTAAGCAAGATTAGTCCATAGGCCGGAAGAAGGGAGCTGGATGCTTATGGCCAATCAGTTTTGAATATTGTTTGCCAAGCATTATAAAAAGAATCTGTTTGAACCTTCTACTCATTCAACCTCGTTATTTTTGCTAATAATGAATATTAAATCAATGATCACATTCACTTTGCTTAAAATATTTAAACCATCAATAAAAAAGGCTCCCATTTCTGAGAGCCTTTGTTGTGGATTAATAATTAAATGTAATACATTTTTATTCTTTAATAAACTTCTTCTGAGCAGAAACTGAAGTTCCGTCCTGAATGTCTATCATGTAAACTCCATTGATCAAAGCATGGACATCAATCTTGTTATTCAGAATGATTCCGCTTGCTATCAACTGTCCTGCTGCACTGTAGATCTTATAATTCGCTTTTTTGCTGATATTTTTCACATATAATACTGTGCTTACCGGGTTAGGATAGATTAAGATATCCGTCTGGTTCACAGAATTAGGTACCGGAAGTTTCGAAATTCTTACCGTGTAATCCTCAACCTCACCATTCGGGAAGTTGGTACAGTTTACAGGGATGGCATCTTTTGACATTGCCACTCTCATCACCACATATTTGTAGTCTGTCAGGCTGACAAATGCATCCGCAGGTACCGTAAATGTTCCGCTTACCGTTTGGTCCGTATTCGGTCCGGAAACAAGGATTCTTTCGTTGATATCGAAGTATCCGTTTCTGTTGAAGTCGATCCATACAGCTACCCCTGCATTTCCTGAAGCGGTTTTATCGATGCTGATCTTATTGTCCGAAGATCCCTGGATCAACTCGATAAACGTATTCGTCACTCCGGTATAATCGGTATAGTTTGATGCTAACGACGGGTTCGTCATTACCGACTTACCAGTAGGAGTAACAGTAACCTTTGAAATATAATTCGTGCTTGCCGTTGTCGCCTGCATCTGGCAATATACTACCGTTGGTGTTGTAAACAGATACGGAAGTGTATAGTTACCAGGAGTTCCGCTACAAACGTTTGCTACCTGCATTTCATATTGTGTCAATTCCAACAGACCGGTTAAGGTAATGGTGTTGGTATTGGAAGTTACTGTTGTCCAGCTCGGAATGCCTACTTTTCTGTATCGCAAGATGTAAGTTGCTCCCGGGAATGGATCCCAAACCACTACTGCCGTTGTCGGTGTAAGGTTAGTGATGGTTAATCCCGGAGGAGGTAATTCACAGGTTCTTTCCGTTGTAAATACTTTAGGGTTAGACCATGTATTTACTGTTGTCTCTCCGTTACAGATATTCGCAACCTGTACTTCATACGTTGTATACGGGCTTAAACCTGTAAGGGTATATGTATTTAAAGGAGCTGCTGTAACGTTAATAGTAATCCATGTTGAAGTTCCTGTAATTCTGTATCGAACTACATAAGTTGCACTTGGTACAACCGGAGCCCATGTTACCACTGCAGAGTTGGTTGTAACGTTGCTGACAGTTACTGCCGGAGGTGTAGGATCACATCTCGTTGTGAACGTCTGGATCGGAGTGTATGTTCCGGCAGAAGTTCCGCAGGTTGCAGCAATCTGTACTTCATAAGTCGTTGCAGGAGTTAATCCTGTTAAAGCCAATGGCGGATTTCCCGTTAATGTTGAAGTCACAACTTCCGTCCAAGTCGTTGTACCCTGAACTCTGTATCTTACAATAAAGGTAAGACCTCCTGTTGGTACTGTCCAGTTAACGTTTGCAGAAGTATGCGTAATGGTATTGAATGAGATGTTTGTAGGTGCTGTTGCTGAACAAGGTCTCAATTTTACCGCATAATCTTCAACTTCCCCGTTTACTGCATTCTGGCACATTACCGGTGCACTTGTACGCTTCAGAACAACTCTCATTGTCGTTGTAAGCGGACCGTTATATGCTGTTGCAGGAACGTTGAATAATGCTGTTACAGGGCTTGTTGGACTTGCCGCAGAAGCCATAATCTGTTCTGTAGATTCGAAAACCCCATTTCTGTTGAAATCGATCCAGGCAGATACGGCATCACTTTGTCCACCTCCTTTAGCTACTGAAATTTTATTACCATTAGAACCAATTTCCAGGTTGATAAGTGTAGCCGGAGTGGTATAACTGATATAGTTTGTCTGCACTGAGGTATTGCTCATCGGAGGAATACCTGGGTTCACAGAAGTCATGGTAACATTTGAAATGTAATCCGTTGTTCCTGTACCCGTCATGTTACAGTAAGTGATCGGTGTCGTAGTAAACGGTACCGCTGTAGACCAAGGTCCTTGTATTCCACCACAAATGGTAGATACCTGAAGTTCGTAAGCAGTTTGTTCGGTAAGACCGGTAATGTTGAAAGTATTACCTGTAATCACTGTTGAAGTTACCCATGCACCAATAGGGTTTGTGGTTCTCCATCTTACCTGATAAGTTGCACCAGTAGAAGAAATCCAAGATACGGTAGCAGTAGTTGCTGCAATATTGGTTAAAGTGATTCCTGTAGGAGCTGCCGTTGTACATGGCTGAATATCTACAAATTTCACCTGGTAATCTTCAACCTCTCCATTACTGGTAAGTGGTGAACAGGCATTGGTTGGTGTAAGGAAATATACGATTACACGCATTTTTACCTTATTGGTTCCACTGTACGCCCATGCTGGCACTGCAAATGTTGCTGTAACAGGAGTGGTAGAAGAATATCCTAAGTTCATAATTCTCTCACCTCCACCTGTACCGATAGGGTTGTTATCAAACACACCGTCACCATTTAAATCAAGCCAAGCATAGGTAGAATATGTACCTGATAAAATTGTTCTACCTACAGAAAGTATATTGCCAGTAGAGTTACGGGCCAAAGTAATGGTCTTCGTAACATCGTTGGAATAATCTGTATACGTGGTAGCTCCTGAGTCGTTTGACATCATTGGAGTATTGGTACCCGTAACAGTAATATTATTGATATAACCATTGGTTACACTTGTTGTAGTTGGTGTACAATAAGCAGATGCCAGCGTCGTAAAGTTTACTGAAGCTGACCATGCACTGGTAGTACCTCCACAAACAGTCGCTACTTGTACTTCATACGTCGTTGAAGCATTTAAGTTCTGGATAGTATAAGGATTGGTCGCAGGCGAAATAGTCGTCCAGGCTCCAGTGCCCGTTCTGTATCTTAAGATGTAAGTAGCTCCTGTCGCATTGATCCAAGAAACCATCCCTGTAGAAGCGGTAATATTGGAAACAACGATTGGAGACGGCGGAGCCGTTGTACAAGGTGATAAGTCGATAATCTTCACTGCGTAATCCTCAATCTCGCCATTCGCTACCGTAGCACAAGGGTCGGAGATCGTAGAGGTTGAGAAGATCACTCTCATATTAAGCGTCAACGGTCCGTTGTAAGAAGTTGCAGGAACCGTAAACGTTGAAGTAATAGGAGTTGTTGTAGATGCCGTAGTACTGATTACTCTTTCAGCAGTTTCAAAAATACCATTTCTGTTAAAGTCGATCCAGGCTCCTACTGCAAGCGAAGATGTTGTAGTCGTTAACCAGGATTTAGAAACTGAAATACTGTTATTGGTTGAGTTACGAACCAGAGTAATCAATTTGGAAGGATCCGAAGAATAGTTAGTATACGTATTCGCTCCTGAATTGTTACTCATCACGTAAGAGTTCGTTGGGGTAACCATTACATTGGAAATGTATCCGTTAGTATTGTTGGTTGTCGTAATAGTACAGTAAGTAACTGCCGGCGTCGTAAATTGATAAGGATTCGTGTAAGTACCCGTTGTACCGGAACAAACATAAGCTACCCTAACCTCATACTGAGTTTGTTCAGTTAAATTATTTATCGTGTATGCATTAGAAGTCAACGGAACTGTAGTCCATGTCGGTGATCCTACCAGTCTGTACTGCAATACATAGGTTGCTCCGGTAGCAGGATCCCACATTACGTAAGCAGAAGTTGCCGTAATATTAGTAACGGTAAGGTTCAGCGGTGCGTTGCTTGTACACGCAATCGGCTGAATTAATTTTACTGCATAATCTTCAACTTCCCCATCACCGAAACTCTGACACATTACAGGAGAGGTAGAATATCTCATGGCTACTCTCATTCTTGTAGTTGCCGGTCCGTTGTATGCCGTAGCAGGAACGTTGAACGTCGCTGAAACCGGAGTCGTTGTACTGGAAGGAGAATTCATTACCTGTTCTGATGTTTCGAAAACTCCGTTTCTATTGAAGTCGATCCAAACACCTACCGCCTCACTCCATACGGTGCTCGGGAAGAATTTAGTTACGGAAACTGTATTTCCTGTAGATCCGATTACCAGATTTACCAAAGCACTTGGTGTATTGGAATAATCCGTATAAGTAGAACCTGCAGAGTTGTTGCTCATTACCGCAGCGCCTACCGGCGTCACTGTAACGTTGGAAATATATTCCGAAGCAAAGTTGCTGGAAGTCATCGTACAATAGGTAAGTCCTAGAGTCGTAAAGTTAACAGATGCAGAGAAAGGTCCCTGAACACCGCTACATACGGTGGATACCTGTACTTCGTATTGAATACCGTCATTTAAACCCGCAAGGTTTACGGAATTTGTTGCGGCAGTTACCGTAATCCACGCAGTACTTCCTACCGGACGGTATTGTACGATATAAGTTGAATTGGCAGTAGCCGTCCAGCTAACGGTAGCTGTAGTTTGTGTAATAGCAGATACAGCAATACCTGTCGGAGCTGCTCCCGTACAGCTTAATAAAGCTGTTACGTTTGCACTTCCGATAGCATAGAATACGTTGCCAATGGCACTTACTCTGATCTTTACAGTACCTCCTGCAGTAAGACCTGTCAAGTTCAAGCTTTCGTTCCCATCATTAGGAGTTGAAGCAGAAGCTACAGTCCAGGTTGCCCCGTTATCGGTTGTATAATCAATTTTTACGTTGGCCACGTTGTAAGGAGATGCTGTTGTATTAACCACATCCCAGGTTACATTGGTAGGCCCATTGTTATATGCTGCTGTATTAGTTACTTTAAACGGACCGTCGTTTCCTACGATAATCTGCTGATTAGCAAACTGGGTCTGCTGCTGTGCAGGATCCGGGTTGTTATCCCGAACCGTTACTCTAAAGTTGGTTGTTCTTGCTAATGTAGAAACAGATTCCCAGCCATTATTGGAATTATTTAAAACTCCTGAAAGTACGGACGATAATTTAGGGAAATATCTTGTAGGGCTTGTTGTCGGGTTGAATGACCTGAATGTTGCCCCGGTAGAAGTAGTTCCTAAGTTATTCTTATTGATGGTTGTACTTGCGTTATCCACTTCCTCCCAGCAAAAGGTCATCGGATCGTTTTCAGGATCTGTTGCAGAAGCTGTTAAAACGAATGCCGTTCCCTTTGGAATGTTGTATGTAGGTAAAGCTGCAATTACCGGAGGATTGTTGGTAATTGTCGTCTCCACATCACAGGTCTTGCTTGTCAGGTTATTCTGAACCTGAGTAATGCTCACCGCATGGAAATAAGGATCCGAATGCGCCTGTACATCGGTATTGGCCCCGGTAATCCCTGCATATCCCATAATGGTTGAACCGGAACCCGGCTCAACATTCACTCCCGCGCCTTCAAGAGCGTGTGAAAAGGTATGGTTGCCTCCAAGCTGATGCCCTATCTCGTGAGCAACATAATCGATATCAAAATTATCTCCCTGCGGAATTCCATCTGCAGGAGAAGTATAACCTGAACCTTTTCCTCTTGGAACGGAAGTAGTAGGATCTACACAAACACATCCGATACAGCCTGCGTTACCACCACCACCGGAAGCTCCGAACAAATGGCCGATATCATAATTGGCGTTACCAACATTTGCGGTAAGGGTTTGCTGCAATTCCAGATTCCATGCGCCTCCCGCACCGGTCGCTGCCGGAGAATAAGGGTCGGTAGCCGGATTGGTATAAATTACCCCAGGAAAATTCTGCAGGTTTAAGTGCAATGCAAAATCTTTTTCGAATACACCGTTTACACGGGTAAGGGTTGCATTGATTGCTACTAATGCATTGGCAACGGTACCTCCAAAATACTGGGTGTATTCTCCCGTTACAGACATCACCAGCCTCATTGTTCTGTACTTTTTGTCAGAAGATTTGTTGAAAACCGTTGGCTGGTTGGAAAATGCCCTTCCTGTTGTGTAAAGATTTTCTATCTCTTTTTTGGATAGTTTGTCTTCATTCATGGAACAAAGAAAGCCTTCGTTGCTTTTGTCAGTTTTCGGATGCACACCATAAACTGTCTTATTTTTATCAGCAGGTTCTATAAATTCATATTTGCCTTCTTTGATGATCATCGACTGAAAATCATCTGCAGACAAACTGAATCTCAGGTACTTGCCAGGATCATCAATCCCAACACCGACGTAAGATCCTAACTGATACTGATCTGCCAGTTCTTTCACAACCACAGGGAAGCTGTAAACGGCAAATTTTTCTATTTTTCCTTCTAAAGTTGGCAAAGAGATGGTAACCGGTTTCGCATTTTTGCCCGATTCCTGTGCATTTGCCAATTGAGACTTCAGTAAAGAAATGTCGAGAGAGTAGTAGTTCTTGATTTCAGAACTTACCCTCGTCTTTTCCCCCCGGAATGTTGCAGGACTCCATTGTGCACTGGTAATCGCAAACAGAAAGAGGAAAAAGAAGGAAGTAAAAATTTTCTTCATAACTTTCTCAATATATTCTATTAATTACACAAAGCTAAACATTTTTTATTATTAATTTAAAAATATATTCATTTTTTTCATGCATATATCACAAAAAATTAAATTATATATTTAAAATGAAAGAAATTATGGTATTTTTTTTATTAATATCAATATCCCGGTTTTTAGAATTATTCACAATTATTTAATGATACATCCGTTGCTGCAAAAACAAATGCTTATCGGTTTTGAACAAAAAAAATCCTCAGGTTGCCCTGAGGATTTTAATATAATTGGATGATGTTTATTTACTTTTTGATGAATTTGGAATTGAATGCCTCTTTTCCTTTTTCTTCAATGGTAATTACATAACCTCCTTTAATCAGTTCAGAAACATTGATCTGTCCGCCACTGATGTTTCCTTGTTTTACCAACTGACCGGCAGCACTGTAAATTTTATAGGCTGCTTTATCAGATACTTTCGTAATGTTAAGGATATCCGATACCGGATTAGGATAAATGTGAATATCGTTTTTAGGACCGGCTACATCGTTGGTAGATAATACCGGTGACACCATCACATTATAATCTTCAGTCTCTCCATAATAGAAATTAGTACCACATGCGAGAGAAGAAGGAATAGATGCGCCATTATTGGTCGAACCTGCATATATATATACTATTCTCATTCTTAACGGCTGATTTTCTACAGCAGTAGAAGGTACTGTAACCGATGAAGTATACTGAGCTGTAACAGTAGCCGATACCGGACCATTCAATACTTTTTCGGAAGCTTCAAATGTACCGTTTCTGTTCCAGTCTATCCATACAGAAGCAGCATTGTATGAAGTTGCATTTCCAACCCCCACTGTTAAAGCGTAAGGTGCAGCTCCTTTCACAAGATTGATCTGCAGTGCAGGATTCGCTGTATAATTAGTGTAGACAGAAGCTGCCGAAGTATTATTTACATTCGACAAGGTAACATTTGATATATATTGATTTGTAGCATATACGGTGGAAGAATCACAATATGTAACGGTAGAATAAGTAGTTACTGTAAAGTTTACGGATGCAGAATATGAACCTGTAGTACCCGAGCATACGGCAGCTACCTGTGCTTCATACGTTCCGGCAGTTAAACCACTAATATCGATTGCAGACCCTGATGTAGTAACCTGCGTCCAAGTAACATCTGTAGTTTTCTTATAGCGTACAATGTAGGTAGTAGAACTTCCTGAATAAGGTGTCCAGTAAATAGAAGCTCCACCAAGTGAAGGAATTACCGTAAGACCGGAAGGCGCAGCACTGCTGCAAGGCGATAATGTAGTAAGCGCAACACTTCCGATTGCATAGAACACATTTCCGATAGAAGATATTCTCACTTTAATTGTAGTACCATTCAATGAAGATGGAAAAGTAAAGCTTTCAGAACCATCGTTTGGTGTTGAAGCAGAAAGCACAGTCCAGGTACTACCATTATTTGTAGTATACTCCACTTTAACATTTGCTACGTTATAAGGCGCAGCTGTAGTGTTTGCAACAGCCCAAGAAATAGGTGTAGGAGATCCATTTGCTTCTGCTACCGTAGTAGTTACTTTAAATGGACCATTATCTCCTACGACAATAGTCTGAGTTGCATATTGCGTTTGCTGTTGAAGCGCATTCGCATTATTATCTCTTACCGTTACAGCATAATGGGTTGTTCTTGGAACCATCGATACGGATTCCCAGGTATTACTGCTATTGTTTAATATTCCGTTTAATACAGAAGACAGTGCAGGGAAATATCTTGTAGGGTTGGTAGATGGTACTGCAGATCGGAAAGATGCTCCAGTAGAAGTTGTTCCTAAATTATTTTTATTAATTGTTGTACCTGCATCATCTATTTCTTCCCATGAATACGTCATTGGATCACCTTGCGCATCCGTAGCAGAAGCTGTTAAAACGAAAGCAGTTCCTTTAGGAATATTATAGGTAGGCAAAGCAGCAATTACCGGCGGATCATTTGTAATCGAATTTTCAACATCACAAGTTGTAGTTTGCAGGTTTTCTAATATTTGTCCGATACTTGCTACATGAAAATAAGCATCTGAGTGAGCCTGCACATCAGTATTGGTTCCTGTAATACCGGCATACCCCATGATTGTAGATCCAGACCCTGGCTCCATATTCACTCCTGAACCTTCAAGACTGTGAGAAAATGTGTGGTTACCTCCTAGTTGATGTCCTATTTCGTGAGCCACATAATCAATATCAAAACTATCTCCCTGTGGAATACCATTAGCAGGAGAAGTAAATCCTGAACCTTTGTAAGCCTGAGGCGACCCACTTGCATCGGTAGTCATATCATTACTACAAACACATCCAATACATCCGGCATTACCTCCGCCACCGGAAGCTCCGAATAAATGTCCTATATCGAAATTGCCATCTCCGACGTTTGTGTGTAAAACATTCATCAATTCTCCATTCCAGGCACCGGCAACACCAGCACCTGCAGCAGAATAAGGATCCGTAGCGGCATTAGTATAAATAACTCCCGGGAAGCTTTGAAGGTTCAAATGTAAAGCAAAGTCTTTCTCAAATACTCCATTCGCTCTGGTTAAGGTAGCATTTATGGCAACAAGAGCTACCGCTCTTTTCTGATCATCGGTAGCGGTAGCAGGCAAGTTGGCCTGGGTCGCAAAAAATTGAGTATACTCCCCGGTTACCGACATTGCCAATCTCATAGTCCGGTATTTCTTATCGGAAGATTTAGAAAAATCACCAGGCTGATTCGTAAAAGAGCTTCCTTTTTTCAATAACTCAGTAATTTGCTTTTTCTGAGATACTGTTTCATTGGTCCCACACAAAAATGTACTACCTTGTGTTTTATTTGTTTTAGGGTGTACCTCATAAATGGTTTTATTCCCAATTTGAGGTTCAATAAATTCATAGCCCCCGTCTCCGATAATCATGGATTGGAAATCATTAGGGGCTAACGAAAATCTTAAATATTTTGTAGGATCATCTACTCCCACCCCAACATAAGAACCTAACTGATATTGATCTGCAAGTTCCTTTACTACTACAGGAAAGCTATACACCGAGAACTTCTCTATTCTCCCACTAAGTGTAGGTATAGAAACAATAACCGGTTTTGCGTTAGCACCCATTTCCTGTGCATTTTTCAGCTGAGATCTAAGCAAGTCCAGATCTAATTTATAGTATCCGTTACTTTTTACATTAGATTTGCTTACATTAAATTCCGCACTTGTCTTCTTATTGTTTTCTGTCTTAAAAGAAGTTGGTGTCCATTGACCGAACACCGCTCCCCCTAAAGCAGTCAACATTAAGGCAGTAAAAAATTTGTTCATAACATTTTAATTAAATTTACCCGCCAAATATAGCCATTTTATGCTATCAATATTATATTCTTAGATTTTTTAACTAAAAAAAATAGTTTCGACATCATAATTGGTAAAAAAACAAATAATCCTCAGACTTGTCTGAGGATTATTTGTTTTTTTAATTTTTATTAAATAAATGTTAATTTTTAATAAACTTGATACTTTCAGAAATTTTACCGTCTTTAACAGTAATGATATAAGTACCTTTTACCAATTCGGATACTTTAACCTGGTTGTTATCAATTTTACCAACTTTAACCAACTGCCCTACTGCATTATGAATTTCAAATGTTGATTTATTAGAAACTTTAGTAATATTAAGGAAATCTGTTGCAGGATTTGGATATACCTGAATGTTGCTTTTTACTCCTCCATTCGTTTCATTCGTACCTAATACCAATACTTTAAACGATTTGGATTGTGTAGCTCCAAAATTGGTTGCCCCTTCAGAAATTATGGTATTTCCTGATGAATTTTTAACATTATAATATCCATAAAGATATATACCATCCCCATAACTGTCATTGATTGTAAATGTATAACAGTCTGGCGCTAAATTCCATGTTTGGGTAACCAAAGCCGGTAAAGATACAATCTGACTTCCATTAGCTACTCCATCTGAATAAGGTCCCCCAGAGTATAAAGTAGTTCCCGCACTGTTCTTGAGAGTCCAGGTAGTTTCTGAACCATAGAAATCCGGTTGAAGTGTAAAAGTAACAGATGTGCTTCCTACAGGTGTGGTTGTATAGTTTCCTGCAATTGAAATCGCCGTATTATTACTCGCCCTTGCATCAGAAGTTCCGTTTACAGAAGTAATTTGTGCAGAAATTGTTGAATTCTCTGTAGCAGTTATAGAAAATATCGCATATTTATTTTGAGCTAAATTTCCTGTCCAGTTATATGTTTGTGAAGCACCGCCATTTACAGTATAGGTAATCACCGCAGAAGTAAGCGCAGAGGTTCCCCTATTATATATGCTGAATGGAAATGAAGTAGAAGCCGTACCACCGCAAGATGAAGATGCATTACAAATTTTTTCTGCTTTTAATTCTGCGTCATTAGGGAATAATGGAATTGGCATATCTTTTACAGAAGTTTTCAATTCAGTTCTTCTAGGAGAATTATTCATTACAGCAGTCATTCTTGCTTTTTGCTCTAATGTAAAAATATTCATACATGTATCATTAGTATAATCCATATAGTTTTCTACCATTTCGAAAAGTCCGGAAGTACAGCTTGCAATAGGTGTAGCACAACTACCATTAGCTTTATGCGCAGGAGGCGTATCATTACAATAATCGGTAGCACATGCTAATCCGTTAGGATCCGTAGCATCATCATCTCCCCAGATATGTCTAAGCCCTAAAAAGTGACCTACTTCGTGAGTCATGGTTCTCCCTTTATCGTAAGGAGCACCCAATGTAAAATTCGTCCCGTAATCTGAACTTCCAAATGTTCCATAATTCGCAACAACACCATCCGTATTAGCTGCTCCTCCTGCAGGAACACCTACAACTCCTGAGTTTGATGGAAATTGCGCATAACCTAAGATGTTTGCGCTTGCACCGCCAAACTTAACGCTCCACATATTCATATATTGAGTAGGATCCCATATCGTTGCAGGCTTTACATTTGCATCAACCTGAGCGGTTGTCCAGGACTCTTGACACATATTTACCCTGTCAATACCGTTTGTAGGATTTCCATTAGGATCTACTTTTGCTAAAGCAAACTGAATCATAATATCCGCACCTACAGGGTTTGAATTAAAACCCGGAGTTCCAGTCAATTTTCTGAAATCATTATTCATTACAGTAATCTGGGATTGTACCTGTTCATCAGAAATATTCTGAGCAACCCCGTAAGCCTGGCCACTATGGATAACGTGCACTACCACAGGAATCGTAATAACCCCTCCATTCTGCGACTTATTTGTCTTTGAATTTTCGATTAGAGGAGCAATCCACGCTTCAAATTGAGCATCCGTCATTCTATCCGGATACTGTTTTTGGAGCATAGCTTCATATTCCGTAGAAGCACATCGGATAACCCCATTCATTTTTTTTAAATCATCTATTGTATATGTTCTGCCAAATACAATCTGATCTTGCCCCTGAACATTTTTTTTCTGAGCAAAGATTGAACAGCATAAGAACACAAAGAATAGAAAAGGTACTTTAAAAGTAATTTTACAATTCATTATTAGGAATATTTTATTAATTGCACAAATATATCAATTTACGGCATATTTTTTAGTACAATCTCAAGAAAAATCCTACTTTAGTATAAAAAAACAAAATGAAAATAAATATTATCTTTTTATTAATCTGCTGTTTAGCAAATATTAAATGTATTTCACAAAATAACTCTACAGATACAATAAACAATTCAAAAATTAATAAAAGATTTGGTCAAATCGAAAAAATAGAATTAACAGAACGCACGAGAGGCACAGACAGAGTGTTCACTTTTGAATCTGCATCTTTAAATATTTCTTTAAACGGAACCAATACCCTGAAAGAATTATCAAAGGCTAACTGGGAAGACATTATAAAACAGGCTTCCTTAATCGACCTGTCGAAAATTTCAACTTATACAGCTCCAACTACCGGAAGATATTCCGATGGTGCCTTATCTTCCTCCATCATCATTACTTCGGCGGGAAAAACCTATGAATCCTCCTCTTTTGATGCAGAAATCCCCCCAAAAGAACTGGAGGGATTATATCAGGCATTAAAAGGTAAATCGAAGATGATAAAAAAGCCGTAAGTTTTGCTTTCCTAAAACTTATACGCCAGATTCCAGGCGAAGCCCATGGTAAATTTGGATGAGCTTCTGCCAAAACCTGGGACAATCATAGGCTGGATTTCGTCCTGTTTTGTAGTGTAAACCAGATATCGCGGCTGCATATTGACATCGATATAAAAATTGGTGTCAAACAGCTGAACCCTGCCGCCCAACGTTCCTTCCAGCCAATAAGAAGACTGTGTGGATGAAGGAAAGGAAATCGAAGAATTACTCCCCCCAAACCCCCGTACGGGAATGGCCCTATATTCCTGGGTGTAGAATGACCCTGCCACTTTTCCTCCTGCGTAAAATCCGTTAAACTGATTCTCAGGGTCTTTTGCCAGCATATAAAAGGCTCCTAATTTTAGAAAAGGCCCGTTAACTTTAGCATCATAGCCATTCTTTTGGTAAATATTCGATTCAAAACCGGCTTCTACAACGGCATGGATATTTTCTTTAATCCTTGATGATACAAAACCCTGGTATAATTTCCTGTCCGAAAAAAAGGAAACTCCCGTATTAAGGAGATCACCACCTACCATAAAATTCGGCTCATATTTCCATTTTTCTTTTTTAGCTTCTTTTGTATTGTTCTCCTGGGCAAATACCAAAAGTCCGATAATACTAAAAAAGAAGGTAAAGATTCGTTTTGTCCTCATTCTCTATAAAGTTTTGCCCGGCCTGTATGCTCTTTACCGGAGTTGTTGTTGATACCGGATCTAGTACGGCATTTAAATTTTCATAATTTATTTTGATCCCGCAACCCGGCGAAACATACCTTGACTTCGTTGTATAATTTACCCTTACTTTAGATTCTGCGCCTTTATTGGTTATCCTGAAATAAATATCGGTATAGGAAGAATTGTCCACCCGTAAAGGAATGATTCGGGAAGTAATTTTTGCCTGCCCGCCAAGTTGCACCTTACCGGAGCCGTAATCTACGGCGACATATAAAGAGTCAACTGTTTTTTCCTTACCTGTTTCAGCATTGAGAAAAGAAACTTTCATTCTCGGTGTTCCTTCCCCGTTTTCGCAGATGTCATCATCACCGCCGCATGAGAACAGCAGACTCAGAAATCCAAGGATTGTCAGGAATTTAAAATATTTCATGAATCGTAAGATTTGGAATTCAAATTTAAATAAATTATTTCTTAATCAGTAAAGCAATATTTTCTACATGGTGTGTCTGCGGAAACATATCGACCGGCAGAATTTTTACCACATCATACTGATCTTTCATCAATGCTAAATCTCTGGCCTGAGTGGCTGAATTACAGCTTACGTACACTACTTTTTCAGGTGACAGTTTTAAGATCTGCTCGACTACTTTCTGATGCATTCCGTCTCGTGGCGGATCGGTAATCAGAACATCGGCTTTCGGATGGTTGGCGAGGAATTCATCATTAAAGATATCCTTCATGTCTCCACAATAGAAAGTCGTATTGGTAAGACCATTCAGTTCGGCATGCTCAATTGCTGCATCGATCGCCTCCTGAACAGATTCGATACCGATTACCTGCTTGGCATTTCTCGCTACATACTGAGCAATGGTTCCGGTCCCGGTATATAAATCATAAACAACTTCGTCACCTTTAAGATCAGCAAATTCAAGTGTTTTTCTATATAATTCCAGGGCTTGTTTGTAATTGGTCTGAAAGAACGATTTCGGCCCGATCTTGAACTTCAGTCCGTCCATTTCTTCCATCAAAAATCCTTCTCCAAAGTAGACATTGATATCCAGATCATAAATCGAATCGTTCGGCTTCGGATTGATGGCATAAACCAATGTTTTGATCTGCGGGAATGTTTCCAATAAGAATTCAAAAAGCTTCTCGCGGTTTTCCTTTTCTTCTCTGTACAGCTGGAAAAGAACCATCCACTCTCCTTGGGAGTTCTGTCTCATCATCAGCGTTCTCAGGAAACCTTCGTGATTTTTAACATCAAAGAAATCCAGCCCGTTACTTACGGCATATTCCTTTACAGCAAGCCGTATGGTATTGGAAGGCTCTTCCTGCAGGAAACATTCTTTAAGATCGAGAATTTTGCTCCACATTCCCGGAATATGGAACCCTAAAGCATCCTTGTTTCCGAAATTTTCTTCCGAGCTGATTTCGTATTGCGTAAGCCAGCGCGCATTGGAGAACGAAAACTCCATTTTGTTTCTGTAGAAATACTGTTCTTCAGATCCGAGAATAGGCAAGGTTTCGAAATTCTCAATTCCTCCGATTCTTTTAATATTATTATAAACTTCTTCCTGCTTAAAGAACAGCTGTTTTTCATAGCTCATGTTCTGCCATTTGCATCCTCCGCAGACTCCGAAGTGAATACATTTCGGATCTACCCGGTCCGGAGACTTTTCGAGCAGGTCCACCGCTTCGCCTTCGTAATACTTGGACTTTGCTTTTTTTACTTTTACATTAACGAGATCTCCCGGGATAGCTCCTGAAACCATTACCGTTTTTCCTTCTTCCGTCCGCCCGATAGCGATTCCTTTGGCCCCGGCAGTTACGAGCCTTATGTTTTCAAGAACTATATTTTTATTCTTTTTTCTACTCATGCTGATTTTCTATTTTCCTACATGAAACATTTCTGTTTCAGTCTGCAAAAGTACAAATAAAAAAACCTTATCCGGGGATAAGGTTTCTATCTGTATTGATTTTAAATTATTTTGTTTCAGCCGGCTGAGGAGCTGCCTGCTGCTGAGGAGCCTGCTGCGCCGCTGCTGCCGGATCCATTCCCATGCCTTGTTGCAGCTGAACGTTAGGATTTACCTTTGGAGCTGAAAGCCCGGTCTGCTTATCCAGAACCGTTACAAGCTCAGGATCTCCTAAGTTGAAGAATGGCTTGCTCGCAATTTTCCCGTCTTTGTCTACAATGATAAAGCAAGGTAATTTAAATCCGTAAACCCCGTATTTTTTAGCAATATCCGAATTCAATCCGTTTTCTGCATAGACATTTGTTCCGGTAATGCCTTTTAGTAAAGAGCTGCTTGTTTTTACAAACTGGTCTTTGGTGTCGTCTACGTTTACAAAAACGAAATTCATTTTCGATTTATAGAAGTTTACCACTTCCTTTAGTACAGGAACAGTTGCTTCCCCGATGTAAGGATTCCACGATGCATAAAAAGTTAGCATGTATGGTTTTCCTTTGTTCTCAGAAAGGTTGTAAGATTTTCCGTCTGCTTTTACCAAAGCCGCTTCAGGAGCTGCTTCACCGATTTTGAATCCGTTGATGGCAAACTGGATTTTTTTCAGGTCTTCTTTAATCGTGTTATCTTTAATATCCGTGTCGATAATCTTTTTGATTTTCTCAACCGTTTTTTCAGGAGCTCCAGGGTGAATATCCGACTGTGCCATTACGAAAGCCAGAAGATAATCTTTAGCCGTCTGAGAAAGGTCTTTTTGATTTTTATTTAGATATTCAGCAAATAATTCTGAAGTGATAACATCTGTCTTTCCTGCACTTTTCGCCTGGGCAAATTTCTGGAAATCAGGACTCATTTTTGTTAAAAGATATTCTCTGTATAAAGGATGCTCTTTTACCAGAACATCTTTATTTTCTTCCAATTTATTTGCAAAGTCTGTAAAAGCTTTGGTTACCTTAAATGAAGGATTTCCCATTTGCTTGTGGCTAAGCTCGTATTGATTAAGGATCGTAAGCAAAGTACTGGATAGGTCGTTTTTCTTCCAGGTAACCACTTCATTGTCCGGACTGAATTTTTTAGCATTTTCGTCGATGTTTTTGTTTACATCTGCCTGTACTTTTTCAATTCCTTTCAGGAAGGTGTTTTCATCTTTTGTCAACAGCTCATTCATATTTACAGTCTGAGCATAAGTGGCAAGGTATTTTTGAGTTGCCATAAAGAAATCGTTGTTCTTCTTAGCATCTCCGGTGATAACATATTCAGTAGGGAAAGTCATGGCATTACCTGAAATTTCAAGCTTCTGACCGCCTTTCAGATAAATTAGATTTCTTTTTCCACCGTAAGAAATCATGTACATTCCGCTTTTCGGAGCTTCGAAATTCCCGGCGAACGTACCGTCTTTGTTTACACCGATATTAATTAAAGGTAAAGTAGCTACTCCCGAAGCTTCGATGAACTCGATTCTTTCTAATGGGGAACCGCCGGTAACTTTTCCTTTTACTTCAACTTTTTTAGAGCAAGACATCGCAAAAACCGCGATGATAAACAATAAAAGATATTTTTTCATTTTGAATTTATAATTAGGCAAAAATAGTTTTTTCAATAAACTAAAAGCAATTTAATGTTATTTTTATGAAAGATTTAACTAAAAAAAATCGCCATCCTTTACGGAGACGATTTTTTCTATATCTCAATTAATTTTATCCTCTGTCAGCAAAAGCCGTAATGTACTCCCTGTTCATTCGGGCAATGTTTTCAAGAGAAATTCCTTTTGGACATTCCACTTCACAGGCACCGGTATTTGAACAGTTTCCGAATCCTTCTTCGTCCATTGCTTTTACCATGTTCAGCACTCTTCTCTTTGCCTCTACTCTACCCTGAGGTAAAAGAGCATACTGAGAAACTTTAGCACCAACAAAAAGCATGGCAGATCCGTTTTTACAAGACGCTACGCAGGCTCCGCAAGCGATACATGCCGCAGCATCCATTGCTTTATCCGCATCCTCCTTAGGAACCGGAATAGCATTCGCATCCAAAGTATTTCCTGAAGTGTTCACCGAAATGAAACCACCTGCAGCCATTACTCTGTCAAAAGCACTCCTGTCTACGATTAAATCTTTAATCACCGGGAAAGCGGCGCTTCTCCATGGTTCGATAACGATGGTTTCACCATCTTTGAACATTCTCATGTGAAGCTGGCAGGTAGTGATTCCTGTATCCGGGCCGTGTGCTCTACCGTTGATGTAAAGAGAACACATTCCGCAGATCCCCTCACGGCAGTCGTGGTCAAAAGCGATCGGCTCTTTTCCTTCGTTGATGATATTTTCGTTCAGAATATCCAGCATTTCCAAGAAAGAAGAATCTGTGGAAACATCTGATATTTTGTAGGTCTCAAACTGACCTTTCGTTTTGCTATTTTTTTGTCTCCAAATTTTTAGGGTAAGATGAAGGCCTTTTTTTGCACTCATAATGATTTATTTATAGGTTGGAGATTATTTGTAACTTCTTGCTTTAACTTCAATGTTTTCGTAGATCAGTTCTTCTTTATGCAGAACTTCTGTTGTAATATCATCCGTCTGATATTCCCAGGCTCCTACATATTTAAAGTTAACGTCATCTCTTTCTGCTTCACCTTCAGGAGTAGCATGATCTTCTCTGAAGTGCCCTCCACAAGATTCGTTTCTATGCAATGCATCGATTGCCATTAATTGTCCTAGCTCGATGAAATCTGCAACTCTGAATGCTTTTTCAAGTTCTGTATTCATTCCTTCGGCATCACCAGGAACTTTCACATCGCTCCAGAATTCTTTTTTCACCTGAGCAATTTCAGCAATTGCTTCTCTCAGACCTTCAGGAGTTCTTCCCATTCCCACCTTATTCCACATGATGTGTCCTAATTTCTTGTGGAAATGATCTACTGAATGGGTTCCTTTATTATTTAAGAAGAATTCTACTTTTTCTTTTATTCCCTTTTCCGCTTCATCAAATGCCGGCGAAGCCGTAGGGATGGATCCGGTTCTGATATCAGCAGAAAGATAATCTGCGATTGTGTAAGGAAGTACGAAATATCCGTCTGCTAATCCCTGCATCAAAGCAGAAGCTCCCAATCGGTTTGCTCCGTGATCCGAGAAGTTAGCTTCACCGATTACAAAACATCCCGGAATTGTAGACTGTAGGTTATAATCCACCCAAACACCTCCCATGGTATAGTGTACTGCCGGGTAAATTTTCATTGGCGTTTTGTAAGGATCATCAGCAGTAATCTTTTCATACATTACGAATAAGTTACCGTATTTCTCCTCAATCCAGGCTTTTCCTAAGTCATAGATCTGCTGATCTGTAGGATTGTGAATATGTTTTTCGATAGCGGCTTCTTTACCTTTTTTGATAATCTCTGTAGAGAAATCTAAGTAAACCCCTTCTTTAGTATCGTTATTTTCGATTCCGTAACCGGCATCACATCTTTCTTTACCGGCTCTCGAAGCAACATCTCTAGGTACCAGGTTACCGAATGCCGGATATCTTCTTTCCAGATAGTAATCTCTGTCCTCTTCTTTAATGTTCTCAGGTCTTAATTTACCTGCTCTGATGGCTTCTGCATCTTCAATCTTTTTAGGAACCCAGATTCTTCCGGAGTTTCTTAAAGATTCAGACATCAGCGTAAGCTTAGACTGCTGTGTTCCGTGAACCGGAATACACGTCGGGTGAATCTGTACATAACAAGGGTTTGCGAAATACGCCCCTTTTTTGTGGATTTTCCAGGCTGCGGAAACATTGGATCCCATAGCGTTGGTAGAAAGGAAATACACGTTTCCGTATCCTCCGGAAGCAATAACTACTGCGTGAGCCGAATGTCTTTCGATTTCACCCGTAACGAGATTTCTTGCGATAATCCCTCTTGCTTTTCCGTCTACGATCACAAGATCCATCATTTCATGACGGTTGTACATTTTGATTCTTCCTTTACCGATCTGACGGCTCATGGCAGAATACGCTCCTAACAACAACTGCTGACCGGTCTGTCCTTTTGCATAAAAGGTTCTTTTTACCTGAACACCACCGAATGAACGGTTATCCAGCTGACCGCCGTACTCCCGTCCGAAAGGAACCCCCTGTGCCACACACTGGTCGATAATATTCGCAGAAACTTCTGCTAATCGGTAAACGTTGGCTTCTCTTGCACGGTAATCCCCACCTTTAATCGTATCATAGAACAATCTGTAAGTAGAGTCACCGTCTCCCTGATAATTTTTAGCGGCATTAATCCCCCCCTGAGCTGCGATAGAGTGCGCTCTTCTAGGAGAATCCTGATAGCAGAATGCCTTTACATTATATCCCTGCTCTGCTAAAGTAGCTGCGGCAGAACCACCTGCCAACCCTGTTCCGACAATGATAATATCAATCTTATCTCTGTTGTTCGGTGCAACAAGGTTCATGTGGTCTTTATGATTTTTCCATTTGTCCTTTAATGGACCTCCAGGAATTTTTGAATCTAATTTACTCATAATTTAGTATATTAATATTATTGAGTTACAAAGTGAAAAATTGCGATAAAAATGAAGCCTGCCGGGATAAGGATAGAGTACCACTTTCCGATGGCTTTGATTACCGGTGTGTATTTCGGGTGTCTTGCCCCTATCGACTGGAATGAAGACTGGAACCCGTGGGCCAGGTGTAATCCCAATAAAACGAATGAAATCACATATAAGACAACTCTCCAGATATCCGCAAATTTAGCGTGCAGGTCTCCCCAGAAACGCGATTCTTCAACCGGCAGTCCATCGATATACTTATAGTTCATTTCATGGAACCAGAAATCGTACATGTGAAGAAAAATAAATGCCAGAATCACAGCTCCCGAAATAAGCATATTTCTGGACATCCAGGTAGAATTGTGAGAAGGATTATTTGACTCGTATTTAATAGGACGTGCTTTCTGGTTTTTAATTTCCAGAACAAATCCCATTACAAAATGGAAAACCACAGCGAAGATCAGAACCGGCTGCATTATAAATTGGATCAGAGGATTATACCCCATAAACTGCGAAGCATTGTTGTAAGCATCCTCACCAAAAACCGACAATAGGTTTACAGTAAGGTGCATTATCAGAAATATCAGCAAAAAAATAGCCGACAATGCCATAGCATATTTTCTACCTATCGTAGAACTCGTTAAACCTGCCATATAAGTTTAAATTTGATTTTCCACAAAATTAAGAAATGTAAAGAACATCAAAAAGTGAGAAATCTCACAAAAAGCCAGTTTGTAACGTTTCTAAATAAGATCATAAAATATTCTAAATAAAGGAAAAACAAGAAAAAGACACCTTTAATTTACCTCATAAAATTTCCCCTGATACACCACTTTTTCTACGTTCTTAGGAAAGGTCCGGATTTCTGTTTTTTTGATACGCCTTGATGAACAGTACGGATTAATAATAAACTTGATAATCTTTTGTTTATCTGAATTTTCTTTAATCCAGAAACAGACATGATTTCCTTTCTTTACTGATAACAGTTTATCATTAGAAAAATCATGAATTAAAATTTCATTTCTCTGCAGTTCATACAGGTTGAAGCTCATCCTCATCACAAAAAACATAAAAACAGCAATAACCAATCTTACAGAATTTTTAGTATTGAACTTTAGTACGGCAAATCTAAGGAAATAGATAATCAAAAACAGAAAGCACACTTCTGCTCCGTTCATCGGGATATTTTCTGAAAACAGCGAATCAAAATCGGCAAACCAGTGAATAATTTTAAGCAACAGCTGGATGATAAAATCGTAGATTGTATTAATCCATCCGGTATCGATCCGGAATGCTATTAAAGTGGTCATCATAAATGAAAATACGATAATGGCTTCCGAAAATGGGACAATGAAAAAATTGGCAAAAATGGATATGAAAGAAAACTGATGGAAATAATACAGCACCAGCGGCAGCGTTGCCAACTGGGCAGCGATGGAGATTGAAATGGTATTGAATATGATCTTCTTCAGCCAGTTATCCTGTATCGGAAAATAGCTTAAAATCGGTTGATTCAGCCAGTAAATACCCAGGACTGCCAGAAAGCTGAGTTGAAAACCCACATCAAATAGCTGCTGGGTATCAAAAATCAAAATAAGTAATGCAGATAACGACAAAGAATGCAGCAGATCGGTTTTCCGCTGTAACAGCACATAAATAAAATAAATACTCAGCATCAGGCTCGAACGAACCACCGAACTTCCAAAACCTATAAAAGCGGTAAACAGCCAGATGAATAATAAACTGACAATTACCGCAGACTTTCTGTATCTTAACGGTAAAATTCTCACCAGTACAAAATAGAACAGTCCGAAAATTACAATGATATGCGTTCCTGAAATAGCCAGGAAATGAACGAGACCCGACCGGCTGAAATCCTGGACGGTCTGTTCATCAATTTCCGTACGGTCTGCAAGAATGATCCCTTTCAGAAATTCTCGTGAGGTCGGAGCTAACTTGGTTTCATCAATATGCTGCAGCACTTCTAATCTTTTCTGGGAAAATTTTTCATTCCAGCTCAGATCAGTCCGTTCTGAAGCAAAAATCTCATCATTGCTATAACACTGGTAGTCAATATTCTTCCGCTTTAAATATTTTGAGTAGTCAAACTGGAAATCGTACTGCGGAATCTTGGGTTTTGAAACATACGCTGTGGTTTTATAGTAATGGTTAAAATCCAACTCCTTCTGGTTCCTCGGAATATATACAACTGCATTGAAATGTTCTTTTCCCGCCTGCACCTCAGCTTCATATTTCCGGTTCTTTGTATTGGAATTCAGCTTCTTTGAAATTTTGAAAACGATTGTTTCATTTTTCGGAATATTAAGATGCTGAAAAGATCCGGTGTTGAAAAAATGCAGGATGATTCCCAGTACGAAAAACATCAATCCTAATAAATAAGACCTCGCTTTGAATAAAAAGTACCGGTTGAAAAATGCAGCAAACAAAAGCAGGAAACCAATGCCTGAAATCCAGTAAATGACGACTTTCCCCAAAGAAAAAAGATCCTGAAAAAAGATCCCGAGGATAAAGCAGATAACGAGAATAAGAAACGGCTGTTTATTCAATTTCAAAATTTGTGGTATCCAAAAATATTCAATCGGATAAAAAAATACAAATCAACGGGCTGAAATTTTAAAAAACAGATTCTATGCTTTGTGAAAAATAAAAATCGCAGAAAAATTTTCTACGATTTTTATTTTTATCTGTAAAATTTAAACTTTTATTTTTTTGAAAACTTAAGTTCTATGTGTTAAATAATTTATCTCAGGTTATAATTAATTTTCATTTTAAACTAATTATAATGAACAAACGCGATAATAAGTTGGCAAGCCAAGTTAATCAAGAACAGGCAATTATGCTTTAATATTTAAAATTAAAAAATATATTGCACCTATAGGCTTCCTAATCATTTTCTTGTAAATATTATAGCGCTTCTCAGATAAGCCAACTTTTTTCAATTTAAGATTAGCGAAATATTTTACAATTGCTACTGTTGAACCTGTAATTAATATTGTATATAGTAATGGATCTTCCATAATTAAAATATTATTTAATACCAAGCAGAAATTACAACACATGATGCTGCTACTGAATACTGACAAAGAGGTCCCCATTCTGTAATAACCCAACCAATTGCATCACCTACAAAATAACATAATGTATATGTCGTTGGATTTGACTGAATCGCCTGATTCATATACATATAACATTCTGCAAATGTAACATCTCCATTACCATTTAGATCCGCAGGTTTCCTTTTTGCAGTTAATGAAATACTGTTTTTTCCTGTTAAGCTTTTGTAAGTCTCAACATTTACTAAACTTTTGTTTTCGATTGTAGCATTTGCATATGTGTAGCCCTCATTTAAATCAGTCATATATATGTTACCCGTACCATTAACTAAATCCATTTTTTCAAAATTTCTAAGAAGAATATTAAAGTTTAAAACTTCATTATTGTCCTTATAACTTATTGCTTCTAATGAACCAATAACAGTCCCAGAATCATTTCTTATAATTATAGTAATTATAGGAACATCTACTCCATCTTCATTTTGTCTAATTGATATACGATAATCTGTAAGATTTATTCCATCATCAGCAGTGAACCACTTTTTCAAATCAGAATTTAAATAAGTTTCTGAATTGAACAACTTATCTAATATTATTTGGTCATTATCATTTTGGGCTGTAATCTTACTTGTTGTCTTATCAAGATTAACAGTTCTTGAATTCAATAATTTTTCCCTTACAGATACTGTATTTAGATTTTCATTATCATTATTACATGATTGAAATGTTCCAGCTAATAATAGTAAAGCTGTACTAAGGATAAAAATTTTATTCTTCATATTTAAAAGTTTTTAAGTTCTGATTATTAACTATTCAAATATAAATGGAAAAACAACTAATCACAAACAAAAGATTTAAAAAATTCAAAACTATCCTTAATTAATTTTGAAAATATAAAATCGCAGAAAAATTTTCTACGATTTTATATTTTATATGTATTTTTTAAACTTTCACAATCACCTCTGCCGCATTTTCACTGGCTCCTTTTCCACCCAACTTCTCTCTCAACAGCTCATAATCCCGGAAAACTTCAAACCTTTTTTCTGTAGCCAGGATCTTTTTCAGTTCATCAACCAGGTTGTTTGTATTCAGGTCGTTCTGGATCAGTTCTTTTACCACTTCACGGTCCATGATCAGGTTGACCAGCGAAATGTATTTGATGTTTTTAACCAGCCGTTTGGCGATGGCATAAGAGATTTTACTTCCCCGGTAGCAGACAACTTCAGGTACATTCAGCAAAGCGGTTTCCAGGGTTGCCGTTCCGGAAGTAACCAAGGCAGCTTTGGAACACCTCAGCAGATCATAAGTTTTGTTGGAGACAAAATGCACGTTATCATCTACGTAATTTTGGTAAAACTCTTTCGGGAGGCTTGGAGCGCCAGCAATCACAAACTGGTATTCCTTAAAATAAGGCCTTACGGAAAGCATCATGGCCAGCATTTTTTCAACTTCCTGTTTTCGGGAGCCCGGCAGCAAAGCAATGATTTCCTTGTTATTCAGTCCGTTTTCTTTTTTAAAGTTTTCAACACTAAGATCTTTTAAAGTGGAAATGGCATCCAGCAAAGGATGACCGACAAAATGGGAATCGACCCCGTGTTTTTTATAAAAATCTCCTTCAAAAGGAAGGATCACCATCATTTCATCCACATATTTTTTGATGATCTCTACCCTGCCCTCTTTCCATGCCCAAAGCTGCGGAGAAATATAATACACCACCTTAATTCCCAATTCCTTGGCAAATTTTGCAATCCTCAGATTAAAGCCGGGATAATCAACGAGCACCAGGACGTCCGGTCTGTTGCTGCTGATGTCTTCTTTGCAGAATTTAATATTGTTCAGAATGGTACGCAGGTTCATCGCAACTTCCAGAAACCCCATAAAGGCGAGGTCACGGTAATGTTTCACCAATGTGCCCCCCTGCTTTGCCATCAGATCGCCACCCCAGAACCGGAATTCCGCAGCAGGATCTTTCTTTTTCAAAGCCTTCATCAAATTGCTTCCGTGCAGGTCTCCGGAAGCTTCTCCGGCAATAATATAATATTTCATCTCCTGAAATCTTTTTAATTAATTCCCTAAACTCCCCATCAATCTTATCTGAATTATGGGAGGCTTCTATGACAGGAATAGAGAACAAATAAGAGGTGGTAACCATCTTAATTTGTAAATTTGTCCAAAGATAATGATAAAAATGTCAGAAGAATTTGAAATCCGGAATAAAGTAGCGGAAAGCGGACTGATCAATTTCGATCTTGCCGATCTTGTTCCGAAAGGCGTACGAAAGGGGATCGATCTGAAAGATTTTCTTTTTATGGAAATGATCCTGAAAGAAAAAGATTTTAGGGAAAAGGTAGCCGCAATTGATGTGGAAGAATATCGTGATGCATACGTTTACGTTTATAATTCGGCGGATGCCATCGTTCCGCTTTGGGCGTATTTTTTAATTACCGCCAGGCTTACGGGCATTACCCGGAAAATCGTTTTCGGAAACCGTGAAGACCTGGAAGTAATCCTGATGCACAACGCCATCCAACGCCATGATTTTGAAGAAATGAGGGGAAAAAGAGTATTGGTAAAAGGCTGTTCGGATAAAGAAATTCCGGAAAACGCCTATATCGAACTGGTAGAACAGCTGCAGCCGATCGTCAAATCACTGATGTTCGGAGAAGCCTGTTCAAATGTCCCGATCCTGAAAAACTAAACCTGCGCATCGGGTTATTTTTAAAATTTATAAAAATTTGTTGGTTATTTTAAGTAAAAAAATCGTTGAGGAATATTTTTTGATAGTTTTAATTTTAATAAAAATACAATAAATACAAACTATGGGTCTTATCGATTTACTTACGGGAAATACCGGCAACCAAGTGGCTGAACAGGCAGAAAATAAATTTGGCATCAATAAAACACAGGTTATTGCTTTATTAACCGTTGCTGCTCCGCTTATCATTTCTTATCTGAAAAATAAGTCACAGGATGCCAACGAAGCCGAAGCACTGAATAATGCCCTGGATAAAGATCATGACGGAAGTATTCTGGATGACGTTTCCCAGGCCGATGCCAGGCAGTCGGAAGGAGGCTCTATCCTGAACCATATTTTTGGAGGAGAAAAACAGAATGTAGAAAACCGGCTTTCGCAGAATACCGGAATTTCAATAGATAAAATCGGACCTATTCTTTCCATGCTGGCTCCAATCATTATGGGCTATATCGGAAAAGAAAAGCAGCAGAACAATGTAGGTGCCGGCGGTCTGGGCGATCTTTTAGGCGGTATTTTGGGTAATGCATCCAATGAATCTAAGCAACAGCAGTCCAGTCCTCTCAACGATATTCTGGGAAGTGTTTTAGGAGGCGGAAATTCTCAATCTTCAGGAAACCCGCTGAACGATATTCTTGGAAGTGTATTGGGAGGAAATGACCAGAAAAAACAGCAAGGCGGCGGTGGACTAGGAGATATCCTCGGAGGATTTTTCGGAAAATAATTAATTTAATTTTGTTATATAAAAAAAGACCGGTGATTGATTTTACCGGTCTTTTTGTTTAGTTTTTGGCCTTCTCTTCAGAAGCTGCTACAGATTTTGAAGCTTTTCTCGGTCTTCTTTTCCCGTAACTTCCATTGTTGATTTTACCTCTTTTGGATTTCTTGTCTCCTTTTCCCATAAGTAATAGATTTTGTTGGTTAATTACGAATTTAAAAAATACGTACCTAAAATCAAAAATTCCGGTTGTTAAAATTTTTATAATTCTTCAGGAAAGATGGAAGCGGGATATTGGAAATTTACTGCTGTATAATAAATTTGTATAACTAAAAAATTAGAATCATACGGAACTGTTTACTTCCTAAACTTTTACCGTTTTCCATTTTCCCCTTTTAAATAAAATAAAGGCAACAATGGTGATTAACGTTTCCGTTACAGGGATTGATATAAAAACACCTTTCGGACCCATCCCGATATATTTTGAAAGAAAATAAGCCAGGGGAATCTGAAACAGCCAGAATCCGCAAAGATTTACCCAAGTCGGTGTCCATGTATCTCCTGCCCCGTTAAAAGCATTGATCATCACCATTCCGATTCCGTAGAAAATAAAGCCGACACTCATAATGTGTAAGGCATTTTTAGCGATCTCTCTAATTTCAGCATCTTCTGTAAAAAATCCCACGAGAAAATCCCCCAGCAGGAAAAATACCAGGCTTACCGTTACCATAAAAATCACATTGTATTTCACGGTTTTCATCACCGATTGTTCTGCCCTCAGCATTTCGTTGGCTCCCATATTCTGTCCTACCAACGTGGAAGCGGCATTGCTTAGCCCCCAGGCCGGAAGCATAAAGAACATCATCAGCCGCAGAGCCGTCTGGTAACCGGCAGAAGCATTCTCACCGCCGGTCGTGGCCACCAGCTGTGCCAGGAATATCCAGCTGCACGAAGCAATGACAAACTGAAAAGTTCCCGGGGTCGCAATTTTTACGACTGATTTTATTATCCTGAATTCAGGTTTAAAATACCCGATTGCGATGCGGATCGGGGTATCTGCAACCAACAAATGATACAACTGATACAGTACGCCGATGCTTCTTCCAACGGTTGTGGCAAGTGCGGCTCCCGTAAGCCCCATAGCGGGAATCGGCCGAAACCTCTGATGAGTACCGGACACAGAATGATGTTGGCAATATTGGCAATCCAAAGCGATTTCATGGCGATAGCCGCATTGCCCGCTCCCCTGAAGATTCCGTTAATTAAGAACAACAGCATAATGATCACACTGCTTCCCATCATAATTGCTGTAAATTCTTTCCCATACGCTACAGCTTCTGGTTTTGAACCCATCAATATCAAAATTTCCTCGGCATACATTACTCCAAAGAAGCTGAGAATAGAAGTTATGGCACAAGAAACCAACAGAACCTGTGCAGCGCTTCTCGAAGCCTGTTCGGGATTTTTTTCACCGATCCTGCGGGCTACAACTGCCGTCGCTGCCATGCTCATCCCGATTGCAATGGAATACATCACGGAAAGCACGGATTCCGTTAGCCCTACCGTCTGGATGGCGTAGCCGCTTTCTTTCAGGTGCCCGACAAAATACAGATCCACCAGTGCAAATACCGATTCCATGGCCATTTCCAGCATCATCGGAATGGCCAGCAGAAGCACCGCACTTTGTATGGTCACTTTAGTGTAATCGACTTCGCCGCCACTTAAGGCTTTCTTAAGAAAGCTGATATACTTTGACATGAGTTCCTATTTTACGCAAAAATACTGTTTCACGGATGATTCCTCCTTTGCATAAGAGAAGATTTTTAAAATATGTTAACCTGAAATTTAATTCAGATAAAAAATTAAAAATATCAATAATTATTTATCGCAAAACAATAATTATTTATACATTTGCAATAAATAAAAATGAAAAATGAAAAATTACCACTCTTCAATTCTTAATATCCTTATCGTTTTTTTATGGCTGTATATAATCATTTTATGTATAACACTCCTAGTTTTAAGCATTTTACTAATTAAAAAGATATTTGGTTTTGATGCAGAAATTCTGAATAATTTAAAAATAAATATTAAAAGATTACACGTAAAAGATATTCAATCGCTTAAAAAAGAAATTTCAATCGTGATACTTGTTATAACACTCATTCTTGGAACCTTACAAACCTTATTGTTTTTAAATGTTTTGAAGCTGGCGAATAAAATCCAGATAAAAAGCCCTTTTTCAATAGAAATTTATAATATCATTTTAAAAATTGCTGGTTATACTTTAGCTTTAGGATGCTTTTCGATTATAAGCGATATAATTACAGAAAAATTATTTGATCATATATCTTTTAATCTAAGCATTGATAATCAAAATTTTCAGTTGTGTTTAGGATCTGCAATAATATATATTATAGCACAAGTCTATAAACAGGCCGTTGATCTTAAAACTGAAAATGATTTAACAATTTAAAATATGCCGATTATCATCAACGTAGACGTCATGCTTGCCAGACGTAAAATGCAGTCGCAGGAACTTGCCGAAAAAATCGGGATTACCCAGGCTAATCTTTCTATTTTAAAAACGGGAAAAGCAAAAGCCGTTAAACTTTCTACTCTGGAAGCCATCTGCAAAGCTTTGGACTGTCAACCCGGGGATATTCTGGAATATGTCAAAAATTAAGAACTTTTGTGAAAATAATTCAAAACAATTTGTTAAAATCCTGCATGTGAATAATAAAATACCATAAATCAAAAGTCAGACCTTATCAAACCTCTGTGAGATAAGCTACTTTTGTCCTCAGAAACTAATACCCGTGAAGAAGAATTAAATCACACTTCTCTCAGCTGTCTGAATATGATTATTTCTATTCACACAACCACAACACAAAACTTCTCCGGAGCCTTTCATCAGGTTCCGGATTTTTTATAAAATACTTTAATTCTGGTATTTCAGTTTTCAGAATGCGGAGTTTTCAGAAAAAAGCAACCAAATGGATTAATAATTAGCAACATGGATCAGAAAATTTTATTTAGCTTTGTATATTCTTTAGATAAATCAAGTTTTATGAAAAAAATAATTACGGCTACCCTGCTATTCGGCCTTTCTGTTTTCGCAAACGGACTGTTTGCCCAGGAATTATCCGCAGAACAGTTAAAAGCATTCCAGACGGATCATGTGGAAAATATTCAGAAAGTTTTCAGCCAGGAAGATTTTTCAAAATGCTATAAGGTAAACGGAATCTCGATGAACCTGCTTTCTTTGAGTATCAAGAATAATAAAACAAATGCATTCAACGAATTGGTGAAAAGCACAGACGTTAATAAATCCTGCAACGACGTAACGCCACTGATGTATGCTGCGACGGCAGGAAATATGGATGCCGCCAAAATGCTGATCAAATATGGGGCAAAAAAGGATACCAAAGACAGCAAAGGAAAAACCGCAAAAGACTATGCGCTGAAAAACAAACAGGCAACAGTAGCCCTGATCCTGTAAAAATTTTAAAAATAATATTCTAAAACTTCCTTCGGGGAGTTTTTTTGTTTTTAAAACCTCCAAAAATCTTATCTTTGCCAACGGAAAATTCAAAGTTCGGATATGAACTTTAAACCTTGAACTTTAAACAAATAATTTATGTTTCGATCGCACACCAACGGAGAATTGTCTCTTAAAAATCTTAATGAAGAAGTAACCCTTTCAGGATGGGTACAGACCATCCGGGATAAAGGATTTATGATTTGGATAGATCTCCGGGATCGTTACGGAATTACCCAGCTGGTTTTCGACCAGGAGCGTTCTACTGCGGAACTGATGGAAAATGCTAAAAAGCTGGGGCGTGAATTTGTAATTCAGGTAACCGGAAAAGTGATTGAAAGGGTAAGTAAAAACCCGAATATTCCAACCGGAGAAATTGAAATTTTAGTTGAAAAATTAACGGTGCTCAACGAATCGCAGCTTCCTCCATTTACGATTGAGGATGAAACGGATGGCGGTGAAGAACTGAGAATGAAATACCGATACCTGGACATCAGAAGAAATCCGGTTAAAGAGAAGCTGATCTTCCGACACCAAATGGCGCAGAAAGTGAGAAATTATCTTTCGGATAACGGATTTATTGAGGTGGAAACTCCGGTTCTGATCAAGTCAACTCCGGAAGGCGCAAGGGATTTCGTGGTTCCGAGCCGGATGAACCCGGGACAGTTTTATGCACTTCCCCAGTCTCCGCAAACCTTTAAGCAATTGCTAATGGTAGGCGGAATGGATAAATATTTCCAGATCGTAAAATGTTTCCGTGATGAGGATTTAAGAGCCGACCGTCAGCCGGAATTCACCCAGATCGATTGTGAAATGGCTTTCGTGGAGCAGGAAGATGTGATGAATGTTTTCGAAGGGATGACCAAGAATCTATTGAAAGATATTACCGGACAGGAATTCGGGGATTTCCCAAGAATGACTTTTGCTGATGCGATGCAGAAATACGGGAACGATAAGCCGGATATCCGTTTCGGAATGGAGTTCGTGGAACTGAACGACCTGGTAAAAGGAAAAGACTTTAAAATATTTGATGAAGCGGAACTGGTTGTCGGAATCAACGTAGAAGGTTGCGCTGAATATACCAGAAAACAGATCGACGAACTGGTAGATTGGGTAAAAAGGCCACAGATCGGTGCTTCCGGAATGGTTTGGGTAAAATTCCAGAACGACGGCGTAAAAACTTCTTCCGTGAATAAATTCTACAGCGAAGAAGATTTAGCCAAGATCATCGAGAAATTCGGAGCTAAAGAAGGCGATCTGATGCTGATCCTTTCCGGGAACGAACACAAAGTAAGAACTCAGCTTTCTGCTTTAAGAATGGAGCTTGGAAACCGATTAGGACTGAGAAAAGGAAACGAATTCGCCCCGCTTTGGGTAGTCGACTTCCCGTTATTGGAATTTGATGAGGAAAGCGGCCGTTACCATGCGATGCACCACCCTTTCACCTCTCCGAAACCGGAAGACATCCACCTGCTGGAAACCGATCCGGGGAAAGCAAGAGCCAATGCTTACGATATGGTACTAAACGGAAACGAAATTGGCGGAGGTTCCATCAGGATTTTTGATAAAGATTTACAGTCTAAAATGTTCGACCTGCTAGGTTTCAGCAAAGAAGAAGCGGAAGCCCAGTTCGGATTCTTAATGAATGCCTTCAAATACGGAGCTCCTCCTCACGGTGGACTGGCCTTCGGTTTCGACCGTCTGGTAGCGATCCTCGACGGAAATGAGGTGATCCGGGATTATATCGCTTTCCCTAAAAACAATTCGGGACGGGATGTAATGATCGACGCACCGGCTGCCATCGCCAACGAACAGCTGGACGAACTGGAATTGCAATTGAATTTAAAATCATAAATTAGAAGCGGAGAATTTTTCTCCGCTTTTTTGTTACTATTACTATGAACCAGGAATTACTTACCTACAATACGCCAAACTCAGAAGAGATTTTAAGGAAGATCAATTCATATGAGTTTAAAAGAATATGGGAATCTAAACTCGAAAAAAATAATAAAAATCTCCTTGGTGGAATTATTTTAATCTGTATGTCCATAATTTTCTTTTTGACTCAAGATTATGGCATTGCAGGGTTATTCGCAGGATCCGGAATTATAACATGCATGAATTATATTTATTATTATTCAGTATACAGTAAAGACAGGAAGAGGTTTAATGCAATCATAAACCGAGAAGTTTTGGATCTCGGAAAAAATTCTAAAGATGTAATCTGGGAATTTTCACCTACTCATTTCTCATTTAAAAATTATAAATCTGAATTCAAATTTCTCTGGAGTGAAATTACTTATTGTATTTTAGATAATCAATATCTTTATATTACGGCTTTTTCTGCTTTAAACTTTATATTGGATAAAAACAATATCGACAAAGAAAATCTTACCAAAACCATTGAGTATCTTGAATCTAAGACTCAATTTAAAAAAATTTAATCCACGCCACACCCCACAAATATTTCTCCATCGGCACAAACATTGTACGCTTTAAACAAAATAAAGTACAATGAAAGCAATCTGGAACGGCGCCATTGGCTTTGGACTGGTCAATATTCCCGTAAAAATTTATTCTGCCATCGAGACAACCAAACTGGATTTGGATATGCTCGACAAATCTGATTTCTCAAACATCCGGTTTAAAAGGGTGAATGAAAATACAGGTAAGGAAGTGAAATGGGAAAATATCGTCAAAGGCTATCTCATGGATGATAAATACATCATTCTTGATGAAGAAGACTATGAGGCGGCAAGCCCTGAAAAGTCGAAGATCCTTTCGATTGACCAGTTTGTAAAAGAAGATGAAGTGGATTCGGTTTATTTTGAAAATCCTTATTATCTCGAACCACAGAAAAACGGTGAAAATGCCTATCGACTTCTTCTGAAAGCATTGGCTAAAACTGAAATGGTAGGCGTAGGAACCTTCGTTCTGCGAGAAAGTGAGGCTATCGGAATGATCCGTCCCTACAACGATGAGGTATTGGTTTTAAACCGTTTACGATTTGCCCAGGAGATCAGAGATTACAGTGATCTCAAGATTCCGGCTAAAAAACCGCCGAAACCCGCAGAGCTTAAAATGGCCGTCAGCCTGATTGAACAGCTTTCACAGGAATTCGATCCTGAAATGTATAAAGATACGTATTCCGAATCTTTAATGAAGATCATCAACCAGAAAGCGAAAGGTAAAACCGTAAAAGCCAAAAAAGCGGAACCTGCCAAAGAAGGTAAAGTGATTGACCTGATGGCTCAGTTAAAAGCCAGCTTACAGAATCCCAAATCTAAAAACGCATCGTAATGGCTCTTAAAGACTACAATTCAAAAAGAAAATTTGATGAAACCAGCGAGCCTGAAGGCAAAACAAAAAGAAGTAAAGACAAGCTTGTTTTTGTGATTCAACGGCATGCGGCTTCGAGGCTCCATTATGATTTCCGCCTGGAAATGGATGGTGTATTGAAAAGCTGGGCCGTACCGAAAGGACCTTCACTGGATCCGAAAGATAAACGCCTGGCCATGATGGTGGAGGATCACCCGTATGATTATAAAGATTTTGAAGGGAATATTCCGGAAGGCAACTACGGAGCCGGACAGGTGGAAATCTGGGACAGCGGCACTTATGAACCTTTGGATAACCATTCCAATTTATCCGACGAAAAAGAATTGCTGAAAGAACTGAATGCAGGATCTCTGAAATTTATTCTTCACGGAAAAAAATTGAAAGGCGAATTTGCATTGGTTAAAATGAAAAATACCGACGAGAACTCCTGGTTACTCATCAAACATAAAGATGATTTTGCAGAAGAGGATTATGATTCGGAAGACCATATTTCCAAAAGCTCTCAAGTAACGAAATTTTTAGAGGAAAAAAAAAAGCCCAAAAAGCAGCAAAAAAGCACATTAACTAAAGAAACGAAACCTGATTTTCAACATTTCAATTCTTTGGCCGGCGAAAAAAAGATTGAAAACTACATCAAGCCGATGCTGGCCAAGCTGACTAATGAAGCCTTTGATGATCCCGACTGGGTTTTCGAAATAAAATGGGACGGATACCGTGCCGTCGCCGACCTCAGCCAGGAAGAGCCCCTCTTCTACTCCCGAAACGGAATTTCTTTTTTATCAAAATTCGAAAAGGTATCACGTGATTTCGAGAATCAGATTCATCACATGATTCTGGACGGGGAAATTGTGGCGTATGATGAATATGGAAAGCCTAACTTCCAGCTTTTACAGCAGATCGGCGACAACCCAGATATGGCTTTAACCTATCAGGTTTTTGATATTTTATGGCTGAACGGCCACTCGACGGAACAACTGCCGCTGATACAGCGGAAAGAACTGTTGAAAGAAGCACTGATCGAAACGGATGTAATTAAATACTGTGACCATATTCCGGAAAAAGGAATCGATTTTTTCAACCAGATGCGTAAGATGAAGCTGGAGGGGATGATTGCCAAAAAAGCCAACAGCCCATACGTCGAAGACCACCGCACCACCGACTGGCTGAAGATTAAATTCAGCAATACCGAAGAGGCTATTATTTGCGGATTTACGGAGCCACGCGGCTCACGGGAAGGCTTTGGTGCCCTTATCCTGGGGAAATATATCGGTGATCAGCTGATCTACTGCGGACATACCGGAACGGGATTCAACCGCGAACGGATTCATGAAATTCTGGAAAGACTGGAAAAAATCACGACAAAAACATCCCCTTTCGATAAAGCTCCGAAAACCAATATGCCGGTTACCTGGACACAACCTGATATCGTCTGCGAAATCAAATATTCCGAAATTACAAAAGATGGGATTTTCAGGCACCCGGTTTTTGTGGCGATCCGTGAAGATAAAGAACCTGAAGAGGTTAAAGGCCCTGCTAAAGGACTAAAAGAGACTTCAAACATCATTACTATGAAAACGACTGCTCCTAAAAAAACAAAACCTTCTGAAAACGAAAAAGAAATTACCCTGAACCGCCATAAAGTAAAACTGACCAACCAAGATAAGATTTATTTTCCAAAAGACGGCATTACTAAAGGCGACGTGATCGAATATTACCAGTCGGTGGCCGATTATATTTTACCCCATCTGAAAAACCGTCCGCTTTCCCTAAACCGTTTTCCCAACGGCATCGAAGAGCAGAACTTTTATCAGAAAGATGCAAGCGACAATATTCCGGACTGGATCAAGACGACGCAGGTGTATTCGGAATCGAATGATAAAGACATCGACTATATTTACTGTAACGACAAGGCAACGCTGGCCTACCTGAATAATTTAGGCTGTATTGATATGAATCCCTGGAACGCTTCTCTTCCCGACCTGGAGCACCCTGATTTTTTAGTGCTGGATCTTGACCCGTCAAAGAAAAATACGTTTGATGATGTCATTGAGACCGCTTTACAAGTAAACGAAGTCTTGAAATCCGTTAAGATCGAAGGCTACTGCAAAACTTCTGGTAGCACAGGAATCCATATTTATATTCCGATGGGCGGAAAATATGATTTCGACCAGGTAAAAGATTTTGCCCATATTCTGATGAAACAGGTGCATGACAGACTTCCGGAAATCACTACGCTGGAAAGAAGCCTGCAGAAGCGGGACGATAAAAAGATCTACCTCGATTATTTACAAAACCGGAGTGGACAAACTCTGGCAAGTGCCTACAGCATCCGTCCGAAAGAAGGAGCTTCCGTTTCCATGCCTCTGGAGTGGAATGAACTGAAAAAAGGCTTAAAACCTATCGATTTCAACATTCACAACGCATTGGAAAGAATTGAAGCGAAAGGGGATTTATTTAAGCCGGTTTTAGGGAAGGGAATTGATATGATGAAGGCTTTGGAACTATTGCAGAACTTGGAGTAATTGGTTATTTTTGGGCAAACTAAACCCTATGGAAAAGCCTCTGAAAGTTTTAATAAACTTTAATGAAGAAATCACAAGAAAGCAACTTAAAAAGCATTTTTACTATTCCTGGAAGAAAAAGTTACCTTCAATATTAAAGAATTTCCTATTTTTAAGTATACTCTTTTTTATAATTGATAATATTTTTGACGGTTATAGAAACAGACTTGATTTTTTAAAATTTGTAGGATTTTTTCTAATACTCTACTCTATACTATATGGAATCACTTTTTATTTCAATAAAGTAAATTATATTTCTAAAATTAATGAGCATATTAATGAACTTAAAAAGTTTGATACTACAATAGAATTACTCTTAGATAAGCAGTCCTTGCATATTAAATGTGAGCAATATGACTTAAGAAGCGTTTGGGGAAAAGTTACTTACAATATTTATAAGGAAACACTTTTAATTTTTGTCAATCTGGGAGCCGAATTTACATTTCTGCTTAACAAAGAAGAAACTGAACAATATTCAGACGTTTTAGATATTATTAAACAAAAATCTAAATTAAAAAGATAGCTATGGCAATTTCGCCACCAAGCTTTCCGGCAGTACTTTCAGAATCAGATAAATGAGTTTCCATTTAAAATTCGGAACAATGGTGAAAGAATTTCCGGCATTGACAATGAATCTGGCGACATAATCCGGCTCCATGATCAGGGATTCATTCAGTTGAAGTCCTTCGTTGATTTTGGTGCGGATGTAGCCAATGACCAAAGCGTTGACTTTAATATTTCTTGAAGCCAATTCCTGTCTTAATCCGGCTAAATAGGTAGTAAAAGCGGCCTTTGTGCTTCCGTAAACAAAATTGCTTTTCCGTCCGCGAACTCCTGAAAGCGAAGATAGTCCGATGATTCTTTCTAAATTTTTATTGCTTTTATCCGTCGCAATGATATTCAGAATGGAAACGGCGCCCATATAATTCACCATCATCATCTGTTGCGCACCCTTAAAATCTTTTAAAGCCGTTTCATTATCCACTAAAAATCCGGCGGCGTAGACAACGATATGAGGCTTTGCCGGCAATTCACTATAAAATTTTTGGTGAGAATCAAAATCCACCGCATCAAAAGACAGGACCGTCACTTTTAAGTTCAGATTATTTTCCGATATAAATTTATCCAATGATGCTGTATTTCTGGAAGCCGCAATAACGGAAAACCCTTTTTCAATATATTGCTTAATACTTTGTTTGGCAACATCGGAATTGGCACCGAGGATGAGAACGGTTTTGTCTGTGCTTTGATTCATGGGGCAAAGATATTTGTTTAAACACTAATTTCACGAATGTTTCTCACTAATGAACACAAATAGATTCTTGCAGAAAGAAAAGGCTTCCAATATTACCCTCTAAAATTTCGGCGGGATAAGCAGTGCTTATCCCGCCGAAACGAAATATTATTTTGAATCCGGAAAAATTATTTTTTCTCCAGGTCGATTTCTTTTTTGTCAGTTGTTTTATCGGCAGTTTTTTCAGCAGCTTTGGCTTTATCGCCGAAACGGGCTTCCGTAAATTCTCTGGAAACAGCCGCTTTCTCAAATTTCAGTTTTCCGGATAAGGTTTCAATAACAAACCCGTCATCCTGAACCTGAGCGATTCTTCCATGAAGACCGGAAGTAAGCACAACTCTTGTTCCTACTTTAAGCGTTTCCTGGAAGTTTTTCTCCTGTTTCTGCTTTCTCATCTGCGGTCTGATCATCAGGAAATAAAATCCGACAAACATTACCCCCATCATGATCAGCATCATGGAGTTTCCTCCCTGAGCCGGAGCCTGTAAAAAGATTGATAGTAAATTCATGATCTTATGGTTGAATATTCGCAGTGAAAGTTAATTTAATCGGCATTTTTTCTACATTGGCAAATACATCAGCAAACTTGCTCACATTTCCGTCAAAGTTGGTAGAATCGAAATGTAACGTGATTTTTCCTTTTTTACCAGGCATAATCGGTTCTTTGGTGAAATCAGGAGCAGTACATCCACAGCCCGGCTTTACTTCAGAAATAACCAATGGGTTGCTTCCCGTATTTGTAATTTCATAAACGTGTTGCACTTTCTCACCCTTTTTAATTTTCCCGAAGTCGAAATTGCTTTCCGAAAGAGCTACCGTTGTTAAAGGCTGATTGGAAGCAGGAGTAGCAGCAGTCTGTTCTGTAGCCGGAGCTACAGCAGCAGAATCACCCATCGGTGCAGAAGCAGCCGCAGTTGTAGAATCAGTAGCCGTTGTAGCCGTTTCCGTTCCTGTAGTTTCCTTATTCTCTTTTTTGCATGAAACCATTCCAAAGGCCATCACAGACAAAGCGATTATTGATAACGTTTTTTTCATATGACAATATTTTTATATTCTGTTTAAATCTTTACAATACTTATCTAAAATACCGTTAATAAATATATTGGAACGGTCTGTTGCAAATACTTTTGCAATCTCGATATATTCGTTGATGATAACTCTTGAAGGCGTAAAAGGAAAGTTATCCAGCTCCGCAATTGCTGTCGAAAGAATCACTTTATCCATTAAAGAAACCCTCTCCAGGTCCCAGTTTTCAAGCCTTTCCTCCAGTTTCTTTTCGTTGTTTTCCCAACTGTCCAGCGTGTTTCTTAATAATTTGATGGCAAACGTTTTATCCTCGTCGTCTTTAATCATTTTAATTAAAGTACGGCTTTCTTCATCTTCTTTCAGGAAACCGATGGTCTTCTGCACCATGGAATTGGCAATATGAATATCATCATACCAGGAAAGTTCCTTATCTCCAAGATAATCGTGGAAATCATCATTTTCAGCAATATATCTTAAAAATAATTTCCCGATAAACTTCTGATCATCTTCGAAAGAATAGCCTTCTTCTTTCATAAAATCCTGATAACGTTTTCCTGCCGTAATTCTCTGGAACGTTTTCACCAAAAGATCATCATGCAGGTCCCATTTCAATTGTTTGTGCTGTCCTGTGAAAAATAACCTCTCAGGATTTTCTTCCAATTTAATTAAAACTTGATTGTTGATGAATTTTTGGTTAGGATTAATATCAGCATCGGTTTTCAGATATTTATTTTTTCCGATTTCGATCTGATTTTCTGCCAGTTCTTTCAGAGAAACAAGGAAATTCAGTTCATAGATATAGAGATGATAGATTTTCTCTATTCCGGCGAACATGTTTTTCTCTAACACATCAAACTTCACAGGATTCTGATAATAAGAATACACGGTCTGTACTACTTTTTCACGGATTTGTCGTCTTCCTAACATTCAAAGAGCTTTTTTATGGGTGCAAAGATACAAAATTTAAAATTTATGAAATTCGTAGTCTGATGACATTTTTGTAATTTTGTGAAACTTTATGAAAGCGCTAAAAACATTAAACCCCTACTTCTGGAAGCACAAAATACTGCTGTTTTGGGGAGTATTATTCATTATTGCCAGTAATTTTTTCAACATATATAAAGTTCAGTTTGTCGGGAAATCCGTAGATGAACTTACGAAAAACGGGAATCTGGGCTTTAACAGACAGGTTCTTATTTATGTCGCCATTATTGTTGGCTGTTCTTTACTGACAGGTTTTTTTACGTTTATGATGCGGCAGACCATTATTGTAGCCTCAAGAAGAATAGAATACGAACTGAAAAATAAAATTTACAGGCATTACCAGGATTTATCTTTAACGGATTATAAGCAGACAACGATCGGAGATTTGATGAACCGTCTGAGTGAAGATGTCGTGGCTGTGAGAATGTACCTGGGTCCCGGAGTGATGTATGTTGCCAACCTGATCGTTCTGGTAGTCATTACTGCAATTTATATGCTTAAAACGGATGTTTCCATGACCCTCTGGACGTTATTGCCGCTTCCTATTTTATCTTTTGCAATTTATAAGGTAAGTTCGATCATCAATAAGAAATCGAAGATCATGCAGAAAAGCCAGTCGGGGATTTCTACTTTCGTACAGGACAGTTTTTCAGGCATCCGCGTGGTAAAGTTTTTTGCCAAAGAAAATTATATCAAAAAGAATTACAGTGCGAAAGTAACCGACTACCAGGATAAAGCATTGGATTTAGCAAAAACCGAAGCGTATTTCTTTACCATTATTTTATTTGTAATCGGTCTATTGAATGTAGCCATCATCTGGGTCGGCGGGCAGAAATATATTGCTGGGGAACTGAGCATCGGTAAAATTGCAGACTTTTTCATGTACATCAACACCCTGATCTTCCCATTTTCGATGGTGGGCTGGGTAACTTCCGTTAATCAGCGGGCTGAAGCATCGATGCAGAGAATTAATGAATTCATGAATAAAAAGTCGGAGATAATTAATACCAATTTTGAAAAATACGGCATCAAAGGAGATATTGAGTTCCGGAATGTTTCTTATGTATATCCGAATACCGGGATCAGGGCTTTAGACAACCTGAGCTTTACACTTAAAGCCGGAGAATCGATGGCCATTATGGGAAAAACCGGAAGCGGGAAATCCACCATAGCTCTGCTCTTATGCCGCCTGATCGATCCTACCGAAGGAGAAATCCTGATCGACGGCAAAAACCTGAAAGACCATAATCTGGAAAACTATCGGAATTATATCGGATACATTCCACAGGAAAGTTATCTTTTCTCCGATTCTATCGAACACAATATCGGTTTTGCAATAGATCAACCATCACACGAAAAAGTAGTGGAATATGCCAAAATCGCCGATGTGGATAAGAATATAGTTGGATTTAAAGAACAGTACAATACTATGGTTGGAGAACGCGGCGTCATGCTTTCGGGAGGACAGAAACAGAGGATCTGTATCGCTAGGGCATTGATTAAGGATCCCAACATCATTATTTTTGACGATTCCCTATCTGCACTGGATACTGAAACGGAACAGAATATTCTTGAAAATATCGACCGTAAAATACGCAACGCAACTTCGATAATCATCACGCATAGAGAGTCTAGCGCACAGAGAGCTGATAAAATTCTTAACCTGACTGAAATTAACAATTCCATAACCGCATAGCCCATTCATTCACAAATGTTAAATAAATCATAAAAAAAATTTTGTGATTAAAAGAAAACTTTTATATTTGTTCTTAACAAGATTAAAAAATATCTAACAATGAGTGAATACAAGGAACGCCACGAAAATGAAATTTTCACAAAGGTGTTAAAAGCAGGGAGAAGAACTTATTTCTTTGATGTGCGCGAGACGAAAGCAGGAGATTATTATCTTACGATTACCGAAAGCAAAAAGAATTTCGGGGAGAATGGAGAAGCTACATTCGAGAAGCACAAAATCTATCTTTACAAGGAAGATTTTAAAAGTTTTCAGGAGATGTTTAATGAATCCACAGATTTCATCATTAATGAAAAGGGTGAGGATGTAATATCAGAAAAGCATGACAAAGACTTCAAAAGCAGATCATACACCATTGACTCTGACGACGAAGTTTAAAAAAGAATAATTCTAAAAACACAAGCATCTGAAAAAAGGATGCTTTTTTTGTGCATTACTGTTTTTGAGATTGTAACAAAAAATTTAGGTCCGGATTGCTTATCCCAAGTGCAATATCTATTTCTTACATTCACTTTAACGCTCAATAAAATTATCAAATTGAATTTCGGAATCTTGTAAAATAAAAAAGTACACTTTTAAAAAGTGTACTTTCTTTGGGTGAATGATGGGTCTCGAACCCACGACCTTCGGAACCACAATCCGACGCTCTAACCAACTGAGCTACAATCACCGTTTTGTGAGTGCAAATATAGGAAAGATTTTACAACTACCAAACAATTCCATCAAAATTTTTCAAAGAAATTAACTTCTCCGACGTAAATCCCTCAGCATAAGCAACTCCCGATAAACGCCCTAAATCCTGGGCCCGGTAAGTCAGGCTTTCATAAAAGTCTTTTGAAGTAATCGGTGTTTCCGGTTCATTTGAAGTCGGATCATAGAACTGTGTTTTGAAAGCCATGCAGGCTGCAATTTTTTTATCAAGATGCTCGGAAATGTCAATGCAGAATTCCGGCTCAATATTTTTCCACTGAATGTAATGGAAAATATGCTTCGGTCTCTCCATACCTCCTGATTTTCCCCATCCAACAACGTTTCAATTTTCCTCAAGCCGGCTAAAAAGCACGCATCCGATACTAATTTCGCTCCTTTTGCATGATCCGGATGTCTATCATCAATTGCATTGGCTAAGACGATTTCAGGCCTATATTTGCGAACCATTTTTACGATCCTCATCTGATATTCTTCAGAATTTTCAAGAAACCCGTCTTTCATCCCAAGATTTTCCCTTGCAGCTACTCCTAAAATTCCCGCTGAATCGGCAGCCTCCGCTTTTCTGGTTTCTTCGGTCCCACGGGTTCCAAGCTCTCCTTTAGTAAGGTCAACGATTACACAGGTTTTTCCTTCTGAAACCATTTTGGCAATTGTTCCTCCACATCCCAATTCCACATCGTCCGGATGGGCACCAAAAGCAAGTATGTCTGTTTTCATAGGGTCAAAGATAAGACTTAAAATAAAAACTTCCCAAACACAAAGAATGGGAAGCTTACTATCTTTAATTTAAAATATTAAATTATTTGTTGATTTCTGCATTCAGTTTTACAGCATCCTGATAATTAGGATCCAATTGAACTGATTTTGCAACATAATCTTTTGCTTTCGCAAGATCTGAATCTTTATTCATATATGCTACTGCAAAATAAGCATAAGCTAACGTTTGCTTGTTGGCTTCCTGGTCAGCAGGTTTTACGGTATTGATGAATTTCTCATAAGCAATTTTTGCTGCATCATTATTACCTGCCTGTTGGTAAGAATATCCTAAACTGTAATATCCAGGTGCCCAATCAGGTAAAAGCGCATTCATTTTTTGCCATGTTAAGATGGCACCGTTCCAGTTTTTAGCATCCTGATAAGCAGTTGCCAATTTGAAAAGAGAATCCGAATCCTGAGCATTTGCAGCAACTTTTTGTTTTAATCCTTCAATAGTAGGGTTTGTAGGACCGGCATCAACATCAGCCTGAGAAGCTCCTCCTCCTGCAATCTTTACTAGTTCCAGATCCCACTTTAAAGTTTCGTCTTTAGCCGCTTTTGCAATCGCTACTTTTTGCTGAGCCTCTGTCATTAAAGCTGTTTTCTTAGCTGCATCAGTTTCAGTTTTTGCCAAACCTGCTGCAATAAGGCCCTGAAGTCCCTGATCGGCAGGCTGTACTCTTGATTTTTCAGCCTGAGAAATGAAATTATCCAGGTTCTGCTTAGCTTCTGCATAGTTACCGTTAGCATACAACTGATAAGCTCTCAACTTAAATTTAATAGGATCATTGATTTTATCAAAGATTTTATCCAGTACCTGCTTAGAATTTGCATAATCTTCATTCGTAAAATAAAGTTTGGCAATTTCCAATTGCGTATAAGGATCTTCATCAGCATATTTTGTATAGTTGATCAAATCCTGAGTTGCTTTAGCATTTTGCTGGTATCTGATGTCATACGCTGCTAATGCCTTATAAGCAGGCGCATATGTTGGATCTGTAGTAATTGCTTTATCAATGCTTGTTTTAGCTTGTTGCCACTGCTGTGCAGCCATCCAAAGGGTACCGATTCTTGTATAAACCGAAGCTTTGTTTTTTGCCAGAGGAAGTGCTTTGTCATAAGCAGTCATCGCATCTCCAGGCATTCTCTTCAAACGGTAAGCATCACCTAAAGTGTAATAGTAGTAAGCAGGAACTCCTTTTTTCTCTGCTCTCTCAATTGCCTTATTTAGAAACTGGATCGCAAGATCAGGAGAGTTATTTTTCTCAAATAAAGTCAGTGCTTCTGCAGCTCTGAACAATACTTCCGCATCTTTCTCTCTGGAGTCTGATACAATTTTCTGGATTTCAGCTACTGCATTTTTATCTCCTTTTCCAAGTTTTACTGTCGCAAGACCTAGTTTATTCAAATAGCTTTTGCTGTCTGCAGCAAGACCTTTATTAAAATTTTCAGTGGCAGCCGCAAAATCAGGCTCACCTTGTTTCAAATAAGTATTTCCTAAGTAGAAATAGTTTTCAGCGGTAGGCGCTGAAGCAATCATGTTCGTAAAATTAGTTTTTGCCTGAGCATATTTATCACTGTCAACACTGTTAATACCGTCCTGTACAGTTTGCGCAAAGGCAAAGTTGGTAAAAAACACCACTGCTGCTCCAAATGCAATCTTCTTTACATTCATATTCATTATATCTTTCATTTTATAATTCAAATCTAAATTTCGATTTATATTTACACAATTTCCAGACCAAAATACTGTATTTATCTTGGTTAAAGGATTAATTTAATACTTTTTAACGCATCTGCACCTCTCTCCTATAGATATTATAAGGCTGTAATCCTTCCTTCTGAACAATCATCTGCCCAAGCTGCGTGCAGGAATACCTGATAAACCCATTGGCTATATTGAAATTTCCTTCATTTGTTAAAAAATACAAAATTCGGGTAAAGGGATAATTCATTTTCCGAAGGTTTTCATAATCCGTATTGTACAGTTTTCCTTTGCTTTCAACAGGAAGGATCTTTACCATACTTCTCAACTGCTCAGATTCCTTATCATACGGACGACTGAAGGTATTTAAGCCGATAACTCCTATTTTATCAGGATATTTATTTAACTCTTCGATAATATTTTTATTGCCCGGAATTACGGAAAATTTTAAATCTTTGGGCTGTTTTTTAAGCTTTTGGGCTACAAAGTTCAAATTGCTGGAATTCGCTCCGTCGAAAATGAATTCTTTATTTTCAGACTGCATCCCTTTATTTATTTCATCCATCGAAATACTTTCCTTGGTTGAACTTTTAGGAACAATGAAAATCACTGCGTCCGCAGCAAACCGAGCCGGTAAAAAATTACGGTCTACACGCTCTTTATACGTTTTCATTTCTTCCGGAGATAAATCTCTAGACATGACAACAATTCTTGCCTTATCATTTAATAGATCAAGGAACCCCAGGTCTTCTTTCTTTGTGGAAACTTTAATCTTTGTTTCTGGATAATTAATCATATATCCTTCCGCTAAAGCTTCAGTAACACTTTTAAACGATTCATCGGTAAGAATCGTCATTTCGCCCTTATGATAAGATGGTGATTTGTCTTCGTTTTTACAGCTTACTGCTATAGCACTAATAAAAAACAGCATAATAACTGTAATGCTATTCTTCATTTCCTGAACTTTTAATTCTTGTAATCGCTCTGTAAATCCTGAAAATACCGTAAAGAATAAGCAATGCACCTAATGCATAGGCGACGCCCGGCTCCAGAACGGTAAAGAAGAATTTGTAAAAAATTACAACCCCTCCAAGGACGATATAAAAAAATCCCGTAACAAGGGATAACCAATTGAACATCATGTAACAAAAATACCAAAAAAAATAAAAAGAGAAGCATAAGCTTCTCTTTTTTCATATTATTTAAAAGATAGATAACATTAATTATCCTTCAAAGTTCATCGTCAGTGGTAATCTGAATCGGTAACGTACAGACTGTCCGTTGATTTTAGCCGGAGTCCATTTGTTTTTAATCGATTTGATCGTTCTGATCGCTTCAGCATTGAAATCGGAGTTTCCTCCTGATGCTTTTACATCGGTAATACTTCCATCTCTTTCTACAACGAAAGTGATTTCCGTTTTTACCGTACCTTCATCACCGTTCATCGCAGAACCGTCAAAGTTACTGGAAACCTTATTTCTGAAGGCGTTAATACCTCCAGGGAATTCAGCAGTTTGCTCTACTTCTGTATATACCTGGTTCTCATTAACCTGAGGCTTAACCTCTGCAGTTGATGCTCTTGTACCGGTAGATGGCGGTGGTGGCGGTGGTGTATAAGCCGGAGCCTTTACCCCTTCCTGATTGGTAAGACCTGTAGTCGTTTCCAACTGCTTAGAAATTGGCGGCGGTGGCGTTTCAATTTTCGGAGCTTTTACAGGCTCAGGAACTACGTTTTGAATCACCTCAATTTTTTCCTCTTCTTTCGGTGGAGGTGGTGGAGGTGGTTCTTCTTCTTTCGGCTGCTCGATAATTTTGTCTTCCTGCAGGATCTCTACTAAGTCCGCCTTAACTTCTTGCTTAGGCGGCTCGGTAAGTCTCTTAATGGTAAGATAAATAAATGGAGACAAAGCAGCAACTAGGAATAATGCTGTTCCAACGATGAAAGATTTCGTCAGAAGTTTTGGATACTGATGTCTTAAATCGTACGCACCATATTCCTTGTTTCTATTTTCAAATACGATCTCATCTAAAGTAAGATTAGAATCGTATACATTTTCATTTGCCATAGATTTACAATATTATGGTTTTAAATTACTTTGTAGCCGGCGCAGCAGCTGCTGCTCCAGAATTACCAACTTTTCTATCGTAAATAGCTTTTTCCCAAGGCTTCAGATCGGTAACCCCGTACTGCTCACTCTTTGTGATGGCCATTTCGTCAAGAATATCTACAAAGTTTTTGTATACAGCATCGTCAGTCGGTTTGATAATCACCGTAAATTTGGATTTATCTGCCGCATTTGCTTTTGCCTGCTCAATCACCTTTCTAATTCCTTCTCTATCGAAAGTAGTTTCATTAAGATTCTGATCGGTAAGAGAGGTATTATCCTGCTGGTGCCAGAAAATCTTATTGTCTTTTCCTAATAATAAAGAAATAGAATTCGAAAGTTTAATTTCAGTTGGAGGTGGTTTTTGTTTTTCATCTTTCGGTTTTGCCGGAAGACCCAAATCCATCACATTCGGTTTAGAGAATGTGGTTGTGAACATAAAGAAGGTAATCAATAGAAAACCCAAGTCCACCATCGGAGTCATATCGACTCTGGTACTCTGTTTCTTGGAACGTACCTTGCCGCCTTTGGCGCCCTTTTCCTGTACTTGTACTTCTGCCATTTCTAAATGATATTATTCATTAGGTTTACCTTCTTGTGATGTAATCAACCAAAATTTAAGAAAATCGATATCTCTTAAACCCTCAAATAAGCTTTTAACTTTCGGATATTCGGTAGTAACGTCTCCTTTAATCGCTAATTTATATTCAGGATTAACGGCCAAACTTTCTTTTACCCAATCTACTAATTGCTTATTTGTACTATCCATAGGAATCCCGGTAGGACTCTTGAAATTCTTCTGCTCGTCATCTGGCAAATCAAGATAGCTTTTCAGCTGGTTCATAGGAACGCCGATAGCTTGTACTTTTTGGAATGCAGCTTTTTCGTTATTGTCAAAAGTAACACCGTACTTTTTACCCATATTGTCCAAAAGCTGTAATCTTTCTGATGCATTTTCTACAGGCTGGAAATAAAATTTCCCGTCTGGAGTAGCGTTGATGGTCATCAAGCTGGCATCAGGAAGTAACTTCTCTGATATTGAAGATGGCGGTTTAATCTGCTCCACGTCAGGTTTTTTAAACTGAGTGGTCAAGATAAAGAATGTAAGCAGTAGGAATGCAACGTCACACATTGCCGTCATATCCGTCACTACTCCATGTCTTTTTGGTTTAACTCTCGCCATTATTATTAATAATTTTTAATTAAACTTCTTTTTACGTATACAAATTCTTTGCTAATTCTTAGTTGAATTCAGCGAAAGACTGCTGGATGCTCATAGCGATCTCATCGATCTTATAAGTTAATCCGTCGATTTTAGAAGTAAAGTAATTATAAAGGATGATAGCGATAGCTGAAGTACCGATACCTAAAGCCGTGTTGATCAAAGCCTCGGAGATACCTGTAGAAAGTGCAGCAGCATCCGGAGTACCACCTCCTGAACCTAATGCGAAGAACGCCTTGATCATCCCGATTACCGTACCTAATAGTGCTACTAACGTTGCAACAGTACCTAAAGTAGAAAGGATCATCATGTTTTTCTCAAGCATTGGCATTTCAAGAGTTGTAGCCTCTTCGATCGCTTTGTTAAGCGCTACCATTTTTTGCTCTTTGTTAAGAGTCGTATCGTGAGATAAAGCTTTGTAAGTCGTAAGACCTTCTTTCACTACATTACCTACAGAACCTTGTTGTCTGTCGCACTCTTCTAAAGCTTCATCAATTTTGTTCTGGTTTAGCAAGCTTCTAACCTGAATAACGAAGTTGTCTAGGTTTCCTTTTCCTGCAGCTCTACCTAAAACCAATGCTCTTTCAATTGAGAACACGATTACGGTAAGCATGAAGGTAATAAGGATCGGTACGATAACACCTCCTTTGTAAATAATACCTAAAAACGACTCTGGGTGAATGTCTTTTCCTTCAACATCGGAAAAAGCAACAGATCCTGCACCAAGCTTGTCTGCATCTTTAAAGTTTCCTGGGCTACCCAAGACGAATAAATAAATACAAATTCCTATTGCAAAGATGATAGGAATAATAATAGCCGGGTTTAAACCTCCCGATTTTCTAGCAATTACTTGCTCATCATTTTTTGAAACATTCATTTCCATATTTAACTAAATTATATTGTTTTAAAATTTTACAAGGTGTAAATTAAAGGCAAAAATAATTAAAATGCAAGAGTCTTAAATAAACATTTACCATTTTTTTGATAAGAAAATTTTAATACACTTTCGATATTATAATTATTTTATCTTTTTTTGGTAATATTTTTCAATTTACATATTTACATTGAAAATATAAAAAATTTTGGCCTGCATTTTTTTTAATTTGCCAATGTTAATTTTTATTTAAATTACTATATTCACAATTCTGTGAGGCACTACAATGATTTTCTTCGGTGCTTTACCTTCCAGAATCTGCTGCATTTTTTCATCTTTTAATACCACATCTTCCACTTCTTTCGGCGTAAGCTGAGCAGAAAGTGAAATTTTGAACTTCATTTTACCATTCACACTTACCGGATACTGGATCTCATCTTCTACCAGGTAGTCTTCATTCAGTGCAGGGAATTTTTCGAATTCAATGGATTCGTTGTGTCCCAATAAATTCCAAAGCTCTTCACAGATGTGCGGGGCATATGGAGAAATGATAACGGCAAGAGGTTCTAAAATATTGCGTTTGTTGCATTTTATTTTTTGCAATTCGTTTACTGCGATCATGAATGATGAAACGGAGGTATTGAAAGAGAAATTTTCAATATCGTAAACCACCTTCTTTATTAAGGTATGCAATACTTTATATTCCGCTTTCGTCGGCTCTTCATTGGAAACAGAGAATATATCTCCGTCAAAATACAGGTTCCAGAATTTTTTAAGAAAACCATAAACGCCGCTTAGCCCCTGTGTATTCCAAGGCTTTGATTGTTCCAACGGTCCCAAGAACATTTCGTACAGCCTCAATCCGTCTGCTCCATATTCCTCACAGATGTCATCCGGATTTACGACATTATATTTTGACTTGGACATTTTCTCAACTTCTCGGCCGGTAATATATTTTCCATCTTCCAAAATAAATTCGGCATCGGCATAATCCGGTCTCCATGCTTTGAATGCTTCCGTATCTAACTCATCGGAAGTTCCTTTTAATAAAGATACATCTACATGAATCTGTTGAGTCTGGTAATCTTTTGCCAGATTTTTAGATACATACTGATTGGTACCGTCGATTCTATAAACAAACGCACTCATCCCCAAAATCATCCCTTGGTTGATTAGTTTTTGGAAAGGTTCGTTATGATCGATATATCCTCTGTCCTTTAAAAACATATTCCAGAAACGGGAATACAATAAGTGACCGGTAGCATGCTCGCTTCCGCCAATGTATAAATCCACCTGTCCCCAATAATCGGCAAGTTCTTTTTTAACAAAAACTTCGTCATCATTCGGATCCATATATCTCAGGAAATACCAGGAGCTTCCCGCCCAACCTGGCATTGTTGATAACTCTAATGGGAAAATGGTTGTTTCATTAATCAAATCAGTGTCCACTACTTTCTGGCTGATTTCATCCCATGCAAACGTTTTTGCATTTCCTAGTGGCGGATCCCCGTCTTCGGTCGGTAAATATTTTTCAACCTCCGGAAGTTCGAGTGGCAATGCAGAAGCAGGCAAGGTGTATGGCATTCCATCCTTATAATATACAGGAACGGGTTCACCCCAGTACCGCTGTCTGGAGAAAATCGCATCACGCTGTCTGTAGTTGGTGGTTCCGTGGCCAATTCCCTTTTTCTCAATAGCAGAAATAATCAATGCTTTTGCATCATTATAATTCAGTCCGTTTAGGAAATCGGAATTCACACATACCGAATCTTTAGAATCAAAAGAAGCTTCCTGAACGTCTTCGTCCGTTTCCACTACTTTCTTGATTTCAAGATTGAATTTCTTTGCAAAACGGTGATCGCGTTCATCATGTGCAGGAACAGCCATAACGGCACCGGTTCCATAGCCCATCAGTACATAATCCGAAATAAAAACAGGCATTCTCTCCCCACTGAAAGGATTTACAGCATAACTTCCAGTAAAGGCACCTGAAACGTTTTTCACGTCAGACATCCTATCTCTTTCGGTTTTTTTGGAAGTTTCCTCAATATAGTTTTCTATTTCCGTTTTTTGCGCTTCGGTTGTAAGGGTTTCGACCAAAGGATTTTCAGGAGCCAGTACCATAAATGTTGCTCCGAAAATTGTATCAGGCCTCGTAGTGAAAACCTCTATCACTTCATTCTGCCCTTCGATGCTGAATTTAACCTGGGCGCCCTGAGATTTTCCGATCCAGTATTCCTGGGAATCTTTCAGGGGCTGTGGCCAGTCCAGTGTTTTTAATCCCTGCAATAATCTTTCGGAATAAGCCGAAATCCTCATGCTCCACTGCATCATTTTCTTCTGGAAAACAGGATATCCTCCTCTCTCAGATTTTCCGTCTTTTACCTCATCGTTTGCCAAAACCGTTCCCAAAGCCGGGCACCAGTTTACGGTAGTCTCTGCCCGGTAAGCCAGACGGTAGTTTAAAAGGATATCTTCTTTATCGATTTCAGAAGCAGCATTCCATTCTTCTGCGGTGAAATCAAGTTCATCGTTCTGATTGGCGTTCAGCCATTCTGTTCCTCTTTCTTCAAAATGCTTTATAAGTGTTTTGATAGATTCTGCCTTGTCGGTATTTTTGTTATACCACGAATGGAACAGCTCAATAAAGATCCATTGCGTCCATTTATAATAAGAAGGATCGGAAGTTCTCACTTCACGGCTCCAGTCGAACGAGAAACCGATTTTTCTCAGCTGCTCCTCATATCTTGTAATGTTTTTCTCAGTAGTGATCGCCGGGTGCTGCCCAGTCTGGATGGCATACTGCTCAGCAGGAAGTCCAAAACTGTCGTAGCCTACCGGGTGAAGCACATTGAATCCCTGGTGCCTTTTGTATCTCGCATAAATGTCGGAAGCAATATACCCAAGCGGATGGCCTACGTGAAGCCCTGCACCGGATGGATACGGAAACATATCGAGAACATAAAATTTAGGTTTTTCTGTGCTGTTGGAAGTTTTATACGTTTGATGGTCTTCCCAGTATTTCTGCCACTTTTTTTCTATCTGCTGATGATCGTAAAACACTTTTTATTATAGATGTTAGATGTTAGACTTTTGAAATCAGATCAATTATAATTACTGTCTGATTCAAGATTCACAAAAATAATGATTTTAAAAGAAATGTAAATTTAATTTTGAATTAAATCTCGTAAAACAAAAAATCCCACCGTAAGATGAGATTTTATATGATATTAATTATTCAGATATTACTGAGGAATTCTCTTAAACGTGTAGGTTTCAGAACGAAATGTAGTAGGATCCGTTTTATCTTCAAACATAATATTCAGAGAAGTATCGCTGATGCTGATAATTTTTCCCTGATCCGGCTGCACGATTCCCTGATATTTGATCTGGATGGCTTTGCTGCCTTTATCGTAAGTATAGCTGAAGGTTCTGTCGAAAGTCGGTGTACAGGTTCCCGGCGTAGAGCTGTCTCCCATATCTTTTCTTTTCCCTGCATTTCCTGAGGAAAAAGTCCATCTTGATGTTTGTTGACATGTGGTGTCAAAAGAAATTCCATCGGAAACCGGCGTCCCTGTAGTTGGTACGGTGGTTACTACTTTCTTTGTCGGCTGCCAAACGCCTACCAGCGGAGCTTCAATTACTTCCGTGTTATCGTCGTTACAACCTGTTGCTACGAATAATGACAAACCTGCAAATAATAATGCTAATTTCTTCATGTATCAAATTTTTCAAGCGCTAAAATTATGATTTATTTATATTATTATACAATATTTTTGAAAAAATATTATTAAAATTTATTGTTTTCTGTTTACGGGCACTATAAAATCTTTTAAATGACCTTTATTTAATAAACATTAGCCATAAGAAAGCGGTCTGTATTCTGCGAAAAAAACTATTTTTGCACAAAACAAGGCAAATGCAAGACATCACGAAAAATAATTTTGACTTCATCCGTGTTCTCCTCGCTTTTATCGTTTTCGTCGGGCATTTGGGCGCTTTAAGTGCTTCTCCTGAACTCAAAGTTTTTGAGAACAGCCCGGTAGAGATTGCCGTTTTCGGGTTTTTCGTTGTCAGCGGCTTTCTTATTGCAAGAAGCTATGACCGGTCTTCAAGCTTAAAAAGGTATTTCAAAAAAAGAATCAGCAGAATTGTTCCGGCTTATTTATTAGTGGTTTTTCTTTGTGCTGTTTTATTAAGTCTTGTAAGTACGTATACATTTAAAGAATATTTCAGCAATACCCAGGTATACAAATACCTGTTCTGGAACTCGATATTTTTAAATTTTAAAGCACCGTGGCTTCCCGGGGTTTTCGGGAATCAGGCTGTGAACGGAGCGTTATGGACCATGAAAATAGAAATGAGCTATTACTTCTGTGTTCCCCTGCTTTTCCTGCTTTTCGGAAAGAACAACAAATACCGGAACATCAGTTTACTTATTATTTATTTCCTATCACTGGTTTATCTGAATTATTTTGAGTCGCTTGGTAAAATCTCGATGGCCAAACAGCTTCCGGGAACCCTGTCCTATTTTATTCCGGGAATGCTGATTTATTTTAACTTTGATCAGTTTATTAAACATAAAAACACCCTTTTCATCATTGCCGTTCTTACGGTCTGGATCGATCTGGTTTTGAACATCAAACTTTTTTCACCGATGATGATCGGGATTATTGTCCTGTACATTGCATACTCGCTTAAATTCCTGAACAATTTCGGGAAATACGGTGATTTTACGTACGGAATTTATATTTTCCACTTCCCTATTATCAGGACCTTTACAACGCTGGGGCTTTTTAAAGATTACAATCCTTACCTGATGGCTGTGGCCTGTATGCTGGTCGTCATCGCTGTAGGGATAAGTTCATGGCATTTTTACGAGAAAAAATTTTTATAAACACAAATGAAAGAGCTGGTTTCCATTATTACGCCTTCTTATAATTCTGCAGAATTTATCGAGGAAACAATACAGTCGGTCCTTAACCAGACTTATGAAAACTGGGAATGGCTGATTTCCGATGACCGTTCGAAAGACAATACTGCTGAAATTATCCGGAAATACAATGACCCCAGGATAAAGCTTCAGGTTCTTAAGCAGAACGGCGGTGCCGGAAATGCCCGGAATAAAAGCCTGGAACGGGCAGAAGGAAGATATATTGCCTTTCTGGATTCCGATGACTTATGGTATCCGGAATATCTGGAAACGATGACCGGTTTTATGCAGGAAAACAAAGCAGAATTGGTGTATTGCAATTATTCGAGATGCGATGAGCATACCATGGAGCCGATCCTGAGAGATTTTGAAGCCGATACTGTAGTTACCTTTTCCAATTTGCTTAAAACCTGCAGGCTGGCACCAGTCTCAACGATGTATGATACCAAAAGAGTCGGGAAATTTTTTTTCCCGGTAAAAAGCAAACGGGAAGACCATGTGATGTGGCTGAATCTTTTAAAAGAAATTCCCAAAGGCTATCCGCTGAATAAAACGCTGGCTAAATACAGGATGCGCGAAAACAGTGTTTCCAGAAAAAAGAAAAACATCATTAAAGACCAATACCTCGTTTATAAAGAATTCATGGGCTTTTCGACCATTACCTCTTTATATTACACCGCTAACTGGGCATTGAACGGATTTCTTAAATATTCGAAAATTTTTAATTAAATTTAAAAATGGAATATTCAAAAGAGTTTAAGGCCGCCCTCAGCAATTTTTCGTCTGTAGAAAAAGACCGGCTGATTTTCAGGCTGCTAAAAAAAGACAAGCTATTATCCAAAAAATTATATTTCGAGTTAATCGATCCTGAAACAACGGACAATAAGCGGGATGCCATGGAAGAAATCGTTCAGGAAAAAGTGCTGCTGGCTTCCAAATACATCAGCAACCAAAAATATTTCTTGTCGAGCATCCGTAAAATCAGTGCGGAAATTACCGAGCATGTAAAAATTACCACCGATAAGTTTGGAGAGGTTTCCCTAAATCTTTTATTGATAAACGAGATCCTGAAACATAATGATGATCTCAGCCGCCAACGTTTTGACAACATCTACAAACTGTATATGTATATGATCAATAAAACTGTAAAAGCGCTGCTGCTAACCAGGAAACTGGATGCGGATTACTGGATGGAAATTGACGAGTACCTAGACTCATTAAAGGAAAAAATCCTTCAGAACAAATACCTTTCCAAGCTGTTCATCAACAACGGAATCGATTTCAAATGGCTGACCAGCGATCAGATTCCTGAAAATTTTGATGAAATCATCAAAGGAATTAAGAGCCGGGGATTTTTAAGATAACATTTTCTCCAAGATCAGCTCCGTAGATTCAGGTTTTCCGGAAACAAAATTCTCAGCGTTCTCAGACATTGATTTCAGCAGCTCTTCATTATTGATCAGGAATAAAACAAAATCGGCTGCGAGACCGGTATTTTCAAACGCCCTTCCTCCATCTACAGCAACCAGCTCATCGGCTTCCGGGTTTTTCCGGTAATGGTTCCCAAAGATAACGGGAACCCCAAAAGTAGCCGCTTCAAGAATATTATGCAGCCCAGCCTCATGAAAACCGCCGCCTACCACCGCGATATCGGCATAAGAATAGAGTTTGGATAGCAGCCCGATGCTGTCTATGATTAAAATATGGGAATCTGAATCATTTATCGAGCTATCTATTTTACTGTACAAAAGCGCATTCGGGAACATCTGTTTCAAACTCTGAACTCTTTTGAGATCATGTGGTGCAACGATCAGTTTAGCGTAAGGGCTTAACTGTGAAACTTCTTCAACGATTTTTTCTTCTGCCTGCCACGAGCTTCCGAAAACAACGGCTTTATCTTTGCCAATAAATTCGCGTATAAAATCAACATGGTTGTTCCGGTTCCTTAATTGCTTTACCCGGTCGAATCTCGTATCTCCGGTTACTGAGGATTTTGTCAGGCCAACACTTTTAGCCAAAGCATAAGACATTTCGGTCTGGTGGAAAAACCAATCTATATTTTTCTGCAGCTGTTCTACAAACCATTTACCGTACGAAGTAAAGAAAGATTGCCGGTCATAAAACAAAGCGGATATTACATACGTTTTAGCACCTTTATTCTTCAGCTCTTCCAGCAGGTTGTACCAGTAATCGTATTTCACCGTAAAAAATAGTTGAACATCAAGTTGAGCAACAAATTCTTTTACATCAGATTTTCTATCGAAAGGCAGGTAACAGATGACATCAGCAATATGTCTTTTATTGACAATATGCTCGTAGCCTGATGGCGAGAAGAAAGTGATCAGAATTTTATGGTCAGAAAAATGAGCTTTTAATCTTTCCAGAACAGGAAGTCCCTGTTCATATTCTCCTAGGCTGGAAGCATGCATCCAGATTACCTTATCGGACTTTGAAAATCCGGATTTTACTTTCTGTAAAGATTCTTTTCTGCCCTCAACGCCTTTCTTCGTTTTATCATTAAATAAAGAAAAAATCTTCATCCCGAAGATAAGCAAATTGATGAATAGGTTGTAAAGAAAAGCCATCATATTCAATTTTAATTTTTTACGATCATTATGTTAAAAGGTCCAAAATCTAAAGACATTAAGCCCGTTAATTCGTCAAAAATATTTACTTCTGAACTATTTTGTTGCATCATTTAAAAATACCTACGAAAATGAACAAAACAATCAGGCTACCAATCACCGAAAACAAGGCCGAAGACATTGCTATCTTAGGCTTTGCTTCTTCATCCCTGGAGTATCTGAACATATAATCCTGGCTGTTCAGAAAGATTAGAGAGATCAACAGCAAGAGCCATCTTACAAAAATTTTCATTATCAAAAATTGTGCATTTTTATTCTCTTCGGTAATTTCTACGGGATAATTGGAAGCTCCTGGATTACTGACCAAATAAGCAAAGAAAAAATACAGAACGGTTAAAACCACCGGCATGAGAAAAGAATATTTTTTACTGCCGAAGTTATCTGCCTTTCCGTCGAAATCGAAATGGGTAGGAATAATCTGTGGTAAAAGTTTATAGTGTTTTATGGTAAACCACCACAAGAAAACCAGCAATCCAAAATTTAAAATATCGAAAATGCCCAAAAGAATATTTTCCATTTCAGATCTGTTGTAATTTTAGATTACACTTTTAATCACTCTCAGCTTATGCGTATGCTTGTTCAGTTCTTTATTGAAGATCCCGGTAGAATCCAGCGTATCGATTCTTACTTTTCCCGAAGCGTGGATAATCCTCTGATTTTCCAGCATGATGCCGACATGAACGATTTTCCCTTCCGGGTTTTCAAAAAAGGCAAGATCGCCGGGCCGGCTTTCTTCAACAAAGCTTAAAGATTCCCCAACGTTTACCTGCTGGGAAGCATCTCTGGGTAATTTAATCTCATGAATTTTATAGACCAGCTGGGTAAATCCGGAACAGTCCACCGCAAAAAAGCTTTTCCCGCCCCATAAGTATGGGACGTTGATAAATTCTTTAGCCGTCAAAGCAATACTTTCACGTACATCATGGCTCCGTCTGGAAGCAACCGCCGGAAACTCCACTTCCGAACCCATCGAAAGCAAGGTTTTCCCGTCATTCATCAACACCGATGCAAAATCTTCGGTTACGACGGTCACTTTACGTTTTGCCAAGATTTCATCTGCCACCGGACGGATCTGTTTGGTATCCATCCATCCTTCATAACCGTCGTAGTGCATTTTTATTCTCGTCCAGTTCTTATTGACTTCCAGAATATCCGCACTTTCGCCAAAAAGTATTTCGGTAACGATTTCAGCACGGTCAGAAGCTTCTGCCCGGACCGGTGCAACTGTGACACTACAAATTCCTTTATTCATCAGTTTATATTACGTTTAAGGTTCAGGTTAAGATTTAGAAATCATTTCACATATCTTAACTTTAAACTCACCTTCATCTATTTTCTTCTCAGGAAATTCACCCCGTCCCGCAAAGGTAAAATAAGATTTTCAAAATCGTCATCTTTCGCGATCAAATCATTCAATTCCTTAATTACCTGGGTAGATTTCTGCTTAGGGTTTTCCTCCAGCACTTTTCCGTACCAAAGCACGTTATCGAACATTACGACCGATCCTGATTTTGTCCTTGGCTTGATCAGCCTGAAATATTCTGCGTAATTTTCTTTATCCGCATCAATAAAAACCAGATCGAAAACCTCATCCGTTTCCTTTAGAAATTCTTTTGCATCCTGAAGCCTGAAATCGATCTGCCTCGAAAACTCACTTTCTGCAAAATATTTTCTCGGGAGATAGGCTAAATCTTCATTTACATCCAAAGTCGTTATTTTTCCGTCTTTTGCCATTCCTTCCGTAAGGCAGAGCGTGGCATAGCCGGTAAAGGTTCCTATCTCCAGAATATTTCTGGGCTGCATCATCCGGGAGATAATCGTCAGCAATCTTCCCTGCTGGTATCCCGAAATCATATGCGGTTGCGTAGTCTTCTGATAAGTCTCCCGTCTTAGTTTTCTCAGGATTTCAGGTTCCGACGAAGCATGGGTTTCAAGGTACCTGTCCATCTCCGGATTTTTTTCTTCAAAAAAGCTCATTCTACAAATTTTAGGCAATTCAAATTTACTTAAATATAACAAAAACGCATAAATAAACCCAAAGATTCTGAAGACATGGGAAAATCCCGGATATAAATACCGTAAAAATACGGATGGTGCCGTTTTCCAGATCAATCTACCTTTGCATCGAGGGGTAAAAACACACGAAATAATGTTTTCAGAAAAAAAACAAATTAACCACGAGAATCAAAAGAATCCGGTGCCGAAAGGCACCTCGGGTTCTTTTTCAAAGAAAACAAAGCAAGAAATATCCAATTCATTTTTTCAAAGAATTATTTCTCTCCTTAAAAAAGAAGATGTGATTTGATGAGCTAAAAAAGAAAATCCCGAATTGCTTCGGGATTTCTTTTTTATTGATTAGGATATTTAAATTATTTCTTCGGTGCAATATCCATCAGTTTCATGAATTCATCCAGCTTAGGCATGATGATGATTTCCGTTCTTCTGTTTTCAGCTCTTCCGGAAACGCTCATGTTGGTTGCTTTAGGATTATATTCGGAACGTCCGCCTGCTGTGATTCTTGCAGGATCAACCCCAAACTGAGTCTGTAAGATTTTTGCTACGGAAGTTCCTCTTAAAGCAGAAAGATCCCAGTTGTCTCTTGGCAGATTCGGAGAATTTAAAGCCGCATTATCGGTATTTCCTTCGATCAATACTGAATATTTATCGTAATCGTTGATTACTTTAGCTACTTTTCCTAACACTTCCTGAGCGGCAGGCAATACGTTGTAATCTCCGGTTTTGTATAACATTTTGTCCGAAAGTGAAATCATTACCACTCCTTTTAGAACTTTTACCTGAACATCGCTGTCTGCTACATTATCCAAAGATCTTTTCAGTTTGTTTGACAATGCCAGATTCAAACTGTCGTTTTTCGCATTGCTTGAAATCAATTGCTTGATATAAGAGTTGGAAGAGTTGATTTCCCCTACCAGCTTATCGATATTTGCAGAGCTTTTCCCTGAGTTGGAAAGACATGCATCCAATGAAGACTTTAAAGCATCATGCTGGCTTTTTAATAAGTTGTTCTCACTCGCCAATGCTGAATTCTGAGACTTCAGATCCTGAATTTCCCTCTGTCTTTCCCCTACATTTTCTATACACTGTTTGTAATTTGAGCTTAACGCGTCATACTGCTTTTTGCTGATACAAGATGTCATTCCCAGCGCCATTGCAGAAACTGCTAAAATTTTAAAAATTTTCATAAATAATCATTTTTAGACGGACCAAAGGTAACAAAATTCATTTTAATTATATGAGTTATCTTTGCATAAAGAATTCCTAACCTCTATGTTGAACCTATCAGTGTTTAAAAGCCAGCTGGGTAAATTAATTCATTTTCCTGAAAATCAAAGCTATCTGCTTGCCGTTAGCGGTGGTGCTGATTCTATGGTTCTGGCGTACTGTTTTAAGGAGTTAGGGATCAAATTTCAGGTAGCACATATCAATTATAAGCTCCGCGGAGAAGATTCGGATCTGGATCAGAAAACCGTAGAGGACTTCTGCGAAAAGCACCATATTAAATTTCATTTATATTCGGTTTCAGAGAAAGACCGCAAGCCTGAAAATTCCATCCAGCTATGGGCAAGAGAGCTGCGGTATGATTTTTTCAAACAGATCCGGACGATGGAGAACCTGGAATTCCTCGTTACGGCCCACCATCTGAATGATCAGCTGGAAACTTTTATCATCAATCTGTCAAAAGCAGCGGGAATTCAAGGATTAAGTGGAATTCCGGCCAATGACAACCATATTCTGCGTCCGCTTCTGTCCTTTTCAAAAGAAGAAATTTATGCTTTTGCAAGAGAGAACCAAATTGAATACCGGGAAGATCTCTCTAATAAGAAAAGTGATTATCTGAGAAATAAAATCAGGAATGAGATTGTTCCGAAACTGATGGAAACCAATGACCATTTTTTAGATAATTTCAGAAAGAGTACTTCTTATCTGAATCAGGCTAAAGATTTCATTCAGCAGCAGATCGGCGAAATAGAAAACCGCATTACTCTGTTTAACCCATCCCACAAAATTTTATCAAAAGAACAGCTCAGCCGGGAGAGTAATTTCGTAAAATTTGAAATCTTAAAGAAATACGGTTTTGATCAGGAGCAGGAAATTCCTAAAATTTTTACTGCCGAAAACGGGAGCTTATTTTTATCTGAAGAATATCAGCTGACGGTAAGTTATGACGAACTGATTTTCATCAAAAAACCAGAAACGGAAATACCGGACCGTGCTCAGAAGATTCTTTTAATTGAAAAATATGATTTTTCTGAAAACCGGATCGCCCTAAATCTCGAAAATATAATGGGAATCGAGGAAATCAATAAAAGTTTCGAATGGGACTTTGACGCCCGCAAACTTCGCTTTCCTTTGCTTTTACGAAGACCGAAGGATGGGGACGAATTTTATCCTTCCGGATTTTCAGGGAAAAAGAAAGTTTCCAAGTTTTTTAGGGACGAAAAATTATCTATTTTAGCGAGGCAAAAAATATGGCTTCTGGCCGACGGCGAAAATTCCGTACTCGGGGTGATTCCGTTCCGACAGGACCGAAGAAATTCTAAGGATGAGAATACCGAACATATTCTCAAAATTTTTAATAAAAAGTAAAATGAAGTTTAGAAACTGGTTTTTATTGATTCTGTTGTTTTTGGCAACCGGAATCAATGCACAAATCAAAAATCCTGTAAAATTTAAATTCACCATCAACGAATTAGGCGACAACCAATACGAAGCGGTGCTGAATGCGACGATGGAAAGCGGCTGGCACATCTATTCCAAAGATCTTCCTGAAGACACCGGAATTCCGACCAGCTACAAGGTTTCAGGAAAAAACATCGAACTGATCGGGAAATTTACGGAAACCGGTAAAAAGCATGAAGAATTTTCTGAGGCTTTCGGCGGAAAGATTGTTTTTTATTCTGATGCAGCAGGCTTTAAGCAGAAATTTAAATTAAAAGACGGAACAAAGCCTGGAGATGTAGTTGCAGAAATTACTTATCAGACGTGTGACGACAGGGTTTGCCTGGCACCGAATACGCTGGAATTCAACAAACAGGTAACACCAAAGGGCGCTGTAGAAACCAAGACGGACGAAAAAGAGGAGCCTGCCAAAAATTCCGTAAAAAATCCGGCAGTCGTTGAAACAGTTACGGAGAATCCTTCAGAAGGAGAAATCACCGTAACGGAATCATCCAAATTGGATCCTAAGCAATTGAAAATATCATCCATCGATATTAAAAACCCTTTGACAGACTGCGGAACCGGGTCTTCCAAGATCAGCGAAAACTATTGGACGTATCTTTTATTAGGATTTATCGGAGGGTTAATTGCCCTGCTTACTCCGTGTGTGTTCCCCATGATTCCGTTAACGGTTTCATTCTTTACGAAAGGGAATAAAAACCCGGCGAAAGGGAAAAGAGATGCTCTGATTTATGGTTTCTTTATTTTGCTCATCTTCGTTTTACTGAGCGTACCTTTCCACCTGATCGATGGGATCGCAGGAAATATTTTTAACGAAATTTCGACCAATGTCTGGCTAAATATTGTATTCTTTATTATCTTCATTTTCTTCGCAGGAAGCTTTTTCGGATACTACGACATTACTCTGCCGAGTTCGATTGCCAATAAATCTTCAAAGGCGGAAGAGGCAGGAGGAATTATCGGAATTTTCTTTATGGCTTTAACGCTGGTGATTGTTTCCTTCTCCTGTACAGGTCCGATCTTAGGAAGTTTGCTGGGAAGCGCCATTACCGGTTCGGCTAACGTTCCGATGCTCTTAACCTTTGCTTTAGGCGGTTTTGGGCTGGCCTGGGCGATTGTCTTCGGATTGCTGGCTTTGTTCCCTCAGGCCTTGCAAAGTCTTCCGAAATCAGGGGGCTGGATGAATACGGTAAAAGTGGTTTTAGGATTTGTAGAATTGGCTCTGGCTTTAAAGTTCCTTTCAAAAGCTGATCTTGTTTCTAAAACATTTTTAATTAAAAGAGAACTCTTCATTGCCATCTGGATTATTGTAGCCATCGGTTTGGTGATCTATTTATTCGGATTAATCAGATTCCCGCACGATGACAAAAAACCGAAGATTTCCATCACAAGAAAAGTATTGGGTGTATTGGGAATCGGTTTTGTGATTTACCTGATCCAAGGATTAATTCCATCCGACCGTCCGAAACTGCAGCTGTTAAGCGGAATTTTGCCTCCGCTGAACGTCAGCTACTTCCATGACGAAAAAGACGGAATCCTGGGAATGCATCCTGAGCACGATTTCTTTAAAGCCATTGAAATTGCTAAGAAAGAAAACAAACCGATCCTGATCGACTTTACCGGTTATGGCTGTGAAAACTGCCGTAAAATGGAGGAATTCGTTTGGAGCCAGGCGGATATTCTACCGATTCTCCAAAATGATGTAGTGCTCGCTTCTTTATACGTTGACGATAAGGAAGAGCTTCCTGAAGAGCAGAAAACTAAAATTGACCTTGGAGACGGGCAGATGAAAAAAGTACAGACCATCGGAGACCGATGGAGCTTGTTCCAGACCGCAAATTTCAACAACAACTCCCAGCCGCATTATGTTTTGCTGACTCCGGATGGAAAAGTGATCAACACGCCGGTTTCTGGATACATGGAAAAGGAAAAATTCAAAAAATTCCTGGAATGCGGCGTCAATTATTATAAACAGAATAAATAAAAATTTTCAAATATTTTTAAAACTCATGCTGAAAGGCGTGAGTTTTTTGTTTCATACGGATGATATTCATTAAACAGAATTTATTTTATTCTGCTGATAAATAATATGTTTAATACTCAATCAATTTAATACTTAATACCGATTTTATATTTCAGGTACGAATTTTGTATATATTCCGTTATAAAAATAAGTATTCAATATCTTTTATTAAAAACTGTTTAACATTTAAAAACTAATAATTATGGCAGAAGTAATTGCACAGGAAAAGCAGGGCGGAAGCAAGCAGAGAAAAAAATTAATCCGCGTGGATATGACCCCGATGGTAGATCTGGGATTTTTATTGATCACCTTCTTTATGTTTACCACCAATTTTACAAAACCGAATGTGATGGATCTGGGATTGCCGGCGAAAGATCCCAATCCAAGTCCAAAACATTATGACATTCTTCCAAAGAATCAGGTTACTTTTATTCTCGGTAAAGACAACAGGGTATTTTATCATCAGCAGTCCAAAGAAGATTTAAACAAGAATAATCTGAAAGAAACGGATTTCAACGGGCTGAATATCACGAAGATTATTTCCGAGGCTTATAATAAAGCGCCTAAAAAAGAAAATTTCACCATTATTATTGAACCCACCGACGACGCCAATTATAAAAATTTCGTTGATGTGCTGGATAATATTGCAATTTCAAAAAAGGAAAGATACGGTGTTACCGACATCAAACCATGGGAGAAGAAAGTTTACGAAGAATTAACCAGATAAAACAGGAAGGGCATTTTTAAAATGCTCTTTTTTATTTACTTTTGGATATAATTTTATTGAATGAAAAACTTTTTAACCGCCATTGCACTTACAGCCTTAGCCGTTTCATGTTCTAAAAAAGAAACAACTCCCACTGTGGACAAAGTGGACAGTACCAAAATAGTAGATTCCATTAATGCTGCAAGAACTAAGATCAACGACAGCATCCGGTCTAAAAATCATTTCAAAGATTTCAGCGGAACCCATAAGCTGACCCACAGCCTTATGAATTCGTCAGGAACCGTTAAATTTAAAAAGATTGACGGCGAAGCAGATCATTACGATGTTTCAGGAACCATTACATCAGGAAAAAATTCCCTTACTATAAAAGGCTTCATGGCCACTGTTTCTGACAAGCACATGAATTTCACCGGTGATATTTCTGAAAGCGAAAATGGAAAGCCTTATGTAAGAAAAGGAACTAAAACCTTCATGTCTAAAGACGGCGGAAAAACGTACCGGCTTCAGGATATGGTAAATGGTTCGGGATTTGTTGAATATATTGATATTCATTTTTAACTGCTGCCTTATGCTGAACTTTGAGAGAAAAGGAAACGGAAAGGAAACCCTGGTCCTGCTGCATGGCTTCATGGAAAACCTTTCGATATGGAACGATATGGAACCTCATCTTTCCGAGAATTTTTCATTGCTGAAAATTGATCTTCCCGGCCATGGACAGTCGGAAATCATCGCTGAAGTACAGACTATGGAACTGATGGCAGAAGAGGTGAAGAAAGTTCTTGATCATGAAAACCTAACCAAAATCCATTTGCTTGGCCATTCTATGGGAGGCTATGTTTCCCTGGCTTTTGCTGAAAAACATCTGGAATACCTTAAAAGTTTAACCCTGTTTTTTTCAACTTACTTTCCCGATGATGCTGAGAAAAAGGAACAGCGGATCAAAAGTTACCGTATTATTAAAGATGCTTTTGCACACTACGTCAGAGCCGGTATTCCAAACCTGTTTAATCCCAACGAACGGGATATCCTGGAAGGAAAAATAGAGATTGCATTGGAAACTGCCCTTTCGACAAACCATTTGGGTGCGCTTGCCTCAGTAAAAGGAATGGTGGAAAGAACGGACAAAAAACATATCCTGGAAAATCTGGACGCCAAAATTTTAGTCCTCGCCGGAAAACATGACAATGCGGTAAAGACCGATGTGACAATTAAAGGCCTTCCCGACCGTACAAACATCAAATCTTACATTCTGGACTGCGGCCATAACGGGCATTGGGAAAAGCCATCCGTCTGTGCGGCGATCATCAATACCGAACTTCTTCATAATATGCCGAAACATCTGGTCTTCTGATATGTTTGATTTCTTCTCCTTCAAAAAAAAGAAACCGGTAATCGGCCTTACTCTTTCGGGCGGAGGAATGCGTGGGATCGCTCACATTGCCGTTCTGAAAGCTCTTGAAGAATACAACCTGAAACCTGATATTATTTCCGGAACCAGCGCAGGTTCTATTGTCGGAGCTTTTTATTCTTTAGGAAAAACTCCCGAAGAAATGATGGAGATCGTAAAGCAAACCACCTTTTTTTCCCGGTCTTATCTTAAGCTTTCAAAAAACGGGATTTTCAGCGCTAAATTTATCCTGAAACTGCTAACGGATTATTTCCCGGAAGATAATTTCAATACTTTGAAAATTCCGGTCTATGTAGCCGCGACGGAAATGACGCATGGTATAGTGGACTTTTTTTCGGAGGGTGAGCTTTTTGCTCCGCTTCTTGCCTCTTCAAGTGTTCCGTTTATTTTGCCTCCGGTGAAGATGGGTGAGAAAATTTATGTGGACGGCGGGGTGCTGGATAATTTACCGATCGAGCCGATTATGGATAAATGTGATTTCCTGATCGGTTCCCATGTGAATTCCATCAGCTATGACAGTCTGGAAAAGATGAGCCTGATGAAAGAATTTGACCGGATTTTACACCTGGCCATCGCCAAATCAGTTTATTCCAAAGCAAAAGCCTGTGATATTTTCCTGGACCCTCCAAAGATGACGAAGTTCAGCTTATTCAACAAAAAATATCTCGACACGATGTTTCAGGAAGTGTATGAGTACACGTGTAAAGAACTTGAGGAAAAGGGGTATTTGCGGGTTTAGGGTTTTAGAGTAGTGGTGTATTAGGGTTGGAGTGTTAGGGTGCTGAGGTCGAAAATTATTTTGTTGTGAGGAATGGGGTGATGGAGCGATTTCTCAATTTCAATCATTTTACAAACTTTCTTCAGCTTCAATTTTATTTTTGAAGGTTTCAATGGTATCCTGTAAAGATTCGTGGGATTTTCCACCGGCTGCATTGATGTGCCCTCCTCCACTGAAGTATTTTCTTGAAAACTGGTTGACATCCATATCATCCTTACTCCTAAAAGAAATTTTAATAAAGTCCTCATACAGGTCTTCCATGAAGAAAGCCGCCATCTTTACACCGAGGATGCTTAATCCGTAATTCACAAAACCTTCAGTATCCCCTTTCTGGAAACCATATTCTTTCAGTTCTTCCCGGGTAAGATACAACACTGCTACTTTTCCGTCCTTCACCACTTCAATCCTTCCTAAAATCAGGGCTAAAAGATGAAGTCGGGAAACGGTGTTGGTATCCCAGGTATTAGAAGTAATGGCAGCAGGATCAGCCCCATGCTCAATTAAATTGGCGATAATCCTGTGGGTCGCAGCACTGGTAGAACGGAAGCGGAACCCTCCGGTATCGGTCATGATGCCGGTATACAGGCATTCTGCGATATCTTTATTCACAAGCTTTTCATCGTCCATTGCTTCGATAAAATGATAAACCATCTGGCAGGTCGCCGGAATCACCGTATCGGAATACACGAAGTCAAATTTTTCAGGCTGCTGGTGATGATCGATAAGGATTTTCTTTCCTCCGGCATTCGTTAGCCATTCGCCCAGAATACCGATCCTTGAAGGTGCATTAAAATCCAGGCAGAAAATAACGTCCGCTTCATTAATAAGGTCGAAAGCGAATTTTCTTTTATAGTCTGCGATCAGTACTCTTTTGGCTTCCGGCATCCATTTCAGAAACTTCGGAAAGTCGTTGGGGAACGATCACTTCTGCATGAATCCCTTTGGCTTTCAGATAATGTTTAAGGCCAAGACTCGAACCAACCGCATCACCATCCGGATTGTAGTGTGTGAGGATTACAATTTTATTTTCTGGAGTAAGTAACGTGTTGATTTCTAAAAGTTCTGCCGGTGTAAACATCATGATGTTTATATTTCTTTAAATTTGAGTTTCCAAAGATAGAGCTTTTAAACAAATCAGAACGATTATTTTTAATTATCGGGAAAATCCTTCATGAGCCGGGGGTTTGTAAATAGTTGACTGACTAAGGGATGAAAAAAATCAAAAAAATATTACGAAAGTTTGCAACTTTTAAAAAATTCCATATCTTTGCAACCTGAAAATTAATAGATAATTACGATTTAAACATATAGTAATGAGTAAAAGAACATTCCAGCCATCAGAAAGAAAAAGAAGAAACAAACACGGTTTCAGAGAAAGAATGTCTACGCCAAATGGAAGAAGAGTTTTGGCTGCGAGAAGAGCTAAAGGCAGAAAGAGTTTAACTGTAAGTGCATCACGCGCTAAGAGATAATCTTTTTATTATCATATACAAATCATGCTTGAAAAGAAGTTTTTCAGGCATTTTTTGTTGTTAAAATTTCCTAAAATTTAGGTTCTTAAGTCTTCTTTTTCCTATTTTTAAAATCTGAAAAAATATTTTAGAAAAGCACTTTTAAAACTGAATTATGCCACATACCAATATTGCCGGAGATAACATCATAAGCCTGCAGCACGCGAAGATTGCACAAAAAAACTTCACGGTTCTTTCTGATGTGAATCTGAACATCAAGAAAGGAAGATTCTGCTATCTGATCGGAAAAACAGGTTCCGGAAAAAGTTCACTGCTGAAGACACTGTACGGGCATATTCCTTTGGCTTCGGGACACGGCGCAGTGGTAGGTTTCGATCTTGCCAAACTGAGAGCCTCCGATGTACCAAACCTGAGAAGAAAACTGGGCATCGTATTCCAGGATTTTCAACTGCTTTCCGACCGGACTGTTGAAAAGAACCTGAAATTCGTTCTGGAAGCAACAGGCTGGAGCGATAAGGAGAAAATAGAAGAACGCATCAACGAGGTTCTGGCCAGCGTAAACATGAAGAGCAAGAAGCATAAGATGCCCCATGAGCTTTCAGGAGGAGAGCAGCAGCGTATCGCCATTGCAAGGGCTTTGCTGAACCACCCAGATCTTATTCTGGCGGATGAGCCAACAGGAAACCTTGACCCTGAGACCTCCAATGAGATCATGACGCTTTTGAAGCAGGTGGCTTTGGAAAACGGCGCGGCTGTAGTAATGGCAACCCACGATTATCATATGATCCAGAATTTCCCGGGAGAAGCCATCCGTTGCGAAGACGGTAAGGTTTCCGTACTGGATACGGCGGAATTATTTGAATAAGATTTAATCATTAAGAACACCTAAGAAATTAAGTTTTTTTAAATAAGAACAAACCGATTTTTATTAATAATCTTAATGGTTCAGAATAATTGCTTTATTTGCGAAACACATGAAACTCTTTAGTGAGTTCAAGATATTGGTCCGAGTATTGTCTCGGACTTTTTTCTATAATGAATTCCGACTCTGTGAAAGGCTGGGCAGTTAAAGAAAATTCGAGGATCAATCTTTTTGTATTTGCCGTTTGAATGCCTTTGATATTGATTTTCCGAGTGAGCATTAAATTATTTTCTTCTGCAATATCAATAAAATCTTTTCCGGCTTCCACAGGGATAATGACAGAAAAAACACCTTTTTCTGTGAGCAAGGCTGCCGATTTTGAAATCAGCTGCCTAAAGTTCAGTTCTACCGTTTGCCGAGCGATCTTGTCTTTATCCGAGTCTGAGACTTCAAAATAAGGCGGATTCGATACAATCAGATCAAATTTCTCCGGTGTGCTAAAATATTTAAAATCCTGATGAACGTTTTTTACTCTCGGTGCAAAAGGCGAATTTTCGAAATTCAATTTTGTAAGTTCGGTTGCAGATTCATGAATATCGATTCCTAAAAATTCCGCATTAAGATTTCTTTGGGCCAACATGAGTGAAATCAATCCGGTACCGGTTCCTACTTCCAACACGTTTGATGCATGAGCCACCGAAGCTAAAGCGCCCAGCAGAACGCCATCCGTCCCTACGCGGAAAACACTCTCCGACTGCCGGATTTCAAATTGTCTGAATATAAAAGGCTTCACTATAAATTGGTCGGTAAAGTAATGGTAAACGTTGTACCTTTTCCTACTTCGGATTTTACGGTAATCTCTCCTTTATAATCTTCAACCATTTTCCTTACCATTGACAGGCCAAGCCCCATTCCACTGTTTTTAGAGGTAAAATTCGGTTCGAAAATCCTTTCATAGATATTTTCAGGGATTCCCACTCCATTATCCTGAACAGAAATCATAATCCTGCGCTGATGCTGCTCGATATCAACATTAACGATCAGCTTACGCTCTTCACTTTCTGCCTGTCTTGCATTGGTAACAAGATTGGTGATGATCCTGGACAAATAAATTTTATCCATATTGATCATGATGTTGCTTTTATTGGCATGCATGAAAACACGGTCGTTATTGAAAACACGGAGAATATCCTCTACTTCATTATTCAAATTGATGACCTCGTTATTTTTTTCTGGGAGTTTAGCAAATTCAGAGAATGCGGAAGCCACCGTCGCAATAAGGTCGATCTGGTCTACCATGGTTTTGCTCATCTGCTTTACACGCTCCCGGATATTCGGATCTTCAGGATCGAATTTTCTTTCAAAGTTCTGGATGGTCAGCTTCATCGGCGTAAGCGGATTTTTGACCTCATGAGCCACCTGTTTTGCCATTTCCCTCCAGGCCTCTTCCGAAGCTTTAAAACGCAGCCTTTCTTTCTGATCCTGAATCTGGAGGATCATTCGGTTATAAGCCCGTGCCAATGCATTAAGCTCATCGTTCTTATAGTAGCGGATCGGACGCATTTCATTTTCAAATAAAGTGATCCGCGTGATCATATCTGAAAATTTGGTAATATTCTTCGACAGGTTATTAGACATGACCCAACTGAACCAAATGCTGAAAAGGATCAGCAATACGTCAACCAGTACGATATATTTTAAATAAGTATTAAGCACACCTAGATAAGAACCCTCATCATGATACAGCGGAATATAGACGATAGCGATCGGTTCAAAATCATTATTTCTCAGCAATAAATAAGAAGAAGTAAGCATGGCATCTTTAGAAGCATCATAACCCCTGATATCAACCCTGGCCTTGGTAGCAAGAATCCGGTTAACAATATTGATAGGGATGGGTTTCCGATAGGCTGCATTTCCTTCCACACTTGAAACCAGGTAGTTTCCCCTTAAATCGTACAGAACGACAGGATGCTGATTAATATCTGAAATTTCATAGATTTTGTTATCTAAAAGTTCGGGAAGGTCTTGTGTTTCCGTATGTTTCATACTTACGGCATAATCCAAAAACCTCATTACGGCGCCGGTTTTATTCTGCATATCGATCTCACTCTGCTTCTCAGAATTATTCCTCAGCACAAAGTAAGGCACCAGCGAAGAAGCTACAACACTTAAAAGGCATACCAACAGAAATCCGAAAAATACACGGTTCCTCAAGCTATATCCTTTATACATATTAATTGACATTCGCTACTTTTTAATTAACCTAGCAATATACTTACCAACTATATCAAATTCTAAATTAACTTTATCCCCGATTTTTAAATGTTTCATGTTGGTGAATTCCCAGGTGTAAGGAATAATGGCTACGGAAAATTGGGAATCTTCGCTTTTTGCAACAGTAAGGCTGATCCCGTTTACGGTAATGGAGCCCTGCGGAACTGTTACGAAGCTGCCATCATCTTCATACTGTATGGTAATAAAATAGCTGCCGCCTTTATTTTCTATGCTGAGAACTTCTCCTGTTTTATCAACGTGTCCCTGTACAATATGCCCGTCCAGTCTGCCATCCATTTTCATGCACCGTTCAAGGTTTACAACGGTTCCCGTTTCCCATTTCCCCAGGTTGGTTTTTTCCAGTGTTTCATTGATCGCCGTTACCACATATTGATCGCCTTCGGTTTTTACAACCGTTAAACAACAGCCGTTATGAGCCAGGCTCTGATCTATTTTCAATTCATCGGTAAAAGGACAGGTTAAAGTAAAATCGATATTGCTTCCGCTTTTTTCTATCTTCTCAATTATCCCCACTGCTTCAATAATTCCTGTGAACATATTATTTTTTGCTAAATTTGTAGTTTATTAATCTTCAAAGATAATCAAAATGAGCCCAAAAAACCATAAAGTAAGAGTAGGAATTTCAATAGGAGATTTCAACGGCATCGGTCCCGAAATCATTATGAAATCCCTGGCGGACAAAACCATCACGGATTTTTTTACGCCGGTAATTTTTGGTTCGGGAAAATTATTTACCTATCAGAAAAATATTTTTAAACTCAACCTGAATTTCAATTACATCAACGATGCTTCACAGGCACACGCGGGAAAACTGAATATGGTGAATCTGGTAAAAGAAAATTCTACGGTAGAATTAGGAACTCCGACAGAGGAATCCACCAAGATGGCTATAGATTCCCTGGAAGCGGCAACAGAAGCATTGCTCAAAGGTGAAATCGATGTTCTGGTTACGGCACCGATCAATAAAGATGAAATGGTGAAAATGGGCTTCAAGCATGCCGGGCATACAGGATACTTTGAAGAAAAGTTCAATAAAAAAGGACTGATGTTTCTGGTAACCGATGATCTTAAGGTAGCGGTTTCCACCCACCACATCCCTATTGCCCAGGTTGCAGAGAATATTTCCAAAGAAAAAATAAAGAAACAGATCCGGATGCTGAATCAGACACTGATTGAAGATTTCAGTATTACAAAGCCGAAGATTGCTGTTCTGGGACTGAATCCGCATGCCGGCGACGGAGGCGTCATCGGCAATGAGGAGCTTGAAATTATTTCCCCTGCCATTAAAGAACTTTCAGACAACGGGATCCTGGCTTTCGGACCTTTCCCTGCCGACAGCTTTTTCCAGCCGGGAAAATATAAAAGCTTCGATGCTGTTTTAGCCATGTATCACGATCAGGGGCTGGCTCCTTTCAAAACACTGGCTTACGAAGAGGGAGTTAATTACACGGCAGGACTGCCGTTCATCAGGACTTCGCCGGACCATGGGACCGCGTATGATATTGCAGGAAAAAACATTGCGGATCCTCAAAGTTTTACCGAAGCTATTTTTGCAGCCATCAAAATTTATAAGAATAGAAGCGAATACAACGATTTGATGACCAACCGACTGCAGCCTAGAAAAATGGCGGTAGACAATGGAATTGATGAAGATCTGCCAGAGGAAACTGAGGGCTAAATCTTTAATGGAGATTTTAAAATTAATTTGTTAGAAATTTTATTTGTTATTATAAAAAAATTGCATATTTTTGCACACTCATTTTATGGACAAGTTAAGAAACTACGACGTAAGCTTTTCCGGACTCAAAACCGGCAAGCACGAGTTCAGGTATGAGATAGATAAAGAGTTCTTTCAATTATTTGACACTGAACAGGAATTTACAAATCCTAACATTGCAGTGGATGTTTTACTGGATAAACACACTACATTTTTAGAATTTGAGATCAAAGTAAACGGGACGGTAGAATTGGTTTGTGATATTTCAAACGAAAATTTCGATCATCCGGTTGAAAACGAGATTAAGGTACTGGTAAAATTCGGTGAGGAATATGATGACAGCGAAGAAGATGTTATTACAATTCCAACGGCAGACCACGCCTTCAACATCGCCCAGCTGATTTACGAAAATGTGGCTCTTTCCATTCCGATGAAAAAGATATCGCCCAACGTAAGTGACGAAGATCTGGCAATCCTCGAAAAGTTCAGTCCAAAGGAAGATGACGAAGAGGAAGAACACGAAAGCGACCCGAGATGGGACGCCTTAAAAAATTTAAAGAATAAAAAATTAAATAGTTTAATGATGAGATGATGAATCTCATCGCTCATCAATTAAAAAAGTTATTACACAATGGCACATCCAAAGAGAAGACAGTCGTCTACAAGAAGAGATAAGAGAAGAACACACTACAAAGCAGTAGTTCCTCAATTGGCTAAAGATGCAACAACAGGAGAGCTTCACCTTTACCACAGAGCTCACTGGCATGAAGGAAAACTATACTACAGAGGAAAAGTAGTATTGGAAAAAGAAGTAGCGACTACCGAAGAAAACTAAGAGTCCGTTTTCGCCCGAAAACACTCATTTTAATACAAAAACCGCCCGATTTTGATAAAATTTGGCGGTTTTTTGTTGTTTTTTATGTTTTTTTGGTATCTTTGGTGCAAAATCAAATATCAATTTTATGGACATTAAAGACATACAAAATCTTATCAAGTTTGTATCCAAGGCAGAAGTTTCTGAGGTAAAATACAAGACTAAAGATTTCGAAATCACTATTAAAACTCCATTAGCGGGAAGCGAAGTTGCTTATGCACAGCCTGCGGTTTACCACACGGCACCTCAGCAGATGGCGGCGGCTCCTGCACCTGCTGCAACCCCGGCAGCGGCTCCTGCACAAAATACGGAAGCGGCATCTGACGACAGCAAATATGTAACGATTAAATCTCCAATGATCGGTACGTTCTACAGAAAACCATCTCCGGATAAAGATGTTTTTGTAAATGTAGGTGATGAAGTTTCCAACGGAAAAGTAGTTTGTGTTATCGAAGCCATGAAGCTATTCAACCAGATTGAATCTGAAGTAAGCGGAAAAATCGTTAAGATTTTGGTGGATGATGCAACTCCGGTAGAATACGACCAACCATTATTCTTAGTAGATCCATCTTAATGATGATTGATGAATGATAATTGACAATTGATCGAGCGGTCAGTTTCAAATTCTCAAATTTTCAAATTTCAAAGTATATTAAGATGTTCAAAAAAATATTAATTGCCAATCGTGGCGAAATTGCAATGCGTATTTTACGTACTTGTAAAGAAATGGGGATCAAAACCGTTGCGGTTTACTCAACTGCGGACAAGGACAGCCTTCATGTAAGGTTTGCTGACGAAGCCGTTTGTATCGGTCCTGCAATGAGTAAAGATTCTTATCTGAAAATCCCTAACATTATTGCTGCTGCTGAAATTACCAATGCAGATGCGATCCACCCGGGTTACGGATTCCTTTCTGAAAATTCCAATTTCTCCAGAATATGCCAGAAGAACGGTATTAAATTTATCGGTGCTACTCCTGAGCAGATCGAAAAAATGGGAGACAAAGCCAATGCTAAAGCAACGATGAAAGCGGCAGGCGTGCCTTGTGTTCCAGGATCTGACGGTTTGATCGAATCTTATGAGATCGCGGCTAAAACAGCTGAGGAGATCGGTTATCCGGTAATGATCAAAGCCACTGCCGGAGGAGGCGGAAAAGGAATGAGAGCGGTATGGAAGGCAGAAGACCTGAAAGACCATTGGGAATCTGCCATTCAGGAAGCGGTAGCCGCTTTCGGAAATGGTGGAATGTACATGGAAAAACTGATTGAAGAGCCAAGACATATCGAGATCCAGGTTGCCGGAGACCAATTCGGTAAAGCCTGTCACCTTTCTGAAAGAGACTGCTCTGTACAGAGAAGAAACCAGAAGTTGACGGAAGAAACCCCTTCTCCGTTCATGACGGACGAACTTCGTGAGAAAATGGGTGATGCCGCAGTGAAAGCAGCAGAATTCATCGGATATGAAGGGGTGGGAACCATTGAATTCCTGGTAGACAAGCACAGAAATTTCTATTTCATGGAGATGAATACCCGAATCCAGGTAGAGCACCCGATTACCGAGCAGGTAATCGATTATGACCTGATCAGAGAACAGATCTTATTGGCTGCGGGAACGCCGATTTCCGGAATCAACCACTACCCTAAGCTTCACTCAATCGAGTGCAGGATCAACGCAGAAGATCCGTACATGGATTTCAGACCGTCTCCGGGAAAAATCACAGGATTAAATATTCCTGGCGGACACGGGGTAAGAGTAGATACGCACGTTTATTCAGGATATACGATCCCTTCCAATTACGACTCTATGATCGCTAAGCTGATCACTACCGCTCAAACGCGTGAGGAAGCAATTGCCAAAATGAGAAGAGCTCTGGAGGAATTCTATATTGAAGGAGTGAAAACAACGATTCCTTTCCACAGACAACTGATGGACCATGAAGATTATCTTGCAGGAAACTACACGACGAAATTCATGGAAGATTTTGTAATGGAAAGAAAATACGATAATCATTAAGATTATTTTTCCAATATAATTAAACTGCTCTTTTGTAAGAGCAGTTTTTTTCATTTAAAAAAGATATTACACCTTCAACTTGCAATCTGTTTCAGTAATATTTTCTGATCCTTCCTATAATACTTTCAAAAAGTACTTTATTCAAATAAATTTCCAGTGGATTTCCGTTTTTATTCATGTCATTTATATTGTTTAAATTTGCGGAAAACCTAAATTTATGTCAACAGCAGAAACAGTAAAAGATTCATCCTATTTTATTGACCTTGAAGATAAGCACGGTGCCCATAACTATCACCCGCTTCCTGTAGTTCTGGACCGCGGAGAAGGCGTTTTTGTGTGGGATGTGGAAGGCAAAAAATATTATGATTTCCTTTCGGCTTATTCTGCTGTAAACCAAGGCCATTCTCATCCGAAAATTGTAGAAGCACTGATAACACAGGCTCAGAAACTAGCGCTGACCTCAAGAGCGTTTTATAATTCAAAGCTGGGCGAGTACGAGCAGAAGATCACTACCCTGTTCGGTTTTGATAAAGTTTTACCGATGAATTCAGGAGCTGAAGCTGTGGAGACTGCTGTAAAATTGGCCAGAAAATGGAGCTATGAAGTAAAAGGAATTGCAGAAAATGCTGCAAAAATTGTCGTATGTGAGAATAATTTCCATGGAAGAACCACCACCATTGTTTCTTTCTCCAATGATCCGGACGCCAATCAGAACTACGGACCTTTCACACCGGGATTTATAAAAATTCCTTATAATGATCTGACTGCCTTGGAAGAAGTTTTAAGCAGAGAATCAGAAAATATTGCTGCATTTCTCGTAGAACCGATTCAGGGAGAAGCAGGCGTTTATGTTCCGAATGACGGTTTTCTGAAAAACGCTTCCAAACTCTGTAAAAAGTATAATGTTCTTTTTATTGCTGATGAAGTGCAAACCGGAATTGCCAGAACAGGAAGGCTGATTGCTTGTCATCATGAAGACGTACAGCCCAATATCTTAATTTTAGGAAAAGCACTTTCCGGAGGAATGTATCCTGTTTCGGCAGTCTTGGCCGATAATGAAATCATGAACGTTATTAAACCTGGACAGCATGGTTCCACATTCGGAGGAAATCCGATTGCCTGCGCCGTAGCCGTAGCCGCACTGGATGTTGTGGAGGACGAGAAGCTTTCTGAAAGAGCAGAAGAATTAGGGAAATTATTCCGATCCGAAATCGAAAAACTGATTGAAAAAACAGATCTCATCACTAAAGTAAGAGGAAAAGGATTACTGAATGCCATTCTCATTAACGATACCCCTGACAGTTCTACCGCCTGGAACATTTGCCTGCAACTGAAAGAAAACGGATTGCTGGCCAAGCCTACGCATGGAAATATCATCCGCCTGGCTCCGCCATTGGTCATTACCGAAGAACAGCTAATGGATTGTGTGGGGATTATTGAGAAGACAGTGCTGGAATACAAAAATTAATGAAGATTTTAATTATACAGAAAAAATTCATGGGAGACGTACTTGTCACAAGTACGATCCTGCCTCTGCTAAAAGAAAAATATCTGGATGCGGAAATAAGTTTTCTGCTCGAAGAAAAATATGCCCAAATTTTAATTGGGAACCCTTATATCCATCAGGTTATCTTTTTTAAGGATAGCCTGAAGGGTACTTTATCTGAAATCAGGTCTGAAAAATTTGATCTGGTTATTGACCTTTATTCAAAACTTGAGACGGCGCTGATCACTTATTTTTCTGGTGCGAATAAGCGGATCGGATTCTTTAAAAAGTATACTCAGTTTTTTTACAATTATCCTGTAAAAAGAACTAACCAGGTAAAATCTAAGAATACGACATTAGGTATCGAACACCGGCTATTGCTATTAGAACCTTTAGGCATCCCATTTCAGGAGGCTTTTCCAAAAGTTTATCTGACGGATGAGGAAATACGGAATGCCCATGAAGTTTTAGCAAAATCAGGCTTATCTGAAAATGATCCGTTAATCATGATCAGCACTTTCGGAAGTTCGGAGGAGAAAACCTATCCCCTAGCATATATGGCGGAACTGCTGAATTATATTGCTTCTTATAAGCCTGCTTCAAAGATCCTGTGCAATTATCTTCCTTCGCAGAAACACCTTTTTGAAGAACTGCTGACTCTTATATCCGCAGAAACAAAGAAATTGGTGGTACAGGATTTTGACACTAAAGATTTACGCCAATTTGCAGCCGTTACCCGTTTATGTAAATGCCTTATAGGAAATGAAGGCGGGGCGACCAATGTAAGCAAAGCATTGGGCATCCCTACTTTCACCATTTTCTCCCCACATATCCAGTTGTCTGACTGGGCCTGGAGCAGCCGGCCGGACGTAGACCGCTTCCTGCATGTTGCAGATTTTGTAGAAGGTGCAAAGGGCTATCCTGATTTTAAACCTTTTTTTTTAAAAGATAAGCTCGAAAAATTTTTAGAAAAAACATTGGTGTAATCACGGTAAAAAACTCAAAACAGAAATGACAGAAAACAAAAAACTTATTCTTCTTATTACTTACGATAACTGGGGTTATAATCAATATATCGCCGATGCACTTGAGAAAAAATCATACGAGGTAAAACATATTAATTTCCACAGTTTCAGATATAAATATCCGAGTTTCCGTCATAAGGCCCTTAATTTTTTTACTAAGAATTTAGGAATTTCTAATCTTAAGCATATCCATTATAATGAGATTATCCTCAATGAACTCAAAGATATCCAATCTATCGACACAGCTATCTATATAAAAGCCGACTTTTTATCGCCAGCCACCATACAGGCCATTAACAAAAAATCGCGTAAATCGGTTTTCATCATCAGCGATTCTATTAACCGGTATCCAAAAACTAAAAAAATCCTTTCCCTTTTTGATAAGGTTTTTTCTTTTGAGAAGAAAGACTGCGAAAAATACCATCTGAATTTCAAAACGAACTTCATTTATAAAGCTATCGATCGCGTGCCTTCGACATACAAATATAAAGTATTCAATATCAGCTCATACGACAAACGATTCCCTGTTTTAGAGAAGATTGCGAAGGCGCTTTACCGAATGAAAATTAACAGCAAAATCATTGTTTTTAAACCTAAAAGAAACAGCGAACCTTATTTGGAGTTTACAAACTCACCCCTGTCCATTTCGGAAATCAATACTTATATGGAAGAATCCGAAATTATGCTTGATGTTAGCAGAACCGGACAGCAGGGGTTAAGTTTCCGGGTTTTTGAAAGCATGGGATTAAAAAAGAAATTAATAACAACGAATACAAACATTGTAACCTATGATTTTTATAATCCTGAAAACATTTTTGTCATAACAGACCTCAACAATATTCACATCCCCGAATCCTTTTTTAATACCCCCTACGTGGAGGTTCCGAAAAATATTTTCGATAAATACCTGATTGATAACTGGGTTGATGAATTGATTGATTAATAAATTGTAATTTTGAAAATTAAATGGTATTATAGCATTACTAACTGACAAAAATTTTCAAATTCAATTATTTAAAGCCTCTTATGATCTCCTATAAAAATACTTCCTCTATCATCATATTCTGTCCTCCGAGAAAAGTTACAGGTGGTCCGGAAGCATTACATCAGCTTTCTAATAAGCTTTATGAGCTGAATTACGAAAATGTATTTATGCATTACGTTCCCCAAAGAAGCAATGCCAAAGCAAAAAATTACGGTGTTTACAAAACCCATGAAATAAACTCATTTGAAGATAGCCCGGAAAATATCCTGATTATTCCGGAATCCATGACCTTCCTTATTAAAAAATATCCTAAAAGTCAAAAAGTCATTTGGTGGCTGAGTGTGGATTTTTATAATATTTTAATGGATTACAGAATAAGGAAACAAAGCTTTTTCACAAAATTATTCTATCAACAAAAAGATAGGGAATACTATTTTGAGCCACTTCCCAATGTCTTCCAATGGGCACAGTCTTTCCGGTCTAGTCTTTATTTAAAGGATCATGGCATTCCTGAAAGCCAGATCGATTTTGTGTGTGATTACATCAACCCTTTGTTTGTGGAAAGCAAACAACCTATTGTAAAAGATCTGAGCAATAAAACGATATTATATAACCCGAAAAAAGGGAAAAAAGAAATTTCAGCACTTATTCAGGCTTCTCCTGAACTGCAATGGGTCCCTATTCAAAATATGAATGCTGTCCAGATAAAGGATCTGATGGCAAAATCTCTGTTGTATGTAGATTTTGGTGAGAATCCTGGGAGAGACAAAATGCTGAGAGAATCCGTATCCCAAGACTGCTGTATTATTTCCGGGAGAAATGGCTCTTCCGCTTACTATGAAGACCTGATGATTCCTGATGAATATAAATTTGATTTCAGCGAAGATCGGATTCCTGAAATTATCAGCAAAATAAAAACCGTTCTGGAAAACTACCCACAACATATTCCCCATTTTAAAGTTTATAAAGAGATGGTATTAGGGGAAGAAGCGCTATTTGAAAGAAAATTAAAAGAAATTTTTAAAATTAATTGATATGAGTGACAATAAAGAGATATTTGGAGTAAATATGTCTGGCTTTTTTAATGCAGAAATCGGATTTGGGGAAGCGATCCGCAATAATCTGAATGCGCTTAAAAAAGTAGGGGTTCCTGCAAAACCAATTAATTTTAACCAAAATGTTAGAAACCGTCTCAATGATACATCGGTAAGTTTTGAGGATAATATCAATAATTATCCTGTAAATATTGTTCATTTAAATATCGATGCTATCCTAAGTTTCGTTCAGGAAAAATCAACAGATTATTTTCAGGGGAAATACAATATTGGCTATTGGGCATGGGAAATGGAAGAGTTTCCGGATGTGTATGCAGAATATTTTAAATTCTATGATGAAATATGGACTTGCTCGAGGTACTGTCTTGATTCGATGTCGTTAAAAGCGCCCATTCCTGTGGTGAATATTCCTCATCCGATTGATATTAAACAGGAGGATATAGATGCTGATTTTGAAACGGGACTGTCCGATGACTGTTTTAATTTTTTATTTGTTTTCGATTATAACAGTTTAATTGAAAGAAAGAATCCAATAGGTTTAATTGACGCTTATGAAAAGGCTTTTGGACTTCACAATGAAAAGGTAAAACTCATCCTGAAAACTTCCCTATCCAATCAGCACGGAAAAGCGAAGAAAAAGGTAATAGAAAGAATTGGAAGCAACAAAAGCATTATCTATAAAGAAGAGATGCTTCGCAGACCTGAATTATTGGCGTTGATGAACAAAGCAGATTGCTATATTTCTCTTCACCGTTCAGAAGGTTTCGGCCTTACAATAGCAGAGGCAATGGCTCTTGGAAAGCCTGTGATTACCACAGGGTATTCCGGGAATCTGGATTTTACACATATCAATAATTCCTTTTTAGTTAAATATAAAATGCTTAAGCATGAAGTGGATTTAAGTGTTTTGCCAAAAAATAATTACTGGTCTGATCCTGATACGGATCACGCTGCCGAACTCATGAAATTCGTATTCGAAAATCAGGAGTATGCTGCAGAGATCGGGCAAAAGGCAAAGGCGGATATTCAGACGTACTTTTCATTAGAAGCTATAGGCAACCGGATGAAGACCCGGCTTGATATCATTAAAAATAAAATCCTGACGGAGAGAGATGATTTTGAAGCACAAAATAACCTGCTGAAAATTATAAGTGAAAATAAGATTTTAGAAAAGCGGGTAAAATATCTGGAAAAAGGACTTTATAATAAAGCCAGAAAAAAGGTAAACGAAATTCTAAAGAAAATAAAAGGCAGATAAACAGGCTTCATCAACATTTAATATATGAAAGATAAGATTGCCATAGTTGTCCAAAGATATGGTTTGGAGATCAACGGAGGAGCGGAACTGCATGCAAAACTGCTGGCCGAGAAACTTTCCTTATATCATGAAGTGGAAGTCCTTACAACGTGTGCAATAGAATATGAATTCTGGAATAATCATTATTCAGAAGGAACAGAAAATATTAACGGGATTAAAGTAAGGCGTTTTGAAACCCTGAAAAAGGATCTGCGAAGGTTTAATAAACTTAGCAAAATAGTCAGAAATATTCATAAGTACACTAATCGGAAATTCAGCCTTCTAAACTTTGCTTATTTGTTATACAAAAGAAGAAAGTATAATAAGAAGTTTTTTAATTTCAACGAATGGCTGGAAGTACAAGGACCTTTTTCTAGAAATTTAATTAATTTTATCAAAGAGGAAAAAGAGAATTATAAAGCTTTTATTTTTTTTACCTATTTATATCATCCTACTAATGTAGGTATTAAAGAAGTAGCTAAGAAAAGTATCCTGATTCCAACAGCACATGATGAACCCCAATTTTACCTTGATGGTTATAAAACGTTGTTCTCTCTACCTAAATTCATCATCTATAATACCCAAACCGAAAAAGATCTTGTTGAGAAAGTCTATCCACAGACAAAAAACATAAATTCGGAAATTGCAGGGATCGGTTTTGACGATTACGATACTTCTACAGGCAAATTGCCGGAATATCTTTCTACCGGAAAATACTTTGTTTACATCGGAAGAATTGTAGAGGACAAAGGTTGTGTGATGATGATTGAGTATTTTAGAAACTTTAAAAAAAATTATCCCGAACACCAGGATATCAAACTGGTGCTGGCCGGTAAAAACGCTTTAGACCCAGAAATAACCCAAGGAGAGGATATTATTCTTGCAGGATTTGTGGATCATCATCTGAAAAATGCACTGCTAAGTAATGCAGCCGCACTTATCATGCCCTCCTTCTATGAAAGCCTCTCTTTAATCACATTAGAAGCAATGCTGCTGAAAGTTCCTGTGATTGTAAATAAGAACTGTAATGTCCTATACTCGCATGTAGAAAAAAGCAAAACCGGAAAAAGCTTTGCGAACAGTAATGAATTTTCGCAATCCCTTATTTCTTATCTCACTCAATCCCCGGATGAATCTGCAGCTGAAAGAACCAGAGCAAAAAACTATGTTCTGGAAAACTACTCTTGGGATTCCGTTCTCAATACATTCAATTCAGCTATAAAAACGTTATAAATGTCAAAAAAAATTTTATTTTTTTTTCCCGAAAATCCATTCTCCAACAGAGCAGGAAATGTAACGCGGGCAAAAACCACACTTACCATTTTAAAAAAGCTGGGACATCGTATTGATCTGGTGGGGGTAGAAGACATTTATCGTGAACAAAAAGACTCTACTGCCGTTGATACCAATATTGTCGATAATTTATTTTTAATCCGTCAGAGACCACCTAAGAATAAAACATCTTTCGATTATTGGCAACATAAGTTTTCCAAAATGTATCAAAAGCCTAATGAATATAATGTTGCACTGACCGCTTTTGCAAAAAAAGAGTTTGTTAATTTATTTCTTGCCAAAAAGTATGATGCTGTTGTTATTAATTACGAATTCTGGACGGGTCTAATTGAGCATGCAGCTATGAAAAATACGCTAAAGATTATAGATACCCACGACTGGATTACATTGAACGAATTTTATAAAAATAAAAAACTGGATATAGGAAAGCGTTTCAATGAAGAAATCAACAATCTTTCGAAGTTTGACAAAATTATTACAATTTCTGAAGACGAAAACACTGTATTTAAAAGATTTTTAGAAAATAAAGTCATCAACATTCCACCTTCTTTTATTTCTCATTTTAACCATCATTTGGATAAAAAGTATGATTTAATTTTTGTTGGCTCTGAAAATTATTTCAATATCCAATCTATGCAATGGTTTTTCAAAAACGTATATCATCTTTTACCCGAAAATATTAATATAATCATTATTGGAAGAATATGTAAACATCTTGAAAAAAGGAAGAATGTTACATTAATAGAGTTTGCAGAAAGTTTAGAACAATACTATCATCAATCCAAAATTGCCATTTGCCCAATGCTTGAGGGGACGGGCATCAAAATAAAAGTCATTGAAGCCCTTTCTTATGGACTTCCTGTTGTGGGAACAGAAAGAGCTATTGACGGTTTTTCTTCGAAAACGAAAAATGGATGTCTGATAGGCAATTCGCCTGAAGTATTCAGAGATAATATATTATCGTTATTGCAAAACGAAGAATATTATGTGAAAATGAGCCATGAAGTAAAAGAATATTTTATTGATCATTTTTCAGAAGAAAAGGCTATTGAAAAATGGAGAAACATCATAATCTCATCAATAACCCAGACAGTAAGTTAACAATATTCCCAGTTATTATCTGATTTCCAGGATTTTTTTATAGATTTCAACCTGTCTTTCTGCACTCAGTTGCCATGAAAATTTTTCGGACTGCTCTAACCCCTTTTCAGAATAATACATTCTAAAACTCTCATCCTGATATAAACGCAGCATTGTCTCATACAAAGCCTTTTCATCATGAGGATCCAGCATAATCCCTCCATTCTCCACAACTTCCGGCAATGAAGAAGTATTGGATGTAACCGTAGGGACACCACACTGCATAGCTTCCAGCGGTGGTAATCCAAATCCTTCATATAGTGACATATAATAGAAAGAATGTGCATTACTGTATAGACTAGCCAAATCCTCATCAGGAATTTTCCCAATAAAAACAATCTTGTCCTTCAGTTCTTCCGCACTTTCATACTCATTAAAAATTTTATCAAAATTCCATCCCTTTGCTCCTACCAATACCAGGCTCATATCTGAAATTTCATTTTCTCTAATCAGTTTTAAAAAGGTTCTTATGACATGATCAATATTTTTTCTTGGCTCCAAAGTACCCAGACTTAAAAAATACTTATCAGGAAGATTATATTTATTCGTGATATTAGTAAGTTTTTTTTTATTCCGGCAAACATAAAAAAGTTCTTTTGAGGCGGCTAAATGATTTACAAAAACATGATCCGGATTAAGATAAGGGGCATACGCCAACAAATCTTTTTTGGTACTTTCAGATACACAGACAGCAAAACCATCTGTACCAATACTTTTAACAATTTCCTTTATGAGTTCTGCCGTAAAATGCAGATCAGGGAATAAGATGGGGATGAGATCATGAATAGTAATTACCTTTTTTAAATGTGAATATTTCTTTACATCATTGTGGATGGGATAATAAAAAGAATGAAATATTCCAGCTTCTTCAAATAACATCTTATAATGAATATTTCTATAATTATAAATTCCTATCTGTTTATATAAATATTTGAAAAGCTTTTCTTTGCGGAAGGGAAGAAATGTTCTTCTCTTTCTATTGTTTACCGCTTGAATCTCTACATGATTATTAATAAAAAAATCATCTAATTCCTGAACAGATGTTTCTCCATTAAAAAAAGCTAAGTGGGAATAAAACGTTTTAATATCTTTATTCTCGCTCAATTTTTTAAATAGTTCGAAGGTTACTCTGAAAATACCGGTTCGGTTATCTTTATAGAAATCAGCAATTACATCTGCATCTAGAATGACTTTGTTATTCATAAGCTCATTATTGAATGGTGTCGTAAAATGAATTTTGCTGCTCTTGTCTTTGTATTTCTTTTATATGCAGAAGACACATAGAAAAATCAGAAATAGGCAACGCTATTTTTTGTTGATAATTGCAAAGTTTCTCATGCACTTTATTTTCCCATTTTATCCCTTGATTTAACTTAAATATACGATCCTGCGCATCAGGGAAATTAATGTATCCGTCTTTATTAAGACTCCAATTCCATTTTTTTATATGTTCGTTGGTTATTCCGTTCACAATATTAATCCTTGGAACCATAAAAACATCATATTTATTCTTTTTGAACAGAAAAAATTTTATTTTATTTATTAATGATGCTTTGGGTATTTCGTCCGCATCGATCTGAAAAAGATAGTCTTTGGATGCGGTTTTTATCAAATTATTTTTAAAAGTGGCAAAATCACCGTTGAGCTTTGCTTCTACCCGTATAATTTTATCTCTATATGTATCGAGAATCTTGGATACCCTTTCGTCTTTATTAGTCGTGTCCTGCAGTACGATAACTTCATCTTTTTTACTAACTAATGGTAATAAAACCTCCAGTAGTTTAGTGATTTCTTCGGCTTCATTATTAACAGTAATACCGTATGAAATCGTAGGCAAAGGTAATAAATCTCTTAATATTTTCATTAAAACAGTTCTTTATAGATAAGTAACTTTTCCTTTCTCGGAGCTTCTTTAAAGAAGATTAGCGGTCTATAAGGCTTGAATACTTTTAAGAATAACTTTTGAAAAACAGAGGGATTAATATATTTACTTTTGTTTTCAAAAATAATATGAGATATGTTCTCTATCATATTCATTGTTTTCTGATTAGCTGCCTTACCATTAAGATGTATGATGACATCGTGCTTCTGAAGTTGAGAAATTGGTTTTATCCGTTCCCGCAAATCATATTTGGTATTTACCTGCTCTTTTACAATATAATCATCAAACGGAAAATCGACATAAATTGTATTTGCGAAATGCTCTAGTCTGTATAAGGTATCTAAATTTCCGTTTTTTACTATTATCCCGATATCATATTTTACAGGCAGTACTGGACCATTACTTACGCCCCATTTTCTTATAAAATTTCTTTGGGATTTTAGCTCAATGGTTTTTGTTTTATTTTCATACTCTTCGGAAAATCTTGATGTTTTACTCACAAAATGATATACAAGTGCACGATGCAGCTGCATTGTTTTCAACCCCAATAATCTCAGACGAATAATTAAATCATCATCTTCACAAAACATGGGATTAAAAAGATTATCCAAGCCTCCGATTTCAAGCAGCACCTTTCTTCGGACACATAAAAAAAATGAAGTATGAGCCGTTTCACTCACAGCTTCTTCTCTTTCAGAAATATATGTTTTTTCAAAATCGAAAAATTGCTGAAAATCAAACGAATGAATATCATCTCCAAAACCATGGGTTTCTTTCCAGTCGCGGAAGTCGCCTGTAAAGATTGGAGGTTCAATAACCTTGTAAAAATTAAGTTCATTTTCAACCATATCTCTGGATAAATTTTCTAAAAAAAAATTTCCTAAGACCATATCATTATGAAGGAAACATATATTTTTTTTAGTAGCAATCTCTGCTGCTTTATTATATGTATCAGATAATGTTTTGGATTCTTCAGAATAAAAATATTTCAGAAAAGAATCATCCAGCTGATCCAGCCATTGATGAGTACCGTCTGTACTACCATAGCTTACAAAAACAATTTCTACCTCAGGATATATACTTCTCACATGGCGATAAAAGAATCGAGTATATTCTAAGTTATTTTTTAATCCTATTAAAAAAGAAATATCATTTTGCATATAACATCACTCTACGCTCTATCATACTCATCATCAATTCTTACAATATCTTCCTCTCCAAAATAAGTTCCGGTCTGCACTTCAATGAAAACAACAGGTTTATCAGAAAGATTCATCATTCTATGTTTTGCCCCAAGTGGAATGAAAATACTTTCGCCATAAGCTAATTTAATTTCTTTACCATCTAGAACTACAGTAGCATCCCCCTCAATAATAGTCCACTGCTCCTGTCTTTTGTGGTGATATTGGTAAGATAATTTCTGTCCCGGATTTACTTCAATTCTTTTTAATTTGTAATTCGGCTCATCTGCCAAAACAAAATACTTGCCCCATGGTCTTTCTCCAATTTCTAACATTTTCTAAGGTTTAGAATTACAAAAGTAAATTAATTTCCACGATAAAAGGTGAATAAAAAGGTATTTTAAATATTGAAAGTGAAAACAATGACCTTATAAAACAGAAATGAAGTTTCACGAGGATGCATCATTTTTTATTAAATGTATTTTGCGGAGTTAATTGGCCGGATATGTATTAAAAAACAATCCTCTCATTGATCCACTTATCTTCTTCAGAAGTTGGTAATGATCTGCATTATAGAAATGATCTTTTAACAGCTATTCCAGTATAAATAAATATTAATTATATAATTAGCACCTTTGAGAAGCCTAAGGATTTTTTTAACGGTCTTCAACCATTATTACCACATTAGCGAAGTTTGAAAAGATTTATAATCAGAATTGAAAATTTAACTATCAATTGGTCATTTGTCCTAAAAAAAATGCCCAACAAGCAATTACGGACTCAGGAGTAAATTTTTTCATTTTTGTATGGCCATTTTTACCCATTATTGAACGAAGCTCAGAATTCTGGATTAGCCTTTCGAGATAAACAGCCAATTCGTCATTATCTATTGCGAGAAAGCCATTCAGGCTATGATCTATCAGCTCATTAACACCTGAACAATTAGAAAGCCCTAATACTGGTAAACCTGACGACATTGCTTCTGTAAGAGCTAAAGGAAAACCTTCATATTTACTTGGGAAAATAAAGATATCGGAATCTTTCAGCTTTGAGACAGGATCATCTGTAAAGCCGTTTAAAAATATCTTATCATCAAGGTCGAGCGTCTTTATTCTATCATTTAAAAAATTAAAATCGTCACCCTCTCCCCAAAAATGCAGTTCCCACTCAGGATACTTTTTTGAAACAGCCGCAAAAGCCTCAATGGCAAGCAGCTGTTGCTTACAGTGGTTGGCCAAAGAGGCAACATTAATAATCTTATATTTATGTTTTGAGCCCTTGTGTTCTACAATCTCATCATTACCGAATTGGGGAACCGGATTTGGGATCACACTCATTTTTCCCTGGAAGGTCTGTGGAAGGAAATCCCGGTAGCTTTCAAATAAAATCTGAATTCCGGCAAGACTTTTATATGCATTTCTTAACAAATCCATTTCAAAAGGACTGCGGTATCCAAGAATATCCGAATAATCGTAATCCGGCCTTCCATTTACTGAATTAACAATAGGAATGCGGTATTTATTTTCAAAAGTAATTTCCAATACTGAGCTAACAGACATGGTAATAATAATATCCGGCTGTTGTAATTCTATATAACTTTTCCATGCCTGTGCCCGATTTCTGAGATTATCTTTAAACAGTCCTTCAGCCCCACCCATTCTTTTCAGAATCTCTTTATTGGCCTTTTTAGCTATTTTTTTTTTGATTTTATATTTAATCCATTTTATAGGGCTATAACCTTTATAATTGAAAAGAGGCTTCAGTTCTGTTTGATGAATTTTATCAGAAAAAATATTGGTTATTTTTACTCCGGTATTTAGAGGGAAAACAGGTTTGCCGTCAATATTTTGACACGTTGCTATTTCTACCTCATGTCCAACATTATAAAAACCATTGGCTAAAAAAGTACAGATTTTCTCTGTTCCGCCAGATCCATTCAGAAAATTAAGATGCTGAATTAAAAGAATTTTCATTAGGAATACTTTATATTTATTTCTTTCCGTAGCTCACGGCGGATTTTACTAAGAGGGATAAGTCTTGCAAACAGTAATCTTATTTTCCTGTTCAATACTTTATTTTTCAAGTATTTCTTATATTTCTCGTTAAATTCAAAAGAACTACTGGTATGGATGAAGTGCATGAATGGCAAACTTAATTTAGCATAATCCTCTTTTCTCAGATGAGGAATAACATATTCATCAACAAAATTTCTGATAATGTTAAATAATCTTTGTTTCTGCTCTTCAGTAAAAGGTGTATTAAGATATCTGAGTCCAAAAGGTTCATGCTCTACAAATAATGCCAAATGAGAAGCATGAGTTTTGTATAAATCGTACTTGGCATAAAAGCTTTTTAAAATTTCAAGCCAAATCGGAATTTGCTGAATAATTTTTTCTGTGTTTTCATTAATTTTCAGATTATTCTGATTTTCGTGCGACCTGTAGTAGTAAAGTCCATGACGGTTCATCCCAATTCTATCTGTAAGAGCTATCAAACGGTGTGAAAACAATCCATCTTCACAGGGTTGAATATTTTCAGGAAAACGGATATCTTGATATTTTCTTAAAAATTCTATGCGTACAAACTGGGCACAGGTAGGCAACGCTGAGACATTTGGCAACATCCGACAATAATGGTTTCCCACTATAATAAAATCACTATTCTGCTCTTTTGCACATTCATACGATGTTTCAATAAATAGCTGATCGATCGTATCATCAGAGTCCATAAAAAACACATACTCTCCTTTTGCATGGGAAAGCCCCAAGTTTCTGGCCACAGAAACCCCTGCATTTTTCTGAGAGAAATATTTAATTCTGCTATCTCTTTTTTTATATTCCTCACATATTTCAGGAGAACGATCAATACTTCCGTCATTTATTAAAATAAGCTCAAAATCCGTTAAAGTTTGATTAAGAACACTTTCAATGGTTTCAGAAAGAAATTTCTCAACATTATATACAGGTATAACAACAGATACAACCACTTGATTCTTCTCAGGAGCCATGACGTTATTTAGAAAGACATTCGTCTATTTTCTGTTTATTTAATTGAAACTCTCTATATTTAAAAACTCCGGTTTTATAAGCAATCACAGCACCAAAATTGATAACATCGCTTGTAGTTGTCATCGGGAAAACACATGATCTATAAGTATTGTGTTCTACTAAAGGTATAGGCAGTACTTTAAAATTCATTCCGTCTTTGGAGAATGCCAGATAGAGAGTATCTGCAGTACATTTTTTAACATCACCGGCGGCAATGCATAAAAAGTAATAGCCATCTACATAAGTTGCCTGGATATGCCAAGGAGCAAACATCGGATTTACCTGTGCCCATGGCTTGTTAATAAAATTAACGACTTTGCTTTGTTTGAAATTTGAAAAATCCAGTCCATTAGCGGACGTTCTTCTGATAACATATGAAGGATCATTTCCTGGAAAATTAGGGCTAATATTATTCTCTACTTCATAACTTACATACCCCGTCCCATTATATACGAAACTTGGTGATATAATATGATTATTTTTAGGAGAATAAGGCAAATTGCTGGTGTATGCTATTTCGAGACGGCCCCAATGAATACCATCGGCGGAAGTTTGTCTTACAATCGTTCGCTGAGCATTTTTATCTGCTTTACGGACATTGTTCTGATTTTTTGCTCCTCTGCTTTTAAAGGCAGTTGCCTTGATAAAGCTACCTCTGTAATACAAAGAAAATTTATTATTTTCAAAGGTCCAGTCTACATCGGACCAGAAACCTTGTTTGGGTTCCTCTTTTTTCTCTGAGAAACTCTCATTAACAGCCGGGGCTCTTTGAAGCGGTCCCTGGGCAGAAGTTGCAGGGCTCCAGTTTAAACCGTCATTAGAAACAACAATAGTAGGATTCTCATACCTCTTTGCATCCTGTGCCGTTCCTACTGTACCGAAGTAGGGAGTAAAAACCATCCAGTATTTATATCCGTTGAATCCATTGGGAAAATACTGAACATCCGGATGACAATAGCCAACATTAGGCGAATTAATATTTTTAAGAAAAGAAGGATCATTCTTTCCTGGGTGATTTCCGTTTGCTATAACATTAATATTAATGGTACCTATATCGGTAAGGTAATCTACAGGACCTGTATAACTGTTGTTATTTGAAACAGGCTCTACATTTTCAGCATACAAACTCTCTTCCTCTCTTGAGCAGGAAAACGAAAAAATCAGAAGCAGAATAATCAATATATTCTGTTTTCTTACATGAGCGGACATCCTTAGTGTGTTATTATTTATTGCCGGTCATATTCATCTTCCAATCTCACAATATCATCTTCCCCAAAATAAGTCCCAGTCTGCACTTCAATGAAAACAACAGGCTTATTAGAAAGATTCATCATTCTGTGATTTGCTCCGAGAGGGATAAAGATGCTCTCTCCGTAAGCAAGATTAATTTCTTTACCATCAAGAACTACAGTAGCATCACCCTCGATGATGGTCCATTGCTCCTGTCTTTTGTGATGATATTGGTAAGAAAGTTTCTGTCCGGGATTTACCTCAATTCTCTTTAATTTATAATGAGGCTCATCAGCTAGAACATAATATTTCCCCCATGGTCTTTCTCCAATTTCTAACATATTCTAAGGTTTAGGATTACAAAAGTAAATTAATTTCCAAAATAACAGGTGAACAAAAAAACTATTTTAGATATTGAAAATTAAAATAACAACTTTACAAACAAAAATGAAGTTTTCTTAGAAAACTTCATTTTAATTAGATATATTTTACAAATCAATTGGCTGGATAAGCATAAAAAGCAATTCCTTCATTAATCCATTTACCTCCTCCGGCGGTTGGTAAATTATCTACACTATAATAATGATCTTTATCGGTTGCATTCCAGTATTGGTAAATTGGGACAGTACCTCCTTTCTGATATGAATAAGCATAGAATAAAATTCCATCACTTTTCCATTTTCCACCTCCTACTGTAGAAGCATTAACTGTTGAATAGTAATGATCATAATCGGTATCATTCCAATATGAATAAATGGCTACTGCGTCATCAATTTGTTTTGAAGGCGCTTTAAAGGCAACATGTTCATAATTCCAATCTCCAATATTATTAGCATATTTAGGAGTATAATAATGATCTTTTGCTATACCATTCCAATATGAGTAAATATTAGTTATATAATCTAAATTAACTTTATTATCAATCAAATATTGATCTACATAAGCTTTTAATTGAGCCTTCTTTGTTGGATCTTTTACTAAATCATAAATAAGAATTAAACCCTTATTTCCAAAATCAACTAAAACAGAATTACTAGGAGTGGAACTATTTTGCCAGTTTGAAATATTAATTTTAGGATTCGTCTGTTCTAAATTTATCTCACCAACAAGTCCTTTGGACGGATCTCCGCCTCTTGTTCTATAAGACAACTTTCGAGAATAGTTTTTATTAGATTCCGTAGTATTCACATCATTAGTAACATTAATATCAAAAATACTCCCGACTCCCACTTTTACACCGATTCTAGCAGCCCGCTCACGATCTTGGTTAGTTGTCTCAGACTGAAACATTATGTCCATTTTTGCTCCTGTATAAATATCCAAAGTTACATGTGTTCCATAGTCCTGTACAATTTGTTGTGGTGTTTTTGTTTGTAAATCCTGGGTAAACTCAGGAGTAAGATAATCACCCAACATACCAGGTAACGCATTAAATCGAAGTCTTCGCTGCTTAATTACAAGATTATAACTTCCATAAATATATTTAGCATCAAATTTATTAGTATTCGTTACCGCAGAATTAAATCCTGCTTTTATCGACTGACCAAATAATTTGAATCCTGCCGTTACGTCTACTTTTGTGGAAACCATTTTAGAATAAGCCTCTGCATTTTCTGCATATTCCTCTATATACTCTTGAGAAAAAGTATTTTCAGTAATCAATCTTCCTGGCTGTTCTAATTGAAACCTATTAATATCTATTACCTGAAATCCTGCAGAATTGGAATTGGCATATTCACCTGCTGCATTATATCCATGTCCTAAAACATCATAGATTCCATCTCCGGCTGATTTTCCAGTAAGAGATCTTCCAGAGTTCTTCAAATTTTCTGCAACCTCATTATTTAGTTCTTCAGAAGAACATGAAGCCATTAAGAGCATTAGTAGACTACTAAAGCAAAAAAGAATTTGTTTTTTCATAGTTAACAATTTTCAGCAAAGATAATACTCTACAATATGTGAAATAAATTTGTAGAAATGATATATATCACTATACAATGAATATAATTTAAATCTAATAATCGACAAAAATTTACTATAATTCAAATTTTCAATCTTACCTTAAATGCACTTTACATGTACTTAAATTACTTTTAACAATCTATTGTAATTGAGTAAGCTCACCATAATCAAATTAATTTTCCAAAATAATTGCGGCTTTAAGAAAAAAATCAGACTTTTGCTTTTTGCTAATATTTCTAAATGAAAATCAGTGCATTCAGCTATGTCAGAAATGGCTTTACCTACGGGGTTCCCTTTATAGAATCGATAAAATCCGTGCTTCCTTTGTGTAGCGAATTGGTAATTGCAGTCGGAGACTCTACCGACGGAACCCGAGAAGCTATTTTGGGTCTCGACGATCCAAAGATAAAAATCATTGATACGGTTTGGGACGATTCCATGACACGGGGAGGCAAAATATTTGCTCAGCAATGCAATATTGCATTTACCCATGTATCTCCGTCCGCAGATTGGGTAATCCACATTCAGGCCGATGAGGTTTTACATGAAAAGGATTATCCTTTAATTTTGGCAAAGATGCAGGAAGCTGATCGGTATAAAGAAGTGGAAGGGCTGCTTCAGCCTTTCATTCATTTCTGGGGCGATTACAACCATATCCGGAACAGCCGCAGGGTTCATAGAAATGAAATCAGAATTTTTAAATACAATCCTAAAATCAGGGCCTATATTGATTCTCAGGGTTTCAGGAAATTCAATTCCATCGAAAATTATGAGAACGGATCCGAAAGAGGAGAAAAGCTGAAAGTGCTAACCTTAAATGCTCCCGTTTATCATTACAGTTCCGTAAAATCCAAACGAACCATGTCTTTAAAAGCCAATAACTTCGTATACTATTACGGCCATACGGATAAAAAGCTGGAAGAAGCACCGAAGAACGAGTTCAATTATAATACCGTAGACCGGGTAACCCAATTTAAAGGGACGCACCCTCAGGTTATGGCAGAAGCGATTGCCGCTTATACCTTTGTTTTCAACCATGACAAATCCCAGGCGGTCTGGAAAAAAAAGGATAAATACCTGCAGCCTATCGAAGACTTACTAAAAATCCGTTTCGGGGAATATAAAAATTATATCCTTCTTAAAAATCCAAAATAGAATTCCTTTTTTTAAAGTAAAGTCTCTTACCTTTGCACCAAAATAAAATTGAAATGGACAAAGTAAGAGTACGTTTTGCTCCAAGTCCTACGGGACCATTACATTTGGGAGGCGTAAGAACGGCATTATATGATTATCTTTTTGCTAAAAACCAGGGCGGTGAATTTGTATTGAGAATTGAAGATACTGACACGGCAAGATATGTGGAAGGAGCAGAAGAATACATTGAGGAAGCCCTTGAATGGTGTGGAATCATTGCCGACGAAAGTCCTAAAAAAGGAGGGAAGTTTGCTCCGTACAGACAATCCGAAAGAAGAGATATCTACGACCGGTATACCGCGCAGATCTTAAAAACAGAGTATGCCTACATCGCTTTTGATACTGCTGAAGAGCTCGATGCCATCCGTGCTGAATATGAAGCAAGAGGCGATGTCTTTTCTTATGACAATAAAACAAGAAATCAGCTAAAAAACAGTTTAACCCTTTCTGAAGAAGAGTTACAGCAGTTATTGGATGACAAAACACCCTATGTGGTGAGATTCAGAATGCCGGTTGACAGAACGTTGAACCTGGAAGATATCATCCGTGGAAAATTCTCGGTAAATACCAATACTTTAGATGATAAAGTGCTGGTAAAAAACGACGGGATGCCGACTTACCATTTCGCCAACATCATCGACGATCATGAAATGGAAATTTCACACGTGATTCGCGGTGAAGAGTGGCTGCCATCTTTAGGTTTACATACATTATTATATGAGGCAATGGGTTGGAAAGCTCCTCAGTTTGCGCATCTTTCTCTAATTTTAAAGCCGGAAGGAAAAGGAAAGTTAAGCAAAAGAGACGGTGATAAATTCGGATTCCCTGTATTTCCGCTAAACTTTACGGATCCTGCAACCGGAAATGTTTCCAAAGGATACCGGGAAAGTGGCTATCTCCCTGAGGCATTTATCAATATGGTTGCTCTATTGGGCTGGTCTCCTGCAGATGACAAGGAAATCTTGTCGCTGGATGAAATGACCAAAGAATTTGATTTAAATAAAGTTCATAAAGCCGGAGCAAGGTTTAGTAAAGAGAAAGCAGAATGGTTCAACCATCAGTATATTCAGCAGAAATCCAACGAAGACTTGCTTCAGATTTTAAAAGATTCAGACTTAAATCTGACGCTTTCTGATGATAAATTAATAAAGGTCATTCATCTCATGAAAGAGAGAGCAACTTTCCCTAAAGATATCTACGAAAATGGAAAATTCTTCTTCGAAGCGCCAGTTGCTTATGATGAAAAGGCATCGAAAAAAGCATGGAATGATGAAACTTCCGGAATTTTGCAGGAACTTGCTTACCAATTGGAAGCCGTGGAATTCAGTGCTGAAAATGTGAAGCAGGCCGTGCATGATTTTGCGGAAAACAAAGGGTTGGGAATGGGTAAAGTGATGATGCCGCTACGATTGTCCTTAGTAGGCGAACTGAAAGGCCCGGATGTTCCGGACATCATGGAACTTCTTGGAAAAGAAGAGACTATCACCCGAATAAACAATGCAATTAATAATTTTAAATAGTTTTTGATAATTTTTCATAAATTTGAAAGATTTAATTTACTTCAAGAATGGAATATTTAAGTTTCGAACTTCCTATAAAAGAATTAATGGATCAATACCAAACGTGTTCTTTAGTAGGAGAAGAAAGTGGTGTTGATGTAAAATTAGCATGCAGCCAGATCGAGGATAAAATCATAGAAAAGAAAAAAGAAATCTATGGAAATCTTACACCCTGGCAGCGGGTACAGCTTTCCCGTCATCCGGACCGTCCTTATACCCTGGACTATATCAACGGAATGGTGGATAAAGGAAGCTTTCTGGAACTTCACGGAGACCGGAATTTTGCAGATGATCCTGCCATGATTGGCGGCTTGGCCACGCTTGATGGCCAGAAAGTAATGATCATCGGTACCCAGAAAGGAAGAACTACCAAAGAAAGACAGCACAGAAGATTCGGGATGCCGAATCCTGAAGGATATAGAAAAGCGTTACGACTGATGAAGCTGGCTGAAAAGTTTCGAATTCCGGTAGTAACCTTGGTTGACACTCCGGGAGCCTATCCGGGACTTGAAGCGGAAGAAAGAGGACAGGGAGAAGCCATTGCGAGAAATATTTTCGAAATGACCATGCTTAAAACGCCTATCTTCACTTATATTATCGGTGAAGGAGCTAGTGGCGGTGCTTTAGGAATCGGTGTAGGAAATAAAGTATACATGCTTGAAAACACATGGTATACGGTAATTGCACCGGAAAGCTGCTCTTCCATCCTTTGGAGAAACTGGGACCACAAGGAAGATGCCGCCAATGCCCTGAATCTTACCCCGAAAGATGCCCTGAGAGAGAAATTCATCGACGGCATCGTAGAAGAACCGCTGGGCGGAGCACATTACGATCCGGAAACCACTTATCTGAATCTGAAAAACTCGATATTGCAAAACATCAAAGCCTTTTCAAAATTCACAGGAAAAGAATTGGAAACCCAGAGACAAGACAAATTTATTGCGATGGGGCAATTTAAAGGATAAAATAAAAATCCCGGTTAAGAATTTTCTTAACCGGGATTTTTATTTTTATAATACAATCTTATTCACTTAAATTCAGTTCAATCTCAATATCCTTATTGATCTTTTTCAGGGAAGAATACTTAGCATCGCAGACCATGGTAGTCAGGACGTACTCTCCTTTTTCCACCAGCAGGAAATTTTGCCCGTTGGCGGGAACATCCAGGTTGTAATATTTTTTCCCGTTGATCTTTACGATGAGCCTGCATTTAGACCGGTTCTTAATATTGATATAAGCTTCTTTATCCGTTGGATCGTTGTTGAACAAGTGAGTAAGCATCGCGGCTGTCCTTTTATTCTGCTCGCTGGCCCCGGAAGATTTTTTGCTTCCGCCTAATGCGTTTTCTGTTTTTGCGGAACCCGTACTGGCAGCGGCTATGGTCTTGGCATTGTTCAGTTTATTGTTATCCAGAACCATCTGCCGGATTTTATCTTCGCTGACTGCTTTAATTGTCGGTTTGGCCTCAGGAGAATTATTGGCCATAATCATCTGGATAAGCTTCTTCTTGAAATAATCGGTTTTGGCGTGTCCCGGATTCTGTTTCAGAAAGCCGGCCACTACCCTAGCCTCGGCCGTTGCCTCTGCATCACTTTCCGTATAAATGATCGCTGTTTCCTTTTCTACGATGGCTTTGGATTTCGTTTTTTTCTTTTTTTGAGAAAAACCGAGGGTGAAAATACATAAAAATATGAGGAAGAATATTTTTTTCATTAAGTAAACATTTAAAAATTTATTAAATATACAAATAACGCAAAAAGTCATTTTTTAGTTTATCATTAAAATCATTATCTTTGCATCGCTTTAAAATTAAGCTAAAAATTAATACTAAACCTTAAATAAAAAAATAATAGATATTATGTCTTATACACCAGCTGCTGCAGACGTAGCAAAATTGAGAAACCAAACAGGTGCAGGTATGATGGACTGCAAGAAAGCTTTAGTAGAAGCTGAAGGAGATTTCGAAAAAGCAGTAGATATCCTTAGAAAAAAAGGACAGAAAGTTGCGGCTAACAGAGCGGACAGAGAGTCTACTGAAGGTGCAGTAATCGCAAGAGTAAACGAAGACAACACGTTAGGTGTTGTAATCTCTTTGAACTGTGAAACCGATTTCGTTGCTAAGAACGAAGCGTTCATCGAGTTGGCTTACGAATTGGCTGAAATGGCAATTTTCGCAGCTACAAAAGAAGAATTATTGGCTACTGATTTCCACGGGCTTACGGTTGCTGAAAAATTAATCGAGCAAACCGGAGTTATCGGTGAGAAAATCGAGATCGGTGCATTCGAAAGAATCGAAGGGCCTTTCTTGGGAGCTTACATCCACGCAGGAAACAAAATCGCTTCTATCACTGCACTTTCTGCTAACGTAGAAGGAGCTAGCGAAGCGGCTAAAGCGGTTTCTATGCAGGTAGCTGCTATGAACCCGATCGCTCTTGATGAGAACGCAGTTTCTCAGGCAACGATCGACAAAGAATTGGAAATCGAAAGACATAAACTTACAGAAGAAGGTAAGCCTGCAAACATTATCGATAACATCCTTAAAGGTAAAATGCAGAGATTCTACAAAGACAACACTTTGGTACACCAGGATTTCATCAAAGACAGCAGCATGTCTGTAGCTGACTATGTAAAATCTGTAAACGGAGACCTTAAAGTAACCGGATTTGTAAGAGTAAGCTTATAATCTTTTCAGATTAAAAATAATGATGAGACTGTCCCAAAAGGACAGTCTCATTTTATTTCTCTGTTTATGGAATACACTGTGATATTAAAAAAATATTAAAAATTCAACAATATTTCATATTATAGAAATTAGTAATTAAATTTTATGTAAAAAATTGATTTTTAATATTTACATTTGCATCCCTTATTGAGAAATATGAAAAAACTTCTACTAACCATTTGTACATTTCTTTGTTTATTATGCAATGCCCAGCTTGACACGGATCATTGGTTTGCGCCAATGGCTTCCAAAGCAGGAACAGCGAACTTACAGGGTTATCTATATCTGTCTACAGATGTGGTAACTCCTTTTTCTGTACAGATTTATAACAGCAATTCCCTTTTTACGACAGTACAGGTAAGTAAAGGGAATCCGGTGCAGGTAAGCATTCCCAACAATTTCTTAATAACGGATAATCCTTCCGATCTTTTCACCCCAAATTCCATGGGAGTATATCTGAAAGGGAGCAAGAAGTTTTTTGCCAATTACAGGTTTTCAGTTCCCAATCATGCGGAAATCATTACTTCCAAAGGACTGGCAGGTCTGGGGACAACTTTTTATGTCGGAATGGCCCCGATCACCGGTACGGCAAATTATGTAAACTCTACGATAGGCGTTACGGCAACAGAAGACAATACTTCCGTTGTGATCTCCGGCTATAACCCCAATGTCGTATTCTCAGACGGAACTTCGAGTCCGACCAAAACTTTTACCTTAAATAAAGGACAGTCTTATATCCTGGACGCTTTAAGCACCGATTCCGTAAACAACCTGGATGGACTGATCGGCGCAAAGATCCAGTCGACAAAACCGATTTCCGTTACAAACGGAAATTTCAATGGAATTTACACCAGTTTAAATTTTACCAACAATGATATCCTGATGGATCAGGCCGTCCCTACTGATCGGTTGGGAAAAGAATTTGTGGTGGTAAAAGGAAACGGAACTGTAAATTCCCAGATGGAAACAGCACTTATTGTCGCTACCCAGAATGGTACGAATATTACCCTTAACGGCATCCCTTCCGGAATTACCCTGAATGCAGGGCAGTATTACATGGTTCCCAGCATTAATTACATTCAGCACGGAACCGGAGATAATTACAACATGGGGATCTCGTCAAATAATAACATCTACGTTTATCAGTTACTGGCAGGGGTTTCCAGCACAAGCGGAAACGAATATGCGACCGGAGGAATGAACTTCATCCCGCCATTAAGCTGTTATATGCCCAATAAAGTAGACGAAATTGGATTTATTAATAAAATCGGAAGCCAGACATTTAATACCCGGTTAAATATCATTACCCAAACCGGAGCAACCGTTACTTTGAACGGAACGCCTATCGCAACAGCAAACGGTCCCTTTCCGGTAAACGGAAATCCGAACTGGGTTACCTATACTGTTCCTAATGTAAGCGGTACGGTCACAGTAAATTCTACAAAATCCGTAACGGCGGGTATAGCTGCAGGTAGCGGTGCTGTGGGTTACGGAGGTTATTTTGCAGGCTTTTCATCAGTTCCCGTAATTTCCAAAACCGGCGACTGCTATACCGGAATTTTATTACAGGTAGATAACTCGTACGACACTTACCAGTGGTACCTTAACGGAACCTTGATTCCGGGAGCCACTTCCTATTCGATCAATCCTGAAACATACGGAGCAGGCAATTACACCTGCGTAGTGACAAAAAACAATTGCGGATACGCTGCAACAAATGCTTATTCATATACCCTTTGTCCTCCTATTACAACGACAACCTATAATATAGGATCCTGTAATACGAAAGTGGTTTCACCGGTATTTACCAATTCTACCCAGACCATTGTTCCTTCCAACACCAGCATTATTCTGGCCCCAACTTCAGGAACGGCCACGGTGAATCCTGTAACAGGCCAGATTACCTATACGCCGAACGCGGGTCTTACAGCAGATACTACGGATACCTTTATCTATTATGTTCAAGGGAATGGAAGCCCTGCTGATTTTGAGTATTTTAAGATTGTGATTAATACCGATGTCCTTCAAACAACAAACGGTTCATTAAGCTCATGTGCAGACACCAATGGAAACGGTACTTATAACCTTACTTCCGTAAGTGTTACCCCCGATTCGGGAACTACGGTTCAGTATTTTACCACTGCGGCTCTTACAGGCACACCGATTGCCAATCCGGCCTCTTACAACGGGCCGGCAGGAACTATTTATGCCAATGTAATTTCGCAGTATGGATGTTCGAAAACGGCTCAGATCGTATTATCGGTTATCCCTTCACCAACAGTTAATAACAGTTCATTAACGGCCTGCGCAGGAACAAACGGGAACGGAACCTTTAATCTTGCCTCAGCGAATATTTCTTCCGATCCCGGGATTACAGTTACTTATTTTACCAATCCAAATTTAACGGGACAGATCACGAATCCAACAACTTATTCCGGGCCTTCAGGAATTATCTATGCCAATGTAACCTCATCGACAGGCTGCTCAAGAATTGCTCAGATCACTTTAACAGTAAATCCGCTGCCGAATGTAACCAATGGTTCCCTAACGGTTTGTGCCGGAACGAACGGAAACGGAACATTTAACCTTACTTCAGTAAATCTTTCCGCTGATCCGGGAGTAACGGTAACTTATTTTACCAATTCAAACTTAACCGGGCAGATTACCAATCCGACAACCTACTCCGGACCTTCGGGAATTGTTTATGCTAATGTAACTTCATCGGCAGGATGTTCAAAGGTTGCCCAGATTAATTTAACGGTAAATCCGCTACCTAATGTGAACAACGGTTCTTTAAATTCCTGTGCAGATGCAACCGGAAACGGAACCTTCAATCTTACTTCCGTCAATGTAACTCCTGATTCCGGAACAACGGTTCAGTATTTTACCAATTCGGCCATGACGGGAACACCTATTGCCAATCCAGCAGTTTATAACGGACCGGCCGGGACTATTTATGCCAATGTAACCTCATCGGCAGGATGTTCAAAGGTTGCCCAGATCACCTTAACGATTACCCCACTTCCTAATATCAATACCGCCAATTATAACGCCACCCTTTGTGATGATAATTTCGATGGTGTTGTGAATGTGAATTTTCCCGGCGTTACGCCTCAGATCGTAACTGGTTCTGCTAACTTTAATGTGAGATATTACCTGCTTCAAACGGATGCCAATGCAGGGAACAACAATACCTTACCGGCAAACTGGAGTTATACCGCAAATACCACCGTATATGTACGGGTAGATGCGCTTACGGGAACTTGTCCTCCCGCTTTCGGGCAGATTAACTTCAAGATCGGCAACAGAATTACACTTGCTTCAGGCAATGGCAATGCTGAAATCTGCGACAGCGATGTCAACGGTTCGGAAAGTGCTAACCTGAATAATTATAAAAACCTTTTCACGGCTGATCCGGGAGTGAGTATGGCTTTTTATTCGACGCTGGCCAACGCACAGACAGGAACAAATGCAATTCCTTCCGTTCAGACCATCACGGGTACCCAAACTTTCTATATAAGATTCACCAGTGCTACGGCCTGTCCGAATACTGGAGTCTTAACGATCATTTTAAAAGCACCGAAAAAATCAACGATATTGACTGATAAAGTGGTCTGTCCAAATGACACCACTACATTGGATGCAGGTTCCGGATTTATTTCCTATTTATGGAGTACGGGAGCCACTACACAATCTATAATTGTTGGAGAAGGAAGCTACTATGTAGATCTTGGTTTCAATGGCTGTGTATACCGTCAGTTCGTTAATGTAACAACAGCACCTGCGCCAAAAATTACTAAAATTGAAGTTTCAGGCTATAACGCTACGATTTCCGTTTCGGGTGGAACACCACCTTATAAATATTCTTTGAACGGCATTGATTATCAGTCTTCCAACATTTTTACCGGGCTTTCCAGAGGGATTCATACGGTCTATGTAACCAGTGTGGACGGATGTTCTCCGGTAACTGCAGAATTTTTGGTGTTGAACCTGATTAATGCCATTACGCCGAACGGTGACGGCCATAATGATGTCCTGAATTATTCCGACCTCAGAATCAAGCAGAATGTTTCTATTGAAATTGCAGACCGTTACGGAGCGATCGTTCATAAATCCTCCGATAAAAGCTATACTTGGGACGGAAAAATAAACGGGGCACCCCTACCGACAGGAACTTACTGGTATGTATTACGATGGATCGAGCCGGATACAAAATTGCCAGTATCCTACTCCGGATGGATTTTAATTAAAAATCGTGAATAAAATTTAATTTTTATTTACAAATTATTAACAATATATAATATATTATCTAAATTTGTAGAAATCCTAAATCATTCCATATGAACAGATTTCTACTGTCTTTTGTATTAATGCTGCTTAGCATCAATACGCTTTTTGCCCAAAGGGATACGGATCACTGGATCGCACCTTATTATGCGTCCACGAGTGGATATACCAATGCTGTGTATCTTTCAACAGATTCTATGACCCCTTTTGATGTAAAAATTTATAACAATAACATCCTGATCCAGACGGTTACCATCAGCAAAGGAAATCCACAATCGTATACGGTGGCGGCCAATCTGGTTTCCGCAACCGCTACATCCGATGCGCTTCAGGTGATCACAAAAGGGCTTTATCTTAAAGGAGATAAACCGTTCTACTGTACCTTGAGATCTGCACAAGTCTCTCATGGTGAAATCATCACCTCTAAAGGGAAAGCCGGAATCGGAAAATTATTTTATGTGGCTAATGCGCCCAATACCAATGCCGGTACAGGTTCGTCAAATAATTTTACCGCAGGTGTTTTAGCCACCGAAGATAATACTTTGGTGACTGTAACCTGGACAACTACTGGACTGTCCTTTATCGGAGGAACTACGGCTGGGAACTCCCAGTCTTTCACCTTGAACAAAGGGCAGTCGTATATCATGGCCGGAAATAACGGAACATCAGCGAATCTTACAGGATTTATCGGCGCAAAAATTGTTTCCGACAAACCGATCAGCTTAACCAACGGAAGTGCGAATGGAAACTTTGGGGCAGGAGGTTCTTCCGGTTCCGATTTAATCATGGACCAATCCGTTCCTGTAGAAAGATTAGGAAGTACATTCGCCATGGTAAAAACAAGATCTACCGCTCCATCTGAAAATATGGAAGGAGGAATTGTAATTGCAACGGAAGACAATACCCAGATTTTCGTGAACGGCGGGACAACGCCTTTAGCAACAATCAACGCGGGGCAATGGTACAGAATCAACGAAACAAATTATATCGAGCAAACCGCAGGAAGCGGACACTTTAATATGTTGATTTCCACTTCTAAAAATGTATACCTCTATCAGCTGGTAGGTGTAGGTACGGCAAACAATACGGGAGGTTATAACTACATCCCACCATTGAACTGTTTCCTACCCAGAAAAATAGATGAGATCGGAAAGATTGATGAAATGCCGAATGTTTCAGGGGTTACATTAAAACTAAATATTTTAACGGAAGCAGGAGCGACCGTTACCTATAGTACAAATGGAGGTCCGGCAACAACGCCAACAGCAGCTCAGGGCCCATACACTTTAACAGGAAATACAAACTGGGTAACCTACGCGATAGAAGGAATTTCAGGAAACCTAACGGTGAATTCGACAAAAGCTGTAACTGCCGGAGTAAATGGAGGCTATAGCACTGCTGGATATGGAGGATATTTTGCCGGATTCTCATCTATCCCGGTAATTGCAAAGCAGACCGGTGAATGTATTCCCGGAATTGTTCTGGAAGTGGATGACAGCTATGAGACCTATCAGTGGTTCTTAAATGGTGTAGCCATTACCGGTGCCACACAAAATACAATTACACCGTCAACCGCAGGAAATTATACCGTGAAGGTAACCATCGGAAGCTGTCCTCCTGTTACTACACCGATTTATAAAGTAACAAGCTGCGTAAGAAATACCACAACAGCTCTAAATGCATGTGCTACGAAAATTATCACGCCTGCATTTTCATTTACTACAACACAAACGCCGGTAGCCAGCACCGTAACTATTATTACGCAGCCTACCCACGGAACGGCAACCATCAATGGATCAGGCCAGATCACTTATATTCCAAACCCAGGATATTTAGGACCCGATACTATTGTATATAAATTCTGTGGAAATGCACCGGAATTCGTTGACTGTGAACAAGTCACCCTAAATCTAACCGTTGTACCATTTATTTTAACGGATACAACGATTAAAGCATGTCAGTATAACGGCAAAGGATTCTTTGACCTGACAGCCGCTAATGTAACGACATATAGCCCTGTAGTTAAGAAATTCTATCCGACACTGACTGCACTAAATGCAGGAACCAATGAAATCACAACAAATATTACAAATTATCTTTCAGGAGCCGGCTTTGTTTATGTAAAAGTAACGACTAATGAAGGCTGTACCGGAACGGCGAAGATCACTTTGGATTTCCTTCCTACGCCTGTAGTAACGGAAGCAACAATCAGGGAATGTTTCCTTGAGACAGACGAAACAAAAGCTGCGTTCAATCTTTCGACGGCAAATGTTTCAGCAGAAACGCCTATCACTAAAAAGTATTATCCTACTTTTGTTGATGCCAGCAATGCGACCAATGAAATCTTAAATACTCTATCGTCAGCTTATATTTCAGGAAACGGAACCGTATATGTTAGAGTATATAATTCAAACGGATGTTACGCAATTGCGAAAGTAAACCTCGTTGTAATTCCTCCGAAGAGATCTACTGTTCTTGCAGACAAAACCATTTGTATCGATGCTAGAACAAGTCTTGATGCAGGATCTGGCTACCAATCCTACCTTTGGAGTACCGGTGCTACTACACAGGTAATAACCGGAGTAGCTGTAGGAAATTACTGGGTAATTCTAAAAGCCGACGGATGTTCTGTTAAGCAGCTTGTAAGTGTTAAAAAAGCAGAAGAGCCAGTGATTTCAGAGATTGAAATTTCCAATAATACGGCAACTGTTCATGTAAAAGGTGGTAAATCTCCTTACCAATACGCAGTGGATTCCCCTACAAACTGGCAGGATTCCAACGTATTCACCGGGCTTTCCAGGGGGCAGCATATATTCTATGTAAAAGATTTTTATAACTGTACACCGATTTCCGTGGAAGTTACCGTACCGAATTTAGTAAATGCTATTACGCCAAACGGTGATAATAAAAATGATTATATCGATTACAGCGAATTGGCATATAAAGAAAACCTTAGCTTTGTAATCTACGATCGATACGGAAATAAGATTTTCACAGGGAATAAATTCAATAATTACAAATGGGACGGAAGACATTTTGATAAGAAAATTTCCACCGGAACCTACTGGTACCACATCAACTGGAATGAACCGAACAAAGAAAAGACCCCAATAAAATACACCGGCTGGATCATGGTAAAAAATATAAACTAAAGATCTTTTGCAGGAGAATTCTTAAAACCACGATTTAAAATCGTGGTTTTTTTGTAAACAAGATTGTAATTTTCAGCAATTAATTGAATACTTAATACAATTTTCTACTATTTTTGCAAAAATCCATATTCCATATTTATGAATAAAATTTTATTATCGCTTGTGTTGATTCTCTTCGGAATTAATACAATTTTTGCGCAAAGGGATACAGATCACTGGTTTGCTCCAATGGCAGCCAGAAGCTCTGTTCTCTCCAGCCCGCAACAAGCTTTATATTTCTCTACGGATTCAACAACACCGTTTCCTGTACAGATATTCAGCAACAATGTTTTGATTGGTACTGTAACGATCAGCAAAGGAAGCCCACAGACATTCACGGTTCCTTTGGCAGCCATCATTACTTCCGCGGAGTCGGATTTGTTTACACCAATCAGTAAAGGATTATATACCAAAGGTACACGTCCTTATTATGCCACACTGCGTTTTTCTGTAACGAGCCATGGAGAAATCCTTACTTCAAAAGGAAAAGCAGGAATCGGGACGAAATTTTATGCTGTGGTATCTCCGATAGAAAATATTACAACAGGATCTGCATCCTCCACGCTTCTTAATTTCATGGCGGGAATCATGGCAACGGAAGACAATACAACCGTTACGGTTTCCGGATATTCTCCTAATACCGTATTTACCAATGGTTGGACAGGGGTTACAAATCCGACATTAACTTTTACTTTAAATAAAGGACAGTCATACATAATAGAAGGGGTAGGAAATACCGCAGCCAATAAAAAAGCATTCCTTGGTGCCAAAATAGTTGCCAACAAACCGGTTTCGGTTACCAACGGAAATTTCAACGGACAGTTCGCCATTGCAACAGGTTCTTTCTATGACGGATCGGATACTGTCATGGACCAGTCCGTGCCTACCGACAGGCTTGGAAATGAATTTGTAGTGGTAAAAGGAAACGGCGACATTAGCAAAAGAATGGAAGATGCCCTGATCGTAGCAACAGAAGACAATACTGAAGTATATATCAATGCAGGGACCACCCCGGCAGCTGTTCTTAATGAAGGACAGAGCTACAGGGTAAATGAAGTAAACAATACCAATTACATTAATCAGGGGAATAATCATTATAATATGTACATTAAGACTACAAAGAATGTATATGTTTATCAGCTACTGGCAGGGGTTGCCAACAGCAATGCAACGATCGGATTTAATTATATTCCGCCATTGAACTGTTATTTACCGAGAAAAATTGATGAAATCGGAATGATTAACATTCTTCCGCCTACGACGAATAACGTAAAATTAAATATTCTTACCGAAAAGGGGGCTGCCGTTACAGTAAATGGAGCTACTCCTACCGCCGCTCAGGGACCCTATAACGTAACGGGAACCAACAACTGGGTTTCCTACTCTGTACCGAATGTTACGGGAAATATGACGATTACTTCAACAAAAGCCGTTACAGCCGGTATTTCCGGAGGTAGTGGTGTTGTAGGATACGGTGGTTATTTTGCAGGCTTCTCCTCGATCCCGGTTATTGCCAAACAGACCGGAGATTGTATTCCGGGTCTGATCCTTGAGGTGGATGACGGGTTTGATTCTTATCAGTGGTTCAGAAATAATACCGCTATTCCGGGAGCAACTTCAAACACATTTACGCCGACGCTGGCAGGAAATTATACAGTGCGCGTTGTCGTAGGAACCTGTGCTCCGGTAGTTACTCCGGTATTTAAAGTATATACCTGTCTTAACCAAACGACAAAAGCATTAACCGTATGCGAAGGATTCCAGAGCGTAATTCCATCGTTTACCAATTCTACCCAGACGTACGTTCCGAGTACCGTAACGATTGTAACACCTCCGACGAACGGTACTGTAGTTATCGATCCTAACGGAGTTATTATCTATACCCCGACTTTCGGATTCGCAGGAACAGATACCATCGTTTACAAATTCTGCGGAAACGACCCGGAATTTACAGATTGTGAACAGGTAACCCTAACGTTTACAGTGTCCGCAAGTCCTGATGTAAATGAGGCGACTTTAAGATCATGCTTTATAACAGCAACTCCGGCAAAGGCGTTATTTGATTTAACAACTGCTATCGTAACAAGTACACCGGGTATTACCAAAAAATATTATCCGTCGCTTACGGATGCGCAAAACGGAACAAATCAGATTCAAAATCCTACAAATTATATCGCTCCCAATGGGGTTGTTTTCGTAAGGGTAACCAATGCGAACGGATGTTTCAGAGTAGCGAAAATTACTTTGGTAGTTCTTCCTCCGGTATATTCAAGCCTTCTTGAAGATAAGATTATCTGTATGGAAGATACGACGACTTTAGATGCGGGCCCAGGATTTACTGCCTATAAATGGAATACCGGGGCAACAACCCAGAGCATCAATAATGTAACCGTAGGAACTTACTGGGTAGATTTGAAAACAGGAGAATGTACAGCCAGACAGACTGTAAAAGTATATGCTTCAGAACAGCCGGTTATTTCAAACATCGACATTTCAAACAATACTGTTACAATAAATGCAGCAGGAGGAACCGCTCCTTACAAATATTCGATCGATAACATCAACTGGCAGGATTCTAATGTATTTACCAATGTTGCCAGAGGAAACCATACATTTTATCTGAAAGATGCTTATGACTGTGATCCTATTGATGTAGAAGTTACGGTACCGAACCTCATCAACATCATCACACCAAACGGAGACGGCGTTAATGACGTACTGGATTACTCCGCACTGGCTTATAAACCGAATTTTGTCTTTAATATTTATGACCGGTATGGAGCAAAAATGCACCAGGGAAATAAAACCAACGGATATAAGTGGGACGGCGCCATTGGAGGTAAAAAAGTACCTACCGGAAACTACTGGTTCGATCTGAGCTGGAACGAGCCGAACAGCAAACAAACACCGATAAAGTATTCGGGATGGATTGTTGTTAAGAACAGAGATTAAATTAAAATTGAAACCAATTACTAAAAGCACAGTTCTGAAACTGTGCTTTTTTATCTTTTTAGATTTAATGATAACAAAGTACATGAAGTGGATTACAGCGAGCCCTAGCTTCGGATTGAATACTCCAACCGCTTTCTATGAAAATGTCGATTATAACCTTATAGTAAAATACTGAAAACCATGATTTTGAAATCATGGTTTTTTGTTAATTTTTTAACAGGATAATGCTTTTTATTATTAAATTTGTGTTAAAGGCTACCTAAATGAAGAAAATTCTATCCTTTCTATTTGTATTTTATTTTTTCACCTTTACATTTGCTCAGCTGGATAGGGAACATTGGTTCGCCCCGATGGTAGACAGGACGGGAAATTCCAATCCCTATCAGAAATTATACCTTTCCACCAACCGTACAACACCGTTTCCGGTGAACATCTATAACAATAACACAATCATCGCAACGGTTACAATCAGTAAAGGAAATCCTCAGAAAGTAGATATTTTAAGGGATTACATTATTACGACGCAACAGACGGACCTTTTCACACCAACAACAAAAGGAATTTACGTAAAAGCCGAATTCCCTTTTTATGCCAACCTTCGGTTTTCGGTTTTCAATCATGCGGAAATTATTACCTCAAAAGGAATTCCTTCTACCGGAAAACTCTTCTACGCAGCCAATGCGCCGATTACCGTGAACAACTCGATCCTGAATTTCATGACGAGTGTACTCGCTACGGACGACAATACCACAGTTACGATATCAGGATACAAACCTACCGTACAATTTTCAAACGGAACTACCGGAACTACTACTCCGACGATGACTTTCACTTTAAATAAAGGGCAGTCTTATATCATCGATGGGATCGGAACCAATACGGGAAATTTCGACGGCTTTATCGGAGCTAAAATTGTAGCCAATAAAAATATAAATGTTACCAACGGAAACTTTAACGGGCAATATGCCGGAAACTTTCCTTCAAGCTCTGATATTTTGATGGACCAGGCCGTTCCCGTGGAAAGACTGGGAAATGAATTTGCTTTGGTAAAGGGCAACGGAAGTATAGGGGCCAATATGGAAGGCGCTCTTGTAATAGCCACTGAAAACAATACGGAAGTTCGGGTAAACAATGAAACCACTCCTATTGCCACTTTAAATATCGGGCAATATTTCATGATTCCGGATACCAAATACCAGCTTCAGGGGAACGGGCATTACAATCTATATATCAGAACATCTAAAAATGCTTATATCTACCAGGTGCTTGCCGGGGCAAACACTGCCGGAGCTGAAGCAGCTACGGGAGGTTTTAATTTTATTCCCGCGCTCAACTGTTATCTTCCGAAACAGATTAATGAGCTTGGTTTTATCGACGAGAATTTTGTCTATTCCAACGGCAACCCGAGCGGAATTTTAAACATTCCTACCAAACTGAATCTCATTACCGAAAGAGGGGCCGTTGTTACCGTAAACGGAACTGTTCCGCCGGCTACCACAGGTCCTTTCGATATGACAGGAACCAACAACTGGGTGACCTATGGTATTCCCAATATTACCGGAACCATCACCGTTAATTCCTCAAAAGCGATTACGGCAGGAATCAATGCAGGAAGTGACGCCGTGGGTTACGGTGGTTTTTTCGCAGGATTTCCAACACAACCGGTGATCCTGAGATCAGGAGGCAATTGTATCCCCGGAATTGTGCTTACGGTTGACCCAATCATTTATGATACTTACCAATGGTATGTCGGCGGTGTACTGATTCCGGGCGCTACCGGTTCGTCAATTACTCCGACGCAGCCCGGCTATTACACATGTTCCGTTACTATGGGAAGCTGTGCTCCTTTAATCACCGAACAGTTTAAAGTATTAAATTGTACCCGTCTTACCAATGCGACTTATGGCGTATGTACAACAAAAACCATTACACCGGCTTTTACGAATTCGAGCCAGACGCCAGTACCTTCGACAGTAGCCATTCTTACAGCTCCTACATTAGGTACTGCTGCAATCAATCCGGCGACCGGCGTAATCACTTATACAGTAACCAATCCGGGAACTACAGGAACCGATACCTTCAGTTATACCTTCTGCGGAAACAATCCTGATTTTCCCGATTGCGAAACGGTAACAGTAACCATGGACATTCAGGTTCTGACAGTAAATAATACGACGCTCAAAGCCTGTGACAACGGATCCGGGCAGGGGATATTTAATTTAACTACCGCAAACGTGACCACCAATTCTCCGGTTACAACGACCTATTACACCACCCTGCTCAATGCACAGAACGAAACTACCGGAACAGCGATTGCCAATCCTACAGCATATACTGCTTCTAACGGAACCATTGTGTATGCAGTCGTAAAAAATAATATAGGATGTAAAGCTATTGCACAGATTACGCTAAACCTATATCCTTTTGCGAATGTACTTAGTAATTATACAGGAATCTTTTGTGATGACAACTTAGATGGCGTGGTGAATGTTACGCTTTCCGACATCACCCCTATTGTTTTGAGCAATCCTTCTTATTTTACCATTGTAAAATATTATGGGGACCTTACTTCAGCCACTTCGGGAGGTACCAATACCCTTCCCAACAACTGGTCATATACTACCACGACGACGATTTATATCAGAGTGGAATCTCCGGACGGATGTCCACCGGTCATAAAGCCGCTAACGTTTACCATCGGTGCTAAAATTCCTTTGCTGAAAACAACGCATACCGTTACGATGTGCGATGATGATCTGGACGGCACCAAATCGATCGACCTGCAGTCTTTTATCAATCAGTTTACAACAGATCCGCTGGTAACGGCAACCTTTCATCCTACTCTGCTGGACGCACAGAATAATACAGCCGTACTGTCGAATCCTATGAATTTAACCGGCTCAACGACGATCTACATAAGATTCCAAAAGTCCGGTGTATGCCCAAATGTTGCATCAATTACCGTAACGGTTAAAATTCCAAAACATTCGACGGTGCTGGTTAATAAAATTATCTGCCCTAGTACACTGACGACTCTTGATGCTGGACCTGGATTTGACAGCTACCATTGGAGTACAGGTGCCACGACCCAGTCTATTTCCAACGTTTCTTCAGGAGCCTATTATGTAGATCTTACTTTTGATGGATGTACTTACCGGCAGACGGTAGATGTTACCGAATCTACGCTTCCAGTGATTACCACGATTGAGATTAACGGCAACACAGTAACCATCGGAGTAAGCGGCGGTACCCCACCTTATGAGTATTCTCTGGACGGTACAAGCTGGCAAAGCTCCAACGTATTCAATAACGTACCGCGAGGAAATCATGTCGTTCACGTACGTGATTCCAATAGATGCGAAGAGGCAACAAGAACTTTCGTAATCATTAATCTTATTAATACGATTACGCCGAATCTGGATGGCTATAACGATGTGATCGATTATTCCGCTTTAATGAATAACGAAAACGTCATATTCAGGATTTTCGACCGGTATGGTGCCGAAGTTTTTAGGGGTTCCTCTAGCAATAAGTTTATCTGGGACGGGAGAATAACAGGACGCCCTGTCAATACGGCAACTTACTGGTATTTTATCAGCTGGACGGAATTCGGAGGCTCAACGACCGTGAAATATACAAGCTGGCTGCTGGTAAAAAATTATTAATTTAAATAAGAAATCCGGCAGCTGATCATAATATTTTTAAATAAATAAAACCTTATAACATTCCTTAACAGTTTTAGATTAAAGTTTAATATAACTTTAACCTGTTTTCATCGCTAAGACAGGTATAAGTTGGTACAATTTCTGTGTAATTTTGCCATATTCTATGAAGAAGCTATTTACCCTATTGCTGTTGGTTTTTCTGGCAAAAATTAACGCACAATCTTATTCCGGCGAAGTATTCCTGAGGGATAATTCCGTATTGTATCTCAATCAGATCTACGTTACGAATCTTAATACGCTGAAAACAGTTCTAAGTGATTATAACGGTGATTTTTCCATCCAGGCGAATCCAGGAGACGTCATCCGTTTTACCTCTATCGTGACAGAACGGAAAGATATTAAACTGACACAGCAGATGATGGATCAGCAAAATCTAGTAGAGCTTAAAATTGCTTACCACGATATCCAGGAAGTGGTAATCAACCGTTTCAGACCTACAGGGAATTTGAGATACGATATCAACTCAATCCGTAAAGAGGATAAGGCACTGGCCATCAAAAAAGTAATTGGTCTGCCGGAACCGAAAGGCGACGGGACACCACCGCAACTGCCGGTAGCCGGGCTTAGGGATGGCGGACTTACATTCAGCCTCGAGAGTATTTATGATATTCTTTCCGGGGAACGAAAGAAAAAGCAGCGCTACGTAGCATACGAAAGAATGAACAATTCTATTACCCAGATTAAAAACTATTTAGGAAAAGACTATTTCACAAGATTTAAAATTCCTGAAAATCTGATCGACAATTTCCTTCAGTTTGTATACACTTCGGAAAATGTTGAGCCTTATGTAATGGCGGGGAACTTTGAAGCAATAAAAATTCCCATCGAAAAATACCTGCCGATTTACCAGCGAAGGCTGAAAAACTCTCACCTTCAGGATGTTGTAAAATAATATAACTATCAATTATAAAAATTAAAAATGTATATTGCAAAATCGCAGTATACATTTTTTGTTTTATTCAAATAATGTTTATTTTTAGCAAAAATTTGTGCGTAAGCATCAGCTGGTGCAATTGCCGTTGCAATTTATCCATCAATAACCTGAAGAAGTCAATTAAAAGAGAGCAAGAGCGTTTATTCCTTTTTTAATCCTTAAATATCAGTAAATGAAAAAATTACTTATATTTTTCAGTGCCATGCTTTTCCTGAATCTTTCAGCACAGTCGAAAGGAAAAGATTACAGCAATATCTTACGGAGCAAAAGCATCTATGAGATCAATGCCTTTTTACGCGATGCCCACCCGGACGACCCCAGGAGATCCGTACTGAAGCCCCGCGTAATGGAGATGATGAAAGAATACATCAAAAATGCGAAACCCGGAGATCTGAAAGTAAGGCAGATGCAGGACTGGCTGGCCATGCTGAAAAGACGTCCTTCCACAAAGATTTCTTTTGATGAGATGAATGCCATCATCAAGCAGAAGCAAATCGCCAAATACCAGAAAGAGTTGCAGGTCGGTCAGGCCGCAATCGTCTACACCCCCAGCAACCCGAAAAATGTATATGTTGCGCCTGCGGTCGTGGCAACAGCAACCGTTTCAGCTATTCCGGATACCGAAGCGGCAGAATTTAACATGCTGATGTCTGAAAATCCGGCAGAGCACAAAAATAAAACCGTAAAAATCTTAAATTCCCTTTTCGATAATGATCCGAACGCTAAGGAGTGCATCGTCATGATCGAAAATAAATCCGACTGTAATATCATTGTAAGGATCGAAGGAATCGGCACGACCAAATACAGGCTTCCTGTTCCTTCCCATGGCGACAACTCAATTGTTGTAGAAAAAGGAGATTATCTCTTTACAAGTATTGTCTGCGGTGCACAGTATGCGTCTCAAAAAACAATTCAGAAACCTCTGATGGTTGCTTTGGGAAGTTCTCTGAAGAAATAAGGTCCGTCAGCATTATTTTTACCTCTAAAAAAGAGGCATTTGTGTAAAATTCGCTATTTTTGCGGGATTTTATAAATTTCTCATGGGTAAAAATAAATTAGCAAGATTCGCAGAAAACAAAACATTACCAAACGTTATCCAGCCGACCAGAGAAGAAGCCTTAAATGGCTTTGATCTTAAAGGCAGGTGGAGAACGGATTTTTTCAAAAATGAAAATCCGATTGTTCTGGAGCTGGGCTGCGGAAAAGGAGAATATACCGTAGGTCTTGCCAAGACATTCACCGATAAGAACTTTATAGGCATAGATATTAAAGGCGCGAGATTCTGGTTCGGGGCAAAAGAAGCCGTGGAAAACGGAATGCATAACGTAGCCTTTCTGAGAACCCAGATCGAGCTTGTTGATTATTTCTTTGGGGAAAACGAAGTGGATGAAATCTGGATTACTTTCCCAGATCCGCAGATCAAATACAAACGTACCAAGCACAGGCTCACCCACCCTGACTTTTTAAACCGTTACAAAAAGTTCCTTAAGCCTGGCGGAATTATTCACCTGAAAACCGATTCGGAATTCCTTCACGGCTATACCTTAGGCTATCTGCAGGGAGCAGGCTATGAAATCCTAACGGCTCATCACGATATTTACGGAGCGGTAGAATACAATCCGGATACCCCTCACCTGAAAGACATCCGAACTTATTACGAAGAACTCTTTTCAGCAAAAGGAAAAACGATTACGTATATTAAATTTAAAATCAACTAAAGACAAAAAAACTTATGATGAAAAACACCATTATTTCGAAGCACACAAACATTTCAACATCAACGGTAATTTCCGAGTAATTTTATTTTAATCTGACTAAAATGCATTTAAGGCTGTAACATTTACAACCTTTTATCGTCATATATAAACATAAAACTTACCATGAAAAAAATTACTCTGATTATCTCTTTATGCTCTCTCCTCACTTCCTGTAAGGTAAATTCTTCCGAAAGTGCTTTTCAGAATATTCTAGAAAGCAAAAGTATTCCGGAGATAGAATATTTCCTGAAAACCTGCCATCCTGATGATCCGAGAAAAAGTGTTCTGAAGCCGAAACTGATAGCCTTAAAAAATACCGAATGGACTAAAGAAGGAAAGAACGCACATCCTATGGAAGCAAGGCCTGTTATCTCGGAAATTCCCAGTCATATCATGAACGGCTCCAACTCTTCTGAAGCAGAGGAATATAAGCGTCTTCTTGCTTCAACCTCAAAAGAACATCAGGACAAAACGGTGAAACTTCTGAACGCTATGTTTAATGAAGATATCACGAGCAAAGAAGTAATTCTTCTGTTCCGAAATAATTCCGATTGTAATCTCGTTGTAAGAATTAGCGGAAAAGATTTTTATAATATGGCAGTGCCTGCAAAAAGCGAGAATTTTATTGTTGTTAATAAAGGAAATTATACGTTGGCAAGTAATGTCTGTGATATCCTGTACTCTTCCAAAAAGGATTTGAATAAGAGTATGTTCTTAACGATCAATAATCCGGTCAGGACCATTAAATAAATTGTTTTCCTCTAAAAACAAAGGTTAAATTTACCATCAGAAATATGAATACCAAAGACGTCAAGGCATTTCTCATCCTCTTTGCTGTGGTAGCGCTTAACAGCTGTGAAGCTACCCATCATAAAACCGTCTCTACCCCTGTAAGGAGATCTGCTCCTGCTATTTCCAATACCGGTACACGGACAACACCGGCCAATCAGACGGAAATAGAATACCAGACATTAAGCAAAACTTACAAATCGGAAACCGCTGCGGTCTTAACGGATATTCTAAACGGATCTGCCGATCAGGATAAGACCTCCGTAACGGTAGAGAACAAATCCCGATGCAATATGGTGCTAACCATCAGCGGAAACAACTATTTTAAGAAAGTTCCGATCGCAGCCGGTAAAATCGGAGCGGTGATGGTCCCTAAAAACCAGAATTATAATCTTTCCGGTATGGTTTGTAATGCAGTCTATCAGAAAACAAAATTCGTATCAGGACCGCACCGTACAGCGGTTTCAAATTGATATTTGACTTCAGCATCAGTAATTTCTTCATACATCAAAATAAAAAGCCGCTGAATCTAAGATTCAGCGGCTTTTTATTTTTTAAAGAAAATCTTTAATTATTCAGCATCGAAATCAGCATCTTTATCAGCAGATACTACTTCTCCTTCTTCTTTAGATTTTTCTTTATCAGCTTTTCTCTGAGACTGACCTTCTTTGATAGAATCTGAAACGATGTTTAAGATCATATCGATAGATTTTGAAGCATCATCGTTTCCTGGGATAACGAAGTCTACTTTTCTTGGGTCAGAGTTTGTATCCACAATACCGAAAACTGGAATACCTAATTTCTTAGCTTCAGTTACGGCGATGTGTTCTCTCATGATATCTACAACGAAGATTGCAGAAGGAAGACGAACCATGTCTGAGATAGAACCTAAGTTTTTCTCAAGGTTAGCTCTTTGTCTGTCTACCTGTAATCTTTCTTTTTTAGATAATGTTTCGAACGTCCCATCTTTTTTCATTTTGTCGATGGAGTTCATTTTTTTAACAGCCTTTCTGATAGTAACAAAGTTTGTTAACATACCACCAGGCCATCTTTCTGTAATATAAGGCATATTCAGTTCAGAAGCGTGTTTTGCCACTACTTCTTTCGCCTGCTTTTTAGTAGCTACGAAAAGAACTTTTTTACCTGCAGAAGTTAATTTTTCTAAAGCGCTGCACGCTTCATCCAATTTAACAGCTGTTTTATGTAAGTCTACAATGTGAATACCGTTTTTCTCCATAAAAATGTATGGAGCCATATTTGGGTTCCACTTTCTGGTCATGTGACCGAAGTGTACACCAGCCTCTAAAAGGTCTTTTACATTTGCTTTTGCCATGTTTTCTGTTTTTGTTAGTTTACTTTCCGTTTTTTAAACAATCAACAACTTCTTTAGATGGGAGAAGCGTTTGGATGCTAAACGTAACGGGCAATGGGCGTCTGGCTTTTTGCTGACAGCAGCGGGCTTTTCGCCGAGATTAAGTTTAAATAAAATGTAGTACATTTCTGTAGCCAATAGCCATAAGCCATTCGCCAACAGCAAATCTTAACGTTTTGAGAATTGGAATCTCTTTCTTGCTTTCTTCTGACCTGGCTTCTTTCTTTCCACCATTCTTGCGTCTCTTGTAAGTAAACCAGCAGGCTTCAATGCTAATCTGAACTCAGCGTTGATCTCGCATAAAGCTCTTGAAATCCCTAATCTGATAGCTTCTGCCTGACCTGTATTTCCACCACCGAATACGTTTACGGTAACGTCATACTGACCAACAGTTTCAGAAAGGATAAATGGTTGGTTTAATTTGTAAACCATAACATCTGTAGAGAAATATTCTTTAGCATCTTTTCCGTTTACTGTAATGTTACCAGTTCCTGGCTTTACATAAACTCTTGCTACAGAAGTTTTTCTTCTTCCGATTTTGTGAACTGTAGACATATTAATTATTTAAATTCGTTAACATTAATTGTTTTAGGCTGTTGAGCTTCATGTTTGTGCTCAGTTCCTTCATATAAGTAAAGGTTCTTTAATAAAGCAGCTCCCAATCTGTTTTTAGGCAACATTCCTTTTACAGATTTTTCCAATACTTTTAAAGAATCTTTCTTTTGAAGTTCAGCCGCAGTCATAGACTTCTGTCCTCCAGGATATCCTGTATGCCAGATATAAGTCTTGTCGTTCCACTTGTTTCCGGAAAGGGTAACTTTCCCAGCGTTCAAAACGATAACGTTATCACCACAATCTACGTGAGGTGTAAAGTTTGTTTTGTGCTTACCTCTCAAAATCTTTGCAACCGTAGAAGCTAGTCTTCCTAACGGCTGTCCTTCAGCGTCTACCACAACCCATTCTTTATTAGCAGTAGCTTTGTTCGCTGAAACAGTTTTGTAACTTAATGTATTCACACGTTTTAGTTAAAGATTAAACATAATTTTCCCCTAAAAGGGTGTGCAAAGGTACAAATTATTTTCGGAACGCAAAAACATATTTTATTTAATCTCAGCACATTTCCGTAAATCAACCTTATACATTGAAAAAAAGCCCGTTAGGATCAAAAATTAAAGAATCGGTAATTCAGGATTTGGGAATAAAATTAAAATCCCAATTTTAGTTTGTTATTTAAACATGCGCCGCCAATCTTCTATAATTTAATTAAATAAGAAAGTAAATGCAAATTAATCCCGAAGCGTTTTATTCGCCCTGAAGCTTGCAATAAGATAATAGGCAACAAAAACCGTAGAAAATTTAAGGATGGACGGAATGGCCAGTTCAAGAGTGAAAATCAAGGTACCGATTAAAACCAGCAGTCCCATCGCCAGAAAAGACAATCCCAATTTCTGAGGCAGTGTAAAACGGGGAGTATCAAGATAATAGGCAACGCCCCAGGCAAATCCGAATGCAATGGCATAGAATACATCGAGCCCGATATTTTCCGAACTGTAAAAAAGATAATTGATTAAAAAACTTAAAACCGTTCCGAGTGCAAAATACAGCAGTGCCTTTTTCATATCCTGATAATAATATGCAAAAGTAGAAATTTTTAATTTGAAATCTCAAAGCAGGTATAGGGAAATTGAAGCACAGCCTCTGGTTACCAACAGTTTCTAACAAATGTTAGTTTAATGGTTAGTATTTCAATTAATCAATTCGATTTAACAAACTAGTATACAGCGAATTATTATTAAACAAGCGGTTTCTATTTTATTGTTATATTTGGAAATTCAGAAACTTTCTAGATTTTTTATGGAAACCCAAAAATATACTCCAAACAATAAAGTAAGAATCGTGACGGCAGCGTCGTTGTTCGACGGCCACGATGCGGCGATCAACATCATGCGCCGTGTGATCCAGGGAACCGGATGTGAAGTGATCCATCTCGGACACGACAAATCTGCTGAAGAAGTGGTGAATACCGCTATTCAGGAAGATGCCAATGCCATTGCCCTGACGTCCTACCAGGGAGGGCACAACGAATATTTTAAATACATCTATGATCTTTTACGGGAAAAAAACTCACCGCAGATTAAGATTTTCGGCGGCGGCGGCGGAGTGATCCTTCCGGAAGAGATCAAAGAACTGATGGATTACGGTATCGACAGGATTTATTCTCCGGATGACGGCCGTGAACTCGGGCTTCAGGGAATGATCGACGACCTGGTTCAGAAATCCGATTTTGCAACCGGAAAAGAGGCAACAGCGCAGGATCTTGATGCGATCAGCTTCGAAAACCCGACGAGCATTGCCAAAATTATTTCAGCCGTGGAAAACTTCTCCGAAGAAAAACCGGAACTGGTACAGGCCATTGATGAAAAATCGAAAGACCTGACCATCCCGATCATCGGGATTACGGGAACCGGAGGAGCCGGAAAATCTTCATTAACCGACGAATTGGTGAGACGTTTTCTTCGTTCGAATCCGGATAAAAAAATGGCCATTATTTCCATCGACCCTTCCAAAAAGAAAACGGGAGGTGCCCTTCTAGGTGACCGGATCCGCATGAATGCCATCAATGATCCGAGAGTGTATATGCGTTCGATGGCAACCCGGGAAAATAACGTTTCCGTTTCTCCGTTTATTCAGTCTGCTTTAAACGTCTTGAAACTGGCTCATCCTGATGTCATTATCCTGGAAACTTCGGGAATCGGACAATCTGGGTCGGAAGTTTCTGATTTTGCAGATGTTTCCATGTACGTGATGACGCCTGAGTACGGAGCTTCCACTCAGCTGGAAAAAATCGACATGTTGGATTATGCTGATTTAGTCGCTTTAAATAAATCGGATAAACGCGGTGCGCTGGATGCCCTTCAGGCAGTAAGAAAACAGTTCCAGCGAAATCATTTGCTATGGGAGCAGCCGTTGGATGAAATGCCGGTGTACGCTACGAAGGCTTCCCAGTTCAATGACCACGGAACCACAGAGCTTTACAACCGGTTGGTTTCTAAAGTTAATGATACCCTTCGACAGGCTCAGGGTAATAATGCTCCTCAATTCCAGACTTTTGTTGAGCAGGAAGTGACGGAAGAAGTGACAATTATTCCTCCAAAAAGAGTCCGCTACCTTTCTGAAATCGTAGAAAACAACCGACAATATGACGCCAACATTGAAAAACAGGCAGAATTGGCCCGAACAATGTATCATATCAACGGTGTTAAAAAAATTATTTCGAATGAGACTTTAGATGCTGAATATCAAAAGGCTGAAAAAGAACTTCAGCAGGAAAACATCGACTTCCTGAAAACGTGGGACGATACCAAAAAAGCATTCCATGAAGAGTTTTATTCCTATTTCGTACGAGGGAAGGAAATTAAAGTGGAAACCTCAACGGAATCTTTATCCCACCTACGAATTCCGAAAATCGCTTTACCGAAATACAACGATTGGGGTGACCTGATCAAATGGAAAGGCCAGGAAAACCTTCCGGGAAGTTTCCCTTATACAGCGGGAATTTATCCTTTCAAAAGAACCGGAGAAGACCCGACGAGAATGTTTGCCGGAGAAGGAGGTCCTGAAAGAACCAACCGAAGATTTCATTATGTATCAGCAGAAATGCCGGCCAAACGGTTGTCTACCGCTTTTGACTCGGTGACGCTTTACGGTCAGGATCCTGCTTTACCACCGGATATCTATGGTAAGATCGGGAATGCAGGAGTGTCTATTGCGACATTGGATGACGCTAAAAAACTCTATTCCGGATTTGATCTGGTAAATGCACTGACTTCTGTTTCCATGACGATTAACGGCCCGGCGCCGATGCTGCTTGCTTTCTTTATGAATGCTGCCATCGATCAGAACGTTGAAAAATATATTATTGAAAATAAGCTTGAGGCTAAGGTTGAGGACGCTTTAAAAGCAAAATTCGATGACAAAGGTTTAGCAAGACCGAAATACAACGGCGAATTGCCACCTTCCAATAATGGCCTAGGCTTAAAACTTTTGGGAATTACCGGTGATGAAATCATTCCTGCCGATGTATACGCAGAAATAAAAGCCAAAACCATCGCTACAGTCCGTGGAACGGTTCAGGCCGACATTTTAAAAGAAGATCAGGCTCAGAATACCTGTATTTTCTCTACAGAATTTGCCTTAAGGCTGATGGGTGATGTTCAGGAATACTTCATTAAGGAAAAAGTAAGGAACTTCTACTCCGTTTCCATTTCAGGATACCATATTGCGGAAGCCGGTGCAAATCCTGTTTCCCAGCTGGCCTTTACCCTGGCCAACGGTTTCACCTATGTGGAATATTATTTATCCAGAGGAATGGACATCAACGACTTTGCCCCTAACCTATCTTTCTTCTTCTCCAACGGGATCGATCCTGAATATTCGGTGATCGGCCGGGTTGCCAGAAGAATCTGGGCCAAAGCCATGAAGCTGAAATACGGCGCTGACGAACGAAGCCAGATGCTAAAATACCACATCCAGACTTCCGGCCGTTCGCTTCACGCGCAGGAAATTGATTTTAACGATATCCGAACGACTTTACAGGCATTGTATGCGATTTATGATAACTGTAACTCACTCCACACCAATGCATATGATGAAGCAATTACCACTCCTACGGAACAATCTGTAAGAAGAGCCATGGCAATTCAGCTGATCATCAATAAAGAGTTGGGACTTGCGAAGAACGAAAATCCGCTTCAGGGCTCGTTCATCATCGAAGAACTGACGGATCTTGTAGAAGAAGCCGTTTATACAGAATTCGACCGTATTACGGAAAGAGGCGGTGTATTGGGAGCAATGGAAACCATGTACCAACGTTCCAAAATCCAGGAGGAATCCATGCATTACGAATGGTTGAAGCACACCGGAGAATATCCAATCATCGGAGTGAATACGTTCTTAGGAAAAGACGGTTCACCAACGGTTCGTCCGGGAGAAGTCATCCGTTCTACCGAAGAAGAAAAACAGGCCCAGATCGAAATGCTTCACAATTTCCAGAAATCAAATGAAGATAAATCGGAAGAAGCCTTAAAAACACTACAATATGCTGCCATCAACCAGCAAAATTTATTTGAGGTGATGATGGATGCTGTGAAATACTGTTCGCTTGGGCAGATTACGAATGCCCTGTTTGAAGTGGGCGGGAAGTATAGAAGGAATATGTAGGTCCGTAGCCGGACAGGCAATTTTTCCTGCTACCTGTTTTAAATAATACAAATAAGATTTTATTCAAATGAAATTAATCCTTCAAAATATTGGAGGATTTTTTATATTTGGGACCGATTAAATAAAAAAACATTCCATGAAAAAAATTCTTTTGCTTTTTCTTTTTTGGCAATCTCTAGTTTTTGCTCAAAAAAATAATGAGTTGCTGGTTTTAAGTGCTGTCGTTAAAGACAAAGTCATTCCAAATGCACAGATTATTTTCCAAAAAAACGGTGAAACTTCAGAAACTACAAGCACAGATGCTTCCGGGAAAGCAACTATCCCACCACAATTTATCGATGCGAATAATGAGATTACTTTAATTATTAAAAAAGACGGCTATTCTACGTTGGTTACAAAAGGGCCTTTCGGTGGCCTAACTTATGCCTTAAGTCCCATTATGGAAGACCTGGACGGAATGAGAATCGTTCTGAGCTGGGGAAAATATCCTTCTGATCTGGATTCACATCTCTCTTATCCGAACAATCATATTTGTTATTATCATCAAGAAGGGACCAATGCCAATCTTGATGTAGACGATACGGACAGCTTTGGTCCGGAAACCATTACGATTGAGAAAAGAGCCCAAAACCAGAAATATATTTACGCTGTACATGATTTTTCCGACAGAACAGAAATTGATAATCAGACGCTTTCAAACAGAAGTAACGCCAAAGTATATGTTTATATCGGAAATACTTTAATTAAAAGCTATGAAGTTCCTAAACAGAAAAAGGGTACAGTTTGGGTCGTTTTTATGATCGATGAGTCAGGAAATATCATTGATATTAATAATTTTGAAAATTCCACTTCGTGGGAAGGAGTAAAGAGCTTACTAAGCAACTACCGATATTCATCAACCCCAAGCACTTCTATTACCGAAAGCGACAAGCAGAGAGCACTTGATATTAATAAACAAGGAGAAAATTATTATCATGCAAGCAGAATAGAGTTGGCTGTTAACTATTATCAGCAGGCACTGGAATATAATCCTTTTGATGGACAAATCTACAGCAATTTAGGTCTTGCATTCAGTAAAATAGGCAGACATGCAGAAGCAATCTGGGCAAATCGAGAAGCGATTAAATTTGCAAATGATAATACGATTAAAGCGAGTTCGTATTATAATATTGCTAAAATTTATGAAAACAGCGGACAATACTCTGATGCGCTCTACTATTATGGTTTAGCTAAAGAAAATAAAGAAAATCCGGTATATGATAAAGCTCTGTTAAGGGTAAAAGCAAAGATGAGATAATGAGAAAACTTTTTTTATTCTTCATCCTATTCTCAAATTTTTTCTTTTCACAAGGCCCTTCTAATATTGCGACCGCAAATCGCGATTTATGGAAACTGTCGATGAAAAGCAGTAAAGATTTTGATGTTGCTTCCAAAATGGAAATGTTGGTATTTTTAAAGACTTTTAATGAGATTGATGCTTATAATGGAACAGAATTATTAAAAACTTTAGGGGTTAAAGACGGCACTTCCGAAGGCATAAAAACATGGAAGAAGCAGACTGAAGATCGATTGGTTACTAATTTTAAAGATCTGGAATCAAATGCTCTCTCTGAAATAATTTCTGTAAAGGCAAATCCTACTTATCAGGAACTGCTTTTAGCTACAAAAAGTCTTCCAGCCAAATTACCCGAAGAGTTGAAAGGCTGGTATCAAAATTCCAAAAACTTTTATAAGACCTATATTCTAGAGTGTCTTCGTCTGGCTGCAAAATCCAATAAAAGGAGCAGCGAGATTAGCACATTGGATTCGACCGAAAAGAATGGTTTCGAATTAAAAGACAAAAGCTATCTATTAACTTTTGATGACGGGCCGACTTCGAAAAACGGACATACAGATAAGCTAATCAACATTTTGAAAGAACAACATTTAATTGGTATTTTTTTCTTATCAGGAGACAAATTACAGCAAAGAATTGCTGCGAACGGTAAAAACAATGTTGCTTCTATGTATGGAGAAAATTGGATAGGTTCGCACAGCATGGTCCACAAATCCCATCAATATCTTCCCGACTGGAAATTACAGATCGATGAAAGCAATGCTATTATAAAAGATGTATTTAATTTCAATAATAAAACATTTTATTTTCGTCCGCCCTACGGACAAAGAAACTTAGAAATTATTAATTATTTATTGAAAGGTAAACAACCGATCCTTTTATGGAATATTGATTCTCAGGATTGGAGTGAAAAGATTTCTTCACAGGAAGTTTCATCCAGGGTTATTACGCTGATGCTGTTATGGAGAAAAGGAATTATTTTATTTCATGATGTACATCCAAAAGCTGCAATAGCCGTTCCTGCGATTAATGAATATTTTAAAGATTGCCAAATAAAATGGCTCAAACCTGATGAAATACAATAATTAGAAAACCTCAGAGAAATTCTCTGAGGTTTTTTTAAGGTTTTATACAATGCTGAGCAGATACAATCTTTAATTCAGTATTATCCAAACCTTTAGCCAATTCAAAATTTTCACAGGCTTCGGGAATTTTATTTAGCTTCATAAGCGCTAATCCTTTATAATATTTAATTTCCAGATCAGAATTATCCAGTTTCTCAGCTTTAGTAAGGGTGAACAAGGCATCATTGTATTTTTCCATATGATATAATGCAGTTGCCTGTAATTTTTTTGCTGACGGATCTTCCGGCCTTGTAATCTCGACCTTTAAAAATTGCATCCATGCTTCTTCATATTTCTTCTGTTGCATAAAAATAGTTCCTTTCCTAATGTAAATCGTTGCGTGGTATCGAACATCCGCTTTTGCTTCTGCTTTATTAAAATAAATTAACGCTTTATCAGGATCTCCAAGATGAAACTCGCAATCACCAAGTAAAACATAGGTCTCCCACGTCTTATATCCTTTATCTAAAATTTTTTCATAATATCCTTTAGCCGTTTCAAAATCATAATTGTTAATAGCTTTTACAGCTTCCTGTCTTAGCACTTTAATACTCTGAGCAAAGGAAAAGGTACTTAGTACAAAGAAAACAAGAAGCAAAACTTTTTTCATTCTTAAATTTTATTTTCTAAATATACCTAAAACATTATTATTTTTGATAGATTTATCTCAATATGAAACCCAAAGCCATCTTCAACTGGAGCAGCGGAAAAGATTCCGCCCTGGCTCTGTACAAAGTTTTACAGGAAGAACAATTCGAAATCACCTCACTTTTAACCAGCATCAATAAAGAGTTTCAGAGAATTTCCATGCATGGTGTGCCTGTATCATTGCTGGAAAAACAGGCGGAAAGTTTAGGATTGCCTCTTATTAAACTGGAGCTTCCGGCAGAACCTTCGATGGAGGAATACCAGGAACTGATGCTTCGGACGATGAATCAATGTAAAAGCCAAGGCATTACACATTCGGTTTTTGGCGACATTTTCCTGGAAGATTTAAGGAAATACCGGGAGGATCAGTTACAGTCCGTAGGCATACAGGGCGTTTTTCCTTTGTGGAAAATCAACACCACAGACCTCATCCATGAATTCCTGGATCTTGGTTTTAAAACCATTGTCACTTGTGTAAATGAAATGTATCTAGATAAAAGCTTCGCAGGACGAATTATCGATCAGTATTTTATTACGGATTTACCGGAAAACGTTGATCCCTGCGGAGAAAACGGAGAATTCCACACGTTCACTTTTGATGGCCCGATCTTTAAAAATCCGATCAGTTTTGAAATGGGTGAAATTATAAAGAAATCCTATCCGAAACCCAAGTCCGCGGACAATGACGAAGATGGCGACTATGTTTTCTGGTTCTGTGATCTGATGGCAAAATAATCCAATACTAATTTCCGTTAAGGTTTAAACTGTTGCTATGATCTGATTTTAAAAATTGATAAGTCGTTTTAATAGCCTTTAGACAAAATGAAGAATATTGCGGACGAAAAATTTCATAGCTCCTGCTCAAAAAGAATATGGGACTTACCTCCAGAACTACTGTGAATTATCATGGTTAGGCCTGCAGAAAATTCTTCATTTTATCAAGAGATTTTTTATGTTCATAGAAATTGATAAGAACAAAAAATATAATGGTATGAAGGAGGTAAGGCAATATTAGAGATAATACAAGCGGAAGTACGGTCACAGGATCATCCGTCCGGAAAAATCTGAAAACATGTTTATCATCACGAATAATCAGCTGGAAAATCATATTGCCACAGATAGCAAACATTCCAAAATTTTGTTGATACATTGTGAAAAATGAATTCTCTCGGTATTTAAAATCTCTTTTCACAAACCTTCTCATTTTTTTACTGAAAGCCCAATATGAGAAAGGTATTATGACCAGAAGTGAATTGTAGAATCGGAAAAGATCATTGTACATTTCCTGATTCGCCGAGAAATACACCAATAATAAATTAACAGTAAAAGAAGCGAGCCCGAAAAGCAAAGCTTTTCTGAATATACCGGCATACTTTTCATTAACAATCTTCTTTAAGATAACAGGAATCTGCTCCTTGTAAAACAATGAATACCCCGTCAGTTTAAATTCACTTTCCCACAATTTCTGTGTTTTATGGAAAGCCTCTTCAAAAGTCAGGTTTTCGTCAGCCTGAATATCCGAAATCTGGGAAATCATGTGGTCTTTTACCTCCAGCAAAATATCCAGCGGAAGCTTATGAAGGATTAGATAATCGGTTATGGCCTGTTCCTGCTGATTTGAAAACATGTGTAATAATTTTAAAATTTACCGAATAAGAACATTAATTTTTTTAATTCTGAAATAAAGAAGCTGAACCTGTATCGTCATCGAATAAAAAATAATCAGTTGATTGCAGACCGGTTTCCAGAATTCATATTCTCCCGAGAAATAACATCCTACCGGAAATATAAACATCCCCAAAATAGTATTTCTTATGATCAGAGGATGAAAACTTATTTGCTGATACTCCATGAACCTTATTTTTCCTGAAAAAATTCCAAATAATACGATCGACACAAAGATAAATAAGGCGAAAATCAAAAAATAATAATACGTTTCACCCAAAAATAGATAGACACCGCCAGCGATCATGGAAAAGAGTAATGCCGTAAGGGTCATTTTATTAAACCTCCTTTGTAAAACCTCCTTTTCTATTCTCGCTATTCTCCTGAAAGAAAAAAGATCCGCCCTTACCATTTCGAGTTCCTTTTTCCAGCTTAATCTGGTTTCTAAAAATGCCTCCTGAAAATTTTTATTCTCACGGTCCATCAGATCTGTAATCTGAAGGATAAAATGATCTTTAATTTCTATAAATATCTGCGGAGATAGCTTCTTCGAAGCAAGATAAACTGTAATCTGATTTTCCTGTTCCCTGGTGATCATATATTGAAGATTGTATTTAAATTAAACAAATAATTTTTCATTTCAGCTTCCTGCTCTACCTGCTGCCTTTTGCCTTTGTCGGTCAACAGATAATATTTGCGGTCCCTTCCGTTTATTTTCTGGATTTCGGAAATAATAATGCCTTCCGATTCCAGCTTATGTAAAAGAGGATACAGCGCGCCTTCCGTCATTTCCAGTTCGCCCTGGGTAAGCTCCTTCGCGTGTTGGGTAATCTGATAACCATACATTTTTACTTCTTTTGCCAGCAGCTTTAAAATGATGTTTTGCAGAGTTCCTTTATATAGACTGTTCTTTTTCAATATTGAATTTTTATACCTAGCAAATCTATACATAATTTTCTTATGTATTAAATTATTTTTAATTTTTTATACTACACTCGGATAAATTAATTGAACTAATTTTTTAGTTGATAGCTTTGTTTGCTGAAAGTCATAGCCTTTGATTGATAATTTTGTCAGATTTAATATTTCTTATTTCTAATAAAAAAGTCTAGAAAGTCATATCTTTGACCTAATGATTGCAGAGAAGATTATTTTAGGGATCGATCCAGGAACAACCGTCATGGGTTTTGGAATTATTTCCGTGAAAAAAGGGAAAATGGAAATGATTTCCATTCATGAATTATTGCTAAAAAAATACCCGAATCACGAAACCAAGCTTAAATATATTTTCGATAAAACCCTTGCCCTGATTGATGAATTTCATCCAGATGAGGTTGCGCTGGAAGCTCCCTTTTATGGAAAAAACGTGCAGAGTATGCTGAAACTGGGGCGTGCGCAGGGCGTGGCAATGGCCGCCAGTCTTTACCGGAACATCCCGATCACGGAGTATTCTCCCAAAAAAATAAAAATGGCGATTACCGGAAACGGAAATGCGAGTAAGGAGCAGGTAGCCGGAATGCTACAGAATCTTCTGAATTTAAAAGAATTCCCGACCAAATACCTGGATGCCTCCGACGGCCTGGCGGTAGCGGTTTGCCACCACTTCAATTCGGGGACAATTGCCGATACCAAGTCCTATACGGGCTGGGAAAGTTTTCTGAAGCAGAATCCCAACCGTTTAAAATAAAAGATCCCGCAGCTATACAAATCTGCGGGATTTCATTATTTTCTGGTTAAACTTACTTCGTTTTGTATTCTTCCGGTGTAATTTTAAAATCAGCAGTTTTCTTACCGTCTTTATCGTAGTAAGTATAGACCATGGTTACATCCCGATCCCGAAATTCCTTGATTTCCGGAGATGTTTTCACTACACGCAGTGCCCCTTCTTTTGCAGAGGTTTTAAAGGTCTCGATTTGATCCGGACTTACCGAATCTTTGGTATCATCCGTTAAAGTATAATTATATCTGAAAATTTTACCGGGCTGTACCGAAACACTGTCTAGGCGAACTCCGTCGGCAAGGATCTGGGGAGTGGTCTTGTTGATGTTGGCTGCTACTTCTTTCAGATCATCATCAACTTTGTCTTCTTTTTTACATGAAGTTAAAGCCAATGTAAGGCACACCAGGGAAAAGCTGATTGCATTTTTCATATTTAAATTTTTAATGATTGTTATTTAAAGATAAGAATATTTTCTTTAATAAATTTAATTTACTGATTAACAATAAAATAGATAATTAAACAACTATACTGGGTAAAACATAATACTATCTTTTACATCGGTATAGATTTTAGTAGTACATTTGTATAAATTTTCTGTCATGAAAAACAACCAACAAACTATAAATCAAGCGAATCATAACATCAATTGGTTCCAGAAGTTTCTGATGGTATGCTCCGGAGGAAATATTCACATTTTACGAAAAACGCCGAGCGAATGGAATAAATTTGCAGGGATCGGCGGGATCGTTCTATTTACTGCGGTTTTTGCAACCCTTTCTGCGGGCTATGCGATGTATACGGTATTTGATGATATCTGGGCGGCTATTGGTTTCGGTGTCCTGTGGGGATTGATGATCTTTAACCTCGACCGCTATATCGTTTCTTCCATCAAAAAAACAGGGACGTGGTGGAACCAGATTTTAATGGCCATCCCGAGGTTGATTCTGGCTACTTTTTTAGGAATTATTATTTCCAAACCGTTGGAGCTTAAAATTTTTGAAAAGGAAGTTAACAAGCAGCTGAACACTATTATCCAGCGAAATAAGAAGCAGCTTCAGGGCGAAATGAGCGGCAGGATCCTTCAGCAAAGCGGTCCTTTTGAAACGGAAAAGAAACAGATTTCCGATAAAATTGCCAGCTACCAGAAATCATATGATTCGGCGTCTGTAGAACTGGAAAAAGAGATCCTAGGAAAACAATCCGGCTTAACCAGCGGTAAGGAAGGCTTCGGACCAAATGCCAAACGTAAGCAGGAGCTGAAAGAACAGAGAAGGCAGGATCTGGAAAATTATAGAAAACAGGCTGCTCCCCGACTGGAATATTTGGATAAGGAAATTTCGAAAGTCTATACCAATCTGGAAACGGAACGAAAATCTACGGAAACATTTGAAGATAAATTCAACGGTTTTGCAGCAAGACTACAGGCGTTGGATGAGTTGGGAAAAAATTCTGCGGTCATCGGCTTGGCAGCAACTTTTATCATGGGTCTTTTCATCTGTCTTGAAATTTCCCCTGTGCTGGTAAAACTTATTTCCCATGTCGGGCCTTACGATTATCTTCTGGAAAAAACGGAAAACGATTTCCGTTTGTACGCCAAAGAAAAGGTAGAAAAAGGAAATGCCCTTACAGATTTCCGGATTGATGATTTTAAGGATAATTTAGGTAAATGATTTAATTAAAAAACCTGATAACCATCGCTTTCCGGCGATGGTTATTTGTTGATAAAGGAATATTTTTTGTATCCCATTTATCATGCCGTCATCTGTTATTCATACTTATGTCTATTTTCCGCAGACTGAGATTCTGAGAATTACCTATCAGTCCGGTGCTGTGTATGATTACCTGGAATTGCCTGAAGATGTTTTTGAAAGATTCAGAACAGTACAATCTAAGGGAAGGTTTTTAAACTATGTGATCAAGAAGAAATTCAGCTGCTGTAAAATTAAATGACCATACCTCAACTGCTTCTGAAATTCATTACAACTATTAAATCTAATCAGATTGTAACAAATTCTATTAAAATAAAAAGGCTGCTTCAAATGAAACAGCCTTGCTTTTATTTAGTGATCAATTATTATAGAGAATAATTCGGAGCTTCCTGAGTAATGATCACATCGTGAGGATGGGATTCTTTTAATCCGCTTCCTGTAATCATGACCATTTTGGTTTCCGTCTGCAATGCTTCCACATCTTTAGCGCCACAATATCCCATTCCGGCTCTAAGTCCACCGGTTAACTGGAAAATAACGTCTTCCAACTTTCCTTTGCTTGGCACTCTTCCTTCAATTCCTTCCGGAACGAATTTTTTAGCCTCGCTTTGGAAATATCTTTCTTTTCCACCTCTCTTCATGGCAGAAAGACTTCCCATTCCCTGATAGGTTTTAAATTTACGGCCCTGGAAAATAATTTCCTCACCCGGTGCCTCATCCGTACCTGCTAAAAGAGATCCCAGCATTACTGCTCCTGCTCCACTGGCAATCGCTTTTACGATATCGCCGGAAAGCTTGATTCCACCGTCTGCAATCACCGCAACATTTTTGGTTTTGGCATATTCGTATACGTTATAAATAGCCGAAAGCTGCGGAACACCTACTCCTGCTACTACTCTCGTCGTACAGATAGAACCGGGCCCTACGCCTACTTTAAGAACATTGGCTCCTGCTTCGATCAGATCTCTGGCTGCTTCTGCCGTTACAATATTTCCGCCAACGATATCCAGATCCGGATAAGCTTTTCTGATGTCGGAGATTTTATCTAAAACTCCTTTGGAATGACCGTGAGCTGAATCGATACCGATGATATCCACTCCGGCTTCCACCAAAGCGGCGATTCTATCCAAAGTATCTTCTCCTACTCCAACTCCTGCTCCAACGATTAACCTTCCGTTCTGATCTTTGTTGGCATTCGGATATTCAAGCTGATTGTCGATATCTTTAATGGTGATTAAACCTACCAGTTTATTCTCAGCATCTACAATCGGAAGCTTCTCTACTCTGTTTTGAAGAAGGATTTCCTTCGCTTTTTCAAGGTTGGTATTTTTATCGGAAGTAATCAGATTTTCTTTTGTCATGATCTCTTCTACCTTCATTTCGAGGTTTTCCTGGTATTTTACATCCCTGTTAGTAATAATCCCTATTAATACATTCTCCGGATTTACTACTGGCAGACCTGAAATTTTGTATTTCGCCATAAGCTCTCGGGCTTCTCCCAGGGTTGCTTCTTTGGAAAGCGTCACCGGATCAGAGATCATTCCGTTTTCGGAACGTTTTACACGGTTTACCTGAGCGGCCTGCTCGGCAATCGTCATATTTTTATGAATGAAACCTAAACCTCCCACTCTTGCCAGGGCAATAGCCAGTTCAGCTTCCGTTACCGTATCCATCGCAGCAGAAACGATCGGAACATTCAGCGTAATTTTGTCGGTAAGTCTTGATTTTAATGAAACCTGGTTAGGTAAAACTTCTGAATAAGAAGGGACTAGAAGCACGTCATCGAAAGTGATGGCTGTCTCTACAATTTTGTTATGAATAGACATCTTTACTTTCTTGCAAAATTAAGGTATTTTATCGAAATATGAAAATCAAGTTTAATAGTTTACATAAAACTTAATAATCAATACTTTAAATTAAAAAACCACTCCCTATGGAATGGTTTCTAACAAAATAATTTATACTTTTTAAGGCGATGGCTCACCTCTTCAGTCATTTTTTAACAGCCTTTCCATCTTCATCTAAAGATTCTATATTGGTTCGGTTATTTTTATCCACATAAATCTGCAGGCGTACTCTTCCTTTGTTGTCACGGATAAAGATGCCTACATCGCCGTTAGCGGTTTTTCCGGCAAAGAAACGTTCGTTCCCGAGTTTTCCTTCCTCACTCAGTTTGGCAAAAGCTTTTTTGTACAATACCGGATTATCAAGCTTTTTCAGGGAGTCATCAACTTTTATCAGTTGCTCCAGCATAAAATCGTCCGGTCGGTCCCAAAGTTTTAATCCGTATACTCTTCCTTTTTCCTTTCCTACGGCTTCCGAATACTGCAGCTGCATAATCTGGTCTGTGTTTCTCTGGTCTACCGAATATACCATTCCGGAACCTTTATCATCACCGTCATAAACAAGTCCGCCGCATTCATTACCTTTAGAATTGAAAAAAATCATTCCCGCTTCTCTTGCTCGCGGCTTCATGGCCTGATGATTAACCATTCCGGGATGCTGCCTTTCTTTATTGCTGATGACCATTTTTAGCATTCCGTCCTTTTCGATAATATTGATCCTTTCGACATCGATTTCCTTAAAATGCTGTTTAGGGTTGCCTTTAAAGGCAAGGAAAAAGAACATCACACACAAAATAGTAAGTACTGCTCCGTATATTTTAAGGATACGTACTTCTCGGATTAATCTTTCCATAACCAATATAATTTTGGTTAAATGTAAGACTATTTATCTGATGCAGAAGCAATTAATCTGGAGATATCACCGGAGGTAAAATTTCCTTTGACATCGACGAATAAAAGTTCTTGCTTAGAGTTTATGGTGATCAGCATGTTTTTAATAGCATCTCCTTTCTGCTTTACGCGGATGTTGATCCGGTCGCCATCATGCATGATGGTTGCCCAATCTTCATAATTGTTGTTATTCAGATAGGCTGCAAAATCCCTCAGCATGCTTTTGTCGCCATTTTCTATCGTCAGCACTTTCACTTTTGAAATCTTTTTGATGATCCGGATAACATCTTCGTGATCTTCCCCGTCTTCCCGTAATGCTTTTTTAATGATGGGCTTTGCCAGGAACATTGGAAGATTCATACTCGTAAACTTCGCGCCTTTAAATTCTTCTCCGGAATCTGAAAAATATGTCATATTCGATTTTCCGGAAGATACGATGCAGGACTGCATCATCATCAATGTGCAAAGCATCAGAAAAATGGTTTTTATTATTTTCATGGTGATTCGTATTTAAAATTAATTGATCGGTTTTAAAGTTCCACCGGACATCTTGCTGATATCAGCCGTAATTTCAGGATTTCCTCTGTATTTAATAAGACCGCCTGAAGATGCTTTTGCTTTTAAAGTACGCGATGCGCTTACCGATAAGCTGGCTCCCGAAGTAGATTCTGCCTCTACGTGATCTGCGCTGAAGTTTTCTCCTTTACAAACTGCGCCGCTGCTGATGTCAAAAGCTGCTGATCGTGCCTCTCCTTCAATATTTGTATCGGAACCGCTGGATCCTTTTACCGTTACATTTTTGGCATTTACCCCAACTTTGATACTTGTTCCGGAGGAAGCTTCAATCTTTGCATTATTTGAAACATCAAACATTCCCTTTACCATTGCCCCGGAGGAAGCATCAATACTCAGATTGTTTTCCTGAACCGGACTGATGGCGGTGAACAGGGCTCCCGAAGACGCTTTGATATTATCCATCCTCGGTGAGGAGACATTGACACTGATGTTTTTGAATTTTAAATTTTTCTGTCCTTTGTTATCGACATAGACTTTCAGAATACCGCCTTCAACTTTGGTAATGATATACTGAAGTTTGTCGGCATCAGCAATTACTTTCACGCTGGTCGGGTTTTCCTGCTTATAAACCAGATTAACGCCCGTACTTACCTGAATCCCTGAGAATTCTCCTACATTTCTGTTCTCTCCGTTCAGGTAGGAAGAGGTATTTTCGGAAATCGTGTTATTTCTGGAGTTGGTTACCGGATTGATGTTGGTTTCCGTGGAATTGATGATTTTATTAATGTCGTTCATCGACAGTTTTCCGTCCAGTTTGATCAGGATGTTTTCTTCTCCTCCGTTGTCGATGCTGAGCAATAAGTCATCAAGGACACCGTTTTTTTCTTCCGCGGAAAGGAATTTGATCTTCGCGCCGTTGCTGTTCACGGACATGATTTCACTGTAGTTCAGATTGCTCAGATACGATTTAATATCTTTATTGATCTGAGCCAGCTGGTGCCCCTTTGCAGAGTTTCCTTCCTGTGGCTTTTCGGCGATAAAAACTTTCAGTCCGTTAATTTTAGACAGTAAAGGTTTGATCTGGTCCAGTTCTGCATCTCCCAAATCCAGACTGCTGAGCATCCCGAACATCGGTTTGGCAATCTTAATGGTCGTTACGCCCTCCACTTCCTGATATTTATCAAAAAGCTGGTCTACTTTATCTTTCTGCCCGTACACATTGAAGAAATGCGAAAAGGCCAATGCGAATATGATGAATACTTTTTTCATGAGTCAATTTTTATTTGATTATTAGTGCCTGATCAGGTGCATAATCTTTTTTAAGGTTAATTAATAATCGTCGTCAACGACTTTAGGTTGTACTAATTTTTCACTGACGTTATTTGCAAATATTTGAAATGAATACTTAGTCACGTTTATTGCTTCTTCTACATTATCGATTCTTTTACCATTAACGATAACGTAAGAATCTTTATAGCCTGTAGAATCAGTTTTTGAGGAATTATATACATATTTCGGCCTTCTTTCTTTTTTAAGCCTTCCTCTCTTCGGCAGGATTTCATCCAGAACATCCTTTTCCGCCATTCTGTTACCCTGAAAGATCGAATCTTTCTTGGCCTCGGCAAGAGAATCGTTCGGGTTGTTGATTGCTACCTGATGATCGCGGTTCTCTTCGATGAAATTATTTTTCTGTTGCCTGATCTGGTTTTCAACCAGCTGAGCTTTATCTTTAAGATCAGCATTCTGGTTATAATTGAAGATAAAACCGATACTCAAAAGTAAAACCACACTTGCTGCCATCCAGAACCATTTCGGGAATGAAGGTTTTGTTTGTGTTCCGATCGGGATAATCGGCGTTTTATTTCCCTGAGCCTCTTCTTCTTTGCCTTCCGCTTTTTTCAGGAAATCTTCAAAATCCCAGTCCATTTTTTCTTCCTTTATTCCCTGGAAGATTTCATCGTATTTATCTTGAAATTTGTCTTTGCTCATAATTCATCAATTGTGAAATTTGTTCTTTTACTTTTTGTCTAGCCCGCATCAGGTTTACCCGTACTGCGTTTTCTTCCATCTCCAGCATTTCGGCAATCTCCGAAACTTCATATTCTTCCACATCCTTCAGATGGATCACTGTCTTTTGTTTTTCCGGAAGCTGATTGATGAAACCGATGATGTGTTCCTTCAGATTGTTCACTTCCATACTGTACAGCTCGGAGCGGTGAAGCTGCATATCGGCGAATCCCAGCTTTACATCGTGATGTTTCAGCCTGTTGAGACATTCGTTCCGTACCGCTTTCAGTGCATAGGACTTTAAGTTCCCGAACTGTGCCAGCTCTTCTTTCTTCTGCCAAAACTTAATCATCAGGTCCTGCACCACATCTTCCGCCTCATCACTGCTCATGACAAACCTTTTCGCAAAGCGATACATCTCATTTTTGAGAATAAATACCGTATCCCTGAAGATTTCCTGAGTCATAAGTTTTGTTTCTATAATTAAGACAACCGGTTTTTACATTTTATTACACCGAAAACAAAAAAACTTCAAAAAATTTTGAAGTTTCTATTTTTTACCGAGAAGCTGCTTGAGAAATTCGATCTCCGTGTCTTTATCCTTCAGCCTTTGCTCATATTGTTCAATAAGTTTCTCAGATAATGTGATGGGTGCATAATTCTGTGCTACGGCAATTTCATTGTTATTCTGATTAACAGTAATACTATCTCCACTCAAAAAATCAAGCACGCTTATTTCAAGTGCCTTTGCAATATCTTCCACCTGATGGAAATCGGGTTTAGTCTTATCATTTTCAAAGTTGGAATAGGTTTTCTGGGAAACATTCAGAACCTCGGCCAGGTATTCCTGCGTGAAGTTTTTACCGAGTCTTGCTTTTTTTATTTTTTCACCTAACGTCATAGCACAAAAGTATTTCCTTCAAAAGTACATAATTTTTTCTTTTAGAAAAATAAAGCGGAAATCAGTAATTTTTGATATAAGATATTTGAAGAAAATATCACATATTTGTCATGTAAATCAGTTGTAAGCATAAAAACATAATGTTCCAACAGGAAAAAATTATAAAGATTTTACACACTTTCCAACCTAAAGACAAAATAATGCATCTATAGTATAAAAAGATTATATTTAACAACTAAAAAAACGAAAACCTTAAATGAGAAAAAAATTAGTCTTCCGGCTGTCTTTACTGATAGTCTTATTAACAACATTATATTCCTGCCGAAACGAGTTCATAGATTACGAAAGAAGAACCGATCAAATAAAACAATCTTATACCGCAAAACAGCTTAATTATGAGCAGTTGAAACAACAGTCTCCGACTGTAGCGGAAAAAATTGCCGCTTTCAAAACTTTATCCGGTCTTAAAGATCAAAATTCCCGAACATATATAGATTCAGAAGAAGAGTTCTCGGTGGATACCGAAAAATCTATTTATATTGAGGATGAAAAAGGGCATAAAACCTACACCTTCAAAATTGAAAGAAAAGAAACCAATCTGGATATTCTTGAAAATCTGGTATTGAGCGATTTGGGAAACTCAGAATTTGAAGCCTTTATTTCTTCTTATGATAAAGTAGCCATTGAAAGTCTGGATAAATTCACTCTTGAAGATCTAAAAAAGCATATTACCATAGCACCTATAGGAAAACGGAATGGGACTGATATTTTTGGAAAATATATGGCAAACCCATGTCAGATCATGGTTCCAAGCTTTGTAAACATCTATGTTCCCGGCACAATATGCTGCCACGGCATCCACAATTATTCACAAATTGGCAGCTGCACATGCACAGGAAATGGATTACCTACTGACAGTTATTCTTATACAGGCATCTCATATGATCTTTTTAATACATGTGATGGAGGTGGTGCATCTCCTGGTAACGGACCTGTAGTTACAGGACCTTATAATGGCAATAATCCCGGAGGTGGATTTGGTGGAACAACTACTACTGACAATCCTTGCAACAAAATAAAAAATTCACTATTAAGAAATGTTATTAATACTAATCCAGCTACAAATGTAAAAGGATTATTAATTGATTTGAAAACTAACAAACTACCATCGGTAAATCCGCAGATTACAGGAGAAACCGTTTATGCTATTTTTCAGAATCCTAATAATACTGATTGGCAATATCAAATATTTGAGGAAGATAATGTTGAGCATCAAGTTGAGCCTTCTTTGGGTCCCGGCTATATATATCCCGTTTTTATGCATACACATAAAGTAGATGCCCTTACTATATTTTCTTTAGCTGATATTTTTGCGATTAAAGATGGGATTGATAACGGAAACTTTAACGAAAATACCGTTTTCTATCTTGTCACCGATAACGGTACACAGTATGCTATGACCATAACAGATCTTAACTCTTTTACTTCTTGGGCTAATTTTTACTTTGCGGGCTGGGAGTTTGATAATATTAAGAAAATGAGAGAAGATGATTATGAAAAAAAAGTGAATTTAAAAAATACTATTGACCAAAACGAGAATGGACTTGCTGAGTTTTTTGATACAAAATTCGCAGGAGTTCAGTTAATTAAGTCATCTACTGATTTTTCTACATGGCAACAATTGATCTATAATCCACTGACTAATAAAACAAACAAAACCAATTGCCCAAATTAAAAAACATTATGAAAAATATATTTTTATTTGCAATTTTATTTGCTTCAACCTCACTTATAAAATCCCAAACTACTTATCCACTAACTAGCTATAATACCAATGTTTTGCATAGTGGTAATTACATAAAAGACACTACGGGTGTTTTAGACAAATTTGTTGGAACATGGAAATATACCAACGGAAATGATGAATTTAATGTGAAAATAATCAAAAAAGAACATGATAATTTTTTTGATTTAAATGATTATTTTCAAGATGTTCTTTATGGTGGTTACAAGTATTTTAAGAATGGAAATTTAATTGTTGATAAATTTAATTTTACGTTAAATGGACTTTATGATCCAAACTTTCCGATTATTTTAGGAAGTGGAAATCTTTCAAATAACTATAATACCATTAGTTTGTTAGGCGACGATGTTGTTGTCCACAAGCCTGTTTATATCGAACTAAAAATAATTAATCCCACAACTATGGAATGGAAGATGACCCCAAGAGAAAATATTAATATTAACGGGAGTTCTCCTACTCCCGGTGCAGGTTGGGGGATTCCAACGAGCGTTACTTTGATAAAGCAATAAAGAGATGAGTGAATGATGAAAAATATATTTTTATTTCTCTTAATTATAACAGTTTTTAATGTTTATGGGCAGAGTATTAAATGGAAAAAACTTGATGAAAATATTTATTACTCCTTAATAGAAAATAATTCGAGTGAAAAAGTTGGAGTAAAAGATTCGGTAAAAGTAGATTTATTTGTTTTTAATATTAAAAAAAAAATTAAAAATAATGGCCAACTAAATAAGCCTGCCTCTTCTGTTTATGATATTTATAAGAATGTACAAAAAATTTATATCCCTGTAGAGTTCCATGACAGTCTATTAAAAGAATCGGAATATATATTTAAGATAAAAACAATAGGCAAAAACAGCTATATAATTTCATTTATTAATAATTTAAGTAAAAATCAACTAAAATATTTTACTAAATATTTAGATAGAAAATATACCTTACTCGAAAATATTTATTCGACGAAAGAAAATAATATTGAAAAAGATGAAATTTGGTCTAACAGGCTTGATGTAAAAACAATACAACCAATTTATACCACATTAAAAATCACGACAATTAAAGAAGTGGATTTTAATATAGTGCCAAGAAGAATGAAAAAAAATATTATTAATACATCTTCTTATCTTTCCAATAAAAAAAGTAAAATGTTTTTCTTTAAAATAAAAACATAGATATTACACTAATTTTTTTCTACTGGAAGAACATTAATAGATATTCTGACAAATATTATTTGAAAGTAATAAAATTTAACTAAAAACGGTTTCAAAATTGAAACCGTTTTTATATATTAGAATTAATACGTATCCAAAATATGTTTTAAAATAGCCTTATCCTCGTCCTGCAGCATCACATTTCTCCTGGCCATCGCTCTTCCGGCAACTTCATAAGCTTTATCCAGTTTAAATTTCTCATCATCTTTAAAACCACCCCATGAAAAGTTTTCAACGTGGTTCGGCGGGAAACCTTCTTTAAAGATATTGGAGGCCACGCCAATTACGGTTCCCGTATTCAGCTGGGTATTGATGGCGGTTTTGGAATGGTCGCCCATAATCAGTCCGGCGAACTGAAGCCCGGTATCTTCAAACGCTTTGGTGCGGTAGTTCCAAAGTCTTACGTTTCCGTAATTGTTTTTCATGTTGGATGAATTGGAATCTGCTCCGAAATTACACCACTCCCCGATCACGGAATTTCCGATAAAGCCGTCATGCCCTTTGTTGGAATAGCCGAAAATGATGATGTTGTTCACTTCTCCGCCCACTTTACAATGAGGGCCGATCGTTGTTGCGCCGTAGATTTTTGAGCCTAAATTAAATTTAGAGGCTTCACAGAGCGCAATTGGTCCACGGAGATGACAGCCCTCCATTACCTCAGCATCTTTTCCGATATAAATTTTCCCGGTTTTGGTATTGAGGGTGGAAAATTCGATCTGCGCACCTTCTTCGATAAAAAGGTCTTTTTTATCTCCTAAAAAACCGTTGGTAGAGGAAAGCTCCTGAGAAGTTCTGCCTTTGGTCAGCAGTTCAAAATCGAAATCGATTGCTTTTTGATTATAGGTAAACAGATCCGTTGGCTTTTTAAAGAAAACCAGTTCTTCTTTAATATCGGTCATCTTCTCGATCTGCTGGAGAGAGAAACCGTCCATATTGATCTTTGCAGCCACTAATTCGTCTTCATAAACCAATGCTTCTCCTTGTTTTAAATCTTTTATTTGCTGAATTACAGATTCTGTCGGTAAAAAATTCGTTACCAGAAAAAGACTTTCTTTTTTTTGAGGTTCAGGAAATTTTTTCTGAAGATACATTTCCGTGAAGAAAGAAATTTCTGTATTCCGGAGGATTTTCTGCCATCTTTCAGAAAAGGTAAGAATGCCGCACCGCATTTCTGCAACGGGACGGGTAAAGGTAAGCGGAAGGAAGTCTTCCCAATATTGTGCATCTGAAAATACCAATTGCATCGTTCAGTATAGTTTAAGGTTTAAGATTCAAAGTTTAAGGTGTAACAAAAATACAAATAAAAAAGTCTTCCAAAATTTGGAAGACTTTTAAATATTTTAATTTCAAAAAATTACTTAGCGAATTTTTTGTATTTGTTCATGAACTTATCAACTCTACCAGCAGTGTCAACTAATTTCACTTTACCTGTGTAGAAAGGGTGAGAAGTTGAAGAGATTTCCATTTTGATTAAAGGATACTCTTGTCCTTCGTACTCGATGGTGTCTTTTGTTTCTGCAGTAGACTTGCAAAGAAACACTTCGTCGTTACTCATATCTTTGAAAACAACAAGTCTATAATTTTCTGGGTGGATTCCGTTTTTCATAATACAATTTTTAAAAAATTAAAGTTTGCTTTCGAAATAGTAATGGATATTTCTCTGCTAATTTTAGGGTGCAAAAATACAATATTTTTTTAAAATTACAAATAACACATCAATAATTTTTTCTTCACAAGAAATTTAAAGTATTTTCGTTACATTTGAAATCTATTTAAACTTTAATTTCGATGAAATTCAAATTATTACTGGCTTTTTCTTTCTGGATGCTTGTCATGGCGGTCTCGTGTAATAAGGATGATATCAGTTTCGATGCTCCTTCGCAGGAACTGAGCTTTTCCAGAGATACCGTTTTCTGTGATACGGTATATCACCAGGTACGTTCTGAAACCTATGCCGTAAAAGTATATAATAATGAAGACAAAGATATTCTGATCCCGAGGATTCATCTGGAAAAAGGCGCTGCTTCTTTATATAAGATCAATGTAGACGGAAAACCGGGCTACGATTTTAAAGATGTCCCTTTAAGAAAGAAAGACAGCCTATATATTTTCGTTGAAATTGCTCCGGAAGCAACAGGACCGGAAGCGATTGCTGAAGATAAAGTTTTGTTCCAGAGTCCGGCCGGTCAGCAACAGGTGGTTTTATTCTCCGTGGTACAGGATGCGGAGTTCTTTATTAAGACACCGACGAATCCGAATATCCTTACTTCAACAACCAACTGGACCAGCAATAAAGCGAAAATTATTTACGGAGATCTTACCATCGATCAGAACGCGGTTCTCAATATCCAGCAGGGTACCAAAGTATATTTCCATAAAAACAGCGGAATGAAAGTGCTTTCCGGAGCTACCCTGAATATTAACGGTACCCTTGCCAATAATGTTACGCTTCGTGGAGACCGGAATGATCCGGCTTACGATACGATTCCTAAGAACTGGAATTCCATTAAAATGAGTGCCGGCTCTACATTAAACATGAACTATGCCCGGTTATTCGGCGGTACCAGAGGGCTTGATCTGAAGCAGACCAATGCTACCATCAGTAACTCATTTATCCATACTTTCCAGGAATACGGGATTTATTCGGTGGCTTCCACCATCAATGCAAAAAATTTAGTAATGAACAATTGTGGCGAATCGGCGGTTGGCATCTTTAAGGGAGGAAACTATAATTTTACGCACTCCACCATTGCTAATTATTCGGATCTTCTGCATTCCTATAACAGAAACGGGCTGCATGCCAGCAACGAATGGACCAACGAATCCGGCACAAAGGAGCAGGGTGCTTTAATGCTTAATGTAAGAAACAGTATTGTGTATTCGGACCGGGATAATTCGGTGAGCTTTGAGCAGACGCCGGGACAGCAGTTTAATTTCCTTCTTCAGAATTGCCTGATCAAATATTCCGGTACATCGGAAGCCGGTTTTAATTTTGACACCAATACCAGCGTCATTCAATCAATTAAAAATCAGGATCCTTTATTTGTTAATTATTTTGTTGCCAAAATGAACATGCGGGTAAAGCAGAATTCGCCTGCCATCGGAAAAGGAAATGCATCGGTAGCAGCCACTGTTCCTACGGATATTGCCAATGTATCGAGAACTTCAAATCCGACATTGGGCGCTTACCAGTATTTTTAAAACAGGTCTTAAGGTATGGATTTCAATATATTTAAATTTGGTGCTTTTATCGTATTAATTGTATTATATCTTACGATAAGAAAATTTTTCGGGAAGGTCGCCGATTTTACTGAAAATATGGGGAATACAGCAGGTTACGAAGAGGAACTGAATCAATTAAAATCTAAAGTTGCCGTTCTTGAGGAACAGCTAAAACATAAACCGTAATGGAAATTACAAATCTCCAGCAGCAAGTGGACAAATGGATCAAAACGATCGGCGTCCGTTATTTTAACGAGCTTACCAATATGGCAATGCTAACGGAAGAAGTCGGCGAAGTGGCGCGAATTATTGCCAGAAGATACGGCGAACAGAGCGAAAAGGAAAGCGATAAAACAAAAGACCTAGGCGAAGAGCTCGCCGATGTACTTTTTGTAACGCTGTGCCTGGCCAACCAGACCGGCGTGAACCTTCAGGAAGCTTTCGATAAAAAAATGAAGATCAAAACGGAACGCGATAAAGATCGCCATCAGAATAATGAAAAATTAAAATAATGCCGGAAGACGGATGACAGGAACGAAAGTTTTGCACAGGATATCACTTTCACCCTCTTCTCCGGCTTCCCAACCCGATGAACAATGAAGAAGCTAGAAAAATCAACATTAAAACCCAACCAAACCATACAGATCAGCGGTTCGAAGAGTATTTCGAATCGTTTATTAATTTTAGAAAGCCTGTTTAACAATATACAAATCGGAAACCTTTCCAATTCACAGGATACCCAGCTGTTGAAAAAAGCCCTTTCTGAAGATACGGAAACGGTCGACATCCACCACGCGGGAACAGCCATGCGCTTTCTGACCTCGTATTATTCGATCCAGGATGGGAAAACAACCATTCTGACAGGTTCGAAAAGAATGAAGGAAAGACCCATTAAAAACCTGGTGACAGCTTTACAAAATCTTGGTGTAGAAATCGAGTATCTGGAAAATGAAGGATATCCGCCTCTAAAGATTATGGGAAGAAAAATTACCGAAACCCAGGTAGACGTTCCGGCGAATATTTCCAGCCAGTTCATCACTTCTCTCCTGCTGATTGCCGGAAAACTGGAAAACGGATTACAAATCAACCTTGTCGGCGAAATTACTTCACGTTCCTATATCGAAATGACACTGGATATTTTAGCGAAATCCGGTATTCAGGCAAGCTTTACCGGAAATGTTATCAAAGTTGAACCGTTTATCGAATATCCGTCATCCGTCATCAGCTATGAAGTGGAAAGCGACTGGAGTTCTGCTTCCTATTTTTATTCCTTTGCTGCATTGGGAAGGGAAATTATGCACCTGAAAAGCTTTTATAAAACTTCCACCCAGGGAGATTCTACCATTGCCAACATTTATGAGGAATTTTTCGGCATTAAAACAATTTTTACGGAAGGAGAACATAAGGTTACCCTTCAGCCTGTAGAAGATTTCCAGTTTCCGGAAAAGATTGCTTTGGATATGAACAATTGCCCGGATATTGCCCAGACGCTTTGTGTGACCGCATCGGCTCTGAAAATTCCATTCGAGATTTCAGGATTAGGAACTTTGCGAGTAAAAGAAACCGACCGGCTGCTGGCTTTATACAACGAATTACAAAAACTGGGAGCGGAAACTGAAATCACGGATTCAACCATCAAATCGATAAGTTTCGGTGAACCCCAGGAAAACATTTCGATCAAAACTTATCAGGATCACCGGATGGCGATGAGTTTTGCGCCGTTCTGTCTAATCAAGGAACTGAATATAGAAGACGAAGATGTTGTTGAAAAATCATATCCGATGTTTTGGCAGGATCTTGAAAAAATTTTAACCCGTGATACCAATTAAAATATTAATCTAAAATAAATGAGAAAGGCTGCCTTATGTTAGGCAGCCTTTTCCTATCAAAAATAATCGATTTCCTATTTCTGAATACCGTAGGCAGCCAGTATTTTGTTAAAAATTTCCGTATTTTCAAAAAATCCGGTAAATTCTTTGGAATTTGGACCATAAGCAAATACACTGGAAGGCAATGAGGTATGATCATTCGTACTGAAGTTTCCGAACACCCAGCCTTCTTTTAGGCTTCCGTCCAGCAGGCTGAGCCCTCCGGTCTCATGATCGCCCAATACAACGACAAGTGTTTCTTTATTTTCATCAGCAAACTTCATGGCTTTTCCTACGACCTCATCGAAATCCAGCAATTCGGTAACCAGCTGTCCGATGTTATTGCTATGCCCGCCTCCATCAGTTTGTGAAGCTTCCACCATCATGAAAAAGCCTTTTTCATTGGATTTGAGATTATTCAGGGTCAGATCAAAAGCATCAGCCAGCCAGCTTCCCCTTCCATTGGTTATCCGTCTGGATGCCAGAGGATCGACCACCAAGGTGCGGCCGTTCATTTTCCCTACTGATTTCAAATCATGGTAAATGTCAATTTTTGCTTCTTTGAATTTCTGTTCCGTTTCCTTTGTTAATCCGCCGGAAGGTCCGCCGATCAGAATTTTAGTTTTAGAACTGATAAAATCTTTCAGAATCGGCTCCGAGCTGTTCCGGTTATCCGAATGGGCATAAAAATCTGCAGGTGTCGCATCGGTAACATCTCCTGTTGAAATCAGCCCGGAAACCATTCCTTTTTCAGCAATAATATCGGGAATCTGGGTTAAAGGATTTCCCGCCGCATCGACTCCAACAAATGTATTTTTGGTTTTTACGCCGGTTGCAAAAGCTGTGGATCCCGGAGCCGAATCGGTAATATAGGCATTGTAGGAACTCGTTTTGGATAATCCCGTCGCCTTCATATTGAATACGTTCAGCTTTCCTTTATTAGCTGTAAAAGCAGCATAATATTGAGGAAGAGATGTTCCGTCCGGGATCAGCAGGATTACATTTTTTACTTTCTTATGAATCCCGTCGGTCTCATAAGTAGGTGCGTATGTGCTGTATTCTTTGCTATTTTTATAAAAGTTTTTCGGGATTGTGTTCAGAAACTTTTTAAGATCAGGAATATGATCGGTATTGATATAATCCACTCCCAAGTCCATCAGGTTTATCCAGGCATTTGTGAAATCGGGTGCTCCGTAAAAGCGTACGGCTTTGTTTTGGGCGTGTGCCTTTTCAACTGCATTCCTGATCTTTGCCGTTTCTTCATCTCTTGGGATTCCCTTCCCGCTCCATTTCACCAGATCCGTAAAATCGGAACTGAACATCCCTACTCTTTGCAGTTGATCCGTTGTATAAGTTATATCAGGGTTTCCGTCGAAGTACAGGTAATCCGGATAGCTTTTAAAATCCTCAGGTTTCGGCCGGTCTCCTGTTATTACAATCTTTATTTCAGGGTTTCCTGTAATTTCAGGATATTTTTTTAATTCAGTGATCAGGGCTGCCAGACTAGCTTTTGCATCTTTTTTAATATCGATCAGCAACTGGAGCTTCTGATTATCTTTATAGATGTGTCCTTTATTCAGTTTGATCTGCCTGGAAATATTGTTGAGGTACATATTTTCCAATGTCTTGTCCGGAGAAAGGTCTTTTTCCGTATGAGCTACCCACAGCTCACCCTTCACAAGGAAAACATCGGCTTCAATAGATCCGAAATGGGCATAATAAGCATCCCAGAAAGGGACATCCTGCATATAATCGTTATGCGAATGGGCGTTGCTTACCCTATAATTCAAATAATTCTGTGCATGATTTTGCGACCAGATCCCAACGGCCAACGCTATCCATATTTTAAATATCTTCATATTGTCTTTAGAAAAACCGATCATCACGAATAGTTCCGTGATGATTGCGGTTTATATTTTAAATTAAATTTTACCAGCCTTCGTTTTGCTTGATTACCCCTTTGCTGTTAACAATTTCTACCTGCGGAACTGCCCAGACGTTGTGTACCGAAGGATTAAAATTTCTGGCTGCCCAAACGGTCTGCCCGTTGATGCCATGCAGCGGTTTTGCGTAACTGGCCTGCGCATCGCCCCAACGCACAAGATCCCGGTGGCGGTCTGCCCATTCGCCGGCAAGCTCGCAACGTCTTTCATGCTTCAGGTCTGCCAGGGTACATCCTATTTTAGGAGATAATCCTGCACGAACTCTGATCCTGTTGATTTCCTGGTCGGCATTCTGCCCCATCATTAGCAAAGCTTCCGCCCTGATCAGAATAACCTCGGCATAACGCATGATCGGAACGGCAAGATCGGTACACGGATAATCTCCGTTAGCACTTACGTGGCCACTGTTCAGCGCGTATTTAAAGGCATCCATGTATTTGTTGAACTGATATCCGGTAAGCGAATTGGTAGAAGCATAGGTTCTTTCCGTACCGTTGAAAGTGAATTTATCTCCCAGCTTCAGAATCGTAGCGCTTCTTCTTAAATCTCCCGTTTCATATTCATCATACAATTCTTTGGTAGGCTGAAAATATCCCCAGCCATTATACTGTCCCCAACCTTTGTTTTCCAGCATAACTCCCGGAAGAATGCTTCCTACGGAATTGAACTTGGGTGTACTTGGTACCGACCAGATATATTCTGAGCTGTAATTATTTTCTGCTTTGAAAACATCCGCATAATTGAACAGAAGGTTCCTGTTCCCTTTAGTCATCACTTCATTCGCCCAGAACGCTGCATTCTGCCAGTCTTTCATAAACAGGTACACTTTTGCCAACAAAGCCCAGGCAGCTGCTTTATGCGGTCTACCGTAATCTTTTGCCGGAAGCTGTTCCTGATATGGAAGTAGATCAGCAGCTTTTTTCAGGTCCTGAACAATGTAATTGTAATTTTCCATTACGTTAGCTGCTCTCGGAACAGGATTAGGATCCGGATCTTTGGTACGGTCTACAATAGGAACTCCGGCTTTTTCATTTCCATAGTTATAAGCAAGTTCGAAATACATTCTGCTGCTCATAAACAGGGCTTCCCCAAGATATTTGTTTTTCACCGCCGTTGAAGTCTGAATATTGTCGATATTCCGGATGACCCGGTTAGCGACTCCGATCACAGTGTATCTTTTATTCCATTGGGTTTCCAAGTCTCCGGCGGCAATATAGTTGCTGCTGAAATTTTTGGCATTATCAGGTTCACTTTTAGATCTTCCCGTTACCATATCATCACTGGCGTTGATGAACCAGAAAAGGCCTCTTCCGTAAAATTCACTGTCAGCAAGCGGCCTGTACATCGCATTCGCTCCTGTGATGAGGTCGTTTTCCGTTTTCCAGAAACTCGCTTCGGTAGGAGTTCCTTCCGGCTGAACGTCCAGCTCTCCCGTACATGATAAAAGCATGGCAGCGATTCCGGATATTAAAAATATTTTATTGAAAATTTTCATTTTTCTCTTCTTTTAATGGTTAAAAATTATAGTCCGACTTCCACCCCGAAAATAAATGAACGTGCCTGAGGATACCTTCCCGTATCTACTCCGTAAGAGTTCATTCCCACTTCAGGATCAAAGCCTGTATATTTTGTGATAGTGAACAGATTATTCGTGGTCACATAGATCCTCAGCTTATTAATGTCCAGCCTTTTATAAAGGTCTTTCGGGAACGAGTATCCGACCGTAAAGTTTTTCAGTCTCAGATAAGATCCGTCTTCCACATAAAAGTCCGATACCTTGGAATAGTTTCCGCTTGGATCGCCCTGTACCAGCCTTGGAATATCGGTATCCGTATTTTGTGGGGTCCAAGCATTCAGGATATCGCGGTCCATGTTGTAGTTCTGTCCCGTTCCTCCCGGATTCAGTGAAACAAACTTAAATCCGTTGAATATTTTGTTTCCGTAAACACCCTGGAAGAATACATTCAGATCAAAGTTTTTCCACGCCATGTTGTAGGAAAGTCCATAGGAAAATTTAGGATATGGGCTTCCGAGGTTTACAAAATCATTGTTGTTCAGAGTTCCGGTATTGCCGTCTTTTTTCAGGAATTTAATGTCTCCCGGCTTGGCATTGGGCTGGATGAGGTTTCCGTTGGCATCTTTATAATTATTGATCTCATCCTGCGTCTGGAAAATCCCTCCTGTCCGGTATCCGTAAAATGAATACAACGGATCTCCTACTTTTACCCTTGTTGGCTTTAACACCCCTCGTACACCATTATCATTGATAAAGATTTCATCCACCCCGGCCAACTGCTTCACCGTGTTTCTTAGTTGACTGAATACCGCACCTATTGAGTAGGTAAAATCTCCTTGGGTTTTGCTGTTGTAATTGATTCCCACTTCATAACCTTTGTCCTCAAATAATCCCGCATTTACATACTGATTGGAATATGTGGAAGTACTTGGAAGACTTACATTAAAGATCTGATCCCTGGAATTTTTAATAAAATAGTCAAACTGAACAGAAAGACTGTTGTGCAGGAATGAAGCATCTACTCCCAAATCCGTCTGCTCAGATTTCCCCCATTTCAGATCCGGATTCGGACGGGTGGTGGCGTAGTAGGCAATATTTTGAGAGGGATCCTGCCCGAAGACCACATTATTGTATCGGGTCATCAGCGGATTTACTGCCTGGGATGAAATGCCTCCCAAATTCCCAAGAATACCGTAACTTCCCCTGAACTTTAGATTGGAAAGCCAGTCGATGCCCTGCATGAAGTTTTCTTTAGTTACCACCCAGGCCCCGGACAACGCATAATAATTAGCAAAACGGTTCTGCTGTGCTACGAGGGAAGAGCCGTCGCGCCTTCCCAACACGCTCACAATATATTTGCCGGCATAATCATAATTTATCCTTGCCAGATAAGATACCAACGATTGCCTGTATCGGTAACTGGAAATATCTTTATTGGTATCTGCTGCATTCTGAAGATACTGAAAGGTTTCCGATTCACTTCTGAAATCATAGGCTTTTGCCATAAAACCCTCATCGATTGTTTTCTGGAAAGTAAATCCGGTAAGGAAATCGAAGTTATGCTTACCCGGAGCAAATTTGTAGGTAAGAAGCTGCTCCGCGAGAGCGGTGGAAGAATTGTTGGACTGGTATTCCAGATTATTGGTATCGAATATTTTACCCACTTCCAACACCCTTGCCGTAAAATTCTTGACATTCCCTATTCTAAAAGTCTGAGAGAAATTGGAACGGAATTTCAGGTCTTTTGCCAGCATGATCTCTGCGTACGGGGTGATCAGGATTTCATGAGTCGGATTTTTTATATTAATTCGCTGGAGATAAGCCACCGGATTGATAACGTCTCCGTAACCTCCGGCCACATTAACCGGCAGTCCCGAATAAGCTCCCGACGGGGTATATACGGAAACATTGGGTGGATAATACATGGCAGCGACCAAAGCACCGGTATACGCACTTCTGGTATCCGCCGAATTTCCATCGGAATAATTATAATACATGTTTTCACCGATGGTCAGCCAATCTTTCACTTTGTGTTCGGAATTGACTCTGAAATTGTATCTTTTGGCCTGTGTATTCAATAAAATCCCTTCTAGATTTCTGTGATTCATGCCAACGAAATACCTCGATTTTTCATTTCCGCCGCTTACGTTCACGTTATATTCCTGGATAGCACCCGTACGGAAAATCTCTTTCATCCAGTTTGTTCTCGTCACTCTTCCATCCGGATAGAGATTGGGGTTGAAAGCCATCGGTAAACTGTTCAGTTTTCCTGCATTTTCATAAGCTTTATACATCACATCCTGAAATTCGGCTGCATTTAAAGCTTCTCTTATTTTCCAAGCCTGATTCAATCCGTATTTTACATCAAAATCTACCGTCAGGCTTCCTTTCTTCCCTTTTTTCGTGGTAATTAAGATAACCCCTCCCGATGATCGTGCCCCATAAATGGCTGCAGAAGCATCTTTAAGAACGGAAATGTCCTGAATATCATTGGGATTAATAGAAGGCGTTCCGTTAAAAACGACTCCGTCCACGACATACAGCGGCGTTTCTCCGTTTATCCCTCCTAAACCGCGGATGTTCACTCTGGGAGTACCGTTAGGATCCCCGCCTTCATTTACTACGGTAACACCGGCAGCTTTTCCTTGGAGCACTTCTCCTACTCCGGATAACGATCTGGAAGTTAATTTGTCTAATGAAGCTTCTGTAACGGCTCCGGATACCTTGCTTTTTTTCTGTGTTCCGTATCCCACGACCACAACTTCCTCCAGACTTCTTTCTTTTAAGCTGTCTTTTTTCTGAGCCAGAAATAGCGGTGAAGCGGTTATTGCACCAATAAGTAATACCCTTCCTGTAAAATAATTTACCGAGATGGGGATTTTAAATACATTCATAAAATCCTTGATTTAAGCTGATGCAAAATTAGAACAGCGCTACCGCAGAAATCATTAAGGTTACATTGCGCTTTTATTAAAAAATTTTATCCCGGTGAATCAATGCTGAGCTACCACAAAAATTAAAACATTATGCATCAGCAACATAGACAATCAAGATAATTATTTCTTTTATAAACCATTCCGGATTAAGATTAAATTTATTTTAAGGTTATTATCCGACCGATAATCTAGACTAAAATATTTCTGGAAACGTCCTTAAGGATCTTTATTTCAGGATTAATAAATGAAGGAGTTCCGTTTTCTTTTTTTACATTTGCTGAAGCTGTATTCTATATAGAAAACCAGCGAAAAATAATAATTTTAAAACCGGGAAAAAATTCGTTTCCTCCCTATTTATATCAATATTTAATTACGAATGTCAAAAACAATAATCATCACAGGAACTTCATCGGGAATCGGCTTTGTTTTAGCGGAATATTTCGGAAAAAAAGGCCATCGGGTTTACGGCCTGAGCAGAAAGTCTACCGAAAGCCCGTATTTCAAATCGATTCCGACGGATGTTACGGATAACCAGGCGGTACAGCAGGCAATTGCCGAGGTGCTGAAAACAGAGACCCGGATTGATGTCCTGATCAATAATGCAGGAATGGGAATGGTGGGTTCCGTGGAAGATTCTTCGAAAGAAGATATTCTGAAATTATTTAACCTGAACCTGGTAGGTGCCGTGCAGATGATGAGTGCCGTGATGCCTAAGATGCGCGAAAATAAATTCGGGCAGATTATCAATGTGTCCAGTATCGGAAGTGAAATGGGACTGCCGTTCCGCGGGTTTTACTCCGCTTCGAAATCGGCTTTGGATAAAGTGACGGAAGCCATGCGATACGAGGTTTATCCATGGAATATTGAAGTGTGCTCCTTACATTTGGGCGACATAAAAACGAATATTGCTGAAAACCGTGTAAGAACAAAAGTTTCGGAACCGTATAAAAATGTTTTTGATAAAGTGTATGCCCTGATGAATTCCCATGTCGGCGATGGTACGGAACCGCTGGAAGTCGCAGAATATGTAGACGGACTTTTAGCTAAAAAGAAATGGAAGGCGCATTACTATTTCGGTAAGTTCGGGCAGAAAATCGGAGTTCCTCTGAAATGGATCCTGCCACAGGGAACTTATGAGAATTTAATGAAGAAATATAATAAACTGGCGTAAATTCAGTTATTTAAACAAAAATAACATTCCTATTATTTTAGGCCACTAGATTCTCGGCGAGTTAACTTAATTTCTCAAAAATAACCAAATGGTTTAATAATTTAAAGCTTGAAACTGTTTCTGAAAATATTTTTTGTACTGTTTTGCGTTTTCGTCCAGGCGCAGAAGAAATCTTATTTCCTGATCGATTCGGAAACGAAAGTGAGGAAAAAAGTAAAAGATTCTGTTTCAGCCGTGAAATTTTTAGATTCTCTGGCGCAAACCAATTACTTTTTCACCCAACTGAAAGAAGTAAGAAAAAAGAGCGACAGTACGGAAATTGTTTACGATAAGGGAAAAAATTTCAATCAGACATACGTTAGCCTCTCAGATTCTATTGCTCGACGGACGAATATTCAAAAAGAGTTCTTTACGAAAAATCTGGATTCTACGAAAAAGAGGATTAATAAAACCTATATTGATGACGGATTTGCGTTCAGCAGGATCAAATCCAAATACAAAGGCCAGAAAAACGGGTATCCTGTTGTAGAGCTGGATATTAATAAAAACAACAAAAGAACCATTGACGGTTTTGTGGTGAAAGGCTACACCAGCGTTCCCAAAAGATTCATTAAAAATCTGGAAAAGGAATTCAAGGGAAAGACCTATGACGACAAAAACCTGATTGCCATTAATAAAAGTTTTCAGAGCCATCAGTTTGTAACCTTGGAACGGCCGCCGCAAACCTTGTTTACCAAAGATTCGACGAGCATTTATCTTTTCATGGAAAAGAAAAAGACAAACAGTTTCGACGGGGTGATCGGTTTCGGGAATGACAAGACCGATAAATTCACGTTGAACGGTACTTTGAATGTAAATTTCAGGAATATTTTCAACGGTTTTGAAACCGTAAATTTATATTGGCAGCGGAATCCGGATAAAGGACAGACGTTCGATCTGCAGACGGATATTCCTTACCTTTTCAAATCCAATGTCGGATTGAATATGAAAGTAAATATTTTCCGGCAGGATTCCACTTTTGCGAATGTGAAGGCACTTCCCGCATTTTATTACCACATCAATTCCCGGAACAAAATCGGTCTGAGAGGAACTTTTGAAAGCTCCAGCATTATCGATACCCTCTATGTTCAGGGGAAAGATTATAACAAAAAGGGAATCGGGATCTGGTTCGAAATGGTAGAACCTACGGATATCGACCTTTTCCTTTACAAAACGAAAATCAACGGCGGGTATGATTACCTGACGACGACTTATACTAAAGATAACATTACCGCACCGCAAAACCAGTTTTACTTTTTCGGAGAGCATAATTACCACATCAACGGCAACCACTTCCTGAACATCAAAGCGGAAGGCGCCATGATGGACTCGAAGATTGATTTTTCGGCGAATGAACTGTACCGCTTCGGAGGCTGGAATTCCATGCGGGGGTTCAACGAAAACTCCCTGGCGGCCGACTTTTATTATTACGGAGGACTGGAGTATCGATACCTGATCGGGAGCCAGGCATTCTTTGATGTCTTCGGGCAGTATGGGCAGCTTAACAATAAATCGCTCAACGTCAGGCCCAAGCTTTATAGTGTAGGTCTCGGCTTTAATTTCTTCATTCCGATCGGTCTGATGAGCTTCCAGCTTTCGAACGGTAACGAGTTTGGAAATCCTTTTAAGTTCAATGATATAAAAATCCATTGGGGAATCCTGAGCAGGTTTTAAATATTACTCTTTAAAATTATTTTTAGAAATAATTTATCCCAAATTTCCCATTCATTTTACGTTGCCTATCAGAAAATCATCAACGGGTTAAGGTTCATAAAACAATGGGACATTGCTATTCTCTTTCCCTGCTTTCAGCGAAATATATTTACGTTTCACCTTTAGGTCAATAAAAAATTTTGCAAACTTGACTTCAGTCATAAAATTATAAAACCATTTTTGACTAATATTCCTGAAAATTTCGTTACGAATTATTTTACTAATAAATTGATATCGAAATCATAAGGATGAATTTTATTGTTAAAAAACTTTTATATAATGCTGAATTTTATTAATTTCATTTCACAAAATATATCACCATGGAAAGATTTAAACTTACCCTTGCTTTGTCTTTCGCTGCATTGGCCGCAACTACAGGCCTCAGTGCACAAGACACCAACACCGACAATCACACGATAACGATCTCTGTTCCTGAAGTCGCGCTGGTAGACATCGAACCGGCCGCTACCAAGAATATTACCTTAGGATTCACAGCCCCTACCGAAGCCGGTAATCCCGTTGTCGCCAATGCTGCCAACAATACCTTGTGGCTCAACTATTCTTCCATTAAATCGGTTGCCGATCCTACACGCAACGTTTCCGTAAAATTAAATGCCATCATTCCCGGTATCGATATCCGGGTAACTGCAGCTGCAGCTACCGGTGCGGGAGGAGGTACCCTGGGAACTCCGGCCGCCCAACTTACGCTAAGTGCCGCAGACCAGACCATTATTTCAGGCATCGGAAGCGCTTACACGGGAAATGGTGCAAATAACGGTCATAATCTTACGTATTCCCTGGCTCCGGGAAGCGGTCCCGGCGGTGTTGCCGTATACGCAGACCTGCAGGCAACCGCCACTACAGTAGCTACTGTTACCTATACTATTTCAGACAACTAACATTCACTGTTCTTCAGATTGGACTAAGAAAGAAACACGGTAAAGTTTCTTTCAGGATTTTTATTGCCAACAATTACAATTAAACTTTACATGATTATGATAAAGCGTATATCGCTATTGCTGATCTTTTTCTTTCAGTTCTGTTTTTTACAAGCGGGCATTGTGGTTCTTAACGGATTATCCCACTTGCACAAAGTAGAAAAAGGAAAAGTCTACCGGGGAAAAATTGCTATTGAAAATAATGGTAAACAACCTCAGAATATAAAACTTTTTCTTCAGGATTTCAGCTATGAATCGGATGGTACGATCCAGTACTTGAAGCCGGGAAGCAATAGCAGAACCAATACTGGGTGGATCCGTATGAATACCAATCTGGTCAGTCTTAAGCCAAAGGAAAAAACAGAGATTCTTTATGAGATTACTATTCCAGATGAGGTTATTGCTTCCGGAAGTTATTGGAGTGTTGTTATTGTAGAGCCTGTAGAAGATATACGACCTGATGAGAAGACACAGGGAGTAAGCATTTCTTCGGTGATACGGTATGCTGTACAGGTAATTACCGATCTGGATTCCGAAAAAGCAAAACCGGAACTGAAATTTGAAGGGGTAAAAATAGAAAAGGAAGGCGGAAGCAGGTTTCTGAATGTGGCTATCTCCAATAAGGGGAATCTATACTGCAAACCGACGGTAGCTGTTGAACTTTATCATAACACCAGCGGACAGAAAATCGGGACTTTTTCAAGCCAGGCGATGGGATTGTTGCCACAGACCTCAAAATCATTTCCAATTCCTCTTGAAAAAATCCCTCCTGCCCGATATAACGCCGTACTCATTGCTACCGATGATGATGAGAATGTTTTCGCCCTTACTGTGGAATTAGAAGTAAAGGATGATTAAAAAATTTAAATTATATATATTCTCACTCTTTCCGGTACTCACCTTTTCCCAACAAAAAGATTTTGTAGACAAAAAAGATAGTTTACCGCCGGGAACAATTACCTCTGTTTCCTTTATTCTCGAAAATCCTACTAATGAAACCCAACGATATGATCTGCAGATAGAAACTTCAGACTCCTTTATTATTCCTGTCGTTCAACAGGGGGAAGCAGAAATTCCAGGCAACGGAAAAAGTGTGTATATCGTCCCTCTGAAAATTGCAGTGGAAACTCCGCAAGGTAAATATTTCGTCAGATTAAAAGGTATAGGAAAAAACAGCAGTGAAAAATTTAATAAGCAAATTGGATTTATGGTTGCCGGTAAAAGACAAATCTCCTTAACTGCTCTAAGTTCTCCTGAATTTGTAAAAGCCGGGGAAATCATTACATCCACTTTCCATTTAAAAAACAATGGAAATGTTTTGGAAAACCTGGTATTGGAAAGCAAAAATGCAGTTATTGACCATCAGGCAGCTATTACACTATCAGCAGGGGAAGAAAGAATAATTACAGTAACGAAAAATACCGATCCGGCCTTGGGAAAAAATGAATATCAGAATGTAAATCTCTCAGTATATTCTGCAGACTATCCCAAGGAAAATCAAAGTGCGTACAGCAGTATTAAAGTGATTTCCACGAATCCTGGTGAAGAGGATATTTTTCACCGGTTGCCGGTGGCTGCATCGGTTTCTTTTATCGGAATGCAGAACCGTGGCGAATATCATGACGGATTTCAGGGCGAACTGTACGGAAAAGGAAGTCTGGATAAAGATCATAAAAATCTCATCGAATTTCATGCTGTCACTAGAAATCCCATCGAATTCAATTCTTTTACGCCCTACGAAGAATATTTTGTAAATTTTAAAAGAGATCATGTATTTGTTCATGCGGGAGATAAAAATTATTCTTCTTCTTTCTTAACGGAATATGCAAGATACGGCCGGGGAATGGAAGTCCGGTTGAATACGAAAAAATTCGGTTTTGGAGGATTTTATAACCACCCGAGATTCTTCAGGGATATCAAAGATGAATTCAATGTTTATACAAAGTATAAAATCACCGGAGAATCCGAAATTACTGCCGGTTATTTATACAAAATCCCAAGAACAGAAAATACAGGATTTGGGTTTTCAACCTTCCGGTTAGATTCAAATGCCCATCTTCCTTATGTGACAGGTAAATTTAAAATTAATAAAAATATCGAAGTTTCGGGAGAGGTATCTTTCAGCAAAACCGATAAAACAAGTGGAAATGCATCGATGCTTCAAACCGTTGTAAGTCTCGATAAAATCAGCGGCAACATGATGTATATGCGGACCAGCCCGGAATATGCAGGATATTTCAACAATACCAGTACCTTCAACGGCAATTTTCAATACCAAATTTTCAGAAAAATTAATATTATGGCTAATTATGTACAGGATGCCAAGAATTTTCAGCGGGATACTTTATTTCTGGCAGCGCCTTATAGGAAATATCTTCAGTATGGAATCCAATATAAATATAATAAAAACGGATCATTAATGCTCTACAGCGGATTTCAGCGTTATGAAGACCGGCTGATGCCCAAAGAATTCGATTATAAAGAAAGGTTTTTCCGGCTCAGCCTTGATCAGCAGCTGGGGATCTTTCAGATAAACTTGCAGGGTCAGTTCGGCAAAACAGATAATTATCTTTTAGGGTTTTCAGGAAACTCGAGTTTCTACACGGCGAATATCAGTTTCGAAAAATTCAGGACTTCATTTAATCTATACGGAAGCTACGCTATTACTTCACGGTATCAGATGCCCAACCAGAAACAGGTATATTACGGAGCCAGGATATTAAACCGTTTTTCAGACAAAAGCAGTTTCAGCGTGTTTTATCAGAACAATTATATGCCTGAGGAATACTTTGCAGACCGGAACCTATTTGAACTATTATATCATCAGCAGATTTCTCCGGGACATGAAGTTGATCTTTCGGGCAGATACACTTTACAGCGCGGAGAACTGGGAAACAAAGATTTTATTTTTTCTCTCCGTTACACATTACGCTTGCATCTTCCTACGCAAAAAAAAGCAGACTATACCACTCTTTACGGAAATATCAGTAATCTCGGGGTTAAAAAGGTGGAAGGCATTCGGCTGATGCTTGGAAATCATTTATCGATAACAGATCAAAACGGAAATTTTACATTTAAAAATATAGTTCCCGGAGATTATGTACTGGAGATTGACCGCTCGACCATAAACATCAATGATATTCCAAATGTGAATATTCCCGCTTCTCTGCATTTAACAGGTAAAGAAAACACTTTCAATTTCGGTCTTACTGAAGCGGCAATCATTCAGGGAACCATAGACTATTCTGAAACCGGACAGCCCAGTTTTGCCCAGCTACCGTCAATAAAAGATAAAAAGAAAAAAGATTATATTATTGTAGAAACTTCGAATGGCGACCAAACGTACCGGAAAATGGCAGCCTTGGGAGAACCTTTTGATTTTACCTATCTCCGCCCCGGCGAATGGAAGGTGAAAATTTACAGAAACGGCCTCGACAAAAAATATAAAATTCCAATAGAGCAGTGTGAGCTTCATTTAAAACCTTCGGAAACAAAGATGGTTACATTCCATGTTATCAAACAGCAGACGGAGGTCAAATTTCAACAGGAATCAATCAGGGTAAGTTATAGCAAAAAATAAATTGAATATGGTAAAACTCACCTTTGTTCTCAGCCTATTGCTTTCCTGTTCTCTATTTTCACAGACCACAGGCAACAGAACAGTTACCTTAACATTGCCTGTTGTAACATTAATGGATGTGGAACCTGCAGGAACCATCAGCCTGAACTATACAGCGCCTACCGAAGCCGGAAACCCGATAATTGTTCCTGCAGCTAATACAACAAAATGGATCAATTATACTTCTGCCATTGCGACCTCAGGTGTTACAAGAAGAATTACCGCTGCCGTTAACCAGGTAATTCCGGGAACTGATATCAGAATTCAGGCAGCCGCAGCTTCCGGATCGGGAGGTGGTACTTTGGGAACACCTTCCGCGCAAACAACCCTGACAACTGCAGCGCAAACCATCATCAGTGGAATTGGCGGAGCTTTTACCGGGAACGGAACCAACAATGGGCATCAGTTAACGATAACATTAACTACAAATTCTTATGCTAATGTAACCGCCAGATCCAATACTCCTATAGTTATTACCTATACCATCACCGAATAAGAAACAAATGAAATTACTGCCGAACAATCATATAAAAAAAATCATCTTACCTGTCCTTTTTCTGTTATTCTCACAAATAAAATCCCAGAGGACATTAACCGTCGGTGGAACAAACTGGGTGGTAAATATTCCGGCCATCACAGAAGCCGGAAATAACTATTCCGGAACTTATGAAAGTGCGTCCAACGAAATTCTCCTGAACGCTTCCGTCCCATTAGTTTTGGGAAATGGAAAGGTAACCATGCATTATGAAGCTAATCCTACTTGGAATTCAAACCTTCTTTTACGTGCACGGCGTACCGGCAACGGAACAACATCATGCACAACATGTACGATTACCGGCGGAACGACCTATACCAATATCCCTTTGACCACTGATGTTGAATTATTCAGAATAACAGCGGTTCTGGCTTTGGCTTCCTATACCAATATTCCGGTTCAGCTGGAATTAGCCGGCGTATCTGTCACCATTCCCACAGGTACTTACAGCAGCCGTATTGTTTTTACGATTGGTGCATTATAAAGGTGATTTTAGATTATGTGTAAAATATTAAAAGCTGTTGTTGGAGCATCACTATTCTTTTCAGGAGCAATTTCCCGCTATTTGCTTCTACTCCTCACGCCTTGGCTTTTCCTTGGCTGGTGCCTCGCTTTCCACCACTTGCTGCGGGGTATATGCTACTATCGGGGCTAGGGAGATGCCGATATTTAAATGTAAGTCTGTTAGAAGGAAAATTAGGGCAATAAACGATAAGTAATGAGCAATGAGTGATAATTGATAATTGATAAATGATGAATGATAAGATTTTGTAATGGTTGTTGTGCTATGATTGCTGCTGTATCTTTCCTGTCTTGTGAGTATCCACTTTAAACCTTGAACTTTGAATATTGAACCTTGAATTTTGAATGTTGAATGTTGAATGTTGAATCTTGAGCAAAAAAAAGTCTCATGCAAATGAATGCATGAGACTTTTAATAAAAACTGGCGGCGACCTACTCTCCCGCTATTCGCAGTACCATCGGCGCTGGTGGGCTTAACTTCTGTGTTCGGAATGGGAACAGGTGAGCCCCACCGCTAAAACCACCCTAAAGGTTGTATATAGGTTTAAGGTTTTTAGTTGTATGTTCAAAGTTTATCATTTTGAATTTTAAACATTGAACCTTAAATCAATTTATCGGTAAATTTCATCACAAAGGCAAAACCTTGGTTGCACTTATAAGGCTTTATTGAGAACCAATAGGCAATAAATCTACGGGTAATTAGTACTACTCGGCTATGCTGTTACCAACTTTACACCTGTAGCCTATCAACGTGGTCATCTCCCACGACCCTTAAAAGATGTCTCATCTTGAGGCGAGTTTCACACTTATATGCTTTCAGTGTTTATCTCTTCCAAACATAGCTACTCAGCGGTGCACCTGGCGGTACAACTGATACACCAGAGGTTTGTTCAATTCGGTCCTCTCGTACTAGAATCAAGCCCTCTCAAACATCTAACGCCCGCAATAGATAGAGACCGAACTGTCTCACGACGTTC